>NZ_JAZARW010000006.1:2483-2609 GCF_036233805.1 Klebsiella sp. EMBS2024 | reverse complement strand
CAAAGGCACCAAACACCCGCAAAAGCTCTGAAGTCTCGAGCATTTTCGCATTCCGTTCACCCCGACAGGTGGACAGCTCACCGGCTTTAATTAACCTGTGCAGGGTTGTCCTGCTCTTACCCGTCA
>NZ_JAZARW010000006.1:2157-2367 GCF_036233805.1 Klebsiella sp. EMBS2024 | reverse complement strand
GGTCAGCCTCCGCATCGAGATCAAGCTCGTTAAGCTTCTCCAGCAGGAGCAGGGACTGATTCTGGATGAATTTAGCCATGTTCAGGGCAGTTTTCTGTTGTTTCGTCATAAGGGGCCTCAGGGCGTCAGTGCTCAGTGTAAAACCGGTCTCTTTTCCGCTTCCTCGCTCACTCAGTCGCTACGCTCCTGCCGTTCGGCTGCGGCGAGCGG
>NZ_JAZARW010000006.1:1820-2096 GCF_036233805.1 Klebsiella sp. EMBS2024 | reverse complement strand
GCCGTTTTTCCATAGGCTCCGCCCCCCTGACAAGCATCACGAAATCTGACGCTCAAATCAGTGGTGGCGAAACCCGACAGGACTTTAAAGATACCAGGCGTTTCCCCCTGGTGGCTCCCTCGTGCGCTCTCCTGTTCCTGCCTTTCGGTTTACCGGTGTCATTCCGCTGTTATGGCCGCGTTTGTCTCATTCCACGCCTGACACTCAGTTCCGGGTAGGCAGTTCGCTCCAAGCTGGACTGTATGCACGAACCCCCCGTTCAGTCCGACTGCTGCG
>NZ_JAZARW010000006.1:0-92 GCF_036233805.1 Klebsiella sp. EMBS2024 | reverse complement strand
TTACGCGCACCGCTAAAACGGCCTCAGGGCGTTTCTGACGGGAAACCGGTAAAACAGGCAACAAACCACCCGAAAACCCGCCAGAAACGCGC
>NZ_JAZARW010000005.1:3723-4060 GCF_036233805.1 Klebsiella sp. EMBS2024 | reverse complement strand
CCTGTTCCTGCCTTTCGGTTTACCGGTGTCATTCCGCTGTTATGGCCGCNNNNTCTCATTCCACGCCTGACACTCAGTTCCGGGTAGGCAGTTCGCTCCAAGCTGGACTGTATGCACGAACCCCCCGTTCAGTCCGACTGCTGCGCCTTATCCGGTAACTATCGTCTTGAGTCCAACCCGGTAAGACATGCAAAAGCGCCACTGGCAGCAGCCACTGGTAACTGATTTAGAGGAGATGGACTTGAAGTTATGCGCCGGTTAAGGCTAAACTAAACGAACNNGTTTTGGTGACTGTGCTCCTCCAAGCCAGTTACCTCGGTTCAAAGAGTTGGTAGCT
>NZ_JAZARW010000005.1:0-450 GCF_036233805.1 Klebsiella sp. EMBS2024 | reverse complement strand
AAGGCACCAAACACCCGCAAAAGCTCTGAAGTCTCGAGCATTTTCGCATTCCGTTCACCCCGACAGGTGGACAGCTCACCGGCTTTAATTAACCTGTGCAGGGTTGTCCTGCTCTTACCCGTCAGGCGTGCAGCCTCACTGATCGACACTGTCGCCATCAGTCACCCTCCTGTAGTGCATCCAGTCTGAGGGACAGTGTACGGAAAAGATGCTCCGCATCATCGTGGAGTTTCTCACAAAGGTCAGCCTCCGCATCGAGATCAAGCTCGTTAAGCTTCTCCAGCAGGAGCAGGGACTGATTCTGGATGAATTTAGCCATGTTCAGGGCAGTTTTCTGTTGTTTCGTCATAAGGGGCCTCAGGGCGTCAGTGCTCAGTGTAAGGNNNNTCTCTTTTCCGCTTCCTCGCTCACTCAGTCGCTACGCTCCTGCCGTTCGGCTGCGGCGAGCGG
>NZ_JAZARW010000004.1:83380-84117 GCF_036233805.1 Klebsiella sp. EMBS2024 | reverse complement strand
ATTNTNAGCGTGACATCATTCTGTGGGCCGTACGCTGNTACTGCAAATACGGCATCAGTTACCGTGAGCTGCAGGAGATGCTNGCTGAACGCGGAGTGAATGTCGATCACTCCACGATTTACCGCTGGGTTCAGCGTTATGCGCCTGAAATGGAAAAACGGCTGCGCTGGTACTGGCGTAACCCTTCCGATCTTTGCCCGTGGCACATGGATGAAACCTACGTGAAGGTCAATGGCCGCTGGGCGTATCTGTACCGGGCCGTCGACAGCCGGGGCCNCACTGTCGATTTTTATCTCTCCTCCCGTCGTAACAGCAAAGCTGCATACCGGTTTCTGGGTAAAATCCTCAACAACGTGAAGAAGTGGCAGATCCCGCGATTCATCAACACGGATAAAGCGCCCGCCTATGGTCGCGCGCTTGCTCTGCTCAAACGCGAAGGCCGGTGCCCGTCTGACGTTGAACACCGACAGATTAAGTACCGGAACAACGTGATTGAATGCGATCATGGCAAACTGAAACGGATAATCGGCGCCACGCTGGGATTTAAATCCATGAAGACGGCTTACGCCACCATCAAAGGTATTGAGGTGATGCGTGCACTACGCAAAGGCCAGGCCTCAGCATTTTATTATGGTGATCCCCTGGGCGAAATGCGCCTGGTAAGCAGAGTTTTTGAAATGTAAGGCCTTTGAATAAGACAAAAGGCTGCCTCATCGCTAACTTTGCAACAGTGCCCA
>NZ_JAZARW010000004.1:76303-76479 GCF_036233805.1 Klebsiella sp. EMBS2024 | reverse complement strand
GCGCATTTCGCCCAGGGGATCACCATAATAAAATGCTGAGGCCTGGCCTTTGCGTAGTGCACGCATCACCTCAATACCTTTGATGGTGGCGTAAGCCGTCTTCATGGATTTAAATCCCAGCGTGGCGCCGATTATCCGTTTCAGTTTGCCATGATCGCATTCAATCACGTTGTTCC
>NZ_JAZARW010000004.1:75737-76098 GCF_036233805.1 Klebsiella sp. EMBS2024 | reverse complement strand
GCCCCGGCTGTCGACGGCCCGGTACAGATACGCCCAGCGGCCATTGACCTTCACGTAGGTTTCATCCATGTGCCACGGGCAAAGATCGGAAGGGTTACGCCAGTACCAGCGCAGCCGTTTTTCCATTTCAGGCGCATAACGCTGAACCCAGCGGTAAATCGTGGAGTGATCGACATTCACTCCGCGTTCAGCNAGCATCTCCTGCAGCTCACGGTAACTGATGCCGTATTTGCAGTANCAGCGTACGGCCCACAGAATGATGTCACGCTGAAAATGCCGGCCTTTGAATGGGTTCATGTGCAGCTCCATCAGCAAAAGGGGATGATAAGTTTATCACCACCGACTATTTGCAACAGTGCCA
>NZ_JAZARW010000004.1:70683-71332 GCF_036233805.1 Klebsiella sp. EMBS2024 | reverse complement strand
GCGCATTTCGCCCAGGGGATCACCATAATAAAATGCTGAGGCCTGGCCTTTGCGTAGTGCACGCATCACCTCAATACCTTTGATGGTGGCGTAAGCCGTCTTCATGGATTTAAATCCCAGCGTGGCGCCGATTATCCGTTTCAGTTTGCCATGATCGCATTCAATCACGTTGTTCCGGTACTTAATCTGTCGGTGTTCAACGTCAGACGGGCACCGGCCTTCGCGTTTGAGCAGAGCAAGCGCGCGACCATAGGCGGGCGCTTTATCCGTGTTGATGAATCGCGGGATCTGCCACTTCTTCACGTTGTTGAGGATTTTACCCAGAAACCGGTATGCAGCTTTGCTGTTACGACGGGAGGAGAGATAAAAATCGACAGTGNGGCCCCGGCTGTCGACGGCCCGGTACAGATACGCCCAGCGGCCATTGACCTTCACGTAGGTTTCATCCATGTGCCACGGGCAAAGATCGGAAGGGTTACGCCAGTACCAGCGCAGCCGTTTTTCCATTTCAGGCGCATAACGCTGAACCCAGCGGTAAATCGTGGAGTGATCGACATTCACTCCNCGTTCAGCNAGCATCTCCTGCAGCTCACGGTAACTGATGCCGTATTTGCAGTANCAGCGTACGGCCCACAGNANGATNTNACGC
>NZ_JAZARW010000004.1:70127-70396 GCF_036233805.1 Klebsiella sp. EMBS2024 | reverse complement strand
AGCTCCCATCGCTTCGCGAAAGGCCCCGACCGGAGAACTGCATTAGTTACAGCATCCATAATGATGTTCATCATANNNNCCGGCGCCGGTTTGCCAGCCAGGTGCCCCTCCCCACCACTGAAAAGCGCCGCCGCCCCCGGCCGAAGGCCGGGAGTAGTGTCGCTTTTAATGATGGGTGTTGTAACTACTCTTCTTCATCGCTGTGAGTGGGGCTGCGGGCAGTTGTTTGGTACACGCTCGTAAGCGGCCCTCCGGCCCGCTANCGCGGA
>NZ_JAZARW010000004.1:66038-66703 GCF_036233805.1 Klebsiella sp. EMBS2024 | reverse complement strand
GGAGATGCTNGCTGAACGNGGAGTGAATGTCGATCACTCCACGATTTACCNCTGGGTTCAGCGTTATGCGCCTGAAATGGAAAAACGGCTGCGCTGGTACTGGCGTAACCCTTCCGATCTTTGCCCGTGGCACATGGATGAAACCTACGTGAAGGTCAATGGCCGCTGGGCGTATCTGTACCGGGCCGTCGACAGCCGGGGCCNCACTGTCGATTTTTATCTCTCCTCCCGTCGTAACAGCAAAGCTGCATACCGGTTTCTGGGTAAAATCCTCAACAACGTGAAGAAGTGGCAGATCCCGCGATTCATCAACACGGATAAAGCGCCCGCCTATGGTCGCGCGCTTGCTCTGCTCAAACGCGAAGGCCGGTGCCCGTCTGACGTTGAACACCGACAGATTAAGTACCGGAACAACGTGATTGAATGCGATCATGGCAAACTGAAACGGATAATCGGCGCCACGCTGGGATTTAAATCCATGAAGACGGCTTACGCCACCATCAAAGGTATTGAGGTGATGCGTGCACTACGCAAAGGCCAGGCCTCAGCATTTTATTATGGTGATCCCCTGGGCGAAATGCGCCTGGTAAGCAGAGTTTTTGAAATGTAAGGCCTTTGAATAAGACAAAAGGCTGCCTCATCGCTAACTTTGCAACAGTGCCCCC
>NZ_JAZARW010000004.1:62242-63035 GCF_036233805.1 Klebsiella sp. EMBS2024 | reverse complement strand
GCCTTTTGTCTTATTCNAAGGCCTTACATTTCAAAAACTCTGCTTACCAGGCGCATTTCGCCCAGGGGATCACCATAATAAAATGCTGAGGCCTGGCCTTTGCGTAGTGCACGCATCACCTCAATACCTTTGATGGTGGCGTAAGCCGTCTTCATGGATTTAAATCCCAGCGTGGCGCCGATTATCCGTTTCAGTTTGCCATGATCGCATTCAATCACGTTGTTCCGGTACTTAATCTGTCGGTGTTCAACGTCAGACGGGCACCGGCCTTCGCGTTTGAGCAGAGCAAGCGCGCGACCATAGGCGGGCGCTTTATCCGTGTTGATGAATCGCGGGATCTGCCACTTCTTCACGTTGTTGAGGATTTTACCCAGAAACCGGTATGCAGCTTTGCTGTTACGACGGGAGGAGAGATAAAAATCGACAGTGNGGCCCCGGCTGTCGACGGCCCGGTACAGATACGCCCAGCGGCCATTGACCTTCACGTAGGTTTCATCCATGTGCCACGGGCAAAGATCGGAAGGGTTACGCCAGTACCAGCGCAGCCGTTTTTCCATTTCAGGCGCATAACGGTGAACCCAGCGGTAAATCGTGGAGTGATCGACATTCACTCCNCGTTCAGCCAGCATCTCCTGCAGCTCACGGTAACTGATGCCGTATTTGCAGTACCAGCGTACGGCCCACAGAATGATGTCACGCTGAAAATGCCGGCCTTTGAATGGGTTCATGTGCAGCTCCATCAGCAAAAGGGGATGATAAGTTTATCACCACCGACTATTTGCAACAGTGCCCC
>NZ_JAZARW010000004.1:42322-42457 GCF_036233805.1 Klebsiella sp. EMBS2024 | reverse complement strand
GCGCTGTATTTTGCCCTGTTCTGCGATGTCGCCGGTCGTGATGAACAGACGATTGAAGCCTTCTGGGCCAGTATCGCGCGTTTCTGGGGANNNGGTATCGTCGGCAGGATTATTATCAGCAGATCAACCAGCTGC
>NZ_JAZARW010000004.1:42160-42278 GCF_036233805.1 Klebsiella sp. EMBS2024 | reverse complement strand
CATGCGGTGGGCGTTTACAGCCGGGTCGCAGTGTTTCAGGATGAAAGCGGCCAGAAAGGACACAGTCAGGTGCTGCTGACCCTTCGCACAGAGAATACGCAGGCGCTGCCGGCAGGCG
>NZ_JAZARW010000004.1:41922-42056 GCF_036233805.1 Klebsiella sp. EMBS2024 | reverse complement strand
TTCCGCTTCCGGGAAGGAACCTGCTCCATGCACTGCTACACTGTGGAGGACGCCCGGCTCGGGGCTACCCAGACACTGACGGAAGTGGCGGAAGCGCTCGTCAGTAATGTTGATGCTCCCCTGCGGGCCTACGC
>NZ_JAZARW010000004.1:39071-39317 GCF_036233805.1 Klebsiella sp. EMBS2024 | reverse complement strand
GTNCGCTGNTACTGCAAATACGGCATCAGTTACCGTGAGCTGCAGGAGATGCTNGCTGAACGNGGAGTGAATGTCGATCACTCCACGATTTACCGCTGGGTNCAGCGTTATGCGCCTGAAATGGAAAAACGGCTGCGCTGGTACTGGCGTAACCCTTCCGATCTTTGCCCGTGGCACATGGATGAAACCTACGTGAAGGTCAATGGCCNCTGGGCGTATCTGTACCGNGCNGTCGACAGCCGGGGC
>NZ_JAZARW010000004.1:27459-27937 GCF_036233805.1 Klebsiella sp. EMBS2024 | reverse complement strand
TGAACCCATTCAAAGGCCGGCATTTTCAGCGTGACATCATTCTGTGGGCCGTACGCTGNTACTGCAAATACGGCATCAGTTACCGTGAGCTGCAGGAGATGCTNGCTGAACGNGGAGTGAATGTCGATCACTCCACGATTTACCGCTGGGTTCAGCGTTATGCGCCTGAAATGGAAAAACGGCTGCGCTGGTACTGGCGTAACCCTTCCGATCTTTGCCCGTGGCACATGGATGAAACCTACGTGAAGGTCAATGGCCGCTGGGCGTATCTGTACCGGGCCGTCGACAGCCGGGGCCNCACTGTCGATTTTTATCTCTCCTCCCGTCGTAACAGCAAAGCTGCATACCGGTTTCTGGGTAAAATCCTCAACAACGTGAAGAAGTGGCAGATCCCGCGATTCATCAACACGGATAAAGCGCCCGCCTATGGTCGCGCGCTTGCTCTGCTCAAACGCGAAGGCCGGTGCNCGTCTGACGT
>NZ_JAZARW010000004.1:27180-27324 GCF_036233805.1 Klebsiella sp. EMBS2024 | reverse complement strand
GCGTGCACTACGCAAAGGCCAGGCCTCAGCATTTTATTATGGTGATCCNCTGGGCGAAATGCGCCTGGTAAGCAGAGTTTTTGAAATGTAAGGCCTTTGAATAAGACAAAAGGCTGCCTCATCGCTAACTTTGCAACAGTGCCA
>NZ_JAZARW010000004.1:22939-23442 GCF_036233805.1 Klebsiella sp. EMBS2024 | reverse complement strand
CATTCAANGGCCGGCATTTTCAGCGTGACATCATTCTGTGGGCCGTACGCTGNTACTGCAAATACGGCATCAGTTACCGTGAGCTGCAGGAGATGCTNGCTGAACGCGGAGTGAATGTCGATCACTCCACGATTTACCGCTGGGTTCAGCGTTATGCGCCTGAAATGGAAAAACGGCTGCGCTGGTACTGGCGTAACCCTTCCGATCTTTGCCCGTGGCACATGGATGAAACCTACGTGAAGGTCAATGGCCGCTGGGCGTATCTGTACCGGGCCGTCGACAGCCGGGGCCNCACTGTCGATTTTTATCTCTCCTCCCGTCGTAACAGCAAAGCTGCATACCGGTTTCTGGGTAAAATCCTCAACAACGTGAAGAAGTGGCAGATCCCGCGATTCATCAACACGGATAAAGCGCCCGCCTATGGTCGCGCGCTTGCTCTGCTCAAACGCGAAGGCCGGTGCCCGTCTGACGTTGAACACCGACAGATTAAGTACCGGAACAAC
>NZ_JAZARW010000004.1:22146-22794 GCF_036233805.1 Klebsiella sp. EMBS2024 | reverse complement strand
GCATTTTCAGCGTGACATCATTCTGTGGGCCGTACGCTGNTACTGCAAATACGGCATCAGTTACCGTGAGCTGCAGGAGATGCTNGCTGAACGCGGAGTGAATGTCGATCACTCCACGATTTACCGCTGGGTTCAGCGTTATGCGCCTGAAATGGAAAAACGGCTGCGCTGGTACTGGCGTAACCCTTCCGATCTTTGCCCGTGGCACATGGATGAAACCTACGTGAAGGTCAATGGCCGCTGGGCGTATCTGTACCGGGCCGTCGACAGCCGGGGCCNCACTGTCGATTTTTATCTCTCCTCCCGTCGTAACAGCAAAGCTGCATACCGGTTTCTGGGTAAAATCCTCAACAACGTGAAGAAGTGGCAGATCCCGCGATTCATCAACACGGATAAAGCGCCCGCCTATGGTCGCGCGCTTGCTCTGCTCAAACGCGAAGGCCGGTGCCCGTCTGACGTTGAACACCGACAGATTAAGTACCGGAACAACGTGATTGAATGCGATCATGGCAAACTGAAACGGATAATCGGCGCCACGCTGGGATTTAAATCCATGAAGACGGCTTACGCCACCATCAAAGGTATTGAGGTGATGCGTGCACTACGCAAAGGCCAGGCCTCAGCATTTTATTATGGTGATCCCCTGGG
>NZ_JAZARW010000004.1:9674-10321 GCF_036233805.1 Klebsiella sp. EMBS2024 | reverse complement strand
ATTCTGTGGGCCGTACGCTGNTACTGCAAATACGGCATCAGTTACCGTGAGCTGCAGGAGATGCTNGCTGAACGCGGAGTGAATGTCGATCACTCCACGATTTACCGCTGGGTTCAGCGTTATGCGCCTGAAATGGAAAAACGGCTGCGCTGGTACTGGCGTAACCCTTCCGATCTTTGCCCGTGGCACATGGATGAAACCTACGTGAAGGTCAATGGCCGCTGGGCGTATCTGTACCGGGCCGTCGACAGCCGGGGCCNCACTGTCGATTTTTATCTCTCCTCCCGTCGTAACAGCAAAGCTGCATACCGGTTTCTGGGTAAAATCCTCAACAACGTGAAGAAGTGGCAGATCCCGCGATTCATCAACACGGATAAAGCGCCCGCCTATGGTCGCGCGCTTGCTCTGCTCAAACGCGAAGGCCGGTGCCCGTCTGACGTTGAACACCGACAGATTAAGTACCGGAACAACGTGATTGAATGCGATCATGGCAAACTGAAACGGATAATCGGCGCCACGCTGGGATTTAAATCCATGAAGACGGCTTACGCCACCATCAAAGGTATTGAGGTGATGCGTGCACTACGCAAAGGCCAGGCCTCAGCATTTTATTATGGTGATCCCCTGGGCGAAATGCGCCTGNTAAG
>NZ_JAZARW010000004.1:516-626 GCF_036233805.1 Klebsiella sp. EMBS2024 | reverse complement strand
ATCAGTTACCGTGAGCTGCAGGAGATGCTNGCTGAACGNGGAGTGAATGTCGATCACTCCACGATTTACCGCTGGGTTCAGCGNTATGCGCCTGAAATGGAANAACGGCT
>NZ_JAZARW010000004.1:0-507 GCF_036233805.1 Klebsiella sp. EMBS2024 | reverse complement strand
CTGGCGTAACCCTTCCGATCTTTGCCCGTGGCACATGGATGAAACCTACGTGAAGGTCAATGGCCGCTGGGCGTATCTGTACCGGGCCGTCGACAGCCGGGGCCNCACTGTCGATTTTTATCTCTCCTCCCGTCGTAACAGCAAAGCTGCATACCGGTTTCTGGGTAAAATCCTCAACAACGTGAAGAAGTGGCAGATCCCGCGATTCATCAACACGGATAAAGCGCCCGCCTATGGTCGCGCGCTTGCTCTGCTCAAACGCGAAGGCCGGTGCCCGTCTGACGTTGAACACCGACAGATTAAGTACCGGAACAACGTGATTGAATGCGATCATGGCAAACTGAAACGGATAATCGGCGCCACGCTGGGATTTAAATCCATGAAGACGGCTTACGCCACCATCAAAGGTATTGAGGTGATGCGTGCACTACGCAAAGGCCAGGCCTCAGCATTTTATTATGGTGATCCCCTGGGCGAAATGCGCCTGGTAAGCAGAGTTTTTGAAAT
>NZ_JAZARW010000003.1:13778-14035 GCF_036233805.1 Klebsiella sp. EMBS2024 | reverse complement strand
CCTTTTGCTGATGGAGCTGCACATGAACCCATTCAAAGGCCGGCATTTTCAGCGTGACATCATTCTGTGGGCCGTACGCTGNTACTGCAAATACGGCATCAGTTACCGTGAGCTGCAGGAGATGCTNGCTGAACGNGGAGTGAATGTCGATCACTCCACGATTTACCGCTGGGTTCAGCGTTATGCGCCTGAAATGGAAAAACGGCTGCGCTGGTACTGGCGTAACCCTTCCGATCTTTGCCCGTGGCACATNGATG
>NZ_JAZARW010000003.1:5349-5592 GCF_036233805.1 Klebsiella sp. EMBS2024 | reverse complement strand
GCCCGCCTATGGTCGCGCGCTTGCTCTGCTCAAACGCGAAGGCCGGTGCCCGTCTGACGTTGAACACCGACAGATTAAGTACCGGAACAACGTGATTGAATGCGATCATGGCAAACTGAAACGGATAATCGGCGCCACGCTGGGATTTAAATCCATGAAGACGGCTTACGCCACCATCAAAGGTATTGAGGTGATGCGTGCACTACGCAAAGGCCAGGNNTCAGNATTTTATTATGGTNANNC
>NZ_JAZARW010000003.1:4424-5108 GCF_036233805.1 Klebsiella sp. EMBS2024 | reverse complement strand
GTCACCACCGACAACCGCTGAGCCTGCAGTTCGCCGAGGCAGGCGCCGGTCGGCGTCGCCAGCAGGTTGCCGTCCGGCAGCAGCAGCGACAGATTGCCAGCGGAGCCGGTGGCATAGCCGCGGCTAAACAACGAGGCGCCAATCTGTACCATTTCCTCTCGCAGTTGTTGCTCAGTCATGACGAAACTCCTGCTGGGCACGGGCAAAGAACTGGATATCGCCGAAGTTACCTGACTTCAGCGCCAGGGAGAGCGGCTGGCGGGTGTCACGCACCCAGGGCACGCCAGGGGAGATGGTCGGCCCAATATGGAACGCCTCAACCCCCAGGGTCTGCGCCACAATGCTCGACGTTTCCCCTCCGGCCACAATAAAGCGGGTAAATCCTTTCGCCTTCAGGGCGGCGGCAAGGGCGGCAAACAGCTGTTCCACCCGTTCGCTGCTGGCCTTGTCGCCATACTGCGCCTGGATCCGCTGCAGCGTTTGCGGCTCGGTGGTGGCATAGATCATCGGCGCCAGCGGCGCATCGAGCTGCGCGTCCACCCAGTCAGTCAGCGTCCTGACGTAGCTCTCCAGATCGGTAAAGCAGGCGCTTAAGTCGACGGCGCGGGCGGGGGCCTGTTGACGATAGGCCGCCACCTGGCTGTTGGTCATCACCGAGCAGGAGCCCGAGAGCACCACCNCNGG
>NZ_JAZARW010000003.1:3676-4053 GCF_036233805.1 Klebsiella sp. EMBS2024 | reverse complement strand
GACCGTGCGGCCGTNNANCGGCAGCGCCGGGGAAATCACCGTCCGCGTCTCACCCAGCTCGGCCAGCAGGGCATCCAGCACCGGGCCAATGTTGCCCTGCGCGGTGCTGTCGAAAGTGGAACAGTACTTGAAATAAAACTGCTGACAGCCCTGGGCCTGCAGCCAGCGCAGGGCCGCCAGCGACTGGCTGACGGCCATTTCCGCCGGGCAGGAGCGGGTTTTCAGGCTGATGACCACCGCCTCGCTGGTCAGCGGAATATCGCGGGTCGGCACGCCATTCAGTTGCACCGTCGGCATGCCGTTGCGCACGAGGAAGCTGGCAATATCCGTGGCGCCGGTGAAGTCATCGGCAATGACACCAAGCTGCATGTTGTCTC
>NZ_JAZARW010000003.1:3284-3380 GCF_036233805.1 Klebsiella sp. EMBS2024 | reverse complement strand
GTGGGATCCCGGCGCGGGCGGCAAGCGCCATCGCTTCGGCGGCAACGGCGATGTGCACCCCGGCCAGCAGCTGATGGATAATTTTTACCGTCGAGC
>NZ_JAZARW010000003.1:2606-3003 GCF_036233805.1 Klebsiella sp. EMBS2024 | reverse complement strand
ATCCCCCGCACCTGGGCGGCATTGACCACCAGCAGCACAACTGCATCCAGTTCCGCGGCGAACGGCACCGCGCTGGGGCCCGCGCCTTTGGCGCCCGCCGCCAGCAGTGCGCGACAGTTGTCGGGATTGATGTCAACGCCCCAGGTGTTCAGGCCCGCCTGCAGGCAGGCGCGGGCGGCGCCCATGCCCATTGAACCCAGTCCAATCACGCAGACGTTAGTGTGTGCAGCCATGCTGGCCTCCTTGTGAACATTAGTTAATTAATGTGATTTAATGATAGAATAAAGCGTTATCATGTGAATTTATGTGAGAGTTATCACGAATAACCCACATGAATATAAAAAATTCACAGGCGGAAAGAGGCTGCACAACGGCGATTCTTGCCCTAAAATAGCCT
>NZ_JAZARW010000003.1:1830-2600 GCF_036233805.1 Klebsiella sp. EMBS2024 | reverse complement strand
CAGCGGCAAAGCGCGATAACAACAGAGGGTGTCGCCAGGGCCGTAGCCTGGGTGGTGACGCCTGGTGTGAAAAAATGGTAAGGGGAGAGCGGTGATTCCAATAGAACGACATCAGCGTATTTTAGCCCTGGTGGAGCAGCGTGGGGCGGTAAGCATTAACGAGCTGACGGAGATCCTCGGCGTGTCCCATATGACCATCCGTCGGGACGTTAGTAAACTGGAGGAGCAGGGGCTGCTGGTCAGCGTCTCGGGCGGCGTACGCGCCGTCAGCCGGCTGGCCGCGGAACCTAGTCATCTGGTGAAAAGCACGCTGCAGAGTGAGGAGAAACAAGCGATCGGCGCGCTGGCGGCGAGTCATATCGCTAAAAACAGTTGCATCTATCTGGATGCCGGGACTACCACCCTGGCGCTGGCGCGGGCGATCCTCGACCGGAACGATCTCCAGGTGGTCACCAATGATTTTGAGATAACCCAGCTGCTGATCGATGCCAGCCAGTGCGGCGTGATCCACACCGGCGGCACTCTGTGCCGGGAGAACCGCTCCTGCGTGGGCGAATCGGCGGCGCGTACGTTACGCCACCTGGCTATCGATACGGCCTTTATCTCCGCCAGCGGCTGGGACAGCCGCGGGATATTCACCCCTGATGAGAACAAGGTTACCGTCAAGGAGACCGTCAGCCAGGTCAGCGCGAGAAGCATCCTGCTGTGCGACAGTTCGAAATACAATCAGGTGGCCACGTTTATGGCGTTACCTCTGACCCGGTTCACCA
>NZ_JAZARW010000003.1:1249-1438 GCF_036233805.1 Klebsiella sp. EMBS2024 | reverse complement strand
GTNAGCAGCTTGCGCAGGGTCGCGGCCATGCNGGCCGGGGTAGTGGTGTCGCGGGCGTCGCCGGGAAGCGCCTCATTCAGTTCCGTTTCCCAGCGGTCAAGGCGGGTGACGTTGTCGCCGATCTGGCGCAAAAAGGCAGTCAATCCTGCGGGGCCGCCGACGGTGGCCAGCAGCAGATTGGCGGCGCTG
>NZ_JAZARW010000003.1:949-1152 GCF_036233805.1 Klebsiella sp. EMBS2024 | reverse complement strand
GCTGGCGATAGTGGATCTTTCGCTCCAGCTGTTCGTCACCGGCATCCACCCGCGCCAGCACTGCGCCGCAGAGCACTACTTTAAAGGTGCTCATCATGGGAAAGCGTTCATCGGCGCGCCAGGCGGTCAGCGTGCGGCCGCTGGCCAGATCCATTTCTATCATGCCTACGCGGCCCGACNGNNGGCTTTNNNTTTNTTTANTT
>NZ_JAZARW010000003.1:0-794 GCF_036233805.1 Klebsiella sp. EMBS2024 | reverse complement strand
TGGCACTGTTGCAAATAGTCGGTGGTGATAAACTTATCATCCCCTTTTGCTGATGGAGCTGCACATGAACCCATTCAAAGGCCGGCATTTTCAGCGTGACATCATTCTGTGGGCCGTACGCTGNTACTGCAAATACGGCATCAGTTACCGTGAGCTGCAGGAGATGCTNGCTGAACGCGGAGTGAATGTCGATCACTCCACGATTTACCGCTGGGTTCAGCGTTATGCGCCTGAAATGGAAAAACGGCTGCGCTGGTACTGGCGTAACCCTTCCGATCTTTGCCCGTGGCACATGGATGAAACCTACGTGAAGGTCAATGGCCGCTGGGCGTATCTGTACCGGGCCGTCGACAGCCGGGGCCNCACTGTCGATTTTTATCTCTCCTCCCGTCGTAACAGCAAAGCTGCATACCGGTTTCTGGGTAAAATCCTCAACAACGTGAAGAAGTGGCAGATCCCGCGATTCATCAACACGGATAAAGCGCCCGCCTATGGTCGCGCGCTTGCTCTGCTCAAACGCGAAGGCCGGTGCCCGTCTGACGTTGAACACCGACAGATTAAGTACCGGAACAACGTGATTGAATGCGATCATGGCAAACTGAAACGGATAATCGGCGCCACGCTGGGATTTAAATCCATGAAGACGGCTTACGCCACCATCAAAGGTATTGAGGTGATGCGTGCACTACGCAAAGGCCAGGCCTCAGCATTTTATTATGGTGATCCCCTGGGCGAAATGCGCCTGGTAAGCAGAGTTTTTGAAATGTAAGGCCTTTGAATANNACANAAGGCTG
>NZ_JAZARW010000002.1:110139-111879 GCF_036233805.1 Klebsiella sp. EMBS2024 | reverse complement strand
AGCAGAACAGCCGCGGCACGGGGATATTGTTATCGCGGAAATTGAGGGTGAATTCACCGTAAAACGCCTGCTTCTGACGCCGCGGCCAGCCCTGCAGGCGATGAACCCGGACTTCCCTTCCCTGTACCCGGATCCGGAAACGCTGCAAATTTTCGGCGTGGTGACGGCCTTCATTCATAAAACCCGGAGGGCAGACTGATGTTCGCCCTGGCCGACGTCAACTCCTTCTACGCCAGTTGCGAGAAGGTTTTCAGGCCGGATTTGCGCGGCAAACCTGTCGTCGTTCTCAGTAACAACGATGGCTGCGTTATTGCCCGGAGTGCTGAAGCCAAACGGCTGGGTATAAAGATGGGAACCCCCTGGTTCCAGCTCAAAGAGGCGCAGTTTCCTGAAAAACTGTACGTTTTTTCCAGCAACTACGAGCTCTACGCGAGCCTGAGTAACCGTGTGGTCGCCCTGCTGGAAGAGCTGTCGCCCCGCGTCGAACAATACTCAATTGACGAATGTTTCCTGGATGCCCGGGGAATTAGCCACTGTATGGATCTGGAGGATTTTGGCAGGCAGCTGCGTGGGCATGTTCTCAGTGGAACCGGACTGACGATCGGTGTCGGCTTCGGCGCCACAAAAACACTGGCCAAATCGGCGCAGTGGGCGTCAAAGGAATGGCCACAATTCAGTGGGGTGCTGGCGCTGTCGCCCGAAAATCCACGCAGAACGGCAAAATTACTCAGCCTACAGCCGGTGGAAGAAATCTGGGGCGTGGGGAACCGGATAGCGAAAAAGCTGCACGTTATGGGGATCACCACCGCCCTGCAGCTGTCGCTGACGAACCCTACATTTATCTGGAAAAACTTCAACGTAGTGCTGGAGCGCACGGTACGTGAGCTGAACGGCGAGAGTTGCATTTCGCTGGAGGAAGCGCCGCCGCCGAAACAGCAGATTGTCTGCAGTCGCAGCTTCGGGCAGCGGATCACCACCTACGGAGAAATGCGCCAGGCCGTCTGCCAGTATGCCGAGCGCGCGGCGGAAAAGTTGCGCGGTGAGCGACAGTACTGCCGGCATATCAGCACCTTCATCAAGACATCCCCTTTTGCGGTTAATGAGCCGTATTACGGTAACGTGGCCACGGAAAAACTGAACACCCCTACCCGTGACACCCGGGACATTATCGCGGCAGCGGTCAGGTCTCTGGACAGGATCTGGCTCGATGGCCACCGCTACGCAAAAGCGGGGATAATGCTCAATGATTTCAGTCCGAACGGCGTCGCGCAGCTGAATCTGTTCGATGACGTGCAGCCACGGCCGCACAGCGATGCGCTGATGAAGGTACTCGACGGCATTAATCATTCCGGACTCGGGAAAGTCTGGTTTGCCGGACGGGGTATTGCGCCGGACTGGCAGATGAAACGGGAGATGCTGTCACCGGCATATACCACACGCTGGAAGGAGCTGCCGGTTGCCCGTTTCTGACCGTTGAAATGACAGAAGGGACTTGCCGCCAGAGCTTACTTTACCGATCATACAGGTGACTTGTCTCAGGGGGGAACCATGACAAATATCATTCTGTGTGATGTGACTGCCAGCGTCAGCGAACTTAAAAACGATCCGGTGGCCACCGCCAGTGCCCGCGGCGGCTACCCGGTCGAGATAATTGACCGTAACCGCCATGTTTTTTATTGTGTGCCCGCGGCTTTGTATGAACAAATGCTCGATGAGCTGGACGAAAAAGACCTGGTGCAA
>NZ_JAZARW010000002.1:107913-108814 GCF_036233805.1 Klebsiella sp. EMBS2024 | reverse complement strand
ATAAAAGGGGCCTNTTGCCGTCACCCAAAAACNNNCGGTATGTTTATGCGCTGTGATGATTCCCCCGGTTTTTTTTCATGGTTCAGCGGCGTTTACAAAGTCAATTAATCAGATAACGTGTTGCACTTTCAATATGTTACCCACATGGTTATCCCCCCTTACTGTGGGTAATCAATATATTGTGTCTCTGGCAGCTGCTTTTCCTACCATATGTTGTCCCTGCCCGTTCTATTTTGTGATCGGACAGTGTGAAAAACGACATCACAGTGGAGACGCTGCTGACGGGATGATGTTCATCCAGGGTCGTAAGATCGGCCGGTACTGGTTACCCGCCGGACGAAGGGCCGGCCAACGCGCAGCGTCGGTAGCTGGCTTTAAAAATGCTGGCGGAAATTTAAAGATGAAGCCGCATACTCTACGAAATTTTGCAAATTTCACTCAACATGCTTCGTTCAGATCCCAACAGAGCTTTCACCATCGCCTGTAACTGCCGTCCTGCTGCGTGATTACTCCGCTCAACGGGTTGCTGGCGACAAGCCAATACCTGTTCGTGACAGGCATTGATTGAACCGTTGTCCCTAACTAATAATGTGCCGACGATGCAGGTGGGACCGTGGTCCCAGGNAGATAACCTGACNGGCGATNCAGGTGGGACCGTGGTCCCAGGNAGATAANCTGACCNGCGATNCAGGTGGGACCGTGGTCCCAGGCAGATAANCTGACCGNCGATNCAGNTGGGACCGTGGTCCCAGGNAGATAACCTGACCGGCGATACAGNTGGGACCGTGGTCCCAGGCAGATAANCTGACNGNCGANNCAGGTGGGACCGTGGTCCCAGGCAGATAACCNGACCGGCGATNCAGGTGGGACCGTGGTCCCAGGCAGATAAGCTGACNGACGA
>NZ_JAZARW010000002.1:105202-107692 GCF_036233805.1 Klebsiella sp. EMBS2024 | reverse complement strand
TGGGACCGTGGTCCCAGGCAGATAANCTGACCGNCGANNCAGNTGGGACCGTGGTCCCAGGNAGATAACCTGANCGGCGATACAGNTGGGACCGTGGTCCCAGGNAGATAACCTGANCGGCGATACAGNTGGGACCGTGGTCCCAGAGAGAATATTCAGGCCAGTTATGTTTTCTGGCCTGTGAGAAAGGAAATGAAGTAAAGGGAGATCACCGTAGACTAAAGCGTGTCCGCATCAGACTCCTGGTTTCTCAAGCTCCTTAAGAATGGCTTCTATTTTCTCTATACACTCCGCAGGAATGCGGGACCTATCCAGGTTAAGCACCATTTTATCGCCCTTATACAATGCTGTTGCCCCTGGAGCAAACTGATGACGTGAGCTCAGATTAACTCTTGATGCGGGAGATTGTTTCAGTACGGATGTTAAAAGACTAATGACCTCTTCAGCTTCAAAGATTAGTCCCGCTTTCTTCTGATCGTGGAGAGTCTCAGCCTGCTGCTTCAGTAATTCTTCTTTATCTGCAAAAGCCTTCTGAAGGGCTTCACCTGACCGGGCAGACAGTTCTCCAGGATGTGCAAACAGGGCAACAACGGATTTAGGCAATTTGGCCGTATTGATACAGCGGGTAATGATCTTACGAGAGATGTTTTCCGCATCGGCAAGCGCAGAAATATTTCCTGCAAACTCATTCTGCAGCCGGCTTGTATAACGCAGGCCACGTTCATAAGCACTCGTCGGCCGATAATCGTTACCCAGTCGGGACAATGCAGCCATCTGCTCATCGTCCAGTTCACCAACCAGAACGCGATAATCACTTTCCGTCAGGATTGCGGCTTTACGGCGACGGCTGCCGTCGGCAATTTCTATGACATCAGAAACCCGGCGGCCGAAAGCTGGAGTCTGCTGACCGGTCAGTAAAAATGAAGGAATGAGATCATCCAGAGCATCTTCGGTAAGTAGTTCCTGATCGCGCTCATTGCCTGACCATACGCGTGAAGCGCTCTCAACAGAGTCTCCCCGGAGCACCTCAAGGGTAAATTTTACTTCCCGTCCACATACCGGAAGAGAGATTGCATTACCGCGGGCCATAGCACCCACGCGCGCAATTAATGAATCCACCATCGGCGCGGCCGGCGCCGGTGATGAAGTATCTTCAGTCGATTGAGTATGTGTGGTATGTCTTGGAATGACAGGAGCACGCTTCATTATCTAATCTCCCAGCGTGGTTTAATCAGACGATCAAAAATCTCATTGCAAACAGGCTCCCAGATAGAGAGGGCATTACGCCAGGCACCGGTTGAAGAACGTTGATCAATAGCCTGTTCAAAAACGGTTCTCATACGGATCTGACCTTTACCGACTTCATCCGTTTCGCGCACAACATTTTTAAGGACCATGCTTCCCCAGGCATCCCGAATTTGTTCTTCCATCCACGGGGACTGTGAGCCATTATTATTACTGTATTTGGTAAGCAGAATACGGACATCTGGCTCGAAGCCTTTAAGATCCACGTTCTTAAGCAGGTCACGAAGCATATCGAAAAACTGTAGTGCGGAGGTGTAGTCGAACAGCTCTGCCGGAGTAGGGACAATCAGAACATCAGCAGCGCATACAACATTTATCGTACCGATACCAAGGTTGGGTGCACTGTCGATAACTATCACGTCATAATCATGAGCGACAGTTTCAATGGCCAGACGGAGCATCAGGTGCGGGTCAGCAGGTAATTTGCCTTCGTCAAATTTCCCCATCAGCTCGGTTTCAATGCGGTGCAGTGCCAGACAGGACGGGATGATATCAAGGCCAGGCCAGCAGGTGGGCTTTATAGCGTAGCTGGCGTCATCCTTTTCCCCAAGATAAAAGGGCAGGAGAGTGTCCTCAGCATGAATATGAAGATCGGGCACCCATCCGTGATACATAGAAGCAGTTCCCTGTGGGTCATTGCCTTCAACAAGCAGAACACGGAGTCCTTTCAGAGCAAGATCCTGAGCCAGGTGAACGGATACTGAGGTTTTGTAAACACCACCTTTGTGAGCTGCAACGCCAATCACCGGCGGAAACGCATCTTCAGCACGGCGCAGTCGTGTACCAAATACATCCCGCATGTGATTGATTTGTTCGATGGTATAACCAACGCGTTGCTCAACTCTCCCACGGGTTTCCATATCAGGGTGCGGCAGCCGGCCAGCTTTCTCGGCATCCCTGATAGCCTGAGATGACACGCCAACTAAATCTGCCGCTTCACCAATCCTCCAGCGACGTGTTATTTTCCGGGCTTCCGGACTGTCATCATTAAACTGTGCAATGGCGATTGCTTTCGTCATTTCATGACCAGCACTTATGCACTGGTTGAGTGTATCCATGAGTCCCATACTGAACATCCTTTAATCATCACTTTGCATTATTTTATTAAATCTTGGAATTTATTGCAAAGCAACAATAAAATCGCAAAGCACACGAAAAAGTGCAAAGTGAACCACATTGGCTAAT
>NZ_JAZARW010000002.1:104967-105197 GCF_036233805.1 Klebsiella sp. EMBS2024 | reverse complement strand
GAACGCAGGGGATTACAAAAGAGTACATACCGCAGTCAATATTAATCACTGCCGCTCGCCGCAGTAAGCGATCTCACACAGTGAGAAAGCGGCGAGGAAGCGGAAAATCACAGAACTCACAGATTGCACGTACGTCGGGTTGCTAAAGATGACTCGGGATCAGCCAGTTATAATGAAATTGACTGCGGTATGTAATATATTGACTATGGTATGATGCTTACCGAATCTGT
>NZ_JAZARW010000002.1:103153-104957 GCF_036233805.1 Klebsiella sp. EMBS2024 | reverse complement strand
AGGAAAGACGACTCAGCATACCGCAGTCAATGTTTCATTGTTGTACCTGTAGATCTCAATCTTCCAGAGCGTATTCAGGAAAATCAGGCCAGGGTTCTGGATATCTGGTGTGGCGCTTCCGGCCTTGTATCTGGGTTATTCATGGTCTCGATCCAATAATTGATCCCAAGGAGATCATAGTGAGATCCAAAAGAGATCCCCGGATCGCTCCAGCATGCGCTGTAACTGGCTTTAACGTCTGTCTGGATCGACTGCGGAATGTAAAATGTTGACTGTTATATGCATAATCTAATACTGTGATATGCAACGGTATTTACTGAGGTATGTATATCCGTTGACTGCGATACGTATTACTACATCCTTTTGTGGATAACCGTTGAGGATCAAGATGACGAGCGAAAATAATAGCTTACTTCTGAACCTTCAGGAAGTTGATAAGACAACCGGTGAAGTTGTTAAGCTGGATGTCAACAGCACCAGTACCGTGCAGCCAGTAGCGCTCATGAGACTCGGTCTCTTCGTCCCAACTCTGAAATCAACAGGGAAGAGCAAGGCGAACCGGAAAAACGTTACAGACGCGACTGAGGAGCTTGTACAGCTGTCCATTGCCAAAAGCGAAGGATACACTGACGTTAAGATCACCGGTTCGCGTCTTGATATGGACACGGATTTTAAAGTCTGGCTGGGGATAATTCGCTCCATGTCGGAGTATGGGGTAAAAAGTGACACCCTGGAACTGTCGTTCGTCGAATTCGTTAAGATGTGCGGATTTGACTCCCGTCGTTCAAACAAAAAAATGCGCGATCGCATCAGTAATTCCCTGTTTAAACTCGCCTCGGTTACGCTGAAGTTCCAGAGTGAGACCAAAGGATGGACCACCCATCTGGTGCAGTCAGCCTATTATGACATCAACGAGGATATCGTTGAGATCAAGGCTGAACCTAAGCTGTTTGAGCTTTACCACATGGACAGAAGGGTACTTCTGCGGCTGAAAGCCATTGACGCCCTGCAGCGCAAGGAATCAGCCCAGGCGCTTTATACCTACATCGAAAGTCTTCCCCAGAATCCTGCACCTATTTCCATGAAACGGATGCGTGACCGGCTGAATCTCACCTCAAATGTCTATACGCAGAACCACACGGTGCGTAAGGCGATGGAGCAGCTGCGGGATATTGGTTATCTGGATTACACCGAGTTTAAACGTGGCCGAGCCACCTATTTCAGCGTGCATTATCGCAACCCCAAACTCATCAGTGGTCCTGTGAAGGTTCCGCGCAAAGAGGAAGAAGAGAAGGCGCCAGAGCAAAATTATGACGAAGTCATTAAGGCGCTGAAGGCTGCTGGCATCGATCCCCTTAAACTGGCCGAAGCTCTCTCAGCGATGAAGCCAGAAAATTGACTGCGATATGCATAACATGACTGCCGGATGCCGCTAAGAACATTCCATTGACTGTGATATGCATCACGCATACCGCAGTCAATATGTGTTCTTCATCATGTCTGCCATGATCGAACAATATTGACTGTCATATGTGATTTCAGGCCGTGATGCGCAGATATTGACTACGGTATGCGGGTTTAACGGCGGTATCCCCTGGTCTGTGCACTGTTCCACACGTGTTAACATGCCACAGTCAATTTTTCAGTAAAGCTCTAAACCCCTCACGAAAATCTCAATCGGATGCTGAGACGGTCATGTTACCTGACGGTATCCGTTCCCCTATGTATTGCAGGTTTAGCCAGGCAGGATGGGACTGCAGCTGTCTGTATAACCCGGCGCCAGCTTCACACTGCTAAATGCGAT
>NZ_JAZARW010000002.1:102045-103019 GCF_036233805.1 Klebsiella sp. EMBS2024 | reverse complement strand
CCTGTCTTGTCTGCGGTATGTCGATGCCTGCAGGCTTGCAGGTCANNGGGCAAGACCACGGCGGTTCAGTCATCCGGATGATGTCCTGGTGTGCTGGAGCAGGGAGGGGNCTGAATGCGCTCTGCTCCTGTATTCCGTATTAGCGGAATACAGGACGTCATGCCAGGGCCGTCAATCTCAGCCGGCCGGGGGCAGGGAGCGAAGGATCTCCGCGGCATCTCGCCCATCACCGGTAAAGGGAACGGCCAGGGTGGCAGCCATGTCCAGCGCAAATACCCGGGTATAGACTTCCATCGAGCGCGGATCCTTATGCCCGGCCAGTGCCTGGATGACCTTCCTGGGCTGCCGGTGATAAAGCATGTGCATAATATAGCTGTGACGGAAAGTATGCGGCGTTACCGGAATCGAAAAATGCACGCCATCAGCTTCAGCCCGCTTCACCGCTTGTTTCAGCCAGTTGCGCATTGTCTCATCCGTGACCGGCCATAACGGCTCCCGCCGGCGGGGGCGGGTGGTCACCATCCAGCTCTCCATCTGACGCACAAAACTGACATCCGTCAGCGGCACCAGGCGCACTTCATCTTTTGGCGGCCGCCCACGACGCGCGCGCACTTTCTCCGACAGCACCCGCACAAAAGGGCGCAGACCATCCAGGTCGAAGGATTCCGGGGTGAGTGTCCGGGCTTCACCGATACGGATCCCGGTATTCCACATGGTGGCGAACAACATGTGGTGACGCTGGTCCGGCATATACCAGAGGAGGGCGCTCACTTCCGGTGCCAGGAGGTAAGCCGGCGTGGCACCTGTTGAGGTGGCCATCCGCCGGAGTGCCACCGCGGTCGCAAAATCAACGCCCGGGGCGATCGGCAATAACGAAACGCGTTCTGGTGAATTCTGCAGGGGAATAATGTTGTTCATCGGCTATTTTTCACGTAGCGCACGCACTGGTCATGGATACAGTTATTCTNNNNCTG
>NZ_JAZARW010000002.1:101480-102038 GCF_036233805.1 Klebsiella sp. EMBS2024 | reverse complement strand
GAACCTGCCATCACAATAAATCGCAGCGCGCGGATCCTTTTGTTGTCTTATCCCGCATTATTGCGGGAAAAACCAAATGCGTAAAGGATCCTTTTTCTGCTCAGATCCTCCATGAAGCCAGTCATGACGCGGGCTGAGGGCTGTTTTACGGTTTTTGGGAGAATTGGAGTAATGCCAGGATGTACATGTTAGGCAGGAAAAAGAAGAGAAGAGAGCGCTACGCGATTTCCGGCCTGGTACACCCCTGTAACCTTGCGGGATTTCGCGTAACGCTTTCATAAGTTTACAACAGAAGAGAAAAGATATTTGCTGAAAAATGAAGTCCGTAAGTTAAATAAAAAATCATGATCCGTCCGGCACTATGTACTTAGCTGTCGTTTAGGTCTTAGGTGTTTTTGCTAAATTACGATGGTATCCCTTGTCAGAGTAATCTGGCTTGTCCTGCACATCTTCAGGTGACAATCCAGTGCAATTTCAGGGGTTAATCCTTTTGTCGTCAGCAGAATCTATCTATAAACGGGCTGTTTGTTGGTTCGCCAGAAGGAAAAAATTTAGCGT
>NZ_JAZARW010000002.1:99492-99568 GCF_036233805.1 Klebsiella sp. EMBS2024 | reverse complement strand
ACAATAAAGCCCTCATCAACCGTGGCTCCATAACTTTCTGGCTGGATGATGAAGCTATTCAGGCCTGGTATGAGTC
>NZ_JAZARW010000002.1:98628-98790 GCF_036233805.1 Klebsiella sp. EMBS2024 | reverse complement strand
GACGCTGCGTGACTACGATGGTCAGGTTGCGGAGGCTATGGCCCTNGTACGAGCGCTGAACAAAATGACGAAAGCAGGTATGCCTGAAAGCGTGCGTATTGCCTNAAAACACAACCCGCTACGGGGGAGACTTACNCTAAATCTGATTTATTCAACAAAGCC
>NZ_JAZARW010000002.1:89844-93749 GCF_036233805.1 Klebsiella sp. EMBS2024 | reverse complement strand
ATGTCTGATATTCCTTTTTTCAAAGCACTAGAAAAATACCCGAAAGCTGTTAATCTAATACATTGACTGACCATACAGTTCAGCGTTATTTTGTTGGGTTTACTTCACGTACTTTTTATTGTCGGATACTGTTGGGAAAAGACACAAAGAAGCAAGCCATTAAGCGGAATACTGCGTAGGGTTAGAATATACAATTAACTTTTCCGTGATAGGACTAGTGATAACAATATTTCCAGCATGGGCTAACAGGAGTATAGATGGAACTGCTCTCCATAGGTTAATACATCTCGCAATTAACACGCCCGCATATGCCACAAAACAGACGCCCATTCTCGGAATTTTTTTTGCCATTATCTTTCCTGCGGCCTAATTACTTTCCCCACAACTATGGTTTTTTATTAGAGTCTTCACCACTAAATAAATTATAATAAATTGATTTTATTAGACATCTGTCAGAATCTATATGGTCAGCACGTATTGCATGCTCTAATGTTTCAAATGCTAAATTATGCGCGGCCTCAGAAAATATCCCAGGCCAACCCTTACTCAGCATAGACAGTCCTTTAAGGACTCTTATCTGAATCTCCCTCATACCGGCACCATCGCGCGCGACAGGTGAGAAAAAGTCTTCCAGTAGATCGTTATTCTGAAGTGGTGCAACATGAACTGAAGGATATTTCACTTCTATTTCATCAGATTTATTCTGCGCGTAAGTGGAAAGTATACGAACACCTCTGCCAATGACATCAATGGCGGTTCCAGGATCGTTCACTGCGGGGGAAAGTGCCCGGCAGGCTATTTCGGCCATGACGCTAAGACAAAATCGGGGATCCTGAGCAAATGAACGTACATCCGAGACAATAATCGTCTCAAGTAAATCGGCGCTGATTGATGACTCCTGGCCTTGACTCAGGTACAAAACGGGCATGGATGGATGTATGAAACTGCCTGGCTGCGCCACGAGGTATACATGACGGGGATCATTGGTCAGCAGCTTGCTAAGTTTCACCATATCAATATATTCAACATAGCCAATCTTCTTCGGATAAACTGCAACCGTTCCTTTCGGCTGTTCATTGTTCTCAAGCCATGGATATCCGCCGAGACAGGGATTTCTTGCTCTCGCAATAAATGTTTCGATGGCCGCCTGTTCTACTTTTGCCGTTGTCTCACCTACCCTTCCCAGAGAGGTCAAATGCTGTATCCAGCGAAGCAATGTGATGAGGATTAAGGCAATGACAACCAGTGTGACAATGAATAAAATGACTCTCCCCCTTTCTCCATAAGCTCCCATACTGAGGGCAATAATCCCTACCAGACTGAAGAGAAAAGAACCGATGAAGGTGGCCAGTACATTTTGTGTGGTTACGTCTTCAACAACTAAACGCGTAGCTCTGGGAGTCACATTAGTAGTGGCTGAACCGTAGGCTGTGACCATGATACTCAACGAAAAAGTGGTCACTGCCAGCATACTCGATGCCAGTATGTTCAGAATGTTATCGACTGCTTCCGCACCAACCTTCACGGAAACCGACTCAGGTATCATTGATTTAAAAAGAATTGATAAAAGGGCCGTTATTATCGCGACAATGGCGAATAACGTTGCCCTGAACCATAGCTTTTTAACTGTCTGCTTCAGAATCCATTTCCAGCGTGAAATCATTCTGCATTCCTCATATTGCGGCCGGGATAAATAATTGCCGCCCCCAGGACGGCATGTTGCTATTAACGAACCAGGTGCAGGAAGTGCAGATGTTTTTCGTACTGGTCCAGTATGTCATTAATCAGCTGCTCCTGGTTCCAGCCCATCACATCATAATTTTGACCGCCTTCTTTGAGATATACCTCAGCGCGATAATATCTATGTTGTTCAGTCTGCTGCTCATTATTATCCATCGCGGCGAGCGCGAAGGTCGGTGAGCTATACCCGCGAAGCCTCACTTCATATATAAAATTCAGCTCGTTACCCAAATCGACTTCAAGACGAATACGATCCTCGACTGCGTCACTGATGTGGCTTATCGTCCCCTGCTTGTTCAGCTCTTCCTGAACCAACGTCATGGCGGGCTGGATGACGTCGTCCATAAAACGTTTCACAAGAGATCGCTTCGGCAGATACGCGATATTGCGTAACCTTCTCTGCCAGGGAATTGGGTTACGTGCAGCCGTAGGAGCAATTGTCGCCATGCTCAGGCTTTCACGCTTGGTCAAATCCCGGCGCAAAGCTTTTAAAAGTCCGTATATGGATATCAGTAAGATCACTGAGAAAGGCAATGCACTCGCTATTGTCACTGTTTGCAGCGCACTTAGCCCTCCGGCAAGGAGAAGCGCAATTGCGACAATGCCCATGAGCGAGGCCCAAAATATTCGCTGCCAGACGGGTGTGTTTGCCACTCCACCTGATGCCAGAGTATCAACTACCATTGCCCCCGAGTCAGCAGACGTGACAAAGAAGACGATGACCATCGCCATTGCGATGAATGACAGCACGGAAGAGAACGGGAAATGCTCCAGGAAATTAAACAGGGCCAGCGCCACATCCTGCTGAACAGTATTGGCGAGGTCTGTGGCCCCCTGGTTCATAATGAGATAGATCGCGCTGTTACCAAACACTGTCATCCACATTAGCGTAAAACCCGCGGGAACAAACAGCACGCCGGTGACAAACTCGCGAATGGTTCGCCCGCGGGAGACCCGTGCGATGAACATCCCCACAAACGGCGACCATGAAAGCCACCATCCCCAGTACAGTAATGTCCAGCCCCCCAGCCAGTTGCTCGACTTAGGCTCATACGCGTAAAGGTTGAACGTTTTACTCACCAGTTCCGAAAGATAACCGCCCGTATTTTCCACAAATGACTTTAGCAGAAGCACGGTTGGTCCCAGACACAGGACCAGCACCAGGAGCAACAACGCCAGACCCAGATTGAGCTCAGACAGGATACGTATTCCCTTATCCAGGCCGGACACCACTGAAATCGTCGCTAACCCCGTGATGACCACGATCAGAATAACCTGCACCGTTTCATTGATGGGCACCCCGAAAAGATGGTTCAAACCGGCATTCACCTGCAAAACACCGTAACCCAGCGATGTCGCGACGCCAAAGACCGTGCCTATAACAGCGAAAATATCAACCGCATGGCCTAAAGGCCCGTATATGCGATCGCCAATAATGGGATAGAGTGCGGAGCGCAGAGTTAAAGGCAGACCGTGACGGTAACTGAAGAACGCCAGAATCAGCGCCACAATGGCATAAATTGCCCATGCGTGCAGTCCCCAGTGGAAGAAGGTCAGACGCATTGCTTCCTTGGCTGCCGCAACGGTTTCTGGAGTGCCAACGGGAGGCGAAAGATAATGCATTACAGGTTCGGCAACGCCAAAGAACATCAGGCCGATCCCCATCCCTGCCGAAAAAAGCATCGCAAACCAGGAATGGTAGCTGAAATCAGGCTGCGCATGGTCCGGGCCCAGCTTGATATCACCGTAGCGTGAGAGTCCAAGGAACGTGACACTTAGTAAAATCAGGGCCACAGCAAGGATGTAGAACCAGCTGGCATTCGTGAAGATTTGTTGCTGTAGTAGTTTAAAATTTTTGTCGGCGACCTCCGGGAATACGGAGGCAAAGGCGACAAGAAGGAAAATTAGCAAAGCAGATGTAAAGAATACCGCTTTGTTAATCTGGCTTGTAGACTTCTTCGGGATTGTATCATTATCACTCATAATCATTTATTCCATTAATTAAATCCGCACTGGATAGACGGTACTACCTTTCACAGAGTAGCAAAGTTCAACTGGCTATGCGGCGTTAATCGGAACGCATGGTGTAATGAGTTCCGATACAAATCATCCGATATTCGGTAATGACTCCAACTTACTGATAGTGTTTTATGTTCAGATAATGC
>NZ_JAZARW010000002.1:89222-89512 GCF_036233805.1 Klebsiella sp. EMBS2024 | reverse complement strand
CCACTGTTCGTCCATTTCCGCGCAAACAATGACGTCACTGCCCGGTTGTATGCGTGAGTTTACCGACTGCGGCCTGAGTTTTTTAAGTGACGTAAAATCGTGTTGAGGCCAACGCCCATAATGCGTGCACTGGCGCGACATCCGACGCCATTCATGGCCATATCAATGATTTTCTGATGCGTACCGGGTTGAGAAGCGGTGTAAGTGAACTGTAGCTGCCATGTTTTACGGCAGTGAGAGCAGAGATAGCGCTGATGTCCGGCAGTACTGTTACCGTTACGCACCACGCC
>NZ_JAZARW010000002.1:66803-86367 GCF_036233805.1 Klebsiella sp. EMBS2024 | reverse complement strand
GATACTACCATCGCCGTCAGCCTGCATTGAGCATACGACGATGCGCTTCGGCCATGGCCTGATGTGGGCCGGACTGACCGTTATTCATAAATTCATGGGCAACTGCAGCTCTTTCATGCTCATTCATTGCCGCGAATGACTTTGACGGCCCGGTAGGGGAAACGGTCTGACTTCCCATCATCCTCTGATGACTTTCCACCATTTTCTGGTGCGCATCCGCCGACCCGTTCGTCATGGTTTCATGGGCAATAATGGCCTGTTCATGCTGGTCCATACCGGTCATACGAGGAGCAGTCCCCTGGATCCCGACAGGAGCCGCAGCAGACTGCATCTGGTGAGCAGGAGCCTGTGCATTGTTGACGCGATCATGGATATTCACGGTTTCAGTGGCCCAGGCCGATGAAATTAAACCAAAGCCCAGCAAAGATGCTAATACGATATTTTTCATGATAACTCTCCATTTCTGAATTAGTGATGTCCGGGGAAGTACAACCGGTGTTTTCAGTTCCATAACTGAAACAAGTTCGGCAGCGTTTATTTCTCCGGAAGAGGGCTGGATATTCATTTCCTGGCGTACTCTGACGCCGGGTATTGATGAAGCAATCCAGCCTTCCTGATAAGTTGCACTAATTATATCGAATGGCTTCTGTTTGCTGCATGACAGGCTAATGACATCTTTGTCATTTACATCTTTATTTTCAGCATTGGGTTTCCGGGATCATTTTCTCCAGTCTGGGCACGGATAAGATAAAACGCGTGGAGCGTACGTCTGATTCCACCTGCACTCTTCCGTGATGTGCTTCCACGATTGACTTCACAATCGCAAGGCCTCTCCTTTTCGTTGTCTGGATGGATCCACCCGATAAAAACGGTCAAACAGCCTTGATAAATGTTCTTCAGGGATCGGTTTCCCCGGATTTTCAATCACAAGGTCAAAAAAGCTCTCCTGCTCTCTTATTGAGACGGTGATTGCCTGTCCCTCCGGGGTATAACGCAGGGCATTGGATAACAGATTATTGATCGCCCTTCTGAACATTTGTGGATCTCCCTCAACCAGGCAGGGCATCCCGTTAAATTTGAGCGTGATATTGCGTTCTTCGGCCCAGGCTTCGAAAAACTCGAAGACTTTCATGACTTCCGCTCTGAGGTCAAACATGACCCTGTCAGGTATCAGCTGATTATTATCTGCCTGTGCCAGGAACAGCATATCGCTGACCATTTTGGTCATCCGGTTATACTCTTCAAGACTGGAATAGAGGACATCCTCAAGTTCCCTCTGTGTTCGATCCTGACTCAGTGCGATTTCAGTCTGCGTCACCAGATTGGTGATGGGCGTTCTGATCTCATGCGCGATATCGGCAGAGAAATTGGCCTGGCGGGTAAAGACATCCTCAATCTTTCCAATCATATGATTGAACGAGATAACCAGTTGCTCCAGCTCAATGGGAACGCGTGTCGGTTCCAGTCGCGCATCAAGATTCTCGGAGGTGATGTTTTTAATGGCATTGCTGACATTACGAAGGGGCAGGTGCCCCTGACGGACAGCGATTCGAATGATCAGAACAATCAACAGGCTTATCACGACGGCAATCGCAATCAGGTTCTTTTTCAGCGCATCGAGGTAATGGAGATGGAAATTAATGGATAGGCCAGTCAGCATGACATAGTTCTGCTGTTTGCCCTGAAATATCGCCTGACCAGAGGAGGCGATAATCCTGTATGTTTCCATCTTCATTTCGGACCCGGTATCCATCGGTCCCGCAGGATCCTCCACCGTCCAGAGAAAGACATCCCGTGCGCGGCTGTGCTCGCTAAAATCTGCTGAATTCACTGCCGGGCGTAGTGCCGCCCCCTGAGCTGAGCTAAAGAGCACTTCACCCCTGGGATTGAGGAGCAAAAGGGCAACGTTGCGGTAGCTGGCAATTGATTCCTTTATTTTGCTTATTTTTTTATCATCCGGATCCACCGGGGACTGCAGTATACGGTTCAGTGTGGTGCTGATTTGTTGAAGATCGCTGACATCCTGCTCGGCAAAATGATTTTCAACAGAATGCAGCATAAACCAGGTGAAGGCGATAAAAGCCAGTATCGTGGACAGGCTGATAAAAAAGGTCAGCCGCAGAGCGAGTGAGAAAGGGCGTCTGGAAGGTTTGCTATGCATCCGGGACCTCCAGCATGTAGCCCACGCCCCGGACTGTCTGGATCAGCTTTGTCCCGTAATCGTTGTCTATTTTAGCGCGGAGTCGCTTTACTGCGACATCGATCGCATTAGTGTCGCTGTCAAAATTCATGTCCCAGACCTGAGAGGCAATCAGGGAGCGGGGAAGAACCTCTCCCTGATGGCGAATGAAGAATTCCAGCAGGCTGAACTCTTTACTGGTGAGCACAATGCGGTTTCCGGCGCGACTGACTTTTCTGGATACGAGATCAATCGAGAGGTCAGCCACCTTAAACTGGCTTTCCGTGATCATCGTGTTTCCCCGCCTCAGAAGGGTTCTCACCCGGGCGAGCAGTTCGGCAAACGCAAAGGGTTTAACCAGATAATCGTCCGCACCCAGTTCCAGTCCTTTGACCCTATGTTCGATCGTGCCGAGGGCTGTCAGCAGTAAGACCGGCATACCCTTTCCGGCAGTGCGCAGCATGCGGATGATATCCCAGCCGTTCACATCAGGTAGCATGATATCCAGAATGACTAAATCATACTCGGCTGTCATGGCGAGATGATATCCGGTAAGACCATTATCAGCGTGATCCACTACGAACCCTGCCTCTGTAAGCCCTTTGCTGAGATATTCACCTGTTTTAATTTCGTCTTCGACGATCAATATTTTCATCTTGCTCCCCGGCTGGCTGCTAATGTCATTCTATTGCGCCCACGATCGTTATCAACGGATTACAGCAAAAATGACAACATTGTCATTATCCTGTCACTCGGCAAACAGAGAGCGTTAGGTAAAGTACCCCTATCAATACTCTGGACTTCATTTGAACCATTTACCAGGTCTGCCTGGACGAGAAGCGTTATGTTCAAATTAAAATTACTCAGCATTAGCACGATATTCATCCTGGCAGGCTGCGTGTCGCTTGCGCCTGAATATCAGCGGCCCGCAGCACCGGTACCCCAGCAGTTTTCACTGTCCCATAACAGCCTGACGCCAGCGGTAAATGGCTATCAGGATACGGGCTGGCGTAACTTTTTTGTCGATCCCCAGGTTACCCGGTTGATCGGTGAAGCTCTGACTAATAACCGTGATTTGAGAATGGCTGCCCTGAAGGTTGAAGAGGCCCGAGCCCAGTTCAACGTCACGGATGCAGATCGTTATCCCCAGCTGAATGCCTCATCCGGGATAACATACAGCGGTGGTCTGAAAGGTGACAAGCCGACCACACAGGAGTACGACGCGAGACTGGAGCTCAGCTATGAGCTCGATTTTTTCGGCAAACTTAAGAACATGAGTGATGCTGACCGCCAGAACTACTTTGCCAGCGAAGAAGCCCGTCGGGCCGTACACATCCTGCTGGTCTCCAACGTTTCACAGAGCTATTTCAGCCAGCAACTGGCGTACGAACAACTCCGTATTGCGCGGGAAACGCTGAAAAATTATGAACAGTCCTATGCTTTCGTTGAGCAACAGCTCGTGACCGGGAGTACGAACGTTCTGGCACTTGAACAGGCGAGAGGACAAATCGAAAGTACCCGCGCCGAAATAGCCAAACGAGAAGGCGATCTGGCTCAGGCAAACAATGCCCTGCAACTGGTGCTGGGAACGTACCGCGCACTTCCGTCAGAAAAAGGGATGAAAGGCGGGGAGATCGCACCAGTAAAATTGCCACCAAATCTATCTTCACAAATTTTACTGCAGCGACCGGATATTATGGAAGCGGAATATCAGCTGAAAGCGGCTGATGCCAATATTGGCGCAGCGCGAGCGGCCTTTTTCCCCTCCATTACCCTGACCAGTGGTCTTTCCGCAAGCAGTACGGAGCTGTCAAGCCTGTTTACGTCAGGAAGTGGAATGTGGAATTTTATCCCTAAAATTGAAATTCCTATTTTTAATGCTGGCAGGAATAAAGCCAATCTGAAGCTGGCTGAAATTCGCCAGCAACAATCGGTGGTTAATTACGAACAAAAAATTCAGTCAGCCTTTAAGGATGTTTCCGACACGCTTGCGCTGCGCGACAGCCTTAGCCAGCAACTTGAGTCACAGCAGCGTTATCTTGATTCACTTCAGATAACTCTCCAGCGTGCCAGAGGATTATATGCAAGTGGTGCTGTCAGTTACATCGAAGTGCTGGATGCAGAACGTTCCCTCTTCGCTACGCAGCAAACCATTCTCGATCTTACCTATTCCCGACAGGTTAACGAAATTAATCTGTTTACCGCGCTGGGTGGCGGTTGGGTAGAGTAAATTTATTTAATTAATCAGGAAATTAAAAATGCGTAATTCACTTAAAGCCGTTTTATTTGGTGCCTTCTCTGTCATGTTTTCTGCCGGTCTTCATGCTGAAACACATCAGCATGGCGATATGAATGCTGCCAGTGATGCTTCGGTACAGCAGGTTATCAAGGGCACCGGTGTCGTTAAAGACATTGATATGAATAGTAAAAAGATTACCATTTCGCACGAAGCAATCCCTGCTGTGGGCTGGCCTGCAATGACCATGCGCTTCACTTTTGTTAATGCAGACGACGCTATCAATGCCCTGAAAACCGGCAACCATGTCGATTTCTCGTTTATTCAGCAGGGCAATATCTCCTTACTCAAAAGCATTAACGTTACGCAATCCTGATTATCAGTCCGGAGCGAATACATCCAGTGCGCCTGAACATTCATTAAGGGATTACTGTGAATGAATGATCGGGCGCATATGCCAGGTGTTTTGATTTTTCAGCGAGAAATTGTATGGCTTCTTTAAAGATAAAATATGCTGCAATAATTATCAGCAGCCTCATAGCAGGAGGGCTGATATCGGTTACTGCCTGGCAGTATGTAAACTCATCACAAAAAACAGTACAAACCGAACAAAAGGCACCGGAGCGAAAGGTACTTTTCTGGTATGACCCGATGAAACCGGATACCAAATTTGATAAACCCGGAAAATCGCCCTTTATGGATATGGACCTGGTGCCAAAATATGCTGATGAAAGCGGCGATAAAAGCAGTGGCGGGATCCGTATCGATCCAACGCAGGTTCAGAATCTGGGATTAAAAACGCAAAAAGTCACGCGAGGAATGCTGAATTATTCTCAGACAATCCCGGCTAATGTCAGTTACAACGAGTATCAGTTTGTCATTGTGCAGGCGCGCTCTGACGGTTTCGTCGAAAAAGTGTATCCCCTGACGATTGGCGATCATGTGAAGAAAGGCACTCCGCTTATCGATATCACCATTCCTGAATGGGTTGAGGCACAAAGTGAGTTCCTGCTGTTATCCGGTACAGGCGGTACGTCAACCCAGATAAAAGGGGTTCTGGAGCGACTTCGTCTGGCTGGTATGCCGGAAGAGGATATTCAAAGGCTGCGTTCAACCCGCACAATCCAGACCCGTTTTACCATTAAAGCACCTATTGATGGTGTCATTACTGCGTTTGACCTGCGCACCGGCATGAATATTTCGAAAGATAAAGTAGTGGCTCAGATTCAGGGGATGGACCCGGTCTGGATCAGCGCTGCAGTGCCAGAATCTATCGCATATCTGCTGAAAGATACGTCGCAGTTTGAAATTTCGGTACCGGCTTATCCGGATAAAACATTCCATGTCGAAAAATGGAACATTCTTCCCAGCGTGGATCAGACAACCCGTACGCTTCAGGTCCGTCTCCAGGTTTCTAATAAGGATGAGTTTCTCAAGCCGGGCATGAATGCCTATCTGAAACTGAATACCAAGAGCCAGGAGATGCTGCTGATACCAAGCCAGGCCGTTATCGATACCGGCAAAGAACAGCGCGTGATTACTGTTGATGATGAAGGCAAGTTTGTGCCGAAACAGATCCACGTTCTGCATGAATCACAGCAACAGTCCGGCATCGGTTCCGGCCTGAATGAAGGCGATACCGTGGTGGTCAGTGGCCTGTTCCTCATTGACTCCGAAGCCAATATTACGGGCGCGCTGGAACGTATGCGCCACCCTGAAAAAACAGAAAGCAGTATGCCAGCAATGTCTGACCAGCCTGTAAATATGCATTCAGGGCACTGAGGAGACGACGATGATTGAATGGATTATCCGGCGCTCTGTCGCCAACCGTTTCCTGGTCATGATGGGGGCCCTGTTTCTCAGCATCTGGGGTACATGGACGATTATTAACACGCCGGTCGATGCCTTGCCTGACCTGTCAGATGTGCAGGTCATTATCAAAACCAGCTATCCCGGCCAGGCCCCGCAGATTGTAGAAAACCAGGTCACCTATCCACTTACCACCACCATGCTGTCCGTACCTGGCGCAAAAACCGTGCGTGGTTTTTCACAGTTCGGGGATTCGTATGTGTATGTCATTTTTGAAGACGGCACCGATCTGTACTGGGCCCGTTCCCGCGTGCTGGAATATCTGAATCAGGTTCAGGGAAAACTGCCTGCCGGTGTGAGTTCTGAAATCGGTCCTGATGCCACGGGTGTGGGCTGGATTTTTGAATATGCCCTTGTCGATCGCAACGGAAAACACGACCTTTCAGAACTGCGCTCTCTGCAGGACTGGTTCCTGAAATTTGAGCTGAAAACCATCCCGAACGTGGCTGAGGTCGCTTCGGTTGGCGGCGTGGTGAAACAGTACCAGATTCAGGTCAATCCGGTAAAACTGTCCCAGTACGGTATCAGCCTGCCCGAAGTGAAACAGGCACTTGAATCGTCTAACCAGGAGGCCGGTGGCTCATCCGTTGAAATGGCCGAAGCGGAGTATATGGTCCGTGCCAGCGGTTATCTTCAGAGCATTGATGATTTTAATAACATCGTCCTGAAAACAGGTGAGAACGGCGTGCCGGTTTATCTGCGGGATGTTGCCCGCGTGCAGACCGGGCCCGAAATGAGGCGTGGTATTGCCGAGCTGAACGGCCAGGGAGAAGTCGCTGGCGGCGTGGTGATCCTGCGGTCGGGTAAAAATGCGCGCGACGTTATCACGGCAGTGAGGGATAAACTGGAGACGCTGAAGGCCAGCCTGCCGGAAGGCGTTGAAATCGTGACCACCTACGATCGCAGCCAGTTAATCGACCGGGCGATTGATAACCTCAGTTACAAGCTTCTTGAAGAGTTTATCGTTGTTGCTGTCGTTTGCGCACTGTTCCTCTGGCATGTCCGTTCTGCCCTGGTGGCGATTATTTCTCTGCCACTTGGCCTGTGTATCGCCTTTATCGTCATGCACTTCCAGGGACTGAACGCCAATATCATGTCGCTGGGAGGGATAGCGATTGCCGTCGGTGCGATGGTGGATGCCGCCATTGTGATGATTGAAAATGCGCACAAACGGCTTGAGGAGTGGGATCATCAGCATCCGGGTGAGCAGATTGACAACGCCACCCGCTGGAAGGTGATTACCGACGCCTCCGTGGAAGTGGGACCCGCGTTGTTCATTAGCCTGCTGATCATCACCCTGTCCTTTATTCCTATCTTTACCCTGGAAGGGCAGGAAGGTCGTCTGTTTGGCCCGCTGGCATTCACGAAAACGTACTCCATGGCGGGAGCNCCGCACTGGCCATCATCGTCATTCCTATTCTGATGGGATTCTGGATCCGGGGGAAAATTCCTGCCGAGACAAGTAACCCCCTGAACCGGGTGCTGATCAAAGCGTATCATCCTTTGCTGCTGCGGGTCCTCCACTGGCCAAAAACAACCCTGCTGGTTGCGGCCTTGTCCATTTTCACGGTTATCTGGCCACTGAGTCAGGTGGGCGGTGAATTTCTGCCGAAGATTAACGAGGGCGATCTGCTGTATATGCCGTCGACCTTGCCTGGCGTCTCTCCGGCAGAAGCTGCAGCGCTCCTGCAGACAACAGACAAGTTAATCAAAAGCGTTCCTGAAGTGGCTTCTGTATTTGGCAAGACCGGTAAAGCAGAGACCGCAACGGATTCCGCGCCGCTCGAAATGGTGGAAACCACGATCCAGCTCAAACCTGAGGATCAGTGGCGTCCCGGCATGACAATTGACAAGATTATTGATGAACTCGACAGGACAGTCCGTTTACCGGGTCTGGCAAACCTCTGGGTGCCGCCTATCCGTAACCGTATTGATATGCTCTCAACCGGGATCAAAAGCCCGATAGGTATCAAAGTGTCCGGGACTGTTCTGTCCGATATCGACGCGACGGCGCAGAGTATCGAGGCGGTAGCCAAAACCGTGCCTGGCGTGGTGTCTGTCCTGGCTGAGCGACTTGAGGGCGGGCGCTACATCGATATCGATATCAACCGGGAGAAAGCTTCCCGGTACGGGATGACTGTGGGCGACGTCCAGCTGTTCGTCTCTTCAGCAATCGGTGGGGCTATGGTGGGTGAGACGGTTGAAGGCGTGGCCCGGTACCCTATTAACATTCGCTATCCGCAGGATTACCGTAACAGTCCGCAGGCGTTGAGAGAGATGCCAATCCTGACCCCAATGAAGCAGCAAATTACGCTGGGCGATGTTGCCGATATTAAGGTCGTTTCCGGACCAACCATGCTGAAAACCGAAAATGCCCGGCCAGCCAGCTGGATTTATGTTGATGCCCGCGGCAGGGACATGGTGTCGGTGGTGAACGATATTAAGACGGCCATCAGTGAGAAAGTGAAACTGAGACCGGGGACCAGTGTGGCATTCTCAGGACAGTTTGAATTACTCGAGCACGCCAATAAGAAATTAAAACTGATGGTACCGATGACGGTGATGATCATCTTCATCCTGTTATATCTGGCATTCCGCCGGGCTGATGAGGCCTTACTTATTCTGATGAGCCTGCCGTTTGCCCTGGTTGGCGGGATATGGTTCCTGTACTGGCAGGGCTTCCATATGTCAGTGGCGACCGGAACCGGGTTTATCGCCCTGGCCGGGGTGGCAGCAGAGTTTGGCGTGGTCATGCTGATGTATCTGCGTCATGCCATTGAAGCGCACCCGGAATTGTCCCGTAAAGAGACGTTCACACCGGAAGGCCTTGATGAAGCCCTCTATCATGGTGCCGTACTGCGTGTCCGGCCGAAAGCCATGACCGTGGCGGTGATCATTGCGGGTCTGCTGCCAATACTCTGGGGAACCGGTGCAGGTTCAGAAGTCATGAGCCGTATCGCGGCACCCATGATTGGTGGGATGATCACGGCTCCGCTGCTGTCCCTGTTCATTATTCCTGCCGCCTACAAATTAATCTGGCTGCGCAGACATAAAAAAAGCGTGTCCTGAACCTGAAAGGGCACCCCCTGTGGGTGTCCTTCTTTACTGATTCACGCTGACGTCAGGGTTTATATCGATAATATACAGAGGTGAGTATGAAAAAAGTGGTTCTAATGGCGCTGGCTCTCGGCCTTTCACTACCCGCGATGGCGAGTGAAAAAGTCATTGATATGTACAAATCTGAAAACTGTGGCTGTTGTTCCCTGTGGGGCAAAGCGATGGAAAAAGACGGGTTTGAAGTACGAACTCACGTCATGAATGATCAGGCGCTGTCAGCCCTGAAAGAAAAGCATGCTATTCCTGCAGGACTACGAAGTTGTCATACCGCGGTTGCCGGTAATTTGATCATTGAAGGCCATGTGCCTGCGACAACGATACATAAGGCAATGCAGTCTGGTTCGGGTATATACGGTCTCGCCACCCCCGGTATGCCAGCAGGAAGTCCTGGAATGGAGATGGGAGCCCGAAAAGAGGCTTACGATGTTATCGCATTCTCACCGGATGGAAGTAAAAAAGTCTTCCAGCGAATCGAATAGTCAGCGGAACGGCTGATAACGGGACGCCGGTAGCAGGCACTCCTGTGCCGGCGATATTCGTGGTAATCGCATCCATGACATACCCTGAAGACAGAAGATGCTTCGGTATGCATAAGGAGAGTTACTGTGAAAAATGACAATGCAGTGCAACACAACAACCAGACTGCTTCTGAGCAGACATTATCCCCGGACGAGGGCCACGTATTGCATAAGGTGAGAGATCCCGTGTGCGGGATGGCCATCCTGCCCGACAGGGCGCACAGCAGCATTCGATACCAGGACCACCAACTTTATTTCTGCTCCGCCAGCTGTGAGAGTAAATTTAAAGCCCATCCCGATCGTTATCTTACCGAAGATGCCAGTGAACATTCCCATCACCATCACCACGATCATCACGAAGTCAGCCCTGATCAGATAAAACAGCCTCACAACCAGGCGGAAAAAGAGAATTCTGAAGGTGTGTGGACATGTCCGATGCACCCGGAGATACGCCGCAGTGGTCCCGGAAGCTGTCCTGTCTGTGGAATGGCACTGGAGCCGCTCGTAGCTACGGCATCCACGGGGCCGAGTGATGAACTTCACGACATGACAAGACGCTTCTGGCTGGGGTTGTTGCTGGCGTTTCCGGTTCTGGTACTCGAAATGGGATCTCATCTGTTTCCCGACTTGAGGAATACAGTACCGCCACAGTACAACACATGGCTGCAGTTGCTTCTGGCCTCCCCTGTCGTGTTGTGGTGTGGCTGGCCATTCTTCGCCCGGGCCGGAATGTCGTTACGTAACCGCTCCCTGAATATGTTTACCCTTGTTGCAATGGGGACCGGCGTAGCCTGGGTTTACAGCGTCATTGCAACCGTCTTCCCCTCCTGGTTTCCTGCATCGTTCAGAAACATGGATGGCCTGGTGGCCGTTTATTTTGAAGCCGCAGCAGTTATTACGGTGCTTGTTCTGCTGGGACAGGTTCTTGAGCTGCGGGCACGGGAACAAACCTCAGGCGCCATTACTGCGCTTCTGAACCTTGCCCCCAAAACCGCCAGACGGCTGGATCATGACGGTCATGAAACGGATATTAATGCGGAAGATGTCCTGCCTGGCGATAAGCTCCGCATCAGACCTGGAGAGAGTATTCCGGTCGACGGTATCGTGATCGAAGGCAAAACAACCGTTGATGAATCGATGGTGACCGGGGAGTCTATGCCGGTTACCAAAACGAAGGGTGACCCTGTCATTGGGGGGACGATTAATCAGACAGGTAGTCTTATCATCCGTGCAGAGAAAGTCGGTGATGAAACGATGCTCTCACGAATTGTTCAGATGGTCGCTGATGCACAGCGTTCGCGTGCCCCCATCCAGAGAATGGCAGACAGCGTTTCAGGCTGGTTTGTTCCTCTGGTGATACTTATCGCGGTTGTTGCTTTCTTGATCTGGTCTGTCTGGGGGCCCGAGCCCAGGATGGCGCACGGTCTCATTGCGGCTGTGTCGGTCCTGATTATTGCCTGTCCCTGCGCGCTGGGACTGGCCACGCCGATGTCGATAATGGTGGGGGTGGGCAAAGGCGCCCAGGCCGGGGTGTTAATCAAGAATGCCGAAGCCCTTGAGCGTCTTGAAAAAGTGGACACGCTGGTTGTCGACAAAACAGGCACGCTCACGGAAGGTTCGCCTACGGTGACAGGGATTATCAGTCTCAGTCCGGGTGGGGAAATATCTCTTTTACGTGTAACAGCTGCAGTGGAAAAAGGTTCGCAGCATCCGTTGGGTATGGCTGTTGTCAGAGCCGCGCATGAAAAGGGGATCGTGATACCTGCCGTCAGTAATTTCAATGCCCCGTCGGGGAAAGGTGTCTCAGGCGATGTCGAAGGTCAACGGGTTGTTATTGGTAATGAACTGGCTATGCAGGAAAACAGTATCGTTATTGATAATCAAAAGGCCGTTGCGGATACGTTGCGGATGGAAGGCGCTACCGTTATCTATGTGGCCACAGACGGGAACCTTGCAGGCCTGATAGCTATCTCGGATCCCGTGAAAGCAACCACGCCGGATGCGCTTAAAGCTTTGCGTCAGGCGGGGATCCGCATTGTTATGCTCACCGGGGATAACCAGCTTACTGCTGAAGCAGTCGCACGGAAACTGGGAATAGATGAGGTTGAAGCCGGGATTCTGCCGGATGGCAAAAAAGCAGTGATAACCCGACTGAAAGCGTCTGGCCATGTGGTTGCGATGGCCGGAGACGGTGTGAATGATGCCCCGGCGCTGGCAGCGGCTGACGTGGGAATAGCCATGGGAACGGGTACAGATGTGGCAATTGAAAGTGCCGGAGTCACCCTTCTCAAAGGCGACTTGATGATACTGAACAGGGCCCGTCATCTGTCAGAAATCACCATGAAAAATATCCGACAGAATCTGTTTTTTGCATTTATCTACAACGCACTTGGCGTGCCTGTGGCTGCAGGCCTGCTTTATCCTGTGTATGGAATACTGCTGTCGCCAGTTATTGCGGCGGCGGCCATGGCTCTTTCCTCCGTCAGCGTCATTGTGAATGCGTTGCGTCTGAAAAGTGTCAGGCTCGGGAAATAACACTGAGTGAAGGGGCTGTTACGAACAGAAGGAGTCCAGTATGAAAAGTACCACCTATGCGCTTATTGCTGTCGCCGCGATCGCGGCATTTGCCCTCCTGCGCGAACACTGGTCACATGTGGCAGGTTACTGGCCATATCTGTTATTGCTGGTCTGCCCGCTAATGCATCTTTTCCACGGCCACGGAGGGCATGGAGATCATCAACATCAAGGAAGTGAAAACGATAAAAAAAATTAATCCGGCAGACGGGGCCGCGTCGCGGCCCCGTTATCAGTCCAGGTATCGTTCGTAGTCTCTGGCATGCGCAAAGGCATGCTGTTCAAGTTTGTTATCAGCGGGTGCCGCTGCCCGGAACGCCAGTGAGTTAACAGGATTGTTATTGATGACCAGCTCGTAATGCAGATGAGGACCGGATGAACGTCCGCTGTTACCGGATAACGCAATAGCGCCTCCCCGGGTAACCCTGGCCCCTTTAGTAACGAGTATTTTATTGAGGTGGAGATAGCGAGTTTTAACACCGGCTTTTCCTGTTACTTCAACAAAATATCCCATGGTGCTGTTGTATTCGGCCCGGGTGATTTTTCCGTCGATGACGCTGACTATTTTCGTGTTCATGGGCATGGAATAATCAATGCCATTATGGGGACTCACTTTTCCCGATACCGGGTTAAGTCTTGCAGGATTGAAAGGCGAACTGAGTCTTGCTGTGGCCGGTAACGGATAATCGAGACTGCCTTTCCCGGAAGTATCGGAAAGGTTATAGAACTTTTTATCTGATATACGATACGCCGTGTAATTAAATGAACCGGACGTAAATTTATAGGCCACGACACGTGATTTTCCCGCTTTCTTTTGCAGTACGAGTTTTAATGATTCATTTTTTTTCAAATGCCGCAGATTAAACCGGGAAGGCAAGGAGCGCTGAAGAGTAGCGATCTCGTTCGATTCCAGCCCCGAGCGGGTGGCTGAAAGGTAGGCATTTTCTTTTACGACATCGGTAGAATACATTTACTGGAATTCGCCGTTAGCATGAACACTGCGGCGTATGCTAGGGGTTTTCAGGAGGCGTGTCATCTGTCAGTTAATCGGGAGCACCGTTGATGGTCGTCATTTTTGTAACATATCTTGTTTCCCGTTTGCTCCTGAAGCTCTGGGAACTGTATGACCAGCCCGACGGTGATGATTAACGGGACTGAAACAGGTTACGGCAGAGCAATATGGGGCTCATGTCCTGCTACGTAACCCGTCAGTAAAGCCCTGCTGCGCACCTGACGCTAAGCACTAACCCGCCTGCAGTTACCTGGTCGAATACATCCCGCGAAGCTTTCTTGCCTGCGTCTGATGTGCTTCCGCACCGGCATTATTGACCTGCTCATGCACGAGAGCGGCTTTTTCTCCGGCATTCAGTTCGTTAAAAGAAGAAGACGAGGTCTTTGAATTTGCATCACTGCCGGACAGCATTTTTTTATGTTCCTCAATCATTTTCTGATGCGCATAGGACGCGCTGTTGTTCATAAATGAATGAGCAACAATGGCCCTTTCATGTTCATTCATTTCAGAGAATGAGGGCGTGTTGTTTTTATTAACCCTGTCCGGTAAGTTTTCATGCGTCGAGGAGTTCACATGACTGACGGCTGAGGCATTATTAACAAATCGATGTGCTTCATGGGCAATATCACTGGACTGAGCAAAAGCTGCCCCACAAAATAAAGCTGTAAACGCAGTGGTCGTGATTAATATATTCATGTGTAATTACCTTCTGAGGTACATAAAAGATGTCCTTATGATCATATATAAAAAAATCAACCTGTGGGGAAGATGACGTAAATGTAATACAGCCACGTACATTACACGATTGTAATGAATTTGTTTCTTAAGGTGTGCTAGATTCATTTCATTGTAAGTGGATGAACCAGTAATTTAATTTAAATCGGTTCTCGAATTCTGTCAGTAACCATACTTTAAATAAGGGAATGCGCATGCTGTTGAAAACGTCTCGACGAACTTTCCTGAAGGGGTTAACCCTCTCTGGCGTAGCCGGAAGTCTTGGCGTATGGAGTTTCAATGCGCGTTCCAGTCTGAGCCTGCCAGTTGCCGCGTCCCTGCAGGGTACTCAGTTTGACCTGACCATTGGTGAAACGGCCGTCAATATCACGGGCAGTGAGCGTCAGGCCAAAACAATCAATGGAGGCCTGCCGGGGCCCGTTCTTCGCTGGAAAGAAGGTGACACCATTACCCTGAAGGTCAAAAACCGTCTTAATGAACAGACGTCCATTCACTGGCACGGCATTATTCTTCCGGCCAATATGGATGGTGTTCCGGGGCTGAGTTTTATGGGCATAGAGCCTGATGATACCTACGTTTACACCTTTAAGGTTAAGCAGAACGGGACTTACTGGTACCACAGCCATTCCGGTCTGCAGGAACAGGAGGGGGTATACGGTGCCATTATCATCGATGCCAGGGAGCCAGAACCGTTTGCTTACGATCGTGAGCATGTGGTCATGTTGTCTGACTGGACCGATGAAAATCCTCACAGCCTGCTGAAAAAATTAAAAAAACAGTCGGATTACTACAATTTCAATAAACCAACCGTTGGCTCTTTTTTCCGCGACGTGAATACCAGGGGGCTGTCAGCCACCATTGCCGATCGGAAAATGTGGGCTGAAATGAAAATGAATCCGACTGATCTCGCGGATGTCAGTGGCTACACCTACACCTATCTCATGAACGGGCAGGCCCCGCTGAAAAACTGGACCGGACTGTTCCGTCCCGGTGAAAAGATACGCTTACGGTTTATCAACGGCTCGGCAATGACCTATTTCGATATCCGTATCCCCGGGCTGAAAATGACGGTCGTGGCTGCAGATGGCCAGTATGTAAACCCGGTTACCGTTGACGAATTCAGGATTGCCGTTGCCGAAACCTATGATGTCATTGTGGAGCCTCAGGGTGAGGCCTATACCATCTTCGCACAATCCATGGACAGGACCGGTTACGCTCGAGGGACACTGGCCACGAGAGAGGGGTTAAGTGCTGCCGTTCCCCCCCTCGATCCCCGTCCTCTGTTGACCATGGAAGATATGGGTATGGGGGGAATGGGACATGATATGGCAGGAATGGACCACAGCCAGATGGGAGGCATGGATAACAGCGGAGAGATGATGTCTATGGACGGTGCTGACCTTCCGGATAGCGGGACATCCTCCGCGCCCATGGATCACAGCAGCATGGCCGGTATGGATCATTCCCGGATGGCCGGAATGCCGGGTATGCAAAGTCATCCTGCGTCAGAAACGGATAACCCACTGGTTGATATGCAGGCGATGAGCGTCTCTCCGAAATTAAATGATCCGGGTATTGGTCTTCGAAATAACGGAAGAAAGGTTCTCACGTACGCGGATTTGAAAAGCCGCTTTGAGGATCCTGACGGACGTGAACCTGGCCGTACCATAGAACTGCATTTAACCGGCCACATGGAAAAGTTTGCCTGGTCATTTAACGGAATCAAGTTTTCAGATGCCGCACCGGTGCTGCTGAAATACGGTGAGCGGCTCAGGATCACGCTGATCAACGATACCATGATGACTCACCCCATTCACCTGCATGGTATGTGGAGCGATCTGGAAGATGAAAACGGTAATTTCATGGTTCGTAAACACACAATAGATGTTCCCCCTGGTACAAAACGCAGTTACAGAGTGACAGCAGATGCGCTTGGCCGCTGGGCGTATCACTGCCATTTGCTCTATCACATGGAAATGGGAATGTTTCGTGAAGTCCGGGTGGAGGAATGATGCGAATGAAGAGAAATTTGAAGGCCATACCTGTTCTGGTCGCCGGTTTGTTTACCTCACAGCTTTCTATTGCGGCGGGCTCCGTCTCTGCAGATCCCCACGCCGGGCACGGCATGTCTGCCATGCAGATGCCAGCAGATGAGAATTTCACTGAGATGACGTCAATGGAGCCCATTGTAACTGAGAGCAGAACGCCAATTCCGCCTGTTACCGATGCCGACCGGAAGGCTGCATTCGGCAATTTACAGGGGCATGCGATTCACGACAGTGCGATTAATTATCTGGTTCTGCTGGATCAACTGGAATGGCAACGGTCGGATAACACCAACAATTTCAGCTGGAGTGTTAACAGCTGGATTGGAGGCGACACAGATCGGATTTGGCTAAAGAGTGAAGGTGAACGAAGCAATGGGGAAACGGAGGCGGCTGAAGCGCAGTTACTCTGGGGACATGCGGTTGGCCCATGGTGGGATTTGGTTGCGGGTGTCAGGCAGGATTTCAGACCTGCTTCTGCCCGGACCTGGGCTGCTGTCGGTTTTCAGGGGCTGGCACTCTATAATTTTGAGTCTGAAATTACGGGTTTTGTCAGTAATGGCGGAAAAGCAGCCCTTCGTCTGGGAGGAGAATACGACGTTTTACTGACTAACCGGCTCATACTCCAGCCATCCTATGAGGTGAATTTCTACAGTCAGGATGATGAATCGCGGGGTCGCGGCAGGGGACTGACTGACACAGAGCTGGGGCTCCGGCTGCGCTATGAAATACGCCGTGAGTTTGCACCCTATATAGGCGTTTCCTGGAATCAACTTTACGGGAAAACATCCGATATGGCGAAAAGAGAAGGTGAGAAAGACCATCAGGTAGTATTCCTGGCGGGAGCCAGAATCTGGTTTTAACGCACTGATATAAAACACTCAACTAAACAGGTAAATAAAATGTCGATTTTAAATAAAGCCATTCTTACAGGTGGCCTCGTTATGGGCGTTGCTTTCTCTGCTATGGCCCATCCGGAATTAAAAAGCTCTGTGCCACAGGCTGATTCAGCCGTAGCGGCCCCGGAAAAGATTCAGCTTAATTTCTCGGAAAATCTGACCGTGAAATTCTCAGGTGCAAAATTAACGATGACGGGTATGAAAGGCATGTCATCACATTCTCCGATGCCGGTCGCGGCAAAAGTGGCGCCAGGCGCTGACCCTAAATCGATGGTCATTATTCCGCGAGAGCCTTTACCCGCTGGCACTTATCGTGTTGACTGGCGCGCGGTTTCTTCAGATACGCACCCTATTACCGGTAATTACACCTTTACAGTGAAGTAATATTATGAACGACCTGATTATGATTGTTATTCGTTTTCTTCTTTATCTGGATTTGATGGTAATATTTGGATTGTCATTTTTTCAGATATATGGAATAAGCGGTGTCAGACATGAAACCTATAACCTGACTAATTTCAGGTCGTTTATAACCTTTGCTGTTGTTACAGGCATCATTCTTACTGGCATTAATATGCTCCTGGTATCTAATGCCATGAGTGGAGTAACTGACCTCAGAGAATTATCCATCCATGTTATCGAGATGGTGATAGAAGAAACTGATGTGGGTATTAGCTGGATTGTCAGGCTCTGTGCCCTGTTTACCACACTCGGTGCTTTGTTCCTTTACACTAACAAGAGAGTATTGTCCTGCCTGCTGATGACGATGAGTGGGGGCGTGGCGCTGGCTACACTTGCCTGGGGAGGACACGCCGTTATGCATGACGGTCTGCATTACTATCTCCATTTACTGAGCGATCTGACCCATCTCGGCGCTGCAGGTGCCTGGACAGGTGCTCTGGTTGCATTTGCTATCCTGCTGATGCGCAGAAACGAGCATAATGCACAGAGCGTCATTGTGATATCTGACTCCCTGGCAAAATTTGCCACGGCAGGAACGGTGATTGTTGTAGCCCTGATCCTGAGTGCGCTGGTCAACTATCTGTATATTGCTGAGGGTAACTTAACTCCCTTATTCAACAGTTCCTGGGGGAGGATATTGCTTGCCAAGACGGCTCTGTTTGTTCTGATGCTTCTTCTGGCTGCAGCAAACCGGTTTCACCTGGGTCCCCGGCTTGAAGTTATGGTCAGGGAAGGGAATTATGATCGCAGCGTTGCCCTGATGCGAAACAGCATCCTGACAGAATTCGTTGTTGCGATTATCATTCTGGGCGCCGTAGCGTGGCTTGGAATGCTTGCTCCGTCTCAGATCAGCTAGGGGACAGCCAAAGCTCATGCGTGAGATTTTTACTTTCATATCAGCGAGTTGACCATGCAGCGTATTTTAATCGTTGAAGACGAACAAAAAACAGGTCGTTACCTGCAGCAGGGACTGGTTGAGGAAGGCTATCAGGCCGATCTCTTTAATAATGGCCGCGATGGTCTCGGGGCCGCGTCGAAGGGACAGTATGATTTGATAATACTGGACGTGATGCTGCCTTTCCTCGACGGGTGGCAAATCATCAGCGCACTGAGGGAGTCCGGGCACGAAGAACCGGTCCTGTTTTTAACCGCAAAGGACAACGTGCGGGACAAAGTGAAAGGACTGGAGCTTGGCGCAGATGACTACCTGATTAAGCCCTTTGATTTTACGGAGCTGGTTGCACGTGTAAGAACCCTACTGCGCCGGGCACGCTCGCAGGCCGCAACAGTCTGCACCATCGCCGATATGACCGTTGATATGGTGCGCCGGACCGTGATCCGTTCGGGGAAGAAGATCCATCTCACCGGTAAAGAATACGTTCTGCTTGAGTTGCTGCTGCAACGCACCGGAGAAGTGTTACCCAGGAGTCTTATCTCGTCCCTGGTCTGGAACATGAATTTTGACAGTGATACGAATGTGATTGATGTCGCCGTGAGACGTCTGAGAAGTAAAATTGATGATGACTTTGAGCCAAAACTGATCCATACCGTTCGCGGTGCCGGATATGTCCTGGAGATCAGAGAAGAGTGAGGTTCAAAATTTCCCTGACCACACGCCTGAGCCTGATTTTTTCTGCGGTGATGCTTACGGTATGGTGGTTATCAAGTTTTATCCTGATTAGCACCCTGAATGGCTATTTCGATAATCAGGACCGCGATTTTCTGACAGGTAAACTTCAGCTCACCGAAGAGTTTCTTAAAACAGAGACGTTCAGGAACAAAACGGATATTAAGTCATTATCAGAAAAAATAAACGATGCGATGGTGGGGCACAATGGCTTATTCATTTCTATAAAAAACATGGAAAATGAAAAAATTGTTGAACTCTATGCCAAAAATTCTGTTGTTCCAGCGGTCC
>NZ_JAZARW010000002.1:64456-66036 GCF_036233805.1 Klebsiella sp. EMBS2024 | reverse complement strand
CCAGCGGTCCTGCTTAATAAGTCGGGTGATATTCTCGACTATATGATCCAGACGGAAGAAAATAACACCGTGTACCGCAGTATCTCGCGGCGGGTTGCCGTGACGCCGGAACAGGGTAAAAGCAAACATGTCATCATTACGGTTGCCACGGATACTGGGTATCACACCCTGTTTATGGACAAACTCAGTACCTGGCTGTTCTGGTTCAATATCGGTCTGGTCTTTATTTCTGTTTTTCTGGGCTGGCTGACCACACGTATTGGTCTGAAACCGCTACGGGAAATGACCAGTCTGGCTTCCTCCATGACCGTACACAGCCTGGATCAGCGTCTAAATCCCGATCTGGCTCCGCCGGAAATCTCTGAGACCATGCAGGAGTTCAATAATATGTTTGATCGCCTGGAGGGGGCATTCCGGAAACTGTCAGATTTCTCGTCTGACATCGCGCATGAGCTGCGCACACCAGTCAGTAATCTGATGATGCAGACGCAGTTTGCACTGGCTAAGGAAAGGGATGTTTCGCATTACCGCGAAATTTTATTCGCTAACCTGGAAGAACTGAAAAGGTTGTCACGAATGACCAGTGACATGCTTTTTCTGGCACGTTCAGAGCATGGTCTGCTGCGGCTGGATAAACATGATGTGGATCTGGCAGCCGAACTGAATGAATTACGTGAGTTGTTCGAGCCCCTGGCAGACGAAACAGGAAAGACAATCACGGTTGAAGGAGAGGGCGTTGTTGCCGGAGACAGCGATATGCTCCGACGTGCTTTCAGTAACCTGCTTTCCAATGCAATCAAGTATTCTCCCGATAACACCTGTACAGCGATACACCTTGAGCGTGACAGTGACTGTGTGAACGTGATGATTACGAATACGATGTCCGGCCAGGTTCCCGCTAATCTGGAACGTTTGTTTGACCGGTTCTATCGCGCAGACTCATCAAGGTTCTACAACACGGAAGGCGCGGGGCTGGGATTATCAATTACAAGGTCGATCATTCATGCTCACGGCGGCGAGCTGTCAGCAGAACAGCAGGGGCGGGAAATTGTGTTCAGTGTGCGTCTGTTAATGGATTAATACCGTTATTCAGGAGAAACCCGGAAGGTGACAAAAATGTCATCGTTCAGTCACGCGATAAACAGAGGCGGTTTTTTATAATCAGCCATAAATCAGGACAGCGTGATAATTCAATCGCCCGGTTCCTGGCGTGATGATCAACCAGCCCTGAGATCAAATGCTTTCTCTGTTATAAGNNNTTGATTGTTCGGGTATGAAAACACCGGAGACCCAACCATGAAAAAGATCCTTGTATCCTTTATTGCCATGATGGCTGTCGCTTCATCTGCCTGGGCTGCAGAGACAATGAACATGCATGACCAGGTAAATAATGCCCAAGCGCCTGCCCATCAGATGCAATCATCCGCTGAAAAAAGTGCAGTTCAGGGGGAGAGCATGAAAATGATGGATATGAGCGGTCACGATCAGGCCGCAATGTCCCATGAAATGATGCAAAACGGCAATTCTGCCGCCCATCAGGACATGGCTGAAATGCATAAAAAAATGATGAAAGCCAAACC
>NZ_JAZARW010000002.1:64229-64443 GCF_036233805.1 Klebsiella sp. EMBS2024 | reverse complement strand
GAAACTGCTAAGCCATTTTCCGAAATGAGCGAGCATGAGAAAGCCGCTGTTGTGCATGAGAAGGCGAATAATGGCCAGTCTTCCGTTATTCATCAGCAACAGGCGGAAAAGCATCGCAGCCAGATCACCCAGAATTAACCCGCAGCTCCACTTGTCAGACCCTCATTTGACGCCGAAGTCACTGGCTTACGCTCCCGCCGGGAGCGTTTTTTTT
>NZ_JAZARW010000002.1:54527-56140 GCF_036233805.1 Klebsiella sp. EMBS2024 | reverse complement strand
GTCACTACAATCGGACGGTTAATCAGAATCGGATGTTGCAGCATAAAGTCGATGAGCTGGTCGTCAGTAAATTTATCTTCTGCAAGACCCAGTTCCTCATACGGCTCGACATTCTTACGAAGCAACGCCCGGACGGAAATGCCCATATCTGCAATTAGTTTGACCAGCTCATCGCGTGAAGGTGGAGTCTCAAGATAAAGAATAACGGTCGGTTCAGTACCGCTGTTGCGGATCATCTCTAGCGTATTACGCGACGTGCCGCAGGCTGGGTTGTGATAGATGGTAATGTTGCTCATATCAGTATCTCATTACAAAGTGATAGAGAGACGTAGCGCCAGCGCGGCCAGCGTTACAAACAGCACAGGCAGAGTCATGACGATCCCGGTGCGGAAATAGTATCCCCAGGTGATGGTCATGTTCTTCTGTGAAAGGACATGCAGCCAGAGCAGCGTTGCCAGGCTACCAATAGGTGTAATTTTCGGTCCCAGATCGCAGCCAATCACGTTGGCATAAATCATCGCCTCTTTGATAACGCCTGTTGCAGTGCTGCCATCAATAGAGAGAGCACCAACCAGCACGGTAGGCATATTGTTCATTATGGAAGACAGGAAAGCCGTCAGGAAGCCGGTACCAAACGTCGCTGCCCAAAGTCCTTTATCTGCCAGCACGTTCAGTACACCGGAGAGGTATTCTGTTAGTCCGGCATTACGCAGACCATAGACCACCAGATACATTCCCAAAGAGAATATGACGATCTGCCATGGCGCACCGCGAAGCACTTTGCCAGTGTTAATGGCATGGCCTCGCTTCGCCACCGTAAACAGAATGACAGCCCCTACAGCAGCAATCGCGCTGACCGGGATACCCAACGGCTCAAGGACGAAAAAGCCAACCAGAAGAAGGCTCAACACTATCCAGCCGGTTCTGAAGGTTGCCAGATCTTTAATCGCTTTTGCCGGTGCTTTCAGAAGAGCCAGGTCGTAAGTCGGCGGAATATCTTCGCGGAAGAACAGATGCAGCATCACCAGCGTAGCGATAATAGCGGCAATATCCACCGGCACCATTACCGACGCATACTCAGTGAAGCCCAGTCCAAAGAAGTCCGCCGAGACGATATTCACCAGGTTCGACACGATAAGCGGCAGGCTGGCCGTATCGGCAATAAACCCGGCCGCCATGACGAATGCCAGCATGGTGCCTTTGCTGAACCCTAATGCCAGCAGCATGGCGATGACTATCGGCGTCAGAATAAGTGCCGCCCCATCGTTGGCAAACAGTGCCGCCACCGCTGCACCGAGCAGAACGATATACGTAAAGAGCAAACGGCCACGACCGTTACCCCAGCGCGAAACATGCAATGCCGCCCATTCGAAAAAGCCTGATTCATCAAGCAGCAGGCTGATAATAATCACGGCAATAAAGGTCGCCGTCGCGTTCCAGACAATATTCCACACCACCGGAATATCGCCCACATGCACAACGCCAGATATCAGAGCCAGTCCTGCGCCCAGCATTGCACTCCAGCCGATTCCTAATCCCTTTGGTTGCCAGATAACCAAAACAATGGTCAGGACAAAAATAGCGCCTGCCAGTAACATAAATCCTCCAGACAG
>NZ_JAZARW010000002.1:54117-54419 GCF_036233805.1 Klebsiella sp. EMBS2024 | reverse complement strand
GCATGCTGGTTCTTCACAGCCTCGATCTGAGGAAGTTCTTGTTGAGCACGCAGACACAGCAGTGGTGAATGAGTCTGTGCAATAGAGAGGCTGTTATTGATAATCCAGCCCCAGGGATGAATCCCCGCACGCTCAAGATCGGACTGCAGGTTTGCCGCTTCCAGTACCGGAGTGGTTTCAGGCAGAGTAACCAGCAGGACTTTGGTGCGTTCCGGGTCCTGAAGCTGCATCATCGGAGTGGTAAAATGAACTTTATTCCCCATCTTCTTAGCAATCTCACGGTGATAAGCCCCGGTAGCATC
>NZ_JAZARW010000002.1:53686-53951 GCF_036233805.1 Klebsiella sp. EMBS2024 | reverse complement strand
CCCTTCGTCTCCAGAACATGCTGACGATAGCGTTCGGTTTCATCTTGAGGGTTGATTCGGCTGACCTGCAGATTTTTGAGGCTGCCATTCAGCGTTGTACTGAGATGTGCAGCAGGATCTGAGGTGGTTAGATGCACATCAAAACCCTTATCCGCCAGACTGATGGCGATAGCCGCAGCCATTGTGGTTTTACCCACACCGCCTTTGCCCATCAGCATAATCAGACCGTGTTCACTGCGGGCGATATCATCGACCAGGACAGAGA
>NZ_JAZARW010000002.1:52355-53288 GCF_036233805.1 Klebsiella sp. EMBS2024 | reverse complement strand
TGCTTTTCCAGCCCCGCCATCGGCCCAAGACAGGAGGCACCATCAGGGTTACTTTCAATGAAGCTGCTCCAGGCTCCGGGAAGCTGAAGAAGACGAATAGTGTGGCCGGTTGGGGCAGTATCAAAAATGATGTGATCGAAGCGGGTCAGCAGAGAAGTATCGGTCAGTAAGCCAGTAAACTCGTCGAACGCAGCAATCTCTGTCGTACAAGCTCCTGAAAGCTGTTCACTGATGCTGTTAACAACGTCATCAGGCAAAAGACCTTTAATAGGATTAATGATTCTGGCGCGGTATTGCTGGGCGGCGTCCTGCGGGTCGATCTCCAGAGCCGAAAGTCCAGGCACAGCAGTCACGGGCTGGATAGTGTTACCGATAGTCTGATCGAATACCTGACCGACGTTAGAAGCCGGGTCGGTACTGACAAGCAGAACACGCTTTCCCAGTTCAGCCAGACGTATAGCCGTTGTGCAGGAAATCGAAGTTTTACCTACACCTCCCTTACCGGTGAAAAACAGGTAAGACGGGATATTCTTTAAGAATTTCATATGTCCTCCTGACATACTCAACAACAGGAAGTTTTACCACCACAGCAACTGGTGGAATCTAAACCCACCTTTTCCAGCGGTATACCAAACCAGCGAGCCAGTTCAGCGCGTTTTGGGTATCGCCCGGCCATCACCGTTTCACCATCCAGTAACAGCAGCGGAAGCCCTTCGGCTCCAGAAGCTTCAAGGAATGCTTTTGCTTTCTCATTCTGAACAAAGCTCATCGGCTGTTGCGCCAGGTTGTAACGATCGATCTGAACTCCACGCTCTTTCAGCCATTGCACATCAGCAGAAAAATCGACCAGAACCTGATCGACATCTGAACCACAAACGCCGGTACTGCAGCACATCGCCGGATCAAACACCGTTAACGTTTTCATTCTNAACA
>NZ_JAZARW010000002.1:52002-52348 GCF_036233805.1 Klebsiella sp. EMBS2024 | reverse complement strand
CATTCGAAAAAACATATATGTTCAGGCAAATTTTTTAGATACAAACAGCCTTACCGCTGCCAGAGCAGTTTGCTGATGCCAGCTTACGGGCGATGGCCTGTACGTCGTCCTGTTGGCTTAACCAGGCCTGCTCAATCACCAGGGCAGCCCAGGAAGGAATATGCGGGGATAAGCGATAATGAACCCATTTCCCCTGCTTGCGATCCAGCAACAGGCCACTTTCCCGAAGCATGGCCAGATGGCGGGAGGTCTTGGGTTGTGATTGTTCCAGCGCTGTGCAGAGATCGCAAACGCACAGCTCCCCCATCTCCCTGAGCAGTAGTACGATACCCAGGCGTGTTTCATC
>NZ_JAZARW010000002.1:44772-45666 GCF_036233805.1 Klebsiella sp. EMBS2024 | reverse complement strand
TTGTAGCTCCCATATTCTAATGTCACTTTTAACCCATTTAGTGATGTCACTTTTTCTGGCATAAAGGATCCAATCCTCAGGCCATGGAGACATCAGGATGCTTGTGACCATGTCAGATAAAGAAATCAGTCGGATCAACGTCATTCAATCAGTTGTTGAAAAACGTATGCGCCGTCGTGATGCTGCTCATCAGCTTGCTTTGACCGAACGTCAGACACAGCGGTTAATGAACCGCTTTCGTGAGTCTGGTGCCGCAGGATTGGTAAACCTTCGGCGTGGACGCCCTGGTAATCACAGGCTTCCTGAGTCACTGAAGCTGCGAGTTCTTTCGTTACTTCACGATCATTACAGCGACTTTGGACCAACACTGGCCGCAGAAAAATTACGCGAACGCCACAACATCACAGTATCTGTTGAAACGCTCAGAAAATGGATGACAGCGGATGGACTCTGGGTTCCTTATTCACGTCGCAGGCCCCGCGTTCATCAACCCAGATATCGGCGTGACTGCCTCGGAGAACTTGTTCAGATTGATGGTTCNCCGCANGACTGGTTTGAAGGCCGTGCACCGAAATGCTGCCTGCTCGTCTTTATTGATGACGCGACTGGCCGCCTGATGCACCTCCGTTTTGGTGAGACTGAATCAGCTTTTGATTACATGATGGCCACTCGCGAGTATCTCGAGCAACACGGCAAGCCCCTTGCGTTCTACAGCGATAAGCACGGCATTTTCAGGGTCAATAATGGAGGATCCACTACGACCGGAGTCACCCAGTTTGGCCGTGTACTTTCTGAACTTGGGATCGAGTTGATTTGTGCCAACAGTCCACAGGCTAAAGGCCGTGTGGAGCGAGCAAATCAGACACTTCAGGATCGGCTTATCAAAGAGATGCG
>NZ_JAZARW010000002.1:44532-44744 GCF_036233805.1 Klebsiella sp. EMBS2024 | reverse complement strand
GCCAACGCCTGGCTGGATACCTTCATCGCTGACTTCAATCGTCGCTTCGCAAGACCAGCAAAATACCCCAAAGATCTGCACCGCCCGGTGTCTGAAAGCAACGAAGAGCTGGATGATATCTTTGCTTGGCAGGAACTGCGTAAGCTGTCTAAAACGCTGACATTCCGCTATGACAAAATGATATATCTGGTTGAACCTACTGAAGAAAATAC
>NZ_JAZARW010000002.1:44367-44486 GCF_036233805.1 Klebsiella sp. EMBS2024 | reverse complement strand
ACGCTGGCATTCAAATACGGTTACCGTTCACTCAAATATCAGGTGTTCGACAAACTGGAATGTCTCGACCAGGGGCAAATTGTTGATAACAAACGTCTTGGGGCTGTACTGAAGCTGGC
>NZ_JAZARW010000002.1:43609-43727 GCF_036233805.1 Klebsiella sp. EMBS2024 | reverse complement strand
GATGTTTTCCTATACTGTTATGTTGTGATCCCAAGATGCTGCCGGTACTTCACCGGACTCATTGCTCCTAATGATAGCTTGATACGCTTCTCGTTATACCAGCGTATGTATCTGTCCA
>NZ_JAZARW010000002.1:37422-42676 GCF_036233805.1 Klebsiella sp. EMBS2024 | reverse complement strand
ATAAGCCTCGTCACTGATAAGGTCTTTCTTCCATTTGTACAGGACCGGGACGCTGACGCCTATGCTTTGTGCAACTTTACGCGCGGTTCCACGTCGGTTACAGAGCTCCCGGACGGCCTGAGACCTCTCTTCCGGGCTGAAGCATTTGTTTCGTGGGGACTGAACCAGGCTTCGATGGCGGGCAGGAACTGCCACAGCAGCATGAGTGCGGCGATGCAGCCAGTGATGACGAGCCAGCGCCGGATGAATCGATCCGGCGCCGGGCGGCTGTAGGGGTCGGGTAGGTCACGTCATTCTCCATGTTGAAATCAGCGCCAAAGGCCGCCAGTGCGCCAGCGTGGCGGACGTGGTGATACGGTCACTTCGGGGTCGAAACGGGCCGATGGAAACGGCGGCATCGCGGGCGGCGGAGCAAGTTCCAGCAAGCGCTCAATGCGTTCAGCCGTCGCTGGATGCGTGCGCAACCAGGAGGGTTCCGGATTGCCCCATCCGGGCAGCAGCCAGGCGCGCCAGGAGCGGCTCACCCGCTCGATCTTGGCGAGCGCTGAGGCCAGCCCGTGCGGGTCGCCGGTCAATTCGGCAGCGAGCCGGTCGGCGTCGAATTCGCGCACCCTGGACAAGCCCAACTGAGCCAGCAAGGCCAGCTGTGGCGCGACCGCAAGTAGAAGCAACGCGGGCCAATTGACTTCCGTGACTCCAAGCAATAGCGTTGGCAAGCTGAGCACGATCGCAAGCTGCCCCAACAAGGCCAGAAGATGGGTGAGCCGGCTGATGGAATCGGCCAAGCCCATGACACGCAAATCCTCGTTCGCAATATGCGCGATTTCGTGGCCGAGCACGCCGGTCAACTCGCGGGGCGTGAGGCTACGCAGCAGGCCGTCGGTCAGCGCGATGGCCGCGTGATGCTTCGAACCGGTGGCGAAGGCGTTGACGACCCCGCTGGGCACGTAGTGCGGTACCGGCACGGTAGGCAGCCCGGCCCGCGCCGCCAGTTCGCGCAACACAGCCCAAAGATCGGGCGCTTCATCCGGGTGCAGGGGGCGTGCGCCATACAGCCGCAAGGTCAGCCCGGANCGGCGGCCGGTTCAAGCAGCAGGGTGAACCCCGCAGCCGCAAGCGCCAGCCAAAGCCCGCCGTCACCCAACAGCAGGCTGCCAGCGACGGCGGCAATTCCGAGCAGGGTCAGCACCAACAGCACGGTTTGCAGGCGATTGTGCCAGCGATGCCGCGCGCCGACATTCTGCGCGTGGCGCAGATCACGACTGATCATCTGAGCTTTCCCCGGCTGTCCGGTCATCGCGCTCGCGCAGCAGCCAGTAAGTCGCCCCGAGGGCCAGTGTCGCGCCTGCAAGCGCCGCGACCTTGGCGGGGCCGGTCTCCGGGTCGAGGATCACGAATTTACGCGCCAGGGCGATCAGCCCGATCAGGATCACCGTCTTGACCTGGATGATGCTGTCGCGCCGCAAGGCCACCCTCACGATGGAATGCTTGAACTCCATGGCAATGAGCAGCGTCATGATCATGCCGAACACGGTCTGGAAGACCTTGTGATCGAGCGGATTGAATGCATCAATGATCAGCAGGCTGAAGACGATCGAGATCAGCTGCAGCAGCGAGACCACGATGATAACGGCAATGATTGCGGACAGCGCGAGCGCGATCACCTGTTCAAAGCGCTCGTAGAACGTCATCACTGCCCATTGGGCGCGAAATGTTTTGATCGGGTCTGCTTGCTTTTCCTTCATCGCCACTCCTCTCAATTCTGAAATACTTGTGCGCCCACAACTTGGTTGCACCCTTGTCTTTTTTGCCTGGTAGAGCGCGCTGTCCGCCTGCAGCATCACCTGCTCGACAGAGTGCAAACGGGGGTCAAGGAGAGCCACCCCCATGCTGGCGCTATAGCTGATCGACACCTCTCCACACACCACCGCTGTCGCCGCAGTGTCCTGACGAAATCGCTCCGCCCATACTTGGGCGCCTTCTATCGATGCCGCTTCCAACAACACAGCGAATTCCTCCCCCCAATCCGGGCAGCCATGTCGGTTGCGCGAACATGTTCCCTCAACCGTGAAGCAAAGGGGTCGGTGATCACCATACGCAGCAACTGCTGCTCTATTTCCTTGCGAGAAGAGATGTCGAACAGAGTACCGACTATCAGTTGCCTGCCCGCGTCACCCAGCCATGGGCCTTGTTCCTCGAAAGTCGAGTTGCCAGAGGAGCAGGTGAACAGATGGGCCGCGCCGTCACGCGAACGGATGGCTAGCGAGCGGGAGGGCAGTGCCGCCGCTGATGAGCAGTCCCCACGGCGTGGCCGACTGCGGATCACGCTTGTAGACGCCCGCGTGACCTGCGGCCACGACCGCCACCGCGATCGAGGCCAGGGAGGCTGCTCATGCCAGTGCCAGGCCGATGGGGTCGGACACGGCAGCCTCGCCCGCCATCAAGATGCGTCGCTCGCCTTCGCGGCATCCGGCTGCTCCGGCTCGGCCGGGGTCTGCGGTGGCTCTTTGCGTTCGAACACCACGCGTTCGGCCTTGTCGTCCCAGCGTGCGCTGGCGTGATCGCCCTTGCCGATGCCGCCGCCGAGCATCTCGCGCGCCAGCGCAGTTTCCAGCTCGCTGCGGATCAGGCGCTTGAGTTCACGCGCACCGAACTCGGGCTTGTAGCCTTCTTCCGCGAAATGGTCGATCAGCGTCTGATCGAAAGTGAGCGTCACGCCCTGGCTGGCGGCGCTGCGCGCCACGCGATCGAGCTGCAGGCCGACGATGTGGCGGATCTCCTCCTTGCCCAGCGCATGGAAGACGATGATCTCGTCGATGCGGTTGAGGAACTCGGGCCGGAAATGGCCGCGCAGTACGTCCATGACTCCGGCCTTGGTCTTTTCGTACTCCTCGCCGGCCGCCCCGCGCGCCTTCAGCCGTCGCTGGATGATGTCCGAACCCAGGTTGGACGTAGCGATGATGATGGTGTTGGTGAAATCCACCACCCGGCCCTTGCCGTCGGTGAGGCGACCGTCGTCGAACACTTGCAGCAGGATGTTGTATACGTCAGGGTGTGCCTTCTCGATCTCGTCGAGCAGCAGCACGCTGTAGGGCTTGCGCCGCACCTTCTCGGTGAGCTGACCGCCTTCGTCGTAACCGACATAGCCCGGAGGCGCGCCCACCAATCGCGCCACGGTATGGCGTTCGCCATATTCCGACATGTCGATGCGCAACAGGGCGTGCTCATCGCCGTAGATCGATTCGGCCAATGCCTTGGCGAGCTCGGTCTTGCCCACCCCGGTCGGGCCCAGAAACAGGAAGGTAGCCACCGGTTTGCTGCCTTCACGCAGGCCGGCGCGGGACAGCCGCACGGCATCGGCCACGGCACGGACCGCCTCGTCTTGTCCCACCAGGCGCTCGTGCAGCCGTTGTTCCAAGTGCAGCAGCTTTTCGCGCTCTTCCACCGTCAACTCGTTGACCGGGATGCCGGTCAGGCGCGAGACGATCTGCGCCACGTGTTCCGCCTTGACCTCGGCACTGCCGGAGGCCCGCTCCCGCTCCCAGTCCTCGACGAGCTTCTTGAGCTCGGCCTCCTTGGCTTCGATGCGCTTCCCGAGCTCGGCGGCCTGGTCGTACTGCTTGCGCGCGGCCACGTAATCCTGTTCACGCCGCAGCTGGTGCAGTTCGGACTCCAGCTCCTGCACGGCCACCGGCCGGGCCGTGGCCGACAGCTTCACGCGCGCGGCCGCCTGGTCGAGCAAGTCGATCGCCTTGTCCGGCAGGAAACGCGCCGTGATGTAGCGGTCGGACAACTCGGCCGCCGCGATGATCGCGTCCTCGGAGATGCTGACCTTGTGGTGCGCCTCGAAGGTGTCGCGCAGGCCGCGCAGAATCATGATGGCCTGGGCCACCGTCGGCTCGGGTACCGTCACCGGCTGGAAGCGCCGCTCCAGTGCGGCATCCTTCTCGATGTATTTCTGGTACTCGTTCAGCGTCGTGGCGCCGATCAGGTTGAGTTCACCGCGCGCCATCATCGGTTTGAACACGTTGGCCACGTCCAGCCCGCCTTCGCCACCGCCCTGGCCGGCACCGACGATGGTGTGCACCTCGTCGATGAACAAAATCAGCTCGCCCTGGTGCTCGGTCACCTCCTTCAGCACCTTCTGCACGCGCTCCTCGAACTCGCCGCGATATTTGGCGCCGGCCACCATGGCGTTGATGTTGAGTTCCACCAGGCGCTTGTCGCGCAAGGTCTCGGGCACTTCACCCGCCACCATGCGCTGCGCCAGCCCTTCGACGATGGCGGTCTTGCCCACACCCGGCTCGCCGATCAGCACCGGGTTGTTCTTCTTGCGCCGGGCCAGCACCTCGATGGTGGTTTCGATCTCCTGCGCGCGGCCGATCACCGGGTCGAGCTTGCCGTCGCGCGCCATCTTGGTCAGGTCGCGCGAGTACTTGTCGAGTTCTGGCGTGTTGGTCGGCGTCTCAGCGCGGCCATCCTCGGCGCCCTTGCCGACCACCTTGCTGACCTGTTGGCNCAGCGCCTGCGGCGTCAGGCCGTAGCGGCGCAGCAGGTTGGCGGCCAGCCCTTCGCCTTCCTCAGCCAGACCGATCAGGAAATGCTCTGGACCGACATAAGAATGGCCGAGTTCATTGGAGGCCACGAAGGCGCGGCTGAGCGCATCCTTCACGCGCGGCGACACGCCGATCTCGCCCTCGAAGGGCTTGTCCCCGCGCTTGGCCTCAGACTCGATCTGCCGCTTGAGGTCATCGACCTTGATCTTGAACTGACCCAGGATGGTCTTGACCACGTCGCTGTCGGCCAGCGCCAGCAGCAGATGTTCGGTATCCACCTCGGAGCGGCCAAATTCGGCAGCGTGTTTGGCGGCCTCCTGCAGCAAGGCTTCCGACTGTTCGCTGATGCGGCTGGCCAGCCCACTGCCGCGACGGCGCGGCGCACCCGAACCTGCGGCGGCGGGCTCGCCAAACGAGGCATCGACCACGTCATCGGTATCGGCGGCAACTGGCGTCGCGTCGTCGCCGATGCGGAAGAAGTCACTGCCGAGGAAGTCCTCGAACAGGCCGCTGCGCGAGCCGAACAAGGCTTCCAGCGGCGAAACGGTGCGCTTTTGCTGGCGCACTAATTGCCGGTAATGGTCGTCGCACAACAGCATGGTGCTGTGACGACCGTTGAGATTGGCTTCCACCCGCACGGTGGCGGGTTGGCCGCAGACCTGGCATTGTTTTCTGGCCATGCTGATGCTCCTGAGAAG
>NZ_JAZARW010000002.1:34697-37416 GCF_036233805.1 Klebsiella sp. EMBS2024 | reverse complement strand
AAGGTTGACAAGGTTGAGGCGACGAGGCATCGCGAACCGCGACTCCTCGTCTCGTGCCGGGTTTTTCTTGTGACGAACGAGCCGGCGACGTCAGCCGTTGATCGGGATCGAGCGTCCCTGCTTCGGCGCGCTGACCTCGCGCTTGTCGATCGTGACCGTGAGCACCCCGTTCTTGAACGATGCTTTGATCGAATCCTGGTTGGCGTCGTCAGGCAGGTTCAAGGCACGCTGAAAGCTGCCGTAGGAGCGCTCCACACGGTGGAAGCCACCTTCCTTCTTCTCCTGTTCCTGGCGCTTCTCGCCACGCACCATCAGCACGTCGTTGTCGAGAGTGATCTGGATGTCCTTCTCCTCGACACCGGGCACTTCCAGGGCAATCTTGTACTGCTTGTCGGTTTCCTGGATGTCCAGGGCCGGCTTCAGCATGCCCGACCAATCGGATGGCCACTGCGGCATGTTCAACGCCGGAAAACCGAAGCCCCGGAATGCGTCATCGAACAGCCGGTCGATTTCCCGATGCAGTTGCAGGATCGGGCTGACTGGCCCGCTCGCCGCTGGCAGGTCATTGCGCTGCACCGGCAGGGAAGAGACGGTCTGCTGCTCTTGCTGCTCGTTCTTGAACCAGTTCCAGGGAGCCAACTTCTTGAAATCGATGTCCATGTCATACCTCCAGAAAAATTGGAAAACGAGTTACTCAAGCCCTTTGCCTGCTGTGACGGGCAGTGCGCCCAGGCGACACGGGCTGCTCGGATGACTTCTGCTGTTCACGCTTGCGCATCACCTCCTTCTTTGCTCCGGCTCGGGTCTGATCATTGATCCACTGATCGATTTCACTTTGAGGAAACCGCCACGTCCCGCCCACCTTGAAAGCCGGAATTTCCCCGTGCGCGGCGAGCCGATAAAGCGTCCGCTTGCCGACTTTCAAGTACGCAGCCAATTCATCGAGCGTGAAAATCACCTGTAGGTGCGCTTTCATCCCTGTAGGTGCGCTTTCATCTCACCCTCTCCAATCGCGTCGCTTTGCGGTTCCGGCCAAGGAAATCCTTGTAATACTTTGTAAGATATTACGCTTACCATGACAGCCTTCAAGAGTCAATGTACAGCGTTCTCCCGCCCCATTGATGCAGGTCAACTGCTCAGGCAAGGCGCAGCGGGGCGGTCTGATCAGGCAATGGACAGCGCCTGGCTCGTCAGCCTGCGTGTACCACTGGCGCCTCGATCAAACACCGATCCTCACGTTGTAGCCGAGTGCCCGCAGCCCCTTGCTCGTCTGCATGTTCCTTGGCGGAAACTCGTCTGGGCGCGCCCNGACGACGATTTCCCCGAGGCTGCTCAGGCTAACGTGCGGAATTGCCCAGTCGTCGCTGCGGATCGCGTTCCAGAGCCGGGCCGAAACACTTCCGTTGCCCCAGACAACGTAGTTCAACAGTATCCGTCCGGCCAGCACACCTTCCCGACACCGCCGCCGAAGGCCATGGCCCATCAAGCGGATTTTCCATGCGCCCTCAGCGCCGTACCTACAGCAAATCTTTCAAGGCTCAGGTCATTCAGGAGTGTTCTGAACCCGGTGCCTCCATCGCAAACATCGCCTTGGGCTACAGCCTCAATGCCAACCTCGACCACAAATGGATTCGGCTGCCTACCCAGAAAACCACGGCTATCCAGCCAGCGTTCATCCCGTTGCCTTCTCAAATGCTCGGCGTGGGTTCGCATACTCAAGCGCGCTACTGCGATCATGAGTTTGATCCAGTCGGCCCGTAATAATGGGTACGATCCGTATGCCTATCTCAAGGATGTGCTGACACGGTTGCCGTCCCTGTAACAGCCTGAAGTTGACCTGGGTAATCAAATACCGGTGTAGTGATTAGGAAACAGGGCTCGGATAACATCATGGCGCAGGTCACCCTGATCTTGACCCTCCATCTCCGAACAGCTTTTGTATCTTAAGTTAACGATGTCCGCTGNNNGTATTCCCTCGGGGAGTGATATCCCAGCGCGCTGTGCGGGTGGCTTCCATTTCCATCAGATGTCCTTCCTGCTCCGCTACTGAAGGCGTGGTGCGTAACGGCAAAAGCACTGCCGGACATCAGCGCTATCTCTGCTCTCACTGCCGTAAAACATGGCAGCTACAGTTCACTTACACCGCCTCTCAGCCCGGTACGCACCAGAAAATCATTGATATGGCCATGAATGGCGTTGGATGCCGGGCAACCGCNCGCATTATGGGCGTTGGCCTCAACACGATTTTACGTCACTTAAAAAACTCAGNCCGCAGTCGGTAANCTCACGCATACAACCGGGCAGTGACGTCATTGTTTGCGCGGAAATGGACGAACAGTGGGGTTANGTCGGCGCTAAATCACGCCAGCGCTGGTTGTTTTACGCGTATGACAGGATACGGANGACGGTTGTGGCGCACGTATNCGGTGAACGCACGNTGGCCACGCTGGAGCGTCTTCNGGGCCTGCTGTCGGCCTTTGAGGTCGTGGTATGGATGACGGATGGCTGGCCGCTTTATGAATCACGCCTGAAGGGAGAACTGCACGTTATCAGCAAGCGATATACGCAGCGCATTGAGCGGCATAACCTGAATCTGAGGCAACATCTGGCAAGGCTGGGACGGAAGTCACTGTCGTTCTCAAAATCGGTGGAGCTGCATGACAAAGTCATCGGGCATTATCTGAACATAAAACACTATCAGTAAGTTGGAGTCATTACC
>NZ_JAZARW010000002.1:33347-34523 GCF_036233805.1 Klebsiella sp. EMBS2024 | reverse complement strand
GGGAAGGTGCGAACAAGTTCCTGATATGAGATCATCATATTCATCCGGAGCGCATCCCAGAGGGACATCATGAGCCATCAACTCACCTTCGCCGATAGTGAATTCAGCACTAAGCGCCGTCAGACCCGAAAAGAGATTTTCCTCTCCCGCATGGAGCAGATTCTGCCATGGCAAAACATGGTGGAAGTCATCGAGCCGTTTTATCCCAAGGCGGGCAATGGCCGACGGCCCTATCCGCTGGAGACCATGCTGCGTATTCACTGCATGCAGCATTGGTACAACCTGAGCGACGGTGCCATGGAAGATGCCCTGTACGAAATCGCCTCCATGCGCCTGTTTGCCCGATTATCCCTGGATAGCGCCCTGCCGGATCGCACCACCATCATGAATTTCCGCCACCTGCTCGAGCAGCATCAACTGGCCCGTCAATTGTTCAAGACCATCAATCGCTGGCTGGCCGAAGCAGGCGTCATGATGACCCAAGGCACTTTGGTGGATGCCACCATCATTGAGGCACCCAGCTCTACCAAGAACAAAGAGCAGCAACGCGATCCGGAGATGCATCAGACCAAGAAAGGCAATCAGTGGCACTTTGGCATGAAGGCCCACATTGGTGTCGATGCCAAGAGTGGCCTGACCCACAGCCTAGTCACCACCGCGGCCAACGAGCATGACCTCAATCAGCTGGGTAATCTGCTTCATGGAGAGGAGCAATTTGTCTCAGCCGATGCCGGCTACCAAGGAGCGCCACAGCGCGAGGAGCTGGCCGAGGTGGATGTGGACTGGCTGATCGCCGAGCGTCCCGGCAAGGTAAAAACCTTGAAGCAGCATCCGCGCAAGAACAAAACGGCCATCAACATCGAATACATGAAAGCCAGCATCCGTGCCAGGGTGGAGCACCCGTTTCGCATCATCAAGCGGCAGTTCGGCTTCGTGAAAGCCAGATACANAGGGNTGCTGAAAAACGATAACCAACTGGCGATGTTATTCACCCTGGCCAACCTGTTTCGGGTGGACCAAATGATACGTCAGTGGGAGAGATCTCAGTAAAAACCGGAAATAACGCCAGAAATGGTGGAAAAAATAGCCTAAATAGGCTGATTCGATGTGTTTGCGGGAAAAAAATCGGCCCAGATCCGCGAAATTTTAATCAGCGAGTCAGCTTGGGAAGNAANG
>NZ_JAZARW010000002.1:26413-26988 GCF_036233805.1 Klebsiella sp. EMBS2024 | reverse complement strand
CTGCTTACNAGGCGCATTTCGCCCAGGGGATCACCATAATAAAATGCTGAGGCCTGGCCTTTGCGTAGTGCACGCATCACCTCAATACCTTTGATGGTGGCGTAAGCCGTCTTCATGGATTTAAATCCCAGCGTGGCGCCGATTATCCGTTTCAGTTTGCCATGATCGCATTCAATCACGTTGTTCCGGTACTTAATCTGTCGGTGTTCAACGTCAGACGGGCACCGGCCTTCGCGTTTGAGCAGAGCAAGCGCGCGACCATAGGCGGGCGCTTTATCCGTGTTGATGAATCGCGGGATCTGCCACTTCTTCACGTTGTTGAGGATTTTACCCAGAAACCGGTATGCAGCTTTGCTGTTACGACGGGAGGAGAGATAAAAATCGACAGTGNGGCCCCGGCTGTCGACGGCCCGGTACAGATACGCCCAGCGGCCATTGACCTTCACGTAGGTTTCATCCATGTGCCACGGGCAAAGATCGGAAGGGTTACGCCAGTACCAGCGCAGCCGTTTTTCCATTTCAGGCGCATAACGCTGAACCCAGCGGTAAATCGTGGAGTGATCGACATTCACTCC
>NZ_JAZARW010000002.1:25665-26198 GCF_036233805.1 Klebsiella sp. EMBS2024 | reverse complement strand
CTGACCACCATTCTGGCTGACGGCATCAACCTTGGGCTGACAAAAATGGCGGAATCCTGCCCTGGGGCCACAAGATCGTCACTCGAAGGTATTCAGGCATGGTACATCAGGGATGAAACTTATTCAGCGGCACTGGCCGAGCTGGTCAACGCACAGAAAGAGCGGCCTCTGGCCGCATTCTGGGGCGACGGGACAACATCGTCGTCAGACGGGCAGAACTTTCGGGTAGGCAGTCACGGACGTTATGCCGGTCAGGTCAATCTTAAATATGGTCAGGAGCCGGGCGTGCAGATTTATACGCATATCTCAGACCAATACAGCCCGTTCTACGCCAAAGTGATCAGCCGGGTGCGCGACTCAACCCACGTGCTTGATGGCCTGCTGTACCATGAAAGCGATCTGGAAATTACCGAGCATTACACCGATACCGCAGGCTTCACTGAACATGTTTTCGCCCTGATGCACCTGCTGGGATTCGCTTTTGCGCCAAGGATCCGTGATCTTCATGACAAGCGGCTGTTTATTCATGGAAA
>NZ_JAZARW010000002.1:25124-25541 GCF_036233805.1 Klebsiella sp. EMBS2024 | reverse complement strand
GCATCACTGATGATGAAAAAGTTAGCCAGTTACCCAAAACAGAATGGACTTGCCAAAGCGCTGAGAGAGATTGGCCGCATCGAACGGACACTATTTATGCTGGACTGGTTCCGTGATCCCGGTCTGCGCCGACGCGTGCAGGCGGGGCTGAATAAGGGTGAGGCCCGTAATGCCCTTGCGCGAGCGGTCTTTTTGCACCGTCTGGGTGAAATAAGGGATCGTGGGCTGGAGAATCAGAGTTATCGCGCCAGCGGGCTGACATTACTGACAGCAGCGATCACGTTGTGGAACACGGTATATATAGAAAGAGCTATTGAGTCACTAAAACGAAAGGGTATCCCGATAAATGAGCAACTGGTCTCTCATCTTTCTCCCCTGGGCTGGGAACATATCAATCTGAGTGGAGATTACGTCTGG
>NZ_JAZARW010000002.1:17280-17881 GCF_036233805.1 Klebsiella sp. EMBS2024 | reverse complement strand
AGGCGCATTTCGCCCAGGGGATCACCATAATAAAATGCTGAGGCCTGGCCTTTGCGTAGTGCACGCATCACCTCAATACCTTTGATGGTGGCGTAAGCCGTCTTCATGGATTTAAATCCCAGCGTGGCGCCGATTATCCGTTTCAGTTTGCCATGATCGCATTCAATCACGTTGTTCCGGTACTTAATCTGTCGGTGTTCAACGTCAGACGGGCACCGGCCTTCGCGTTTGAGCAGAGCAAGCGCGCGACCATAGGCGGGCGCTTTATCCGTGTTGATGAATCGCGGGATCTGCCACTTCTTCACGTTGTTGAGGATTTTACCCAGAAACCGGTATGCAGCTTTGCTGTTACGACGGGAGGAGAGATAAAAATCGACAGTGNGGCCCCGGCTGTCGACGGCCCGGTACAGATACGCCCAGCGGCCATTGACCTTCACGTAGGTTTCATCCATGTGCCACGGGCAAAGATCGGAAGGGTTACGCCAGTACCAGCGCAGCCGTTTTTCCATTTCAGGCGCATAACGCTGAACCCAGCGGTAAATCGTGGAGTGATCGACATTCACTCCNCGTTCAGCNAGCATCTCCTGCAGCTCACGGTAAC
>NZ_JAZARW010000002.1:14411-15875 GCF_036233805.1 Klebsiella sp. EMBS2024 | reverse complement strand
AAATATCCTACGTTAAGCCTGTTTTTTGAGCTGGCATGGCGGGCAGCTATGAGCGAAGTATAGTCATTCGCCCTATCTCTTTTGTCGCACTTTCAACAAGGGGGTCGCTTGGAAAGCGGAACGAGGTCAGTCTCCGCCCGGACTGCTCAGCTCTTTAAACAGCAAAAGAGAGGCATCTTATGAGAAGGGATTGTTCAGTATGTCAGGGCAGACTGCTTTTTCATCCGCAGGTACTGAGGGTAAATGCTCAATTCCGGTACGATTCTTACTCTATAGCCAGACAGAATTCAGCATTGTGCTGAACCCGAATCTTTTTTTACTCTGACAGGCCTGTTCATCAGAACCCTGAAAAAACAATTTTCCCGTTCACATTTTTATTTTCCATGTCCTCATGAGCCCGGCGAAGTGCTTTAGCATTCAGCCTGCCATACTCTGCCAGCAACGGAGGTTTGAGCTTACCGGAATCCAGCATGCATGAGAGTTTGTTAAGAATATCATGCTGTTTAGACATGTCCGCAGTAGCATGCATGGGGCGGGTAAACATTGCCTCCCAGTGAACAGAAACGCTCTTAAATTTGATCAAACGCAGATCCAGTGGTTCAGGGTCGTCGATGAGTCCGATACGGCCTTGTGGGGCAATAATTTCGGCCATATTTTCCCAGGCAGATGGCGTGGTGTACGTTGAGAAAATCCGGGTAATGGGAGGGAGTCCAGCAAGGCTGGCAACCTGTGGCGCAAGCGCACATGAATGATCCAGGACATAATGCGCACCAAACCCGCGAACCGCTCTGACACTCTCCTGCCGGGAGGCAGTCCCGATGATGTTCACCCGACTCAGAGTGCGGGCAAGCTGTATAGCCATACAAGGGACTCCGCCCGCACCGCCAAGCATCAACAGGGTCTGATCAGCATCTCCGTTCACTGACAACTGCAGACGATCAAATAACATTTCCCAGGCTGTCAGACCGGTCAGAGGAACCGACGCTGCAGCTTCAAAACTTAGTGCTGCCGGCTTTATCCCCGTAATGCGTTCGTCAACCAGCTGAAACTCTGCGTTGGCTCCCTGGCGATCGAGCACACCGGCATAGAAAACGTGGTCACCTGGCCTGAACAGCGTCACATCTGGTCCGGTTGCTTCAACAACACCGGAAGCGTCGTATCCCATAACTACCGGATTGCCTGCAGAGGGACTGATGTTTCGCCGGCTTTTCAGGTCCCGTGGGTTAACCGCGACCGCCCTGACTCTGATCAAAAGATCACGCCCCTTGGGCATGGATGGGTGGGGAAGCGACAAATCTTCAATAACGGATGTACTTTNNNNGGGTTGCCAGAAACCAACGGCTTTCATTCTGTCTCCTTAAAAAGGTCAGTCACCAGATAAATAAATGTAAAAGTGTGCGGAACGCGATACCCGCCAGTGCCCCCGGCAGTGCAAATCGAAAAATACGCGGAAAGCGGGCGCTG
>NZ_JAZARW010000002.1:8406-14303 GCF_036233805.1 Klebsiella sp. EMBS2024 | reverse complement strand
GGTAATGCTGTCAACCTGTTGATGACTATTTTAATCTGTAGTCATTCAATCCTTGTAACATCAGGATGATCTTGGTGTCAGTGAAAATACGAAATCAACACGTTGGTATCATTACCCACCTGTGAACTGACGTCGGCATTTTGAATCTCACTTCGGCGTGCCCCCTCCGAATGGCGCAAAACATTTCGTGGTATGGCATGATAGCACCCGAAGAGAGTCAATTCAGGGTGGTAAATGTGAAACCAGTAACGCTATACGATGTCGCAGAGTATGCCGGTGTCTCTTATCAGACCGTTTCCCGCGTGGTGAACCAGGCCAGCCACGTCTCTGCGAAAACGCGGGAAAAGGTGGAAGCGGCGATGGCGCAGCTGAACTACATTCCCAACCGCGTGGCACAACAACTGGCGGGGAAACAGTCGTTGCTGATTGGCGTTGCTACCTCCAGTCTGGCCCTGCACGCGCCGTCGCAAATTGTCGCGGCGATTAAATCTCGCGCCGATCAACTGGGTGCCAGCGTGGTGGTGTCGATGGTAGAACGAAGCGGCGTCGAAGCCTGTAAAGCGGCGGTGCACAATCTTCTCGCGCAACGCGTCAGTGGGCTGATCATTAACTATCCGCTGGATGACCAGGATGCCATTGCTGTGGAAGCTGCCTGCGCTAATGTTCCGGCGTTATTTCTTGATGTCTCTGACCAGACTCCCATCAACAGTATTATTTTCTCCCATGAAGACGGTACGCGACTGGGCGTGGAGCATCTGGTCGCATTGGGTCACCAGCAAATCGCGCTGTTAGCGGGCCCATTAAGTTCTGTCTCGGCGCGTCTGCGTCTGGCGGGCTGGCATAAATATCTCACTCGCAATCAAATTCATCCGATAGCGGAACGGGAAGGCGACTGGAGTGCCATGTCCGGTTTTCAACAAACCATGCAAATGCTAAATGAGGGCATCGTTCCCACTGCGATGCTGGTTGCCAACGATCAGATGGCGCTGGGCGCAATGCGCGCCATTACCGAGTCCGGGTTGCGCGTTGGTGCGGATATCTCGGTAGTGGGATACGACGATACCGAAGACAGCTCGTGTTATATCCCGCCGTTAACCACCATCAAACAGGATTTTCGCCTGCTGGGGCAAACCAGCGTGGACCGCTTGCTGAAACTCTCTCAGGGCCAGGCGGTGAAGAGCAATCAGCTGTTGCCCGTCTCACTGGTGAAAAGAAAAACCACCCTACCGCCCAATACGCAAACCACCTCTCCCCGCACGTTGGCAGATTCCTTAATGCAGCTGGCACGACAAGTTTCCCGACTTGAAAGCGGGCAGTGAGCGCAACGCAATTAATGTGAGTCAGCTCACTCATTAGGCACCCCAGGCTTTACACTCTATGTGTCCGGCTCGTATGTTATGCGAAAATGTGAGCGGATAACAATTCACGCAGGATACAACTATGACAATGATTACGGATTCACTGGCCGTCGTATTACAACGTCGTGACTGGGAAAACCCTGGCGTTACCCAACTTAATCGCCTTGCGGCACATCCCCCTTTCGCCAGCTGGCGTAATAGCGAAGAGGCTCGCACCGATCGCCCTTCCCAAGAGTCGCGCAGCCTGAATGGTGAATGGCGCTTTGCCTGGTTTCCGGCACCAGAAGCGGTACCAGAAAGCTGGCTGGAGCGCGATCTTCCTGACGCCGATACTGTCATCGTCCCCTCAAACTGGCAGATGCACGGTTACGATGCGCCTATCTACACCAACGTGACCTATCCCATTGCGGTCAATCCGCCGTATGTTCCCACGGAGAATCCGACGGGCTGTTACTCGCTCACATTTAATGTTGATGAAAGCTGGCTACAGGAAGGCCAGACGCGAATTATTTTTGATGGTGTTAACTCGGCGTTTCATTTGTGGTGCAACGGGCGCTGGGTCGGTTACGGACAGGACAGTCGTTTGCCGTCTGAATTTGACCTGAGCGCATTTTTACACGCCGGAGAAAACCGCCTCGCGGTGATGGTGCTGCGCTGGAGTGACGGCAGTTATCTGGAAGATCAGGATATGTGGCGGATGAGCGGCATTTTCCGTGACGTCTCGTTGCTGCATAAACCGAGCACGCAAATCAGCGATTTCCATGTAGCCACTCACTTTAATGATGATTTCAGCCGCGCTGTACTGGAGGCAGACGTTCAGATGTACGGCGAGCTGCGCGATGAGCTGCGGGTGACGGTTTCTTTGTGGCAGGGTGAAACGCAGGTCGCCAGCGGCACCGCGCCTTTCGGCGGTGAAATTATCGATGAGCGTGGTGGTTATGCCGATCACGTCACCCTACGTCTGAACGTCGAAAACCCGAAACTGTGGAGCGCCGAAATCCCGAATCTCTATCGTGCGGTGGTTGAACTGCACACCGCCGACGGCACGCTGATTGAAGCAGAAGCCTGCGATGTCGGTTTCCGCGAGGTGCGGATTGAAAATGGTCTGCTGCTGCTGAACGGCAAGCCGTTGCTGATTCGCGGCGTTAACCGTCACGAGCATCATCCTCTGCATGGTCAGGTCATGGATGAGCAGACGATGGTGCAGGATATCCTGCTGATGAAGCAGAACAACTTTAACGCCGTGCGCTGTTCGCATTATCCGAACCATCCGCTGTGGTACACGCTGTGCGACCACTACGGCCTGTATGTGGTGGATGAAGCCAACATTGAAACCCACGGCATGGTGCCAATGAATCGTCTGACCGATGATCCGCGCTGGCTACCCGCGATGAGCGAACGCGTAACGCGAATGGTGCAGCGCGATCGTAATCACCCGAGTGTGATCATCTGGTCGCTGGGGAATGAATCAGGCCACGGCGCTAATCACGACGCACTCTATCGCTGGATCAAATCTGTCGATCCTTCCCGCCCGGTACAGTATGAAGGCGGCGGAGCCGACACCTTCGCAACCGATATTATTTGCCCGATGTACGCGCGCGTGGATGAAGACCAGCCCTTCCCGGCTGTGCCGAAATGGTCCATCAAAAAATGGCTTTCGTTGCCTGGAGAGACGCGCCCGCTGATCCTTTGCGAATACGCCCACGCGATGGGTAACAGTCTTGGCGGCTTCGCTAAATACTGGCAGGCGTTTCGTCAGTACCCCCGTTTACAGGGCGGCTTCGTCTGGGACTGGGTGGATCAGTCGCTGATTAAATATGATGAAAATGGCAATCCGTGGTCGGCTTACGGCGGTGATTTTGGCGATACGCCGAATGATCGCCAGTTCTGCATGAACGGTCTGGTCTTTGCCGACCGCACGCCGCATCCGGCGCTGACGGAAGCAAAACACCAGCAGCAGTTTTTCCAGTTCAGTTTATCCGGGCGAACCATCGAAGTGACCAGCGAATACCTGTTCCGTCATAGCGATAACGAGCTCCTGCACTGGATGGTGGCGCTGGATGGCAAGCCGCTGGCAAGCGGTGAAGTGCCTCTGGATGTCGCTCCACAAGGTAAACAGTTGATTGAACTGCCTGAACTACCGCAGCCGAAGAGCGCCGGACAACTCTGGCTAACGGTTCACGTAGTGCAACCGAACGCGACCACATGGTCAGCAGCCGGACACATCAGCGCCTGGCAGCAGTGGCGTCTGGCGGAAAACCTCAGCGTGACACTCCCCTCCGCGCCCCACGCCATCCCGCAACTGACCACCAGCGAAACGGATTTTTGCATCGAGCTGGATAATAAGCGTTGGCAATTTAACCGCCAGTCAGGCTTTCTTTCACAGATGTGGATTGGCGATAAAAAACAACTGCTGACGCCGCTGCGCGATCAGTTCACCCGCGCACCGCTGGATAACGACATTGGCGTAAGTGAAGCGACCCGCATTGACCCTAACGCCTGGGTCGAACGCTGGAAGGCGGCGGGCCATTACCAGGCCGAAGCAGCGTTGTTGCAGTGCACGGCAGATACGCTTGCCGACGCGGTGCTGATTACCACGGTCCACGCGTGGCAGCATCAGGGGAAAACCTTATTTATCAGCCGGAAAACCTACCGGATTGATGGAAGTGGTCAAATGGCGATTACCGTTGATGTTGAAGTGGCGAGCAATACGCCACATCCGGCGCGGATTGGCCTGACCTGCCAGCTGGCGCAGGTAGCAGAGCGGGTAAACTGGCTCGGATTAGGGCCGCAAGAAAACTATCCCGACCGCCTTACTGCGGCCTGTTTTGACCGCTGGGATCTGCCATTGTCAGACATGTATACCCCGTACGTCTTCCCGAGCGAAAACGGTCTGCGCTGCGGGACGCGCGAATTGAATTATGGCCCACACCAGTGGCGCGGCGACTTCCAGTTCAACATCAGCCGCTACAGTCAACAGCAACTGATGGAAACCAGCCATCGCCATCTGCTGCACGCGGAAGAAGGCACATGGCTGAATATCGACGGTTTCCATATGGGGATTGGTGGCGACGACTCCTGGAGCCCGTCAGTGTCGGCGGAATTCCACCTTAGCGCCGGTAGCTACCATTACCAGTTGCTCTGGTGTCAAAAATAATAATAACCGGGCAGGCCATGTCTGCCCGTATTTCGCGTAAGGAAATCCATTATGTACTATTTAAAAAACACAAACTTTTGGATGTTCGGTTTATTCTTTTTCTTTTACTTTTTTATCATGGGAGCCTACTTCCCGTTTTTCCCGATTTGGCTACATGACATCAACCATATCAGCAAAAGTGATACGGGTATTATTTTTGCCGCTATTTCTCTGTTCTCGCTATTATTCCAACCGCTGTTTGGTCTGCTTTCTGACAAACTCGGGCTGCGCAAATACCTGCTGTGGATTATTACCGGCATGTTAGTGATGTTTGCGCCGTTCTTTATTTTTATCTTCGGGCCACTGTTACAATACAACATTTTAGTAGGATCGATTGTTGGTGGTATTTATCTAGGCTTTTGTTTTAACGCCGGTGCGCCAGCAGTAGAGGCATTTATCGAGAAAGTCAGCCGTCGCAGTAATTTCGAATATGGTCGCGCGCGGATGTTTGGCTGTGTTGGCTGGGCGCTGTGTGCCTCGATTGTCGGCATCATGTTCACCATCAATAATCAGTTTGTTTTCTGGCTGGGTTCTGGCTGTGCATTCATCCTCGCCGTTTTACTCTTTTTCGCCAAAACGGATGCGCCCTCTTCTGCCACGGTTGCCAATGCGGTAGGTGCCAACCATTCGGCATTTAGCCTTAAGCTGGCGCTGGAACTGTTCAGACAGCCAAAACTGTGGTTTTTGTCACTGTATGTTATTGGCGTTTCCTGCACCTACGATGTTTTTGACCAACAGTTTGCTAATTTCTTTACTTCGTTCTTTGCTACCGGTGAACAGGGTACGCGGGTATTTGGCTACGTAACGACAATGGGCGAATTACTTAACGCCTCGATTATGTTTTTTGCGCCACTGATCATTAATCGCATCGGTGGGAAAAACGCCCTGCTGCTGGCTGGCACTATTATGTCAGTACGTATTATTGGCTCATCGTTCGCTACCTCAGCACTGGAAGTGGTTATTCTGAAAACGCTGCATATGTTTGAAGTACCGTTCCTGCTGGTGGGCTGCTTTAAATATATTACCAGCCAGTTTGAAGTGCGTTTTTCAGCGACGATTTATCTGGTCTGTTTCTGCTTCTTTAAGCAACTGGCGATGATTTTTATGTCTATTCTGGCGGGCAATATGTATGAAAGCATCGGTTTCCAGGGCGCTTACCTGGTGCTGGGTCTGGTGGCGCTGGGCTTCACCTTAATTTCCGTGTTCACGCTTAGCGGCCCCGGCCCACTTTCTCTGCTGCGTCGCCAGGTGAATGAAGTCGCTTAAGAAATTAATGTCGGATACGGCGCGAGCGCCTTATCCGACCAACTTATCAGGACGGAATGGGCTTTGTTGAATAAATC
>NZ_JAZARW010000002.1:8202-8326 GCF_036233805.1 Klebsiella sp. EMBS2024 | reverse complement strand
ATCACCAACTGGCCCACCTACAATAAAGCCCTCATCAACCGTGGCTCCATAACTTTCTGGCTGGATGATGAAGCTATTCAGGCCTGGTATGAGTCAGCAACACCTTCTTCACGAGGCAGACCTC
>NZ_JAZARW010000002.1:7377-7902 GCF_036233805.1 Klebsiella sp. EMBS2024 | reverse complement strand
TGCATCTGGCAGTTGACAGCAANACACATGAAATCATCTGTGCAGACCTGTCGCTGAACAANGTNACGGACTCAGANGCCTTCCCNGGNNTNATCNGGCANACNCACNGNAAAATCAGGNCAGCNNCNGCNGANGGCGCTTACGANACCCGGCTCTGTCACGATGAACTGCGGCGTAAGAAAATCAGCGCGCTTATCCCTCCCCGAAAAGGTGCGGGTTACTGGCCCGGTGAATATGCAGACCGTAACCGTGCAGTGGCTAATCAGCGAATGACCGGGAGTAATGCGCGGTGGAAATGGACAACAGANTACAACCGTCGCTCGATAGCGGAAACGGCGATGTACCGGGTAAAACAGCTGTTCGGGGGTTCACTGACGCTGCGTGACTACGATGGTCAGGTTGCGGAGGCTATGGCCCTGGTACGAGCGCTGAACAAAATGACGAAAGCAGGTATGCCTGAAAGCGTGCGTATTGCCTGAAAACACAACCCGCTNCGGGGGAGACTTACCCTAAATCTGNTTTATT
>NZ_JAZARW010000002.1:491-624 GCF_036233805.1 Klebsiella sp. EMBS2024 | reverse complement strand
ACAGCATNGGGAAACTTCCGGATGCCGCGTCAGCGGCATGGAGGCGCCAGATGAGGTTACATGTGTCTGTGGAGTGAAATGGCGCCGAAAGCCCGGCGTAGCCGGTTACCGGGCTATAAATTCTGCCACCCTA
>NZ_JAZARW010000002.1:0-486 GCF_036233805.1 Klebsiella sp. EMBS2024 | reverse complement strand
TGCCCTGATTAGCTTTAACCCGCTAACAGCAATGAAGAAGTCAAAGTAATCCCTTTTAACCCCGGTGAGCGGGCTTTACGGCGGTTACGACGTAAAGGGCGTGATTTCCGGGGCCTTAGCGGCGGCAGCTTGCTGCTGACGCTTAGGGGGATGTTCATAAAAAATTTCAGCGACACCAGGGAACTTAACACGGTAGCTGTTAAGCCATACCCGTTTAATACGGTATAGATGCTTCTGTACGCGGTCGGAGTGGTCCCGACAAGGCGACAGCCGCAGTCGGGGCGTATCTCCGCGTTAGCGGGCCGGAGGGCCGCTTACGAGCGTGTACCAAACAACTGCCCGCAGCCCCACTCACAGCGATGAAGAAGAGTAGTTACAACACCCATCATTAAAAGCGACACTACTCCCGGCCTTCGGCCGGGGGCGGCGGCGCTTTTCAGTGGTGGGGAGGGGCACCTGGCTGGCAAACCGGCGCCGGTTTTATGA
>NZ_JAZARW010000001.1:5296902-5315111 GCF_036233805.1 Klebsiella sp. EMBS2024 | reverse complement strand
AATAAAAAATATGACAGAGTTTTATTCTGGCAGGTTTTTTTCAATATCATGCAGCAAACGATGCAACATTGCCGTGTCGCGCTGCTGCAGCAGGCCCAGCCGTTGCGACAACCAGTCGGCCAGTTTGGCATCATCCTCCACGCCCAAACGCGAAAGTAACGCCAGGGTACGAGTACGTAAGGCCTGCAGCTGATGATGGTCTGCCGCAGCGGCGGCGGGCGCCGTTTGTTGCATTAGCGATGCTAATTGATAACAGTAGACCATCACCGACTGGCCGAGATTCAGCGACGGATAATCCGCAGCCATCGGCACACCGGTCAACACATCAGCCAGCGCCAGCTCCTCATTGCTCAACCCGGAGTCTTCACGGCCAAAAACCAGCGCCGCGTGCGTCATCCACTGCGCCTTCTCCTCCAGCAGCGGCAACAGCTGCTGCGGCGTGGCGTAATAGTGAAAACGCGCGCGGCTGCGGGCGGTGGTGGCGACGGTAAAATCAACGTCATGCAGCGCCTCGGCAAGGGTGGGATAGGTGGTGATACCATCGAGGATGTCGCCTGAGCCATGCGCCACCCAGCGTGCCGGCGGCGCCAGGTGGGCTTCGCTATCGACGATCCGTAGTTCGCGAAATCCCATGGTTTTCATCGCCCTGGCGGCAGCGCCGACGTTCTCGGCCCGGGCAGGACCGACTAAAATAATCGTTAAACGCATTGCGGTTTCTTTCTCTCTCTCAGGCGTTATCGAGGCGCAGCGCCCCCCATTTTACGCGGTGAAAATTTACAAATTTGCAACAAAAATCACTAAAATTGCGTTTTCTTACCCATAAAAAAATCTAAACTGTTCTCAGGAGGCCGTGACAAGGAGTATGTTAACAGAACCCATTTATCCATATGATGGGCAATGCAATTTCATCTGATGCATCGTTTCAGGTTTTGGATTCACTGTATTTATTAATTTATCCACGCAACTAGTTGAGCCGGGTAAAGATTGTGACTATAAAGAGCATGGCGATGCAATGATTTCACAAGACTGTTAACGTGCTACAATTGAACTTGATATATGTCAACGAAGCGTAGTTTTATTGGGTGTTCGGCCTCTCTTAGCCTGTTATGTTGCTGTTAAAATGGTTAGGATGTCAGCCGTTTTTGACACCGTCGGGTCCAGAGGGAAAGTACCCACGACCAAGCTAATGATGTTGTTGACGTTGATGGAAAGTGCATCAAGAACGCAATTACGTACTTTAGTCATGTTACGCCGCGCATGTTAATTTGCGACATGCAGCAGGCAGGTCAGGGACTTTGGTACTTCCTGTTTCGATTTAGTTGGCAATTTAGGTAGCAAACATGCAGACCCCGCACATTCTTATCGTTGAAGACGAGTTGGTAACACGCAACACGTTAAAAAGTATTTTCGAAGCAGAAGGTTACGATGTATTCGAAGCGACCGATGGCGCGGAAATGCATCAGATCCTGTCTGAAAATGATATCAACCTGGTGATCATGGATATCAACCTGCCGGGTAAAAATGGTCTTCTGCTGGCGCGCGAGCTGCGCGAGCAGGCAGACGTCGCGCTGATGTTCTTAACCGGCCGCGACAACGAAGTGGATAAGATCCTTGGCCTCGAAATCGGCGCTGACGACTATATCACTAAACCGTTTAACCCGCGTGAACTGACTATCCGCGCGCGCAACCTGCTCTCCCGTACCATGAACCTCGGTACCGTGAGCGAAGAGCGTCGCAGCGTAGAAAGCTACAAGTTCAACGGCTGGGAACTCGATATCAATAGCCGTTCCCTGGTTAGCCCGAACGGCGAACAGTACAAGCTGCCGCGCAGTGAATTCCGCGCGATGCTGCACTTCTGCGAAAACCCGGGCAAAATTCAGTCTCGTGCCGAGCTGCTGAAGAAAATGACCGGTCGCGAGCTGAAGCCGCATGACCGTACCGTTGACGTGACCATTCGTCGGATTCGTAAACACTTCGAATCCACTCCGGATACCCCGGAAATCATCGCTACCATTCACGGTGAAGGCTACCGTTTCTGTGGCGATCTGCAGGAATAATACGATTTATTCCGCAGCCATGATGCGAAAACGGCGCCCCAGGGGCGCCGTTTTTTATGCCGTCACTCTTTCCAGAGACGCAGCTTATCCTCATCGGCAGCCGGTGTCGGAGGCACTGTGCCTTTCGGCAGCGATAACGCATACCAGTCCACGCGACGGGTCAAAAACATCAGGACGCTCAGCGCCAGCGCCAGCACCCCGGTACCCAGCAGCAGCGCGCTATCCTCAGAATGCAACAGAAACCACATCACGCCATCCAGCAGCAGTAGCGCGGCGACAAACAGCAGGCTGTTACGCCATCCTCTGAGCACTGCCTGAAGGTAGATCCCATTCATCACCGCGCCAGACAGGCTGGCCGCCAGCCAGGCGGCGGTAAAACCAATGTGCTCTGAGAGCGCCAGCAGCACCAGGTAAAACAGCACCAGCGATAAGCCCACCAGCAGATATTGCATCGGATGCAGGGGACGACGGGTCAGGCTCTCGAACACGAAAAAAGCCATAAAGGTCAGCCCGATTAACAGGATGGCATATTTTGTCGCCCGATCGGTTAGCTGGTACTGGTCGGCAAGGGACATCACATCGGCACTGAACGCCGGCAGTCGCGACCACGGGATCTCCATATCATCCTTGAAATAGCTCCCCATATCGTTGGCGAACCAGCTGCTTTGCCAGTGGGCGCGATAGCCGGCAGCACTCACTTCCCGTTGCGTTGGCAGGAAGCTGCCGAGAAAACCGGGATGCGGCCAGTTACTGGTCAGCTGCAGCTCGCTGTTACGCCCGAGCGGCACCAGTGAAAACTCTCCCGTCCCGTTCAGATCGAGTGAAAAGGCAATCTCAAGCGGCTTGTTGTCCTCCGCCAGCGCAGGCATTGGCATATGAATACCTGCGCCATCGCCGCTTATCCCCAGCCCCGGCTCCACGCTTAATACGTTACCGTTGACCTCCGGGGCATGGATGGCGCCAATGCCGCGGGCATCGCCGACGCTCACCACCAGCCGCGGCTGGCCTAAGACGATATTCGTTTTTCTCAGCGCCGCCAGACGCAGCGGATCAAACGAGGCCTTAATCTGCAAGGCGTTATGCCAGACCTGGCCGCTGTAGATGCCCACCCTCCTCGACTCCACGGTCTGTTTGCCGGTGACCGCCAGCGACTCCGGCAGCCAGTAATACACCCAGCTCCGCTGATAGTTGACCTCTTTTTGGTTCTCCATGCGGGACAGGGTCTCGGTTATCGGAATAGCGATCAGCGGTCCGGCGAGTTTTTGCGAGCCGCTGGTGCTTTGCTCAATGGCGTCCACCACTTCGCTACGATAATCCGCTCGCTCATTAATAAGCTCCCTGACCATCATTAACGGCAAAGATAGCAGCACAATACAGCCTATTAACGTGGTGATTTTCCAGAATAACGGTGATTTCAACATAGCCTTTCTCCCTATCGTGATGGCCTCACAATAGGACGGCTGTGTGGGGAGAATTTGAAGCTATGTGAAGGGACGGTGAAGTCGCAGCGTGGCGACCACGCCGCCTTCGGGCCGATTGTGCAGATTGATATCGCCGTGATGCAGGCGCGCGACTTCACGAACGAACGCCAGCCCAAGGCCGCTGCTCTTATGGCCGTCTTCGCGCGGCAGCGAATAGAATCGCTCAAAGATTCGTTCCAGGGCATAGTCCGGAATACCGCACCCGTTGTCGATAACGCTCAATTGCACCTCTTCATTTCGCTTCTCCGCAGCCAGGGCGATCTCACCGCCCTGGGGGGTAAAGTCAATCGCGTTGTCGAGCAGATTACCCAGCGCCTGGGCCAGCAGCTCGCCATCGCCATTGACCAGCATCCCACTCTCCCGCCAGCGCAGGGTGATAGCTTTCGCCGCCAGAGCGATGTTGCGCTCCTCCGTCAGCCGTTGGTATAGCGCATCTATCGACACCGGATGCTGCTTTATCTCCAGCCGGCTTTCCAGTCTCGCCTGCTGGAGCAGCCGCTCCACCAGCAGTTGCATCCGGGTGTTTTGCGCGAGGATATTATCAGTAAACCGCGCCGCCACCTCAGACGGCGGCCCTTCGCGCAGGATCTCCGCCGCGCCGCGGATGGCCGCCAGCGGGCTTTTCAGTTCATGGGTCAGGTCATAGACATAGTTTTCGATGGCATTCTTACCTTCGAGCTTTACCCGCATGCTCTCCAGAGCCTGGGCCAGCTTGCGCAATTCGCTGCTGCCAACCTCCGGCAGCGGCAGCGGGCGCTCAGCGGTCACCGAGTCCGCATAGCGCACCAGCTTGCCGATAGAGAAATTGATCCACCAGACGACGCCGCCGCCAATCAACAGCGCAATGCCCAGCAGGGCGCCGCCGGCCCAGAGGATCCGCCGCTCGCTGCGCTTAATGACCGGCGTCATCGCCAGGTTGGGTTTACCGACGCTCAGCACGCCGATAATCCGCCCCTTATCCATCACCGGCGCGGCGATATACATCACCGAGCTGGCTTCATCATGCGGATCGCTGCGCGTACTGCGCGCGCCGTACTGGCCGCGCAGGGTGAGCCAGACATCGTTCCAGCGCGAATAGTCCTGCCCTGTCGCCTGCCCGCTGGAGTCAAACACCACCTTGCCCCGGGCATCGGTCAGATAGACGCGGTACTCATTACGTACCTTTTTAATTCCGCCAATATTGGCGTTGAGCGGCTGCTGGTTGAGCTGGTGAAAGGCCTGCGCCAGCCTGCCCTGCTGCGGGTTTGCCGCCAGCAGATCCTCACGCGCCAGCGCCGCCAACAGGGTAGCGGTATCATTGAGGGTCCCCTCTGTCGCCCGGCGCACGCCCGGCTTCACTTCCTGGACAAAGATCGACAGCACAAACCACGCGGCGATCGCGACGATAAGAAAATAGCCCAGCAGCAGGCGCATGCCGATGCGCATCAGCCGCGCCCCAGGCTATAGCCCATACCGCGATGGGTATTGATTGGCGCCTTTTCAGGATTCACAGCCCGCAGCTTAGCGCGCAGGGTTTTGATATGGGTATCGACGGTACGGTCGAGGCTTTCCCAGGCATCGATCCACACCAGCTCCATCAGCTGCTGACGGGAGAAGACGCGACCGGGCGCGTGAAGCAGGGTTTTCAGCAGCAGAAATTCGTAGCGCGTCAGATTCAGCGGCTGGCCGAACCAGCTGATCGCCGCCGCCTGCTCATCGAGCACAAACTCGCCGACGCGTACCACCGGCGATGGCGCGGCAAACTTCTGCAGCCGCCGCAGCACGGTTCGCACCCGCGCGCAGACTTCGCGTGGTGAAAACGGCTTGGCGATGTAATCGTCAGCGCCGATTTCCAGCCCCAGCAGCTTATCGACCTCGTCGCTACGCGCCGTCAAAAACAGCACCGGCAGCGCCGGATAACGCGTCAGCAGACGCCGACAGAGCTCGAAGCCGCTGATATCCGGCAAGCCGACGTCGAGGATGGCGACATCTGGCGCCTGATGCGCCGCCGCCTCCAGCGCGGGCAAACCGCGGCCAAAGACGCTGACCAGGAAGCCCTCCTGCTGCAGCATGTAAACCAGGGTATCAGCGATACTCTGTTCATCCTCAACTAACCAAATCCGTGGCTGCTGCATGCGCGCTCCCGTTTATTTATTCCATGGCATGATCGGCACGGCGCTGATGGCGTTCTTCGGCGAGCCATCAACCACTTTATCCGAGTAGGTCAGATAGACCAGCGCATTGCGCTTCGCATCATAGAAACGCACGACCTGCAGTTTTTTAAACACCAGCGAGGTGCGCTTCTGGAACACCACGTCGCCCTGGCTTTTGCCGTTTTTGATTTTGTCCGTTAGCTCAATCGGCCCGACCTGCTGGCAGGAAATCGCCGCGTCAGAGGTATCTTCCGCTAGCCCCAGCCCGCCTTTGATGCCACCGGTTTTCGCCCGGCTGATATAGCAGGTCACGTTCTGTACATCCGGATCGTCAAAGGCTTCGACGACGATTTTGTGATCCGGCCCTAACCATTTGAAGACCGTATCCACGGAACCAATCTGCTCCGCCTGAGCCAGCTGGCTACCGGCCAGCAGGAGCAGCCCCATCGCAAACTTCTTGTATTTCATATTGTTACCATTATTAAAAAATATAGCTGAGTGATTATCACGCACTTAGCAGAAAAGGTTTATAGATCACAGCTTTACAAAATTATCGTTCAAATCCCCTGACCTACCGCATTTAAAAGCAAAAAAAACACTGAATGCTAAAACATCAAAAAATGCTATTATCCGCTACTTTAATATCAGGCACCTGTGTTTAAGGATGGGGACATTTTATGGATCAAGCAGGGATTATTCGCGATCTCCTTAGCTGGCTGGAAGGTCACCTGGATCAGCCGCTTTCTCTGGATAATGTGGCGGCGAAGGCAGGTTATTCCAAGTGGCATTTGCAGCGAATGTTTAAGGATGTCACCGGCCATGCCATCGGTGCCTATATTCGCGCGCGCCGCTTGTCGAAATCTGCTGTCGCATTACGCCTGACCGCCCGTCCAATCCTTGATATTGCGCTGCAGTACCGTTTCGACTCCCAGCAGACCTTCACCCGAGCGTTTAAGAAGCAATTCTCGCTGACGCCGGCGCTCTACCGCCGCTCGCCGGACTGGAGCTCGTTCGGTATGCGCCCGCCGCTGCGTCTTGGCGAATTTACCCTGCCGAAACATGAGTTTATCACTCTGCCCCCTACTCAGCTGCTTGGCGTGACCCAGAGCTATACCTGTAAGCTCGAGGAAATCTCCGATTTTCGTAACCAGATGCGGGTCCAGTTCTGGCGAGACTTCCTCGGCAACTCACCGTCAATCCCCCCGGTACTCTACGGGCTGCATGAGCCGCGTCCGAGCCTGGAAAAAGACGATGAGCAGGAAGTATTCTATACCACCGCGCTGACGCCGGAGATGGCTAACGGCCACCTGCAGCATGCCCATCCAGTGACCCTGGAAGGCGGCGAGTATGTCATGTTTACGTATGAAGGGCTGGGTACCGGTCTGCAGGAATTCATCCTGACCGTCTACGGCACCTGCATGCCGATGCTGAACCTGACGCGTCGCAAGGGGCTGGATATTGAACGCTTCTACCCTGAAGATGAAAGCCGGGATCAGGCCACGCCGATTCAGTTGCGCTGCGAGTATCTGATCCCGATCCGCCGTTAACGCTGCAGCTCGTCCATTGCGGGGGCGTCAAGATGCGAGACGTCGCCCGCCGTTTCCACCACCCAGCCGGAAGCCAGCCACGGGCTTTGCTGATAGTCGACGCGCGAAATAGAGCAGTTGCGCAGCCGCAGACGACGCTCAGCGTACGCCGGCAGCCCTAATATCGTGCTCACCAGGCAGCCCAGCGCGATCCCATGACTCACCAGCAGCGGCCGGCTACCGGCGGGTAATTCCAGACAGGATGCCAGCGCCGCATGCATACGCTCGCTGAGCTCCTGCATCGATTCGCCCTGCGGAATACGACCGTCCGGTGTGCCGTTGACCAGCTGGCGACGCCAGCCTTCTTCTTCTTCGCTGAGCGAGTCGATATGGCGCTTCTCCAGCACCCCCATATCCAGTTCGCGCAGGCGCGCATCGGCGATCACGCTGCAACCGCAGGCTTCGGCGATAATCTCTGCTGTGCGGCGGGTTCGTCCCAGATCGCTGGTAATAATATGGGTGATCCCCAGCGTTCTGGCGCGCTCGCCCACCTGCCAGGCCTGGCGCTCACCATGGGCGGTCAGCGGGCTGTCGGACTGACCCTGAATACGTCGCTCGGCGTTCCACTGCGTTTCACCGTGGCGAACAAGGTATACTTGTAACATGCTTTTTTTCCGTTCTGGACTCGTTATCAACCGCTTTCGGGCATTACCGCCTGCCCTCGGGGTGATTTAGAGTATACTGCGATGACGTTAGTTTATTCTGAGTTGTTTTGATTATGCACCATGTTGTCTCAGCGACCACTAATCCCGCCAAAATTCAGGCAATTCTGCAGGCTTTTGACGAGATTTTCGGCGAAGGATCCTGCCACATTGAGTCCGTCGCCGTCGAGAGCGGCGTGCCGGAACAGCCCTTCGGCAGCGAGGAAACGCGCGCTGGCGCACGAAATCGCGTCGCCAATGCGCGCCTTGCCCGGCCAAATGCCGATTTCTGGGTAGCTATCGAAGCCGGTATCGACGATGACAGCACCTTTAGCTGGGTGGTCATCGAAAGCGCCAGCCAGCGCGGAGAAGCGCGCTCAGCCACGCTGCCGTTGCCTGACGTTATTCTTGAGCAGGTTCGCGCTGGCGAAGCCCTCGGCCCGGTCATGTCGCAGTATACCGGCATCGATCAGATCGGTCGTAAAGAGGGGGCGATTGGGGTTTTCACCGGCGGCAGATTAACCCGCAGCAGCGTTTACCACCAGGCGGTCGTGCTGGCGCTAAGCCCGTTCCATAACGCTATTTATCGCTAGCCAGCAGCGTCTGCTCCAGCCACTGGCGCAGCTCTACCGGCGCCGATTTCAGGCTGTTCGACCCGCGGGTAATGGTCGCAATTCCGGCGCCGAGCTCATTTTTCAGCTCACGCTGGCTCATCTCGCCGCGCAGCAACTCTTCGATAATGCGCACCCGGGTACCCAGGGCTTCGCGCTCGTCGGGCGTCAGCATCAGCTGCAGCAACGGCAGATGCAGATCCTCAGCATAGGCCTGCTGAAGCAGGGCAACAAAGCGCAGCCACTCCTGATGACGTTGTTCGGCAACGGCCGCGGAATAGGGAGATTGTTGGGTCATATCGCGCCACCATATTGAGACGGGCAGCTTACGCTGCCCGTCGAATGTACTCTTCAACGAGTACAAAGCATAACATACTTCCCAGCGATCAGTAACGCTGGCGCCACTCCGCATCGCTGAGGATCTTATCCTGCTGCCCCATAAAGTAGCGGTAGTAGGCGTCATAGGAGAGGACATTCTTCACGTAGCCGCGGGTTTCCGAAAACGGAATACTCTCGACAAACGCCACGGCGTCGATCCGTCCGGCGCTGTTCCCCTGCCAGCTGCGTACCCGGCCCGGCCCGGCGTTATAGGCCGCTGAGGCGTAGATACGGTTATTGCCGAACTGCTGATAAACGTACTGCAGATAGCTGGTGCCGATATTGATGTTGGTTTCCGGATCCAACAGCTGCGACGGGCCGCTGTAGCCGGGAATGCTGAACATACTGACGGTATGCGTCGCGGTGCCCGGCATAATCTGCATCAGTCCGCTGGCGCCGACCGGCGAGCGCACTTTCGGGTTCCAGGCGCTCTCCTGACGGGCAATCGCCATCGCGTAGCTCTGCGGAATATCTTTGCCGCTAACATAGCGGGCAAACAGGTCGTTATAGGCCAGCGGGAAACGTTCTTCCAGCTGATCCCACAGCTTACCGGCGATCGTCGCCTGCACGCTCAGATCCCACCAGTGCTGATCGAAGGCATAGCGCGCCAGCTGCGCCTGCTGGGATTTGGTGCGACTAGTGACCAGGTTGGCCCATTCGGTGCGCGCGGTGTTATCCATATTCCAGTACATCAGCTCACGTACCCGCGCCATCTCCGGCCCGGAGGCCAGCGCCGGATCGATGGTGCCCGAGGCTTTATCGATGCGGAAGGTATACTCCTCGCCAAGACGCTGCGCGGCGACCATCGGGTAGAAGCCTCGCTGTTGCATCAACGAGCGAAGGATCGCCTGCGCCTCCTCATCCCTGCCGCGCTCCAGCAGCAGATCCGCCTGCCAGTAGCGCCATTCGTCTTTCTCTTTCGCCTCCATCGGCAGGCGCGCCAGCCAGGTGTTGAGGCCATGGCGATCGCCCGTCCCCAACGCCATCCGTACCCGCCGCTCCACCAGCGGCGTGGACTGCGAACGCATGATTGCGTCATCGCGCCAGATGGCCTGCTCTTCGGTTACATCGCTACCCATCAGGCGCCAGGCGACAATATCGCGCAGTTCCTGGGTCTGATCCTCATTGAGCTGCTGAGCCTGTACCAGCGAAGGGATCATCAGGCGGGCATTTTCCACGTCCTGGCGGGCGACGCTGGCGAAGGCGACGGCGGCCATCTGACGGGTAAAGTCCGTCGCCCCGGTGGTGCGGGCGAAGGTGAGGACGCTGTTTGGATCGTTAGCCAGGGCGACCACGGAGCTGGCGATGCTCTGGTAGTTGGCGGGCATTTGCTGGGCCAGCGATTTCACCAGCCCGATATTGCCGGCCTTCATCGCCAGGCGGATCCGTTCGAGATATGCCAGCGGATCCTGCTGACCGGAGTCGCGCCAGGCGCTGAACAGCGGTTCACAGGCGCCGGGCTGATTCTTGCCCGTCAGCCACAGCTCTTTCGCCCCGCTCCAGGCCTCCTGCGACTGCCCCACGCTCAGCTTGGCGTAGTAATAGTTGCACTGCGCCTCGGTGCTGGTCGGCTTATCCGGGCTAAACGCCAGCAAGCCGCGCCAGTCGCTGCGCCGGGCCAGTTCATTCACGAAGCGCGAACGTAATGAACGCGCAGGGGGCAGCGTCGGATTGGCGTCAATAAAGTTTTTCACCACCAGCGCCGGCTGGTTCATCAGATCGTCGGTGATCTGTCGGTACTGCAAATAGGGATACAGGGGATAGGTGCTTAACGTGGGCATCAGCTGGTCGACTACATCCATCTGCCGGTTATCCCACGCCTGCTTAATTTGTGCGTAGCGGCTGCGCTGTTCATCCAGTGAATCCGCATGCGCCAGCTGACTCAACGTCAACAAACCAACGCTGGCAGCCAAAAGATGCCACGCCATTTTTTTGGCTTTTTCCACAAGCTCTTCCTCTTTCCGGTGCATTTTCGCAGCATCGTGCCGCTTAAAAACCCCTGCCGGTTCGGCAGGCGGCTTTACTTATGCTAATCAGACAACGCTAAACGCGCCATGTCCTGGACATTTTTTTACGCTTCTGTGAATCCTGTCGCCTCGCTGGGATTAGCGCGCGAAAAAGGCTACACTTCGGCTTTGAACTATCTATCAAAATAGAAAGAGGCGAAGTCCAACGTGGCTCAATTCGTTTATACCATGCATCGTGTCGGCAAAGTGGTTCCGCCGAAACGTCATATTTTGAAAAATATCTCCCTCAGCTTTTTCCCTGGCGCGAAAATCGGTGTGCTCGGTCTGAACGGCGCCGGTAAATCTACCCTGCTGCGCATCATGGCCGGTATCGACACCGAGATCGAAGGTGAAGCGCGTCCGCAGCCCGGCATCAAAATCGGCTACCTGCCGCNGGAGCCGCAGCTCAACCCGGAGCACACCGTGCGCGAGTCCGTGGAAGAAGCGGTCGCCGAAGTGGTTAACGCGCTGAAGGGTCTGGACGAAGTCTATGCCAAATACGCCGAGCCGGATGCGGACTTCGATAAGCTTGCCGCACAGCAAGGCAAGTTCGAAGAGATTATCCAGGCGCACGACGGCCACAACCTGAACGTCCAGCTGGAGCGCGCGGCCGACGCCCTGCGCCTGCCGGACTGGGATGCGAAAATCGCTAATCTTTCCGGTGGTGAACGCCGCCGCGTCGCGCTGTGCCGTCTGCTGCTGGAAAAACCGGATATGCTGCTGCTCGACGAACCGACCAACCACCTCGACGCCGAGTCCGTCGCCTGGCTGGAACGCTTCCTGCACGACTTCGAAGGCACCGTGGTGGCGATTACCCACGACCGTTACTTCCTTGATAACGTCGCCGGCTGGATCCTCGAGCTTGACCGCGGCGAAGGTATTCCGTGGGAAGGCAACTACTCCTCCTGGCTGGAGCAGAAAGACCAGCGTCTGGCGCAAGAAGCTTCTCAGGAAGCCGCACGCCGCAAATCTATCGAGAAAGAACTCGAGTGGGTTCGCNAGGGCGCGAAAGGCCGTCAGTCTAAGGGCAAAGCCCGCCTGGCGCGCTTTGAAGAGCTTAACAACGTTGAATATCAGAAACGTAACGAAACTAACGAACTGTTCATTCCGCCAGGCCCGCGTCTGGGCGATAAAGTTCTGGAAGTCAGCCATCTGCGCAAATCTTACGGCGACCGCGTTCTGATTGACGATCTGAGCTTCTCGGTACCGAAAGGCGCTATCGTCGGCATCATCGGTCCGAACGGCGCGGGTAAATCCACCCTCTTCCGCATGATGTCCGGCCAGGAACAGCCTGATTCCGGCACCATCACCCTGGGTGAAACCGTTAAGCTGGCTTCCGTCGATCAGTTCCGCGACGCGATGGACAACAGTAAGACCGTGTGGGAAGAAGTGTCTGGCGGCCTGGATATCATGAAGATCGGCAACACCGAGATGCCGAGCCGCGCCTACGTGGGCCGCTTTAACTTCAAAGGCGTCGACCAGGGTAAACGCGTTGGCGAGCTGTCCGGCGGTGAACGTGGTCGTCTGCACCTGGCGAAACTGCTGCAGGTCGGCGGTAACGTCCTGCTGCTCGATGAACCAACCAACGACCTGGATATCGAAACCCTGCGCGCGCTGGAAAATGCCCTGCTGGAGTTCCCGGGCTGCGCGATGGTTATCTCGCACGACCGCTGGTTCCTTGACCGTATTGCCACCCACATTCTGGATTACCAGGATGAAGGTAAGGTTGAGTTCTTCGAAGGTAACTTTACCGAGTACGAAGAGTACAAGAAACGCACTCTCGGCGCCGACGCGCTGGAGCCGAAGCGAATCAAGTACAAACGTATCGCGAAATAAAACGCAAAAAGGCAACGCAAGTTGCCTTTTTTAATGTTTGCTCCCTCTCCCATTGGGAGAGGGTTGGGGTGAGGGCTACAGCCCGCAGAGCCCCTACCCCTGCTCGCCCATCAGCTGTTTCACCAGCTCGACGCAGCGCAGGAACCGGGCATCGTAGTCCGACTCCTTCACATGGACGAATTCGATCTCGTTCTCTTTCAGCAGCGATACCAGCAACGACTGAAACTCTTTACGATCCACCGAGCTCCCAAGACTGCGCAGTCCATCGGCCACCCACGGGGTATTGTTCTCCAGCAGGATCACCAGGTCGAAGCGGTATTCATCAATCAGCGCCTGCACAAACGGGTGCTCACGTCCCTCGTACTTCAGACAGAAGGCCTGAGTGCTGACGAAGTCGGTATCGATGAACGCCACCTTGTTGGCATATTTCACCGCAAAATCAATATACTGCGCATGCCCAAGGGCAATTTTATCGTAATCCGAATACTGGAGCGCCATCTCATCGCCGCCGAGATGCGAAAAAACATAATCCCGGCCATATTCCCAGGCGCTGGTGGTATTGAAGATATTGGCGAGTTTATTGACCAGCGTCGATTTACCGCTCGACTCGCCGCCGAGGATCGCCACCGTCCGCACAAAGAACGGTTTCACTTCCGTCGGAATATATTCCCAGTAGCGGAACGGGTTCTCGCGGATCTGCCCGCCGCTAATATTCATAAAGGTCCGCTTAGGATCGATAAGCACCGTCTCGATCCCCAGATGTTCAAGGTACTGCGGCGCATCGGCCTCTTCCGAGGTATAGATCCGGTTCGGCTCGATCCCTTTTTCGCTCATAAAAGCGCGGATCCCATGGCTCCAGACGTCCCAGCCGTGCGGATAGGGCTCCATCCCCTCTTCATTGAAGGCGTGGATGCGAATATTCTTCTGATATTTAAAGGTTTGTAGCAGCCAGCGCAGGCGGTCAGGCACCGTCGGCTGTTGCGACATGGCGCTCTCTTCAAACAGCTCGCGGTCGCGGGTATCGTCATAGCCCATAATGATATGCAGCTCATCGACCTGGCTACAGGCGCGCTGTATCAGGTAGATATGCCCGGTATGCAGCGGGTAAAACTTACCAAACACCACGCCGACGCTTTTCTGTCGGCGGGGAAACTCCAGCCCGAGGAAACGATGCAGCGCTTCAAGCTTCTGCGCGCTCGGGCTTTTGATTTTGGCATTCAGCAGCTGGCTAAGATACCCCTTGGTCATTCCGCTGGCTTCCGCCACCTGCTGCAGGGTACAGCCTTTCTGCTTAATGGCGCTTTTTAAATAGTCAAATGACGACATCGCTAATCTCCTTTTAACTTATTATAAGTCGTCAAAAACGCTTAGCGCGTCTGAAAGCTTTTTCACGCCAAAGATTTGCATGCCTTCCGGCACTTTTTTCGGCACATTGGCCGCCGGGACGATGGCGCGGCGGAAGCCGTGCTTCGCCGCTTCGGAGATACGCTCCTGACCGCTCGGTACCGGGCGAATTTCCCCGGCCAGCCCCACTTCGCCAAAGACCACCAGATCCTGCGGCAGAGGACGGTCGCGCAGGCTGGAGACCATCGCCAGCAGCAGCGCCAGGTCGGCGCTGGTTTCCGTGACCTTCACCCCGCCGACCACATTGACGAAGACGTCCTGATCGGCCATCTGTAGGCCGCCGTGACGGTGCAGCACCGCCAGCAGGATCGCCAGACGGTTCTGTTCCAGCCCCACCGCCACGCGGCGCGGGTTGGACATCATTGAGTGATCGACCAGCGCCTGGATCTCCACCAGCAGCGGGCGGGTCCCTTCCCAGACCACCATCACCGAGCTACCGGAGGTGATTTCATCTCCCCGGCTGAGGAAGATAGCGGACGGGTTGCTCACTTCGCGCAGGCCCTGCTCGGTCATGGCGAAGACGCCCAGCTCGTTCACCGCGCCAAAGCGGTTTTTATGGCTGCGCAACGTGCGGAAGCGGGAGTCGGCATCCCCGTCCAGCAGCACCGAGCAGTCGATACAGTGCTCCAGCACCTTCGGACCGGCCAGCGAGCCGTCTTTGGTGACGTGGCCGACCATCACAATCGCCACGCCGCGAGTTTTAGCAAAGCGCGTCAAATAGGCCGCGGTTTCCCGTACCTGGGCGACGCTGCCCGGCGACGACTGCACGTCGGCCATATGCATCACCTGGATGGAGTCGATCACCATCAGCTGCGGCTTTTCTTCATCGGCGATCTGACAGATCTGCTCAATGCTGGTTTCCGAGAGCATGTTCAGGTTGGCCGTTGGCAACCCGAGACGATGGGCGCGCATCGCCACCTGCTGCAGGGACTCCTCCCCGGTGACGTACAGGGTTTTCATCCCTTCCGCCAGTTTGCAGAGGGTTTGCAGCAGCAGCGTCGATTTGCCCGCGCCGGGGTTGCCGCCAATCAGGATCGCGCTGCCCGGTACCACGCCGCCGCCCAGCACGCGGTCAAATTCTTTAAAGCCGGTGGAGAAACGCGGCAGCGCCTCCAGGCTGATATCTGACAGCTTCTGCACCTTCGACACGCCGGCGTTACCGGCATAGCCTGAAAGACGCTCGTTTCTCGCCACCTGCGGCGACGCGGCGATGCGCATCTCGGTGATGGTGTTCCAGGCATGGCAGGCGCTGCACTGCCCCTGCCAGCGCGGATAATCCGCACCACATTCATTACAGACAAATGCGCGTTTTGGAGCTTTCGCCACGTTTACCTCTTACTTTTGGTTCATGCTGCCCGAGAGAATACAGAATACCCCCATCAGGTCAGCGTGGCGGATAGTCACTTCCGCCTGTTCATTCACTTTGGGCTTCGCGTGATAGGCGATGCCAAGCCCTGCTGCCTTAATCATCGGCAGGTCGTTGGCGCCATCGCCGATAGCCACGGTTTGCGCCGTTGGGATCTCATACTTTTCCGCCAGCTTGCGCAACGTATTGGCTTTATATTTCGCATCGACGATATCGCCGAGCACGTTGCCGGTGAGCTTGCCGTCGCGGATCTCCAGCTCATTGGCGAATACCGCGTCGAGATGCAGTTTGTCGCGCAGATACTCGGCAAAGAAGGTGAAACCGCCGGAGGCGATCGCCACTTTCCAGCCCAGCGTTTCCAGCTTGAGCACCAGCTGCGCCAGGCCCGGCATCAGCGGCAGCGCGTCGCGAACCTGCAGTAAAATACTGGCATCGGCGTCTTTCAGCGTCGCCACGCGCTGGCGCAGGCTGGCGGTGAAGTCCAGCTCGCCACGCATCGCCCGCTCGGTCACTTCCGAGACCAGCTCGCCGGTGCCGGCCAGTTTCGCGATCTCATCGATGCATTCGATCTGAATCGCCGTGGAGTCCATGTCCATCACCAGCAGGCCCGGGGTGCGCAAATGGGGAATTTTACCCAATGGCGCGACGTCCAGCCCCGCCTCATGCGCCAGTCGCGTCGCACGGGGAGTCAGCGAACCGGCCAAACGGATCACCTGGTAATCCTCGACCACCCAGGAGGCAACGATCACTAACGCGGCGCCCAGCTCACGCTGCCACGCCGTCAGCCGACGTTTATCCAGACCGCGACCATACAGCAGCCAGCCGCTGCGCCCGGCGTGATAATCCAGCGGCATGACCTCGTCGCCGCTCAGGGAAAGCGGCAACCCAGGCCACAGGGAAACGTCTTCAGGCAGGTCGCACCAGGTCAAACTGTTAGGCATTACGGCTCCACATCTCTTCATTCAGGCGAGGAAAATAACGCATGAGGCTACCTTGTAACCAGCGCTTCTGGCAACATTAAGCTGCAAATTTTCAAAGGTGGAATATGGTTCGCGCAAAACTGAAATTCCGGCTGCATCGTGCGGTCATTGTTCTTATCTGTCTCGCCCTGCTCGTCGCGCTGATGCAGGGCGCTTCGTGGTTCAGTCAGAACAGTCAGAAACAACGCAATCCGCAGCTGGAAGAGCTGGCCCGCACGCTGGCGCAGCAGGTGGTGCTGAATCTCGCGCCGCTGATGCGCAGCGAGACGCCTGACGAGAAGCGCATCAATCAGCTGTTGACCCAGCTAACCCATAACAGCCGCGTCCTGGACGCCGGGGTATATGACGAACAGGGCGACCTGGTGGCGCGCTCTGGCGAAAGCGTCGAGGTTCGCGACCGGCTGGCGCTGGATGGCAAAAAAGCCGGCGGCTACTTCAACCAGCAGATTGTCGAACCGGTGCCAGGAAAAAACGGCCCGCTGGGCTACCTGCGTCTGACCCTCGATACTCATACCCTGGCGACCGAGGCGAAGCAGGTGGATAATACCACCAATATCTTACGCCTGATGCTGTTGCTGTCCCTGGCTATCGGCGTGGTGCTGACCCGCACGCTGCTGCAGGGCAAACGCACCCGCTGGCAGCAATCGCCCTTCCTGCTCACCGCCAACAAGCCGGTTGAGGATGAAGACGATGAAAAGAAAGGAAATCTATAATGTCCACATTGCGCCTCCTGCTCTCTGACTCTTACGACCCGTGGTTCAACCTGGCGGTCGAAGAGTGTATTTTCCGCCAGATGCCCGCCACCCAGCGGGTGCTGTTCCTGTGGCGCAATGCCGATACCGTGGTCATCGGCCGCGCGCAGAACCCGTGGAAGGAGTGTAATACCCGCCGCATGGAGGAAGACCATGTGCGGCTGGCCCGTCGCAGCAGCGGCGGCGGCGCGGTGTTCCACGACCTCGGCAATACCTGCTTTACCTTTATGGCAGGCAAACCGGAGTACGACAAAACCGTCTCCACCGCTATTGTGCTGACGGCGCTTAATTCACTCGGCGTAACCGCCGAAGCCTCCGGGCGCAACGATCTGGTGGTCAAAACCGACAGCGGCGACCGCAAAGTCTCCGGCTCCGCCTATCGTGAAACCATGGACCGCGGTTTTCATCACGGCACCCTGCTGCTCAACGCCGATTTAAGCCGTCTCGCCAACTACCTCAACCCGGACCAGAAAAAGCTGCAGGCTAAAGGCATTACCTCGGTGCGCGGACGGGTGGCGAACCTGGTTGAGCTGCTGCCGGGCATTACCCATCAGCAAGTTTGCGAGGCGATNNAGGAAGCATTCTTCAGCCATTACGGCGAACGGGTGGACGCCGAGGTGATCTCCCCGGACAACACGCCGGATCTACCAAATTTTGCTGAGACTTTCGCCCGTCAGAGCAGCTGGGAGTGGAACTTCGGCCAGGCGCCGGCCTTCTCTCATCTTCTGGACGAGCGCTTTCGCTGGGGCGGCGTTGAGCTGCATTTTGACGTCGAAAAAGGGCATATCACCCGCGCGCAGGCCTTTACCGATAGCCTGAACCCGGCGCCGCTGGAGGCCCTGGCGGCACGCTTAGTCGGCTGTCAGTATCGGGCAGAAGTATTACAGCAGCAGTGCGAGGCGCTGGTCGGCGATTTCCCGGAGCAGGAAGCGGAACTGAAAGAACTGTCGGCGTGGATTGCCGGCGCAGTGCGCTGATA
>NZ_JAZARW010000001.1:5270830-5296897 GCF_036233805.1 Klebsiella sp. EMBS2024 | reverse complement strand
GCCCGCTGCGCTTAGCGGGCCTGGAAAACCGTAGGCCGGGTCAGACGAAGCCGCCACCCGGCACAACAGCTCTTACTCTTTATCGCCCAGCAGCACGGATTCCAGCGCGATTTTGATCATGTCGTTGAAGGTCGTCTGACGTTCAGCGGCAGTGGTCTGCTCGTGGGTACGGATGTGGTCGGAGACGGTGCAGATGGTCAGCGCTTTCGCGCCGAACTCCGCCGCCACGCCGTAGATACCCGCCGCTTCCATTTCCACGCCCAGAATGCCGTATTTTTCCATCACGTCGAACATGGACGGGTCCGGCGTATAGAACAGGTCTGCGGAGAAGATGTTGCCGACGCGCGCGTCAACGCCCAGCGCTTTCGCCGCGTCTACCGCATTACGCACCATGCCGAAATCGGCAATCGCCGCAAAATCATGGTCTTTGAAACGCAGACGGTTCACTTTAGAGTCGGTGCACGCGCCCATGCCGATCACCACGTCACGCAGTTTGACATCTTCACGCACCGCGCCGCAGGAGCCCACGCGGATGATTTTCTTCACGCCGAAATCGGTGANCAGCTCTTTGGTGTAGATAGAGCAGGACGGGATACCCATCCCGTGGCCCATCACGGAGATTTTGCGGCCTTTATAGGTACCGGTGAAGCCCAGCATGCCGCGCACGTTGTTCACTTCACGCACGTCTTCGAGGAAGGTTTCTGCAATGTGCTTCGCGCGCAGCGGGTCGCCCGGCATCAAAACGACGTCAGCGAAATCGCCCATTTCTGCGTTAATGTGAGGAGTTGCCATCTTCAGTTCCTTTTACATTGTTGTTTTTGCCGGGTGGCGGCTACGCCTTACCCGGCCTACAAATCGTAGGCCCGGATCGCTGTGCGCCACCGGGCAATGACCTCAGAACATGGCTTTGCCATATTCCATGTCAGACGTACCAAAGTATTTCGCAATAGTCTGGCCGATGTCCGCGAAGGTTTCACGGTGACCGAGCGAACCTGGTTTCACTTTCGGGCCGTACACCAGCACGGGGATATGCTCGCGGGTGTGGTCAGTACCGGTCCAGGTCGGGTCGCAGCCGTGGTCGGCGGTGAGGATCAGAATGTCGTCTTCACCAACCAGCTCCATCAGCTCCGGCAGACGGCGGTCGAACAGCTCCAGACCCGCCGCGTAGCCAGCGACGTCACGACGGTGGCCCCAGGAGGAGTCAAAATCGACGAAGTTAGTGAAGACGATAGTCTCGTCGCCCGCTTCCTTCATCTCTTTGATGGTCGCGTCGAACAGCGCGTCCAGCCCGGTGGCTTTCACTTTCTTAGTGATACCGCAGTTGGCGTAGATATCGGCGATTTTACCCACGGACACCACGTGGCCGTTTTTCTCGTCGACCAGCTTCTGCAGCACGGTCGGCGCCGGCGGCTCTACCGCCAGGTCGTGACGGTTACCGGTACGCTGGAAGTTACCGGCTTTGTCGCCCACGAAAGGACGAGCAATCACGCGACCAATGTTATAGCCGCCTTCGGTCAGCTCTTCACGCGCGATTTCGCACAGCTCATACAGCTTGTCGAGGCCAAAGGTCTCTTCGTGGCAGGCGATCTGGAACACCGAGTCAGCGGAGGTATAGAAGATCGGTTTCCCGGTTTTCATATGCTCTTCGCCGAGCTGATCGAGGATCACCGTCCCGGAGGAGTGGCAGTTGCCGAGATAGCCCGGCAGGTTGGCGCGTTTCACCAGCTTATCCAGCAGCTCCTGCGGGAAGCTGTTTTCCTGGTCGCTGAAGTAGCCCCAGTCAAACAGCACCGGCACGCCGGCGATTTCCCAGTGGCCGGACGGGGTATCTTTACCGGAAGAAAGTTCATGCGCCCAGGCATAGGCGCCAATCACTTCGGCATTGCCATCCATACCCGCGGCAATTTTACCGGTGGAGCCTTCATGCGCTTTCACCAGACCCAGACGGGTCAGGTTCGGTAAATTCAGCGGGCCTTTGCGGCCGTGGTCAGCCTCGCCTTTGGCGCAGGCTTCTGCAATGTGGCCCAGCGTATCGGCGCCGACGTCGCCAAAGCGGTCTGCGTCTTCCGTTGCGCCAATCCCAAAGGAGTCCAGCACCATGATAAATGCACGTTTCATCTTGTTCTCCATACATCTTGCGCTGCAAAAAAGCGATCAGATCAGTATATCGCTATTCAGTGATACGGCGATAGACTGTCGGTGTAATTTCCGGGGCTTTATCGTCCAGTTTAATGGCCGCTTTGACCGCTTTCGCGGCCTCCTGCCAGCTGTTCTCGTCTTTGGCATGGATCACCGCCAGCGGACGCTGTCCGTCGACGCGGTCACCCAGACGCGCCATCTCGGTAAAGCCAACGCTATAGTCAATGGTGTCCGATGCCTGACGGCGGCCGCCGCCCATAGAAACCACTGCCATGCCCAGCGCGCGAGTATCCATCGCGCTGATAAAACCTTCGGTATCAGCATAGACCGCTTTGCTCAGCATCGCCGTCGGCAGATAATTAGCATAATTCTCGACAAAGTCGCTCGGTCCTTTCTGCGCCGCGACCATGCGGCCAAACACTTCCGCCGCTTTACCGTTATCCAGCACCGCCTGCAGCTTCGCGCGCGCCTCGGCATCGTCCGCCGCCAGCTTGCCGGAGATCAGCATTTCCACACACAGCGCCATTGTCACGTCGAACAGGCGCGGGTTGCGGTATTCGCCGGTCAGGAACTGCACCGCTTCGCGAACTTCAACGGCGTTGCCGGCGCTGGAGGCCAGTACCTGATTCATATCGGTCAGCAGCGCGGTGGTGCGCACGCCGGCGCCGTTGGCGACACCCACGATCGCTTCGGCCAGCGCGGCAGAAAGTTCATAAGTCGGCATAAACGCGCCGCTGCCGACTTTGACGTCCATCACCAGCGCATCCAGCCCTTCCGCCAGCTTCTTCGCCAGAATCGAGGCGGTAATCAGCGGGATGGAGTCCACCGTCGCGGTAATATCGCGGGTGGCATAGAAACGTTTGTCGGCCGGGGCAAGGGAGCTGGTCTGCCCGATAATTGCCACGCCAACATCTTTAATAATCTCGCGGAAGCGGTTGTCGTCCGGGAAGATATCGAAGCCCGGGATCGCTTCCAGTTTGTCCAGCGTACCGCCGGTATGGCCGAGGCCGCGGCCGGAGATCATCGGTACGTAACCACCGCAGGCGGCCACCATCGGCCCCAGCATCAGCGAAGTGACATCCCCGACGCCGCCGGTAGAGTGTTTATCGACGATCGGACCGTTAAGGTTGAGGCTTTTCCAGTCCAGAACGGTACCGGAATCCCGCATCGCCATGGTCAGCGAAACGCGCTCCGGCATAGACATATCGTGGAAGAAGATGGTCATCGCCAGCGCGGCGATCTGCCCTTCAGAGATAGTATTGTCGCGGATGCCGTTGATGAAAAAGCGGATCTCTTCATCGCTTAATGCCTGACCATCACGTTTTTTACGAATAATTTCTTGTGCGAGAAACACGGTAACCTCCCAAAGAGAATAAATTGCCGGATGACGGCGCGAGCGCCTTATCCGGCCTACAGGCATCAATTCGTAGGCCGGATAAGCGCAGCGCCATCCGGCAAATCAAGGGATTAGTAGCTGCTGGCGCTCTTGCCGTCGCCGTGACCCAGGGCTTTCAACAGGCTAGCCAGCAGGCTGGATGCGCCAAAACGATAGTGACGAGAATCGGCCCAGTCGGCGCCGAACAGTTCATCAGCGATCGCCAGGAACTGCTGCGCGTCTTCCGCGCTGCGCACGCCGCCCGCCGGTTTGAAGCCAACGGTTTTCTCAACGCCCATATCGCGGATCACTTCCATCATGATGCGCGCGCTTTCCGGCGTGGCATTCACCGGCACTTTACCGGTCGAGGTTTTGATGAAATCGGCCCCGGCTTTGATAGAGATTTCAGACGCTTTACGGATCAGCGCTTCTTCTTTCAGCTCACCGGTTTCGATGATCACTTTCAGCAGCACGTTAGCCGCCGCACAGGCTTCCTTACAGGCTTTCACCAGCTCGAAACCGACCTGCTCGTTGCCGGCGATCAGCGCGCGGTACGGGAAGACCACGTCCACTTCATCTGCTCCGTAAGCGATCGCCGCGCGGGTTTCCGCCAGCGCAATGTCGATATCGTCATTCCCGTGCGGGAAGTTGGTGACCGTGGCGATGCGAATATCCGGCGTCCCCTGCTCATTCAGCGTTTTACGGGCGATCGGGATGAAGCGCGGGTAGATGCAGACCGCCGCGGTGTTACCCACCGGCGTTTTCGCCTGATGACACAGGGCAATGACTTTCTCATTGGTGTCGTCGTCATTCAGAGTGGTCAGGTCCATCAGTTTTAACGCGCGCAGGCTGCTTGCTTTTAAATCAGTCATTTCATACTCCGCCGGCGTCATGCCGGATCAATAGTTTGTTCACCTTGCGAGTCTGTTACTATTGTAACATTCGCTCGTCGTTACACTTCGACATTCATCACAGTTAATGAAAACTACTTACTAATTTGCATTACTGTAACGTGATTAAAATCACAAATTAGCACTCAATACCGCAGCAATTATCGTTAGTCCCCTCTTAAGCATAATCGATACTATACCGCCGATGAGAATGTGATAATTCTAACACACAATAACAGATGCACTCGATAGCGTGGCGCACATTTTGCCCAATTTACGGGCAATAAAAACGCTACAAATTGAAATATAAACTATTTTTCAAAAAAGAGAGAGGTGATGGAATTATCACATTTACTGCAACACCAGCGGCACGGTGGCCGCTGGTTCAGGAGACAGGCTTACAGGGCGAGAAAAACCCCGGCTATGGTGGCGCTCATCAGGTTGGACAGCGTCCCCGCCGCTACCGCACGTAGCCCAAGCTGAGCGATATCCTGCCGCCGGTTGGGCGCCATTCCCCCGAGTCCGCCAATCAGAATGGCGATCGATGACAGGTTGGCAAAGCCGCACAGCGCGAAAGAGATAATGGCTTTGGTGTGATCTGAAATGACCTGCAGCCCGGCCGCCGCCACTTCGGCATCCGCCTTTAAATATTCGCCAAAGTTCATGTAGGCCACGAACTCGTTAATGATCAGCTTCTGGCCGATAAACGACCCCGCCACCGTCGCTTCGTGCCACGGCACGCCAATCACCCACGCCAGCGGTGAGAAGATCCAGCCGAGGATCATCTGCAGCGACAGCTCAGGATGGTTAAACCAGCCGCCGACGCCGGAGAGTATGCCGTTCAGCAGGGCGATCAGCGCAATAAATGCCAGCAGCATCGCGCCGACGTTGAGCGCCAGTTGCATACCAGACGCGGCGCCGGAGGCGGCAGCATCCAGCACGTTGGCCGGTTTATCCGCGTCAGCGCTTTGGCTGTCATGAGCCGGGTTATCGTCCGGTTTTTCCGTTTCCGGTACGATAATTTTGGCAAACAGCAGGCCTCCCGGCGCCGCCATAAACGACGCGGCAATAAGGTACTCCAGCGGAACGCCCATCTGCGCATAGCCCGCCAGTACCGAGCCCGCCACCGAGGCCAGGCCGCCGCACATGACCGCAAACAGCTCCGAGCGAGTCATGGTGGCGATATAAGGACGCACCACCAGCGGCGCTTCGGTCTGGCCAACAAAGATGTTCGCCGTGGCCGACAGCGATTCGGTACGTGAGGTCTTCAGCACTGCCCGCAGCGCGCCGCCGAGAATGCGAATGACCAGTTGCATAATGCCCAGGTAGTAAAGCACGGCAATCAGCGACGAGAAGAAGACGATCACCGGCAGCACGCGCAGGGCAAAGACGAAGCCGCCGCCGCCAAACACCTCGAACATTTTATCGGAGACCAGCCCGCCGAAGATGAAACTAATCCCTTCATTGCCGTAGGCAATAACGCTGGCGACGCCATTCGACATCGCTAATAGCGCCGCGCGCCCGGCCGGTACATACAATATTAACGCGCCGATACCCACCTGGATTATCCAGGCGCCGAGCACGGTGCGCAGGTTAATGGCTTTTCGGTTATTGGAGAGCAGCACAGCAATGGCCAAGAGCGCCACCATGCCGATAAGTCCCATGAGGATTTGCATACAGATTCCCTGTGTTTTTGATAGTCCAGTACTAACCGCGTGATTATATCGGCCTGAAACTATCCTGCCCGTCTGGCTTCACACATTTTAAGCAAATCAATGATATGGATGGACAATTATGAGAAATCGATCACCATACAGAGGCCGGGGGAAGGGAAAACAAGGCGAGCGTATTGTGCATGATCCTTTCTTCTATGGCTGCCGGCGACTCCGGACGCAGTTCACACAGCGCCTCAAATACCCGTGCAGCTTGTTCCGGTCGATTGGGCTGTCCCTGAAAGCCATTTAGCGGCATATCCGGCGCATCGGTCTCCAGCAGCAGAGCGGAAAGCGGCAGACGCGCCATCACTTCACGGGTTTTACTGGCGCGGGGATAGGTAATGGTGCCGCCAACGCCGATCTTATAGCCAAGCTGAACGAAGCGCTCGGCCTGCTGCAGGCTGCCGGCAAAGCCATGGATGACTCCGGTACGCGGCAGGGCATGTTTTTTCAGCAGCATCGCCAGCTTATCGTGGGTGCGTCTGGAGTGGAGGATCACCGGCAGATCGTAACGCTTCGCCAGCCTCAGCTGCGCTTCCAGCAGCGCCTGCTGACGATCAAACTGCGGATCGTCGCGATAAAGATCGAGGCCAATCTCTCCCACCGCCACCAGTTTAGGCGGCCGCTGCGCCATCAAGGCTTCCAGCTGCGCCAGTCCCTCATCAGTATGCTCTTCGATGACGATCGGATGCATACCCAGCGCGGCGTACAGCGCTTCGTGCTGAGCTGCCAGCGCCAGCACGCGGCTAAAACGCTCAGCAGAGATGGCTGGAACGATAATTCGCCCGACGCCGGCCTGCGCCGCACGCGCCAGGCTGGCGACCTCATCTGCCGCGAAGGGGGGAAAATCAAAGTGACAGTGGGTATCGATAAAACGGTGCGTCACGCCAGATCCTCATGATCAAAACTGGGGTCATTCGCCTGGGGCGCAGGAATGATGGTCGCCTGGGGCGCTTCATTGGCCACCGGCACCGGCGGCACCACCACCGGCGCGGGCCGGGCAATACGCGGCGCGTGGCGCAGCAGCGGCGGCTGGTCGGCCAGTAGTTTACCCACCGTTGCCAGGAAATAACGGCCGCACTGGCGCCCGGTTTTGTAGTCCTCCAGCAGCGCCGGTAGTCGGCTGCCAAGCGCCATGCTGCGCAGCGGCCGCTGCGGATAGATTTCGAAGATCCGCAACTTACCCGGCGGTTTCTCGATGAACTGCTGGATGGCGCGGTAGGTGGTTTCGTGATGATGCACCAAATTGACCAGCGGTTGCAGACTACTCTCTCCCAGCCAGCGCTCCATCCGCTTGAACCACTGCGGGGTATAAAACATCTGCGAAGGGACGGTACGGATCACCACGATGGTCTGGGCGCCGCGGCGGGCCGCCTCCTGCACCGGGATCGCATCGCTGACGCCGCCGTCCAGGTAGCTAACGCCGTCGAGCAACACGCCGCTGCGATAAAAGCCGGGGATGGCGCTGGAGGCGCGGATCAGATCCAGCCACGTTTGCGGCGTCGGCGAAAAATAGCTGGCGGAGTAATCGTCACCGCGGCAAGCGCATAGCCACAGCTCTTTCCCCAACGCGAACTGCGCTTCGGCATAGTTCATGGCAAGCGGCATTTGCTGCGAAGTGGCCTCAACCAGCCAGTCGAGATCGATAAGGTTGCCGCCGCGCACAAAGCGCATCGGATCGAAAAACTGGCGTGAAGTGGTGTAGCGGGTGATAACTTTGCGGGCATAGCCTTGCTGATTACACATGTAGGCGGAGAGGTTTTGCGCGCCGGCGGAAGTACCCAGCATCAGGTCAAAGGGGTTAAATCCGGCGCGCATAAATTCGTCCAGCACCCCGGCAGTAAAAATCCCTCGCTGTCCTCCGCCTTCGCATACCAGCGCCAGCTTGCCTGGTCGGAAGGGTTTAACCGCCAGCGGGGCGATATTGCCCAGCGTGACGGGAATGCGTTGCCCCACCCTGCTTTCCTGTTCGATTGATCTTCTCCTGACAAGGTAACGCAATTTGCCCGCCGCTTAAACCGCGAAAGCCAGTCCTCAGGACTGGCTTTGTGTAAGATGACGTGTCAGTAAAAATGCTTAGGCTTCAGTATCGCCCGCATCGCGGGCCGCCTAAGGACGTCTGCGTCCTGTAAACAGGCTCACCAGGAACAAGATAATCCCGACGACAAAGACGATTTTCGCAGCGCCAGCGGCCGTACCCGCCAGACCACCAAAGCCCAGAGCCGCAGCAATTAATGCAATGACCAGAAAAATAATTCCCCATCGAAACATACTTTTCTCCTTACCATAATGGACGGTGAACAGCGGTTTGCGCACCCTTTCTGTATAGCTCATCGCTCAGTGGATGCTGCTATTCGTTCGGCAACCTTGGCCAGACAACACTTTTGTTAATAACTCGGTTTACTTAACGCTAAGATCGTTGCGCACGCTTTTCACACCGGAGACCGCTTTCGCAATCTCTGCGGCACGCTCCGCCTGCGCCGCGGAAGCCACCGTACCGGTCAGATGTACCGCGCCGGCGTTGGTTTCGACTTTCACATTGCGCGAAGGGACAATGTCATCCGCCAGCAGCTTGGCTTTCACTTCGCTGGTAATGGCGGTATCCCCGGCATAGCCTTTCAGCGTCGCCGTCTCGCTCGATGATTTATGATGGACCGTCAGCTTGTCGTTAACGTGTGAGACGCCTTTGACCTCTTTCGCTACGCTCAGTGCCTGACTTTTCTGTTCAGCACTGGTGACGTCGCCGCTGAGGGTGACCACTTTATTCTCCGTTTTCACCGAAATATCGCCGGAGTTAATATCTTTATGGTCGATCAGCGCCGCTTTTACCCGTGCGGTAATGGTACTGTCGTCCATAAAATCGCCGACTTTGTTAATCGAATTATCTACCGCCTCTCCCGCATTGCTGGCAGCCGACTTCGCACTGTCTACCGTTGTTTTTTCCGTCTCTGCCGAGGCGTTCAACGCGGCTAAGCCTAAGAAGAGCGCCAGCAACATATTGGCATTCTTTAGTCTGGTCATCGTTATGTCCTCGTTTTTTCACCAGCGCTGGCGTCTTATCGCAGTGAATTACGCCAGCATTTTTAAAAACACGAATTAAATATAGTAGACAGACGAAGGGGTTGCGGAGGATATGGATAAAAAACAGACGAATTAGCGGTGTTTTAAGAACTTTCCAGAAGGAAGGGAACGGGGGCGTAACCAGAAAAAAGCGCGGCCTGCGCCGCGCTTCGTCAGGGATTAGTGCTCGCGCGTTTTGCGGAACACCACGTCAGGGTAACGCTCCTGCGTCAGGTTCAGGTTGACCATTGTCGGGGCGATGTAGGTCAGGTTATCGCCGCCATCCAGCGCCAGCTGAACTTCATTTTTCCGCTTGAACTCTTCGAACTTCTTCACGTCAGTAGATTCAACCCAGCGCGCGGTGGCCACGTTGACCGATTCGTAAATCGCTTCCACGTTGTATTCGCTTTTCAGACGCGCTACCACCACGTCAAACTGCAGCACGCCGACGGCGCCAACGATCAGATCGTTATTAGCGATCGGGCGGAAGACCTGGACCGCGCCCTCTTCAGAGAGCTGAACCAGCCCTTTCAGCAGCTGTTTCTGCTTCAGCGGATCCTTCAGGCGAATACGACGGAACAGTTCCGGCGCGAAGTTCGGAATACCGGTGAACTTCATCATCTCGCCCTGGGTAAAGGTATCGCCAATCTGAATGGTGCCGTGGTTATGCAGGCCGATGATATCGCCTGGGTACGCTTCTTCAACGTGCGAGCGATCGCCCGCCATAAAGGTCAGCGCGTCAGAAATCACTACGTCCTTGCCGATACGCACCTGACGCAGCTTCATGCCTTTTTCATATTTGCCGGACACCACCCGCATGAAAGCCACACGGTCGCGGTGTTTCGGATCCATGTTGGCCTGAATTTTAAACACGAAGCCGGTGAATTTCTCTTCCGTGGCGGTGACTTCACGCGTGTCGGTGTTGCGCGGCATCGGCGCCGGGGCCCACTCCACCAGGCCATCCAGCATATGGTCAACGCCGAAGTTACCTAACGCGGTTCCGAAGAAGACCGGGGTGATTTCCCCGGCCAGGAACAGATCTTTGTCGAACTCATTCGACGCTCCCTGCACCAGCGCCAGCTCGTCACGCAGCTGCTGCGCCAGGTCTTCCCCCACCGCCGCGTCGAGATCCGGGTTGTTGAGCCCCTTCACGATACGCACTTCCTGGATGGTGTGGCCTTTACCGGTCTGATACAGGTAGGTTTCGTCTTTGTAGAGATGATAAACGCCTTTGAACAGCTTGCCGCAGCCGATAGGCCAGGTAATCGGCGCGCAGCCGATTTTCAGCTCGTTCTCGACTTCATCCAGCAGCTCCATCGGATCGCGGATATCACGGTCGAGTTTGTTCATAAAGGTGAGGATCGGCGTATCGCGCAGACGGGTGACTTCCATCAGCTTACGGGTCCGATCTTCGACGCCTTTTGCCGCGTCAATCACCATCAGGCAGCAGTCCACCGCCGTCAGGGTACGGTAGGTATCTTCGGAGAAGTCTTCGTGCCCCGGGGTATCCAGCAGGTTCACCAGGCAGTCATGATACGGGAACTGCATTACCGAGGTGGTGATCGAGATACCACGCTGCTTTTCCATCTCCATCCAGTCGGATTTCGCGTGCTGGCTGGAACCACGACCTTTTACTGTACCGGCGGTCTGAATCGCCTGTCCGAACAGCAGCACCTTTTCGGTGATGGTGGTCTTACCGGCATCCGGGTGAGAAATAATGGCAAAAGTGCGGCGTTTGGCCACCTCTTGCAGATAAGGAGACAACGTCATAATTAATCTTCTAAGTAAACGCGGCCATGGGCCACGCATGTGGAATACGAAAAATTGCGGCTATTTTACCCATCAACGGGGGGGAGGCAATCAGTGTTTACACAGGAGCTGCTCCAGTTCGCTTAACGAGGTCACCGTCCAGTCCGGCTCGAGGTCCGCCGGCAGCTCGCGCTGATGCGCATTGAGCCAGCAGGTCGCCAGTCCGGCGTTCACGCCGCCGCGAATATCCGACTCGGCGGTATCACCGACCATCAGCACCCGCGAGCGCGGTGGGTTACCCGCCTGCGCCAGCGCATAATCGAAAATACGCGCGTCCGGCTTGGCGACACCCACCTGTTCAGAAATAATCAGCAAATCAAAGTGATCGCGTAAACCTGTCCGCTCCAGACGAGTCTGCTGCAGCGAGGTAAAGCCGTTGGTGATGATGCCCATTCTGACCTTGCCCTGCAGCGCGTTGAGCAGCGAGACCGCGCCCGGCAACGGGGCACAGATTTCCGCCATCGCATTCATAAACGCGTCGTTGAGTTCCCCGGGCGGCACATTCAAACGTCCCGCCCAGCTATCAAAACGCTGATACTGTAATTGTAGCGAGGTGATGGCGCCGTTTTGGTAATCCACCCATAGCGGCTTGTTCACGGCCTGATAGTCCTGAAAATCTTCGGCGGTAAAGGTCACGCTGTAGTCGAGAAACATCCGCTGCAAGCCGCTGAAAGAATCAAACGTAAACAGCGTTTCATCGGCATCAAAGAAAATCCAGTCCCATTTCATCGTATCACCTTGTGTTACATACTGATTGGCAGAGCCATAATAATGGCGTCTTCGCGTCCGTCGGCCGTAGGATAGTAGTTGCGGCGGATGGTTGCCTCATTGAAGCCTACGCTCTCATACAGCGCGATGGCGGCAACGTTGGATGCTCGCACCTCCAGCCACAGCGTGACGACGCCGAGTTTTTCGACTTCATCAATGACATGCTCCAGCAGCGCTCGCCCCAGGCCGCGGCGCTGGTACGCGGGATCGACGGCGATATTGAACAGCGTCGCCTCATCCAGTACCACTTGCGTAATGGCGAAAGCCGCCATTTCGCCATCTACCGATAGCTGATAGTTGCGATAGCGCTCCCCCTGGTTACTGGCCAGAGTCTGTTCGCTCCACGGGAAAGCGTGGGCGCGTTTTTCGATGTGCCAGGCTTTGGTTAAATCAGCCGTGCTGAGGGTAGAAATCGTGTTCATGTGCGCAGATTTGTTGCCAGAGCGCCCTGCGAGCCGGCGCGCTGGTCTGGAGTTCATCAAAAGCGGGGGTGGACACCTGGGCGCCCGCCAGCGGCAGCGACGCCTCTGTGCCCAACCGCCAGCTGTTGCAGCGGCTGTCCTGCGGCAGCATCGCCACCCGCTCCGGAGTCAGCTGCAGGACCTGATCTGGCGTCACGGCCAGCGCGCGTAATATGTCGCCAATCAGCGGCTCTGTCAGCGACGGCGGGGTTTCCGCCACCATCACCAGACGAATATGTTCAGGAAGCGAGATAGCGATTTCGCCCTGCAACGCCCCCGGTCGGCGCAGCGACCACTGGGTAATGCCCAGCTGCTGTAATTGCCAGTCTCGTCGGGATGTCATAGCGAAACACTCCTGTTAAACAAGCGCGCAATATAGCAAATCCGTCGTATCTGCGCCAACAAACTACTATAATCGGCGCCAGTCTTAATGAAGGAGTGTTTCATGTCCGCTTTTACCCCGGCAAGTGAAGTCTTGCTGCGCCACAGTGATGATTTCGAGTCCGCCCGCGTTCTGTTTGCCGGTGACCTGCAGGATGACCTGCCTGCGCGTCTGGATACCGCGGCCAGCCGCGCCCACACCCAACAGTTCCACCACTGGCTGGTCCTCAACCGCCAGATGGGTGACACCGTCCGTTTTAGCTTAGTGGCTGAGGCCGCTGACGTCGCCGAATGCGACACCCTGATCTACTACTGGCCAAAGAACAAACCAGAGGCGCAGTTCCAGCTGATGAACCTGCTCTCTCTGCTGCCGGTGGGAAGCGACATTTTCGTCGTCGGTGAAAACCGCAGCGGCGTCCGCAGCGCGGAGCAGATGCTGGCTGAATACGCGCCATTAAACAAAGTGGATAGCGCCCGCCGCTGTGGCCTCTATCATGGCCGTCTGGAAAAGCAGCCGACCTTCGACGCCGACGCATTCTGGGGCGAATACACACTGGATAATCTGACGATTAAAACCCTGCCGGGCGTCTTCAGCCGCGACGGTCTGGACGTCGGCAGCCAGCTGCTGCTCTCCACCCTCGAGCCGCATACCAAAGGGAAAGTGCTCGACGTCGGCTGCGGCGCGGGCGTGCTGGCCGCCGCGCTGGCCAGCCATTCACCGAAAGTGCGCCTCACCCTGTGCGACGTCAGCGCCCCGGCGGTTGAAGCCAGCCGCGCGACGCTTGCCGCCAACGGCCTGGCTGGCGATGTGTTTGCCAGCAACGTCTTCTCCGAGGTCAATGGTCGCTTCGACATGATCATCTCCAACCCGCCATTCCATGACGGCCTGCAGACCAGTCTCGAAGCCGCCCAGGCGCTGATCCGCGGCGCGGTTCGCCATCTGAACAGCGGCGGCGAGCTGCGCATTGTCGCCAACGCCTTCCTGCCGTATCCGCAGGTGCTGGATGAGACGTTCGGCTTCCATGAGGTGATCGCCCAGACCGGGCGCTTTAAGGTCTATCGCACCATCATGACCCGTCAGGCGAAAAAATAATCGTCTTTTCACGCCGGCGGCCCGCTCCTGGTACCGCTGGCGCTTCCCGCGGGCAAATCCGCCCATTTTTGCAGCAATCGATACAACCTGCATAATTAACTATTGACGTGTCGCCGAAAACCACTAGAATGCGCCTCCGTGGTAACGATACTTTCAGAGTATCGATGGTATGCGAAGGTGGCGGAATTGGTAGACGCGCTAGCTTCAGGTGTTAGTGTCCTTACGGACGTGGGGGTTCAAGTCCCCCCCCTCGCACCATAATCCACGAAGATATTGCTCGCACTGGGCGAAGGTGGCGGAATTGGTAGACGCGCTAGCTTCAGGTGTTAGTGTCCTTACGGACGTGGGGGTTCAAGTCCCCCCCCTCGCACCAACGAGGCAATATCCCAAAGAAAGAATACTGTGCGAAGGTGGCGGAATTGGTAGACGCGCTAGCTTCAGGTGTTAGTGTCCTTACGGACGTGGGGGTTCAAGTCCCCCCCCTCGCACCAATATTCTTCCCTCTCCCGGCATTATCCTCTCAGTTTAATATCCACAATCATCAGCATTATTCCGCCGATCAACGCGACACACGATGGCAGCAGGATAAAATGGCGCAATTGACGATGCCAGATCATCGCCGCGGACATCAGCATGCCCACCGCGACCAGTACCCGCCATACGTCAGCCGACACTCCGGCATACCCGAGAGCGACAATTAGCGCGCCGGGAATCATCACTCCCCAGCCGCTTCCTAATGCTCGCTGCAGCATGGTTTCACCTCTTACAACGATAATGATAACCAATATCATATGATAATCTTTATCATTTGTCATTTGCGACGTGCTCTGCCCCTTTTTCTTTACGTTCGCGGTAATGACATACATTCATGAAGGTGATAAATTAAGCGGATTATCGATATATATTAAATATTTTGCTTATTTTGCAAATAACCTTTTTTTGCACATTGTTATCAGACTCTTCATTTTTGGCTTTCATCATTTTGAAATTTAACGACTAATAATGATTCTTCCGATATGACTGCACAAACCTGGCGAGCACACTACGCACAAAAATATCAATATTCCTTACGGCTTTTTTTACTGCTTAATTTCATTTCTTCCTCGCTGTCGCTGGTCACCCCCCTATTTACGGTAGTTCGTTTTACGCTGCCCTGCGCCCTGATCGTCGTCTGCAGCGGGCTGCTGCTGCTCTGGCACTGGAAATGGCCGCAATCGAAAATAAATATTCCCACTATCTCGTTGTTATTTGGCATGCTATGGGCATGGCACGTAGTGACAAAAGCGATGCTATTGACACCGCCGCATTTTAACTATCTGGTGATCGCCCTATTAAGCATTCTGTTTATCGGCACCATCGCTTTTTCCAATAATATCACTGCCTTTACCCTCCACTCTTTACCAACTTTCCTTGCCTGCCTGATAATGGCGGAGGGGGAACAATGGTTGCGTATGACTTACTGCTTTATGCTGCCTATAGCCGGTATTACCCTGCAAAATATTATCCAGAAGCGCAGCGATGCCTTTACGCAGGGTTTAATGGATAAACTGATGCATGAACGCAATACGCTCAACGATCTCAGTATGCTCGATCCCCTGACAGGTTTGTATAATCGCCGCGGACTGCAGAACCGCCTCGATACCCTGCTGGCGCTGGACGGCGACAACCACTACGTGCTGCTCCTCGATATCGATCACTTCAAGGCCTATAACGATCACTATGGTCATATGATGGGTGACCAGGCGCTTATTCGCGTCTCTGCTGCCATTCGCAACGCTGTACGCTCACGCGATATTGTCGCCCGCTTTGGTGGAGAGGAGTTTATGGTGCTGCTGACCAATAGCAGCGAAGAAACGGCCTGGAAGACAGCCGAACGTATACGTCAGCGGGTCTATGACCTGAAGATCCCGCATATGTTTAATGAAAGCGTCGCCACCAACGTCACCATCAGTATTGGCCTGACGCCGCTCATTAATGACAACATTGAACAAGCGCTGGCGCGCGCCGACGGCGCACTCTATGAGGCCAAAAATAAAGGCCGCAACATTATTCTTGCCAGTTGACCTGCGCGCGCTGCGACATCGCGGCGCCGATAAAAGCCTTGCCATGCCGCCTGCAAGCAACTAATATCAGCAATCATTATCATTTAGATTTGTATCTGGAAATCGAATGGCCTGGCGTTCCCTTCCTCTCAGCGATGAACTTATCTGGCGGGCTCCTTTGCCGACGGCTGAGCATGCCCTGGCGGAGAGTATTCGGGAAAAAATCGCCACCCTGCGTCCACACCTGCTTGATTTCCTGCGACTTGACGAACCCGCCCCACGGCACGCGTTAACGCTTGCCGAATGGTCGCAACCCATCGCCTTGCGCTCCCTGCTGGCCACCTGGTCCGATCATATCTATCGTCATCAGCCGACGCTGCCTCGGGAACAGAAGCCTCTGCTCTCGCTCTGGGCGCAATGGTATATCGGTCTGCTGGTGCCGCCGCTGATGCTGGCGCTGCTCAATGAACCGCAAGGCCTCAGCCTGGCGCCAGAACATTTCCATGTCGAATTTCATGAAAGCGGCCGGGCGGCCTGCTTCTGGATTGATGTGCATAGCGATGCCGACATCGAGAGGCTTTCACCGCAGGCGCGAATGGATGCCCTGGTAACGCGCACCCTGCAGCCGGTTGTTGAGGCGCTGGCAGCGACGGGCGAAATCAATAGCAAACTTATCTGGAGCAATACCGGCTATCTGATTAACTGGTATCTTGGGGAAATGCGCGCGCTGCTGGGTGATGAGCGGCTTGCCGCGCTACGTCAGCACTGTTTTTTTGAAAAACAACTCGCCGATGGCCAGGATAACCCGCTGTGGCGAACGGTGATGCTGCGTGAAGGGCAGTTAGTCCGACGCACCTGCTGTCAGCGCTATCGCCTGCCGGATGTCCAACAGTGCGGCGACTGTACGCTTAAATAATTACCACTTACCTGAAAAGTAACGGGCGGCCTTTACCGCCCGTTGCTATTTATGCGGTCTGTTGACTCTCCTGCTCCGCCCGCTCGGCCTCTTCCGCTTCCTGAGCAAGCAGCTGTTTCTCATATACCTTAAAGAATGGGAAGTAGATGATTGCCGACACGCAGGCCAGAACAATGACCAGAATCGCCGCCCGGAAATCCCAGCCCAACGCCCAGGCGCCGCCAATTGGCGCTGGCGCCGTCCATGGTACGACGGAGATGACGCGGCCAATCAGATCCAGCTTCATTGCCGCCCAGGCCAGCACCGCGTTCACCATCGGCGCCAGCAGGAACGGAATAAAGAACACTGGGTTCATGACGATAGGCGTCCCAAAGATCACCGGCTCGTTGATATTGAACAGGCTTGGCACCACGCTCAAACGGCCAATGGAGCGCAAATGCGCTGAACGGCTGCGCAGATAACAGAACACCAGTCCCATGGTCGCCCCGGAACCTCCGACCACGATAAAGAAGGTCCAGAACGCTTCCATAAAGATATGCGGCAGAGGAGCGCCCTGGGCCAGCGCCTGCTGGTTCATACCGAGGTTAGTCAGCCAGAACATCTGCAGCATCCCGGACACGATCGCCGCACCGTGGATCCCGGCAAACCACAGCAGGTGGCCGATCAGCACCGCCAACAGAATTGCCGGCAGAGAGTCGGCTGCCGAAACCAGCGGCTTGAAAATGGCCATAATGGCCTGCGGGATCAGCATGTCAAAATGGTGCTGGATAAACAGGCTCAGCGGATAGAGCGTCAGCACGACCACCAGCACCGGGATCAACAGATCAAACGAGTTTTTGATCATCGGCGGAACCTGGTCCGGCAAGCGGATCCCAATGTTGTGCGCTTTCAAGAAACGCATCATCTCCACGCAGTAGATCGCCACCAGGATGGCGGTAAAGATCCCGGTCCCCCCGAGGCTATCCACCGGCAGCGTGCCATTGGTCTTCGGCGCGGCAATCAGCAAAAAGGCCATGATCGACAGCATTGCGCACATAAAGGGATCGAGCTGATTGGATTTCTCGTAATGCTTACCGAGGTTATAGGAGATTGCCGCGCAAATGTAGATCGACATGATCCCCATCGTCATATCAAAGGGGGTCAGAATACGCCCCTCAAACTCTTTCGCCAGATCCAGCCAGGCGCGGGCAAAACCCCAGGTGGTATCCGGTGAGAACGGTGGATAAGCAAACACTAACAGGAACGATCCGACGATCATAAACGGCATCGCTGAGATAAATCCGTCACGGATAGCCATGACGTGGCGCTGCGACGAGATCCGCCCTGCTATGGGGCTTATGTAATTTTCTACAAAGCGAAATATCAAATTAAACGCAGCATGGTTAGCAGACATAGTAGCCCTCCTGACAGGCTATTGATACTGGCCCAACAACGATTACCCTGCCGTTACGATGACCGCTTTTTGACGCAGCAGGCCGCTGGCGGATGTGCAACCGGCTATACTGCTCATGAGGCAACGATTCATACACGGCTCTTTTGTTATAAATAAAAGGAGAAGTGACTGTTCCAGTATTCATCTCAATGCAGATAACCGCAACCGGTTACAGTAACCGGTTACGGCGATTGTGAAGGAGATCGACAAAATAGAAAGAATCTGGATTGTCCGCGCTGATATTTACACTCCGCCAGGCTTGTGACAGATTTAACCAGGCTTAAATCAGGAGAATCCAATGAGTCTGCAGTCTGTACGGCAGTTTTTTGCCGAACACGCCCCCGATATCGAAATTATTGAGTTAAATCAGAGTACCGCCACCGTCGCACTTGCCGCTGCCGCACACAACGTTGAGCCGGGGCAAATTGCCAAAACGCTGTCGCTCAAGATCAAAGATAAGATTGTACTGATCGTCGCCAGGGGCGATGCGCGGCTGGATAATAAAAAGCTGAAAGAGACCTTTGGCGCGAAAGCACGCATGCTAAGCAGCGATGAAGTGGTTACCTGGACCGGTCATCCGGTCGGCGGCGTTTGCCCGTTTGGTCTGGAAAACCCGCTGGCAGTCTACTGCGACGTCTCTCTCAGACATTATCAGGAAGTACTACCCGCAGCGGGAGCCATCCATAGCGCGGTTCGCATTGAACCAGAACGCATGGCGCAGCTCACCGATGCAACATGGGTAGATGTGTGTTTATAGCCGCATTACGCTACCTGTTTAACGGCGCTGGTCGTACTATTGAGCGGTAAATGCAACAGGATATCCGCCGCGTTTAATAAACCAATGTCTGAGCGAACTCCGAGCTTGGTCATGGCGTTAAACTTATGCGCGCGGATCGTTTTAATATTCCGGTTGAGCTGTATCGCAATATCAGAAAGCGAATATCCCCACGACATATACCGAAGGATGGCGTGCTCCGTCGGGCTTAGCGGATCGTTGCACGCCTCTCTGTCGCAAAATTGTTCGCTGCCGCTGAGATGATGATTGTCCAGTAGCTGCAGCAAACGCTCCTGTAGCCCGCGTCGCGGCGCGGATTTATTCAGTATGCCGTGCAAACAGGCCGGCATAAGATGGCCGATCAGGTGCATTTCACTTTCATTATTAGCCAGAATAATCGTTTGGACTTCCGGCCGGCACCGCGCCATTTCATNAACAAAGAGCAGACTCTCGGCTCGTGAAGAACGACTTCCCGAAAGAGAAAAAATAATGGTTGNCCAGGGAAACGGTATTTCCGCCGCCCTGAGCATACTGACATTTTTAAACAGATGAATATGATAACGGCGATTATCTTCACGACTAAAGATATAGCGCCATGCCATTTCCGTCATCACGCATTTTTCTACGATGGCGACATGGCGGGTTGTACTATTTTTTTCCATTCCATTTGCTCCCCGTAAGCTGAATTGATATTCAGCTCTTGCATTCCCTGCGCGCTGTTGATCCAGGCATACATTTCAGCGTTGCTGCGTAGCGATAAGCGACGCATTGCGCTGTTTTTCTGCGCGCTGATCGTCTTATTACTCTTTTTCAACAGCGCGGCGATCTGGTTTATTCCCCACCCCTTCGCCAGAAGGCGCAGAACTTTACGCTCTGAAAGAGTGAGCATCGCCGCAGAGTGGTAGCTTGCGAAATCGCTGTCCTCATCCCCGGCAAACAGCGTACGGCTAATCTGTTCAGCCGCACGGCTACCGGCGCAAATCACCTCAATCAGCCGGTTAACCGGCTCGCTCTCGGAGATCAACGAGCTTTCAGGACGAATTAATAGCTCAACGGCCAACGGATAGAGGCTGTCGCTGACCATAAAAACCCAGTGAATATCACGGTACTGGGTCATGAGGGAGTAATAACGCTCGCAGACGGCTCGGGGGTGCGCAATCTCGCCGGAGATATCCGCGACAACCAGCACCGCCCGCCGCAGTTGTAAAAGGGTGAGCTCATCATGAGAACGACAAAAACTCAGTTCGTAATCAGGGAGGTTCTCATTGAAGATCACCTTTAACCCTGATTGCATGACGGGAATTTTACTAATAACGACGCCAAACTTACCTTGTCCTGGTAACATAACACCTCCGCTTCCTGTCGAAGTTCCTTCGCTTGCCTGCAAACGATCGGCGAGCGACTTTATCGCCATATCATTTCCTGGATGAATATTAAAATCATATTCATGGCCTGCGCACACGATATACGTAACNACCGAACCGTGGTCATACCGTGTAAAATATTATTGCCGTGTATACTTGCGATTAATATTAACACAGACGTTCCTGCGCTAATAAATTAGAAAAGATAAAAACATTATTTAGCAAAAATAATTTCAGTACTGAACATTATGAAGCATTATCTTTAATTGTTTCTCTAAATGCTTTGGGTGACATACCGCTATAGCGACGGAAAAAACGCGAAAAATAGGCTGCATCGCTAAACCCCAAATAATCAGAGAGTTGTGTAATCGTCATGCGGGTGTACTGCAGATTGCGTCGCGCTTCAAGCATCAACCGCTGATGCAATACTCCAAGAGCGCTACAGCCATAAAACTCACGACATAAATAATTTAAGTGCGTAACCGACAGTCCAATCAGCTTCGCATACTCCGCCAACGGGAGATGCTGTCGGTAGTGGCTCTCGATAAGGCGGGCGAAGTGGCGCATCATGCTGCGCTTCCGCTCCGCTTTATCTTCCGCGGGGGACGCGGGATGGCACTGTCGGTTCAGCCAGACCAACAGCGTCCCCAGCAGCGAATAGAGCATCATTTCTCGCGCATCGTGCTCTTCGCAATACTCCTCGCGAAGCGCTGAAAACAGCGTATGCATGCGCCCGCGAGAACGGCCCACCGGCACACACTGCGGCACGCTAAGCACATCCAGAGGGCGACCGAACTGATTTTCAAACCGGCTCAGCAGCGGCAGCGCCAGAGAGAGCACAAACCCTTGCGTCCCGGGTGAAAAATTAAACCCGTGAATACAGAGGGCGGGAACCACCTGGATGCAGGACTCCGTCATCACCGCGGTGGCGCCTTCAATTTCGATCTCCGCCCGCCCCTGATGCAGATAGAGAAGCTGGACCATTTCCGCATGCTGATGGACGCGAATATGCCACTGATACAGGCTGCTGCGCTGTAAAATCGACTCACAGTGCAGCAGGTCCGGCGTCGGCCAGCCGCACTCTTCGCCATACAGCTTAAATACGGGCACGGTTTGAACGAACGGCATGATGACTCCTCTTAATTCAGGCGACACGCTCCATGGGCAAGCCCACGTAGTTTTCCGCGATGGTGGTCAGCCCGGCGCGCGAGCCCAGATAGTAGCGGCGGTCGGCGGCCTGCATTTTAGCGTCGAACGCGTTCTGATCCGGAAAATCATGCAGCAGGCGGGTCATAAACCAGCTAAAGCGTTCCCCTTTCCAGACCCGATCCAGCGCCAGTTGCGAGTAGGCCGCCAGCAGATCGCTGCGGCCACGATGGTAGTATTCGCGCAGAATCCGCCACAGATAGTTCACGTCCGATGCCGCCAGATTTAATCCTTTCGCCCCGGTTGGCGGAACGATATGCGCCGCATCCCCCACCAGGAACAACCGCCCATATTGCATCGGCTCCACGACGAAGCTACGCAGGGGGGCAATGCTCTTCTCAAGTGAGTGACCAGTCACTAACCTGAATGCCAGCTCCTCCGGCAAGCGGCTTTTCAGCTCCTGCCAGAAGCGCTCGTCCGACCATGCTTCAACCTTATCGCTCAGCGGAACCTGCAGATAATAGCGGCTGCGAGTCAGTGAGCGTTGACTGCACAATACAAACCCCCGCTGATGGTGCGCATAAATAAGCTCCGGATTGACCGGCGGCGTATCCGCCAGCAGGCCTAGCCAGCCAAACGGCCACACGCTCTCGTAGGTCTGCAAAATGCCAGCTGGAATACTTTGCCGCGATACGCCGTGGAAACCGTCGCAACCGGCAATAAAATCGCACTCCAGACGGCAGGTTTCCCCTTCGCTGAGGTAGGTGATCGTCGGCCGGTCGCTTTTGGCGTCATGGATAGCCACCTCGCTCACGCCATAGACGATCGGCGCGCCGCTGGCGGCCCGGGCAGCCATCAGATCGCGGGTGACTTCGGTCTGGCCATAAACCATTACGCTCTTACCGTCGGTTAGCTCGCTCAGTGCGACGGGCACCCGCTGGCCGTCAAACAGAAACTCCACCCCATGATGCACCAGGCCTTCGGCATCCATCCGCTGCGCCACGCCCGCTTCGCGTAGCAGATCGACGGTACCGCTTTCCAGAATTCCCGCGCGGATGCGCCCCAGCACATACTGCGGCGTTTGACGCTCAAGGATCACGGTATGGATCCCGGCGTTGTGCAGCAACTGCCCCAGCAGCAGCCCGGAGGGGCCCGCGCCAATAATCGCGACCTGTGTCTTCATAGGGATGTCTCACTCTTGCANNNTTAATTATTTGTATAATTTTTGTTTAATAAAAGTGCTTTTCTGCATTTTTGATAAGTCAGTGGGGAAAAAGAAGGGATGAATGGCGACAAAAATTGCACTTTTCACCAAACTGGCAAAAGTGTGGGATGCTTCAAATTCTGCCGCCCCGCAGACTGGGAATTTTTGCACATTATTTGATCCCACCCCCCTCAGCCGCCACTGCGCTTCAGGTTAAAGTATCGGCAGATACCAGGCGTCGTGGACAATAGAGGAAGTATGCAGGTTGATCGGACACAGCAGCGGGCAATCACACGTTTATGCATCCAGTGTGGTCTTTTTCTGTTACAGCACGGCGCCGAGAGTGCGCTGGTGGAGGAACTGTCAACACGTCTCGGGCTGGCGTTGGGGATGGACAGCGTTGAAAGCGCCATCTCTTCGAATGCTATCGTCCTGACCACCATTAAAAATGGCGAATGTCTTACCTCTACGCGCAAAAATGTCGATCGCGGCATTAATATGCATGTGGTGACGGAAGTGCAGCACATTGTGATCCTCGCCGAGCATAAGCTGCTGGACTATCGCGACGTCGAGAAGCGTTTTGCGCAGATCGTTCCCCTGCGCTATCCGCGCTGGCTGCTGGTGCTGATGGTGGGTCTTTCCTGCGCCTGTTTCTGCAAACTGAATAACGGCGGTTGGGATGGGGCGCTGGTCAGCTTCTGCGCCAGCACGGTAGCCATGTACATTCGCCAGGTGCTGACCCATCGCTCCATGCATCCGCAGATCAACTTCTGCATCACCGCCTTTGTCGCCACCACCATCTCCGGGCTGCTGCTGCGCCTCCCGGCGTTTGCCAGCACGCCGACTATTGCCATGGCCGCCAGCGTTCTGCTGCTGGTCCCGGGTTTTCCATTAATCAATGCCGTCGCCGATATGTTTAAAGGGCATATCAATACCGGACTCGCCCGCTGGGCGATTGCCAGCCTGCTAACCCTCGCCACCTGCATTGGCGTGGTGATGGCCATGACCGTATGGGGGCTGCGCGGATGGGCATAATCTCATTTATTTTTGCGCTGGCGGAAGACATGCTGCTGGCGGCGATCCCCGCCGTCGGGTTTGCGATGGTCTTTAATGTCCCTCAGCGCGCTCTGCGCTGGTGCGCGCTGCTGGGGGCGATTGGCCATGGCTCGCGTATGATCATGATGAGCGCCGGTTTTAACATTGAATGGGCCACCTTTCTCGCCGCTCTGCTGGTGGGCAGCATTGGCATTCAATGGTCGCGCTGGTATCTGGCGCATCCGAAGATTTTTACCGTCGCCGCCGTGATCCCGATGTTTCCTGGCATCTCAGCCTACACGGCGATGATTTCCGCGGTAAAAATCAGTCATTTTGGTTATTCGGAAGAGATGATGATTTTGCTGCTGAGCAATTTTTTAAAGGCCTCTTCGATTGTGGGCGCCCTTTCGATTGGCCTGTCGATACCCGGCCTGTGGCTGTATCGTAAGCGTCCTCGCGTCTAACCCCGACGTCGCGGTTAATCCGCGACGCTCCTTCCGCGATGGCCTCTGTGCTACTATGTGCAGATCACCCCACTCTTTGCAGTTCAGAGTTGAGATAGAGTTATGTCTTCGCGAATTTTAACCTCCCATTTTAGCGGCCTGGAAGAGTTCCTCCAGCAGCACGCGGCGCTGCTGGCAAAATCGACTGACGGCACCGTTGCCGTTTTTGCCAATAACGCGCCGGCATTCTATGCGCTGACGCCATCGCGGCTGGCGCAACTGCTGGAGCTGGAAGCCAGGCTGGCGCGCCCCGGCAGCGACATCGCGCTTGACCCGCAGTTTTTCGAGGAGCCCACCGCGGCGCCTGTTGCGGTGCCGATGGGCAAATTTGCTATGTACGCCGGGTGGCAGCCTGACGCCGATTTTCAGCGCCTGGCCGCGCTGTGGGGCATTGCCCTGAGCCAGCCGGTTACCCCCGAAGAGCTGGCCGCTTTCGTCGCTTACTGGCAGGCGGAAGGTAAAGTCTTTCACCACGTGCAGTGGCAGCAGAAGCTGGCGCGTAGCGTGCAAATCAGCCGCGCCAGCAACGGCGGACAGCCGAAGCGCGATGTGAACAGCGTTAGCGAACCCGACAGCCATATTCCGCGAGGTTTCCGAGGATGAGCATGAAAAACGTTGGCGACCTGATGAAACGCCTGCAGAAAATGATGCCGGCACATATTGAACCGGCGTTTAAAACCGGCGAAGAGCTGCTGGCCTGGCAAAAAGAGCAAGGCCGGCTGCGTTCCGAAGCGCTGGAGCGAGAGAATCGCGCGATGAAAATGCAGCGCACCTTCAACCGCTCGGGGATCCGCCCGCTGCATCAGAACTGCTCCTTTGATAACTATCGCGTCGAGTGCGAGGGGCAGATGAATGCGCTCGCCCGGGCGCGCCAGTACGTGGAAGAGTTCGATGGCAATATCGCCAGCTTTATCTTCTCCGGTAAACCGGGCACTGGCAAAAACCACCTGGCGGCAGCCATTTGCAACGAGCTGCTGCTGCGCGGGAAGTCGGTCTTAATCATCACCGTGGCCGATATTATGTCGGCGATGAAAGATACCTTCGGCAACCGGGAAACGAGCGAAGAACAGTTGCTTAACGACCTCAGCATGGTCGACCTGCTGGTGATCGATGAAATTGGGATGCAGACGGAGTCTCGCTATGAAAAGGTCATTATCAATCAGATAGTTGACCGGCGCTCATCCTCCAAACGACCTACCGGGATGCTCACCAACAGCAATATGGAAGAGATGAACAAACTGCTCGGCGAGCGGGTGATGGACCGTATGCGGCTCGGCAACAGCCTGTGGGTTATCTTCAATTGGGAAAGTTACCGGCACCGCGTTACAGGCAAGGAGTATTAAGAGATTTCCGGGCGACGACGGCGTTATACTAAAGCGATTATTCAGTCACGCTTATGAGTCCGTCTATGAAATCGTTTAAAAATAGCGTTATTGCCGCGCTTGCCGTTAGCGCGTTTACCCTCTCTGGCGCCCACGCCGCCTCCTGGCAGGATTCCCTTAACAGCGCTGCCAGCCAGCTCAGCGGCAGTAACGCCCAGGCCAGCGGCGGCATATCCGTCTCCTCGCTAACCAGCCTGCTCAACGGCAGCAGCCAATCCCTGACCGCCAGCAGCATGAATAATGCGGCCGGGATCCTGTCATATTGCGCGAAACAGAAGCTGGCCTCCGTGACCAGCGCCGATAACGTCAAAAATCAGGTGCTGGATAAACTGGGGCTTAGCACGCCGGAAAAACAAAAACAGGACACCAGCTATCTGGATGGCCTGCAGGGGCTGCTCAACAGCAAAAACGGCCAGCAGTTGGACCTGAATACGCTCGGCAATAGCTCGCTGGCGAAACAGGTAAAAACCAAAGCCTGCGATCTGGTCTTAAAACAGGGTGTTAATTTCCTCTCCTGATCCTGACTGACAAGGCCGCATTTGTTGCCTTCGCGGCGGCGCCGCGGCCTGAAACGCTT
>NZ_JAZARW010000001.1:5243526-5270824 GCF_036233805.1 Klebsiella sp. EMBS2024 | reverse complement strand
GCAGTTTTCCTGTTCCGTTTTCCCATTTCACCCGATGCGATGCCGATCAAAAAAGGCAACTTCTAAACCAATTCTGAATAACTGCACACTTTCATGACGCTAGAATTGCAGCAAGATGGCGCTGCAATTACAGTGGGGCTTGAAAAGTAATCTGTTCTGCCAGCCGATAACTGGCATTAATGAGGATGAGCTGTGTCAGAGTTGTTATCCATCGCCTTATTTTTAGCTTCGGTGGTGCTGTATGCCTGGAAAGCGGGTCGTAACACCTGGTGGTTTGCCGCCACGCTCACGGTGTTAGGCCTGTTCGTGGTGCTGAATATCACCCTCTACGCCAGTGACTACTTCACCGGCGACGGCATCAACGACGCGGTACTCTACACTCTGACCAACAGCCTGACCGGCGCCGGGATCGGCAAATATATACTGCCGGGGGTCGGCGTGGCCGTCGCACTGGTCGCCGTCTTTGGCGCCCTCGGCTGGGTGCTGCGCCGCCGTCGGCATCATCCTCATCACGTCGGTTACAGCCTGGCGGCGCTACTGCTGGCGCTGGCCTCCGTTGATGCCAGCCCGGCCTTCCATCAGATCAGCGAGCTGGTGAAATCCCAGTCACGCGAGGGCGATCCAGACTTTGCCGCGTACTATAAAGAGCCGTCGAAGCAAATCGACAATCCGCAGCTGAACCTGGTCTATATCTATGGCGAAAGTCTCGAGCGCACCTATTTTGATAACGACGCCTTCCCCAACCTCACCCCTGAGCTTGGCAGAATTAAAGCTGAGGCCATTGATTTCAGCAATACCATGCAGCTGCCGGGGACCGATTACACTATCGCCGGCATGGTCGCCTCACAGTGCGGCATTCCGCTGTTCGCGCCGTTCGAAGGTAATGCCTCAGCCTCAGTCTCCAGCTTCTTTCCACAGAATATTTGCCTTGGCGATATTCTGAAGAACTCCGGTTACGAGAATTACTTTGTGCAGGGGGCTAACCTGCGCTTTGCCGGCAAAGACGTGTTTCTTAAATCCCACGGCTTCGATCATCTGTACGGGGCGGAAGAGCTAAAAACTACGGTGGCGGATCCTACCTACCGCAACGACTGGGGCTTCTATGACGACACTGTGCTCGACGAGACCTGGAAAAAATTCGAAGAGCTGTCGCAGTCCGGGAAACGCTTCTCGCTCTTCGCCCTGACGGTGGATACCCACCATCCCGACGGTTTTATCTCACGCACCTGCGAGCGTAAACGCTATGATGTGGACGGCAAGAAAAACCTCTCTTTCAGCGCCGTTAGCTGCAGTCAGGAACATATCGCCGCGCTGATAGAGAAGATTAAAGCCTCACCCTATTTCAAAAACACGGTCATCGTGGTCTCTTCCGATCACCTGGCCATGAAGAACAGCGCCTGGGATTATCTCAACAAGCACGATCGCAGCAATCTGTTCTTCGTCCTGCGCGGCGATAAACCGCAGCAGGAGACCCTGGCGGTGAAACGCAACACCATGGATAACGGCGCGACGGTGCTGGATATTCTCGGCGGCGATAACTATATCGGCCTCGGGCGTAGCAGCCTCTCCGGCCAGTCGCTCTCCGGTATTTTCATGAATATGAAAGAGAAAGTCCTGGCATGGAAGCCTGACGTGATCCGCCTGTGGAATTTCCCCAAAGAAATGAAGAATTTNACCATCGACTCGCAGAAAAATATGATCGCGTTCTCCGGCAGCCATTTCCGTCTGCCGCTGCTGCTGCGGGTATCTGACCAGCGCGTAGAACCGCTGCCAGAGAGTGAATACTCTGCGCCGCTGCGCTTCCAGCTGGCCGATTTCGCGCCACGGGATAATTTCGTGTGGGTCGATCGCTGCTATAAAATGGGCCAGCTGTGGTCGCCTGAGCTGGCGCTCTCCACCGACTGGTGCGTCTCGCAGGGACAGCTGGGGGGTGAGCAGAAGGTCCAGCACGTTGATAAGCCGCAGTGGCACGGCAAGACCGCCTTCAGGGACACCCTTATCGATATGGAGCGCTATAAGGGCAACGTCGATACGCTGAAAATTGTCGACAACGATATTCGCTATAAGGCCGACAGCTTCGTGTTTAACATCGCTGGCGCCCCGGAAGAGGTTAAACAGTTCAGCGGTATTTCGCGTCCCGAGTCGTGGGGGCGGTGGTCCAATGCTCAGTTGGGCAGCGACGTGAAGATTGAATATAAAGAGCCGCTACCGGAGAAATTTGATCTGGTGATCACCGCCAAAGCTTATGGCCCAAACGCCAATAAGCCGATTCCGGTGCGAGTTGGAGAAAGTAAGCAAGTGCTCACTCTGGATAATGACGTGACTACCACGACGCTGCATTTTGACAACCCAACGCGCAGCAACACGCTGATCATCACCCCGCCGGACCCGCAAACCACTAACGAGGGCAATATCCTCGGCCACTCCCCGCGTCAGTTGGGGATCGGCATGGTGGAGATCAAAGTGGTGAAAAGCGAAGGCTAACGCAATCCTGCCCGGCGAATTTTCGCGCCGGGCAGCGGTTGTCGTGGCAGGACGTTAACCACACAGCGGCTGTAGTTCATCAGCCGACAGTCCGGTGATCTTCTGTACCATCTCTTTGTCGAGGCCATTCTGTAACATACTGCCGGCAATGCGCAGCGCCTCGCGTCGGCTGCCTTCCTGCAAGCCCTCCAGGTGCCCTTCTTCCCGGCCTTCTTCCCGACCTTCCTGCTTAAGCTTTTGCGCGATAGACATCAATGTCTCCTCATACTGTGGCAGACGGCGGGCCAGCCGGCGGAGAAACACGCCCGGCTCGGCCGTATTACCGTACTGCAGCATATAGTGAAACAGCATTCTCAACTGCCGACGGTTAGTGTATCCCAGCATCACAACGGCCGCCAACGACTCCGTTATGCCGCTGAGATCGCGCTGGCGAATATGTTTTTGCATCAGCTCCAGCAAGGCGACTCGCCGATGTTGCACGATGTCATCGTCCGGCATCACCGTCACGTCGATCAATGGAAACGGACAGCCATACAGCGTCTTCGCCAGCTGCGGGTCGGCAAATTCATCCAGCCAGTTGAGGGAAAAAGGATACGGACTGGTTGCACCGTGATAAAAAAGCATCGGCACCACCAGCGGCAGCGTTTTGTGCCCGGCATCCAGGTGGCGCTGCATTGCGGCAATCGCATAGCGCATCAGGCGAAAGGCCATATGGCTATCCGGTGAGCTCTGGTGCTCTATCACCACGTAAACATACCCCGTGCCGCAGGTGGTCTGCACCGACCAGAGGACATCTGAATACCAGGCGCGCAGATCCTCATCGATAAAGCTCGCCGATTGCAGCCTCAGGGTAGAGAAATCGCACCGCTGACGGATCGCTTCGGGAAGGTAGAGGGTGAGGAAATCAGTCGCTGTCTCCGGGTGACGAAGAAATCGCTTAAAGACCGCATCGTGCGGCGTCGAGGTCATCCGTTTTTTCATGGCCATCCGCTTGCCTGAAAGAGAAGGTAAGCCGGACTCTATCACCGGTTTTTACCCGGTTGGGTTTGACGACAATTTTCTGGGAAGCGCCTCGGAGAATAGCATGGCGGCCAGCCCGGCTGGCCGCCATCAACACGGCTTAGTAATCAAACTGCCGGTAGTAACGGCGGATATTGAGGTCGTGGCCGGTATGGTGTTCAAAGTGGGCCGCCAGCCGGTCCACCAGCAGGGTGGACACCACGCACGGCGCCATAATCCAGCGGAACGCGTCATCAATGCCGTTCAGCGGATAGTCGCGCGGGTCGATAACCACCAGATGGTCAGTTATTTTTTCGGCAAAACGCTCGACGCGTTCGTCCAGCGCCCGGCATCTCCCCTCGCCTTTCACCAGAAACAGCGGAACCTCTTTTTCCAGCAGCTCCAGGGTGCCGTGGAAAAATTCAGCGGAGCTCACCGACTTCGTCCGCTTCCACTGCATCTCTTCGAGAATACACATTGAGAACAGATAGACCTCGCCCCACATTTCCGCGCCGCCAATCCACATCATATAGTCGCAGTCATGGTATTGCGCGGCAATGCTATCCGCTCGGGGATCGAACTGGCGTTTCGCCTGCAGGAGATTTTCCGGCAGTAACTCGAGCTGGCTGGCAAATCGCGCATAATCAGCAAACTCGCCGTGACGAAAAATGACGCGGAAGAATAACCAGTACAGCAGCATATATTCATATTCCACGCCATTTTTGTGGCACATCGGAATATGCCAGCTGGCGGCGGCAGCCAATGGCGAGTCGGCGTGACGAGTAATAGCTACCACGCGGATCCCCTGTGCCTTGCACCATTCGGCAATGGCGACCGACTCTTTGGTATCGCCGGATTTAGATAACGTAACGACAACCGCATCTTTATTTAATTTTTTATGTCCGCGATGGATTAACTCCGCGGCCTGTTCAAGATATACCGGCACGCTGGTTAATTCTTTGGCAAATTCATTAATTGCCATCATCGGCGCCAGGGAACCACCTACCGAAGCAAAAAATAATGCGCTACAGCCGCTGTCATAAATATCGTCGGCTACGGTTTCAGCCTGTTTACGCGCAGCGATGATCTCGCGAGCACTGGTCAGGTACTCGTCCTGATTAAAACCCAACATAGCTTTCTCCTGAATTTTCAGATTTTACTTTTTAAGACGCGGTCAAAATCGTCGAAAATACGTTTAGCCAGATCGATGCCTTTCAGTCCTGCGGTATGCCAGGCGAGCATCTGCACTGGGACAATCAGCAGCAGAGGCGCCAGGTGATGCTCGCACGGACAGTTTAGCGCCAGCGTTTGAGCATCCTCTTCGTCACCCAGCGTCAGGGTAAAGGCCCGGCCAATGGACGGCGCCAGATAGTCGCGCAGCGCCCGGGTTCGCGCGTCCGGCGTATCTTCAATAAACAGCATCACATGGCGGGCATTGGCTTCCAGATAGGGGCCATGCATATAGGCTTCCAGCTCAAAGCCGCTGGAAGGCACGCGCACCGTCTCGGTAAATTTGGTTTCGAACTCCTTCGCCACGCCAACCAGCGCGCCGTAGCCGGTGGCGACAAAGCGCTCGCCGCTGCGCAGCGTTTCGCTATGGCGGTCAATAAAGCGCGAGGTGCGGACGATAACCTCCGGGATCGCCGCTAGCAGCCGCTGCAATTCAGCGAGATAGTGCTGCTCCTCGACCTCGCTGGCTTTCTCCTGCTTACGAGCAATGATCAGCGCTATCAGCAACAGGTTGAGCACCGTCGCGCTAAAGCCGCGGGTCACAAACCCTACGCTCTCGATCCCGGTATTAATATCCAGAACGCCATCGCTGGCGCATCCTATCGGGCTTTGCGGATCTGAGGTCAGGGCGAAAACCGACTTGCCGGAAGCCTGTACCTTACGCATCGCCTCCAGCGTCGACGCGCTTTTTCCGCTCTGTGAAATCGCCACCACCAGATCGGCATGCGGGTCGATCGCGTCGTAATGGGTGAAGTTGTACGGCTCTTTAATGTCAAGCAGCACACCGAAGCGTTGCTCAAAGAAATAGCGCGCGCACAGCGCGGCATTCAGCGACGATCCGGTCGCGAGCAATAATATCCGCCGTACCGGGTGCTGGCGGACGAAGGTTTCAATCGGCGCCAGCTTTTGCCGGTAGTCGCGCAGGATCTGCGCCAGGCAGGCCGGCTCTTCACTGATATATGTCATCATTGTTGGTCGCATAGCTCACTCCCGTTAAAACAATCCGATCCACGAACCCAGAATGCCCACCAGCGCCATGCCGCCAATAATTGAGAGCGGTTTAACTTTCCGTCCTAGTAGCCAGTAGACGATGCCAAAACTCACCAACGGCAGCATGCAGGGCAGAATGTCGTTGATAATGTCCTGTACCTGGGTTTTGGCCTCCCCGGCGCCGAAGGAGAGAGGAATGGTGATATCGATCATTGAAGCGGTCATCGCCCCGACTACCATCAGACCGATAATCGACGCCCCGTAGGTCAGGCTCTCCATCATTCCGCTCTTCTGGATCCGCTGCAGGACCCCGGTGCCCAGTACGTAGCCCCAGCGGGTAAAACACCAGCGCACCAGAATGTGCGGCACGTTAAACACCAGCAGAAACAGGATCGGCCCGAGGATGTTGCCCTTCAGCGCCAGGCTGGTGCCGATCCCGGTGGCGATGAGGCGCAGCGTCCCCCAGAAGAAAGAGTCACCCAGCCCGGCTAACGGTCCCATCAGTGAGGCTTTGACGTTATCAATCGCAGTGGCATCCATGTTTTTCTGCTGACTGTTTTTCTCTTCCATCGCCGTGGTGATCCCCAGCAGCAGGGTGACGATATGCGGCGTGGTATTGAAAAAAACCAGATGCCGCTTCAGCGCTGCGGCCAGCTCCTCTCTGCGCGGATAGAGCTTCTTCAGCACCGGGATCAACGCGTAAACAAAGGCGAGATTCATCTGCCGCTCATAGTTCCACGAGAACTCCATCTGGAAAGAGCGCCAGAACACCCGGCGTAAATCGCGCGGCGTAATCCGGGTTTCTTCCTGCGCCTGCGGCTGCAGGGTCTCTTCAGAAATCATCTTCGTCGTCATCGCTGACTCCTTGTTCTGTCGTGATACGAGGTGAATTCAATGCGGTGACGTTAACTATGACCACCGCCACGATGGCGCCGAGAATGGCGATACCGGTCACCGGGATTTTCAAATAGGCCATCAGCACAAAACCGAGGAAAAAATACGGCGCCACTTTCTTGTTAATCAGCAGCCTGGCGAGCATCGCGAAGCCGAGGGCCGGGATGATGCCGGTGGCGACGCTGAGCCCATGTTTGATGAATTCCGGGATCGTATCGAGCAGGGATTTCACCGCGTTGCTGCCCACCAGGAATGAGACGGTGACCACCGCGGCAAGCATCAGCGACAGGCCGAATCCGGCAATCAAATGCATCCGCTCAATGCCGCGGAGATCCGCCCGTTCCGCATACCCGTCCGCCTTCTGGCTAAGCATTGGAATGAACATCCCCAGATAGATGTTTTTCAGGATCAAAGTCAGCGTGGCGATAGGCAGGCCAAGCAACAACGCCGTTTCTGTGCCTGCGCCAGAGGTAATGGCGAACGCCACGCCGAGAATACCGCCGGTCACGACGTCGGGCGGGATCGAGGCGCCAACGGAGAAAGAGCCGATAAACGCCAGCTCCAGCGTCGCGCCCATAATGACGCCGGTCTGTACATCCCCCAGCACCAGCCCGGTCAGCAGCCCGGTGACGATAGGCCGTGAAATTAGCGACGTCCCTAAGGCATATTCCGATTGCGCGATAAACGCCACCAGACCCAGTAAGAGAGCCTCTACCATAATCTGTCCTCCGGAATTACACGCATTCCGCAAAAAGCTGTTTGCGATCGTTCGGGACCTGGCGAATCTCCACTTCGACGCCCTTGCCCACCAGTTGTTGTAGCTGTTCTATTTCTGTCGGCAGTAAATTAATCGCCTTAGATATATTTTTACTGCCCTCTTTAGCCTTTATTCCGCCAAGATTTATGCTTTTTATTTCGTCGATGGCGCTGGCAATACGCCAGGCGTCATTAACCGACTCCACAACAATAAATAAATTATATTTATCGGTAACCCCGCTTTTTATTGCCTCAATAGAATCATTTATATTTTTAATCACCAGCTTCACCGAGGGCGGTTTGGCAAGCTTAATGGTGGTTTTCCGCAACTCATCGCCAGGGACGCTATCGTTGGCGATTAAAATACAATCGGCGCCGACATATTGGGTCCAGGAAAAGGCCACCTGGCCGTGAAGTAATCGATGGTCTACCCTTAATAATGTAATCATCATGCTTCCTCATTTCAGAAGTCTTTATCCATAGTCATCGCGCTGGCAATCGTTTGATTGCAGTACTGAATGCTCTCTTTGGCGTTTGTTAATGCCTCGGTAATTAATTTTTCGGTATTGTCTTCGGCTGCGGAAATCAGCAAGTCAATAATTAACGGCAGATTTAAACCGGATAATAAATGGAAATGTGGGCGAGATAAAAAACGAACAAACTCGTTATTCACGCTACCGGCAAAAATATCCGTAATCACGATCAGCTCATCCTGCGCCGGGAAACGCGCCATTAGCGCTTCCACCTGCTGCGTCAGATCGACCTCTTCTTCCACGTAGGCACACAAGGTATGTATATCGGGTTGTTTACCGAGGATCAGTTCCACGGAGTTCAACAAACCGTTAGCAAAGCTGCCATGGCTGGCAAAAATATAGTGTCGTTTCATCCTTACCTCGAAAGCGCATTCCACTGCTTTCTTAATTGCAACCGACGTGCCAGAAACAGTGGCGCGTCGGCTAACGCAAGGATAAAAAAGAAGAGATGTGTTAAAAGTCTTGATCTTCCTGAATAAATTCCGTTTCCCGCGTCAGGATATCGTGAATGTAGCAGAGCTCTACAACGGGAATTTTGACACTATACCCGCTCTCTATGACACTAAAGGCCTCGCGTAGCGTAGCCAGCTCGCGATCCGGACACTGCCCTCCAGTGTATTGGGCTGGGGAAGCGTGACGAATTAATCGCTCTATCAGACAGCTGATATGCACATACAGCGCGACCTTACGATCGTTAGGTACATCGCGCCCGGCCAGATGCTCATAGCGCAGCAAAAACTGCTCAACCTGGTTGATCACCTTAGCCGTATCGAGGATCGTCACCGACTCGATCACCCGGCGCAGCGAAAAGTTTTTCAGGATCAGGTTGTTGATCTCGCTGACCTGCTCCGCCGTCGCCAGTTCGCCAAAAATGCGCATCAGCGGACGACTCCCTTCGCCAGAGATCAGCGAATCCAGCGAGATCCAGGGTAGATCGGCAAGATGCGGATCCAGGGTGCCGACGATCGCCAACACCTCATAGCGGCTTAGCATCGGCTCCCGTCGCGCGGGATCGGCAAGGGTCTCCACATCGCAGGCCACAATATCAATGCCAAGCGCTTCAGGAATGCTGGCTTTTAACAGCGCCGACAGATTCGCCGCCGCGCCCAGACCGGTCGCGCAGGTGGTTAAAATTGCCCGCGGCTTATCGGTTTGCGGGTAATAGAGCTGGTGCTCAACCGCAAGGTCATCGCCGATCTCGCGGACGATATCTTCCAGCATAACGCCCTGCAAAATGCGCTCCCCGACGTACATCGCCATACCGGTGGAGACATTGTTGATGATCGCCATCGGCGTACTCAGGCGACGATTAAAATGGCGGTGAATGGCGTTCAGCGATCCCATGTCGACCAGGATTATCAATCCTGATGCCAGAGCATGGCTCTCTATGTAGGCCATCACCTGGTTAGCGATAGCCTCCGGCGTCACGTCCAGCGGCATATCGAATGACTCAAAGAGCTGGCTTTTCAGCAAGCGGTTCGCCACGTTGGCGATGCTGCTGGCGGTAGCGTAACCGTGAGCGAGAATTATCGCCCGGGTCACCTGCTGCTGGCTGATGGCGCCATTCTTGTGGAACCACAGCACTAACAGCAGCAGGTCGATACGCTGGGGTTCAATATCCAGCTTCAGCGTCAACGCACCGAGCATCGCTTCGCAAAAGCGATACAGCAGCGGAAACTTCTGTACCAGGAAGTCCTCCAGCTGGCGGGCTTTTTCATTGTTTATCGTGGACTGCGGCTGTCGGGATCGGTGGATCAGGTAGTGGCTCAGCGCGTAGAGGCAGTTGCCGTTAAACTGGATATTGAAGCGCTTTTCCAGGCGATAATACTCCTCCCGAACCTGATGAGCGATCAGCAGCAGCATCTGCGAGCTACTGGAGTCATGATTATCAAAGATCAGCCGATCGAAGAGGGTTTCAATCTCTTCCCCCATGCTCCTTTGCGCCTCTTCCCAGACCGTTTTTTTATTCAGCACCGCTTCATACTGCGCCAGAACCCGACACTGAACGTCATAGATCAGCCCCTGTACCGGGTCGCGCGCGCGCAGCAGCCAGACCAGGCTGGTCTGCGGCTCGATAAGCAGCGGCTCCTGCTGGCCCATCGCTTCGCTGAGCGCTGGCGTCGCGGCCATGACATTTTCCGGCAGATCGTGCAGCGTCACGGTCAACATTTCGCGGCCCGGAGACCTGGCCCAGGCTGACGCCACGGCGTACTTCACCACATTCTTCAGCTCGCCGACGTTGCCCCGATAAACATACTGCGTCAGGACCTGCAACAATCGCGGCGTTAGTTGCAGCCGGGCGGCAAGCGTGCGCGCCTCCTGCCAGAAAAACTGTAGCGTTAGCGCCTCCTTCTCCTCGCGGCTACGGTGTTGAAGATCGGGCAAGCTAACCAGGATCGGAATTCGGCGCAGGAAGGTGGTGAGAAAAGTGCTGTGAATATCTTCGGTGGTGGCAAACACCAACCGCAGCGAAATCGGCAAGCCTTGCGCGGTATCCCCCACCCGGTAGATCTCCTTACGATCCAGCCAGGTGAACAGCTTCTCCTGTCCCTGAGCATCCAGGCGATGGACCTCATCGAGAAACAGCATCCCGCCGTTTGCCGCCTCAAACGCCCCCGCTTTATCGCTCTGCGCACCGGTAAACGCGCCTTTGACGTAGCCAAACAGGTTGGCGGCCAGCAGCTCCGGATTACTCGCATACTGCGCGCAGTTAAAGCTCACAAAGGGGGCATCGGGCGCCAGCAGCCCCTGGGCGATGGCAAACTCATGCATCAGCTCAGCCATATAGCTTTTGCCGGTCCCGCTGTCGCCGGTGATCAGCAGCGGTAGCCCGCCGTTAGGATAAAACAGCGCGGTTTTCATCTGCTCAATCGGTTTACGCAGGCTGCCGTCATGCCCGGTCAGCAACGAAAAATGGTCCGCCTGCTCCGGCTGGCGGTCGCTCTCCGCGAGTAACTCCGCCATGCTGGCATACTCACTGCGGGAAAGCGGGTAGAACTGCTGGCAAAAGGCTTTTTTATGCAGAAAATAGACCGGCCGGGTGTTGATTTTCACCAGCACGTCCTGAGCGACCAGCTGATTGAGATAATGGCTGGCGGTATTTCTTTGCATCGCGAAACGCCGGGCCAGCCAGCTGGCGGTAAAGACCTCGCTCAGGTTATCCGGATCGAAAAAATCGGTCTGATTTTGCAAAAAAGCCAACAGTTCCGTTTTACGCATCGCATCCCCCTCTTCGCCATTACGAAGGGATATGATGCGGGAAAAGAGAGGCTTATCGACGGCCCGTGCTGTTTTTTTGCGGTCCAGCGCACACTCCTGGCTAAGCCGACTTCGCGTCGGCCAGATCCATCGTCATTTCATACTGCTGCAGCGAGAGCGGCGTATAGCCGGCCGCGGCAAACAGCGGCGTAAAAGTTTCCGGGACCGTCACCGAAGTACCAATGCCCGGGAACTGCTGCGCCAGCGCCATCAGCAGCTCACGCGCCAGCCCCTGGCGGCGGGCGGCGGGCTCCACCCACAAANACGACAGTACAGGGCGCGAGCCCGCCGTCGTTAGAACCGCGAAGGCGCGCTGTTCCAGCGTCACGACCTGACATGGCAGAGTGGCGAAGGTAAGCGGATCCAGCAGCCAGGGAAGCTGGCTGTTACTCTCCTCAATGGCGCGCCGAAGCAGGGACAGGGTGGGATAAAGCTGCAATACGCCCGGCACCGGGGCCAGAAGTTCTGTACTCAGGTAGCCGCAGAGCCCATAGCGTCGCGTAAAGCCCAGCGACTGATACAGCGCGACGGCCGCATGGTTATCGCGGATCACCTCCAGGAATACCGTCTCGATCCCCTGCTGTTGCAAAAGCATCAGCAGTTCCTGCATCAGTTTCCGGCCCAGGCCTTTGCCGCGCCAGGCCGGGCGCAGGGCAAAGGCCGCCAGGCGAGCGGCACTCCCCCGGCGCGCGACGATCGCGATCGCCGCCGGTTCATCTCCGGCCAGCCAGACGCGGGAATCGACCAGGCTCATCCCCTCGGCGCTAAAACGCCGAACAAATCCCTCTACCGACTGGGTAACAGGCACCAGGTAGGCTTCAAAACAGGCGTTGAGAATATCCGTTAACTGCACGCTGCTGAACTGCGTGGCGGGAACGGCGGTCAGCTCCATACTTTTCTCCCGAAGGCTGCTATGCTGAGGTGATGAAAACTAACACTATAACTGCCGGTGCCGTATTACGCCTGACTCAGGAGAGCGATGTCGCCCTTCTGCCCGCCATTGAACGTTCTGCCGCCCAGGCATTTCGCCAGATCCCTTCTCTCGCCTGGCTGGCGGACAGCGAGGTGATTAGCGTTGCGCGCCATCATGATTATCTGGAAACGGAGCATAGCCTGCTGGCGGTAGCCGCCGGGCAACCCGTTGGCTTTATTCTGACCGAACCGCTCGACGATGCGTTATTTATCGTCGAAGTCGCCGTCCACCAGGCCTGGCAGCAACAGGGCATCGGCTGGATGCTGCTGGAGCGGGTTATTGAGAGCGCACGGCAGATGGGCTACCCGGCGGTAACCCTCACCACCTTCCGCGAGGTGCCGTGGAATGCGCCGTTTTATACCCGTCTGGGATTCGCCATGCTCGATGAGCTGACCCTGCCCGCCGGGCTGGCGGCAAAAAGGGAACAGGAGACCCGGCACGGCCTGCCGCCCGAGTCGCGCTGCGCCATGCGCCTGGCGTTGTAGACTTCAGCACTGATTTCAGCGGCGCAATATGGTACAAAGTACCATTCAAAACTTACCCGTTGTTACCGTATGTCCTGGTCAATCGATATTATTTCCTGCATAACCGATCGCTTTGTGGAACTCACGGCGACCGAAAAACGCATTGCGCAGTTTATTCTCGATGATGTCGCGGCGGCGGCGGAGCTGCCCATCGCCGAGATAGCGCGTCTGACGCAAACCAGCCAGGCTTCGGTCACCCGTTTTGCCCGGGCGCTCGGCTGTAAAGACGTCCGCGAGCTGAAGATGAAGCTTGCGCAATCTCTTGCGGTCGGCCAGCGGTTTATCCTCGATGTTCCGGATCTCGAAGGCGTCCAGGGGATCTATGAGTCAATCATCAGCGTACTGGAGACCAACCGGCGGGCGCTGGATATCGAGGCGCTGAAGCGCGCGGTGAGCTGGCTGAGCGATGCGCGGCAGATCCTCGCCCTGGGGATGGGCGGCGGTTCGACCATCTGCGCTCAGGAAATTCAGTATCGCCTGTTTCGCCTCGGTCTGCCGGTTGTCAGCCAGAGCGATGGTCTGCTGGTACGCATGATGAGCTCGGCGGTGACGCCGCAGGATGTGGTGATCGTGCTTTCTCTGGGCGGCTATACCCGGGAAATCATCGAGAGCGCGGCGATTGCCAGCCAGTACGGCGCGAAGGTTATTGCGATTACCCCCGCCGGAACGCCGCTGGCTGAACAGGCGGATCTGGTGCTACCGCTGCTGGTACGGGAAAACGACTATATCTTTAAGCCCAGCACTTCCCGTTACGCGATGCTGGCGATGGTCGATGTGCTGGCCACCGAACTGGCGATGGCCAACAAACCCCAGGCAAAAGGCAAATTACGCCGTATTAAGCTGGCGCTCGACAGCCACCGCGGCGGCGTCGATCGGCAGCCGCTGGGGGACTAACTTTTACTGGCGGAGATAAACCTCTCCGCCTGCTCGCGGGTACGTTCCACGGCCTGTCCGGCGCGATAAAGATCGCTGCCCAGACCGGCACCGGCGCACCCCGCCTGTATCCAGGTCGCCAGATTTTCCGGCGTCACGCCGCCGACCGCCAGCACCGGAACCTCCGGCGGCAACACCGCTTTCAGCGCGCGAATATAGTCCGCGCCGAATGCTGATGACGGAAAGATTTTCAGCCATTGCGCCCCGGCATCCAGCGCGCTAAACGCCTCGGAGGCCGTCGCGCAGCCGGCGCACACCAGCATCCCCTTATCTACCGCGCGGCGGATCACCGCCGGGGCCGTATTGGGCGTCACGATAAGTTTCGCCCCAGCTTCAGCGAGAAAATCAACCTGTTCAACCTTCAGCACCGTTCCCGCGCCAATCATCGCCCGCTCGCCAAACTGACGCACCATCGCCGGAATACTTTGCTGCCAGTCCGGCGAGTTGAGCGGGATTTCGATATAGCGAAAGCCTGCATTTATTAGCGTCTCAATATGATCTGCCGCCTCAGCGGGTTGAATGCCGCGTAAAATCGCCACCAGCTTAATCTTGTCCATCAATCATCCTCGCTATACCCGAAAGAAACGCCGCCTCGCCGGAGCAACGGGAAACGGCTAACCCACGCGCCGCCATCGCCTGCTGATAACGGACACTGAGCGAGTGCTCACCAACCAGCACCACGCGGCTGGCGCGATAGCGTTCGCTGAATGTCGCCACCTCCGCGCCAATCAACAGCCCGGAGAGATAATCGCTCACCGAAGTCGCCGCCAGCGCGCCTAACACCCGCGCGGCGCGGGCGCTAAAAAGCCCGGACAATAACGCCGGCTGATTTAACCCTTTTTCCATACCGAGGGCGAAAGCGGCTTCATCCGGCAACTGCGCAGGCAATTGCTGGCCGAGCAGCGAATGGTTAAGCAGCAGGTGATGCAGTTCGCCGGTCATCGCCGTGGCGAACTGGCGCACCACGCCGTTTTGCACCTGCACCCATTTGCAGTGGGTGCCGGGCATCACGTAACACTCCGCGGGCATCAGTTGCCAGGCGCCCAGCAGCTGCGTTTCTTCACCGCGCATTACGTCGTAATCTGCAGCCTGCGCCACTTTCAGCCCCGGCACGATCCACACTTTTTCCGCCACCTCATATAACTGACCGTTGAGCGCCTCCAGCGCCAGCGGGCAGGCCAGATAAGGCACCGGTTGCCAACCGGCATCGCTGCCGATCATGCCCGCCATCACCACCGGCAGCGCGGGGTCGCCGCGCCACGGCGCCAGCTGCTGCTGAAATACCGCTTCGGCGCGCTGCCCGTTCAGACGCGTGACGCCGCAGGGCAGTTTCAGCTTGTCGATGCATTCGCCATCACGCATCCGCCATGCCCGCAGCTGGGTGGAGCCCCAATCGACGGCAATATACTCGTTCATGATTACCCCTTACCCGCGTGAGGTATGACGTTTGCCAATCGGCAGCGGCGGCGGCGTTGGGCGGCTTTCACGCTCGCGGGTAATCATCTCCAGAGCCTGCTCGCGGCTCATGCTGCTGGCCGGGGTCAGTAACGTCACCACAACCGAAGCCACCAGGCTCGTCAGCACCGCCGGAATACACGGGTTGCCCCAGAACGCCAGCCAGTCGCTATCCACCAGCACCGCAACCGATGCCCCGGCGCCGCCGGCCAGCGCGGCGACCGCGCCCTGCCAGTTAAAGCGTGTCCAGAAACGGCCAAGCATGGTGCAGATAAACATCCCGGACATAATCATTGAGATCATTTTGGTGATGTAGCTGATGATGTCGTTGGAGGTCAGGGCAAACAGCAGCGCCAGCGCAATCACCAGAACCAGGAAGATCCGCGACAGGCGAATCGCTTTCTCCGGCGCGGGCATATGGCCGGTCACCAGGGTGTAGAGGTCGCGCAGCATAATGGACACCGCGGCGATGGCATCAGAGCTGCCGGAAGACATATTGGCCGACATGCCGGCAATCAGGATCGCCATCGCCAGCACCGGCGGCAGCACCTGGGTGGCAAACAAGAAGGCGAAGCCGCTGTTTTCCAGCTGCGGGTTCATGGTCCATACCGCCATACCGATGATCGCCGGCAGGAAGGAGAAGCCCAGATACAGCAGGCCGGTAATGGTAAAGGACTGGCGCACCGAGGAGACGGTCTTCGCCGAGTAAATACGCTGGCGATAAGAAGGCGTCGCCAGCACGCCGACGCCGATCACCATCGCCAATGATAGCGCCGGCAGCACGCCTAATTTATCGACCGCGAACAGGCTTTGCGCCGCCGGATCGACGGCCTGCTGAATATGGCTCCAGCCGCCAACGTGATGAACCGCCAGTATCGCCATTAAAATAAAGCCCACGAACAGCACGATCGATTGAATGGTATCGATCCACACCACCGCGGAATAGCCGCCGATACCGACATAAACCACAAAAGCCAGCGCGATAATAATTTTCGCGACATTAATATCAATGCCGCTGGCCCACGCCAGATATAATCCGCCGCCTAATATATGCGCCCCCAGCCAGCCGATAGAGGCAATAAAAATAAGTATCGCGACGAGGTTTTTAATAATTTTACTGCCGCCGGTGTAATACGACATTTCTTCACTCATGGTCATGAAGCGAAGTTTACGTACCGGTGCAAATAACCATGCCACCAGCAGGATCCCCACCGCGCCGCCGAGGCCGTAAAGCATCCCGGCCCAGCCGTTGCTGTAGCCAAAGCCGACGGCGCCGACGCTGGAGCCGGTCCCCACCATGGTGCCGACCGTCGAACCGAGAGTGAGGATCATCGGCAGCGAACGACCGCCAAGTAAAAAGTCTTCGCCGGTTTTCTGTTTGCGCGAAACGTACCAGCCTAAGGTAATCATCGCGCAGGCATAAACGGAAAACCAAATCATAAATGACATATTATTCATGGCTCACATCCAGACGTAATAAATAATATTCGTGCCGCTGAATATTATGAGTTAACAGGAACCATGCCTGAAAAAAGGCATAGCGAACCCAGTGGCACCGATTTATTTATTCACTCTGGTGCCGATATCACACTTTTTTGATGCTCCCTCCCGCAAAGGGAGGGATTTATTTTAGGTTTCGAGCGTTATTGTCGCGCAGCGTTAAAACAGGTCACATCCACTTCGACTTTACAATCCACCACCAGGTCCGCTACGCAGCAGATGCGGGCAGGCGGGTTGTCGCCAAAGAACTCGCGAAATACCTTATTGAACGACTGAAAATAGCGCGCATCGGTGAGGATCACTTTAACATGCACCACGTCGGCCAGGGTGTAGCCCGCTTCGGTCATGATATCTACGCAGTTCTGAATCGCCAGACGCGACTGGTCGACAATCCCGCCTTCCACGACTTCGCCATTTTTCATCGGCGTCTGGCCGGAAACGTACAGCCAGCCTCCCGCTTCCACCGCCCGCGCGAACGGCAGGTGCTGCCCGCCGGTACCGGTACCACCTTCTACGCCATAACGCTTGATACTCATACTCAACTCCTTAGTCCATCCGACGACGCAGGAAACGCCCTGCCCGTCCGGTAATTTTCTTATCACTGCCGTAGCTCATCACGCCGTTGACCATCACCGCCTCAATGCCGTCCGCCGGTCGTTTCGGGTCGGAGAAACTGGCGACATCGCGCACCGTCTGCGGGTCAAACAGCACCAGGTCGGCAAAGTAGCCAATTTTCACCAGCCCGCGATCCGCCAGCTGGAAGCGCGCCGCCGACAGCCCGGTCATCTTGTGTACCGCGGTAGTCAGCGGGAATAGCTGCTCGTCGCGGCTATAGTGGCCGAGCACCCGCGGGAAGGCGCCCCACAGGCGCGGATGCGGCATCGGATCGTTCGGCAGCCCGTCAGAGCCAATCATGGTGACCGGATAGCGCATCACCCGCTGTACGTCCTGCTCATCCATGTTGTGATAAATAGCGCCCGCCGGCATCAGCCGCGCCGCGGCGTCGTGCAGGCTCACCTGCCACTCATCGGCGATCTGCTGCAGCGTTTTCCCCGCCTGCTCCGGCTGCGCTTCGGACCAGGTAATCACGATATCAAACTCGTCGGTCACCTGTTTCATATCCAGCGTCGATGAGCTGGCTGAATAGGGATAACAGTCGCAGGCGATATCCTGCTGCTGGCGCATCTCATCGAAAAACGCCAGCGTCTCTTTGGTACGCCCCCAGTTTTTTGCCCCGGCGCACTTGTGGTGCGAAACTACCACCGGCACGTTGCCGTGGCGACCAATACGGAAGGCTTCGTCCAGCGCCTCGAGAATCGGCTCAAACTCTGAACGTAAATGGGTGGTATAGACGCCCTTCCCGGCCGCCAGCTCTTCCGCCAGCGCCATCACCTCCTCGGTGGTCGACTGGAAGGCGCTGGCGTAGGCCAGCCCGGTACTGAGCCCTAATGCTCCCTGGCGCAGCGCATCGCGTAGCTGTACGCGCATGCCGGCGATTTCCGTCTCGTTCGCCGGACGAAACAGATCGTCCATATGGTTATTACGCAGCGCGGTGTGACCGATTAACGTGCCGACATTCAGCGACGGTCGCGCCGCCTCCACCGCATGGGCATAAGCCTCCACGGTGGGATAGATAAAGTGTTGCTGCTCGCCGAGGAGATTCATCGGGTCCGGCACTTCCCCCCGCATGGTGGCGGTCGCCGCACTGATCCCGCAGTTGCCGACGATCACCGTCGTCACCCCCTGGCTGAGCTTCGGCAAGTACTCCGGCATGCGGATCACGTTGATATCATCATGGGTATGCACATCAATAAAGCCCGGCGCCAGTACCCGCCCCTGGCCATCAATCACCTGCTCCGCCGCAACGTCCAGCGCCGGGGCGATAGCCATAATTCGATCGCCCTTCACCGCCACATCAGCACGGTATTGCGGCCCGCCGCTCCCGTCGATCACCGTGACGTTTTTGAAAAGCCAGTCAACTTTCATAGCAATTACTCCCTTTCGACATGCCGATAAGTTAACCATTTACAAGCGCAAAAAACAGTGGAAAACTACGCAAAACTCAGATCGTTTTGTGATACTTTTATTCAAAACGAATAACATTTTTATATTAAAAATATATTTATCAAATATTTATAAATGATACCCAGCGACTAACCGNTTATAAACCCTGANAGGATAGTGTTATGAAATACCATTCAGCACCGCTCATCCCGCACAAATCCGCCCTCATGTCCGCGCCGGCTAATCTGCTGGCGGAAGAGGTCTGTCTACCCGCCGCGCTGCTAAAAAAGTCGGCGCTGGAAAATAATATTTCATGGATGCAGCGCTACGCCGACGCCCGCGGCGTATCGCTGGCGCCGCATGGTAAAACGACAATGACGCCATGGATATTTCAGGCGCAGCAGCGAGCGGGGGCGTGGGGGATCGGCGTGGGCAGCGCCTGGCAGGCTAGCGCGGCAATGGCCAGCGGCATCCAACGCGTCCTGATGGTTAATCAGCTGGTCGGCAAAGCCAATATGCAGGTGGTCGCGCAGCTAAAAGCCCACTATCGGGCGGTGGATTTTATCTGCTGCGTCGATAGCGAGGTCAACGTGCGCGCCCTCTCCACATTCTTCGCAGACCAGGGACAAACGCTGGATGTGCTGATTGAACTTGGCGTGCCTGGCGGGCGCTGCGGCTGTCGTAGCGTTGATGACGCGCTGGCGCTGGCGCAGCGGGTAAGCGACCTGCCGGGGTTACGGCTACGCGGACTGGAATTGTATGAAGGGGTGCTGCACGGCGACGATCCGCAGCCGCAGGTGGAAGCGCTGTTACAGCAGGCCGCGGCGCTTGCCTGCCGCATGGAGCCGCTGGTTGACGGCGAATTTATTCTCACCGGCGCGGGCACCGTCTGGTATGACGTGGTGTGCAACATCTGGCTGGCGGCGGCAAAACCGCGCCGCTGCCGTATCGTCATCCGCCCTGGCTGTTATATCACCCACGATCGCGGGATCTACGATCTCGCCCAACAAGCGCTGATCGCCCGCGATCCGATTGCCTGCGATCTCGCCGGCGATCTCACTTCAGCGCTGGAGCTGATGGCGATGGTGCAATCGGTGCCGGAGGCGGATCGCGCGGTGGTAAACTTCGGCAAGCGCGACTGCGCTTTCGACGCCGGGCTGCCGCAGCCGATCGCCCATTATCGTAACGGCCAGGAGTTAGCGCTGCGCGCGGAGTCGATCGTCAGCACCGGCATCATGGATCAGCACTGTATGCTGCGCCTGGCGCCGGGCAGCGATGTGCAGGTCGGCGATATTCTGCTGTTCGGCACCTCGCACCCGTGTCTGACCTTTGATAAGTGGAAGACGTTGCTGCTGGTCGATGACGACTACAACGTGCTGGACGAGCTCGACACGCTGTTTTGACAGGCATCCCGGGTGGCGGCGCTNCGCGCCTTACCCGCCCTGGCGCAAGGCGCAAATCTCATCATGCAATGAACGACTGATAATGACCCCCTGCCGTTCACTCTGCTGGCGGCAGGCAAAACGCCGCTCGCCCGGCAGCCGCGCCCCTTGTTCCTGCATACCCATGAACAGCGTTTCGGCGCGCGCCAGCTGCTCTGGTGCCTGCGCGCCGAGAAAACGCTGCGGATCCAGCGCCAGAATCAGCTCGCCGCCGTAGGGGAGACCGCCCGCGCCGTTATCCCACGCCAGCGATTCGGCGCTGGTCATATCGCCGATAAGCGGCCCGGCCAACAGCTCAACCATTGCCGCCAGCGCCGAGCCCTTATGGCCGCCGAAAGTCAACATCGCGCCGTTCAGCACCTCTGCGGCATCGGTCGTTGGCTGTCCCTGATTGTCGATTCCCCAGCCTTCCGGTAGCGCTTTGCCGGCGCGCTGATGCAGCTGGATCTCGCCGCGCGCCGCGGCGCTGGTCGCCATATCAACAATAAACGGCGGCTTATCCTGCCGCGGCCAGCCGAAGGCGATGGGGTTGGTGCCGAACAGCGGACGTGTGCCGCCCGCCGGGGCGACCCAGGCGTGGCTTGGCGTACAGGCCAGCCCTACCAGCCCTGCCTCGGTCAACGGCTCAATATCGGCAAACAGCGCGGAATAATGAACGCAGCGATTAATTGCCAGCGCCGCAATGCCATTGTGGCGCGCCTTCTCCAGCAGCAGCGGCAGCGCGCGCTCGTAGGCCAGCAGTGAAAAAGCGCCCCCGGCGTCCGCCCGCGCAATCCCCGGCGCCTGGTCATGGATCTGCGGCTCGGCATCGGGCGATACCTTACCTTTGCGCAGGGTATCGACAATGCCCAACAGCCGCCACAGGCCGTGGGAAGCGCAGCCGTCGCGCTCCCCGGCGGTCACATTGCGGGCAATCGCCGCCGCGTGGTCGGCGCTAAATCCATTGGCGCTGAGTACCTCCAGCGCCAGGTCATAAGCTTCAGGTAACGATAGAGTTACCGACTCCATACTGTTCTCCTTTACTCTTCTTCGTCTCCGCTAAAGTTAGCCTGCGGCAGGCAGCTGCGCGCGCCCCAGTAGTAAATCCCCAACGACATCGCCGCCATCCGGGAGGTGAACGGCGCGCGGCTGATTGCCCGCCCCTCCGCGCACAGCGTGCTGTTTGAAACCGCCGACGGCGGCGGCGTGGTTTACTGGCAGAAACTGATCCTCTGCTGCAGCGCGGGCGGCCTGCAGGCGGTGGCGGATACGATGAACCAGGCCGGAGGCGACGTGACGAATATCATTGAGCAAGCGCCGCTCCCGGCGCTGGCAGCGCTTCGCCGACGCCATAAACCGCGCCTTCCGGCTGGCGGAGTCGTTGAAAAACGCGGCGACGCCGGAGAGCCTGCTGTGCCGCTGCGAGGATGTGCGCTGCGGCGACGTGGCTGCCGCCGACGACTGGCTGCAGGCCAAACTGACCCAGCGCCCGCTGGCTGTATTGCTGGCCGCTGCCGCAACCGAGAGAGCCGCTGTCCCCCGCCCGCGCGGAAACGCTTATTGCCCTCGCCAGGCTGAGCGCCGAGCCGTAACCGCTACTCTTCTTCATCACCGCGCCCGGCAGGGACGCCAAGCGCAATAAACTCCTCCAGCAGGGAGGTCAGTTGCTGCAGCTTTTCCGTGGTGAACTGGGCCTCCAGCAGGCGATAGGTTTCTTCCACCTCCGCCTGGGCGCTTTCGTACAGCGCAGTTCCGGCAGGCGTCAGCGAGACGTACAGCTTGCGCTGATCGTTAACTGGCTTTAAGCGCAGCACCAGCCCATCCCGCTCCATGCGCGTCAAAATACCGGTCAGACTGGGGCGCAGGATACAGGCGCGAAAGGCCAGATCGTGAAAGTCCATCGACGGACGTTCGGCGAGAATTCGCACGATCCGCCACTGCTGTTCGGTGAGATTGTGCCGTTTGACGATCGGTCGAAAGTAGGCCATCGCCGCTTCACGCGCCTGCAACAAGGCAATGGTTAATGAATCATGCATAGTATCCCCTCAACAGCCTCACCAAAAACTTATTAATAACTTAATAATTAGCGTTAATCCTGCCATGTACAACCGGTTTCTGCACCTGAAAAGTACCAGTCTTTTCCTGAAAAATATTCAATCTATTGATTTATAACAAATAAGTAATTGTTATGTAAATATTGTGTTAATCCGATCACAAAACATTCACTTCCAGTTGCTAAACCTCAGCGCAAAGCATAAAAGATGATCATTAACATATTAATGAAATCCCTTTGAACCGAAATCTGTCCCAGAGGAGTGGTGAATGAAAGGTACCATCTTCGCCGTTGCGCTCAATCATCGCAGCCAGCTCGACGCCTGGCGCGAGGCGTTTCAACAGGCCCCCTACAAGACGCCGCCGAAAACCGCGGTCTGGTTTATCAAGCCGCGCAATACCGTAATTGGCGATGGCGAAGCGATCCCGTATCCGCAGGGCGAGACCGTACAAAGCGGCGCAACGGTGGCGCTGATTGTCGGCAAAACCGCGCGTAAAGTGGCGGCGGAAGAGGCGGCGAACTATATCGCCGGCTACGCGCTGGCTAACGATGTGAGTCTGCCGGAAGAGAGTTTTTATCGCCCGGCGATCAAAGCCAAGTGCCGCGATGGCTTCTGCCCCATCGGCACGCTATCGGCGGTACGCAACGTGGACGATCTGACCATCATCACCGAAATTAACGGCCGCGAGGCGGATAGCTGGCATACCGGCGATCTGCAGCGTAATGCCGCGCAGCTGCTGAGCGCCTTGAGCGAATTCGCCACCCTCAATCCCGGCGACGCGATCCTTATCGGCACGCCCCACTCTCGCGTCACGCTGCGCCCCGGCGACCGGGTACGTATTCTCGCCGACGGTTTCCCGGCGCTCGAAAACCCGGTTGTCGCAGAAGGAGAGCTGGCATGAAACAGGCACGCATTGAATGGCAGGGACAGGTACGCGACGTGCTGGTCGATGAACGCGACCAGGTGCGCCTGGACGATGGCACGGTATTAAAAGAAGGGGAATTCCGCTGGCTGCCGCCCGCCGACGGCACGCTGTTCGCGCTGGGGCTGAATTACGCCGACCACGCCAGCGAGCTGGAATTTAAACCGCCAACCGAGCCTTTGGTATTCATCAAAGCGCCGAACACCTTTACTGGCCACCAGCAGCAGTCGGTACGCCCGGATAACGTCGAATACATGCACTACGAAGCCGAACTGGTGGTGGTGATTGGGAAAACCGCGCGCCGCGTCAGCGAAGCCGAGGCTATGGATTATGTCGCCGGCTATACCGTGTGCAATGACTACGCGATCCGCGACTATCTGGAAAACTACTACCGCCCGAACCTGCGGGTGAAAAGCCGCGACACCCTGACGCCGATCGGCCCGTGGATCGTCAGCAAAGAGGCGATCCCGGATCCGCATAATCTGGCCCTGCGCACCTGGGTCAACGGCGAGCTGCGCCAGCAGGGCACCACCGCCGATCTGATCTTCAGCATCCCGTTCCTCATCGCTTATTTAAGCGAATTTATGACCCTGCAACCGGGCGACATGATCGCCACCGGCACGCCGAAAGGGCTATCCGACGTGGTACCGGGCGACGAGGTGATCGTTGAAGTCGAGGGCGTGGGCCGCCTGGTCAACCATATCATCAGCCAGCAAGCGTATGAGGAGACACTGTCATGAAAAAGATTAACCATTGGATCAACGGTAAAAACGTTGCCGGCGCAGACTATTTTCATACCACCAACCCGGCCACCGGCGAGGTACTGGCGGAAGTCGCCTCCGGCGGTGAAGCCGAAATAAACCAGGCGGTGGCGGCGGCGAAAGAGGCCTTCCCGAAGTGGGCTAACCTGCCGATGAAAGAGCGCGCGCGCCTGATGCGCCGCCTGGGGGATCTGATCGATCAGAACGTCCCGGAGATCGCGGCGATGGAAACCGCCGATACCGGCCTGCCGATCCACCAGACCAAAAACGTGTTGATCCCGCGCGCCTCACACAATTTCGAATTTTTCGCCGAAGTATGCCAGCAGATGAACGGCAAGACCTATCCGGTCGACGACAAGATGCTGAACTACACCCTCGTGCAGCCGGTTGGCGTCTGCGCGCTGGTGTCGCCGTGGAACGTGCCGTTTATGACCGCCACCTGGAAGGTGGCGCCGTGCCTGGCGCTGGGGAATACCGCGGTGCTGAAAATGTCCGAACTGTCGCCGCTGACCGCCGATCGTCTGGGCGAGCTGGCGCTGGAAGCCGGGATCCCGGCTGGCGTACTCAATGTGGTGCAGGGCTACGGCGCCACCGCCGGCGACGCGCTGGTGCGCCATCATGATGTGCGCGCCGTCTCCTTCACCGGCGGCACCGCCACCGGCCGCAACATCATGAAAAACGCCGGTCTGAAAAAGTACTCCATGGAGCTGGGCGGAAAATCGCCGGTGCTGATTTTTGAAGATGCCGATATCGAGCGCGCGCTTGACGCCGCGCTGTTCACCATCTTCTCGATCAACGGCGAACGCTGCACCGCCGGCTCGCGCATCTTTATTCAGCAGAGTATCTACCCCGAGTTCGTTAAACGCTTCGCCGAGCGCGCCAATCGCCTGCGCGTAGGCGATCCGACCGATCCGAACACCCAGATCGGCGCGCTGATTAGCCAGCAGCACTGGGAGAAAGTGTCCGGCTACATTCGCCTCGGCATCGAAGAGGGGGCCACCCTGCTGGCTGGCGGCGCGGATAAACCGTCCGACCTGCCGGCGCATCTGAAAGCCGGCAACTTCCTGCGCCCGACGGTGCTGGCGGATGTCGACAACCGTATGCGCGTCGCCCAGGAAGAGATTTTTGGCCCGGTCGCCTGCCTGCTGCCGTTCAAAGACGAAGCGGAAGGGCTGCGCCTGGCGAACGATGTGGAATACGGCCTGGCGTCGTATATCTGGACCCAGGACGTCAGCAAAGTGCTGCGTCTGGCGCGCGGTATTGAAGCCGGGATGGTGTTCGTCAACACCCAGAACGTGCGCGACCTGCGTCAGCCGTTCGGCGGCGTGAAGGCCTCCGGCACCGGCCGCGAAGGCGGCGAGTACAGCTTTGAAGTGTTCGCCGAAATGAAAAACGTCTGCATCTCGATGGGCGACCATCCGATCCCGAAATGGGGAGTCTGATATGGGTAAGTTAGCGTTAGCAGCAAAAATCACTCACGTGCCGTCGATGTATCTGTCTGAGCTGCCGGGGAAAAACCACGGCTGCCGTCAGGGCGCGATCGACGGGCATAAAGAAATTGGCAAGCGCTGCCGTGAAATGGGCGTCGATACCATTATCGTGTTTGATACCCACTGGCTGGTCAACAGCGCCTACCACATCAACTGCGCCGACCATTTTCAGGGCGTCTACACCAGTAACGAACTGCCGCATTTCATTCGCGACATGACCTACGACTACGACGGCAACCCGGAGCTGGGCCAGCTTATCGCCGACGAGGCGGTGAAGCTCGGGGTGCGTGCCAAAGCGCACAATATTCCCAGCCTGAAGCTGGAGTACGGCACCCTGGTGCCGATGCGCTACATGAACAGCGATAAGCACTTCAAGGTGGTATCTATCTCTGCTTTCTGTACCGTTCACGACTTTGCCGACAGCCGCAGGCTGGGCGAAGCGATCCTCAAAGCCATTGAGAAATACGACGGCACCGTGGCGGTGCTGGCCAGCGGTTCGCTGTCGCACCGCTTTATCGATGACCAGCGCGCCGAAGAGGGGATGAACAGCTACACCCGCGAGTTTGATCATCAGATGGATGAGCGGGTGGTGAAGCTGTGGCGCGAGGGCAAATTCAAAGAGTTCTGCACCATGCTGCCGGAGTATGCCGACTACTGCTACGGCGAAGGCAACATGCACGACACGGTGATGCTGCTCGGCCTGCTGGGTTGGGATAAATACGACGGCAAGGTGGAGTTTATCACCGAGCTATTCGCCAGCTCCGGTACCGGCCAGGTTAACGCCGTGTTCCCGTTGCCAGCGCAGGCGTAAGGGGGCCCCATGCCGCATTTTATCGCCGAATGTACCGACAACATCCGCGAGCAGGCCGATCTGCCTGGGCTGTTCGCCAAAGTCAACGAGGCGCTGGCCGCCACCGGCATCTTTCCGATCGGCGGGATCCGCAGCCGCGCCCACTGGCTGGATACCTGGCAGATGGCCGACGGCAGGCAGGATTACGCCTTCGTGCATATGACCCTGAAGATCGGCGCCGGGCGCAGCCTGGAGAGCCGTCAGGACGTGGGAGATATGCTGTTCGCGCTGATCAAATCCCACTTCGCGACGCTAATGGAGAGCCGCTATCTGGCGCTGTCGTTCGCCATGGAAGAGCTCGACCCGACGCTGAACTACAAACAAAACAACGTGCACGCGTTATTTAAATAATGTGCAAATTGCCCGGTGGCGCTGCGCTTACCGGGCCTACAACGGCCATGAATTTGTAGGCCGGATAAGCGAAGCGCCATCCGGCAATGCAATGCCACAGGAATCTCTATGCTCGATAAACAGACCCGTACCCTGATTGCCCAGCGGCTGAACCAGGCCGAAAAGCAGCGTGAACAGATCCGCGCGATCTCGCTGGATTATCCGTCGATCACCATTGAGGACGCCTACGCCGTCCAGCGCGAGTGGGTCGAGATGAAGATCGCCGAAGGCCGCGTGCTCAAAGGCCACAAGATCGGCCTGACCTCTAAAGCGATGCAGGCCAGTTCGCAGATCAGCGAGCCGGACTACGGCGCGCTGCTCGACGATATGTTCTTTCACGACGGCAGCGATATTCCCACCGACCGCTTTATCGTGCCGCGTATCGAAGTCGAGCTGGCCTTCGTGCTGGCCAAACCGCTGCGCGGCCCGAACTGCACGCTGTTTGATGTCTACAACGCCACCGACTACGTTATCCCGGCGCTGGAGCTTATCGACGCGCGTTGCCACAACATCGACCCGGAAACCCAGCGTCCGCGCAAAGTGTTCGACACCATCTCCGACAACGCCGCCAACGCCGGGGTGATCCTCGGCGGCCGGCCGATTAAACCGGACGAGCTCGACCTGCGCTGGATCTCCGCCCTGCTGTATCGCAACGGCGTAATTGAAGAGACCGGCGTCGCCGCGGGCGTACTCAATCATCCGGCCAACGGCGTGGCCTGGCTGGCCAACAAGCTGGCGCCGTACGATGTCCAGCTCGAAGCCGGGCAGATTATCCTCGGCGGCTCCTTCACCCGCCCGGTCCCGGCGCGCAAGGGCGATACCTTCCACGTCGACTACGGCAACATGGGCGCCATCAGCTGCCGCTTTGTNNAGGAGA
>NZ_JAZARW010000001.1:5200155-5243519 GCF_036233805.1 Klebsiella sp. EMBS2024 | reverse complement strand
TGAACAACGCATTTAAAGAGGCGCTCAAGGCNGGGCGTCCGCAAATCGGCCTGTGGCTGGGGCTGTGCAGCAGCTACAGCGCCGAACTGCTGGCCGGCGCGGGCTTCGACTGGCTGCTGATCGACGGCGAACACGCGCCCAACAATGTACCAACGGTGCTGACCCAGCTGCAGGCCATTGCGCCCTACCCCAGCCAGCCGGTGGTGCGTCCGTCGTGGAACGATCCGGTGCAGATCAAACAGCTGCTGGATGTCGGCGCGCAAACCCTGCTGGTGCCGATGGTGCAGAATGCCGAAGAGGCGCGGCTGGCGGTCAGAGCCACCCGCTATCCGCCAGCCGGCATCCGCGGCGTCGGCAGCGCGCTGGCCCGCGCCTCGCGCTGGAATCGCGTCCCGGACTATATCCACCGGGCCAACGACGCCATGTGCGTCCTGGTACAGATTGAGACCCGCGAAGCGCTGAAAAACCTGCCGCAGATCCTCGATGTCGACGGGGTGGACGGCGTGTTTATCGGCCCGGCGGATCTCAGCGCCGATATGGGCCACGGCGGCAATCCGCAGCACCCGGAAGTGCAGGCCGCCATCGAAGATGCCATCCAGCAAATCCGTCAGGCCGGCAAGGCGCCGGGGATCCTGATGGCCAATGAACAGCTGGCGAAACGCTATCTCGAACTGGGCGCGCTGTTCGTCGCCGTCGGCGTCGATACCACCCTGCTGGCCCGCGGCGCAGAAGCGCTGGCGGCGCGGTTTACCCACACCGCAACCACCACAACAGATAACAATAAATCCGTCTATTGAACGGATAATGTGGAGCGCAACATGACTACCTCTACCCTGCAACACAATGATAATAAAGCCGTTGAAGTAGAAAACCGGGTGATCAAAAAACTGTTCCGCCGCCTGATCACCTTCCTGTTTGTTCTCTTTGTTTTCTCATTTTTGGATCGAATTAATATCGGCTTCGCCGGCCTGACGATGGGTAAAGATCTCGGCCTGACCTCCACCATGTTCGGCCTGGCGGCGACGCTGTTCTATGTCACCTACGTGCTGTGCGGGATCCCTAGCAATATCATGCTGGCGAAAGTTGGCGCGCGCCGCTGGATCGCCGGGATCATGGTGTTCTGGGGGATCGCCTCGACCTGCACCATGTTCGCCACCAGCCCGCATACGCTGTACATCCTGCGCATGCTGGTCGGCATCGCCGAAGCCGGTTTTCTGCCGGGGATCCTCGTCTATCTGACCTGGTGGTTCCCGGCCTATCATCGCGCCCGCGCCAACGCCCTGTTTATGATCGCCATGCCGGTGACCATGATGCTCGGCTCGATACTTTCCGGCTATATCCTGGCGCTCGACGGCCTGTGGAACCTGAAAGGCTGGCAGTGGCTATTTCTGCTGGAAGGCCTGCCGTCGGTGGTGCTCGGCGTCGTCACCTGGTTCTTCCTCAACGACACGCCGGATAAAGCCAACTGGCTGGATAACGAAGAGAAACAAGCGCTGAAGGCGATGATCGATCGCGAACGGGAACATGCGGCGATCGTCCCGGCTTCGCCGCGTTCCACGCTGCGCGAAGTACTGACGCCAGCGGTGCTGATGTATACCCTCGCCTACTTCTGCCTGACCAATACCCTCAGCGCCATTAATATCTGGACGCCGCAGATCCTACAGAGCTTCAACACCGGCAGCAGCAACATCATGATTGGCCTGCTGGCGGCGATCCCGCAGTTCTGCACTATTTTCGGCATGATCTGGTGGAGCCGCCGATCCGACCGCCGCAAAGAGCGCAAGATGCATACCATCCTGCCCTACCTGTTCGCCGCGGCGGGTTGGCTGCTGGCTTCGGCAACGCACCACAGCCTGATCCAACTGATCGGCATTATTATGGCTTCTGTGGGATCCTTTACCGCGATGGCCATTTTCTGGACCACCCCGGATCGGGTGATCAGCCTGCAGTCGCGCGCGGTGGCGCTGGCGGTGATCAACGCTATCGGCAACGTCGGCTCTGCCGTCAGCCCGCTGTTGATCGGCATTTTGCGCGATACCACCGGCAGCTTTAGCTCCGGGCTGTGGTTTGTCGCCGGATTACTGATCGTCGGCGCGCTGGTGCTTACCCGCATTCCAATGAGCCAGCGTGAGGACGCCGCCGCCGCGCCGGGCTTAGCGGCGCAAAAAGGCCACTAAGGAGCGGGTATGTGCCAGCATTCCATCGCCAACATCGACATCAATAAAGATTACGACGAGAGTCTGGGCACCGAAGAGGTGCACTACCAGTCGTTCTCCCGCATGGCGGCCTTTTTTGGCCGCGACATGCAGGCGCATCGCCACGACCGCTATTTCCAGATGCACTACCTTGATACCGGACAGATTGAGCTGCAGCTTGATGACCACCGCTATTCGGTGCAGGCGCCGCTGTTTGTGATAACGCCGCCCTCGGTGCCGCACGCCTTTATTACCGAGTCCGATAGCGATGGTCACGTGTTGACGGTGCACGAAGAACTTATCTGGCCGCTGCTGGAGGTGCTTTATCCCGGCACGCGGGAGACCTTCGGCCTGCCGGGGATCTGCCTGTCGCTGGCGGATAAACCCGACGAGCTGGCGGCGCTGGCGCACTACTGGCAGCTGATTCGCCGGGAGTCCACCGCCCAGCTGCCGGGGCGGGAGCATACCCTGGCGCTGCTGGCGCAGGCGGTATTTACCCTGCTGCTGCGCAACGCCAGGCTCGACGATCATGCCGCCAGCGGGATGCGCGGCGAGCTGAAGCTATTCCAGCGCTTTAACCAGATGATCGACAGCCACTACCATCAGCACTGGACGGTACCGGATTACGCCAGGGAGCTGCATCTGACCGAATCGCGGCTGACCGATATCTGCCGCCGCTTCGCCAACCGTTCGCCGAAGCGGCTGATATTCGACCGCCAGCTGCGCGAGGCGAAGCGGCTGCTGCTGTTTTCTGATAGCGCGGTTAATGAGATAGCCTGGCAGCTGGGGTTTAAAGACCCTGCCTATTTTGCGCGCTTTTTTAGCCGCCAGGTCGGCTGCTCGCCCAGCAGCTACCGGGCGCAAAAAGTACCTGTATCGTAATACCCCGGCGGCGCTGCGCTTGCCTGGGCTATAGACCGTAGGGCGGGTCAGCGCCGCGCCAGCCGGTAAAAGTTGCAGAGATCACAAAATTCACTCCCGCCTGAAAAGTACCCGCCGTTGTCGCAAACGTCCCTTCACGACAAGCGCCATAACCGCTTCAATTAAACAACAAAAACAAAACATATATTTAACATCATTATTCCGATAAATACTGAAGAGGCCCCTATGAAACCTGAAGATTTCCGCGCCGACGCGAAACGCCCGTTAACTGGCGAAGAGTATTTAAAAAGCCTGCAGGATGGCCGCGAAATTTATATCTACGGCGAGCGCGTGAAAGACGTCACCACGCATCCGGCCTTCCGTAATGCCGCGGCCTCCGTCGCTCAGCTGTACGATGCGCTGCACAAACCGGAGATGCAGGATTCCCTGTGCTGGGGCACCGATACCGGCAGCGGCGGCTACACCCATAAATTCTTCCGCGTGGCGAAAAGCGCCGACGATCTGCGCCAGCAGCGCGACGCCATCGCCGAATGGTCGCGCTTAAGCTACGGCTGGATGGGCCGCACCCCAGACTACAAAGCCGCCTTCGGCTGCGCGCTGGGCGCCAACCCGGCGTTTTACGGCCAGTTCGAGCAGAACGCCCGCAACTGGTACACCCGCATTCAGGAAACCGGCCTGTACTTTAACCACGCTATCGTCAACCCGCCGATTGACCGCCACAAGCCAGCTGATGAAGTGAAGGATGTCTACATCAAGCTGGAAAAAGAGACCGATGCCGGGATCATCGTCAGCGGCGCGAAAGTGGTCGCCACCAACTCGGCGCTGACCCACTACAACATGATCGGCTTCGGCTCCGCACAGGTGATGGGCGAGAACCCGGACTTCGCGCTGATGTTCGTCGCGCCGATGGATGCCGAAGGCGTCAAGCTTATCTCCCGCGCCTCCTATGAGATGGTCGCCGGCGCGACCGGATCGCCGTACGACTATCCGCTTTCCAGCCGTTTCGACGAGAACGACGCGATTCTGGTAATGGATAAGGTGCTGATCCCATGGGAGAACGTACTAATTTATCGCGACTTTGACCGCTGCCGTCGCTGGACCATGGAAGGCGGTTTTGCCCGCATGTACCCCCTGCAGGCCTGCGTGCGTCTGGCGGTAAAACTGGACTTTATCACCGCCCTGCTGAAACGCTCTCTGGAATGTACCGGCACCCTCGAATTCCGCGGCGTGCAGGCCGACCTTGGCGAAGTGGTGGCGTGGCGCAATATGTTCTGGGCGTTAAGCGATTCTATGTGCTCGGAAGCGACGCCGTGGGTCAACGGCGCATGGCTGCCGGATCACGCCGCGCTGCAGACCTATCGCGTGATGGCCCCGATGGCCTACGCCAAGATCAAGAACATCATCGAGCGCAACGTCACCAGCGGCCTGATTTATCTGCCGTCCAGCGCCCGCGATCTGAACAACCCGCAGATCGATCAGTATCTGGCGAAGTACGTGCGCGGCTCCAACGGTATGGATCACGTTGAACGTATCAAGATCCTCAAACTGATGTGGGACGCCATCGGCAGCGAATTTGGCGGCCGCCATGAACTGTATGAGATCAACTACTCCGGTAGCCAGGATGAAATTCGCCTGCAGTGTCTGCGCCAGGCGCAGAGCTCCGGCAATATGGACAAAATGATGGCGATGGTTGACCGCTGCCTGTCCGAGTACGACCAGAACGGCTGGACGGTGCCGCATCTGCACAATAACGCTGATATCAACATGTTGGATAAGCTGCTGAAGTAATTCACAGCGGGAGGTCATAATGCAATTAGATGAACAGCGCCTGCGTTTTCGCGATGCCATGGCCAGCCTGTCGGCGGCGGTTAACGTTGTCACCACCGCAGGCGAAGCCGGCCGCTGCGGCATTACCGCCACGGCGGTGTGCTCGGTGACGGATACGCCGCCATCGGTAATGGTTTGTATCAACGCCAACAGCGCGATGAACCCGGTGTTTCAGGGTAACGGCAAGTTGTGCATCAACGTGCTGAACCACGAACAGGAAATCATGGCCCGTCATTTCGCCGGGATGACCGGGGTGACGATGGAAGAGCGGTTTGCCCTCAGCGGCTGGCAGCAGGGCGCGCTCGGGCAGCCGGTGCTGAAGGGCTCGCTGGCCAGCCTCGAAGGCGAAATTAGCCAGGTGCAAACCATCGGTACCCACCTGGTGTATCTGGTGGAGATCCGCAATATTACCCTGAGCCCGCAAGGGCACGGCCTGATTTACTTTAAACGCCGTTTCCATCCGGTGATGATGGAAATGGAAGTGGCAGTCTAAAATCCGCGCCCAGGTTTACTTATCGCCCGATACGTAAACCTGGCGCTTAATATGCGTCATCTCCCCCGCCAGCCTTATTCAACAGCGCGACATGAAGCCCAATCAAAACGTCCACCGCCGCGGAAATTTTGTTCCCGGTAGTCAGCAGGTAATGTTAAGTGCCAGCCTTTTCGCCTGGCGGTACAGGCAATAACCGGAAATTGCGAATAATCTATAGCGTCATGAATAAATTGTTGTTTACCTATATTTGTTAAAAAAGCGTCTCCCCGATTCCAGATAGCTTTTTTTAACTTGATATTCCAGGTCTGATAGCTTTCACCAGCAATTGTATAACCTTCACCTTCAGGCGCTTTTTTGGTCCAGTCAATCTCGCCGCCATCGTATAAATATTGCCATACAGCATAGCGTTCAAGGGTAAACTGGCTGGGTAAAGTACTGACATTTTTAGAATCGATTTTATCGAGTAATTGCGGATTCGCTAACAGTAGCGCCATGGCTTTATGCATGTAACCCAACATAATATCGGGATGTTCGGGCACTCCCTCTTCTGCTTCAAACAAAGAGATATAAGCGAGATAGAGCGCATCATCACGCACTTTTTGACCGTTCGCCGCGGCGTTGGCGACGATTTTCGCCGCCCGATATTGTAAACTTCCCCAGGATTCCTCACCGCTAACAGGCCTGTAGCGATTATTGTATTTTTCTCCCGTCAGGTAGCCCTGAGCTGCATTTAAATCGTTAGCGTTTAACGCCGATTTAGCGCGCTGATGGTCGGATAAGGTCATTATATTGCGCCCCGTATTTCTGGCAATATAATACGACTGACGACAATCAGAAAGGATCATAACCATAATGACCATGGCAATAATTCTAAAAAAAATCTTATATATTCTCACCGTTAAGTCCTTTAATTTATTTATAAATATAATGTTTGGAAACTTGTCTCGGTTCGATNTATAGCAAAACGGTTACCCGACCTTTTTTATAAGTACGTTGCCAGGTTGAACAATTTGTTATTTTATTCAGATCTAATCTTTTATTATACCACTCCTGCTGTTTTGCAATGCAGGCGGAAAGACTTTGATAGAATTTCCCTTTTTCTGCAATGAACTCTTCTTTGATTGTCGCTGGCCCATATTCTCGATCAAGAACCTTAACTTCCTCATTATATAAGGCGAGTGCTTCCCGGCCATCATCAACTTTATAGGCCTGCTGACTGGAATCAACATCAGCGCTAACAAAAACACTTTTCAGCCCTTTATTCTTATCGAAATAAAGCTTCATCTCCTGATATTTCAACGCCCCCACTTCCTGGGGAGTCAGCGTTGAGATAATCAGATCCGGGTCTTTTCCGGCATAATTGATATCTGATACCTCCAGAGAATATAAAGGCGTGTTTCTGGCCTCATCGTAACTCATCCCCCAGCGCAAATTATAAGGGGCTGCCGGCTCATCAACAGCCTGATGTATCTCTCTTGCATGAGCATATGTTAAGTAAAAAGCACTGGCGATGATCATTATCTTTACAAATTTCATAACTCGAATTCCCTTTGTTAAACGCTATCCATACGACATGGCAAAGTCAGCATAATATCAAAATACCTCTACTTGAAATAAAGATAGTGATCTGCGGGTGATAAAAACCGTTATCCTCAGTTTGAAAGCATATCTTTGAGATGCGCAGAATAATATTGTGAGCTTAATCACACATTTACGCGCTCTCGTACTCATATCTAACCGCTTACCCCCGCAAGTAACCGCTTAACCCCCTATACAACCACTCACCGATTTACCCAACTTTACGCGCGCGCTGTTCTGGCAAGATCGGAGGCAGCCTAGCTAATCAATACCTCCATCAACCCTTACTTAAAACCAGACGGCTTCGGCCAATTATTCATCTAATTAACGCCAGGTTTTACTATGGATACCAAAAAACTATTCAAGCACATACCCTGGGTGATTCTTGGAATCATCGGGGCATTTTGCCTCTCAGTAGTCGCCCTGCGCCGCGGTGAGCACGTCAGCGCCCTGTGGATCGTCGTCGCATCGGTTTCTGTGTACCTCGTCGCCTACCGTTATTACAGCCTGTACATCGCGCAGAAGGTGATGAAGCTTGACCCGACGCGCTCCACGCCGGCGGTCATTAATAACGATGGCCTGAACTATGTGCCAACCAACCGCTACGTGCTGTTTGGCCACCACTTTGCCGCGATCGCCGGCGCCGGCCCGCTGGTTGGCCCGGTACTGGCCGCGCAGATGGGCTATCTGCCGGGCACCCTGTGGCTGCTGGCCGGCGTGGTGCTGGCGGGCGCGGTACAGGACTTCATGGTGCTGTTTATCTCCTCGCGGCGTAACGGCGCCTCGCTGGGCGAGATGATTAAACAGGAGATGGGGCCGGTTCCGGGCTCTATCGCCCTGTTCGGCTGCTTCCTGATTATGATCATCATCCTCGCGGTGCTGGCGCTCATCGTGGTGAAAGCGCTGGCGGAAAGCCCGTGGGGCGTGTTTACCGTCTGCTCGACGGTGCCTATCGCCCTGTTTATGGGGATCTACATGCGCTTCCTGCGCCCAGGCCGCGTCGGTGAAGTGTCGGTTATCGGTATCGTGCTGCTGGTGGCCTCTATCTGGTTCGGCGGCGTGATTGCCCACGACCCGTACTGGGGCCCGGCGCTGACCTTTAAAGACACCACCATCACCTTTACCCTGATTGGCTACGCGTTTATTTCCGCCCTGCTGCCGGTATGGCTGATTCTGGCGCCGCGCGATTATCTGGCCACCTTCCTGAAAATCGGCGTGATCGTCGGCCTGGCACTGGGGATCGTTATCCTTAACCCGGACCTGAAAATGCCGGCGGTGACCCAGTACATTGATGGTACCGGCCCGCTGTGGAAAGGCGCGCTGTTCCCGTTCCTGTTTATCACCATCGCCTGCGGCGCGGTCTCCGGCTTCCACGCGCTGATCGCCTCCGGCACCACGCCGAAGCTGCTGGCCAACGAAACCGATGCCCGCTTTATTGGCTACGGCGCGATGCTGATGGAATCCTTTGTTGCAGTTATGGCGCTGGTTGCGGCCTCGATTATCGAACCGGGTCTCTACTTCGCGATGAACACCCCGCCGGCGGGCCTGGGCATCGTTATGCCAAACCTGCATGAAATGGGCGGTGAAAACGCGGCGATGATCGCAGCGCAGTTGAAAGAAGTCACCGTCCACGCGGCGGCGACCGTCAGCTCCTGGGGCTTTGTGATTTCACCTGAGCAGATCCTGCAGACGGCGAAAGATATCGGCGAACCTTCGGTACTGAACCGCGCTGGCGGCGCGCCGACGCTGGCCGTCGGTATCGCCCACGTATTCCATAAAATCATCCCGATGGCGGATATGGGCTTCTGGTACCACTTCGGTATCCTGTTTGAAGCGCTGTTTATCCTCACCGCGCTGGATGCGGGTACCCGCGCAGGCCGCTTTATGCTGCAGGATCTGTTGGGTAACTTCGTGCCGTTCCTGAAAAAAACCGACTCGCTGGTCGCCGGGATTATCGGTACCGCCGGCTGCGTCGGGCTGTGGGGCTACCTGCTGTATCAGGGCGTGGTCGACCCGCTGGGCGGCGTGAAGAGCCTGTGGCCGCTGTTCGGTATCTCTAACCAGATGCTGGCCGCCGTGGCGCTGGTGCTTGGCACCGTGGTGCTGGTCAAGATGCAGCGCACCAAATATATCTGGGTCACCGTTATCCCGGCGGCATGGCTGCTGCTGTGCACCACCTGGGCGCTGGGCCTGAAGCTGTTCAGCAGCAACCCGCAGATGGAAGGCTTCTTCTTTATGGCTCAGCAGTATAAAGAGAAGATTGCCGCCGGCAGCGAGCTGACCGCGCAGCAGATCGCCAACATGAACCATATCGTGGTCAACAACTACACCAACGCCGGCCTGAGTATTCTGTTCCTGGTGGTGGTGTACAGCATCATCTTCTACGGCATCAAAACCTGGCTCAATGTCCGCAACAATAAGGTGCGTACCGACAAAGAGACTCCGTACGTGCCGGTACCGGAAGGCGGCGTGAAGACCTCGTCACATCATTAACCCTGATGCCGGATAGCGCTACGCGTATCCGGCCTACCAAAAGCGCATTAACGTAGGCCGGATATGGCGCTAGCCGCCATCCGGCTTTATTCGTTATCTGGAACTTATAATGTTTGGTAACTTAGGTCAGGCAAAAAAATATCTCGGTCAGGCGGCAAAAATGCTGATTGGCATTCCGGATTACGACAACTACGTCACGCATATGCAAACCAACCATCCGGATCAGCCGTACATGACTTATGAAGAATTCTTCCGCGAACGTCAGCAGGCCCGCTACGGCGGCGACGGCAAAGGCGGCGTACGCTGCTGTTAATGGAGGCAATAATGGCACCGATTGCAGTCACCCTACTCACCGGTTTTCTCGGCGCAGGAAAAACCACCCTCCTGCGCCATATCCTCAATGAGCAGCACGGTTTCAAAATCGCCGTAATTGAAAACGAATTCGGCGAAGTCTCCGTTGACGATCAGCTGATCGGCGACCGCGCCACGCAGATTAAAACCCTGACCAACGGCTGTATCTGCTGTACACGCTCCAACGAACTGGAAGACGCCCTGCTCGATCTCCTCGACAGTCGCGATCGCGGCGAAATCGAGTTTGACCGGCTGGTGATTGAATGCACCGGCATGGCCGACCCGGGGCCGATTATCCAGACCTTTTTCTCCCATCAGGTGCTCTGCGAGCGCTATCTGCTGGACGGCGTGATCGCCCTGGTGGATGCCGCCCATGCCGACCAGCAGATGGATCAGTTCACCATCGCCCAGTCGCAGGTCGGCTACGCGGACCGGATTCTGTTAACCAAAACCGACGTCGCCGGCGACACCGAAAAGCTGCGTGAACGGCTGGCGCGCATTAACGCGCGGGCGCCGATTTATACCGTCATTCACGGCGATATCGATTTAAGCCAGCTGTTTAACACCAGCGGTTTTATGCTGGAAGAGAAGGTTGTCAGCGCCACACCGCGCTTTCATTTTGTGGCAGAAAAACAGAATGACGTCTCGTCGATTGTGGTCGAGCTCGACTATCCGGTGGATATCAGTGAAGTTTCACGGGTAATGGAAAATCTGCTGCTCTCCTTCGCCGAGCAATTGATGCGTTATAAAGGCATGCTGTGGATCGACGGCGAGCCAAATCGCCTGCTGTTCCAGGGCGTGCAGCGCCTCTACAGCGCCGACTGGGATCGCCCGTGGGGCGATGAAACGCCGCACAGCACGCTGGTGTTTATCGGCATTCAGTTGCCGGAAGAGGAAATTCGCGCGGCGTTTGCCGGGTTACGACGCTAACCTGCCCGCCTGCGCCCTAAGGCGCAGGCCCCCTTCTCTCTGAGACCTCGTCAAAAACAGGGACCAAACGTCGGCAACGCGTCGAAAAATGTAAAGCAACGTTTTAATAAGTAACAGTAGAAACATTTTTGGAAATTATAAGAAACTGAATGAATAGGCCCCTTAATAATTAATGACTGCTCTGTTCAGTTTCTGTTTAGCCCACCAATTAAACCACGGCTAAACAGGCTAAATTTGCTGATTGACCTCGCCGTAACCAAACGTCATTACAACATTTTCAAAATACCTTCCTGACAAAACCAGCATAAAAAATCGACGCAAGTCACATTTGCAGAGATAAACATCGCTTGTTAAGGTGCCCTCAGACAACTTTATTGACGAGGAGTAAACCATGAGAAAGCTTAACATCCTTATTCTTGCAGCCCTGACCGCGGTCTCTGGTTCCGCCATGGCGGTGGGGTTTACCGTTGAACAGGGTAAAAACTTCACTAATCTGAATATGGAAATGGGTAAATCCTCTTCTGGCCTGTACGCCGAAAGCCACTGGCTGAAGAATACCGATGATGGTAGCCAGACCGGCGGCGTGGGCGCGGGTTACAACCTGGAAGTGGGCCCGGTGATGCTCAACGCCGGCGCGAAAGCCATCTACATCGGGCCGAAAAAAGGCGATAACGGCGTCGCGTTTCCGGTCGGCGGCGGGGTGAACGTGGCCCTGACCGACAGCATCCACGTGTTTGGCGAAGGGTATGTCGCGCCGGATGGTCTGAACAACAGCGTGAAAAACTATGTTGAAGCGAACGGCGGCGTGAGCTGGTCTCCGATTGGTCCAGTGACGTTGAAAGTGGGTTACCGCCATGTAAGCGTTGACGGTAAAGAGGGTCGCCCGAACCACACCCTGATTGATGGCGCCTATGTGGGCGGCGGGGTCACCTTCTGATTATGATCAACGCCCCGCGATAAAGTTAAGGTGCGCTGAGCATTAGCCATAAAAAAACCTGCCGAATGGCAGGTTTTTTTATGGCCGGGTCATAGGCTTAGCGGCGCACCACCACCAGCTTCTGGTTCACAAACTCTTTGATGCCGAGATCGGAGAGCTCCCGTCCGTAACCGGAACGCTTCACGCCGCCAAACGGCAGCTCCGGCGCGGTATCGGTGAGCCAGTTGATATAAACCATTCCGGTTTCAATGGCGGAGGCCATCCGTTTGGCGCGTTCGATATCCTGACTGAACACCGCGCCGCCCAGACCATAGTGGGAATCATTGGCCAGCTGGATTGCCTCCTCATCGTTTTTCACCACGTAGATCTGCGCCACCGGGCCAAAGAACTCTTCGAAGTACGCCGGATTATCACGGGTGATACCGGTCAAAATGGTGGGTTCAAAGAAATTGCCTTCTCGAGCCACCGCTTTGCCGCCCAGATGCAGCTTAGCGCCATTTTTCACCGCCTCGTCCACCTGTTTGCTTAGGGTATCCAGCGCATCTTTGGAAGAGAGCGGCCCCAGCGTGGTGCTTTCATCCAGCGGATCGCCGATTTTCACCTGGCGAAACGCCTCGCTAAATTTTGTCAGGAACGCATCCGCGATATTTTCGTGCAGGATAAAGCGCTTGGCAGCGGTACACACCTGGCCGGCGTTGTTCAGCCGCGCCTGGACGCCGATTTTCACCGCGCGCTCCAGGTCGGCATCGTCCAGCACGACAAACACATCATTGCCGCCCAGTTCCAGCGTTGATTTCTTAATATGCTTCGCCGCCTGCGCCGCCACCACGCTGCCGGCTTTCTCCGACCCCGTTAGCGCCGCGCCCTGCACGCGATCGTCAGCGATAATCTTCGCCACCTGATCCTGGGAGATAAACAGGTTGGTCCACGCCCCCTCCGGAGCGCCGGCCTCACGCACCAGATGGGCAAAGGTCTCCGCGCAGTGCGGCACAATGCTGGCGTGTTTGGCGATAACCGGGTTACCGGCCGCCAGGTTTGGCGCCAGGACGCGCATCAGCTGGTAATAGGGGAAGTTCCACGGCTCCACCGCCAGTAAGACGCCAATGGGATGGTGCTCAACCCAGGCTTCACCCAGTTCGGAGGGATACTTCACCGGCGCCAGGAACGATTTGGCGTTATCGGCGTAATAGCGGGCGATCTGCGCGCAAAGTTTCACTTCGCCGCGGCTCTGCTTAATGAGTTTCCCCATCTCCTGGCTAGCGATTTTTGCCAGCTCCTCCGCCCGGCTATCGATCAGATCCGCCAGCTTATGCAGTACCGCCAGCCGCGGTTCAATATCGCCTTTTGCCCAGGCAGAATGGTAGAGCGCATCCGCCTGCTGCAGCGCCGCCTCCACGTCCGCATCGCTGTGCGCCGGGTACGTTTTAATAAGCTGATTGTTCGCAGGATTCACCGTCTGATAGGCCATATCGCATGTCTCCTTGTTATCGCTACTAAGGCAGTCAAAAATGCCGTTAAGGATATTAAGGGTAGTCGAGATGGCTGGCGATGCGGGTAAAGTTAGGTATATCCGGAATATTCCATAACGAGGCTAACCGGGGCGACCGTCAGGCCGCCCCGGCGTTATCAATGCGCCAGCGCGGCGATCTCGTCGGCGGTCAGGCCGGTGATTTTCACCACCGTCTCGCGGGCAATGCCGTCAGCCAGCATCCTCTGGGCAATGCGCAGCGCCTCGGCATGCTGTCCTTCTTGTCTGCCTTCAAGCCGGCCTTCCCGTTTGCCTTTTCTGCGGCCCACTTCCTGTAATCTTTCAGCAATAGTCATCAATCTCTCCCTGTGCTGAGGAACCCGTTGCGCCACTTCGTGGATAAACCGGCCAAAGCGGCGCGCGTTGCCAGTCTGCAGCAGATAATTAAACAGCGTTTTTAGCTGTCTGTCATTAGCGTCCCCGCTAAGTAAAATCGTCGTCAGTTGCTCAACAATGCCCATTAAATCGCGCTGGCGAATATGCTTCTGTATCAGCTCGAGTAATGCCACGCGCCGGTGGCGAACGATCTCATCGTCGGGGATCACCGTGACATCCACCAGCGGAAAGGGCGAGATATAAAGCTCACTCGCCAGCTGTGGATCGGCAAAACAGTCCAGCCAGTTGAGTGACCACGGGTATGGCGTGGTCGCTCCGTGATAGAACAGCATCGGCACCACCAGCGGCAGTTTTGTATGACCGCCATCAAGATGGCGCTGCATCGCGGCGATGGCGTAGCGCATCAGGCGGAAGGCCATCTGCGCATCCGGCGAGCTCTGATGTTCGATAACCACATAAATGTAGCCCTCGCCAGACGCGGTTTTGAGTGACCACAGCACATCGGAGTACCAGGCCCGCAGGCTCTCCTCGATAAAGCTTGCCGACTCCAGCTGTAAGGTATCGAGGTCGCAGTGCTGACGCAGCGCAGGCGGTAGATGGATCGCCAGAAAATCGCGCGCGGTGTCGGCCTGAGTGAGGAACTGTTTAAACACCGCATCATGCGGCGTCGAGGTGGTGCCCTTTGCCATCGGCTCATCCCTGCCTGCTTATCCTGCAGGGACTCTACATCCCATGAATGTCTCTGGCACCCCGGAAACCGGGATTTTACATTCCGCTACGAAAACATATTTCCCCGGACTGCAAGCGTGACATCCTTTTTCGACGCGGTACGCAAATCCAGGCGGGCGACAGCCTCGGCGCAGCATGCTATAAACGGCTTATCCCCGCAGCAAAGGCCAAAGCAGTGAACCATACCCGAGATATTCCCCAAACCTTCTGGCGAGACGATCGTCTGCCGTGGCTGGAGCTGCGCAGCACCTGGCGCAGCCGCCAGGCCTATAAGCGCCACAGCCACCCCCAGCTTTCAGTAGGGGCGATTATCGAGGGGGAAACGCGCTGCCTGTGCGCTGGCCAGGAGTACCTGCTGCAACCCGGGGATCTGATCGTGATCCCGCCGCACGCGCCGCATAGCTGTAATCCGCTGCATGGCAGGCCGCGCAGCTATCACATGCTTTACCTGGACGCGACATGGTGCCACGCGCAGCGCCCGGATATTCCCCCTGGCGCCAGTATCACCTCGCCGCAGCCGCTGCTGCGCGACAGCCCTCTCTTTGCCAGTTTCCAGCAGGTTGTCGCCCTGATGAGCCGCGGGCGCCTTGAACAACTGCCCGCCCGGCTGGCGCAACTCCTGCACGCGCTGCCGCTGTGCGCCGCCGCGCCGCAGGCGCCGCATCACGCCAGCGCCCTGCTGTTTCAGTGCCTGGCGATGGATCTGCCGGCGTCGCCGTCGCTGGATAAGCTGGCCCACGACAGCGCGCTTCGTAAAGAGACCGTTATCCGCGCCGTGAAACAAGATACCGGCCTGACGCCTGCCAGTTTGATCAACATGGCGCGCATCGAATATGCGAAAACGCGCTTACGCGCCGGGGATCCTATCGCCGACGTCGGCTATCAGGCCGGCTTTGCCGATCAGAGCCATTTCCATAAAACCTTTGTCAGCTATACCGCCGCCACGCCGCGGCAGTATGCGCAAAGCAGATCAATATCTGACAATAAGTAATACGCCACCTGGCGTAGGGTGGCCTCTGCACCATTATCGAGGCCACTATGCATACCTTATCGACGCTCTTTCCCGCCGTCTTCCCGGCGCTAGCCCTGTCCCACTTTGTCGCTCTGCTCAGTCCGGGCCCTGATTTTTTTCTGCTGATCGGCTACGCCGTGCGCTACCGGATCCGCGGCAGCATCGGATTGTGTCTCGGCATCGCCGCAGGCAATGCGCTGTATATTGTGCTCGCCATCGTCGGCTGGGGGCTTCTGCGCCAGGCGCCGCTGCTTTTTTTGCTCATCGAGCTGCTGGGGGCGGGCTATTTATTGTGGATTGGCAGCCTGCTGATACGCAGCCGTCCCGCGACGCTGGCGATGGAGAGCGTTCGCGCAGCGCGTCCGGGGTTCGGCAGGCAGCTGCTGCTGGGGCTGGGGTCATCGCTGCTCAACCCCAAAAACGCCCTGTTTTATCTGGCGCTGATGACTTCCCTGCTCGGGCCGGCTGTGACCCTGCTTCAGCAAACGGTGAGCGGGCTGTGGATGGTCAGCGTGGTGTTCTTCTGGGATTTACTGCTGGTGAGCGCGATTGCGCTGCCGCAGATACAGCGCCGCCTGGGCGCCATCGTCTGGCGAGTCGAGCGGGCGGCGGGGGCGATCCTGATGCTCTTCGGCCTGGGGATTATCTGGCGATTTTTGCACGACCTCGCCGTCAGGCTATATGCTTAAGCATATGGAAAAACTCGCTGAACTGAAACGCGCCAAACTGCTGGCGCTGTCGCTGCTGCTGATTGCAGCCGCCATTTTTATCACTACCCTCGCGCTACCACCGTCGCCTTGGGTCGGTGCGCTAAAAGCTATTTCCGAAGCGGCGATGGTCGGGGCGCTGGCCGACTGGTTTGCGGTCGTGGCTCTGTTTCGCCGTATTCCGCTGCCCTTTGTCGCCCGCCATACGGCGATTATTCCGCGCAATAAAGACCGCATCGCCGACAACCTCGGCCGCTTTGTCGAGGAAAAGTTCCTTGATACCCCGTCGCTGGTCGCGCTGATCCGCCGCTATCAGCCAGCCCTGATGCTCGGCAACTGGTTCAGCCAGCCGGAGAACGCCCGACGGGTCGGCCAGCACCTGCTGCAGGTGATGAGCGGTTTTCTCGAACTGACCGATGACGCGCGCATTCAACGTCTGCTGCGACGCGCGGTGCATAAGGCTATCGATAAGGTCGACCTGACGCAGACCAGCGCCATAATGCTGGAGGGACTGACCCGCGACAATCGCCATCAAAAGCTGCTCGATTCGCTGATAAACCAACTGATCGCCCTGCTGCAGCGCGACAGCTCCCGCGCCTTTATCGCCCGCGGCATCGTACACTGGCTGGAGACCGAACACCCGCTGAAGGCCAAACTCCTACCCACCGAGTGGCTCGGCGAGCACAGCGCTGAGATGGTCACCGACGCGGTGAATACCCTGCTGGACGAGGTGACTCACGACCGTACGCATCAGATCCGTCAGACTTTTGACCGCGCCGTGCAAAAGCTTATCGATAACCTGAAATCCGACCCGGATATGGCGCAGAAGGCCGATAACATCAAAGCCTGGCTAAAAAATGATGAGACCTTTAACCACTATCTTGGCGAAGTATGGGGCGACCTGCGCGGCTGGGTAAAAAACGATATCAGCAGCGACGACTCACGTATTAAGCAGCGCATCGCCGAGGCGGGGCAGTGGTTCGGTGAAACCTTACTCCGCGACGACGCGCTGCGCGAATCGCTTAACGAACACCTGGAGCAGGCGGCGCACCGGGTGGCGCCGGAGTTCGCCGCCTTCCTCACCCGCCATATCAGCGACACAGTGAAGAGCTGGGACGCCCGCGATATGTCGCGGCAGATCGAGCTCAATATCGGTAAAGATCTGCAGTTCATCCGCATCAACGGTACCCTGGTGGGGGGAACCATCGGCCTGTTGTTGTGGCTGCTCTCGCAGATCCCCTCGCTGCTGCATCTGCATATTGGTTAGCAATGATACTATCCGAACAATAGCGCTGATAAATATTCCACAGGGAGGGCGAAATGATGCACAGGATTTCCCACTGGCTGAGCCGACACGCCGCCGCGCTGTTCTTCCCGGCGGCGTTAATTCTGTATGATTTTTCCGCTTATCTCACTACCGATCTGATCCAGCCGGGGATCCTGCACGTGGTGCGGGATTTCAATGCTGATGTGGCGCTGGCTCCGGCCTCGGTGAGCCTGTATATGGCCGGCGGCATGGCGCTACAGTGGCTGCTGGGGCCGCTCTCTGACCGGATAGGACGGCGTCCGGTGCTGCTCACCGGCGCGCTGATTTTCACCCTCGCATGCCTGGCGACCCAGTTCACCACCTCCATGACGCAGTTCCTGATTGCCCGCTTCGTGCAGGGCACCAGCATCTGCTTTATCGCCACCGTCGGCTACGTCACCGTACAGGAGGCCTTTGAGGAAAAAAGATCGATCAGACTGATGGCGGTGATCACCTCCGTCGTGCTGGTGGCGCCGATCGTCGGCCCGCTCTCCGGCGCGGCGCTGATGCATTTCATTCACTGGAAAGCGCTGTTCGGCATTATCGCCGCCATGGGATTGGTGGCCTGGCTCGGCCTGCTGTTGACCATGCCGGAGACGGTGCGCCGCGGCGATGTGCCGTTCAGCCCCCTGGGCGTGCTGCGCGATTTTCGCAACGTCTTTCGCAACCGCATCTTTTTACTCGGCGCCGCCACGCTGTCGCTGAGCTATATTCCGCTGATGAGCTGGGTGGCGGTATCGCCAGTGATTTTAATGGACGCCGGCGGACTGACCACCAGCGAGTTCGCCTGGAGCCAGGTGCCGGTCTTCAGCGCCGTTATCATCGCCAACCTGTCGGTGGCGCGCTGGGTAAAAGACCCTACCCGCCCGCGCTTTGTCCTCAGCGCGGTGCCGGTACAGATGCTCGGCCTGGCCATCCTGATCGCTGGCAATCTGGTATGGCCCCACGTCTGGCTGTGGTCGGTGCTCGGCACCTGCTTCTACGCCTTCGGCATCGGGCTGATTTTCCCGACGCTGTTTCGCTTTACCCTCTTTTCCAACGACCTGCCGAAAGGCACGGTCTCCGCCTCGCTGAATATCGTGATCCTCAGCGTCAGCGCGTTATCAATTGAAGGCGCGCGCTGGCTGTGGTTCCATGGCGGCAGACTCCCCTTCCACCTGTTGGCGGTGGCCGCCGGGATTGTCGCCGCCTGCTGCCTGGCCGGACTGTTACGCCACCAGCGCGGACAAGCGGTGATCGAAGCCCGGCAGTCGTGAGCCCTTTTACGGAGAAAGCCCCATCATGAATGACATTGAACTCAGCCAGGCGCAGCGCGACCTGCTGCGCGACAGGCTCAGCAAGTACTGCGCAGAGACCTTCGACCTCGAACTGGAGCAGTTTGACGCCGAATTTTTCGTCGACTTTATCGCCAAAGAGCTGGGGCCGCTGTTTTACAACGCCGGTATCGAAGAGGCCATCCGCACCCATCAGGCATGGAGCGAGCGTATCCAGGAAGAGATGGATTTGAAAAAGGTCTATTAACACCGCGTACAGACGCAGGAGATCAATAAAACCCTGCATACACCATGGCTATAATGGCGACTCTTTCAGCATCTCCCGTGTACGGGGAAGGAAAACCATGTCGCTTATCACCGATCTACCCGCCATTTTTGACCAGTTCTCAGAAGCTCGCCAGAAGGGCTTTCTCACCGTCATGGATCTTAAAGAGCAGAACGTACCGCTGGTGGGCACTTACTGCACCTTTATGCCCCAGGAGATCGCCATGGCGGCGGGCGCCGTTGTCGTCTCGCTGTGCTCAACCTCCGATGAAACCATCGAGGAAGCGGAAAAAGATCTCCCGCGCAACCTCTGCCCGCTTATCAAAAGCAGCTACGGCTTCGGCAAAACCGATAAATGTCCCTACTTCTATTTCTCTGACCTGGTGGTTGGGGAAACCACCTGCGACGGCAAAAAGAAAATGTATGAGTACATGGCCGAGTTCAAGGCGGTCCACGTCATGCAGTTGCCGAACAGCGCCAGCGATGCCGCCTCGCGCGCACTGTGGAAAACGGAGATCCTGCGCCTGCAGCAGGTGATGGAGGCCCGGTTTGGCACGCCGATTAGCGAGGCGGCGCTGCGCGAAGCCATCGTGTTGAAAAATCGCGAGCGCCGGGCGCTGGCCCACTTTTATCGTCTCGGGCAGCTCAATCCGCCGGCGCTCAGCGGCGGCGACATCCTGAAAGTGGTGTACGGCGCCACTTTTCGTTTCGACAAAACCGCCCTGATTGATGAACTGCATGCCATGGCGGAGCGCATCCATCAGGAGTGGCAGCAGGGTAAACGGCTGGAACCTCGTCCGCGGATCCTGATCACCGGCTGCCCGATCGGCGGCGCGGCGGAAAAAGTGGTCCGCGCCATCGAGGAAAACGGCGGCTGGGTGGTCGGCTATGAGAACTGCACCGGCGCGAAAGCGACCGAGCGCTGCGTGGCGGAAGAGGGTGACGTCTACGACGCCTTAACCGATAAATATCTCGCCATCGGCTGCTCCTGTATCTCCCCCAACGACCAGCGTCTGCAGCTGCTGAGCCAGATGGTGGAGGAGTATCAGGCCGACGGGGTGATCGACGTCATTTTGCAGGCCTGCCATACCTATGCCGTGGAATCGCTGGCGATTAAACGCCATCTGCGCCAACGGCACGATCTTCCTTACATGGCGATTGAAACCGACTATTCGACAGCGGACCTCGGCCAGCTCAGCACCCGCGTCGCCGCCTTTATCGAAATGCTGTAAGGAGCTGGCGTGAACTATACGGTTGGCATTGATTCCGGCTCCACCGCCACAAAAGGCATCCTGTTGGCGGACGGCGTCATCGTGCGCCGCTTCCTCTGCCCCACCCCCTTTCGCCCCGCCGACGCCATCCACGAGGCCTGGGAGACACTGCGCGCTGGCCTCACGGAGACGCCTTTTTTAACCCTCACTGGCTATGGCCGCCAGCTGGTGGATTTTGCCGATAAGCAGGTGACGGAGATCTCTTGTCACGGCCTCGGCGCCCGCCTGCTGGCGCCGGACACCCGCACGGTGATTGATATCGGCGGCCAGGACAGCAAAGTTATCCAGCTGGACGCCAGGGGCAACCTCAGCGACTTCCTGATGAATGACAAATGCGCCGCCGGCACCGGCCGCTTTCTGGAAGTCATTTCACGCACCCTCGGCGCCAGCGTCGAACAACTGGACGCCATTACCGACGGCGTGGAACCGCACGCCATTACCAGTATGTGCACGGTGTTTGCCGAATCGGAGGTCATTAGCCTGCGGTCGGCCGGTGTCGCGCCGGAGGCGATTCTGGCGGGGGTGATTAACGCCATGGCCCGGCGCAGCGCGAACTTTATTGGCCGCTTATCGGCGCAGGGGCCGCTGCTGTTTACCGGCGGCGTCAGCCACTGCGCCGCCTTTGCCCGGATGCTGGAAAGCCATGTCGGCATGGCGGTGACAACCCATCCCGACGCCCAGTTTGCCGGGGCGATCGGCGCGGCGCTGATCGGCCAGCGCCAGCGGAGGCGCGGATGACAACGTTTCTGTTTTTATTTCACTCCACGGTGGGGGTGGTGCGGATGCGCAAAGCCCTGCAGGCGGCGGGAGTGGCCTTCGAGGTCAAAGATATACCCCGCCAGCTGCGCAGCGGCTGCGGGCTGTGCATCCTGCTGGAGGGGACGGAAGCCGATGCGCGAGGCTGGATCGTCCCGGAACAGACGGCGGCGCTGTATCAGCAGAACGGGGAAGCATGGCGCTGTCTCGCCACCTTCCCACCTGCAGGTTAATCGCTCACCACAAAACGCGTCGCCGCGAAACAGTTCAGCAGGCGGTGCATGAGAAAAACCAGGGTCAGCGTCACCACCAGCGAGACCGTCACCGAGGTGATGCGGTACAGATCGCTGAACACCAGATCCTGATACGGATGCAAATTCTGGCCGAACATAATGCCGATGGTAGTGATGCTGGCGAAGCCCACCCCGGCGCCCACTTTCTCCATCACGTGGAGGCGGGCGCTGAAGGCCAGCCCGAGACCAATCAGCGGCATCATCAGGATCATGTGGTTGCTGAAATCATAGATAATCAGCTGCACCACCAGTATATAGAGACAGGCCAGCACCACCCCGACGACGCGCCAGATCGAGCTGATCACCGCCCCACGATAGTGCATCGGGAACAGGATCAGGATCCCGGCCATCAGCGCCGACAGCGAGTCGCTGAGATCGCAGATCTGAAACACCACAAAGATGATCGTCGCTACCGTACCGGAGAGCAGCGACTCATGACGGATGCGGGCGGCGTCTTTCTCAATCCGCGGCGGCGGCTTGCGCGGTTCGACGTCCGGGATCAGGTAATGCAGCAGCGCGCTCAGCGCCACGGCCATCACGCAGGCTTCCATATTGGAGAACATCAGGGTGTGCCAGTTGCTGGTGGGATAGCTCATAAAGTTGAGCATCGTGCTCTGGCACACCACCCCCATTGATCCCAACNGGAACAGCGGTCCCTGGCTCATAAAGCGGAAACGCATCACGTACAGGGCAAACACCACCAGGGTCATGATCACCGGCCACTGCGACAAATAGCCGACAATTAGCACCATTTCGACACAGTTTACCGCCGCGCTAAATATAAACTGGCGGGCGACGTGCAGGTTGAACATCGGTACCAGCGACATCAGCATCAGCGGATAAACGACGAAAAATACGCCGTACTGTACGTCGTAGAAGGTGGAGATGCTGAGCGCAATGGTCCCGGCCACGGCGATACGCACCGTCTGGCGAAAATCATTCGCCGTGTAGACGATATTGCCGTGCGGGGTAAAGACATGCGCCAGGGTATTAATAGACATAGTGCAACCAGCTCACCAGGTGGATCTGCAGGCCGGCGAAGGTGCGGGCGAAAGGTCCCTCGCTATTGTACAGCTGCACCGTGGCGCGAGCGCCGGTCGGCAGCGGTTTGTCCAGCGGCTGATCCAACGCGACGTGAATGCGCATCCGCTGGGCGTCGCGCACCCAGCGGGTGGACTGCTCCGGCTGCGACAGCTGGCCGTTCACCGCCTCCTGTCCCGCCAGAATCCCGGCGTCGCTGCTGGTCACGTGCGCCGGGAAGACTTGACCCGGCAGGGCGTCAAAGACCACCGCCGCATCGGTATTCACCGCGGTGTGGCGCAGGCTTTTTTCGCGGAAGTCGGCGACGATGTCAGTGTTGTTGTTAACCAATGCCAGCACAGCCGTCGCCGCGGTGGCGTAGATCCCCGGGTTCAGCTGCAGGTTGCTGACCATGCCGTCAGTTTCCGCACGCACTTTGGTCCAGGCCAGGTTCAGCTGCGCCTCCTCCAGCGCATTGCGGTATTTTTGCAGGGTGACGTTGCGCTTATCGTCGCGCTCGCCGCGCTGGATCAGCAGGTTCTGGATCTGCGCGTTCAGCGCCGAGACCGACTGCTCGCTGGTCTGCCAGGTGGTTCGCACCTTATCGAGGTCGGACTGCGAGACGTTCTGCATCGTACTCAAGCGCTGGTAGCGATCGAGCGTGACCTTATCGTTACGCGCGGTGTACTGCGCGGTGCGCAGGTTGGCGCGGGCGGCGGCGATTTGCGCGTCCAGCTGCTGGTTGCTCAGTTTCGCCTGCTCGAGGGCGATCTGCGCCGCTTCAACTTTATTAATGAATGGCGTTGGGTCGAGCTCATACAGCAGGTCGCCCTTTTTCACCTGGCTGTTGTTGTGCACGTAGACGTGCGAGACATAGCCGGAGACCCGCGACGAAACCGGGGTCACCACGCGCATGACGGTGGAGTCCGGCGTCAGCGGGATCCAGATATCGGCAACGATAAACCAGGCGAATATTCCCAGAAAAGCGGCAATACTCACCCGTACCCAGCGGGCAAATTTTTGTTCAGGCGTCATCATAGTGTGTTAGATCTTGTTATCTTCTTCGCGGATATTCCGCAAACGGCAGGCGATTTGATTTAACGTGGCGCTGAAGGTGGCGAGATCGGCCTCCGGGATGGTCTGGGTTACGCGCTCCTGATAGGTCTCGATCACGCAGCTCAGTTTTTCCAGAATAGCCCGCCCCTCAGCGGTCAGCGTCAGCAGGCGAATGCGTTTGTCATATGGCGATGTGGAACGCACCAGATAGCCCTGCTTTTCCAGTAATGAGAGGGTGCGCATTAGCGGCGGCAGTTCAATGCCCTGCACCTCCGCCAGTTCGCTGACCGAGACGTTGTCTCCCAGCTGATGCAGTTGCATCAGCACCGTCCAGCTGGACTGGGTGAGTCCGGTATCGGTGATAGCGGAGTCAATAATGGCGCGCCACTGGCGCACCACCATAGCCATCCGCATCCCCAGCGGGCGGCGGGCAAACAGTTCGTCTTCAGTCACGGGTCTTCCTCTCATTATTGAGAAGAAAATAATACTTATCAGGGTAAGTATCAAGAAACGGAAGCTCGTGCCGCATCAATTGATAAATTTCGTGAATGTATCCCGGCGGCACTTTGCGCTCACCGGGATAATGAAGAAGGTTTGCCTGTAAAAAACCGCACGTTTTAATTGATCTGGTCTCGACGCAGGCCGATATCTTTCAGCTGTTCGTCGCTCATTTGCTGCAAAACTCTGCGCGTTTGCTCCTGAAGCCACCATTTTTTGATAAACCGCACCAGCAGTACGAAACCGATAAATGGCTGTCTTGCCCTGTTCTCGTGAAATTCCATCCTCTACCTCCTCACCTTGCCAGAGGCTTTATCTTCACGGATTTGGGGGTAAGGAATACAGATTCACAAAACGCTTTTCTTTAACATACAGATTAGCTAAAACGTACACCAGAGCCCAATTTTTACGCCAATCTGTACTGGTTATTCCATCTGTATGGCGGCAATTAAGGATACAGTATGACCCGCTACCAACATCTCGCTACGCTGCTGGCCGAACGCATCGAACAGGGCCTGTATCGCCATGGCGAAAAGCTGCCGTCGGTGCGCAGCCTGAGCCAGGAGCACGGCGTCAGCATCAGCACCGTCCAGCAGGCCTATCAGCTGCTTGAGCAGCAGCAGATGATTGTGCCGCAGCCGCGATCGGGCTATTTCGTCGCCCCGCGCAAAGCCCAGCCGCCGGTGCCGCCGATGTCGCGTCCGGTCCAGCGCCCGGTGGAGATCACCCAGTGGGATCAGGTGCTGACCATGCTTGACGCCCGCTACGATAAATCGATCATCCCCTTCGGCGGCGGCTCGCCGGACGTGACGCAGCCAAGCCTGAAGCCCATCTGGCGTGAACTGAGCCGGGCTATCCAGCACAACCTCACTGAGGTGTTGAACTATGACGAGCTGGCCGGGCGTCGCGAGCTACGGGAGCAGATCGCCCGCCTGATGCTCGACGGCGGATCGGTGGTAACTGCCGACGATCTGGTGCTCACCAGCGGCTGCCACAGCGCGCTGTCGCTGGCCCTGCTGTCGGTGTGCCAGCCAGGGGACATCATCGCCGTGGAATCCCCCTGCTACTACGGCACCATGCAGATGCTGCGCGGGCTGGGATTAAAGACCATTGAGATCCCCACCGATCCGGAAACCGGGATCAGCATCGAGGCCCTGGAGCTGGCGCTGGATCAGTGGCCGATCAAAGGGGTGATCCTCGTGCCAAACTGCAATAACCCGCTGGGCTTTATCATGCCGGACGCCCGCAAGCGCGCGGTGCTGAACCTTGCCCAACGCTACGATATCGTTATTTTCGAGGATGATATTTACGGCGAGCTGGCCACCGAATACCCGCGCCCGCGCACGATCCACTCCTGGGATATCGACGGCCGGGTGATGCTCTGCAGCTCCTTTACCAAAACCATCGCCCCCGGGCTGCGTATCGGCTGGATCGCCCCCGGGCGCTACTACGACAAGCTGCTACAGATGAAGTACGCCGCCAGCGGGACCAACGTCCCCTCCACTCAGCTGGCGGCCTGCAATTTTATTCGCGAAGGCCACTACCACCGGCACGTGCGGCGGATGCGGCAGATCTATCAGCGCAATATCGAGATCTACACCTGCTGGCTGCGGGAATTTTTCCCCTGCGGGATCTGCGTCACCCGGCCGAAGGGCGGTTTTATGCTGTGGGTTGAGCTCCCGGAGCAGGTAGATATGGTCTGCGTCGCCAAGCAGCTGTGCCGGCTGAAGATCCAGGTCGCGCCGGGCTCGCTGTTTTCGGCAGCGGGCAAGTATCGCAACTGCGTCAGGATCAACTGCGCCCTGCCGCCGACCGAGAAACATAAAGCGGTGATGGTGAAGCTGGGAGAAGCGGTGAAGGTGGCGATGGAGTGAATTTAACCTGTTCTCCCCGGTGGCGCTGCGCTTACCGGGGCTACGGGTGATCTGGCGTCTGCGAAGCAGCTTCACTGATCAAAAAACACCATCCCCTTATACGGCTGTTCGCGGCAGGCGGCCAGACGCTGGGCGAGACTGCCGACGTGCAGCTCCAGCTTATGGCCATCGGGATCGAGGAAATAGTGCGAGGCACCTTCGCTACGGTTCAGCTTCCAGATCGCCACGCCGGCAGCCTCAAGGCGGGCGGCGAAGCTAGCAAAATCGGCTTCGCTAATACTAAACGCATAATGGGTGTAGTCGCTCTCTTCCGGCGGAGTAACGCGCCGCTGCGGATCCAGCGACAGGCACAGCCACAAATCGCCGCAGGAGAGATAAGCCCCGCTGTCCCAGCGGGCATGCAGCGTCATGCCCAGCAGCTGCTGATAAAACGCCACGCTCGGCGCCAGCTGGCTGACTGCCAGGGTCAGGTGATTCAGTCCACTCAGCATGTCTGTTCCTCCAGTGAATTCACAATGAACTGACGCAGCCATTGATGCGCCGGGTCGCGGTGCCAGCGCTCGTGCCACAGCATCAGCATCTCAAAGCCGGCGACCGCCAGCGGCGGCTCGACGACCACCAGCCCGCTCTGCCCGCGCACCAGCCGCTCCGGCAGGACCGCCACCAGATCGCTATTGCGCAGGGTCTCCAGCATAAACAGGAAATGTGGCACGGAAAGGACAACCCGCCGCGTCAGTCCGAGGTTAGCCAGCGCGATATCGGTCGCCGCGCTGAAGCCGCCCCCGTCCGGGGAGACGATCACATGCTCCAGCTGACAGAACGTTTCCAGGCTAAGCCCAGGCCGCAGCGCTGGATGTTCCGCCCGTCCAGCCAGCACGTAGCGTTCGCGAAACAGCAGGCGCTGATGCAGCCCCGGCGGCGCGCCCTCGCGGGTATGAAAGAAGAGATCTACTGTATCGCTGGCCGCCTGCTGCTCCAGCCGCGCCGGCTGTAATTCGAATACCGCCAGCCGACTGCCGGGAGAGGCCTGGCGTAACCCAGCCAGCATCGGCAGGAGGATCGCCGAGGCCATATAGTCCGTCGCCGCCACCCGCCAGGTCTCCGCCGCCGTGGCCGGATCAAAAGGGCTGACCGGCGCCACCGCCTGCTCCAGCGCGGCTAATGCGGCGCGCAGCGGCTGGCGAAGCTCATCGGCGCGGGCGGTGGGCTGCATGCCGCGCGGGCCCGGCATCAGCAGCGGATCGGCGAAAATCTCCCGCAGCCTGGCGAGCTGAATACTTACCGAGGGCTGCGACAGATTCAGCCGCTGCGCCGCCCGGGTAACGTTGTTTTCGCTAAGCAGCACATCCAGGGTGCGCAACAGATTGAGATCCAGACGCTGTAAATTAATCACGACTATACCGGGAATTTAAGTAATTAATTTCTACTATAGCGTCAGCTTTCCTACTCTGCAGCTCTCCATACGCCAGAGGTGATATTATGAAAGTACTGCTGATTTACGCCCATCCGGAACCGCGCTCGCTCAATGGCGCGCTGAAAAATTTCGCCATCCGCCATCTGCAGCAGGCCGGGCATGAAGTGCAAGTCTCCGATCTCTACGCCATGCGCTGGAAGGCCGGGTATGACGCCGATGACAGCGGCGCCCCGCCGGTCGGCGAGTTCTGGCGGCCGACCCTCGATTCCAAACAGGCCTTTGCCCAGGGCACCCAAAGTGCGGATATCGCAGCCGAGCAGGAAAAGCTGCTGTGGGCCGATACGGTGATTTTCCAGTTCCCGCTATGGTGGTTCTCGATGCCCGCCATCATGAAGGGCTGGATCGACAGGGTGTACGCCTGGGGCTTTGCCTATGGCGTCGGCGAGCACAGCGACCGCCACTGGGGGGATCGCTACGGGGAAGGCACTTTCGTCGGCAAGCGGGCGATGCTGATCGTCACCGCCGGCGGCTGGGCGGAACACTATTCACCGCGCGGGATCAATGGCCCCATCGACGACATCCTGTTCCCCATTCAGCACGGTATGCTGTTCTACCCCGGCTTTGAGGTGCTTCCGCCGCTGGTGTTCTACCGCACGGATAAAACCGATGCCGGGCAGTTCGCCGATCAGTGCGCCGCCCTGGCCGAGCGGCTGGACACGCTGTGGCAAACCGAGCCCATTCCATTCCGCCGCCAGAATCATGGCGATTATCTGATCCCGTCGCTGACGCTGCGCCCGGAGCTGGCGCCGGGGCAAAGCGGCCTGGCGGTGCATTTGCGTAGCGAATAACTGGCTATCCCGTCTTCGCCCCCGAGGACGGGTCATTTACCCGGCTCTCTCCAGTCCCAACATGCCTCGCGCCTGGATAAAGCACAGCAGCAATACGCCCCACAGCGCCATCGTCAAATAGGGGCTGATACCGAGGATATTGAACCCACTCTCAATAATCTGCAGCAGGAACAGCGCGAGCACCATCCCAACGATGCGCCCACTACCGCCATCCGGATTCACGCCGCCAAGCACCGCCGCGAGGATCGACACCAGCAAATACGATTCCCCATAAGATGCTTTGGCTGAGTTCAGCTTCGACATCATCAGAAACGCAGCCACCGCGCAGAGCAGGGCCGAGATGACATATACCCACATCAACACCCGCCGGGTATTGATCCCGGAATAATGGGTCGCCCGTTCGTTGGATCCGATCAACATGATCGCCCGACCCAGCGGGCTTTTCTCCAGCAGCACCCACAGCCCGGCCGCCACCACCGCAAAAAGCCACATTGGCAGCGGAATACCGAACCACTGGGCGTGATTCAGCCACAGCACCCACTGCGGATAGTTAGCGATGGCGCTGCCGCCGGTGATCAGAATATTTATCCCTTTGAGCAGGGTCATCATGCCAAGGGTAGCCAGGATCGGCGAAACGCGGATCCCGGCGATCAATATCCCGTTGCACAGGCCAATGATCATCGCCGCCCCTCCGCCGGCCAGCAGCGTCGCCAGCGCGGTAGCGCCCCCAGGCGGATAGCTCGTCGCCACCCAGGCCATCACCAGCGAGCAGGCGTTAGCCGTCGCGATAATTGACAAATTAATGCCGCCGCAAAGCATAGTCATGGCCATCGCCAGCGCCAGGATCCCCAGCTCCGGCATTTGCGAGGCAATCGACTGGAAATTGCTGACAGACCAGAAGATGTTTGGCATGGCGATGCTAAAGGCGATAACCATCAGCAGCAGCAGGCCGATCAGGTAAAACTCAACGTTGTTGCGCCACGATTTTTTCATAACAAGCTCCGGTTCTGATGCTGGCTCCATGCCGTTACGCTGATGCTGACGACGATGATCGCCCCAGTGATCAGGGTCTGCCAGTAGGAGGAGACCCCTAGCAGGTTCAGGCCGTTCTGCATCACCGCCAGTAAAATCACCCCCAGCAGCGTACCGGTGAGAGTTCCGCGCCCGCCAATCAGGCTGGTGCCGCCCAGCACCACCGCCGCCAGCACCGTCAGCTCATAGCCCAGCAGTGAATCCGGCGCAACGGTCATCACTGTCCACGCCTGCACGACACCTGCGGCCCCCGACATTAGCCCCATATAGCCATAAACGAACAGCTGCAGGCGGAGCACGCTGAAGCCGACGCGGCTGGCGGATTCCCGGTTGCCGCCCATGGCATAGATCTTGCGGCCAACGGTGGTGAAATTCATGATAAACGCGGTCAACAGCACCACGACGATCATCGTCAGCAGCGGCAGGCCCAGGCCGTAATCGTAACCATCGGCATCGGTATATTTGAACAGCATAACCCCCTTTTCAAACCACGGAGGGAAGTCGTAGAGCCAGACACCTTTGCTTAACCACAGCAGCAAACCGTAGAAAATGTTGAGCGTAGAAATGGTGATAATGATCGAGGGCACCCGCAGACGATTAACCAACAGCGCGTTCACCAGCCCCAGCAGCACGCCGATGCCGCCGGCAAGCACAAAAGCCACCGCGAAGTTGCCGCCTACTTTTTGCAGCATCACCACCATGCCGTACTGGGCGATAATGGTCATAGCCGGGAAGGAGATATCAATCCCGCCGGCGATCAGCACCACGAACAGACCACAGGCGAGAATGGTCAGCATCGCATAGTTATTAGCGAGGTCGTAAATATTGCCGAAAGTGAAAAATTCCTCACTGCGCCAGCCCAGCAGCAGGCACAGCGCAATAATGAACATGCCTAACCAGAATTCATGTCGTTTCAACAGATTAGCCATTGACCACCTCCGCTATCTGCTGCTGGGTACTGCTGTCCGGCAGGAAGCTATGGGTCAACTCGCCCTGCTTCATCACCAGGATGCGATGACTCTGGTACCACGCCTCTTCGATCTCGTCGCAAATCATCAGCACGGCGATACCATGGGCAGCCAAATCGCTGATGATATGATAGATCCCGGCTTTGTTTGCGATATCCACCCCCACGGTTGGGCTATCGAGGATCAGCAGCTTAGGAGAGATCGCCAGCCATTTGGCGATAGAAACGCGCTGGGCATTACCACCGGAGAGGGTATTCACCGGCAGATGCGTATCCGGCGCCTTAATGGTCAACGCGTTGACCATTCTTGCGACCAGCTGCTGAGCTTTACTATCACTCAATAGTCCGCAAGCGCCTTTCACTTTATGAAACACGGTGCTGATAATGTTGTTTTCAATCGACTGACTCATCACCAGGCCGCGCGACATACGGTCCTCGGAGACATAGCCGATACCGTGGCGGATAGCGTCCTGATTGCTACGCAACCGCACCGGCTGGCCATTTATCAGGATCTCGCCGCTGTCAGGGCGGGTCATGCCGAAAAGGCTCAGGCACAGCTCTGTTCGCCCGGCGCCCAACAGGCCGACTATCGACACCACTTCTCCGGCTTCGACCTTCAGGGAGACGTTATGATATTCCCCCTTGCGGCTGAGATTGCGCACCTCCAGCACCGGCGTACTGCCCTGCCCCTGCCACAGATCGCGCACCTGATAGTCAAACTCCTGGCCCGTCATCAGAAAACCGAGCCGGCGGGTGGTTACCTCTGCCGCCGGCATGGTGCCGACCAGATTGCCATCCTTCAGCACGCTGATGCGGTCCGATACGGCCATGACCTCTTCCAGACGGTGGCTTACGAAGACGATGCAGATCCCCCTCTCACGCAGCTGGCGCACCACATGCAATAGTCCCTCCACTTCCTGATGGGTCAATGAGGCCGTGGGTTCATCCATAATGATAAGCCGGGCATCCTGCGCCAGCGCGCGGCAGATAGCCACCAGCTGACAGCGAGCGATGGAGAGCGATTCCACGGCGGCATCCAGCGGCAGCGAGACGTTAATACTGCGCATCGCCTGCTCCGCACTGCGTCGCAGTTCGCTGCGCCTCACCAGCACGCCGCGATGATAGTGGTTTATAGCAATGTTCTCCCACACGCTGAGATTGGGAAACAGCGACAGATCCTGATAAATCACCTGGATCCCATGGGCGACAGAGGCCGCTGGCGTCAGTTTTGGCCACGTCTTGCCGCCCAGCGTCATCGCTGCGCCCTCATCCGGGCGATAGACGCCAGAGATAATTTTGATCAACGTCGACTTCCCGCAACCGTTCTGCCCGGCCAGGCAGTGCACTTCTCCGGGCATAAAGTCGATGCTGATATCATTGAGCGCGCGGTTGGCGTGGAAGGTTTTGCTGACGTGTCGAAGGGAAAGGAAAGGTTCCATAGCATCCCCTGGCTGGTTAAGCCGGGGCGGCTGGCGCCCCGGAAGGTGGATTAGTAGAGCGAATCAATATTGTCTTTATTTACCAGCAGCACTTTATGGAAGCGGATAATATGCTTGTCGCTATCGACCTCCGCTTTACCGAGCTCTTTCAGTTCAAATCCCGGCTCAATGGTTTTGCCGTTCAGCAGGGTGCTGGCGACGGCCGCGAGGGCATAGCCGGCTGTCGCCGGATCGTAGGTGATCCCTTCGGTAATATCGCCGCTCTTAATAAGAGAGGCCGCCTGCGAGGGGATCATCATCCCGTAGACCGCGACTTTATTTTTCGCACGCTTCTCTTTCACCGCGCGCCCCGCGCCAATCGGGCCATTCGAACCAAAAGAGACCACCGCTTTCAGATCCGGGTAAGTTTTCATCAGATCGAGCGTGGTACGGCGGGAATCATCAACACTTTCCGCCACCGGCATTCGGCGGGTGACTTCATGCATGTCCGGGTAATGTTCTTTTTGGTATTTCACCAGCAGATCGGCCCACAGGTTGTGCTGCGGTACCGTAAGGCTACCGACATAGATAACGTAGCCGCCTTTGCCACCCATCCGCTTGGCCATATGCTCCACGTATTCAGCAGCGAACTTCTCGTTATCGATTATCTCCACATCCCAGTTGGCGCTCGGCTGCCCGGGCGATTCGTTGGTCAGTACCACGATGCCGGCGTCACGGGCTTTTTTGAATACCGGCTCCAGCACGTTGGCATCGTTAGGCACGATAGTGATGGCATCCACTTTACGTGCAATCAGGTCCTCAATAATTTTCACCTGCTGCGGCGCATCGGTGCTGGACGGCCCTACCTGGGAGGCGTTGAGGTTAAACTCTTTCCCGGCCTGGACTACCCCTTCACCCATCCGGTTAAACCATGGCATGCCGTCCACTTTTGAAATATTGACTACGGTTTTTTCCGCCGCATATACCGGCGCGGAAATAAGCGCAGCCCCCAACAGCAAGGATGAAAAAATATTAACGACCAGACGTTTATGCATAATAATTAGCCTCAATACGTTGTAGTCAGACAGGGGTATGACGCAAAGCGGAAAAATAGATNGAAATTGTAATAATGTTAATAATTTAGAAGAGAATAAACACAAGCTGTAACAGCAGACAGGTAATTTCCAGCTATAAATATGGATAATAATACTATAATCCTGTGGCGTGATCTTTTTCACAAAAAAAATGCAACATAGTTTGTTGTTCCAGAATAATGATCGGGTCGCAGAGAAAATATATTTTTCACGCTTCGTTATTTACCGAAAAACAATCACATAAATAACACCAGGAAAAGTATGTGATTTTTGATTGCGCCTCCAGCCCCTTCCGTGGCAGGATACTCCCTATGAACAGAAACGTTATCGTTACCTATCCCCGCCGTTGGTGGCTGCCTGCATAACAGGCGGCACGATACACGTTTCCATTTTCAAAGCCGCCGGAAGGCGGCTTTGGTGTTTTCAGGACGTCTTTCGGCTGAACAGTCTGATAAGGAGTTCTTGATGAACCATCCACAAACCATCCTCACCGGTGACCGCCCGACCGGCCAGCTGCATCTTGGCCACTACGTCGGCTCGCTGCGCCAGCGCGTCGCGCTGCAGCATAACCACCAGCAATTTATCCTGATCGCCGACCTGCAAGGGCTCACGGACAACGGCAGCAATCCGCAAAAAATCAGCCACCATATCCTCGAAGTCATGGCCGATTATCTGGCCGTCGGCATCGACCCCAGGCTCACCACTATTTGCCTGCAGTCCGCCCTGCCGGCGCTGGCGGAGCTCAGCGCGCTGTATATGAATATCGTCACCGTCGCCCGCGTAGAACGTAATCCGACGGTCAAAAATGAGATTGCCCAGAAGGGATTCGCCCGCTCGCTGCCGGTGGGTTTTCTCGCCTATCCGATTAGCCAGGCGGCCGATATCACCGCGTTCAAGGCCGAACTGGTGCCGGTGGGCGACGATCAGCTACCGATGATTGAGCAGACCAACGAGATCGTCCACAAGATGAATAGCCTCACCGGCGAGCCGGTGCTGCGCCACTGCAAGGCGCTACTCAGCGAAGTGAGTCGCCTGCCGGGCGTCGATGGCAACGCCAAAATGTCGAAATCGCTGGGCAATACGCTGACGTTATCGGCCACAGAGGAGGAAATCCACCACGCGGTCAGCGCGATGTATACCGACCCGACGCACCTGAGAGTCAGCGATCCGGGGCATGTCGAGGGCAACGTGGTGTTTACCTATCTCGATGCATTCCACAGCGATAAGGCGCGGGTGGCAGAGATGAAAACCCACTATCAGCGCGGCGGGCTGGGCGATCGCCAGTGTAAGAATGAGCTGGAGACCTGCTTGCAGACGCTACTGGCGCCGATCCGCGAACGCAGGGCCACTTTTATTCAGGATAAAGGGATGCTGTTGGAACTGCTGCGCCAGGGCAGCGAACGCGCCCACCACCTCACACAGCAGACGCTGCATGAGGTGAAGCGTGGGCTGGGTCTGCCGGTGCTGTTCTGAGATGGTGAAATACTCCCTGTGCGGATAATTTTGTTAACACGCCGACAAGACCCTGTCTTTCGTATGGACAATATCGCCCCGGCTGTTACTATCGCGTTAACGGTAGCTCTCACTATGCGTGTTTCATTAAGGCCAGGATCGCTGATGATGACCACATAAGTAGCCCAGCGAGCGGCTGCGCATCGGCGCGGCAGAGCGCGGCGTCAGCGGCCCTCCCTCCACTTTTTCGTCCTTCGCAAGAAGGACGCTCCGCCCGCCGGAGGAAACACGCGCACCACTCAGCACAGGGAATCAAGCGAGTCGCGTATGGACAAAATAAAGAAACATTGGGCAGGGTATTTTGTCGGCTTACTGGTGGTGCTCGCCGCCGCCGCATGGTGGCTGCTGCGCCCGCCGGGACTCCCGGCGGGGTTTGCCAGCAGCAACGGCCGAATCGAAGCCACCGAAGTTGATATTGCCAGTAAAATCGCCGGGCGTATCGACACCATTCTGGTCAAAGAGGGTCAGTTCGTGCACCAGGGAGAGGTGCTGGCGAGAATGGATACCCGGGTACTGAACGAGCAGCGTCTTGAAGCCGCCGCGCAAATCAAGGAAGCGGAAAGCGCGGTCCTGGCCGCCAGAGCCTTGCTCGATCAGCGACAAAGTGAAATGCGTGCCAGCGAAGCGGTAGTGAAGCAGCGCCAGGCGGAGCTGGATTCCACGGCGAAACGCCATGTTCGCTCCAACACCCTCTCCCAGCGTGGCGCCGTCTCCGCCCAGCAGCTGGATGACGATCGCGCGGCCGCAGAGAGCGCCCGCGCGGCGCTGGAATCGGCGAAAGCCCAGGTCTCCGCCGCCCGCGCCGCCATCGAAGCTGCCCGCACCAGCATTAATCAGGCGCAAACCCGCGTCGAAGCCGCCCAGGCGACCGAGCGGCGGATCCTCGCCGATATTGACGATAGCGAGCTCAAAGCCCCCCGCGATGGCCGCATTCAGTATCGCGTCGCTGAGCCAGGCGAAGTCCTGGCCGCCGGTGGCCGGGTACTGAACATGGTCGATCTCGCCGATGTCTATATGACCTTTTTTCTGCCCACCGAACAGGCAGGTCTGCTGGCGCTCGGCAGCGAAGCGCGCTTGGTCCTTGATGCCGCGCCGGATCTGGTGATCCCGGCCAATATCAGCTTTGTCGCCAGCGTCGCCCAGTTCACGCCGAAAACGGTCGAGACCAGCGACGAGCGCCTGAAGCTAATGTTCCGCGTCAAAGCGCGTATCCCGCCGGAGCTGCTGGCGCAACACCTGGAGTATGTCAAAACCGGCCTGCCCGGTATGGCTTACGTACGGCTGGATAAACAACAACCCTGGCCTGAAGCCCTGGCGGTGAGGTTGCCGCAATGAAACTGACGCCGCAGGATACCTCGCCCCCCGTCGCCCTGCTGGAACATGTTGGTCAGCAGTTTGGCGCCACCATCGCGCTGCGCGATATCAGTCTGGCGATCCCGGCACGGCGTATGGTTGGCCTGATTGGCCCGGACGGCGTCGGCAAATCGAGCCTGCTTTCGCTGATCGCCGGGGCGCGGACCATCGAGCAGGGGAACGTGATGGTGCTTGGCGGCGATATGCGCGATGTGCATCACCGCCGCGAGGTGTGTCCGAAAATCGCGTGGATGCCGCAGGGGCTGGGGAAAAACCTCTATCACACTCTCTCGGTGTATGAAAACGTCGACTTCTTCGCCCGCCTGTTCGGCCACGATAAAGCCGAGCGCGAACTGCGCATCAACGAGCTGCTGCAGAGTACCGGGCTGGCGCCGTTTCGCGATCGCCCCGCCGGAAAACTCTCCGGTGGGATGAAGCAAAAGCTCGGCCTGTGCTGCGCGCTGATCCACGATCCGCAGCTGCTGATCCTTGATGAACCGACCACCGGCGTCGATCCCCTCTCCCGGGCGCAGTTCTGGGAGCTTATCGACAATATTCGTCAGCGCCAGCCGGATATGAGCGTGCTGGTCGCTACCGCCTACATGGAAGAGGCCGAGCGATTTGACTGGCTGGTGGCGATGAACGCCGGCGAGGTGCTGGCGACCGGCAGCGCCGCAGAGCTCAAAGCCCAGACCGGCAGCCAGACCCTGGAGCAGGCGTTTATCGCCCTGCTGCCAGAAGCACAGCGTCAGGCGCATAGGGCGGTAGTTATCCCACCGCGCGACAGCCGTGAGGAAGAGATCGCCATCGAAGCGCGCGGCCTGACCATGCGCTTTGGCAACTTTGTTGCCGTCGACCACGTTAATTTCCGCATCGCCCGCGGTGAAATCTTCGGCTTCCTCGGCTCCAACGGCTGCGGCAAATCCACCACCATGAAGATGCTCACCGGCCTGCTGCCCGCCAGCGAAGGTGAAGCCTGGCTGTTCGGCCAGCCGGTCGACCCGAAGGATATCGCCACCCGCCAGCGGGTGGGCTATATGTCGCAGGCCTTCTCGCTCTATAGCGAGCTGACCGTCCGGCAAAACCTCGAGCTGCACGCCCGCCTGTTCCATATTCCGGACGGCGAAATCCCCGGCCGGGTGGCGGAAATGTGCGAGCGCTTTATGCTGACCGAGGTTGAAGACGCGCTTCCCGCCGATCTGCCGCTGGGGATCCGTCAGCGCCTGTCGTTAGCGGTGGCGGTCATCCATCGCCCGGAGATGCTGATCCTCGACGAGCCGACCTCCGGCGTCGACCCGGTGGCGCGGGATATGTTCTGGCAGCTGATGGTAGACCTCGCGCGGCAGGATCAAGTGACCATTTTTATCTCCACCCACTTTATGAATGAGGCGGAACGCTGCGATCGTATCTCCCTGATGCACGCCGGCAAAGTGCTGGCCAGCGATACGCCGCAGGCGCTGGTCGAGCAGCGCGGTTCAAACAGCCTGGAAGAGGCGTTTATCGCCTGGCTTAAAGAGGCCCAGCCGTCCTCTCCAGTACCAGAAGAACCCACGTCTGCTGTGGCATCGTATTCCCGACACACGACTCCACGGCAGGCCTTCAGTCTTCGCCGGCTGTTTAGCTATAGCCGCCGCGAGGCGCTGGAGCTGCGCCGCGATCCGGTACGATCGACGCTGGCGCTGCTGGGGACGGTGATCCTGATGTTTATCATGGGGTATGGGATCAGCATGGACGTTGAGGATCTGCGCTTTGCCGTCCTCGACCGCGATCAAACCCTCAGCAGCCAGGGCTGGTCGCAGAATCTCGCTGGCTCACGCTACTTTATCGAACAGGCGCCGCTGCGCAGCTATGACGAACTGGACCGCCGGATGCGCGACGGCGAGCTGGCGGTGGCGATAGAGATCCCGCCGAACTTTGGCCGCGATATCGCCCGCGGCACGCCGGTGCAAATCGGCGTGTGGGTGGACGGCGCGATGCCCAACCGCGCGGAAACCGTGCGCGGCTACGTACAGGCGATGCATCTGGCCTGGCTGCAGGAGATGGCCGGCCGGCAGAGCAGCCCGCAGCGCGATACCTCGCTCATCTCCATCGAGACCCGCTATCGCTACAATCCAGATGTGAAGAGCCTGCCGGCCATCGTCCCGGCGGTGATCCCGCTGCTGCTGATGATGATCCCGGCGATGCTCAGCGCCCTGAGCGTAGTGCGTGAGAAAGAGCTCGGATCGATTATCAACTTGTACGTGACGCCAACCACCCGCAGCGAATTCCTGCTCGGCAAGCAGCTGCCTTACATCGTACTGGGGATGTTTAACTTCTTCCTGCTGTGCGCGCTGTCGGTCTTTGTCTTTGGCGTCGCGCATAAGGGGAGTTTCCTGACGCTGACCCTGGCGGCGCTGCTGTATGTCACCATTGCCACTGGTCTGGGGCTGCTGATCTCAACCTTTATGAAGAGCCAAATCGCCGCTATTTTCGGTACCGCGATTATTACGCTGATCCCGGCAACCCAGTTTTCCGGAATGATCGATCCGGTGGCCTCGCTGGAAGGTCCCGGACGCTGGATTGGGCAAATCTACCCGACCAGCCACTTCCTGACTATCGCCCGCGGGACCTTTTCGAAAGCGCTGAATATTAGCGATTTGTGGGGCTCATTCATTCCGCTACTGATTGCGGTGCCGCTGGTGCTCGGGTTGAGCGTGCTGCTGCTGCAGAAACAGGAGGGATGATGCGCGGATTACGCAATATTTATAATCTTGGCGTCAAAGAACTGCGCAGCCTGCTCGGTGATAAAGCTATGCTGGCGCTGATCGTGTTTGCGTTTACCGTGTCGGTGTACTCCTCGGCCACGGTGATGCCCGGTTCGCTGCACCTGGCGCCGATCGCGGTTGCTGATATGGATAAATCCCAGCTCTCCTCACGCATTATTAACGCTTTTTACCGTCCCTGGTTTCTTGAGCCGGAGCTGATCACCGCTGATGAGATGGACGCCGGGCTGGATGCCGGGCGCTACACGTTCGCCATCAACATCCCGCCTAACTTCCAGCGCGATGTACTGGCCGATCGGCAGCCGGAAATCCAGGTCAACGTCGACGCCACGCGCATGAGTCAGGCCTTTACCGGCAACGGTTACATCCAGAATATTATCACCGGCGAAGTAAACAGTTTTATCGCCCGCTATCGGGATAACAGCGTGCTGCCGGTAGAGCTGGCGGTCAGGATGCGTTTTAATCCTAACCTTGAGCAGGAGCGCTTTGGCGCGGTGATGGCGATCATCAACAATATCACCATGCTGGCCATTGTCCTCACCGGTTCGGCGCTGATCCGCGAGCGGGAACATGGCACCATTGAGCATCTGCTGGTGATGCCGATCACGCCGTTTGAAATTATGCTGGCCAAGATCTGGTCGATGGGCCTGGTGGTGCTGGTGGTCTCCGGGTTGTCACTGATACTGATGGTACAGGGGATTTTGCAGGTGCCCATTGAAGGGTCGATTCCCCTGTTTATGCTGGGGGTGGCGCTCAGCCTGTTCGCCACTACCTCGATCGGCATTTTTATGGGCACCCTCGCCCGCTCGATGCCGCAGCTGGGGCTGCTGATGATCCTGGTCTTACTGCCGCTGCAGATGCTCTCCGGCGGATCCACGCCGCGAGAAAGTATGCCGCAGCTGGTACAGGATATTATGTTGACCATGCCGACCACCCACTTCGTCAGCCTGGCGCAGGCGATATTGTATCGAGGCGCCAGCTTCGCCATCGTCTGGCCGCAGTTCTTAACCTTGCTGGCTATCGGCGGAGTGTTCTTTACTATCGCGTTGCTGCGTTTTCGTAAGACTATTGGTGAGATGGCATAAAGGCTTAAGAAGGGCCGTCGACTTACGGCGGCCGAATGGTTTATTTATGGCGATTCATAAAGCGACGTAAACCCCAGGTGAAGGCCATCGCCATACTGAAGAGAATGAACAGCAACACCACCCAGCTGATGGAGATGCGCAGCAGCGTGCCGGGGGTCATAAACGGCTGCAGATACACGGTGAAGGACTGGGCTGGTGATTTTCCCAGCAGTTCATAAACGTTATCGGTGAGCCACACGCCGACCCGGCAGAACAACCAGATAATCGCTGGCCAGCAGAGCAGCACCAGAAAGGTAAAGCGCTCCTGAATGTAAGTGAAGAGCTGGCGCAATGGCGACCAGTTAAGCAGGATTTTCATTTCTATTCTCATTTGCCAGCCGAGAACCAGTCTATGTTTCGCAAGGTATTTCGGGCAGCATCCATACAGGCAATCATCCCCCTTTGTATATCAAATTTGCTGCCATATAAACCAGATCAAGTTAACAAAGTGTTAAAGATAAAGCTCATTTAGACAAAAACAGGGAAGAAGCATACCGTTCGCCACAATACATCCGGAAGCGAAGTATCCAGTCACGGAAATATTTTTTCTGAAGCGTAAACGCGTTATTTTGTGGGAGGAAGAGGCCGCATCATTATTTTACCGGAGCACAATATAATGGCGCTGAAATAAAGAAATAATATTAATCGTAGCTGCTGATAATTATTTTCCGACTTGTATCATCCGGTAAATTCACTATCCGGTTGACCATGCCACAAGCATTCGTCACGCTATTTTGCGAAGCAATAAAGGCGGTGCTGCGCACCTTGTCCGGCCACAGGGACGTAGCCCCGTGTCGGATCCGTAGCCCCGGTAAGCGCAGCGCCACCGGGGAGACATACCGGCACGCTGGCCGGACGACAGAAACGCAAAAAGCCCATCCGGCAGGATGGGCTCTTCACTTGTTTGATGCCTGGCAGTTCCCTACTCTCACATGGGGAGACCCCACACTACCATCGGCGCTACGGCGTTTCACTTCTGAGTTCGGCATGGGGTCAGGTGGGACCACCGCGCTAGTGCCGCCAGGCAAATTCTTTGTGCTCAGTACGCAATTCTTTATCGCATCAGCTGCGTTGCCTGCGCTCGTAAAGTCAGTCACATACTTNNGTATGCTCCTTCCTTTCCGTCGCTTGTCGCCTTGCTGCTGCGCAAATTATTGCGTACTCAACTCTGAATCTAAGCTGAAAATTCTCTCAANTCGCCAAAACATCTTCGGCGTTGTAAGGTTAAGCCTCACGGTTCATTAGTACCGGTTAGCTCAACGCATCGCTGCGCTTACACACCCGGCCTATCAACGTCATCGTCTTTAACGTTCCTTCAGGAGACTTAAAGTCTCAGGGAGAACTCATCTCGGGGCAAGTTTCGTGCTTAGATGCTTTCAGCACTTATCTCTTCCGCATTTAGCTACCGGGCAGTGCCATTGGCATGACAACCCGAACACCAGTGATGCGTCCACTCCGGTCCTCTCGTACTAGGAGCAGCCCCCCTCAATTCTCCAGCGCCCACGGCAGATAGGGACCGAACTGTCTCACGACGTTCTAAACCCAGCTCGCGTACCACTTTAAATGGCGAACAGCCATACCCTTGGGACCTACTTCAGCCCCAGGATGTGATGAGCCGACATCGAGGTGCCAAACACCGCCGTCGATATGAACTCTTGGGCGGTATCAGCCTGTTATCCCCGGAGTACCTTTTATCCGTTGAGCGATGGCCCTTCCATTCAGAACCACCGGATCACTATGACCTGCTTTCGCACCTGCTCGCGCCGTCACGCTCGCAGTCAAGCTAGCTTATGCCATTGCACTAACCTCCTGATGTCCGACCAGGATTAGCTAACCTTCGTGCTCCTCCGTTACGCTTTGGGAGGAGACCGCCCCAGTCAAACTACCCACCAGACACTGTCCGCAACCCCGGTAAGGGGCCAACGTTAGAACATCAAACATTAAAGGGTGGTATTTCAAGGTTGGCTCCACGCAGACTGGCGTCCACGCTTCAAAGCCTCCCACCTATCCTACACATCAAGGCTCAATGTTCAGTGTCAAGCTATAGTAAAGGTTCACGGGGTCTTTCCGTCTTGCCGCGGGTACACTGCATCTTCACAGCGAGTTCAATTTCACTGAGTCTCGGGTGGAGACAGCCTGGCCATCATTACGCCATTCGTGCAGGTCGGAACTTACCCGACAAGGAATTTCGCTACCTTAGGACCGTTATAGTTACGGCCGCCGTTTACCGGGGCTTCGATCAAGAGCTTCTCCTTACGGATAACCCCATCAATTAACCTTCCGGCACCGGGCAGGCGTCACACCGTATACGTCCACTTTCGTGTTTGCACAGTGCTGTGTTTTTAATAAACAGTTGCAGCCAGCTGGTATCTTCGACTGGTCTCAGCTCCATCCGCAGGGACTTCACCTACACACCAGCGTGCCTTCTCCCGAAGTTACGGCACCATTTTGCCTAGTTCCTTCACCCGAGTTCTCTCAAGCGCCTTGGTATTCTCTACCTGACCACCTGTGTCGGTTTGGGGTACGATTTGATGTTACCTGATGCTTAGAGGCTTTTCCTGGAAGCAGGGCATTTGTTACTTCAGCACCGTAGTGCCTCGTCATCACACCTCAGCCTTGATTATCCGGATTTGCCTGGACAACCAGCCTACATGCTTAAACCGGGACAACCGTCGCCCGGCTAACATAGCCTTCTCCGTCCCCCCTTCGCAGTAACACCAAGTACAGGAATATTAACCTGTTTCCCATCGACTACGCCTTTCGGCCTCGCCTTAGGGGTCGACTCACCCTGCCCCGATTAACGTTGGACAGGAACCCTTGGTCTTCCGGCGAGCGGGCTTTTCACCCGCTTTATCGTTACTTATGTCAGCATTCGCACTTCTGATACCTCCAGCATGCCTCACAGCACACCTTCGCAGGCTTACAGAACGCTCCCCTACCCAACAACACATAGTGTCGCTGCCGCAGCTTCGGTGCATGGTTTAGCCCCGTTACATCTTCCGCGCAGGCCGACTCGACCAGTGAGCTATTACGCTTTCTTTAAATGATGGCTGCTTCTAAGCCAACATCCTGGCTGTCTGTGCCTTCCCACATCGTTTCCCACTTAACCATGACTTTGGGACCTTAGCTGGCGGTCTGGGTTGTTTCCCTCTTCACGACGGACGTTAGCACCCGCCGTGTGTCTCCCGTGATAACATTCTTCGGTATTCGTAGTTTGCATCGGGTTGGTAAGTCGGGATGACCCCCTAGCCGAAACAGTGCTCTACCCCCGAAGATGAGTTCACGAGGCGCTACCTAAATAGCTTTCGGGGAGAACCAGCTATCTCCCGGTTTGATTGGCCTTTCACCCCCAGCCACAAGTCATCCGCTAATTTTTCAACATTAGTCGGTTCGGTCCTCCAGTTAGTGTTACCCAACCTTCAACCTGCCCATGGCTAGATCACCGGGTTTCGGGTCTATACCCTGCAACTTAACGCCCAGTTAAGACTCGGTTTCCCTGCGGCTCCCCTATACGGTTAACCTTGCTACAGAATATAAGTCGCTGACCCATTATACAAAAGGTACGCAGTCACACCCGAAGGTGCTCCCACTGCTTGTACGTACACGGTTTCAGGTTCTTTTTCACTCCCCTCGCCGGGGTTCTTTTCGCCTTTCCCTCACGGTACTGGTTCACTATCGGTCAGTCAGGAGTATTTAGCCTTGGAGGATGGTCCCCCCATATTCAGACAGGATACCACGTGTCCCGCCCTACTCTTCGAGTTCACAGCCTGTGCATTTTGGTGTACGGGACTATCACCCTGTACCGTCGGACTTTCCAGACCGTTCCACTAACACACAAGCTGATTCAGACTCTGGGCTGCTCCCCGTTCGCTCGCCGCTACTGGGGGAATCTCGGTTGATTTCTTTTCCTCGGGGTACTTAGATGTTTCAGTTCCCCCGGTTCGCCTCGTTAACCTATGTATTCAGTTAACGATAGTGCAACGAATTGCACTGGGTTTCCCCATTCGGACATCGCCGGTTATAACGGTTCATATCACCTTACCGACGCTTTTCGCAGATTAGCACGTCCTTCATCGCCTCTGACTGCCAGGGCATCCACCGTGTACGCTTAGTCGCTTAACCTCACAACCCGAAGATGTTTCACTTCTGATTGCGAAAATTTGAGANACTCGAACACACATTAACTGTGTGTCGTTTCAATTTTCAGCTTGATCCAGATTTTTAAAGAGC
>NZ_JAZARW010000001.1:5191543-5200114 GCF_036233805.1 Klebsiella sp. EMBS2024 | reverse complement strand
TCGGCACGCGTCTTTCACTCACGAACCAGCAAGTGGCGTCCCCTAGGGGATTCGAACCCCTGTTACCGCCGTGAAAGGGCGGTGTCCTGGGCCTCTAGACGAAGGGGACACTGAAGTCTCAATCGCAAGACGCCTTGCTTCTTTACGTTCATCAGACAATCTGTGTGAGCACTACAAAGGCAGGTTCTTTAAGGTAAGGAGGTGATCCAACCGCAGGTTCCCCTACGGTTACCTTGTTACGACTTCACCCCAGTCATGAATCACAAAGTGGTAAGCGCCCTCCCGAAGGTTAAGCTACCTACTTCTTTTGCAACCCACTCCCATGGTGTGACGGGCGGTGTGTACAAGGCCCGGGAACGTATTCACCGTAGCATTCTGATCTACGATTACTAGCGATTCCGACTTCATGGAGTCGAGTTGCAGACTCCAATCCGGACTACGACATACTTTATGAGGTCCGCTTGCTCTCGCGAGGTCGCTTCTCTTTGTATATGCCATTGTAGCACGTGTGTAGCCCTGGTCGTAAGGGCCATGATGACTTGACGTCATCCCCACCTTCCTCCAGTTTATCACTGGCAGTCTCCTTTGAGTTCCCGGCCTAACCGCTGGCAACAAAGGATAAGGGTTGCGCTCGTTGCGGGACTTAACCCAACATTTCACAACACGAGCTGACGACAGCCATGCAGCACCTGTCTCACAGTTCCCGAAGGCACCAATCCATCTCTGGAAAGTTCTGTGGATGTCAAGACCAGGTAAGGTTCTTCGCGTTGCATCGAATTAAACCACATGCTCCACCGCTTGTGCGGGCCCCCGTCAATTCATTTGAGTTTTAACCTTGCGGCCGTACTCCCCAGGCGGTCGATTTAACGCGTTAGCTCCGGAAGCCACGCCTCAAGGGCACAACCTCCAAATCGACATCGTTTACGGCGTGGACTACCAGGGTATCTAATCCTGTTTGCTCCCCACGCTTTCGCACCTGAGCGTCAGTCTTTGTCCAGGGGGCCGCCTTCGCCACCGGTATTCCTCCAGATCTCTACGCATTTCACCGCTACACCTGGAATTCTACCCCCCTCTACAAGACTCTAGCCTGCCAGTTTCGAATGCAGTTCCCAGGTTGAGCCCGGGGATTTCACATCCGACTTGACAGACCGCCTGCGTGCGCTTTACGCCCAGTAATTCCGATTAACGCTTGCACCCTCCGTATTACCGCGGCTGCTGGCACGGAGTTAGCCGGTGCTTCTTCTGCGGGTAACGTCAATCGCCAAGGTTATTAACCTTAACGCCTTCCTCCCCGCTGAAAGTGCTTTACAACCCGAAGGCCTTCTTCACACACGCGGCATGGCTGCATCAGGCTTGCGCCCATTGTGCAATATTCCCCACTGCTGCCTCCCGTAGGAGTCTGGACCGTGTCTCAGTTCCAGTGTGGCTGGTCATCCTCTCAGACCAGCTAGGGATCGTCGCCTAGGTGAGCCGTTACCCCACCTACTAGCTAATCCCATCTGGGCACATCTGATGGCATGAGGCCCGAAGGTCCCCCACTTTGGTCTTGCGACGTTATGCGGTATTAGCTACCGTTTCCAGTAGTTATCCCCCTCCATCAGGCAGTTTCCCAGACATTACTCACCCGTCCGCCGCTCGTCACCCGAGAGCAAGCTCTCTGTGCTACCGCTCGACTTGCATGTGTTAGGCCTGCCGCCAGCGTTCAATCTGAGCCATGATCAAACTCTTCAATTTAAGTTTGATGCTCAAAGAATTAAACTTCGTAATGAATTACGTGTTCACTCTTGAGACTTGGTATTCATTTTTCGTCCGAGGACGTTAAGAATCCATGTCACTTTGAGTGCCCACACAGATTGTCTGATAAATTGTTAAAGAGCAGTTGCGACGCGCTTTAGCGCTCTGTCGCGAGGTGGCGTATATTACGCTTTCCTCTTTCAGAGTCAACCCGTTTTTCAGGATTTTTCTCTGCAACCGAACCGGCTGTTTGTGTGAAGTGATTCACATCNGCCGTGTCGATGGAGGCGCATTATAGGGAGTTCGCCGGAAGTAGCAAGCGTTAAAATAGAAAAATCTTATCGACCGCTCATTATTTGAACTTTTCGCGAATTCATCTTCTTACCATTAAAGGCGCAATCCCAGTGTTCATGNGGCCTGCAGCGCAATTTACGCTAAGATCGGTTTTTGGCAAAAATGTGATTTTTCTCTCTTACCCAACGCCATTATCGCGCCGATGGTGAATTAAGCACCACTCTTGACCCACGACAATGCGCCCGCCCGGCCCTCATTTCTATAATCAGGCCCGTTTCTTCTTACTGGTAATAATCGATGGCTTATCAACTCAACATTAACTGGCCCGAGTTTTTAGAAAAATACTGGCAGAAACAGCCGGTGGTATTAAAAAACGCGTTTCCGGACTTCGTCGACCCGATTACTCCGGACGAGCTGGCCGGATTAGCCATGGAGCCGGAAGTCGACAGCCGGCTGGTCAGCCTGAAAAACGGCAAATGGCAGGCCAGCAATGGTCCTTTTGAACATTTCGACGGGCTGGGCGAAACCGGTTGGTCCCTGCTGGCCCAGGCGGTAAACCACTGGCATATGCCGGCCGCCGAGCTGGTGCGTCCGTTCCGCGTACTGCCGGACTGGCGCCTGGACGACCTGATGATCTCCTTCTCCGTCCCCGGCGGCGGTGTCGGCCCGCATATCGATCAGTATGACGTCTTTATTATTCAGGGCATGGGCAGCCGCCGGTGGCGCGTGGGTGACAAGCTGCCGATGCGTCAGTTCTGTCCGCATCCGGCACTGCTGCACGTCGATCCGTTCCCACCGATCATTGATGAAGATCTGCAGCCGGGCGACATCCTCTATATTCCACCGGGATTCCCGCACGACGGCATAACCCACGAAACCGCCCTGAACTACTCCGTCGGCTTCCGCGGGCCAAACGGCCGCGACCTGATCAGCAGCTTCGCCGACTATGTGCTGGAGAACGATCTCGGCGGCGAGCACTACAGCGATCCGGACCTCACCTGCCGCGAGCATCCGGGCCGGGTTGAAGAGTATGAACTCGAACGTCTGCGCACCATGATGATCGATATGATTCGCCAGCCGGAAGACTTCAAGCAGTGGTTCGGCAGTTTCGTCACCACCCCGCGTCACGAGCTGGATATTGCGCCGGCGGAACCACCGTATGAAGAAGAGGAAGTGGTCGATGCGCTGCTGGGTGGTGAAAAGCTTTCCCGCCTGAGCGGCCTGCGCGTTCTGCATATCGGCGACAGCTTCTTCGTGCATAGCGAACAACTCGACACCACCGATGCCGAAGCGCTGGATGCGCTGTGTCGCTATACCTCATTAGGCCAGGAAGAGCTCGGCAGCGGCCTGCAGAATCAGGCGTTCGTGAGCGAACTGACGCGGCTGATTAATCAGGGCTACTGGTACTTCGAAGAGTAAGAGAGTCGCGATACTGCGGGCAGCCGCCTGGCGCTGCCCGGTTTCTTTTATGACTCATCGTCAGTAAAGAGCTGTTCAATCGATTTGGTCGGATAAAACAGTAAGTTACTATTTTCATCCACGAGCTGTATAAACCCCAGACGAAGATAGAATGCTTTAGCCTTCTCATTAAGGGCTTCAACAAACAATCCGTAGATGCCAACGGCTTTAGACGCTCCCCACACCACTCGCATCGCATGGGCAACCAACATCTCTCCCCAGCCCTGCCCCTGAACAGATTTATCAATGGCTAGCCGCCCGAGGGTTACGCTTGGCGCATTTTGATACGGGATTTTCTTTTGCTGAGTTTTAGACGGCAACATGCCTCGCTCGAAACAACTCCCCGATAAGGTGTAATAACCCAGCAACCTGGGAACGGTATCCCCGGAGACCAGCGCATAACCCCTTAAGATTTGTCCATCGTGCTGCCGCTTGAGGTGCTCTTTTAAAAACGTATTCAGCGCTTCCTCGCCGCAATCAAATCCAGTGATATCGTAGCTGAACGCATCGGCAATCATCTCAATCGTCAGTTGCTGCTCCATTAGCTCTACCTTACCTGGTTTGTAGACGCTTCGCTGCACGTTTCAGTCGATCATTCGGGGCTGGCGGTTGGGTAATCGCCTCCATCACCAGGCTCCATGATTGCTCATTGAGGACCATTCTGCGGTGCTGCTCAATCACTTCCGCAGCACGTTCTGAGGCACTGGCAACCACAAACTGGGTAATCGTCTGATTCGAAATTGCCGCAGCTTCCTCGATGATGCTCTTATCATCATCGGTTAATCTCAAATCTATACGCTGCTTTTTAAGTGCGGGCATACGTTATCTCCGGCCTGTTGCAAACTTCATGTACGGTTATTTTCCGTACATTTAATATAGCGACAGAAAGCCACATACTCAACTATCACTCGCGGATTGCGCCTATTTCGGCAACACTACAATAAACCGCGTCGAGCGCAGATCGGACTGCGCCGCCACGCTGCCGTGGTGGGCTCCGACAATCGATTTCACAATCGCCAGGCCGATGCCGCTGCCCTCCCCTTTGCGCTGGCGCGAGGGGTCGACGCGATAGAATCGGTCAAACAGCCGCGGCAGATGCTCGGCGGCAATCGGCGTACCGGGGTTCTCCACCACCAGGCGTACCGTCTCCGCGCTTTCGCTCAACTGGATGGTCACCGCCTGCCCGGCCGGCGTATAGCGAATCGCGTTCGACAGCAGGTTGCTGATTGCCCGCCGCAGCATCAGCGGATCGCCCGTCACCCGGCAGGGGCTACCGACAAAACGCAGCGCCACCGCCTTCTCTTCCGCCCACGCCTCGAAAAACTCAAACACCTTATGCACTTCCTCGGCCAGATCCAGCGCCTGTTGCTCAGGGATCAGCTGGTTATTATCCGCCTGAGCGAGGAACAGCATATCGCTGACCATCCGCGACATCCGCGAGAACTCTTCGAGATTGGAATACAACACCTCTTCCAGCTCCTGCTGGCTGCGGCTCTGGCTTAAGGCGATTTCAGTTTGCGTCACCAGGTTGGTGATCGGCGTGCGGATTTCATGGGCGATATCGGCGGAGAAGTTGGACTGGCGGGTAAAGACATCCTCTATGCGCTCCAGCATATGGTTAAACGACAGCGCCAGCCGCTCCAGCTCGACAGGCACCGCCTGCGGGTCAAGGCGCACATCGAGATCCCGCGAGGTAATATTCTGGATCTGGCGACTGATCTGGCGGATCGGCTTATGCCCCTGGTAGACCACAAACAGCACGATGGCGATGATCAGCAGGCTGATTATCGACGCCGCGGAGATCAGCTTCGCTTTCAGCTCATTAATATAGTGCAGGTGAAAATCGATGGATAAGGCCATCAGCAGGTGGTACGCCGGTTTACCGTCCGCCTGCTTGCCCAGCGGCAGCATGATCAGCCGCCAGGCGCGGGTTTCCATTGGATGATTATCGTGCGCCATTGCCCGCGGCTGCGGATCGGTCCATGAAATCACATTCCCGTCGCGGAGCTGCATCGCCAGCCCCGGCGTACTCAGCATATGGCTGAGATCCGGCCCGTTGGGCGACTGGAACAGAATATTGCCCTGGCCATCGTCCAGGCAGATGAAGACGTTAGCGTAGCCCGCAATGATATTCTTCACGATCTCCAGCCGCCGCGCCTGCGGGTAGTCAGCGTGGTCGAGGACCGTCTCCAGGGTGGTGCTGAGCTGTCTGAGATCGTGAACGTCGCGCTCTTCAAAGTGGGCCTTCACCGAATGGATCATGATCCAGGTGAAGGCGAAGAAAGCAATGATGGTGGCGAGGCTAATAAAGAAGGTCAGCCGGGTGGCCAGGGAAAAGGGGCGCTTAGCGGCCATCCGGCACCTCAAGCATATAGCCGACGCCGCGCACGGTCTGGATCAGCTTCGGCTCGAAGTCGTTATCAATTTTGGCGCGCAGCCGCTTCACCGCCACGTCAATGGCGTTAGTGTCGCTGTCGAAGTTCATATCCCAAACCTGCGAAGCAATTAACGACCGCGGCAGCACCTCGCCCTGATGACGCAGGAAGAACTCCAGCAGCGTGAATTCCTTACTGGTCAGGGTGATGCGGGTGGCGCCGCGCGTCACCTTGCGGCTGACCAAATCGACGCTGAGATCGGCCGCCTGAAACTGGCTTTCGACGATGACCGCCGCCCCGCGGCGCAGCAGAGTACGCACCCGCGCCAGCAGCTCCGCAAAGGCGAACGGTTTTACCAGATAGTCGTCAGCGCCCAGCTCCAGCCCCTTCACCCGATGCTCAATGGTGCCCAACGCGGTAAGCAGCAGGATCGGCATGCCTTTCCCGGCGGCGCGCAGCATGCGCACGATATCCCAGCCGTTCACATCCGGCAGCATGATGTCGAGGATCAGCAGATCGTAATCGCTGGTCATCGCCAGGTGATAGCCGTTGAGGCCGTTATCGGCCAGGTCGACGACGAAGCCGGCCTCGGTGAGCCCTTTGGTCAGGTACTCTCCGGTTTTCTTCTCATCTTCGACAATCAAAATCTTCACGGCAGGCTCCTTCACGCGCGCTTTGTGCGGGTATTCAATTTTAGAGGAGCGCCTCCGGATAGCAATGAAATATCAGGAAAATGACAGCTTTGTCATTTTCCCGTCACGCCCTGAACAGAGCTCGCTACGTAAAGTAGCCGCCATGGATAAATCGTCGAAANNNTCTGCCGCCATGCGCTCAATACAGCTACTTACCCTCAGCGTGATATTTACCTTAACCGGCTGTCTGTCACTTGCTCCGGACTATCAGCGCCCCGCCGCGCCGGTGCCGCAGCAGTTCTCTCTCAGCCAGAACAAGCTGGTTACTGCGACAGCGGGCTACCAGGAGATCGGTTGGCGCACCTTTTTCGTCGACCCGCAGGTGAAAAGCCTGATTAGCACCGCGCTGACCAACAACCGCGATCTACGGATGGCGACGCTGAAAGTGCAGGAGGCTCGCGCGCAATATCGGGTTACCGACGCCGACCGCTACCCGCAATTGAACGGTGACGGCAGCACCACCTATGGCGGCAAGCTCAAAGGCGACACCACCACCAGCAGCGATTATGCCGCCGGCTTAAACCTCAGCTACGACCTCGACTTCTTTGGCCGGTTGAAAAACCTTAGCGAAGCCGACCGACAGAACTTCTTCGCCAGCGAAGAGGCGCGGCGCGCGGTGCATATCCTGTTGATTGCTAACGTTTCACAAAGCTACTTCAACCAGCGGCTGGCGGCAGCGCAGCTGCAGGTGGCCAACGACACCTTGCAGAACTATCAGCAGTCTTACGCCTTCGTTGAAAAACAGCTGCTGACCGGGAGCACCACCGTGCTGGCGCTGGAGCAGGCGCGCAGCATGATCGAAAGCACCCGCGCCGATATCGCCAAACGTCAGGGCCAGCTGGCGCAGGCCAATAACGCCCTGCAACTGCTGCTCGGCAGCTATCAACATCTGCCGGACGATAGCGCCAGCAGCGCGGTAGACCTGCAAGGCGTAACCCTGCCGCCATCGCTCTCCTCAGCGATCCTGCTGCAGCGGCCGGATATTCTGGAAGCCGAACACAGCCTGCAAGCGGCCAACGCCAACATCGGCGCCGCGCGGGCGGCCTTCTTCCCGTCGATCACCCTGACCAGCTCGCTCTCCGGCAGCAGCAGCGAACTCTCCAGCCTGTTTAACGCCAGCGGCGCGATGTGGAACTTCATTCCCAAAATCGAACTGCCGATTTTCAACGCCGGGCGTAATCAGGCCAGCCTCGATCTGGCGGAGATCCGCCAGCAGCAGCAGGTGGTCAACTATGAACAAAAAATCCAGTCCGCCTTTAAAGAGGTGGCCGACGCGCTGGCCCAGCGCCAAAGCCTGGCCGATCAAATTGCCGCGCAGGAGCGCTATCTCGCCTCGCTGAATATCACCCTGCAGCGCGCCACCGCGCTCTATCGCCACGGCGCGGTCAGCTATATCGAAGTCCTGAGCGCCCAGCGCGATATTTTCACCACCCGACAAACCCTGCTGGAACTCAACTATTCCCGTCAGGCTAATGAAATCACCCTGTTCACCGCCCTCGGCGGCGGCTGGATGGAATAACCCAAGGAGTCTTGATGATGAATTCACTATCTCAAATAACCCTGTTCACCCTGCTCTCTGGCGCGGTGTTCGCCGCCCAGGCCGCCGACCCGCACGCCGGTATGGCGATGCACGAGCAGCCCGCCGCCGCGCAGGCGCAAAGCATCCGCGGCAAAGGCGTCATTAAAGCTATTGATATGGATAACAAAAAAATCACTATCGCCCACGAGGCCATCCCGGCGGTGAACTGGCCGCCGATGACCATGCGCTTCACCATCACCCCGCAGACGCAGCTCAACAATGTGAAGGATGGCGACAGCGTGGACTTCACCTTCGTTCAGCAGGGCAATCTGTCGCTGTTACAGGATATCCGCGCCCAATAACGGCCCGGCGACGGTAGGNNNNTCAACAACTGAATGGACGACACATGGCATCCCTGACACTGAAAAATACGGCGCTGATCCTCGGCAGCATGCTGATTGGCGGCGCGCTTACCGCGGCGCTGTACGCCAGANNNNCT
>NZ_JAZARW010000001.1:5178319-5191536 GCF_036233805.1 Klebsiella sp. EMBS2024 | reverse complement strand
ACGCTGCCGCTCCGGCAGCCGAGCAGCAGCGTAAAGTGCTGTTCTGGTACGACCCGATGTACCCGAACACCCGCTTCGATAAACCGGGTAAATCGCCGTTTATGGATATGGATCTGGTGCCGAAATACGCTGATGAGGAGAGTGCTGCCGCCGGTGCGCCGGGGGTGCGTATCGACCCGACGCAGACCCAGAATCTTGGGGTGAAAACCGCCGCCGTTACCCGCGGGCCGCTGCGCTACGCCCAGACCTTCCCGGCCAACATCAGCTATAACGAGTACCAGTATGTGATTATGCAGGCGCGGGCGGCGGGCTTTATCAATAAAGTCTATCCGTTGACCGTCGGCGACAAAGTGAAACAAGGCACGCCGCTGCTCGAGCTGACCATCCCGGACTGGGTGGAAGCGCAGAGCGAATATCTGCTATTGCAGGAGACCGGGGGCACCGCTACGCAGGTCGAGGGGATCCTCGAGCGTCTACGTCTCGCCGGAATGCCGGACGACGATATCCGCCGCCTGAAAGCCACGCGCAAGATCCAGACCCGCTTCACCCTCAAGGCGCCCATCGACGGGGTGATCACCGCCTTCGATCTGCGCGCCGGAATGAACATCGCTAAAGATAACGTGGTGGCGAAAATTCAGGGCATGGACCCGGTGTGGGTCAGCGTGGCGGTCCCGGAATCCATCGCCTGGCTGATTAAAGACGCCTCGCAGTTCAGCATTCAGGTTCCCGCCTGGCCGGGCAAAACCTTCCGCATCAGCAAATGGACCCTTCTCCCCAGCGTCGATAGCGCCACCCGCACCCTGCAGCTGCGCCTGCAGGTCAACAACCCGGATGAAGCGCTGAAGCCGGGGATGAACGCCTATCTGCAGCTGACCAGCGAAAGCGCCCCGATGCTGCTGATCCCCTCCAAAGCGCTGATCGACAGCGGCAGCGAGCAGCGAGTGATCACCGTGGATAACGAGGGCCGCTTCGTGCCGAAAATCGTGCAGGTATTCCATGAATCCGCCGGCGTCACGGCCATTCGCAGCGGGCTGCAGGAGGGTGAGAAAGTCGTCGCCAGCGGCCTGTTCCTGATCGACTCGGAGGCCAATATCGCCGGCGCGCTGGAGCGCATGCGCGCGCAGGCCCCTGATGCCGCGGCCTCTGCCGCCCACGCGCACTAAGGAACGGAACCATGATTGAATGGATTATCCGCCGCTCGGTGGCCAACCGCTTCCTGGTGATGATGGCGGCGCTGTTTCTCAGCATCTGGGGAACCTGGACCATCATCCACACCCCGGTAGACGCCCTGCCGGATCTCTCTGACGTGCAGGTGATCGTCAAAACCCGCTATCCGGGGCAGGCGCCGCAGATCGTCGAAAACCAGGTCACCTGGCCGCTGACCACCACCATGCTGTCAGTCCCCGGCGCCAAAACGGTTCGCGGCTTCTCGCAGTTTGGCGACTCCTACGTATACGTGATTTTTGAAGACGGCACCGATCCTTACTGGGCGCGCTCGCGGGTGCTGGAGTATCTCAACCAGGTGCAGGGCAAACTTCCCGCCGGGGTCAGCGCCGAAATGGGCCCGGACGCCACCGGCGTCGGCTGGGTCTTCGAATACGCGCTGGTCGACCGTAGCGGCAAACACGACCTTGCCGAACTGCGCTCGTTGCAGGACTGGTTCTTAAAATATGAGCTGAAAACCATTCCTAACGTCTCGGAAGTGGCGTCGGTGGGCGGTGTGGTCAAGGAGTACCAGATTGTCGTCGACCCGATGAAGCTGACCCAGTACGGCATCAGCCTCGGCGAGGTGAAATCGGCGCTGGACGCCTCTAACCAGGAGGCGGGCGGCTCTTCCGTCGAACTGGCGGAAGCCGAATATATGGTGCGCGCCAGCGGCTACCTGCAGACGCTCGACGACTTCAAAAATATCGTGCTGAAAACCGGGGATAACGGCGTGCCGGTTTATCTCGGCGACGTCGCGCGGGTACAGATTGGCCCGGAGATGCGCCGCGGAATCGCCGAGCTTAACGGCGAAGGCGAAGTGGCCGGCGGCGTGGTGATCCTGCGCTCCGGCAAGAACGCCCGCGAAGTGATCTCGGCGGTCAAAGAGAAGCTGGCGTCGCTGCAAAGCAGCCTGCCGGAAGGGGTGGAAGTGGTCACCACCTACGACCGCAGCCAGCTTATCGACCGCGCCATCGATAACCTCAGCTACAAGCTGCTGGAAGAGTTTATCGTCGTCGCCCTGGTCTGCGCCCTGTTCCTGTGGCACGTGCGCTCGGCGCTGGTGGCGATTATCTCGCTGCCGCTCGGCCTGTGCTTCGCCTTTATCATGATGCATTTCCAGGGGCTCAACGCCAACATCATGTCGCTGGGCGGGATCGCCATTGCGGTGGGGGCGATGGTCGATGCCGCCATCGTGATGATTGAGAACGCCCATAAGCGGCTGGAGGAGTGGGAGCATCAGCACCCGGGAGAGAAGCTCAGCAACGACATCCGCTGGAAAATCATTACCGAGGCCTCGGTGGAGGTTGGCCCGGCGCTGTTTATCAGCCTGCTGATCATCACCCTGTCGTTTATCCCGATTTTCACCCTCGAAGGCCAGGAGGGCAAACTGTTCGGCCCGCTGGCCTTCACCAAAACCTGGTCGATGGCCGGGGCGGCGCTGCTGGCGATCGTGGCGATCCCGATCCTGATGGGCTTCTGGATCCGCGGCAGGATCCCGGCGGAGAGCAGCAATCCGCTGAACCGCTTTTTGATCCGCATTTATCACCCGCTGCTGCTGAAGGTGCTGCACTGGCCGAAGACTACCCTGCTGATTGCGCTCCTGTCGATCCTGACGGTTGTCTGGCCGCTTAACCGGGTCGGCGGCGAGTTTCTGCCGCAGATCAACGAGGGCGATCTGCTGTATATGCCGTCCACGCTGCCGGGGATCTCCGCTGCGCAGGCGGCGGATATGCTGCAGAAAACCGATAAGCTGATCATGACGGTGCCGGAAGTGGCAAGGGTGTTCGGCAAAACCGGCAAGGCCGAAACCGCCACCGACTCGGCGCCGCTGGAGATGGTGGAGACCACCATTCAGCTCAAGCCGCAGGATCAATGGCGACCGGGGATGACCATGGAGAAGATCGTCGAGGAGCTGGATAAAACCGTGCGCCTGCCGGGACTGGCGAACCTGTGGGTGCCGCCGATCCGCAACCGCATCGACATGCTCTCCACCGGCATCAAGAGCCCGATCGGCATTAAGGTTTCCGGCACTAACCTGGCCGATATCGACGCCATCGCCGAACAAATTGAAGGGGTGGCGCGCAGCGTGCCGGGCGTCACGTCGGCATTAGCCGAGCGGTTGGGCGGCGGGCGCTACCTCAACATTGATATTCATCGTGAGAAGGCGGCCCGCTACGGGATGACCGTCGGCGATGTGCAGCTGTTTGTATCGTCCGCCATCGGCGGGGCGATGGTTGGCGAAACAGTGGAGGGCGTCGAGCGCTATCCGATCAACATCCGCTACCCGCAGAGCTATCGCGACAGCCCGGAGACCCTGCGCCAGCTGCCGATCCTCACGCCGCTGAAGCAACAGATTGTCCTCGCCGACGTGGCTGAGGTGAAAGTGGTCACCGGACCATCCATGCTGAAGACCGAGAACGCCCGCCCGACCAGTTGGATCTACATCGATGCCCGCGACCGCGACATGGTGTCGGTAGTGCACGATCTGCAGCAGGCCATCGGCAAGGAGGTGAAGCTGAAGCCGGGCATCAGTGTGTCCTACTCCGGGCAGTTTGAGCTGTTGGAGCGCGCCATTCAGAAGCTGAAGCTGATGGTGCCGATGACGCTGATGATTATCTTCGTGCTGCTGTATCTGGCGTTCCGCCGCGTCGGCGAAGCGCTGCTGATTATCACCAGCGTGCCGTTCGCCCTTGTGGGCGGGATCTGGTTCCTCTACTGGATGGGGTTCCATCTGTCGGTGGCCACCGGTACCGGCTTTATCGCCCTCGCCGGGGTGGCGGCGGAGTTTGGCGTGGTGATGCTGATGTACCTGCGCCATGCCATCGAGGCGGAGCCATCGCTGGAGAATCCGCAGACTTTCAGCGTCGATAAGCTCGACGAGGCGCTGTACCGGGGGGCGGTGCTGCGCGTGCGGCCGAAGGCGATGACCGTGGCAGTGATTATCGCCGGCCTGCTGCCGATTTTATGGGGCACCGGCGCCGGTTCGGAAGTCATGAGCCGTATCGCCGCGCCGATGATTGGCGGGATGATCACCGCCCCGCTGCTGTCGCTGTTTATCATTCCGGCGGCGTATAAGCTGATGTGGCTGTATCGGCATCGGGGCAAGCGTAGCCAATAGCCCGCCGCGTTTACGCCGGTCCGGGAAATTGGCTATAGTGGCGCCATTCTTCTGGCCGGCGTGAACGTCCCTATGAATCTGAACCTGGTATGTTATTCCCTGCTGCTGCTCACCGCCGTGGGCAGCGCCCTGCTGCCCTACCCGCTGGCGATGTGGTTTTTACTGAGCAGCCTTCTGACATGGCTTATTTATGGCGCCGACAAGCTGGCGGCGCGCAAAGCCTGGCGCCGGGTGCCGGAAACCACGCTGCTGGTGCTGGGCCTGGCGGGAGGCTGGCCGGGGGCCATCCTCGGCCAGCAGTGCTTTCGCCATAAAACGCAAAAGCAGCCCTTCCGGACGCGGTTTTTCATCAGCGTAGCGCTCAACGTGGCGGCGCTGGCCGGGCTGTACGTGGTTTATACCCATCTGCTCAGCCGCTAAGCGGCGAGGCTAGCGCGGCGTCTGGCGGATCCACACCAGGCGATCGACGTCAAAGCCCAGCTCGCGCGCGGTATTCAGGTAATCCTGCTTCACCGCCGCCGGAATGGTGGGGGTGCGCGACAGGATCCACAGATAGTCGCGGTTGGGGCCGCTGACCAGCGCGTACTGGTAGTCGTCGTCCAGGCGGATCACGTTATAGCCGCCGTAGAACGGCCCGAAGAACGACACCTTCAGCGCCGCGGTGGTGGGGGCGCCGGTGAAATAGGCTTTCCCGTCGCTCTCATTCCAGCGTTTTTTGACCGGGTCATAACCGCGGTTGACGACGCTGATCCCCCCGTCGCTGCGGGCGCCGTAGGTGGCGGTCACCTGCTCCAGGCCTCGCTCGAAGCGATTCTCCAGGCGGGCGACCTCATACCATTTCCCGAGATAACGGCTGGCGTCAAACCCGCTAATCGGCTGAACGCCCTTCGGCGGCGTGGGCGATTTGCAGGCCACCAGGGTTAACGCGATAGCGACGCCGGTGACAACAGGCCATAGCTTCATGAGAACTCCTTTCATTTACGCGGTTGGGGAAAGTGTAGTGCAAAGCCACTACACTTCACGCCAGCCGTCGTGATTCGTAGTATATTGAGAATATTCTTTGTTAACAGGTGGCCTCCATGCCTTACTCCATCGGCGAATTTGCCCGACTATGCGGGATAAATGCGACCACGCTTCGCGCCTGGCAGCGCCGCTACGGCCTGCTTAAGCCGCTGCGCACCGATGGTGGACACCGTCTGTACAGCGATGACGACGTCCAGCAGGCGCTGAAGATCCTCGACTGGGTGAAAAAAGGGGTGCCGGTCAGCCAGGTGAAACCCCTGCTGTCGCGCCCCGGCGCGCGGCGCACCAATAACTGGCTGACGCTGCAGGAGACCATGCTGCAGCGGCTGAAAGAGGGAAAAATCGAGTCTCTGCGCCAGCTGATCTACGACGCCGGGCGCGAATATCCGCGCCAGGAGCTGGTAACCGAGGTGCTGCGTCCGCTGCGCAGCCAGGTCTCCGCCAACGTGCCGGCCATCATGACGCTGCGCGAAATTCTCGACGGCATCATCATCGCCTATACCTCGTTTTGCCTCGAAGGCGACAAGAAGGCGCCCGGGGACAACTTTCTGATCACCGGCTGGCACCTGACCGACGCCTGCGAAATCTGGCTTGAGGCGCTCAAACGTACCGGCCAGGGCCATCGCATCGACGTCCTGCCGGTGCCTCCCGCCGCCCTGGCGCCGGAGATTTTCCCCCAGCGCAACTGGCTGCTGGTTACCAGCGGCAAACTTTCCGCCGCCCGCCAGAGGCAGGTCGAACTCTGGCAGCAGCAGGTCGTCTCCCTCGAGGTGATCCCGCTCTAACCCCCTGTTTTAACCTACATCCCCTCTCTGAGACGCCAGCGCCCGGTGGCGCGGCGGGCTCACGCTTGCCCTTTGCGCCACCCGCGATTTTCACTCCTTAAAACACCAATCATAACAACATGATTTTTAAAACAAATAAAATATATTCTTCTACAAACTTGGACAAATAATTTTATTTGTGTAAGTTTTAAGTATGCCATTACGCTACCGTATCTAGCCAGGATGTGATCCATGAGCACCTCGCCGTCCGTGATTCGTCGTTTCGTTGAGTACTACGCCGGGCTGGATGCACAGCCGCCCGCGGCGCTGGCCACGCTGTACCATCCGGACGCGACGCTGAGCGATCCTTTTGGTCAGCATCAGGGGCTGTTCGCCATTCAGCGCTACTTTACCCATCTGCTGGCCAACGTGGAGCAGTGCCGGTTCACCATCGACACGCCGCTTTGCGACGGCCAGCGGTTCGCCGTGACCTGGACCATGCACTGGTCGCATCCGCGCATTGCCGGTGGAGAAACCCTGGCCCTGCCGGGCTGCTCGGTGGTGGACATCGCCGGTGAGCAGGTTCTCCATCAGCGCGACTACTACGACGCCGGGGAGATGATCTACGAGCATCTTCCCCTGCTGGGCTGGGCGGTACGCGGCGTGAAGCGGAGGGTGCGCTCATGATGACGGTGCTCATCACCGGCGCCAGCTCCGGGATCGGCGCCGGCCTGGCGAAATCCTTCGCGGCGGATGGCCATCTGGTCATCGCCTGCGGGCGCGATGCGTCGCGCCTGGCAGCGCTCCAGCAGCTCAGCCCCAACATCAGCGTACGCCTGTTCGATATGACAGACAGGGACGCCTGTCGCCAGGCGCTGACGGGCTGTTTTGCCGACCTGATCATTCTCTGCGCCGGGACCTGCGAATACCTCGACCACGGACAGGTGGATGCCGCCCTCGTGGAGCGGGTGATGGCCACCAACTTCCTCGGGCCGGTGAACTGCCTGGCAGCGCTGCAGACGCAGCTGGAGGCAGGCGATCGGGTGGTGCTGGTCAGCTCCATGGCGCACTGGCTGCCCTTCCCGCGCGCGGAAGCCTATGGCGCCTCCAAGGCGGCGCTGACCTGGTTTGCTAACAGCCTGCGTCTGGACTGGGAGTCGAAAGGGGTCGCCGTCACGGTGGTCTCTCCGGGCTTCGTCGACACCCCGCTGACGCGCAAAAACGACTTCGCCATGCCCGGTCGGGTGAGCGTGGATCGGGCGGTGGCGGCGATCCGCCACGGTCTGGCGAAGGGCAAAAACCACATCGCCTTCCCCACCGGCTTCAGCCTGGCCCTGCGGCTGCTGGCCAGCCTGCCATCGGGTATCCAGCGCCTGCTGTTGCGCAGGATGGTGCGCTCATGAACATCGCCATCATCGGCAGCGGCATCGCCGGGCTGACCTGCGCCTGGCGACTGGCCGGACACCATCAGGTAACGCTGTTCGAAGCGGGCGCCACGCCGGGCGGCCACACCGCCACCGTGGATGTCGCCACGCCGCAGGGCACCTGGGCCATCGATACCGGATTTATCGTCTACAACGATCGCACCTATCCGCGCTTTATGGGCCTGCTCAGCGAGCTGGGGATCGGCGGGCAAAAAACGCAGATGAGCTTCTCGGTCCACAACCCGGCCAGCGGCCTGGAATACAACGGCCACAGCCTGACCTCGCTTTTCGCCCAGCGGCGCAATCTGCTGAAGCCGGCCTTCTGGGGACTGCTGAGCGAGATCGTCCGCTTCAACCGCCTGGCGAAACTGGCGCTGACCGAGGCGCTGGATCCAGGCGCGACGCTGGAGAGCTTCCTCACCCGCCACCGCTTCAGCCCCTTCTTCGCCCGCCACTATATTCTGCCGATGGGGGCGGCCATCTGGTCGTCGTCGCTGCAGGAGATGCGCCGCTTCCCGCTGCCGCTGTTTTTGCGCTTCTTTGAAAACCACGGTCTGCTGGATATTCGCGATCGCCCGCAATGGTACGTGGTGCCCGGCGGTTCCCGGGAATACGTTCGCGCCCTGCTCGCCAGGCTCGGCGATCGCCTGGACCTGCGGCTCAACGCGCCGGTGCAGCAGGTGGACCGCCACCCGGCGGGGGTCACCCTGCGGCTGGCGTCCGGGGAGGCGCATTTTGACCAGGTGATCTTCGCCTGCCACTCCGCGCAGGCCCTGGCGATGCTGGCGGCGCCCACCGATTCCGAACGAGAAGTCCTCGGGGACATCGGCTGGCAGCGTAACGAGGTGGTGCTGCACAGCGATCCGCGCTGGCTGCCGGAGCGCCAGCGCGCCTGGGCCAGCTGGAACTATCGCCTGAGCGACGGGGATCGGGCCCGGGCCTGCGTCACCTACAACATGAATATTCTCCAGGGGCTGCCCGCGGGCGCGCCGCTGTTCTGCGTCACCCTGAACCCGGACGCGCCGGTGGACGATCGCTACGTCTGGCAGCGCTTCGTCTATGAGCATCCGTTGTTTAACCCGCAAAGCTGGTCGGCCCAGCTGCGGCGCGAAGAGATTAACGGCCAGCAGCGGAGCTGGTACTGCGGGGCCTACTGGTACAACGGCTTTCATGAGGATGGGGTGCGCAGCGCGCTCGACGTGGTGCAGGGCATCGCCGCGGCGGAGGGCCACTGAAATGAACAGCTGCCTCTATCAGGGCGTCCTGCGCCACCGTCGCCTGCAGCCGAAGGCGCACCACTTCGTCTACCGCCTGTTTATGGCCTGGCTCGACCTCGACGAACTGGACAAGCTGCCTGAGGCGGGCATCCGCCGCAACCGCCTGGCCGCCGCCGCCTGGTACGACGCCGATTATCCGCTGGGCGCGCCGCTGAAGGCCCAGGCGCTGAACCGGCTGGAGAGCCTGACCGGCTGCCGCCCGGCGGGCCGCGTGATGCTCCTGACCCAGCTGCGCTACTTCGGCTTCCATTTTAATCCGGTCAACTTTTACTACTGCTATGACGAGGCCGACACCCTGCGCTGGGTGCTGGCCGAAGTGCGCAACACGCCGTGGAATGAGCGTCATTACTACGCGGTGGACGGCCAGCAGGCACGCCCGCTGGAGAAAGCCTTTCACGTTTCGCCGTTTAACCCGATGGACATGGTCTATCACTGGCGCTTCAACGCGCCCGGCAAAACGCTGCACATGCATATTGAAAACCATCAGGCCAGCAAGGTGTTTGACGCCACCCTGGCCCTGAGCCGCGTGCCGTTGACCCGCGCCAACCTGCGCGGGCTGCTGCTGCGTCTGCCGCTGATGACCCTGAAAACCGTCCTCGCCATCTACTGGCAGGCGCTGCGGCTGTGGCTGAAGCGCGTGCCGCTGTATAACCATCCTGTCAGCAGGAGTGAACGCTCATGACCGATCCCGTCTTTGCGCTTGAACCAGATGTGCCGCGCAACGTGCGGCTCGCGCGCTGGCTGCTCTTTCGTCTGTTGAGCGGCCTCCGCGAAGGCTCGCTCACCGTGCGCGAAGGGGCGCAGACGTTTCATTTTGGCGACCCCGCCGCCGCGCTGCGCGCCGAGGCGCGGGTCTGCGCGCCGGAGGTGTACTGGCGTCTGCTGACCGGCGGCAGCCTGGCGGCGGCCGAGGCTTGGATGGACGGCGACTGGGAGAGCCACCAGCTGACGGCGCTGCTGCAGATCCTTGCGCGCAACGGCGAGGTGCTGGGGCGTCTGGAGCGCGGCTTTCGTCTGCTGGGCAAGCCCGTCGCCCGCCTGCGCCACTGGACCCGCCGCAACACCCGCGCCCAGGCGCGGGAGAACATCGCCGCCCATTACGACCTCGGCAACGAATTTTATGCCTACTTTCTGGATGACGACCTGCTCTACTCCAGCGCGCTGTTTACCGACGACCAGCAGGATCTGACCCAGGCCCAGCGGGCCAAGATGGCGCGCCTGTGCGACCAGCTGGCGCTCACTCCCGGCGATCATCTGCTGGAGATTGGCACCGGCTGGGGGGCGCTGGCCGAGTACGCCGCCCGCCATTACGGCTGCCGGGTCACCACCACCACCCTTTCCCGGGAGCAGCACCGCTGGGCTACCGAGCGCATGGCCCGCGCCGGGCTGCAGGATCGCGTCGAAGTGCTGCTCTGCGACTACCGCGATCTGCGCGGCGAGTACGACAAACTGGTGTCGGTGGAGATGATTGAGGCGGTGGGCCAGCGCTACCTCCCGGCCTTCTTCCGCACCTGCCAGGCGCGCCTGCGCCCGGGCGGCAGAATGGCCCTGCAGGCGATCACCATCCAGGATCAGCGCTATCGCGACTACAGCAAAAGCGTCGATTTTATCCAGCGCTACATCTTCCCCGGCGGCTTTTTGCCCAGCATCACCGCAATGAGCGAGCTGATGACCCGCCATACCGATTTTGTGGTGCGCAACCTGTTCGACATGGGCCCGGACTACGCCCGCACCCTGGCCCACTGGCGGCAGCGTTTTACCCACGCCTGGCAGGATATTGAAAAGCTCGGCTTTGATGAGCGTTTCCGCCGGATGTGGCTCTACTACTTCGGCTACTGCGAAGCCGGATTTAACGCCCGCACCATCAGCGTGGTGCAGCTCACCGCGGAGCGGGTATGACACGCCCGGCGCAGCACTTGCTGATGGCCCTCTCGTTCGATGTTTACTGGACGCTGGTGGTGATGTTGCGCGAGCGCGGTCTGCTGATCTGGCTGACGCTGGCCATTTTCGCCTGGCTGCGGTTGCCGGCGGCCAGTCGTCCGCCCGCCCTGCTGTTGGCCGCGGCGGGCTGCGGCCTGGACGCCTGCTGGGCGCTGGCGGGGCTGATCGATTTTCGCGGCGACAGCCTGCTGCCCCTGTGGATGGTGGCCCTGTGGCTGATGTTCGCCGTCGTCTGGACCCGACTGACCCGCACCGCGACGCTTCCCGGCTGGGTGCTGGCCACGGCGGCGACCCTCGGCGGCCCGGTGGCCTACCTGATCGGCGCTCGCCTCGGAGCCATGACCCTGCTGGTGCCGATGGCGCTTGCCGTGGCCGCCATGGCCTGCGGCTGGCTGGTGCTCATGCTGTTATTCCATCTGGGGATGGGGAGGCGAAAATGAGATTCGCGCTGTTACTGCTATGGCTGACCGCCCTCGCCCCGGCGGCCCACGCCGCCGACTGGCTGACGTGGCGCCGCGTCGGCGAGGCGACCCTCACCTGGGGGCCGTTCACCGTCTATCACTCGCAGCTGCGTACGCCCAATGGCCGGTATGACGGCCCGCAGCAGGATCGGGCGCTGATCATCACCTACCGGCGCGACATCGATCGCGAGGCGCTGGTGGAGGCCACCCGCGACCAGTGGCAGGCGCAGGGCATTCTGCAGCAGGAACCGCGCAGCGAAGCCTGGCTACGCATGCTGCAGGGGATCTGGCCGGACGTCGCGCCGGGCAGCCAGCTGGCGTTCGTGGTCCGCGGCGGCGAGGGGCAGTTCTGGTACCGCGCCAGCGCCGCGCAGACCGCCTTTACCCCGCTCGGCCCGCGCCAGTCGGCGGCGTTCAGCACCCGCTTTCTCGCCATCTGGCTCGATCCGCGCACCACTTATCCCGAACTGCGTCAGCAGTTGATCGGAGGTACACCATGAAACGCATTCTGACCCTTGGCCTGGCGCTGCTGATGCTGATCCTCGCCGGCTGCAGCACCGAGGTCACGGAGTACCGGCAGCAGCAGCCCGCCCTCGACATCTTTCACTATTTTCAGGGGCGAACCGAGGCGTGGGGGATGGTGCAGGATCGCAGCGGCAAGCAGCTGCGCCGCTTCCATGTTGAGATCGATGGCGACGTCGTCGGCGACACCCTGACCCTCCATGAGCGCTTTGTCTATGACGACGGCGAGAAGCAGCAGCGGATATGGCGCATTCGCCGCACCGGCGATAACCGTTATCAGGGCACCGCCGGGGATATCGAAGGCGTGGCCAGCGGCCAGGCGGCAGGCAATGCCTTTCACTGGCGCTACAGCATGAACGTCGAGGCCAGCGGCAGCCGGTGGCTGCTGCACTTTGACGACTGGATGTTCCTGCAGGACGACAGCCATTTATTTAACAAAACCGAGATGAAGAAATTCGGCATTACGGTCGCCACCGTGACCCTTTTCTTTACCCGAACCACAGCAGAAGAGAGGACAGCGCCATGAACACGCAACCTGTCATTGGGATCAGCGGATGTTTAACCGGCTCAGCCGTGCGATTCGACGGCGGGCATAAGCGTATGGGCTTTGTGATGGATGAGCTCGCGCAGTGGGTGGCGTTTAAGCCCGTCTGCCCGGAGATGGCGATCGGCCTGCCCGTACCCCGCCCGGCGCTCCGCCTGGTGCAGACCCCGGTCGGGGAGATCCGCATGCGCTTCAGCCACGCCCCGCATGAGGATGTGACGGAGAAGATGGCTGATTTCGCCAACGCCCACCTGGCAACCCTGGGCGAGCTGTCGGGCTTTATCGTCTGCGCCAAATCGCCGAGCTGCGGGATGGAGCGCGTGCGGTTGTATGACGAAAAAGGCAATCGCGGGCGTAAGGAAGGCGTGGGGCTGTTTACCGGCGCCCTGATGGCGCGCTACCCATGGCTGCCGGTGGAAGAGGATGGCCGGCTGCACGATCCGCTGCTGCGGGAGAATTTTGTCGAGCGCGTTTTCGCCCTGCATGAACTCAACGCCCTGCGCGCCCGCGGCCTGACCCGTCACGGCCTGCTGGCCTTTCACAGCCGCTACAAGCTGCAGCTGCTGGCTCACCACCAGGCGGGCTACCGGGAGATCGGCCCGTTCGTCGCTTCGCTGCATGAATGGGAGGATCTGGAGGCTTTCTTCGAGGTTTACCGCGAGAAGCTGATGGCGATCCTCAAGCGGCCCGCCTCGCGGAAAAACCACACCAACGTGCTGATGCATATTCAGGGTTATTTCCGCGACCAGCTGAACAGCCGCCAGCGCGGCGAGCTGCGGGAGGTGATCCTCAACTATCGCGCCGGGCTGCTGCCGATCCTCGCCCCGCTGACGCTGCTTAAGCACTATCTGGCCGAGTATCCGGATCGCTACCTGCAGGCGCAGAACTATTTTGACCCCTACCCGCAGGATCTGGCCCTGCGCCTGACGGTGAACTG
>NZ_JAZARW010000001.1:5176462-5178311 GCF_036233805.1 Klebsiella sp. EMBS2024 | reverse complement strand
TGGNNCAGCTGCCCGGCGGCGCTGCGCTTGCCGGNCCTNGGGGGGANCCCGCAGGAAGGAACGNAGGCCGGATAAGGCATTTATGCCGCCATCCGGCACNANCNNAGGTATGGAGCNTGANNGCCCGGCGGCGCTGCGCTTGCCGGTCCTGGGGGGGAGCCCGCAGGNAGGAACGNAGGCCGGATAAGGCATNTATGCCGCCATCCGGCATAAATGGAGCGCACCAGTTGTAGCCCGGCTAAGCGTAGCGCCAGCCGGGAACGCTCCTTCGNCAACGCTATCGCATCAGAACCACGCCTCAAACATCCCGCCGACGTTCAGCGAATCCAGCTGCTGGTCCTGGGTGCCGTTNANCTTCGCGGTNTGCTCGTTGTCCACCNGGCCGCCGGTCACGTAGAAGCGCAGCATCGGNCGGAACTCCGGCCCCATGCCGATGGCGATGTTCTGCGACAGCGTCAGCTTCCAGCCGTGGTTATCCCCGCCCTGGTCGTANTCCACGCGCTGGTAGCCCGCTTCCAGCCAGGTGGAGTGCACGTCGTTCCAGAAGTACATCGGCCGGACGATGGCGCCGTAGTTTTTACGGTTGTCGGTGTTGTCCTTGCCGTTGTCGTAGTCGTGGAAGGCCAGCAGATATTCCACCTGCGCCTGCTGGGTGAACTTATGGCTGCCCTCGAAGCTGGCGTAGACCGTGGTCAGGTCGTCGGTTTTGTTATAGACGCTGTTATCCGAGTTGTCGGAGTAGCGCAGGATCACCTTGTTCACCCCGCTGTCGTTGGTGTGGCTCAGCACCAGGCCGCCCTGCCAGGCTTCGAGNCGCGCGTCGCTGTCCACCGCCTTTGAGTCAAANCCGTAGTTNGCGTACACCTCGACGTCGATCGGCCCGGCCTTGATGTTGTGGGTTTTGGTGGTCAGCGCGTAGTGGCCGTTGTCGCCGGTGTCGGAGCTGCCGGTACAGGTGATNCGCGACGGGTTGGTCTCNTCGGCCATCACTTCCGGACTACAGGATTTCACCTGCGAGACCGCCGCCACGTCGAACTGCACGCCGCCGATATCAAAGTTCTTCACCCCGGCGCCCTGGCCGTCGTGGTTCATCCAGAAGTAGTCGTTGATCCCCTGTTGCGGACGCTGGTGGAAGTCGCGGCCGGCCCANANATAGGCGTTGGGGTTGGATTCCAGCACGTTGGTNACNCCGACGTAGGCCTTCTTCAGGTTAACTTCGTCGCTCCAGTGGTCGAACATCACGTTAAGATCCCAGATAGCCCCCTGCGCGCTTTTGAAGGCCTTGCTGATCTGGAATTCGCCGCCGTTGCTTTCGTTGCCCAGACGGCCGATCGCCGAGGCGCCGTTATAGGAGCCGTCGACGCCGACATATTTCTGGTCGCCGGTCTGGAAGTGGGCGCCATAGCGGGCNTAGCCGCTGAACTTGAGGCCGAACGGAATGGCCATATCCGGCGAGGCGGCGGTGGTTTCCGGGTTAGTAATCACGTCGACCTTTTTGTTGGCCGCGGCGTCGATTTTTGCCTGGCGGTCGGCCAGCGCTTTATCAACGGCTTTGGCGACGATGGCGTCGATCTGTTCCTGAGTAAATTCTTGCGCCATTACAGAGGTAAGCGGAAAAAACGTGGCGATAACCGCCATGGTTAATGGAAGTTTTTTTATCATTGTCATGAGTTTCTCAATATAGGTTAATTTTATTCAGANAATAACCAGCCTATTCTGAGCTGACAGAATATGTCGCTATCATCAGAACAAGTTATTTTTTATTTTGTACGGTCACAGAGGCGTTACACAATTATCGTTACCCTTCCTCCTTCGCTGATATTAAACAGGTGGCCTTTCGCCACTGACA
>NZ_JAZARW010000001.1:5174811-5176456 GCF_036233805.1 Klebsiella sp. EMBS2024 | reverse complement strand
CACAGCACGAACCAATAAACGCTATTTCCCGGCAGCGGATAGACGGCGGAATACATGCCCCCGCAGGGGCATGTCAGCAAAAATTAACCAAAGATATAGGTATTGACGAGATTTTCGAGTAATTCCTGACGCCCGCTCTGAGGCTGCGGATTCAGATTATGCTGCTCAGCGTATCGGGCAATATTATCCAGCGACATCTGCCCGCTCATAATTTTCTGCCCCAGCTCGCCCTGCCAGCCGGCATAGCGTTTTGTCAGACCCTGATCGAGCTTGCCATCCTCAATCATGCGCGCGGCCAGCTTGAGGGACAGCGCCATCACGTCCATGGCGCCAATATGGCCATAGAACATGTCGTATTTGTCGGTGCTCTGCCGGCGAACTTTGGCGTCAAAGTTCAGGCCGCCGGTGGTGAATCCCCCGGCTTTGAGGATCTCATACATCACCAGGGTATTTTCTTCCACGCTGTTCGGGAACTGATCGGTATCCCAGCCGAGCTGCGCATCGCCGCGGTTGGCATCAACGGAGCCGAAAATGCCCAGCGCGATGGCGCTGGCGATTTCATGGTGGAAAGAGTGCCCCGCCAGAGTGGCGTGGTTGGCTTCAATGTTCACCTTGATCTCATTTTCCAGACCAAACTGCTTCAGGAAGCCATATACCGTCGCGACATCGTAATCGTACTGATGCTTAGTGGGCTCCTGCGGTTTCGGCTCGATAAGCAGCGCGCCGCCAAAGCCAATCTTATGCTTGTGCTCCACCACCATCTGCAGGAAGCGGCCAATCTGCTCACGCTCCTGACGCAGGTCGGTATTCAGCAGGGACTCGTAACCTTCGCGGCCGCCCCACAGAACATAGTTTTCGCCGCCGAGCTGGTGGGTAGCGTTCATGGCGGTCACCACCTGCGTGGCCGCCCAGGCAAACACCTCCGGATCGGGGTTGGTCGCCGCTCCGGCGCCGTAGCGCGGGTGGGTAAAGCAGTTGGCGGTGCCCCACAGCAGTTTCACGCCGGTTTGCTGCTGTTTCTCCGCCAGCACCTCGGTCATGATGGCGAAATTATGCAAATACTCTTTCAGCGACGCGCCTTCTGGCGAGACGTCGACATCATGGAAGCAGTAATACGGCACGTTGAGCTTGTAGAAAAATTCAAACGCCACGTCCGCTTTGCGTTTGGCCATTTCCAGCGCATCGCCCGCGGCCTGCCAGGGACGCTCAAACGAGCCGGCGCCAAACATATCCGCGCCATTCCAGCAGAAATTATGCCAATAACAGGCGGCAAAACGCAGATGATCGGCCATGCGTTTTCCCAGCACGATTTCATCCGGATTATAGTGGCGAAACGCCAGCGGATTATCGGTTTTGGGTCCGGCAAAGCGAACGCGATCAACCTGGTCGAAATAGGTTTGCATGATGAACTCCGAAATTGAGAAACAGGAAAATTAACAACTGTGACACATCGTGTATTCTCATCGTCGGTTGCTCAATTACGTTATTTCACTCGGCGATTGAGAAAATGCTCAAATGTGAGCCATCTCGCAAATAAAACTATTTTAAATATCTCGCTTCGCGCGCGTATAGCGTACACTTCCTGGGGAATTCAGGTATCCACACCAAATTAAAATGCCGGTTTTGTCGCAATGTCTGCCTGCCC
>NZ_JAZARW010000001.1:5171449-5174806 GCF_036233805.1 Klebsiella sp. EMBS2024 | reverse complement strand
TTAGCGGCGGATAACGGTTCAAAGCAGGCGATACAGGCCTTTGCTTCGAGGATCACATAAGTAAAAAAACATAATTACGTAATTTAAAAACGTAATAGATTCTTCCAGGTCAACTGTGTCAGAAAGTGTTTCACCTACACAAAACAAACCGGAGTCTGCTTAGAATGAGTAAAAACATAATGCACAGTCGGCATGATGAATATCATAAATTAACCCGTGGAGAACGAATTGGTTATGGCATGGGCGACTTTGCGCAAAACCTGGTTTTCGGCACAATTGGGGGTTTTCTGGCTTTGCATATGCTGACGGTAAATACCATCAGCACGGCAACGGCAGGCTTTATTTTTCTTTTTGTCCGTATCATTAATGTGTTTTGGGATCCGATGGTCGGAACCTATGTGGATAAGCGAACCTCGAAAGCAGGGAAATATCGCCCCTGGCTGTTACGAGCCGGCGTGCCGCTAGTGATCCTGTCGGCATTACTGTTCGCGCCAATTCCTGGGGTGAAAGGTTCGGTGGCTTTCGCCTTTATTATTTATCTGGCGCTGGACCTGGTTTATTCCTTAGTCAATATTCCCTATGGCTCGCTGAATGCGTCGCTGACCCGCGACCCGGAATCGATCGATAAGCTGACCAGTACCCGCATGATGCTTGCCAACAGCGCCAACCTGCTGGTCTATACCCTGTTCCCGATGTTTGTGCAGATGGCGGCGCCGAAAGATCGCAGCCTGAAAGACACCGGCTTTTTCGGCCTTGAGCTGAATCTGGGCAACTATACCGATCCGTCGGCGAACTACGCCTGGTTCGGCGTGTACGCCATCTATATGATCATCGGCGCGGTGGCCCTGTTTATCTGCTACAAATGCACCAAAGAACGCGTGGTCGCGACCGCCGAGCAGACCGCCAACGTCAAAACCACCGACCTTTTCCACGAGCTCAGACATAACCGCCCGCTGGTTATTCTCGGCATGTTCTTTATGCTGGCCTTTACCTTCATGTTCTTCATGAACACTGTTAACGGCTTCTTCAACCAGTTCGTCGTCGGCCATTCCGAATGGATGGGCGCCGTGGGTCTCGTCGCGTCTATTCCCGGCATCGCCTTCCCGGTGTTCTGGCCGAAACTGAAAAAAATCTTTGGTAAAAAAGGCTTCTTCCATCTGTTCCTCGCCATGTTCATCGTCGGCGAACTGCTGACCTACGTCTGGTCCCGTGAAGGGATGCACGACGCCCTGTGGCTGGCCTACATCGCCACCTTTATTAAACAGTGGGGCTTAACCTCCGCCACCGGCTTTATGTGGGCGCTGGTACCGGAAGTTATCGCGTACGGCGAATTAAAATCGGGCAAACGCAATGCCGCCATTATCAATGCCATTATGGGACTCTTCTTCAAGATCGGCTTCACCATCGGCGGCGCTATCCCGCTGTGGCTGCTGGCGGTGTATGGATTTAATGAAAGCGGCGCCGTGCAGAGCGCCAGCGCCATCGACGGGATCATTATGACCGCGGTGTGGATCCCAATTGCGCTGGCCGCTATTTCGATGGTGATCATGCAGGTTTATCCGATCTCCGATAAACATGTGACCGACATCAACCGTCAGCTGGATGAGATCCGCGTGTAGTTAAAAAAATTATAAATCAGACCGATCCTTAACTTTCCATTTTAAAAGGTGTAATGAAATGTCACTTATTCAAAACCCGATATTACGCGGCTTTAATGCCGACCCCAGTATTATTCGCGTCGAGGATACGTACTATATTGCCAACTCGACGTTTGAGTGGTTCCCGGGCGTGCGTTTACATGAGTCCAAAGACCTGAAAAACTGGAACCTGCTGCCTTCGCCGCTCTCCACCACCACCCTGCTGGACATGAAGGGCAACCCCTCCTCCGGCGGCATTTGGGCGCCGGCGCTCTCCTGGGCCGATGGGCAATTCTGGTTGGTGTATACCGATGTGAAGATCACCGAAGGCGCCTTTAAAGACATGACCAACTACCTGACCACGGCGAAGGATATTCGGGGCCCGTGGAGCGACCCGATCAAGCTGAACGGCGTCGGGTTTGACGCCTCGCTGTTCCATGACGACGATGGCCGGAAATATATCGTCCAGCAAACCTGGGATCACCGGGAGTACCATCACCCCTTCGATGGCATTACCTTAACGGAGCTGGATACCAAAACGCTGAAGTTAATGCCGGAAACCGCGCGCACCATCTACCGCGGCACCGCCGTGGCGCTGGTCGAGGGGCCGCACCTCTATAAACTGAACGGCTACTACTATCTGTTTGCCGCCCAGGGCGGCACCGTATTTACCCACCAGGAGGTGGTGGCTCGGTCGAAAACCCTCGAGGCCGACAGCTTCGAAACCGAGCCGGGCGACGTGTTCTTAACCAATGTCGATACCCCGGACAGCTACATCCAGAAACAGGGCCATGGCGCGCTGGTCTCCACCCCGGAAGGCGAATGGTATTACGCCTCGCTCTGCGCCCGGCCGTGGAATCGCCCAGGGGAATCCATCTACGACCCGCGCGGCTGGTCAACTCTCGGCCGGGAAACCGCGATCCAGAAAGTATACTGGGACGACGAGGGCTGGCCGCGTATTGAAGGCGGTCACGGCGGGAAAACCTTCGTCGAAGGGCCGAAAGACGCCATCTTCACCGAAAGCGCCAGCGATAATAGCCAACAGGATGATTTTACGTCGCCAGCGCTCGACCCGAACTGGAATACCCTGCGAGTGCCGTTTACGGCCAAAATGGGCACCACCGGCGACGGCAAATTAACCTTAATCGGCCAGGGTTCGTTAGCCAATACGCATGACCTGTCGCTGATTGCCCGCCGCTGGCAGGCCTTCTATTTTGACGCCGCGGTGAAGGTGAAATTCGAGCCCTTCAGCTACCAGCAGATGGCCGGATTAACGAATTACTATAACGACCGCCACTGGAGCTTTGTCTTCCTGACCTGGAATGAAATTAACGGCAAGGTCATCGAAGTCGGCGAAAATAACCGCGGAAAATACACGTCGTACCTGAAAGATAACGCCATCAAGGTGCCGGACGGCGTGGAATACGTCTGGTTTCGGACCAAGGTCCGCAAGCAGACCTACAGCTATGAATATAGCTTCGATGGCGTGACCTTCACCGAGATCCCGGTTCAGCTGGATGCCGCGGTACTGTCCGATGACTATGTATTGCAGAGCTACGGTGGGTTCTTTACCGGGGCGTTCGTCGGCCTGGCGGCGGTAGACTACGCCGGGTACGGCACCCAGGCTGAGTTTTATCAGTTCGAGTATCAGGAGCTGGGCGATAGGTTAGCGGCCGATGGGAGTTACAGCTGGGAGGCTGGCGAGACGCGGGATAAGTAA
>NZ_JAZARW010000001.1:5167385-5169475 GCF_036233805.1 Klebsiella sp. EMBS2024 | reverse complement strand
AAAGAAAGTATCATATATTGTATCGGCGTTCACACTCCCGAACAAGAAGTGGCAAATATCCCTTGCGATATCATAATCGAGATAGATTTCCGGCCTTGGAAGTGCACGTCCCAGAACCAAAAACAGCAATATAAAATAAATGATCTTACTTATTTTACGGGCAAGCGTTATTAGAGCCACTGGCAACAACCTCCACCCAACCGCGAGCCATCAGGGAACGCATGCAGGGAACCTGTACTAACGAAGTATTCATAAGCGCATTCCGGATCATGGCNNNTCAGAATTATGGGCGATAGTAATACAACCCTCGGAAACCGTACCCGGATGCAAACGGAAGTTACCACGTTTCACATCCTCTACCCACGTCTCATCGTCAATTCCGCGGTCGTCACTCCATAATGCAAACCAATCGCTATTCCCCCGCCGTAGTTCGCGGCAGGACGTAATGAAACGATTGGTATTAGCCCTGCTTTTATTTATTTTCAAAGAATCGGCTGTAGCCCCCGCTCTCACGCCGGAAGCGGATATCACTCTGGTGAATCCGTCAATGTTTGCTCGTGAAGGATATCGACGGCACAACATGATGCTGTCGATGTGTTCACATAAACCGCCTGTTCATGAGTCATAACTCGTTTCTGCCATGAACAAGTCAGAGCAAATACATATNTTTTAACATCCAAATTTTTTGCGTATCCAATCACTTATCGAATACTTATATGCGCTTTATTATTTATTAAATTAATACATCTCACACCAAGATAATTCATCATAATAATCAACCGTAAAGTGATATACTATGCTGTTTTAAGCCTTATTTAAATCAATGGTTCAAAATCATTTTGCAATACAATTTGTAACAATTAGGTTATAGTAACACTTATCAAGTTACTTATTCTCTTGTAAATTACCATCGATTATTTCTTGCAAAAATGATGTACATCCTCAGTCATTTATTTAAACATAGGATAGCTATATGGCAGACATAGAAGGGATAGCGCGGAAGTTATATAACATCATTATCTCTCCTGATACAGTTACGGGGCTTATCAATGGTGGATTATCTGTTCCTTTAGATTATGGTTATCTGATTTACGGTATCTTTGATACGGATACAAGATATGAACGTGAAACAGAAAGAATCCGTATGATGACCGCGATAAGACACGACATCCTTAACTATGAAAATATCGTTANATGCAGTTAAATTAATCTTTCAGTTATTTAATAAATATCTATCCGAATCAGAACAAGATAGAATATACAGAAGTGTAGTTACCTCTATCGTGGGTAGAATCTCTACGAATATTATCGCATCGAACATCGCTAAAGCCGTTATAGAAAAAACGTCATTTACTTATGTAGTATTTAAGGGGAAAGGGAATCCAATAGCCTTTTTAAGTACTATCCTCTTGTTTGGTGGAATGGCAGAGCGTTCCATCAGGACCTCTGATAAACTCAGAAATGAAGCGCCCGAGGTATACTCGTTATTAAGACCCCGCGATTATGATCTGCTTTATTTCTTATTTGCCGATGCGGTACAACCTTTTGTGGATGCCATCCATGCAGGATACACCGAGGGCAAACCCGTGTTCGACAAGATTATGAAAAGAGTTGAAGAACATTTAAATACGAATGCTAAGGCTGGGTAATATGAAAAAAATTATCACGCCACTCGTCGATATAGTTCTCTGCACCTATATTATTACCACATGCTTTATTTGCTTGACTGAGTTTAATAACTGGCAGAATAAAATAATCGCAGTAACGATTACAATCGGCAGCGCTTATATCATCGCCATTGCGTTGAATAGATTTCTGGGAACAAAGATCGGAGTATTAAGCGGTGCTTTTAATTTACTATCAGGCCCGCTACTAATTATAGGCGCTATTGTTTGCATAGCCTTACTTGACCCGTGGCCGGTTAAGATGATTGGTCTGTTTTTATGGGTCATTATAATGTTTTGTTTACCTTCATTTATAAATAGAGATAAGGAATAATCATGTCAAATCCAGCATATCTTTGGCTAACCGATACAAACGGCTCCCCTATAACGGGTAGTTCTCTCGTTACAGGGCGTATTGGCGCTATT
>NZ_JAZARW010000001.1:5166873-5166979 GCF_036233805.1 Klebsiella sp. EMBS2024 | reverse complement strand
ACTTCTGATTCGGGCCGCTGGCGTAAAAGTCCTGCTTCAGCAGATTCTCTGAGACTGGCAGACCATGTTCGCGGTAACTGACCGGACTGAACTTTCGTGAAGCTTT
>NZ_JAZARW010000001.1:5166375-5166455 GCF_036233805.1 Klebsiella sp. EMBS2024 | reverse complement strand
GGTTGATGTTGGTTTTGTCATGTGAGTCACCTCTGGTTNAGAGTTTACTCACTTAGTNGCGNGTCCACTATTGCTGGGTA
>NZ_JAZARW010000001.1:5125701-5125942 GCF_036233805.1 Klebsiella sp. EMBS2024 | reverse complement strand
TGGTGCCGAAGGCCGGACTCGAACCGGCACGTATTTCTACGGTTGATTTTGAATCAACTGCGTCTACCGATTTCGCCACTTCGGCACTGAANNNNATACGGNNNCGTTCTGGATTATACCTGTCGGCGGCGGCCATGCAAGCGACAGCGTGTCGTCATTGCGCTAAGTGTTGAAAAAAACAGCGCTATCCTGCGCGGCGTCACCTTTTGCTACCGTTCCATAGAGCAACTGCCACCAGCAA
>NZ_JAZARW010000001.1:5124807-5125438 GCF_036233805.1 Klebsiella sp. EMBS2024 | reverse complement strand
ATTAATTTCATCAATATTTTTATAACTTTACATTAATGAAAAGTTTTCTTTTTGCCGTTTATTCCAGGATTTTCCTCAGGCGTGAAGGGTTCCGGTAAACACTATTTTTACTAGTCGCTGTACGAGTCTTGATGGACATATTCACTCGATGAATTAACTCAGGAGAATACTTGTGACGACGTTAAAACCTTTGCTGGCCCGCAACCGCAGCTGGGCGCTGCAGAAGTGTCAGCATGATCCGGACTATTTCGAAAAATGGGTCGACGGGCAGCGGCCCCACTCGCTGTGGATCGGCTGCTCCGACAGCCGCGTGCCCGCCGAGGTGCTCACCGGCAGCCAGCCCGGCGAGCTCTTTGTCCACCGCAATATCGCCAACATGCTCGATCCCGCCGACGACAACGTCATGAGCGTCCTGCAGTATGCCCTCGACTACCTTGAGGTGGAGCGGGTGGTGCTCTGCGGCCACTACGGCTGCGGCGGCGTGCAGGCGGCGCTCTCCCTGCCCACTCTGCCGCTGGCGCAGGAATCCTCGGCGCTGGCTCGCCGCATCGGCCAGTTGCGCCGCACCCTGCATCACGAAATTGCGCAGATCGCCGATGGGTGTGGTGTTGAGGCCTCCCCCGGCGCCAGC
>NZ_JAZARW010000001.1:5107790-5124801 GCF_036233805.1 Klebsiella sp. EMBS2024 | reverse complement strand
GCCAGTTCCGACGCGGAGCCCTCTCGCCGTGCCCTTGATGCCCTGGTGGAAGCCAACGTTCGCGCCCAGTTCGCCCGTCTGCTGGAGAGTGAGCCGGTGCAAACGGTGCTCGCCAGCGGGCGGCCCCTCAGCCTGCACGGCTGCGTCTACGACCTGGCTTCCGGCCACTTAACCACCCTCGTCGAACACCTCTCACCGCAGGAGCACGCCCCATGAATACGTTTCGTCAGGACTCTCTCGCCGGCATCGTCGTCTTCCTTGTCGCCCTGCCGCTGTGCCTCGGCATCGCCCAGGCCAGCGGCTTACCGCCCTTCGTCGGCCTGCTGACCGGCATCATCGGCGGCCTGGTCGTCACCGCCCTCAGCCCCTCCCGCTTCGCCGTCAGCGGCCCCGCCGCCGGACTGGTCACCATCGTCGTCGCCGCCATTGAATCCCTGGGTTCCTTCTCCCTCTTCCTGATGGCGCTGGTGCTGGCCGGCGTGCTGCAGCTGCTGTTCGGGATCCTGCGCGCCGGGCGCTTTATCTCCCTCGTTCCCGCCAGCGTCATCAAAGGCATGCTGGCGGCGATCGGCATCCTGCTGATTATGCAGCAGATCCCCGTTGCGCTCGGCACGGCGGAAGAGACCGGACTTACCGAAGTGGTTCAGGGCAACGCCGCTTTCTCCGTCACTGCGATTGCCGTCGCCGCGGGCGGCCTGCTCGTGCTCTGGCTGTGGGGCTCGCCGCTTATCCGCCGGGTGAAGAGCCTGCGCTGGATCCCCGGGCCGCTGATCGCCGTCCTGCTCGGCTGCGTGACCACCCTGCTGCTGACCCATTTTGCGCCGCAGCAGCTGGCCGCTCTGCCGCGTATTACCCTGCCGGCGTTCGGCAGCCTCGGCGACCTGCTGGGCGAGCTGGAATCTCCGGCGTGGAACGCGTGGCGCAATCCGTCGGTGTGGGTGGTGGCGGTAACCCTGGCGCTGGTCGCCAGCCTCGAAACCCTGCTGAGCCAGGAGGCGCTGAAAAAGCTGCGCCCGCAAAATCCGCCGCCTTCGCCGAACCGCGAAATGGTCGCCCAGGGCGTCGGCAACCTGCTCTCCGGCGTGCTGGGGGCGATGCCGATCACCGCGGTGATCGTCCGCAGCTCGGTGAACGTCAGCAATGGCGCGCAAAGTAAACTGTCGATCTTTATCCACGGCGTGCTGCTGCTGATCTGCGGCCTGTGGTTTAGCGGTCTGCTAACCTTAATCCCGCTCGCCAGCCTCGCCGCCGTGCTGCTGTATACCGGCTATAAGCTGGCGACCCCGCGGCTGTTCATCGAGCAGTTCCGCCAGGGGGCGGCGCAGTACGTTCCGTTCCTCGCCACCATCGGCGGGATTATCGCCTTCGGCATGCTGGCGGGGATCGGGATTGGTCTTGCCACCCAGATGGCGTTCAGCCTCTGGCGCAGCCATCGCCACTCGCTGCAGCTGGCGCGCTACGATGACCACTACGTGCTGCGCATCCAGCAGAATCTGACCTTTATGCACAATCCGCATCTGCTGGCCCTGCTGGCGAAGATTCCGGAAAAGAGCGTGGTGATCGTCGAGCACGACAGCGTCGGCTATCTCGACCCGGACGTGCGGGCGGTGCTGGATGATTTTGCCGAGAACGCCCCGCAGCGCGGCATCCGCCTTAATCAGTGGCCGCTGGCCAGCCGCTGACCTTAACGGGCGGCTGGTCCGCCCGCTTCGCGACCCCTCCGATTGCCAAGCGCCGGGGAATACCATGCTCTACACTTTCTGGGTTATCACGCCAACCCCAAGGAAATGAACATGAGCATCATTAAAAGCTACGCCGCCAAAGAAGCGGGCGCCGATCTGTCGCTGTGGGAATACGATGCCGGCGAGCTGCAGCCGGAAGATGTCGAAGTTGAGGTGGAATACTGCGGGATCTGCCATTCGGACCTGTCGATGATCGACAACGAATGGGGGATGTCGAGCTACCCGCTGGTGGCCGGTCACGAGGTGATTGGCCGGGTGGCGGCGCTGGGCAGCGCGGCGCAGGATAAAGGGCTGAAGATTGGCCAGAAGGTCGGCATCGGCTGGACGGCGCGCAGCTGCGGCCATTGCGACGCCTGCATCAGCGGCAACCAGATCAACTGTCTGGAAGGCTCGGTGCCGACCATTCTCAACCGCGGCGGCTTCGCCAATAAGCTGCGCGCCGACTGGCAGTGGGTGATCCCCCTGCCGGAGAGCATCGATCTGGCGTCCGCCGGCCCGATGCTGTGCGGCGGCATCACCGTCTTTAAACCGCTGCTGACCCACCACGTCACCGCCACCAGCCGCGTCGGGGTGATCGGCATCGGCGGCCTCGGCCATATCGCCATTAAGCTGCTGCGGGCGATGGGCGCGGAAGTGACCGCCTTCAGTTCCAACCCGGCGAAAGAGCAGGAAGTGCTGGCGATGGGCGCCGATCGCGTGGTCAACAGCCGCGATCCGGAAGCCTTAAAAGCGCTGGCCGGTCAGTTCGACCTGATCATCAACACCGTGGCGGTGGACCTCGACTGGCAGCCGTACTTCGAAGCCCTGGCTTACGGCGGCAACTTCCACACCGTCGGCGCGGTGATGAAGCCGTTCCCGGTGCCGGCCTTTACCCTGATCGGCGGCGACCGCAGCATCTCCGGCTCGGCGACCGGTAATCCGTCCGAGTTGCGCACGCTGATGAAGTTTGCCGGGCGCAGCAAAGTGGCTCCGACCACCGAGCTGTTCCCGATGTCGCAGATTAACGAAGCGCTGAAGCATGTTCGCGAAGGCAAAGCCCGTTACCGCGCGGTGCTGAAAGCCGACTTCTGATGGTTCTCTCCCGCCGGGCGGCCCGCTCGCCCGGCGTTTTCCCCGTCGCTTCATCAAACCGTCATCTCCCCGCCATGCCTCTGTAGTCATTGCTTCCCACAATCCGGGCTTCGATAAATGGCTGAACGAGATGCGCGTCACCATGAGAAAGACCTGGCTTCCCTGGCTGATCCTGTCGCCTTCCCTGCTGTTTTTACTGCTGTTTACCTGGTTCCCGCTGGGGCGTTCGGTGTATGACAGCCTGTTTGATACCCGCATGGCCAGCGACGGCGCACAGTACGTCGGGCTGGATAACTTCACCCGCCTGTTTGCCGACGGCGTTTTCTGGCAGTCGCTGGTCAATAATCTGCTCTATATCCTGCTGACGGTGGTGCCCGGGGTGACCCTCGCCCTGCTGCTGGCGGTCGCCCTGAGCGAGAACCATCGCGTCAACCGCTGGCTGCGCACCGCCTTTTTCTTCCCGATGATTATCCCGATGGTCAGCGCCGCCGCGCTGTGGCTGTTTATCTTTATGCCCGGCCTCGGCCTGCTCGACCACTATCTGGCAAAGCTGTTCGGGCCGATGAACAACAACTGGCTGGGGCGCAGCAACAGCGCGCTGCTGGCCCTGGCGCTGATCGGCGTGTGGAAGTTCGCCGGCTACTACATGCTGTTTTTCCTCGCCGGGCTGCAGAGCATTCCGGCCTCGACGCGGGAAGCGGCGCTGATGGAGGGGGCTACCCGCACGCAGGTCTTTTTTAAGGTCACGCTACCGCTGCTGCGCCCGACCCTGAGCTTTGTGATCACCACCGCGCTGATCTACTCCATCACCCAGATCGACCACGTGGCGGTGATGACCCGCGGCGGGCCGGACAACGCCACCACCGTGCTGCTCTATTACATCCAGAATCTCGCCTGGGATACCCACGACCTCGGTAAAGCCTCCGCCGCCACCTTCCTGACCCTGGCCGGGCTGTTCGCCTTCTCGCTGATTAACCTGAAACTGCTGGAGAAAGGAGCCCACTATGAGCGCTGACATCTCGCCGCTGCTGGTCCGCACGCCCGCCGCCGCCCGTCCGCTGTGGCTGCGCCTGCGCCGCTCGTCGCCCTTTACGCTCACAGTATTAATGTGCTGCCTGGCGCTGCTATGGGTCAGCCCGTTTATCTGGATGCTGGCCACCTCGTTCAGCGCCACCACCTTCGGCGACGATATGGCGTCGCTGCTGCCGCGCCTGCCGCTGACCCTCGATAACTTCCGCGACGCCTGGAACAGCGCCGACTGGCTGAGCCTGTACGCCAACACCCTTATCTTCACCTTCGGCACCTTCTTCGTGCAGCTGTTGACCATCACCACCGCCGGGTACGTCTTCGCCTGCCACGAGTTTCGCGGCAAGCAGACGCTGTTTCTCCTGTTCCTGGTGCAGCTGATGATCATGCCGGTAGTGATGATGGTGCCGAACATGCTGACCCTGAAAACCTTCGGCCTGCTCAACACCCTCACCGGGGTGATGATGCCCTACTTCACCTCGGCGTTCGGCGTGTTCCTGATGCGTCAGGCGTTCCTCGCCATCCCGAAAGAGCTGGAGGAGGCGGCGCTGATGGAGGGCTGCCGCTGGTGGCAGGTGCTGTTCCGCGTGCTGCTGCCAATGTCCTGGCCGTCGGTGCTGGCCTTCGCCACCGTCAGCATTACCTACCACTGGAACGAGTACCTGTGGCCGCTGATGATGCTCAACGATCCCGATAAGCAGGTGCTGACCGTCGGGCTGGTCTCCTTCGCCATGGGCGCCGAATCCGGCGGCCAGTGGGGCACCATCGGCGCCGGGACGCTGATGGTCTGCCTGCCGCTGATGCTGGCGTTCATCCTTTTTCAGAAACAGTTCCTGCGGAGCTTCGGCTTCTCCGGGATCAAATAAGGAGTGATTCATGCTGTTAGCGCACATTTCCGATACCCATTTCCGCAGCCGCGGCGAGAAGCTGTACGGCTTTATCGACGTCAATGCCGCCAACGCCGACGTGGTCTCCCAGCTTAACGCGCTGCGCGAGCGCCCGGACGCGGTGGTGGTGAGCGGGGATATCGTCAACTGCGGCCGCCCGGAGGAGTATCAGGTGGCCCGCCAGATCCTCGGCAGCCTGAACTATCCGCTGTATCTGATCCCCGGCAACCACGACGACAAAGCCCATTTTCTGGAGCATCTTCACCCGCTGTGCCCGCAGCTGGGCAACGATCCGCAAAATATGCGCTATGCGGTGGATGACTTCGCCACCCGCCTGCTGTTTATCGATTCCAGTCGCGCCGGCACGTCAAAAGGCTGGCTGACCGACGAGACCATCGGCTGGCTGGAAGCGCAGCTGTTCGAGGGCGGCGACAAACCGGCGACCATCTTTATGCACCACCCGCCGCTGCCGCTGGGCAATGCGCAGATGGACCCTATCGCCTGCGAAAACGGCCACCGTCTGCTGGCGCTGGTGGAGCGTTTCCCGTCGCTGACGCGCATCTTCTGCGGCCATAACCACAGCCTGACCATGACCCAGTATCGCCAGGCGCTGATCTCCACCATTCCCGGCACCGTTCATCAGGTGCCGTACTGCCACGAAGACACCCGGCCCTATTACGACCTCTCTCCGGCCTCGTGCCTGATGCACCGTCAGGTCGGCGAGCAGTGGGTGAGCTACCAGCACTCGCTGGCCCACTACGCCGGGCCGTGGCTGTACGACGAAAACATCAGTTGCCCAACGGAAGAGCGCTAACCGCCATGCTCAGTCTGCAAAACATCAGTAAACGTTTCGACGGCAAACCGGCGCTCAGCGCCCTGTCGCTGGATATTCACGAAGGTGAATTCGTGGTGCTGGTCGGCCCGTCGGGCTGCGGGAAAAGCACCCTGCTACGCCTGCTCGCCGGGCTGGAACCGGTCAGCGAAGGCCAAATCTGGCTGCATGATGAGAACATCACCGCCNCCACGCCGCGCGAGCGCAACTTCGCGATGATCTTCCAGAACTATGCCCTGTTTCCGCATCTGTCGGTGCGCGACAACATCACCTTCGGCATGAAGGTGCGCAAGGAAGAGAAAAGCAGCTGGCAGCCGCGGGTGGATAAAGTGGCGCAGATGCTGCAGTTGGAGGCGCTGCTTGACCGCAAACCGGCGAAGCTCTCCGGCGGCCAGCGCCAGCGGGTGGCGATGGCCCGGGCGATTGTGCGCAATCCGCGGCTGTTCCTGATGGACGAGCCGCTCTCCAACCTCGACGCCCGCCTGCGCAGCGAAGTGCGCGACAGCATTATGGCGCTCCACCAGCAGCTGAAAACCAGCACCATCTATGTGACCCACGATCAGACCGAGGCGATGTCGATGGCCGACCGCATCGTGGTGATGAACGGCGGCCACGTGCAGCAGGTAGGACGGCCAGAATATCTGTATGCCAACCCGGCCAATCTGTTCGTGGCCGGATTTATCGGTTCGCCGGCGATGAACCTGCTATCGCTCCCCTGCGTTGACGGCAACGTTCAGCTTGGCGAACAACGCCATCCACTGCCGCCGCGCCACCGGGATCAGACCCGCGTCTGGCTGGGCGTTCGCCCGGAACATATTACCGACCGCGTGGAGGAGGGCCATCTGCGCCTGCCGGCCACCGTTCTGCAACGAGAACTGATGGGGGCCGATTACCTGCTCCACGTCAGCACCCCGATCGGCACCCTGCGCTTTAGCCGCCGCCACCGCGGCACGGTGCCGGAGAAAGGCGAGTCGCTACTGGTCGGCTTCTCATCTGCCGATGTGCATCTTTTTCATGCTGAGACCCAGCATAATTTGTTGATGGAGTGTAATCATGTTTAAACCTTTTACGCTAGTCGCGGTTGGCCTCAGCCTTGCCCTGAGCGGCGCGGCGCTGGCAAAAGAGAAAATAGACTTCATGTTCCCGGCGCCGGTGGACGGCAAGCTGACCATGGAGATGACCCGCGTCATTAAGCAATTCAACGACTCGCAGCAGGATGTCGAAGTGCGCGGCATCTTCACCGGCAACTACGACACCACCAAGATCAAAGCCGAATCGGCGCAGAAGGCCGGCCAGCCGCCGGCGCTGGTGATCATGTCCGCCAACTTCACCACCGATCTGGCGCTGAAGGATGAGATCCTGCCGATGGACGAGCTGTTTAAATATGGCGATCAAAAGGCTGGCGATTTTCTGCACAAGGAATTCTGGCCCGCGATGCATAAGAACGCCCAGGTGATGGGCACCACCTATGCGATCCCGTTCCATAACTCGACGCCGATCCTCTACTACAACAAGACGATGTTCGATCGGGCCGGGATCAAACAGCCGCCGCAGACCTGGGCCGAGCTGCTGGCCGATGCCAAAAAGCTGACCGACGAGAGCACAGGCCAGTGGGGGATCATGCTGCCGTCGACCAACGACGACTACGGCGGCTGGATCTTCTCGGCGCTGGTGCGCGCCAACGGCGGGAAATACTTTAACGAAGACTATCCGGGCGAGGTCTATTACAACTCGCCGACCGCCATCGGCGCCCTGCGCTTCTGGCAGGATCTGATCTACAAGGACAAGGTGATGCCATCCGGGGTGCTGAACTCGAAGCAGATCAGCGCCGCGTTCTTCTCCGGCAAGCTCGGGATGGCGATGCTCAGCACCGGCGCGCTGGGCTTTATGCGCGAGAACAGCAAAGACTTTGAGCTTGGGGTGGCGATGCTGCCGGCCAAAGAGCAGCGCGCGGTGCCGATCGGCGGCGCCAGCCTGGTGAGCTTTAAAGGCATCAACGACGCGCAGAAGAAAGCGGCGTATCAGTTCCTGACCTATCTGGTGAGCCCCGAGGTGAACGGCGCGTGGAGCCGCTTCACCGGCTACTTCTCGCCGCGCAAGGCGTCATACGATACGCCGGAGATGAAGGCCTATCTGCAGCAGGATCCGCGGGCGGCGATCGCCCTTGAGCAACTGAAGTACGCCCATCCATGGTACTCCACCTGGGAGACCGTGGCGGTGCGTAAGGCGATGGAGAACCAGCTGGCGGCGGTGGTCAATGATGCCAAAGTGACGCCGGAAGCGGCGGTGCAGGCGGCGCAGAAGGAAGCCGACGCGCTGATGAAACCGTATGTGGATAAGACCGCGCTGGCGGAAGTGAAGTGACGCTTTACCCGTCATCGTCATCCTCACCCCGGCCCTCTCCCTGAGGGAGAGGGAACTGTCCGGCGCTGTGGTTAAGCCCTGAGTCCGGTTGTGAAAGGAAAAAAGCAGGCCATACCCGGTATGGCCTGAAAATGTCACAACGATTAGATCCCTGCCGTTTCGCGAATATATTTGCGCGCTTTGACGGCGTATTCGAAAGGATTGGCCAGAGCAGGATCCTGCTCGGCTTCCACTACCATCCAGCCTTTATAGCCAAAGTCGTCCAGCAGCTTGAACACCGGACGGAAATCGATCACCCCGTCGCCCGGGACGGTGAAGGTGCCTTTTTTCACGCCGTCGAGGAACGACAGGCCGTCACGGCGCACCTGGTCGATCACCGGCGGGCGGACGTCCTTCAGATGGACGTGGTTGATGCGCGGCAGATACTTTTTGAGGATCGCCAGCATCGGCGCTTCGCCGCCTTCGGAATACCAGGCGTGGCCGGTGTCGAACAGCAGGAAGACGCGCTCGTCCACCAGCGACATAAATTTGTCGATTTCCGCGGTGGTCTGAATGCCGGTGCCCATGTGGTGGTGCAGACAGACCTGCATCCCCTTCTCCGCCGCCAGGCGGCCGAGGGTGTTATAGCCTTCCGTCACCCGCTGCCACTCTTCGTCGCTGAAGCACGGCTTCGCATCNCCGAGGATCGGTTTATCCAGCCCCTGGATGCTGCCGCTCTGCTCGGAGCAGCCAATCACTTTCGCCCCCATCGCATGAAGGAAGTTCATGTGATTGACGAATTCATCAATGGTTTTTTCCCGCTGGCCGTTGGCGAAAAAGGTACTGAACCAGGCGTTGCAGATCTGAATGCCGCGGATGTCCAGCATCGGCTTGAGGACCGCCGGGTCGCGCGGATATTTGCTGCCGACTTCGCTGCCGGTAAAGCCGGCCAGCGCCATTTCGCTGACGATCTGCTGGAAAGTGTTTTCGCTGCCGAGCTCCGGCATATCATCGTTAGTCCAGCCGATCGGGGCGATAGCCAGTTTGACGTTATCTTTGTTCATAGTAGGGCTCCTGCCGCTGCGCCTTACTGGCGCAGCAATTCACGTTCAATAAGTTCACGGGTTTCCACTGCCTGGTATTTCATTTTTTCCGGGTAGCCAAACAGCGAGGTGGCGACAATCGGCTCCCCGCCGACCTTGAAGGTCTGCTCGGCGAATTTCATTTCGCGCAGGGTGCGGAATAGCGCGTCGAAATCCACATCCCCTTCCCCGACGCCTACGTGCTGGTGCACCACGGCATCCACGCCCGGCGGGTTAACGATATAGCGGCAATGTTTCGTATGGTTGCGGGTGTCCGCAATCAGGACATGGGAGAGATCGCTCCCGGCATAGCGCAGCATGCTCGCCACGTCGCCGACGCCTTTGTCGTAGAAAAAGGTGTGCGGCACGCTGTAGACGTACTTCACGTTATCGCTGCGGAACGACTTCACGATATCGACGGTTTCATTGTTCTCTTCGCAGAAATCCCAGGGATGCGCCTGGATCTCCACGCGGATGCCTTCCCGCTCAAAAATCGGCAACAGCTCTTCCATTGAGCGATAGAACATTTCATCGCAGATCTCAGGCTGATTCGGATCGCCGGAGAACTCGGTGTTGATCACCTGAACGTCCATCTCCACCGCGATTTCCACCAGCCGTTTCCAGTTTTTCACCGCCGCCTGACGGCGCAGTTCGTCCGGGCCGGACCAGCGGTAGACGCAGATAAACGACGACAGCTCAAGGCCGGTATCGCGCAGCGCCTGCTTGTACTCCGCCATGATCTCCCGGCTGGCGCGCGGGTGCTTGTAGAACGGGTTAATCTGCGGGTGCGGCGACTGTTCAATGTACTTGTAGCCCCACTCCGCTACCTGATGGACCATGCGGGTGATCCCGAGGTCCTTAATGACATCCACATCAAAAGCAATTTTCATCGTCGTTACCTGTGCAAAGAAGTTCCGTCAGCAAAACGCGCTTAACGTTTGTAGAATGCCGGGCACTCAGGCAGCGTCACTTCAACCGGCTCGCTGGTTCCCTGCGCTTTAATGCAGGCATCCGCCGCCACCGACGCCGCGTAGCCGTCCCAGGCCGACGGGCCGTGCAGCTGGCCGGCTTTGACGTCGTTGATAAAGGCCTGCAGCTCGACGTCGTAGGCTTTGATAAAGCGGTCTTTCCAGTCGGTCAGAATGGCGGTCGACAGGCTGGCGGACTTGCGCATCTGGACGGCAGACGGCTCCGGCAGACGGGCAATTCCGGTCTCGCCGACCACTTCGCACTGGATGTCATACCCGTACTGGCAGTTCACGAACACCTCGACGTCGATCAGNGTGCCTTTTTTGGTTTCAAAGGAGACGATCTGCGGATCTTTCAGGCGCGCATGGGTGTGCGAGGTGGAGCGCGGGAAGCGCACCTGCACGGAACGGTAGTCATCGTTCAGCAGCCAGCGCAGCACGTCCAGCTCGTGGATCAGGGTGTTGGTAATCGCCATATCGGTGGTGTAGTTCTCGCCGACCGACTGGTTGCGGTGGGCGCAGCGCAGCATCAGCGGTGCGCCGATATCGCCATCGTCGATCACTTTTTTCAGCGCCAGATAGCCTTCGTCGTACGGGCGCATAAAGCCAACCTGCACCAGACGGCGGCCGGCCTTCATTTCGGCATCGACGATGCGGCGGCAGCCTTCCGCGGTCATCGCCAGCGGTTTTTCGCAGAACACCGGCTTACCGGCGGCGATGGCGGCCAGGGTGTATTCTTCGTGGGTCGGGTCCCAGGAGGTGACCAGGATGGCATCGACATCGCTGGCGTTAATCACGTCGTGGCCGTCGGCGTAGACTTCCGCCTGCACGCCCGGCAGCGCGACCGCCGCGCGGGCGTTGTCGGCATTGATATCAGACACCGCCACAACGGTGGCCCCCTGCAGAACCTGGGTGCAGCGACGGATGTGTTCTTTACCGATAGCGCCAGCGCCGATGACACCTAATTTGAGCGACATAATGGTTTTCTCCGTAAGTCTGTAGGATTCAGAGTGGATGTTCGTTTTAGTAATCACGCGCCTGGGCGCGCTTTTCATTAATCATTTGCGCCACCTTGCGGATCCGCTCAGAGAGCGCCGTCTGGGCGACCCCAACGTTCCACCAGCTGCCGTATTTGTGCACCATGGTCTTCGGTAGCACTTTAATATCAATCAGGGTGCTGACCGTTTCGCGACGGGCGGCGTCCAGCGCATGGCGCAGTTCGTCCAGGGTAGTGACGCGCCAGGTTTTGCAGCCGTAGCCGGCGGCGATGGTGGCGAAGTCCACCGGCACCAGGCCGCCCTGCAGCTGGCCGGTTTCCGGCTGACGGTAGCGGAACTCGGTGCCGAAGCTGTCCATCCCGTGCTCCATCTGCAGGTTGTTGATGCAGCCGTTGGCCATGTTGTCGAACAGCACGACGTTGATCTTCGCCCGCTCCTGCAGGGAGGTGACCAGCTCAGAGTGCAGCATCATGAACGAGCCATCGCCGACCAGGGAGTAGACTTCGCTCTGCGGCTGCGCCAGCTTCACGCCCAGCGCGGCGTTGACTTCGTATCCCATGCAGGAGTAGCCGTACTCCACGTGGTAGGTGTTTTCCGCGCGGTTGCGCCAGACGCGCTGCAGATCGCCTGGCAGGCTGCCCGCCGCCGCGACGATCACCGCCTCGGCCGGCAGCGTTTCATTCAGTACCCCAAGAACGCTGCTCTGGGTCAGGGTGGAGTCGGTGATCTGGCGGAACTCGCGATACACCGATTCGCGATCGAGATGATCGTCGATCTCCGGCACAAAGGATTTCTCCTGCCACACCGCCTGGTAGACGCGCTGGGTCTCTTTTAACTGACGGCTCTGCACGCTCTCGATCTGCGCGCCCCAGCCGGCCTGCCAGCCGCTGTCCGCCAGCGCCGCGTCGAGAGCGGTCATCGCTTCCCGGGCGTCCGCCAGCATGGCAATGCCGTCCAGCTTCCAGGCGTCGAAGTTGCTGACGTTAATATTCAGGAAACGCACCTCCGGGTGCTGGAAAATCCATTTCGAGGCGGTGGTAAAATCGCTGAAGCGGGTGCCGACGCCGATCACCAGGTCGGCCTCTTTCGCCAGCAGGTTCGCCGCCAGGCAGCCCGTCTCGCCGACGCCGCCGACGTTCAGGGGGTGAGAAGAGACCACCGTCCCCTTCCCGGCCTGGGTTTCGGCGAAAGGCACCCCGTAGCGCTCGGCGAAACGGGACAGCGCTTCGCCCGCGCCGGAGTATTTCACCCCGCCGCCGCAGACGATCAGCGGTTTACGGCTGCCTTTGATGGCCGCCACGGCGTCCGCCAGCTGCGCGGCGCTGGCCGGGCGGCGGTCGAGACGGTGCACGCGGTGCGCAAAGAAGGATTCCGGGTAATCCCAGGCTTCGCCCTGCACGTCCTGCGGCAGGCACAGCGTTACCGCGCCGGTTTCCGCTGGGTCGGTCAGGACGCGCATGGCGTTGATGCAGGCGCTCATCAGCTGTTCCGGCCGGGTAATACGGTCCCAGTATTTGCTGACTGCGCGGAAAGCGTCATTGGTGCTGATGCTGAGATCGTAGCTCTGTTCAATCTGCTGGAGCACCGGATCCGGCTGGCGGGTGGCGAAGACATCGCCCGGCAGCAGCAGCAGTGGGATGCGGTTGGCGCTGGCGGTGCCGGCGGCGGTGATCATGTTGGCCGCTCCCGGACCGATGGAGGAGGTGCAGGCGATAATCTGCCGGCGCAGGGCCTGGCGGGCAAAACCGGTGGCCGCGTGGGCCATCCCCTGCTCGTTGCGCCCCTGATAGACGCGCATATCGCCGCTGTCCTGCTCCAGCGCCTGCCCCAGCCCCAGGACGTTGCCATGGCCGAAAATCGCGAAAATGCCTTTCACGAACTTCAGCTCTACGCCATCCACTTCCAGGTACTGGTTATCGAGGAACTTCACCAGCGCCTGCGCCGTTGTCAGTCTCAGTTTGCCCATGATGCACAATCCTTATTGTTCAGTATTTGTGTGTGGCGTCGCGCCGATGCCGCCGGGGCCGTCGTTCACGTCACTGGAATACCTGTGGATTATAGGCAAACATTTTTTTCATTAAATACAAATACAGAAGAAATATTTCATTTTGCGAGAAGGATCAAACTCTCTACCCATTTCATACGTTTCACTTACATTCCAGACACGTTTTCGGGCCCTTTTTTGCCGCACCAGACGGCAATATCCCCTTAAAAATCATAGGTAAATGGATGCCATTTGGCGTTTCATTTTCCCCCGGGTCGACAGAGGGGGCGATCCGCGCTCGCGCGAGGCTCAGTGCGGCAGAGTGGTAGATCCCTCACACTTTTGGTTTTTTAATTTCGAACGAGTTTGCAAATGAAATATTTATTTCTCAAACTAAGGGTAACCAATAACCCTCAGGCTGTTCACGGAGTCGACGTCGGGATCCCGACCCTTCCAGGCAGCAGACACCAAAAAGGAAATCCTAGCTATGAATGCAGCAGTAAAGCGGCTCGACGTCATCTGTATAGGTCGGGTGGCCGTCGACCTCTATGCCCAGCAGATTGGTTCGCGGCTAGAAGACGTTGCCAGTTTCGCGAAATATCTGGGCGGCTCCTCCGGCAACGTGGCCTTTGGCACCGCGATTCAGGGGCTGAAATCGGCCATGCTGGCGCGCGTTGGCGATGAACACAACGGCCGTTTCCTGCGCGAAACGCTCAACCGCGCCGGGGTGGATACCGAGTATCTGATTACCGACAAATCTCGCCTGACCGCGCTGGTGATGCTGGGGATTAAGGATCAGGAGACCTTCCCCCTGATTTTCTACCGCGATAACTGCGCCGATATGGCCTTAACGCCTGACGACATTAGCGAGGAGTATATTGCCTCCTCCCGGGCGCTGGCGGTGACTGGCACCCACCTGTCGCACGCCAACACCCGCGCCGCGGTGCTGAAGGCGCTGGAGTACGCCCGCCGTCACGGCCTGCGCACCGCGCTGGATATCGATTACCGTCCGGTGCTGTGGGGGCTCACCTCGCTCGGCGATGGCGAAACCCGTTTCATTGAGTCCGGACCGGTCACCAGCCAGCTGCAGGAAGTGCTGCATCTGTTCGATTTGGTGGTGGGAACCGAAGAAGAGTTTCATATTGCCGGGGGCAGCACCGATACCCTGACCGCGCTGAAAAATGTGCGCAATGCCACCAAAGCCACCCTCGTCTGCAAGCGCGGGCCGATGGGCTGCGTGGTGCTGGAAGGCGACATCCCGGACAGCTGGGACCAGGTGCCGCTGCAGCAGGGCGTGCGCGTGGAGGTTCTCAACGTGCTGGGCGCCGGAGATGCCTTTATGTCGGGTCTGCTGCGCGGCTGGCTCAACGACGAAGGCTGGGAGCAGGCTTGCCGTTATGCCAACGCCTGCGGGGCGCTGGTAGTCTCCCGCCACGGCTGCGCGCCGGCGATGCCGACCAAAGTCGAACTTGATGACTACCTGCAGCGCGCCGAATCGGTGCCGCGCCCGGACGTCGACGAGCGCCTCAACCACCTGCACCGGGTCACCGGCCGCCGTCAGCAGTGGCCGGAGCTGTGCATTTTCGCCTTTGACCATCGCAAACAGCTGGCCGATCTGGCGCGGGAGACCGGGCGCGACGAAGCCTGCATTCCGCAGCTCAAGCTGCTGTTGTTGGCCGCGGCCGAAGCGGCGGCGCAGGAGGCCGGTCTCGATCAGCGCAGCGGCATTCTGGCCGACGGCACCTACGGCCAGCGTGCGCTCAACGCCATTACCGGCAAGGGCTGGTGGATCGGCCGCCCTATCGAACTGCCCAGCTCGCGACCGCTGCGTCTGGAGCATGGCAACATCGGCTCGCAGCTGATCGACTGGCCGCTGGAGCATGTCGTCAAATGCCTGGTCTTCTATCACCCGGACGACCCGGCGGCGCTGCGTGCAGAGCAGGACGCCCTGCTGCTCGAGGTCTGGCAGGCCTGTAACAAGTCAGGCCATGAACTGCTGCTGGAGGTGATCCTGCCGGAAAATGGCCCGGACAAAGACGAGCGCCATTACCACACTATGCTGGAACACTTTTATCAGCTGGGGATCAAACCGGACTGGTGGAAGCTGCCGCCGCTCTCCAGCGCCAGCTGGCAGCAGATCACCGCGCTTATCGAGCGTGAAGATCCGTGGAGCCGCGGGATCCTGATCCTCGGGCTTGACGCGCCTTCCGACAAACTGCGCGCCGGTTTCGCCGAGGCGGCCGCACACCCGATGATCAAAGGTTTCGCCGTCGGGCGCACCATCTTTGGCCAGCCGTCGCGGCGCTGGATGCAGGGTGAGCTCAGCGATGAGGCCCTGATAGAGGAAGTGAAACGCAACTACCTGACGCTCATTGGCTACTGGCGCGAAGCCCGCCGCTGATCCCCCGACGCCCGTCTCCGTCACCTTGCGGAGCGGGCGTTTTTCTGTTTCTTCGTGAAATGAATCGCGTATTTCGTCGCAATAAATGAAAAATTCGCTTCATTTGGTACACTGGAAGCCATATTCCTTCCATTTTCTCAGAGCGCACTCTATGGCCAATAACCCAACACAGCTGACCATCCTGCAGGATGAAATCAGGCGTCGCTACGATACATTAAGCAAACGCCTGAAACAGGTCGCCCGCTATATCCTTGATAACAGCAATAGCGTGGCTTTCGATACCGTGGCCTCCATTGCGCAACAGGCGGATGTTCCCCCTTCCACGTTGATTCGTTTTGCCAACGCCTTCGGCTTCAGCGGCTTTAACGAAATGAAACAGATGTTCAAGCAACATTTGATGGAAGAGACCGCCAACTATACCGAGCGCGCCCGTCTTTTCCGCCAGACCACCAGCGATGAGTCCAGCCCGCCGGAAACGCCGACGGAAATCCTCAATATGTTCACGATGGTGAACAACCAGGCGTTGCAGCAGCTGGCGATGCAGACCTCCAGCGATGATCTGGAGCGCGCGGTGGCCCTGCTGGGCGAGGCGGAAAATATTTACGTCATTGGTCTGCGCCGGTCGTTCAGCGTCGCCTCCTATCTGACCTATGCGCTGCGTCACCTCGATCGTAAAGCCTTTCTGATCGACGGCCTCGGCGGCATGTTCACCGAGCAGCTGAGTCTGGTCGGCCCGAAAGATGTGGTGGTGGCGGTGAGCTTCTCGCCGTACGCCCGGGAAGTGGTCGAGCTGGTGGAGCTGGGCGCGCAGCGCAAAGCGCGGCAGATCGCCATTACCGACAGCCAGGTCAGCCCGCTGGCGGCCTTCAGCGATGTCTGCTTTGTGGTGCGTGAAGCGCAGGTGGATGGCTTCCGTTCGCAGGTTGCTTCCCTGTGTCTGGCCCAGACGCTGGCGGTTTCGCTGGCGCTGAACAGCAGCCAGGAGTCCGAGGCCAAGCAGAAGGCGTGAGATAGGCTGCCTGGCGTTTGTTACTCGGCGGCGCAGTATAGGCTTACGGGAGGATGCCGTAGGCCGGATAAGCGNAGCGCCATCCGGCACAAAGNCGNGNATGGCNCCGGTGNTGTCCTCCCCGGCGGCGCTGCGCTTGCCGGGCCTGGGGTATATGGGCCTGCGGGGTGCCGGAGATAATGTTATTGGTATGCAACTCTATTAATCCGGGTAAAGCGTTTGTCGCATGTGATTTCAGCGCACATTGCGCTCCCGGTTAATCGTCTGCGTTATGCCTGGCATGGCGCAGGGAGCGCACAGNCCGCCGCCCCCTGTACCCCCGGGCTCCGGCCAGCAAAATCGCCGCTACGCGGTCCCTTCGACTTATCCCNGCAGGCTTCGGNTCGGGCCGAGGCAGCNTCCGTGCAAAACACGGCCCTCAGCCCGCATCCATGCGGGCTGCCCCGGCCTTCCGGGAACGTCTCAGCGATTTTGAGGCCGCANCACCGGCAGTTTCAGCAACAATGGTGAATAAATTAACGGCAGGTCGCACGAACCGTATGCCGGGCAAGGCGTGAGCCGCCGCCCGGCATAAAAGCAGCACCGTGCCTGTGGTCATCGCCCGGCGGCGCTGCGCTTGCCGGGCCTGGGGTATAGGAGCTTACGGGAGGATGCCGTAGGCCGGATAA
>NZ_JAZARW010000001.1:5102375-5107742 GCF_036233805.1 Klebsiella sp. EMBS2024 | reverse complement strand
GNCCTCCCCGGCGGCGCTGCGCTTGCCGGGCCTGGGGTATANGNGCTTACGGGAGGNTNCCGTAGGCCGGATAAGCGNAGCGCCATCCGGCACAAAGGCGGGTATGGCNCCGGNGGTGTCCTCCCCGGCGGCGCTGCGCTTGCCGGGTCNNNNAGTGGGATTCCGCGGAGCGTTTCGCGAAAAAACACCTACCGCCCTCAAACAGGAAGGCCGGTTAGCATCGCTAACCGGCCTTCTTTATCCGCTTCTGCACCGCGCGTCAGTCGTGGCGCGGGTACTCCGGCGTGTTGATCCAGGCGTGGTCATCTTCCCAGGTGAACAGCCATTTCCGGTCCGGCCCGGCCATCACGTTCAGATAGTAGCTATCGTAACCGGCAATCGCCGCCACCGGATGGTAACCGCGCGGCACCATCACCACATCGTGGTTGTAGGGCGCCATACAGGCGTCCAGGCTGCGGTCGTCGGTGTAGACCCGCTGGAAGGCAAAGCCCTGCGGCGGATCGAAGCGGTGATAGTAGGTTTCTTCCAGCTGCGTCTCTTTGCCCGGCTGGGCGGTATCATGCTTATGCGACGGCCACGAACTGGTGGCCCCCTCGTCGGTGTAGACTTCCACCACCAGCAGGCAGTCCGCCTCGGCGCTGTCCGGCAGAATATTATGCACCCGACGCTGGTTGCGCCCTTTCCCACGGTGCTCTACCCCGACGTCTTCCGGCCGAATGAGGCGTGCCGGGAAGCTGCCTTTGCCCGGCGCGCTGCATACCGCCAGCTCCAGATCGGAATCGGCAGTCACCTCGACTTTATCCTGCGGCGGGACGTAAACCGACCACGGCGGGGTGCGTTCAAACGGCGACATCCGTTTACCGAGATTCGGGAAATCGGCATGTTGCGTTTTCACCGACGCCAGCCCGGCGACCAGCACCAGGCACAGCTCGCGATCGCCGCTCTCCAGCGTCACGGTCTGCCCTTTTTTCAACATCCAGACATCAAAGCCGATATAGCGCCAACCGGCGCTTTGCGGCGTAATATGCTGGATCTGTCCCTCTTTTCGCGATTTAGCCAGTAACGACATGGCGCTCTCCTTCGCCGATTAACCTAACGTCGGCATGCTGAATTCAGATACGGTCTGCTGCCCTGCCGGCCAGCGTACGGTGGCGGTCTTCATACGCGTGTAGAAGCGAACGCCGTCCGGCCCGTGGACGTTCAACGCGCCAAACACCGACCGCTTCCAGCCGCCGAAGCTGTGGAACGCCATCGGCACCGGGACCGGCACGTTCACCCCAACCATCCCCGCCTGCACGTCGTGGACGAATTCACGCGCGGTGTGGCCGTTGCTGGTGAAAACGGCGCTGCCGTTGCCAAACTCGTGGCTGTTGACCAGCTCAAGGGCGCTGTTATAGTCCGCCGCGCGCACAATCCCCAGCACCGGGCCAAAGATCTCTTCGCGCCAGATGGTCATCTCCGGGGTGACGTGATCGAACAGGGTGCCGCCGACATAGTAGCCCGCGTCGTAACCCGGCACACGCAGTTTGCGGCCATCGACCACCAGTTTTGCCCCTTCGCTTTCGCCTTTATCAATATAGCCGAGCACTTTTTTCTGGTGGGTATCAGACACCACCGGTCCCATCTCGTTCTCTTCCTGGCCACGCATGCAGCCCGGGCCTACTTTCAGCGCTTCCACCAGCGGCTTCAGGCGGGCGATCAGTTTGTCGGCGGTTTCATCTCCCACTGCCACCACCACCGGCAGCGCCATACAGCGCTCGCCTGCGGAGCCAAAAGCGCCGCCCATAATGGCGTTAACGGTAGCGTCGAGATCGGCATCCGGCATCACAATCGCGTGGTTTTTGGCGGCGCCAAAGGCCTGCACGCGCTTGCCGTGGGCGCTGGCGGTCTTATAGATATACTCCGCCACGCCGGAGGAGCCGACGAAGCTCACCGCCGCAATACGCGGGTCAGTGTACAGCTGCTCGGCATCTTCATTGCTGCAGTGCACGACGTTAAACACGCCGTCCGGCAGACCGGCCTCTTTCAGCAGTTCTGCCAGACGCACAGCGGCCGTCGGCGCCAGCGCGGGCGGCTTGAGGACGAAACTGTTGCCGCAGGCCAGCGCCAGCGGGAACATCCACATCGGCACCATCGCCGGGAAGTTAAACGGGGTGATCCCTGCCACCACGCCCAGGGGCTGCATCAGCGAGTAGCTGTCGACGCCGGTGCCGACGTCAGAGGAGTATTCGCCTTTAATCAGGTGCGGGATCCCGCAGGCGAATTCGACCACTTCCATACCGCGGGTCAGCTCGCCCAGCGCATCCGACCACACCTTACCGTGCTCGCTGACGATGATCCCCGCCAGCTCTTCCACGTGCTGCTCCAGCAACATTTTAAAGTTGAACAGCACGCGGGCGCGGCGCAGCGGCGTGGTACGGGACCAACTGTCAAACGCATCGCGAGCAACCTGAATCGCCTCGGAGACTTCCTGCGCGGTTGACACCGTGACTTCGCGCACCGCTTTGCCCGTCGCCGGGTCGTACACCGGCATCGTTTCGTTGCTGCTGCTAATAACGGTTTTCCCGCCAATAAAGTTTCCTGTGATCGTCATGTTCTCGCCTCATAGTGAAGGGGGCCAGCGCACACCGGCCCGTCGCTGATTCTGCTGTGCTATAACCGTAGTAAAATGAAATTTATATTTCAACATTGTTGTGAAATGAAATTTCATTTTGGTGATAACAGTCGCATTTTGCGCTAACCGGTCGCCTGTGCGCTTCCCGCATCGCGCCTCGTTGCCTTCGACGCCAGGCTTCCCGCCGCTGTCGCGCCGGCAGTCGGTGCCGGTGATATTTTGCGAGACAGCTCAAACATTCATCATTTCCATTCTTGCTAATTTTGGAATAAACGTTTTGACTGTTAGCCAATTGAACGAACCTACCCCCTCTTCCGTCAGGAGTGTCCTATGGCCATCGCAATGCAACGTTTTTGTATTAACCGCAAAATCGCGCCAGCGCTCAGCATTGAAGCGTTTTTCCGTCTGGTGAACCGTCTGGGCCTGAATAAGGTCGAGTTGCGCAACGATTTACCCAGTGGAAAAGTGACCGACGATCTGAGCCATCAGCAGGTGCGCGAGCTGGCGGCGCGCTACCACATCGAGATCCTGACGATTAACGCGGTCTACCCCTTTAACCGTCGTAGCGAAGAGGTGCGGCAGTTGACCGAATCGCTGCTGAAAGAGGCCCAGGCCATCGGCGCCAAATCGCTGGTGCTCTGTCCGCTCAACGACGGCAGCGAGGTGCCGGCCAGCGAAACCCTGGGCGCCCTGCGCGACCTGGCGCCGCTGTTCGCCTTCTATGGCATCCACGGCCTGGTGGAGCCGCTGGGCTTCCCGCAAAGCTCGCTGCGTTCTGCGCACCAGGCGCAGACGCTGATCCACGACGCCCGCGTGCCGTTTAAGCTGCTGATCGATACCTTCCATCACCATCTTTACCCGCAGGCGGCGGACGAGTTCAGCCAGGTAGAGGTGGCGGATATCGGGCTGGTGCACCTTTCAGGAGTTGACGATAGCCGTCCGCGCGAGCAGCTCACCGATGCCGAGCGCATCATGCTAACCCCGCAGGATCGTCTCGGCACCTGCGAGCAGGTTAAAGCGCTGGAAGCCCGCGGCTATCAGGGGGTGTACGCTTTTGAGCCCTTCGCCCCCGAGCTGGCGCAATGGAGCGAAGCGGATATCGCGCGCGAAATTGAGCAGAGCATCGCGCTCATCCAGCGCCACTGCGCCTGAGACCCTCACGGTACAGCGTGCGCGGCGCGTGACGATTTTCCCAACGCCGGACGACGAGGTTGCCTATAATCGTCGCAGGATAAATGGAGGAATCGACCATGAGCTCACCCCTGTTGATTGCGCGCACGCTGGATAACGCGCTCTATTTACTGCCCGCGATGGCCAACCGCCATGGGCTTATCACCGGTGCGACCGGCACCGGTAAAACCGTCACCCTGCAGAAGCTGGCTGAGTCGTTCTCGGAGATTGGCGTGCCGGTATTTATGGCCGACGTCAAGGGCGACCTGACCGGCATTGCCGCCGCGGGGCAGAGCTCAGAGAAACTGCAGGCGCGGCTGGAGAAGATCGGCGTCAGCGACTGGGAGCCGCACGCCAACCCGGTGGTGCTCTGGGATATCTTTGGCGAGAAGGGCCACCCGGTGCGGGCGACGGTCTCCGATCTCGGCCCCCTGCTGCTGGCGCGCCTGCTCAATCTCAACGAAGTGCAGAGCGGCGTACTGAACATTATTTTCCGCATCGCGGACGACCGCGGCCTGCTGCTGCTCGACTTCAAAGACCTCCGCGCCATCACCCAGTTTATCGGCGATAACGCCAAGTCTTTCCAGAACCAGTACGGCAATATTAACAGCGCCTCGATCGGCGCCATCCAGCGCGGGCTGTTGACCCTGGAGCAACAGGGCGCCGAGCACTTCTTCGGCGAGCCGATGCTGGATATTGCCGACTGGATGCGCGTCGATGCCAGCGGTAAAGGGGTGATCAATATCCTTAGCGCCGAAAAGCTCTACCAGATGCCGAAGCTGTACGCCGCCAGCCTGCTGTGGATGCTCTCCGAGCTCTACGAGCGCCTGCCGGAAGCCGGCGACCTCGATAAACCGAAGCTGGTGTTCTTCTTCGATGAGGCGCATCTGCTGTTCAACGACGCGCCGCAGGTGCTGCTGTATAAAATTGAACAGGTGATCCGCCTTATCCGCTCCAAGGGCGTCGGCGTCTACTTTGTCTCGCAGAACCCGGCGGATATTCCCGACGCCGTGCTCGGCCAGCTGGGCAACCGCGTGCAGCATGCCCTGCGCGCCTTTACGCCGAAGGACCAGAAGGCGGTGAAAACCGCCGCCCAGACCATGCGCGCCAACCCGGCCTTCAGTACCGAGCAGGCGATCCAGGAGCTGGGCACCGGCGAGGCGCTGATCTCCTTCCTCGATGAGAAAGGCAGCCCGTCGGTGGTCGAGCGGGCGTTGGTTATCGCCCCCTGCTCGCGAATGGGGCCGGTCAGCGATGACGAGCGCAATGGTCTGCTGAACCACTCGCCGCTGTACGGTAAGTATGAGGAGGAGGTGGACCGCGAGTCGGCTTTCGAAATGCTGCAGCAAGGGGTGCAGGTCGCCACCGGGCAGCAGTCGGCTCCGCCGGCGAAGGGCCAGCAGAACGGCGATGACGACGGGCTGCTTGGCGGCCTGAAAGATATCCTGTTCGGCAGCACCGGCCCGCGCGGCGGAAAACGCGACGGTATCGTGCAGACCGCAGCGAAAAGCGCGGTTCGCCAGGTCACCAATCAGATCGTCCGCGGCATGCTGGGCAGCCTGCTGGGCGGACGCAAGCGCTAA
>NZ_JAZARW010000001.1:5094153-5102369 GCF_036233805.1 Klebsiella sp. EMBS2024 | reverse complement strand
GCCCCCTCATCGCTGAGGGGGCTTACGTTCCAGGCTTACCCGCTAGGCCTTGCGCATCATCAGCCAGAGGCTTATCAGGAAGAAGCTGGCGCTCGGCAACAGCGCGCCGATGATCGGCGGTATGCCGTAGACCAGGGTCAGCGGGCCGAAAATCTGGTCGAGGACATAGAAGATAAAGCCGAAGCTAATCCCCGTCACCACCCGGACGCCCATCGGCACGCTACGCAGCGGGCCAAAGATAAACGACAGCGCCATCAGCATCATCACCGCCACCGACAACGGCTGGAAGATTTTGCTCCACATATTGAGCTGGTAGCGTCCCGGATCCTGGCCGCTGGACTTCAGGTATTTCACATAGTTGTGCAGCCCGCTGATCGACAGCGCATCCGGATCCAGGGCAACCACGCCCAGTTTGTCCGGCGTCAGGTTGGTTTTCCAGGTGCCGCTCACCATTTGCGACCCGGTCACCTGCTTTGGATCGGTCAGGTCGGATTCATCCACCTGCGACAGACGCCACACTTTATTTTCGCTATCGAATTTTGCCGAAGCGGCATAGCGCACCGACTGTAAACGACGCTCCGGGTTGAAGGCATAGATGCTGACGCCCCCCAGCTCATCGTTGCCTTTCACCCGTTCGATATAGACAAAGTTGTGGCCATCTTTCGCCCACAGCCCCTGCTGGGTTGAGAGCAGCGAGCCGCCGTACATCTGCTGGGCACGGTAGTTGCGCGCCATCTGTTCGCCCTGCGGCGCCACCCACTCGCCGATGGCCATGGTCAGCAGCACCAGCGGGATCGCGGTTTTCATTACCGCCAGCGCTACCTGCAGCCGGGTGAAACCGGATGCCTGCATCACCACCAGTTCGCTGCGCTGGGCCAGCATCCCCAGCCCCAGCAGCGCGCCAAGCAGCGCCGCCATTGGGAAGAAGATCTGGATGTCCTTCGGCACGCTGAGGATGGTGTAGAGACCAGCGCCCAGCGCATCGTAGCTGCCCTGCCCGGACTTTTTCAGCTGATCGACAAACTTGATAATGCCGGAGAGCGACACCAGCATGAACAGGGTCATCATGATGGTGTTGAAAATCGTCTTACCGATATAACGGTCAAGTACGCCAAACGCCTGCATCAGGCCGCTCCTTTATTAAAACGGGCGCGGAAGCGGCGCATCGGCACCGTGTCCCACAGGTTTAACAGCACCGCCAGCGCAAAATAGAGCAGGTTAATCGCCCACATCCAGATAGCCGGGTCCATTTTGCCTTTGCCGCCGTTCGACTTAATCGACGTTTGCAGCAGGAAGAACACCAGGTAAAGCAGCATCGCCGGCAGCATCGACAGCACGCGGCCCTGACGCGGGTTCACCACGCTGAGCGGCACCACCATCAGCGCCATAATGAAGACGGTCGCCACCAGCGTGAAGCGCCAGTGCAGTTCGGCGCGCGCGCGGTCGGTGTGGGTTTTCCACAAGGTGCGCATATCCATCTGTTCGGTGTCGTCCGGATCGGCGCTCACCGCCTGGTGGCCGATAATAGCCTGATAGTTATTGAAGTCGGTAATGCGGAAGTCGCGCAGCATCGCGGTGCCTTCAAAGCGGGTGCCCTTGTTGAGGGTCACCACCTGCGAGCCGTCTTTCTGCTGCGACAGCTCGCCGGAATCCGCCACTACCACCGAGGGGCGCGCATTGCCTTTCGGACGCAGCTGGGCAAGGAAGACGTCATGGAAGCGGTTGCCGTTGACGCTTTCGATAAACATCACCGCGTTACCATCGCTGGCCTGCTGGAACTGGCCCTGGGCCAGCGCCGCCATACCGGGGTTAGCTTTAGCTTCGGCCAGCACTTCGTCCTGATGGCGCGACGACCACGGCCCCGCCCACATAACGTTGACCGCCGCCACCGCGCCGGTGAACAGCGCGAGGATCATCGCCGCCTTGATCAGCACGGCTTTGCTCAGGCCGCAGGCGTGCATCACCGTAATTTCACTTTCGGTGTACAGCTTGCCGAGGGTCATCAGCAGGCCAAGGAACAGACTTAACGGCAGGATAAGCTGCGCCATCTCCGGGATGCCGAGCCCCAACAGCGAGAGCACCAGATTGGTTGGGATATCGCCATCCACCGCGGCGCCGAGGATCCTGACTAATTTCTGACAAAAGAAAATCAGTAACAGGATGAATAGGATCGCCAACTGGCTTTTCAGCGTCTCACGAACCAGATATCTTATGATTATCACTATAAATACGCCCGTAAAAACCCGTTTTAGTGCAGGAAAATTGCTTGTTTCATGGCTTAAACGTCATTTATTCTCTTTGGTCGTCGAAAACGTCGCTAAGATTAAATGACTCATCGGTTCTGCATGTCAGGATCTTTTCTGACGAACCCAGGCCTTAATAACGTTAAGATTAACACGAAGTCACCGCAACAGCGGATATGAGTTACGAAAGCTTGCAATTATATACTCAATGGATTTCGAGTTGTAAGAAGGCAGCAGGGCTGTGGCCCCTGGCGCGCACAATGTGCCACGTCAGGGTAAGCAGGCGCAGCCGGCGCATCTGCAACTTGAAAGGCGACGAGTATAGCCGTAGCCACCACTGTTGTCTTTAAGATTCAGGAGCATAGTGCATGGAGTTCAGTGTAAAAAGCGGTAGCCCGGAGAAGCAGCGGAGCGCCTGTATCGTGGTCGGCGTCTTTGAACCACGTCGCCTCTCCCCCATCGCCGAACAACTCGATAAAATCAGCGACGGCTACATCAGCGCCCTGCTGCGTCGCGGCGAGCTGGAAGGCAAACCTGGCCAGACGTTATTGCTGCACCATGTGCCAAACATTCTGTCTGAGCGCATTCTGCTGATTGGCTGCGGCAAAGAGCGCGAGCTGGATGAGCGTCAGTATAAGCAGGTCATCCAGAAAACCATCAATACCCTGAATGATACCGGCTCAATGGAAGCCGTCTGCTTCCTGACCGAGCTGCACGTCAAAGGCCGTAACAACTACTGGAAAGTTCGCCAGGCGGTTGAAACCGCTAAAGAGACGCTGTACAGCTTCGACCAGCTGAAGACCAACAAAAGCGAGCCGCGTCGCCCGCTGCGTAAAATGGTCTTTAACGTGCCGACCCGTCGCGAGCTGACCAGTGGCGAACGCGCCATTCAGCATGGCCTGGCGATTGCCGCCGGCATCAAAGCGGCGAAAGATCTTGGCAATATGCCGCCGAACATCTGTAACGCCGCCTATCTGGCCTCNCAGGCGCGTCAGCTGGCCGATACCTACAGCAAAAACGTCATCACCCGGGTGATCGGCGAACAGCAGATGCGCGAGCTGGGGATGAACGCCTACCTCGCCGTCGGCAATGGGTCGCAGAACGAGTCGCTGATGTCGGTCATCGAATATAAAGGTAACCCGGCTGAGGACGCGCGCCCTATCGTGCTGGTCGGTAAAGGCCTGACCTTCGACTCTGGCGGTATCTCCATCAAGCCTGCCGAAGGCATGGACGAGATGAAGTACGACATGTGCGGCGCGGCGGCGGTGTACGGCGTGATGCGGATGGTTGCCGAACTGCAGCTGCCGCTGAACGTCATCGGCGTGCTGGCGGGCTGTGAAAACATGCCTGGCGGCCGCGCCTATCGTCCGGGTGACGTCCTGACCACTATGTCCGGCCAGACGGTGGAAGTGCTGAACACCGACGCCGAAGGCCGCCTGGTGCTGTGCGACGTCCTGACCTACGTTGAGCGCTTCGAGCCGGAAGCGGTTATCGACGTGGCGACGCTGACCGGGGCCTGCGTGATTGCCCTCGGCCATCACATCACCGGCCTGATGTCGAACCATAACCCGCTGGCCCATGAGCTGATCGGCGCCTCCGAACTGGCGGGCGACCGCGCATGGCGTTTGCCGCTGGCCGACGAGTTCCAGGATCAGCTGGAGTCCAATTTTGCCGATATGGCGAACATTGGCGGCCGTCCTGGCGGCGCGATCACCGCCGGCTGTTTCCTGTCGCGCTTCACCCGCAAGTACAACTGGGCGCACCTCGACATCGCCGGTACTGCCTGGCGTTCCGGTAAGGCCAAAGGCGCGACCGGTCGTCCGGTGGCGCTGCTGTCGCAGTTCCTGCTCAATCGTGCGGGTTTTAACGGCGAAGAGTGATGTGACATGCCGGGTGGCGGCGATGCCTTACCCGGCTTACAAACGGCAGCACACTGTAGGCCGGGTAAGCGTAGCGCCGCCCGGCTTTGCATTTAAATCCACAACAAGAAGCCCCATATATGAAAAACGCAACGTTCTATCTTCTGGACAATGACGCCACCGTCGACGGCCTGAGCGCCGTCGAGCAGCTGGTGTGTGACATTGCCGCAGAACGTTGGCGCAACGGCAAGCGCGTCCTGATCGCCTGCGAAGATGAACAGCAGGCGATTCGTCTCGACGAGGCGCTGTGGTCGCGGCCGCCGGAGAGCTTTGTGCCGCATAATCTGGCGGGCGAAGGCCCGAGAGGCGGCGCGCCGGTAGAGATTGCCTGGCCGCAAAAGCGCAACAGCAGCCCGCGGGATATTCTTATCAGCCTGCGGCTAAACTTTGCAGATTTTGCCACCGCTTTCACAGAAGTGATAGACTTTGTCCCTTACGAAGACAATCTGAAACAACTGGCGCGCGAACGCTATAAGGCGTACCGCATGGCTGGTTTCAACCTGAACACGGCAACCTGGAAATAATGGAAAAGACATACAACCCACAAGATATCGAACAGCCGCTTTACGAGCACTGGGAAAAGCAGGGCTATTTCAAACCGAATGGTGATGAAAGCCAGGAGAGCTTCTGCATCATGATCCCGCCGCCGAACGTCACCGGCAGTTTGCATATGGGTCATGCCTTCCAGCAAACCATCATGGATACCATGATTCGCTACCAGCGCATGCAGGGCAAAAACACCCTGTGGCAGGCCGGTACNGACCACGCAGGTATCGCTACCCAGATGGTGGTTGAGCGTAAGATTGCCGCTGAAGAAGGGAAAACCCGCCACGACTACGGCCGCGACGCCTTTATCGACAAAATCTGGCAGTGGAAAGCGGAATCCGGCGGCACCATTACCCGTCAGATGCGCCGTCTCGGCAACTCCGTGGACTGGGAGCGCGAGCGCTTCACCATGGACGAGGGGCTTTCCAATGCCGTGAAAGAAGTCTTTGTTCGCCTGTACAAAGAAGACCTGATCTACCGCGGCAAACGCCTGGTTAACTGGGACCCGAAACTGCGCACCGCCATTTCCGACCTCGAAGTGGAAAACCGCGAATCGAAAGGTTCCATGTGGCACATCCGCTACCCGCTGGCCGATGGTGCGAAAACCGCTGACGGTAAAGATTACCTGGTGGTCGCCACCACCCGTCCGGAAACCCTGCTGGGCGATACCGGCGTGGCCGTTAACCCGGAAGATCCGCGCTACAAAGATCTGATTGGCAAATTCGTGGTGCTGCCGCTGGTTAACCGCCGCATCCCGATCGTGGGCGACGAGCACGCCGACATGGAAAAAGGCACCGGCTGCGTGAAGATCACCCCGGCGCACGACTTTAACGACTACGAAGTGGGTCGTCGTCACCAGCTGCCGATGATCAACATCCTCACCTTTGACGGCGACATCCGCGAAAGCGCGGAAGTCTACGACACCAAAGGCAATGAATCCGACGTCTACTCCAGCGAGATCCCGGCGGAGTTCCAGAAACTGGAACGCTTCGCGGCGCGTAAAGCCGTTGTTGCGGCAGTTGACGCCCTCGGCCTGCTGGAAGAGATCAAACCGCACGACCTGACCGTCCCTTACGGCGATCGCGGCGGCGTGGTGATCGAGCCGATGCTGACCGACCAGTGGTACGTGCGCGCGGACGTGCTGGCCAAGCCAGCAGTCGAGGCCGTTGAAAACGGCGACATCCAGTTCGTACCGAAGCAGTACGAAAACATGTACTTCTCCTGGATGCGCGATATTCAGGACTGGTGTATCTCCCGTCAGCTGTGGTGGGGTCACCGCATCCCGGCATGGTATGACAACGACGGCAACGTCTACGTAGGCCGTAGCGAAGACGAAGTGCGTCAGGAAAACAACCTGAGCGCCGACGTTGCCCTGCGTCAGGATGAAGACGTTCTCGATACCTGGTTCTCCTCCGCGCTGTGGACCTTCTCCACCCTCGGCTGGCCGGAAAACACCGACGCCCTGCGTCAGTTCCACCCGACCAGCGTGATGGTGTCCGGCTTCGACATTATCTTCTTCTGGATCGCCCGCATGATCATGATGACCATGCACTTCATCAAAGATGAAAACGGTAAACCGCAGGTTCCGTTTAAGACCGTCTACATGACCGGTCTGATCCGCGATGACGAAGGCCAGAAGATGTCCAAGTCCAAGGGTAACGTCATTGACCCGCTGGATATGGTTGACGGCATCACCCTGCCGGAGCTGCTGGAAAAACGTACCGGCAACATGATGCAGCCGCAGCTGGCGGATAAAATCCGCAAGCGTACCGAGAAACAGTTCCCGAACGGCATCGAGCCGCACGGCACCGACGCCCTGCGCTTCACCCTGGCGGCGCTGGCCTCTACCGGCCGCGACATCAACTGGGATATGAAGCGTCTGGAAGGTTACCGTAACTTCTGTAATAAGCTGTGGAACGCCAGCCGCTTCGTGCTGATGAACACCGAAGATCAGGATTGTGGCTTCAACGGCGGCGAAATGGTGCTCTCCCTGGCCGACCGCTGGATCATCGCGGAATTCAACCACACCGTGAAAGCATATCGCGAAGCGCTGGATAACTTCCGCTTCGATATCGCCGCCGGCATCCTGTACGAGTTCACCTGGAACCAGTTCTGCGACTGGTACCTGGAGCTGACCAAGCCGGTTATGAACGGTGGCAACGAAGCGGAGCTGCGCGGGACTCGCCATACTCTGGTCACCGTGCTGGAAGGTCTGCTGCGCCTGGCGCATCCGATCATTCCATTCATTACCGAGACCATCTGGCAGCGCGTGAAAGCGATCTGCGGTATCACCGCCGACACCATCATGCTGCAGCCGTTCCCGCAGTACGATGCTTCTCAGGTGGATGACGCGGCGCTGGCCGACACCGAATGGCTGAAGCAGGCGATCGTCGCCGTGCGTAACATCCGTGCGGAAATGAACATCGCTCCGGGCAAACCGCTGGAACTGCTGCTGCGCGGCTGCAGCAAAGATGCCGAGCGTCGTGTGAACGACAACCGCAGCTTCCTGCTGAACCTGGCGCGTCTGGAAAGCATTACCGTGCTGCCTGCCGATGATAAAGGTCCGGTCTCGGTGACCAAGATTGTCGACGGCGCCGAGCTGCTGATCCCGATGGCGGGCCTCATCAATAAAGAAGATGAGCTGGCGCGTCTGGCGAAAGAAGTGGCCAAAATCGAAGGTGAAATTGGCCGCATCGAGAGCAAGCTGGCCAACGAAGGCTTTGTCGCCCGCGCGCCGGAAGCAGTTATCGCTAAAGAGCGCGAGAAGCTGGAAGGCTACGCGGAAGCGAAAGCGAAGCTGATTGAGCAGCAGGCGGTGATCGCCGCGCTGTGATCCTCCCGCCCCTTGCCACCCGGCAAGGGGCGTTTTTTATGAAACATCCTCGCTTGCGCTTTCCCCTGTCGCGATGTTATTAACATCATCATTCGTCTTTTTTGGGTAATGAGTCATTGTATGAATACGAGCGTCCCCGCGGCGACGTTGCTGCGTCGCATTACGGCGGCAGACAATGCCGCCATCGCCAGGGTCATCCGCCAGGTCTCGGCTGAATATGGCCTGACCGCCGATAAAGGCTATACGGTCGCCGACCCGAATCTCGATGAACTGTATGAGCTGTACAGCCAGCCGGGCTCCGCCTACTGGGTGGTGGAGCAAGAAGGGGAAGTGGTTGGCGGCGGCGGCGTCGCGCCGCTCGCCTGCAGCGAGCCGGATATCTGCGAGCTGCAGAAAATGTATTTTATGACCAGCGCCCGCGGCCAGGGGCTGGCGAAGAAGCTGGCGCTGCTGGCGCTGGACTACGCCCGCGAACAAGGGTTTAAGCGCTGCTATCTGGAAACCACCGCCTTCCTGAGGGAGGCGATCGGCTTATATGAACATCTCGGCTTCGAGCACATTGACGGACCGCTGGGCTGCACCGGCCACGTGGACTGCGAAGTACGGATGCTGAAAACGCTGTAGCGCCTCGATATCGCAGGCGTCCCCGGTAGCGCTGCGCTTACCGGGGCTACA
>NZ_JAZARW010000001.1:5094004-5094138 GCF_036233805.1 Klebsiella sp. EMBS2024 | reverse complement strand
TAAGCGTAGCGCGAGCCNNNTATGTCCCGGATGGCACCTTACCCGTGCTCGCGGTGCCGTTTTTTTGTCGGGTGGCGGCTAANCTTACCCGACCTACGGCCCGTACCATTGCGAGCTGAAGCTCTCAACGCTAT
>NZ_JAZARW010000001.1:5084517-5093999 GCF_036233805.1 Klebsiella sp. EMBS2024 | reverse complement strand
CCCATGGCTACTGAAACTACCGGTGTTAGTGACTACCGGGCCCGAATATCGTGGGTTACGCCGCGGCTGGCACACCGCTGTGAAAGCGGAACTCGGCCTCCGGACGGAGGATCAGCGCCGCTTCCGCCTCGCCGAGCTGGCGCACCCGCTCGCTGATATCTTCTCCGGCAATCTTCTGCGCCAGATCCAGATAGTCCTGATAGTGACGCGCCTCGGAGCGCAGCAGCGACAGGTAGAACTTTTGCAGATCGTCGTCCAGCCACGGCGCCAGGGCGGCAAAGCGTTCGCAGGAGCGGGCCTCGATATAGGCGCCGCAGATCAGCTTATCGATCAGCATCACCGGCTCATGCGAGCGCACTTCGCGCCGCAGGCCGCGGGCATAGTTGCTGGCGGTGATTTTGACATAGGGGATATCGCGCGCCAGCATCATCTCCCGCACCTGCCAGAAGTGATGCAGTTCCTCTTTAATCAATAAAATCATGCTGTCCAGCAGCTGGCGGCCCCACGGGTCGTCGGTCTGCGGCATGGCGCTTTTGTTGATCCGTTTATGCAGAGCGACAAAATCCGGCTCCGGCCCCCGGCGGTAGGTGAAGTCTTCGTACGGCTTCAGGCAGGCCAACAGTTCGTCGGCGTCAGCTTTATCCGCGACGTAGCGACGCACCAGCAGCATGGCGTTCTGCGCCGCTTTCAGCTCGCACACCATATGGTCGGTCAGCAGCAGCGGCAGGTTTTCCGGCTTGCGGGCTTCGTCAATCCACGCCTGCGGCGTCGGGCAGTGCAGGAAGTTGATAATCGGGGAAAGAATCTGCGGGTAATCCATGAAAGTTCCTTGCTATACGGCGGCAGGCGCCGCCGTATCCATCTACAACATCTGCGACTTAGTGGCGAACACCATCGTCGTCTTCATCGACATACTCTTCGTCATCGTCGTCGCCGTCTTCACCGTTCGGGTCCTCATAATAGGTGCCCCAACCGTCATACTCGACGTCATATTTTTCTGCCAGCGTCATCAGCTGTTCCACCTGGGCATCGATCAGGTCTGCGTTCAGCGCGCATTCGCTCAGAATATCGCAGCAGATGACCATGTCACCCTCTTCCACTTCCAGCTCTTCGGGCTCGGTCACTTCGTAGCCCAGCTTGAACGCTTCAACCGCCACTTTCTCCAGGGTTTCGAAATCGTCTGCAGAGAGGTGATGCTCAATCGTGTACAGTGCGTCCGGATCGCTGCCATCTTCCAGCAGCTCTTCGATAATCAGACGCGTCTCTTCACGCTGTTCTTCCAGGTGTTCCGGGTTTGCCATGGCTCGTTCCTCATAATGTGCGGCAGTTATCCCTATTGTCACATACCGCCGTCATTGCCTCCACTTCTCAGTGAAAGATTTCGATCACAGACTTGCAAATGAATATTCATACATATAAATTGAATTTTAATTCAATTAGTGGCCTATGCCAGGTGAGGGAACCATGTCTGCGTTTTACCAGAAGCATTTTTTAAAGTTACTCGATTTTACGCCTGCAGAAATCACCGCCCTGCTCGAGCTGGCGGCAAAGCTGAAAGCCGATAAGAAAAACGGTATCGAAGTCCAGAAACTGGCAGGAAAAAACATCGCGCTCATCTTCGAAAAAGACTCAACCCGTACACGATGCTCTTTCGAAGTTGCCGCATACGATCAGGGTGCCCGCGTGACCTATCTGGGGCCCAGCGGCAGCCAGATTGGCCATAAAGAGTCGATCAAGGACACCGCCCGCGTGCTCGGACGGATGTACGACGGCATTCAGTACCGCGGCCACGGCCAGGAAGTGATAGAGACCCTGGCGCAATACGCCGGCGTGCCGGTGTGGAACGGCCTCACCAACGAGTTCCACCCCACCCAGCTGCTGGCGGACCTGCTGACCATGAAAGAGCATCTGCCGGGCAAAGCCTTTAACCAGATGACGCTGGTCTACGCCGGCGACGCGCGCAACAACATGGGCAATTCGATGCTGGAAGCCGCCGCCTTGACCGGTCTGGATCTGCGCCTGGTGGCGCCATCGGCCTGCTGGCCGGAGGCCGCGCTGGTGGAGACCTGCACCGCGCTGGCCAAACAGCAGGGCGGCAACATCACCCTGACGGAAGATATCGCTGCGGGGGTGAAAGGCGCCGATTTTATCTATACCGACGTCTGGGTCTCAATGGGCGAGGCGAAGGAAAAATGGGCCGAACGTATCGCCCTGCTGCGCGACTATCAGGTTAACAGCGCGATGCTGGCGCTCACCGGCAACCCGCAGGTCAAGTTCCTCCACTGCCTGCCGGCGTTCCACGACGACCAGACCACGCTGGGCAAACAGATGGCTGCCGATTACGGCCTGCACGGCGGCATGGAGGTGACTGACGAGGTGTTTGAGTCGGCGGCGAGCGTGGTCTTCGACCAGGCGGAAAACCGGATGCACACCATCAAAGCGGTGATGGTGGCGACGCTGAGCAAATAGCCCCTCGCTCGCGGCTGTGTCCCGGATGGCACGGCGTTCATCCGGGATTCGGTTCGCCATTTTACACCATCAGCATCTTCACCACCGCTTTGCGCACCTTCGCCGGGGCGCCAACGGCGCACAGCGGTTTATGCACTTCGCCGGGATAAAACACCACAAAGTCCCCTTCGTTAAGGATCACCGTTTTCTCCTGCTGGCCTTCGGCAAGAAAAGCGATGTCTTTCTCCGCCAGCCAGTCGGTCTGCGGCTCTCCTGGCGGCAAGGTGCTGAAGGTCATCCCCTCGCTGCCGCGGAGCACAATCTGGATATCGAGATAGCGAGCATGGTATTCCGCGCGGCGCGCGGCCTGCGGCTCGGTGGTGTCTTCAGAAATCAGATAAAACAGGTTGTCGCCGTCGATATCGTGTTTACCCAGCGGCGTCGCCTCGCTGACCTGAGCGATAACGTGTTCGATAGCCTCGCGCAGCGCGGCAGGCAGCCATGGCTGCAGATGGTGGATATTGCCAATAATCATTGCTTACCTCAAATATAAAACAGCATTTCATTTTATCGTGTTATACCCCCATCGCGGCTGCCATACCAGTAGAGTTTCACGCTTCTTTGCGCTGGCGCACTTTTCGACAGGCAAACGATTACCTGTTTGTGAATGAATCGCTTGATCGTCATAACGGTCTGCGTATAATGCCAGTCGTTTTGCCGGGAGGAAGCATGGCCAATTGCGTACGACATTCTGTCTTAGCGCGTCTCAATGCAGACGCTGGCCTGCCGTTTTTCTTTCCGTTGCTCATTGGATTCCCGAAGCCCCTTATTTAAGGGGCTTTTTTTTTGCCCAGGCGTCAGGAGATAAGCATGGCTAACCCGCTATATCAAAAACATATCATTTCCATAAACGATCTCAGCCGCGAAGACCTCGAACTGGTGCTGGCGACGGCGGCAAAGCTGAAAGCCAATCCACAACCCGAGCTGCTGAAGCATAAGGTTATCGCCAGCTGTTTCTTTGAAGCCTCGACCCGCACCCGCCTCTCTTTTGAAACCTCGATGCACCGCCTGGGCGCCAGCGTGGTCGGCTTTTCCGACAGCGCCAACACCTCACTGGGCAAAAAAGGGGAAACGCTGGCGGATACCATCTCCGTCATCAGCACCTACGTCGACGCCATCGTGATGCGTCATCCGCAGGAGGGCGCCGCGCGCCTGGCGACCGAATTCTCCGGCGGCGTGCCGGTACTGAACGCCGGCGACGGCGCTAACCAGCACCCGACCCAAACCCTGCTCGACCTGTTCACCATTCAGGAGACCCAGGGCCGCCTCGAAAACCTCAACGTGGCGATGGTCGGCGATCTGAAGTATGGCCGTACCGTCCACTCCCTGACCCAGGCGCTGGCCAAATTCAACGGCAACCGCTTCTACTTCATCGCCCCGGACGCGCTGGCCATGCCGCAGTACATCCTCGATATGCTCGATGAAAAAGGCATCGCCTGGAGCCTGCATAGCGCCATCGACGACGTGATGGCGGAAGTGGATATTCTGTACATGACCCGCGTGCAGAAAGAGCGTCTGGATCCGTCGGAATACGCCAACGTCAAAGCGCAGTTCGTCCTGCGCGCCGCCGACCTCGAAGGGGCGCGCGCCAACATGAAAGTGCTGCACCCGCTGCCGCGCATTGATGAAATCACCACCGATGTCGATAAAACACCGCACGCCTGGTACTTCCAGCAGGCCGGTAACGGCATCTTCGCCCGCCAGGCGTTACTGGCACTGGTACTGAATAGCGAGCTGGCACTGTAAGGGGGAATGAGAGATGACACACGACAATAAACTGCAGGTAGAAGCGATCAAACGCGGCACCGTGATTGACCATATCCCGGCGCAGGTCGGCTTTAAGCTGCTCACCCTGTTCAAACTGACCGAAACCGACCAGCGCATCACCATCGGCCTGAACCTGCCCTCCGGCGAGATGGGCCGCAAGGATTTGATTAAAATCGAGAACACCTTCCTGACCGACGAGCAGGTTAACCAGCTGTCGCTGTACGCCCCGCAGGCGACGGTAAACCGCATTGATGATTACGAAGTGGTGGGCAAATCCCGCCCGAGCTTGCCGGATCGTATCGACAGCGTGCTGGTCTGCCCGAACAGCAACTGTATCAGCCACGCCGAACCGGTTTCTTCCAGTTTTGCAGTGAAAAAACGCGCTGATGACATCGCACTCAAATGCAAATACTGCGAAAAAGAGTTTTCTCATTATGTGGTGCTGGCCAACTAAATGCGGTTGGTATTGGTGGTAGGCCTCCCTATAATGGCTACCACCCTACGCTTCGTCCTTCAGGCGGCGTCTGCGCCGGCGATACAGCGCTTACCGCCTGGCGGCAACCTGAATGATTTTGCGTAACATTACTCAGTTCATCTGGAGATAACATGAGCAAAACTATTGCGACGGAAAATGCACCAGCGGCGATTGGCCCCTACGTTCAGGGCGTTGACCTCGGCAGCATGATCATCACCTCTGGCCAGATCCCGGTCGACCCGAAAACCGGCAGCGTCCCGGAAGACGTGTCCGCGCAGGCGCGCCAGTCGCTGAACAACGTGAAAGCGATCGTTGAAGCCGCAGGCCTCACCGTCGGCGATATCGTCAAGACCACCGTATTCGTCAAAGATCTCAACGATTTCGCTACCGTTAACGCCACCTACGAAGCGTTCTTCACCGAGCATAACGCCACCTTCCCGGCGCGCTCCTGCGTTGAAGTCGCACGTCTGCCGAAAGACGTGAAGATCGAGATCGAAGCCATCGCCGTGCGTCGCTGATCGCTAACCTCGGCATGAAAAAAGGCAGCCAGTGGCTGCCTTTTTTACGTGGGTCATCCGAAAACGCGTCCCTCACTGCCAGCCGTAGCGGCGGCTGTAGAAGCCCTTCACGGCCTGGGTCAGCACCATATAGCCCGCCAGGATCGCTACCAGCCATGGGAAGTAGCTCAGCGGCAGGGCCTGCAGCTGCAGGTAGCTAGCCAGCGGCGAGAACGGCAGCGCGATACCCACTGCCATCACCACCAGGGTCATGGCGAACAGCGGCCAGGCGGCCCGGCTCTGAACGAACGGAATGCGCCGGGTGCGGATCATGTGCACAATCAGCGTTTGCGACAGCAGCCCTTCGATAAACCAGCCGGACTGGAACAGGGTCTGCATCTCCACGGTATTGGCGTGGAACACCCACCACATCAGGCCGAAGGTGAGGATATCGAAAATCGAGCTGATCGGTCCGAAGAAGACCATAAAGCGCCCGAGATCGGCCGGGTTCCAGCGCTGCGGCTTGCGGATCTGCTCATCATCGACGTTATCAAACGGGATCGCCACCTGGGAGACATCGTACAGCAGGTTCTGAATCAACAGGTGCAGCGGCAGCATCGGCAGAAACGGCAGGAAGGCGCTGGCCACCAGCACGCTGAAGACGTTGCCGAAGTTGGAGCTGGCGGTCATTTTGATGTACTTGAGCATGTTGGCGAAGGTGCGGCGGCCTTCGATTACCCCCTCCTCCAGCACCATCAGGCTCTTCTCCAGCAGAATGATATCCGCCGCCTCGCGGGCGATATCCACCGCGCCGTCGACCGAGATGCCAATATCCGCCGCGCGCAGCGCCGGAGCGTCGTTGATGCCATCGCCCATAAAGCCCACCACGTGACCTTCGCGTTTCAGCAGCGTCACGATACGCTCTTTATGCAGCGGCGCCAGGCGGGCGAACAGCGTGGTGCGTTTGGCCAGCGCCGCCAGCTCGTCGTCGCTCATGGCTTCAATCTGGCTGCCAATCACCACTTCGCCAGCATCCAGTCCCACTTCATGGCACACCTTCGCCGCCACCAGCTCGCTGTCGCCGGTGAGGATCTTCACCGTGATGCCGCTGGCCTTCAGCGCCTTCAGCGCCGGGGCGGTGGTCTCTTTCGGCGGATCGAGGAAGGCGATGTAACCTTCAAGGATCAGGTCCGACTCATCGGCGCGCTGGTAGTCGCCTTCGCGGGCCGGCAGGTATTTGGTCGCCACCGCCACCACCCGCAGTCCCTGACGGTTGAGGGTATCGGTCACCCGGCGAATGCGGCGCAGCATGGTGTCGTCCAGCGGTACGATATCGCCGTTGTAGCGCACCTGGGTCGAGACGTTGAGGATCTCCTGCAGCGCCCCTTTGCAGATCAGCTGATGCGCGGCGTCATCCTCCTTCACCACCACCGACATGCGGCGGCGTTCGAAGTCGAAGGGGATCTCATCTACCTTCTGCCAGCGTTCCGCCAGCCCGCGGGCGGCATCCAGCTCAACCCCGTCCAGCACCGCGGTGTCGAGCAGGTTTTTCAGGCCGGTCTGGTAGTGGCTGTTGAGCCAGGCGGCATGCAGTACCCGCTCGCAGACCTTACCGGAGACGTCGGTATGGTTCTCCAGCACAATCTTATCCTGGGTCAGGGTGCCGGTTTTATCAGTGCAGAGGATGTCCATCGCGCCGAAATTCTGAATGGCGTCGAGGTGCTTCACGATGACCTTTTGCTTCGACAGCTTCACCGCCCCGCGCGCCAGCGTCGAAGTGACGATCATCGGCAGCATCTCCGGCGTCAAGCCGACCGCCACCGACAGCGCGAATAGCGCCGCCTCCCACCAGTCGCCTTTGGTGTAGCCATTGATCAGCAGCACCACCGGGGCCATCACCAGCATAAAGCGGATCAGCAGCATGCTGACCCGGCTGATGCCTTTCTGAAAGGCGTTCGGCTCGCTCTCCTGTTCACTGACGCGGCCGGCCAGCTGGCCAAACCAGGTGCGGCCGCCGGTGGCGAAGACGATGGCCTGCGCCGAGCCGCTCACCACGTTGGTGCCCATAAAGCACAGGGTGTCGCACTCCAGCGGGTTTTGCTGCAGCGGATCGCGGCTGCGGGCCACTTTCTCCACCGGCAGCGATTCGCCGGTCAGCGAGGCCTGGGCGACGAATAAATCCCGTGCCTGCAGGATACGCAGGTCCGCCGGGATCATATCCCCCGCCGACAACCGGATAATGTCGCCCGGCACCAGCTGGTCGATAGGCAGCTCCAGCCAGCGGCTCTCCCCCTGCTCGTTCACCACCCGCAGCACGGTGGCGGTGTTGCTCACCATCGCCTTCAGCGCATCCGCCGCTTTGGTCGAGCGCGCCTCCTGGATGAAATTGAGCAATGTCGAGATCCCCACCATCAGGGCGATAACCCCGGCGGCGAACAGATCCTCGGTGGAATAGGAGACGATGCCGAGCACCGTCAGCAGCAGGTTGAACGGGTTGCGATAGCAGGTCCACAGATGCACCCACCACGGGGAGGGCTTTTGCGCCGGGATCTGGTTGTCACCATGTTTGAGGATTTTCGCCGCCACTTCGCCTTCATTGAGCCCTTCAGGGTGGCTGTCAAAGGCGCGCCAGATCTCCTGGTCGTCCATCGCCGCCACGTTCAGGCAATGCTGACCAAGCGATTCAGGAATGGGGCCACTCGCCAGATGGCGGGCGTCCGGCAGCGGATCGCGCTGGACTAAACGACGTGGCAGATGGCGGCTAAGCTGCGCGAACAGCTGCCGGGTATAATTTTTCAGCATAAACAGTCCCTCCGCGCTCGCCAAAGCGAACGCAGCGTTGCCGACGGGCGTAGCAAAACCTACCTGTCAGGCATGTTATTTTTATGGCAGGGACATCAAGGACGTCACTGCTTTACGCTTTCCGGTAAAGCAGTGTTAAACAGGCTTACCGGAAAGAAAGGTTGCTCCATCGAGGATGAGGAGTGGGATCGGGGTCCATAACTATCTCCGGTAAGTGAATATAAACGGCGCGAATTATAGCGCCCTCGCTGAGGATTGTGTGGCAATAATGGCGATGATAAACCCTCGCAACTAAACCGAACGTAAACCAGACTTTGCTCATTGCGGTTTGGTTGAGTAGCATTAGGCTCACTTCTACCATCCCTGACGAGAATTCCGCATGCAGAACCGGCTGACCATCAAAGATATCGCGCGCTTAAGCGGCGTAGGGAAATCGACGGTATCCCGCGTCCTCAACAACGAGAGCGGGGTCAGCGAACGGACCCGCGAGCGCGTCGAAGCGGTGATGCAGCAGCACGGTTTCTCGCCCTCCCGTTCCGCCCGCGCCATGCGCGGCCAGAGCGATAAAGTGGTGGCGATTATCGTCACCCGTCTCGATTCGCTGTCGGAAAACCTTGCCGTGCAGACCATGCTGCCCGCCTTTTATGAGCAGGGTTACGATCCGATTATGATGGAGAGCCAGTTCTCCCCGGCGTTGGTGGAGGAGCATCTCGGCATGCTCGCCCGGCGCAATATTGACGGCGTGGTGCTGTTCGGTTTTACCGGCATCGACGAAGCGATGCTCGCCCCCTGGCGCGACACCCTGGTGCTGATGGCCCGCGACGCTCCCGGCTTCGCCTCGGTGTGCTATGACGACGAGGGGGCCATCACGCTGCTGATGCAGCGGCTCTACGATCGCGGACACCGCCACATCAGTTTTCTTGGCGTACCGCACAGCGACGTCACCACCGGCGAACGCCGCCATCTGGCCTACCTCGCCTTCTGTAAAAAGCATCGTCTGACGCCCACCGCCGCCCTGCCGGGGCTGGGCATGAAGCAGGGATATGACACCGTCGCCAGCGTGCTGACGGCTGAAACCAGCGCCCTGGTCTGCGCGACGGATACCCTCGCCCTCGGCGCCAGCAAGTACCTCCAGCAGCAGGGTCGCGATGCGCTGCAGCTCGCCAGCGTCGGCAGCACGCCGCTGATGAAGTTTCTCCACCCGGAAATCTTGACCGTCGATCCGGGCTATGCCGAGTCCGGACGCCGGGCCGCCCGGCAGTTGATCGAGCAGATCGCCGGCAGCGTCGATCCCCGCCAGATCGTGATTCCCGCCGCCCTCAATTAATCTCGCTCGGGCGATTTATGTGATCGTCGCCGGGTTTCGGGAACGTTCCCATTTTGCAAATTAAGCGGAACGGTTAGGATGCCCTCAAGGTAAAAACGGCATCTCT
>NZ_JAZARW010000001.1:5061513-5084512 GCF_036233805.1 Klebsiella sp. EMBS2024 | reverse complement strand
TCTGTTTTTGAGGCTTCATCATGAGCAAAGTAAACCAGCAGGACATCGATAAACTGATCGAACTGGTGGGCGGGCGCGGTAACATCGCCACCGTCAGCCACTGTATTACCCGTTTGCGCTTTGTGCTGAACGACCCGGCCATCGCCAGACCAAAAGAGATTGAGCAGCTGCGCATGGTGAAGGGATGCTTCACTAACGCCGGCCAGTTCCAAGTGGTCATCGGCACCGAGGTGGGCGATTACTACAAGGCCCTGCTGGCGACCACCGGCCAGACCTCCGCCGACAAAGAGCAGGTCAAGCGGGCCGCGCGGCAAAATATGAAGTGGCATGAACAGTTAATCTCGCACTTCGCCGAGATCTTCTTTCCCCTGCTGCCGGCCCTGATCAGCGGCGGTCTGATCCTCGGTTTCCGCAACGTTATCGGCGACCTGCCCATGAGCAATGGCCAGACGCTGGCCCAGATGTATCCATCGCTGAAAACCATCTATGACTTCCTGTGGCTGATTGGCGAGGCGATCTTCTTCTATCTGCCGGTGGGGATCTGCTGGTCAGCGGTGAAGAAGATGGGCGGCACGCCGATCCTCGGGATCGTCCTTGGCGTCACCCTCGTCTCCCCGCAGCTGATGAACGCCTATCTCCTCGGCCAGCAGGTGCCGGAGGTGTGGAACTTCGGCCTGTTTACCATTGCCAAAGTCGGCTACCAGGCGCAGGTGATCCCGGCCCTGCTGGCTGGCCTGGCCTTAGGATTTATCGAGACGCGCCTCAAGCGCATCGTGCCTGACTACCTCTACCTGGTGATTGTCCCGGTCTGCTCGCTGATCCTCGCGGTGTTCCTCGCGCACGCCATTATCGGTCCGTTCGGCCGCCTGATCGGCGACGGCGTGGCCTTCGCGGTACGCCATCTGTTAACCGGCAGCTTCGCGCCGATCGGCGCCGCGCTGTTCGGCTTCCTCTACGCGCCGCTGGTGATTACCGGTGTCCACCAGACCACCCTCGCTATCGATATGCAGATGATCCAGAGCATGGGCGGTACCCCGGTGTGGCCGCTGATTGCGCTGTCGAATATTGCCCAGGCGTCGGCGGTGGTCGGCATCATCATCGCCAGCCGCAAGCAGAATGAACGTGAAATCTCGGTACCGGCGGCGATCTCCGCCTATCTCGGGGTCACCGAGCCAGCGATGTACGGTATCAACCTGAAATACCGCTTCCCGATGCTGTGCGCAATGATTGGCTCTGGCCTCGCCGGCCTGCTGTGCGGCCTGAACGGCGTGCTGGCGAACGGCATCGGCGTCGGCGGCCTGCCGGGGATCCTCTCCATCCAGCCTACCTACTGGCAGGTGTACGCCATGGCGATGGCTATCGCGGTGGTGGTGCCGATTATCCTCACCAGCGTGGTGTATCAGCGCAAGTACCGTCAGGGCACCTTGCAGATTGTCTAACTTCTTCTTTCGGGGCGCCTTTGGCGCCCCTCGTTGCAGCAGGAAAGTACTATGAATCATCTCCCCCACTGGTGGCAAAACGGCGTTATTTATCAAATCTATCCGAAGAGTTTTCAGGATACCACCGGCAGCGGTACCGGCGACCTGCGCGGCGTCACCTCCCGCCTCGACTATCTGCAAAAGCTTGGGGTCGACGCCATCTGGCTGACGCCGTTCTACGTCTCACCGCAGGTAGATAACGGCTACGACGTGGCGAACTACACCGCCATCGACCCCTCCTACGGCACGATGGCCGACTTTGACGCCCTGGTGACGGAGGCAAAGGCCCGCGGCATCCGCATCGTGCTGGATATGGTGCTGAACCACACGTCGACCGAACATGAATGGTTCCGTCAGTCGCTGAATAAGGAGAGTCCCTACCGCCAGTTCTATATCTGGCGCGATGGCGAACCGGACGCCCTGCCGAACAACTGGCGCTCCAAATTTGGCGGTAACGCCTGGCAGTGGCACGCCGACAGCGGGCAGTATTATCTGCACCTGTTCGCCATTGAGCAGGCCGATCTCAACTGGGAGAATCCGGCGGTGCGCGCCGAGCTGAAAAAGGTCTGCGAATTCTGGGCTGACCGCGGCGTCGACGGTCTGCGCCTCGACGTGGTCAACCTGATCTCAAAAGACCAGACCTTTCCCTGCGATCTGGACGGGGATGGCCGCCGCTTCTATACCGACGGCCCGCGGGTGCATGAGTTCCTGCAGGAGATGAGCCGCGATGTCTTCACCCCGCGTAACCTGATGACCGTCGGCGAGATGTCCTCCACCTCGCTGGAGCACTGCCAGCAGTACGCCGCGCTGGACGGCCGCGAGCTGTCGATGACCTTTAACTTCCACCATTTAAAGGTCGATTATCCCGGCGGAGAGAAATGGACCCTCGCCCGCCCGGACTATGTGGCGCTGAAGGCGCTGTTCCGCCACTGGCAGCAGGGAATGCACAATCGGGCGTGGAACGCGCTGTTCTGGTGTAACCACGATCAGCCGCGCATCGTGTCGCGCTTTGGCGACGAAGGCGAGTACCGGGTGACGGCGGCGAAGATGCTGGCGATGGTGCTGCACGGCATGCAGGGCACGCCCTATATCTACCAGGGCGAAGAGATCGGCATGACCAATCCGCACTTCAGCAGCATCAGCGATTACCGTGACGTCGAAAGCCACAATATGTTTATCGAACGTGCGGCGCAGGGGCAAAGCCCGGACGAACTGCTGGCGATCCTCGCCAGCAAGTCGCGCGACAACAGCCGCACGCCGATGCCGTGGCACGCCGGCGAGAACGGTGGCTTCAGCGACGGTGAGCCGTGGATCGGCCTTGGCGATAATTACCAGGAGATCAACGTCGAGGCGGCGCTGGCGGACCCCGATTCGGTGTTTTATACCTATCAGCAGCTGATTACGCTGCGTAAAACCCTGCCGCTACTGACCTGGGGTGATTACGAGGATCTGCTGCCGGAGCATCCGTCGCTGTGGTGCTATCGTCGTCAGTGGCAGGGGCAAACGCTGGTAGTCGCCGCTAACCTGAGCCGCGAGCTGCAGGCCTGGCAGCCCGCTGAGGCCCCGGGCGAGTGGAAGATGATCATCAGCAACTATGCCGAGACCACCCCGCGCCCGACCGGGCTGACGCTGCGGCCGTTCGAAGCGATATGGTGGCTGCAGGGATAACGCTTTTCCCCGGTGGCGCAACGCTCACCGGGGCTACGATTCGTCAGGCTGGAAGTTATGCGCGGTCGGCATCAGCAATCGCAGCGCTCGCTTGGGGTTGCGCCGAGGCGTGCTCTTCTTTGGCCTTTAGCCGATCCCAGGCGCGGAAGAACGGATAGTAGACCACCAGCGAAATCGCTAAATTCACCACCTGCAGCACCGTGCCGGAGATATGCCCTCCGGTCGCCAGATAGCCGCTGATGAAGATCGGCGTGGTGAACGGCAGCGCGATTCCGGCGGGCGGCGCCACCAGCCCGGTCGCCATCGCGGTATAGGACACGATCACCAGCAGCACCGGCGTTAAAATAAACGGCAGAAAAAAGTACGGGTTCATCACCAGCGGGATGCCAAACACCATCGGCTCGCTGATGTTAAACAATGCCCCGGGCGCGGCAATTTTCCCCAGCTGCTTCATCTGCTGGCTACGGCTACGCAGCAACATAAAAATCACCAGCCCCAGCAGCGCGCCGGTACCTCCGGGGGCAATCCACAGATCGTAAAACTGCTGAGTAATGATATGCGGGATCGGCTGACCGTTCTGGAAGGCCGTCAGGTTCTCTGACATATTCGACAGCCATACCGGCTGGATAAACACCAGTACGATCGCGTCGCCGTGCAGGCCCAGGGTCCACAAAATACCAATCAAAATGACTGAAATAATCATGCCCGGCAGCGTACCGCCGACGTGGTGCATCGGAATACCAATCAGGGTGGCGATCATGCTGTTGATGTCGCCGAACGGCGAGGCCTCGACCGCCAGGCGCAGCGCCAGCACCACCGCCAGAACACAGAAGCCGGGGATCAGGGCGAGGAAAGATTTCGCCACTGCCGGCGGCACGCCGTCCGGCATGCGGATAACGAGATTGCGGCTGGCGACCAAACGATAAATCTCCGTCGACAGCAGCGAAATGACAATGGCGACAAACAGCCCCTGGCTACCGACCATGCTCACCGGGATCACCCCTTTAATCACCTCCGCCGCGCCGTGTACCGGCGTAAACAGCGTGTTCTGCGGGATCGTCATCATGAAGGCCACCAGCGACATCGCTCCAGCGCTCAGCGGATCGAGAGTGCGATACTTCTCCGCCAGCCGGTAGGCGATGCCGAAGCTGGAAATCAGCGCCATAATGTCGTAGGTCGCTTTCACCGGGTACAGCATTTTATCGCGCCAGACCTCGCCAAACAGGCCGCTCATCATGTCGGCATAGCCGGGGATCGGCAGGTAGGCGAAAATCAGGAAGAATGAGCCAATCAACATAAACGGCATATTGAGAATGATGCCGTCGCGCACCGACAGGACGTGCTTTTGCCCGGCGATTCTCAGCGCCGCCGGCATGACGTAACGTTCAATCCAGCTTGTATTCGACATGGTGTGCTCCCGAGGGGAAATAGCGGTCAGTTAAATTGCGTCAGCCATTGACGGTTGATGGTTAATACTTCATCCAGCAGCGCCTGGGCATCGGTGACGTTACCGACCAGCGGGTTGGTCACCAGCGCCAGCAGTGCGCTTTCGCGACAGCCGTGTACCGCGGCTTCAATCGTCAACCGCTCGAAGGCTTTCACCTGCTGGGTCAGGCCGTTCATCGCCGGCGGCAGCGGGCCGAACGCCAGCGGCCGCGCCCCTTGCGCATCAATAATGCTGTTGGTTTCCACCACCGCATCATCATCCAGGCCATGAATCGCGCCGTTGTTGCGGGTATTCACCACCATCTCCGCGCCCAGGTTGTTGTAGATCGCGTTGATAAGCTCGACGGCCACCTCCGAGTAGTAGGCGCCGCCGCGAAAGCTCAGTTGCTCCGGTTTTTCTTCCAGCTGCGGGTCGGCGTACAGCGCAAACAGCTCCTGCTCGACTTTCATCACCTGTTCGGCGCGGGTGCCCTTGGTTTTCGCCGCGGCGATCTCTTCCGCCAGCATCGCCGGCGTCAGCCAAAAATAGCGATGATAGGGGCACGGAATCGCCTTCAGCGCGCGCAGGAATTCCGCCGGCCACGGCAGCTCTTTAATGTTGTTCATCGACAGCGCCTTACCGTCGCACAGCATGTCGATCACCTTGCCGGTGACATCCTCGCGCCCCTGTAGCACCTTATGCACCCAAACCATATGGTTGAGCCCGGCAAAGCGCAGTTTTACTTCGGACTCCTGGGCGCCCAGCATCCCGACGATCATGTGCTGCATGTTGATCGGCACGTTGCACAGGCCGATGATCTTCGCCTTGCTGTAGCGGCTGACCGCCTCGGTGACGATCCCCGCCGGATTAGTAAAGTTGAGAATGAACGCTTCCGGCGCCAGCTGTTCCACTTTGCGCGCCACCTCAAGGATCACCGGGATCGTCCGCAGCGCCTTGGCAAAACCGCCGACGCCGGTGGTCTCCTGGCCCAGCAGGTGGTACTTGAGACCCAGCCGCTCATCGGCGGCGCGCGCCGCCAGCTGTCCGACACGCAGCTGGGTCAGCACAAAGCTGGCGCCGCGGATGGCCTCATCGAGCGTAAAGTGGACGCTGACCGCCACCTGCTCCAGCCCTTTATGTTTCAGCATCCGCCGGGTCAGCGCGGCGATGATCTCCACCTTTTCCCGGCCGGATTCGACATCTACCAGCGCCAGCTCTGTAACCGGAAGCTGCTCGTAACGAACGATAATCCCTTCAATAAGCTCCGGCGTGTAGCTGCTGCCGCCGCCGATAACGGCAATTTTCAGTGCTTGCATAGTGTCCTCTTTTCGGATTTTCGGCATACAGAGCGCCGCGCGCGATCGCCAGGACCGCACGTGATGATGATGAAAAACGGGATGAGAAAATTAGTGTTCGAGCAGGGCTAGCGCTTTATCCAACACCGCGGCGCCGCGCATCATGCCGTAGTCAGCCATATCGATCACCGCCACCGCCTTGCCCTGCGGCGCGGCCAGCGCGGTTAGCCGTCCGGCTTCATATTTAACCTGCGGCCCGAGCAGGATGACGTCGGCGTGTGGCAATTCGCGTTCAAATTCCGCCACCGCCACCGCATAGATTTCCATCGCCAGCGCACGCTGCTGGGCTTCTGCTTTCATTTTGTTCACCAGCATGCTGGTCGACATGCCTGCGGCACAACAGAGTACGATTCGTGGCATTGCGCTTCCCCTTTACGTGTTATCGCTTCAGCCCTCAGGGCCTGGACGACTATATTGTTAATATTGTGTGATAGTGAAGGCTATATGAAAATAATTTTCACCGATGTGATCGAGGCTCAATTTTTGCGCATTTTTATCGCCAGGGCGTCACCCTTTACTGCTCTGACCATAGGAAATATGNGGCGTGAGTGCTATAAAGAGAGACAGTCGATAATTGAAAAATATTTTCAAATGCGGGTTTTGCCAAAGGGAACATGAGGATGGATATCGTAGGTCAGCTGCAGGAAGGAATGCGCCGCTTTAGTGCCCAGGAGTCGCGCGTCGCCACCTTTATTCTACAAAATCTAAGCTTTACCGCCAGCGCCTCTATTGACGAGCTGGCAGCCAGCGCGGGGGTCAGCCCAGCCACCATTACCCGCTTCGCCCGCTCGGTGGGCTGCGATGATATTCGTGATCTGCGTAAACAGCTGGCGCAGGCCAGCGAACGGCGCGCCAGCTGGCTTACGCCGGACAGCGCCGCCCTGCCCGTCGCCTGGCGCGACAAACTTAGCAGCCTTGGCGTTACCCTAACTCGTCAGCTCGGCCATACCGCGGAAGCGGCGGTGGAAAAGTGTAAATCGCGCCTGCTGAGCGCCCGTGCGGTACACTGCTTCGCCCTTGGCGCCCAGGACGTGACGCTGGCCGCGCTGCTCCAGCATCAGCTACTGCCCTCCGGCATCGCGATTAATCTCTGCCAGGATGCGGCGCTGATGCGGCTGACCGCCAGCACCCTCAATGACGATCATCTGCTGCTGGTGCTGGCCACTGCCGAGGCCAACCCTGTGTTGCAAAGCGCCACTTTGCAGGCGCGTACGCAGGGAGTGACCATTATTGCTCTGACGCCGGAACAGCACGCCCTTGGCGATATGGCCAGCGCCATCCTGCCGCTGCCCGCTGACCCGCAGCAGGCTCGCTATGCCCTGCTACTGCTGGTCGATCTGCTTAACGATACGTTGATTGCCTGAATATTTGCCCGTTTCATGCCTGAACGGGCTCGATTTTTGCTTATATTTTAAGCGCCTAAATTTACATTTATCGCCAGCGCCCATCATCCGTACTCTCACCTTTTTACCTTGTTCTGGGTCAATAAAATCGCAAACATCTTTGATGCAAATCACTACATATAGAACTTAAAATGCGCCTCGGCCCAACATGTTGTATTAATCGTCTATTATGTCACCATATCTTGTCGATGTCTGGCGGTGATGAGATGTGGATAAAACGGGCCGGATCCGAAGGTAAACAGCACGAGCCGTAGCGTGCAGCGCCTTCGGGATAACCTCCGCCTCTGTGGATAACCTGTTCTATATATGGAGTGATCATGACACCGCATGTGATGAAACGTGATGGCTGTAAAGTGCCGTTCAACTCAGAGCGCATTCAGGAAGCAATTCTGCGTGCAGCTAAAGCAGCGGGAGTCGATGACGCAGACTATTGCGCCACCGTCGCAGAAGTCGTTAGCCAACAAATGCAGGGCCGCGCCCAGGTCGACATCAACGAGATCCAGACCGCGGTGGAAAACCAGCTGATGTCCGGCCCCTATAAGCAGCTGGCGCGCGCCTACATTGAGTATCGCCATGACCGCGATAGCCAGCGTGAGAAGCGCGGCCGCCTCAATCAGGAGATCCGCGGCCTCGTCGAGCAGACCAACTCCGCGCTGCTCAACGAAAACGCCAACAAGGACAGTAAAGTCATCCCGACCCAGCGCGACCTGCTGGCCGGGATCGTCGCCAAGCACTACGCCCGGCAGCACCTGCTGCCCCACGATGTGGTGATGGCCCACGAGCGCGGCATGATCCACTATCATGACCTCGATTACTCGCCCTTCTTCCCGATGTTCAACTGCATGCTGATCGACCTGAAAGGCATGCTGACCCAGGGCTTTAAGATGGGCAACGCGGAGATCGAGCCGCCGAAGTCTATCTCTACCGCCACCGCGGTGACGGCGCAGATCATCGCCCAGGTCGCCAGCCATATTTACGGCGGCACCACCATCAACCGCATCGATGAAGTGCTGGCGCCGTTCGTCAGCGAAAGCTTCAAAAAGCATCGCAAAATCGCCGAAGAGTGGCAGATCCCGGATGCCGAAGGCTATGCCCGCGCCCGTACCGAAAAAGAGTGCTACGACGCCTTCCAGTCGCTGGAGTATGAGGTTAACACACTGCATACCGCCAACGGCCAGACGCCGTTCGTCACCTTCGGATTCGGCCTTGGCACCAGCTGGGAATCGCGGCTGATCCAGCAGTCGATTCTGCGCAACCGCATTGCCGGCCTCGGTAAAAATCGCAAAACCGCGGTGTTCCCGAAACTGGTGTTCGCGATCCGCGACGGCCTGAACCATAAGTTCGGCGACCCGAACTACGACATCAAACAGCTGGCGCTGGAGTGCGCCAGCAAGCGCATGTACCCGGATATCCTCAACTACGATCAGGTGGTGAAAGTCACCGGGTCGTTTAAAACGCCGATGGGCTGCCGCAGCTTCCTCGGGGTATGGGAAAACGAGAACGGCGAGCAGGTGCATGATGGACGCAATAACCTCGGCGTGATCAGTCTCAACCTGCCGCGCATCGCCCTGGAAGCGAAAGGCGATGAAGCCGCCTTCTGGGCGCTGCTGGGCGAGCGCCTGCAGCTGGCGCGCAAAGCGCTGATGACCCGTATCGCCCGCCTGGAAGGAGTGAAGGCTCGCGTGGCGCCGATCCTGTATATGGAAGGCGCCTGCGGCGTGCGGCTGAAAGCCGACGACGACGTCTCCGAGATCTTCAAAAACGGCCGCGCGTCCATTTCTCTGGGCTATATCGGTATCCATGAAACCATCAATGCGCTGTACGGCAACCAGCATATGTACGACAGCGAGGCGCTGCGTGAAAAAGGCGTAGCCATCGTCCAGCGCCTGCGCGACGCCGTCGATTTGTGGAAGGAAGAAACCGGCTACGGCTTTAGCCTGTACAGCACGCCGAGCGAAAACCTGTGCGATCGCTTCTGCCGTCTCGACACCGCCGAGTTTGGCGTGGTGGAAGGGGTAACCGACAAAGGTTACTACACCAACAGCTTCCACCTCGACGTGGAGAAGAAGGTCAACCCGTACGACAAGATCGATTTCGAAGCGCCGTACCCGCCGCTGGCCAACGGGGGGTTCATTTGCTACGGCGAGTACCCGAATATCCAGCATAACCTCAAGGCGCTGGAAGACGTGTGGGATTACAGCTATCAGCACGTGCCGTACTACGGGACCAATACGCCGATCGATGAGTGCTACGAGTGCGGTTTTACCGGCGAGTTCGAGTGCACCAGCAAGGGCTTTACCTGCCCGAAATGCGGTAACCACGACGCCGCCCGCGTTTCCGTTACCCGCCGGGTGTGCGGTTATCTCGGCAGCCCGGACGCGCGGCCGTTCAACGCCGGCAAGCAGGAAGAAGTGAAGCGCCGCGTGAAGCACCTGGGCAATGGGCAGATTGGTTAATTCCAGCTGGTTTAGCCCCTCCCCCTCTCCCCAACGGGGAGAAGGGACCGGCCCCGTAGCCGTTTGGCCACTAAGGAGCCGTTCCCGGATNGCGGCGCATAGCGCCTTATCCGGGCTACAACCGCGTATGCGGCTTTTCGTAGCCTGGGCGAGCGCAGCGACGCCGGGAGCCGTTCCCTTTACAAATGCACAGCACCTCCGTTTTCGCAAAGCAATTAACGTCAGAGCAAGGCGGCAAACGAAGGAATCCCCGGGAGCGTACATTCAGTACGTGACCGGGGTGAGTGAGCGCAGCCAACGCCGCTCTGGCGTTAATTGAGAAGTGAAAATGAATTATCACCAGTACTACCCCGTCGACATCGTCAACGGCCCCGGCACCCGCTGCACCCTGTTTGTCTCCGGCTGCGTCCACGAGTGCCCCGGCTGCTACAACAAAAGCACCTGGCGGGTGAACTCCGGTATGCCGTTTACCGCTGAGATGGCCGACCGTATCATCGCCGACCTCAACGACACCCGCATCAAACGCCAGGGGCTTTCGCTCTCCGGCGGCGATCCGCTGCATCCGCAGAACGTCGCGGATATTTTAAAGCTGGTTCAGCGCGTACGCGCCGAATGCCCCGGCAAAGATATCTGGGTCTGGACCGGCTATAAACTGGATGAGCTGAATGAGGCGCAAATGCAGGTGGTGAACCTGATTAACGTGCTGGTTGACGGTAAGTTTGTGCAGGATTTAAAAGATCCGGCGCTTATCTGGCGCGGCAGCAGCAACCAGGTCGTACATCATTTGCGATAGCGTTTAGAGCCGTTTATTCGCCTGATGATAAACGGCCGCTTTCTCTCTTTTGCCAATGGCAATAACGTAAACCACCACCACACTATCTCGTACTTGATACACCAACCGATAACCTGACGCCTTAAGCTTGATTTTGTAGCAATCCGGTAAATCGCTCAGCCTGGTCGACTCAATTCGCGGATTCTGCACAATCTGCTGGAGCTTATTTTTGAACTGTTTTTTGACCGTCTCGCCAGGCTTCTGCCATTCGCGCCAGGCTCGTGGATCAAACTCCAGTTCATAGGTCATCCAGACTCACCTTAACCCCCGGCCGTGGGTTTTCCAGCCGTTCGCGAACGGTGCGTAATAACGCCGCTTCGCCATCACTGATGGTCATACTTTTCACCGGCATGCGGCCATTTTCAGCAATGTATTGAAACAGCAGGCGTACCGCCTCCGTTGGTGTCATATCGAGTTTCTCCAGCACGGCATAAGCCTCTTTTTTGAGTTTATCGTCCAGTCGAACATTGAGCGTGGCCATTATGCCTCCNGAAAGGGGAATTTTGTAATGCAGTATAGCATTACATTTGAATTACACTCGAATCTGGAAAACGCCTCTCAAAACCGGCTGACGCACTCCATCGCCACCGTTTTAAACTCATCGAAGCTGCGGGTCGCGGCGAGGCGACTCATGGCGCGCTCGCGCAGGAAAGTCACGAAAATATCGTAGATCGCCATCGCCTCTTCATACTCGCGCTTGCTGATAGCGAGCAGGAAGATGAGATGGGCGGTTTCGTCGCCCCAGGCGATGCCCTGCGGGGCGATAACGGTATAAACCACCGTCTTTTTCGCCAGCAGCCCCAGGGAGTGCGGCAGCGCAATGCCATCCCCCAACATGGTGCTGACGATCGCTTCACGTTCCACCACCGAAGCATGAAACTCCGCATCGACAAAGCCTTCCTCCAGCAGCTGCTGGCACAGCTCGGCGAACAGCGTTTGCTGATCCATCGGCTTATCAACCACCCGGAAGTGGGCGGCATCGAAGTACTTATTCAGCATCCACGGACGGGTACGGTCCACCAGCACCAGCTTGCCGATTTGATCCAGCTGATAGTCGGTGGGGAACGGCGCGATGGTCACCACCGGCTTGTCTTTTTCGCCGATCCGCACCGTTGAGATAACGAAATCCGCCTCGATCGCGTCCCGCTGTTCGTACTCGCGCTGGGAGATGGTAGCGGCGATCTCCAGCTGCGGATATTTACGCTGCAGGATCGCCTCGATCATCCGTACCATCGCATTGCTGGTATCGCACACCAGCAGCACCTGCGGCTGACGCTGGTAGCCGATGTTGTAGTGGCGCTCCAGCCCAACGCCGATATGCAGCACCAGAAAGCCGATTTCGTTTTCGCTGATGGTGTACGGAGTATATTTCCCCCAACTGGAGACCGCGGCCAGGGTCATATCCCAGGCCATCGGGTAGTGCTGTTTGATGTTATCCAGCAGCGGATTGGGGATCATGATCTGGTAGCGCACCCGGGTGATCATGGTTTTAATGTGGGTCAGCAGATCGGCATGCAGCTGGGCGTCGTCCAGCAGGTTGTAATTATACTGGCTGTTGATGTAGCGCAGGATGTAATTGACCAGCGCTTCATCATCGTCGGCGCTGATAGTTTCCGGATCGACATCCTGCACCTGACGGGCCGCGATATGCACGCATAGCCACTCTTCTTCGGCGGGCGATAAAGGTTTCCCGGCCAGCCGCTGCAGCTCGCCCGTCAGCTCGCGCGCGGCGTCGCGGACGTTCTGCGCCACATCTTCAGCGCTGAATTCGGCCAGCGGGTAGCCTTCGCTGACGCGGCGCACCACCACCGCGCCATACAGGCAGACAAAGCGCTCGCCGGCGTCGGTGAGGCGAATATGATGCCGCGTGAGCGTCTCCTGCAGCACCGGCTCCAGCAGCGCTGGCACCTCCGCCGCAAAGGCCTCGGCGCCGATCGGCGGCGCGATATCGCCTTGCTGGGTCAGCTCCCACAGCAGGTCGGTCAGGCAGGCGCGAATTGACACCTCGCTGCCGAACAGCTTCATGCCGTGGCGCGGGCGGGTTTCAAGAGTCAGCTGATAGCGCTGGAAGCGCTCGCGCACCTCAACCATGTCATTTTGCAACGTGGCGCGGCTGACGAACCACTCATCCGCCAGATCTTCCAGCTTGATAGAGAACGCCGACGTCAGGAAACGCACCAGCAGAAACGTGATGCGATCCTGGGCGGTACGCGGCACGTGCTGCGCCTTCGGCGCGGTCTCCTCCAGCGCCTGGAAACTCGTCGGATTATCTATCTTCAGCTGATAACCGCTGCCGCGGTTAAGGATAAACTGCGCGCCATATTGCGCCAGCAGCGTATTCAGGGCGGTAATATCGGCGCGCACGGTACGGGTGGAAACCGACAGGCGTTGCGCCAGCTCATCCTGCGGCAGCGTTTCATTCCGCAGCAGGGTGAAGAGTTGCGCTAAGCGTTGGTTGGGAAATCGCATGTCAGTTCCTTGTAATTACGGCTCAGGGTTGGGCGGATATCACCATCTGCGATGGGCTACCGACCGGCGTATAGTCGGAGGCAAAGGTTAATTTGCCATCCTTCGGCGCCACGCTGAAGCGGGTAATATTATCGCTACGCTGGTTCATGACGTACAGCCACTGCCCCTGATTATCCAGCGTCAGGGTGCGGGGATAATCGCCACGCGTCCAGATATCTTCCTGGTGACTCAGCCTGCCGTCGGCCAGCACCGTGAAGTGGGCAATGCTGTTATGCAGGCGGTTGGCGACATATAGCTGTTTGCCATCGTTGCTCAACACAAGTCCGGCGGCAAAGCTGGTGCCTTTATACCCTTCCGGCAGCGCGGAGACAGTTTTGCCTTCACGCAGCAGGCCGCTTTGCTTATCCAGATGATAGAAGGTCAGCGTCGACGCTTCCTCGTTAATCAGCCACAGGCCGTCGCCCTGTGGCGTAAAGACGAAGTGGCGCGGGCCGACTCCCGGCGACGAGGCGGCGATAAACGGCGGATCGTTCGGCGTTAGCTTGCCGCTGGCGCTATCCAGCCGGTACTGATAGATCCGATCCAGCCCCAGATCGGTAGAGTAAACGTATTTCCCGCTGGGATCGGCGGCGATCATATGGGCATGCGGGCCGTTGTGATCGCTGATGGCGAAGCTGCCCTCGACGGCCGCCGCCGGGCGTTCGGCGCCTGCCGGGCCTTCATCCTGATGCCTGTCCACCGCCTCAGCCAGGCTACCATCTTCTTGCACCGGTAGCACGGCGATACTGCCGCTGACATAGTTAGCCACCAGCAGATGCTTACCGTCCGGCGTCAGGGAGAGATACACCGGCCCGGCGCCGCCGGAGGCGACCTGGCTGAGCGCGGTCAGCTCGCCGTTCTTTTCAATGCGCCACGCCTGCACCACGCCTTTTTCGACCTCACTGGCGGCATACAGCGTTTTGCCATCGCGCGACACGGTTAATTGCGCGACGTTCGGCAACGAGCTCACCAGCGTCTTATCGCGCAGGGCGCCGGTTTTGGCATCGACGGTAAAGCGATACAGACCTTCGCCATTGGGGTTATAGGTGCCTACCCAGGCATAGTGGGTTTGCGCGGCGCCCGCGGCGGCGGCAAACAGGGACAGTGAAGCGACAAGCAGATGACGAGCGACAGGCATAGCAACTCCTTGATGGTTCAGTGGGATAAGCTGCTCCTCACCCTTTGAGGGTGAGGGACAAGGGCACTACTTCACTAACTGTTTGGTCATCTCCAGCAGCTGGCGAACATCGGCCGGGCGGGTGTTGCCGCTGGCTTTATCGATAATCGAGCTGTAAATATGCGGGATGATTTTGCTTACCCCGGCATCGAGGGCGATTTTCAGGATCTCGCTGTAGTTTTCCAGATCGATACCGCCGGTCGGCTCGAGCCAGAAATCGTGCGCGGCGCAGGCTTTAGCGACGGCTTCGAATTCGACGCGGTGCTTCAGGCCGCCCATCGGGAAGTATTTGATTGAGCTGCCGCCCATGTCTTTCAGCAGCGCGATGGCGGTTTCCAGCGGCACAATGCCATCCGCCGCGCCGCTGCTCAGCGGGCCGGTGGAGATCTTCACCATTCCCGGCGTACCGGTGGGAGAGACCAGGCCGTTGACCACCGTCTCGTTCTGCCCGAGCAGCGCGCGGCTGGTAGCCACGCCGGTGAAGACCTGGTTGACGTGCTGCGGCTGCACCTGGCGAGAAATCTCGCTCACCATCGCCGACTGGTTTGGATCGCCTGCCCCCAGCCCGACGGAGAGCGCGTTATCAATCAGCTTCGCGTAGTCGCGCATATCGGCCACCGCGCTGGCGACGTCCGGATAGTTTTTGGAGAGCACGCCGACCAGGACGTGACCTTCCGCCGCGTCGTAAATTTCACGGGCGTTGTCTTTGCTGCCCGCCAGGACGTTCAGGCACACGCGGTCACGGTAAAAGTTTGGGGTCAATTTCATGCTTGTTTCTCCTTATTCAGAACTTCTGCGATGCGGCGAGCGACCACCGCCAGCTGCTCCGCGTTCACGCTGCGGACATCGGCTTCGATAATGCCTTCATTCGCTTTATAGCCGCGGAAGTAGATGGCGTATTCGCCCTGCTTCAGCGCGTTAACCAGATCGCCGGTATTCACGCCGGTCGTGACTTCATCAAATTTAATTTCGGCGCGGGCGATATCACGGCCCGCACTGTCCCACACCACCCGCGCGGTCACGCCGTTAAGCGCGTTGAGCTGTTCGATAAACGGCGTCATCTTCGCCACCATCTGCTCGCCGCTCTCTTTGCTCGCCGTCAGGTAGTGTTCAATGGCGCAGGTCAGGCCGAGAATGCCCTCTTTACCCACTTTCATCGCCCGGCCAATGCCCATCGACTGGCGCTTAACCCACTCGACGTACTGCGTTTTGCCAATCACCAGCCCGCTGGTCGGCCCTTCAATCGCTTTCGCGCCGCTGTAGATAACCAGGTCGGCGCCCATGCGGTAGTAGCACTGCAGATCTTCTTCCGCCGCCGCATCGACGATCAGCGGTACGTTATGCTGGCGCGCCACTTCCGCGGCCTGCGCCACGTTGAGCATGCTTTTCTGCACGCAGTGGTGGGATTTGATGTACAGAATCGCCGCGGTGCGCGGAGTGATCGCCGCCGCCAGCTGTTGGGCAGAACATTCGTTGGCGTAGCCCGCTTCCACCAGCTTACCGCCGCCCAACGCCACCATGGTGCCAACCGGCGCGCCGAAGTTGACGTTGTGGCCCTTCGGCAACACGATTTCGTTATTCTCAATCGGCGTAACGTGCAGGTTCTCCAGCAGCCAGTCGCTGTCTTTCACCAGCACCGCCGCTACCGACTGGGCAATCCCCGCCGATGCGCAGGAGACAACGGTCGCCCCTTCCACATCCAACAGTTTGGCGATGTACTCGCCGGTTTTATTCACCAGGTCTTTCATTTCAAAGTACTGGTTCATACCGGCCATCGCGGCTTCAACCACTTCCGGGCGCGGCGTGGAAACGCCCAGCGCCGTCATGCGGCCAGAAGTATTAATCACCTGTTTTAAATGGTATTTCTCAAAAATCGAAGGCATGTTCCGCGCTCCCTTGTTCGGTCAGATAGCCTTTGCCCGCGCGGATCGCGGCCAGCGGCACCAGAATGTTGTCAGCCTGCAGGCTCTCTTTTTCAGCATCCACCAGCAGCGTGGGCCGGTGCACCAGGCGAAATAGCGTTAAATCGGCGTCGAAGCCCACTTCCAGCCGCCCTTTACGCGACAGGCGCAGCCCTTCGGCGGCGCTGACGGTCACGCAGTCAATCACCTGCGGCAGCGTCATGCCGATGGCGAGGAATTTCGACATCACCAGCGCCAGCGAGCGCACCGGGCCGTCGATCCGGTTGCGGCAGTAAATATCGGAGCTAATGGTGTGCGGCAGAATGCCCAGCGCAATCGCCCGCCGCGCCACCTCAAAGCTGAAGCTGGCGGTGCCATGGCCGACATCGAGACGCACGCCGCGCTGCAGAGCGCGAGTAATAGAGCTGCGCAGCTCGCCGGCAGGATTCAGAATGCGGTTCGGCTTGCCGTTATAGCAGTGGGTAATGATGTCGCCGCTGCTCAGCAGATCGGCGATTTCATCGAGGTTCGGCGGGTTATTGCCGATGTGCACCATCAGCGGCAGATCGTCGTTTTCCTGCTGAATGGCCTTGGCGCGCGCCAGCGGCGTAATGCCGTTTTCGCCCACCACGCTGCTGCTCATCCGCGCCTTCAGGCCGACGATAAAGTCGGGATGACGCTGCACCGCCTGCTTCACCGCGGCGGCGTCGATATTGGCCATATTGGCCAGCTCATTCTGCGCAATCAGCCCGACGCGGGAGATGTTGAGCAGCGCATAAACTTCCGTCGCCGCTTTACGGGTCAGTTGATAGAAGTCATCGACGTCGTCGGCGCCGGTGCTGCCGGCATCGATCACGGTGGTGACGCCGGTGGCGATGCCGACGCTATCCGGCTCATCGTGATAAATCGGTGAATTCGGGTAGCAGTGAACGTGAGAGTCAATCCAGCCAGCGCTGACGTAAGCCTTGCCGTTCAGCTCAATGGTTTTACGGGAGGGCGCGCTAATCTCGCCCAGCGCCGCGATTTTCCCGTCCTGAATGGCGATATCAGTCAGGGTATCGTCGACGAGGCGCGCGCGGCGCAGGAGTAAATCAAACATAGCTATCTCCTGATGAAAAGAGTGTACGGATGGCGGCGTACCGCCTTATCCGGCCTACAAACCGCGCTGGCTTGTAGGCCCGATAAGCGCAGCACCATCGGGCGCTTAGCTAATCGCCACCGGGAAGATGGAACCGAGGATCATCGCCCCGAGGATGGCGCCGCCGGTGATCGGTTTCTGCCAGATGTAGAACAGCAGTGCGCCAACCAGCGAGCCAATCCCGATAGGAATCGAGGCGGTCATTGCGCTGAGGATGATCAAGGGACCGAGGAAGCGGCCGGAGGCGTTACCGGCCCCCATCATCACGTCGGCGCCGTAGGTGGAATCGCTCTGGTTGATGGTGAACTTACGCGCCAGAATGATGATGTAGCCCACCGCCAGGCCGAGGACCAGGCCGGTGACCAGCGACGCGGCGAAGTTCGCCACCGGGAAGACAAAGCCCGCGCCGAGCAGCAGCGCCGGCACGCCAAGACCGATACCGGTCTGTATCGCGCCGCCGATATCGAGGATCCCTACCAGCGACCCTTCGATGATGCGGGCGAACAGGAAGCTAGCGCCAAACGCCGCCACCGCGCCGTAAACGCCGGTATCAATCCCCGACTTCAGCATCGCCACGAAGGCTACTTCGTTAAAGGCGCCGATGCCGTACAGGTAGTACATGTGGGTCCCGGCGAAGACGCCGGAGGAGAGCAGGCCAACAAAGATCGGGAACGACCAGTCGGCATACCAAAAACCTTTATTCTGTTCCATTATCCGGCTCCCGTTACTTGCCGCTGAGTGAGTTGTGGATCATGTCCAGCCAGTTCGGCACGGTCAGATGGAAGGATTCGATCATCTTCATGTCGAAGCCACGGAAGAAGCCGCTGAGGACAAACAGCGCGACGATGGCCACCATCATCACTTTAGTCACCCGGTTCCAGCCGCTCTCTTCGACGCCTTTACCGATCAGGATCCCCAGCACCAGACCCGGTACGGCGTTACCCATAATCAGCTGCGCGGCGCCGCCGAAAATCGTCGCCCAGAAGCCTGATTTTTTACCGGCATCGATCGCCGCCAGCCAGAAGATCACCGGCATCACGGTGTTTACCAGCAGGTTTGCCGCCGGCACCAGTACCTTAACGGCGGTCACCTGCAGCGCTTCCGGTACGGACGAGGCGGTCAGGTTGAGGAAGGCGACGACAATCATGCCGATGATGCCGCAGGAGATGGCCATTTTTTTCGGATCGTGCAGCGTTTCGCCGACGTTACGATTTTTCAGCATCAGCGCCGCCGCGCCCCAGTTGGGTATAATGCGGTGGTCAACATCCTGGGTGAAGGAGCCTGCTGCAACGGAAGAGGCCCAGGCGTTAAAGAAGAAGCCAAGGCCAAAGGAGAAGTGGGAGGCCGGATCGCCCTCACAGGAATTCAGCTCGCCCAGGGTTCGAAACGCCCCCATCCCCTGCGTGGTGGGGGCATGAAACATGCGTGCCGCTCCGGCGCCCACGCCGACGCCGACCAGGCCGCCGATGATAAGCGATTTTATTAAAATTATCAGGAACATAGTCAGACCTTATGCTAACAATCAGGTTTGCGTGACGAAATCCACTTTATCGAGATCGATGGCGGTCACGTTGACGGTGACGTCCAGCTCCACGCTGTAGGTCCGTCGTTCACGGCGCAAAAAGAAGAACAGAAACGCCTCTTTTCGTACCGCTTCGCGCGCATGAACAACCGTCACGTCCTGTGGCTCAATACGCAGTAGGATGCGCGAGGATGATTTCATCACCGCAGCCTGCACATGGTTCAGGGCATCGGCGAAGGCCCGTGATTTGCTTTCGCCTTTGCCGGCAACCCTCACCGTGGTGGTGAATTGCTCTTTCATACTTATGCGCCGTATTTCTTTTTCCAGGCTTCTACCAGCCGCTCGCCCAGCTCTTCTTTATCCATAAAGCCGAAGCCCAGCACGTTGCAGCCTTCGTTGATAGCGGTGACGCCCTCATCAATAGAGCGCATACCGTATTTTGCTTTGTAGCCGTATTTGGTCTGGGCGGTGATGGCGCCGGCGCCGCCGCTGCCGCAGAAGGAGATGCCGAAGGTGGCATTTTCCGCTTTCATTATGTCGCCAAGCTTCATGTCGGCCGCAACGCCAGGGACGACCACAGCACGTGCGCCCGCTTTTTCAGCGCCTGCGGCGACTTTTTGGCCTTTACCCAGACGGTCGCCAATGACTACGGTGATTTGTTCCATGTTTTGCTCCTTACAGGTTATCTTTCGCGACTTCGAAGTGGACGGAGAGCAGCCAGGCCTCTTCATCAGGCAGGTCGCCGAACTGTGCGACCACTTCGCGGGCCAGCATCATTGAATCTTCAGAAATTTCTTCGAACAGACTGGCATCCACTTCCGGTAGCGGTTCGCCGCTGATTGACCGGTGGGCCATGGCCCGCACGTGGGAAGTCAGCATTTGCTCCTGAACGTCGTTAGGGACGATGTCGTGACGGCTTAACAGGGCGAATACCTGCTGTAACATCTTGTCAGCCAGGCGTTCGGTCTGCGCCGCCTGCTCCCCTACGTCGTTTATTACCGCTCCGTTATTCACTTGTGTTACCCCGCTGATGTCTCTGGAATCCAAAGTAGCGCCGGGGGTCAGGAGTTTGTAGCGAGTTGTTTTCCACTTCGAAGTGGAAAGGGAGGCGGCAGGGGTGATCGACCCCACATATTCACAGGGAAAAGGTAAAAACGACGGCTATGGCGTGAGATGTATCACAACAATGAGCGTGGACAAGGCGCCCGCGGCAGCGGAAAGGCCGAAAAAAGAGAGTGGAAAAATGTGATATCGGTAGGCTTTCAGGTGGGAGGCATCGGCTGATGCCTCCCGAAAAGAACGGTTAGCGGTACTTCTTATGATAGGTGTTGCGGGTGGTTTTAAACTCCTCCGCGGCGGCCTGCGCCTCTTTCACCTTGCCTTCGTTCGCCAGCTTCAGCGCACCGTCGATCTGGCCGATCAGAATATCCAGACCGTGACGGTAATCTTTCATCTCAGCGCTGTCGGCCGCTTTGCCTTCCAGCTTCGGCGGGGTCTCTTTCTGAGCATCGACCGCGGCGGTACGCATCTTATTCAGCGCCGCTTTCAGCTCGCCGGCGTCGGAGGTCTTCTGTACCACTTGCAGGTTTTCTGCCAGAGTGTCCATGTCTTCGCCCAGGTCGGCGAAGGCCGACGCTGAACCGAGCGCAAAAGCAGAGACAGCCAGCATCGCTAACAGTTTTTTACGCATTGCTCACTTCCTTTTTATTATTTAAGCAAACAGGTGTTATTGCCCGGCGATTTTCATCTCCGGCAGCAGCACAGAACCGCACTGAATGTTGCTGCGCGTTTCAATATCATCGCCAATGGTCACGATATTACGCCACATTTCTTTCAGATTTCCTGCAATGGTGATCTCACTGACAGGATATTGAATTTCGCCGTTTTCTACCCAGAAGCCGGATGCGCCGCGTGAGTAGTCGCCGGTGACGCCACTGACACCCTGCCCCATCAGTTCGGTAACCACAAGACCGGTGCCCATCTCTTTAAGCATCTTTGCAAAACTCAGACCGCGGCCGTTAATGCGCCAGTTGTGGATGCCCCCGGCGTGGCCGGTGCTTTTCATCCCCAGCTTGCGCGCTGAGTAATTGGTCAGCAGCCACTGGGTCAGCACGCCGTCTTTGACGATATCGCGACGTTCGGTGCGCACGCCTTCGCTGTCGAACGGCGTGGAGGCCAGCCCTTTCAGCAGGTGCGGATGCTCTTCAATGGTCAGCCACTCCGGCAAAATTTGTTTGCCCAGCGAATCGAGCAGGAAGGTCGATTTACGGTAGACCGCGCCGCCGGCAATCGCTCCGACCAGGTGACCAAACAACCCGGTCGCCACTTCGTTGGCGAAAATGACCGGCGCTTTCATGGTCGACAGCTTACGCGGCGCCAGGCGCGACAGGGTACGGCGGGCGCACTCTTCCCCGACCCATTCCGGGGACTGCAGATCCTCGATCGCCCGGCCAATGGTGTAGGCGTAGTCGCGCTCCATATCGCCGTCATCTTCCGCAATGACGCAGCTGGAGAGGGAATGGCGAGTCGAGCAGTAGCTCTGCAGCATGCCATGGCTGTTGCCGAACACTTTAATGCCGTAGTGGCTGTTAAAGCTGCCGCCTTCGGTGTTGGTGATGCGTTTATCGGCCTTCAGGGCCGCTTGCTCCGCGCGGGCGGCCAGTTCGATAGCGTCGTCCGGGGAGACCTCCGCCGGGTGGAACAGGTCCAGATCCGGGGCGTCAAAGGCCAGCAGATCTTTATCGGCTACGCCGGCAAACGGGTCCGGGGAGGTATAGCGGGCGATATCCAGCGCCGCCTGCACGGTGCGGGCGATGGCGTCCGGGCTAAGATCGGTGGAGGAGGCGCTGCCCTTGCGGTTCTGATGGTAAACCGTGATGCCTAATGCCCCATCGCTGTTGAATTCTACATTCTCCACTTCGCCATAGCGGGTGCTGACGCCGATGCCCGTGGTTTTGCTGACGGAAACTTCCGCACCGTCAGATTTACCTGCCGCCAGTTCCAGTGCCGTGGTAACGGCTTCTTCCAGCGTCTTACGCTGCTGTGCAACTTGAGAGATGACTTTCATTGCTAATGCCATAATGTAAGAAGGAGTTAACTGAAGTCTAACAGAGAACCGTTTTTCAGTGCGCGCCTTAACTGGTAACATTAGCCTCTTTTTTTAAGGAGCCTGAGATGACAAAGCAGCCCGAAGACTGGCTCGACGACGTGCCCGGTGATAACGTTGAAGATGAAGATGATGAAATCATCTGGGTCAGTAAGAGTGAAATTAAGCGCGACGCGGAAGAACTGAAGCGTCTTGGCGCGGAACTCGTTGACCTGGGGAAAAACGCGCTGGATAAAATTCCGCTGGATACCGACCTGCGCGACGCCATCGAACTCGCCCAGCGAATCAAAAAAGAGGGTCGCCGCCGCCAGCTGCAGCTTATCGGTAAGATGCTGCGCAACCGCGATGTCGATCCGATTCGTCAGGCGCTGGACAAGCTGAAAAACCGTCACAACCAGCAGGTTGCGCTGTTCCACAAGCTGGAGCAGATCCGCGATCGACTGATTGACGACGGGGATGACGCCGTCGCTGAAGTGCTGAACCTGTGGCCAGATGCTGACCGTCAGCAGCTGCGTTCGCTGATCCGCAATGCGAAGAAAGAGAAAGAAGGCAACAAGCCGCCGAAATCGGCGCGCCTGATCTTCCAGTATCTGCGTGAACTGGCGGAAAACGAAGGCTAAGTCCCCCTGTTTTTGCCCGCAATAGTCTCCCGGATGGCGGCGCGCTGCGCCTTATCCGGGCTACGGTTCCCTATATCAAACGGTTACTCAACACCGTAGGCCCGCGCAAGCGCAGCGCCGCCGGGCAAGCTGTACCAGACTCCGTTCCCGTCATTGTGCCGGATGGCGGCTACGCCTTATCCGGCCTACAGAGCCCGGTATATCAAACGGTTACGCAACACCGTAGGCCCGCGCAAGCGCAGCGCCGCCGGGCAAGCTGTACCAGGCTCCGTTCCCGTCGTTGTGCCGGATGACGGCTNCGCCTTATCCGGCCTACCTTCACCCCAGCTCTAAGGCTTGCGCCAGCAGGGGGATTCCCGTCGCATCGCCTGAGTCCCCTCATCCACACGACGATACGTTTGTTTATTGC
>NZ_JAZARW010000001.1:5049957-5061504 GCF_036233805.1 Klebsiella sp. EMBS2024 | reverse complement strand
CAAGCTGAATCGTTAAAGCTAAAAACAATATAGATCACATATCCTGGTGATAAATACGTATTACTTAGCAAAATAATACGACTTTCATCTCATTTAACATCATAAAAACGGCCACTTTCTCACCAGGTGAGGCGCTTCACATTTTAATCACCCCCATGCCGGTAGATTTCACACGTCAATGACACAATCGATTCAGCAAAAAGGGAATAAAAATGAAAAAGACATTGGTTCTGACGACGATCGCCCTGCTGGTTTCCGGCTCGGCCGCGGCAAAAACATGGGTGCTGACGAACGCTGAAGAGGGGATGGATAAAGGAAACTGGCAGATCAACAGCGATCAGCTGAAGGTGAAAGATCATGCGTTCAGCATTGAGCAGAAAGTCCTGCACGGCGGTAAGCAGGAAGGCAGCAAAATCCTTACCATTCACAGTAAAGACGGCCTGACCATTACCTTGAGCCCGACACGCGGCATGAACTTGCTGCGTATTGAGGGTTTCGGCAGCCGGATGGGCTGGGATTCGCCGGTTAAAGAGGTCGTCAACCCGGCGTTTATCAACCTGGAAAGCCGCAATGGCCTCGGCTGGCTGGAAGGATTCAACGAGATGATGGTCCGCTGCGGCTATGAATGGACCGGCCATCCGGTGACCGCGGACGGGCAAATTTATACCCTACACGGCAAGGCGGGCAACACGCCGGCCTCTCTGGTGGAGGTGGAGGTGGCCGACAGCGCGCCGTATGAAATCCGCATCCGCGGGCTGGTGAAAGAGAGCACCTTTAAAAAAGCCGATCTGCAGACCCTGACCGAACTGCGCTACGTCCCGGGCAGCAACAGCTTCAGCTTACATGACGTCTTAACCAACCATGCCGACTATCCGCATGATTATCAGATCATCTACCACAGCAACTTCGGCACCCCGATCCTCGAAGAAGGCGCGCGTTTCCTCGCCCCGATCTCCAGCATCAGCCCGTTCAATAATTACGCTAAGAGTGGGTTAAAAACCTGGCAAACTTATCAGGGGCCGACCAAAGATTTTGACGAGATGGTATTTAATATTCAGCCGCTGGCCGATGAAAATCACCAGACCCTGGCCGCGGTGGTCAACAAAGCGGGCGATAAAGGGGCCTCTATTCAGTTTGATACCCGTCAGCTGCCGGTCCTGACGCTATGGAAAAACACCGATACCGTCAAGCAGGGCTATGTCACCGGTATCGAACCGGGGACCAGCTACGCCTATCCAGTCACCATTGAACGCGAACAAAAACGCGTGAAGCAGCTGCAGCCGGGCGCCAGCGCGCAGTTTGATCTAACCTACACCCTGCTGCACGATAGCGCCCAGGTAGCCGCCGTTGAGCAGAAAATCGCGCAGATTCAGGGCGATAACAAAGTCGCGGAGAACGAGACGCCGATCGCCAAAGAGTAACAGCGCCGCCAGTCGAATGCCCGGAGCGGTACGCCGAGCCGGGCTACTCCCGCCCCATCACCTCGTGCCCGAGATCCCGGGCAAACTGCTGATACTGCCGCTCACCGATCGGCTGTGGATAGCTCAGCACCAGCAGCTCATGATCCGCAATGCCCTGATGATAGGTCGGATGACGATGCGCCCAGGGATTAGCATGGAACCCCATCGACTGATAAAAGCGCAGCCGTTTATGGGCGATGCCCGTGGTTAGCGGATCGATTTCCAGAATGGTCAGCGGGGCGCGCGTCAGGATCTGCGCCAGCAGCTGTTTACCATAGCCGCGGGAGCGCAGCGTGTCGTCGATCGCCAGATGTTCGATATAACCGTAGCCGGCAAACTGCCAGCAGCCGCTGAGGCCGACAAAGACGCCTTCATCGAACCATGCTTCCAGCGCGTAGCGCGGGTGGCTCAGCGCCTGACGTTTGGCCTCGCTTTCGCGCTGCTCGTGCCACGGAAAGGCGCGCGCGTAAAGCGCGTCCAGCATGGCGAAATGGGGCGAGTCGGTAGAACGTACGCTTTCGCAGGTCAGCATCACACAATTCCTGGTAGCTAAAATAAAACTGCCCTCACGCGGAGGGCAGTTACCGGAGGCGTACGCGCTTATTCAGCCGCGGCCGCTTTTTGCGCCAGCTTATCTAGCAGCTTCTGATGAATACCGCCGAAGCCGCCGTTGCTCATCACCAGGATATGGTCGCCCGGGTGGGCGGTTTTGACCACCATCTCCGCCAGGGTATCGACGTCGGCGCTCCAGTGGGCCGGCTGGACGCAGGCTTCCGCCACTTCCGCCACCTGCCACGGAATATGCTGCGGCTGCAGGAGGAACACTTCATCGGCGCGGCCGAGAGACGGCGCCAGATCGTCCTTGCAGACGCCCATTTTCATGGTGTTAGAGCGCGGCTCCAGCACGGCGAGAATGCGCGCGGTACCGCCTACTTTACCGCGCAGCGCCTGCAGCGTGGCGAGGATTGCCGTCGGATGATGGGCGAAATCGTCATACACGGTGACGCCGTTGGCTTCGCCGCGCAGCTCCAGGCGACGGCGGGCGTTGATAAAGCTGCCCAGCGCGTTCGCGGCATCCGCCGGCAGCACGCCGACGTGACGCGCCGCGGCAATCGCCATCAGGCCGTTATGCATATTATGCTCGCCGACCAGCGCCCACTTCACTTCGCCGACCTTTTCGCCGTCGAGTAAGACTTCCCACTGCGAGGCGTCGGCGTTCAGTTTTTTCGCCTGCCAGTGGCCCTGCTCGCCCACCAGCTCCTGCTCGCTCCAGCAGCCCATCGCCATCACCTGCTTCAGGTTGATGTCGTTCTCCGGCAGGATAATTTTGCCTTTGCCCGGCACGATGCGCACCAGATGGTGGAACTGTTTCTGAATCGCCTTCAGGTCATCAAAGATGTCCGCGTGGTCGAACTCAAGGTTGTTGAGGATCAGCGTCCGCGGGCAGTAGTGAACAAACTTGGAGCGCTTGTCGAAGAAGGCGCAGTCATATTCGTCGGCTTCAATGACGAAGAACGGGCTGTCGCCCAGGCGCGCGGAGACGTCGAAATTGCCCGGAACGCCGCCAATCACGAACCCCGGTTTATAGCCGCAGGCTTCAAGGATCCAGGTCGCCATGCCGGCAGTGGTGGTTTTGCCGTGGGTCCCGGCGACGGCCAGCACCCAGCGATCGCGCAGCACGAAGTCGTGCAGCCACTGCGGGCCGGACATATAGGGAATATTATTTTCCAGCACCGCTTCAACGCACGGGTTGCCGCGAGTCATGGCGTTACCGATGATCACCAGGTCCGGCCGGGGCTCCAGCTGGCTGGGGTCATAGCCCTGAATTAAATCAATCCCCTGGTTTTCCAGCAGGGTGCTCATCGGCGGATAGACGTTAGCATCCGACCCCGTTACCTCATGACCGAGGGAGCGCGCCAGCATGGCCAGCCCCCCCATAAACGTGCCACAGATTCCTAAAATATGAATGCGCATTCGTCATTTCCTTTTCTTATCCGGGGCACATTTTACCCATATCCCGGGCCCTGGCGAAATGCATTTCAGGCGAATCTGTATTTTGCTGGCGCGATTCACCTGTGCGCACTTTTTTGATTCTTTGTTAAGATTGTTGCGTTCGTTTTACTCAACATAAAAATGCAGGGAACGAGTTATGAAAACGTTAGGTGAGTTTATTGTTGAAAAGCAGCACGAGTTCTCCCACGCCACCGGTGAGCTGACTGCTTTGTTGTCAGCAATAAAGTTGGGCGCCAAGATCATCCACCGCGATATCAACAAGGCCGGTCTGGTCGATATCCTGGGTGCCAGCGGTGCTGAAAACGTTCAGGGCGAGGTTCAGCAAAAACTCGATCTGTTCGCTAATGAAAAATTAAAAGCCGCACTGCGAGCACGCGATATTGTTGCCGGGATCGCCTCTGAAGAAGAAGATGAGATTGTCGTCTTCGAAGGGTGTGAACACGCCAAATACGTGGTGCTGATGGACCCTCTGGATGGCTCCTCTAACATCGACGTTAACGTCTCTGTCGGTACGATCTTCTCTATCTACCGCCGCGTGACGCCTGTCGGCACGCCGGTGACAGAAGAAGACTTCCTGCAGCCGGGCAACAAGCAGGTGGCCGCGGGCTATGTGGTCTACGGATCGTCGACGATGCTGGTGTATACCACCGGCTGCGGCGTTCATGCCTTCACCTACGACCCGTCCCTTGGCGTCTTCTGTCTATGCCAGGAGCGTATGCGCTTCCCGGAGAAGGGCAATACCTACTCCATCAACGAAGGCAACTACATCAAATTCCCGCAGGGCGTGAAGAAGTACATTAAGTACTGTCAGGAAGAGGACAAAGCGACTCAGCGTCCTTATACCTCACGCTATATCGGCTCGCTGGTGGCGGACTTCCACCGCAACCTGCTGAAAGGCGGCATCTATCTCTATCCGAGCACCGCCAGCCACCCGGAAGGCAAGCTGCGCCTACTGTATGAATGCAACCCGATGGCCTTCCTCGCCGAACAGGCGGGCGGTAAGGCCAGCGACGGTAAAGAGCGTATTCTGGATATTATCCCGGAAAGCCTGCATCAGCGTCGCTCCTTCTTCGTCGGCAACAACCACATGGTAGAAGACGTCGAGAACTTTATTAAAGCGTTCCCGGACGCCTAAGCGCCCTGCCCGCTCCTCCCGCGCCTGCGGGAGGAGCATTTCTTAGCGACTCCCCGCCCCGCTCACCCGCGTCACCGCCGCATTCTGCCGATTTTCCCACAGCACGGTCAGCCCACGCTGCAGCGCGATAAAGATAAACAGCAAAATGCCGATGGCGATTTTCGTCCACCATGAGCTGAGGGTGCCGTCGAAGTTGATGTAGGTCTGAATCAGCCCCTGGATCGCCACCCCGAACAGCGTTCCCAGCACGGTACCGACGCCACCGCTTAGCAGCGTACCGCCGATCACCACCGAGGCAATCGCATCCAGCTCGACGCCGACGCCCGCCAGCGCATAGCCCGCCTGGGTATAAATGGAAAAGACGATCCCGGCCAGCGTCGCCAGTCCGGTGGAGAGCATATAGATACGGATCGTGGCGCTGCGAGTCGAAATCCCCATCAGATTCGCCGACGTGGCGTTGCCGCCGATGGCATACACCTGGTTGCCAAAGCGGGTGCGATGGGCGACAAAAATACCGGCCACCACCACCAGCAGCATCAGCAGTCCCATGGCGCTGAGACGACCGCCGCCGGGAATGGTCCATGCCAGCCCGGACAGGGTGTCGTACACTGGGTGGTTAATCGGAATCGACTCCTCTGACACCAGATAGCTCACGCCGCGCAGGAAGAACATGCCGGCGAGGGTGATGATAAAGGCCGGGATCTTCAGGGCGTCAATCAGCAGCCCCATAAACGCGCCGAAGGCGCAGCCCATCACCAGCACCAGCGGAAAGGCCACCAGCGGCGAGATTCCCCAAAAGCCAATCGCTTTGGCGAGGAAGACGCCGGTAAAGGCGATCACCGACCCCACCGACAGATCGATCCCGCCGGAGAGGATCACGAAGGTCATGCCCACGGCGATGATCCCGAGGAAGGCGTTATCCGTCAGGATATTGCAGATCACCCGCGTTGAGGCAAAACCGGGGAACTGGGTCAGGCAGTAGAGGTAGCCCAGCACAAACACCGCAAGGGTGATCATCAATGGTAAATTACGTTTTATCACGGCCGCGTACCCCTTTCAGTAAACCGATAAAGCGCGGCGACTGGACAATCAGTACGCACAGCACCACCACCGCTTTCACCACCTGGTTGAGCTCCGGCGGGAAGCCGGAGAGCAAAATCCCGGTGTTCATTCCCTGGATAATCAGCGCCCCCACCACCGAGAGCAGCAGGTTAAAGCGCCCGCCCATCAGCGAGGCGCCGCCGATGACCACCGCCAGAATGGCGTCCAGCTCAAGCCATAGCCCGGCGTTATTGGCATCCGCGCCGCGGATGTCCGCCGCCACGATGATCCCGGCGATCGCCGCGCAGACACCGCTCAGGACATAGGCCAGCATCACCACGATGCGGGTATTGACGCCGGCGTTTTTCGCCGCGCGGATGTTGATCCCTACCGCCTCAATAAACATGCCCAGCGCCGTTTTACGGGTAAACAGCCAGAACAGCAGCAGCGTAGCGGCGGCGACGATCACCGGCGTCGGAAACAGCAGAAACGATCCGCTGCCGAGCCATGCCAGGGCCGGGAAATCAAAGGTGACGATCTGCCCGGCGGTGATCAACTGCGCCACCCCGCGCCCGGCCACCATCAGGATCAGCGTCGCCACAAAGGGCTGGATCTTAAGGACCGCCACGAGGATGCCGTTCCACAATCCGGCCAGCGCGCCCGCGGCCAGCGCGGCCAACAGCACCACCGGCAGGCTGTGCCCGGCGACGGTCATCGAGGCGGCCGTCGCGCCGGCAATCGCCATCACCGCCCCTACCGACAGGTCGATGCCGCCGGTGGCGATCACCAGCGTCATGCCAATCGCCAGCAGCGCCACCGGCGCGGCGCGGTTGAGAATATCGATCGGGCTGCCAAACAGGCGGCCATCCTGGAGCACCACCTGATAAAAATGGGGCGCCACCAGGCTGTCTACCAGCAGAACCAGCAGCAGGGCAATAATCTGCGGGGTGCCCTTCGGCCAGGTGAAGCGTCGCTTCTCCGGGCCGGTTTGCGAAAGAGATCGAGGCATCATGGGTTACTCCTTATGCCGCAATAGCGTTCATGATCGCCGGAACAGAGAGCTCGGCGAGCGGGATCTCCGCCACCTGTCGGCGATCGCGCAGGATAATGACCCGATCGGCGTAACCCACCAGCTCCTCCAGTTCAGAAGAGATAACCAGCAGCGCCAGGCCATCGGCGCAGAGGGTTTCAATCAGGCGAATAATTTCCGCATGGGCGCCGACGTCGATGCCGCGGGTCGGCTCATCGAGGATCAGGAACTGCGGTTTGGTCAGCAGCCAGCGGGAGAGCAGCACCTTCTGCTGGTTGCCGCCGGAGAGAAACTCGATCGGCTGCTCGGCGCTCGGGGTACGGATCCCCAGCTGGCGAATAAAGCGCTCGGCGATCTCATTCTGCTCCCGGCGGGGGATCGGCCGCAGCCAGCCGCGCTGCGCCTGCAGGGCCAGAACGATATTTTCCCGCACCGAAGCGGCGGCGATAATGCCGTCGGTTTTGCGATCTTCAGGACAGAAGCCGATCCCGAGGCAGGAAGCCTGATGCGGGGAGCGCAGGGTCTGAGGTTTGCCTTTGATCCACGCCTTCCCGCTGTCCGCCGTTTTAATGCCGAAGATCACCTCGGCGGTTTCCGTGCGTCCGGAACCCAGCAGGCCGGCGAGGCCTACAATTTCTCCCGGGCGGACCTGCAGGTCGAACGGGGCGATGGTTCCTTTTTTACCGTAGCCTTCAAACGCCGCTACCGGTTTATCGCTCAGCAGGGTACGGCCCGCCCGCTGCAGGGCATTGTGGTCCAGTTCGCGACCCAGCATCATTTTCACCAGCTCAATCTGCGGCAGCTCGCGGGTCTCACGGCAGCCCACAAATGTGCCGTTACGCAACACGGTGATGCGGTCGCTGACCGCATAGACCTGGTCGAGAAAATGGGTGACGAAGATCAGGCTGACGCCGTTATCCCTGAGCTGGCGCATCAGGGTGAACAGCATCTCCACCTCCTGGGTATCGAGGCTGGCGGTGGGCTCGTCGAGGATCAGCACCTTGGCCGACAGGTCGATGGCCCGACAGATAGCGACGATCTGCTGCATCGCCACCGAAAAGCGGTTCAGCGGCTCGCGCACGTCGAGGGAAAAGCCGTAGGAGGCCATCAGCGCCGTCGCCCTGGCCTCCATCTCTTTACGTCGCAGCAGACCAAACCGCCGCGGCTCACGGCCGATGAACAGGTTATCCGCCACCGACATATTGGGCAGCAGGTTCACTTCCTGGTAGACGGTGCCGATCCCCAGCTGCTGGGCATGGGCGGTATTTTTGGGCGAAATAGCCTGGCCTTCCAGCCAGATAGTGCCGCGATCGGCATGGTAAACGCCGGTCAGCGCTTTGATCAGCGTCGATTTTCCGGCGCCGTTTTCGCCCAACAGGGCCATGATTTCGCCGCGCCGCAGGCTAAAGTTGACGTTATCCAGCGCCTTAACGCCGGGGAAGAATTTACTAAGTCCTTCGGTGCGAAGGATCTCCTGGTGTGCCTCGGCGCTCATAATCGATGTCACCTTCAAATGATGTCAGGTTACCCCGGGTCGCGCTGGGCTTCCCGGGGTTTCTGGAACGCTGCTTTTTACCCTCTCCCACCGGGGAGAGGGATGGAATGAGGGGCTCCCCACTCAGTAGCCCATATTTTTCTTCTTCTCTAACTCTTCTTTCGCCGTATCCGGCAGGTACAGCGTCGATTTGGTAATGGTCAGCTTCTCCGGCAGGGTGCCGTCTTTTTTGTATTTCTCCAGCGCATCGAACGCCGGGCCGGCCATATTTGGCGTCAGCTCGACGCTGGCGTTGGCTTCTCCGGCGATCATCGCTTTATAGATATCCGGCACGCCGTCGATGGAGCCGGTCAGAATATCTTTGCCCGGCTTCAGGCCAGCTTCTTTAATGGCCTGGATAGCGCCGATGGCCATATCGTCGTTATGAGCGAACACCATGCAGATGTTTTTGCCGTTATTCTCAGCTTTGATAAAGCTCTCCATGACCTCTTTCCCTTTACTGCGGGTGAAGTCACCGGACTGGGAGCGGATAATTTTGATATTCGACGCTTTGGCAATCGCGTCGGCGAAGCCTTTCTTACGATCGATGGCCACGCTGGCCCCAACGGTGCCCTGCAGTTCAACGACGTTACACGGCTTACCGTCGACGGTTTTCACCAGCCAGTCGCCAATCAGCTGGCCTTCCAGCACGTTGTTGGCGGTCACGGTGGTCATGTAGAGATCTTTATCTTTAACATCAATGGAACGGTCGAGGAGGAAAACCGGGATCTTGGCCTCTTTCGCCTCTTTCAGCACCGGTTCCCAGCCGGTGGCCACCACCGGCGCAATGAAGATCGCGTCGACCCCTTGAGCAATAAAGGAACGCACTGCTTTGATCTGGTTTTCCTGTTTTTGCTGACCATCAGCGATCTTCAGGGTGATACCGCGCTTGGCGGCCTCCTCTTTCGCGACGCTGGTTTCCGCCGCACGCCAGCCGGATTCAGAACCGACCTGCGAAAAACCTACGGTTAGCGGGGCAGCTATCGCCATAGACGACATAGCTGCGGAAACTGCTGTGACAAGAAGTAAGCGCTTCCACATAAGGGTATCCTCGTAGGGTTATTGTTGGTTAAAGTCTCACCTGCGGACAAACTATAGACAATCGGTGATGTAACTGAATGCGTTACATCACACTTCAAAAAAGTAAATGAGATGTTAATGCCGGCCCTACTTCCCAGCGGAGAGCCGATAAGGCTTCGCAGGGAGCGCGGCTGTTGCGGTTTATGACGTTTTTTTAAGCAGTATGATAAATCAATCACATGCAATGAAAACGGTTACATAAATTTATTCATGATGTGGCTATGTTTATGGATTTTCATGTCATTATTACGCGAAAAATTCGGAGCACTCTGCGGCGATATCGGGAAAAAGAAGCGAAGACTTTCGATGTGAGTTGGCTATAATACCGAGCACTTGTTTGCCATACATTTTAAAGGAAACAGACATGAGCTTACTCAACGTACCTGCGGGCAAAGATCTGCCGGAAGACATCTACGTCGTGATCGAAATCCCGGCGAACGCAGATCCTATCAAATACGAAGTCGACAAAGAGAGCGGTGCACTGTTCGTTGACCGTTTCATGTCCACGGCAATGTTCTATCCGTGCAACTACGGCTACATCAACCACACCCTGTCCCTGGACGGCGACCCGGTTGACGTGCTGGTCCCGACTCCGTACCCGCTGCAGCCGGGCTCCGTGATCCGCTGCCGTCCGGTTGGCGTTCTGAAGATGACCGACGAATCTGGTGAAGATGCGAAACTGGTTGCCGTACCGCACACCAAGCTGAGCAAAGAATACGATCACATCAACGATGTGAACGACCTGCCGGAACTGCTGAAAGCCCAGATCACTCATTTCTTTGAGCACTACAAAGATCTGGAAAAAGGCAAGTGGGTTAAAGTCGACGGTTGGGATAACGCGGAAGCGGCGAAAGCCGAAATCGTTGCCTCTTTCGAGCGCGCTAAGCAGAAGTAATTCTGTCTCAGGCAGGGTCATCCCCTGCCTGATTGCGGCACGGATAGCCGCGATAACACCATGGAGGGTGTCCCGTGAAAAGCGTTCGCTATTTCACCCTTAACTTTTCTGGCTTCACGACCGCCGCCTGTGAAAAACAGGGGTATCTGCGTCTTATCGCCGGCGACCATGTCTTTTATACCGATAAACGCTATTTTAACGACCCCTCGCTTTTTGACCGCCTGACGATCAATCAGCCTCTGCACCTTGGCGTCCGCCGCCTGGACAACGGCAGTTACTGGATCCACTGGCTCAGCGATGGCGAAACGCTCCTTGAGCCCAGTCAACGGGTAAAGCGCTGGGCCCGGCCGCTGCTGATTATCAGCCTGCTGACGCTCATCGTCGCTCTTATCCCGCTCATGATGAGCACCTCAGAATGGGGAAGGTTCGGCTTCGGCATTATCGCGATACTGGCCTTCATCGCGTTGTTAACCGGCCTCTGCGAGCTACTGTTCCACCGGGCGCTAAAAATGCACCCCGCCATGCGCGATCTGTTGGCGAAGATGGCGCAGGCCCGCCGCCGCGACTTTTCCTTTTGCCAGCCGCTACCGACTACGGCGCAAACCCTCCGCCAGTCGGCGAAGCCTTTTACGCAAGCCCTGCCGGAACGCTATGCCGTCCGGACGGGAAAAATTAGCAATATCATTTTTAAGAAATGGTTCGCGGGGAACCCAACGCGGGAATACCATGGCGTTGGGATACAATGCGACACGGCGCCGCTGGCCTTCTTCTGGCAGAACGGCTTCGCCAACTTCGGCCTGCATCCCTTTTTTTACCGCCGTCAACCGCCCTTTCTCGCTATCGGCGATCGGATAGTCGTCGTCTACCAACGGAAAGATAACGACGTCCAGGCGTTATACAACGTCAGCGACGGGTGCGCTTTTCTGAAAAATCATCCCTGTTATCCCGGTGACCGGCAAATGTCGCTAGTCTATAACCTGTTTTATGGCATGGTGCTGGTGATGTACCTCCTCATACTCGGCATGTCGCTAAATAACCCATACAAACCAGCCAGGGGATTTGGGTGGTTAATTCAGGATTCACTGGACATGCTGTCCCTATTATTACTCAGTTTCGGCGGGATCCTGGCGGTACTGGAGCTGATTGGCCCGACGGCCTGGTTATTGTCACACCGGGTGGCTGACTGGATGAAGATGCGCTCGGCGATGCGGCACTACCTGCAGGGAGCGGCCCGCCATACCGCGCTCGAGGAGATCATGTAATGTTCAGCACCCCAACACGACGATTATTATTCCTCGCGCTGACGACGCTGGCTTCCGCGATGTGGCTGGCGAAGGATCGTCTGCCACTCTGGTAAGG
>NZ_JAZARW010000001.1:5040422-5048731 GCF_036233805.1 Klebsiella sp. EMBS2024 | reverse complement strand
AAAAAACAACGCCACCCGAAGGTGGCGCTGTCGTGGTTAATACTGGTCGCGATCCAACCAGTTGCCGTTCGCTATCAACGTACAACCCTCAACGGAACGTTGATAGACATACATCCATGCGCTGCCGTAAGGCGTCTGAATCAGGTGGCGCGCATACTCGCCCCCCTTGGTGCGCAGCGCATCCAGTTCGGCCAGCGTCGATGCATCAATACGATAAACTTCACCATGTACTGTGCCTTCGCCGGGCACCGCGCCTGGATAGTGGCCCAGGCTGTACAGCTGATAATCGTCGACACTATGAGCGCCCAGCCACTGGGCGTTGGTCATCCAGTGGCTGTTGCCTTGTTTGCGTCGTAAACTGCCGTAAACAAATATTCGCATTGCTAAAACTCAAACTGATAGAGCAAATCGAGCGCCTGGTCGATGCCAGACACCGCTTCCACATATAGCTTAGGCATCAGGCGATAACGTAAAGTCAGCGTCGCCAGGGAATCGAAGATACCGACCCCGTATTTTACCTGCAGACCCGGCAGTACATAGCCGCTGACCACCACCTGGGAAGAATCGCCTACCCCTTCGGTGTCCAACGCCAAGTTGCTTACGCCAAACGTCTCGCCGATTTTACCCACAACCTGACCACTTTGTGCAACCCCCATACCAATAAGCATTGAGGTCATCGCGGCGCTATCGCTCTGACCACTACTCAAACCCTGGCCGCGCAGCAGATAAGACAGCGCTTCCTGCTGGGACATAACCGGATCAGAGAAGATCTCCGCTTTCGGCTGATCGGCGGAGCCGGTGACGCGAACGCCGGCGATCACATCGTCTTCGGTGGCATCCGGGTTACGAATCGCTTCGATATTCAGCAACGGCTGATCCGGCGGACCGGAGAACAGCAGCTCCCCTTTGCGGACAATCAAGTCCTGACCATAGGCGTGGAAACGGCCGTCCGGAATATTAATCTGCCCGTTGAGGCCCAGCCCCTGCTTGTCCTGCGCCACTTTCAAATCACCGGTCAGACGCGCTTTCAGGCCGAAGGCTTCCAGACGAACGTTGTTGCCGACGTGAATGGTCAGGTTGCTGTTGATCGGGATGCTGGCGCTCTGCTGCTTAATCGGTTTGAGGTTTTTATCCAGCATCACTTCATCAGAGGAGACGCCGACCGCGCTCTCCGGCACCTCGTTGACCACGATCCGCGCCCAGGGCACATCCACTTTGCCGTCGAGATTGAACAGGCTTGGCGTGGCGGTAAACACCACATCCGGCGATACATCGAGACGCACCATCGGCGGCACCGTGATCCGCACCCGGCTGCCTTTCGCCGCAATTTGCGCCCGCCAGTTATCGATCTGCGTCCAGTCGGCGTTACCGCTGAGGGCGATTTGCCCCTGGCGGGTGTTCACCGTCCCCTGCAGGGTCGAGCGCGTGCCGTTGAAGTTCATCGCCAGCTGGCTCGGCTGCATATCAAACGGCATAAAGTTGCCGTCGATATCCACCCCGCTCAGCTGCATCTGGCCGAACAGCTGCGGACTTTTCACATTACCGCCCAGACGCAGACGGGCGTTGAGCCTTCCCTCTGCCTTTTCACCACGAGCGAAAATCGGGTTGATCATCGCCAGCGAGAAATTGCTGATATTGACATTGCCGCCGAGATTACGCCGCCCCTGCGGGTCGGTAACCTGCACTTGCCCATCCAGTTGACCATTGTTGGTCAGGCGGATAAGCCAGCCCAGCTCGGCGCGATTGTTGTGCAGGTCGGCGCTGAGGTTCAGCGTATCGAACGCCACCGGCAACGGCGCGTCGTTGACGACCTGGGTCACCTTGACGTTGCGCCCGCTGAGGGTCACTTTGCCCTGCGGCAGTCCCTCTTTGGTGGTGTCCCAGCTCACATCGGCATTACCAGTAAACACGCCGCTGGCCTGGGTCGCCTCCGGCATAAACGGCTTGAGCATCGCCAGATCGAAGCGGTTGAGATTCACCCGCGCCCGTCCGCTGGCGCCCGCGTCAATGGTTTCAGGCACGCAGAGCTCGGCGTTCGGGTTGGTCCAGCAGTGTGGCCCGATGCTGATTTTCTGCTCCAGATTGCGATAGTCCAGCGCAATGCTGCGCGTCAGCGCTACCGGCCCCACCGGCGTCTGGAAGCGGGTATCGCTCAGCGAGCCCTTCCAGCGTTCGGCCTGACGTTCGAAGCTGCCTGCCAGCGTCAGCTGGCCGGAAACCGGATCGCCCTGCACGCGCAGCCGCAGCTCATGCTGTTTCTCTGTACCTTTGGCATTGAGCTGCACCTGGCTGATATTGACCCCCGGCTGGCTGATGCGATCCACCCGCACGTCCAGGTTACCGCCAATCTGATCGGTGGATTTCACATCCCCTTTGACGTTGACCTGGGCGATGGTCAGCTCCTGCCAGCGCAGCGCCCGGGCGGTGATATCGGCCAGCAGCTGCGGCGCATCGACAGTGCCGCGCACTTTTACCAAGCCCTTCGCCGTCCCGCCGAGCCCCGGCAGCGCATTATCCAGGTGCGGCGCATCGATGGTGGCGTCGAGATTAAGATCCTTCACCCCCAGCTCGCCTTTGATATCAGCGCTGTTCGGGCCCAACGCCAGATGCAGTCCCGGGATTTTCCACTGCAGATAGCTGTTACCCTGCAGCGAGCCCGCCACATCCACTTTGTTCTGCTTCACGTTGCCGGTAATTTTCAGCTCCGGCACCGACATCTGCCAGCTGCCGCCGTACAGGCTGCCCTGGGTCTTGATCCGGCCGTTAAGCTTTGACGGCCAGTCCGGCACCTCTTTGGCGGTGTTGATGCCGTCGAGGGTCAGCTCGCCGCGCCAGCTGATCGCCTGCTGCCAGTCGAGCAGCGCCTTCAGCTCGGTTTTCCCTTCCAGGGCGTTGACCGTCAGCTTGTCGAGATTGATCTGCCGTTCATTGCCTTTGGCGTTGAGGGCGATTTTCGCCGGCGGCAGCGATTGACCTTTCACCGCGGTGGAGAAGGCCAGCGCATAGTCGGTCATTTTGCCGCTGAACTTCAACTGGACATCGTCGGCCTGGAACTGCTTCTCGCCGCTGAACGGCCAGGCGAGCTGCTTACTCTTCAGCTCCATATTGAGCGGCAGCCCGGCCTCCGCCAGCTGCGCATCCGCGCGCAGCGTGGCCGCGACCGGCCCGCTTAAGTCCACTCCGACTTTGAGCGTTTTACGCACTTCGCCGCCCACCTTCAGCTGCACCTTCTCCCCTTTCATCGGGTCGACGTTCAGGGTTCCGGCGAGGGTAATGTCCACCGGCCAGTTATCCTGCAGCTGCGCGCTGCCCGAGGCGCTGACCTTGCCCTGATCGGAGTCGATATCAAGGGCGTCGAGCTTCATCTGGCCGTCGATACTGCTGACTTTCAGCAGCAGGTTATACACGGTGATATCGGTATCGCCGGTCAGGCGCAGCTNCTCGCCGCGGAACGCCTGAATATTGAGGTTCAGCGGCAGATGGACATCGGTCATTGCCGGCAGCACCGGCTGCGAGAAGAGGTCGGTCATCGTCTCGCCGAGCGGTTTTTCCTGCGGCTGCGGGTTGTCAATTTTCGGCTCAACCACCTGCTCCTGCGCCACTTTCGCCACCTTAGGCAGGGCGATCAGCAGCCCCTGCAGCGAGGTCGGCGTCAGGGTCAGATTTTTCTCCTGCCAGTTCAGGCCGGTGGAAAAGTCGCGCACGGAGACCGCGGTATCATCGATTTTGACGTTGACGTTATGCAGCGCGACGCGGCTGAGGGTGATCGGATAAGGAGTGGAGAGATTCAGCGGCCCGCTGTCCTCTTCCTCGACCGGCGCTGAGGGCGGCATCTTCTTGGTATCGACGGCGACGTAAATATCGCGCAGCGCGATGTCGTTTACGCACAGGCTGCTGTCCCACAGGCAGCGCAACCTGACGCTGAGGTGAAACTGACCGGCGGTCACCGCCACGCCGGGCTGTTCGTAGCGAACATTATCGAGGGTTAAATCACGCCAGCCACCGGTCACTTTGCCGATTTCCAGCCCCGGTACCCAGCGATCCGCCGCTTTGAACACCAGATGCAAGCCGGTGGTGGTCCCCACCAGGAACCCGACGGTGCCCAGCAGGAGCACCAACACGATTAAGACGCCGAGGCTTATCTTCTTCCATAAACTCATAATTCAGGCCCCAGACCGATGTAAAACTGTAAACCATGCTCTTCTTTATCGCCGATCGGCCGGGCGATATCCAGCTTGATCGGCCCCACCGGCGACTGCCAGCGCACGCCTACCCCGGCGCCGGTTTTGAAATCGCTCTCGCGAATATCGCTGACCGCTTCGCCGCTATCGACAAACACGGCGCCCCACCATTTACCACTGACGTTGTACTGATACTCCAGCGAGCCGGTCGCCAGCTTCGAGGCCCCGATCAGCTTGCCGTCATCGTCCTTCGGCGAGATAGATTTGTATTTATAGCCGCGAATACTGCGGTCGCCCCCGGCGAAAAAGCGCAGATCCGGCGGCACCTTGTCAAAGTTGTCCGCTTCGATCCAGCCAAGGTTGCCGCGCACCACAAAGCGGTGGCGGTCATAGAGGGTACGGATCCAGACGTCCTGGGCCTGCATCACGATGAAGTTGATGTCCGAGCCCCACATGGTGTTGGAATAGTCCACCGAGTAGCGCTGGGAATCGCCCCAGGTAGGCATCAGGCCGCCGCGGGAGCGAGTGCGGTTCACCGAGACCCCAGGATAAATCAGCATGGTGGTGTTGGTGACGTTCGCCTGGGTAAAGTGATCCAGGCTCCAGCGCAGGTTAATCGCTCGCTGCCAGCCGCTCGACATCTCCCAGAAACGCGAGACCCCCAGGGTGGTAGAGTCGGCCTGGGTATCATTGAGGTCGGTACGCTTAAAACCGCCCTGCATCAGATAATACTGTTCGAGGGGGCTCTTCAGCAGTGGGACTTTATAGGTAAAGTCGAACTGTTGCTCCGGGGCGGAGAGGCTGACGCTGGAGGTCAGGCTGTGGCCATACGAGTTGACCCATGGTTTTTTCCACGTGGCTTTCACCCGCGGACCGACGTCTGTGGAATAGCCGACCCCGGTTTCCACGGTGTTCTCTTTGCGAGGCGAGACAACGCCCTGCAGAGGCAGCACCTTGGTTTTCCGCGACTTAGCAAAATCAGGCGCCACCACCACCGAACTGAACCAGCCGGTCGCCGCCAGGCGGCGGTTTAGCTCGGCCAGATCCTGCGAGGTGTAGTAGTCGCCCTCTTTAAACGGCACGAGGTTTTGCAGGTATTCATCGCGGATTTGCGAGCCAGAGAAAGTGACGTGGCCAAAGCGATAGCGTTCGCCGCTGTCGTAATCGATATCCCAGAACGCCTGATGACGGTCGAGGGAGACCCCGAGCTGGCTCTTAAGAAACTCGCTGTCAAAGTAGCCTTTGCGCAGGGCGACGCGGGTCAGCGAGCTCTTGAAGCCGTCATAATCGCCGTGGTTGAGCACCGTCCCGATGGCCGGGCGCGTTTTCAGCAGCGCCAGGTAGTCGCTATCGGTGCGGGCGCCGCCGCGCAGAATCACCTCGGTTCCGCCAATGCGCACCGGTTCTCCCGGGGTCACTTTGGCGATCAGCACCTGACGTCCCCTTTTCGGCGGCGGACGCAAATCAAATTCAATCGTCGGCTCGTAATAACCCAGCGCTTTCAGACCTTCGCGAATGGCGTCATCGACGCGCGCGCGAAAGCGACGATCCGGCGTGACTTCATCGCTCTGGATGGTGGAAAGCTGGGCGCGAACGTTTTTCTCCAGCTCCCCGGATAATCCCTCAACCTGCAAACGCACATTCGCTGCGCTGGCGACCCCGCTGACCAGCAAAAGGCTGGTGACACATAACTGGCGGATTTTTAGCACATTTTCTCCTGAATATCCCTGTTTCCTCTACAGGAAACACTGGCGCCGCTCCACGGCTTAACAAAACCCTAACAACATAGGGTTGAAAAAGTGGCAATAACCCAAATAATTCTTATGTATTAATCTAGACGTATTACGCGTATTTATTGTGTTAAAAGACACGCTTCGTTACAACCTTAACGACGATTTCTGTATTGAGAGGCCAACCGTGAGTCTATTTGATAAAACGCATCTTGTCGCCCAGGCGGATGCGCTGCCTGGACGCAATACCCCCATGCCAGTGGCGACGCTCCACGCAGTTAACGGCCACTCGATGACCAACGTCCCGGCGGGGATGGAAGTGGCGCTGTTCGCCATGGGCTGCTTCTGGGGAGTTGAGCGCCTGTTCTGGCAATTGCCGGGGGTTTACAGCACCGCCGCAGGTTACACTGGCGGCTATACGCCCAATCCGACCTATCGCGAAGTATGCAGCGGCCAGACCGGTCACGCGGAAGCGGTACGCGTGGTTTATGATCCGCAGGTGATTAGCTATGAGCAGTTATTGCAGGTGTTCTGGGAAAATCACGACCCGGCGCAGGGTATGCGGCAGGGTAACGACCACGGCACCCAGTACCGCTCGGCGATTTACCCGCTGACCCCGGAACAGACGGAGGCGGCAAAGGCCAGCCTCGCGCGCTTCCAGGCGGCGATGAACGACGCGCACGATACCCGTCACATCACCACCGAGATCGCCACCGCCAAACCGTTCTACTATGCCGAGGACGATCACCAGCAGTATCTGTATAAAAACCCGCACGGCTATTGCGGCATCGGCGGCATTGGCGTCTGCCTGCCGCCTCAGGCGTAATTCTGATTTCCGCCTCAACAGCGAGGCGGTCAATGAACGCTCTGGCGGCTTTACATTCCCTTACGCTATACTAGCCAGTGTGACAGCCGGTCCAGCGCCTTCGGACCGGTTTTTTATGTATTCCACATTTGAGTTATCAACTTCCCTTCCGAGGATCTGGCCTCAACGGTCAGAAAAGATATGTTAAACAGTATTTTAGTAATACTCTGTCTGATAGCCGTCAGTGCGTTTTTTTCGATATCGGAAATTTCACTGGCCGCCTCACGTAAAATCAAACTGAAACTGCTGGCCGATGAAGGCAACGTCAACGCACAGCGGGTGCTGAAGATGCAGGAGAACCCGGGCACCTTCTTTACCGTCGTGCAGATTGGCCTCAACGCCGTCGCCATTCTTGGCGGTATTGTGGGCGACGCGGCTTTCTCACCGGCGTTTCATAGCCTGCTCAGCGGGTATTTGTCACCGGAGCTCTCCGAGCAGCTGAGCTTCATCATCTCTTTTACCCTGGTCACCAGCTTGTTCATCCTGTTTGCTGACCTGACTCCGAAACGCATCGGTATGATTGCGCCCGAAACTGTGGCCCTGCGCATCATCAACCCGATGCGCTTCTGCCTGTTAGTCTTCCGCCCGCTGGTGTGGTTGTTTAACGGCATGGCCAACATGATCTTCCGCATCTTCAAACTGCCGATGGTGCGGAAAGACGATATCACTTCCGATGATATCTATGCCGTGGTCGAGGCCGGCGCGCTGGCCGGGGTGCTGCGCAAGCAGGAGCATGAGCTAATTGAGAACGTGTTCGAGCTGGAGTCCCGCACCGTTCCTTCCTCCATGACCCCGCGTGAAAGCGTCATTTGGTTTGATTTGCACGAAGACGAGCAGAGCCTGAAGAATAAAGTGGCCGAACATCCGCACTCGAAGTTCCTCGTCTGTAATGAAGATATCGACCACATTATCGGTTACGTCGATTCAAAAGATCTGCTGAACCGCGTGCTGGCGAACCAGAGCCTGGTGCTGACCGGCGGCGTACAGATCCGCAACACGTTGATCGTGCCGGACACCCTGACCCTGTCGGAAGCGCTGGAAAGCTTCAAAACCGCCGGGGAAGACTTCGCGGTGATCATGAATGAATACGCGCTGGTGGTCGGGATCATCACTCTCAACGACGTAATGACCACCCTGATGGGCGACCTCGTCGGCCAGGGGCTGGAAGAGCAGATTGTCGCCCGCGATGAAAACTCGTGGCTGATCGATGGCGGTACGCCGATTGATGACGTGATGCGCGTGCTGGATATCGACGAGTTCCCGCAGTCCGGGAATTACGAGACCATCGGCGGCTTTATGATGTTTATGCTGCGTAAAATCCCCAAACGCACCGACGCGGTGAAGTTCTCCGGCTATAAGTTTGAGGTCGTGGATATCGATAACTACCGTATCGACCAGCTGCTGGTGACCCGCATCGATAACAAGCCAACGGTGCTGGTGCCGAAGCAGGCGGAAACGGCGGAAAGCCAGAACGCCTGAGCGTAATCTTTTCTCTCTCCTAAGGGCGGATGACCATCCGCCCTTTTTTATGGC
>NZ_JAZARW010000001.1:4993101-5036241 GCF_036233805.1 Klebsiella sp. EMBS2024 | reverse complement strand
CTCCCACTTAACAAAATTGCTTTATCGGTGGGCTACAGCGATCCGGTCTATTTCACCCGCTTGTTTCGTAAACATAACGGCATCCCACCGGGCGAATATCGCAAACGCTATGCGGAAATGAAGGGCTAAAAACATCAACGGCTCCCATCGGGAGCCGTCTTTTACCTACTACGTACTGCTACGTGCCAGGTTATGCCATCTCAGTTTGCAGACGCAACACCTGACGATTGACTTCGGACATCACTGACAGATGCAGCTTGTCCTTGACCTTCGGGATAAGGATTTTGCCCTTATCAAATTCAAATGCGCCAACGTCCTTGATGTACAACCGTCCACGAAACAGGATCTTCACGTACTTCGCCACTTGCAGCGGATTGTAGCGTTGGAAAATTTTCATTCTTCTCTCCTGCCAGGGTTACGCTCTTGTGGTGCCACAGTTAGCCCACGTCTTGGGAGCGCAAATTTTAATGCCCTAAAACTATAGTCCAGAATCTCAGAGGGACCCAGTATGTATAAGTTTATTTACCCTTTGATGACAATAATTCAGAATTTTCGTTTCAGACATACGATGAAGTAAGTATAAGTCGCCGTTTTACGACTAATTTGTGCGTCAACACGCAAACTGGCATCCTCATTGCGGGTAATCACCGTCAATCGCACTTATGATTAAACGAGACCAAGTGGTCGGATCACCTGCATAAAAATGATTAAGGATTGCGCATGACCCTACGTAGCATACTGGCCGCCTCGTTACTGCTTCTCCCGCTGCTGGCCACAGCGCATAACTTCGTCGACGGCCAGCGCGTGGCGCCCGTTGGCGTCGCGGATCGGGGAGAGCTTATTCTGGATAAGGATAAGTTTAGCTATAAAAACTGGAATAGCGCCCAGCTGGCGGGAAAAGTGCGCGTGGTCCAGCACATCGCCGGACGCTCGTCAGCAAAAGAGAAGAATGCCAACCTGATCGAGGCGATTAAAGCGGCGGGCTTCCCGCACGATCGCTATCAGACCACCACCATTGTAAACACTGACGACGCCATCCCGGGCACCGGGATGTTTGTACGCAACAGCATTGAAAGTAATAAAAAGCTCTTCCCATGGTCGCAATTTATCGTCGACAGCAACGGCCTGGTGCGGAAGGCCTGGCAGCTGGACGAGAAGAGCTCAGCGATCGTGGTACTGGATAAGAACGGGCGTGTGCAGTGGGCTAAAGACGGCGCCCTCACCCAACAAGAGGTGCAGCAGGTGATCGACCTGCTGCATAAATTGCTTAATAAATAGAGACCCGGAAGCCGGGGTTAAGGAAGGATTCACGCGGCGTGTAGTCGAGGGTTTTCCCCTGCCAGTCGTGAACATGCGCCCCGGCGGCCACCGCGACCGCATGGCCGGCGGCAGTGTCCCAGGTGCTGGTCGGCCCGAAGCGCGGATAGAGCTGGGCCTGACCTTCCGCCACCAGGCAGAATTTCAGCGACGAACCGATTGAGGTGGTCTGGTGTTCGCCCAGTTGCTCAAGGTACTCCTGCAGCTCCGGATCGTTGCTGTGGGAGCGGCTAATCACCACCAGCGGCGGACGGGCATCGCGGACCTGGATCTGCTTGCGTACGCCGCACTCTTCTTTCCAGGCTTTGCCATTTTGCGCGCTGTACATCACCTTCATCACCGGCGCATAGACAACGCCCAGCGTCGGCTTGCCGTTTTCAATCAGCGCGATATTGACGGTGAATTCGCCGTTACGCTTAATAAACTCTTTGGTGCCGTCCAGCGGGTCGACCAACCAGTAGCGCTGCCAGTGCTGGCGCACTTCCCAGGACGGCGGGTCCTCTTCGGAGAGGATCGGGGTATCCGGATCCAGCGCCTGCAGGCCGCTGACAATGACTTTATGCGCTGCGATATCCGCCGCCGTGACCGGAGAATCATCTTTCTTGCTGGCGACGTTGATCGGCTGGTTTCCATCGTAGACTTCCATGATGGCATCGCCCGCATTCCGTGCAAGCTGACATACTTGTTCTAACATTCTCCACCTCGTCTGGTTACAGTGGCGTTAACTCGTTGTTTTATTTATATCGCATCACCGCGAGTTCCGCTATCTGTGATAACGATGGCGGTTTCTCTGCCCGCTTTTCTGGCAAGATTCACATTTCTGTAAGCAACAGAATATAAATACATTTTCTTCTGTGCTATCGCTCATAAAAAAGGACGCCTCTGATGATTAAGTTTAGCGCAACGCTCCTGGCCACGCTGATCGCCGCCAGCGTCAACGCCGCGACGGTCGACCTGCGGATCATGGAAACCACCGATCTGCACAGCAATATGATGGACTTCGACTATTACAAAGATGCCGCCACGGAGAAATTCGGCCTGGTGCGTACCGCCACCCTGATCGAACAGGCGCGAGCAGAAGTTAAAAACAGCGTGCTGGTGGATAACGGGGATGTGATCCAGGGGAGCCCGTTAGGCGACTATATGGCGGCAAAAGGGCTCAAAGAGGGCGATGTACATCCGGTATATAAGGCGATGAACACCCTGAATTACGCCGTCGGCAACCTGGGCAACCATGAGTTCAATTACGGTCTCGACTTCCTGCACAAGGCGCTGGCCGGGGCGAAGTTCCCCTACGTGAACGCCAATATCATCGATGCCAAAACCGGCAAACCGATGTTTACGCCGTACCTGATCCAGGATACCCGGGTCGTGGACAGCGACGGTCAAATCCACACCCTGCGCATCGGCTATATCGGCTTTGTGCCGCCGCAGATCATGACCTGGGATAAAGCCAATCTTAACGGCAAGGTGACGGTCAATGACATTACCGAAACCGCGCGCAAATATATCCCGGAGATGCGGGCGAAAGGGGCTGATGTGGTGGTAGTGGTCGCTCACTCCGGCCTCTCCGCCGACCCGTATCAGGCGATGGCCGAGAATTCGGTTTACTACTTAAGCCAGGTGCCCGGCGTGGACGCCATTATGTTCGGCCATGCCCACGCGGTGTTCCCGGGTAAAGACTTCGCCAACATCAAAGGCGCGGATATCGCCAAAGGGACGCTGAACGGCGTACCGGCGGTGATGCCGGGAATGTGGGGCGATCATCTCGGGGTGGTCGATCTGGTGCTAAATAACGACAGCGGTAAATGGCAGGTAACTCAGAGTAAAGCGGAAGCGCGGCCAATCTATGACGCGGTGGCGAAGAAATCACTGGCGGCCGAAGATGGCAAGCTGGTGGCGGTGCTGAAAGCCGATCATGACGCCACTCGCGAATTCGTCAGCAAGCCGATCGGCAAGTCCGCCGACAACATGTACAGCTATCTGGCGCTGGTGCAGGACGACCCGACGGTGCAGGTGGTCAACATGGCGCAGAAAGCCTACGTCGAACACTATATTCAGGGCGACCCGGATCTGGCGAAGCTGCCGGTGCTCTCCGCCGCCGCGCCGTTTAAAGTCGGCGGGCGTAAAAACGATCCGGCGAGCTTTGTCGAAGTGGAGAAAGGCCAGCTCACCTTCCGCAATGCCGCCGACCTCTATCTCTACCCCAACACCCTGGTGGTGATGAAGGTCAGCGGGAAAGAGGTTAAGGAGTGGCTGGAATGCTCTGCCGGACAGTTTAACCAGATCGATCCCGCCAGCAGCAAGCCGCAGTCGCTGATCAACTGGGACGGCTTCCGCACCTACAACTTCGACGTCATTGACGGGGTGAACTACCAGATCGACGTCACTCAGCCGGCCCGCTACGACGGCGAATGTCAGATGATCCATCCGCAGGCAGAGCGTATTAAGCACCTGACCTTCAATGGAAAACCGGTTGATCCGCAGGCTACTTTCCTGGTCGCGACCAATAACTATCGCGCTTACGGCGGCAAATTCGCCGGCACCGGTGAGAGCCATATCGCCTTCGCCTCACCGGATGAAAACCGTTCGGTGCTGGCGGCATGGATTGGCGCGCAATCGAAGAAGGAAGGCGCGATCCATCCGGCGGCGGATAACAACTGGCGTCTGGCGCCGATCCACAGCAACACGCCGTTGGATATTCGTTTTGAGACCTCGCCTGGCGACAAAGCCGCGGCGTTTATCAAAGAGAAAGCGCAGTATCCAATGCGCCAGGTGGCCACCGATGATATCGGCTTCGCCATTTATCAGCTGGATTTGAGCAAGTAATGCCTGTTCCCCGGCGGCGCTGCGCTTACCGGGGCTACAGGGAGTGATACATTTTCACTCCCCGTGGTTAGCCAGCACCGAGGGCAGATTAACCTCGATCCAGTCCGCCAGGGCGGCCACCTTCTCGCTCACCTGCAGGCCGAGCGGCGTCAGGCTATATTCAACGTGCGGGGGCACCACCGGATAAGAGACGCGGTCGATAAAACCATCCTGCTCCAGCGCCTGCAGCGACTGCGCCAGCATCTTTTCGCTGACCCCGCCCATCTTACGGCGCAGATCGCTGAAACGGTGGGTTCCCTCGCGCAGCGCCACCAGAATCAACACGCCCCAGCGGCTGGTGACATGTTTAAGCACATCGCGCGACGGGCACTGTTCCGCAAACAAATTGCCGGTGCGCAATTTCTCGCTCAGCGTCGGTTCGGCCATTTCACACTTACCTTTTTGTACGTACTTACTAAAAGTTAGTTAAGGTGGTAGCTTACCACAACTGCCAATAAATACGAAGGAGAAGACCCATGATCGCTCTTACCGGTGCCACCGGCCAGCTTGGCCACTACGTTCTGCAAGACCTGCTTAACACCGTCCCTGCCAGCCAGATTGTGGCGATTGCCCGCAACCCGGCCAAAGCCCAGGCGCTCAGCCAGCAGGGCGTGGTTGTCCGCCAGGCCGACTACAGCGACGAAGCGGCGCTGACCGCCGCGCTGCAGGGCGTGGATAAACTGCTGTTAATCTCCTCCAGCGAAGTCGGCCAGCGTGCTGTACAGCACCGCAACGTCATTAACGCCGCCAAAGCCGCCGGGGTAAAATTCATCGCCTATACCAGCCTGCTGCATGCCGACACTTCGCCGCTGGGTCTGGCCGCAGAGCATATCGAAACCGAGCAGATGCTGGCCGACTCTGGTATCGCTTACGCCCTGCTGCGTAACGGCTGGTATACCGAAAACTATCTGGCCAGCGCGCCGCCGGCGCTGGAGCATGGCGTGTTTATCGGCGCCGCCGGCGAGGGTAAAATCGCCTCCGCCACCCGCGCGGATTATGCCGCCGCTGCCGCCCGCGTTATCGCCAGTGAGGGTCATGAAGGCAAAATTTACGAACTGGCGGGTGATAACGCCTGGACGCTGAGCGACCTGGCTGCCGAGCTGAGCAAGCAAAGCGGGAAAAACGTGGTCTACCAGAACCTCAGCGAAGCCGATTTCGCCGCCGCGCTGAAAAGCGTCGGCCTGCCGGCCGGGCTTGCCGATATGCTGGCGGATTCCGATGTCGGCGCGTCGAAAGGCGGACTGTTTGACGACAGCCGCACCCTGAGTACGCTGATCGGCCGCCCGACCACCTCCCTTGCTGAAAGCGTGAAAGGCATTCTGTAACCGCCCCTCTCAGCTTTTGCGGTTGCGTCCCGGCGGTTCCTCTCCCATATTGAAGGGATAACCGTCGGGAGGCAGGCATGCAGGGCGTACCACTCCAATTTAGTGATGAAAAAGACCGCGCGCGCTTTCGCCATCTCGAACAGCTGCCCGGGGTGGAGCTTTACCACGCCCATATATCCCGCTACGCCTTTGAACCCCATACCCACGAAGCCTTCGGCATCGGCGTGATTGAGCAAGGCGCGGAGCGCTTTCGCTACCGCGGCAGTCAGCATATTGCCGCCGCAAACTCCATTGTCACCATGAATCCCGACGAGCTGCACACCGGCGAAGCGGAAACCGCCGACGGCTGGCGCTACCGGATGATTTATCTGGAGCCGGACCGTCTTGAAGCCATCACCGGGGTGCGAGACTGGTGGTTCAGCGAGGTGGTCCGCGAGGATCCCCTGCGTTCCCGACAAATTGGCCAGCTGATTTATGGCCTGTGGCATAGCGACGATCCGCTGGCCCAGCAGGGACTGCTGCTCGACCTCATCGACGCCTTCCGCCCTCTGGCCCACCATGCCTCTGCGCAAGGTGAGGCCGGGCATCGCTTTGACCGCGTGCGCGACTACCTGCACGATAACTATATGCGTCCCATCACCCTCGACGAGCTGGCGCAGGTGGCGGCGCTGAGCCCGTACCACTTTCAGCGCCAGTTTAAAGCCCACTATCACGTAACGCCCCATCAGATGCTGATGGCCATCCGTCTGTGGCGCGCCAAAGCGTTCCTCACCCACGGCATGCCCGCCGCCGAAGTGGCGATAGCCGTCGGCCTCACCGACCAGTCCCACCTGACCCGCGCCTTCACCCAGCGTTACGGCATTACGCCGGTGCGCTATCAGAAGCAGGTCGCCAGGCGCTAATGCGCAATCTCATACAATATTCCTGCCCGACCCCCTTCTACACTGCAGACAACGATAATGACAACGGATGCAATGATGATTAGTGGTGTGTTATACGCCCTGCTGGCGGGGCTGATGTGGGGTTTAATTTTCGTCGGGCCTTTGCTGGTGCCAGAGTATCCGGCGATGCTGCAGTCGATGGGACGCTATCTGGCGCTGGGCCTGATCGCCCTGCCGCTGGCGTGGCTCGGGCGCGCGCGACTGCGCCAGTTGAGCCGGCACGACTGGTGGACCGCGCTGGGCCTGACAATGATGGGGAACCTTATCTATTACGTCTGCCTGGCCAGCGCCATTCAGCGCACCGGGGCGCCGGTTTCCACCATGATTATCGGCACGCTGCCGGTGGTACTGCCGGTGTTCGCCAATCTGCTCTACAGCCAGCGCGACGGGAAGCTGCCGTGGCGGCGCCTGTTTCCGGCGCTGATCTGCATCGCTGTGGGCCTGATCTGCGTTAACGTCGCGGAGCTGCGTCAGGGGCTGCCGAATTTTAGCCCGTGGCGCTACGGCTCCGGCATTGCGCTGGCGCTGGGATCGGTGGTCTGCTGGGCCTGGTATGCCCTGCGCAACGCCCGCTGGCTGCGGGAGAACCCGCATCAACCGCCAATGATATGGGCTACCGCTCAGGCGCTGGTGACGCTTCCGGTTTCGCTGGCCGGCTATCTCGCCGCCTGCGCCTGGCTGCACGGTCAGCAGGCCGGGTTTCCCCTGCCCTTCGGCCCGCGTCCGGCGGTGTTTATTATGCTGATGCTGGCCATCGCGGTGCTCTGCTCATGGGTCGGCGCGCTATGCTGGAATATTGCCAGCCAGCGGCTGCCGACGGTGATCCTCGGCCCGCTTATCGTCTTCGAAACCCTGGCCGGACTGCTGTATACCTTCCTGCTGCGGCAAAGTTTACCGCCGCTGCTGACCCTGAGCGGGATCCTGCTGCTGGTGCTCGGCGTGGTCTCCGCCGTACGCGCCAGACCGGAAAAACCGATGCTGCAGCCGCTGGCGGACGAAAAAAAGTAGCCTCGCCTCCTTAAGGGGTATTCCCTCGCCAAAAAGATGCATTTAAAATACATCTTATATTCCTGATGACGAGGTAACTGCTATGGCTTTCCGTGACCAACCTTTAGGCGAGCTGGCGCTGACCATCCCGCGCGCCTCCGCCCTGTTCCGTCAATACGATATGGATTACTGCTGCGGCGGCAAACAGACCCTGGCGCGCGCCGCGTCGCGCAAAGCGCTGGATGTCGCGGTGATTGAAGCCGAGCTGGCGAAACTGGCCGAACAGCCTCTCTCCCGCGACTGGCGCGCGGCGCCCCTCGCGGAGATTATCGACCATATCATCGTTCGCTATCACGACCGGCACCGTGAACAGCTGCCGGAGCTGATCCTGCAGGCCACCAAGGTTGAACGCGTCCATGCCGATAAACCGAACGTACCGAAAGGACTGACTAAGTACCTGACCATGCTGCATCAGGAGCTTTCCAGCCACATGATGAAAGAGGAGCAGATCCTGTTCCCGATGATCAAACAGGGAATGGGCGCCCAGGCCGGGGGGCCGATCAGCGTGATGGAAAGCGAGCATGATGAAGCGGGTGAACTGCTGGAAGTCATTAAGCACATCACCCACAACGTGACGCCGCCGCCGGAAGCCTGTACCACCTGGAAGGCGATGTATAACGGTATCAACGAGATGATCGACGATCTGATGGAACACATCAGCCTGGAAAATAATGTGCTGTTCCCGCGCGCCCTCGGCGGAAAGTAAAGAAAAAGGCGCCCGCGGGCGCCCTCGACATTGTCCGTCTTATTTGGCCACTCCGGGTGGCCTTTTTTATGACGGGCCGTTGCAAGCAACGTTAAAATTTTCGTTTATTTCGCCAGCCGTTTTTTGCCGGCAAACAGCCAGCCCGCGCCCAGCAGCACAAACCACAGCGGGGTGACCATCAGCGCTTCACGGGTATCGTCTTCCAGGGTCAACAGCACCAGTACAAAGACGAAGAAGGCCATGCACACCCAGCACATGACTTTACCCAGCGGCATCTTGTAGCTTGACTTCTCATGCAGCTGAGGGCGGTTTTTACGATACGCCAGGTAAGAGCAAAGGATGATGGTCCAGACGAACATAAACAGGATCGCCGACACCGTGGTGATCATGGTGAAGGCGGCAATCACGCTCGGGTTGACCATCAGCATCACCACCCCGCCCAGCAGACACATGCAGGAGAAGGTTAAGCCCTTCGCCGGCACCGCACGCTTCGACAGCTTGGCGAACATCTTCGGCGCCTGACCATCCTGCGCCAGACCGAACAGCATACGGCTGGTAGAGAACACGCCGCTGTTGGCCGAGGAGGCCGCGGAGGTCAGCACCACGAAGTTGATCAGGCTCGCCGCCGCCGGCAGACCAACCAGCACGAACAGCTCAACGAACGGGCTCTTGCTCGGCACCACGGAGCTCCACGGCGTCACCGACATAATCACAATCAGCGCGAAGACGTAGAACATAATGATACGCAGCGGGATGGAGTTAATCGCTCGCGGCAGGGACTTTTCCGGGTCTTTGGTTTCGGCGGCGGTGGTACCCACCAGCTCAATCCCCACGAAGGCAAACACCGCAATCTGGAAGCCGGCGAAGAAGCCGCTCAGCCCTTTCGGGAACCAGCCGCCGTCATTCCACAGGTGGGCGAAAGAGGCTTCGACCCCGGTCGGCGATTTGAAATGCATCATCACCATTACCAGGCCGACGACGATCAGCGCCACGATGGCGACAATTTTGATCATCGCGAACCAGAACTCCATTTCGCCAAACATCTTGACGGTGGCCAGGTTCAGGCCCAGCAGCAGCAGGATCACCGCCAGCGAGGCGACCCAGTCGGAGAGTCCGGGAAACCAGAATTGCGCGTAGGCGGTGATGGCGACAACGTCCGCCATCCCGGTCACTACCCAGCAGAACCAGTAGGTCCAGCCGGTAAAGTAGCCCGCCCACGGCCCCAGCAGATCGGCCGCGAAGTCGCTAAAGGATTTATATTCGAGGTTCGACAGCAGTAATTCGCCCATGGCACGCATCACGAAAAACAGCATAAAACCGATAATCATATAAACAAAGATAATGGATGGTCCGGCAAGGCTGATGGTTTTGCCAGAACCCATAAATAACCCGGTGCCGATCGCTCCGCCAATCGCGATCAGCTGAATATGTCGGTTTGTGAGATTTCGCCGTAGCGATTGTTCAGTCGGCTCCTGCTCGACAGCAGCGACTTTAACCTGATCTACCATGTGATTTCTTCCTGTTGTACCTGTCTGTGTTGTTCAGGCTCTGATGGCCCGTCGTCTGTCATTAACCCCAGCAAGGGCTAGTCGATATTAGGTAAGAATCGGAGGGATGAATACTATGATTTAGATATAATGTTAATTTTATGTTTAAAGTGAGTGTTATATCACTCATCTAACGCGAAATAGCTCACAAAAATACACCCATACGTGATGAATGCAAAACATAATTCCAATTAATTTTTAACTTAAGGATTTTACGCTATTTTTATGGCTTCCCCTGCCGCGGGGAAGAGGAAGCCGCTGCTGTTTAGATAATGTCCAGCAGTTCAACTTCGAAGATCAGGGTGCTGAACGGAGGAATCGATGCGCCAGCGCCGCGCTCACCGTAGGCGAGGTTGTGCGGGATCGTCAGTTCCCATTTGGAACCTACCGGCATCAGAGTCAGCGCTTCAATCCAGCCGCCGATCACGCCGGTCACCGGGAATTCAGCCGGTTCACCGCGAGCAACGGAGCTGTCGAAGACGGTGCCGTCGATCAGTTTGCCAGTGTAGTGCACGCGAACGCGGTCAGTACGCGCCGGGATCGGGCCTTCGCCCTGGGTCAGTACGCGGAACTGCAGACCAGACTCGGTGCTGTTCACACCCTCTTTCTCGCGGTTTTCATCAAGGTATTTTTGGCCGTCAGCGGCCATGGCCTGAAAACGCTCGCGACGCACAGCGTCAGCACGCTCGTGGATTTCACGCAGCGCGCGGTGAACGGCTTCCACCGGCACCTGCGGCTGGTTACCTTCCAGCGCATCGGCGATACCCGCCACCAGCGCTTCCGGCAGCAGCCCCTGCAGGCCGGATTCGCTCAGCTGTTGTCCAACCTGCAAGCCGATACCGTAACTTGCCTGCGCTTCGATAGTGTCAAAAGTTGGGGTTGCCATCGTTGTTCCTTTTTGGGTGATAAACATCAAGATAAAAGCGTGCGAAAGCATAACAGCCATAGCGAAATGGGTAAAACTTTGTCGGCGGATGATGACAAATCTCAGCGAAAAAGAAACAATAGGCGGCAGCAGGTTAACTTCACTTTGTTCCGGTCATCAGGACGTTAGCCATCTATACTCATGAGCAGGATATAAATATGCGGAGCAGGAGGAAAGCCATGCCCGGGCGCTTTGAACTGACATCTACCCTGGCGAAAATCTGGCACGCCCCGGATCATTTTCGCCTCCTGGACCCGCTGCCTCCGATGCACCGCCGGGGAATTATCGCTGGCTTCCTGTTGGTTATTATCGGTATTCTGCTTCCCTCCGATGATAGCCAAAGCCCGGCGTCCACCAGCCGTGAAGCGAACCTGAATCTACAGTCGCAGTCCCAGCCGCAAGCTGGCGGCAATCAGGCCGTTCCGCTGCCGCCGATCACTAATACGCCTACCGTGAGCGACGCCGATCAGATGGCGCCGGTCGNNNGGAGCCGATTCAGGATGAGCAGCCGGATCAAGCGCAGACGCAGCAGCCCGCCGCCACCCAGCCTTATCAATCCTCATCACAGCAGTCCGCGCCGGGTATTGAGCAGCAATGGCGGACCTATCGCATCGAGTCAGGCAAAACCCTGGCGCAGCTGTTCCGCGATCATGGGCTGCCGGCCACTGACGTCTACGCCATGGCGCAGGTTGAAGGCGCTGGCAAGCCGCTAAGTACTTTGCAGAGCGGACAGACGGTGCAGATTCGGCAGAACGCCAACGGCGTGGTCACCGGGCTCACTATCGATACCGGCAACGGCCAGCAGGTGCTGTTTACCCGCCAGTCGAACGGCAGCTTTGTGCGTGCGCGATAGCAGAGAAGACGACAGCAAGCGTTACGCCGCCGCAAAATGAAAGGCGCTAAAAAGCAAAACGCCGGCACAAGGCCGGCGGTTTGTTGTTACCAGAACGTCAGAGGCCGATTACTCAGCAACCACGTTGATGATAACTTTAGCGAATACTTCGCTGTGAACCTGGAAGTTCACTTCGTGCTCGCCAACGTTACGCAGAACGCCGTTCGGCAGGCGAACTTCGCTCTTAGCAACTTTAACGCCTGCTGCAGTAACAGCGTCAGCGATGTCGCGAGTACCGATGGAACCGAACAGTTTACCTTCGTCGCCAGCTTTAGACGCGATGGTTACGGATTCCAGGGCGTTGATCTGCTCAGCACGAGCTTCAGCTGCTGCCAGAACGTCAGCCAGTTTGGCTTCCAGTTCAGCACGACGTGCTTCGAAGAATTCAACGTTTTTCTTGGTAGCAGGAACAGCTTTACCCTGCGGGACCAGGAAGTTACGAGCGTAGCCCGCTTTAACGTTAACCTGATCACCCAGGCTACCCAGGTTTGCTACTTTATCAAGCAGAATAACTTGCATTACCTTATCCTCTCAAAGTCGTATTAATGGACCGTGACCGATTACTGATGACGATCAGTGTACGGCAGCAGGGACAGGTAGCGAGCGCGTTTGATAGCGCGAGCCAGCTGACGCTGGTATTTTGCACGGGTACCGGTGATACGGCTCGGGACAATCTTACCGCTTTCGGTGATGTAGTTTTTCAGCGTAGCGATATCTTTATAGTCGATCTCTTGAACGCCTTCCGCGGTGAAACGGCAGAACTTGCGACGACGGAAATAACGTGCCATATGGCTAGTCTCCAGAATCTATCAATTCAATCTGCTCGGCATGCAGAACCATTTTGCTCAAGCCGTTCTTTGCCTTATGGCAAGAGATGAACCCTCGAACGGTTACTGCGCTACCGACCGTTATACTGTGAGTAATGGCCTGGTTTTCGTGACCGCTAATAATAACGGGCATTTGACACCATGCCTGCCGGTGAAAACCGGCTTCCTCCTGCACTGAACGATGCTCAAGCACGAACTGGCAGTGAGGAATTCCTGACGGGCTGACCTTACGAAGTGGAGTCCTGCAAATAATGCCGGACAGCTCCAGACGGTTGGTCATCAGGATTACTCTTCAGAATCCCCAGCTTCAGAATCATCTGCGGTTTCGTTGGCGAAATCTTCGCGACGCTCACGGCGCTCGTCTTTCGCTTTAACCATCGGAGATGCTTCGGTAACAGCGTGCTTAGTACGCATTACCATGCTGCGGATAACGGCGTCGTTGAAGCGGAAGTTAGTTTCCAGCTCATCGATCGCTTCCTGCGGCGCTTCAACGTTCATCAGAACGTAGTGAGCTTTGTGCAGTTTGTTGATCGGATAAGCCAGCTGACGGCGGCCCCAGTCTTCCAGACGGTGGATCGTACCTGCTGCTGCAGTAATTGCACCAGTGTAACGTTCGATCATGCCCGGAACCTGTTCGCTCTGGTCAGGATGGACCATAAAAACGATTTCGTAATGACGCATCGAATTGCTCCTTACGGATTATTCAGCCTCCTGTCTGGGTCAGCCGCGGCCCATGGAGGCAAGGAACGTGTTAAAGGGCGGCTGAAAAATTGACGCGTCATTCTAATGGCGGCCCCTCAGGAACACAAGCGCATTTGCACAAATAATTCGCACTAAGCGCCAAGCTGGGCTAAGTGGGTGATTTAAAATTAACCAATAAAGGAAGCGGCATTTTTTTGAACAACTGCATCAGAAAAGGTCGCCATGCGATGAACGCGCAGCGATTACACTTCTATCAAAGCCCAACGATCACAGGAGAGCCCCGAGTCAGCGTCAGGACTGTCAGTCAGGAGCGTAGTATATGAAACTGAAAATCATCGCCATGATGGCTGCGCTTTTCTTCAGCGCCAACGCGCTGGCAGCTATCCAAATCACCGAACGTCAGGCCCGCAACATGGACGACGTGCAGAGCCTCGGCGTTATCTATATCAATCACAATATGGCCACTGAGCACGAGGCCGAACAGGCCCTTAGCCAGATGAGCGATGCGCAGGGGGCGAAATACTTTCAGCCTATCCTGATGCACGAACCCGAAACCAACGGCCCGCTTCGCGCCAGCGCGGTGATATACCGCTAACGCCTGCCCGATTCTTCGCCTCTCCTCGCGAGGGGCGAAGCGAGGTCTGCGCCTAAACGCAATTGAGAATTATTTTACAAACCGACTTACCAGCGTCATCGCAACCTGATTTAATCAGCCACTCGCCATTTGATAATCAGGAGTGATTGATGGTTCCGCGTTTCGCCATCTTAGGCCGTATCCCCAAAGGCGTTTGGGTACTCGGCGGCGTCAGCCTGCTGATGGATGTCTCCTCCGAGATGATCCACAGCCTCTTACCGCTGTTTATGGCCACTACCCTCGGCGCCAGCGTGATAATTATCGGTCTTATCGAGGGACTGGCGGAAGCCACCGCCCTGATCCTGAAGGTCTTCTCCGGCGCAATCAGCGACTATGTCGGCAAGCGTAAAGGACTGGCGCTGCTGGGCTACGGCCTGGGCGCGCTCAGTAAGCCGCTGTTTGCCATCGCCCCTACCGCCGGGGTGGTGTTTAGCGCCCGCATGATTGACCGCGTAGGCAAAGGTATTCGCGGCGCGCCGCGCGATGCGCTGGTCGCCGATGTCACCCCGCCGGAGATCCGCGGCGCCGCCTACGGACTACGCCAGGCGCTGGATACCGTCGGCGCCTTTCTCGGCCCGCTGCTGGCGGTGCTGCTGATGTTTATCTGGGCCAACGATTTTCACGCTATTTTCTGGGTGGCGGTCATTCCCGCCGTGCTCTCCATTCTCCTGCTCGGATTCGGCCTACAGGAGCCAAAATCCGCCATCGCGCACAAACGCAGNAATCCGCTGAAGCGCGAAAACCTGAAAAAGCTCTCCGCCGCCTACTGGTGGGTGGTCGCGATCGGCAGCATTTTCACCCTCGCCCGCTTCAGCGAAGCCTTTCTGGTGCTGCGCGCCCAGCAGATGGAGATCCCGCTCTATACCATCCCGCTGGTGATGGTGGCGATGAACCTGGTCTACAGCCTCACGGCTTACCCGTTCGGTAAACTCTCAGACAGCATGAGCCACAGCAAACTGCTGCAGTGGGGGCTGCTGGTGCTGATCCTCGCCGATATCGTGCTGGCGCTCAGCGGCCACTGGAGCACGCTGCTGATCGGCGTCGCGCTGTGGGGGATTCATATGGGAATGACCCAGGGCCTGCTGGCGGCGATGGTCGCCCATACGGCGCCACCGGAGCTACGCGGCACGGCGTTCGGTATGTTTAATCTGATGAGTGGCCTGGCTCTGCTGCTGGCCAGCACCGGCGCGGGGGTACTGTGGGAAACCTTCGGCGCCGCCTCGACGTTTTACGCCGGGGCGATAATTTGCGTGGTCAAGCTCATCGGCATGCGCGTGATGCCGTCGGCCTATCGTCAGGATTAAAAACGGCTCCGGGGCCAGACCAGTTGCTTCACCGTGAGGGGTGAAAGCCCCGGAGCGCGCTATCTACTTTTGCCCATAGTAGGCGTTTGGCCCATGCTTACGCTGAAAATGCTTATTCATCAGCCAGCTATCGATGGGCTGCAACTGCGGATTAATGCCGCGGGCAATCCACGCCATGCGCGCCACCTCTTCCATCACCACCGCGTTGTGTACCGCCTCGTGGGCGTCTTTGCCCCAGGCAAATGGCCCGTGCTGATAGACGACGATCCCCGGGGTATGCAGCGGATTGGCCTCACCCAGCGTTTCGATAATCACCTGCCCGGTGTTCAGCTCGTAGGCCTCGTCCACCTCCTGTGCGCTAAGCGCCCGGGTGCAGGGAATATCGCCGAAGAAGTAGTCCGCATGGGTGGTGCCGAGCGCCGGGATCGCCAGCCCCGCCTGCGCCCAGGCGGTGGCGTGCGTCGAATGGGTATGCACCACCCCGCCAAGGTCGGGATAACGGCGATAGAGCGCCAGATGGGTGGCGGTATCAGAGGAGGGACGCCAGCGCCCTTCCACCACGTGCCCCTGCAGATCAACCACCGACATGTCATCGACGGTCATTGACTCGTAGGCGATGCCGCTGGGCTTAATCACCACCAGCCCACGCTGCCGATCAATGGCGCTAACGTTACCCCAGGTAAAGGTCACCAGGCCGTAGCGCGGCAGATCCATATTGGCCTCGAACACCTGCTGTTTCAGCTGTTGCATTATGCCGCCTCCATCAGGCCCGCGCGGGCCATCCGCGCCTTCACCCAGTCACGCGCCTTCGCCACCTCCGCCAGCGGGTCAGCGCTGGTTTCGCTCCACATCTCAATCAGGTACGGGCCGCAGTAGCCGGTCTGCTTGAGCGTTTCGAAGCAGCGTTCAAAATCGACCACCCCTTCGCCGAACGGCACGTTTTTAAAGACGCCGGGCTTCGTGTCTTTGACGTGTACCGCCACGATATGCCCGCTCCCCGCCTTCAGCTCCATCTGGACGTCGTTATCCCACGCCGACAGATTGCCGATATCCGGGTAAAGCTGGAACCACGGATTATTCAGGTAATGGGCATAGCCCAGCGCTTTACTGATCGAGTTCATCAGCGGGTAGTCCATGATCTCCATCGCCAGGGTTACCTGGGCTCGGCTGGCCATCTCGACGCTCTGTTTCAGGCCGTCGCGAAAGCGGCGGCGCGTCTCATCGTTCGCCTGCTGGTAATAGACGTCGTAGCCTGCCAGCTGGATCACCCGAATCCCCACATCCTGCGCCAGCTGAATAGCTTTACGCATAATTTCCAGCCCCTGATGCCGCACCGCGTCGTCTTCACTACCCAGCGGAAAACGGCGATGGGCGCTAAGGCACATCGACGGCACCCGGACGCCGGTTTCAGCCACCGCCTTGACCAGCGCCAGACGCTGCTCCGGGCTCCAGTCCAGCCGCGCAAGGCGGGCGTCAGTTTCATCGAGAGACATCTCAACGAAATCAAAGCCCAGCGCTTTTGCAAGCTTTAGCCGCTCCAGCCAGCACTCCCCGGCGGGGAGCGCTTTTTCATAGATGCCGAGCGGAATGGATTTCGCCAACATAGTCGCTCCTTAACCCCACAGCTGGGCGATAGAGCGTTTNAACTGGCGCGCCGCTTCCACCGGCGAGGCGGCATCGCGGATGCTGCGTCCGGCAATAAAGACGTGAACAGGGATCCCGGCAAACAGCGGCAGGTCTTCCAGCGCCAGCCCGCCGGTGACGGTCACTTTGAAGCCCATATCAGACAGACGCTTAATCGCGCTGATATCCGCCTCACTCCACGCCACGCCTGCCGCCTGCGCGTCGCGGCTGCGGTGATAGACCACCTGCTGAATACCCGCCTCGCGCCACGCCTGCGCCTGCTCCCAGGTCCAGAAGCCGGTCAGCTCAATTTGCACATCGCCGTTGAACTCTTTGGCGACGTCCAGCGCCCCTTTGGCGGTGTTGATATCGGCGCAGCAGATCACTGTGACCCAGTCGGCGTTGGCTTCGAAGCACATCCGCGACAGGATCTTGCCGGCATCGGCAATTTTGGCGTCCGCCAGCACGATTTTATGCGGATACAGCGCTTTCAGATCGCGCACCGCGCGTACACCTTCACCGACGCAGAGGATAGTGCCGACTTCAATGATATCTACCTCTTCGGCGATCAGACGGGTTGTTTCATAAGCGCTGGCCAGCGTTTGGTTGTCCAGGGCGACCTGTAACATAGGTAATGACATGATAGTGTTCCTTTTAAACAGCCGCCGCGGTGGCGTTTTTGATTAAATCCAGCACTTCCTGCTCACTGCGGCAGGCGCGTAAACGGTCGAAATTGGCTTCGTCATCAAACAGGTTAACGATCTGCATGATGCCCACTTCCTGGTGGGTGGTGGCGTCAACCGCCGCCATGGTGATCAGGATGTCGACCGGGTCGTTATCTTCGTGGTTGAAAATCAGCGGTTTCTTTAGCGTGACCAGCGCAAAGCCGGTTTTTTTGACGCCCTCTTCCGGCCGCCCGTGCGGCATGGCTAATCCCGGAGCGATCACAAAATAGGGGCCGTGCTGCGCGACGCCGTCGAGGATTGCCTGGTAGTAGCGCGGTTCCACCACGTCGGCGGCCACCAGCAGATCGACGCCGATTTTCACCGCCTCCTGCCAGGTTTCCGCTTCCGCCTGCAGGCGAATGGAGTGATTCTGCGCCAGTGATTCATGGAGTTTCATAGCCGCTCCTTATTTCACGTCCTGCGGGAAATGAGCTTTAATCACCTCCAGCAGCTTTGGCCCGAAATCCGCGGGGGAAAGCATATTACGCACCCCCACCACGTGTTTATTGCCGGAGACGGTAATCTCCCCCGCGATATGGGTTGAAGCGATGATGATATCCGCGCCGTTTAGTTCGCTTTTGTATTCACCCACCGCGCAGCTGTTCACCGTGTGGTCGATATTGGATTGCGTCAGGAACTGATCCACTTTCATTTTCATGATCATAGAACTGCCTTGCCCGTTACCACACACAGCCAGAATACGTACGGTCATAATCAGAACTCCTTATTGGGCAGAGGCCTCTGCCAGTTGTTTTTCCGCGTCTTCTTCGGCGCGCAGCGCGCGGCCAGCGAAGAACATATAAGCGAGAGCAATCAGGATGATGACGGCCATAAACGCCAGCCCGATGGAGGCGAAGCCCTGCATCATCGGCGGCGCCAGAATCGACCAGTCCGCCATTCCCATCCAGGCGCTCATACCGGTGAGCTTCACCGCCCACACGCAACCGAAAATTTCAACCATGCCCATCACCAGGCAGATTTTGAGCGCCGCGCGCCAGCCGCCGAAGTGGTTGGCAAAGACGCCAATCGTCGCGTTGGAGAAGAACATCGGGATAAAGCCCGGAATAATCAGAATTGAAGAGCCGATGCCAACCAGAATGCCGACGGCAATCAGCTGGCCGATGGTGCCCCACATAAAGCCCCACACCACCGCATTCGGCGCAAAGCTATAGATCGCGGCGCAGTCAATCGCCAGCACCGCGCCGGGGATCAGGCGTTGCGAGATACCGTTGAAGGCTTCGGACAGTTCGGCGACGAACATCCGCACGCCCTGGGTAATGATGAAAATGGCCACCGCGAAGGAGAAACCGGTCTGCAGGATATAGACCGTCCAGTGGGTTTTCCCCGCCATCGCCTGCACGACGTCAATACCAAAGGAAAGCAGGATCGCGCCAAAGAAAATGGTCATGACAATCGCGGTGGAAACGATGTTGTCGTGGAAGATATTGAGCCAGCCTGGCAGCTTGAGGTCTTCCACACTCTCCTCTTTTTTCCCCAGATACGGCGCCACTTTGTAGGCAATCCACGAGGCAAACTGCTGCTGGTGACCGATGGAGAAGCCGCAGCCGTCGGTGACCAGCTGAGTCGGCTTGAACATCATGTTGGAGGTGATACCCCAGTACAGGGAGACCAGCACGGCGGTACAGATGATGGTCGTCCACATTCCGTAACCAAAGATAAAGAACGAGACGGCGATCAGCCCCGCCTGCTGAAACATGATATGGCCAGTCAGCATGATGGTGCGGATGCCGGTTATCCGGCGCAGCAGGACGTAACAGATGTTGAGCGCCAGCGCCAGCAGCACCGCGTAGCCCACCCAGCTATAGGCCTCGCCCATCCGGTCGATGGTCGCCATCATCGAGGCATAGGTGTCAGAGATCGCGCCGTTGATGCCGTACACCTCTGACATTTTCGCCACCACCGGTTTAAAAGTGCTGGTGAGGATGCCGGAGCCGGCCTGTAACAGCATGAAGCCGATAATGGTTTTGATCGTGCCTTTAATAATCACGCTGACGCTTTTGCGCAGCAGGATATAGCCCAGACAGGTGACGATACCCAGCAGCAGCGGGGCATTGGTCATCACCTGATTAAAGAAAACGGTAAAGATGTTGTAGAGGATTGCCATAACACACTCCCGATGGTGAAGGCGCTGAACGCGCCTTACGCTCAGCATTTCTCGCTGCCCACTCTAATAATCAAAAATAATCACAACAAGATTGAATTTGATTAAATGTGACGCGCGCCGCAATAATCCTCTATTTCATTGTGACTATTGCCGAGCAGTAGCGCCGAAACATAATTAAATATTTTAAAATCATATAGATAAAACAAATCACAACCTTTATGGATGCTGGNCCCCCTGAGAGGTGATGCGCATCTCTTCGTAAAATTGATGGAAAACAAGATTGCAATCTTGAAAATCCAGTGACAACATAAATCAAAACCAATCAAAATTTGATTACTATTGAAAATACGAGGAAGAGCACGATGAGTAAAGTACAGACCATCACCCGTGAATCATGGATCCTGAACACCTTTCCGGAATGGGGCAGCTGGCTGAATGAAGAGATTGAGCAGGAGCAGGTTGCGCCCGGCACCTTCGCCATGTGGTGGCTCGGCTGTACCGGTATCTGGTTAAAATCCGAAGGCGGGGCTAACGTCTGCGTCGATTTCTGGTGCGGCACTGGCAAACAGAGCCACGGCAATCCGCTGATGAAAACCGGCCACCAGATGCAGCGGATGGCAGGCGTGAAAAAATTACAGCCTAACCTGCGCACCACGCCGTTCGTGCTGGATCCGTTCGCCATTCGCCAGATTGACGCGGTCCTCGCGACCCACGATCACAACGATCATATTGACGTCAACGTCGCCGCCGCCGTCATGCAGAACTGCCCGGCCGATGTGCCGTTTATCGGCCCGAAAACCTGCGTCGACCTGTGGATCGGTTGGGGCGTGCCGAAAGCGCGCTGTATCGTCATGAAACCTGGCGATGTCGTGAAGATCAAAGACATTGAGATCCATGCGCTCGATGCGTTCGATCGCACCGCGCTGATCACCCTCCCGGCGGACCAAAAAGCCGCTGGCGTACTGCCGGACGGCATGGACCAGCGCGCGGTCAACTACCTGTTTAAAACACCGGGCGGCAACCTGTACCACAGCGGCGATTCCCACTACTCCAACTACTACGCGAAGCATGGCAACGAGCATCGGATTGACGTCGCCCTCGGCTCGTATGGCGAGAACCCGCGCGGGATCACCGACAAAATGACCAGCGCCGATATCCTGCGCATGGCAGAGTCGCTCAACGCCAAAGTTGTGATCCCGTTCCACCATGATATCTGGTCAAACTTTCAGGCCGATCCGCAGGAGATCCGCGTTCTGTGGGAGATGAAAAAGGATCGTCTGAAGTACGGCTTCAAGCCGTTTATCTGGCAGGTCGGCGGCAAATTTACCTGGCCGCTGGATAAAGACAATTTCGAATATCACTACCCGCGCGGTTTCGACGATTGCTTCACCATTGAGCCGGATCTGCCTTTCAAATCCTTCCTGTAAGTCGCCGCCGGCAGGCCCTGCCTGCCGGAAATACCCCGCCGCAGGGTTAGTATTTTCACATGATTTCAAATATCATCTTTGCCGTTCACTTTTAATCGGATTCGCTCATGACGGAAGCGCAAAGGCACCAAATTCTGCTGGATCTGCTCGCCCAAACGGGGTTTGTTACCGTGGAGCAGGTGATGTCGCGGCTCGGGATCTCACCCGCTACCGCCCGACGTGATATCAACAAGCTGGATGAAAGCGGCAAACTGAAAAAGGTTCGTAATGGCGCGGAAGCCATTAGCGAACAGCGCCCCCGCTGGACGCCGATGAACATCCACCAGGCGCAAAATCTGGATGAAAAAGTGCGTATTGCACGCGCCGCTTCGCAACTGATCGCGCCGGGTGAGAGCATCGTCATTAACTGCGGCTCCACCGCCTTTCTGTTGGGTCGGGAACTGTGCGGCAAACCGGTGCAGATCATCACCAACTATCTGCCGCTGGCTAACTACCTGATCGACCAGGAGCATGACAGCGTGATTATCATGGGCGGCCAGTACAACCGCAGCCACGCCATCACCCTCAGCCCCCACGGTAGCGAGAACAGCCTCTATGCCGGACACTGGATGTTTACCAGCGGCAAAGGGCTCACCGCCGAAGGCCTCTACAAAACGGATATGTTGACCGCCATGGCCGAGCAAAAAATGCTTAACGTGGTCGGCAAACTGGCGGTGCTGGTCGACAGCAGCAAGATCGGCGAGCGCGCCGGGATGCTATTCAGCCAGGCCGGACAAATAGACGTGGTGATCACCGGCAAACAGGCCGATGCCGCGATCCTCAAACAGCTTGAGGATCAAGGCGTCAGCGTAATCCGCGTTTAAAGGTGCTGCTGAAAAAAGGCGACCGTGGTAGCCAGCGCCTCTGGCGTAATGCGATGGCGGACGCCTTTCTGCCAGACACAGGTCAGCCTGGCGGCAAGATCGCCTTGCCGCAGCGCCTGCTCTAGTCGAAAGGTTTCTTCCGGCGGCACCACGTCATCGGCATCGCCATGCCAGAGCAGCAGCGGTCGCCGGGCAAGGGACGCCAGCTGATGGCTGACATCCCATTCGCGGAGACTGTCAGCATCAAAGCCAGGCGAGGGAAACAGGGTTTGCGACAGGGAACGAAAATAGCCCGACCCCATCAGACAGGCGACGCTGTTCAGCTCGGGGTGATGCGTCATGATGCCCAACGCCGTCATTCCACCCATCGAAGCGCCCGCCACCGCCAGCCGCTCCCCTTCCAGCCATCCTTCAGCGATTATCGCCTCGCGCAGCGCAGGAAACTCCCTGAAATTCTGCTGCAGAATCGGCCAGAAGCGCTGCATCCGCCCGGCCTCATCGCCCTGATAGCGCGCCCCATGCTCCGGCGCGTCCGGCATGATCACCCGGAATCCGGCCTCGGCCAGCGCCACCGCAAAGTAGCTGTAGACCAGCTTCGACGAGGTAAAGCCATGATAAAAGACGATACAGGGCAAGGGCTTATCCAGACTCTCCTGCGGACAGGCATGTAAAATTTCACCACCGCCGAGGTTGCGCATTTCTAGTGCAATCATTTATCGTCTTCCTTCTCTATCGTGGTTAGGCGTCATGGGAAAATTCATTCACCAGGCAACCCAGTTTGCTACGATTCATAATGTTGAGAACCCGGTTACGCTTTCACAACATTTTCATTCGAAAATCGCGTCAGAGATAACAGTTCGGGAACATTCCCCGGCAATCCTGTTAAGGCTACCACTACACTATCACTATCAGGAAACGAGATATGGTTATGCGCAGGTTTTCACCGTGGTTACTGGCCATCGTCCTCAGCGGGTGTAGCGCCCTGCAGGGAACGCCGGAAGCCCCGCCGCCCGCCACCGACCATCCGCAGGAGATCCAGCGCTACCAGACTGCTGGCCTGCAGAAAATGGCCACGGTGAGCGTACTGATGTACGGTTCGCCGATGGATGTCGAAGCGGCGCTGAAGGCCAAAGCAGAAGCGGCCAAAGCCGATTACTACGTCATCATCATGATCGATGACACCATGGTACCCGGCCAGTGGTATTCGCAGGCGATCCTCTATCGTCGATAACGAGGCGGCGTCTTTAAATCTGCTTTACACAGCTTTGCGTCCATTCACGTTCTCCTGTGCATAATAACGTTCGGCCAGCCACCTGGCAGGACGTTAGCAACGGACTGCCCTTGGGACTACGTGAAATGGAGCTGACGATGAAACGATCTTTTACCCTATCCAGCCTGCTGTTAACCGCTGCGACGGCCAATACGTCCGCGCAGTCAGCCGAATTCGCCAGCGCGGATTGCGTCACTGGCCTGAATGAAATCGGTCTGATCTCCGTCACTAATCTTTCCGGTAGCCAACAGGATGTAGAGCACGCCATTGCCCGCAAAGCAGACGAGCAAGGCGCCTCCTGGTATCGCATTATTCAGATGTACGAGGAACAACAGCCGGACAGCTGGCGCGTGCAGGCCATTCTCTACGCCTGAGGCGCCTGGCGCCCGCGCCCCATAGCCCGCAGCAGCAGATCGTCGAGGGTCGGCGCGTCAAGACGTATGCCGCCGCGGGTGTCGAGCATCATCCGGCACCAGGCTTCGGCCAGCGGCGGCGAAGCATGGCGCAGCATCTGCGCCCCCGCGCCAAGACGATAGACCAGCCGGGCAATCTCTCGCCCCTGCTCTTCGGCGGGTCGTTTCAGCAGTTGCTGCAGCTGACGCCATGCGCGGTCGAGATGGCGGTTCTGTCCTTTCACCTCCGCACACTCCGCGGCCAGCAGCTCCATCGCCGCCGGCTGCTTGCTGAGCACCCGCATCACATCGAGGCACATAATATTGCCGGAGCCTTCCCAGATGCTGTTGACCGGCATCTCGCGATACAACCGCGGTAGTTCGCTCTCCTCGCAATAGCCGATGCCGCCCAGCACTTCCATCGCCTCGGCGACAAACGGGATACCGGCCTTACAGATGGCAAACTTGGCCGCAGGCGTAAACAGGCGCGCCCAGGCGCTTTCCCGGGCATCATCCCGACGGTCCCAGGCCCGCGCCAGGCGAAACAGAAACGCGGTCTGCCCCTCCAGACGGAGCGCCATTTGCCCCAGCAGCTGGCGCATCATCGGCTGTTCGACCAGGTTTTTGCCAAACGCCTGACGCTGTAGCGCGTGATACAGCGCCACCGAGAAGGCGCGACGCATCAGGGCATGGCTGCCCAGCGCGCAGTCAAAGCGGGTCAGGCCGCCCATCCTGAGGATCTGCCGCACGCCGTCGCCTTCGTCGCCCACCAGCCAGCCGCAGGCATCATAAAACTCCACTTCGCTACTGGCGTTGGAGCGGTTGCCGAGCTTCTCTTTTAAGCGTTCAAGACGCACGCCGTTACGCTGCCCGTCGGGCAGCAGACGCGGCACAAAGAAGCATGAGAGCCCCGCCGGAGCCTGAGCCAGCACCAGGTGAGCATCGCTCTGCGGCACCGAGAAGAACCACTTGTGTCCCACCAGTCGGTAAAACCCTTCCGCCGTTTTCTCCGCGCGAGTGGTATTGCTCAGCACATCAGACCCCCCTTGCTTCTCGGTCATTCCCATGCCGATCAGCAGGCCGCGCTTCTGGCCGCCAGGCGCAAGGTGCGGATCGTAACGGTCGCTCAGCAGTGGCGACAGCCAGTCGCGAAAGGGCGCGGGCAGGGCGTGCTGCAGCAGGGGCGTTGCGGCGAAGGTCATGGTAATCGGGCACAACGTCCCGGCCTCCACCTGGGCATGGAGCAGAAAGCGGGCGGCGCGGGCGACAAACGCGCCTTCGCGGGCATCCTCCTGCCAGGCGAGATTATGTACCCGGTTCGCGCACAGCCCCTGCATCAGCAGGTGCCAGGCGGGATGAAAGCGCACGTCGTCCAGCCGGGCGCCGGTGGCGTCATAGCGCAGCAGCTCCGGCGGATTGCTGTTGGCCAGGCGTCCCAGCTCCAGCGATTCGGCTGTCCCCAGCTGCTGGCCAATGCTGGCGAGCAGATCGCCATCCCAGCCGGCGCCTTCGCGGACCACGGCTTCACGCAGAGCGGTATCGGACAGAAACAGATTGCTGTTATTCAGCGGGGTGGGTTGATTAAAAACGGTGTGCGTTTGCCAGTGCATCGTGTCTCCCTCCATCAATGGCGATAGCCATAAGTATGGTTATCCGGAGGGATACTCGCCCGCGAGAGCGGTCACAAAAAAGCCATCCCGGAGGATGGCTTTTTTTGATTCGTCGATGGTTCAGCTTAGCTGCGCTGGCGTACTGCTTCAAACAGACAGATGCCGGTAGCCACCGAGACGTTCAGCGAGGAGACGCTGCCCGCCATCGGGATGCTGATCAGCTCATCGCAGTGTTCGCGGGTCAGACGACGCATGCCTTCGCCTTCCGCGCCCATCACCAGCGCCATCGGGCCGGTCATTTTGCTCTGGAACAGCGTATGGTCGGCTTCCCCTGCGGTTCCGACGATCCAGACGTTTTCTTCCTGCAGCAGACGCATGGTGCGCGCCAGGTTGGTGACGCGGATCAGCGGGACGTTCTCCGCCGCGCCGCAGGCCACTTTCTTCGCCGTCGCATTCAACTGAGCGGAACGATCTTTTGGCACGATCACCGCATGCACGCCGGCGGCGTCGGCGCTACGCAGGCAGGCGCCGAGGTTGTGCGGATCGGTTACGCCGTCGAGGATCAGCAGGAACGGTTGATCGAGCTGCGCCAGCAGATCCGGCAGATCGTTCTCCTGATACTGACGCCCCGGCTTCACGCGGGCAATGATCCCCTGGTGCACAGCGCCTTCGCTCTTCTCATCAAGAAACTGACGGTTGGCCAGCTGAATCACCACGCCCTGCGCTTCCAGGGCATGGATCAGCGGCAGCAAGCGCTTATCCTCACGGCCTTTCAGAATATAAACTTCCTGAAAACGCTCAGGTGCGCGCTCCAGCAGTGCCTGCACCGCATGGATGCCGTAAATCATTTCACTCATTGATGTACTCGTTTTAGGTTCTGTTATCTGCCCCCTTCACCCCATCCTGCGTCAGCAGACTTCAGGGTGAAGGGAGGTCAATCACTCGGCGATCTTCTTCTTTGCCGCGCGCTTGGCTTTCGTCGCGGCGGCGATTTTCTGTGTTTTCGCCGACGGTTTTTTCGCTTTTTTCTCTTTCTTCGGTCGGGCGGTCTCTTTCTCTTTACGGAAAGCGCTGTCCGGCTCGAAGTTTACCTGCTTACCCACCTGGCGGCGACGGCCGCCCGGCTTGCCAGAGGTACTCTTTTTCGCTTTCTCACGGGCGGTCTTGCCGACATTACGCGGCGCACGCTCGCTGGAGATCAGGGTAAAGTCGATTTTCCGCTCGTCCATGTTGACCGCTTCCACACGGACTTCCACGCGGTCGCCCAGGCGATAGGTCTGGCCGCCGGACTCACCAATGAGACGCTGCCCCACCTGGTCGAAACGATAATAGTCGTTATCCAGGCTGGAAACATGCACCAGACCGTCGATAAACAGATCGTTCAGGCGGACGAAGAAGCCAAAGCCGGTCACGCTGGCGATCACGCCGGGGAAGATGTTGCCCACCTGATCCTGCATGAAGTCGCACTTCAGCCAGTCAGACACTTCGCGCGTCGCTTCGTCGGCGCGGCGCTCGGTCATCGAACAGTGCTGACCCAGCTGGAGCATCTCTTCCATACTGTAGTGCCAGCCGCCGGTCTCGGTGCTGTTGCCTTTATGTCCCTGCTCTTTGGCCAGCAGATACTTGATAGCGCGGTGCAGCGACAGGTCCGGGTAACGACGAATCGGCGAGGTGAAGTGGGCGTATGACTGCAGCGCCAGGCCAAAGTGACCGCGGTTTTCCGGATCGTAGACCGCCTGCTTCATGGAGCGCAGGAGCATCGTCTGCAGCATTTCGGCATCCGGGCGATCGGCGATGGAGGTTAGCAGCTCTGCGTAATCACGCGGCTCCGGCTTGTTGCCGCCAGGCAGCTCCAGTCCCAGCTCAGCCAGCACGGTACGGAAGGAGGTAATCGCTTCGGTGGTTGGCTTATCATGGATACGGAACAGCGCCGGCTCCTGCGCCTTCTCAACGAAGCGCGCGGCGGAGATGTTCGCCAGGATCATGCACTCTTCAATCAGCTTATGCGCATCGTTACGCTGAGTCTGTTCGATACGCTCAATACGGCGTTCGGCATTGAAGATGAATTTAGCTTCTTCACTTTCAAATGAGATACCGCCGCGCTCTTCGCGGGCGCTCTCCAGCACTTTGTAGAGGTTATGCAGCTCTTCAATGTGCTTCACCAGCGGCGCGTAGTGTTCGCGCAGTTCCTGGTCACCCTGCAGCATATGCCACACTTTGGTGTAGGTCAGGCGAGCATGTGAACTCATCACCGCTTCATAGAATTTATAACCGGTCAGACGGCCTTTTGACGAAATCGTCATCTCGCACACCATACACAGGCGATCGACCTGCGGGTTCAGCGAGCATAGACCGTTAGACAGCACTTCCGGCAGCATCGGCACTACCTGCGACGGGAAGTAGACCGAGGTGCCACGACTGCGCGCTTCCGCATCCAGCGGCGTCCCCGGGCGCACGTAGTAGCTGACGTCGGCAATGGCGACCCACAGGCGCCAGCCGCCGCCGCGTTTCTTCTCGCAGTACACCGCGTCATCGAAGTCGCGGGCATCTTCGCCGTCAATGGTAACCAGCGGCAGCGAGCGTAAATCGACGCGTCCGGCCTTCGCCTCTTCCGGCACCTGTTCTTTGAGACCGGAAACCTGTTTTTCCACCGCCGGCGGCCAGACATAAGGAATTTCATGGGTACGCAGCGCCATATCGACGGCCATGCCGGTGCCCATGTTGTCGCCCAGCACTTCGACGATTTTACCCACCGCTTTGGTGCGGCGGGTTGGTCGCTGGGTCAGCTCGACCACGACCACGTAGCCCATCCGCGCGCCCATTATCTCTTCCGGCGGGATCAGGATATCGAAGCTCAGGCGGCTGTCGTCCGGGACGACAAAGCCGACGCCAGCGTCGGTGAAGTAACGGCCAACTATCTGGCTGGTTTTCGGCACGAGGACGCGGACGATGCGCGCTTCGCGGCGGCCCTTACGGTCCGCGCCCAGCGGCTGAGCCAGCACCTGGTCGCCGTGAATACAGGTTTTCATCTGCTCTGACGACAGGTACAGATCGTCTTTGCGCCCTTCAACGCGCAGGAAACCATAGCCATCGCGGTGGCCAATAACGGTTCCTTTGAGGAGATCGAGGCGTTCCGGCAGGGCATAGCACTGGCGGCGGGTGAAGACCAGCTGACCGTCGCGCTCCATCGCGCGCAGGCGGCGGCGCAGCGCTTCGGTTTGCTCTTCGCCCTCGATATTTAACTCGATGGCCAGCTCATCGCGGCTGGCAGGCTTTTCCCGTTTAGTTAAATGTTCGAGGATAAATTCCCGGCTCGGGATAGGGTTCGCGTACTTCTCAGCTTCGCGTTCCTGGAATGGATCTTGTGACATATCGGTTCCTCCGTTGTCATCTCCGGCAGAGTGGCGTCACTCCACCAGCAATAATTTATAAAGCGGTTGATTCTTCTCAACCAAATCAGCCAGCGTATAGTTATCCAGTTCCTTGAGAAAACTCTGCGCGGCTTCAGCTAGTGCCTGTTTCAGACGACAGGCTGGTGTAATGTGGCAAAACTCGCTGCTGCAGTTGACCAGCGATAAGGGTTCAAGGTCACGCACCACGTCACCGACGCGGATCTGTCCTGCTGGTTTGCCGAGGCGAATGCCCCCGTTCTTCCCCCGCACGGCAGTCACGTAGCCCATGCGACTTAACTGATTGATTATTTTAACCATATGATTACGGGAGACGCCATAGACCTCGGTCACTTCCGAGATACTGGTCATTCGTCCTTCCGGCAGCGACGCCATATAAATCAGCGCGCGTAGTCCGTAATCGGTGAAACTCGTTAACTGCACATAAACCTCAGGGAAAAGAAAACAGGGTATGTCGAGCGACATCATTATTATTGATGATAAACCAGCCAGCGCTCAGGCCGCTAATTTATTTGAAATGGGGCGGGCGAACAGCAAAAACAAGGGCGCCCGAACGGCGCCCCTTGAGAGTGATTACGCGTCGAACGGATCGCGCAGAATCATAGTCTCGGTACGGTCTGGACCGGTAGAGATGATATCCACCGGCACGCCGGTCAGCTCTTCAATACGCTGGATGTAGTTCAGGGCTGCCTGCGGCAGGCCGCTGCGCTCTTTCACGCCGAAGGTGGTTTCGGACCAGCCCGGCATGGTTTCGTAGATAGGCTCGATACCTTCCCAGTTATCGGCAGCCAGCGGAGTGGTGGTCACTTCGCGGCCATCCGGCATACGGTAGCCAACGCAGATTTTCACTTCTTTCAGGCCGTCGAGGACGTCCAGTTTAGTCAGGCAGAAGCCGGACAGGGAGTTAATCTGCACCGCGCGACGGACTGCGACCGCGTCCAGCCAGCCGGTACGACGACGACGACCGGTGGTGGCGCCGAATTCGTTACCCTGCTTGCAGAGGAACTCGCCAGTTTCATCAAACAGCTCGGTCGGGAACGGACCTGCACCGACGCGAGTCGAGTAAGCTTTAATGATGCCCAGTACGTAATCCACATAACGCGGGCCCAGGCCGGAGCCGGTCGCCACGCCACCTGCGGTGGTGTTAGAGGACGTAACGTACGGGTAGGTACCGTGGTCGATATCCAGCAGCGTACCCTGCGCGCCTTCGAACATCACGAAGTCGCCGCGCTGACGCGCCTGATCCAGCAGGTCGGATACGTCCACCACCATGCTGGTCAGGATGTCGGCAATCGCCATCACATCGTCCAGCACTTTCTGGTAGTCAACCGCTTCTGCTTTGTAGAAGTTCACCAGCTGGAAGTTGTGATATTCCATCACTTCTTTCAGTTTATCGGCGAAGGTTGCTTTATCGAACAGATCGCCAACGCGCAGACCGCGACGAGCGACTTTATCTTCGTAAGCCGGGCCAATGCCGCGACCGGTAGTGCCGATCGCTTTCGCGCCACGCGCTTTTTCACGCGCCACGTCAAGCGCCACGTGATAGTCAAGGATAAGCGGGCAGGCTTCAGAGAGCAGCAGACGCTCGCGAACCGGGATACCACGGTCTTCCAGGCCCTTCATCTCTTTCATCAGCGCGGCCGGAGACAGCACGACGCCGTTACCGATGATGCTGGTGACGTTTTCACGCAGAATGCCTGATGGAATAAGATGGAGAACGGTTTTTTCACCGTTGATTACGAGAGTATGGCCGGCGTTGTGACCACCCTGGTAGCGCACAACATATTTAGCCCGTTCAGTCAGGAGATCGACGATCTTCCCTTTACCTTCGTCACCCCATTGGGTGCCCAGTACGACGACGTTGTTACCCATTTTTCAAAATCACCGTTTGCTTAAAAATGGATTCTACCATCGCTTTTTCAGAGTTACAGCACTTTTTGCATCCAAAATAAGGCAAATCCGACCACTTTTTGATCAGCCAATCGATTTCCTCAACATGTAGTAGATCACAATCCCGGCAACCACAAGTCCGCCGCCAAAACGACGCAATAAATTATCCGGTAGCTGGCTCAGGCTGGCGACCATCTTGCGCCAGGCGCGCGGATAAAGCAGCGGGCCAAGCCCTTCGAGTACTAAAACCAGCGCCAGCGCCAGCCAAATGGTGGAGTTCATCGTCAACCCTAATTGAAAAGTATCATTGCCGCCCTCGCGGGCGTCTCGGCCAGCATGGTGAATTCATTCCCTCATTTCACATTGTCCCGTATTTCAGCTTCATTATGAACCAGAAAGGTGAAACAAAATTCACAACTAATTGTATTGCTGGATATTTTTTAAATTGTAACTATGCCATCGCGTACTACAACCCGGTACGTCTACTTAATCAGGAAGATTATGATGAGAGAGTTAACCGCATTTGAAATCGAAAATGTGAGCGGCGCAGGCTGGTTACAGGATGGTCTGGCGGCCTTAGGCAGCAAGGTCGGCGCAGCCGCATGGACGATGGGCACTGATGCCCTGAGCATTAACCTGCCACTGCTTGGCACCCTCAATCTGGCCGACCTGGCGCCGGACCTGGGCAAAACCCTGGGCGAAAGCGTTGGGTCGACTATCGGCGGCACCATCGAAAGTGCGCTGGCAGGCCTGCCGGTGATCGGCGGCCTGCTGAACAAGCTACTCGGCAACTAATTCCCGCCCTCGCAGCATGAAAAAAGGCGCCTGTTTCAGGCGCCTTTTCGCATTATTACTTCAGGTTTACACCTTCTCCGGCTTATTTACGCGCCGAATCCGGTGAACGCATATAGCGGAAGAAATCGCTGTCCGGACTCAGGACCATCACATCCTGATTGCTCTGGAAGCTCTTCTCATAGGCACGCAGGCTACGGATAAAGGAGTAGAAGCCTGGATCCTGGCTGAACGCGTCGGCAAACAGTTTCGCTGATTCCGCATCACCTTCACCACGCAGGATACGGCCCTGGCGCTCGGCTTCCGCCAGCGTCTTGGTGACTTCATAGTCCGCAGTCGCGCGCAGTTTTTCCGCCTCTTCCTGACCCTGTGAACGATGGCGACGAGCAACCGCTTCACGCTCCGCGCGCATACGGTTATAAATCGCTTCCGACACTTCTGCCGGCAGGTTGATCTGTTTGATACGTACGTCGACAACTTCGATACCCAGCGCCGCCATACTGTTCGGGTTGATCACCTGCACTTTACCGTTGGTTTCGGCTTCTACACGCTCTGCCGCTTTAGCAATCGCGTCGTCAGCCGCCGGGGTGCTAACCTCATCTTCCGTACCGGCCGAACCCGAGTTCAGCGCATCACGCACTTCCAGGGTCAGGCGACCACGGGAGTCGGTGACGATATCTTTCACATCCAGACGACCAATTTCAGAACGCAGACGGTCAGAGAATTTACGCTTCAGCAGCACCTCGGCCTGGGAGACGTCGCCGCCGCCGGTTGCCAGGTAGTAACGGCTGAAGTCGCTGATGCGCCACTTGATATAGGAGTCGACGATCAGGTCTTTCTTCTCTTTAGTAACGAAACGGTCAGCCTGGTTGTCCATGGTCTGAATACGCGCATCCAGCATCTTCACCGATTCGATAAACGGGATCTTGAAGTGCAGGCCTGGCGCATACACCAGCGGCTTGTTTTCGTCGTCGCGCAGAACTTTACCGAAACGCAGCGTGATACCGCGCTCGCCTTCCTTTACGACAAAGACAGACATGTAGAGCACTACCAGCACGATGACAATGATCGCGATAACAGATTTACGCATCGTTATTCCCCCTGACGCTGGTAGTCGTTACGCTGCGCGTTAGCGCGGCGTTGGTCCATAATGCTACCCCCGGTTGAGCTCGAGGTTGATGAGGTGCTGGCGCTGCTTGAGCTGGATGCTGGCGGCAGGCGCAGCAGATCGCTGGCGTCACTACTATCGCTCTTTGCTGCCGGCGCAGCGGCGCCTTTCAGCATCTGATCCAGCGGCAGAACCATCAGATTGCCGTTTTTGCTGTCATTGACCAGCACTTTACGGGTGTGGCTCAGCACTTTTTCCATGGTTTCGATATACAGACGCTCGCGGGTAATTTCCGGCGCGGCTTTGTATTCCGGCAGGATCTTCGCAAAGCGAGCCACTTCACCCTGGGCTTCCAGAACGGTCTGGGTCTTATAGGCGCGTGCCTCTTCGAGGATACGCTGCGCCTGACCATTCGCCCGCGGCTGGACTTCGTTGGTATACGCTTCCGCTTCACGAATGTACTGCTGCTCGTTCTCACGCGCGGCAATGGCATCGTCAAACGCGGCCTTCACCTCTTCCGGCGGACGCGCCGTCTGGAAGTTGACGTCCAGCAGAGTGATACCCATGTTGTACGGGCGAATCGTCTCTTCCAGCTCACGCTGGGTATCGCTACGGATCACGGTACGACCTTCGGTCAGAATGCGATCCATGGTGTATTTGCCGATCACGCCGCGCAGCGCGCTGTCGGTGGCCTGACGCAGACTGTCGTCCGCGCTGGTCACGCTAAACAGATAGCGCTCCGGATCGGTGACGCGGTACTGCACGTTCATCTCAACGCGCACCACGTTTTCGTCAGAGGTCAGCATGACGCCGGAAGCCGCAAGTTCGCGCACCGACTCCACGTTCACCGCCTGAACGTTATCGATAAAGGTCGGTTTCCAGTTCAGGCCAGGCTCAACCAGATGGCTGAACTTACCAAAACGGGTGACCACGCCGCGCTCGGCCTCTTTAATGGTATAGAAACCGCTGGCCGCCCAGATAATCACTGCCGCCGCGGCAACGATGCCGACAATACGCCCGCCCATCGGTCCGCGAGGCCCCTGCGCGCTATTGCCGCCGCCCAGTCCGCCCTTGCCGCCGCCGAGCCCGCCAAGTTTTTTACTTAACTTGCGGAAGATATCATCCAGATCCGGCGGCCCCTGCTCGCGACCGCCTTTATTGCCATTTCCCTCAGAGTTGCCGCCAGGTTTGCTGCTCCCCCACGGGTCGCGGTCCTGTCCGTTATTACCGGGCTGATTCCACGCCATGTATATGCTCCATATTTGTTTTTGATATCCCCACAGGGGTCAATATCTTCAGGCAAGCTGCAAGGTTAAACCACATAGTCAACAAGCGTTGGCTCTTGCTTACAGAGGCGCCGCCAGTCAACGATCGGCATGCGCACCTGCAGACTCACGCTGCCGTCATCCTCCATCCACTCTTTTTCTATCGCCTGAAGCTGATAGAAACGGCTTCTCAGTCGCCCTTCTTTCGGCGGTAAGCGCAGCGTATGCTGGGCCACTTCACCGGAAAGACGCTCCGTTAATGCCTGAAAAAGCAGTGGTACGCCAACCCCGGTCTGGGCTGAAAGCCAGACCCGAATCGGTTTATTTTCATCGTCGCGATCGATGCGCGGTTCAAAATCGTCAAGCATGTCGATTTTGTTCATCACCAGCAGCGCCGGGATCTCATCGGCCTCAATTTCAGCGAGAACCGTATTTACCGCATCAATGTTTTCCTGCACGCGGACATCCGCCGCATCAATCACATGCAGCAGCAGCGTCGCCTGACGCGTCTCCTGCAACGTCGCTTTAAACGCGGCTACCAGATCGTGCGGCAGGTGGCGAATAAAGCCGACGGTATCGGCCAGCACCGTTTCGCCGACGTCAGGGACGTCAATGCGGCGCAGCGTCGGGTCCAGGGTGGCGAACAGCTGGTTCGCGGCATAGACCTCGGCGGCAGTGATCTGGTTAAAGAGCGTTGATTTTCCGGCGTTGGTATAGCCCACCAGCGACACGGTAGGAATATCGGCTTTCGCACGCGACCGCCGCCCCTGCTCGCGCTGTTTCTCGACTTTTTCCAGCCGCGACAGGATCTGCATGATACGGTTACGCAATAAACGACGGTCGGTTTCGAGCTGGGTTTCACCCGGGCCACGCAAACCAATCCCGCCCTTCTGTCTTTCAAGGTGGGTCCAACCGCGGACAAGGCGAGTCGCCATATGGCGCAGCTGCGCCAGCTCGACCTGCAATTTCCCTTCATGGGTGCGCGCGCGCTGGGCGAAAATATCTAAAATAAGACCGGTGCGATCGATAACCCGGCATTCGCACAGGCGTTCCAGGTTACGTTCTTGCGCCGGACTCAGGGCATGATCGAAGAGCACGACCGAAGCGCCGGTCGCTTTAACGGCTTCCGCAATTTCGACTGCCTTACCTTCACCAACAAAATACTTCGGGTGCGGTGCTTTACGGCTACCGGTAATCACCTGCATTGCTTCGACACCGGCGGAAGAGGCCAGAGTTTCAAACTCCTGGAGATCTTCCATATCTTTGTCTTGCGAAAAATAGATGTGTACCAGTACCGCCTGCTCACCGGCGTCATAACGGTCAAACAAGCGTAAACCCCTTATAAAATACCAGCGGGGAACGCAGAAAACCTGGCTCCCCGGCGTGGAAAAACAGCACTGGCCTTATTCGGCGTCGTCGCTGTCTTGTTGCGGCGCAGAAGAACCCTGCGCGCTACCACCGTGGTGATAGTTACTGGAACCGCCGCCAGCATTGTTGCTGTGGTGAGACACCGGGCGAGACGGGACAACAGTAGAAATTGCGTGCTTATAGACCATCTGGCTGACCGTGTTCTTCAACAGGATCACGAACTGATCGAAAGACTCAATTTGCCCTTGCAGCTTGATACCATTCACCAAATAAATAGAAACCGGAACGCGTTCCCGACGCAAAGCGTTCAGGAACGGATCTTGTAAAGATTGCCCCTTAGCCATTCTCTCTTTTCCTTATATGTATGCTTGTTTTGTACTCAGAACCTTACGATTCTCAAAAAAAATTACGCACGATACCGTTTAATTGTACACGTTCAGTTCTGGCTCGCACCAACAACCTGTAATACTTTGTTGAGCGCTTGTTCAGGTTGTTCACTGTCTAACCAGTGCACACCTTCCCAACCGCGCAGCCAGGTGACCTGACGTTTGGCTAACTGTCTCGTGGCGCAAACACCTCGATAAACCATCTCATCATACGGGATCTCGCCATTGAGATATGACCACATCTGGCGGTATCCGACACAACGGATGGAAGGCATGTCCGTATGCAAATCTCCGCGGGCAAAAAGCGCCCGTACTTCTGCTTCAAAACCTGAAGCTAACATCTGATGAAAACGCTGTTCTATGCGTTGATGGAGCAGTTCACGGCTCGCCGGGGCGATGGCGAACTGATGCACCTGATATGGCAGAGCGTCTCCTGACGTTTGCGTCAGTTCCGTTAAAGTTTTACCCGAAATGAAAAAAACTTCCAGTGCCCGGGAAAGCCTTTGCGGATCATTTGGATGAATACGCGCAGCAGCCACGGGATCGATCTCCTGTAATTGCTGATGTAACGCATTCCACCCCTGCTCTGCGGCCTGCTGCTCAATCCGCGCTCTGACCTCTGGGTCAGCCGACGGTAAGGGCGACAATCCTTCCAGCAACGCTTTGAAATACAACATCGTTCCGCCGACTAACAGCGGAATTCGCCCGGCGGCGACAATATCCGCCATCGCCGCCAGCGCATCGCGGCGAAAATCCGCCGCGGAATAGGCCTCCGCAGGATCCAAAATATCCAGCAGCCGATGCGGCGCAGCGCTAAGCTCCGCAGCATCCGGTTTGGCGGTGCCAATATCCATTCCCCGATAAATGAGGGCGGAATCAACGCTAATCAACTCTACTGGCAAAACTTTACGTAAGGCTATCGCCAGCGCGGTTTTGCCGGAGGCCGTCGGGCCCATTAAAAAAATTGCCTTGGGCAGGCTCGCCTCGGTTACATCATTCATCTTTCAGGGCATTCATCGCCGAATGGAGATCTACAGGTTGTAACAGGCCACCCGGCGGCGTTCTCACCAGCTGCGGGCAAAGACGCTCAACGTCCGCCAGCAGCGCAATCGCCTGCGCCATATTCCATGACGTCTGTTCGCTCGTCAGATTACGCGCCATCCATTGGGCGATATTGCCGACGTCGAATGCGTTTTGCTGCGCCAGGTAGCCTATCAGTTCAGGAATCAAGATTTGTAAATTTTGTTGTCTTAAGGGTAAAGGGACCGCGCGCACCGTCACGTGCAGGGCATCGGTATGCACATCGATCCCTAGCTGCGCCAGCGCCGGCTGAGCGGCGGCCAGCGCCTGTTTTTCCCCTTCCGTAACTTTTAACCGCAGCGGGATCAGCAGCGGCTGAGCACATACCGCCTCCGCTCCCGGGGTCAACTGCGCCTGGCGCAGCCAGCGCTCGGCAACGGTCAACGACAGCAGCGCCAGACCGCCCTCGCGCTCCAGCAGCGCGCAGTCGCCGCCAACAATCGTCAACACTCTGCCAAAGCTCTGACTGTGACCGGCCAACTCTGCCGCCGCCGGAGGCTGCAACGCTGGCTTTGGCGCCGTTGGCGTGTCGAGCAGTTGACGATAAAGCGCTCCCTGCTGCTTCTGGTAACCCGGCTGCGCATGCGGCCAGCTCGCGCCGCCCGGTTTGCCGCTGGAGGCCGCAGGCTCACGCGATGGCGTGATGCTGAAGCGGGTCGCAGGCTCCCGCGCTTCCGCTGGCCGCGCAAACTGGTTGCCTCCCGCGGCGATGCGGTTCTCCGGCATCGGGCGCGGCGCCGGCGGGTCGTCTTTTTCCGCCAGCGGCGCGTCAAGCTGCTGCTGCAGTACGCTCAGTACGCCCTGGTAGATAAAGTCGTGCACCAGGCGCGACTGATGGAAACGCACCTCATGCTTGGCCGGGTGGACGTTTACATCCACCTGATGGGGATCGATCTCCAGATACAGCACAAACGCCGGTTGCTGATCGGCCCCTAGCTTGTCTTCACAGGCCTGGCGGATAGCATGGTTGATCAGCCGATCGCGCATCATCCGCCCGTTAACGTAGCAATACTGAATTTCCGCCAGCGCCGGGGTGGTATGCAGCGGATCGGCGACCCAGCCGCGCAGGGTCAGATCGCCATGCTGCCACTCGATCGCCAGCGCATGTTCGAGAAAAGCGGCGCCGCAAATTGTCCCCAGCCGGCGCTCGCGCTGGCCATCCTGAGCGACGGCCCGATACTGGCGCATCACCTTGCCGTTATGGCTGAGGTTGATAGTGACGTCGAAGCGCGCCAGCGCAATGCGGCGCACCACCTCGTCAATGTGGCCGAACTCGGTCTTTTCGGTGCGCATAAATTTGCGCCGCGCCGGGGTGTTATAGAACAGATCGAGGACTTCCAGAGTGGTACCGACCGGGTGCGCCGCCGGCTTCACCGTCACCGCCTGATCGCGGCCTTCAGCATACGCCTGCCAGGCTTCCTGCTGCTCCGCCGTGCGCGAAGTCAGCGTTAAGCGCGCTACCGAACTGATACTGGCCAGCGCTTCGCCGCGAAAGCCGAGGCTAATAATGGCCTCCAGATCGTCAAGCGAGGCGATCTTGCTGGTCGCATGACGAGCCAGGGCCAGCGCCAGCTCGTCTTTTTTGATGCCGCTGCCGTTATCGCGGATGCGAATGAGCTTCGCGCCGCCGCGTTCGATATCAATGTCAATCCGCGTAGCGCCCGCATCAAGACTGTTCTCAACCAGCTCTTTCACCACCGACGCGGGCCGCTCCACCACCTCGCCGGCGGCAATCTGGTTGGCGAGCTGCGGCGGCAGAACCTGAATCGGCATCCCCTGCTCCTTAGTTAATCAACATCCCGCCCGGCGCCGCGGCGCTGGCGGTCTGCGCCGCCTCGCCGCGAGGCGCCGACTGCAGCGGATGCTGCATAAAGTAGTTGCGTAAGCCGTTATAAATCGCCTCCGCAATCTGCTCCTGGTAATCATCGCTACCCAGCAGCCGCTCTTCGCCGTTGTTACTGATAAAGCCCGTTTCCACGAGGATCGACGGGATGTCCGGCGAGCGCAGCACGCCAAGGCTGGCATGCTCCGGGCGGCGTTTGTGCAGGTTGCCAATACGCTGCAGCTGGCTCAGCACGTTGGTCGCCACATCGTAGCCGACGCGCTGGGAATGACCAAACTGCAGATCCAGCACCGCCTGGCTCAGGTAGGGGTCGGCCTGGCTGTTTGCCAGCACATCGCCCGCACCGCCGAGCAGTTCAGACTGCTTCTCATGCTGCTCGAGCCAACCGGCCATTTCGCTGTTGGCGCGACGGTTCGAGAGCACCCACACCGAGGCGCCAGTGGCATCGCGGTTTGGCGCGGCGTCAGCATGGATAGAGACGAGGAAATTGGCGTTTTGCTTACGCGCCACGTCAGAGCGGCCCATCACCGAAATAAAGTAATCCCCGTCGCGGGTCAGCACCGGCTTAAACTGCGGATCGGCGTTCAGTAACGCCCGCAGCTTGCGCGCGATAGCGATAGTCACGTTTTTCTCTTTGGTGCCGTTCGGGCCAATCGCGCCAGGATCCTGGCCGCCGTGCCCGGCATCAATGGCGATAATGACTTTATCATCCGCCGACACCGTGCGGGCCGCCGGGCGAGTCACGGTCTGATTGTTGGTCATCGCCGGCTGAGAGGAGGTCATCACCGTCTGCCGTTCATGACCCGACGAGCTGAACGGGTTACGCCCTGACGTCGTCGTCCGGGAAGGCATCACCGGCGGCGGGTCGGCCCGTTTCACCACCACGGGCGGCGGAGGCGCGTCGGCGTTGATGGTAAAGACCACCGTGTAATTCGCCCCGTTCTGTTGCTTCACCGCCCGGGTTTTGCCATCTTCCGTCAGATCCACCAGCAGACGCAGCGTCTGCGTATCCTGCGGCGTGCCGGCGCGAATACTCTTCACCAGGTTGCTGCCGCTAAACTGCAGCGGTAGTCCCTGCAATACGCCGGTCTGCTTGATATCCAGCGCCACCAGACGTTTACCCTGTGGGGTAAAGGAGTACTCCGGCTCACCGACAAAGCTTAGGGTAATACGGGCCTGCTGGTCTCCGTTAGAGACCTGGATATCGGATAAACTCGCCGCAGTGGCGTGAAGACTCGACAGCATCAGCGCAGCGGCAAGCCAGGTGGTTATGCGATACTTCATCCCGTCATCCTTCAGGCTAAAAGGCTAAACGCGCCAGTAAAGATTCACCCCGTGAGGAGATCGCGGTAATACGCGCCTCACGCCCTTGTGCCTGGTAATCAAGGTGAATTTCAACATCCGGGTCAGGCAGGACACCTGCGCCTTGCTGCGGCCATTCCACCAGGCAGATGGCATCGTCGGCAAAATAATCACGGATCCCCATAAATTCGAGTTCCTCAGGATCCGCCAGACGGTAGAGATCGAAGTGATACACCATCAGGTTCTCGAGGGTATAGGGCTCCACCAGGGTATAAGTTGGGCTTTTGACATTGCCGCGGTGACCGAGCGCCTGCAAAAAGCCGCGGCTGAAGGTCGTTTTCCCCGCGCCTAAATCACCATACAGATAAATCACGGTGGCGCCGGTACAGGCCTGCGCGATGCGGTCGCCAAGGGCCAGCGTGGCCTGCTCATCGGGTAAAGGAATCACTCGGTTAATCATGGTCTACGTCAATCACATCCGGGTTAACAACACGCCTGAGCGTGGAAAAGAGATCGGTCGCCAGCATGCCGCGGGTGCCCTCGCGGGCGGCCAGTCGGTCGGCGGCATCGCCATGAGCGACGCACCCGGCACAGGCAGCATCATACGGCGTCAGGTGCTGTCCTAACAACGCGGCGATGATGCCGGTGAGCACATCGCCCATCCCGCCGCTGGCCATCCCGGCATTGCCGGCATCGATAATGCCCATCGCCCCGCTTTCACTGGCCACCACCGTGCCCGCGCCTTTCAGCACAACCACGCCGCCATACCGTTTTACCAGACGCTGCGCAGAAAGTAAGCGATCGCTTTCAATTTCTGCCACGCTGACGTTCAGCAGACGGGCCGCTTCGCCGGGGTGCGGCGTTAGCACGCGATTGTGACGTTTATCGGGATTGAATGCCAGCAGGTTCAGCGCGTCGGCGTCCCAGACCATCGGTTTGTTAAAACTTTCCACCGTGCGCAGGGCGCTGCGCCCCCATTCGCGCTGCCCCAGCCCGGGGCCAATCGCCACCACATCAGCCCACTCCAGCGCGGCTTTCAGAGTCTGCGGCGTCAGCTCATCTACCATTAATTCCGGCCGCACGGTGACAATGGGCGCCACGTTCTCCGGGTGAGTAAGCACTCGCACCAGTCCCGCGCCGCTGCGTAGGGCCGCTTCACCGCACATACGGATAGCGCCTGCCGTGCCGCGATCGCCGCCGACAATCACCAGTTTACCGTGATCGCCTTTATGGGAGGTGGCCCGCCGCGGCGGCAGCCAGTCGGCGAGGTGGGCGGCGCAAAACCGCGTCAGAGGAGAGCTTTGTCCGGCGAGCCAGCGTTCGAGCCCCAGCGCATGATGGTGGAGTTGCCCGACGACATCCCGCGCCTTGCCGGTCAGCAGCCCCGGCTTGAGGGCGATAAAGGTCAGCGTATGGTCGGCCTGTACCACTGCACCTGGCGTCGCGCCCGTCTGCGCATTCAGGCCGGAAGGGATATCCAGCGCCACCACCGGCGCCGGGTGGTGGTTCGCCTGGTGGATGAGCGCCGCAACGGGATCGCGCGGCGCACTGCGCAGACCGGTGCCGAGCAGGCCATCAATAATCAGTGAGATATCGTCGGGCCATGAGATAGTCGCCGCATGGATCACGCCGCCGGCGTTAAGCCATGCCTCCCGCGCCGCCTGCGCCTCTTCCGGCAGCGGGCTGTCACTCTCCACCGCCAGCAGCGTCACCCGCCGCCCCGCGGCCTGTGCCAGACGCGCAACGACATATCCGTCGCCGCCGTTGTTGCCATGTCCGCAGAGGATCAGCCAGTGCGCGCTGGCAGGATAAGCACAGCTGGCCAGCTGGAACGCCGCCTCGCCCGCGCGCTGCATGAGTTCGAACAGCGTCAGCCCCAGGCTGTCCGCCGCCTCTCGTTCGGCCAGGCGCAGCGCCTCCGCAGGCCAAATGTTGTATGGTATACTGTCAGGGTTTTTCGTCATTGTATGGTCCATCATGTCACAGCCCCTCGATCTCGTTCAGTTAGCGCAACAAATCAAACAATGGGGCACAGAGCTTGGGTTCCAGCAGGTGGGGATCGCCGATACCGACCTCAGCGCCAGTGAACCCAAACTGCAGGCATGGCTGGATAAACAATACCACGGCGAAATGGAATGGATGGCCCGTCACGGTATGATGCGCGCCCGTCCCCACGAACTGCTGCCCGGTACGTTACGCGTCATCAGCGTGCGGATGAACTATCTGCCCGCTAACGCCGCCTTTGCCCGCACCCTGAAAGATCCCGCGCTGGGTTACGTCAGCCGTTATGCCCTCGGGCGTGATTATCATAAGCTGCTACGTAATCGCCTGAAAAAGCTGGGGGAGAAGATTCAGGAACAGTGTGCTTCGCTCAATTTTAGACCTTTTGTCGATTCCGCGCCTATCCTGGAACGGCCAATCGCAGAAAAAGCGGGCCTTGGCTGGACAGGTAAGCACTCACTAATCTTAAGCCGCGACGCCGGATCGTTCTTTTTCCTCGGCGAACTGCTGATTGATCTGCCCCTGCCGGTCGACAGCCCGGTTGCGGAGGAGTGTGGGCGCTGCGTCGCCTGCATGACCATCTGTCCCACCGGGGCCATCGTTGAGCCCTATACCGTCGACGCCCGGCGCTGCATCTCCTATCTCACCATTGAACTGGAAGGTGCAATCCCCGAGGAGTTCCGTCCACTTATCGGCAACCGTATTTACGGTTGTGATGATTGTCAGCTGATCTGCCCGTGGAACCGTTTCTCACAGCTCACCGATGAAGAGGATTTCAGCCCACGCAAAGCGCTGCATGCCCCGCCGCTGGTGGAGCTGTTCGCCTGGAGCGAAGCGTGGTTTCTGAAGGTGACCGAAGGGTCGGCGATTCGTCGCATTGGCCACCTGCGCTGGCTGCGCAATATCGCCGTCGCGTTGGGCAATGCGCCCTGGGATGAAGCCCATCTTCGCGCCCTGGAGAGCCGCCGGGGCGAGCACCCGCTTCTCGACGAACACATTGAGTGGGCGATTGCCCAGCAACTGAAAAAGCGGAACGCCGACGCCGTTGAAGTACAGCTGCCGAAAAAATTACGTCTGGTCAGAGTGGTAGAGAAAGGCTTGCCGCGCGACGCCTGATTCATTCACAGGCTGTGAATAAAATCTAAAACACATTGCGTTTCAAGGCGCAGACCAAGGTCAAGTGATCGGATTAACATTTTGAAATGAAATTTATTTGTTAAATTTCAATCACATACAAAGATACTATTTACAAAGCGAAGCATTTGCGCCGCCAGTGACGGAACGATAACCTGTGGATAACTCTGTTCACAGTATTTCTGAGGACCAAACGAAAATCATCCCCGGCGCTGGATTGCACTGTGGATAAATAAGAGATGGAAGAAAATTTGGAGCGGGAAACGAGACTCGAACTCGCGACCCCGACCTTGGCAAGGTCGTGCTCTACCAACTGAGCTATTCCCGCTTAATCATCGTCATTCAAGCTACCGTCTAGCAACCTGAAAACTGCGACTGGTGTGGTGTGTCTTTCAAATTTTGGAGCGGGAAACGAGACTCGAACTCGCGACCCCGACCTTGGCAAGGTCGTGCTCTACCAACTGAGCTATTCCCGCTTAATCTTCGGCTTT
>NZ_JAZARW010000001.1:4975219-4993054 GCF_036233805.1 Klebsiella sp. EMBS2024 | reverse complement strand
ANATTTTGGAGCGGGAAACGAGACTCGAACTCGCGACCCCGACCTTGGCAAGGTCGTGCTCTACCAACTGAGCTATTCCCGCGTTACTGCATTTTTTGCCATATTTCGATGGCGTCGTAATTTGCATTTCTGCGTCGTTACGGGAGGCGCATTATACGAGAATTCGATGCCCCTGCAACCCCCTGACGATCACTTTTTTGCGTTTTTTGTTTAAATGGACATTTTCTCGCCATCTACGCCGCTGAATTGTATAAATAAGCGTCATAACGGGCAAAATCGCTTTTTCCGCCCGACTGAATGACGCAAAATCGCTCGCATCATACAGCGGTGGCGCGACGTATAACGAGGCCACCCCGACGCCAAACAGGGAATTAGCATGAGAAAAGTCCTCACCGTCCTGCTGCTGAGCACGCTGGCCATCGGAACCGCGTCAGCCGAGACGCTCCATTTTGGCACCACCACGGCCAATCCACCGTTTGTCACCGCCAACGGCAAAAATCAGCCCGTTGGCTTCGATATCGATCTCGCGCACGCCCTGTGCCAGCAGATGCAGGCGCAGTGCCAGTTCACGGCGCAGCGTTTCGATACCCTGATCCCGGCTTTACGCTTTAAGAAATTTGACGCGGTGATTGCCGGCATGGAAGTGATCCCGATGCGTGAGAAGCAGGTCGCCTTCAGCCGACCCTATCGCCAGGCGCTCTCCGGGGTGGTGATCGTCAACAAAGATGTCGCCCATACCTTTGCCGATCTGAAAGCTAAAAAAGTCGGCGTGGTGAAAGGCACGCTGCATCAGCGCTACCTGCGTGATAAACAGAAAGCCGTACAGGCTGTCCCTTACGACGATGTCGCCAGCGCCCTGGCCGCGCTGAAAGCCGGGCAAATAACCGGCGTCATGGGCGACTTCGCCACCCTCGACGTCTGGCAGCAGGAGAACCCTGACTACGCCATCATGGATGAACGGGCCACCGACCCGGCTTATTACGGTAAGCAGTATGCGATTGCGGTGCGCAAAGACGATCCGGAGCTGCTGAACGCCATCAACGATGCCCTGGCCGCGGTCATGGCGACACCTGACTTCCAGCAGATGCAGCAGAAGTGGTTTAAATAACGCAGAAAAGTGTACCGGGCCGCGCACAGGGCCCGGTCGCGGTTTACAGCTTAATGAAGTGTTCGCGGTAGTAAGCCAGCTCGGCGACCGACTCGCGGATATCGTCCATCGCCTGATGAGTGCCCTGCTTTTTAAAGCCGTCGAGAATTTCCGGCTTCCAGCGGCGCGCCAGCTCTTTCAGCGTGCTAACGTCCAGATAGCGATAGTGGAAATAGGCTTCCAGTTGCGGCATGTACTTAAACAGGAAGCGACGATCCTGGCCGATACTGTTGCCGCAGATCGGCGACTTGCCCGCCGGCACCCACTGCTTAAGAAACTCAATGGTCGCCAGTTCGGCATCGTGCTCGCTGACGGTGCTGGCCTTCACGCGATCCACCAGACCGCTGCCGGTATGCGTCCGCACATTCCACTCGTCCATTAATGCCAGCTGAGCGTCCGACTGATGCACCGCGATGGTCGGGCCCTCAGCCAGAATGTTCAGGTTCGCATCGGTCACCAGGGTGGCGATTTCGATAATGCGATCGCGCTCCGGATCCAGCCCTGTCATCTCAAGATCGATCCAAATGAGGTTGTTTTCATTTGCACTCATGCTATTTTCCACCCTTCTCGCGTGACTATATTCATCTAAAATAGCGTGTATCATAGAGGTTTTGCCCCATCANNCGACCAGGAGCCAGTTCGATTGAGTAAAAATAAACTCTCCAAAGGCCAGCAGCGCCGCGTCAAAGCCAACCACCAGCGCCGTCTGAAAACCACTGCGGAGAAGGCCGACTACGATGACAACCTGTTTGGCGAAACGTCGGAAGGCATTGTCATCAGTCGCTTTGGTATGCATGCCGACGTCGAATCCGCTGACGGCAGCGTGCATCGCTGCAATATCCGCCGGACGATCCGCTCGCTGGTCACCGGCGACCGCGTGGTCTGGCGGCCGGGTAAAGACGCCGCCGACGGCGTAAGCGTCAAAGGGATCGTCGAGGCGGTGCACGATCGCGCCTCCGTCCTGACGCGTCCGGATTTTTACGACGGCGTGAAGCCTATCGCCGCCAATATCGACCAGATCGTGGTGGTTTCCGCGATCCTGCCTGAGCTGTCGCTGAATATTATCGATCGCTATCTGGTGGCCTGCGAAGCGCAGGATATCGAGCCGCTCATTGTGCTGAATAAAATCGATCTGCTGGATGATGATGGTCTGCGCTTCGTCAATGAGCAAATGGATATCTACCGCAACATCGGTTACCGCGTGCTGCTGGTTTCCAGTCGGACTCAGGACGGCCTTAAGCCGCTGGAAGCGGCCCTGACCGACCGCATCAGTATCTTCGCCGGGCAGTCCGGGGTCGGTAAATCGAGCCTGCTGAACGCCCTGCTCGGGTTGAACGAGGATCAGATCCTCACCAATGATGTCTCGGACGTTTCCGGCTTAGGTCAACACACCACCACCGCGGCACGCCTCTACCACTTCCCGCACGGCGGCGATGTGATTGATTCACCGGGGGTACGTGAGTTCGGCCTGTGGCATCTGGAAGCGGAACAAATCACCAACGGCTTTGTCGAATTCCATGATTATTTAGGCCGTTGCAAATATCGCGACTGTAAACACGATACCGATCCTGGCTGTGCGCTTCGCGAAGCGGTAGAGAACGGCAAGATCGCCGAAAGCCGTTTTGAGAACTACCACCGCATCCTGGAAAGCATGGCGCAGGTACAGGTAAAAACGCGTAAAAACTTTTCCTCGTCCGATGACTGATCATTAAGCTGAGCATCACGTCAGGCGCTGCCGGGCAGCGATGATGACGCAGCTTACGCGGATGCCATTTGGCGAGTTTTACGTATAGAATCGTCCCCTTTTTTCAGGTCCCCGCCCGCAGGCGGGGTCAGGAACGACATATCATGGCCTGGAGGCTACTTTGTTAAACGATCTTAAACTTTCACTGCAATACATTCTGCCTAAACTGTGGCTCACCCGCCTCGCAGGCTGGGGTGCGAGCAAACGCGCAGGTTGGCTGACGAAGCTGGTCATCGATCTGTTCGTGAAATACTACAAGGTCGATATGAAAGAGGCGCAGAAGCCGGATACCGCGGCTTATCGCACCTTCAACGATTTCTTCGTGCGCCCGCTGCGCGACGACGTTCGCCCGCTGAATACCGATCCAAACGTGCTGGTGATGCCGGCCGATGGCGTGATCAGCCAGCTTGGCGCCATTGAGAACGATAAAATCCTGCAGGCTAAAGGTCATGACTACAGTCTGGAAGCCCTGCTGGCCGGCAACTATCAGATGGCCGACCTGTTCCGTAACGGCAGCTTCGCCACCACCTACCTGTCGCCGCGCGACTATCACCGCGTACACATGCCGTGCAACGGCATCCTGCGCGAAATGATCTACGTTCCTGGCGACCTGTTCTCTGTTAACCACTTGACGGCGCAGAACGTCCCGAACCTGTTCGCCCGTAACGAGCGCGTCATCTGCCTGTTTGATACTGAGTTTGGCCCGATGGCGCAAATTCTGGTGGGCGCAACTATCGTCGGCAGCATCGAGACCGTGTGGTCCGGCACCGTGACCCCGCCGCGCGAAGGCATTATTAAACGCTGGACCTGGCCCTCTGGCGACAACGAAGGCTCCATCGCCTTGCTGAAAGGCCAGGAGATGGGCCGCTTCAAACTGGGTTCCACCGTGATCAACCTGTTTGCCCCGGGCCAGGTGAAGCTGGTCGACACGCTGCAAAGCCTGTCCGTGACCAAGATCGGCCAACCGCTGGCGACAGCAGTGGAAGCGACCGCCGCCGCTGAACCCGCGCCGTTACCGGAAGAAGAGATCCGCGCCGAACACCGCGCCAGCCCGCTGGTTGACGATAAACAAGACCAAGGTTAATTCTTCAGCAAAAGGGTTATGCCGTGCGCCTGATATACACTTTCCTGTTGGCCTTGAGCCTCAGTTTCGGGGCGTACGCTGCGACAGCCCCGGATGCTAAACAGATAACCCAGGAACTGGAACAGGCGAAGGCGGCAAAGCCCGCCCAGCCTGAAACCGTTGAAGTTCTGCAGTCCGCGCTGAACGCGCTTGAGGAGCGAAAATCATCCCTCGAGCGCGCCCGTCAGTATCAGGACGTTATCGACAATTTCCCCAAACTGTTTCAAAGCCTGCGTGCCCAGCTCAATAATCTGAGCGAAGAGCCGCGCCAGGTGCCAACCGGCCTGACCGCCGATGCGCTGAACCAGGAGATCCTGCAGGTCAGCAGTCAGCTGCTGGAATCGAGCCGCCAGGCGCAGCAGGAGCAGGATCGCGCGCGTGAAATCGCCGACTCCCTGAACCAGCTGCCGCAGCAGCAAACCGATGCCCGTCGTCAGCTCAATGAGGTTGAGCGCCGCATCGGCACGCAAACCGGCAACAATGCTCTCGCCCAGGCGCAAAATCTTGCCCTGCAGGCGGAATCGGCGCGTCTGAAGGCGCTGGTGGATGAACTCGACCTCGCCCAGCTCTCCGCCAACAACCGCCAGGAGCTGTCGCGCGCCCGTTCCGAGCTGGCGCAAAAACAGAGCGAGCAGCTGGATGCCTATCTGCAGGCGCTGCGCAATCTGCAAAACAGCCAGCGCCAGCGGGAGGCGGAAAAGGCGCTGGAGAGTACCGAACTGCTGGCGGAGAACAGTGAAAACCTGCCGCCGGACATCACCGCCCAGTTTAAGGTCAACCGTGAGCTCTCCCAGGCGCTGAACCAGCAGGCGCAGCGCATGGATCTGGTGGCATCCCAGCAGCGACAGGCGACGAATCAAACGCTGCAGGTGCGCCAGGCGTTAAACACCCTGCGCGAGCAGTCGCAGTGGCTGGGCTCCTCCAATCTGCTGGGCGAAGCCCTGCGCGCCCAGGTGGCGCGGCTGCCGGAGCGCCCTCGCCCGCAGCAGCTGGATACGGAAATGGCGCAGCTGCGCGTGCAGCGTCTGCGCTTTGAAGATTTGCTGAGTAAGCAGCCGCAGCTGCGGCAGATCCGCCAGGCCGACGGCGAACCGCTGACCAGCGAGCAGAACAAGATCCTGCAGGCGCAGCTGCGCACGCAGAACGAGCTGCTGAACTCGCTGCTGCGCGGCGGCGATACCCTGATGCTGGAGCTCACCAAGCTGAAGGTCGCCAACGGCCAGCTGGAAGACGCGCTGAAAGAGATCAACGAAGCCACCCACCGCTATCTGTTCTGGACTTCGGACGTCAGCCCCATCGGCTTCTCCTGGCCGCTGGAGATCGTCCAGGATCTGCGGCGCCTGATCTCCCTGGATACCATCAGCGAACTGGGTAAAGCCAGCGCGATGATGCTTACCAGCAAAGAGACCCTGCTGCCGCTGTTTGCCGCCCTGCTGCTGGTTGGCTTTAGCATCAGCTCGCGGCGCCATTTCACCCGCTTTCTCGAGCGCTCCAGCGCCCGGGTGGGGAAAGTCACTCAGGATCACTTCTGGCTGACGCTGCGCACGGTCTTCTGGTCGATACTGGTGGCCTCGCCGCTGCCGGTGCTGTGGATGACGCTCGGCTATGGTCTGCAGTCCGCCTGGCCGTTCCCGCTGGCGGTGGCGATTGGCGATGGAGTCACCGCGACGGTGCCTTTGCTGTGGGTGGTGATGATCTGCGCCACCTTCGCCCGGCCAAACGGGCTGTTTATCGCCCACTTCGGCTGGCCGCGTAGCCGCGTGGCGAAGGCGATGCGCTACTACCTGATGAGCATCGGGCTGATTGTGCCGCTGATTATGGCGCTGATCATGTTCGATAATCTTAACGACCGCGAATTCTCCGCCTCGCTGGGCCGCCTGTGCTTCCTGCTGATCTGCGGCGCGCTGGCGGTGGTCACCCTGAGCCTTAAGCACGCCGGTATTCCGCTCTATCTGGATAAAGAGGGGAATGGCGACAATATGGTGAACCGCCTGCTGTGGAACCTGATGCTTGGCGCCCCGCTGGTGGCCATGCTGGCGGCCGCCGTCGGCTACCTCGCCACCGCCCAGGCGCTGCTTGCGCGTCTGGAAACCTCGGTCGCCATCTGGTTCCTGCTGCTGGTGGTCTATCACATCATCCGCCGCTGGATGCTGATCCAGCGCCGCCGGCTGGCCTTCGACCGGGCCCGCCATCGTCGCGCGGAAATTCTCGCTCAGCGCGCCCGCGGCGAAGATGAGCCCGTTCACGTCAGCAGCCCGGAAGGGTCGGTGGAGACGGAGGTCAGCGAGGTCGACCTCGATGCCATCAGTACCCAGTCGCTGCGGCTTGTCCGCTCCCTGCTGATGCTGATCGCGCTGCTATCGGTCATCGTGCTGTGGTCGGAAATTCACTCGGCGTTTGGCTTCCTTGAGAATATCTCGCTGTGGGACGTGACCTCGACGGTACAAGGGGTGGAAAGCCTTGAGCCTATTACGCTTGGCGCGGTGTTGATTGCCATTCTGGTGCTGATCATCACCACTCAGCTGGTACGCAACCTGCCCGCGCTGCTGGAACTGGCGATCCTCCAGCATCTCGATTTAACCCCCGGCACCGGCTACGCCATCACCACCATCACTAAGTATCTGCTGATGCTGGTCGGCGGGCTGGTGGGCTTCTCGATGATCGGTATCGAGTGGTCGAAGCTGCAGTGGCTGGTCGCCGCGCTGGGTGTGGGTCTCGGGTTTGGCCTGCAGGAGATCTTCGCCAACTTTATCTCCGGCCTGATTATCCTGTTTGAGAAGCCGATCCGCATCGGCGATACGGTCACCATTCGCGACCTGACGGGCAGCGTCACCCGCATTAATACCCGTGCGACCACCATCAGCGACTGGGACCGAAAAGAGATTATCGTGCCGAACAAGGCGTTCATTACCGAACAGTTTATCAACTGGTCGCTGTCGGACTCGGTTACCCGCGTGGTGCTGACGGTGCCGGCGCCTGTGGACGCCGATACCGAAGAGGTGACGAAAATTCTCATCGCCGCGGCGCATCGCTGCTCGCTGGTCATCGATACCCCGGCGCCGGAGGCGTTTCTCGTCGACCTGCAGCAGGGGATCCAGATTTTCGAGCTACGTATTTTTGCCGCGGAGATGGGGCACCGCATGCCGCTGCGCCATGAGATGCATCAGCTGATCCTGGCGGGCTTCCGCGAGCATGGCATTGATATGCCGTTCCCTCCGTTCCAGATGCGTCTGGAAAGTATTGACGGCAGGCAAAGCAGTAAAACCATGACCTCGGCCGGAAAAACCAGCCGCCGTACGGCTGGTAGCCTGTAAACCATCCCCTGCCCGGCGGCACCGCCGGGCAGGCTCTTTAACTCTCCATCACCAGCGCGCCGGACGCCATGCGCCGACGGTAGCTTTCGTAGATCCCCAGCGCCAGCAGTGAGAAGAAGATCGGTCCACCCACCATCCACAGGGTACTGTTCCAGTCCCCGCTGTCGATGACGGGTTGGATAATGGTGAAGATATTGGCGAAGGTCACCACCAGCAGCACCACGCCGGTCGCCAGCAGCGTCGACGGACGGTTTTTGAAGATCACGAACGGCCGGTCAAGATGGGTTTTCGCCTTGAAGAACGGGAAGGCGATGGTCAGGAACAGATAAGGCAAGGTCATAGAGACATTGGCCATCAGCGTCAGCTTGTTATAAAACGCGGAAGCGCTATCCCCACCGAACGATACCAGTACGATAAACACCCCGACCAGCAGACACTGCAGCCACATCGCCGCGGCGGGCATTCCGTTGACGTTGAGACGGGTCATCACCGACGGCCAGAGCGCTTTTGGCGTGCCCTGGATAATCGCTTTCAGGGGAGAATAGCTGAGGGTGAAGAACGCGCCGGTGTAGGCGAGAAACATCGACAGGCCGGTAATACGGGCGAACCAGACCCCGGTCAGGGCTGACGCCGCAGGGGTCAGGTGCAGGGCCTGGCCCAGCGTCGCCCCGAGGCTGGTCATCAGCACATAGGTGATGTTGCCGAGGTTGGTCGAACGCGCGCCAAGCACCTGCTGCCAGTTGGCGCTCACGCCCCACAGCACAATCGCCAGCGAGTAACCGATCGAGATAACGATCGCCGCGATGATAATACCTTTGGCAAAGTTCTTTTCCGGCTTATCGGTCTTATCCACTAAGCCGCCAACCGCCTCAATTCCGCCATAGGCAAAGATGGCAAATACCACAAACGACAGCATCGCCATGCCCGACTGATACCCGGGATTAGGCGAAAGGGTGAAGTTTAACGGCTGGGCGAAATGACCGCCGTTAAGCAGAAGGATCGCCCCGCTCACCAGCAGCAGCACCAGGTTAAGCCCCATCACCGCGATACCGCCGACGGCGGTAATTTTAGCGATTTTATTGATCCCTTTGACGGCAATAAAGGTCACCACGACCATCCAGCAGGCCGCCAGAATACCGACCGTCTGCGTCGGCGTCAGGCTACCCAGCGCCCAGGTCTGGGTTTTGTCCGCGCCAAACAAAAAAGTAGATAGCGGGACCCAGATCTTAGCGGCGGTACTCACCATCCACACTACGTACGAGGCAAACCACATAAAGGTACCAATGAAGGCAAAGCGCGGCCCGACGCTGTGGTTCATCCAGGAATAGATCCCGCCCTCTTCGCGACGATAAGCTGAGCCCATCTCCGCCATCATCAGCGCGAACGGGATAAAGAAAAAGAGGGCGGAAAAAAGGTAAAACGGCATCGCGCTATAGCCCATCAGATAAAACGCCGATGGGCTGTTGGCAAAGCCAAACACCGAGGTGAAGATCATCAGAATCAGCCCGATCAGGCTCATCTTCTTGAGTTGTTGATGCATAAATCTATCCAAACGTGGGCATCGCCCGACGAGCGACGCCTGGCCTCATAAAAAGAGCGCGGATAGTAGCAAAATCACGGAGGGAAATTGTGGGTATTCGGGCTAAAGCCGGGGCGAGGGTGTCAGGTTCAGAGTCGTCTTTCACCTCCCCCACCCGGCGGCGGAGGGAGGTGAAAAAGCGATCAGGCGCGGTCTACCGTAAAGGCGATCACTTCGCCGATGCTTTCAGCGCCCAGCGCCAGCATGACCACGCGGTCAACGCCCAGCGCCACGCCGGAGCAGTCCGGCAGACCCGCCTCCAGCGCCGCCAGCAGGTTGTTATCGATGGGCTGCTGCGGAAGGCCGCGCGCGGCGCGTTTGCGGTTATCCTGCTCAAACCGCAGGCGCTGTTCATGGGCGTCGGTCAGCTCGTGGAAACCGTTCGCCAGCTCAATACCTTTGTAATAGACCTCAAAGCGCTCAGCGACCCGATGATCTTCCGGGCTGATCTGCGCTAAAGAGGCCTGAGTCGCCGGGAAATGATAAATGAACGTTGGTCGATCTTTGCCGATGTGCGGCTCCACGCCCATGGTGAACAGCAGCTGCAGCAGGGTATCGCGATCTTCTTCAGTATCGGCGATATTGCTCAGATCCAGCTTCGCTGCGACTTCACGCAGCTGAGCTTTATCGGCAGAGAGCGGGTCAATTTCCAGATGGCGCTGAAACGCCTGCTGATAGGAGAGACTTTCCGCCGGTTGGCACTCCAGCACCTGCTGCAGCAGATCGTCCACCTCATTGATCAGGCGATACATGTCATAGCATGGACGATACCACTCCAGCATGGTGAATTCCGGATTGTGATGACGCCCCATCTCTTCATTACGGAAGCTGCGGCACAGCTGGAAGACCGGGCCGCAACCTGCCGCCAGCAGGCGCTTCATGTGGTATTCCGGACTGGTCATCAGGTACAGGTTAAGCCCCTGAGAATGGCCCGGGCCGACGAAACGGGTTTCGAACGGGAACAAATGAATATCCGTTACCGTCGCCTGACTCATGCAAGGCGTCTCCACCTCCAGCACGCCGCGATCGGTAAAGAAACGGCGGATTTCCGCCATCACCGCCGCGCGCTTCAACAGATTGGGAATGGGTGCGCTCGGCTGCCAGGTTGCCGTCTCGCTCATGGTACTTTCTCCGATTGCAAATTAAGGGCACGAAGTCTACTCGCAACCGGCGAGTGAAACAAATTTTGTGCAATCTCCGGCAGACTACATGCCATTAATCTATCGTTAACCCTGACGCATAAATACCACTGATAAATAACCGCACATATCGATAAAAAAATCGAACACGTCAATTTTCCATACTGACCCTAAGGCTATACTCCTGTACCTATAAAGGAGCAGTGATACTTTTTCGCCAGCCCGGCGGCGAAATACACTAAAACTGGAGGAATGTCGTGCAAACTTTTCAAGCCGATCTCGCCGTAATTGGCGCCGGCGGGGCAGGCCTTCGTGCCGCTATCGCCGCCGCTCAGGCCAACCCCAACGCTAAAATCGCCCTGATTTCTAAAGTCTATCCGATGCGCAGCCATACGGTCGCTGCAGAAGGGGGATCCGCAGCCGTTGCCCAGGATCACGATAGCTTTGAGTACCATTTTCACGACACCGTCGCGGGAGGCGACTGGCTGTGCGAGCAGGATGTCGTCGACTATTTTGTTCATCACTGCCCGACGGAAATGACCCAGCTGGAGCAGTGGGGATGCCCATGGAGCCGCCGCCCCGACGGCAGCGTCAACGTCCGACGCTTCGGTGGCATGAAAATCGAACGCACCTGGTTTGCCGCCGACAAAACCGGCTTCCACATGCTGCATACCCTCTTCCAGACCTCCCTTCAGTTTCCCCAAATTCAGCGCTTTGACGAACATTTCGTCCTTGACCTGCTGGTCGATGACGGGCAGGCCCGCGGCCTGGTGGCGATGAATATGATGGAAGGCACCCTGGTGCAGATCCGCGCTAACGCCGTGGTGCTGGCTACCGGCGGCGCCGGGCGCGTCTACCGCTACAACACCAACGGCGGCATCGTCACCGGTGACGGGATGGGGATGGCCCTGGGCCATGGCGTGCCGCTGCGCGACATGGAATTCGTTCAGTATCACCCGACCGGCCTGCCGGGCTCCGGGATCCTGATGACCGAAGGCTGCCGCGGCGAAGGCGGGATTCTGGTCAACAAAAACGGCTACCGCTATCTGCAGGATTACGGCATGGGCCCGGAAACCCCGCTCGGCGAACCGAAGAATAAATATATGGAGCTGGGCCCACGCGACAAAGTGTCCCAGGCCTTCTGGCACGAGTGGCGGAAAGGGAACACCATCCCGACGCCGCGCGGCGACGTGGTCTACCTCGATCTCCGCCACCTCGGCGAGAAAAAACTGCTGGAGCGTCTGCCGTTTATCTGTGAACTGGCGAAAGCCTACGTCGGCGTCGATCCGGTGAAAGAGCCGATCCCGGTGCGCCCGACCGCGCACTACACCATGGGCGGTATTGAAACCGATCAGCAGTGCGAAACCCGAATCAAAGGGCTGTTTGCCGTGGGCGAATGCTCGTCCGTTGGCTTACATGGCGCCAACCGTCTGGGCTCCAACTCGCTGGCCGAGCTGGTGGTCTTCGGCCGCCTGGCCGGGGAGCAGGCCATGCAGCGCGCCGCTCAGGCGGGCGAGGCAAACGGCGCCGCCCTCGATGCGCAGGCTGCCGATGTGGAGCAGCGCCTGAAAGATCTCGTCAACCAGGAAGGTAACGAAAACTGGGCGAAAATTCGCGATGAAATGGGGCTGTCGATGGAGGAAGGCTGCGGCATCTACCGCACGCCGGAGCTGATGCAGAAAACGATCGACAAGCTGGCTGAACTGCAGGAGCGCTTTAAGCGCGTGCGCATTACCGATAACTCCAGTGTGTTCAATACCGATCTGCTTTACACCATTGAGCTGGGGCACGGTTTAAACGTTGCCGAATGTATGGCGCACTCGGCCATCGCCCGTAAAGAATCGCGCGGGGCGCACCAGCGTCTGGATGAAGGCTGTACCGAACGCGACGACGTCAACTTCCTCAAGCACACTCTCGCCTTCCGCGAGGCCGATGGCACTACCCGTCTGGAATATGGCGATGTGAAGATCACCACGCTGCCGCCGGCAAAACGTGTCTATGGCGCAGAAGCGGACGCGGCTGAGAAGAAGGAGACCACCCATGGCTGAGATGAAAAACCTGAAAGTCGAAGTGGTGCGCTACAATCCGGAGGTCGACACCGCACCGCACAGCGCATTCTATGACGTGCCTTATGATGAACAGACCTCGCTGCTGGACGCGCTGGGCTACATCAAAGACAACCTGGCGCCAGACCTGAGCTACCGCTGGTCCTGCCGAATGGCAATCTGCGGTTCCTGCGGCATGATGGTCAACAAGGTGCCGAAGCTGGCCTGCAAAACCTTCCTGCGCGATTACACCAAAGGCATCAAAGTTGAGGCGCTGGCCAACTTCCCGATCGAGCGCGATCTGGTGGTGGACATGACCCACTTTATCGAAAGCCTGGAAGCCATTAAGCCGTATATCATCGGCAATAACCGCACGCCTGACCAGGGGCCAAACAAGCAGACCCCGGCCCAGATGGCGAAATACCATCAGTTTTCCGGCTGCATCAACTGCGGGCTGTGCTATGCCGCCTGTCCACAGTTCGGCCTGAACCCGGAATTTATCGGCCCGGCGGCGATCACCCTCGCCCACCGCTATAACGAAGACAGCCGCGACCACGGTAAAAAGGAACGCATGGCGCAGCTTAACGGCCAGAATGGCGTCTGGACCTGCACTTTCGTGGGCTACTGCTCGGAAGTGTGTCCGAAGCACGTCGACCCGGCGGCCGCGATCCAGCAGGGCAAGGTGGAAAGCTCGAAAGACTTTCTTATCGCCACCCTGAAACCACGCTAAGGAGTGCATTATGACGACGAAACGCAAACCCTACGTGCGGCCAATGACCTCCACCTGGTGGAAAAAGCTGCCGTTTTATCGCTTCTACATGGTACGGGAAGGCACGGCGGTACCGACGGTATGGTTTAGCATTGTGCTGATTTATGGGCTATTTGCCCTCAAGCACGGCGCCGAGAGCTGGGCGGGATATATCGGATTCCTGCAAAACCCGGTGGTGGTGATCCTCAACCTGATTACCCTGGCGGCGGCGCTGCTGCACACCAAAACCTGGTTTGAGCTGGCGCCGAAAGCCGCCAACGTCATCATCAAAGGCGAAAAAATGGGGCCAGAGCCGGTCATTAAAGGGCTCTGGGTGGTGACGGCGGTGGTCACCGTGGTGATCCTGTTTGTCGCCCTGTTCTGGTAAGGAGGCTGAGATGATTAATCCCAATCCGAAACGTTCCGATGAACCCGTATTCTGGGGGCTGTTTGGCGCAGGCGGCATGTGGGGCGCGATCGTCGCGCCGGTGATGGTGCTGCTGGTCGGCATCCTGCTGCCGCTTGGGCTCGCCCCGGCCGACGCCTTCAGCTATGAGCGTGTGCTGGCCTTTGCCCAAAGCTTTATCGGCCGCGCGTTCATCTTTCTGATGATTGTCCTGCCGCTGTGGTGTGGGTTGCATCGTATTCACCACGCCATGCACGATCTGAAAATCCATGTGCCAAACGGTAAATGGGTCTTCTACGGCCTGGCGGCAATCCTCAGCGTCATCACCCTCGTTGGCGTACTGTTTATCTGATCCTGCAAGAGCCCGGTCGCATTTCTGCTACCGGGCTCGCTTCATAGAAAAATCTTGCCGCCTTTTCCCTGCTGGACTCTACACTTAGCTTAAAAGCCAGCAAGGAGCATGCCATGCGTATCCTGCCGATAATCACCGCGATTGCCGTCTCGTTCCTGTCTGTCGCCTGCAGCACGCCCGCCCCGCCGCCGGGCGTCACCGTGGTCAGTCCCTTCGACGTTCAGCGCTATCTGGGTACCTGGTATGAAATCGCCCGCTTTGACCACCCTTTTGAAAGCGGTCTGGAAAAGGTCACGATCGCCTGGCACCCACGTGATGACGGCGGTCTGGATGTGGTGAATAAAGGTTATAACCCCGACCGCGGCATGTGGCAGAAAACGGACGGGGTAGCGTACTTTACCGGGGAGCCCAGCCGCGCCGCGCTGAAGATTTCCTTCTTCGGCCCTTTCTACGGCAGCTATAACGTCATTGCTCTGGATAAGGAGTATCGTTACGCGCTGGTCTGCGGCCCCGATCGCGACTATCTCTGGCTGCTGGCCCGGGCGCCGACCATCGCCCCGGAGGTCAGGCAGCAGATGCTGGACATTGCCACCCGACAGGGCTTTGATGTCGGCAAACTGGTCTGGGTCAATCAGCGCTATGATTAGTGCGCGCTGATCTTCAGGCCAATGATGCCAATCACGATGCAGGCGAGGCTGGCGATACGCATGGCGCTGGCGGATTCCCCTAACAGCACAATACCGGTCACGGCGGCGCCCACGGCGCCGATCCCGGTCCAGACGGCGTAGGCGGTACCTACCGGTAGGGTTTTCATCGCCCATGAGAGCAGCGCCATGCTGGCCACCATCGCCACGATGGTGATAACGCTGGGAACCAGGCGGCTAAAGCCATGGGTATATTTCAGGCCGACGGCCCACACCACTTCCAGCAGACCAGCGATAAACAAGACTATCCAGGACATAAGGCTCCTTTGCTGGGGCCGTCCCCGGATGAGAAACGCTTACGGGTCGTCCCGTAAGGTGGATGAAAAGTCGTGGTGAGTATATCCAACGGAATGAGAGAAGTGAAGAACGGTACGGCGCTAAACCGTACCGTTGACGGCGTTTATTGCTGAGCTTTGGTTGCCGCGCCAGAGATTGCGTTACCGCCGTCTGAAATATCCTCACCGACACCGCGCGTGGTGTTACAAGCGGTCAGTGCTGAAGAGAGGACCAAAACCGTAAAGAACGCTGCAATCGTTTTTTTCACCATAATGTCATCCTTAGTGTCAGTTTTGTTTTCATGCCCTATAAGCATAGACAAACCGTCCAAAGATGAAGGGATCTTTGCGATTTTTAAGAGAAAAGGAGTATGCGTGGAGGAGGCTGACATACCGGGAGGCAAGCGCCATCAACGAAACGGCAGGGAAATTCAGCTCACAGCGTGAGAGATAGCGTGGCCCAGGCCCTGAATATCTTCACCCACACCGCGGGCGGTATTGCAGCCAGCCAACAGCGCGCTGCTCAGAAACAGTAACACCAGGAGTTTTACGCTGCGCTTCATGTATCGTGCTCGTTGTGCCTGTACGAAAAGAGCGGCGCAGCACGGAGGCTACGCCGGTCATCATGACGCGAAATTACTTCACGCGGGATACATATTCGCCAGAGCGAGTATCCACTTTGATCACTTCGCCAATCTGAACGAACAGCGGAACTTTAACCACCGCGCCAGTAGACAGGGTCGCCGGTTTACCGCCGGTACCCGCGGTGTCGCCTTTCAGGCCTGGATCGGTTTCAATGATTTCCAGCTCAACGAAGTTCGGCGGGGTGACCGCGATCGGCTGGCCGTTCCACAGGGTCACGATGCACTCAGCCTGATCCAGCAGCCATTTAGCGTTGTCACCGATCGCTTTCGCGTCAGCAGACAGCTGCTCGAAGGTTTCGTTGTTCATGAAGTGCCAGAACTCACCGTCGTTGTACAGGTAAGTCAGGTTCATATCGACAACGTCCGCGCCTTCTGCGGAATCGGTAGATTTGAAGGTTTTCTCAACGCGGGTACCGGTCAGCAGACGGCGCAGCTTAACGCGCGCAAACGCCTGGCCTTTACCTGGTTTAACGAATTCGCTGGCTTCTACCGCATAAGGTTCGCCATCTAACATGATTTTAAGACCAGCACGAAAATCGTTGCTATAGTAAGTCGCCATAAGGCCCTCTGAAATTGTTTAACTGGTAGCTAAGCCACAAAATGGCGCATATTGTAACCCTAAATACCCCATCCAGAGAAGATTGGATAACGCAACTTGCCAATGTTGTGACCAGTCCTGATGAACTGCTGCGTCTTTTAAATGTAGACGCTGATGAAAAACTGCTGGCCGGACGCGAGGCCAGACGCCTGTTCCCGCTGCGCGTCCCGCGCGCGTTTATCGCCCGCATGGAGAAAGGCAACCCTAACGATCCGCTGCTTCGTCAGGTACTTACCGCCGAGGAAGAGTTTATCGTCGCCCCCGGCTACTCCACCGATCCGCTGGAAGAACAGCAAAGCGTGGTGCCCGGTCTGTTGCACAAATATCGCAACCGGGCCCTGCTGCTGGTGAAAGGCGGTTGTGCAGTCAATTGCCGTTATTGTTTCCGCCGCCACTTCCCTTATGCCGAAAATCAGGGCACCAGGCGCAACTGGCAGACAGCGATGGACTACATCGCGGCGCATCCGCAGCTTGATGAAATCATCTTCTCCGGCGGCGACCCGCTGATGGCAAAGGACCATGAGCTTGACTGGCTAATGACCCAGCTGGAAGCTATTCCGCACGTTAAGCGCCTGCGTATTCACAGCCGCCTGCCGATTGTGATCCCGGCGCGCATCACCGAGACGCTGGCCAGTCGCTTCCAGCGTTCGTCGCTGCAGGTAATCCTGGTTAACCACGTCAACCACGCCAATGAAATTGACGGTGAGTTTCGCGCGGCGATGGCCATGCTGCGTCAGGCGGGCGTCACGTTGCTCAACCAGAGCGTGCTGCTGCGCGGGGTGAACGACAACGCGCAAACCCTGGCCGACCTCAGTAATGCGCTGTTCGACGCCGGCGTAATGCCCTACTACCTGCACGTGCTGGATCGGGTGCAGGGAGCGGCGCACTTCATGGTCAGCGATGATGAAGCCCGTGAAATCATGCGCGAACTATTGACCCTCATCTCCGGCTATATGGTGCCGAAGCTGGCGCGCGAGATTGGCGGGGAACCCAGCAAGACGCCGCTGGATTTAGGGCTGAAGCAGCGTTAATAAACTGAAGGTCTGCCAGGACGTTCTGGCAGACCTTCGGATAGGAAGATTTCGACAGACGGGTGTTAAGGTGACCAGCAAATGACTATCGCACCGCGCTATAACCCCTGGCTGTGACGAGCTACCGGTTTAGCACGACCAACACAATAATATTAATTACAATCATCACGACAATTAGCGCGATTAACCATACGGGTATTTTAAAAGTAACATGCAACCGCTCAGATGCTTTTTCACCTTCTTCCGGTTTATTTGCCATCAAATCACTGCCATGCTTTGATGAGTTTTCTATTAGTGGAAGATTTAAATGAGTGTCAGGCTTTTCCTTTTCTTCAGAAATAAAGTCGACAACTTTATTATTCTGATAATGCGTTAATGTCACCCGATTCATATTCTTGCACTCTTCATCAGAGAGAGGAATGACCAATGTATTCGGAGCGACGCTAAAGCCTTTTTGCCGGACGGTGATAATGATATCCTCAGATAGCCCAGCTTTTACCAGCGATTTTCGCAGCAAAGAGATATTTTGATAGAACGTATTTTGCGAAACGACCACCCCTCGTGTTTCCCATACAGCCGCCAGGAACTCATCCCGTGAAATGACTTTGCCGCAATTCTGCAAAAGCAGCAGCAAGCATCTGGCGGTTGGCGCATTGAGGCTGATGCACTCCCCGTCCCCGGCAAGCGGCCGCAGCTCATTCATATTGGCATTAAATATAATCTCCTGATTAATTATACACCCATTAAATAATACTGCGTCATCCATATCCTTGCCCCACGTAACCCTATTATCCATAATAAAATCAAATGATTTCAACCAAACGATTATGTGAACATTCTTGTTTCAGATGAAAACAGGTACATTTCACATTGAAGTTCAGCCCACAGGATACCGCAGATAAAAAAACAAGCGATAGCTAACTTGCTTAATGGTCAGATTTTCAGATTAAATTAATCTCAACTGGAATCCACATCTCATCAGAGAG
>NZ_JAZARW010000001.1:4956250-4975213 GCF_036233805.1 Klebsiella sp. EMBS2024 | reverse complement strand
CAGCATTAAATTCACAGGTGCTTCATCAACAATTCACAAGCATTTTTTGCACCAGACTTTTAAATTACTCCCGCTTCTCCATGGTTCGCTATGGCAAGCGATATGGTAGCGTTGTTCAACAGGATGATTTGTCTCAGCACTATATAAAGGAATGCTGGCGCTTATTTTCAATATCAATGCGAATGCATACTCCATTCCCTTGATAACTGTTATCAACTCTACACAGGACTAAGTATCTATATATGGATTAATTAAATGAAAAAGACAATCGTAGCTGTAATGGTCGCTGCATCTGCAGTGCTGAGTGCTCAGGCAATGGCAACCAACACCGCTCAGGTAACTGTACTGGGTGAAGTCTCTGATGCAGCTAACTCTTGCGTCGTGACTCCGACTGGTACCCTGAACAACGGTATCGTTCAGCTGATCACTGTGACCACTGCGGAAGCAAATGCTGAAGCTGCAGGTACTCTGTTCAAAACTCAGGACTTCGGTTTTAAAGTTACTGACTGCGCACAGGGCAGCGCTAACCCGGTTACCGGCCTGACTGTAAACGTTGCCGGTGTCACCTCCAGCGATAAAACCATCCTGGACAACACCGCAGCTGGCGGCGCTACCGGTATCGGTATCGGTATCCAGCGTCTCAGCGATTCACATCGCGTAGCCTTCGACGGTTCTGACACCATGACCGAAAGCTACTCTGCTACTACCGGTACTCAGCTGAAGTACACCACTGGTTATGTAAAAGTGAACTCTGCTACTCCGGTAACCGAAGGCCCGGTTAAAGGTGTTGCGACCTTTACTATCGATTACACCATCTAATTTTTCCCCAAAGGGCCCCGCTTCACGGCGGGCCCTTTTTTGCATTCAGAGAAAAAACATGTTCAGGACTTTATTAACTTTCACCGCTTCCTGTGCATTACTCCTCAGCAGTATTGCCCATGCCGGTATTGTAGTGGGATCCACCCGCTATCTGTATAAAGAAGGCGCACGTGAAATCACCGCGCAAATAGAAAATAAAGATGATATTCCCTATCTGATTAAATCCTGGGTTGAAGCGCCGGCAGGAAAAGCGCCCTCTTTTATGGCCACGCCGCCGCTGTTCCGCCTTGAAGGGAAACAACAGAATACGGTTCGTCTGTTTTCTAACGGAAACGTTAATGCGCCGACCGACCGGGAATCCATGTACTATTTTAACGTGATGGCGATTCCTCCGGCAGATGATGCCAAAGCGAATAACAACACCATTCAACTAGCAGTCCGTCACCGTATGCGTCTGGTCTATCGTCCTAAAGCACTTTTCGACCTCTCCCCTAATACGGAAGCGAAAAAGCTCGAATGGCGAAAGTCTGGCACTAAGCTGACGATCAAAAATCCAACGCCCTTTTTCTTCTATTTCCATAGCATCCAGATTGGCAGCAAAGAAGTGAAGCCGGAAGTCAACTCGGTCGCCCCGATGACGACTAAAGAAGTGACGTTAAAAGAAAATATTAATGCCTCCAGCATTACCTGGAAAGTTGTCAATGATTATGGCGGAGCTGGGTCGCTCTACTCCTCATCGCTGTAATAAGAAATTTATTTTATCATTATAGGGATGTGTCTATGCCAAATAAGAATAATGGATTATTCAAACTATCCACCATCTTCTTTGCAATGCTTCCGGCATTGCTTTCTGGTTTGAATAATAAAGCGCAAGCACGTGACTTTTTCGATCCCTCATTCATTAGCTCATTGAATGGTAGCGATCCATCAACCACTCCTGACTTATCCGTATTTCAGACCCAGAACGCGCAGGCGCCGGGGGATTATCGGGTCGATATCATGTTTAATGGCCGCTACCTGGATACCAGGACGATAAAGTTTGTCGCCAACAATCGCGCCAGCAGCGATAACCGCGAACCCGCTCTGGTTCCCTGCCTGAGTCTAAAAGCTCTCGCGGAATATGGCGTAAGGATAAAATCCTTTCCAGAGTTAGCCGAGGATCAAAACGGCTGTGCAAACTTTTCTGTCATTCCGGACACCAAAGCGGATTTTGACTTTACCGCCCAGCGCTTAAATATTTCTATTCCGCAGGCGGCCTTATCCACCACCGCGCAGGGATATATCCCACCGGATCAGTTTGATGATGGCATCAACGCCCTGCTGGTGAACTACCAGTTCAGCGGCTCGAACGACATGCAGGCCAATGATGAATACTACAGCTTGAACCTGCAGTCTGGCCTCAACGTTGGCCCATGGCGTATCCGCAACCTCAGCACATGGAATAAAAACAATAGCGATGCCGGGGACTGGGACTCCGCCTATCTCTATATGCAGCGAAGTATTCGCTCGATCAACAGTAACCTGGTGATGGGCGAAAGTTCATCGCTCTCAACCATCTTCGACAGCGTGCCGTTTACCGGTATTCAGCTGGCCACCGATACCACGATGTTGCCGGAAAGTATGCGCGGCTATGCGCCGATTATTCGCGGTATCGCCAAAACCAACGCCCGCGTCGTCATTAAACAGAACGGCTACCAGGTTTACCAGACCTACGTGGCACCCGGGGCATTTGAAATCACCGATATGTACCCGAGCGGCGGTAGCGGCGACCTTTACGTCAGCGTGGAAGAGTCCGACGGATCCAAGCAAGAATTTGTTGTGCCGTTCGCCACCCTACCGGTCATGGTGCGTGAAAATCAACTGGAGTATGAGATTACTTCCGGTAAATATCGTCCTTACGATGGTGGAGTCGATGAAACGCCATTTACTCAGGCCACCGCGACCTATGGCGTCTCCAGCAGCCTGACGCTTTATGGCGGTATGCAGGCGGCCTCGCGCTACCAGGCGCTGTCGACGGGCCTCGGCTATAACCTGGGCGAGCTTGGCGCCGCCTCGGCAGACGTCACCCAGGCATGGTCGAAAAAGAAAGACGATGAAAAGACCTCAGGACAGTCCTGGCGGGTCCGTTATGGTAAAAACATTGTCGAAACTGGCACCAATGTCACCATCGCGGGCTACCGCTATTCCACCCGCGGCTTTAATACCCTCTCGGAGGTGCTGGATAGCTACTCTAATGACGGTAATTATACCTCTCGCTCACTGCGCAATCGCACCAACCTGACGGTTAACCAAAGCCTGGGTAAAGGCCTCGGTAGCCTGTCGATAAGCGGGTTGATTGAAGATTACTGGGACGATAAGCGAACCAACAAGTCAATTAGCGTAGGTTACAACGGCGGTTTCCGTAATGTGAACTACTATCTGGGCTACAGCTATAACCGCTACACCTGGAGCGGAAATAACTCAGGTAAGGATGCCCAGGACGATCAGCGCATCACCCTGACGGTGACGCTACCGCTGAGCAACTGGCTGCCGGGTACCTATACCAGCTATCAATTAACCAACAGCAATCCGGGATCTACCGATCAGTCGGTCTCCATTGGTGGCGTCGGGCTAGATAACGACAGCCTGGAATGGAGCCTGCAGCAAGGGTACAGCAACCGGGAATATTACAGCGGCGATATGCGTGGGACCTATAACGGTGCCCGCGGCAGCCTTAATGCCGGCTATAGCTATGACAATAACAGCCAACGTATTGACTACGGCGCCAACGGCAGCATCGTCGCTCATGCCGATGGCATTACACTTGGCCAGGACATCACTGACGCCGCCGTGCTGGTTAAAGCGCCGGGCCTGGATAACGTCAAGTTGACCAACGATAACACCATCTCCACCGACTATCGCGGTTACGCTATCGTCCCGTACGTTACACCTTACCGTCGTACCGACATCACCCTTGACAGCACTTCACTGGGTGAAGATATGGAGCTTCCAGAAACTACGCAAAGCGTCGTGCCGACCCGTGGTGCCATCGTGCGTGCTAATTATGACGGCAATATCGGCCAGCGGGCCTTTGTGCATCTGAAAACCGCCAGCGGCCAGGACGTGCCTTATGGCGCAATGGTTCTGCTCGCCGGCGACAGCAAATCGCAGCCAAGTATCGTCAGCGACGCCGGGATGGTCTATATGTCCGGCCTGCAAGAGACCGGGATCCTTAACGTCCAGTGGGGCAAAAGCGCAGCGCAGCAATGTAACGCTTCATTTACTTTACCAGCCAGGGAAGGCAAAGCGTCTGGCATCAGTCAAATCGAAACGGTTTGTCGCTAATATTGACCAAGGAACAATAAAGAATGAGAAAAATACTTCTTTTTTTATCCCTACTATGCTGTTGTAGCGAGGTAATTGCCAAATGCGATTATTCTGGTTCCGCTGGACAAGCAATGTTTAACATAAGTCCTAAAATCGCAACAGACCCAACAATTCCGGTGGGTACAGTCCTCTATACTAAAAAAGTCGGTACCGGACATTATAAAACATTTGAGTGCAGCAAAATAATGGGAGACCAGTATATTGTTGAATCAACAGCACCGGAAGTTACCGGCGTCACGGGTATAAGGGGCAAACCAGTCTATGAAACTGGCATAGATGGAATTGGCTTTCAGTTTTCAGATCTTCTGAGCAGCAAAAATGGTTCTATTAATCCTGCTGTTGCTCAATCTACAATCGTACCTATTTTAGAATCGAATGAAGATTATAAATTTATGACGGTATGGTTAATTAAAACAAAGCAGGTCATCGATACATCCGGCACCAGTACAAACCCGGTATTTAAATTCTCAGCAGGTAACTTAAGCACCAACCCAAGGGCAGCTGACCGCCTTTTGTTAACAGCAACCCTGAAGTTCAAGACTATTTCATATAAAGATACCTCTTGCGATATTTCAGTATCAGGGCCTAGCCAAATCACCCTGAATAAAATTGAAAAAAACACATTAATGTCCATTTCTCGAGGAGGTACAACTCCATCACAAAAAACTATCAAAATGGATGTGACTTGCCCACAAGGTTCAGTTGGCAACAAGCTTTACTACTGGTTTAACCCTGTTAATGGCACCAGTTCTGCCGGGGATGGGATCATCGATAACATGATAACTGGAACCGAAGCCGCAAATAACGTTGGCGTTATCTTCAAAATTGACAACAAGCCTATAATATTTTACGACGCCGAAACTTATAGCTTCGCCAAGGCACAGGCATCACAAAACTTTACCTTCACCGCCGACTATTATCGCATGAGTGACAATAGCGCTGAAGTCTCTTCCGGTCATGTAAAAGCTATGCTTGAAGTTGTCATACAGGAAGAGTAAAAGTATAACCTCCATACCCCTACAAAAGGTGGATAATGATATCCACCTTTTTTATTTTTATGTCAACAACCAAAAAAATGTCATATATGAATGCAAGAATAAATCAATATATCTGCAGCACATCGATAATAGCTGCGTGCCACCACCTGCTGAATTAGTTACTGTTTTATGAACCTATAAATAGTTTAGATTTGATTCACTATTAACCTCTAATTTCATCAACAATTCATATTTAGTTGAGTTGATTCATACTACAGCAACGACTATCTTTTCTGCGGACCAAATTCTGGTCTGGAATGAATATATAATTTTAATTTTAGTTAAAGGACTAATCATGCACCAATTAACTGTATTTGAAATGGAAGAAATTTCTGGCGGTGCGCTGACCGATACTCTTACCGATATCGTCACCTGGGCCGCAAAAGAAGTTGGCGCTATCGCACTGGGCGCCTCTCTGGGCGCTATTTTTGGTACAGCGTACGCCGGACGTTGGGGTGGCGTAAGTGGCGGTATCTTCGGTATCGGCTCAATCGGCCAGGGTGTAGGGATGATCGCCGGGGTTATTCTCGGTGGCGTTTGCTTTGGTATTGCAGCGGGTATCGTTGGCTGGGATATGACTCTGGATTATGCTCAGGGCGTAATGGATGCTATTTATGACGGCACCCTGAACTTCTGGAGCAACTAAGTTTACGCGCCAATGATTAGCTCAACAGTTTGTTGACAAGCATTCATTAGTAATTAAGGCCTGACGTATCGGGCCTTTTCATTTTATAATTTAAGCGATAACTATGTTAAAAAAAATCTATCGCAAGGAAGCGATTGAGTATAAAAAGCATCACTGGAAAGGAAAGGCACTGCTGCTCGCAGGGCTTCCAGCATGGCTTGTTGCATTACTCTCTTTTGCTTTTCTTGCGATCCTGATAGCCACCACAGTATTTTGCTCCTTTACCCAGAGAATCGACGTTCAGGGAGAGGTCATTACTCTACCTCACTCTGTCAACGTTTATGCCCCGCAGCAAGGCTTTGTTATCTCCCAATNTGTAAAAGTCGGCGATATTGTGACCAAAGGCCAGCCGTTATATGAGATCGACATTTCCCGGAACACCACAACGGGTAATNTTAGTGCGGTACAAATAGAGGTCATTAATGAAAAGATCGCAAATGCTGAAGATATCATTTCAAAACTGAATCATAATAAAGAAGAAACAACCATTTCTTTAGAGAAGCAGTTAAAAACAATCAATGATTCGTTAAAAGAAACTAATCGCATGTTGGCTAACGCCCAGGCTGGATTAAAGAAAATGCATGATAATCTATCCAGCTATGATAAGTATTTAAGTGACGGACTGATTACCAAAGACCAATATAACTATCAACACTCTTTGTATTTTCAACAACAAAGCACTTACCAGTCTCTGGTGAGTCAGAAAATGCAACTGGAATCGCAGGTCACTCAGCTCAATAGTGATAAAATTACAAAAATAGCTGATTTTGACAATCAAATCTCGTCACAAGAAAACCAGATTAATGATTATAAAAATCAACTGGTTGAATCAAACGCAAACGGTAACATTATTATTAAAGCAACGACTGAAGGCCGTATTGAATCATTGACCGTCACTAAAGGCCAAATGGTTGATAAAGGCAGCAGTCTAGCACAGATAAAACCTACCGGTGATATAGAGTATTATCTTATTTTATGGTTACCTAACAATAGTATACCTTATGTAAAACCTGGGGATGTAATTAACATTCGTTATGCTGCATTCCCATCAGATAAATTTGGTCAATTCCCGGGAAAAATACTTTCAATATCTTCTGTTCCCACATCTCGACAAGAAATGTCTGAGTATACCAATGTTACGAACGGCACAAACCAGCAGGAACTGGCGCTCTATAAGACCATTGTGAAAATTGAAAACAAAACCTTTGAATATAATGGTAAAACGCTTTCGCTTTCAAATGGCCTCAAGGCTCAAGCTGTTGTATTCCTGGAAGAGCGTCCGCTCTATATGTGGATGTTTACCCCTGTGTATAAGATAACTCAAAGCATTACTGGGCCGATCCATGACTAACGAACTTTTCAAAACTGTTGTTGCAAAGTTAAATTTTTCTCTTGTTAACAAAACGCCCGTTATTCTTCAGTCAGAATCATCAGAATGTGGAATTGCCTGTCTGGCAATGGTCTGTGGTTTTTATGGGTTGAATATCGATCTGTTTAATTTCCGTCAGCGGTTTGGTAGCCCCTCCCAGGGCTCCTCACTAATGTCTCTAAGCAAAACTGCAAAGCATGCCGGCTTAAAAAGCCGGGCGTTAGCTCTTGACCTTGATGAAATAAAGCAGCTTAAACTCCCCTGCATCATCCACTGGGGGATGAACCACTACGTTGTTCTTACAAAGGTAAGGAAAAACGGATTTGTTATTCACGATCCGGCGTTGGGTAAAAGAATCATTGGCATCAATGAGATGTCAAACAATTTTACCGGTGTAGCGCTTGAACTTTGGCCCGATCATAACTTCCAGCAAGAAGAAGCAAAATCCCGATTACGATTGCTGGATTTAATGCATAAAATTGTTGGTTTAAAATCAGCACTGATTAAGATCTTTGCTTACTCTGTAGTGGTAGAAGCTATCGGACTCCTGTTACCGATTGGTACACAGCTAGTCACTGACCATGTGATTATGGCTCACGACCAAAGCTTACTGTCTGTTATCTGTATCGGGTTGATATTTTTTACCCTATTCCGCACGTTTATTAGCATGCTACGTGCATGGACGTCGTTAACGTTAAATACCCTGACAAATATTCAGTGGAAAACGACGTTATTCGATCATCTGACAAGTTTGCCATTATCCTTTTTTGAGAAAAGGCATTTAGGTGATATTCAGTCTCGCTTCTCGTCTTTGGATACGATTCGCTCAATATTTACCAATAGTATCGTTACCGGCATCATCGACTCGATAATGACAATCGGTTTATTGGTGATGCTGACCTTATATGGTGGTTGGTTAGTCTGGGTCGTCATCGGCTTTACCATTTGCTATGCGATTATGCGCTTTGCTACCTATAGCTTTTATCGTCGCGTAACGGAAGAACAGGTCGTCAAAGGCGCACGTGCTAACTCCCACTTTATGGAGTCACTTTATGGCATTTCTACGATCAAAGCACTGAATTTAAAAGAACGTCGCTCACAGCATTGGCTGAATCTTAACGTTGACGCCAGCAATGCAGGTATAAAGCAAACTCGATTCGATATGATGTTTGGTGGCATTAATACCTTTATCACCTCAATCGATCAGGTAGTGGTACTGTGGTTGGGTGCCATTATGGTAATTGATAATGAGATGACGCTCGGTATGTTTATGGCATTTAACGCCTATCGGGGTCAGTTTTCTCAACGTGCATCGAATCTCATTGATTTGGTGATGCAACTTCGTATGCTCTCACTGCACAACGAACGTCTATCAGAAATAGCATTTAGTGAACCAGAAAAAGAACTTCCATCGCGGCGTGTTTTTACGGAAAACACTGGCGTAAAACTTGAAGTGAGAAATCTTAGTTATCAATACGATCCTTTTTCACAACCCATCTTTACAAATTTGAACATAACCGTTGCTCCTGGAGAATCAGTTGCGTTAATTGGCCCATCTGGCGTAGGGAAAACCACACTATTAAAAGTTATGTGCGGACTGCTCTCGCCGGATTCCGGCGAAATACTGGCGGATAATCTGGAGATTAAAAAGATTGGTTTGAATAACTATCGTCTTGGTATCGCCTGCGTACTCCAGGAAGACCGTCTCTTTTCCGGCTCCCTTATTGATAATATAAGTGGCTTCGATGATAGCGCCGATCTTGATTTTGTGATGGAGTGTGCCAGACGGTGCAACATTCATGATGAAATTATGAAGATGGCTATGGGATACGAAACCATTGTCGGCGAACTTGGGCTGGGTATTTCAGGTGGGCAAAAGCAGCGTATCCTGATCGCCCGCGCACTGTATCGCAAACCGAGTATTTTATTCATGGATGAGGCTACCAGCCATCTTGACCTCAGAAATGAGTCGGTTATCAATCAGTCTATTTCAGCGCTAAGTATCACCCGCATTATCGTCGCGCATCGACCATCGACCATTGCATCCGCCGATCGTGTTATCGATCTCTCACAATCGAAGTCGGTGACTACTGCTTAATAAAGGAGAAGAATATGCAAGGAACGTTTATAGGTTTTAATACCGCAGGAATTACCTTTGAAGAGCGATTTTTAGCGTTGCTGCTGAAAGTTAAGAAGGAAAATGGCTTTTGCGAGATTTACTATCTTCAGGCACCGGTGCTAGCTGATCTGCTCCTGATACTGCAGAGCAGAATGGCTGTGATTTTCCAGCGGCTTGAAAACCAGGGAGAGGCCTATAAAGATGAGCTTATCACGTATAATGAGGCACTTGTTGCCAATATTCCTCAGGTTGAGACGGCTGAAATACAGCAACCATCCCCTGAGCGGCGAATCATGTCCATTACGCTCAAACCTGGCGAAACACAGTCAACGTTAATTCTTGTATTTCAGGATGAACAAATTAGTACTTTATGTATTGACGATCTGCAAATCGAAGCATTAATTATCGGTATTCAACAAGCATTAAAAACAGTCGGCGACCAGGAACTGGTTCAGTATTTAAGTTCAAATATGGATTTTTTAATGTGCTATACCGTCGACTTAACCACTCAGCCCAATATCGATTACCAGCAGTATCCCCAGGAAGACTGGAAGCTAAACCTGTTTTCCCATTATCTGGGCGTGCTGTACTGCTGCGAGACAGACGAAGGCAAGAAAATTGTCTCCGGAGCGGTGGTCAAAACCAGCGCGCCGCATTTATCAGAACTGGAAAATAACGTTGTGACGCGGATTATCGAGAAAAGCCCCAAGCTCAAGGCGATGCACGCGGAGCTGGCGCCATGCCAGATCTTCAGTACTGTCATCCCTTCCCAGCCGGGAAGAATGCTCAGTCTGGAAGAGTGCCTGCGTCCTCTGCACGCCTTCTATCTGGAGAAGAAAGCGGAGCTTAACGCCTGATCCTCATCTAACGACCACGCCTCTCTCTGCGCTCGCAGAGAGAGGCGTCACGCATCAGTTCGGGCACTTATAAACCTGGCCGTTCATTTCGCTGTCGGTAGGTACAAAGCTCGACAACAGGTTTTGTGTCGGGCTGCTGACGCCGTAAATCACGTTGCCACCCATTGCTGCTGCCTGGTTACGCAAGGCGTTCGCCGCACCGCGCATGGAACCGCCCTCATCGCCATTCTGGCCGGAGAGCCAGTTGCTCTGTTTACCCGTCGCGGTCCCTAACAGCTGACATTCTGCGCCCGGCTTCTCCTGCACGAAACGCACATTCTGGCCGGCAGAGGTTAATTCATTGCTGGAACTGCAACCTGCCAACAGTAAGGCTGCGCCGACAATCCCTGCTAAATATTTTACCTGCATGTTATTCCCCATGATCGATGAGCTGGACGCACTGGCCCGGATGTAAATCTGTCATCCTTCAAACTGCGTCGGCATGAGCCGCGTTCATTCCCTCCCCGGCTGCGCTTACCAGGTCGCTACCGAAACGGAGGTGCTTGCCGCTCTGATGCAGCTTAAATGATTTTTATGTATAAGCCTTATACTAAAAAGCGCGCCAAAAGAAAAACCCCCAGCCATTGCTGGCCAGGGGTTTCTGCTTTTTTATGCCGTAGAGCGCACGATTACATCATGCCGCCCATACCGCCCATGCCGCCCATGCCGCCAGCAGCACCTAAGTCAGGCGCGTCGCCTTTCGGCAGGTCGGTCACCATGCACTCGGTGGTGATCATCAGGCCAGCCACGGAAGCCGCGTACTGCAGTGCAGAACGGGTGACTTTGGTTGGGTCCAGGATACCGAAGTCGATCATGTTGCCGTATTCTTCAGTTGCTGCGTTGTAACCGTAGTTACCTTCGCCTGCTTTCACGTTGTTTGCCACAACAGACGGCTCTTCACCGGCGTTGGAAACGATCTGACGCAGCGGCGCTTCCATTGCGCGCAGCGCAACTTTGATACCGACGTTCTGATCTTCGTTCTGACCGGTCAGGCCAGCGAGTTTCGCCGCAACGCGAACCAGCGCTACGCCGCCGCCAGCCACCACGCCTTCTTCAACCGCAGCACGGGTTGCGTGCAGGGCGTCGTCGACGCGTGCTTTTTTCTCTTTCATTTCAACTTCGGTAGCCGCACCGACTTTGATTACTGCCACGCCGCCAGCCAGTTTAGCGACACGTTCCTGCAGTTTTTCACGATCGTAGTCGGAGGTCGCTTCTTCGATCTGCTTACGGATCTGAGCTACACGGCCCTGGATTGCGGATTCTTCGCCAACGCCATCGATGATGGTGGTGGTGTCTTTGTTGATAACCACGCGTTTCGCCTGGCCCAGGTCTTCCAGAGTCGCTTTTTCCAGCTCCATACCGATCTCTTCAGAGATAACGGTACCGCCAGTCAGAGTAGCGATGTCCTGCAGCATAGCTTTACGACGGTCGCCGAAGCCCGGTGCTTTCACCGCAGCCACTTTAACGATGCCGCGCATGGTGTTAACCACCAGGGTCGCCAGCGCTTCGCCTTCAACGTCTTCAGCGATGATGACCAGCGGTTTGCCAGCTTTCGCTACGGCTTCCAGAACCGGCAGCATTTCGCGGATGTTGGAGATTTTTTTGTCAGCCAGCAGGATGAACGGGCTTTCCAGCTCAACGGCACCGGTGTCCGGCTTGTTGATGAAGTACGGAGACAGGTAGCCGCGGTCGAACTGCATACCTTCAACTACGTCCAGTTCGTCTTCCAGACCGGTACCGTCTTCAACGGTGATCACGCCTTCTTTGCCAACTTTATCCATCGCTTCCGCGATCAGTTTACCGACGGTTTCGTCGGAGTTAGCGGAGATGGTACCTACCTGAGCGATAGCTTTGGAGTCAGAGCACGGAACGGACAGCGCTTTCAGCTCTTCTACTGCAGCCAGTACCGCTTTGTCGATACCGCGTTTCAGATCCATCGGGTTCATGCCTGCTGCAACAGCTTTCAGGCCTTCGTTCACGATAGCCTGAGCCAGTACGGTTGCGGTGGTGGTACCGTCGCCTGCCGCGTCGTTCGCTTTAGAGGCAACTTCTTTCACCATCTGCGCGCCCATGTTTTCGAACTTGTCTTCCAGTTCGATTTCACGTGCAACGGAAACACCATCTTTGGTGATGGTCGGCGCGCCGAAGGATTTGTCCAGAACTACGTTACGGCCTTTCGGGCCCAGGGTCACTTTAACTGCATCTGCCAGTACGTTTACGCCGCGCAGCATTTTTACACGAGCGTCGTTACCGAATTTTACGTCTTTTGCTGCCATTTCTTTTATTCCTCAAATTCGTTCAGGGTCGTGCGAATTAAGCTTCAACAATTGCCAGGATGTCGCTTTCGGACATGATCAGTACTTCTTCGTTGTCGATCTTTTCAGTCTTCACGCCGTAGCCATCGTTGAAAATCACGATGTCACCAACTTTAACGTCCAGCGGCTGCACGGTCCCGTTTTCCAGGATGCGGCCTTTACCGACAGCGATGATTTCGCCACGAGTTGACTTAGCTGCTGCAGAACCGGTCAGAACGATGCCGCCCGCAGATTTGGTTTCAACTTCTTTACGTTTGACGATCACACGATCATGTAACGGACGAATACTCATTGATAGCTCTCCTTCGAGAAAGTCATTATCAGTTATGGGTGACGCCGGGCCGAACGCGGTTTACCGGCTAGTGCAGAGAGAGATGGGGATGGCCATTTCCGGCTTCAAGGGCAAAATTAAAAAAAATTTTTACCTTTGCGCTGGCGCACAAAAAGCGGCCATGTCAGGCAATCGGTCATAAGGAAAAGCGATTGTGATACTCTCTTTTTTTTCACTGGCGCAGGATTGAATCATGAGTGGTTTAAAACAGGAGTTAGGGCTGGGACAGGGAGTTGGGTTGCTTTCCACCTCATTGCTGGGTACCGGCGTCTTCGCCGTCCCGGCGCTGGCGGCGCTGGTCGCTGGCGATAACAGCCTGTGGGCATGGCCGCTGCTCATTCTCCTTGTTTTCCCGATTGCCATCGTCTTCGCCCTGCTCGGCCGCCATTTTCCCAGCGCGGGCGGCGTGGCCCACTTTGTCGATATGGCCTTTGGGCCACGTCTGGCCAGCGTCACCGGCTGGCTGTTTTTATCGGTTATCCCGGTCGGACTCCCCGCCGCCCTGCACATCGCCACCGGTTTTGGCCAGGCGCTGTTCGGCTGGCATGATGCGCAGCTGCTGCTGGCGGAGCTGGGCACCCTGGCCATCGTCTGGTGGGTCGGTTCGCGTGGCGCCAGCTCCAGCGCCAACCTGCAGACGTTGGTTGCCGTACTGATTGTGGCGCTGATCGTCGTAGTCTGGTGGCGCGGCGGGATAAGCCCGGCGCAGATCCCCTTCCCGGCCCCGGCGGAGATTGACCGCGGGCAGCTCTTTTCGGCGCTGTCGGTGATGTTCTGGTGCTTTGTCGGTCTGGAAGCCTTCGCGCATCTCGCCTCGGAGTTTAAACATCCCGAGCGTGATTTCCCCAGGGCGCTGATGATAGGCCTGCTGCTTGCCGGCTCGGTCTACTGGGCCTGCACCGTGCTGGTGCTGCACTTCCACGCCTTTGGCGAGGAGATGGCGGCGGCGGCGTCATTACCGAATATCGTGGTCCGTCTGTTCGGCGTCGAAGCGCTGTGGGTAGCCTGCGTCATCGGCTATCTCGCCTGTTTCGCCAGCCTCAACATCTATATTCAAAGCTTTGCCCGCCTGGTCTGGTCGCAAGCGCAGCATAAGCCACACAGCTACCTCGCAAGGCTGTCGCCACGGCAGATCCCGCGCAACGCCCTCAACGCCGTGCTGGGATCCTGCGTATTTAGCACCCTTGGCATCTATCTGCTCGATATCAATCTGGACGCGCTGATCGTTTACGCCAATGGCATTTTCATCATGATCTATCTGCTGTGCATGCTGGCGGGTTGTCGTTTGCTGCGCGGTCGCTATCGGCTATTGGCGGTGGTGGGCAGCATTCTCTGTCTGCTGCTGCTGGCGATGGTCGGCTGGAAAAGCCTGTACGCGCTGGTGATGCTGGCGGGGCTGTGGCTGTTTTTACCCAGGCGCAAGCTGGCGACGGGAAGCGTGTAGGCCTGCAAAGAAAGCGGCCCGGTCGCATCTGCTGACCGGGCCGNNNAATGTTAATCGCGGCGATCGTCCTTATGGTCCAGACGGTCGCGCTGCTCATCTTTGCGCTGGAATTCCCCTTCGAAGGTCTCTCCGCCGCCAGTTCCGGCGCTAAAGCCGCCGCCCGGCATCCGGCTGAAGCGCAGGTGCGGCATCAGCTTCATCGTCAAATGCTTTTGCACCGGCGGCAGCAATAGCAGCAGGCCGAGGAAGTCGGTAAAGAACCCCGGGAGCAACAGCAGCAGACCAGCGATAATCAGCGATACGCTCTTGATCATCTCCGCCGCCGGGCTCTCGCCCGCGGCCATCTTCTGCTGCATCAGCAGGAAGTTTTTGAAGCCCTGGTTACGCACCAGCGACATCCCTACCACCGAGCTAAAGATCACCAGGATCAGGGTCATAAAGACGCCCAGCACGTGCGCAACCTGGATAAAGATCGATATCTCAATGTAAACGTAAAGAAAAAAAGCAATAAACGGAATCCAACGCACCGGCGTCTCCTTCATCAACGGGCGCTGCGTTCAGCGCCCGTAATCATCAATTTGCTGATCGCATCCCACTAACATGGGGATGCTGAGCGGCTTTTCAATCAGCGGAAAGGCTTATTTTTCTCAGGAATAAGAAAGCGGTGACCCATTTCACAGATTAATAAATCTTCTCATACCCGCAATGTAATAAGTGATCAAGCTTACTGATATTCGCTATCATCAGCATATGATCTTGGGCACCGGGCCGGTTAAGGAAATAATCGTCGGCCAGAAAATATACTGAATACTGGATATTCTGTGTGTTTGGTGAATTCATTGGCAGCTTGAAAAGAAGGTTCACATGTTAAACAACATTCGTATCGAAGAAGATCTGTTGGGCACCAGGGAAGTTCCCGCGGACGCTTACTACGGCGTTCATACTCTGCGAGCGATTGAAAACTTCTACATTAGCAACAGCAAAATCAGCGACATACCAGAATTCGTGCGCGGCATGGTCATGGTTAAGAAAGCCGCCGCGCTGGCGAACAAGGAGCTGCAGACCATTCCCAAAAGCGCGGCAAATGCGATTATTGCCGCCTGTGACGAAGTCCTGAATAACGGCAAATGCATGGACCAGTTCCCGGTCGATGTCTTCCAGGGCGGGGCCGGTACCTCCGTAAACATGAACACCAACGAAGTCCTGGCGAACATTGGCCTTGAGCTGATGGGCCACCAGAAAGGCGAATACCAGTACCTGAACCCAAACGATCACGTCAACAAATGCCAGTCCACCAACGATGCTTACCCCACCGGGTTCCGCATTGCGGTGTATGCCTCCATCCTTAAGTTAATCGATGCGATTAAACAGCTGGGCGAAGGCTTCCAGGCGAAAGCCGTGGAGTTCCAGGACATCCTCAAAATGGGCCGCACCCAGCTGCAGGACGCGGTGCCGATGACCCTCGGCCAGGAGTTCCATGCCTTCAATGTGCTGCTTAATGAAGAGACCAAAAGCATTCTGCGCACTGCGGAGCTGCTGCTGGAGGTGAACCTCGGCGCCACCGCCATTGGTACTCGCCTCAACACCCCGGACGGCTATCAACAGCTGGCGGTGCAGAAGCTGGCTGAAGTAAGCAACTTACCGGTCGTCCCGGCGGAAGATCTGATTGAAGCCACCTCGGACTGCGGGGCGTACGTTATGGTTCACAGCTCGCTGAAACGCCTGGCGGTGAAACTGTCAAAGATCTGTAACGACCTGCGCCTGCTCTCTTCCGGTCCGCGCGCGGGCCTCAACGAAATCAACCTGCCTGAGCTGCAGGCTGGCTCTTCAATCATGCCGGCGAAGGTTAACCCGGTGGTGCCGGAGGTGGTCAACCAGGTCTGCTTCAAAGTTATCGGCAACGATACCACTGTGACCATGGCCTCCGAAGCCGGTCAGCTGCAGTTGAACGTGATGGAGCCGGTGATCGGCCAGGCGATGTTCGAGTCGATTCATATCCTGACCAACGCCTGCTACAACCTGCTGGAGAAATGCGTTAACGGCATCACCGCCAATAAAGCGGTATGTGAAGGCTACGTCTACAACTCCATCGGCATCGTCACCTACCTCAACCCGTTTATTGGCCACCACAATGGCGATATCGTCGGCAAGATCTGTGCCGAAACCGGCAAGAGCGTACGGGAAGTGGTGCTGGAGCGCGGACTGCTGACGGCGGCGGAGTTGGATGATATTTTCTCTGCGCAAAACCTGATGCATCCCGCTTATAAAGCAAAGCGTTATACCGATGAAAGCGAACAGTAATCTTTCAGGTTAGTCATTCAAAGGCATGTCAGCGATGACATGCCTTTTTTGCTTTTTGGTTTTACTAAAATACAACAATTCAATATCAACTTGTTAAAAAACAAGGAAGGCATATATGTTTGGTGCAGAACTGGTTATTGTCCTGCTGGCGATTTATCTCGGCGCCCGGCTCGGCGGCATCGGTATCGGCTTTGCCGGTGGCCTTGGCGTCCTTGTCCTGACGCTTATTTTTCAAATTAAACCGGGTGCGATCCCCTTCGACGTTATTGAAATCATTATGGCGGTGATTGCCGCTATCGCCGCCATGCAGGTCGCCGGCGGGATGGATTACCTGGTCAGCCTCGCCGAACGGATGCTGCGCCGCCACCCGAAGTACATTACCTTCCTTGCCCCGCTGGTGACCTGGTTTATGACCGTGCTCGCTGGCACCGGCCATACCGCCTTCTCCACGCTGCCGGTGATCACCGAAGTTGCCAAAGAGCAAGGCATTCGTCCGTCTCGTCCACTGTCGATTGCGGTAGTGGCCTCCCAGATAGCGATCACCGCCTCGCCCATTTCCGCCGCAGTGGTCTTTTTCGCAGGTATCCTTGAACCGCTGGGCGTTAGCTATTTGACGCTGCTGGCCATCTGTATTCCGGTCACGCTGCTGGCGGTGATGCTCACCGCTATCGTCTGCAACTTCCTCGGCTGCGAACTGAAAGACGATCCGGTTTACCAGGAGCGGCTGGCCAAGGGGGAAGTCAGACTGCGCGGCAGCCAGGTATTTGAGCTGCAGCCGCACGCCAAACGTTCCGTTCTGCTGTTTTTGATCGGCATCGTGGCGGTGATGTTCTACGCCACGGCCATCAGCGATACCGTCGGCCTGATTAAGAACCCGGTGCTGCCGCGTAACGAGGCGATCGTGGTATTTATGCTGACCATCGCCACCCTGATTAGCATCACCTGTAAAATCGACACCGGCGAAGTGCTCAACGCCAGCACCTTTAAGTCCGGGATGAGCGCCTGCGTCTGCGTCCTCGGCGTCGCCTGGCTGGGAGATACCTTCGTTAAAGCGCATATCAGCGACATCCAGGCCGTGGCCGGCGATCTGCTGCATAATTACCCATGGCTGCTGGCGGTGGTACTGTTTTTCGCCGCCACGCTGCTCTACTCGCAGGCAGCCACCACCAAGGCGTTGATGCCTGCCGCGCTGCTGCTGGGCGTCAGCCCGCTGACGGCTATCGCCTCGTTTGCCGCGGTCTCGGCGCTGTTCGTTCTGCCGACCTACCCAACCCTGCTGGCGGCGGTAGAGATGGACGACACCGGCTCAACCCGCATTGGTAAATATGTCTTTAACCACGCCTTCCTGATCCCCGGCGTTATCGCTATCACGCTGTGCGTGATCCTCGGCTTTATCTTTGGCGGGATTATGCTGTAAATACCGCTGGCGGCGGGCCCACTACGGGCCCGCCTTCCGTTGCCCTCACTTTCCCCGCTCGTTACGCTAATATCCCCGCATCTTGCGTGTTATAGTGCCTCTTTTCGCTGATACGAGGTTCATGATGACTACGCCTGATGCTGTTGTTGTGCTCTGTACCGCGCCGGACGAAGCGACCGCCCAGGATCTGGCGGCAAAAGCGCTGGCGGAAAAGGTGGCAGCCTGCGCTACGCTGCTGCCGGGAGCCACCTCTCTGTATTACTGGGAAGGGAAACTCGAGCAGGAGTATGAAGTGCAGATGCTACTCAAAACTGACCTTGCCCATCAGCAGGCGCTGCTGGACTGCCTGAAGTCACACCACCCGTATCAAACCCCAGAACTGCTGGTTCTACCCGTCACGCATGGAGACAACGATTACCTCTCATGGCTTACCGCATCATTACGCTGATCCTGCTGCTGTGCAGCACATCAGCCACCGCCGGGTTATTCGACGCGCCGGGGCGCTCGAACTTCGTGCCTGCTGATCAAGCTTTCGCCTTTGACTTTCAGCAGCAACAGCATGACGTCAACCTGAGCTGGCAAATCAAGGATGGTTATTATCTTTATCGTCAACAGCTTACCTTCAGCGCCGCCGGGGCGACGATCGACGAACCGGCGCTGCCGGCGGGAGAGTGGCATGAAGATGAGTTTTACGGCAAAAGCGAGACCTTTCGCCAACGCCTGACCGTGCCGGTGACGGTGAAGGAGGCGGACAAAGAGGCTACTCTCACCGTCACCTGGCAGGGCTGCGCCGATGCCGGATTCTGTTATCCGCCGGAGACTAAAGTGATCCCGCTGAGCGCCGTGCGGGCGGCCTCAAACGAC
>NZ_JAZARW010000001.1:4950888-4956088 GCF_036233805.1 Klebsiella sp. EMBS2024 | reverse complement strand
CTGTGGGCGCTGCTGATTGGCATTGGTATCGCCTTCACCCCCTGCGTGCTGCCGATGTACCCGCTGATTTCGGGCATCGTGCTGGGCGGAAAACAGCGGCTTTCCACCGCGCGCGCCCTGCTGCTGGCCTTTATTTACGTCCAGGGGATGGCCCTGACCTATACCGCGCTGGGGCTGGTGGTAGCCGCCGCCGGGCTGCAGTTCCAGGCGGCCCTGCAGCACCCGTATGTCTTGGTCGGCCTGTCGGCGGTGTTTATACTGCTGGCGCTCTCCATGTTCGGCCTGTTCACGCTGCAGCTGCCGTCGTCGCTGCAGACCCGGCTGACGCTGCTCAGCAATAAGCGCCAGGGCGGCTCGCCCGGCGGGGTCTTTGCGATGGGCGCTATTGCCGGGCTGATCTGCTCCCCCTGCACCACCGCGCCGCTAAGCGCCATTCTGTTGTATATCGCCCAGAGCGGTAATCTGTGGCTGGGCGGCGGCACGCTGTACCTTTACGCGCTGGGCATGGGTCTGCCGTTGATCCTTGTGACCGTGTTTGGCAATCGCCTGTTGCCGAAAAGCGGCCCGTGGATGAGCCATGTGAAAACCGCCTTCGGGTTTGTGATCCTTGCCCTGCCCGTCTTCCTGCTGGAACGCATACTCGGCGACCAGTGGGGGTTACGGCTGTGGTCAATGCTCGGTGTCGCCTTCTTCAGCTGGGCGTTTATCACCTCTCTGGGCGCTACCCGGCCGTGGATGCGGCTGGTACAGATCATTCTGCTTGCCGCCGCGCTGGTCAGCGCGCGGCCTCTGCAGGACTGGGCGTTTGGCGCCACGGCGGCCGAGCAGCAGGCGCACCTGGCTTTCACCCGCGTCAGCTCGGTGGCCGAGCTTGACCAGGCGCTGGCGCAGGCGAAAGGTCAACCGGTGATGCTCGATCTTTACGCCGACTGGTGCGTGGCCTGCAAAGAGTTTGAAAAATACACCTTTAGTTCACCTGACGTGCAGCAGGCGCTGAAAGGCTCCGTGTTATTACAGGTTGATGTGACGAAGAACAGCCCGCAAGACGTCGCGCTGCTGAAACACCTGCAGGTGCTGGGTCTGCCAACGATCCTGTTCTTCAACGCTGAGGGTCAGGAACAGCCTGAGCGGCGAGTCACCGGCTTTATGGATGCCGCGGCATTCAGCGCCCATTTGCGCGATTGGCAAGCGTGAGCGACACTTTAGGAGGAAAGATGGAGGAGAACACCGTGCTACGTGAAGACGTCCTGGCAGAAGCCATTAAGATTCTTGAAATTGAAGGTATCGCCAACACGTCGCTGGAGATGGTCGCTGAGCGCGTGTCCTGCCCGACGAGCGACCTGAAACGCTTCTGGCCTGACCGCGAAGCGCTGCTGTACGACGCGCTTCGCTATCTGAGCCAGCAGGTGGATGCCTGGCGTCGTCAGCTCCTGCTGGACGAGACCTTAAGCGCAGAGCAAAAGCTGCTGGCACGCTATGCCGCACTCACCACCTGCGTAAGCAACCAGCGGTACCCGGGCTGCCTGTTTATCGCCGCCTGCACCTTCTACCCGGATCCTCAGCACCCCATTCACCAGCTGGCGGAACAGCAGAAGCAGGCTTCGCTGGCCTACACTCACGAGCTGCTGACTCAGCTGGAGGTGGATGACCCGGAAATGGTCGCCAAGCAGATGGAGCTGATTGTCGAGGGCTGTCTGAGCCGTCTGCTGGTCAAACGTAGCCAGACGGATGTGGATACCGCCCGGCGGCTGGCTGAAGATATTCTACGCTTCGCCCAGTGCCGTATGGGCGGCGCCTTGACCTAATTCTGATATCCTAACCGCCACGTCGCGCCTATAATTTCCCCCTCACTGATTGCTGACAGGGATTGATATGCGCGCGTTCTTCTGGGCTGCCTGGCTGGGCCTCTGCTCTACGCCCCTGCTGGCGGCTCCCCTGCAAGGTTTTTCCTTTGCACAAAAAGACTGGGAGCTCGCCTGCGATAATACCGGCGCCTGCCGGGCGGCGGGTTACGGCGTCCGCATGGGTGAGGTCAGCGTGCTGTTGACCCGCAACGCGGGCAGCGAACAGCACCTCACCGCCACGGTAACCTTTGCGCAAATCGAGCACGATATCCCCGCCGACTCCACCGCCAGCCTGCTGATCGACGACCGGGATTTTGGCGCGCTGGACGCTCTCGACGACAGCCACTTTCGCCTCGACAGCGATCAGACCACCGCCCTGCTACAGGCGTTAACGAATCAGCGCAAAATCGAATTCACCCTTAACGGCCAGCACCTGCCGCTTTCCAGCGCCGGCAGCCGCGAGGTGCTGGGTAAAATGGATGCGTTTCAGCGACGCACCGGCACCGCCGATGCGCTGCTGGATAAAGGCGATGCCGGCGACGATGCCATTTTGCCAGCCACTCCCGCCCCGGAAATTATCGCCGCCCCGGTTCTCCATAACGCGCAGCCAGTGCCGTTGAGTATGCTTCAGCGCCAGAAACTGCTGCCCATCCTGACGCCGCTGCTGAACCAGCGCTGCGACGACTGGCAGAATCAGGCCATTCCGGCGGCAGATCGCCAGATCACGCTGACCGCGCTGGATAAAACCCATTCTCTGGCGCAGGCGCTCTGCTGGCGAGCGCCCTATAACGACGGTTACGCCCTGTGGCTGGTCGATAACGCCCAGTTGAGCAAACCGCGGCTGCTCACTACCGAAGCCTCCAGCTACGCCGACGGCGCTATCGTCTTTTTGCACAAAGAACGGGGCATGGCCGACTGCGTCACCGGCGAGACGCGCGTTTGGGATGGTAAAACCTTTACCCCGAGCCTGAAGTACAGCACCGGTATGTGTCGGGAAATCACCCCGGGTGGCACCTGGATGCTGCCGACCTTTGTCAGCCAGGTGATCCCCAGGCAGCAGAAAGAGGCGGATAACCTGGCTCTGCGCACGTTGTATAACGCAGTGTTGAAAGCGCAAAAAAGCGATCCAGAATTGTCGCTGAATAAGGTCGCCGAGCAGTTTCCGTTAACCGGCCATATTACCGACTTCACGCTCACTTACGCCGACGATACGCTGATCACGACCAGTAAACCGTCCCCGGATATCAGCGATGATGAGTGGCAGGCGTTTCTGCGCTCCTCGATTAGCGCGGATTCAGAAAACGGCAAAGTCAGCTTTACCCTTATCGACCTCGACGGCGACGGCAAACGCGACCTGATCATCGACAGCTACGTGGGCGGCACCGGGCTCTTCAGCTACACCGGGGTGCTCAAGCGAGGTGATGATGATTTTGCCGCCGTCAACGGCAGCGACAGTGATAATGGTGATGATTTCGATGCCGGGGTGCCCGGCGCTCTCTTTTCCATTAATGGCCGCGGGGCTAACCAGTGGAACCACTGGGTCAAAATCAACGGCCAGGTGTATGCCCTGTGGTACAATGGCCAGTTTGGCGAAGATAACCTCTACCTGCTACGCCCGTTCAGCACCACCAGCCAGACGCCCGCGGTGACGGTTCGCTATCGCTATACGCTGAACAGCATCCGCTCCCCGGAGAAAGACCAGCCGCTGACCCCCAGCCTGAGCGACGGCGATAAAGCGGACCTGCTGCGCTCGCTGGAGGTAATGCAGGGCAGCCTGCTGAAAGACAGACCCGCCAGCGACAACGACGCGCCGATCTGCCCCATCCCGCCGGGCACCTCCGCTGACGAGGCGGATAACTACTACAGCGGCGTCGCCGTTAACTATATCTATGAGACGGTGGCCTATATTCCGGTCTGGCTGAACGGGAAGTGTTATATCGGCACCATTTTCAGCCATCATGGCGCCTATCGCCACGGCGTGGATGCGGAAATTACCCTGAGCTCGCCGCGTGAGGACGAGGAGGTCATTGGCGATTATCTCATCTCCGGACTACGCCACGTTATCGCCATTACCAGCGGCTGGAAAACCCGCGAGGGCGATAACGGCATGCAGTGAAGTTAAGCCAAAACGCGCCTTTGAACGCAGAATTGCCGCAAAGATAAGCAATCGATAAGTAATTTAAGAAATTTGGTTGACGGGGTGGGCGGATTACGGTTTAATGCGCCCCGTTGCCCGGATAGCTCAGTCGGTAGAGCAGGGGATTGAAAATCCCCGTGTCCTTGGTTCGATTCCGAGTCCGGGCACCACTATTTAAAGAACCCGCCNAAAAGGCGGGTTTTTGCTTTTCTGCATCCGGACTCTTCATCGAACTCCGTTCGATTATTCGCCGCACAGCGGCTCACCCCTTCGGGGCCAGCGCGNCANGCGCGCTGTTCAACGCCTGCGGCGTTAGTCCGAGTCCGGGCACCACTATTTAAAGAACCCGCCNAAAAGGCGGGTTTTTGCTTTTCTGCATCCGGACTCTTCATCGAACTCCGTTCTATCACCCGCTGCCCGGCGGCGCTGCGCTTGCGCGGGCCTACGCTGTTTGAACCAGCAGAGGACTCGTAGGCCGGATAAGGCATTTATGCCGCCATCCGGCACAACCGCGGGTACGGTGTCTGATGTGTATCGCCCGGCGGCGCTGCTGGACTGACCCCATAAAGTTGGATGGTTCATATTAAGCGGCTCTCAGAGCCTGGGTTCGGTACTCTACCGGACTCAGGCCTTTTAATTTCAGGCTTATCCGCTCGTTGTTGTAGTAATGGATATAGTCCTCTACGGCTTTTCTTAGCGCACTGACACTCCTGAACTCCCTCAGATAAAAACACTCCGATTTCAGGGTCCCGAAGAAGTTTTCCATCACTGCATTATCCAGGCAGTTTCCTTTACGCGACATACTCTGCGTCATCCCATGCGCCTTTAAACGTTCCTGATAGCTCCTCATCCTGTAATGCCAGCCCTGATCCGAGTGCAGCAGCGGAGCATCTCCCGGTCTGAGCTTCGGGAACGCACCGTCCAGCATCGTATTCACCATCTCCATCACCGGCCTTTCCGACAGGCTGTAGGCGATAACCTCCCGGTTAAACAGATCGAGAACTGACGACAGGTAAAGCTTTTTTCCCTGTACCGGGAACTCTGTCACATCTGTTACCCATTTTTCGTTGGCTTTTGACGCACCGAAGTTCCGGCTCAGGATATTGGGCGCGGCCTCGCCCGTTCTCCCTTTCCAGGCACGATATTTTTTCGCCCTTATCACAGACCGGAGTGACAGTTCTGCCATCAGCCGCTGCACTGTTTTATGGTTTATCCGCAG
>NZ_JAZARW010000001.1:4950602-4950852 GCF_036233805.1 Klebsiella sp. EMBS2024 | reverse complement strand
GCCATAACGACCTTTGTGATAGTGGTATATCTTCCTGATGTTCTCTTTAAGACCCGCATACCTGTCCCCTTGCTTCAGTGCATTCATATTGTAATACCACGTGCTACGGGACATACCGGCCGCCCGCAGAAGGTCCCGCAGAGCGTGTTCATGCCTTAGTTCACTGATTATCAGGGCTTTTTGCCATTTTTTTCGCTCTGAACCAAGGCTTTCAACTTTTTTAGATAGGCATTCTCTGCCCGCAGATAAC
>NZ_JAZARW010000001.1:4935603-4950574 GCF_036233805.1 Klebsiella sp. EMBS2024 | reverse complement strand
GAGTTTTTCCAGCTCTTTATCTGTCAGTGGTGGGATATTTTTTGGCTTTGTCATTTGTCCGGGCCGTCCGCATTGCATGTTTAAAAGACCTTCCGCTCCGGCATCGTTGTACACGTCGAGCCAGCGCCGGACAAGTATTTCTGCGGAGAGATTAAACCGGGCAGCCGCTTCACGCATCGTCAGGCGGTCACTGATAACCGCCCGGACGACCACGAGTTTAAATTCATCGGAATAATGATTATTTTTTGCAGTCAGGCCTTCTGCACCGTGGAACTGCCATGCCCTGACCCAGCGACGGACAGATGTTCTTTCAATACCAAAAAGGTCGGCTGTACTCTGTTCTCCGTCTTTACCGGACAAATAATGATTAACCACAGCCAGTTTTGTTTCAGGGGAATACTTTGGTTTAGCCATAAAATTGCACCTTACTCAGTTGGGTGTCCAACTTTTGGGGTGCAGTCCATGCGCTTGCGCGGGCCTACGCTGTTTGAACCAGCAGAGGACTCGTAGGCCGGATAAGGCATTTATGCCGCCATCCGGCACAACCGCAGGTACGGCGTCTGATGTGTATCGCCCGGCGGCGCTACGCTTGCGCGGGCCTACGCTGTTTGAACCAGCAGAGGACTCGTAGGCCGGATAAGGCATTTATGCCGCCATCCGGCACAACCGCAGGTACGGCGTCTGATGTGTATCGCCCGGCATCGCTGCGCTTGCGCGGGCCTGGAGGACGAAGAAACGCCTGCTGGAGGGCCCGTAGGCCGGATAAGGCATTTATGCCGCCATCCGGCACAACCGCGGGTACGGCGTCTAATGTGTATCGCCCGGCGGCGCTGCGCTTGCACGGGCCTGGAGGACGAAGAAACGCCTGCTGGAGATCACTTAAGACCATTACGGCCAAAGCAGTACCATCGTAGTGAATCAGTTCCCAGTGGACAGCATGGACTGATGGAGATCCTGACAACGGCAGACGTAATCCTGGACAGGCTGCTGTATAAAACGCGCGCAGGGTGGTTCTGCAGGGTAAGTCGATGAGGAAAAGCTCGCCGGTAGTGGAAAGCGAGGGAAAAACAGGTTAAAAGCACTATAAAAAGTTAACGCATCCCGATTGATCGAACAGATGCGAAACACTGATCGAACTTCAATTCTAATCCATGATCGCTCAGAGCGGAATGAGCAACCAGATACACTAAAAGGATTTACCATGTCACAGCAATACACCAATGAACTGACCACTGATGTACTGGAACGGCTGCGTCAGCCGCCATTTACCGATGAGTTTCTGTCAGAACTTGAGCCACAGTCGCGTCAGTCACTCGTCGCAGAAATGGAATCAATGTTACAGCGCCCTGTTCTCCATATTTTCCGGGGTGCAACGATTGGCAGCCTGACCCGTCATGGTGGCGTGATCCGTGAGACATCCGGCAAAAGTACCCTTGACGGGCACTATTCTGCGCGGGTCGGAGATAAAGTTGTGTATCCGGATGGACGTGAGGCGACCATTATTTGCGGAGCCGGTAAAGGTCGGGTGATGCAGGGGGAATCGATGGCGCTCGTGGGCAGCATGCTGGATAACGGTGATGAAATCATTTCAACACCTCAGGGGTGTCAGATGTTTGTATTCCGTGAGGGCGATGCACTGCCGGATGGCTTTTTAACTGTGCCGGGAGATAAGCACTGATGGCGCTGGAAGGCTATTTTCTTTTCCAGGGAGATCGTACCGTCTGTGGCGGTAAAATTATCACCGGTGCTGAAGACACCGAATTTTTCGGGCGATCACAGGCGCGGGAAAGCGATAAAGTGACCTGCGGAAAACATCCGGGGATCTACCGTATTTGTGGTGGCATGGGCGACATGTACGAAGTAGGCGGTGTAAACCGCCAGCTAGCAGGCTCCATCGAAAGTTACAGCTCCTGCCCGTGTCGGGCGAAATTCATTCCGCAAGATTTGGATAACACCTACGAATATAACTGCAATGCCGGNCTGGCTGCCGAACGGGAGAGGGAAGCCAGCAGGAAAAAACTGAATGAGGCGAAGGCTAAAGGGCCTCAGCCAATGCCCCTTCCGGCGCTGATTTATGCCACGCAGAGGGCAATGGATGACTACGGCGCAAAGGACATGCACCACGGTGATCTGAGCGAGGAAGCACTGAAAGAGCGCTTTGGTCTGACGGATGTCTCGGCGAAAGTGAACCCGTATACGCTGACCCTTGTCCCACCAGCGCCCGCCAGTTCGTATGGTGTATTTTATCCGGGCAGCCTGACGGGAAGTACGCCGGTCGTGGTCAGCCGGGAGGAAAGTGTCCGGCTGATGTTTGATGAGTTCCGGGGACTTGCCAAGGTATTCTCCTTCCATGGCCCATATAAAAACATCATCACCGAAATGATTAATCATATGCAGGGGAACAGCGGCACATCGTACAGCAGCCCATTACTGGACAGGGCGCTGAAAGAGCAGATCCTGAATGACCATTCGAGTGATAGCTCGTTGTTGGGGATTAAAAGGGCCTTGGATGATGCTGTTAGCTACGAATATGGATTTCTTCCTCTCGGTAAAAAGGACGATTTATTCGACGGAAAGGGCAACTTTAAGGAAGTTAATAAAGCTGTTCTACCTAAATTTGATCGTCAGATCGATAAGACTAACGGGCTGGTGATTACCGTCCATGATACGTGGTCGACGCATATCACGCTCGAGTCACTGGAGGTGACGGGCGACAGCTACCGGGCGAAAGTACACTACCGGGTACAGGACCACTTCGGGCTTGATGACGCGGATATCCTGAACCCTGTTTTTCATCAGGGCCGAATTTTCCGGATCTGGTTTGTGCTGCAGCGCTATGTGAAATACGGCTATAGGCCGTTCATCACCGAGATGAATGCGACCGTGGAAATCAGCGGGAGGCGGGGTGAATAAGCGACTGATAGCGGGGGTTGTAGCGGCTGCGGTAGGTGGTTATCTACTATGGCAGTATCTGTCCCCGGTTGAGATTGTGGCAGTTCACGATGGAAATACGATTCTGGTCAGGCATTTTCCATACCTGAAAAGTCGTCAGATAGCCTGGTGGGAAGCCAATAAGGCCGTAATACAGGCGAAGTACGGGATTCCACACGAGGGTAAAGACGGCTTTTACCATGTATGGATTGTTGATTTTGGGGATGGATATCGCACGGAACCGGATGAAAACCTACTGTTTTCTACCGATGAGGTTTTTTGTTTTAACGACATCCCGACAGAGGATCGGTGTATTGATAGAAAGCCCCTTTTTGACGTTAGGTGGAGTAGGAATTACGGGCTTAAATATGAGTCGTATTAACGTAATTGTTAACGGCTGAACGTGACATCACAAGGATCTTCTTGAGATCCTTTTTTCATGCGTATTCTCTTGCTTTGAAAACGAAAAAACCGCCCAGCAATGAACTGACCCCATGCTCTTGCGCGGACCTACGGACGAATGTCATGGGTGGACCCAATGCCATTTGTAAGCAGGATAAGGCATTTATGCCGCCATCAGGCACAACCGCGGGTACGCCGTCTGATGTGTATCGCCCGGCGGCGCTGCGCTTGCGCGGGCCTGCGCTGTTTAAACCTGTGGAGGACCCGCAGGCCGGATAAGGCGAAGCCGTCAGGCAAACGTCGTGAAGAAAGGCATTACTCGGCGGCCGTTTTCCCTTTGCCGGGCAGCCTGAATGCTTCGCCATAGGGCTTCGCAATGCCCATACGATATTGAGTCTCTTTCGCCGCCTGGTGGAGGTCGGCAAACTCCTCTTTCGGCGCCGGCGGACGTTGCGCCTTTTTCAGACACTGATTGCGATGGTGACGGATCCACTCTCGGTCCTCATCGTCCAGGCAACGCTGCATCACCTCAATCCATCTGGATGCCGCCCGACGGTAGAGCCCGCATGCCTCTAACCGCTCAGCAATACTGTCCCTTATTCTCATCCACCTCGCTCCTCTGATGCTTTCACGATATCTCATGGTATTCCGACGCGTGAGTCGGAATACCATGGTAGTGTTAATTTATGACAAAACTATTCCTGTGCGGCGCAAGGAATATATTCATTATAATAATCGCTGTGCATAGCAAACCGCATTGGCGGTAAATACTTCCAAAGAGCTCCGGAATTATATGCCGAATGCCATCATCGATACCGCCGGGTATCGACGGTTGTACCTATCAATATCTATTTAATTTATTAGATTTTCGTCAACAAATACCTTGCGATAACATCCATTCTCTGTACAGCGAAGCTTCATAACGAACGTTCGGTCTGCTCCAGCAGCTTATTTCGAAAGATAAATAAGCAAGCTTCATTAAAATTATCTAACCCCAAACGCTCATAAAGCGCAGTACGCTTGCGGTAAAGGCTTTTTAGTGACGTATTGAGATTGACGGCCACCTCCTCCATGGTCATCCCCGCCATGAGTAAACGTAACATTAACTGTTCAGACAAACTTAAGCGCAGATCGTCAAACCACTCTTTGGTCAGACGCTTGCTATTCATCTCCAGAAAAAGACCAAATAATGTCGCCATATCCGCGGGTGATAATGACATGTTTAAAAACGATTTCAGGCTCAGTAAATGCTCTTCCCGATGGCGCATATCGAGGACGATACAACATATTCGCTTTCTGGATTTCGCCGCTGCCAGCACGAGATAATCGTAATGGCAAAGCGGCGAGCGGCTATCAACCAGCAGAGAGACTTCATCAACCTCATTATCTAAAATCGCTTTTCCGCTAGAATCTAACTGAATGATATCAGGAAAAAAATTCTTAACACCTTGAAAAAGATAGTAATCCTGGGTAACCAATATCATTAAAGTTGCCACAAATCGTCCCTTTAACATTTAATCAACAAATTCTCGTCAACCAGACGTTTTACCTCCCCCTATGGAACGCTTCGCATGGCGGTGAAAATAACGAGACCTGTGATTTATCATTAGCGCGGCATCTGAATCTGGCTGTGAAAACCCTCCTTGCGTTCTGACAGGAAATAAACAGATTGATTATAAATAAAAAAAATCCACAGAAAAGATGCTTTTTTTGCTATTGAGAATTTTTGTCAGAAATCATCTTAAATATTGCCTAAAAAACTCTAACCTCAACTAAATATAAGTCACACTGCCATTTTTAAACAAAATTCCACCTGACTTTCTTTTTTATTTATATCAGTAGGTTAAAGAAATCAACTTGAACACTTCCGTTCGAATGAAGTCGATTTTACAGAATTATCTTAAAACGCAGACCATAATTTATCCATATTTATCGGTTGCCGTATCGGGTATAAATTACCCATTCATTTATCAACAGGAGATATGTTTATTAGTTTGCAATAGGTCATTCACCTGCAGTGCCAGTCAGCTAAATGGGACCATCCTCATCATTTAACTCACCGTCAAAGGACGGTCGTGTTGTGCAATGGATTCTTGATGAACATATGGCAAATAGAAATGGAAAGATCACCTTATTCAAATACGTTATTGTTTAATCGCAACACGAAACTCTCGCTATCAATCGGCTTGCTTTTGCTCTTCCCGGCGCTGGTTCAGGGAGCGGATTCGCTCTATGACCAGCAAATCTTGCAAGCGCGCCAAGGCCAGTACGCCCCCTTTCTCAGTTACCTTCAGCAGTACCAGCTGCGGCATGCCTTAACCCCTTCTCAGGTGGCGGACTGGCTGCAGGTGGCACTCTGGGCCGGTCAGGACGATGAAGTGGTGAAAGTCTGGCGACGCTACCAGGTCTATATGCCGCTTCCCGCACGGGGCACCGCCGCCGCGGCGCAGGCCCTGCGCAACCAGAAGCAGTGGCAAACCTCGCTCACCCTCTGGCAGCAGGCGCTCAGCCAGGCCCCTGGCAGCGACGACTATCGTATCGGCTATATCAAAACGCTCGCCGATGCCCGCAAGGACGGCGAGGCGCTCAGCGAAGCGCGTCGCCTGGTGGCGGAGCAGGCGAGCGTTGCGCACCTGCAGACGCTCTCCTATGTCTACCTGCGGCTGGGCAAAAGCTGGGACCAGCTATTGGTGGACACGCAGATCCTCGATCGTGATCCGCAAAACAAAACCGCGCTGGCCAGCCTGATGGCGACCCTGACCCGCAACCGGATTGATTCCCCTGCTCTCGGCCTGGCGAATAGCGTCGAACTGACGCCTGCGGAAAAGCGTAACTTGCAGTTGAACGCCGCCGCCGAACTGGTGCGCCTTGCCGATACCCCTTCCCGCGAAGAAAAGGCGCGTTACGCGCTGGCCCGCACGGCGCTCACGCAGTATGACGCGATGATCGCCGCCTGGCACCCCGACCCACAGGCTGCGCCCGACATCATCCGGGCGCGTATTGATCGTCTGGGCGCGCTGTACGCCAGCGCCGAGTACGCGCAGGTCATCCGCGAATACCAAAGCCTGATCGCCCAGCAGCAGACCGTTCCCGACTGGGCCATCGGCTGGGTCATCTCCTCTTTTATCGCCCTTAAGCAAATTGAGCCTGCGCTGACGCTTATCCACCAGCATCCTTCGTGGCTGACAAGCCAACAGAATGAGGAACACGAGCTTTTCTACGCTCTGCTGGACACCGGTCAGTACCCGGCGGCGCAACGGTATGTCGCCCGCCTCACCAGGAATGCGCCCTACATCCGTCGTCTCTACGGCTCGCCAACGCCGCAGCCGAACGACGACTGGCTCACCGCACAGTCGCTTAACGTGCACTATTTAGCGGCTACCAACGACCTGCCGCAGGCCGAAGCCCGAATGCAGCGCCTGGCGGCGACGACCCCTGGAAACCAGGGCCTGCAGATAGACTATGCCGCCCTTCTGCAGGAGAGAGGATTGCCACGGGCAGCCGAACGCCAGCTAAAAGCGGCGGAATCTCTGGAACCTGCCAGCCTGCAGCTGGAGCGCCAGCAGGCCTGGGTCGCCCTCGATCTGCAGGAGTGGCGGCAAATGGATCTGCTGGCTGACGACGTCGTCGCCCGCTCGCCACGGGATCTGAACACCCAGCGCCTGGCCAGAGCGCGCGAGATCCATCATCTCTCCGAGCTGCGCCTGAGCGTTGGCAAAGGGCTGCATTCCGACAACCCGGTGAGCGGCACGCACGACCTCAGTTTTGAGACGGCGATCTACAGCCCGCCGCTAGCCGACAGCTGGCGGTTGTTCGGCGGGCACCGCTTCGCTGAAGGCAATTTTGAAGAGGGGAAAGGCAGCCGTCGCCAGCTGTTCGCTGGCGTTGAATGGCGTCCGCGCGACTACTGGGGCGAGCTTGAGCTCTCCAGCGTCAATTTTCACGGCGAGAACAAGCCCGGCGTCCGCCTTTCCGCCGCCCATGACGTTAGCGATCGCTGGCAGCTGGGCGGCGAACTGGAGCGGATTTCGCAGCAGACGCCGCTGCGCGCGTTACGCAACGGCGTCAGCGCCAACCGCGGCGAAGGCTGGCTGCGCTGGTCTCCAAACGAACGCCGGGAGTACCGCTTCAGCGCGGCCGCCAGCCGGTTTACCGATCGCAACCGCCGCCAGGAGTACACCCTCTCCGGTAAAGAACGCCTCTGGCAAACCCCATGGTTAACGCTGGATTTGCAGCCCGGTCTGTCGGCCAGCGCCAATAGCCGCACCGACACCGCCTACTACAGTCCGGCACGGGACCTCGCCGCCACCGCGGCGCTGGCCGTCGATCACACGCTTTACCAGCGCTATGACACCGTCTGGAGCCAGCAGTTACTCGCCGGCGGCGGCAGCTACTGGCAAAAAAATCACGCCGCCGGGGCGATCACGGTGCTGGGTTACGGGCAGCGCCTGCGCTGGAACAACGTCGTCGACACCGGGCTGATGCTGAACTGGGATAAGCGCCCCTACGACGGCAAACGTGAAAACAACCTCGCCATCACTCTTGATGCAAATATACGGTTTTAAGGATGACCATGCTGAACACGACCCTGCGCAACGGCCTGATGCTTCTCATCTGGCTGTGCCTTATCTTCAGCGTGCGTGCTGAGGAAGTCCCCTTCCTCGCCCCGCAGCAGCGCCCCCAACTGGAGGCCAATCAACCCTGGCCGGCGGATCGCTTTCTGGTGCTGGCCTACCATGACGTCGAAGACGATGCCGCCGACCAGCGTTATCTTTCGGTGCGCACCAGCGCACTCAATGAGCAGATCGCCTGGCTGCTGCATAACGGCTACCATGCGATTAGCGTTCAGGACATTCTCGATGCACATTATTGCTTAAAGTCGCTGCCGCCCAAGGCTTTTCTCCTCAGTTTTGACGATGGTTACAGCAGCTTTTACACCCGCGTATGGCCGCTGCTTAAAGCCTGGAACGTCCCGGCGCTGTGGGCGCCGGTGGGCAGCTGGGTGGACACTCCCGCTGGTCAGCCCGTTAATTTTGGCGGCCTGATGACGCCGCGCGAGCGCTTCGCTACCTGGGAGATGGTGCGCGAGCTCAGCCGCTCGCCGCTGGTGGAGATCGGCGCTCACACCTGGGCCTCGCACTACGGTCTGCCGGCCAATCCGCAGGGCAGCCGCGAGCCTGCCGCCGCCAACCGCGGCTGGGATAAAACCACCGGCCGCTATGAAAGCGACGCGCAGTTTACCCGGCGAATGACCGATGACGTGCAGAAAGTAACGGCGAAAATCCATGAGGTTGCCGGGAAAACGCCGCGCGCCTGGGTGTGGCCCTACGGCGCCGCCAGCGGCAGCACCCTGGCCATCGCCAAACAGCAAGGGTATCAGCTGGCGTTTACGCTGAACGACGGCCTGGGCAACGTGAAGGATCTGGACAATATTCCACGCCTGCTGATCGCCGGTAACCCGTCGCTCAAGGCCTTTGCCAGCGCCGTGACCCAGATTCAGGAAGCCGATCCTGTTCGGGTGATGCATGTGGATCTGGACTATGTCTATGACCCCAATCCCGTCCAGCAGGCAAAGAATATCGATAAGCTAGTGCAGCGCGTCTATGACATGAAAATCAGCCACGTCTTTCTACAGGCCTTCTCCGACCCGCAGGGCGACGGCACGGTCAAGTCACTCTATTTCCCCAACCGCTGGCTGCCGATGCGCGCCGACCTGTTTAACTTCGTCTCCTGGCAGTTGCAGACCCGCGGCAATGTGAAGGTTTATGCCTGGATGCCGGTGCTGGCCTTCGATCTTGCCTCAGATCTGCCGCGCGTTCAGCGCTGGGATCCGCAAACCGGGAAGGCGTTACTTGCCCGCCAGCCGTACGTCCGTCTGTCGCCCTGGGATCCCCGGGTTCGCCAGCAGATCACCGACATCTACGAAGATCTGGCCCGACACGCCAGCTTCAGCGGGATCCTGTTTCACGACGACGCCGTGCTGACCGATTTTGAAGACGTGAGCCCGGAGGCGGTCGCCGCCTGGCGGCAGACGGGTATGGCGCACGATGCCGCCCCGGTGCCCCAACGTCCGCAAGAGCGCCAGGCATGGATGCGTTTCAAAAGCCAAACCCTGACCCGCTTCACTCTGGATCTACGCCAGGCAGTGCAGGCCATCCGCGGCCCGCAGGTGAAAACGGCGCGTAATCTCTTCGCCCTGCCGATCCTGGAGCCGCAAAGCGAAGCCTGGTTTGCGCAGAATCTGGATGATTTCCTTGCCGCCTATGACTGGACGGTCCCCATGGCGATGCCGCTGATGGAGTCCGTGCCGATCGACGCCAGCCAGGCCTGGCTGACGCGGCTGGTGCAGGCCGTCGCCCGCCACCCGGGTGCGCTGAAGAAAACCATCTTTGAACTGCAGGCCAGAGACTGGAATCGACGCCAGCAAAACGCCATTCCCGACCAGCAGCTGGCGGACTGGATGCGTTTGCTGCGGCTGAACGGCGTCAAAAACTACGGCTACTACCCTGACGATTTTATTAACAACCAGCCTGATATCTCTCGTATCAGGCCGCAATTTTCTTCCTGGTGGTACCCTGACCATGACTGATCGCATTATCGCATTGTGCATTTTATGCCTCGTATTCGGGCTGCCGTTAGGTGTCGCAGCGGTATTTACCGGCGAGCTTATCCTCGACTTTGTCTTTTTCTGGCCGCTGTTTATGTCAGTGTTGTGGATCACCGGGGGTCTCTACTTCTGGTTTCAGCTGGAACGTCACTGGCCGTGGGGGGAGGATACCCCGCCGCCGACGCTGCCGGGCAATCCACTGATCTCGATCCTGATCCCCTGCTTTAACGAGGAGAAAAACGCCCGGGAAACCATCAGCGCAGCGCTGGCCCAGCGTTACGCCAATCTTGAAGTGATCGCGATTAACGACGGCTCTTCGGACAACACCGCCCAGGTGCTCCAGCAGCTGGCGCAGGAGGAGCCGAGGCTGCGGGTGATCCATCTGGCCGCCAATCAGGGAAAAGCGGTGGCGCTCAAAGCGGGCGCCGCCGCCGCCCGCGGCGATCTGCTGGTCTGCATCGATGGCGACGCCCTGCTGGACCGGGATACCGCGGCCTGGCTGGTCGCGCCGTTGATCCATTATCCGCACGTCGGGGCGGTCACCGGCAATCCGCGGATCCGCACCCGATCCACGCTGATCGGCCGCATTCAGGTTGGGGAGTTCTCGTCGATCATTGGGCTTATCAAACGGACGCAGCGGATCTATGGCCGGGTCTTTACCGTCTCCGGCGTAATCGCCGCCTTCCGGCGCCAGGCGCTGGCGGACGTCGGCTACTGGAGCCCGGATATGATCACTGAAGATATTGATATCAGCTGGAAGCTTCAGCTCCGCCACTGGGACATCTTTTTCGAGCCGCGAGCGCTGTGCTGGATCCTGATGCCGGAGACCCTCAAAGGGTTATGGAAGCAGCGTCTGCGCTGGGCCCAGGGCGGCGCCGAAGTCTTTCTGGTCAATCTGCGCCGCCTGTTTCACTGGCAGCATCACCGGATGTGGCCGCTGTTTCTGGAGTATGCCTGCTCCACGCTGTGGGCCTTTGCCTACGCGATCACCATTCTGCTGTTTATCCTCAGCCGCCTGATGCCGCTGCCTGACAATCTGGCGGTGCATAGCCTGTTTCCACCGGAATTCACCGGCATGCTGCTCGGCCTGATGTGCCTGCTGCAGTTCGTCGCCAGCCTGTATATCGAGCGGCGCTATGAGAAAAAGGTCGCCAAATCGCTGTTCTGGGTGATCTGGTTCCCGATGGTCTACTGGATGATCGGCCTGCTGACCACGCTGGTCGCTTTTCCGAAAGTGATGGTGAAACGTCAACGTTCCCGCGCGCGCTGGGTGAGCCCGGACCGGGGAAAAGGAAGCCTGTGATGAATGAAAATACGCTCATCTTAACCGAACATCGGGTGCTGCCCCGGCTGGTCGACGCCGGCTTAACGCTGCTGGCCTGGCTCGGTTTTCTGTTCTTTCTGTACGCCAATTTGCTGATGCAGTTCATCGCGCCGCCCTCTCCGCGCTGGGAATCGCTGATGGACTCCCTGAATACGGCGCTGGTGTATCTGCTGATTGCCGCGCTGAACGGCTGGCTGTTGATCCTCTGTTATCACTACAACCGGCGCCGCGCCCGTACCCGGCGTCATACCGCGGTGCTCGCTCTGCGCGACGATGAGCTGGCGAGCAGCTTTAACGTCGCGCCGCAGATTATCTCGGAGATGAGCCGCTATAATTTGCTCACCGTTTACCACGATCAAATCGGGCAGATTATTGATTTAAAAAGCCACGCGTTACCGCCGCCGCAGGAAGAGAGCGATGACGCATGAGAGCAAGGCCGCCGTCGGCGGCCTGGACAGGTAATACGCCGGGGATTAGCCGCCGGCTTTTTTGATGGCGGCTTCCAGCGAGGCTTTGTCTGCCAGCCCCGGGAAGACGGTGATGCTGGCTTCCGTGGCGCCGGTGGTCGGCATCACGATCACGCCCGGCGTGCCGCTCAGACCAATCTCCTGCGCCAGATCGTTTATGCTCTGCAGCACCGGTTCGACGTCGGCGGCCTTCTTCGCATCGAAGCCGGCTTTCTTCGCCTGCTGCTGGATATCCGCCGTCGTCAGCTTGCCTTCGTTATGGCCGGTAGCGTAAATCCCGTTATGGTAGGCCAGATAGGCATCCGCCCCTTTCTGCTGATAGATCTGCAGGCCGGTTTTTGCCGCCTCCAGCGAGCTTTCCCAGCGGCCGCCGAAAATCGGCCACTCTTTGAAGGCGAAGCGGGTCTGCGGGTGCGCTTTAATCACCTGCTCCATCACCGGCGCCAGACGGCTGCAGTAGACGCACTGGTAGTCGAAGAATTCGATCACTGTGACTTTGCCGTTGGCCGGGCCGTAGGTCGGGGTATTTTTATCCTGGGTCAACACGGCGGCGTTCTTCAGCACCGCCTGAGTGGCCGCGCTGGCCTGCTGCTCAGCCTGAATTTGCTGCAGTTTCTGGCTCGCCTGCAGCAGGACTTCCGGGTGGGCAACCAGATAGTCGGCGGCGATTTTGCCGATTTTCGCCTCCTGTTCCGGGGTGAAAGTCGCCGGCGCGTCAGCGGCAGAGGCCATCGCCGGCAGTAAGACAGCGCTCAGCAGGGCGACAGAGAGGTATTTCTTGTGGCCAGACATAGTGGGGATCCTTGCGATAAGTGAACGGCAGGTGAGTCTGGGTGACAAAATATCACCCTTTTTCGCCGAAGCCTTGCCCAACGGCGCCTTGATTCGTAACTTTATTTTTCAGGCTCTCTCTTTCCCGCGCGATAGCGCAGGTCTGCGCCAGTGGTCAACGCGGCCCAGGCGGAGTACCCTGCGCAGCGGTTTTTCTTGCTCTTTTTTCAGGTGGTTTCTCTCGATATGTATGCATTTCTTCAACAATGGGACATGGCAGTGATTATGCTGCAGATTGTCGCCATCGACTTACTGCTGGGTGGCGACAATGCCGTGGTGATCGCCATGGCCTGCCGCAAACTGCCGCCGCAGAAACGCACCAAAGCGATCATCATCGGTACCGTGGGCGCCATCCTGGCGCGCGTTCTGCTGCTGGCGATCGCTTTGTATCTCCTGTCGCTGCCGTGGCTGAAAATAGTCGGCGCGCTGCTCCTGCTGTGGATTGGCATCAAGCTGGTCAGGAATGAGGAAGAAGAGAGCGAGGTTAGCAGCTCTGGCAGCCTGTGGCGCACCGCGATCACCATCACCGTTGCCGATGTGATTATGTCGCTGGATAACGTACTGGCGGTAGCTGCTGCGGGGAAAGGGCACATTGCGCTGGTCGCCCTCGGCGTGGCGATCAGCATTCCGGTTATTGTCGCCGGCAGCAAGCTGGTGCTGGTCCTGCTCACCCGCTTTCCCGCGGTGGTGCTGCTGGGCGGGATGCTCATCGGCTGGATTGCCGGGTCAATGCTGGTCAGCGACCCTACCATTCGCCGGCTGTTTCCCAGCGCCGGCGAGGGCACCGCGCGCCTGGCTGGCACCGTCGGCGCGCTGCTGGTGCTATTCACCGGATGGCGCCGCCGCCCACGGCCGCAGGCGAAAGACTAACCTTATCCACGGCGCCGTCGACCCCGACGGCGTCAAGTTTCCGCCACTTTTCTTCCCCGTCAGGGCGCATTTGCCCTACGCTTTATACTGACGCCTGTTCCAGGGAATATGTAACCACCGCACTGAGCATAGATGAGAAAAAATCATGGAATTGAAGGATTATTATGCCATTCTCGGGGTGCAACCAACCGACGATCTGAAAACCATCAAGACCGCCTACCGCCGCCTGGCGCGCAAATATCACCCCGACGTCAGTAAAGAAAACGATGCCGAAGCCAAATTTAAGGATCTCGCCGAAGCCTGGGAAGTCCTGAAAGATGAGCAACGGCGCGCCGAATACGATCAGCTCTGGCAGCATCGCAACGATCCCGGCTTCGGTCGCCAGCGACAGACCCACGAGCAGAGCTACAGTCAGCAAGATTTCGACGACATCTTCTCCTCCATGTTTGGCCAGCAGGCGCATCAGCGTCGTCGTCAACACGCGGCGCGCGGCCACGATCTGGAGATCGAAGTGGCGGTGTTCCTTGAAGAGACGCTGGCCGAGCAGACGCGCACCATCAGCTATAACCTGCCGGTGTACAACGTGTTTGGCATGATCGAAAGCGAAACGCCGAAAACGCTGAATGTGAAGATCCCCGCCGGGGTAGTCGATGGTCAGCGTATCCGCCTGAAAGGCCAGGGGACGCCGGGGGAGAATGGCGGCCCGAACGGCGATCTGTGGCTGGTTATCCACATCGCCCCGCATCCGCTATTCGATATTGTCGGTCATAACCTGGAGATCGTCCTGCCGCTGGCGCCATGGGAGGCCGCGCTGGGCGCGAAAGTGACGGTGCCCACCCTGAAAGAGAGCATTCTGCTGACGGTGCCGCCGGGCAGTCAGGCAGGGCAGCGACTGCGTATCAAAGGGAAAGGACTCGTGAGCAAAACCCACACCGGCGATTTGTTCGCCGTTATTAAAATAGTGATGCCGCCAAAACCAGATGAAAAAGCGCGTGAGCTCTGGCAACAATTGGCCGCCGCCGAAGCCAGCTTCGATCCGCGTAAGACATGGGGGAAAGCCTGATGGCTACAGTAACAGTGACGTTTACCATTACCGAATTGTGCCTGCGTACCGGGGTGTCGGAAGAGGAGCTGACGGAGATCGTCGGCTTAGGGATGATTGAGCCACACCAGCCGCAGGCGGACACCTGGCTGTTCGACGACAGCGCGGTGACGATCGTGCATCGCGCGGTACGCCTGCGTAACGAGCTGGAGCTGGACTGGCCGGGAATTGCGGTGGCGCTGACCCTGCTGGATGAGAACGCGCGGCTGACCCGCGAAAATCGCCTGCTGCAGCAGCGCCTGGCGCGCTTCCTCGCCCACGGATAGGGGTGCCATCCCGGGTCGTGGCGTTCCGTCTTCGCGCCGGGTGGCGGCTACGCCTTACCCGGCCTACAAATGGCACTGGGCCCACCATTGCACTGGATCCGTAGGCCCGCGCAAGCGTAGCGCCGCCGGGCATGACCCCAGCCAGGGAGCCGCCTGTTTGCCGAATGGCGG
>NZ_JAZARW010000001.1:4878691-4934855 GCF_036233805.1 Klebsiella sp. EMBS2024 | reverse complement strand
ACGCCTTACCCGGCCTACAAATGGCACTGGGCCCACCATTGCACTGGATCCGTAGGCCCGCGCAAGCGTAGCGCCGCCGGGCATGACCCCAGCCAGGGAGCCGCCTGTTTGCCGAATGGCGGCTACGCCATACCCGGCCTACAAACTAAGCGCAGCGCAAGCCGGGGAGTTTCCCGGGTCGCGCAAACCGGGAATAGCGCTTAATCCGGTAACGAACCGGCGAGATTACGCGCGGAGACGCTCTCGCTCACCGGCGCGGGCGGCTCCGGCGCCTTAGCCGGGGCGGCTGCTGCCGCAGCTGCCGGGGCGGGAGAGGCCGGCTGGATCTCAAGGAACGAGGCCAGCATCTTACGCAGCGTTTCCGGTTTAGTATCTTCCGCCAGCAGCGCCGCCAGCATCGACGGCAAGCGGCTATCGACTTCCCCTAACGCCAGCCCCGCCAGCAGCGCGGTACGCGACATATCGCCGCGGTCGCCACGGTGATGGGCCTCAATTTTTGCGTCCGCGAAGCGCTCGCTGGCGCTGATATCCGGGCGCAGGTAAATCAGCACTTTTCTGCGATCCAGAGTCATAGACGCTCCTTAACCAATAATTTTCAGACCACGCACCAGGGCAAACTGCGGCTCTTCAGCCACCACGAAACGATCCTCGCGCAGACCCATCCGTTCACGAATGGCGTCGGCAACCAGCGGCGCGCCGCCGCCAATGACGATCGCGTGCGAATAGCCTTTAAAGCTATCGATGGCCGTCAGGACACGCGTGGTCAGACGTTCGATACTGTTATTGATCACCTTCTTCACCTCAGTAACCGCATCCGGATCGTTGATGTTGTCGGTCAGGTATTCTTCGTCGTGGCGGTTGATGATTATCTGGTCGACGTTATAGCTGGAGGTGTCGGTATTCGCCCGGGCCAGCGCCAGCTTAACGGCGTCGGTCACCAGCGATACGCCCAGCTTCGGGTCGCCGTAAATGCGCGAAACCGAGGTCATCTGCCCGGCGACCATTGAAATATCCAGCGTGGTGCCGCCAAGGTCGATAATCAGCACCGAATGCGACGGTTTCAGCTCATCACACAGGCTAATGCCCGCCGGAATCGATTCCGGGCGCACGGTAACTTTAGTGATATTGAACACCACGCCTTTATTCAGTTTAACTTCGCGCAGCAGGCTCTTTTTCTTGCGCTCAATATTGTCGAAGCGATATTGCGCATCTTCATCATAAAATTCGGTCAGCGGCAGGGTGACCACAATTTCAACATCCTGCGGCTCAAGACCGCTGGTCAGCAGCGCGTGATGGACAGCGATGGAGTTCAACGGGCTGTATTGCCAGTCAATGTTATTGGTTGGGAGCGCATCGGGAGTGATCAGGTCGAATGAGTACTTTTCATCATCCACCGTGTAGTTAAAAGGCTTCCCCGAACCGAAGGTGGCAGACCAGCCGCGTTTAAAACTGTTGGGGCTGATATGGGTGAAAGTTTCGCCATCTTGCTCCCACAGCATTTTGATATTGGTTGAACCATCATCGATAAAAATGCGCATTGCATTGCTCCATCACTGAGACAAATAAGAGAAAAATGTAAGACCCAAAAAGAGTAGCAAGAGTTAAAAAGCAGCGCAAGAGCACGAAAAAGAGACAATTCTGAGTTTTATTTGAGAAAAATTGGAGAAACAAACAGTCCAGAACGCTCAAAAAGAGAAATAATTGAGATAAAACAGAGAACTAAAGTTTTCTCTTTCTGTCTTTTTAAGACACTGTTTTTTGCTCAAAAAGAGAGCATCCCTCCTCTCTTTCGTCAGCGGTTTTCGCACGCTTTTTACACCTGATTGGGTACCACAATCGGCCGTTCCGGCTCGACGTCATTTTCCGGTACCCGGCGATATTTATCCAGCAGGTGAATCTGAATCCGTCGCAGCATATCGCCATTCAGTTTGTAATAACGGAAATAGAGAAACAGCGTCAGAGCAAAAAAGAGCGTCGGCAGCGCAATCATAATCGCCTGCATCCCCAGCAGCGTGTGGGACGACTGCACAACATTCGGCACGTAACCGATGATACCCAGCACGATGGCGATAAACCAGGCCGCAAACGCCGAACCGGCTTTGACTACCAGCGTTTGAACGGAATAGGCGATGCTTTCGCAGCGGATATTCATCTTATATTCGCCATAGTCGACGGTATCGGCCACCATAATAACCTGCAGCACCCAGAACAGCGCGGTGCCGATATTCAACAGCACCCCGGCCAGCGAAATCAGCGCGATGTTGTAAACGCCGCCCAGCGCCATCAGCAACAGCACGCCGCAGCCCAGCACCGGCATGATCGAAGCACCCGCCCACAGAATGCGCCGCGACAGCCCTTTTACCAGTCGTGGGAACAGGATCAGCGTCAGCAAATTCGCCGCCCCGGCGTAGGACATGTAATACGGGAACATCTCCGCGCTGCCAATCACGTAGGTAAAGTAGTAAATCGCAAAGCCAGCGATAATGTTCGCCGCCGTGTTATAGGCCAGCGCCATGCCTAACAGGCAGGCCAGCTGATCGTTTTTATAGATCAGCGCCACCATCTGGCGCAGTGAGAGGTGGCTGGAGTCTTCGCTCACACCACTGTCGGAGGAGTAAACCTCATGCACGTTGCGCAGGGTGACGAGAGTGGAAACGACGAAGAAGGCGATCAGCACCAGAGTGAACATCTGAAAACCGAAACCGCGATCGGCGCCGCCGACGGCGTTGACGAACGGCAGCGTGACGCCGGCCGTGACAAATCCCGCCAGACTGGCGAAAAAGCGCGGGTAAGGCACCAGCTGCTCGCGTTCGCGTTTATCGAGGGTAATGGTCGGCACCAACGACCAGAACGGCACATCCATGATGGTGTAAGTGAAGCCCCACAGCAGGTAGGTTAGCCACACCCACGCCAGCAGCGCCCCGCCGCTGAAATGGTGGGCGCTGAACAGCATATACAGCACCACCGAGTTGGTTATCGTGCCGATCAGGATCCACGGTTTGAACTTTCCCCATCGCGACCGCGTACAGTTAACGATCCATCCCATAATCGGATCGGCTATCGCATCGAGGATCCTTGCCACCAGGAACAAGGTGCCAACCACCCCGACCGATAAGCCAACAATATCGGTGTAGTAATACATCAGGTACATGTAGACGATACCGATAGCGAAATCTTTACCAAAGGCACCAAATCCGTAGCTGAGCTTTGTTGTCATTGAAATACTCATAGGGTCCAGGTCGCTGTCGCCAGCGCCTCCTTCAGCGTTTGATAGAGCGTGACAGGCACCGCCGGGTTCGTTGCNNNNGGCGGCATAAGAGGATTAACGGTGCAGCCAGGCCGGCAGCCAGTCGCCGTGGCTGGCGATCAGATCGTCCACCAGCGCGTAGATCTCTTCGATCCCCAACACCGCGGCGGTGTGCGGATCCATCATCGTGGCGTAATAGACGTAATCGCGATTTTCAGTGAGGATCGCCTCCGTCAGCAGCGTCTGCACGTTGATATTGGTCTGCATCAGCGCCGCCAGATGCGCCGGCAGCGCGCCCACTTTGGTCGGCTGGATGCCGTTGGCGTCCACCAGGCAGGCCACTTCCACACAGCAGCCCTGAGGCAGGTTGTCGATGAGATTATCGTTGCGCACGTTGCCGTACACCACGCTTGGCTCGCCGGTCCAGATGGCGTTCATGATGGTGCTGGCATATTCGCGGGATGGTTTCACCTCAATGCGCTCCCCGCGCTTATAGCTCTCCAGCTCCTGATGCCAGTTGGCCAGTTGCTCGACGCAGCGTTTAGGGTATTCATCCAGCGGCACTTTATAGCGAGCGAGAAGGTCATCGCGGCCCGGCTTGATAAACCATGGCGTGTATTCCGCGAAATGCTCCGAGGACTCGGTGACGAAGTAGCCCAGCTTTTTGAGCATTTCATAGCGGACGATGTTTTCGCAGCGCGGGTTGCCGTGCAGGTTCGGATTCGGCGCCCGCCCGTCGGCGTAGGCCTGTAGCAGGTCGGGGTAGATACTGACGTAGCTGCCGTCCGCGAGCTTTTTCTCCAGCGACAGATAGAACGCCATATGGTTAATCCCCGCGCAGCGGTAGCGTAAATCCGCCGGATCGAGATCGAGGTCGCGCGCCAGCTCTTCCGCTGTGCCTTGCACCGAGTGGCACAGGCCAACCTGCTTGATATGCGGGTAGCGGGCGTACATCGCCCAGGTGTTCATCGCCATCGGGTTGACGTAGTTAAGCATGGTGGCGTCCGGGCAGACCTCGGTCATGTCGTCGCAGATAGCCCACAGGTGCGGGATGGTGCGCAGCGCGCGCATAATGCCTCCCGGCCCCAGCGTATCGGCAATGGTCTGCTCCAGGCCGTGGCGCTTGCAGACTGCAAAATCGGTGACGGTACAGGGCTCATAGCCGCCAATCTGGAAGGCAACGACGACAAAATCGGCGCCCTGCAGGGCGGTTTTCCGGTCGCGGTGGCAGCTGATTTCGCCGTTCGCGCCCACGGAATCCATCAGCTTGCGCACCACGATATGCGACTCTTCCAGCCGGGTTTCATCGATATCCATCAGCGCGATATGCGCCGATTTCAGCGCCGGGCGCTGGAAAACATCACCGAGAATATTTTTGACGAACACCGTCGAACCGGCGCCGATAAAAGTAATTTTTGGGGCAGACATCACGCACTCTCCATCAGGTCATTGAACACTTGCAGAGTGGCACGCCGCTCCCCGCTGCGCTGCCCTGTTCCCGCCGGAGCATTCCCGAAAGCTCAGATCGGCCATTAAGCGCCACAAAATCTGAGATTTCGGGAACAGATTGAGCAAAAAGGAGAGAAAATGGGCCGATTCTTCCGCTAAGCTGTCGTCAGTTCTGGCGAAAAATGCAGCCACTCTGACAATTCAGGAATACGCTAACGATGGAACACCGCTTCACCTCTCTGCCCCCCGATCCCTTTATGTGCAGCAGCGACGAAAAGCAGAGCCGCAGCCCGCTGGCGCTCTACTCCGAGTATCAGCGTATGGACATCGAACTGCGCCCGCCGCACGCCATGCCCACCAGCCACTGGCACGGCCAGGTGGAGGTCAACGTGCCGTTCGATGGCGACGTCGAGTATTTGATTAATAACGAAGTGGTGCGCATTGAGAAAGGCTATATCACTCTGTTCTGGGCCTGTACGCCGCATCAGCTGACCCGCCCCGGCGATTGCCAGCAGATGGCGATATTCAACCTGCCGATGCATCTGTTTCTCTCATGGCCGCTGGACCGGGAGCTTATCAACCACGTCACCCATGGGATGGTGATTAAATCCCTCGCCGCGCAGCAGTTGAGCGCCTTCGAAGTGCGCCGCTGGCAGCAGGAACTGAGCCACGAGAATGAACAGATACGCCAGCTGGCGATCGATGAAATCGCCTTGATGCTGAAGCGGCTGAGCCTCGCCGGCTGGCAGCCGATTCTGGTCAATAAAACCTCACGCACCCACAAGAACAGCGTCTCGCGCCACGCGCAGTTTTATGTCAGCCAGATGCTGGAGTTTATCGCTGCCCACTACGACCAGGCGCTGACCGTCAATGCCGTTGCCGAGCACGTGAAGCTCAACCCGAACTATGCGATGGGGGTCTTTCAGCGGGTGATGCAGCAGACCATGAAGCAGTACATTACCGCCATGCGTATCAATCATGTGCGGGCGCTGCTGAGCGATACCGACAAGACCATCCTGGATATTGCCCTTACCGCCGGTTTTCGCTCCAGCAGTCGCTTCTACAGCACTTTTACCCGCTACGTGGGCATGCCGCCGCAGCAGTACCGTAAACTCAGCCAGCAGCGGCGTCACGGCCTGGCCTTGCCGAAGGCATAAAAAATGCCGCCGGGGTTTCCCCAGGCGGCATGATTAACAGTGAAAACGGTTAGTCGTTGATACGCGGATGCTGCTGCACCAGGCGCGACCGTTTTGCCTGCAGATCGGCGATCTCCTGATCGATATCTTCGATTTTTTGCTCGATGTTATCGTAGTGCTCGCCAAGGATTTCTTTCGCTTCCTGGATATCCGACGCCGCCGGGGTCGCCCCTTTCAGCGGACGGTTAGCCGTCTCTTTCATCGACAGGCCCGTCGCCATACCCACCACCGCGATAACCATCAGGTAGTACGCCGGCATCATCAGGTTTTGGGTGGTCTCCACCAGCCACGCCGCCAGGGTTGGCGTCAGACCGGCAATCAGCACCGAGATGTTAAAGGCGCTGGCCAGGGCGCTGAAGCGGATGTGCGTCGGGAACATCGCCGGCAGCGAGGAGGCCATCACCCCGATAAAGCAGTTCAGCACCACCGCCAGCAGCAGCAGGCCGGCGAAGATCAGGCCAGTCACGTTGCTGTTGATCATAATGAAGGCCGGGATCGACAGGGCAAACAGCGCCACGCTACCAATCAGGATAAACGGGCGACGGCCGAAACGGTCGCTGAGCATACCGATAACCGGCTGTACAAACAGCATCCCGACCATGATAGCGATGATGATCAGCACCCCATGATCTTCCGAGTAGTGCAGGTTATGCGACAGATAGCTCGGCATGTAGGTCAGCAGCATGTAGTAAGTCACGTTGGTGGAAATCACCAGACCGATACAGGTCAGCAGGCTACGCCAGTGCTTGGTGGCAATCTCTTTAAAAGAGACCTTCGGCCCGTCCTGCAGTCCTTCACGGTCGCCCTGCTCCATGGTGTCAACATGCTGCTGGAACGCTGGCGTCTCTTCCAGCGCATGGCGCAGGTAGAGACCAATGATACCTAACGGTAGCGCCAGGAAGAACGGGATACGCCAACCCCAGTCGAGAAAGTTCTGTTCGCCCACCACGCTGGAGATGAGAACCACCACGCCGGCCCCCATCACAAACCCGGCGATGGAGCCAAAGTCCAGCCAGCTGCCCATAAAGCCGCGCTTGCGGTCAGGAGAGTATTCCGCGACGAAGATCGACGCCCCGGTATATTCACCGCCAACCGAGAAGCCTTGCGCCATTTTACACAGCAGCAGCAGGATCGGTGCCCAGATACCTATCGTGGCATACGACGGAATAAGGCCGATACAGAAAGTACTTATCGACATGATCACGATAGTTATCGCGAGAATTTTTTGCCGACCATATTTATCGCCCAGCATCCCGAAGAACAGGCCTCCTAACGGACGAATTAAAAATGGTACGGAGAAGGTACCCAGCGCGGCAATCATCTGCACGCTTGGGTTGGCATCGGGGAAGAAGACTTTACCTAAGGCGTAGGCCACAAAGCCGTAGACGCCGAAATCGAACCACTCCATCGCGTTGCCCAGGGAGGCCGCGGTGATCGCCTTTTTCAGTTTACCATCATCGATGATGGTCACATCCTTAAGGGTGATGGGCTTTATTTTTTTCCTTTTAAGCATATTTTTCCTCTGCTACTCCGCCTTGAGTGCACGCCTCTTCGCCGAATGGCAAGGCCATTCGCATCGTGCGTCAGGAGCGGTGAATTGCTGTGCTCCTCATTTCAAGCGTAGCAGGTTTGCCTGCACTGTCTGCTGACAGAATGTACAACCGAACCTGTTGACGCCTGCTCTGGCTACTGGTGAATAAATGGAGCGGCTCATCGTGATGCTTGATGAAATTGACCTGCTCCCCTTTTTTACCCTAACAGTGTTTATATCTGCGATCAACTTCACAGAAATTTACCGCCTCATTACAGAGTGTCGGAAAATAAATAAGTTCATTTCCTGCCGATCGCGCGGAAATTATTTCGTCGATTTTGCTCCACTTCGGGCGGTTAATTTCAGCGTTTATTCGCTTCTTTCCGGAATAACACCACGGCTATTTTTTAGCAAAAAAACACCCGACAAAAGTGGGTGATTGCGCTATAATCATATCCACTTTCGGCTCTCAGCCGCTGTTTAAAGGACCAACGTCCTGTTTTTCGACGACATCATGAGGAGCGTCATGCAACTGCCACACTGCCCAAAATGCGATTCGACTTACACTTATGAAGATAGCGGCATGTACATCTGCCCGGAATGTGCCCATGAGTGGAACCCTGCCGAGGCGACGGAAGAGAGCGACATTCTGATCGTTAAAGATGCCAATGGCAATTTACTGGCCGATGGCGACAGCGTTACCGTCGTGAAAGATCTGAAGGTTAAAGGCAGCTCTTCGATGCTGAAAATCGGCACCAAAGTGAAAAATATCCGTCTGGTCGAAGGCGATCACAATATTGACTGCAAAATTGACGGTTTTGGTCCGATGAAGCTCAAATCGGAATTTGTGAAAAAGAACTGATTTAATTTCGGGTAGGCGGCGCGATTATTTTTTCACATAACCGTCGCCGCTCCCGATATCCTGGTGGCCGTTTGTCACCCGGCGCACCCTGTTATTTCCCTCGCCGGCAACCGCTATTTACGCTGTCGCCTGCCGTCATATTTCAGCGCCCCTTTTCGCCCTGCCGTCTGGCTCAATCGCCTGCCGGGCGACTACGCTTTACGGGTTACGGTCACTGAGGTATTCACCATGTCCTTAAGTCCCTACCTTGCCTTTGCGGGCAACTGCGCCGAGGCGATCGCCTTCTACCAGCAGACGCTGGGCGCAGAGCTGATGTTTAAAATGACCTTTGGCGAAATGCCGCCCCCGGCGCAGGAAGCGTCAGACGGCTGCCCGTCTGGCCAGAAGATGGCGGATGATGCTATCGCCCACGCCAGCCTGCGCATCAATAATGGCGAGCTGATGCTGAGCGACAGCGCCTTCGGGCCCGATGTGCATTACGCCGGCTTCACCCTCGTCCTCGATCCCAGCGATGTCGCTGAAGGCCAGCGCTGGTTCGACGCGCTGGCTGTCGGCGGGCGCATTGAGATGGCCTGGCAGGAAACCTTCTGGGCCCACGGCTTCGGCAAAGTCGTCGACCGCTTTGGCGTCCCCTGGATGATCAACGTTGTCAAACAAGGTTGACGCCCCCAGGGCGGCCCGGCCGCCCTGTCATCCGCCTGGCATCAACTCTTCATCCTTTGGTCATCGTCACTTAACCGAAATGCAACATAAACCGGTCAGGATCGGCCCACAACGCGAGGAAGCTCCTCGTCTATGCTGTGTGAGGCTTGATGACCATGCACCTGTCCAGACATCCGACCAGTTACCCCACGCGCTATCAGGAAATCGCCGCCCGACTTGAGCAGGAGCTGCGCCACCACTATCGCTGCGGCGACTATCTGCCCGCCGAGCAGCAGCTGGCGACGCGCTTCGACGTTAACCGCCACACCCTGCGCCGGGCTATCGACCAGCTGGTTGAGCGCGGCTGGGTTCAGCGCCGTCAGGGCGTGGGTGTGCTGGTGCTGATGCGCCCCATCGACTACCCGCTTAACGCCCAGGCGCGCTTCAGCCAAAACCTGCTGGAACAAGGCAGCGATCCCACCAGCGAAAAGCTGCTGTCGGTGCTGCGCCCTGCCAGCGCCCATGTCGCCGAGGCCTTTGGCATCAATGAGGGCGAGAACGTGATCCACCTGCGTACCCTGCGCCGGGTCAATGGCGTCGCCCTGTGCCTGATCGACCACTACTTCGCCGACCTGCGCTTCTGGCCGGTGCTACAGACCTTCAGCCACGGCTCGCTGCATGACCTGCTGCGCGATCGGCTCGACGTCGAACTGACCCGCGTACGCACCAAAATTAGCGCCCGCCGCGCGCAGGCAAAAGAGAGCAAGCTGCTGGAAATCCCCAATATGGCGCCGCTGCTCTGCGTCCGCACGCTCAATAGCCGCGAGGGCGAGTCGGTCACGGCGGAGTACTCCGTCAGCCTGACCCGCGCCGACATGATTGAATTTACCATGGAGCACTGAATGCACTTCGATACCGCCACCCGCCAGCGCTGGATGTCCGTGCTGGCCCACAGTGAACCGCAGGACCTTCTGGCGCGCATGGAGTCCCTGCAGCTGGCGCCGGAATATGAATTGATTCGCACCCCGGAAACCGGGCTGGTACAGCTCCAGGCCCGCATGGGCGGTATCGGCGACCGCTTCTTTGCCGGCGACGCCACCCTTACCCGCGCAGCGGTACGCCTGGCTGACGGTACCCTCGGTTACAGCTGGATCTTAGGCCGCGACCGCCCGCACGCTGAACGCTGCGCGGCGATCGACGCCCTGCTGCAGTCGCCCCGCCATTTTCACACCTTAATGGAAACCCTGATAACCCCGCTGGAAGCGCTACGCAGCGCGCGCATTGAAGCCCGACGCGCCGAAGTCAACGCCAGCCGGGTCGACTTATTTACCCTGGTTCGCGGAGATAACGTATGACCTTACAACCCGCTTTTACCCTGGCTGTGCAGGATGCCCAACACAGTTTTCGTCGCCTGCTGAAAGCGATGAGCGAGCCGGGGGTGATTGTCTCCCTGCAGCAGCTTCAGCACGGCTGGCAGCCATTGAACGTGGCCTCCACCAGCCTGCTGTTGACCCTTGCCGATCATGAAACACCGGTCTGGCTCGCCAGCGCTCTGCGTAACGATCTGGTGGGACAGAATCTGCGCTTTCATACCGGCGCGCCGCTGGTGGACCAGCCGCAGCAGGCGGTTTTTGCCATCGCCAATGACGGCATCAGCGCCGAGCAGCTCAACGTCCTTTCCGCTGGCACCGTCACCGCGCCGGAAACCGGCGTCACACTGATCGTTCAGCTTGCCAGCCTCAGCGGCGGACGCATGCTGCGCCTGACCGGGGCAGGCATTGCCGAAGAGCGAATGATCGCGCCGCAGCTGCCGGACTGCATCATCGACGAATTAACCGAACGCCCGCACCCGTTCCCGCTGGGCATCGACCTGATCCTCACCTGCGGCGAGCGCCTGCTGGCGATCCCGCGCACCACCCACGTGGAGGTGTGCTAAATGTACGTTGCCGTCAAGGGCGGCGAGAAGGCGATCCGCGCCGCTCACGCCTTACAGGAACAGAAACGACGGGGCGATGGACGGCTTCCCGAACTGAGCGTCGAACAGATAGGCGACCAGCTCAGCCTGGCGGTGGACCGGGTGATGACCGAGGGCGGCATCGCCGACCGCGAACTGGCGGCGCTGGCGCTGAAGCAGGCCAGCGGCGATAACGTCGAAGCAATATTTCTGCTGCGCGCCTACCGCACCACCCTGCCGCGGCTGGCGGTCAGCGAACCGATTAATACCGCGGAGATGCGCCTCGAACGCCGCATCTCCGCAGTGTATAAAGATATCCCCGGCGGCCAGCTGCTGGGCCCCACTTACGACTACACCCACCGCCTGCTCGATTTTACCCTGCTGGCCAACGGCGAAGCGCCGTCTGTGCAGCAAGCCAATGGCGAAGCAGAGCCGACGCCGCACGTCTTTAGCCTGCTCACGCAGCAGGGGCTGGCGAAGACCGAGGAAGATCGCGGCACGCCGCCCGACGATATCACCCGCACCCCGCCGGTCTACCCCTGCTCGCGTTCCTCGCGCCTGCAGCAGCTGATGCGCGGCGATGAAGGCTACCTGCTGGCGCTGGCCTATTCGACCCAGCGCGGCTATGGCCGCAACCATCCGTTTGCCGGCGAGATCCGCAGCGGCTACGTGCAGGTGGAAATCGTCCCGGAAGAGCTGGGCTTTAGCGTCAATATTGGCGAGCTGCTGCTGACCGAGTGCGAGATGGTTAATGGCTTCGTCGCCCCGCAGGAGGAGCCGCCGCACTTCACCCGCGGCTACGGCCTGACCTTCGGCATGAGCGAGCGCAAAGCGATGGCCATGGCGCTGGTCGATCGTGCGCTGCAGGCGCCGGACTATGACGAAGAGATTGCCGGCCCGGCGCAGGATGAAGAGTTTGTGCTGGCCCACGCCGATAACGTCGAAGCGGCCGGCTTCGTCTCGCATCTGAAGCTACCGCACTATGTCGATTTCCAGGCCGAACTGGCGCTGCTGAAACGCCTGCAACGGGAGAACGAACGTGGCTAACCCACTGACTGGCTATAACTTTGCTTACCTCGACGAGCAAACCAAGCGCATGATCCGCCGGGCTATTCTCAAAGCGGTAGCGATTCCCGGCTACCAGGTGCCGTTCGGCGGGCGCGAAATGCCAATGCCCTACGGCTGGGGCACCGGCGGCATCCAGCTGACCGCCAGCGTCATCGGTGAGAACGACGTGCTGAAGGTGATTGACCAGGGCGCGGATGACACCACCAACGCGGTGTCGATTCGTCAGTTCTTTAAGCGCGTCACCGGCGTCGCCACCACCGAGCGTACCGAAGACGCCACCCTGATCCAGACCCGCCACCGGATCCCGGAGACGCCGCTGGTGGAGGATCAGATCCTGATCTACCAGGTGCCGATCCCGGAGCCATTGCGCTTTATCGAGCCGCGTGAAACCGAAACCCGCACCATGCACGCCCTGGAAGAGTACGGCGTCATGCAGGTGAAACTGTATGAAGATATCGCCCGCTTCGGCCATATCGCCACCACCTACGCCTATCCGGTGAAGGTCAATGGCCGCTACGTGATGGACCCTTCGCCGATCCCGAAATTCGATAACCCGAAAATGCACATGATGCCGGCGCTGCAGCTGTTCGGCGCCGGGCGCGAAAAGCGGATCTACGCCGTGCCGCCCTATACCCCGGTGGAGAGTCTCGATTTCGACGACCATCCCTTTACCGTGCAGGAGTGGGATGAGCCCTGCGCCATCTGCGGCTCGCGCCACAGCTACCTCGACGAAGTGGTGCTGGATGACAGCGGCCAGCGGATGTTTGTCTGCTCCGATACCGACTATTGCCGCCAGCAGAGCGAGGGGCAGAAAAAATGAACCAGCCATTACTTGCTGTGAATAACCTGACCCATCTCTACGCCCCGGATAAAGGTTTTCGCGATGTCTCCTTCGAGCTGTGGCCGGGAGAAGTGCTCGGCATCGTCGGCGAGTCCGGCTCCGGTAAAACCACCCTGCTGAAGGCAATCTCCGCCCGCCTGACGCCGCAGCAGGGCGAGGTGCTGTACCAGCAGCGCTCGCTGTACGCCATGAGCGAAGCCGAACGCCGACGCCTGTTGCGCACCGAATGGGGCGTAGTGCATCAGCACCCGATGGACGGTCTGCGTCGCCAGGTCTCCGCCGGGGGCAACATCGGCGAACGGCTAATGGCCACCGGCGCCCGCCACTACGGCAACATTCGCGCCACCGCCGAAAAGTGGCTGCAGGAGGTGGAGATCCCGCCCTCGCGCATCGACGACCTGCCCACCACCTTCTCCGGCGGCATGCAGCAGCGTCTGCAGATCGCCCGCAATCTGGTCACCCAGCCGAAGCTGGTGTTTATGGATGAACCCACCGGCGGGCTGGATGTGTCCGTGCAGGCGCGGCTGCTAGACCTGCTGCGCGGCCTGGCGGTGGAGCTGAATCTGGCGGTGGTGATTGTTACCCACGATCTCGGCGTCGCTCGCCTGCTGGCGAACCGTCTGCTGGTGATGAAGCAGGGCCAGGTGGTGGAGAGTGGCTTAACCGACCGGGTGCTCGACGATCCGCACCATCCTTACACCCAGCTGCTGGTGTCGTCGGTGTTGCAGAATTGATGCTGTTTTGCCGGGTGGCGGCTGCGCCTTACCCGGCCCACAGGTGCGTTATTCGTAGGCCGGGTAAGCGAAGCGCCACCCGGCAACTCAACCTCGTGAGAGCTAACATGATCCGCGTTGAAAACGTCCATAAAACCTTTGTTCTGCACCAGCAGCACGGCGTGCGTCTGCCGGTGCTGGCCGACGCCTCGCTGACCGTTAACGCCGGGGAGTGCGTGGTGCTCCACGGTCACTCCGGCAGCGGCAAATCGACCCTGCTGCGTTCGCTGTACGCCAATTATCTGCCGGACAGCGGCCATATCCATATCCGCCACGGCGACGAATGGGTGGACCTGGTCACCGCCACCCCACGCAAGGTGCTGGAAGTGCGCAAAACCACCATCGGCTGGGTCAGCCAGTTTCTACGGGTGATCCCGCGCATTTCGGCGCTGGAGGTGGTGATGCAGCCGCTGCTCGATCTTGGGACGCCGCGCGAAGCGAGCGCCGCCAAAGCCGCCCAGCTCCTGACCCGCCTCAACGTTCCGGAACGCCTGTGGCACCTTGCGCCGTCCACCTTTTCCGGCGGCGAGCAGCAGCGGGTCAACATCGCCCGCGGTTTTGCGGTCGACTATCCGATCCTGCTCCTTGATGAACCCACCGCCTCACTGGATGACAAAAACAGTGCTGCCGTGGTCAACCTGATCCACGATGCCAAAGCGCGCGGCGCGGCCATCGTGGGGATTTTCCATGACGAAGGGGTACGCCGTCAGGTCGCCGACCGACTGCACTCTATGGGAATGACAGCATGATTATCAATAACGTAAAACTGGTTCTCGACGACGAGGTGGTCCACGGTTCGCTGGAAGTCCATGACGGTCGCATCCTCGCCTTCGCCGAAAGCCAGAGCCGGCTGCCGCAGGCGCTGGATGGGGAAGGCGGCTGGCTGCTGCCGGGCCTTATCGAGCTGCATACCGATAACCTCGACAAGTTCTTTACCCCGCGGCCGAAGGTAGACTGGCCGGCCCACTCGGCGATGAGCAGCCATGACGCCATGATGGTCGCCAGCGGCATCACCACCGTGCTGGACGCCGTGGCGATTGGCGACGTGCGCGATGGCGGCGATCGTCTTGAGAATCTGGAGAAGATGGTCAATGCCGTGGAGGAGACGCAAAAGCGCGGTCTCAACCGCGCCGAACACCGCCTGCACCTGCGCTGCGAGCTGCCGCATCACACCACGCTGCCGCTGTTTGAAAAGCTGATCGATCGCGAGTCGGTGAGCATGGTCTCTCTGATGGACCACTCGCCGGGCCAGCGTCAGTACGCCGATCGCAGCAAGTACCGCGATTATTATCAGGGCAAATATCATCTGACGCATGACGAAATGGACCGTTTTGAAGCCGAGCAGATGGCTCTGGCCGCCACCTGGTCGCAGCCCAATCGCCAGACCATCGCCGCCATGTGCCGCGCCCGCCGTATCGCCCTCGCCAGCCACGACGACGCCACCGAGGCGCATGTGGCCGAATCCCACCAGCTAGGGAGCGTGATCGCCGAGTTTCCCACCACGCTGGCCGCGGCGCAGGCTTCACGTCAGCACGGGATGCACGTCCTGATGGGGGCGCCGAATATCGTGCGCGGCGGTTCCCACTCCGGCAACGTCGCCGCCCACCAGCTGGCGAGCCACGGTTTGCTGGACATCCTCTCATCTGACTATTACCCCGCCAGCCTGCTGGATGCCGCTTTCCGTATCGCCGACGCCGAGGACAATGCCTTCACCCTGCCACAGGCGATCCGTCTGGTCAGTCAGCATCCGGCGCAGGCGCTGGGCCTTGACGATCGCGGCGTCATCGCCGAGGGGAAACGCGCCGACCTGGTGCTGGCGCACCGTCGCGGCGAACATCTCCAGATCGACCATGTCTGGCGCCAGGGAAAGAGGGTCTTTTAATGCCAGGAAAACTGATTTGGCTGGTGGGCCCCTCCGGCTCCGGTAAAGATAGCCTGCTGGCGGCGCTGCGCCAGCGCGAGCACCCGCAGCTGCTGGTGGCCCATCGTTACATAACCCGCCCGTTTAACGCGGGCAGCGAGAATCATATCGCCCTCAGCGAACATGAGTTTTTTACCCGCGCCGAGCAGCATCTTTTTGCTCTCAGCTGGCACGCCAACAATACTTACTATGGCATTGGCGTGGAGATCGACCTCTGGCTGCACGCCGGCTTTGACGTGGTGGCCAACGGCTCCCGCTCCCATCTGGCGCTGGCCCGGGAACGCTACGGCGAGGTGCTGGTGCCGATCTGTCTCGCCGTCTCGCCGCCGGTGCTGCGCCAGCGGCTGGAGCAGCGCGGCCGGGAAAATGCGCTGGAAATCGCCCAGCGTCTGGACCGCGCCGCGCGCTATAAGCCGGACAACTGCCTGACATTGAATAACGACGGCAGTCTCCGACAATCGGTCGATGAATTTTTCCGCCTGCTGCGCAGCCACGCGGCGCGCGAAGCGGATCAACTGGTATAAACAAAAGGTGACACGATGAGCCTGACCCTCCGCTTAACCGGCACCGGCGGCGCTCAGCTGGTGCCGGTCTTCGGCTGCGACTGCGCGGCCTGCCGCCGCGCCCGCCGCGAGGAGAGCCACCGACGCCGCCCCTGTAGCGGAGTGGTCACGTTCAACAGCGCCGTGACGCTGCTCGATGCCGGACGACCGGATCTGATGGAACATCATCCCGCCGGCAGCTTTCAACAGGTGCTGCTGACCCACTACCATCTGGATCATGTGCAGGGGCTGTTTCCGCTGCGCTGGGGAGTCGGCGCGTCGATTCCGGTCTATGGCCCACCGGATGACGCCGGCTGCGACGATCTGCTCAAACACCCCGGTCTGCTTGACTTTAGCCATACCGTCACGCCGTTTGTGATGTTTAACCTGCAGGGGCTGCGGGTGACGCCCCTACCCCTTAATCACTCGAAGCTGACCTTTGGTTATCTGCTGGAGTCGGCCCACAGCCGGCTGGCCTGGCTCTCGGATACCGCCGGGCTGCCGGACAAGACGCTGAAGTTTTTGCTCAATAACCGCCCGCAGGCGATGATCATCGACTGCAGTCATGAGCCGCGCGCGCAGACCCCGCGTAACCATAACGATCTAAACACCGTCCGCAGCCTTAACCAGATCATTGGCTGTCCGCGGGTGATCCTCACCCATATCAGCCACCAGTTTGACATCTGGATGATGGATAACCCGCTGCCGACAGGTTTCGAAGCGGGCTATGACGGGATGGAAATAGCGCTGGATTAAGCGCTGGCCTGCGGGGGGCGATCAGTAGCTATCATCCAGACGACGCTGGTCGCTTTCTAACTGACGACGATCGCGGTCGAGCTGACGCTGGCGTTCATCCAGCTGGCGGCGGCGCTCGTCCAGCTGGCGTTGCCGCTCGTCATACTGGCGCTGACTGTCACGGCTCTGCTGACGGCTCCCCTGATAGCGCCCGTCATCATACCGGCCATCGTCATCGTATCTGTCGTCGTCATCGGAGCGACTGCTGCCCGGGTTATAGGCGTCGTTAATGGCTTGCTGAATATTGCCGATCGCGTCATCGATAATATCGGCGCGAGCGGCCAGGCTGGTCAGCGACAGAGTGCAAAAGAGCAGTGCGGTTGCGTAACGTTTCATCGGGGCCAATCTCATCAGAGTCCTGCCGCTACCTTAATCATCCGCATGAAACCCGGGTAGCGGAGGAATCTCAAATCCTCGCGTACGCCGCGCTCAGCGCCTGCGCCAGCTGGGCGCGGGCAAACGGCTTACGCAGCCACTCAACCTCCGGCAGGGCCGGGTTCTGCGCTGGACGCAAATCCTGGCCGCTGATCAGTAGCACCGGCAGCGCCGGAAAGCGGCGTCGGGCGGTATGGATCACATCGGCGCCGCTCAGGGCGCCGGGCAGCATCAGATCGCTAATCAGCAGGGCAATATCCGGCGAGGCCTCCAGCAGCTGCAGCGCCTCTTCACCGCTGGCGGTTTCCAGCGTCAGCCAGCCCAGCTGATGCAGCTGTTCACATAGCGTCTGGCGGACATCCTCTTCATCTTCCAGCACCAGCGCCAGCCGCTCGCCCGCCGGGGGCGGCTCGTCCACCGCTGGCGCCACCTCCTTCTCAACCTCGGTCAACGCTCGCGGCAGCTGCAGCCGCACCGTCGTCCCCTGCCCCGGCGCGCTCTCCAGCGCCACCCGGCCGCCAGACTGGCGCACAAAGCCATACACCATCGACAGCCCCAGGCCGCTGCCGCTGCCGGTGGCTTTGGTGGTGAAGAAAGGTTCAAACACCCGGGCTTTCACCGCCTGCGACATCCCGCTGCCATGATCGATCACCTCCAGGGCCACCATATCCTGCCGCTGGCCGCTGCTGCGGGTGACCCGCTGATTCCAGGTGCGTATTTTGATGACCCCGTCGCGCCCCGCCATGGCGTCGCGGGCGTTCATCACCAGATTGATCAGGGCATTTTCCAGCTGGCCAACGTCTATCCATGCCGGCCACGCCGGCGACTGCGCCTCAATCTCCAGGCTTAAGGTCGCCGGCAGGGAATGACGCATCAGCTCGCTGAGGTTCTCCAGTAGCGGCGCCATCGCCACCGCCTGGGGATGCAGCGCCTGCTTGCGCGAAAAGGCCAGCAGCCGCTGGGTCAGAAGCGCCCCACGCTCCGCCGCCTTCAGCGCCCTGGAGAGGCGCGGCGTATCGCGCGCATCCGGCTCCACCAGCTCAAGGCTGCCGATAATCACCGCCAGCAGGTTGTTAAAGTCATGCGCCAGACCTCCGGTCAGCTGGCCGACGGCCTTCATCTTCTGACTATGCAGCAGCGCCTCCTCCAGCTCCTGGCGCTTAATCCGATCGATCTCCATCTGGTTGGTCTTCTCTTTCAGCAGCCGGGTGGTGTGCTCCAGCGACGCCATATTGCGGGCGAAAACGTTAAAGGCCCGCGCCAGCTCCCCCAGCTCGTCGCGCCGCTGCAGGGCCGGCACCGAGACGTTCGGCTCTCCCTGAGCCAGCCGCGACATCGCCCGCGAGATGGCGGTCAGGTTCGAGCCGAGATTACGGTAGATGTACCACCCGGCGCAGCCGGTGATCGCCAGCGCCAGCAGCGCGGAAAGCAGAATAAACATACTGATGGAGCGCAGCTCCCGATGGCTCTGCGCCGCCCGCTGCTCTGAGGCTTCCGCCACCCGGGTCACGTACTGATTGATATCTTCGTTAAGCAACGCGACCAGCGCTTTGATGTGATACATGTACCAGCTGATCGTCAGGTCGCTCTCCTCCAGCTGGGCCGACAGCGGGGCCAGCGTCGCCAGCTCGCGGGTCACATCAGGGAGGACAAACGCCAGCGCGGGATCGGCGCTGCGTGTCGGCAGGGCGCCGCGCAGCTGGTCGAGTTGCAGGACGATCGACCGCGGCGTGACGGTATGGATCGCAGCCACGATCAGCCGGTCCATCTCGGCCAGCCGACGCGGATCGATCGCCTTATCCCCGCCGCGATCGTTAAGATCGGCGAGATGGCGCAGGTTACTCTGATTCTGGTAAAGCGAACTCAGCAGCGCATTGCGCTGCAGATGGCGCCGCTGGCCGCGCTCCAGCATCTCCGCCACGCTCTGCTGCAGCGCGTTGCTGCGGCGAATAATATTGGCCACCCGCGCCTGCTCCTGCTGCGCCAGCGGGGCCGCCGCCAGCTGGGCCAGCGAGTGCTTCAGCGCCTGCTGCGTCGCCAGCAGCCGTTCCGCTTCGCTTTTGTACTCCAGCGCCCCCACCACCTGCGACAGGCGCACCGCCGCCGTGGCGACATTCGCCGTGTCCCGCGCCAGATCCATACTGCCGCGCATGTCGTTGAGAGTCTGGCGCTGCACCTGCTCCTGCAGCTGGCTGGCGTGGTGAAAGCCGAACACCGCCACGCCGCTGACCAACAGGGTGACCACGCCCATCAGCAGATTAAAGGAGAGCAGGCGGCCACGGGCGCTGGTGAAAAACGGGTGTCGGCGAGCGGTCATAACAACTCCGGTGAAGGATCGNTCGGCAGATAAGCGTGACGGTGCAGAAAATGACGCCGCGTAACTGTGATCGCGGTTAACTATTTATCACTATGACAAATATGAATGGATTCTGACATTCTGCATTTATTTTCCGGTGGTGGACTGCAGCTATTGTTCTTACAGACAGGAGCGCCGCGATGACCGCCACCCCGGTACTGGAAATGCGCCATATCGCCAAAGCTTTTGGCAAATTCTACGCGCTGAAGGGCGTCGACCTGACGGTCTGGCCCGGCGAGATCCATGCCCTGATGGGGGAGAACGGCGCCGGAAAAAGCACGCTGATGAAGATCCTCGCCGGCGCCTATACCGCCACCAGCGGCGAGATCCTGATCGACGGAAAACCGCAAACCATCCGCGGCCCCAAGGACGCGCTGGCCGCCGGGATCACGTTGATCTACCAGGAGATGCAGCTGGCGCCGAACCTGACCGTCGCGGAAAATATTTTCCTCGGCAGCGAGCTGGCGCGCGGTGGTCTGGTGCAGCGCAAAGCCATGCTCAGCCAGGCGCAGGCGGTGATCGACCGTCTCGGCGCCCAGTTCAAAGCCAGCGACCGGGTGATGACCCTGACCATCGCCGAACAGCAGCAGGTGGAGATCGCCCGCGCGCTCCACCGTCAAAGCCGCATTCTGGTGATGGATGAACCCACCGCCGCCCTCTCCTCGCGGGAAACCCAGCGCCTGTTCGAGCTCATCCTGCGCCTGCGCGATGAGGGGATGGCGATCATCTATATCAGCCACCGCATGGCGGAAGTATATGAGCTCTCCGACCGGGTCAGCGTTCTGCGCGATGGGCAGTATGTCGGCAGCCTGGTGCGCGACAAGCTCAACGCGCCGGAGCTGGTGCGCATGATGGTCGGTCGGCCGCTCAGCGATCTGTTCAATAAAGAACGGGACATTCCCCGCGGCCAGCCGCGCCTGCGGGTCGAGGATCTGACCGATGGCGGCAAGGTTAAGCCCAGCAGCCTGGTGGTGCATGCCGGCGAAATCGTCGGCCTCGCCGGGCTGGTCGGCGCCGGGCGTTCCGAACTGGCGCAGCTGATCTTCGGGGTGCGCAAAGCCACCGCCGGGGTGATTGAGATCGACGGCGAGCCGGTGGTGATCCACTCGCCGCGGGAAGCCATCGACCTCGGGATCGGCTTTCTGACCGAAAACCGCAAAGAACAGGGGTTGTTTCTCGAACTGGCAGCCCAGGAAAACATCACCATGGCGACGCTGGAGNGCGACGCGACCTGGGGGATGCTCAACCGCCGGAAGGCGCAAACCATCTCCGATGACGCCATCCAGTTGCTTAACATCCGCGTGCCGCACGCCCAGGTGCGCGCCGGCGGACTGTCCGGCGGCAACCAGCAGAAGCTGTTAATTTCGCGCTGGGTGGCGATTGGCCCGCGCATTCTAATCCTCGATGAACCCACCCGCGGCGTCGACGTCGGCGCGAAAAGCGAAATTTACCGCATCATGAACGACATGGCGCGCCAGGGCGTCGCCATTCTGATGATCTCCAGCGAGCTGCCCGAAGTGGTGGGCATGAGCGACCGGGTCTATGTGATGCGCGAGGGCGATATCGCCGGCGAGCTACAGGCCGGTGATATTAGCCAGGAAAGTATCATGACGCTGGCCACCGGCGTGACCGATTCTCACCTTAAGGCAGGGCAACTATGAGCATACCGAAAGAGAACTCCGCGCCGGTCGCGAAATCCGCTTCGGCGAAAAAAATGTTGATGGGCGACCTGATGCAGACCGTCGGCATTCTGCCGATCCTCATCCTGATCGTCGCCGTTTTCGGCTTTATCGCCCCCAACTTTTTCACGGAAAGCAATCTGCTGAATATCACCCGCCAGGCCTCGATCAACATTGTGCTGGCGGCGGGAATGACCTTCATCATCCTCACCGGCGGCATTGACCTTTCCGTCGGCTCCATCCTTGGCACCACCGCAGTGGCCGCGATGGTGGTGTCGCTGATCCCGGCGTTTGCGTTGCTGTCGATTCCGGCGGCGCTGATGCTCGGCCTGCTGCTCGGCCTGTTCAACGGCGCGCTGGTCGCCTTCGCCGGGCTACCGCCGTTTATCGTCACCCTCGGCACCTACACGGCGCTGCGCGGCGCCGCCTATCTGCTGGCCGACGGCACCACGGTGATCAACTCCGATATCAGCTTCGAGTGGATCGGCAATGACTACCTCGGCCCGGTGCCCTGGCTGGTAGTCATCGCCCTGGCGGTGATCGCGGTGTGCTGGTTTATCCTGCGCCGCACCACCCTTGGGGTGCATATCTACGCGGTGGGCGGCAACATGCAGGCGGCGCGGCTGACCGGCATCAAAGTCTGGCTGGTGCTGCTGTTTGTCTATGGCATGAGCGGCCTGCTCTCCGGCCTTGGCGGGGTGATGAGCGCTTCGCGGCTGTACAGCGCCAACGGCAACCTTGGCGTCGGCTACGAGCTGGACGCCATCGCCGCGGTCATTCTCGGCGGCACCAGCTTCGTCGGCGGTATCGGCACCATCACCGGTACACTGGTGGGGGCGCTAATTATCGCCACCCTCAATAACGGCATGACCCTGATGGGAGTCTCCTACTTCTGGCAACTGGTGATCAAAGGGGCGGTGATCATCATTGCGGTGCTGATCGACAAATACCGTACCCGGCATCATCAAAGTGCATAACAACAACATCTTACCTGCGAGGAAAAGCGAATGCGTTTAAAACCGATAGTCACCGCGCTGTGTGCTGGCGCGCTGCTGGCCGCCTCCCCTTTTGCGTCGGCCAAAGAGCTGAAAGCGATTGGCGTGACGGTGGGCGACCTTGCCAACCCGTTCTTTGTACAGATCACCAAAGGGGCGGAGCTGGAGGCCCGCAAGCTGGCGGGGGATAACGTCAAAGTGACGCTGGTCTCCAGCGGCTACGATCTGGGCCAGCAGGTGGCGCAGATCGATAACTTTATCGCCGCCAAAGTCGATATGATCATCCTCAACGCCGCCGATTCGAAAGGCATTGGCCCGGCGGTGAAGCGGGCCAAAGAGGCCGGGATCGTGGTGGTGGCGGTTGACGTCGCCGCCGAAGGGGCCGACGCCACCATCACCTCCGATAACACCCAGGCGGGCGAGCTGGCCTGTAAATACATTAGCGACCGCCTGAACAACAAAGGCAACGTGGTGATCATCAACGGGCCGCCGGTCTCCGCCGTACAAAACCGCGTCGAAGGCTGCGAAACGGAGTTCAAAAAACACNCGGACATTAAAATCCTCTCCGCCAACCAGAACGCCAAAGGCAGCCGGGAAGGCGGCCTGGAGGTGATGACCTCCCTGCTGGCGGCCAATCCGAAGATTGACGGCGTGTTCGCGATCAACGATCCGACGGCGATTGGTGCCGATCTGGCAGCGAAACAGGCGCAGCGCAGCGAGTTCTTCATCGTCGGCGTCGACGGCAGCCCGGACGGCGAAGAGGCGCTGAAGCGTAAGAACTCGCTGTTCGTCGCCACCCCAGCGCAGGACCCACAGGTGATGGCGGCGAAGGCGGTGGAGATTGGCTACGACATCCTGCAGGGCAAACCGGCGCCGACCGCGCCGGTACTGATCCCGGTGACGATGATCGACAAAAATAACGTCAGCTNTTNCAAAGGCTGGACCGTGAAATAAGCGCAACCAGGCGCACAATCGTTCCGCCGATTGTGCGCTACGCTTAACGAATATGACGGCGCGGAGTAGCGATCATGGAACGGAAAGGCATTATTGCCGCAGGCAACATGCTGGTCGATCATGTCCACCAGATCGGGCAGTGGCCGGAGCGCGGCTGGCTGGTGGAAATTGTCCATAGCGAACGCGCCACCGGCGGCGCGCCGCTGAATGTCCTGCTGACCCTGGCCAAAATGCACGCCGGGCTGCCGCTGCAGGCGGTCGGCCTGATTGGCGAGGATAACGATGGCGACTACATCACCGCCATGCTCGATCAGTACCATATCAATCGCCAGCTCGTACAGCGCACCAGCTCCGCCCCCACCTCGATGACCCAGGTGATGACCGACGCCGAAGGCCAGCGCACTTTCTTTCACTCTCCCGGCGCCAACCGCCTGCTTGATCTCCCGGCTTTTGAGCCGCTGGATGCGCCGCTGAAAATTTTCCATCTCGGCTATCTGCTGCTGCTCGAAAGCCTCGATCGCCCCGATGAAGTGTACGGCACCCGCAGCGCGCGACTGCTGGCGCAGATGCGCGAGCGAGGCTATGAGGTGTCCCTCGATCTGGTGTCGCGCAAGGGCGACCCGCGCTACCGGCCGCTGGTCCTGCCGGCGCTGAAGCATCTTGACTACCTGACCATCAATGAACTGGAAGCCAGCGAGTTTAGCGGGCTGGAGATTCGTCTACCCAACGGCGAGCCGCACGTCGCCAATATCGCCCGCGCCGCCAGCGCATTGCTTGACGCCGGCGTACGCCAGCGGGTAGTGATCCATTGTCCGGAGGGGGCATGGGGCGTCTCCCGTACCGAAGCCGGGCGCTGGGTACCGTCATGGCGGCTACCGCCGGAGGAGATTATCGGCAGCGTCGGCGCGGGGGACGCCTTCTGCGCCGGCCTGCTGTATGGCAGCCACGAACGCTGGCCGTTAACCGCCAGTCTGCAGCTGGCCCACGCCTGCGCCCGCGCCAGCCTGCAGGCCGCCAACGCGATCGACGGCGCCAAAACGCTCCCTGAGCTGCAGGCGTTTATTCAGTTGCAGAATGTTTAGATCGAGTAGATCCCGCTATCAGGGCGATGCCACAGGAGAACGGCGTGTCATGGCGAGAAAAGGGATACGGTTTATTCAAATCACGCCTGTTTTACGCTGAGTTCAACAAGGGCGGGCCAGGTAACTAACTGCGCCACTCGGCCAGCACCTTTTCCAGTTTATCTAATGACTCAGCGCGTTTTATCGCTGGCATCTGATGAATATTGCGCAATTTCCACTGCACGGCAGGCAAATCCTGAATACGCATTTCCGGCGCTAAACGCCAGTCTGGTTCGCCTCGTTTAAATGACAGTAAAAAATCGACATCCTGTTGTGTGAAACAGGATTTTAACGCAGCAATCATCCTGTTGGGGACTGCTGTCAGTTCCTCCAGGGCTATCGTCTCAAATGTCATCCCGCTGAATTCACGGTAAAAAGGTTCAGCAATATCTTTCCAGCGAGGACTCAGCACTTCAGCCAGAGGCCGATTATGGCTCAGTAAATACGCGATAAACCCATTGAAAATGGGACGGTCAAGCTCCTGCGCATCAAGAAGTAATTTCACGTCATAAAAATCTCTGGGATGCTGGCGATCCAGCGCCGCGCATAATTTTCCACCGTAGAGGTCAGGCAACGAAACCACTGGAAGGCTGGCATAGCCAAAAACGTCCTCTACCGCCCCCACCACTTCTCGCTCCTGTGGTGGATATAATGTTCCCCGGGCGACCGGTGAAACCTCTATCTTTATTTGCGCGCTATCGGTAGTAACAATGACACGCATCTCATCTGAACGATTAGCTTGTAATACAGCGCTCATACCTGCCTGTTGTTGCAGATTGGCGGCAATACGTGCAAGCGCATCCCGTATATGAGGTAAAGCGATGGCTCTGCTTTCCAGGGGCACCCAGGCGAGGTCGATATCCACCGATAATCGAGGGAAATCGCGGATAAAGAGATTGATTGCAGTGCCACCTTTCAGCGCAAATTCCCGTTCGACAGCAACATAGGGTAAAACCTGCATTAGCAGAGCAACCTGCCGATAATAAGGCGCCTGTATATCCATATTTTTTATTCCTTTTGAAAGCGTTCAGGCACTGTGATTTGGTATTGAGCATTGAACTTTCCATTTTCCACGATTTGCCGCTTGCCCGCTCCCAGATCGATTTTTTGGCTATCGATTCGTTTGAGCCAGCCATGCTCGTAAAAACTGGCGAAGAAGAGATACAAACGCTTGGCCTGCACGGACTGGCTGACGGAAAGAAGATACTCTACTTTACGAGGATTAAGATTAACCAGCCCCTGGAAAAGCTCTGCAGCGTGGTTAAATGAGAGGGTCCCCGGCACCGCGCTCAGCAACTCGTAAGCAGCCAGTTCTGGCGCACTGCCGATGAGTTTTTTCCCTTTTATATCAAGCGTTACACGGTATCTATCATCCAGCACCGGCAGTTTTTTCCCCGATATGACTATCCACTCCACACCCGGGAATTCCCTGAACCATTTCGGCAGCAGCGCTTTATTTTCCACACTAAGCCAGCACTGGTTTTGTTTTAGCTGTAGATAGTGTGAACGGCCCTGCCAGACTAAGCTACTGAGCCCCGCAACATACACCGGAGCGGCAAGCTGATTTTGCAAACATGCTAATGCATCGTTCCACTCCGGCTCACGTCCCGCACGCGCATATACGCCGTTGCCTCTTTTTTTTAACCAGCCACTTTGCGCGTATTTAAAGGCCAGAGAGGGAGAGATGGCATGCTGGCTTAACCAGGACTGAAGGATCACATCTCCGGGAGCGCTGTTTTGCAGCAGCCAGTTTAATTTTGTTGCCATAGATTAACCCAGAGTGTCACTTTAATAAAAAAAGTAAACTCCCTGCGCCAAATAAAGTCAACAGCGGGTTGGCAGCAAACCCGCCCTACGCCGCCTTCTCGCTGTGGGTCACGTCGGCGGAAAAGACATAGCCCAGACCGCGCAGGGTTTTAATCAACGTCGGCTGATGCGGGTTGAGCTCAATTTTGCGCCGCAGGCGCATGATCAGCACATCGATGGTCCGGTCGAATACCTCGGTGCTTTCGTTATGGGTCAGCGCCAGCAGCTGTTCGCGATTCAATACCCGGCGCGCGTTCTGCGCCAGCGCCAGCAGCAGGCCATATTCTCCCTGGGTCAGCGGGATCGCCTGCTGCTGCGGGTTATACAGTTCACAGCGCGTGGTATCCAGCCGCCAGCCGTTAAACGTCAGGCCAGCACCGGCGCCCGACGCCTCGCCGGCCAGCGCCCCGCTGCGTCGCAGTACCGCTTTCACCCGGGCGACCACCACCCGCGAGCTGAACGGTTTGGCGATGTAATCATCGGCGCCCATCTCCAGGCCCACCACCACATCAGACTCACTGCCCAGACCGGAGAGCATCACCACCGGCAGCTCAGGCCGCGTGCGCTGCAGCTGCTGGAGCACCTGCAGGCCATGGGTATCCGGCAGGATCATATCCAGTAAGACCAGCGCGATATCCGCCCGCTGCGCCACCGTCGTCAGCGCGTCGTTGCCGGTCTGGCTGACAAGCACTTCAAACGCGTGCGCGCCGAGCACATCGCTGAGCAGCTCGCCCATTGCCCTGTCATCATCCACCACTAAAATGACTGGTTTCATTTTTGCCTCTGCCCGCCGGGAATTAGTGTCAGTCTGATCGATTCTGCAAGCCTGCGCCGACAAATTCCTCTCCCGGTGACATTTTTTCAAGCGCCGTCACATCTCCAGTGTATCGACACGTCAAATCTGTCGACAGGCTGTTTTTCGTCAGCATTCCGCCCAAAAAACCCGCGTATCATCAAGGAATACCCACAATGAAAATATGGCATAGAAGATGCATAGTGACGGCGCGATAGCGCAAACGCGCCCATTGAATAACTGGAGCAAGACCGATGAAAAAAGTCGTCACGGTTTGCCCGTATTGCGCATCAGGTTGCAAAATCAACCTGGTGGTCGATAACGGCAAAATCGTTCGGGCTGAAGCGGCGCAGGGGAAAACCAACCAGGGAACCCTGTGCCTGAAGGGCTATTATGGCTGGGACTTCATTAACAATACCCAGATCCTAACGCCGCGCCTGAAAACCCCCATGATCCGCCGTCAACGCGGCGGCAAGCTGGAAGCCGTCTCCTGGGACGAGGCGCTGGATTACGTCGCCACCCGCCTCAGCGCCATTAAAGCCAAATATGGCCCGGATGCGCTCCAAACCACCGGCTCCTCCCGCGGCACCGGTAATGAAACCAACTATGTGATGCAAAAATTCGCGCGCGCCGTTATTGGTACCAATAACGTCGACTGTTGCGCTCGCGTCTGACACGGCCCTTCGGTTGCAGGTCTGCACCAGTCGGTCGGTAACGGCGCCATGAGTAATGCCATCACGGAGATTGATAACACCGATCTGGTGTTTATCTTCGGTTACAACCCGGCGGATTCCCACCCTATCGTGGCGAATCACGTCATTAACGCTAAACGCAACGGGGCGAAAATTATCGTCTGCGACCCGCGCAAAATTGAAACCGCGCGCATCGCCGATATGCACATTGCGCTGAAGAACGGCTCGAACATCGCGCTGCTCAACGCCATTGGCCACGTGATTATTGAAGAGGATCTGTACGATAAATCCTTCGTCGCCAGCCGTTCCGAAGGCTTCGAGGAGTATCGCAAAATCGTTGAAGGCTATACGCCGGAGTCGGTGGAGGAGATCACCGGGGTCAGCGCCCAGGAGATCCGCGCCTGCGCCCGGATGTATGCCAGCGCCAAATCCGCCGCCATCCTGTGGGGCATGGGCGTCACCCAGTTCTACCAGGGCGTGGAGACGGTGCGGTCGCTGACCAGCCTCGCGATCCTCACCGGCAACCTCGGCAAGCCGAGCGTCGGCGTCAACCCGGTACGCGGCCAGAACAACGTTCAGGGCGCCTGCGATATGGGTGCGCTACCGGATACCTATCCGGGCTATCAGTACGTCAAGTTCCCGGAGAACCGCGAGAAATTCGCCAAAGCCTGGGGCGTGGAAAGCCTGCCTGCGCATACCGGCTATCGCATCAGCGAATTGCCGCACCGCGCGGCGCACGGTGAAGTGCGGGCGGCGTACATTATGGGTGAGGATCCGCTGCAGACCGACGCCGAACTCTCGGCGGTCCGCAAAGCGTTCGACGATCTGGAACTGGTTATCGTCCAGGACATTTTCATGACCAAAACCGCCTCCGCGGCTGACGTCATCCTGCCGTCCACCTCGTGGGGCGAGCACGAAGGCGTGTATACCGCAGCGGACCGCGGCTTCCAGCGCTTCTTTAAAGCGGTGGAGCCGAAGTGGGACCTGAAAACCGACTGGCAGATCATCAGCGAAATCGCCACCCGGATGGGCTATCCGATGCATTACAATAACACCCAGGAGATCTGGGACGAGTTGCGGCATCTGTGCCCGGACTTCTACGGCGCCACCTACGAGAAAATGGGTGAGCTCGGCTATGTCATGTGGCCGTGCCGCGATGAGTCCGACGCCGATCAGGGAACGTCGTATCTGTTTAAAGAGAAGTTCGATACCCCGAACGGACTGGCGCAGTTCTTCACCTGCGACTGGGTCGCGCCGATCGATAAGCTTACCGATGAGTACCCGATGGTATTGTCGACGGTGCGCGAGGTCGGCCACTACTCGTGCCGTTCAATGACCGGTAACTGCGCGGCGCTGGCGGCGCTGGCGGATGAACCAGGCTATGCGCAAATCAACACCGCCGACGCCGAACGGCTAGGCATCGAAGATGAAGCGCTGGTATGGGTCAATTCGCGTAAGGGGCGCATCATCACCCGCGCGCAGGTCAGCGATCGGCCGAATAAAGGCGCGGTGTACATGACCTACCAGTGGTGGATCGGCGCCTGTAACGAACTGGTCTCAGAGAACCTGAGTCCGATAACCAAAACGCCGGAGTACAAGTACTGCGCGGTCAACGTTGAGCGGATTGCCGATCAGCGCGCCGCGGAACAGTACGTGATCGACGAGTACAACAAGCTGAAATCCCGCCTGCGCGAAAGCGCGATGGGTTAAGGTTCGGCGGTCTGACCCGGCTCGCGCGATGCGTTAGCCGGGTCAGGCGCAGCCGCCACCCGGCACATAAACGGCTCCGTGTCCACAGTCTGTCGCCCGGCGGCGCTGCGCTGGCGCGGGCCTACGGTCAGGTAACGCAAATCGGCCCTACCTACCGATACCCGCCATTTTCTTCTTTTTCGCCTCCCTTTATACTGCGCGCTATGTTCCTTACTGATAATAAATACAAATGAAATACCTCTTTTTATTTCTACTGGTTTTCACCAGCGGCGCAGCGGTGGCCACCGAACCTGGCAGTCAGTATCAACAGCAGGCCGAAGCCGGCGATCGACGCGCGCAATATTACCTTGCCGATACCTGGGTCAGCTCCGGCGATTATCAAAAAGCCGAATACTGGGCGCAGAAGGCGGCCGCCCAGGGCGATGGCGATGCGCTGGCGCTGCTGGCGCAGCTCAAAATCCGTAACCCCCAACAGGCGGACTATCCGCAGGCCCGCCAGCTGGCGGAAAAAGCCGTCGAGGCCGGCAGTAAATCCGGAGAGATCGTCCTCGCGCGGGTGCTGGTCAACCGTCAGGCTGGCGCCACCGACGTAGCGCACGCCATCACGCTGCTGCAGGATGCTGCCCGGGATAGCGAAAGCGATGCGGCGGTAGATGCCCAGATGCTGCTGGGGCTGATCTACGCCAGCGGCGTACACGGCCCGGAGGATGATGTGAAAGCAAGTGAATACTTTAAAGGCAGTTCATCACTTTCCCGCACCGGCTATGCCGAATACTGGGCCGGGATGATGTTCCAGCAGGGAGAGAAAGGCTTTATCGAACCGAATAAGCAGAAGGCGCTGCACTGGCTCAACGTCAGTTGCCTGGAGGGGTTTGATACCGGCTGCGAAGAGTTTGACCGGATCAGTAAAGGATAAGAAAAAGCCCGGCGCTATCGCGCCGGGCTTTGTGTTTTATTGGGCGGTTTTATCAAACTTGCCCAGCACTTCGCGTTCATAGGCCAGCGCTTTTTTGCGATCGAACTTATGCTCCCACTTGGCGATAACCAGCACCGCCAGCGCATTACCCACCACGTTCAGCGCGGTACGCGCCATATCGAGGATACGGTCGACGCCGGCAATAAAGGCAAGCCCTTCCAGCGGGATCCCAACGCTACCCAGGGTGGCCAGCAGCACCACGAAGGAGACGCCCGGCACGCCGGCGATCCCTTTCGAGGTCACCATCAGGGTCAGCACCAGGGTAATCTCCTGCCAGATAGAGAGGTCAATACCGTACAGCTGGGCGATAAAGATCGCCGCGATGCTCTGATACAGCGTTGAACCATCGAGGTTGAAGGAGTAACCGGTCGGTACCACAAAGCTGGTGATCGACGCCGGCGCGCCGTAGGCTTCCATCTTCTCAATAATGCGCGGCAGTACGCTCTCCGAGCTGGCGGTAGAATAAGCCAGAATCAGCTCATCTTTCAGGATGCGGATCAGGATCCAGATGCTCAGACCACACAGGCGCGCGACAATCCCCAGCACCACCAGCGCGAAGAACAGGATCGCAAAGTAAACCAGCAACACTAGCTTGGCCAGCGGCCACAGCGAGGCGAAACCGAAGGTGGCGACGGTTACCGAAATCAGGGCGAATACCCCGACCGGCGCATAGCGCATCACCATATGGGTGACTTTAAACATGGTCTCGGAGATAGAGCGGAAGACCGTCACCAGCGGCTCACGGTGGGTCGCCGGCAGCGAGGAGAGCCCCAGGCCAAACAGCACCGAGAAGAAGATAATCGGCAGCATATCGCCTTTCGCCATCGATGCCACGATATTGGTCGGCACCAGCGACAGGATGGTGCCCATCAGGCCGTGCGCATGGCTCTGCACTTCGGCGGTGGTGTTCTGATATTTCGAAATATCAACTGCCGCCAGCTGCGACATATCAATGCCCGTCCCCGGCTGGAAGACGTTGGCCAGGGTGATACCCAGCACAATCGCCACCGTGGTGATCACTTCGAAATAGATAATGGTTTTGGCACCGATCCGCCCTAACTGTTTGGCGTCACCCACGCCGGCAATCCCGACCACCAGGGTCGAAATGACAATCGGGACCACGATCATTTTAATCAGATGGATAAAGATATCGCCCGCCGGCGTCAGCAAATTGCTAATTAACCAATCGCGACTTTCAGCGTGGTAATGCAGATAACTGCCCAGAAGGATACCCAGCACCAGGGCTAGCAAAATTTGCCAGGCCAGACTGACTTTTTTTGTTTTCTTCACTACTGACTTCCTCAATGAAAGGCACCATTCCTTTTCGTCATGGTACCCACTGCAGGGGGTATGAATTGTGTTGCGTTGCTTTGTGGGGTTATTTAACGCGCAATATCAGTATCATTTGCACGGCATGCTGCGCAAGCCTTTAAGAACAGGGCTTTCCTCTGCTTTTATGCATAAAGCAGCGAATTTCCCCCAGTTATATTGCATAAGTATTTGTAATAAAAAAATTTTCACAGCTTCCGTTTCTATAAANTCATTTGCGTAATTATTTCGCTTCAAAGTTTCATTTGATGNAATTTCACCCAGTTTAATCATTGCGTGATCTGCCCCCCAATTAACAAACAAAGCTGTCAAAACCCCTACTCTTAACGTTTGTTTGACATATATTTAACAAGTTCAAAGGAGAAAAAAAGCCATGAGCCAAATTCACAAACACCCTATTCCCGCTAATATTGCGGAACGTTGCCTGATTAACCCGGATCAGTACAAGGCGCAGTACCAACAATCCATAACCGACCCTGATACATTTTGGGGCGAGCAGGGCAAGATCCTTGACTGGATGCGGCCCTATACCCGTGTAAAGAACACCTCCTTCGCACCGGGTAATATTTCCATCAAATGGTATGAAGATGGCACCCTGAACCTCGCCGCTAACTGTCTCGACCGCCACCTCGCCGAACGCGGCGATCAAACCGCCATCATCTGGGAAGGCGACGACGCCAGCCAAAGCAAGCACATCACCTACCGTGAACTGCATGCCGACGTGTGCCGTTTCGCCAATGTGCTGCTCGACCTCGGGATTAAAAAAGGCGACGTGGTCGCTATCTATATGCCGATGGTGCCGGAAGCCGCGGTGGCGATGCTGGCCTGCGCCCGCATCGGGGCAATCCACTCGGTCATTTTCGGCGGCTTCTCGCCGGAGGCGGTGGCCGGACGCATTATCGACTCCAGCTCACGTCTGGTGATCACCGCTGACGAAGGGCTGCGCGCCGGTCGCGCCATCCCGCTGAAGAAAAACGTCGATGACGCGCTGAAAAACCCGAACGTGAAAAGCATTGAGCACGTGGTGGTCCTGAAACGCACCGGCGGCAATATCGACTGGCAGGAAGGCCGCGATCTGTGGTGGAGCGACCTGATTGCGAACGCCAGCGCCGAACACCGGCCCGTCGAAATGAACGCCGAAGATCCGCTGTTCATCCTCTATACCTCCGGCTCCACCGGTAAACCGAAAGGGGTGCTGCACACCACCGGCGGCTATCTGGTCTATGCGGCCACCACCTTTAAATACGTTTTCGACTACCATCCGGGCGATATTTATTGGTGCACCGCCGACGTGGGCTGGGTCACCGGCCATAGCTATCTGCTGTACGGCCCACTGGCCTGCGGCGCCACCACCCTGATGTTCGAAGGGGTGCCGAACTGGCCTACGCCGGCGCGCATGTGCCAGGTCGTCGATAAGCATAAGGTCAGCATTCTCTATACCGCCCCGACGGCTATTCGCGCCCTGATGGCGGAAGGCGACAAAGCTATCGAAGGCACAGACCGCTCCTCGCTGCGCATTCTTGGCTCGGTCGGCGAACCGATTAACCCGGAAGCCTGGGAGTGGTACTGGAAGAAGATCGGTAACGAGAAGTGCCCGGTGATGGACACCTGGTGGCAGACCGAAACCGGCGGCTTTATGATCACTCCGCTGCCGGGCGCGATTGAGCTGAAGGCCGGCTCCGCGACGCGTCCGTTCTTCGGCGTCCAGCCGGTGCTGGTGGATAACGAAGGCCTGCCGCTGGATGGCGCCACCGAGGGCAACCTCGCCATCGCCGACTCCTGGCCCGGCCAGGCGCGTACCCTGTTCGGCGACCATGAGCGCTTTGAGCAAACCTACTTCTCCACTTTCAAAAATATGTACTTTAGCGGCGACGGCGCGCGTCGTGATGAAGATGGCTATTACTGGATCACCGGCCGGGTGGATGACGTCCTGAACGTCTCCGGACACCGTCTGGGGACCGCCGAGATCGAATCGGCGCTGGTCTCACACCCAAAAATCGCCGAAGCGGCGGTGGTGGGGATCCCGCATAACATCAAAGGCCAGGCCATCTATGCCTACGTGACGCTCAATCACGGCGAAGAACCGACGCCGGAGTTGTATGCCGAAGTGCGTAACTGGGTACGCAAAGAGATCGGCCCGCTGGCGACACCGGATGTGCTGCACTGGACCGATTCGCTGCCGAAAACCCGCTCGGGCAAAATCATGCGCCGCATTCTGCGTAAGATTGCCGCAGGCGACACCAGCAACCTCGGCGATACCTCGACCCTCGCCGATCCTGGCGTCGTGGAAAAACTGCTCGAAGAGAAGCAGGCCATTACCATGCCATCGTAAGTAAGGACCGATTCCCTACACCCTCTCCCCTTCCGGGGAGAGGATAAAAATAAGTCCCTCCCCCAGGATTTCACTCGCAGGAACGCTGTCAGCAACACCTGTCCCGGCTCCGTCGCCGGAGGGGTTGCTGTCGCCAGCGTCCGCCGAGTGGATGACGAAAGGGAGACCTCTGGAGACGCTAAGATGAATGAACAACTTTGTCAGCGGATAGAAAATAGTGCGCATTTCAGGGAGTTAGTTGCATCACGGCAACGGTTTGCCGCCATTCTGTCAGTGATTATGTTAGTGATCTACGTGGGCTTTATTTTGCTTATCGCCTTTGCACCCGGCTGGCTCGGCACCCCGCTGCACGCCGGAACCAGCGTCACCCGCGGGATCCCGCTCGGCATTGGCGTGATCGTCATTTCGTTTATCCTGACCGGTATTTATGTCTGGCGAGCTAACGGTGAATTCGACCGTTTGACCAAAAGCGTTCTCAACGAGGTAAAAGCATGATCAAGAGAGTCCTGACGGCGCTCGCCGCCACGCTGCTGCCCCTCGGCGCTCACGCCGCAGACGCTATTACCGGCGCGGTACAGCGCCAGCCGACCAACTGGCAGGCGATTGTCATGTTCCTGATTTTCGTCGCCCTGACGCTGTACATCACCTACTGGGCCTCAAAACGGGTGCGTTCGCGCAGCGATTACTACACCGCCGGCGGCAATATTACCGGCTTCCAGAACGGGCTGGCGATTGCCGGCGACTTTATGTCAGCGGCGTCGTTCCTCGGTATCTCCGCGCTGGTGTATACCTCCGGCTACGATGGGCTGATCTACTCGCTGGGCTTTCTCGTCGGCTGGCCGATTATCCTGTTTCTAATTGCTGAACGTCTGCGCAATCTTGGCCGCTATACTTTTGCCGATGTCGCCTCTTACCGCCTGAAGCAGGGGCCGATCCGCACCCTCTCCGCCTGCGGTTCGCTGGTGGTGGTGGCCCTGTATCTGATTGCCCAGATGGTGGGCGCCGGCAAGCTAATCCAGCTGCTGTTCGGCCTTAATTACCATGTCGCCGTAGTGCTGGTTGGCGTGCTGATGGTGCTCTATGTCCTGTTCGGCGGCATGCTGGCGACTACCTGGGTGCAGATTATTAAAGCGGTTCTGCTGCTGTGCGGCGCCAGCTTTATGGCCTTTATGGTCATGAAGCACGTCGGCTTCAGCTTCAATAACCTGTTTACCGAGGCGATGGCGGTCCACCCGAAAGGGGCGGCGATTATGAGTCCCGGCGGACTGGTGAAAGATCCGATATCTGCGCTCTCTCTGGGTCTGGGTCTGATGTTCGGTACTGCTGGCCTGCCGCATATTCTGATGCGCTTCTTTACCGTGAGCGACGCCAAAGAAGCGCGTAAAAGCGTCTTCTACGCCACCGGTTTTATGGGCTATTTCTATATCCTGACCTTTATCATCGGCTTCGGCGCCATCATGCTGGTCGGCGCGAACCCGGCGTTTAAAGACGCGGCCGGACAGCTTATCGGCGGCAATAACATGGCGGCTGTGCACCTGGCGGATGCGGTTGGCGGCAACCTGTTCCTCGGCTTTATCTCTGCGGTAGCCTTCGCCACTATCCTGGCGGTGGTGGCGGGCCTGACCCTCGCCGGCGCGTCAGCGGTGTCGCACGACCTGTACGCCAACGTCTTCCGCAAGGGCGCGACCGAGCGTCAGGAGCTGAAGGTCTCCAAGATCACCGTGCTGATCCTTGGGGTGGTGGCCATTCTGCTGGGTATTCTGTTTGAAAATCAGAATATTGCTTTCATGGTCGGCCTGGCCTTCTCCATCGCCGCCAGCTGTAACTTCCCGATTATTCTGCTGTCGATGTACTGGTCNAAGCTGACCACCCGCGGCGCGATGGTCGGCGGCTGGCTGGGCCTGCTGACTGCGGTCATTCTGATGATCCTCGGCCCTACCATTTGGGTGCAGATCCTCGGCCATGAGAAAGCGCTGTTCCCGTATGAATATCCGGCGCTGTTCTCCATTGCCATCGCGTTCATTGGCATCTGGGTCTTCTCCGCCACCGATAACTCACCGGAAGGGATGCGCGAGCGCGAGCAGTTCCGCGCCCAGTTTATCCGTTCACAAACCGGGATCGGTATCGAACGCGGCCAGGCGCATTAATCGTCCTCTCCCTTCCCCGGCATCGTTCGGGGAAGGGATTCTCNNNNTCAGTTATAAGTAAAGGTGATCACCCCGGTGGCGTTGGCTGTCCCCGCGGTCACCGCGCTCCCCGTCCTGTAATAGTTAGTGGATAAGGCGAGCGTCTGCATGGCCGCTGCGCCTCCGGGGCTGTCGGGGTTGGTGAAATAGCTGTAGCTGGCATCCGCGCCGCTGTTGGTCACCGTCGCGCGGCTCGAAGTATAGAGGCTGATATCGGTATTTAACGGCAGTGCTTTGCCATTCAAATTTAACTGCACTCCCACGCCAGTGGCGGCATTCTGTTCCGCCGTGAGGGCCATCACCGTATTGTCAGGGTTATCCCCGCTTGCAGAAGCAGCCGCCACACGCATCGAAACGTTAGTTCCCGGCTCGCAGGAGAGGCTCAGAGACTGCCGCGCGCTACCCACCTTCGTCGCGGTATTAAACTCACTGGCATTGATGCTGCCCATGGAAAAACTGAGATTATTGCTACCGACAATACACCCCATCGGGATTAGCTGGATGCTGGTGGTGCCGCTGATGTGCAGTTGTGAAATAGCGATGGTCCCCTTTTTATCCTTGGCCGATACCGTGGCCACCGGGTCGCTGAACGATAATTGACTCTTGCTGGCGATGGCGCCGCCGGTGGCCACCAGCTGCAGCTGATACGCCGGGGTATAATGAGTCGACGCGAAAGAGTCGAAAAGACCTGTCGGCTTTCCGAGGTAATAATTCACATCACCAATATAATGCACCTGCGAGTCGGGGCTGAAATCATCGGTGTCATCGCCATATTCACCGCTGATATTGAGCCACACCTTGACGCGGATACCGATCCCCTGCACCGAGGTGGCATAGATATTATCCCCTATCAGTGCCCCGGCATTGTTCGAGGACCAGGCAAAAACCGCGTAGGTGCTCCCCTCACAGTTAAGCAATTCCGTTTGCGAGCGCGTAATCTTCCCCGAGTCATACAGTACCGTCCCTGCGGTATAGCTCCCGGCATTGACCAGGATCTTTTCCGGCAGGTTGGTCATCGAGACATCGCCATAGTTGGTTCCCGTGCAGGCCGCCCAGCTATAGACGGGACACAGTGCCAATATGAGCAATAAGATCAGTTTTTTCATACCCATCCCTGTCGAAACGTTATTTGTAGGCCACATCGAACGTGGCGGTAAACCCGACCATCCCGGACCTTACCTGGCCATAAGGCGAAAACATACGTGCCACCATATTAAAGGTATGGATATCCGCATCGTCCCCAAAGGTATAGAGATACTGGTCGCCGGGGCCAAGGGGCTGCTGGTCGGCCATGCTCTGCAGCTGCAAACCGACGCCGCTGGCACCGTTGCTGCCAGTCTGGAAGTTTTTATAGATTGAAGCGTGGGTGCTATCGAAGCTGGTGCCGCTAAACGCGATGGTCACCGCCGACGCATCGGCGGAACAGCTGGAAAAGACCAGCTTAACCGGCACGCTGGCGCCGCTCGCCCCGGCATGTCCGGAGAACGTCTGCGAGGAGACGGTGCCTAAATCGATACTGTTCGACGGCTCCACGGCCACCTCACAGGAAGGCGCTTCGATGGTGCCCGTGACGTTAAAATTGACCGTGCTGCTGCCCTCATAAGCCAGCGCCGGAAGGGAGAGCAGCAAAATGGCCACCAGGAGGCCCCTTGTGCTGCCGTCTCGCATATTCATATCAGCCCCTCTTCCATGTTGAAAACCTGCATCCATTACCGACATTCGGCCTGATAGAACAGAATATCGTCGCCAAGGGCCATGCCGGAGAAGTCATAATGAACGGTGCACTGCTCACTGCTTTTCTCCCCCCAGCGCGCTAACAGCTGGCCTTTTTTCTGCAGCCCCGTTAGATACACCTGCCCCTCATCGCCAACGATATTGCTGCGCGACGCGCTACCGTGATCATTATCGAGGGTCACCAGCGCGCCGAAAGGCACCACGCCATTGCGGGTACGCAGGGTGAGCATCGCCTTATAGCCAATTCGCGTGTCGTACTTCACTTTGACGATCGCATTGCGCGTCGGAACCACCGTTCTGGCGACGTTATCCACTTCAGCGCCAGGTATTTCCTGTTCATCCAGCGCCAGGCTGTTACGATGGTACGGACGGACGTAAGGCACCACCGCATATCCGGCGGCATCCGTCGTCACGTTTGTCTGACCGCGCACTGTCACATCGCTGACGCCAGGCGTTTCGACCAGCGCAGAACTCTCGCCAAGAAAGCGTGATAGCGTGAGTCCGCCCGCATGGGCGACCATGCCCCCGCGCAGCGAATAGTTGTAGTGATTGCTGTAGCGGTCGTAGCCATAGCCGCCAGCCACATCCCCTTTCGAGCCCTGGTAGTTGACGCTGAGGTTGCCGGAGGTGCTTTTATCCTGCGTGTTGTACCCTTCCAGTACGCTCCAGTTCAGGGAACGATCCTCAAACGCCGAGCCGTTGAGCCCCACGCTGTGCGTGGTATCGTTATGCCGACCATGGTTCATGGTGTAATTTGCCGAGAGCGTCTCGCCAAGCGGAATACTTAACGTCAGGGAGACGACCGTATCGCTGGCCGGCCGGTTATTGCTGCTGTCATCGGTGCTTTGCACATTGCGGTTATAGGAATAGTTAATAAAGTAGGAAGCCTTGCCAATCGACCCGCTATAGCCCACGCCCACCGATTCCATACGCGAACTGTCCCAGTAGGTCTCATTGACCAACGAAAGCGAGAGCGAACCATAGCCAAACAGCGTTTGCGACAACGATGCGTCAAACCGGCCTTTCGTTCTGCCGCTCTGCGTACAGCAGTCGCGCTGTGTGGAAGAGTTATCGACAAAGTCCTGAAACGAATAATATCCCGAGGTGGAGTAGCGATAACCGGCCACGGAAAAGCTGGTGCCCGTCTGCAGAAAGCTTTTACTGAAGCGGACGCGATACGATTGCCCTTGCTCTTTACTGGTTGACGAGGCCGTATCGCTGGTTTTCACGTCGGCCCACGACTGAGAGCCATCAAACGACAGCGCACCGATAGTACCGAGGTTAAAGCCAGCGCCTAACAACAGGTTGGTGTATTTATCTTCCGCCTGCTGGAAACCAGTATAAAAAGTGATGTTGCTGGTGGCGCCATAGGCCAGGGAAGACTGAATAAAGTTATATTCTTTATCGTCGGAGCTACCCGATCGCGTCCTGCCGCTGCTCAGCGCATAGTCCAGCTGGCCCTCACGTTGCAGGATCGCCAGCGACGCGAAAGGCACCACAAAGTTTTGCTCGCTGCCGTCAGACTCTTTAATGTTGACGTACAGGTCGCCGGCGCTGCCGGTGGCGTACAGATCGTTAATTTCAAAGGCGCCGGGAGCGACGGTGGTTTTATAAATGCTGTAACCATTCTGATAAACCGAGACCTCCGCGGTGGTGCGCGCGATCCCTCGAATCGTCGGCGCAAAGCCATGCAGGCTATCCGGCAGCATCTCTTTGTCCGAACTGAGCTGCAGACCGGTAAAACTCAAACTGTCGAAAATGCCGGAAGAGGTATACGTATTACCGACCACCAGCTGGCTGCGTAGGGTGTGAATATCGCGGGCAAGATAGGAGTAAACCGACTCCCAGCGGCTGTTGTTATCGCTGTGGCTATAGGTGCTGTAGTTGCGCAGGCGCCATGGTCCCAGATTCAGCCCAGGCTGCAGGCTGACGAACTGACTGTCGATAGTGGCGCCGTTATGCCGCGGCGCATTACGCTGACCGGTGACGCTATAGTTGAGAAGACCGGCATTGATCCCCTGTTGCCACTGGCTCTCGGGAATATAGTCTCTGGGGCGATTCAGCATGGCGGCCTGCGGCACGGTAAAATCAATGCGCTGCTGGGCAAGAGATACCGAGAACGTCATCCCGGGGATCGCCGACAGCCGGGCGCAGGTTTCCCCTGCCTCGAACAACTGCGGATAGGCGGTGGTATTAATCAACCATGAATTCAGATACTCCGCGGACAGGCAGGGAGAAGCAGTCGCGCCTGCGTCATGGCTAATTTCCTGAAAAGTCAGCGAGTCTGAACTGACGTACTTATCGTTGATGTAAACATCCAGGTGATAGGTGCCCGGCGGTATGCCATCTTGCGAAAAATAGGATAGATCAACCGAAGCCGCAGGACTCTCGGCGACTTCGAGTAAATTTGGGTTGAAATATTCGCCGGCCTCCGCGCGAGAGGGCAGAGTACTTAGGCACAGAATAATAGCGACGCAGATACTTTTAGTTGAAAATAGCAGCTCAACGCTACTGAATGATAGCGGTATATTTCTTCCCTGACATACCATAATCATTAATCACGCTCCATGTGATCTCTTTTTTTCCTGTCGCCGACAGGCTACTCTGCACGGGTATTTTTAAGGTGGAAAACGGGGCAGCAAACCATGCGCCAGAAATATTTTTACCGTTAAGGCTAACCTGTGAGAAATTCATATACAGCGGTGAGTTATTTTTTACCGTCACCGACGACCTCTCTTTCCCCCACTGTAATTTTTCAGCGTACGCTTCCGGTGTATTACCTTTTAACGCAGCGGGTCGATAAATCAATTTTATTTTCGAATTAATCGCAAACTGTACGACATTTTTATCAGGTACATACTCTGTTGCCGGGATCCCTTTAATATTGAGCCAAAACATCGACTCGCGATCGTCGGGTAATTTCTTTCCTGATCGAACTACGCGGACAAATCCTTTCTCCCCGGCTTTGAGACGAAACAGCGGCGGCGTAATAATAAATGCGTCTTTGGCAGGTGAGGCTGCATCAACCACCGAGAGCCAGGACTGAACGATATTGCTGTTCTGATCTTTATTCTCAACCGTTATTACAGCGTTATTTTTCGTACCATCAAAAACCAGACGCGTACCGCCAACGACCACGCTGGCCTGCGCGAAGGAAGAAGACAGCAATAAACCGATCGCAAAAAAAGGATATCTCATATGTTTAATTTAAGGGGAATAGCAGGCGATTCCCCTTTCTCCATTCAACAAGAAGCCGAATTAATGATAGGTCACGTTATAAGTCACGGTTGTCTGAACGGTACCTTTCGTCGGATCGGCATCACCCGATTTCACCATTTTAACGGTGAACGGAATGGTTGCTGCACCCGAAGAGATATCAACATCAGAACCCTCTTCGTTATTCTTCATCACATTGCCCGCTTCGTCGAAAAGGGCCACAGCGACGCCGGTTGCCGGCTCATCAGTTGCCTGGTTTTTAAAATAATCGCTGTTCGCGGTATCGGAAACACCGCCAAAAGTGACGCGGGCGATACTGTTGCCACCTTCTTCCGCGGTCGGGCAATCAGCTAAGCTAAAGGAGAAGTTCTTGGCAGCGCCGAAGGTATACGCTTTCAGATCCGCCACTGAGGTGGTGCCCATATCAATAGCCGTTACACCGCCATCAATGGTCGCCGTACAGGTGGTATCGGAAACAATACCATTAAAGGTAATGGTGTTATCAGCCTGCGCAACGGTAGACAGCGCGCTGCAGGCAGAGAAAATCAGGGCACCCGCCAGAAATTTTTTACTCATCTTCATATTTATTCCCATATCCATTATAAACGACAATCAGTCCGTCAATTGCTTTATGCAGCGATATTAGAGAATGAAATTCAAGCAGCGCGGCGTCATGCATGTATTTACATGACATATGGTTTATGACAATTAATATTATTCATAAATAAACGACCAGCATTTGAATCCATTCAATAATACAAGCTCGCGTAAAAATAATAACTAGCACGAGGTAAGAACTCAATTATTAATGTAAAAATTGATTTTNTGCGATATAACATCACAACGCATGCGTGGCCATATTCAAAACCATAAAAATCAAAGAGTTATAAAGTTATAAAATTCGCAAAGATAATTGGATATTTATATAATATTTGCCCCATAATTAAATACGGGCATGCAGAGAAACATTTCGTTACAAAGTCAGTGCTGATATAAGAATTGGCTTAATCTTTTATGATGAACCGTTAAATGCATCAATAACAAAAACAGGGAATAGCCGATAGCTATTCCTCTCCTCAATATTTATTAACATTCACTCTGGCGATAATGTTAAAACAGCAGCCAGCGGACGACCGGCGCAGCCAGCACCACCACTACGCCTGACAGCATCATCACCAGGCTGGCCACCACGCCCTCCTGCTGGCCCAGCTCATACGAGCGCGCCGTTCCCGCACCATGGGAAGCCGCGCCGAACCCGGCTCCTTTCGCCATCCCTTCCCGGATAGCAAGACGTAAAAACAGCATATCTCCCACCGCCATGCCAAACACGCCGGTGATCACCACAAACAGCGCCACCAGATCGGGTTGACCGCCGAGCGGTTTCGCCGCCGCCAGCGCAAAGGGCGTGGTCACCGAGCGCACCGCCAGGCTACGCTGAATTTCATCAGACAACATAAACCCGCGCGCCAGCCATACGGAACTGGTGACAGCCACCACTACCGCCGTCACCACCCCGGCGCTGAGCGACATCCAGTGGCGTTTAATCACCGCGACATTTTCATACACCGGAACGGCAAAGGCGATGGTCGCCGGGCCCAGCAGCCACAGCAGCCAGTGGGTCTCTCCCATATAGCTCTGATAAGAGATGTGGCCTACCACCAGAATCAGCACCAGCAGGATCGGCGTGAACACCAGCGGCATCAGAGGGAGTTTATGAAAACGGCGATACAGTTTTTTGTTGGCGTAATAGAGGACCAGCGTCGCCACCAGGCACAGGATACTCAGCACGGCATCGCTCATTTTTTTAACCTGCCCACTTCGTAACGATAGACCTTGTCAACGACCCAGGCGGTGGCGCCGAGCACCATCAGCGTGCTTAAGGCAATCACCAGAAAAATCCGCCAACCATCGACCATCAACAGCTGGGCGTAGTTCACCACCGCGACCACCGCCGGGACGAAAAACAGCAGCATCTCCGCCAGCAGCCAGCGGGCGCCGGCGCGCACCCAGCTTACCGGTATCACCCGGCAGACGATCAGCAGCAGGAGCATCACCATGCCGACCAGGTTAGCCGGCAGCGGTACCTGCCACCTGTTCACCAGATATTGTGCGAAGATGAATAACCCGACGTAGAGAAGTACCTGTACCGGGATCTGAAGTCGTTGCGCCACGGCGGGGGCAACGCGAGCTGGCGCGAAGGCCATGTGCGATAGTCCTGAAAAAAAGAAGTCAGGCGAGCAGTATAGAGAGCCGCCGAAGCGGACAGAAATGAATTAAAATCATCGCAGGTATAGTCTCAGGGAATAATTATGGATATCCGAACGCTGCGCTATTTCGTTGAAGTGGTTCGTCAGCAGAGTTTTACTCGCGCGGCGGAAAAGCTGTTTGTCACACAGCCCACCATCAGCAAGATGCTCAAGAATCTCGAAGATGAGCTGAACTGCACGCTGTTGATCCGCGACGGCCGCAAACTACTGCTCACCGATACCGGGCGCGTCGTTTTTGAACGCGGCCAGGCGATCTTGGGCGAGTTCAGCCAGCTGGAGTCAGAGCTGAGCGATATCAACCACCTGCATAAAGGGGTGCTGCGGCTTGGCATTCCGCCGATGGTCGGGATGCTGATGGCCGAGCCGATCAGTCGCTTCCGCCAGCGCTATCCGGGCGTCGAGCTGAAGATCGCCGAGTTTGGCGGCCTGACGGTCCAGCAGGCGGTCAGCAATGGCGAACTTGATATGGCGATGACCGCCCTGCCTGTCGAGGAGGATAGCAGCCTCACCATTCTGCCGTTGTTCAATCACCCGCTGTGCGTCCTGACGCCAAGGACCGCGGAGTGGGAAGGTAAAACCTCGCTCTCGCCGGCCGAGCTGGCGTCGCATCCGCTGGTTATCTACAACGAGGAATTTGCCCTTAGCCAGCAGCTGATGCGGCTGTTTGCCGAGCATGACGTGAAGCCACGTATCGCAGTGCGCAGCGGCCAGTGGGATTTTCTCGCCGCCATGGTGCAGGCGGGCATTGGCGTAGCGATCCTGCCGGAACCGATTTGCCAGCGTCTCGACCGGCAGAATTTTTGCTGGATCCCGTTGCAAAGCGAGCTGCGCTGGGAGCTGGGGATGATTTGGCGGGAAGGCGTATATATGTCGCGTAGCGCTGAGGCCTGGCTGGCGTGCAGCAAAGCGTTCTGGCTGGAATAATTCCCTGGTGACAACGCGTTCCGCAAGGGAAGGGGTAGCCCGGGTCAGGCGCTTGCGCCGCTGCCCGGGTTTCCCCCGGTCGCGCTAACGCTTACCGGGGCTACACATTTACTGCAGTCTCGCCAGTAGTCCGAATAAGCGTCGCGCTATTCGGATTACAGGTTATTGATCTTCGATTAACAGCGCTTCCAGCAGGTCGAGATCGTGGAGCAGCTTCTGCAGCGTCTCGTTACTGATCTGCCGGGTGGCGCGCAGATGATACAGCTCGCCGCGCTCAGAGCGCAGCGCCGCCAGGCGGAAGCGGCGTTCCAGACTCTCTTCGAGCATAGAGGTTTCCACGTCGTTACGCCCATCGGCGCGCCGGCGCAGGTTACCGATCACCCGCGAACTGACTTCGGTCAGCAGCTGGGTATCGATATTCTCTTTGGTATCCGCCGCCAGACGCTCTTCCATCTTCTGGATCGCCACAATCGCCACGTCAGCCGTTGCCGCGCGCGCCAGACGCTCCTCTTTCCGCTGCTGCACATTATCGCTCGATTCAATGTGACGTAGCAGGATCGGCAGCGCAATCACCCCGACGAACAGCGAGAACAGGATCACCCCGGCGGCGAGGAAAATCAGCTCATAGCGCGCCGGAAAGACATTCCCGTCAGGCAGCAGCAGAGGAATGGAGAGCACACCGGCGAGGGTAATCGCCCCGCGCACCCCGGCAACGGAGGAGATCAGCAGCTCGCGCGTGGTCCAGGAGCCAAACTCCATCGGCTTCTTCTTCAGGAAGCGCTGACTGAGCTTACGCATCGACCACAGCCAGCCAAAACGCACCAGCATCAGCGCGGCATAGATCAGGATAATGTCGGTAAACAGCATCCAGGTCTCAACGTTGGGGTCGGCCTCCGCCGCTACCAGCGAACTGGAGAGGATATCCGGCAGTTGCAGGCCCAACAACAGGAAGACCATGCCGTTGAAGACAAACTCCAACATTGCCCAGGTGCTGTTGGCGCGCAGGCGCATGGCCAAGGGCGCGGTGCGCATCACGCCGGAACGGGTGATGGTCATCCCCGCCGCTACCGCCGCCAGGATGCCGGAGACACCGATATGTTCGGCAATCAGATAGGAGGCAAACGGCAGCAGGAACAGCAGGACAATCTGCGTGGCGGGTTCATCCCCGCCCCAGCGGCTGAGGAAGCGCATCGAGCGGCCATACGACCAGCTCACCACAAACCCGGCCAGCACGCCGCCAATCGCCACCTTCAGAAATTCTACGGTGGCGCCGCCAACGGTAAAGACCATGGTGCCCATCGCCACCGCGACGGCAAACTTGAGCGAGACCAGGCCGGAGGCGTCGTTCATTAGCGCCTCCCCCTGCAGAATGCCCATGATTTTCTTCGGTATCCGCCCTTCCCCAACGATGCCCGAAAGCGCCACGGCGTCGGTCGGCGACAGCACGGCCGCCAGCGCGAACGCCGGGATCAGCGGAATGCCCGGCACAATCCAGTAGATCAGAAAGCCGATGCCGACCACCGTCACGACCACCAGCGCTAGCGCCAGGCCGAGGATCTCGCGCCCGTGTTCAATAAATTCGCGGGTTGGCGTTTTCCAGCCGTCGGCGAATAGCAGCGGCGGGATAAACAGTACCAGAAACAGCTCTGGATCAAATTCAACGTGCAAACCAAAGGTCGGCCACGCCAGAAGCGCGCCAATGGCGATTTGCATCAGTGGAAGTGGAACCTGAAAGGGCAGTACGCGCGTCACTACCCCGGAGAGTGAGACCACAAGGGTCATGATGAGGATGGTAAAGAATATTTCCATGTGTTCCCTGTTTGCTGCGTTTTCTTTTATACCTGTAAGGCGTCGTGCCTGTGAATCATACGCTACCCAGATTAACGCAAATGGAAACAGGATGTGGCTTAAAAATAAAACGGGCGGCCTGAGCCGCCCGTGAGGAGCACGAAGGGTTTAAATCGCCCAGCCGCCGGCGTAGAACACCACCAGCGCCACAGCGATAATCACCGTGCCGAGGTTCAGTTTGCGCCACTCTCCGGAGACCAGACGGCCAATAACCAGGGTCGCGAAACCGATCATGATGCCCGTCACGATGTTACAGGTCAGCACGATAAACACCGCGGTGATCAGGCCAGCCATCGCGTCAACAAAGTCATTGAAATCGATTTTCGCCACGTTGCTCAGCATCAGCAGGCCAACGTACATCAGCGCCGGCGCGGTCGCGTAGGCCGGCACCAGATAAGAGAGCGGGGAGAGGAACAGGATCAGCAGGAACAGGACACCGACCGTCACCGCGGTCAGACCGGTTTTACCACCGGCCGCGGTACCCGCCGCCGATTCGATATAAACCGCCGCCGGCGCCGCCCCGACTAAACCGGAGAAGACGCTGCTCAGGGAGTCGGTGGTCAGCGCTTTACCGCCGTTGATGATCTGTCCGTCCTTATCCAGCAGGTTCGCCTGGCCAGCCACGGCACGGATGGTACCGGTGGCGTCAAAGACCGCCGTCATCACCAGCGCCAGCACGCTTGGCAGCACGACCGGGTTGAGCGCGCCGACGATATCCAGGCTGCCGATCAGGGAATTACCCTGGCCATCGCTCAGGGATGGCATAGCGAAAATGCCGGAGAAATGGACGTTGGGATCGAAAATCAGGCCGACAATCGACACGCCGATAATGGTCAGCAGAATGCCGCCCGGCACCTTCATTTTTTCCAGACCAATGATCACCGCGAGGCCAATCAGCGACATCACCACCGGGAAACTGTCAAAGTTGCCCAACGCCACCGGCAAACCGTCCAGCGGGTTTTTGATCACCAGACCAACGCCGTTGGCGGCGATCAGCAGCAGGAACAGGCCAATGCCGATCCCGGTACCGTGCGCCACGCCCTGCGGCAGGTTACGCAAGATCCAGCTGCGAATGCCGGTTGCCGAGATCACCGTAAACAGGACCCCCATCAGGAATACTGCGCCGAGGGCTACCGGAATACTGATCTGCTGCCCCAGCACCAGGCTGAAGGCGGTGAAGGCGGTCAACGAGATAGCGCAACCGATCGCCATCGGCAGATTCGCCCATAATCCCATCGCCAGCGAGCCAACGCCCGCTACCAGACAGGTCGAGACAAACACCGCGGCCGGCGGGAAGCCCGCTTTTCCGAGCATGCCCGGCACCACGATGACGGAGTACACCATCGCCAGAAAGGTAGTAAGACCTGCAACAATCTCCTGACGCACGGTGCTGCCGCGCGCCGAAATTTTAAACCAGGCGTCCAATGAACCGCCGGTACGCGCTGAAGGCGTAGACATAGAAAACTTCCCCTGAAAATTTTTATCGTTCGTTGATATGCGTGGTGGACCGTCCACTGCCAGTTAAACGCGATCTCCATGTACCGAATCGCAGCGCCAGGGGGGCCGCAAAAAAGCAAACGTTTAACTCCGCGCATACACTACGGTGGTCAACCTTATCGCCTCCCCCGGACAGCAGAAAAAAGGGGGAGCGAAACAGAAAGGCAAACGATTATCCGGCCTTTAGATAACCCTTTTCAACCGATGTTTATCGTATTTCGCTAAATTTCGCTTATGACGAACAGAAAATAACCAGACGATGCGCAAACGTTATCGTCCATGCGCAATCCGCTAACAATTTTTTAGTGAGTTGCTTTCATTTATCGACGTCATCGGATCCGCTGATATCTCAGGCGCCGGGTAAGGTGAAGGGGCCGCCGCGCTCGATGGCGCGTTGCCAGGCCGGTCGCTGTTCCACTCGCTGACGCCAGGCCTCGATATGGACAAGGTCATGCATGCCGCCGCGCGCCAACAATGCCATCACCGGGAAGCTCATCTGGATATCGGCCATGCTCAGCCGCTCGCCAGCGAACCATGGCCGTGCGGCAAGATGGTCGTCAATGAACCGCGCATGGGTGGCCAGCTGCGGATCGAGCCACGTTTTCTGTATCCCCTTGCCCAGCAGCGAACCCAGCGAGCGAACGCCAAAGGGCACAGGGGGTTTGCCAAGGCTGGCGAACACCAGCTTCATTAACAGCAGCGGCATCAGCGAGCCTTCGGCATAGTGCAGCCAGAAGCGGTACTGCAGTTTGTCGTCAATTCCCTGCGGCTTCAACAACCCGCCGCTGTCCCAGGTTTCCTGCAAATACTCGAGGATCGCCCCGGACTCCGCCAGCACATAGCCGTTGTCTTCCAGTACCGGTGATTTGCCCAACGGATGGATTTTTTTTAGCGCCGCCGGCGCCAGCATCGTTTTCTCCCGCTGATAGCGGACTATCTGATAAGGCAGCTGCAGCTCTTCCAGTGCCCACAGTACGCGTTGCGATCGTGATTGATTAAGATGATGTACCGTCAGCATGAGCCTCTCCCGTAGTTTGTTCAAATTAACTATAGGAACAGGCGCTCATTGCCGGGAAAATTTCAGCAAAATAGTGAGGAAAAAGCGACGGCAGATGCCATAGTTAAAGTGTCGACGCAAACCGGAACCTCCATCAACAGATTGCGCAATACTGAGGGACGTCGACGTCGGGGGAAACCCTCTCGCGAACCAGCGAGATAATGCGAAAGACCAAGACCGGAAAACAACTAAAGCGCCCAGTTGTGGCGCTTTAGTTTTATCACTCGTCTTCCAGCAGCCGGGCGCCGGTTCCCTCTTCCCCCAGTTTATCGCCAGGGTTGCGCAGCGGGCAGTCGCGTCGCGATAAACAGCCGCAGCCGATACAGCCGTCGAGCTGGTCGCGTAGCGCCGTCAGGGTATGAATGCGCCGATCCAGCTCCTCACGCCACTGCGATGACAGCATCTTCCACTCTTTTGCGCTGAGATTGTGCCCTTCCGGCAGCACGCCAAACGCGTCGCCGATAGTGGCCAGCGGGATGCCAATACGTTGCGCAATTTTGATAATCGCCACCGCGCGCAGAACGTCACGCCGGTAGCGCCGCTGATTGCCGGCATTCCGCTGACTGTGGATCAATCCTTTACTCTCATAAAAATGGAGGGCCGAGACCGCCACGCCGGTTCGTTTTGCCACTTCTCCAGGCGTCAACAGCATTTTGATGCGGGGTGATTTCTTTTCCATAAAGCGCTTTACCTCAAGTTAACTTGAGGAATTATACTCGCCTGCAGACAAAACGACGAATCGAGAATTGAGAGAGGCCGCTTTATGTCCCATCAGGATATTATTCAAACTTTGATTGAATGGATTGATGAACATATCGATCAACCACTTAACATTGATATAGTCGCCAGAAAGTCAGGATACTCGAAGTGGTACCTGCAGCGGATGTTCCGTACCGTGATGCATCAGACGCTGGGGGACTATATTCGCCAGCGCCGCCTGCTGCTGGCGGCGGAAGCGTTGCGAACCACCCAGCGGCCGATCTTTGATATCGCCATGGATCTGGGCTACGTCTCGCAGCAAACCTTCTCCCGGGTGTTCCGCCGCGAGTTTGACCGCACTCCCAGCGACTATCGCCATCAGATCTCCGCGTGACGCGGCGGCTGAGGCACGTTCGCGGGCGCGGGAGCATTGGCTAACCACTGCATAAACTCCCGCGCCGGCATCGCTTTCGCAAACAGCCAGCCCTGGCAATACTGTACGCCGCGCTTGTAGAGCCAGCTTACCTGCTCCGGCGTCTCCACGCCTTCTGCAATCGTCTTTAACCGCAACCCGCGCGCCATCTCGATGATATGCTCAGCAATCAGGTGGCTGGTGTTGTTGGTGGTGAGCGTATCGACGAAGGTTTTATCGATTTTGAGGATATCGACGTTCAGCGCGTGCAGATTATGCAGATTCGAGTAGCCGGTGCCGAAATCGTCGATGGCAATTTCATAGCCTGCTTCGCGGAACGCCTGGATCACCGGCGTGGTCTTCGGTACGTCGATAAACCCGCGCTCGGTCACTTCGATTTTGATTTGTCCGATACAGACCGCGTAGCTGTGCGCTTTCTCACTGATCTGTGAAATCAGCCGCGCCGAATGGAAATCCGACGCAGAGAGATTGATGGCTATATACAACTGTGGATGGCTGGCCAGAAACTCACCCATTTCATAAAACAGTTCATCCACCACGTAGTCCGTGACCTGGGCAATCATGCCTTCATTTTCCGCCAGCGGAATAAACTCCGCCGGGTTCATCACCGGACCGTCAAACCCAGGCCAGCGCAGCAGCGCTTCCGCCCCAACGCAGCGGTTATTTTTAATATCGATAATCGGCTGGTAGTGCAGGCGCAGCTGGCGGCAGCTCAGAGCCCGCTGCAGCATATTGCGCGGCGAGTGATACTGTCGGCGGGTGCGCGACCACACCAGCACCAGTAAAATACTGCAAATTATCCCCAGCGGCAGCGTCAGACTGGCCTGGTCACAAAAGTTGTGATAGTAGCTGGCCCGCGAGGTGGACATAATGACGGCGATGGGGCGAATAGCGGAGCGGGCGATCGTATACACCCGGCCATTCTGATTAAAAAAGGTATCGCCTTCGCGAATTAACGCATGGAGTTCCGCGGGCTCGACATTGTTACTTACCGAGAAAAAGAGGTTGGTTTTGGTATCGAAAACGCCATAGGCTAAATCGCGGTCGCTGGCGATCACCGAGCTGTACGAGAAGGGATTAACCACCACAACATAGGGCCCCTTCTGCATATAATTCATGGCAAAGCCCGGATAAAACGGCGTGTCCCGGTAATAGTAAATCGCGACATCCGGCTTTTTGGTGTAATTAGCCGCCTGCATCCGCCAGCCGGTTTGCTGATGAACGGACGTTGAACAGATAAAGCGCTGGCCGTTAGCGTAGATCAGATCTTCCACATACAGCAGGCCGCGCACAATATGCAGTAAATAACGCTGGTGCTCCGCTGAACACAACTCACCGCGATACTGGCTGGCTTTAGCCCGAGCCTGATCCGCTTCCCGGATGACCATTTCCGTTTTTTGCAGCGCCAACTGCGAAAATGAGTGTAATTGATCAATGGTTTCGGCTTTAGCCCGCAGCTGGGCAAACCACAATGCCAGCACCACTGGCAATAAAATAACCAAACCTGTTCCGATGAGTCTTAGCGCCTTATGCGGCGCACTGTCACCCATTTACGCTTACATCCATGCGATATGCCTTAATTAAGGTAGCCCGAACACGTTAGCAATCGCGATTGCGATAGACATCAGCTGACATCCGACAGCCCTCACGAGCGTCAGTTTTACCTCTGATGGTGATGAATAATACTTATTTATCAGGTATTCGGAAGATATTCCGGCAAGATTAAGAATAGACGCGCATCTGACTCGGTTTCTCCGTGTAATAAACAAGAACAGGTAATAAAACCCGCAGAATAATAATCATTAGGCAGTGAATGAAAATATGCTTCCCGGGGTTGCCCACCAATATCCACACAAACTTCATAGTTATTAAACGCAGCAAAAGCTCATTTTTTGACTGGTGAATAAAGCGCCAAGTGTGATATAGTTCACACAAGTTGATGAAACAGAAATGGCGTTTCATCACTCTCTAGTACGCCAGTTGAGACCAGAGCGCTATGCCATCGTCAGTCGCGCCAGGTCGTCCATGGCTCCCGACTTTCTTTGAGGATAGGTTAATGGCTTCCATTACTACCAGTGTCGTATTATTGCGCTGGCCCCTGGTGAGCGCGGTGCTGATGTTTCTCGCCAGCTCACTGAATATTCAGCTTCGCAAAAGCGATTACGCCGGTCTGGCGGTGATCTGCAGCTGCCTCGGCCTGGCCGCCGCCTGCTGGTTCGCCACCGGTTTGCTCGGTATCACCCTGCTTGATATGGCCAAAATCTGGGGCAATATCAAAGATGTGATGATTGAAGTCATGAGTCAGACACCGCCAGAATGGCCAATGATGATGACCTGAGGTTAAAAAGCTTCCCGACGGGAAGCTTTTTCGTTTTCTGCAGCCCTTATTTCCCTAATTTGGCCATCATCTCCGGACGCATAAATTTATGGATCACCACCATAAAGAGCAGCGATGGGGCCAGCAAAATCAGCGCGGTAATCGACGAGACCTGATAGTTACCCGACATGCTGGCGTTATAGAGCAGCAGCGGCAGCGTGGTGATATCCGGCGCCCCGACGAAGAAAGTGCCGGTAAACTCATCCAGCGACTCCAGAAAAACAAAGATGCTGGCGGCAACGATCCCCGGCGCCGCCTGCGGCAGCACAATGTGCCAGAAGGTATACACCGGCCCGGCGCCAAGGTTACGCGATGCCCGCGCCAGCAGCGGGTCGATGGCTGAAAACGCGGCCACACAGATCCACACCGAGTACATCAGACCGTGGACGCTATGCACCAGCACCACCCCTGCGATACTGCCGTTCAATCCCCACTGATAAAACAATCGGGCAACATTCANGTATACCGTCAGGTTAGGAAAGGCCTGCGGGATAAGAAATAGCAGCATGAACAGCATCCGTAATGGCATTTTCCGCCGGGAAAGCGCATAGCCGGCGGGTACGGAAATCAGCAAACAGACCCCCACCGATAACAGAGCGATCAGCACGCTGGTTAACAGCGAGCTGGAGACATCGCTGTATGGATTGAAAACCTGATACCAGTACTTCAGCCCCCACCGGCTGGGCAGCGAATGGGGAAAATACCAGCTTTCCGCTACGGTCCAGATCAACAGGTTCAGCAGCGGACCAAACATCGCCAGCAGCATAAACAGCAGCAGCAGGGTCTGTAGCACCGGACTGGCGCGCACTTTACGGCGCCCTTTCACCCACCATGCCGGGGTTGATACGAGGGCCAGCGCTTTCATGATTCACCGCCTTTTTGCTGCAGGCTGTGGCGCAGGTAAAACCACGACAGCGCGCCGCAGATCGCCAGCGACACCACGCCAAGCGCATTCGCTACCGCGTAATCACCATAGGAATTGACGCGAAATGCCATATCCACGGTTAGCATCGTCGGGGTCCCCACGCCGATCATCAACGGTACCGACAGCACCGACATCATGGTCACCGTCGACAGCACCAGCGCCACGCCGATAGTCGGCAGGACCTGCGGCAGCATGATATCGAACAGGATCCGCGGCCGGGAGGCGCCAAGATTACGTGCAGCAAGGATCTGCGACGACTCCAGCGCCGCCATCGCCCCGCAGATCAGCAGCGTGGCAAAGGCCAGTTGCTTCCAGACAAAGGTGATCACTATCCCTTTCCATCCCAGCCAGGAGAGCGTCTCCAGCGGCGTGACCAGGTCGGCCGCCACCAGCGCATTGTTCATCAGGCCATTTTTGGCGAGAAAAGTGCGCATCATCTGGGCAACAACGATAAAAGGAATAAACAGCGGCAGGCGATACAAAAAACCCAGCAAACGCACAACGGGTCGGCAGGGTGACAGCGCAATCACTGCCGACAGGGTAATGGCGAGCAGCGCTAACAGCGCCACTGAGATCAGCACGATAAGCAGCGAAAAGAGCACATCGCTGGCGTAGAGCGCATAGACCTTGCGGAAGTGATCGAGGGTGAACGGCTGTCCCGGCGCGGTAAACGCCGAGACCAGCGAAAACCCCAGCGGATACAAAAACAGGATCGCGATCATCAGCGCCGCCGGGGCAACCAGCAGCAGATATTTTAATGAACTGGACATAATAAACCTGGCGTCAGCACAAGCAAGCGCCCGGGACGGCGGCCCGGGCTGGAAAAAGGTTTAATTAGCCACCTGGCTTTCGTAACCCTCTTTGATATCGTCAAAGTAGGGGGCGATCGGGAAGCTTTTGCCATACTTCGCCAGCGCTTCCGGCGAGATTTCGGCAAACAGCTTTTGCCAGGTCGCCGCATCCAGCTTCGGCTTCACCTGCCCGGCGTCGATGCCCGGATACCAGTTGAACTGCTTGACGATCCCCTGCGCCTGCACTTCCGGGCTGGTGGCCAGCGCGATAAAGTCGCGCGCCAGCTGCGGATTCGCCGCCTTCGCCGGGATGACGTAATACATCGGCTGGCCCGGCATGCCCGGCGCCAGTAAAGCAAGCTTGATCGACGGCGGCAGCTTGCCCTGATCTTTCCAGCTATAGAACATATCGACCCACACCGGGCCCATGGCGATTTCCCCCCGGCTCAGCATATCGAGCGTCCCGGCGTTGCCCGGGGTGAAAGTTACGTTTTTATTGAACGCCTTTAGCTTCTCATAGGCCTGCTGCCAGCCTTTTTCGACGCTTTTATCATAGGGCCCGGCGGAGAGACGCTGGGCGTCGGTCCCGTAGGCGTAGATCCAGCCCACCACAAAGCTGACGCCGGACATGCCGTTCTTGATGCCGTTATAGCCAAAAGCCTGCGGGTGTTTCTGCGTCCAGGCCACCAGCTCGTCATACGACGCCGGCGGGGTAGTGACCAGATCGCTGTTCCAGGCGATAGCGGTCTGGCTTAAGAACATCGGCATCACGTATCCGTCAACGTTAACGCCCAGCGCCTGGGTGGCGCTCGGCGAACTCACCATGCCGCCGGTCTGAATATCCTGACGGTATTTTTGCAGCAATCCCTTTGCCACCTGCTCACCGCCCGCCTTCTGGTGCACTACCGCGACGTCGATATCCCACTGCTGCGCGCCGCTCTCCTGCTGGGCCGTTAGCTTCTCGCTAATTTTATTCGACCCGGCGTCGCCGGGGCCGGTACCGATCACCCGCACCTTGACGCCGGGATGAGCGGCTTCAAATTTTGGCCCCAGCCAGGTTTTTACATAATCCACCATATTCTGATCGCCCGCGGTGGCGACGTTGAGAATGGTGTCGGCCTGTGCGCCAAGGCTCAGGAAGAGGGTCGTTACGATCGCTGCTTTCGTCTTAGTCAACATGGATTGTCCCCAGAATGAACACGCTGATATCACTGTGATAGTGCTAAAGGAAAAATATGCAGGGCCGGCGTTGGCACATGGAGCCGAACGCGGCTTTTTGTCGGCCAGCACTGCGCGGCATCCGCCAGCAGCAGGCGGTCATGGCAGCGCACGCTGTGACGATACAGATTGCCCAGAAACGCGCTTTGCTCCACCACGCCTTCCAGAGCCAGCCCCTCCTGCGGCGCAGGCTGCGTTAATTCAGCGAGCGCGGCATCGGCGCTGCGAAAATAAATAACGTTGTCACCCTGCTGAGCGGCAGATAAACCGGATATTGCGGCAGCGGATAATTCACCGGAAATTATTTTATTATCGGCCCCCATAAAATCAGCGACGAAGGGCGTCGCGGGGCGTTGATATATTTCTTCCGGCGTGCCGGTTTGTTCAATACGCCCCTGATTTAATACCGCAATGCGGTCCGCCATCACTAAGGCTTCCTGCTGATCGTGGGTGACAATTAATGACGTGAACCCCAGTCTCTTTTGCAGAGATTTAATTTCATGGCGCACATTCAGGCGCACTTTGGCATCCAGATTAGATAACGGCTCATCCAACACCAGCACCTGGGGCTCTATGGCCAGGGCTCTCGCCAGCGCCACCCGCTGCCGCTGGCCGCCCGACAGTTCGGTCACTTTCACCTCGCCAAGCCCTTCGAGATTGACTATTCGCAGCAGCTCCGCCACCCGCCGCGCGATATCCGCCCCGCGCCATTTGCGCAGCTTCAGGCCATAGCCGATATTGCGCGCTACCGTCAGGTGCGGCCACAGGGCGTAGCTTTGAAATACCATGGTGATATTGCGCTGCTCCGGCGCAAGATGAGTGATCGTTCGGCTGGCAATAGCCACCTCGCCGCTTTGCACCGGAATAAAGCCGCAGAGGGCGTTCAGCAGCGTGGTTTTTCCGCATCCCGACGGGCCCAGTAGAGCAATCATCTCTCCCTGCTCTACCGCCAGATCGATATTATGTAAAACCACCTTATCGCCATAACTAATTTTAAGGCCGGAGATCTGTAAATAACTCATATTTGCTACCTGAAAGCGCTGCTGCGGCATT
>NZ_JAZARW010000001.1:4867193-4878685 GCF_036233805.1 Klebsiella sp. EMBS2024 | reverse complement strand
AGCAAGGTGAACACGTGTTCATTTGGCTGTAAAAAAAATGCAACGTTGACTCGACATGATGTGAGCCTACTTTGTCGGGTATTTATGACAATTTAATTAAGCGGCAAAAAATTTTGGCGAGGGTAAATGAAAATAGATGTGCTTGGCTGCGGGAGCGCCTTTTCCTGCACGCAAAATACCTCCGCGCTGCGGGTGATCGATGCGGACAACAAACAGTGGTTAATCGACTGCGGCCCCACCGTTCCCCGCGCGCTCTGGCAGCGCGGCGGCGAGGTCAACGATATCGACGCGATCTACTTCACCCACGTTCACCCGGACCACTGCACCGGCCTGACGGCGCTACTGAACCACTGGAAAAGTTATTCCCGTCAGAAGCCAGTCATTATCTACTGCCAGCCGGCGCAGCAGCCGGTGCTCATGCAGCTGGCCGCGCTGGCGAACTGGCCGCAGGCGGACCTTGGTTTCACCATCGACTGGCAGGAATGCCGCGAAGCCTGGACGTGGCAGGACTGGCAGATCCGCACTGCCCCCACCCAGCATGAGCTGAGTAATCGCGCCATCCGCATCACCATTGCCGGGCAGACGCTGTTTTACAGCGGCGATGGCCGACCGACCGCCGACTCGATAGCCCTGATGGCCGGCGCCGGGCTGGCGTTTCAGGAGTGCGCCTCGGTAGCAGCCCTGGACGATGACGCCTCGCATGGCGATTTCCCCTCCTGCCTGATGCTGTTCAGAACGCTGCAGCTCCCGGCGATGGGGCTCTATCACTGCGAGGATGCTTCCCTGTCGGCGCTAAAGCAGGCCTGTCAGCCGTGGCCGGGCTTATTCGTTTCCCGGGATGGACTCACCTTAACGCTGCCGCGTCCCACGCCCACTGACGAGACGTACCTCCTATGAACCCACGCAAACCCAGCGTCACCGCCCAGGATGTTGCCCGGCGAGCGGGCGTCTCCCGGGCAGTGGTGTCCCGGGCGTTGAGCAACAACGGCAGCATCTCTCCCGACGCCCGGGCGCGGGTACTGCGCGCCGCCGAAGAGCTGGGGTATCAGGTTAACTTCCTCGCCCAGGGGCTGAACCGCCAGCGCAGCCACTTAATCGGCGTGATCGTCTCGCGCATCAGCGATCCTTTTCGCAGTACCCTGCTTGATGCGCTGCTTAACGAGATCCAGCGCCAAGGCTTTCAGGCGCTGGTGAGCGAGATCCACAGCGAGCAGGATCTGGCGCAGACCTTGCGCCGTTTCGCTCAGTTTCGCGTCTCCGGCGTTATCGTCACCTCCGGCCAGCCGCCGGAGGCGCTGGTGAACGAGTGCGTCCAGCAGCATATTCCGGTCGTGGGCATTAATCGACAGCCGACGATCCCCGGCGTGGATTACGTTTGTTCTGACAACGCCGCCGGCGCCGAACTGGCCGCCGACCAGCTGCTGCGCAGCGGCTGTCAGCGCTTTGGCTGGCTCAACCACCATCCTTCCACCTGGGCCGGCCGCATGCGCGGGGAAGCGTTCGGCCGGGCGCTGCAAACGCGCGGAGTGGACGTCGAACGCCACCTGGCGATCCTCGCCTGTCAGCAAGAAGGTTACGCGGGCGGGTTACAGGCTGCGGCGCTCGCCGACGAGGCGCTGGAGGGGATCTTCTGCGCCAACGCCCAGCTTGCCTGTGGCTTTCTCGATGGAATGCGCCAGCGCGGCAGAGAGGCTCCGGCGGATTTTCAGCTGATTGGTTTTGATAACACGCCGACGACCGCGCAATATAGCTATCAGCTCACCACGCTACATCAGGATGTGGCGGCGATCGCCCGCCAGGCGCTCGCCCGGCTTCTGGAGCGCGCCGCCGACCCTTCGCAACCTTCACGCACCACCTGGGTGGAGGTAACCTTAATTCACCGGCGCACGTCGCCCTTTGTTATCTGAGAGCAGGACTATGACGGAAGCACAACGAGAGTCATTATGCGCCTTGATTCGCCAGGCAGGCGCCCACGCCCAGGCGCTGCGCGATGCGGGATTACAGGTCGATAAAAAAGCGCGCCAGGACTTTGTGTCGCAGGCGGATCTCGGGGTAGAACAAGAGATTAAAGGCTGGCTGCAGGCCCACTTTCCCGAGGAGGGTTTCCTCGGCGAGGAGAGCGGTTTTGAAGGCGACGACCAGACCGTCTGGGTGCTGGATCCTGTCGATGGCACCACCAACTTTATCCTCGGCATGGATTACTGGTGCATCTCACTGGCGCGAGTGTGCCAGGGCGAGCTGTCGCTCGGCATCATTTACGCCCCCGATCGCGATGAATTTTTCTTCGCCGCCCGCGGCGAAGGCGCGTATCTCAACGGTCGGCGCCTGACGCTACGCGAGCCGGAGCCCGATGCGGTGGTGATCGGCATGGGGCGCTCCAGCCGGGCCCCGGCCAGCGACTACGCCCGGGCCATCGACACGCTGCTCGACGCCGGTCTGGAGTATCGCCGTTTTGGCGCGGGCGCCCTGATGCTGGCGCATGTCGCCGCCGGTCAGCTCCACGCCTATTATGAAGCGCATATGAACAGCTGGGATGCGCTGGCAGGCATGCTATTGATTGAGGAGGCGGGCGGAACGTGCAATGCGTTTCTCGCCAATGCGGGCCTGCGGCGAGGCAACCTCGTGCTGGCCGGCTGCGCAAGCGTCCAGCCTCGACTGGCCGCCCTGCTGGCGAAATGACGTCACGCCGCCGGTGTCTGACCGGCGGCGTGGACTGGCTAACGCCAGGGTTCACTGCGGGGAATATTATTCGGGCAACGCTTAATCGTGCAAAAGGACTGGTAAAAACAGGAGTCAGACCGCTCGCCACCGGCATGGTAAGGGCACGATGGTCGCTCACGTAATTTTTCCCACTGCGCCTCGTCGTACACCGTAATATTATAGATTTTTAATGAATGATACTGGTCATTAATTAAAACTCTCGAGGAATAGAGTCTTATCGACTCACCGGGCAACAGGATTACATCAGCCTCGTACCACATGATAAATTTCAAGAAACGCAGACTGGATATAGCCGAGAAGGCGATACCAGATTGCGGGCAGATCAGGGTATTAAGAATAGTCCATTTCATATTCCTTCCTTATAAAGATGCTACAAATTATTGCAATATATAGTGATAGCATTCATTGTTATAAATCGCAAGCACCCCTGACAATTATGTGATTTAAGGCAATTCCTAACGACATACTCCATTATTAGTAACGTTTCATTTCCCTCTCTAAATTTATGGTTAGGCCTGATGAAAAACAGCCAAATTACCCTTAAAAAAGAAAATATAATAAAAAATAAGATAATATAAACTTAATTTACAATACGTCTTAGTCCCTCTGGATGAGGCCTCAGTCATTGGTATTAGATGATGCAGCGCTGAGTATTACCCGCGGTTTGGCAAGAAGAGAGGATAGTAGCAGGCAGCTATTTATTGCGCGGTTACCTCGTCGTACGCCACCAGGTCCGCGAGGCCCTCAGACCGCGCTCGGGTAAATGTCGCGGGTGTCCCGCCAGATCGTATTCCTTAGCGATAATATCGACATAGCGGTTGAGTATATTCTGCTCAATCGCTATATCGGAGGACAGTCCACAGAATATAGCCACGCCGGTCTATCAGGCCCCGTTGGAGCCCTACCAGGTTTTGCCGATATTAAACTGAAACTGTTCTGCTTTATCACCATCGTACTTTTTAAACGGCTCTGCCCAGGAGAAGACCAGTGGACCGAGGGGAGACATCCACTGCACGGCAATCCCCGCGGAGAGACGAATATGACTCGGATCGCCGTAGTCAGGGATCCCTGCCGCCAGCGTCTGCGCGGTGTTGTGCCAGGATGTACTCCAGACCGTCCCCGCGTCAACAAACAGCGAGGTTCGCAGACTATCGGCGTACTTATCATTCACAAAGGGGGTTGGAATGATAAATTCGCTGTTCAGCACCCCCATGGCATTCCCGCCGACCGCATCAGACGAGGCGTCCAGCGGGCAGGCGCTATAGCTGCTTTCGCTACCGTTACAGCGGTAATAGGCCGCTTTAGGCCCAATGGTGTTAGAAGAAAATCCGCGCACTGACGACGAACCGCCAGCGTAAAAGTTATCGTAGAACGGCACACTTTTGCCGTCTAACCCGCCGGCATAGCCTGCGCGCAGGCGTTCCATCCAGACCCAGCGCTTGTTCTCGCTCAGCGGCAGATACTGGGCGGTGTCAAAAGAGAGTTTGTAGTAGCTATTATCCGAACCGGGGAGCGTCACTTTACCGCTCAGGCTGCTCTTGTTTCCCGCACGCGGGAAGAAGCCGCGATCGAGATCGTTGTAGCCCCATCCAAGACTCACAAAATAATCGTTGGCGCTATATTTTGCGCCGCTGTCGCCATCTTTCGTCACCACGCTGGGCTCGATTCCCCGAGAGCTGAGGTAGCGCCAGGTCGTCAGCTCCGGATCCATATTGGTCAGGCGATTATGGACATAATCCAGTCCCAGGTTCAGGGAGTTATTTTCGCTAATGGGAAACCCTAGCGTACTACCTAAACCATAGCTCTGCTGGTTATAGCTCCCGGCATCCGCATCAGAAGCATCATAGCTGTTATAAAAAATCTTTCCGCCCAGGCTGATGCCATCTACGGTAAACCACGGGTTCGTCGCCCCCAGTTCAAGATAAGACTGGTAGCTGTTGCGCGTCCCGTTGAAGCTAACGCTATTACCCGTTCCCAGCCAGTTATCCTGCGTCACGCCAAGCTGATAGCTCACGCCGCTGTCCGTACCAAATCCCAGGCCCACATTGAATGAGCCGGTGTTGCGCTCCTTCACCTTGTAGACCACATCGACCTGATCCGCCGTTCCATTGACCGGAACGATCTGCTGTTCAACGTTCTCAAAAAAACCCGTTCGATCAAGACGTACCTTCCCTTGATCGACTTTTTCGTTGTTGAGCCACGCCCCTTCCATTTGGCGCATTTCACGACGCAGCACCGCGTCCCGGGAGGTGTCGTTACCGGAAAAGCGGATCTGGCGTACCGAGTAGCGGCGGCCCGCGTTGACCTGAATATGCAGCACCACGCGGTGATGCGCATCATCGATTTCCGGCGTGGACGTCACCTGCGGCCAGGCATAACCATACTTACCAAAGTGCTTTTTGATCTCATTTTCAACCGTGGTGACTTGCGCCCCGCTATACCATGCCCCCGCCAGCGGCTGGGCAAGCGCCTCGATCTCCGGCCCATGCTGAGCCAGATCGCCTGTCACCTGAGTTCGGTCGACCCGATAACGTTCGCCTTCATTGAGGGCGATAGTGATATACAGGGATTTTTTATCTGGCGTCATACTGACCTGCGTGGACTCGATAGCAAAGCGCGCATAGCCGCGATCGAGATAAAAACTGCGCAGCGTTTCCAGATCGGCTTCCAGCTTCTGCTTCTGGTATTTTTTATCGGCTACCACGTTCCACCACGGCACATTATCACGTAGCTGAAGCTGGTCCAGGAGCGTCTCTTCCCGAAACGCCTGATTACCGATAATGTTTATTTGTGCGATTTTCGCCGAGATGCCTTCCTGAAAAACGAACGTTAAGTCAACGCGATTACGCGGTAACGGGGTCACCACCGCGTGAACCTGCGCACTGTATTTCCCCGCGCTGTAATAGAAATCCTGCAACCCCTTTTCTATTTCGCTAAGCGAATTTCGATCCAGTGCACTACCTGCAGAAATACCGGACGCGGTGAGATTTTCCTTTAGCGCATCATCCTTCACTGCCTTATTCCCGGAAAAACTGACGCTGGCAATAGTGGGCCGTTCCTTAACCTGCACCACCAGCGTTTTCCCATCGCGCAGGATCTGCACATTTTCGAAATTGCCGCTCGCATACAGCGCGCGCACTGCCTCGCTGACATCTTCTGGCGTCACCGCATCTCCCGCGTGCAATGGCATACTTAATAGCGCCGCCCCGACGGTCACGCGCTGTAGCCCTTCAAAACGGATATCATCAACTTGATATGATGTTGCGGCATATAACGTTAAAGGGGCGATCAATAATCCGCTGATGATATGAGTCTTTTTTAACATGAATGTGTCGTCTACGAGATAATGAGCAATAGCAGTGTCCTGCTGGCGTTGAGCTTATTTGTTCAGGATGCATCTCTAAAATATGCGACAGAAAATAACCTGAGCGAGGCGCAGAATTACATGCAATTATGGCGACAAAATGGAGAAAAAATGGATGTTAAAGCATCTTTAAAAATATATTTAATGATGGAACTTTTTCTGAAGCGCATGGTTCTAATGGCCAACACCAGTACTATATTTAGATTTGCCTGAACGTTTTATTAATAAAAAGCCCCCTTTCTTATTAATGGAAAGGGGGAAGGATCTCGTTAGGAATGATGCTCTCTGGGATCACCAGGAACAGGGAGAAAAATAACCTGCAACCCAGCAGATTTAATGAAGAGAAATTGAATAAATTATGCAACTGATATCACAACATTCTACCCCGAATTCACCGCCAGACGCCGTTGGCAAACATCTCCATATTTTCCTCAAAATAGCAGAATACAGTAGGGTCGCCTTATCAAGGCATCAAGGAAAGTCTATCGTTATCTACAATAGCCAAGCAGTGGCGCCTCGCCAGGGAAGGTGAGGCATAGGTTTCGCCATCCTGCCGCCTCCCATCATCAGCCACAGGGAACTGCGTATGACACGCTTACTCAAGACAATCTTGCCCATCATCCTCTGCGCCCTCTTCGGGTTATCGTTCGCTTCACCCACGCAGGCTGTCGCCAGTCTGCCGATCGTTCTTCCCGCGCTGACATGCGATGCGCTAAGCACTACCGACTTCAGCGCGGCCGTTGGCGCAAAGGTCACTATCAACCACACTGAAATGCAGACCTCCGCGCAGGGAAGCTGGTGCAAGGTGAGCGCCACTATCGCCCCTGAGATTGGCGTGCAGATTGCCCTGCCGACCCAACGCTGGAGTCAACGTTTTTTGCAGGTCGGCTGTGGCGGACTGTGCGGGAGTATTAACCTGAGTCTGTCGAATGCCAGCGGCTGCCTGCCGGCAATGAACGGCGAGTTTGTGGTGGCAGCAACCGATATGGGGCACCATGGCAGTATGATGGATGCGTCATGGGCCGAAGATCCGCAAAAGCGCATCGATTTTGCCTGGCGCGCCAACCACCTGACCGCCGTGCTGGCCAAAGCGGTGATGCAGACGCTTTACCGCCAGCCGCCAAAGTATGCCTACTTTATGGGCTGCTCAGACGGCGGTCGCGAAGCATTGATGGAAGCGCAGCGCTTTCCGCAGGATTTTGACGGTATCAGCGCTGGCGCGCCAGCGGCCTTTTTCCAGTTTCAGAACTCCTTCTTCCACGGCTGGAATGTGGCCGCCAATCAGCGCCCGGACGGTACCGCTATCCTGCTGAAAAATCGCCTTCCTCTGATTCACCAGGCCGTGCTGGCTCACTGCCCGACGCTTTCCGGCGTGCAGGATGGTGTCCTGCAAAATCCGTATGCCTGTCAGTTCTCTGAGTCATGGCTCCCCCGCTGTCCTGCCGATGCTCAGGACCGTTCTACCTGCCTGACGCAGGAAGAGATCGAGGTGGTGAAAAAGCTCTACCGCGGGGCTTACGACAGCCACGGCGCCCAGTTCGTCGCGGGCGGTCTGCCGCTGGGTTCCGAGCTACGCTGGCCGGTGCCCGAGACGCCGACCGGCCACTCAATGTCGGAAATGATGGTACTACCGGCTCTGCAATCCGTGCTCCTGCCAGGAGAAAAACAGAAGATCCAATCGATGCGGGATTTCCCGCTTAACCAGCAGAATTTTGACGCCGTCGCCCAACTGGCGCCGCTCTATAACGCGGCAAATACCAATCTTCATGCCTATCAACAGCGCGGCGGCAAGCTTATCCTCTGGCACGGTCTGGCCGATGACTCCGTCAGCCCGGCCTTTTCTATCGCCTATTATCGCGGCGTAGAAGCAGAGATGGGCCATGCCGCAACGGATACCTTCCTGCGGTTATTCCTGCTGCCTGGGGTAGCCCATTGCGGTAATGGCGAAGGTTACGATCAAATTGATCTCCTTACCCCGCTGATGCGCTGGACCGAGGAAGGCATCGCGCCGCAGGAGATCATGGCCGGCAAACGGGCAACAGCCGCTGCCGACCTGCCGCCGATGACAGAAAAACCAGATGCGCAAACGCAGTTTCACGGCGTGCAGAAAGTCAGTCAGCCTTACGCTGACGCTGCTCCAGCTGTTATCGCGACTCGTCCGGTGTATCCCTTCCCGGCTATTGCCCGTTATAACGGGCGCGGCGACGTGAATGACGGCGAAAATTATCATGCAGAGCAAACTACCGCCTTTGGTCATCTGCAGCTGGCAAAACCCGCCAGCGACTATATTGGCCCTGATAATCAAAAAAATTATCAGGTTCGCCACGGCACACTCACTGTTCAATAAACCCCAGGGCTCCTCACTGAGGAGCCCTGCGTTATGGGATTGGCCGCAATTATGCGTAGCAAAACGCTCCAGCAATCGGTATTAAGCGACCTGCTCTTGTGGATCGATAATAATCTGGATAAGAAACTGACCGTCGACGATCTGAGCGATATCTCTGGTTATTCCCCCTGGCATTTGTTTCGGCTCTTCCGTCATTATTTTGATCGTTCGCCAATGGAATATATCCGCCAGCAGCGCATGTCGCTGTGTCGCCGTTTATCGCTGACGACGCCTGGTTACCGAATCGTCGATATTTGTATGATGGTCGGTTATGACGATCTCAGTGCGTTTAATCGTACCTTCAAAAAATATCATGCGCTCACGCCCACTCAGTATCGCTATCAGATCACGCGGCAAAAATAAGGAGGTCCCCCTCCTCCGCATCGCTGCGGTTGGGAATGGAAGGGGGACAGGGGATATTACAGAAGGGAAATAGCAGGATGCTATTATCGAACCCGGTCGGGATCAACGACCTTGCGCGACGGAAATCAGTATAAAAGGATATGTTGAGCTAATAATGTAGAGGGCGTGAAGATTTTGTCACGATTTATAACCGCCTCCTCCGCTGTCATCTGAAATAAAAAAACCGGGTCGCGTTGCACCCGGTTTACTCCTCATCAGGATCATCAGAAATGAGTATTAACGCTCATAAAGAAGGTCCGCCCCGACTCGTTATAGGTCTCGGCACCCGCGCCATACAGATAAGCTCCCGTCGTCGCGTTGCCGGTCGTTTGCGCATTCCCTGCCCGGTAGTGGCGGATATCAAACAGGTTATCTATCCCGCTGGTGAAGCTCAGATTTTTGTTCACATCCCAGGTCGCACTGAGGCCGACAATGCTGTATGGGCTGACTTCGTTTAGTTCGCTGCCGCTGACCGCCTCGCCCTTATAATTGAAGCGTTTTGGTTTCTGTCGGCCATACCAGGTAAAGGTGCTCTGCAGGGAGAGATCTTCACGAACCTGCCAGCTTAGGGTCGAGTTCAGGGTAAACTGCGGGATCACTGACAGCCGGTCGCCGGTCGTCTTATTCTTGCTCTGCAGCATCCAGGTCAGGTTATTGCTCCAGTTAACCGCCTCCCCCACCGGCAGATTCAGCGTTCCTTCCAGGCCTTCCACTAACGCCTTTGGTACGTTTTCCCACTGATAGATATTGGTGGTGCCGTTGCTGGCGGTACCCACCGCCGCATACCCTGACTCAATCTTATTGTGATAGTCGTTACGGAACCAGGTGATCCCCGCCTGATAGCCATCATGCTTGTACTCAAGACCAATCTCTTTATTAACGCTGGTCTCCGCTTTCAGATCGCTATTCCCCATCAGATAGCAGGCGGAACTACTGGCGTAACAGCCTTGACCGTTGCTGTAGAGAATATAGTTCGGGTTCAACTGGTAGAGGTTAGGCGCCTTGTAAGCACGGGCAATGCCCAGCTTCAGCGTCCAGTCGTCCGTCAGCTCCTGAGACAGGTTCAGTGAGGGGCTCCAGTTATTGCCGACGATGCTGTGATGATCGAAGCGCAGAGCGGGTGTCAGCATGGTGCTGTCCGTTAGCGCCATATTATCTTCGGTAAACAGCGAGAAGATCTCGGCGCTGGAGTACGGGCTACGACCGGTAGCCGATACGCCATCGATAGTGCCGTAAGAGAGCGCCTGGGTTGTCGATACGCCATCTTTCATCCGCTGCTGATTCCATTCTGTCCCCAGCGTCAGATTCTGATCGACCCCCAGCGTAAACGGAATATTCACTTCACTATGTAGCAGGACATCGGCCAGATCGATATCTGAAAACTCGCTACTGGAGAAGATCCCTTCCGTACCGCCCGCCAGCCCTTCATCCATTCGCGAGTTACGGGTGTGTTCGTACTGGGCATAGCTGTTGCTGGTCACGCCATTATCCCAGCCGCCGGTCCATGTTACGCCGTAAGTTTGCCGGTAGAGACGGTTGGTCTCTTTCCCGTACATACTCTTCACCAGCGTACTGGTATTGGTGTTTTGTGTGTCGCCAGCATAGAGATTACCCTGGCGGCTGTAACCGGCCTCAAACTCCAGGGCCTGCATCGGGGCAAACTCCCAGCGCAGCTTACTGTGAATATCTTTGTTCACCACCCCTTCACGTCCGGCGGGATAAGAACCGGCGTAGGAACCGGTACGTTCCGCTTCATGCCCGGCGTTAATATCCTGTGCATCGGCCTGGGTTTTACTCAGATTACCCCAGAGATTGAAGCTGACACTGTCCGACAGCGGACCATTGAGGCTAAAGTTAGTACGTTTCGTCGCCCCTTCTTTACGGTGCTGCGGAGCATTCATATAGGTATTCCACGACCCGTGCCATTCTCGCGTGGTCGGTTTGGTCACGATGTTGACGACCCCGCCCATCGCGCCATTACCATAGCGCGCCGCCGCCGGGCCGCGGATCACATCGATATGATCGATCATCTCCGCTGGCACCCAACTGGTATCGCCGCGGGAGTCACGATCGCCGCGCCAGCCATACCGCACCGAGTTACGGCTGGTCACCGGTTTACCATCGACCAGCACCAGCGTATTCTCGGGCCCCATGCCACGGATATCAATTTGCCGGTTGTTGCCGCGCTGCCCGCTGGTAGAGTTGCCGGTCAGGTTTACCCCGGGCTGCGTACGAATTAACTCCGACACATCGCGGGCGGGGGGATGTTTGCGGATCTCTTCTGCGGTGATGGTCGACACGCCCGGCGCCTGCAGGTTCTGCCTGGCGGCGGTTATGACCATCGTCTCCTCGTGATTTTCGGCAGTGGCGGCGCTCTCGTCAGGCGTCGATTGTTCGGTCATGTTCTCTGCCGCCTGCAGCGGCACGCTACAGGCGAGCAGAGGAATGACGATCCCCAGCGGGAAGTGAGACGTGTATTTCATAGAATATGCCCTGTTTTCTGTTGCTGTCGGGCATAACGCCTTCCCCAATTGAAAAAACAATGGGATAAAATACTCGCCTCTGCGCCTCGCCAGATTTTGGCGTAGGTCAGCCCCTTCCCGATAGTCATGGGAATAA
>NZ_JAZARW010000001.1:4831947-4867188 GCF_036233805.1 Klebsiella sp. EMBS2024 | reverse complement strand
AGCATGAGGCATAATAAAATTAAGTGCCCTGTTTCATCATTAGAGAAAAAGCGCTGCGCGCTATTCTTTGATAGCGTAATCCAGACAGCGTGTTATTAGAGTAATGTGCCGTGTTACGGTAATAAAAATGAGATTCATTATCAAGATGATAATAATCAATCTCGAAGAAAAATAAAATAAACACCAACAATCAAAAGGTTACAACAAAACAGATGGGGAGAAATAAAATAAAAACATCATCATTATTTTCTATTTATCATTAAAAACACACATTTTCGCCATATTATCTCCATAGTTAAATTAAAGATAAAAACATATTAATAGTAAGCGATAAAATGGGAGAAAACTATTTGTCGGCATTGTTATGTTTTTTACGCCCTTGTCGTTCCCAGCTAACGGCGGCCGTTCTGCTAAAATAATCACATCCCCTGCGGAGTATTCCTCCATGAACGCCTACTCGCTATCACGTCTGTTTATCGCCTGGCTCACCTGCCTCGCGACACTGTTATTCGCTCCTCTGCTGCCGGCAGTAGAGGCGGAAAAAGCGCCGCCGGCAGCAGCCGAAGACAACACGCTATCGATTCATATCGACGATATGCTACGACCATGGAGAGGCGATTTGCCTGGCATGATCGACCGTCGTACCATTCGGGTATTAACCACCTACAGCAAGACCTTCTTTTTTATTGATAAAGGCACCCAGCGCGGGGCGACGCACGACATTTTTATCGCGCTGGAAAACGAGCTGAATAAACAGCTAGCGAAGGATAAAAAGCTCAAACAGCGCCACCTGAAGCTGCATATCGTTTTTGTGCCGGTCAGTCGGGACAATCTCTTTATCGCGCTTAATGAAGGTAAAGGCGATATTGCGGCTGCCAATCTGACTATCACGCCCTCGCGGGAAGCACAGGTCGATTTCGCCCAGCCGCTCTACAGCAACGTGAAAGAATTACTGATCTCCGGCCCGGCTTCACCGAAGGTCGACAGCCTGGAGCAACTCTCTGGTCAAACCGTCTTTGTTCGCCGCTCCTCCAGCTATTACGACAGCCTGCAAGCGCTGAACGCCCGATTTGCCGGTGAGTCGCGCCCACCGGTGATACTGGAGGCGGCGCCGGAAGCGCTGGAGGATGAAGATCTGCTGGAAATGCTCAACGCCGGGCTGATTCCGCTGATCGTCGTCGATCAGCATAAAGCGTTGTTCTGGAAACAGGTGTTTCCAAAAATTCAGGTCCATGACAATGTGGTGCTGCGCGACGGCGGCGACATTGCCTGGGCGGTACGCAAAGACAGCCCGCAGCTGCTGACGGTACTGAACAACTTCGTCAAAAAGAATCGTCAGGGCACCACGCTGGGCAATACTCTCCTGCTGCGTTACCTGAAAAATGCTAAATATGTCAAAAATGCCGCGGCGAGTAAGGAACGACGCAAATTCCTCGCGATGGTAGATGTCTTCCGCAAGTACGGCGATCGTTACGACGTCGACTGGCTGCTGATGGCGGCCCAGGGATACCAGGAGTCGCGGCTGAATCAGTCGGTACGGAGCCACGTCGGCGCCATCGGCGTTATGCAGGTGATGCCCAGCACTGGAAAAGAGCTGAAGGTGGGCGATATTAAACAGCTGGATCCCAATATCCATGCCGGCGTGAAATACATGCGCTGGATGATGGATCGGTACTATGCCGATGAGCCCATGACCCGGCTCGATAAAGCGCTGTTTACCTTTGCCTCCTATAACGCGGGTCCGGCGCGTATCGCCCGCCTGCGCACCATGACTAAACAGCGAGGATTTGACCCGAACGTCTGGTTCGGTAACGTCGAAAATATGGCGGCAGAAAAAATTGGCGCCGAGACGGTAACCTACGTCAGCAATATCTATAAGTATTACATCGCCTATCGGCTGATCGTCGATGACATGGCCCGCAAACAGAAAGCGACGGCCGTACCGCGGCAGGAGCCGGTAGCGCAGCCAGCCAAACCGCAGCCCAGCGTGGCGACAGCCGCCACCGCTCAGGTGCCCGTCATCTGAATCGCTCGTTACCGTAGGTCAAATTCCATCCTGAAATGACGGTGCAGGAATAACAAAGAAAAAGCCCCGGCGAAACCGGGGCTTTCTGCTTTCGACTGCGCAGACAGTGCGCCTAAGGCAAGCCTTAGAACGGGATGTCGTCGTCGAAGTCCATCGGCGGTTCGTTGGAAGGCGCTGCCGGGGCCTGCTGCTGCGGACGGGACTGCGCGCCGCCGCTGAACTGGTTGCCGCCCTGCGGCTGCTGCGGCTGACCCCAACCGCCCTGCTGCTGGCCGCCGCCTGCCGGTGCGCCGCCGCCCTGACGGCCGCCCAGCATCTGCATGGTGCCGCCCACGTTCACCACCACTTCGGTGGTGTATTTGTCNTGACCGGATTGATCGGTCCACTTGCGGGTACGCAGCTGGCCTTCAATGTACACCTGAGAGCCTTTACGCAGATACTCACCAGCGACTTCCGCCAGTTTGCCGAACAGCACAACGCGGTGCCACTCGGTCTGCTCTTTCATTTCGCCGGTCTGCTTGTCACGCCAGGATTCGGAAGTTGCCAGCGTGAAGTTGGCGACAGCGCCGCCACTTGGCATGTAGCGTACTTCCGGGTCCTGCCCCAGATTACCGACGAGAATCACCTTGTTTACGCCTCTGCTGGCCATGTTCGTGTCTCCTGAATACGTTTCTTAATAGTGTAAACGCGCGAGTGTACCATTTCCACGTAGCATTTTAATAGCTGCGAGGCTGATTCCAGAGATAGTACCCGGCTACGGCATTGTTGCACACTCGACCCGAATTTGCATTCCGATACTGTATATTCATTCAGGTTAAATTGTGTCATAATTAGCCGTTTCTGCCGTTTGTCCTTCAAGCAAACCAGGCAATCCGTGTATCTACCTACCGGGAAAGGTGAATGGATAAGATCGAAGTTCGGGGCGCCCGCACCCATAATCTCAAAAACATCAACCTCGTTATCCCGCGCGACAAACTCATTGTCGTCACCGGGCTTTCCGGGTCTGGCAAATCTTCACTCGCTTTCGACACCCTGTATGCCGAAGGCCAGCGTCGCTACGTCGAATCGCTCTCCGCCTATGCGCGACAGTTCCTGTCGCTGATGGAGAAGCCGGACGTCGACCATATCGAAGGGCTGTCGCCGGCGATTTCCATCGAACAGAAATCAACCTCTCACAACCCCCGCTCGACGGTGGGTACTATTACCGAAATTCACGACTATCTGCGTCTGCTGTACGCCCGCGTCGGCGAACCGCGCTGTCCGGATCACGACGTGCCGCTGGCGGCGCAAACCGTCAGTCAGATGGTCGATAATGTCCTCGCCCAGCCGGAAGGCCTGCGCCTGATGCTGCTGGCGCCCATTATTAAAGAGCGCAAAGGCGAGCACACTAAAACCCTGGAAAACCTCGCCAGTCAGGGCTACATCCGCGCGCGGATCGACGGCGAGGTCTGCGATCTGTCGGATCCGCCGAAGCTGGAGCTGCAGAAGAAGCACACCATTGAGGTAGTCATCGACCGCTTCAAGGTGCGCGACGATCTGGCGCAGCGCCTGGCCGAGTCGTTTGAAACCGCGCTGGAGCTCTCCGGCGGGACCGCCATTGTGGCTAATATGGATGATGAGAAAGCGGAAGAACTGCTGTTTTCCGCCAACTTCGCCTGCCCGATCTGCGGCTACAGCATGCGCGAGCTGGAGCCGCGTCTGTTCTCCTTTAACAACCCGGCGGGCGCCTGCCCGACCTGCGACGGCCTCGGCGTGCAGCAATATTTCGATCCCGATCGCGTGGTGCAAAATCCCGAGCTGTCGCTGGCGGGCGGCGCCATCCGCGGCTGGGATCGGCGTAACTTCTACTACTTCCAGATGCTGAAGTCGCTGGCGGAGCACTATAAATTCGACGTCGAAGCGCCATGGGGCACCCTCAGCGCCAACGTGCAGAAAGTGGTGCTGTACGGTTCAGGTAAAGAAAGTATTGAATTCAAATACATGAACGACCGCGGCGATACCTCGGTGCGCCGCCATCCGTTCGAAGGCGTGCTGCATAACATGGAGCGCCGTTACAAAGAGACGGAATCCAGCGCGGTGCGCGAAGAGCTGGCGAAGTTCATCAGCAACCGTCCGTGCGCCAGCTGCGACGGCACGCGTCTGCGTCGCGAGGCGCGCCACGTGTTTGTGGAAAACACCCCGCTGCCGACCATTTCCGATATGAGCATCGGCCATGCGATGGATTTCTTCAACAATCTGAAGCTTTCCGGACAGCGGGCGAAAATCGCCGAAAAAGTGCTGAAAGAGATTGGCGATCGTCTGAAATTCCTCGTCAACGTCGGCCTCAACTACCTGACGCTCTCCCGCTCGGCGGAAACGCTCTCCGGCGGCGAAGCCCAGCGTATCCGTCTGGCAAGCCAGATTGGCGCCGGGCTGGTTGGCGTGATGTACGTGCTGGATGAACCCTCTATCGGCCTGCACCAGCGCGATAACGAACGCCTGCTCGGCACCCTGATCCACCTGCGTAATTTAGGCAACACGGTGATCGTCGTTGAGCACGACGAAGACGCCATTCGCGCCGCCGACCATGTGATCGATATCGGTCCAGGCGCTGGCGTTCACGGCGGCCAGGTAGTAGCGGAAGGGCCGTTGGAGGCCATTATGGCGGTCCCGGAATCCCTGACCGGCCAGTTCATGAGCGGTAAACGCAAAATTGAAGTGCCGAAACAGCGCGTGCCCGCCAACCCGGAGAAAGTCCTCAAGCTGACCGGCGCGCGCGGCAACAACCTGAAGGATGTAACGCTGACCCTGCCAGTGGGCCTGTTTACCTGCATCACCGGCGTCTCCGGCTCGGGTAAATCCACGCTGATCAACGATACCCTGTTCCCGATTGCCCAGCGCCAGCTCAACGGCGCGACCATCGCCGAACCAGCGCCGTATCGCGATATCCAGGGGCTGGAACATTTCGATAAAGTGATCGATATCGACCAGAGCCCGATCGGCCGGACGCCGCGCTCCAACCCGGCAACCTATACCGGGGTGTTTACCCCGGTGCGCGAGCTGTTCGCCGGCGTACCGGAGTCTCGCTCACGCGGCTATACGCCGGGGCGCTTTAGCTTTAACGTTCGCGGTGGGCGCTGCGAAGCCTGCCAGGGTGACGGCGTCATTAAGGTTGAGATGCACTTCCTGCCGGATATCTACGTGCCGTGCGACCAGTGCAAAGGCAAACGCTATAACCGCGAAACGCTGGAGATTAAGTACAAGGGTAAGACCATCCACGAAGTGCTGGATATGACCATTGAAGAGGCGCGTGAATTCTTTGATGCCGTACCGGCGCTGGCGCGTAAGCTGCAAACCCTGATGGACGTCGGCCTGACCTATATCCGCCTTGGCCAGTCGGCGACGACCCTGTCCGGCGGCGAGGCGCAGCGCGTGAAGCTGGCGCGCGAGTTGTCCAAGCGCGGTACCGGCCAGACGCTGTATATCCTCGATGAGCCGACCACCGGTCTGCACTTCGCCGATATCCAGCAGTTGCTGGAAGTGCTGCACCAGCTGCGCGATCAGGGCAATACCATCGTGGTGATTGAGCACAACCTCGATGTGATTAAAACTGCCGACTGGATTGTCGATCTCGGCCCGGAAGGCGGCAGCGGCGGCGGCGAAATCCTGGTCTCCGGTACGCCGGAAACCGTCGCCGAGTGCGAAGCCTCGCACACCGCGCGCTTCCTCAAGCCCATGCTGAAATAATTAGCGGGTAAGCTGCTGCCGGACCGGCTCCGGCAGCATTTTCACCGCCTGCTGATAAGACGCATCGACCAGGTAGTAGATTTGCGAATCCGGCAGCGAGCCATCCAGATAGACGGTGCTCCAGTGCGCTTTATTGAGATGCTGGCTGGGCCGGACATCGCGATGCTGCTGACGCAGCAGCTCAGCCAGCTCCGGACTCGCCTTCAGCGCGACCGCCGGCCGCTGGTCCTCAACCTCCTTCACCATGGCAAACAGCACGTCTGAGACCTTAATCTGCGTGGCTTTCCAGTCGCTGTGGACGCTCTGCTCTGCTCCCGGTTTCGCCATGCAGTACTGTAATAACTCCGAAATTGTCATCTTTTATTCCCCCATGAGCGTCGCAACGATGCGCCGCGAACCGCCGTGTATCCGATGCTCCCCCAGCCAGATGCCCTGCCAGGTTCCCAGCCTGACGCGCCCGTCCTCGACCGGCAGCATTAGCGACACGCCAAGCATCGATGATTTGATGTGCGACGGCATATCGTCAGGGCCTTCATAGTCATGTTCATACGGCGCATTGTCCGGTACGGCGTTGAGAAAATACTGCTCCATGTCATAGCGGACGGTGGGATCGCAGTTTTCGTTGAGCGTCAGGGAAGCGGAAGTATGCTGGAGCAGGAGGTGCAGCAGGCCAACCTTCACCCCGGACAGCCCGCGGATCTGGCCAAGGATTTCGTCGGTGACCAGATGAAAACCGCGGGATTTTGGCCCAAGCGTCAGGGTTTGCTGATACCACATCATTGACTCCTTTTGCGAATGAATCCTTCTAAGTGTGCAGCAATACGTGAAAAGGTAAAACCTTCCACCCCTGATTTTGCATAAAAAAACGGCAGCGCCGTCGCTGCCGTTTATCGCGTTCAGGCGGTCATCAGTATTCGGAATTGACGATTACTTCCTCGCCCAGCGCGCCAGCCATCGGCAACGGCTTATAGGAGGAGTTGGCGGCCCGCAGCACGCGGATGCCACGGGCGCCCGCTTCGCGGGCGGCGGTGATATCGTTATCCGAATCGCCGTAGAAAACCTTTATCTGCTTCGCCTGCAGCCACTGGGTCTTGGTGTTTTGGCCAGGCTTATCGCCAGCGAAAATCACCGGATTCATATTGGCGGCCGGGATGAGAAAATCATCCTGCAGGGTTTTAGAAACGGTTTCGGTTTTGGTCTGGCTGCGGCCGGTGACGAACCAGATGCTGTCCCCGCGCTTCACATGCATCGCAATCAGTTGGCGCGCCACCTCTTTCGGCATGCTGAATTCATCCCAGCCATTGTTCATTTTTTCCCAGAACTGCGGGTTTTTCAGGTAATCCTCGCTGCCGGGAGAGAAGGTTTTTTGCCCGCGCCAGAAACCCGGACTGGAGAAGAGGACGGTGTCATCGATATCAAAGCCGACGGCCATCGGCGGCCGCCCCAGCAGGCTGTTCTCAATTTGCGCCACCGAAACCCAGTGGATCGGCGCCTGCTCGGCCAGCTGGGCCACGTTGGTGCCGACCCACAGCGGCTGCGGCGTGGAGGCGCGCGCCACAACGGCGCTGTTCAGCGTGAACAGGAGAGAAGCCGCCGCAAGGGCGAGAGTAAGTTTGCGCATATTTATCCCTAAATCTATCAATCATTATTGTTTTCAATAATGTGCATGCTTATCAACGTCCCGACCTTACCCGCCGGCGGCATGGATGAAAAGCCTTTTTCGCGCAGATGTCATAGAAAAAGAGGATGATCACATCCGAGGGGTTGCCCCTGCCCGTTGACCGGCAGAGACAACCTGCTGGAGAGCGGCTTACATTACCGCGGCAAAAGCTTTCGCTACCTGCTGAACATTACGTGAGTTTAACCCCGCCACGCACATGCGTCCGCTGGCAATCAGGTAGACGCCAAACTCATCGCGCAGACGATCCACCTGCGCCGCGCTAAATCCGGTATAGCTGAACATCCCGCGCTGCTTGAGCAGGTAATCCACTTTGCTGCCCGGGGCAACCTGCTGCAGCGCGTCGACCAGCGCCTGGCGCATGGTCAGGATGTGCGCGCGCATGGCGTCCACTTCCGCCTGCCAGGTGGCTTTCAGAGCTGCATCGTTCAGCACCGTCGCCACCACCTGCGCGCCAAAGCTTGGCGGGCTGGAGTAGTTGCGGCGCACGGTGGCCTTCAGCTGACCCAGCACGCGGCCCGCGGTTTCGCTGTCTTCACAGACCACGGACAGACCGCCGACGCGCTCCCCGTACAGCGAGAAAATTTTGGAGAACGAGTTGCTGACCAGCATCGGCATCCCGGCGCTGGCGATGGCGCGAATGGCGTAGGCATCCTCTTCCAGCCCCCCGCCAAAGCCCTGGTAGGCGATGTCGAGGAAGGGGATCAGCTGACGCGCTTTCAATACCTCAACCACGCGGTCCCACTGGGCTGGCGTCAGGTCGGCGCCGGTCGGGTTGTGGCAGCAAGGGTGCAGCAGCACAATATCGCGGGCCGGCAGCGTTTGCAGCGTCGCCAGCAGGTCCTCAAAGCGCACGCCGTTGGTGGCTTTATCAAACCAGGGGTAAGTACTTACTTCGAAGCCAGCCCCTTCAAAAATGGCGATGTGGTTTTCCCAGGTCGGATCGCTGACCCAGACATGAGACTCAGGAAAGTAACGTTTGAGGAAGTCGGCCCCGACCTTCAGCGCGCCCGAACCGCCGACCGTCTGAATAGAGGCAATGCGATTTTGCTTAAGCGCGGTATGCTCTGCGCCAAACAGCAGCGGCGCAATCGCCTGACGGTAGCCGCTCAACCCTTCCATTGGCAGATACAGCGAGGCGCCATGCGGCTCGGCGTTCAGGCGTGCTTCCGCTTCCGCCACCGCCTGCAGCTGCGGGATAATGCCGTCATCGTTGTAGTACAGCCCGATACTCAGGTTGACTTTGTCGCTTCGCGGGTCTTCTTTGAAGCGTTCCATCAGAGAAAGAATAGGGTCGCCGGCGTAGGCGTCAACTTTTTGAAACACGCGATGTATCTCCAGGTTTACATGGGGCAGGTTCTTACACAATAAACCGGATATGACGGCAGGTCGAGAGGATGTTGAGGGGAAAGTGACCGCGCAGCGGTATAAACCGCTTTTTTGAGCGCCGCAGGCCTGGTGCGTACCGGATCAGCCTCTGTACTATCCGGTACGCCAGAGGCTTAGTCGAGGTATTTCATGGCGACGCGGGAGGTCAGTCGCGTAATAAGTTCGTAAGCACTCACTTTCGTTATCTCGGCGATGCGCTCTACCGGGAGCCCCTCTCCCCACAGCACTACCGCGTCGCCGGCCTTATCCTGGGCCTGCGGTCCGAGGTCAACGCAGATCATATCCATCGCCACCCGGCCGACAATCGGCACTTCCCGGCCATTGACCAGTACCGGCGTGCCCGACGGTGCCGCACGCGGATAACCGTCGCCATAGCCCATCGCCACCACGCCGAGACGGGTATCGCGTTCGCTGATCCAGGTGCCGCCGTACCCGACGGGCTCCCCTGCTTTATGCTCGCGCACCGCAATCAGGCTGGACGTCAGGGTCATCACCGGCTGGCAGCCGAAATCTTTCCCGGTGGAGCGATCGTCCAGCGGCGACACGCCATACAGGATAATTCCGGGGCGCACCCAGTCGTAATGCGATTGCGGCCACAGCAGAATGCCGCCCGAGGCGGCGATAGAGCGCAAGCCCGGCTTGCCTTCGGTAAAGGTGGTGAAGATGTCCAGCTGGCGTTCGGTGGCGCCGCAGGTCGGCTCATCGGCGCGCGCGAAGTGGCTCACCACGTTCACCGGCTGGCGGACGTTTTTACACTGGCTCAGACGCTGATAAAACGCCTCGGCTTCCTCCGGGCGCACCCCTAAGCGATGCATGCCGGTATCCAGCTTCATCCACACGGTCACCGGCTCGGGGAGATCGGCTTGCTCCAGCGCCGCCAGCTGTTCGGGGCTATGCACCGCCGTATGCAGGCGCTGGGCGGCGATCACCGCCAGGTCTTCCGCAGCAAAAAAGCCTTCCANCAGGAGGATCGGCTGGGCGATGCCCCCCGCTCGCAGGCGCAGCGCCTCTTCCAGGCGGGCGACGCCAAAGGCGTCGGCGTCGGTCAGCGTTCGCGCGGTCTCGAGAAGACCGTGTCCGTAGGCGTTCGCTTTCACTACCGCAACCAGTTTGCTGGCGGGCGCCAGTTCACGCAGACGTTGCAGGTTGTGTCGCAGAGCGCGGCGGTTGATAACTACAGTTGCCGCTTGCATTTGAATTCCTTAATAAAAGAAGGCGGAAGGATTACTCATCATCATACTGAGGACCGGCATAATTATCGAAACGCGACCACTGGCCGTTAAAGGTCAGTCGCACGGTGCCGATCGGGCCGTTACGTTGTTTACCAATGATAATTTCCGCGATGCCTTTAAGATCGCTGTTCTCGTGATAGACCTCATCACGGTAAATGAACATGATTAAGTCGGCATCTTGTTCGATAGAGCCGGACTCACGCAGGTCGGAGTTGACCGGGCGCTTATCGGCGCGCTGCTCCAGCGAGCGGTTAAGCTGCGACAGCGCCACCACCGGCACCTGCAGCTCTTTCGCCAGCGCCTTCAGCGAGCGGGAGATTTCAGCAATCTCAAGGGTACGGTTGTCGGAGAGCGACGGCACGCGCATCAGCTGCAGGTAGTCGATCATAATCAGTCCGATGCCGCCGTGCTCGCGGGCGATACGCCGCGCGCGGGAGCGCACCTCCGTCGGCGTCAGGCCGGAGGAGTCATCGATATAGATATTGCGCTTTTCCAGCAGGATGCCCATGGTGCCGGAGATCCGCGCCCAGTCTTCGTCGTCCAGTTGACCGGTACGAATGCGGGTCTGATCGACGCGCGACAGCGAGGCCAGAGAACGCATCATGATCTGTTCCGAGGGCATCTCGAGACTAAAGATTAATACCGGTTTGTCCTGCAGCATCGCCGCGTTTTCCACGAGGTTCATCGCGAAGGTCGTTTTACCCATCGATGGACGGGCGGCGACGATAATCAGATCCGACGGCTGCAGGCCGGCGGTCTTTTTGTTGAGGTCGTCGTAGCCGGTATTGACCCCGGTGACGCCGTCATGGGGCTGCTGGAACAGCTGTTCGATACGGGCGACGGTGGCATCGAGGACATCGGCGATGTTCTTCGGCCCTTCGTCTTTGTTGGCCCGGCTTTCGGCGATTTTGAAAACCCGGGATTCGGCGAGGTCGAGCAGATCTTCGCTGGTTCGCCCCTGCGGGTCGAAGCCGGCTTCGGCGATCTCGTTGGCCACCGAAATCATTTCGCGCACCACCGCGCGTTCGCGCACGATGTCGGCATAGGCGCTGATGTTAGCCGCGCTGGGCGTGTTTTTGGACAGTTCGGCCAGATAGGCGAAGCCGCCCACGCTGTCCAGCTGCCCTTGACGCTCCAGCGACTCGGCGAGCGTAATCAGGTCAATCGGACTGCCGGACTCCTGCAGGCGCGCCATCTCGGTAAAAATATGACGGTGCGGACGGGTATAAAAGTCGTCGGCAACGACGCGTTCGGCGACGTCGTCCCAGCGCTCGTTATCCAGCATTAAACCGCCCAACACCGACTGCTCCGCTTCAATCGAGTGCGGCGGGACTTTCAGCCCGGCGAGCTGCGGATCGCGTTCGCGGGTTTCTGTCTGTGGTTTGTTGAAGGGTTTATTTCCTGCCATAGCCTAACATTTCACCGATCCGGAAAAGAGCGTGACAGTATAGCGAGAAAGCCATTGCCGCTAAAGAACCCATTAAGCGTGGCAGGCCTGAGGCGGGTAAGAAAATCCGTCGCCGCCGGCGCAGGCTGTTAAGCTTACTGAATAATCTCGGAACAACACAGGAGCGAACATGGCAACACGCATCGAATTTTCGAAACACGGGGGACCGGAGGTGCTTCAGGCGGTTGAGTTCACGCCACGCGATCCCGCAGAACATGAGATTCAGGTCGAAAACAAAGCCATCGGCATCAACTATATCGACACCTATGTTCGCAGCGGCCTCTATCCGCCGCCGTCGCTGCCGAGCGGCCTGGGCACCGAGGCGGCCGGCATCGTCAGTAAAGTTGGCCATGGGGTCACGCATATTAAGGTAGGCGATCGGGTGGTGTACGCCCAGTCGGCGCTCGGCGCCTACAGCACGGTACACAATGTGCTGGCCGACAAAGCGGCGGTCCTGCCGGACGCTATCTCTTTCGAACAGGCCGCCGCGTCGTTCCTCAAAGGATTAACGGTCTGGTATCTACTGCGCAAAACCTATGAAATTAAGCCTGATGAGATGTTCCTGTTTCACGCGGCCGCTGGCGGCGTGGGGCTGATAGCCTGTCAGTGGGCGAAAGCGCTGGGGGCGAAACTTATCGGTACCGTCGGCAGCGCGCAGAAAGCGCAGCGCGCCAAAGAGGCGGGCGCCTGGCAGGTGATTAACTATCGCGAGGAGTCTATCGTGGAGCGGCTCAAGGCGCTCACCGACGGTAAGAAAGTGGCCGTCGTCTACGACTCGGTGGGGAAAGATACCTGGGAGGCCTCTCTGGACTGCCTGCAGCGCCGCGGCCTGATGGTCAGCTTTGGTAACTCCTCCGGTCCGGTGACCGGCGTTAATCTGGGGATCCTGAATCAAAAAGGCTCCCTGTACGTCACTCGCCCATCGCTGCAGGGCTATATCACCAACCGGGAAGAACTGGAGGAAGCCTGCAGTGAACTGTTTTCGCTGATCGCCAGCGGGGTGATTAAAGTGGACGTGGCTGAAAGTCAGATCTATCCGCTGAGCGAAGCGCGGCGGGCGCATGAAGTTCTGGAGAGCCGGGTGACGCAGGGTTCGAGTTTGCTGCTGCCATAAGTTGGCAGAAGGGGCAAAAGTTTAGGGCTTCCACCTGGGAAGCCCTTACTTTTTTTTAGTTCGGCTGTATGTAGGGTACAGCGCGATGAATTCGTTAACGCGCTAATAGTGACAGATTTGCGCAGCAATGCCTACGCGGTTGTCTGCAAAATTGTTCAGGTTGTGACGCACCCCTCAATACCTTAGTAACGCCAACGGTTATTGTCGCGAAAAGCATTTCCGTTCGGGGATTTCAGCGCCCGAATAACCCACACCGCCGCCACCGCCAGCAGCAGCCACGGCAGTAATTTGATCATCAAGGCGAACAACCCGCCGACGAACATCAGCGCCGTCGCCACCACGATTGCCGCGATAATCCCCAGCAGCGATACGCCGGTGACCAGCAGCATGACAAAAAATCCAATGACAAATAGCAGTTCCAGCATGGTTCTCTNNNAAAAAATGAATACTTCACTCTGCAGGTATTACAAAAAGCATGCCAAACATAAGCACTTGACTTTAAAAGAAAACGCCCCGCGTCAGTGCGCGAGGCGTGGTCAATTTCACCAGGTTTTGGTCAGAAATTAACGTTTATCGGCCACCAGCTTCAGGGCATGCTCCAGCACCGCAATATCGGCGCCGGCTTTATGCGCATTTTCGCTCAGGTAGCGACGCCACTGGCGAGCGCCAGGGATCCCCTGAAACAGCCCCAGCATATGGCGGGTAATATGGCCCAGATAGGTGCCCTTGCTGAGCTCGCGCTCAATATAGGGGTACATGGCTCGCACCACCGTTACCGGATCGGCATCCGCGCCGGCGACGCCGAAAATTTCGCGGTCGACCGAGGCCAGAATGCCCGGGTTCTGATAGGCCTCACGCCCGACCATCACCCCATCCATATGCTCAAGCTGTACTCTGGCTTCGTCCAGCGATTTGATGCCGCCGTTGATCGCCATCGTCAGATGGGGGAAATCGCGCTTCAGCTGCCAGACGCGGGGGTAATCCAGCGGCGGGATCTCGCGGTTCTCTTTCGGGCTCAGCCCGGAGAGCCAGGCTTTGCGGGCGTGAATAATAAACATCTCACACTCGCCCTTGCCGGAGACCGTCTCAATGAAATCGCACAGAAACTCATAGCTATCCTGGTCGTCGATACCGATACGGGTTTTTACCGTGACCGGAATCGACACCACATCGCGCATCGCCTTGATACAGTCGGCCACCAGCTGCGCATTGCCCATCAGGCAAGCGCCAAACATCCCGTTCTGCACGCGGTCGGAGGGGCAGCCGACGTTGAGGTTGATCTCATCATAGCCGCGCGCCTCGGCCAGCTTTGCGCACTGCGCCAGGGCCTGGGGATCGCTGCCGCCGAGCTGCAGAGCAACCGGGTGCTCTTCTTCGCTATAGGCCAGATAGTCCCCTTTGCCGTGAATAATCGCCCCGGTGGTCACCATTTCGGTATACAGCAGCGTATGCCGCGACAGCAGCCGCAGGAAGTAGCGGCAGTGTCGGTCGGTCCAGTCGAGCATCGGCGCGATGGAGAAGCGGTGAGCAGGGAAAACAGGTGACGTTGATTCAGGCATCATGGCGAATAAATAAGCATCCGGGTAAAAAGGGGCGCTACTATAGCATAAAGATACACCACAGGCGCATAGTGCGCCGCGCTTCGCCCCTCACCTGAAATGATTACTTTTTCCGCGGCTTGCCGTCGTGTGGACCGAAGAACTGCGGCGGATGGTCAACCCAACGATCCTGGCGCGTCGCGGCATAGCCGGGATTGAGCGGGTAATAAATGCGGTTGTACTTCTTGTTGGCCTCGCCCACCACCAGCAGACGAACTTCCTGCTCGGTGTTATTGAGAAAGGTGTGGCAGATGCCGGTACCAGCGGGAAAACCCACGCTGTCGCCGGGCTCCAGCTTCCAGAGATAGCCGTTTATCCACACTTCCGGATAGCCCTCCAGCACGTAGATGAACTCTTCCTCATCGCTCTCCGCGTGTGGATAAGAGGTGCGCCGCCCGGGCGGCAGCCGCTCGTGGTGGATCCCCAGCCGGTTGAGACGTAAACCTCGCCCCAGCGGCGCGCCGATTGAAAAACGCTCCGGGCTGTCGGGATAAGTAGCATCGTCGGGCCCTTCCAGTTCGCGCCAGTGGCGAATGCAATCAGGTCGTTTCATCGTTTTCTCCCGAAAATGAGACACTTCAGATATAGCATACCCAGGGTCGGGCGTGTTGTGATTAAATCGGACATGGTGGTTTTAGCGAGCGGCTAAGGCGTAGTCTGCTCGAGAATAAGCGGCCAGCGCTCGGGACGGGCGCCGGTGCCGACAACCTGAAGTATGACCCGTATCACCTGCCGGCTCTCGGTGTTTTCTGAGGAACGTGATAAAGTAACAGATTCAAATTCACGCAATCCGAGGATGCTCATGGATAAGACCCCTTCGCAAGAGATGTTAGCGCATGCTGAAAAGCTTTGCGCACAGCGCGGCGTACGCCTGACTCCACAGCGTCTGGAAGTGTTGCGCCTGATGAGCCTGCAGCAAGGGGCAATCAGCGCCTACGATCTGCTGGACTTGCTACGTGAAAAAGAGCCGCAGGCGAAACCGCCGACGGTTTACCGTGCGCTGGAGTTTTTACTCAAGCAGGGTTTTGTCCATAAGGTAGAGTCAACCAATAGCTATGTGCTGTGCCATCTGTTCGACCAGCCGACCCATAGCTCGGCCATGTTTATCTGCGACCGCTGCGGCGTGGTAAAAGAAGAGGCGGCGGAAGGGGTGGAAGATATCATGCATACGCTGGCGGCCCGCATGGGGTTTGCCCTGCGCCACAATGTGATAGAAGCTCACGGGCTTTGCGCGGGCTGCGTGGAAGTCGAAGCCTGCAGCACCCCGGGACACTGCCAGCACGATCATACTATTCAGCTCAAAAAGAAAGCCCGCTGAGCGGCTGCCGCAGCGGGAAAAAGGGTTAACGGCGCGTCCCTGCGCCATTCAGACAGGCACTAACACAAATGCTTCATTCTTCGGATCAAGGAACGCTACCAGCGATAGTCGTTCTTATGCTCCCAGTCTGAGACTTCTTTCTCAGCCTGATCTTTCTCATAGCCGTAACGCTCCTGAATTTTGCCGACCAGCTGGTCGCGCTTCCCTTCGATTACGGTCATATCATCATCGGTAAGTTTGCCCCACTGTTCCTTGGCTTTACCTTTAAACTGTTTCCAGTTACCGCCGATTTCGTCTTTATTCATAATAACGTCCTCATCATTCGGTGGGTTTACAGCCCGTTTTGTGCCGGACATGGTATTAACTATAGATGAGAATGCTGGCGTCGATTCGTTATTCGGAATTTTTAACCATCGCACCGCGGGATAACGCGAAGAGGATGTTCCCGGCTTGCGCCACGCTGAGCCGGGCTATTGAATCGCCCTGTAAGCGTAGCGCGACCGGGGAAGGTCACGGCTAGCGGCAATGACGGGAGATAACTAACTAAACCATGTGCCGCGTCGCCAGTGTCGACGCCAGATCAGCGCCAGCGACAGGCCGCGCAGGGCGAGGAACACCGCCAGCGCCAGCCACAGACCATGGTTGCCAAGCACCGGTAGCGTAAGCAGCGTCACGGCAAACCCCGCCGCGGCGACCGCCATACTGTTCCTCATCTCAGCGCCGCGCGTCGCGCCGATAAACATGCCGTCCAGCAGATAACACCAGACGCCGACCACCGGCAGGATCGTCTGCCAGATCAGATAGCGATCGGCCAGCTGCTGCAGGGAAGGCAGTGAGGTTAACAACGCGATAATGTACTGCCCCGCCAGGCTGTAAATCAGGGCAAACGCCAGCGCCACCATGCCGGACTGCCGGCAGGCCGCCCGCCACACCTCCAGCAACTGGCTACCGTCGCGCGCGCCGTAGGCCTGGCCGGAGTGAGCCTCCACGGCATAGGCAAAGCCATCCAGCGCGTAGGCGGTAAAGGTCAGCATGGTCATCAGTACGGCGTTCACCGCCACGATGTCGCTGCCCAGACGGGCGCCGAATACGGTCAGCGCGCCAAAGCACAGCTGCAGCAGCAGCGAGCGCAGCATGATGTCCCGATTCAACGCCAATAAACGGCGCAGATCCCCGCGCCAGGCATTTTTCAGCATCGCCAGCGACACGCCGCGCAGCGTCAGCACCCGCTTCGCCATCAGCAGGCCAATAATGAGGGTGGCGTACTCCGCGGTGACCGTGGCCAGCGCCGCTCCCTGGACGTTCATCCGCAGGCCCATCACCAGCCACAGATCGAGCACAATATTCAACAGATTACCCACCACCAGCAGAATAACCGGCGCCCGGGCGTACTGGACGCCCAGCAGCCAGCCGAGCAGCACCAGGTTGGCCAGCGAGGCGGGGGCGCTGAGCCAGCGAATTTCGAGAAACCGTCTCGCCTGCTCAAGCACCGCCTCGCTGCCGCCGACAATATGCAGAGCGAGGTCAATTAGCGGCAGGCGAAGCAGGATAATCAGCACCCCGGCGCCCAGCGCCAGGGCCAGCGGCTGCACCAGCGCCCGCGCCAGGCGCTGCGGATCTTTGGCGCCCCAGGCCTGAGCGGTGAGCCCGGTGGTGCTCATGCGCAGGAACAGCAGCAGCATGAAGAGGAAACTGGTGGCCGTCGCCCCGACCGCTACGCCGCCGAGGTATACCGGGCTGTCCAGGTGGCCGATCACCGCAGTATCCACCAGCCCCAGCAGCGGGACGGTGATGTTGGAGAAAATCATAGGGAGGGCAAGACGCCACAGCGCTTTATCGGCAGCGTTGAGCAGCATGTTTGAGGACCTGATTGAGGAAAAACGTCGCAGCGTCACGCAACAGATGACGCTGCGCAGAGGCAGGCGCTACAGCCATTCTCCATTACGGATCACGCCAACGGCCAGACCCTCAATGGTAAAACTCTGCTGGCGCAGATCGACGACGATCGGGGAAAACTCGCTGTTTTCCGGCAACAGTTCAACGACATTGCCCTGCTTTTTCAGGCGCTTCACCGTCACTTCTTCATCGATACGCGCGACAACCACCTGGCCGTTACGCACATCCTGGGTTTTGTGGACCGCCAGCAAATCGCCATCCAGAATACCGATGTCTTTCATCGACATCCCACTGACGCGCAGCAGGAAATCGGCGTTGGGCTTAAACATCGACGGGTCGACCTGATAGTGGCCTTCAATATGCTGCTGCGCCAGCAGCGGCTCACCGGCGGCGACGCGGCCGATCAGCGGCAGGCCTTGCTCTTCTTCCGTCAGCAGGCGAATACCGCGAGAAGCGCCGGAGACGATCTCGATCGCGCCTTTACGCGCCAGCGCTTTCAGGTGTTCTTCCGCCGCGTTTGGGGAACGGAACCCCAAGCGCTGAGCAATTTCCGCACGCGTCGGCGGCATGCCCGTCTGGCTGATATGATCCCTAATGAGATCAAACACCTCTTGCTGCCTGGTCGTTAACGCTTTCATTCCGCCCCCTGGGTGTATATACAGTTATGCTGTGAGTATATACAGCTAACGGTGATTTTGGAACCACATGGCACACAAAAATCGGCGGATTGTTCATATTTTGCGAGGGTTAGCGAAGAACGTTAGTGATAATGGCTCCACAGCAGCGTTCCCCAGGTGATCAGCGCGATGATAATCGCCAGCAGAACCGCCGCCGACCCCATATCTTTGGCGCGCCCTGAAAGCTCGTGAAAATCCGAGCCGATACGGTCCACAACCGCTTCAATCGCGCTGTTGAGAATTTCGACTATCATCACTAGCAGGACCGAGCCAATCAGCAATACGCGGGTGATGGCGTCGACGTCCAGCCAGCAGGCTACCGCGACGGCCACGATAGCGGCGACGCCTTCCTGACGAAACGCAGCCTCGTTGATCCACGCCGCGCGAAATCCTTTCCAGGAGTAACCTGCCGCCTTAATGATCCGGGTTAACCCGGTGGTATTATTGGCCATCACAAAACCTTTTTACGTAAATGACGTCGATGAGTGTGCGCGTTTGCCGCGTGGTAACGGAAATTTTGCCCACTTTCTGTTATTCTTGCCGCGCATTTGCATGATTAACCAGAGGCTTCACATCGTTTATGTCCGGCTGGCAACGAATTTACTATAAATTACTGAATTTACCATTACAGGTGCTGGTAAAAAGCAAGTCTATTCCGGCAGAGCCTGCCCAGGAATTAGGACTCGATACCTCGCGTCCGGTCATGTACGTCCTGCCCTATAATTCGAAGGCGGACCTGCTGACGCTGCGCGCCCAATGCCTGGCGCATGATTTACCTGACCCGCTTGAACCGCTGGAAATCGACGGCGCCCTGCTGCCGCGTTACGTATTCATCCACGGTGGGCCGCGCGTATTTACTTATTACACGCCAAAAGAAGAGTCCATCAAGCTGTTCCACGATTACCTCGATCTGCACCGCAACCATCCGGACCTCGATGTGCAAATGGTGCCGGTTTCGGTCATGTTCGGCCGTTCGCCGGGTCGCGAGAAAGGAGAAGTCAATCCGCCGCTGCGGATGCTGAACGGCATTCAGAAATTTTTCGCCGTCTCCTGGCTCGGCCGCGACAGTTTCGTGCGCTTCTCGCCGTCCGTTTCGCTGCGCCGCATGGCGGATGAGCACGGTACCGATAAGATCATCGCCCAGAAGCTGGCTCGCGTCGCTCGCATGCATTTTGCCCGCCAGCGGCTGGCCGCCGTTGGCCCGCGTCTGCCGGCCCGCCAGGATCTGTTTAATAAACTGCTGGCCTCGAAAGCGATTGCCCGCGCGGTGGAAGACGAAGCGCGCAGCAAGAAAATTTCGCACGAGAAGGCACAGCAGAACGCTATCGCGCTGATGGAAGAGATTGCGGCGAACTTCTCATACGAGATGATCCGCCTGACCGACCGCATTCTCGGCTTCACCTGGAACCGCCTGTACCAGGGCATCAACGTGCATAACGCCGAGCGCGTACGCCAGCTGGCGCACGACGGCCATGAAATTGTCTATGTCCCCTGCCACCGCAGCCACATGGACTATCTGCTGCTCTCCTACGTCCTGTACCATCAGGGGCTGGTCCCTCCGCATATCGCGGCGGGCATCAACCTCAACTTCTGGCCGGCCGGGCCGATCTTCCGCCGCCTCGGCGCTTTCTTTATTCGCCGCACCTTTAAGGGCAACAAGCTCTATTCCACCGTGTTCCGCGAATACCTTGGCGAACTGTTCAGCCGCGGCTATTCCGTGGAGTATTTCGTCGAAGGCGGCCGCTCCCGTACCGGCCGCCTGCTCGATCCGAAGACCGGTACGCTGTCGATGACCATCCAGGCGATGCTGCGCGGCGGAACCCGACCGATCACCCTGGTGCCGATTTACATCGGCTATGAGCACGTGATGGAGGTAGGAACCTACGCCAAAGAGCTGCGCGGCGCCACTAAAGAGAAAGAGAGTCTGCCGCAGATGGTGCGCGGTTTAAGCAAGCTGCGCAACCTGGGCCAGGGTTACGTTAACTTCGGCGAACCGCTGCCGCTGATGACCTATCTTAACCAGCATGTGCCGGATTGGCGGGAAGCGATCGACCCGATCGAAGCGGTTCGCCCCTCCTGGCTGACGCCGACGGTGAATAGCATCGCCGCTGACCTGATGGTGCGCATCAATAACGCCGGCGCGGCCAACGCCATGAACCTGTGCTGTACGGCGCTACTGGCCTCCCGCCAGCGTTCGCTGACCCGTGAGCAGCTCACCCAGCAGTTAGAGTGCTACCTCGCGCTGCTGCGCAATGTGCCCTATTCTCCGGATGCGACCGCCCCATCCGCTTCAGCCAGCGAGCTCATCGATCATGCACTGCAGATGAACAAGTTCGAAGTGGAGAAGGACACCATTGGCGACATCATCATCCTGCCGCGCGAGCAGGCGGTGCTGATGACCTACTATCGCAACAATATCGCCCATATGCTGGTGATGCCGTCGCTGTTAGCCGCTCTGGTGACTCAGCATCGTCATCTCAGCCGCGCCGAAGTGCTGCGTCATGTGGAAACACTCTATCCGTTCCTCAAGGCCGAGCTGTTCCTGCGCTGGGAAAAAGCGGAGCTGGCCGGAGTGGTGGATGCGCTGATTGCCGAGATGCTGCGTCAGGAGCTGATCGTCGTCGATGGCGATGTCATGAGCCTCAACCCGTCGCACTCTCGCTCCCTGCAGCTGCTGGCCGCTGGCGCCCGCGAGACGCTGCAGCGCTATGCCATCACCTTCTGGCTGCTGAGCGCTAACCCGGCGATCAACCGCAGCTCGCTGGAAAAAGAGAGTCGCACCGTGGCCCAGCGTCTGTCGGTGCTACACGGCATCAATGCGCCGGAGTTCTTCGACAAAGCGGTGTTCAGCACCCTGGTGTTGACCCTGCGCGATGAAGGCTATATCAGCGACACCGGCGACGCCGAGCCGGAAGAGACCCTGAAGGTTTATCGGATGCTGGCGGATTTGATTACGTCGGATGTCCGACTGACCATTGAGAGCGTCACGCAGGACGACGCGTAACGCGGCGTTTGCTGCCCCCCGGAATGCCGGGGGGCAGCGGACAGGAGGTTACAGGTAGCTCATCGCCAGGCCGAGGAACAGCACCAGCCCGACGTAGTTATTGTTCATAAACGCTTTGAAGCAGCTATCGCGGTCGCGATTGAAGATAAGCTTCTGCTGCCAGCCAAACAGACCCGCCGCCACGAACAGCGACCAGTAATATTCCCAGCCCAGCCCATTCAGCCAACCCACCGCGCCCATCAGCGCCAGTACGGCCACCTGCAGGATACCGATAATCAGACGATCGTTTTCGCCAAACAGGATCGCCGTCGACTTGATGCCGATCTTAACGTCGTCATCGCGATCCACCATCGCATACTGGGTATCGTAGGCCACCGCCCACAGAATATTGGCGAGGAACATCAGCCAGCAGCTCAGCGGCAGCGATTCGCTGACGGCCGAGAAGGCCATCGGGATCGACCAGCCAAAGGCCGCGCCCAGCACCACCTGCGGCAGATGAGTGTAGCGCTTCATAAACGGATAGATCCACGCCAGCGCCAGCGCCGCCACCGACAGCAGAATGGTCATGGTGTTGAGGGTGAGCACCAACAGGAAAGAGAGCAGCACCAGCACGATAAACAGCGTTCGCGCCTCTTTCTCGGTAACATCGCCGCTCGGCAGCGGACGGCGGGCGGTACGCTTTACGTGACCATCAAATTTTCGGTCGGCATAGTCATTCACCACGCAGCCGGCGGCGCGCATCAGCCAGACGCCGGCGACGAATACCGCCAGGATCCACAGCGGCGGGACGCCCGGCGAGGCCACCCATAGCGCCCACAGCGTCGGCCACAGCAGCAGCAAAGCGCCGATCGGTTTGTCAGTGCGCATCAGGCGATGAAACGCCAACAGCTTATTCTGCGACAGACTCCACTCCATTTTTTCTTCCTCTTAGTACAACGGCGACGCAGGCAAAAAAAGCTCGGTCAGCAGCAGGGGTTTGCCGCTCAGCCGCAGGCGGGAACGACGCCCCCACAGCGCTGCATCGCGACCAATTTCAATAAAATCGCGGGTTAATGTCGACGACGTAAACAGGTATCGGCCCAGCGGAGTTTGCCCGAGCTGCTGTAGCGCCAGCTCCGGACCACACAGCGTCGACTCCGGCGCCACCGTGCGCCCGGCCAGCCAGGGCTCGCCATCGGCATTGAGTATAATCTCCCGCAGCCAGTAGCGCGGCTCGTCGGGCAGCAGCGCCGCTTCGTCAGTCAGCGCGTCACGGCCGATATACCCTTCGTTAACCAGGGTCACGGTGACCTGCTTTCCTTGTTGTTCAAAGCGCTGGGTCATTGAGTCCTCCAGCAGCAGCCAGTCACTTAGCGGCGGCGGCAGGGATGGCATAACGGCAAAATAGCGCAGCGCACGCAGTCGCGTAAGCGCAGGATGGGACATGCCTGATTCTCCGGTACATAACGTGAAAGCATTGTATCGCAGAATAGGCGGTTGGTGGCGGGCAAACGTCAATATACGATCATTCACGCAACAGCCATGCAANAGGCTGCCGCGCGTGCAAAAAAAGGTGCATCCCGGAGGATGCACCTAAAGGCTGTGCCTAAACATCAGCATTGTGGGGAGACGATTACCCCTTGCCTTTTACACTGCTGATAAAGGTGGAACGAGCGGATTTCGAGCCGAGGCGCTCAGCTTCGTTCATCAATTTCAGGGCTTTGTCGATGTCACCTTGTTTCACCGCCTGCTTAATACCATTGTTGAAGTAGGTTTCGGTATCGCTGAGCATCGGTTCGCTTTTGGCGGCCGGCGCCGCGGCGGCGGCTGGCGCGGCTACCGGCGCCGCGGTGTTGCCGACGGTTACCGGACCCAGGCCGGAGGAGCCGAACAGCGGCCCTACCAGCACGCTGGAAGTGCTATTAGTTTTCACTTTCAGCTTCAGCACGCCATCGGTGGTATGTTTAGCGATCGGATCCGGGATATCCGGGGCCGCATTGCCGGCGCCTTTGGCATAGGCTTTCGCCGGATCCAGCAGGGTCGTGGTCTGCTGGAGATCTTTTTCAGTGGTAAACACCAGCACATAGAGCTTTTGCTGGCCCAGCGCCGGGGTCAGGCGCATCACGCCGCCCAGGCGGTCAGCGGTCATCACGCCCGGCTGCTGATAGGTAAAGTAATTGCTGGGGAAGAACGCCGCGGGCGTCATGTTCTGGTCGAGAATCAGCACGTTCGGCGCAAAAATCTGCTTATGTTTGTTCAGTTCGCTGTCGAGCGTCAGGGTCAGCTCACCGATATTGGCCGGCACGCTCCAGGCGGCGACCGGTCCGACGATCCCCGGGACATCCAGGCGTTGACCGCCGGTGGTTAAATCAACGCTCTGCGTCTTTGATTGATCGGCAGGCGTCCAGATCAGCTGCTGCAGCGCGCTGGCTGGAATAGCCGGCGCGGCGCTGGTGTTCTGCGGTACAAAGTTAACATCGGCAAGGCTCATCCCCGGCACGCATGCCAACATCCCTGCGGATAAACACAGAGCGACGAGAGTTTTCTTCATTTTCATTCTTCTCACCTTGGATAGCATCGGTTTAGCGGTAGCCAGGCAATAGCGCGCTAACCCTGAATAATCAGGAGGGGCTGACGCCCCTCCNAGGTTACACCCGTCCTGCGGACGGTATTACCACCACACTTCCATCTGGGCACCGAAGGTAACTTCGCTGTCGTCACCGCGGCTGGAGGTGAAAGCGCCGCTTCCGCTGCTGTCTTTCGTCTGCAGACCGGAGGTGTTGCTGTAGCCCCAGTTTTCATCCCACTTCGCGTAGGTTGCGAAGATACGGATAGCCGGACGAGACCAGACGCTGTTGCCTGCCTGCCACTGTTGAGCCAGAGTAATTTTGTACTGGTTGTTGTTTTCGCTGGTACGCTGGGATTTCACGTTGTCGTAACCGATTTCCAGCTGGGTGCTCATGATCGGCGTCCATTTGTACATCGGACGGACACCCACGGTGTACCAGGTAGAACCGTTCTTGCTGTCCAGATCCACGTCCTGGTACATTGCCACGTACATCAGGCCCCAGTCATCGTTGAAGTCCATCGCGCCGTGATCCAGAACGCGGATCATGCTGCCGTTGTTATCGATGCTGGTCCCCTGAGAATGGCCGCTGTTCCAGGAGGTCATTGCGTCAGTGGCGTACTGAACCACAAACTTGTTGAAGCCGCCCCAGATAGACTGAGTATGTTCACCGGTCCACATCCAGCCGTCTTTCGACGCGCCGTCTTCCAGGCGATAGTCATCCTGCGGGTTAGCACGGCCGTAATCGACCCCTAACTCCAGCACGCCGCCCGGGTTGGTTTCCAGACCCGCCAGACGGATATCAAAGACGTCGTTGGCAGTTTTCGCAGCATATTTTTTGGTGTCATCGCTGGAGAAAGTATAAGAGCCGCCGCTTTCTGAGTTACGGGTAGCGGCCAGAGAGAGCTTACCGAAGCCAAGGTCAACGTTTTCCAGACCTGCACCCGGGCCGGAGATATCCCAGTAGTAGAAGTCGATCATGTGAACGTCATGACGCTGATAGAAGCGTTTACCCGCCCACAGCGTGGAGCCCGGCAGCCAGTCAATCAGGTTTTTACCCTGGATGTTGGCTTCACGGAACGCCGGAGAGGTGCTTTCCCAGTCATCTTCCTGATTCACGGAATAGGCAACGTTAGTATCGAAATAAAAACTCTTATCCCCTTCCTTCCACAGCTCCTGGCCCAGCTTCAGTTCCGCATAGGTTTCACATTCGTTACCAAGACGGTATTTACTTTGAGCGCCGGTCGCTTTGAAGCACTGTTGCTCGCCGCCGCTGCCGGTCCAGCCAATGCCGGAACGCGCGTAGCCATGGAAATCGACAGCCAGCGCCTGAGCAGACATCACGCCTGCTGCGACGGCGACCGCCAGAGGAAGTTTGCGCAGAGTAATCATCATTCTATCTCCTGAGATCATTGCTTTTCTTTGCACGCTTCGCCGGTATATCGCCAGCCGGGTTCGCGCTTTTTTAATGGGAAGCCTTACACGCCCGGCTCTTTATGCAGCCGACGACAAGCGGTGCCATCCTCACGGAATAAATGGCAACGTTCTGGCGGCAAACCGATAGCGAATGTGGCTCCCTCTTCTACCAACACCACGTCGTTCTGGCGGTAAACCAGGTTCTGACGGATGGCGGGGATCTGGATATGAATTTGCGTTTCGTGACCGAGCTGTTCGACGACCTGGACCTCGCCTTCAAGGGTTACATCGGCGATATCGCTGGGCAATAAATGCTCCGGTCGAATACCTAAGGACATATTGGCGCCCGCCTGCACGTTGGCGCTGTCCACCGGTAGCCAGATTTGCTGACGGTTCGGCAGTTCAACCTGCACCTGATCGATAGCCGTCGCGGTGACTTTGACCGGCAGGAAGTTCATCTTCGGTGAACCAATGAAGCCGGCAACGAAGCGGTCAGCCGGATAGTGATAGAGCTCCAGCGGTTTCCCAACCTGCGCCACACGGCCGGCGTCGAGGACCACGATCTTGTCGGCGAGGGTCATCGCTTCCACCTGATCGTGGGTGACATAGATCATGGTGCGGCCCAGTCGCTTATGCAGACGGGAGATTTCGATACGCATCTGGACGCGCAGGGCGGCATCGAGGTTGGAAAGCGGCTCATCCAGCAGGAAAACGCTTGGCTCTGCCACCAGCGTACGACCAATCGCCACGCGCTGGCGCTGACCGCCGGAGAGGGCTTTCGGTTTACGCTCCAGCAGATGGGCCAGCTGCAGCACTTCCGCAACCTGAGTCACCCGCTGGTTAATCAGATCTTTTTTCGCGCCGGCCAGCTTCAGGCCAAACGACATATTTTCCGCAACGGAAAGGTGGGGATAGAGTGCATAAGACTGGAATACCATCCCAACGCCGCGTTCTGCCGGTGGGATCTCGTTCATGCGGGTGTCACCGATAAACAGGTCCCCGCTGGTAATAGTTTCTAACCCGGCAATCATACGCAGCAGGGTAGATTTGCCGCAGCCCGATGGCCCGACAAACACGACGAATTCCCCTTCGTGGATATCGAGATTGATATCTTTCGATACCACCACGTCACCCCAGGCTTTCGTTACATTTCGCAGCTGTACGCTCGCCATGCCCTTCTCCCTTCGTTACAACCTGTCACTAACAGTCACATTCAAGATGGGTCGACTATGCGGCATTCATTACGCAGGCAAATCCTCCACCCCCCGGCTTTTTTATGGGGGAGGAGATGGGAGGATGAGAGATTGGCTCTCGCCGCGGGGGATGGCGGGCGGAGCGTGATTTCGTGATGGAGGCGACAAAATTGGGCGCTTTTTTCTGTGCTCCAGGACGCAATACGGCCGTTTTTGCAATGGAGATCACACAACCAGCGGGTGGGGCGTAGACCTGGGGAGGATGGAAAGGGGTTGTTAAAAAAGGAAACTCATCATCGTTAAGCCACCGAAGTGTATCCACGAGTACAACACCAAAAAGGACGGGTATATGAAAATCAAAACTGGCGCTCGCATCCTCGCGCTGTCGGCACTGACCACGATGATGTTTTCCGCCTCTGCCCTCGCAAAAATTGAAGAAGGTAAGCTGGTTATCTGGATTAACGGCGACAAAGGCTACAACGGCCTCGCTGAAGTGGGTAAAAAGTTTGAAAAAGACACCGGCATTAAAGTTTCCGTAGAACACCCGGACAAGCTGGAAGAGAAATTCCCGCAGGTTGCGGCGACCGGCGACGGCCCGGACATCATCTTCTGGGCGCATGACCGTTTCGGCGGCTACGCGCAGTCGGGCCTGCTGGCGGAAATCACCCCGGACAAAGCGTTCCAGGACAAACTCTATCCGTTCACCTGGGATGCGGTTCGCTATAACGGCAAACTGATCGCCTACCCGATCGCAGTCGAAGCCCTGTCCCTGATTTACAACAAAGACCTGGTGCCGAACCCGCCGAAGACCTGGGAAGAGATCCCGGCGCTGGATAAAGAACTGAAAGCGAAAGGTAAGAGCGCGCTGATGTTCAACCTGCAGGAACCGTACTTCACCTGGCCGCTGATCGCTGCCGACGGCGGATACGCGTTCAAGTTTGAAAACGGCAAGTACGATGTGAAAGACGTCGGCGTGGACAGCGCAGGCGCGAAAGCGGGCCTGACCTTCCTGGTTGACCTGATCAAGAACAAGCACATGAATGCCGATACCGATTACTCCATCGCGGAAGCGGCCTTCAACAAAGGCGAAACCGCGATGACCATCAACGGTCCGTGGGCGTGGTCTAACATCGATAAGAGCAAGGTTAACTACGGCGTGACCCTGCTGCCAACCTTTAAAGGCAAGCCATCGAAACCGTTCGTTGGCGTGCTGAGCGCGGGGATCAACGCCGCCAGCCCGAATAAAGAGCTGGCCAAAGAGTTCCTCGAAAACTACCTGATGACCGATCAGGGTCTGGAAGCCGTTAACAACGACAAACCGCTGGGTGCCGTGGCGCTGAAATCCTTCCAGGAAAAACTGGAAAAAGATCCGCGCATCGCTGCCACCATGGCGAACGCCCAGAAAGGCGAAATCATGCCTAACATCCCGCAGATGTCTGCCTTCTGGTATGCCGTTCGTACCGCGGTTATCAACGCCGCCAGCGGTCGCCAGACTGTCGATGCTGCGCTGAAAGATGCACAGAGCCGTATCACTAAGTAAGAAAACGGCGGGTGGCGCGTGCGCCTACCCGCCCTACCACTACGGCTCGGACCGTAGGTCAGGTAAGCGAAGCGCCACCTGACAAATAAGTTTTCACCGCTGTAGAGGATGATCCCCATGGATGCCGTTAAAAAGAGACACTGGTGGCAAAGCCCGCAACTCACATGGTCTGTGATTGGCTTACTGTGCCTGCTGGTGGGTTACCTTGTTGTTTTGATGTACGCCCAGGGGGAGTACCTGTTCGCCATCATGACGCTGATTTTAAGCTCAGTTGGCCTGTATATTTTCGCTAATCGCAAGGCTTATGCCTGGCGCTATGTTTATCCCGGCCTCGCCGGCATGGGCCTGTTTGTCCTGTTTCCGCTGATCTGCACTATCGCTATCGCGTTTACCAACTACAGCAGCACCAACCAGCTGACCTTTGAACGTGCGCAGCAGGTGCTGATGGATCGTTCCTTCCAGGCCGGCAAAGCCTATAATTTCACGCTGATCCCTGCGGGTGACGAGTGGAAGCTGGCGCTGACCGACGGCGAAAGCGGTAAAAACTACCTTTCTGACGCCTTTAAATTTGGCGGCGAGCAGAAGCTGGCGTTAAAAGAAACCGACGCCCTGCCGGAAGGCGAGCGCGCCAACCTGCGCGTGATTACCCAGAATCGCACCGCGCTGAACCAGCTGACCGCTGTGCTGCCGGATGACAGCAAAGTCATCATGAGCTCCCTGCGCCAGTTCTCCGGTACCCAGCCTCTGTATACCCTCGGCGAAGACGGGGTACTGACCAACAATCAGACCCACGTTAAATACCGCCCGAACAACGACGTCGGCTTCTACCAGTCAATTAACGCCGACGGCAGCTGGGGCAATGAGAAGCTGAGCCCGGGCTACACTGTGACTATCGGCTGGGACAACTTTACCCGCGTCTTCCACGATGAAGGCATTCAGAAACCGTTCTTTGCGATCTTCGTCTGGACGGTGGTGTTCTCGGTGCTGACCGTGGTGCTGACCGTCGCGGTGGGGATGATCCTCGCCTGCCTGGTGCAGTGGGAAGCGCTGAAAGGCAAAGCGATTTATCGCGTCCTGCTGATTCTGCCGTACGCCGTACCGTCGTTTATTTCGATTCTGATTTTCAAAGGGCTGTTCAACCAGAGCTTTGGTGAAATCAACATGATGCTCAGCACGCTGTTCGGCATTAAGCCGGCCTGGTTTAGCGACCCGACCACCGCGCGCACCATGATCATCATCGTCAACACCTGGCTGGGCTACCCGTACATGATGATCCTGTGCATGGGGCTGCTGAAGGCGATTCCGGACGATCTGTACGAAGCGTCGGCAATGGATGGCGCCGGCCCGTTCCAGAACTTCTTTAAAATTACCTTCCCGCTGCTGATTAAGCCGCTAACGCCGCTGATGATCGCCAGCTTCGCCTTTAACTTTAACAACTTCGTCCTGATTCAATTGTTGACCAACGGCGGTCCGGACCGTCTCGGCACCACCACCCCGGCCGGTTATACCGACCTGCTGGTGAGCTACACCTATCGCATCGCCTTTGAAGGCGGCGGCGGTCAGGACTTCGGCCTGGCGGCGGCTATCGCAACGCTAATCTTCCTGCTGGTTGGCGCGTTAGCGATTGTGAATCTGAAAGCCACGCGCATGAAGTTTGATTAAGGGAGATAACGATAATGGCTATGGTCCAACCCAAATCGCAGAAGCTACGTTTATTTACCACGCATCTCCTGCTACTGATTTTTATCGCCGCGATTATGTTTCCGCTGCTGATGGTTATCGCCATCTCGCTGCGCGAGGGTAACTTCGCCACCGGCAGCCTGATCCCGGATACCATCTCCTGGGAGCACTGGCGTCTGGCGTTAGGCTTCAGCGTCGAACACGCCGATGGCCGCGTCACGCCGCCGCCGTTCCCGGTCCTGCTGTGGCTGTGGAACTCGATTAAGGTCGCCGGGATCACCGCGATCGGTATCGTCGCTCTCTCCACCACCTGCGCCTACGCTTTCGCCCGTATGCGCTTCCCGGGGAAAGCGACCCTGCTGAAAGGGATGCTGATTTTCCAGATGTTCCCGGCGGTGCTGTCGCTGGTTGCCCTGTACGCGTTGTTTGACCGCCTGGGCCAGTACATCCCGTTCGTCGGCCTCAACACCCACGGCGGCGTCATCTTTGCCTACATGGGCGGTATCGCGCTGCACGTCTGGACGATTAAAGGCTACTTCGAAACCATCGATGGCTCGCTGGAAGAAGCGGCGGCGCTGGATGGCGCGACCCCATGGCAGGCTTTCCGTCTGGTGCTGCTGCCGCTGTCGGTGCCGATTCTGGCAGTCGTGTTTATTCTGTCGTTCATCGCGGCCATCACCGAAGTGCCGGTCGCCTCGCTGCTGCTGCGCGATGTGAACAGCTATACCCTGGCGGTAGGTATGCAACAGTATCTCAACCCGCAGAACTATCTGTGGGGCGACTTTGCCGCCGCGGCGGTGCTCTCCGCCATTCCGATCACGGTTGTCTTCCTGCTGGCGCAGCGCTGGCTGGTTAATGGCCTGACGGCGGGTGGAGTGAAAGGTTAATTTTTTTGTAACACCGGCCCCAAATTTCAGAGGAGGGCCGACGGTCTAGCCGCAATACACGACCCCAACCGGGTATTGTCGCCGTCGCCCTCAGCTGAAAAAGTAAGGTCAATGCCACTGCTATCCTCAACTGGACCCTACATAAATTCTATTTGTGACTGTTGGTCAGCGGCCCTGGAGGCCGCTTTTTTTTATTCGCGTTTCAGGCGATTGGAGTTACACAGCCAGAGCGTAATCACCAGGATCAGGATCGCCGCGGAGTAAATGAGAACCGCCAGCGGCGACTCATGATCGACGATAATAAGCCGCACAATTGCGGTAATACCGATATAGACGAAATAGCGCAGTGGAAAGTGAAAACCGGATTCAAAATATTTAACAATCAGCGCGATAAACTCAAAGTAGAGAAAATAGACCACCAGCCCTTCGACCAGCTTGTACTTACTCACCGGCTCCGGCGTAAACAGTACGTGCGCCAGATGCAGGGTCTCCTTTCCCAGGAACACCACCAGAATAATTCCCAGGCACAGCAGTGCCAGATTCAGCACGGCCTGCATGGCCTTCGCAACGAAATTAACCAGCGGACGATATACCGACGGCATAGTGACACCTCAAATGCATGAACGTTGTCGATCTGTATAGCGCAAAAGTGTGATCCAGATCTACCTATGATTCATTCGTCTTACGCTATCTCCGGGCTATTGATTCGAAAAGTACGAACAAGAGAAAATTGTCCTTCCAGCAACGCTGTGAGCAGATTAACAAAATCATCCATTACGCTTAGAACGAATCAGCCCAACTAACTGAAATATAAAAAGTTTACTTTTTGAAACAGGTNTATCTTAAAACCTCCCGTAAGATAAAATTTTTCTCCAAACNACAGTCTTTTTATGGTTATTAGGGTAAGTTTTTTCTTATNTTTTGTCTTAGCATTATCGCAGCTGAATAAAATTTAATTTTGGACATTAAATCATTATGAACACCGATAACGCTTCCCTGTACGTAAAATGGCTCAAACAAGAGGTCGCCCCGGCTTTAGGTTGTACTGAACCCGTCGCTATTTCCTTCGCGGCCGCCTACGCCGCACAATATCTGGATCAGCCTTGCACTAAAATTAGCGGTTTTATTTCCGCCAATCTTTATAAAAACGCGATGGGCGTCACCATACCCGGCACCACCGTTTGCGGTGTACCGCTGGCAGCCGCAATTGGCGCATTTGGCGGCGACCCGCAAAAGGGATTAAAAACGCTGGAAGATATCACTCCGCGACACGTTGAAATGGCGCAGAAGCTGATCGCCAATAACGCCGTTGATATTGCCGTCGAAGAGACCCCGGATTTTATCCATCTCGATTTAACCCTCTCTGCTGGCGAGAATTGCTGTCGTGTCGTGGTCAAAGGAACCCACACCAACGTGGTCGAACTTTATATTAATGGCCAGCCGCAGCCATTAAGCGAAAAACAGAATACGCGCACCCAGCGCGAAACGCTGCCCACTTTCTCGCTACAACAGGCTTACGAATTTATTAATCGCGTCGACTTTAATGATATTCGCTTTATTCTCGACGCCGCGCGCTTAAACTCCGCGCTGGCGGCAGAAGGCAAAACAAAAAAATATGGCCTGAACATTAACGGTACCTTTTCTGACGCAGTGAAAAACGGCCTGATGAGCAACGATCTGTTAAGCAAGGTGATCATCAACACCGTCGCCGCTTCAGATGCCCGCATGGGCGGCGCGCCGGTGGTAGCGATGTCTAACTTCGGCTCAGGCAATCAGGGCATTACAGCAACCATGCCGGTAGTGGTGGTTGCAGAGCATCTCGGCGTCGATGAAGAGACCCTGGCTCGCGCTTTGTCTCTCTCTCATCTCACCGCCATCTCAATTCATTCTCGTTATACGCGCTTATCTGCGCTATGCGCAGCCTCAACCGCCGCTATGGGCGCCGCCGCCGGTATGGCCTGGCTGTTTACCCGCGACATCAATACCATTAATACCGCAATTATTAATATGGTCAGCGATATTACCGGCATGATTTGTGATGGCGCTTCCAACAGCTGCGCGATGAAAGTCTCGTCAGTGGTATCCAGCGCCTTTAAGGCGGTACTAATGGCAATGCAAAATAGCTGCGCTGGCGCCAATGACGGTATTGTCTGCGCCGATGTCGAGCAGACTATTAATAACCTGTGCCGTCTGGTGATTAAACCAATGACTCTCACCGATAAAGAAATTATCAGCATTATGGTCGCTAAATAATACCATTTCACGGGCCTGAAAGAGCAGGCCCCGATTAACGTACTCTACCCACACTATTATTTATAAATTAGCAGGTATAGCAGATGAATAAAAAAGTCATCTTCCGCGGCGCCAGCGCTATTATGCCCCTATGCATCGGCGACTTTCCATTTTCATTTATTGTCGGCGCATTAAGCGTTAGCGCGGGCATGAGCGTCTGGCAGAGTACGGCGTGGTCGGCGATCGTCATTGCCGGCTCGGCGCAAATGCTGGCACTGAATATGTTAAAAACCGGCGCCACGCTCGGCGTGATTATTTTCACCACATTAATTATCAATCTTCGCCACGTGCTGTATAGCGCCTCTATTTCCGGCACCGTGCGCGAAGCTTCATTCTTTAAAAAATGCTTTATGTCCTATGCGCTCACCGACGAGGTGTATGCCACCACCGTCAAAGAGATGGAANGAAATAAAAAGGAAAAATATCTGTTTTATGGTTCGGCGATGATTACCTTCTGGGCGATTTGGGTGCTGGCTGATTTTCTTGGCGCGCTGGTCGGCGCCTCGTTTCCCCACATTGAGAAATACGGTCTTGATTTCGCCATGGTCGCCGCCTTTATCGCCATCGTGGTGCCGCAAATTAAAAGCCAGGCCTGCACCGTCGCCGCGGTTGTAGCCGCCGTTTCCGGCGTGCTGTTAGTGGTCCTACCCTATTCGCTGGGTATCGTCGTCGCCTCAGTGCTTGGCGTCCTCGCCGGCCTGTGCGTCGACCTGGCGGAAGAGCGCAAGCAGATGGCAAAAACCGAATCCGATATGCCGTTAGTGGAGGCGATGGAAAATGAGTAATAGCTATTTTATCGCCCTGACGCTGGGCATGGCCGCGGTGACTTTTCTCATCCGTTTCTCGTTTATCGGCCTGGCCGGCAAGATCCAGATGTCCGAGCGGGTGACCAAAACGCTACGCTTCGTGCCGGTCACCGTTCTGCCGGCCATCATCACCATTCAGATCCTGAGCGTGAATTCCAGCATGGAGTTCGACTTAAAAAATCCGAAGGTGATCGCCGCCATCATCTGCACGCTCGCCAGCTTCCGTTTAGGCCTGGTGTGGGTGGTAGTGAGCGGCGTCGGCTCGCTGGTGTTGTTAAATTATTTTATGTAACCGTTTGAAGGATAAACCGTATGATTATTACCACCGCTGACGCGCCTGCCGCTATCGGCCCGTACGTGCAGGGCGTCAATCTCGGCGCGATGACCATCACCTCCGGTCAGCTGCCGATTAATCCGCTGGACGGCACCATGCCCGAGGACATTGCCGAACAGGCGCGGCAATCACTGGAAAATGTGAAAGCCATCGTTGAAGCTGCCGGACTCACGGTCGGGCAGATCGTTAAAACTACGGTGTTTGTCAAAGACCTGGCGGATTTTGCCGCCATCAATGCCGCCTACGAGGCCTTCTTTATCGAACACCAGGCGGCCTTTCCGGCGCGCTCCTGTGTGGAGGTAGCAAGGTTACCGAAAGATGCCGGCGTCGAAATCGAAGCGATCGCTTTCGCCCGCTAACCCCCAGGCTGGAGGGAGCGCCTCCAGCCTTCTCCCACCGATTTTTGTCGTTCCACATTGTTCACTTTACAGGCAATATAGCCGCAGAACGACGCGAGGAACGCAGCATGTTAACTATTCGACAGGCATGTCCCGAGGACGCGCCCCAGCTTAGCGCGATGGGCTATGCCAGCTATCATCACCACTTTGCTCATCTCTGGCGCGATGCCGATGAACTGGCGTTATTTCTTAAGCAAGAATATGCCGAAGATGCGCTACGTCGGAGTCTTGCGGATGCGACCCAACACTGGCTCATCGCCGAAGCCCCCTCTCCTGTTGGTTTCGCTAAATATAGCTATCAGCAGCGAATGGCTGACGACGGCAAGATTGGTACGCTGCTGCATAAGCTCTACCTGATGCCGGGGAAGACTGGCCACCGCTACGGCGAGCATATTTTTCACGCCGTCGAGACGCGAGCAAAAACGGCCGGTGAAAGTTGGCTGTGGCTGGAAGTACTCGCCGCGAATCCCGCCGCGCGCCGTTTTTACGAACGCCAGGGGATGCAGCACATCAGAGACACGATTTTCCACTCCGCCAGCCAGCAAAGCACCTTACATATTCTGGCCAAACCGATTTGAGAGGAACTATGCCTGAGCTTCGTGATACCGGCGTACGTAACGTCGTTTGTGGGGAAAATGTCGTTATTTACCAGCCCGCCAACCTCTATGATTGCCAGCTCGGCGATAACGTCTTCGTCGGGCCGTTCGTTGAGATCCAGGGGAATACCCGCATCGGCGCGAACAGTAAAATTCAGTCCCATACCTTTATCTGCGAGTACGTCACCATCGGCNAGCGCTGCTTTATCGGTCACGGCGTGATGTTTGCCAACGACCTGTTTCGCGAGGGTAAACCAAACGCCGACCGCGCCAGCTGGGGGCGGATCGAGATTGGCGATGACGTGTCGATCGGCAGCGGCGCCACGATTCTGGCCGTCAGCATCTGCGATGGGGTGGTGATAGGCGCGGGCAGCGTGGTAACGAAGTCCATTACCGAGAAAGGCGTGTGGGCGGGGAATCCGGCGAGGCTGCTGCGGCGGCTATAAATA
>NZ_JAZARW010000001.1:4803976-4831942 GCF_036233805.1 Klebsiella sp. EMBS2024 | reverse complement strand
TGCCGACCAAAGGGTCGGCATTCCGTCTTAGCTGCGCAAGCGTTATGCGCGCCAGGCTTTATAACGGTTAATCAGGCCGTTAGTAGAGCTGTCGTGGCTGCTAACTTCGCTGCCGTCTTTCAGCTCCGGCAGGATGCGGTTAGCCAGCTGTTTGCCCAGCTCAACGCCCCACTGGTCAAAGGTGAAGATGTTGAGGATCGCGCCCTGGGTGAAGATTTTGTGCTCGTACAGGGCAATCAGCGCCCCGAGGCTGAACGGGGTGATCTCACGCAGCAGGATGGAGTTAGTCGGGCGGTTACCTTCGAACACTTTGAACGGCACCACGTGCTCCAGGGTCGCCGGGTCTTTACCCTGATCGCGATATTCCTGCTCAACCACTTCGCGGGATTTACCAAAGGCCAGGGCCTCGGTCTGGGCGAAGAAGTTAGACAGCAGTTTCTGATGGTGGTCAGACAGCGGGTTGTGGGTGATAGCCGGAGCGATGAAATCGCACGGTACCATTTTGGTGCCCTGGTGGATCAGCTGGTAGAACGCGTGCTGACCGTTGGTGCCCGGCTCACCCCAGATGATTGGGCCAGTCTGGTAGTCTACCGCGTGGCCGTTACGGTCAACATACTTACCGTTGGACTCCATGTTGCCCTGCTGGAAGTAAGCGGCAAAGCGGTGCATGTACTGGTCGTACGGCAGAATCGCTTCGGTTTCCGCACCGAAGAAGTTGTTGTACCAGATGCCGATCAGCGCCAGCAGCACCGGCAGGTTTTTCTCCGCCGGAGTGGTGGAGAAGTGCTTATCCATCGCATGCGCGCCGGACAGCAGCTCAACGAAGTTGTCGAAGCCCACGGAGAGAATGATGGACAGACCAATCGCCGACCACAGGGAGTAACGGCCGCCAACCCAGTCCCAGAATTCGAACATGTTGGCGGTGTCGATGCCGAACTCGCCAACCGCTTTCGCGTTGGTGGAAAGCGCGGCGAAGTGTTTCGCCACGTGCTTGTCGTCGCCCGCGGTTGCCAGGAACCAGTCGCGCGCGCTGTGGGCGTTGGTCATGGTTTCCTGGGTAGTGAAAGTCTTGGACGCCACCAGGAACAGAGTCGTTTCCGGATTCACGTTCTTCAGCACTTCGGCGATATGGGTGCCATCGACGTTAGAGACAAAGTGCATGTTGAGGTGGTTTTTATACGGACGCAGCGCCTCGGTCACCATGAAAGGACCGAGGTCGGAGCCGCCGATGCCGATGTTAACCACGTCGGTGATCGGTTTGCCGGTGTAGCCTTTCCAGCTACCGGAGATAATCGCTTCGGAGAAGGTTTTCATCTTCTCCAGCACAGCGTTCACTTCCGGCATCACATCTTTGCCATCAACCACAATCGGCGTATTGCTGCGGTTACGCAGCGCGACGTGCAGTACCGCGCGGTCTTCGGTGCGGTTGATCTTCTCACCTGAGAACATCGACTTGATAGCGCCCGCCAGGTCAGTCTCTTTCGCCAGATCCTGCAGTTTAGCCAGCGTCTCTTCAGTGATGCGGTTTTTGGAGAAGTCCACCAGCATCAGATCGTCGAACGTCGCGGAAAATTTAGAAAAACGGTCGCTATCTTTGGCGAAAAGCTCGCTGATAGTGACATCTTTCATTTCGTCGAAGTGTTTCTGTAATGCCTGCCAGGCAGAGGTCTGCGTTGGGTTGATGTTTTTCATTAGCAATACTCTTCTGATTTGAGATTGTGACTTCGGTCGATTGTAGCGCCGGTGACGGAAAATTGTGATGATTTTTGTGACTTGACCCTGACGCCGGTCAGGAATCGGGTCAAAACGGAGTAAAAAGCCCCATTAGTATAGCTATCATAAGGCTTTTTTCTGTTAGCCGCAGAGGCATGAAAAATCCGCATAACCGCAGCGTTGACATAGCTGGCGTTAAGCCTTTATATATCCGCAGTGCTTACGTATTGGTAGGTATCTATTGCTCGCGCATTTCACGCTACAGCGAAAGGGTATTCGCGGGGGATATAATGTCCCTGTTCCCCCGGCCAGGTGAAAGACGTCAGTAATTGCCAGAAGAGGTGCGTTGCCCAGGTAACCGTATTGGAGGAACCAGTCCGGGGAAGATACGTGAGGGGGAGCAACGCCGAGGTGAAAGAGCGTCTGGTCACGCTCCTCGCCGGCCACAGGGGCTGAATCCCCTGGGTTGTCACCAGAAACGTTCGCAGTCGGGCGTTTCATACCCGAACACCTCAGCGCCCAAAGCGGTGAGTCGGGTCTACAAGGTGGAGCACTTCTGGGTGACATCGTAGTTGTTTATCACTCTGCGCCACCCTGTTTATCGCTCTTCCCTTGTGCCATGGCTGAATAATTTGGCCTGGCTTATTAAGACATTTTGTTGCGATCCGGCGGCGTCCAGCCCCTGCCAGGATCGGTGCTCAGGAATCGTTTTAATAAGTCAGGCCCCCTGACACGAGGTTGTTATGACAGATCTAGTCGTCGCCAAATTTGGCGGCACCAGCGTTGCTGATTTTGACGCAATGAACCGCAGCATCGATGTGGCGCTGCTCGATGCCAATACCCGTATTGTTGTGCTCTCCGCCTCTGCCGGCGTGACCAACATTCTGGTGGCCTTAGCGGGAGGGCTGGAACCCACCGAACGTTTTTCCCAGCTGGACGCTCTGCGTCAGATCCAGTTCAATATTCTGGAGCGTTTGCGTTATCCCAACGTGATCCGCGAAGAGATTGAGCGCTTGCTGGAAAATATCACGACGCTGGCGGAAGCCGCCGCGCTCGCCTCCTCAACCGCCCTGACTGACGAACTGGTCAGCCATGGCGAACTGATGTCCACCCTGCTGTTTGTGGAAATTCTGCGTGAACGCGGTATTCAGGCGCAGTGGTTTGACGCCCGTAAAGTGCTGCGCACTAACGATCGCTTTGGCCGCGCCGAACCGGACATCGCCGCCGTCGCCGAACTGACCCAGCAGCAGCTGGCGCCGCGCCTGGCGGAAGGCCTGGTGGTGACCCAGGGCTTTATCGGCAGCGAAGCGAAAGGCCGCACCACCACCCTCGGCCGCGGCGGCAGCGATTATACCGCCGCTCTGCTCGGCGAAGCGCTGAATGCCACCCGCGTCGATATCTGGACCGATGTCCCGGGGATCTATACTACCGACCCGCGCGTCGCGCCGGCGGCGAAACGCATCGACGTCATCGCCTTTGAAGAGGCAGCGGAAATGGCCACCTTTGGCGCCAAAGTGCTGCATCCGGCGACCCTGCTGCCTGCCGTGCGCAGCGATATCCCGGTGTTTGTCGGCTCCAGTAAAGAGCCTAAAGCGGGCGGTACGCTGGTGTGTAAAACCACCGAGAACCCGCCGCTGTTCCGCGCGCTGGCGCTGCGTCGCCGGCAAACGCTGCTGACGCTGCACAGCCTGAATATGCTGCACTCCCGCGGCTTCCTCGCCGAAGTGTTCGGTATTCTGGCGCGCCATAACATCTCAGTTGATTTGATCACCACCTCCGAAGTGAGCGTGGCCCTGACCATGGACACCACCGGCTCGACCTCTGCGGGCGATACCCTGCTGACCCAGGCGCTGCTGACCGAGCTCTCTTCGCTGTGCCGCGTGGAAGTGGAAGAAAATCTGGCGCTGGTCGCCCTGATTGGCAATGAGCTGTCGAAAGCCTGCGGCGTCGGCAAAGAGGTCTTTGGCGTCCTCGAGCCGTTTAACATCCGCATGATCTGCTATGGCGCCTCCAGCCACAACCTGTGCTTCCTGGTGCCGGGCGACGATGCGGAGAAGGTTGTGCAGAAGCTGCATCATAATTTGTTTGAATAAAATTCCTTAGCACGATAAACAATACCTATAGCCGGGCTCGAACCCGGCTTTTTTATAACAACATCAACACAACCAGCTGACCTGCTCGCCGCCCATCGGGATGGCGCGGCCCGGTTCGCGTATCGCAAGGAACACAACATGCTCGCAACTCTGACGCGGCTGTTCCCGTTATGGGCACTGCTGCTCTCCGTTCTGGCCTATTACACTCCCACTACCTTCACCCCAATTGGCCCATGGGTCACCACCCTGCTGATGCTGATCATGTTCGGTATGGGCGTGCATCTGAAGCTGGAGGATTTCAAACGCGTCCTGTCGCGTCCGGCGCCGGTCGCTGCGGGGATATTTCTGCACTATCTGGTGATGCCGCTCGCCGCCTGGCTGCTGGCGCTGCTGTTTCATATGCCGCCGGAGCTTTCCGCCGGGATGGTGCTGGTCGGCAGCGTCGCCAGCGGAACCGCCTCCAACGTGATGATCTTTCTTGCCAAAGGGGATGTGGCGCTGTCGGTGACCATCTCCTCGGTCTCCACCCTCGTCGGCGTCGTGGCGACACCGCTGCTCACCCGTCTGTACGTCGACGCGCATATTCAGGTCGACGTCATGGGCATGTTGCTCAGCATTCTACAGATTGTGGTCATTCCTATCGCGCTGGGACTGATTGTCCATCATCTGTTGCCGAAGGTGGTGAAAGCGGTAGAGCCGTTCCTGCCCGCCTTCTCGATGGTGTGCATTCTGGCGATCATCAGCGCGGTGGTGGCGGGTTCCGCCGCCCATATCGCCTCCGTCGGCCTGGTGGTGATTATCGCGGTGATCCTGCATAACACTATTGGTCTGCTTGGCGGGTACTGGGGCGGACGTCTGTTTGGTTTTGATGAATCCACCTGCCGTACGCTGGCGATCGAGGTGGGGATGCAGAACTCCGGCCTGGCGGCCGCGCTGGGTAAAATTTACTTCGGCCCGCTGGCGGCGCTGCCAGGCGCGCTGTTCTCCGTCTGGCATAACCTGTCCGGTTCGCTGCTGGCCGGGTACTGGTCAGGAAAGCCCATCGCCAAAAAAGCCGACAAGCGCTGAGCGTGATACGTCCGGGCGCAGGCCCGGGCGTGTGCCTGCTTTAGTTGCCATACAGGCTATCAGTAAAATATTCATTGCCGTACACTGGGTGCTCTGGTCTGACTGAGGGCACCACCATGGCACTCCCCCGTATTACACAAAAAGAGATGACCGAGCGCGAACAGCGCGAATTGAAAACGCTGCTTGACCGCGCGCGTATTGCGCATGGCCGCCCGCTGAGCAATGCGGAAACGAACAGCGTGAAAAAGGAATATATCGATAAGCTGATGGCGCAGCGTGAAGCGGAAGCGAAGAAAGCCCGCCAGGTGAGAAAACAGCAGGCTTATAAAACGGATAAGGAAGCGACCTTTTCCTGGTCGGCGAATACGCCGACCCGCGGCAGGCGTTAACGCCCTTTCTTTTTACGTCCCGGCTGGGTGAAACGTTTCCCGTTACCAGCCGGGCGGCCCTTATCGTTGCTATTTTCCATCTTCACCACCGGGCGCTTGATGCCGGGAGTCGCCGCTTTGGCCTTCGGCCTGGCTTTCGGCTTCGCTTCGGAAGAGGAGTTTTCAATCAGCTTGAACAGGTCGATCAGCTCGTCATCGGTTAGATCACGCCATTCACCCAAGGGGATCCCCGTCAGGCTGACGTTCATGATCCGCGTACGCTCAAGCTTCGTCACTTCATAGCCAAAGTGCTCGCACATACGACGGATCTGGCGATTCAGCCCCTGCACCAGAGTGATGCGGAAAACGAANGGCGCCTCTTTCTTCACTTTACATTTTTTCGTCACCGTCCCGAGAATCGGTACCCCCGCGCCCATCCCGCGAATGAACTCATCGGTCACCGGCTTATCGACCGTGACCAGATACTCTTTTTCATGGTCGTTGCCGGCGCGCAGGATCTTGTTCACCAGATCGCCATGGTTGGTGAGGAAGATCAGCCCCTGAGAATCTTTATCCAGACGGCCAATAGGGAAGATACGCTTGCTGTGGTTGACGAAATCGACAATGTTGTCGCGCTCGCCGTCTTCCGTGGTGCTCACAATGCCGACCGGCTTATTCAGCGCAATCAGCACCAGATCATCCGCTTCACGCGGCTCAATCAACCGTCCGTTAACTTTGACTAAATCGCCAGGCTTCACCTGATCGCCAATGGTGGCGCGCTTGCCATTGATAAAGACGTTGCCTTGTTCAATAAAGCGGTCCGCTTCGCGACGCGAGCAGATGCCGCTTTCGCTGATGTATTTATTTAATCGGGTTGATGAGTCGGGCAGCATAGATTCTCCTGTAAAAGCGAAATATACCCTACCTTGTGGGCGAGAAAAAAGATGTGCCTTTGCGCCCTCCGGAGCAAGGTGTGATCGACTACGCCTTTTTTCACAAAAGTGTCCCGCTCAACGCCTGGCAACTTTGCATGATGAAATATCACAGAATCAGCGATTTAGCGTGCAATGCACAAAGGTGCCAACAACCCGCTATTGATAACGCAAATGTGCAAGATTATTCGCCAGATTAGGGTGATGAAATAAAAGAAAATCGCTTTAAACGGTGGCTCTAATAGGGTTATATCAGATCAACAGCACAAACCCGCGATTTGCACAAATGTGCAGGAGCCTGCAGATGACCATGGAAAACAGTGACGATATCCGGCTGATTGTCAAAATCGCCCAGCTCTATTACGAGCAGGATATGACTCAGGCGCAAATTGCTCGCGAGCTCGGGATCTATCGCACCACCATCAGTCGCCTGCTGAAGCGCGGCCGCGAGCAGGGCATTGTTACCATCGCCATCAACTATGACTACAATGAAAACCTGTGGCTCGAGCAACAGCTCAAGCAAAAATTTGGCCTGAAAGAGGCGGTGGTTGCCAGCAGCGATGGGCTGCTGGAAGAAGAACAGCTGAGTGCGATGGGCCAGCATGGCGCCCTGCTTGTCGATCGGTTGCTGGAGCCAGGCGATATCATCGGTTTTTCATGGGGCCGCGCCGTGCGTTCGCTGGTGGAGAACCTGCCGCAGGCCAGCCAGTCACGCCAGGTGATCTGCGTCCCCATCATCGGTGGACCTTCCGGTAAACTGGAGAGCCGCTACCATGTGAACACCTTAACCTACGGCGCGGCAGCCAGACTGAAAGCGGAATCCCACCTTGCCGATTTTCCAGCCCTGCTGGATAACCCGCTGATCCGCAACGGCATCATGCAGTCCCAGCACTTTAAAACCATCTCATCCTACTGGGACAGCCTGGATGTGGCGCTGGTGGGTATTGGTTCACCGGCCATTCGCGACGGCGCAAACTGGCACGCCTTCTACGGCAGCGAAGAGAGCGACGATCTCAACGCCCGCCACGTCGCCGGGGATATCTGTTCGCGTTTCTACGATATTAACGGCGGGTTAGTCGATACCAATATGAGCGAAAAAACCCTGTCGATCGAAATGGCGAAGCTGCGCCAGGCTCGCTATTCCATCGGCATCGCCATGGGGGAAGAGAAATACTCTGGCATTCTTGGCGCATTGCACGGACGCTATATTAATTGTCTGGTGACAAACAGAGAAACGGCTGAGTTATTACTGAAATAACACACAGGATATGATTTCACGCAGCACCCGCTGCGGGGGATCCCTTTATCTAAAGAAATGGGAGTGAATAATGAATACTTGGTTAAATTTAAAAGATAACGTCATTATCGTGACCGGCGGCGCCTCGGGAATTGGGCTGGCCATTGTCGATGAATTATTATCACAAGGTGCTCATGTCCAGATGATTGATATTCATGGCGGCGATCGTCATCACAATGGCGATAATTATCACTTCTGGCCGACGGATATTTCCAGCGCGACAGAGGTGCAACAGACTATCGATGCCATTATTCAGCGCTGGTCGCGTATTGATGGTTTGGTCAATAACGCTGGCGTGAATTTCCCGCGTTTATTAGTCGACGAAAAAGCACCGGCCGGCCGCTATGAATTAAACGAAGCCGCTTTTGAAAAAATGGTCAATATCAACCAGAAAGGGGTGTTTTTCATGTCGCAGGCGGTGGCGCGTCAAATGGTCAAACAGCGCGCCGGTGTGATTGTCAATGTCTCTTCGGAGAGCGGCCTGGAAGGCTCTGAAGGTCAAAGCTGCTACGCCGCGACCAAGGCCGCGCTCAACAGCTTTACCCGCTCCTGGTCCAAAGAATTGGGTAAATATGGGATCCGCGTGGTCGGCGTTGCGCCGGGGATCCTCGAAAAAACCGGTCTGCGGACACCGGAATATGAAGAGGCGCTGGCCTGGACGCGCAATATCACCGTCGAGCAACTTCGCGAGGGATATACCAAAAACGCCATTCCCATCGGGCGGGCAGGAAAACTCTCAGAAGTCGCTGATTTTGTTTGCTATCTCTTGTCAGCGCGCGCCAGCTACATCACCGGAGTCACCACTAACATTGCCGGCGGAAAAACGCGCGGTTAAGGAGGCAGTATGGTTCACGCTATCTTCTGCGCCCACGGCCAGCTGGCCGGGGCCATGCTTGATTCGGTATGCATGGTCTACGGCGAGGTTAACGTCAGCGCCGTCGCGTTTGTCCCCGGCGAAAACGCGGCGGATATCGCCATTAACCTGGAAAAGTTAGTAAGCGCCCACACCGATGAGGAGTGGGTAATCGCGGTAGATTTGCAGTGCGGAAGCCCATGGAATGCCGCAGCCGGGCTGGCAATGCGTCACCCGCAGATCCGGGTGATTAGCGGCCTGTCGCTGCCGCTGGCGCTCGAGCTGGTGGATAACCAGTATACCCTGAGCGCCGATGACTTATGCCAGCATCTGCAGGCCATCGCCAGTCAGTGCTGTGTGGTCTGGCAGCAGCCAGAAACCGTTGAGGAGGAGTTCTGATGCAAATTACCCTCGCCCGTATTGATGACCGACTGATTCATGGCCAGGTCACCACCGTGTGGTCAAAAGTCGCCAACGCCCAGCGGATAATTATCTGCAATGACGATGTATTTAACGATGAGGTTCGCCGGACCCTGTTGCGCCAGGCGGCTCCGCCAGGCATGAAGGTAAACGTTGTCAGTCTGGAAAAAGCGGTTGCGGTCTATCATAACCCGCAATATCAGGACGAGACCGTCTTTTATTTATTTACCAATCCACACGATGTTTTAACGATGGTGCGCCAGGGCGTGCAGATCGCCACGTTAAATATTGGTGGCATGGCCTGGCGACCCGGTAAAAAACAGCTAACCAAAGCCGTTTCTTTGGATCCGCAGGATATTCAGGCATTCCGTGAACTCGATAAACTGGGCGTAAAACTCGATTTACGCGTGGTCGCATCAGATCCGTCAGTCAATATTCTCGACAAAATTAACGAAACAGCTTTCTGCGAATAAAAAATAGCGCCTGTTGTGATATGCCGTAGCAGGCAGGATGACTCACACCTTAAAGGTCATAAATTATGGAAATTAGTACCCTACAGATAATAGCCATATTTATTTTTTCCTGTATTGCCGGAATGGGCAGCGTGCTGGATGAATTTCAGACCCATCGGCCCCTTATCGCCTGTACCGTGATTGGCCTCATCCTGGGCGATTTAAAAACCGGGGTTATGCTCGGCGGTACGCTGGAGCTGATCGCCCTCGGCTGGATGAACGTGGGGGCAGCGCAGTCGCCAGATTCGGCGCTGGCCAGCATTATCTCCGCCATTCTGGTGATTGTGGGCCACCAGAGCATTGCCACCGGTATCGCCATTGCTCTGCCGGTGGCCGCCGCCGGGCAGGTGCTGACCGTTTTCGCCCGTACCATTACCGTGGTGTTCCAGCACGCCGCGGACAAAGCGGCCGAGGAGGCGCGCTTTCGCACCATCGACCTGCTGCATGTCTCCGCACTGGGGGTGCAGGCACTGCGCGTGGCAATCCCGGCGCTGGTGGTCTCGCTGTTCGTTAGCGCGGATATGGTCAGCAGTATGCTCAGCGCGATCCCGGAATTCGTCACCCGCGGCCTGCAGATTGCCGGTGGTTTCATTGTCGTCGTGGGCTACGCGATGGTGCTGCGAATGATGGGCGTGAAATACCTGATGCCCTTCTTTTTCCTCGGTTTTCTCGCCGGGGGTTATCTCGACTTCAGCCTGCTGGCCTTCGGCGGCGTGGGCGTCATCATCGCGCTGATCTACATCCAGCTCAATCCACAGTGGCGTAAGGCTGAACCCGCCGCCTCCACTGCCCCCTCTGCCCCCGCCCTTGACCAGCTTGACGACTAATGGAGCCGAAAATGAAACAGAAAAAAATCACGCAAGGCGACCTGGTGAGCATGTTTCTCCGCTCCAACCTCCAGCAGGCCTCCTTTAACTTCGAACGTATTCATGGCCTGGGGTTTTGCTACGACATGATCCCGGCGATCAAACGCCTGTATCCGCTCAAAGCCGATCAGGTCGCGGCGCTGAAGCGTCATCTGGTGTTCTTTAATACCACGCCGGCGGTGTGTGGCCCGGTGATCGGCGTCACCGCCGCCATGGAGGAGGCCCGGGCTAACGGCGCGGCCATTGACGATGGCGCTATCAACGGCATCAAAGTGGGTCTGATGGGCCCGCTGGCCGGCGTCGGCGACCCGCTGGTCTGGGGCACGCTGCGGCCGATTACTGCGGCCCTTGGCGCCTCGCTGGCCCTCTCCGGCAACATTCTGGGACCTTTGTTATTTTTCTTTATTTTCAATGCAGTGCGGCTGGCAATGAAGTGGTACGGCCTGCAACTGGGCTTCCGTAAAGGGGTCAATATCGTCAGCGATATGGGCGGTAACCTGCTGCAGAAGCTGACTGAAGGCGCCTCCATTCTCGGCCTGTTTGTCATGGGGGTGCTGGTGACCAAATGGACCACCATCAATGTGCCGCTGGTGGTTTCCCAAACGCCCGGTGCAGACGGCGCCACCGTCACGATGACCGTCCAGAACATCCTCGATCAGCTCTGCCCCGGCCTGCTGGCGCTGGGCCTGACGCTACTGATGGTGCGTCTGCTGAACAAGAAAGTGAATCCGGTCTGGCTGATTTTCGCCCTTTTCGGCTTAGGCATTATCGGCAACGCCCTCGGCTTTCTGTCCTGATTATTCCGCCCCGGCGATGCCGGGGTGACGTCAACAACATAGCCCCGAAAGATGAAGGGGATGAGGTGGTTTATGCAAACAACAACGGCCCTGCGCCTGTATGGCAAACGAGACCTGCGCCTGGAAACCTTTACCCTCCCGGCGATGCAGGACGATGAGATCCTCGCCCGGGTGGTCACGGACAGCCTGTGTCTTTCCTCATGGAAAGAGGCCAATCAGGGTGCCGATCATAAAAAGGTGCCAGATGATGTGGCCACCAGGCCCATTATTATCGGTCATGAATTCTGCGGCGAAATCCTTGCCGTCGGTAAAAAGTGGCAGCATAAGTTTCAGCCAGGGCAGCGCTACGTGATCCAGGCCAACCTGCAGTTGCCCGACCGACCCGACTGCCCCGGCTACTCATTCCCATGGATCGGTGGCGAAGCCACCCATGTGGTGATCCCCAATGAGGTGATGGCGCAGGATTGCCTGCTCACCTGGGAGGGGGATACCTGGTTTGAAGGATCGCTGGTGGAGCCGCTCTCCTGCGTCATTGGCGCTTTCAACGCCAATTATCATCTGCAGGAGGGGAGTTACAACCACGTGATGGGGATCCGTCCTCAGGGACACACTCTGATCCTGGGCGGGACGGGGCCGATGGGGCTGCTGGCTATCGACTATGCGCTGCACGGCCCCATCAATCCTTCACTACTGGTAGTGACCGATACCAATAAGCCGAAGCTCAGCTACGCCCGCCGTCATTACCCCTCTGAGCCGCAGACGCTGATCCACTACCTCGACGGCCATGAGGCCAGTCGCGATACGCTGCTGGCGCTCAGCGGCGGCCATGGCTTCGACGATATCTTCGTGTTTGTGCCAAACGAACAGCTGATCACCCTGGCCTCCTCGTTGCTGGCTCCGGACGGCTGCCTGAACTTCTTTGCTGGCCCCCAGGATAAGCAATTCAGCGCCCCGATCAACTTCTACGACGTGCACTACGCCTTCACCCACTACGTCGGCACCTCCGGCGGTAATACTGACGATATGCGCGCCGCGGTGGCGCTGATGCAGGCGAAAAAGGTCCAGACGGCGAAAGTGGTCACCCATATTCTCGGCCTGAACGCCGCGGGCGAAACCACCCTCGATCTGCCTGCCGTCGGCGGGGGAAAAAAGCTGGTGTATACCGGAAAAGCCTTCCCGCTCACGCCGCTGGGCGAGATCGCCGATCCCGAACTGGCAGCGATTGTGGCGCGTCACCATGGGATCTGGTCCCAGGAGGCTGAAGCGTATCTGCTGGCCCACGCGGAGGATATTACGCATGATTAACCGCGATACGCTGCTGTGCATCTCCCTGGCGGGTCGCCCCGGCAACTTCGGCACCCGCTTTCATAACTATCTGTATGACAAGCTGGGATTGAACTACCTCTACAAAGCCTTTACGACTAAGGATATTGAGGCGGCGGTAAAAGGGGTTCGCGCATTGGGTATCCGCGGCTGTGCGGTCTCCATGCCGTTTAAAGAGAGCTGCATACCGTTTCTTGACGCGATCGATCCGTCAGCAAAAGTCATCGACTCCGTCAACACCATCGTCAACGACGACGGGAAGTTAACCGGGCTAAACACCGATTACATCGCGGTCAAAAGCCTGATCGCCAGCCATCGGCTCGATACCAACGCCAGAGTGATGATTCAGGGTAGCGGCGGCATGGGGAAAGCCGTCATTGCCGCCTTCCGTGATGCCGGTTTCCGCGACGTGATCATTGCGGCCCGCAATCGCCAGCGCGGCCTGGCGCTGGCAAAACAGTATGGCTTTCAGTGGCAGCCCCTGCCCGAAGGGATCGCAGCCGAGATTCTGGTCAATGTCACACCGCTGGGCATGGCGGGGGGAGCGGAAAGCAACACGCTGGCGTTCAGCGAGGCCATGGTGGCCCAGGCCAGCGTCGTGTTTGACGTGGTCGCGTTGCCGGCGGAAACTCCGCTGATCCGCCTGGCGCAACAACGGGGTAAGCAAACCATCAGCGGTGCGGAAGTTATTGCCCTGCAAGCCGTCGAGCAGTTCGCCCTTTATACCGGCGTACGGCCGGATAATGCGCTGGTGGCAGAAGCCTCGGCGTTTGCCAGAAGCTAGTGTCTCCCTCCCGGGNNGGCGTCAGCCACCTCCCGGGAGGGCTATCGCGCCACAAAAGAAGCGACATAAACNNNNAAATAACCCGTCTTAGTAGTCATCCCGTTCGTCGTCTTCATCCGGCTGCTCCATCACGCTGTAAGCCACCGAGCAGAACAGGCTGTTCAGACGCTTCATATCCCCCAGCAGCGCCAGGTGCAACGTACTGGTTTCGATGCTCTGCACGTTCTGCTGATGCAGACGGTCAACGTGCGCATGCGAGTAGCGGCGGTTAAGAATGCGGAACCGGTGTTTGCTGCGCCGCAGGCGGCGGGCGCTGGGCACATCGCTGGAGAAGAAGACCGACATCGCCAGCTGCAGGTTGCTGAGCAGCAGATCGTACAGGGCGTCCAGCTCCTTTAACCCTTCTACCGAGAAGGCGCGCCGCGCCGCCAGCGATTTATCGGCGATCTCGCTGCCCATTCGCTCGACGATATCGGACGCCTGTTCGAGGTTTAACGACATCTCAATAATTTCCGCCCAGCGCCGGGATTCCTCTTCCGCCAGCTCATCCTTTGGCATTCGCGCCAGATAGAGCTTAATAGCGGTGTAAAGTACGTTGATATCATCCGCCATACGGCGCAGCTCTTTCTCCTGACGCGGTTCGCCATGCATCACCTTGTGCAGGCTCTCCAGCATCTGCTCCATCGCGTCACCAATACGCAGCGTCTCACGCGCGGCATTGGCCAGCGCCAGCGCCGGGGTGTCCAGCGCCGACGGGTCGAGATGCTTGGGTTTGAGATGGTTATCCAGCTCGGGCTCATCGCGGATCAGACGCTGGCACAGCTTCGCCATCGGTCCGGCAAAGGGCACCATCGCGATGCAGCGCAGCAGGTTGTAAAAGACGTGGAAGTAGATAACCAGCTCGGACTCGGCCAACGGCAGCTTGTGCATCGCCGCGGCCAGCGGATGGACGAACGGCAGAATAATCAGGCTCCCCACCAGCTTAAACAGCAGGCTGCCCAGCGCCACCCGGCGCGCCGCCGCGTTCGCCGCGCTGTTGTTAAGCATCGCCAGCAGCCCCGATCCCAGGTTGGCGCCAATCACCAGACACAGCGCCACCGGGAAAGAGATCGCTCCCGCCGCGGTCAGCGTCGCCGTTAACAGCACCGCCGCCAGGCTGGAGTAGCTAATGATTGCAAATACGGCGCCAATCAAGGCATCCAGCATGATATCGCCGGTCAGCGAGGCGAAAATCACCTGCACGCCGTTCGCCTGGGTTATGGGGTGTACGGCCTGGACAATCAGCTCGAGGGCCAACAGGATCAGCCCCAGACCAATCCCCACCCGTCCAAGCTGCCCGGCGCGGGTCTGCTTGCGGCCGAGGAAGAAAATCACCCCGATAAATATCAACAACGGCGACAGCCACGACAGGTCGAAGGTCAACACCCTCGCCATCAGCGCCGTCCCGACGTCGGCCCCCAGCACCATCACCAGCGCTGGCATCAGACCCACTAAATCCTGGGCGACAAATGAGGTCACCAGCATGGTGGTGGCGTTACTGCTTTGCACCAGCGCAGTCACGCCAAGACCCGCGCAGAAGGCGAGCGGCTTTTTCTCTACGCTGCTACTGAGAACGGTACGCAGGCGAGCGCCATAGACGCGCATCACCCCGGTACGCACGATATGCGTGCCCCACACCAGCAGAGCAACCGCGGACAACAGGTGTAGCAGAGTTAACACGGAATCAGCTTCTCCTTATCGTTATAGGTTTTCCGAAGTTCAGGAACCTATCTCAGTATAAGGGGTTAACCTCAATAAAGAGACAAGGCGCTCACAGAGCGCCTTGTTTGTTGTAAGGAAAGATGACGACTAGTCCGCATCATAGCCCAGATTAGGCGCTAACCAGCGCTCGACCTCCGCCGGCGTCATTCCTTTACGCAGCGCGTAATCTTCGACCTGATCGCGCTGGATCTGCGCCACGGCGAAGTACTTGCTGTCCGGATGGCTGAAGTACCAGCCGGAAACCGATGCGCCCGGCCACATGGCGAACGATTCGGTGAGCTTCATGCCGGTATGGGCTTCGACGTCCAGTAGCTGCCAGATGGTCCCCTTTTCGGTATGCTCCGGACAGGCCGGATATCCCGGCGCCGGTCGGATCCCCTGGTAGTTCTCGCGAATAAGCTCCTCATTGCTGAGGTTCTCATTGGCCGCATATCCCCAGTAAACCTTGCGCACTTTCTCATGCAAATACTCGGCAAAGGCCTCCGCCAGACGATCGGCGATGGCTTTAATCATGATCTTGTTATAGTCATCATGCTGCGCTTCATAGGCGTCCGCCAGCGCGTCCTCTTCCAGGCCGCCGGTCACGGCGAAGGCGCCGATGTAGTCCGCCTTGCCGCTCAGCTTCGGCGCGACAAAATCGGCGAGGCAGTAGTTGGCGAAGCCAACCTTCTCCGTCTGCTGGCGCAGATGATGGCTCACCGTCAGCACGTGGGTGCGGGTTTCATCGCGATAGATTTCAATATCGTCGCCCACGCGGTTGGCCGGGAACAGACCCACCACGCCGCGCGGGTTCAGGGTTTTCTCTGCGCTCAGCTTATCCAGCAGCTCGTTAGCATCTTTGAACAGGCGCTGCGCCTCTTCCCCTACCACTTCATCTTCCAGAATGCGCGGATATTTACCCGCCAGCGACCAGGTCATGAAGAACGGCGTCCAGTCGATGTAGTTGCGCAGAGTCTCGATACTGGCTTCCACCGTCTGTACTCCCAGACGATGAGCCACCGGCGGCGTGTAGCTCTCCCAGTCAAAGGCCAGATCGTTTTCCCGCGCGGCGGCAAGGGTCACCGGCGGCGTACGCGGTTTTTTACGCCCATGCTGGATACGCACCGTTTCATACTCTTTGCGCGTGCGGGCGACAAACTCGTCGCGCTGCGTGTCCGAGAGCAGCGCAGACACCACGCCGACGGTGCGCGAGGCGTTCTGTACGTAAACGGTCGGGCCGCTGTAGTTCTGCTCGATTTTCACCGCCGTATGCGCTTTCGAGGTGGTCGCGCCGCCTATCAGCAGCGGGATGGTAAAGCCCTGGCGCTCCATCTCTTTCGCCACGTTAACCATCTCGTCCAGCGATGGGGTAATCAGCCCGGAAAGACCAATTAGATCCGCGTTTACCTCTTTGGCCGTTTTGAGAATTTTATCCGCCGGGACCATCACGCCAAGATCGATGATTTCGTAGTTATTGCACTGCAGCACCACCCCGACGATGTTTTTGCCAATGTCATGAACGTCGCCTTTTACCGTGGCAATCACCATTTTGCCGTTACTGGAGCCCTGCTCTTTACTGGCTTCAATAAACGGCTCAAGGTAGGCCACCGCCTGTTTCATTACACGGGCGGATTTCACCACCTGCGGCAGGAACATTTTGCCTTCGCCGAACAGATCGCCGACCACGTTCATGCCGTCCATCAGCGGCCCTTCAATGACCTCAATCGGGCGGGCGGCCTGCTGACGCGCTTCTTCGGTGTCCTGTTCGATAAATTCGGTAATGCCCTTAACCAGCGAATATTCGAGGCGTTTTTTTACTTCCCAGGTGCGCCACTCCGCCTGCTGGGCATTCGCGCCGTCGTCCGCTTTGCTGCCGCGATATTTTTCCGCCAGCTCAAGTAACCGTTCGGTACTGTCATCGCGGCGGTTGAGGATCACGTCTTCGACCGCGTCGCGCAGCTCGCGCGGGAGGTCATCATAGATGGCCAGCTGACCGGCGTTGACGATCCCCATGTCCATGCCGTTGCGGATCGCGTAGTAGAGGAATACGGCGTGGATCGCCTCACGTACCGGGTCATTACCGCGGAAGGAGAAGGAGACGTTGGAGACCCCGCCGGAGATCAGCGCATGCGGCAGCTCGCGTTTGATGTCTTCGCAGGCGCCGATAAAGTCCTGTGCGTAGTTGTTATGCTCTTCGATACCGGTGGCGACGGCAAAGATATTGGGGTCGAAGATAATATCTTCCGGCGGAAAGCCGACCTCTTCGGTGAGGATTTTGTAGGCGCGACGGCAAATCTCAATTTTACGTTCGCGGGTGTCGGCCTGACCAACCTCGTCGAAAGCCATCACCACCACCGCGGCGCCGTAGCGGCGAACCAGTTTCGCATGGTGGATAAAGGATTCGACGCCCTCTTTCATCGAAATCGAGTTAACGATGCCTTTGCCCTGAATACATTTCAGGCCCTTTTCAATGACTTCCCACTTGGAGGAGTCGATCATGATCGGCACGCGGGCAATGTCCGGCTCGCCGGCAATCAGGTTAAGGAAACGCACCATCGCCGCTTCCGCGTCGAGCATCCCCTCGTCCATGTTGATATCGATAATCTGCGCGCCGCTTTCCACCTGCTGACGCGCAACGTCCAGCGCTTCGCTGTACTTCTCTTCTTTAATCAGCCGCTTAAATTTCGCCGAGCCGGTGACGTTAGTTCGTTCACCGACGTTAACGAACAGGCTATCGTCGCCGATATTCAACGGCTCCAGGCCGGCGAGGCGGCAGGCCACCGCAATTTCCGGCAACTGACGCGGCGGCAGGCCCGCTACCGCCCGGCTCATGGCGGCGATATGCTCCGGGGTGGTACCGCAGCAGCCGCCAACGATATTGAGGAAACCGGCTTCCGCCCATTCGCGAATTTGCGTCGCCATGGTGTCGGCGTCCAGATCGTATTCGCCGAAGGCGTTGGGCAGGCCGGCGTTCGGGTGCGCGGTGACGTAGCATTCGGCAATGCGCGACAGCTCCTGGACGTACTGCCGCAGCTCGTCCGGCCCGAGGGCGCAGTTCAGACCAAACGATAAGGCTTCGGCGTGACGCAGCGAGTTATAAAAGGCTTCGGTGGTCTGTCCGGAAAGCGTGCGGCCAGAGGCATCGGTAATGGTCCCGGAGATCATCAGCGGTAGGTCAACGCCTAACGCCTCCAGCTCCTCTTTCACCGCATAGATGGCCGCTTTAGCGTTCAGAGTATCAAACACCGTTTCAATCAGGATCAGATCCACGCCGCCTTCCACCAGCGCCCGGGTGGATTCGCGATAGGCGGCCACCAGCTGGTCAAAGGTAATATTACGGAACGCCGGATCGTTCACATCAGGCGAGATAGAGGCGGTGCGGTTGGTCGGGCCAAGCACGCCCGCGACATAGCGCGGTTTTTCCGGCGTGCGGGCCGTCCAGGCGTCGGCGCTGGCGCGGGCCAGCTTCGCCGCGGCAAAGTTGATCTCGGCCGACAGGGATTCCATCTGGTAATCCGCCATCGCGATGGTCGTCGAGTTAAAGGTGTTGGTCTCAATGATATCCGCGCCGGCCTCGAAATAGGCGTCGTGGATCTCGCGGATCACTTCGGGTTTGCTGAGCACCAGCAGGTCGTTGTTGCCTTTCAGGTCGCACGGCCAGTCAGCAAAGCGCTCACCGCGAAAGTCCTGCTCACTCAGACGATAGCCCTGGATCATGGTGCCCATGCCCCCATCCAGAACCAGAATACGTTCTTTTAACTGCTGATGCAGTTGCTCAACTTTGCTGCTCACACTTGCTCCCGACAACGCTCGACTCAGGCCAAATAGCCAACAAACCATACTGGCATAAACCACCGGAGCGGAAAAGACAACAACGGGCAATATGAGACATGTTCAGCTTCACTCCTCCGATGAGTCCGGTTGTGATTGCATTATTGCCAAATAAAACGAAAATTATTTCCACGATACAGAAAAAGGAGTTCGCGATGGCCACTACCCCCATTCCCGCGAAACGCGGCAGAAAACCCGCGGCTGCCACTGCCCAGCAGGCTGGCGGTCAGGTTCAGTCGCTGACCCGCGGCCTGAAATTACTCGAATGGATTGCCGAGTCCCACAGCAGCGTCGCGCTGACCGAACTGGCGCAGCAGGCGGGTCTGCCCAACTCCACGACTCACCGTCTGCTGACCACCATGCAACAGCTGGGCTTCGTCCGCCAGGTTGGCGAGCTGGGTCACTGGGCCGTCGGGGCGCATGCTTTCGTGGTCGGCAGCAGCTTTCTACAAAGCCGCAATCTGCTGGCCATTGTCCACCCGATCCTGCGCCAGCTGATGGAAGATTCCGGTGAAACGGTGAATCTGGCGGTGCTCGACCAGAGCGACCACCAGGCGATCATTATCGATCAGGTGCAGTGCACCCAGCTGATGCGGATGTCGGCGCCAATCGGCGGTAAACTGCCGATGCACGCTTCCGGCGCCGGGAAGGCGTTTCTCGCGCAGCTGAGCGAAGAGCAGGTCACCAGTCTGCTGCACCGTAAAGGGCTGCATGCCTATACGCATGCCACGCTGGTCTCCCCGCTGCATCTGAAGGAAGATTTAGCCCAGACCCGCAAGCGGGGCTACTCTTTCGATGATGAGGAGCACGCGCTCGGCCTGCGCTGCGTCGCCGCCTGCATTTACGATGAACATCGCGAACCGTTCGCGGCAATCTCCATCTCAGGCCCCATCTCGCGTATGACCGATGATCGGGTGACTGAGCTGGGCGCGCTGGTGATCAAGGCGGCGAAGGAAGTGACGCTGGCGTATGGCGGGGTTAAATAAAAAAATGCCCCAGAGGGGCATTTTAAGTAGGCCTGATAAGCGTAGCGCCATCAGGCAGATCGGCGCACCTTGCCGGATGGCGGCGTAAACGCCTTATCCGGTCTACTGTCGGCGCCATAGCGCACGCTAAAACGCTGCTTGCGCCGGTAGGCGTAGACATCTTCCACATGGCCGTTTTTAATCCGCATCTGCAGTGCGCGCCAGTAGTCGGCGCGCAGCAGGTCGGCATGCATCTCTTCAAACAGTGGCCCAATGCGCGGGTCGGCGCACAGCCAGTGGCGGAACTCCTCCGGAAACACATCGCCAGGCGAAACGCTGTACCACGGCTCGCTGGCCAGCTCATCCTCCGGATAGCGCGGCGGCGGGATCTCGCGAAAATTCACTTCCGTCATATAGCAGATTTCATCATAGTCGTAGAACACCACCCGGCCATGGCGGGTGACGCCGAAGTTTTTAAATAACATATCGCCGGGAAAGATGTTGGCGGCGGCCAGCTGGCGGATAGCATTGCCATACTCTTCTACCGCATCACGCAATGCCTGGCCGTTAACCTGCTCCAGCCACAGGTTGAGCGGCACCATTCGCCGTTCAATATAGAGATGGCTGATGACTATGCGGTCGCCGAGATCGGTGAGTTTGTTCCCCGCTTCCGCCTGCAGCAGCGCCAGCAGCGCCGGCGCGATTTGCCGTTTATCCAGCACGAAATTTTCAAACTCCTGGGTGTCCGCCATCCGCCCGACGCGGTCATGCTCCTTTACCAGCTGATAGCAAGCCCGCACATGGGCGGCGGTCATCTCTTTCTGCGGCGCGAAGCGGTCCTTGATCACCTTAAACACCCGGTCAAAGCCCGGCAGGGTAAACACCAGCATCACCATCCCGCGAATACCCGGCGCTTCAATAAACTGCTCATCGCAGCGAGTAATGTAGTGTAGATATTCGCGATAGCTTTCGGTTTTGGCATGCTTCTGACAGCCAATCGCCATGTACAGCTCGGCCGTCGTTTTACCCGGCAAGATCTCGCGCAGCCATTCCACCAGGGCGCCGGGCAACGGCGCATAAACCATAAAATAGGAACGCGCGAAGCCAAAAACGATACTCGCTTCGGCATGGGTTGTGAGGCAGGTGTCAACAAACAGCTCACCCTCTTCGCTGCGGTGGATCGGCAGCAAAAAAGGCAGCGTCGCCATCGGCATGACCAGTTTGCCCACCAGCCAGGCGGCTTTATTGCGGTAGAACAGCTCATTGGCGACCTGCAGATGACAGGTGGCGAGCAGTTCCTCCCCCAGCGCCTCCTGCAGACTGGCAATGATATAGCCGATATCCCGCGCTTTGTTTTGCCACGGTAGCCGCAGCGGCAGATCGGACAGTACTTTACCCAGCAGGTGCGACCAACCGCGTTCCGGAAAGAAATCTTTCGCCAGCGGTCGCGGGAGGGTACGAAAGGGTCGCTCGGGCTGCGAGCTGAAAATAAAGAGCCGCTCGGGGGTCAGCGAGCGGTGGTCAAACAGGCGGCAATAGACCGAATTGAAAAAGCTCTCAGCAATTTCAAAGCGAGGGTAATCCGGTAAAAGTTGGGTGTACTGCTGTTTCACCCGCAGAAGAAAATCGACGTCGGTGCTTTTCCCTTCGGTGATGCAGCGCAGCTGCTCTACTACCAGGCCCACGTGGTGATCGTAGAGATGGATCCGCTGCTTCATCGCCTGCTGCACGGCGTGCCAGTCAGCCTGTTCAAAGCGCTGCTGCGCGCCGGAAGTGACTTCAAGAAAACGCCCATACTGCGCGTCAAATCCCTGCAATATCGTTTGGGCAATCAGTAATTCCAGACCACGCGTCATCGCTTTCCCCCATCCGGCGCCACGTCATGCCGGATGGCGCGCTCGCTTATCCGGCCTGCGTCCTCTTGCAGGCCCGGTCAGCGTCGCGCCACCGGGCATGGCTTAAAACTGATCTTCTTCGGTCGAGCCGGTCAGCGCCGTTACCGACGAGGTACCGCCCTGGATAATGGTGGTGACCTTGTCGAAGTAGCCGGTGCCCACTTCCTGCTGATGCGAGACGAAGGTGTAGCCTTCCGGCCCGGCGGCGAATTCCGGCTGCTGCACTTTCTCAACATAGTGGCGCATCCCCTCACCCTGAGCGTAGGCATGGGCGAGGTCGAACATGTTGAACCACATGCTGTGGATCCCCGCGAGGGTAATAAACTGGTATTTGTATCCCATGTCCGACAACTGCTGCTGGAAGCTGGCGATGGTTTTATCATCGAGATTTTTCTTCCAGTTAAACGACGGCGAGCAGTTATAGGCCAGCAGTTTGCCCGGGAAACGCGCATGGATAGCCTCGGCAAAGCGGCGCGCCTGCTCGAGATCCGGTTTCGACGTTTCACACCACACCAGATCCGCATACGGCGCGTAGGCCAGCCCGCGGCTGATCGCCTGCTCGATCCCGGCGTGGGTGCGGAAGAACCCTTCGCTGGTGCGATCCCCGGTAATAAACTCACGATCGTACGGATCGCAGTCTGAGGTAATTAAATCCGCGGCGTCGGCATCGGTACGGGCGATGACCAGCGTCGGGACCCCCATCACGTCGGCCGCCAGACGCGCCGCCACCAGCTTCTGAATCGCCTCCTGAGTCGGAACCAGCACTTTACCGCCCATATGGCCGCACTTCTTCACCGATGCCAGCTGATCTTCGAAGTGAACAGCCGCTGCACCGGCTTCAATCATCGATTTCATCAGCTCAAAGGCGTTCAGGACGCCGCCAAAACCGGCCTCCGCATCCGCCACGATCGGCAGGAAGTAGTCGATAAAGCGCGGATCGTTCGGTTCAATTCCCGCTGACCACTGGATCTGATCGGCGCGGCGGAAGGTGTTGTTGATCCGATCCACCACCGCCGGTACCGAGTTGGCCGGATACAGCGATTGATCCGGATACATGCTGGACGCCAGGTTAGCATCCGCCGCCACCTGCCAGCCGGAGAGATAAATGGCTTCGATACCCGCCTTCGCCTGCTGCAAGGCCTGGCCGCCGGTCAGCGCGCCGAGACTGTTGACGTACCCTTTTTTCGCCTCCCCGTGCAGCAGACGCCATAGTTTCGCCGCGCCAAGCTGCGCCAGCGTGCATTCCGGATTCACCGAGCCGCGTAACTTCACCACCTCTTCCGCGCTGTAGGGACGGGTAATGCCTTCCCAGCGCGGGTTCGTCCATTCTTTGTTTAATTCTTCGATTTGTTGGGTACGGGTTTTCATGTGCAGATGCTCCATATAATTTCCTGGCTCCCCAGGCTCATAGGTGAAGGACTAAATGGCGAACCACACCATCTGGCGATTAGGCCAGCATGCGGTAGCCCGGCAATGTCAGAAAATCAATTAGCTCGTCGGAGGTGGTGATCTGCTCCATCAGTCGCGCCGCATCGTCAAAGCGGCCGTGGCTGAAGCGGTGCTCTCCCAGCTCCTCCTGAATCACCATCAGCTCTTCCGCCAGCCACTGGCGGAACAGCGCCTTAGTGACTGGGGTACCGTCGTTCAGGGTTTTCTGATGATGGATCCACTGCCAGATAGAGGTGCGCGAGATCTCGGCCGTTGCGGCGTCTTCCATCAGGCCATAAATCGGTACGCAGCCGTTGCCGGAGATCCACGCTTCGATGTACTGCACCGCCACGCGAATGTTGGCGCGCATTCCGGCTTCCGTGCGTTCGCCCTCGCAGGGAGCCAGCAGTTGTTCAGCGGTAATTGGCGCATCCTCGCTCCGGGTGACCGAGAGCTGATTCGGCTTATCGCCCAGCACGCGGTCAAACACCGCCATGGCGGTATCCGCCAGGCCCGGGTGGGCGATCCAGGTCCCATCGTGACCGTTGTTGGCCTCCAGCTCTTTATCGGCGGTGACTTTACTCAGCACCTGGCGGTTACGTTCGGTATCTTTGCTCGGGATAAACGCCGCCATACCGCCCATCGCAAACGCGCCGCGTTTGTGGCAGGTCTTAATCAACAAGCGTGAGTAGGCGCTGAGGAAGGGTTTATCCATCGTCACCACCTGCCGGTCCGGCAGTACGCGATCCGGATGGTTTTTCAGCGTCTTGATATAGCTGAAGATGTAATCCCAGCGGCCGCAGTTCAGGCCAACAATATGGTCGCGCAGCGCATGCAGGATCTCATCCATCTGGAACACCGCTGGCAGCGTCTCAATCAGCAGCGTGGCCTTGATGGTGCCGCGCGGCAGGTCAAAGCGATCTTCCGTAAAACTGAAGACATCGTTCCACCATGCCGCCTCCTGCCAGGCCTGTGTTTTTGGCAGATAGAAGTAGGGACCACTTCCTTTCGCCAGCAGCGCCTGGTAGTTATGAAAGAAATAGAGCGCAAAATCGAACAGGCTGCCGGGGATGGCCTCATTACGCCAGGTCACATGCTTTTCCGGCAGATGCAGGCCGCGCACACGGCATACCAGCACAGCGGGATTGGGCTGCAACTGATAGATTTTGCCGGCCTCGTTGGTGTAGCTGATGGTTCCGTTCACGGCATCGCGCAGGTTGATTTGACCATCAATGACTTTGCGCCAGTCAGGCGCCAGCGAATCCTCAAAGTCCGCCATAAAGACTTTGACGTTGGCATTCAGCGCGTTAATGACCATCTTGCGCTCGACGGGGCCGGTGATTTCCACGCGGCGATCCTGCAAATCAGCCGGGATACCGCGAATAGTCCAGTCGCCATTTCTAATGGAAGCAGTTTCCGAAATAAAATCCGGAAGCTGCCCGTCGTCAATAGCCTGCTGTTGCTGCAAACGCGCGGCCAGCAGCTTATTGCGCGCCGGCGTAAAGCGGCTCACCAGTTCCGTCAGAAATTCTACCGCCTCAGGCGTTAAGATCTGCTTCTCCTGCTCGCCATAGGGCTGACTAAAGGCCAGTTCATCGGTGATTGTCGCCTGCTGCGTCATTGTGCTGCTCCTCTTGGTTGATCCGCTGGAAGCGAGCGAAAGATCGTTGTGCAGTTTTCGCTCAGCACAATTAAGACTACTCAATTAATTTCCAAAATCAAAAACAATTTCCATTTTAATTTTAAATTATCATTAACACATTGATAACAATGAAATTAAAGTTATCATCGTGTATGAAGTGAATTTCGGAAATAAAAAAGGCACCCGAAGGTGCCAGAGGCAAAATGCTGAAACGCTTTAGGATCGTCTCACGTAGAGTATTATTCCAGCGTCGGATTCATATGACGCAGATCGTATGGCGTAATCTGGTAGACGTAATAGTTAAGCCAGTTAGCGAACAGCAGATTGCCGTGGCTGCGCCAGGTGGCGCGCGGTTTGTTCTGCGGGTCGTTTTGTGGGAAATAGTTATGAGGTATCTCAGGGTTCAAACCGGCTTCCACATCGCGGAAATATTCACTTGCCAGGGTATTGGCATCGTACTCCGGGTGGCCGGTGACAAAGGCGATGCGCTTATCTTTGCTGGCGAACAAATACGCATCGCCCTCTTCCGTCTCCGCGAGGATCTCAAGATCGGTATAGTCGCGAATAAGTCCGGCCGGAAAATCAGCATAGCGTGAGTGCGGGGCCAGGAAAGAGTCGTCGAAACCGCGGGTCAGTAAGGCGTGCGGATGAAGAATATGGTGTTCATAGACGCCGGAAATCTTTTCGGCGCGGGTCTGCTTGGGAATGCCGTACAGAATATTCAGCGCGGCCTGAACCGCCCAACAGACGAACAGCGTCGAAGTGACGTGATCCTTGGCCCACTCCAGCACCTGTTTGATCTGCGGCCAGTAAGCAACATCGTTAAACTCAACCAGGCCTAAAGGAGCGCCGGTAACAATCAGGCCGTCAAAGTTCTGATCGCAGATCTCATCGAAATTACAGTAAAAGTTATTCAGATGCTCCGCAGGGGTATTACGCGACTCGCGCGCATCGATACGTAATAACTGGATATCCACCTGCAGCGGAGAGTTTGATAGCAGACGCAGGAACTGATTTTCCGTCTCGATTTTCTTCGGCATCAGGTTGAGGATTAACACCTTCAGGGGGCGGATTTCCTGAGTCGTTGCACGTGTTGTCGTCATTACGAAGACGTTTTCATTGCGCAAGAAATTGACGGCTGGCAGCTCGTCCTGCACCCGAATTGGCATAACTGTATTACCTCATAGCATACGTATAAACGTTTAGACATCCAGATAGCTGAAGATAACCAGGAATCGGGTGAATGTCGAGTCTGCATGTTCACGGTGAGAAAATTTCACGGCGCTTGTTGAGTTAGAATATAAGAATGTAGAAAAGGAGAAAGTATGGTTATTAACATCCGCCGTTCCCGGCCTGATGAAGGGGATAAACTGACTGCGATCTGGTGTCGGTCGGTCGACGCCACGCATGATTTTCTGACAAAAGCGTATCGAAAGGAGCTGGAGGAGATGGTACGCGCATTTTTACCGGAGGCTCCGCTGTGGGTGGCGGTTAATACGGAAGACCAGCCGATCGCCTTTATGCTGCTGACCGGAGATCATATGGATGCGCTGTTCGTCGATCCGGATGTCCGCGGCTGTGGCGTGGGGAAGTTGCTGATTGAGCATGCGCTGTCGTTAACGCCGAAGCTGACGACCAATGTAAATGAGCAGAATGAACAAGCGGTCGGGTTTTATCAGAAGATGGGTTTTAGGGTGACAGGGCGCTCTGAAACGGACGATCTGGGGCAACCGTATCCGTTATTGAATTTGATGTATGAGCAGCAGGCTGAAGCAGACTACGATTGACGTCGGTAACTTTGCGGCATTGATGTCCCCTCGGCCAGCAGGTGGCCGAGGATCCGTAGCCCCGGNAAGCGCAGCGCCACCGGGGGAGATATACCCCACACAGCAAAAAACCCCGCACCTTTCGGGACGGGGTTCTTTTTAAACGCAAAAACAAAAAGCCCGGTCTTTCGACCGGGCTTTNTGCTTTATTTGATGCCTGGCAGTTCCCTACTCTCACATGGGGAGACCCCACACTACCATCGGCGCTACGGCGTTTCACTTCTGAGTTCGGCATGGGGTCAGGTGGGACCACCGCGCTAGTGCCGCCAGGCAAATTCTTTGTGCTCAGTACGCAATTCTTTATCGCATCAGCTGCGTTGCCTGCGCTCGTAAAGTCAGTCACATACTTNNGTATGCTCCTTCCTTTCCGTCGCTTGTCGCCTTGCTGCTGCGCAAATTATTGCGTACTCAACTCTGAATCTAAGCTGAAAATTCTCTCAANNCGCCAAAACATCTTCGGCGTTGTAAGGTTAAGCCTCACGGTTCATTAGTACCGGTTAGCTCAACGCATCGCTGCGCTTACACACCCGGCCTATCAACGTCATCGTCTTTAACGTTCCTTCAGGAGACTTAAAGTCTCAGGGAGAACTCATCTCGGGGCAAGTTTCGTGCTTAGATGCTTTCAGCACTTATCTCTTCCGCATTTAGCTACCGGGCAGTGCCATTGGCATGACAACCCGAACACCAGTGATGCGTCCACTCCGGTCCTCTCGTACTAGGAGCAGCCCCCCTCAATTCTCCAGCGCCCACGGCAGATAGGGACCGAACTGTCTCACGACGTTCTAAACCCAGCTCGCGTACCACTTTAAATGGCGAACAGCCATACCCTTGGGACCTACTTCAGCCCCAGGATGTGATGAGCCGACATCGAGGTGCCAAACACCGCCGTCGATATGAACTCTTGGGCGGTATCAGCCTGTTATCCCCGGAGTACCTTTTATCCGTTGAGCGATGGCCCTTCCATTCAGAACCACCGGATCACTATGACCTGCTTTCGCACCTGCTCGCGCCGTCACGCTCGCAGTCAAGCTAGCTTATGCCATTGCACTAACCTCCTGATGTCCGACCAGGATTAGCTAACCTTCGTGCTCCTCCGTTACGCTTTGGGAGGAGACCGCCCCAGTCAAACTACCCACCAGACACTGTCCGCAACCCCGGTAAGGGGCCAACGTTAGAACATCAAACATTAAAGGGTGGTATTTCAAGGTTGGCTCCACGCAGACTGGCGTCCACGCTTCAAAGCCTCCCACCTATCCTACACATCAAGGCTCAATGTTCAGTGTCAAGCTATAGTAAAGGTTCACGGGGTCTTTCCGTCTTGCCGCGGGTACACTGCATCTTCACAGCGAGTTCAATTTCACTGAGTCTCGGGTGGAGACAGCCTGGCCATCATTACGCCATTCGTGCAGGTCGGAACTTACCCGACAAGGAATTTCGCTACCTTAGGACCGTTATAGTTACGGCCGCCGTTTACCGGGGCTTCGATCAAGAGCTTCTCCTTACGGATAACCCCATCAATTAACCTTCCGGCACCGGGCAGGCGTCACACCGTATACGTCCACTTTCGTGTTTGCACAGTGCTGTGTTTTTAATAAACAGTTGCAGCCAGCTGG
>NZ_JAZARW010000001.1:4802342-4803893 GCF_036233805.1 Klebsiella sp. EMBS2024 | reverse complement strand
GCCTAGTTCCTTCACCCGAGTTCTCTCAAGCGCCTTGGTATTCTCTACCTGACCACCTGTGTCGGTTTGGGGTACGATTTAATGTTACCTGATGCTTAGAGGCTTTTCCTGGAAGCAGGGCATTTGTTACTTCAGCACCGTAGTNCCTCGTCATCACACCTCAGCCTTGATTATCCGGATTTGCCTGGANAATCAGCCTACATGCTTAAACCGGGACAACCGTCGCCCGGCTAACATAGCCTTCTCCGTCCCCCCTTCGCAGTAACACCAAGTACAGGAATATTAACCTGTTTCCCATCGACTACGCCTTTCGGCCTCGCCTTAGGGGTCGACTCACCCTGCCCCGATTAACGTTGGACAGGAACCCTTGGTCTTCCGGCGAGCGGGCTTTTCACCCGCTTTATCGTTACTTATGTCAGCATTCGCACTTCTGATACCTCCAGCAACCCTCACAGGTCACCTTCGCAGGCTTACAGAACGCTCCCCTACCCAACAACACATAGTGTCGCTGCCGCAGCTTCGGTGCATGGTTTAGCCCCGTTACATCTTCCGCGCAGGCCGACTCGACCAGTGAGCTATTACGCTTTCTTTAAATGATGGCTGCTTCTAAGCCAACATCCTGGCTGTCTGTGCCTTCCCACATCGTTTCCCACTTAACCATGACTTTGGGACCTTAGCTGGCGGTCTGGGTTGTTTCCCTCTTCACGACGGACGTTAGCACCCGCCGTGTGTCTCCCGTGATAACATTCTTCGGTATTCGTAGTTTGCATCGGGTTGGTAAGTCGGGATGACCCCCTAGCCGAAACAGTGCTCTACCCCCGAAGATGAGTTCACGAGGCGCTACCTAAATAGCTTTCGGGGAGAACCAGCTATCTCCCGGTTTGATTGGCCTTTCACCCCCAGCCACAAGTCATCCGCTAATTTTTCAACATTAGTCGGTTCGGTCCTCCAGTTAGTGTTACCCAACCTTCAACCTGCCCATGGCTAGATCACCGGGTTTCGGGTCTATACCCTGCAACTTAACGCCCAGTTAAGACTCGGTTTCCCTGCGGCTCCCCTATACGGTTAACCTTGCTACAGAATATAAGTCGCTGACCCATTATACAAAAGGTACGCAGTCACACCCGAAGGTGCTCCCACTGCTTGTACGTACACGGTTTCAGGTTCTTTTTCACTCCCCTCGCCGGGGTTCTTTTCGCCTTTCCCTCACGGTACTGGTTCACTATCGGTCAGTCAGGAGTATTTAGCCTTGGAGGATGGTCCCCCCATATTCAGACAGGATACCACGTGTCCCGCCCTACTCTTCGAGTTCACAACCTGTGCATTTTGGTGTACGGGACTATCACCCTGTACCGTCGGACTTTCCAGACCGTTCCACTAACACACAAGCTGATTCAGACTCTGGGCTGCTCCCCGTTCGCTCGCCGCTACTGGGGGAATCTCGGTTGATTTCTTTTCCTCGGGGTACTTAGATGTTTCAGTTCCCCCGGTTCGCCTCGTTAACCTATGTATTCAGTTAACGATAGTGCAACGAATTGCACTGGGTTTCCC
>NZ_JAZARW010000001.1:4759993-4802066 GCF_036233805.1 Klebsiella sp. EMBS2024 | reverse complement strand
CGCGTCTTTCACTCACGAACCAGCAAGTGGCGTCCCCTAGGGGATTCGAACCCCTGTTACCGCCGTGAAAGGGCGGTGTCCTGGGCCTCTAGACGAAGGGGACACTGAAGTCTCAATCGCAAGACGCCTTGCTTCTTTACGTTCATCAGACAATCTGTGTGAGCACTACAAAGGCAGGTTCTTTAAGGTAAGGAGGTGATCCAACCGCAGGTTCCCCTACGGTTACCTTGTTACGACTTCACCCCAGTCATGAATCACAAAGTGGTAAGCGCCCTCCCGAAGGTTAAGCTACCTACTTCTTTTGCAACCCACTCCCATGGTGTGACGGGCGGTGTGTACAAGGCCCGGGAACGTATTCACCGTAGCATTCTGATCTACGATTACTAGCGATTCCGACTTCATGGAGTCGAGTTGCAGACTCCAATCCGGACTACGACATACTTTATGAGGTCCGCTTGCTCTCGCGAGGTCGCTTCTCTTTGTATATGCCATTGTAGCACGTGTGTAGCCCTGGTCGTAAGGGCCATGATGACTTGACGTCATCCCCACCTTCCTCCAGTTTATCACTGGCAGTCTCCTTTGAGTTCCCGGCCTAACCGCTGGCAACAAAGGATAAGGGTTGCGCTCGTTGCGGGACTTAACCCAACATTTCACAACACGAGCTGACGACAGCCATGCAGCACCTGTCTCACAGTTCCCGAAGGCACCAATCCATCTCTGGAAAGTTCTGTGGATGTCAAGACCAGGTAAGGTTCTTCGCGTTGCATCGAATTAAACCACATGCTCCACCGCTTGTGCGGGCCCCCGTCAATTCATTTGAGTTTTAACCTTGCGGCCGTACTCCCCAGGCGGTCGATTTAACGCGTTAGCTCCGGAAGCCACGCCTCAAGGGCACAACCTCCAAATCGACATCGTTTACGGCGTGGACTACCAGGGTATCTAATCCTGTTTGCTCCCCACGCTTTCGCACCTGAGCGTCAGTCTTTGTCCAGGGGGCCGCCTTCGCCACCGGTATTCCTCCAGATCTCTACGCATTTCACCGCTACACCTGGAATTCTACCCCCCTCTACAAGACTCTAGCCTGCCAGTTTCGAATGCAGTTCCCAGGTTGAGCCCGGGGATTTCACATCCGACTTGACAGACCGCCTGCGTGCGCTTTACGCCCAGTAATTCCGATTAACGCTTGCACCCTCCGTATTACCGCGGCTGCTGGCACGGAGTTAGCCGGTGCTTCTTCTGCGGGTAACGTCAATCGCCAAGGTTATTAACCTTAACGCCTTCCTCCCCGCTGAAAGTGCTTTACAACCCGAAGGCCTTCTTCACACACGCGGCATGGCTGCATCAGGCTTGCGCCCATTGTGCAATATTCCCCACTGCTGCCTCCCGTAGGAGTCTGGACCGTGTCTCAGTTCCAGTGTGGCTGGTCATCCTCTCAGACCAGCTAGGGATCGTCGCCTAGGTGAGCCGTTACCCCACCTACTAGCTAATCCCATCTGGGCACATCTGATGGCATGAGGCCCGAAGGTCCCCCACTTTGGTCTTGCGACGTTATGCGGTATTAGCTACCGTTTCCAGTAGTTATCCCCCTCCATCAGGCAGTTTCCCAGACATTACTCACCCGTCCGCCGCTCGTCACCCGAGAGCAAGCTCTCTGTGCTACCGCTCGACTTGCATGTGTTAGGCCTGCCGCCAGCGTTCAATCTGAGCCATGATCAAACTCTTCAATTTAAGTTTGATGCTCAAAGAATTAAACTTCGTAATGAATTACGTGTTCACTCTTGAGACTTGGTATTCATTTTTCGTCCGAGGACGTTAAGAATCCATGTCACTTTGAGTGCCCACACAGATTGTCTGATAAATTGTTAAAGAGCAGTTGCGACGCGCTTTAGCGCTCTGTCGCGAGGTGGCGTATATTACGCTTTCCTCTTTCAGAGTCAACCCGTTTTTCAGGATTTTTCTCTGCAACCGAACCGGCTGTTTGTGTGAAGTGATTCACATCCGCCGTGTCGATGGAGGCGCATTATAGGGAGTTCTCGAGCGTCCGCAATAGAAAAATGGCAGAAAAATGACTGACTGCTGCATTCCCCAGCAAAACCCCGCTTTATACCTCGTTAAACACAGAATTATCCACAGGAGAGCGTAAAAACATGACCGCTAGCCCCGTGGATCGCCAGCTATATAGAAGGAGAATCACCGGCCTGGAGAGAAACATAAAAATTCGCGAGCGTTGCGCAAACGTTTTCGTTACAATGCCGCGCTATGACACGGATGCCCGGTTGGGTGCGTTAGGTGAGTTTTTAGGCAAAAACTCACCTAACGCTCTCTGTAATGTTCAAATCCTGGGGATTTAATACCATGCAACAACGTCGTCCAGTCCGCCGCGCTCTGCTCAGTGTTTCTGACAAGGCCGGTATCGTCGAATTCGCGCAGGCGCTTTCCGCTCGTGGTGTCGAGCTGCTGTCCACCGGCGGCACCGCTCGCCTGCTGGCAGATAAAGGCCTGCCGGTTACCGAAGTCTCTGACTACACCGGTTTCCCGGAAATGATGGATGGACGCGTGAAGACCCTGCATCCGAAAGTACACGGCGGCATCCTCGGTCGTCGCGGTCAGGATGACGGTATCATGCAGCAACACGGTATCGCGCCTATCGATATGGTTGTCGTGAACCTTTACCCGTTCGCCCAGACCGTCGCTCGTGAAGGGTGCTCGCTGGAAGACGCGGTGGAAAACATCGATATCGGCGGCCCGACCATGGTGCGCTCTGCGGCGAAGAACCATAAAGATGTCGCCATCGTGGTTAAGAGCAGCGACTACGACGCCATTATTAATGAGATGGACGCCAACGAAGGTTCTCTCACGCTGGCCACCCGCTTCGACCTCGCCATTAAAGCCTTCGAACACACCGCCGCTTACGACAGCATGATCGCCAACTACTTCGGCAGCATGGTTCCGGCCTATCACGGCGAAAGCAAAGAAGCCGCTGGCCGCTTCCCGCGTACCCTGAATCTGAACTTCATTAAGAAGCAGGATATGCGCTACGGCGAAAACAGCCACCAGCAGGCGGCTTTCTATATAGAAGAGAATGTAAAAGAGGCCTCCGTGGCGACCGCCACTCAGCTGCAGGGCAAAGCGCTCTCCTATAACAACATTGCCGATACCGATGCGGCGCTGGAGTGTGTAAAAGAGTTCAACGAGCCGGCCTGCGTTATCGTTAAGCACGCCAACCCGTGCGGCGTTGCCGTCAGCAACTCGATTCTTGACGCCTACGATCGCGCTTACAAAACCGACCCAACCTCCGCGTTCGGCGGCATCATCGCCTTTAACCGCGAGCTGGATGCTGAAACCGCGCAGGCGATCATCTCTCGCCAGTTCGTCGAAGTGATCATCGCGCCGTCCGCCAGCGAAGAAGCGCTGAAAATCACCGCCGCGAAGCAGAACGTCCGCGTACTGACCTGCGGCCAGTGGGATACTCGCGTTGCCGGCCTCGATTTCAAACGCGTTAACGGTGGTCTGCTGGTTCAGGACCGCGATCTCGGCATGGTCACCGCAGGTGAACTGCGCGTGGTCAGCAAACGTCAGCCAACCGAGCAGGAACTGCGCGATGCGCTGTTCTGCTGGAAAGTGGCGAAATTCGTCAAATCCAACGCCATTGTGTATGCCAAAGATAATATGACCATCGGCATAGGCGCCGGTCAGATGAGCCGCGTCTACTCGGCGAAAATCGCCGGAATTAAAGCCGGTGATGAAGGTCTGGAAGTGAAAGGTTCCGCCATGGCCTCTGACGCTTTCTTCCCGTTCCGCGACGGCATCGATGCCGCAGCCGCGGTAGGCATCACCTGCGTTATTCAGCCGGGCGGCTCTATCCGTGACGACGAAGTGATTGCCGCCGCTGACGAACACGGCATCGCCATGATCTTCACCGACATGCGCCACTTCCGCCATTAATTCATGGAGCAGCAGATGAAAGTATTAGTAATCGGCAACGGCGGGCGCGAGCACGCGCTGGCCTGGAAAGCGGCTCAGTCGCCGCTGGTTGATACCGTCTACGTCGCGCCGGGCAACGCCGGTACCGCTCTGGAGCCGTCGCTGCAAAACGTCGCCATCGGCGTCACCGATATTCCGGCGCTGCTTCGCTTCGCGCAGGATGAGAACATCGATCTGACGATCGTGGGCCCGGAAGCGCCGTTGGTCATTGGCGTGGTCGACGCGTTCCGTGCCGCCGGTCTGAACATCTTCGGGCCAACCGAAGGCGCCGCGCAGCTGGAAGGCTCAAAAGCCTTCACCAAAGATTTTCTCGCCCGTCATCATATTCCGACGGCGGAATACCAGAACTTCACCGAAGTGGAGCCTGCGCTGGCTTATCTGCGCGAGAAAGGCGCGCCGATCGTCATCAAAGCCGACGGTCTGGCGGCGGGTAAAGGCGTTATCGTGGCGATGACCCTCGAGGAAGCCGAAGCGGCGGTCAAAGATATGTTGGCCGGCAACGCCTTTGGCGACGCGGGCCACCGCATCGTGATTGAAGAGTTCCTCGATGGCGAAGAGGCTAGCTTTATTGTGATGGTCGACGGCGAGCACGTCCTGCCGATGGCCACCAGCCAGGATCACAAGCGCGTCGGCAACGGCGATACCGGCCCGAACACCGGCGGGATGGGGGCGTACTCCCCGGCGCCGGTGGTTACTGACGAAGTCCACCAGCGCACCATGGAGCGGATTATCTGGCCAACCGTGAAAGGCATGGCCGCTGAAGGCAACACCTATACCGGTTTCCTCTACGCCGGTCTGATGATCGACAAGCAGGGCAACCCGAAGGTGATTGAGTTCAACTGCCGCTTTGGCGACCCGGAAACCCAACCGATCATGCTGCGCATGAAGTCCGACCTGGTCGAGCTGTGCCTCGCCGCCTGCGCGGGCAAGCTGGACGAGAAAACCTCCGAGTGGGATGACCGCGCGTCGCTGGGCGTGGTGGTTGCCGCCGGCGGCTATCCGGGCAGCTACAATACGGGCGATGAGATCTACGGCCTGCCGCAGCAGGAAGTCGCAGACGGTAAGGTCTTCCACGCCGGCACCAAACTGTCTGACGACCAGCGCGTGGTCACCAACGGCGGGCGCGTGCTGTGCGTCACCGCGCTGGGTGACTCCGTGGCGCAGGCGCAGCAGCGCGCCTATCAGCTGCTGACCGACATTCGCTGGGACGGTAGCTTTAGCCGTAGCGATATCGGCTGGCGCGCCATCGAACGTGAAAAGGCTAACGGCTAAGTTTCGCCAGCAGCGTTTTGCGCGTAATGCCTAACTGACGGGCGGCTTCGGTTTTGTTGCCGCCCGTTTTTTCCAGCGCCGCCAGAATCACCTCTTTCTCCACTTCCACTAACGGCTGAATTCCCCCCTCCTCGCTCCCGCCTGATGGCAGCGGCGTACCGGCGATCGCCAGCGGCAGTTCTCGCTCAGAGATATAGTTTCCGGTCAGTAGCACCACCGCCCGCTCCACCGCGTTTTCCAGCTCGCGAATATTGCCCGGCCAGGGGTAGTGGATCAGCAGGTCCATCGCCTGTGGCGTGAACCCCTTTACCGTCTTACGATTGCGTTCGGTATAGCGTTTGAAAAAATGCTGCGCCAGCTGCGGAATATCTTCCCGTCGCCGGCGCAGCGGCGGCATATCAATAGTTACGACATTCAGGCGGTAATAGAGATCCTGGCGAAAACGCCCGGCGCTCACCTCCTCCGCCAGATTACGATGGGTGGCGGCGATTAGCCGCACATCGACAGAAAGCGTCTGATTACTGCCCACGCGCTGCACTTCGCGTTCCTGAATCGCCCGCAGCAGACGCACCTGCATCAGCGGCGAGATATCGCCAATTTCATCAAGGAACAGCGTGCCGCCATCCGCCTCGACAAAGCGTCCTTCCCGTCGCCGATCCGCCCCGGTAAACGCCCCTTTTTCATGGCCGAAGAGTTCCGACTCCAGCAGTGACTCATTCAGCGCCGCGCAGTTGAGCGTGACCAACGGCTTGTCACGACGCTCGCTGCAGGCGTGGATGGCGTGCGCCACCAGCTCCTTACCGGTTCCCGACTCCCCATAAATCAGCACCGTCGCGTCCGAAGGGGCCACCAGCGTAATATCGTTAAGAAGCGCCTGCATCGCCGGGCTGTCGCCAATCATGCCCCACCGTGAATCCGTCGCAACGCTGGGGTCGCTCTCGCTCTGCCGGGTGTGCGCCAATGCCTGAACCAGCGTCTGCTGCAGGGTGTCAAAATCCAGCGGTTTAACCAGATAATCCAGCGCCCCGGACTTAATAGCTTCTACCGCCGTACCGACGCTGGAAAACGCCGTCATGATCAGCACCGGTATCGCCGGGTTATAGGCCTTAATCTCTTTTAACGTTGCGATACCGTCCATCTCCGCCATACGGATATCGCACAGCACCAGGTCGAAGACCTGCTGATGGGTCTGCTCCAGCGCCTGCAGGCCGTTGTGAGCCAACCCCACCTGATAGCCCCAGCCGCGCAGCAGCGCCTGCAGGATCGTGCAGTGGCTGACGTCATCATCAACGACCAGAATCTGTACTTTATCGCTGCTCATCTTCCCTCCGTTGAGCATCCACCGGTAACCAAAGCGTAAATATCGCTCCAGCTCCCGGCTGACTTTCGGCGCGGATCGTCCCGCCATGTTGTTCGATAATATTCTGCACTACGGCCAGCCCCAGCCCGGTGCCGTCCGCCTTGGTGGTGAAATACGGCGTGAAGATAGCCTGTAACTCTTCATCGCTCATCCCCTTACCGCTATCCGTGACGACGATTTTCACCCGCTGACGATCGGCTTCGCTTGCTGTTACGCGAATGACGCCGTCACGGCCAATCGCCTGCATTGCATTCAGGTACAGATTCAACAGCACCTGATTCAGGCGATCGGGGTCGGCGCTGATCGTGGTTAACTCAGGTCGCGGAGTAAATTGCAGCGCGATCCCGCGGCTCTGCGCATCCTGGCTTACCAACTGCAATGAGTGGCGGATAAGCGCGTTGATATCGACTGTCTGGTAGTTTAGATGGGCGGGCCGGACCAGCTCCAGCAGCTCGCTGACCACCCGGTTCAGGCGATCAGCCTCTTTGGCCATCACCTGGGCTAACTGATGCGACTCGCCGCCAGGCGACGTGCGCTCGGCAAAATATTTCGCCAGCCCTTTAATCGACGAGAGCGGGTTGCGGATCTCGTGCGCGACCCCCGCCGCCAGATGGCCAAGCGCCACCAGCTTTTCCTTGCGGGCCATCGCCTCCAGCAGCTGTTTCCGCGAGCGACGATAGCGGCGGAACCAGAACTGAGCGAGGATCGTCGCCGCTATCACCAGCGCGGCGGCACCCAGCATGATGGCCATATTCCGCTGCCCGCGGGCCTGCGCGGCATCCAGCTCGCGGCTATCAAAGGCGATAAAAATCACCTGCGGGACGATGGCCTGAGCCAGGGCGCTATTGCCGCGGTTCATCATTCCCATATGGTGGCCGCGGGCCGGATTAAGCGGGCGAAAATGGCGATAGATCTCCAGCGCCGGCTGCGGTTCGCTAAGCCGGCGCCAGCGGGCCTGTGCGCCAACCGCTAACGCACGCATCTGCGCCGGGCTATACAGCGTTTTACCCACCTGCTGCGGATCGCTATGGGCGATAATTTTACCGTTTTCATCGGTCACCGCGAACCACAGGACGCCCGGTTGCCAGGCCATCTCTTCCAGCAGGGCCTGCAGCTGCGCATGATGCATACGCATCCCCATCCCGACGCGCGTGCCGGACTCCAGCGCGCGGATCAGCACGCTCCCTTTCTCTTCAATGGTTTGTCGGGCAGCGGTCGTCTCGCGACCGTAGTCGCGGACGATCATCGCGGAGAACAGCATGACCAGCAGCACAACCGTGCCGGTCAGCAGCCAGCTCAGCGCGCCAGCGGCGGCGTCCCGGGAGAGAGATTTGATCTTCATCGGCGAGTCCTTGTCATCTCTTTTTCACTATCTGCAGGCTCCTTCAGCAGAAATCATGCCATGTTTCCGCGCGGCCAATCCTGCTCTCAAACATATCGCCTGCGCTTAAGCGAGTAAAAATGACTCGCCTGACCCTGGCGGAACGGGTCATTTTTACTCGCTCTCCTCGGCAAAGGCTTCGGCAGGCCCACACAGACGGGCTTTTTCAGACTGGCATGGAAGATGCAATACCGAGGGAAACCACACAGGAGAAAATGCCATGAAACGGAACCGTACCTTACCTCTCGCCCTCGTTACCTTTGCCGCGCTGACCTTCGCCAGCAACGCGGCCTGGGCCAACCACCACTGGGGCAACAATAACGGGATGGGCAACCAGGGCTACAGTCAGCTGACCCAGGAGCAGCAGGCTACCGTGCAAAAGCTGCATAACGATTACTATGCGCAAACCAGCGCCCTGCGCCAGCAGCTGCAGTCCAAACGCTATGAGTACAATGCGCTGCTCACGGCGCAAAAGCCGGACAGCGGGAAGATTGAAGCTGTCGCTCAGGAGATGGAAGGCTTACGCCAGAAGCTGGATCAGCAGCGGGTGAAGTTTGATATCGCCCTGGCTGAGGCAGGCGTTCCCCGCGGCGCAGGAATGGGATATGGCGGCTGTCGCGGTAGCGCCGGCGGCCATATGGGCATGAACCACTGGTAAAGGTTAGAAGCTTTTTTCCGTCGGCTGCCAGGTGCAGAAGTTTTCATTGGCGACCAGCAGCAGTTGAGAGCCTTCCGGCGCCTCCAGCCAGGCAATGCTCACTGCGGCGGAAGCGTGGCTCTGGCGGCGTTCAATGTGCGCCAGGGCCCGGCTATCGAGGTCGGGCGTAACCGTCTGCCCTTCGCAGGTCAGCACGGTATGCGTGGCAGCGTTCCAGCGCCCCTGCCGCAGGACGACCCGCCCCTGGCGGAGGGCGTCGCTGGTCTGGCGGATCTGTTCGGCGCGATAACGATATAGCGCGACCTGGTCGCTGGAGAGCTGCTGCTTCTGCCCGTCCACTTCCCGTTGCATAAAGCTCAGATCGCCCTGCGCGTCGAAACGGGCGCGAATATGTTCCGGCGGTTTGCCATAGACATTGAGTTCGATAAGCGCCAGTTGATCGCCCTGCCAGCGATATTCGCTGGTCGAGGTGTCCCCGTGACGCCACGGGCTGAAGGCGGCGAGAAGATGGACTTCATCGCCAGAATCTTTACGCCATATGCGCATCGCTCCCTGATTGTCCGCATATCCGCTGGCGGTAAACGGCGGTAGCGACGTGTCGTGGCTGCAGGCAGTCAGCAACAGGATGCCCGCCAGCGCCAGAGGCCGGCGCCAGACAGACAAAAGGGGCTTAATAGCCCCTTCGATAAAACTGTTCACTGCCACGCGGTCTTACTTAACTGCGTCTTTCAGTGCTTTGCCAGAAACAAATGCCGGCACGTTAGCTGCAGCGATTTTGATCTCTTTACCGGTCTGCGGGTTGCGGCCAGTACGCTCAGCGCGGTGGTTCACTTTGAAGGTACCGAAACCAACCAGTTGAACAGCATCACCTTCTTTCAGAGACTCAGTAATTGCAGCCAGGGTAGATTCCAGGGCAGCTTTAGCCTGTGCTTTGGACAGGTCAGCTTTGTCCGCAATTACATCAATCAGTTGAGTCTTGTTCATAAGTTATCCTTACAATGTGTTTATCGCTTGCTAAGCATCGAGTGCGACGGAAATGCCAAAAAAGCACCCTCCTGCATACACGCACCGATAGCCACTTTTTTTCGCCCTCCAAATGTAGACCAGACGGGGGGCGGAATGGAAGCCTTCAGACGCTACAATTCAGGCGGTAAATCACGTTTTCTGGTCTCACTGCTGAAAATTTATACCAATATTGCTCTCGCCAGCCTCGCGCAGGTCCGCGCGCAGGCCTTTTATCAGCTCAAGATCACGCTCTTCACAGTCGGCCAGCAGGCGGAAAATTTCCCACTGAATATCCCATTCCTGCTCTACCGCCGGATTCGCTTTCAACTCTTCGTCGGTCATTTCGCGACCTTCCTGGGTCATTTCCAGCATCGCCACGGTGGTGATGGAGGTCTTGCTCACCTCGATCGCGTGCTCGAGCGTTTCGCCGCTCAGACGAGAATGAATCAGTTCACTCAACGCCACGCAAGCGTCTATGGCCGGATAGACACCGTACATGTCGAAATCATCTGCCGCCGGGATCGCCTCTTCCAGCTTCTCCAGCTGGCTGTCGAAATTCACCTTCGCATCTTTAACCGTCAGCGTTTCCCAGATCAGGTCCAGGATACGACGATAAAGCAGGCCGTCGCCAAACTCGGTTTGCTTGCAGAACATCGCGTAGTTGGGATACATACGTTCGCACAGGCAGGCCATAAAAGTGACATGCTGCCAGCTTTCCAGCTTCTCCAGGCGCAGGTGAATCGGGTTTTGTAACATGATGAATTCTCGAAGTCAGAAATTAGGCGCAGTGTACCTGAATCAGCTGTGATTTGCTTGCCAACGCACAAACGACGGACGACGGGACGCCACCGCATCGGCCCAGCGCGTCGGCTCGGGCAGACGGTAGCCTCGCATGCAGCGCTCAACCCACATTAAAGCGCTGTCCATGCCTACCCGGTGGCCGGTGCTAATAAACAGCGGGTTGCAGCGCACTTTGCTGCGCCAGACCCAGGCCAGTTGCTCATTTTTATCCATCAGCGGGGCCAGCGCGCCAGGCTCATCACCCAGGTCGCCGATTTTGCCGCACAGGCGTTTTTTCGCCACTCCGATAGTCGGCACATCAATCATCAGGCCAAAATGGCTGGCGACGCCCAATCTCCGGGGATGAGAAATGCCGTGTCCGTCAACGAAGAGCAGGTCCGGTTTTTGCGAAAGCTGCTCCCACGCCGCCAGCAGCGCAGGCGTTTCGCGAAACGAGAGAAAGCCGGGAATATAGGGCATAGAGGTGGCGACCCGCGCCACCTGATACTCCACCAGCTCAAGCTCAGGCCAGGTCAGCAGCACCATCGCAGCCCGGGTGATCTCCCCTTCCTGCTCAAACCCGACGTCCGCGCCGCCGATCAACGCCGGCGGGTCGCGATCCAGTCGATCCGCACGCTCTACCGACGCGGCTAACTGTTGCTGTTGGGTACGTAGTGCGGCTAAATCCATAGGGCTTATCTCCTACTGGTGATAGGGTGCGGACAGACGGTGCACAGCCTCAACAAAGACGCCCGCATGCTCGGGGTCAACGTCCTGATGAATACCGTGTCCAAGGTTAAAGACGTGGCCTTCCCCCTGGCCAAAGCCGGCAAGAATAGTCGCCACTTCTTCTTCAATACGCGGGGCGGACGCATAGAGCATCGACGGATCCATATTGCCCTGTAGCGCTACTTTGTTACCCACGCGACGGCGAGCATCGGCAATATCGGTGGTCCAGTCGAGACCCAACGCATCGCAGCCGGTCTCCGCCATCGCTTCCAGCCACTGACCACCGCCTTTGGTGAACAGAGTCACCGGCACGCGGCGGCCTTCGTTTTCCCGCAGCAGGCCATCGACGATCTTATGCATGTAGTAGAGGGAGAACTGCTGATAGTCGCGGCCGGTCAGCACCCCGCCCCAGGTGTCAAAAATCATCACCGACTGCGCGCCGGCTTTGATCTGCGCGTTGAGATACAGGGTAACGCTCTTCGCCAGCTTATCCAGCAGCGCATGCAGCGCCTGCGGCTCGGCGTACATCATCTTTTTAATCACGGTGAAAGCCTTGCTGCTGCCGCCCTCCACCATGTACGTAGCCAGCGTCCATGGACTACCGGAAAAACCGATCAGCGGCACTTCGCCTTTCAGTTCGCGGCGAATGGTGCGCACGGCGTTCATTACATAGCCCAGCTCCTGCTCCGGATCCGGGATCGGCAGCTTGTCGACGTCGGCTTTACTTTTTACCGGCGAGGTGAAGCGCGGACCTTCGCCAGCTTCAAAGTACAGCCCCAGCCCCATGGCGTCCGGGATGGTCAGGATGTCCGAAAAGAGGATCGCCGCGTCCAGCGGGTAACGGCGCAGCGGCTGGAGAGTCACTTCGCAGGCCAGCTCGGCATTTTTACACAGCGACATAAAGTCGCCCGCTTGCGCACGGGTGGCTTTGTACTCCGGTAAATAGCGGCCCGCCTGGCGCATCATCCACACCGGGGTGACATCAACCGGCTGACGCAGCAGCGCGCGCAGGTAACGATCGTTCTTCAGTTCGGTCATTTTTACATTCCTTTAGCGTTGATACGCCCAGTGTAACATGTCACTCGAACTCTGCCCGACACATCGCGACGGTATCTTCGATAAGCCGCCGCGCCACTGTCCCCGGCGGCGGCAGAAGCGGCAGGTCGTCATAGCGATACCAGTCCGCGGTCAGTAACTCTTTTTTGTCGACCACGATCTCGCCATCTGCGTAATCCGCCATAAAGGCGGTCATCAGCGACTGCGGGAACGGCCATGGCTGAGAGGTCACGTAACGCAGGTTTTTTACCCGAATACCGCTCTCCTCCATCACCTCGCGAGCCACCGCCTGCTCAAGGGTTTCGCCGACCTCGACAAAGCCGGCCAGCACGGTGTGCACGCCGTTGCGATGGCGCGTATGTTGCGCCAGCAGGATCGCATCGTCGCGACGGATTGCCACGATAATGCAGGGGGCAATTTGCGGGTAGTAACGTTCACGGCAGTGGCTGCACAGCATCGCCCATTCGCTTTTGCTGGCATGCATCGGGTGGCCGCAGTAACCGCAAAATTTATGCGAGCGATAAAATTCGGCGAGCTGGATCCCCCGCCCAGCCAGCTGGAAGAGTCCCGGATCCTGATCCAGCACCTGGCGCAACGATCCCATGTCATGGCGACGATCCTGGCGCACCATCCACACGGACTCGCCCTGCCACTCGCCAATATGCAGCGCATGCTGGCCGACAAGATCGAAATTAACCGCTTCGCCATGTGGTAATTCTCCACCAGGCAACCATAATTTTTGTTCGTGACTGACAACCCACCAGCCGCGATCTAATTTTTCAATAATACGATCCATATCTATTGCACTACCTTTGCTTCACTGGCATGTTGTTAACATTATATTTACATTTTGGTGAGCAGATTTAAATCAAAACTAGCGGAGTCAATCATGCTAAACCAGCTGGAAAATCTGACGGAGCGCGTTGGCGGTAGTAATGAACTGGTCGATCGCTGGCTACAAGTGCGTAAGCATCTGCTCGTGGCTTACTACAACCTGGTTGGCCTGAAACCGGGCAAAGAGTCGTTTATNCGGCTAAACGAAAAGGCGCTGGATGACTTTTGCCAAAGTCTGGTGGATTACCTCTCATCCGGTCATTTTAGTATTTATGAACGCATTATTGGCGAAATGGAAGGCGATACCCCTCTTTTAGCCGCCACCCGGCTTTACCCGCAGCTGGAAGCCAATACCCAGCAGATGATGGACTACTACGATACCTGCCTCGAAAACGCCATCGATCACGATAACTATCTTGAATTTCAGCAGGCGCTGTCGGATATCGGCGAGTCGCTGGAGGCGCGTTTCGCGCTGGAAGATAAACTGATCGCCCTGGCTGTCGCCCATAACCTGAGCAATGACGTGCGCGATAATATTGCGCCGACCGCTTGAGTTGTGAACCGTTAACGCGTAATTTACGTACATTATCCCTCTGCGGAGGGATTTCATCTTGTCGGAGTGCCTATTTTCCATGCGCAGGCTAACGTGGAAAAGGCTGAGACCGTTAATTCGGGATCCGCGGAACCTGATCAGGCTAATACCTGCGAAGGGAACAAGAGTAAACTGCTGTTCGCGTCAGTCCGTCAGGGCCGATCGCATCTGTTACTCCATCCGTCGTCTGACAAGCCATGTCCTTTTTTAACTGGAATGCGCTATGTCTACTACCAAACTAACCCGTCGGGAACAACGCGAGCACGCGCAGCGATTCATTGATACGCTGGCGGGTACCGCTTTTCCTAATTCACGCCGCATCTATGTTCACGGCTCACAAGCGGATATCCGCGTCCCGATGCGTGAAATTCAGCTCAGCCCAACTCTCGTCGGCGGCGATAAAGATAACCCCCGGTACGAAACCAACGAACCGATCCCGGTGTATGACACCTCCGGGCCGTATGGCGACCCGGATATTAGCATTGATGTCCGCCAGGGGCTGGCAAAGCTGCGCCAGCCGTGGATCGACGCGCGTAACGACTGCGCGCCGCTCAGCGAACGCAGCTCGGCCTATACCAAAGCGCGGCTGGCCGACGACGGTCTCGATGAGCTGCGCTTCAGCGGCCTGCTGACGCCCAAACGCGCCGTCGTTGGCAAATGCGTTACCCAGCTGCACTACGCCCGCCAGGGGATAGTCACCCCGGAGATGGAGTTCATCGCCATTCGCGAAAACATGGGTCGCGAACGTATCCGCAGCGAGGTTCTGCGCCAGCAGCACGCAGGTGAAGGCTTCGGCGCCCACCTACCGGAAAACATCACCCCCGAGTTCGTTCGCGATGAAGTGGCCGCCGGACGCGCCATCATCCCCGCCAACATCAACCACCCGGAGTCTGAACCGATGATTATCGGCCGCAACTTCCTGGTGAAAGTGAATGCCAATATCGGCAACTCGGCGGTGACCTCTTCCATCGAAGAAGAGGTCGAGAAACTGGTCTGGTCAACCCGCTGGGGCGCCGACACGGTGATGGACCTCTCCACCGGCCGCTATATCCACGAAACCCGCGAGTGGATCCTGCGCAACAGCCCGGTGCCGATTGGTACCGTGCCGATTTACCAGGCGCTGGAGAAGGTCAACGGCATCGCCGAGAATCTCACCTGGCAAGTCTTCCGCGATACCCTGCTGGAACAGGCCGAGCAAGGCGTCGACTACTTCACGATTCACGCCGGCGTACTGTTGCGCTACGTCCCGATGACGGCGAAGCGCCTGACCGGTATCGTCTCGCGCGGCGGCTCAATCATGGCTAAGTGGTGCCTGTCGCATCATCAGGAAAACTTCCTCTACCAGCATTTCCGCGAAATCTGCGAAATCTGCGCCGCCTATGACGTGTCGCTGTCGCTGGGCGATGGCCTGCGCCCCGGCTCCATTCAGGATGCCAACGACGAGGCGCAGTTTTCCGAGCTGCGCACCCTCGGCGAACTGACGAAAATCGCCTGGGAATATGACGTGCAGGTGATGATTGAAGGNCCTGGCCACGTGCCGATGCAGATGATCCGCCGCAATATGACCGAACAGCTGGAGCACTGCCACGAAGCGCCGTTCTACACCCTGGGGCCGCTCACCACTGACATCGCGCCGGGCTACGACCATTTCACCTCCGGTATCGGCGCGGCAATGATCGGCTGGTTCGGCTGCGCCATGCTGTGCTATGTCACGCCGAAAGAGCATCTCGGCCTGCCCAACAAAGAGGATGTCAAACAGGGGCTGATTACCTACAAAATCGCCGCCCACGCCGCCGACCTCGCGAAAGGCCATCCCGGGGCGCAGATCCGCGACAACGCGATGTCAAAAGCGCGTTTTGAATTCCGCTGGGAAGACCAGTTCAACCTCGCGCTCGACCCGTTCACCGCGCGGGCCTATCACGATGAAACCCTGCCGCAGGAGTCCGGCAAAGTCGCCCACTTCTGCTCCATGTGCGGGCCGAAATTCTGTTCGATGAAAATCACTCAGGAGGTCCGCGACTACGCCGCGAAGCAAAGTATCGAAGCCGGCATGGCCGATATGTCGAATAACTTCCGCGCCCGCGGCGGCGAAATCTACCTGAAACAGGAGGAAGCCTGATGTATCAACCTGATTTTCCACCCGTCCCGTTTCGTCTCGGACTCTACCCGGTGGTGGACAGCGTGGCGTGGATTGAGCGCCTGCTCGAAGCTGGGGTACGTACCCTTCAGTTACGCATCAAAGACCGGCGCGACAGCGAAGTGGAGGATGACGTGATCGCCGCCATCGCCCTTGGTCGCCGCTATCACGCCCGACTGTTCATTAACGATTACTGGCAGCTGGCGATTAAGCATCAGGCCTATGGCGTGCATCTCGGACAAGAAGATCTGGAAACCACCGATCTGAGCGCTATCCGCCAGGCCGGGCTGCGTCTTGGCGTCTCTACTCACGATGATATGGAAATTGATGTCGCCCTTGCGGCGCGCCCCTCTTACATAGCGCTAGGTCACGTCTTCCCGACGCAAACCAAACAGATGCCTTCCGCGCCGCAGGGCCTCGAGCAGCTTGCCAGACATATTCAACGCCTGGCGGATTACCCCACCGTGGCGATCGGCGGAATTAGCCTGGAAAAGGCGCCGGGGGTACTGGCGACCGGCGTCGGCAGCATCGCGGTGGTCAGCGCCATCACCCAGGCGGCGGACTGGCGGGCAGCGACCGACCAACTGCTGGCGCTGGCGGGAGCGGGCGATGAATGATCACGACTTTATGCGCTATAGCCGCCAGCTGCTGCTGGAGGATATTGCCATCGAAGGGCAGCAGAAGCTGTTAGCCAGTCGAGTGCTGATTATCGGCCTTGGCGGGCTGGGCTCCCCGGCGGCGCTCTATCTGGCCGGGGCTGGCGTCGGGACGCTCACCCTGGCCGATGACGACGCGGTGCATCTCAGCAACCTGCAACGGCAGATCTTGTTCACCAGCGCGGATATCGATCGGCCAAAAGCCGCAGCGGCACAGACCCGGCTCAGCCAGCTAAACCCGCAGATCAAACTGGTGGCGCTCCAGCAGCGCTTAAGCGGCGAGGCGCTCCGCGCCGAAGTGGCGAAAGCGGACGTGGTGCTGGACTGTACCGATAATATGGTCACCCGCCAGGCGATCAATGCCGCCTGTGTGGCCCTCGATACCCCGTTAGTGACCGCCAGCGCCGTGGGCTTCGGCGGTCAGCTGATGGTGCTCACCCCGCCCTGGACGCAGGGCTGCTATCGCTGCCTGTGGCCGGAAAGCGATGAACCGCAGCGCAACTGCCGCACCGCGGGGATCGTCGGCCCGGTGGTCGGCATGATGGGCACCCTGCAGGCGCTGGAGACAATTAAGCTGCTCAGCGGCATGGCGACGCCGCGCAACACCCTGCGGCTGTTCGACGCCCGCACCAGCAACTGGCGCGCCCTTGCGCTACAGCGTTCCCGGAGCTGCCCGGTGTGCGGAGGGCGGCATGCAGATCTGGTTTAACGACGAGCCGCTGGCGTGCGCCGACAATCTCAGCGTCAGCGCCCTGCTGACCCAGCTCGAACAGCAGCAGCCTGGCGTTGCGCTGGCGCTCAATCAACACATCCTGCCGCGCGACCGGTGGGAAGATCATCTCTTGCAGGAAGGCGATCGGGTCCTGCTTTTTCAGGTTATCGCTGGAGGCTGACATGTTACGTATTGCAGACAAAACGTTTGAATCCCATCTTTTCACCGGTACCGGCAAATTCGCCGCCCCGGAGGTGATGGTCGAGGCGATTCGCGCCTCGGGCAGCCAGCTGGTAACCCTGGCGATGAAGCGCGTCGATTTACGCCAGCGCAATGACGCCATCCTCGCCCCGCTGCTGGCGGCGGGAGTCAGCCTGCTGCCGAATACCTCAGGCGCCAAGACGGCGGAAGAGGCGGTGTTTGCCGCCCGCCTGGCGCGGGAAGCCCTGGGTACCCACTGGCTGAAGCTAGAGATCCACCCGGACGCCCGCTGGCTGCTGCCCGACCCGATTGAAACCCTGAAAGCGGCGGAGCTGCTGGTCCGCGAAGGGTTCGTGGTGCTGCCCTACTGCGGCGCCGATCCGGTGCTGTGTAAACGACTGGAAGAGGTAGGCTGCGCGGCGGTGATGCCGCTGGGTGCGCCGATCGGCTCCAATCAGGGGCTGGAAACCAAAGCCATGCTGGAGATTATTATCGAGCAGGCGACGGTCCCGGTGGTGGTCGACGCCGGGATCGGCGTCCCGAGCCATGCGGCGCAGGCGCTGGAGATGGGCGCGGACGCGGTGCTGGTCAATACCGCCATTGCCGTCGCCGACGACCCCGTGGCCATGGCCCGCGCCTTCCGTATGGCGATCGATGCCGGATTACTGGCGCGTCAGGCCGGACCGGGGGCACGCAGTACGCAGGCGCAGGCCACCAGCCCGCTCACCGGATTCCTGGAGGCGCTGGCATGAAAACCTTTAGCGATCGCTGGCGGCAGCTGGAGTGGGACGATATCCGCCTGCGCATCAACAGCAAAACCGCCGCCGACGTCGAACGGGCGCTGGCGGCCAAACAGCTCACCCGCGATGATATGATGGCCCTGCTCTCGCCTGCCGCGGCCAATTACCTTGAACCGCTGGCCCAGCGCGCGCAGCGCCTCACCCGGCAGCGCTTCGGCAATACCGTCAGCTTCTACGTGCCGCTGTATCTCTCCAACCTGTGCGCTAACGACTGCACCTACTGCGGCTTCTCGATGAGCAACCGCATTAAGCGCAAGACGCTGGATGCCGCCGAGATTGCCCGCGAGTGCGCCGCGATCCGCAACCTGGGCTTTGAGCATCTGCTGCTGGTGACCGGCGAACATCAGGGTAAGGTGGGAATGGATTATTTCCGTCGGCACCTACCGGCTATCCGCAGCCAGTTTGCCTCGCTGCATATGGAGGTGCAGCCGCTGGCGACTGAAGAGTATGCCGAGCTGAAAACCCTGGGGCTCGACGGGGTGATGGTCTATCAGGAGACCTATCATGAAAGCATGTACGCCCAACACCATCTGAAAGGAAAAAAACAGGATTTCTTCTGGCGGCTGGATACGCCGGATCGCTTAGGCGCGGCGGGGATCGATAAGATCGGCCTTGGCGCGCTCATCGGCCTTTCCGACAGCTGGCGAGTGGACTGCTTTATAGTCGCTGAGCACCTGCTGTGGCTGCAGCAGCGCTACTGGCGCAGCCGCTATTCGGTCTCCTTCCCGCGCCTGCGTCCCTGCGCCGGCGGTATTGAACCGGCTTCGCTGATGGATGAGCGCCAGCTGGTGCAAACTATCTGCGCCTTCCGCCTGCTGGCGCCAGAGGTTGAGCTGTCGCTATCCACCCGCGAATCACCCTGGTTCCGCGACCGGGTGATCCCGCTGGCGATCAATAACGTCAGCGCCTTCTCTAAAACCCAGCCCGGCGGCTACGCCGACGATCATCCGGAGCTCGAGCAATTTGCCCCGCACGACGATCGCCGCCCTGAAGAGGTCGCCAGCGCGCTGGCCGCCCGCGGCCTGCAGCCGGTATGGAAAGACTGGGATAGCTGGCTGGGACGCGCTTCGCAAACCTCATGATGTACAGTGTAAACGCCTGATAATTTTGCGCGCCTGCATGAGAGATGAAAAACGGAGGCTGGCCCGCCCGACGCCGTTTTTCTATTCTGCCCGGGTCAGCAGCGGACGCTGACCAGGGCGAACCTTTTCTTCCTCATTTTCGCCCTGCCTCTCCGCGCTGAGCAGAGGCCTGCACATTATCGCCGAATATAAATCACGATACATGAAGGCCTCAGAGTTATAATTGAGCAATAGTGAACTGATTCGATCGGCAGGCGTCCCAGACGCAACCTGCGTTCGGACCCATGGTTTATACATCCGGGACGATTAACGATTCATGGCTCTACACAACAGAAAGCTCTCTTTTACGACGCCGATCGTCGTGGGGTTTGCCGGTATTTTGCTCAGTTTTATGCTGATCGCTATTTTTGTGACTCTGGCGCAACAGAAAGATTTTCTCGAAGATTATCACGATATTAACCGCAATTTTACCCATAACCTGGCGATCAACTATACGGAAACCCTGCTGCGGGAAAATGATTTTATCCTCGGGCGCGCAGCCGCCTTCTTTGCCCGGAATGACGAACTGAATCGCGCAGTCAATGTGGAGCCGGAGAAAGGGTTAACCACGCTGATGCAGTTACAGAACATGATGCCAAGCGTCTCATCCATCTCGCTGGCGGATACCAAGGGCCACTATCTGCGCGCCCCGGAGGTGCTGGAAAATGAAGACAGCCGGGCTTTCGATCCCAGAACGCGGCCCTGGTTTATCAAACAGGCGGAAGCCAGCACCTTCAGCCACTACACCAGTCCGTATATGGATTATTTCACCCACCATCCGACGATTACCATTTTCAAACCCATCATTACCCCCGAAGGGAAACTCAAGGGCAGCCTGGCCTTTCATCTCGATCTCACCTCCATGGGGTTCGCGCTGCGCCAGATGGTGGCGCCCGTACAGGGGGAATTTTTTGTGGTGCAACGGGATGGCAAAGTGGTCCTGCACTCCGACCCGGGCGCGCTGTTTAAACCCTTCGTCAGGGACGAGCTGATGGATAAAATGACCAGCGGAGAGGGGCAGCTTTACGATCCCGGGAGCGACACCTGGTATTACTATTACTCCTTTACCAATCCCGACTGGTTTGTGATTTTCCGTGTCGATAACGCCACCCTGGTCAATCTGACACGTCATGAGACCAATTTAGTGATCGGCGGTTTCACTCTCGCAGCGATCATTATTATCCTGTTCGGTCTTTATCTGCGTCATGCTTCCCGTACCGTGCTGATGAATATCATCAATGCGATTAAAACCGGTGACGTCAAACGCGCCCCGCGCCTTGAGGCGATGCTGAGTAAAGCGATTGAAACCAATAAACAGCGCGAACTGTCCTACGTCCGCCAGGCGACCATCGACGCTCTCACCGGCTGCAAAAACCGCCGCGCCTTCGACAGCGATATTGCCGCCCTGATGAACGATCACCAGCCATTCGCCCTCGCGCTGGTCGATATCGATAACTTTAAATCGATCAACGACACCTGGGGCCATCTCAATGGCGATATCGTCCTGCGTAACGTCGCTCGCGAAGGGCTACAGGTCCTCCAGCCGCTGGAGATATCCCTCTATCGCTACGGCGGCGAAGAGTTCGCGGTGGTCTTTCCTGCCGAACATATCGATAACGCCCGCACGCTGCTGGAAACATGGCGGGTAAACGTCGAACGACGCACCTGGCGCGAAGATGGCCTGACGGTCACCTTCAGCGCCGGCCTCGGGGAATGGAATATGGAGCCACTGGATAAGCTGGTGGTGAGCGTCGATGAAGCGCTGTACAAAGCCAAACAGCAGGGTAAAAACCGTATCCTGCGCGCGTAAGACTTCAGCGCCGCCACCGCCCACTTCGGTGGGCTTTTTTATTTTTTCCGGAAAAAATGAAACCGGTTTCAATTATTGTGTGATGCCTTACACACAATCACGGTAAAGCGGTTGTCGCATCGCCAGGGCCGCGATAAAGATAAGACATCACGGAACACAAGGGCCACTGACTATGAAGAATATCGTTTTGTGCTGTGCCGCCGGTATGTCTACCAGCATGCTGGTTCAGCGTATGCAAGATGCCGCGCAGAAGAAGGGTGTTGAGGTCTCTATCAAGGCCGTACCGGTCGCTGAGTTTAAAGATAATCTGGCCGCCGCCGACATTATTTTGCTCGGCCCGCAGGTGAAATATGAGCAGGCGAAGCTGCAGGCGCTGGCCGACCCGTTCGGCAAGAAGGTCGCCGTGATCGATATGATGGACTACGGCATGATGAAAGGTGATGCCGTTCTGGATAAAGCCCTTAAGATGCTGGAGTAATCGATGGAAGATTTAGAAACGATCATCATGGAGCTGCTGGTTAACGCGGGTTCCGCACGTAGCGCGGCGCTGACGGCGCTACAGCTGGCGCGAAAAGGCGATTTTGCCGCCGCGGAGCAGGCCATGGCTGAATCCCATGAGTTCGTCAAACATGCGCATAAAATTCAGACCCAGCTTATCGGCATGGATGAAGGCAGCGGTAAATTGCCGGTCAACCTGATCACCGTGCATTCCCAGGACCATCTGATGAACGCTATGGTCATTCAGGATCTGGCGACCGACATGATTGAACTCTATCGTCGTCTGCCCCTCGCGCAATAATCTCACGGATTTAACGGGCGTCGCTGCCGGCGCCCGTCCTTCTTACAGAAAGCCGTACATCGCCGCGAATACCCAGCCAAACACGCAGGAGACGCCGACGCCGATGAGCCCGGGCAGGATAAAGCTGTGGTTAATCACAAAGCGGCCGATATGGGTGGTCCCTGAGCGATCAAACTGGATCGCCGCCAGATCGCTTGGGTAGGTCGGCAGAATATAGTAGCCATAGCAGGCCGGCGCAGAAGCCACGATATAGGCCGGGTCGACGCCGATGGCCAGGGCTACTGGCACAATCGCCGCCAGCGCTGCCGCCTGGGAGTTCACAAATTTCGAAACCAGTAGCAGCACGATGGCATAAGCCCACGGATACTCTTTTACCATTTCACCAAGCACGCCTTTAATCTCGGTCATGTGCGCGCCAAACATGGTCTCCGCCATCCACGCGATGCCGTACACCGCGACGATAGCGATCATTCCCGAACGAAAGACCTCATTTTTGGAAATCGATGCCGGGTTAGTTTTTGTAATGATGATGATCAGCGCTCCGGAGAGCAGCATAAACATCTGGATAACCAGCACCATCGACAGTGGTTTACCGTCAAAGGCCGGGCGCAGTTCAGAAAAAGCGCCAAGCAGCGCCACCACGGCGATAGAGGCCAGAAAAATCCACATTGCTATCCAGTTGCTGGTCGGCAGCTTTTTGTCCAGCAGCGTCGCCGTATCGCCATAGACGTAATGGCGGTTCTCCGGTAGCGCAATAAACGCCTGGAAGGCTTTGTCCTGATCCAGGTCTTTGCCGCGGAACCAGCTGAAGATACCGATGGCTAAAATACCCAGCAGCGTGGACGGAATGGTTATCGCCAGCAGATCGAGAAACTCCAGGTGTTTCCCGTTAAAGGTAAAATTTCCCAGCATCGCCACCAGCGATACCACCGCCACCGAGACCGGGCTGGCGATGATCCCCATCTGAGCGCCAATGGAGCTGGCGGCCATCGGACGCTCCGGACGAATGTTATTCTTAATCGCCACATCGTAGATAATCGGCAGGATGGTATACACCACGTGGCCGGTACCGCAGAGGATGGTCAGCGTGCAGGTGACGAAAGGCGCCACGATAGAAACATATTTCGGGTTACGCCGCAGCAGCTTCTCGGCAATCTGCAGCATCACGTCTAACCCGCCGGACGCCTGCAGAGTCGCCGAGGCGGCTACCACTGCAATGATCACCAGCATCACATCAACCGGCGGTTTGCCCGGCTGGAGATGAAAAACAAAGACGAGGATCACCAAACCGATGCCGCCCAGCAGCCCCAGCGCAATACCTCCTTTTCGGGCACCATAAAACAGACAAATTAATATAATAATGAGTTGTATCGCGAATTCCATGCAGCCCCCAAAGCCTGTCCACTCAGATCTAAAAATGATCCCTACCTGCCTCTCGGGATTATTTCTGCGCCTGACCGGGAGAAGCATGAGATGCGGCTATCCCTCTCCAGCGCCGTCGCGCCGAAGATACAGCAACAGAAGTAATCCCATGATTCATCAGGTATTTTGAATATATACCCTTTGAATTGATTATTTTTTGATATGAGTAGAAGTTTTACCCATACATAAAGAAAGGTTTTAGAAAAAGGCTTCTAATAGATATTTTGCATGAATTAATTGCTAAGAAAATGAAGATTTAATATGTCGTAAATGTAATTAATGGCCGGGAAAGCGGCGAAAAATAGACAATAAAAAAAGCCGGTCAGGAAACCTGACCGGCTTTTTAGCAGTGCATCAACGATTAATCGTTGTCAGAACCGCCCAGACCTGCGTTCAGCAGCTCTGCCAGGTTGGCAGACGCTTCTTCCACGCTCACCTGCGGTGCCGCCGGCAGCTCGCCAGCAGCGCGACGGCGCATACGATCCTGGTGATACGCATAACCGGTACCGGCCGGGATCAGACGACCCACGATGACGTTCTCTTTCAGACCGCGCAGTTCGTCGCGTTTGCCCGCAACGGCTGCTTCGGTCAGCACGCGAGTGGTCTCCTGGAACGATGCCGCGGAGATGAAGGACTCGGTGGCCAGAGACGCTTTGGTGATACCCAGCAGATCGCGGGAGAACGTTGCGCCCACTTTGCCGTTCGCTTCCAGTTCGCGGTTCGCGATCTTGACGCGGGAGTATTCCACCTGCTCGCCTTCGAGGAAGTCGGAGCTGCCTGCGCTTTCGATGGTGGCTTTACGCAGCATCTGACGAACGATAACTTCGATGTGCTTATCGTTAATCTTAACGCCCTGCAGACGGTATACGTCCTGGACTTCGTTAACAATGTAACGGGTCACAGCATGTACGCCACGCAGACGCAGAATGTCGTGCGGTGCTTCCGGACCGTCGGAAACCACATCACCACGTTCCACACGTTCACCTTCGAACACGTTGAGCTGACGCCATTTCGGGATCATCTCTTCGTACGGCTCGCTACCGTCTACCGGGGTGATAACCAGGCGACGTTTCCCTTTGGTTTCTTTACCGAAGGAAATGATACCGCTGATTTCAGCCAGGATAGCCGGCTCTTTCGGACGACGTGCTTCGAACAGGTCCGCAACGCGCGGCAGACCACCGGTGATATCCTTGGTACCGCCGGATTCCTGCGGAATACGCGCCAGGGTGTCACCAGAGCTGATCTGTACGCCATCTTCCAGCTGAACAATCGCTTTACCCGGCAGGAAGTACTGAGCAGGCATATCAGTGCCTGGGATCAGAACGTCGTTGCCCTGAGCATCAACGATTTTCAGTGCTGGACGCAGATCTTTACCACCTGCGGTACGTTCTGCAGAGTCCAGAACCACCAGCGAAGACAGACCGGTCAGCTCGTCAGTCTGACGAGTAATGGTCTGGCCGTCGATCATGTCAGTGAAACGGATGAAACCGCTAACTTCGGTGATAACCGGCATGGTGTGCGGATCCCAGTTTGCGACGGTTTCACCGCCGGCAACCTGCTCACCGTCGCCTTTCGCCATAACCGCACCGTAAGGTACTTTATAGCTCTCTTTGGTACGACCGAATTCGTCGATCAGCTTCAGCTCGGTATTACGGGAAGTGATAACCAGCTTACCACTGGAGTTCACAACCGACTTCGCGTTGCTGAGCTTGATGCTACCTTTGTTTTTCACCTGGATGCTGGATTCAGCAGCCGCACGAGATGCCGCACCACCGATGTGGAACGTACGCATCGTCAGCTGTGTACCCGGCTCACCGATGGACTGTGCCGCGATAACGCCGATAGCCTCACCTTTGTTGATGAGGTGGCCACGCGCCAGGTCACGACCATAGCAGTGCGCGCAGACGCCAAAGTCGGTGTCACAGGATACAACGGAACGCACTTTGACGGAGTCAACGGAGTTCGCTTCCAGCAGGTCACACCAGTGCTCATGCAGCAGCGTGTTGCGTGGAACCAGAATATCCGCGGTACCCGGCTTCAGAACATCTTCCGCAGTCACACGACCCAGTACGCGATCGCGCAGCGGCTCTTTAACGTCGCCACCTTCGATAACCGGCGTCATGGTGATGCCTTCCAGGGTGCCGCAGTCGTCTTCAGTAACGACCAGGTCCTGCGCAACGTCAACCAGACGACGAGTCAGGTAACCGGAGTTCGCTGTTTTCAGTGCGGTATCCGCCAGACCTTTACGAGCACCGTGGGTGGAGATGAAGTACTGGAGTACGTTCAGACCTTCACGGAAGTTCGCGGTGATCGGCGTTTCGATGATGGAGCCATCCGGCTTCGCCATCAGACCACGCATACCAGCCAGCTGACGAATCTGTGCCGCAGAACCACGCGCACCGGAGTCGGCCATCATGTAGATGCTGTTGAAGGAAACCTGCTGCTCTTCCTGACCGTCACGGTTAATCACGGTTTCGGTTTGCAGGTTATCCATCATCGCTTTGGATACACGATCGTTCGCCGCAGCCCAGATATCGATAACTTTGTTGTAGCGTTCGCCCGCGGTCACCAGACCGGACTGGAACTGTTCCTGAATCTCAGCAACTTCCGCTTCCGCTTCGCTGATGATTTCGTATTTTTTCTCCGGGATGACCATGTCATCGATACCAACGGATGCACCTGAACGCGCTGCGTAAGCAAAGCCGGTGTACATCGTCTGGTCCGCAAAAATAACGGTCGGTTTCAGACCCAGAATACGGTAACAGGTGTTCAGCATCTTGGAGATCGCTTTCTTACCAAGCGCCTGGTTCACGATAGAGAACGGCAGACCTTTCGGTACGATCATCCACAGAATGGCACGGCCAACGGTCGTGTCTTTCAGGCTGGTTTTCGCGACAAACTCACCATTGTCGTCTTTTTCGTATTCAGTGATACGCACTTTAACGCGCGCATGCAGAGAGGCCAGGCCGGCGCGATAAATACGCTCAGCTTCTTTCGGGCCAGTCAGCACCATGCCTTCGCCTTTGGCGTTAACACTGTCACGGGTCATGTAGTACAGACCCAGTACAACGTCCTGAGACGGAACGATGATTGGTTCGCCGTTCGCCGGGGACAGGATGTTGTTGGTAGACATCATCAGCGCACGCGCTTCCAGCTGGGCTTCCAGCGTCAGCGGTACGTGAACAGCCATCTGGTCACCATCGAAGTCGGCGTTGTATGCCGCACAAACCAGCGGGTGCAGCTGGATGGCTTTACCTTCGATCAGAACCGGTTCGAATGCCTGAATACCCAGACGGTGCAGGGTTGGCGCACGGTTCAGCAGGACCGGGTGTTCGCGGATAACTTCGTCCAGGATATCCCAAACGACAGCTTCTTCGCGCTCAACCATCTTCTTAGCGGCTTTGATGGTGGTGGCCAGGCCACGCAGTTCCAGCTTGCCGTAGATGAACGGTTTGAACAGCTCCAGCGCCATTTTCTTCGGCAGACCGCACTGATGCAGACGCAGGTATGGACCTACGGTGATAACAGAACGACCGGAGTAGTCAACGCGTTTACCGAGCAGGTTCTGGCGGAAACGACCCTGTTTACCTTTGATCATATCGGCCAAAGATTTCAGAGGACGTTTGTTAGAACCGGTGATCGCACGACCGCGACGACCGTTATCCAGCAGGGCGTCAACCGCTTCCTGCAGCATACGTTTTTCGTTGCGTACGATGATATCCGGCGCAGCCAGATCCAGCAGACGTTTCAGACGGTTGTTACGGTTGATCACGCGACGATACAGATCGTTGAGGTCAGACGTCGCGAAACGACCACCGTCCAGCGGAACCAGCGGACGCAGATCTGGCGGCAGTACCGGCAGAACGGTCAGGATCATCCACTCCGGCTTGTTGCCAGACTGAACGAAAGCTTCCAGCAGCTTAATGCGCTTGGTCAGCTTTTTACGCTTGGTTTCGGAGTTGGTTTCGTTCAGCTCTTCACGCAGCTGCTCGCATTCCTGCTCCAGATCCATATTGCGCAGCAGCGCCTGGATCGCTTCCGCGCCCATTTTCGCGTCGAATTCGTCACCGAACTCTTCCAGCGCGTCCAGGTACTGTTCTTCCGTCAGAATCTGGTTGCGTTCGAGGTTGGTCATGCCACCTTCGATAACCACATAGGATTCAAAGTACAGTACACGTTCGATATCGCGCAGCGGCATATCCAGCAGCAGACCGATACGGGACGGCAGGGATTTCAGGAACCAGATGTGCGCAGTCGGACATGCCAGCTCGATGTGGCCCATGCGCTCACGACGCACTTTAGTCTGGGTCACTTCAACGCCGCACTTCTCACAGATCACACCGCGGTGTTTCAGGCGCTTGTACTTACCGCACAGGCACTCATAATCTTTTACCGGCCCAAAGATACGGGCGCAGAAAAGGCCGTCACGCTCAGGTTTGAACGTACGGTAGTTAATGGTTTCCGGCTTTTTAACTTCACCGAAAGACCATGAACGGATCATGTCTGGCGAAGCCAGAGCAATTTTGATCGCATCAAACTCTTCGGTTTTAGTTTGCGCTTTCAGAAACTTTAATAAGTCTTTCACGGATTTGCTCCCGTCGGAGTTAGCACATTCCGCTGCCGGGCGTTAACCCGGCAGCAGTGACCTGTTTGAGCGAGAATTACTCGTCTTCCAGTTCGATGTTGATGCCCAGCGAGCGAATTTCTTTCAACAGTACGTTGAAGGATTCCGGCATGCCCGGTTCCATCTGGTGATTGCCGTCCACGATGTTTTTATACATCTTGGTACGACCGTTCACGTCATCAGACTTAACGGTGAGCATTTCCTGCAGGGTGTAGGCCGCGCCGTATGCTTCCAGCGCCCACACTTCCATCTCACCGAAGCGCTGACCACCGAACTGTGCCTTACCACCCAGCGGCTGCTGAGTAACCAGGCTGTAAGAACCGGTGGAACGAGCGTGCATTTTGTCGTCGACCAGGTGGTTCAGTTTCAGCATGTACATGTAACCCACGGTTACCGGACGTTCGAACTGTTCACCGGTGCGGCCATCAAACAGGGTGATCTGACCGGAAGTCGGCAGGTCGCCCAGCTGCAGCAGCTCTTTGATTTCAGCTTCTTTCGCACCGTCGAATACCGGCGTTGCGATCGGCATGCCTTTACGCAGGTTTTCAGCCAGACGCAGAACTTCTTCATCGCTGAAGGTATTCAGGTCAACTTTCTGGCGAACGTCAGCGCCCAGATCGTAAGCACGCTGGATGAATTCGCGCAGTTTCGCGACTTCCTGCTGCTGTTTCAGCATGGCGTTGATCTTATCGCCGATGCCTTTTGCAGCCATACCCAGGTGAGTTTCAAGGATCTGACCGATGTTCATACGAGACGGTACGCCCAGCGGGTTCAGTACGATATCTACCGGCGTACCGTTAGCATCGTGCGGCATATCTTCGATCGGGTTGATCTTAGAGATAACACCCTTGTTACCGTGACGACCTGCCATCTTATCACCAGGCTGGATACGGCGTTTAACGGCCAGATATACCTTAACAATCTTCAGCACGCCCGGTGCCAGATCGTCGCCTTGGGTGATTTTACGGCGTTTCGCTTCGAGTTTTTTCTCGAACTCGTGTTTCAGTTCGTCATACTGCTCAGCCAGCTGTTCCAGCTGATTTTGTTTCTCTTCGTCGGTCAGGCCCAGTTCCAGCCAGCGATCGCGAGGCAGCTTGTCGAGCTTCTCAGCTTCAACGCCACCGGAGACCAGCACCGCGTAGATACGACTGAACAGACCGGCTTCAAGGATCTGCAGTTCTTCAGACAGGTCTTTTTTGGCCTGCTTCAGCTGCATCTCTTCGATTTCCAGAGCACGTTTGTCTTTTTCTACGCCGTCACGGGTAAAGACCTGAACGTCGATAACGGTACCAGAGACACCGTTCGGTACGCGCAGAGAAGAGTCTTTAACGTCAGACGCTTTCTCACCGAAGATCGCGCGCAGCAGTTTCTCTTCCGGCGTCAGCTGGGTTTCACCTTTCGGCGTTACCTTACCAACCAGAATGTCGCCGCCGGTCACTTCCGCACCGATATAAACGATACCGGATTCATCCAGTTTGGAGAGCGCAGCTTCACCCACGTTCGGGATGTCAGCGGTGATCTCTTCCGGCCCCAGCTTGGTGTCACGGGACACGCACGCCAGTTCCTGAATGTGGATAGTGGTGAAACGGTCTTCCTGGACAACACGCTCGGAAACGAGGATGGAGTCTTCGAAGTTGTAACCGTTCCACGGCATGAACGCTACACGCATGTTCTGACCCAGCGCCAGCTCACCGAGGTCGGTGGACGGGCCGTCTGCCAGCACGTCGCCGCGCTCAATAGGTTCGCCCAGGGACACGCAAGGCATCTGGTTGATGCAGGTGTTCTGGTTAGAACGGGTGTACTTGGTCAGGTTATAGATGTCGATACCTGCTTCGCCCGGGTACATCTCGTCTTCGTTAACTTTGATAACGATACGGGAAGCATCCACGTACTGAACGGTACCGCCACGTTTAGCCACGGCAGTAACACCGGAGTCAACGGCAACAGCACGTTCCATACCGGTACCAACCAGCGGCTTATCAGCGCGCAGAGTCGGAACCGCCTGACGTTGCATGTTCGCCCCCATCAATGCACGGTTGGCGTCATCGTGTTCCAGGAACGGGATCAGGGACGCACCGACGGATACCACCTGCTGGGTGGATACGTCCATGTAGTCAACCTGGTCGCGGCTGAACAAGCTGGATTCGCCTTTGCTACGGCAGGTAACCAGATCTTCTACGAAGTGGCCGTTTTCATCCAGGTTGGAGTTCGCCTGAGCGATAACGTAGTTGCCTTCTTCGATAGCAGACAGGTAGTGAATTTCGTCAGTAACCACACCGTTGGTCACTTTACGATACGGCGTCTCAAGGAAGCCATATTCGTTGGTCTGCGCGTACACGGACAGGGAGTTAATCAGACCGATGTTCGGACCTTCAGGCGTTTCGATCGGACATACGCGACCGTAGTGGGTCGGGTGTACGTCTCGAACTTCGAAGCCTGCGCGCTCACGGGTCAGACCGCCTGGGCCGAGTGCGGAGATACGACGTTTGTGCGTAATCTCAGACAGCGGGTTGTTCTGGTCCATAAACTGAGACAGCTGGCTGGAACCAAAGAACTCTTTCACTGCTGCGGAAATCGGCTTGGCGTTGATCATATCCTGAGGCATCAGGGTATCCAGATCGCCAAGAGACAGACGCTCTTTCACCGCACGCTCTACACGTACCAGGCCAACGCGGAACTGGTTTTCCGCCATTTCGCCAACGGAACGGATACGACGGTTGCCGAGGTGGTCGATATCGTCCACTTCGCCTTTACCGTTACGGATATCGATGAGCTTCTTCATCACTTCGATGATGTCGTCTTTGCTCAGGATACCGGAACCTTCGATTTCGTCGCGCAGCAGAGAACGGTTGAACTTCATACGACCAACCGCGGACAGATCGTAGCGGTCTTCTGAGAAGAACAGGTTCTCAAACAGACTTTCAGCGGCTTCACGAGTCGGCGGCTCGCCAGGGCGCATCATGCGGTAGATTTCTACCAGCGCGCTCAGACGATCGTTAGTCGGGTCGACGCGTACCGTTTCAGAGATGTACGGGCCGTGGTCCAGATCGTTGGTGAACAGCGTTTCGATACGCTTGTGGCCAGACTGGCTCAGCTTAGCCAGCAGATCCAGGCTCAACTCCATGTTCGCCGGGCAGATCAGTTCGCCAGTCGCTTCATCGATATAGTCTTTAGCCGCCACTTTGCCCGCGATATATTCAACCGGCACTTCGATATGCTTGATATCGTCTTTTTCCAGCTGACGGATATGACGAGCCGTGATGCGACGGCCTTTCTCAACGTACACTTTGCCGTTGGCTTCGATATCGAAGGAGGCAGTTTCACCGCGCAGACGCTCTGGAATCAGCTCCATCTGCAGCTTGTTGTCGCGAATTTCAAAGACCACTTTTTCGAAGAACAGGTCAAGGATCTGCTCAGTGGTGTAATTCAGCGCGCGCAGGATGATGGTAGCCGGCAGCTTACGACGACGGTCGATACGAACGAACAGGTTGTCTTTCGGGTCGAATTCGAAGTCCAGCCAGGAACCGCGGTAAGGGATGATACGTGCGTTATACAGAACCTTACCGGAGGAGTGGGTCTTACCTTTGTCACTGTCAAAGAAGACGCCCGGGCTACGGTGCAGCTGAGAAACGATAACACGCTCGGTACCGTTGATAACAAAGGTACCGTTGTCGGTCATGAGCGGAATTTCGCCCATGTAGACTTCTTGTTCTTTAATGTCTTTGACGGTGCCTTCTGGCGCTTCGCGCTCGTAGATCACCAGACGCAGTTTTACGCGCAGCGGTGCAGAATAAGTCACGCCACGGATCTGACATTCTTTAACGTCAAAAACCGGTTCGCCCAGACGGTAGCTGACGTATTGCAGCTCGGAATTACCGCTGTAGCTCTGAATCGGGAATACGGAACGGAAAGCAGCTTCCAGACCATACTGCCCTTCAGGATCTTGCTCGATAAACTTCTGGAACGAGTCAAGCTGGATAGAAAGGAGATATGGCACATCCAGAACTTGTGGACGTTTACCAAAATCCTTACGAATACGTTTTTTCTCGGTATAGGAGTAAACCATAGGGTTCCTCAGCTCGCTGACAAGTCGACCCATCTGCCCGCAGAGGGCAGTTTTTTATGCAACACTATTTTGTTGACCGGAAAATGGAACACTTTCCGCAATGCCTGTTGCTATCACGCTTAAACCATTTCATTGCGATTTACACAGCCCAGGAACCCTAACCTGTCGCAGTATATTAAGTCGTCGATAGAAACAAGCATTGAGAGGCAAACCAGTAGTCAAACAGCGTGAAACGCTACTGGCGCCTTACAGCGCAAAAAGGCTGGTGACCAAAAAGTCACCAGCCTCAGCCTGATTTCTCAGGCTGCAACCGGAAGGGTTGGCTTATTTAACTTCAACTTCAGCGCCAGCTTCTTCCAGAGATTTTTTCAGAGCTTCAGCGTCGTCTTTGCTGATGCCTTCTTTCAGTGCAGCCGGAGCAGATTCTACCAGGTCTTTAGCTTCTTTCAGACCCAGGCCAGTTGCGCCACGTACTGCTTTGATAACAGCAACTTTGTTAGCGCCAGCAGCTTTCAGAATTACGTCGAATTCAGTTTTTTCTTCAGCAGCTTCAACCGGGCCAGCAGCTACAGCTACAGCAGCAGCAGCGGAAACACCGAATTTTTCTTCCATTGCAGAGATCAGCTCAACAACGTCCATTACGGACATAGCGGATACTGCTTCAATGATTTGATCTTTAGTGATAGACATTTAAATTGTTCCTGAATATCAGAATAAGTTTATACGTAAGCGAATGCTTTACAAAGATAACTGCGATTAAGCAGCTTCTTTCGCATCGCGTACAGCAGCCAGAGTACGAACCAGTTTGCCAGCCGAAGCTTCTTTCATGGTTGCCATCAGGCGTGCAATTGCTTCTTCGTAGGTCGGCAGAGTTGCCAGGCGGTCGATCTGCGACGCCGGGATCAGCTCACCTTCAAAGGCAGCGGCTTTGACCTCAAATTTTGCATTCGCTTTCGCGAACTCTTTGAACAGACGAGCAGCAGCGCCCGGGTGTTCCATAGAGTATGCAATCAGGGTCGGACCAACAAACGTGTCTTTCAGGCACTCGAACTGAGTACCTTCAACGACGCGGCGCAGCAGGGTGTTACGAACAACACGCATGTATACGCCAGCTTCACGACCTGCTTTACGCAGTTCAGTCATTTTATCTACAGTTACGCCACGGGAATCCGCAACTACTGCAGACAGCGCGCCTTTGGCTACTTCGCTGACTTCAGCAACAATCGCTTGTTTGTCTTGAAGATTTAAAGCCATTAGCTTTGCTCCTGGATGTTTGCCAGAGCCTATGCTCTGGAACTCACTTCACTCAATTCAACGAAAAGAGCGTCTAAATACGGTGAGCAGAAACAAGCCAGAATATCCAAAAATAATCTTAGCGTTCTGTCACCGTCTACGCAGGGGATTAAGTTTCTTGCGAAACACCTGCGGTCTTCGACGGAGGCCTGGATAGGCCAGGCTCCAACGAACAAATTCTTCCTATGACTTCGTCCTTCGAACCGCAGCGGCGTTAGCTGCTCTCGTTCACACCGGTCATGTAGTTAACTACACTCCCGGTGATTCACTCGATTGCTGCCTTGCTGCAATTCAAATGACTCGCATAGCGTCTGTCTTATTGACAGAATCGTGGGGGTAAGATTGTAGACAAAATCACCGCCCACGTAAAGGCATTAGTTTGCAGAAGCGTTCAGGCCAGCCTGATCTACTGCAACACCTGCACCCATAGTGGTGGAGATGCTAACTTTCTTGATGTACACGCCTTTCGCCTGAGTCGGTTTTGCTTTTTTCAGCGCAACCAGCAGAGCTTCCAGGTTTTCTTTCAGTTTGTCAGCGTCAAAGTCCACTTTACCGATGGTGGTGTGGATGATGCCGTTTTTGTCGTTACGGTAACGAACCTGGCCTGCTTTCGCGTTTTTAACCGCTTCAGCAACGTTCGGAGTTACGGTACCTACTTTCGGGTTCGGCATCAGGCCACGCGGACCCAGAACCTGGCCCAGCTGGCCAACAACGCGCATTGCATCCGGGGAAGCAATAACAACGTCAAAGTTCATTTCGCCTTTTTTGATCTGCTCAGCCAGATCTTCCATACCTACCAGCTCAGCGCCTGCAGCTTTAGCAGCTTCAGCGTTTGCGCCCTGGGTAAATACGGCTACGCGAACGGAACGGCCAGTACCGTGCGGCAGTACAGTTGCGCCACGGACGTTCTGGTCAGATTTACGAGCGTCGATGCCGAGGTTAACGGCAACGTCTACGCTTTCGGTAAATTTAGCGGTGGCCAGCTCTTTCAGCAGAGCAATGGCTTCGTTGATGTCGTACTGTTTAGTTGCATCAACTTTCTCACGGATCACGCGCATGCGCTTGGTCAGTTTAGCCATTTCTTAGTCCTCCACTACCAGGCCCATGGAACGTGCAGTACCTTCAATGGAGCGAGTCATCGCTTCAATGTCGGCACCAGTCATGTCGGCAGCTTTGGTCTGCGCGATTTCCTGCAGCTGAGCGCGGGAGATTTTACCCACTTTATCTTTGTTCGGCTTACCGGAACCAGACTTGATGCCTGCAGCTTTCTTCAGCAGAACAGCAGCCGGCGGAGTCTTGGTAACAAAGGTAAAGGAACGGTCAGCGTAAACGGTGATAACAACCGGGATCGGCAGACCTTTCTCCAGGGAATCAGTTTTGGCGTTGAACGCTTTGCAGAATTCCATGATGTTCACGCCCTGCTGACCCAGTGCTGGGCCGACCGGCGGGCTCGGGTTCGCCATACCAGCTGCAACCTGCAGCTTGACGTAGGCTTGGACTTTCTTAGCCATTCTTAAATCCTCAAATTGGGTATTAACGCTTCAGAGAAGCTCCCCGTGATTAAACATCGTTTTACGGGCCGGGCCCATAAAAACAAAAGGCGCGAAATTGTATGCCAATTTCGCGCCCTATGCAACGATTAAATCGCTGCTTTTTTGATCGCCGGCTTACGCCTTCTCAACCTGGCTGAAGTCCAGTTCTACCGGGGTCGCACGACCGAAGATAGAAACGGAAACTTTCAGGCGGGACTTCTCATAGTCCACTTCTTCCACCACGCCGTTAAAGTCAGCGAACGGACCGTCGTTAACGCGAACCATTTCACCCGGTTCAAACAGCGTTTTCGGACGCGGCTTATCGCCAACCTGCTGCAGACGATTCATGATGGCGTCGACTTCTTTGTCGCTGATCGGCGCCGGACGGTCAGAGGTGCCGCCGATGAAGCCCATCACGCGCGGTACGCTGCGCACCAGGTGCCAGCTTGCGTCGTTCATGACCATCTGAACCAGGACATAGCCCGGGAAGAATTTACGTTCGCTTTTGCGACGCTGGCCGCCACGGATCTCAACCACTTCTTCGGTCGGGACCATGACTTCGCCAAATAACTCTTCCATGTTGTGTAATTTGATATGTTCACGCAGCGACGTGGCTACGCGACCTTCAAAACCGGAAAACGCCTGAACGACGTACCAGCGCTTTTTAGGAGCTTCAGACATCTCAGAACCTCAGGCCAGTGATAAAGGAGACCAGGCGAACCAGAATACCATCCAGTCCCCACAGGATCAGTGACATTACTGCAGTCACGGCAGCAACAATCAGCGTAGTATGCAGCGTTTCCTGGCGAGTCGGCCAAATCACTTTACGAACTTCGGTTCTCGCTTCGCGAGCAAAAGCAACGGTCGCCTTACCTTTCGTCGTCAACAGCGCGACGCCACCGGCAGCAGCAATAAGAATAACCACGGCCAGCGCACGCACCGCCAGCATAATGTCACGATAAAGGAAGTTGCCCACGATCGCCACGATCAGCAGCACGGCAACGATAATCCACTTCATCGCTTCCAGGCCGCGCCCGCTCCCTTGAGCTTCGGTATTCGCACTCATAAACCAACCTGTCAGAAGTATTCTACAAACAATTTCACCCCGCGGGGGCGAGGCGATCCAAACCGAAATTAAGTTTCGGATTATACACTTAACTATTCAAATTGCTTCAATGTTGACGGTGGTGTCACCCCTGCCCTGCTGTTGCAAAGAAGGAGTTGATTAGCCGTCGCCCTGAGGCTCGAATGGTTTGGTGTATAAACGCCCTCTTCAGAGCCTGTCTCAGCAATGATTATGACAAATAAAATCACTGATGAGCCAGGTTCTGGTGTGAAAGCGTGCAAAAAGGGCATCAAATGATGCCCTTTTATTGCGCATTGCGTCAAATGTTATCAGCGATTAGCCGAGAACTTTAGCAACCACGCCCGCGCCAACGGTACGACCGCCTTCACGGATTGCGAAACGCAGACCGTCGTCCATCGCGATCGGGTGGATCAGGGTAACAACCATTTTGATGTTGTCGCCCGGCATTACCATCTCTACGCCTTCCGGCAGTTCGATGGTGCCAGTCACGTCAGTAGTACGGAAGTAGAACTGCGGACGGTAGCCTTTGAAGAACGGAGTATGACGGCCGCCTTCGTCTTTGGACAGGATGTACACTTCAGATTCGAACTTGGTGTGCGGGTTGATGGTGCCCGGCTTAGCCAGTACCTGACCACGTTCGATTTCTTCACGTTTGATACCACGCAGCAGAACACCTACGTTCTCACCAGCACGGCCTTCGTCCAGCAGTTTGCGGAACATTTCAACGCCAGTACAGGTGGTTTTCGCGGTTTCTTTGATACCAACGATTTCAACTTCTTCACCTACTTTGATGATACCGCGCTCTACACGACCGGTAACAACGGTACCACGACCNGAGATGGAGAATACGTCTTCGATCGGCAGCAGGAACGGCTTGTCAATCGCACGCTCTGGTTCCGGGATATAGGTATCCAGGTGGCCAGCCAGTTCGATGATTTTCGCTTCCCACTCTGCGTCGCCTTCCAGCGCTTTCAGAGCAGAACCACGAACGATCGGGGTGTCGTCGCCCGGGAAATCGTACTGAGACAGCAGTTCACGAACTTCCATCTCAACCAGTTCCAGCAGCTCTTCGTCATCAACCATGTCGCATTTGTTCAGGAACACGATGATGTACGGAACGCCTACCTGACGACCCAGCAGGATGTGCTCACGAGTCTGCGGCATCGGGCCGTCAGTCGCAGCAACAACCAGGATCGCGCCGTCCATCTGCGCAGCACCGGTGATCATGTTTTTAACATAGTCGGCGTGGCCCGGGCAGTCTACGTGCGCGTAGTGGCGAGTCGGGGTGTCATATTCAACGTGAGAGGTGTTGATGGTGATACCACGAGCTTTTTCTTCCGGCGCGTTATCGATCTGGTCGAATGCGCGAGCGGAACCACCGTAGGTTTTAGCCAGTACGGTAGTGATGGCAGCGGTCAGCGTTGTTTTACCATGGTCAACGTGGCCGATAGTACCGACGTTAACGTGCGGTTTTGTACGTTCAAACTTTTCTTTAGACATCGATTGTCCCTCTAAGACACGGATAAATCGGTGATATCACCACATCAACCAGGCAACATGCCCGACTTGTTGAATGAACATAACAGAAGAGAAACAGGGAAGGAGAGAAAAGAAGTGGTGCTGATACCCAGAGTCGAACTGGGGACCTCACCCTTACCAAGGGTGCGCTCTACCAACTGAGCCATATCAGCACGTCTGGAGCGGGCAGCGGGAATCGAACCCGCATCATCAGCTTGGAAGGCTGAGGTAATAGCCATTATACGATGCCCGCATCCTGAAACTCGGCTACCCAGTTCTTTCTGTAATACTAAAGAGACTGCTCTCTTTAGTATTGAGCTGATTAGTTTACCCAACCAACTCCGGCTCCGCAAAGCGTCGCCAGAAAGTGGTGGTGGGGGAAGGATTCGAACCTTCGAAGTCGATGACGGCAGATTTACAGTCTGCTCCCTTTGGCCGCTCGGGAACCCCACCCAAATTGTTATGGTGCCGACTACCGGAATCGAACTGGTGACCTACTGATTACAAGTCAGTTGCTCTACCTACTGAGCTAAGTCGGCATCAAGTAGCGCGCATTCTAGGGAGAGGAGCGAGTTCATGCAACTAAAAATTTGCATAAAACGTTCTCTTGCTCACATTTTGTGCTCTCACGCGAAAAAACGGTGTAATTTCAAGCAGCGGAGTGCAAATATTCGCCAATAATTCGGCGCTTCAGGCGCTGTCCGATCATCTCCGGTTACCTCTATCGCATGCTGACCGCTGACGGAAAGGATTCAGGCCGCTAGCCTAGCCTGTTAGCAAAGGCCATGCTTTGCAAAGAATAAGAAACTTATTCTTCTCTTGTGATGCTGGCGCGAGAAAGCAGCATTCAATGAGTTTTTTTCTTATTATTCCCGGCAATCTGGTGTTACCCTCCTGCCCATTGTCCTGATTAACTCGTGTGAAGCATCACCGTTTCAAGGTATTCGGTGATAGTAAGAACATGCTTATGAGCCAAAAAGAGCAGACGTTAATGACACCGTACCTACAATTTAACCGCCACCAATGGGCTGCACTTCGTGATTCTGTCCCGATGACGTTAACCGAGGAAGAAATCACGCGGTTAAAAGGCATCAACGAAGATCTCTCTCTGGAAGAGGTTGCCGAGATCTATTTGCCGCTGTCGCGTTTGCTCAACTTCTATATCAGTTCTAACCTGCGTCGCCAGGCTGTTCTCGAACAATTTCTTGGCACCAATGGTCAGCGAATTCCCTATATTATCAGTATCGCTGGCAGCGTTGCGGTAGGAAAAAGCACCACCGCCCGCGTTCTGCAAGCTTTGCTTAGTCGTTGGCCGGAGCATCGCCATGTCGAACTCATTACCACTGACGGTTTTTTGCACCCTAACTCGGTTTTAAAAGAACGTGGGTTAATGAAGAAAAAAGGCTTTCCGCAGTCCTATGATATGCATCGCCTGGTGAAGTTTGTCTCCGATCTCAAATCAGGGGTACCGCAGGCAACCGCGCCGGTTTATTCCCATCTGATTTATGATGTTATTCCCAACGGTGACAAAACCGTCGCGCAACCGGATATTTTAATTCTTGAAGGGCTGAATGTTCTGCAAAGTGGAATGGATTATCCGCACGATCCCCATCATGTATTCGTTTCCGATTTTGTCGACTTTTCTATTTATGTCGATGCCCCGGAAGAATTATTGAAAAGCTGGTATATCAACCGCTTTCTTAAATTCCGGGAAGGGGCGTTTACCGATCCGGATTCCTATTTCCATAATTACGCTAAGCTCTCGAAGGAAGAAGCGGTAGATATTGCCACTTCGCTATGGAATGAAATCAACCTAATGAATCTTAAAGAAAATATCCTTCCAACTCGCGAGCGCGCCAGCCTGATCATGACTAAGAGCGCCAATCACTCAGTGAATCAGGTACGCTTACGTAAATAAAAAAAGGGAGCCGAAGCTCCCTTTTTTATTCTGCACTGCGCAATGATATTTCACCACCCACCCAGGCTTTTATTACACCATCCTGCTCCAGCAATAGTGCGCCCTGGGCGTCAATGCCACGCGAAATGCCGTAAATTTCTTTATCACCGATAATCAGTTTCACCGGGCGATGAATAAAGTTATCCAGTTTTTCCCAGCGCGGTAGATAGGGAGCCAATCCTTCCTGCTCGAACAGCTCCAGTCCCAGGCGCAGCTCTTTAATCAGGCGCGCGGCGAGGAGGTTACGGTCGATGACCACCCCCGCTTCCTGAAGGCTGATCCATCCCTGATTGACGACATCAGACTCCACGCGACGCATCACAAGGTTGATACCCGCGCCGCTGACGATTTGTGCGGCATCGCCCGTTTTCCCCGTCAGTTCCACGAGGATCCCTGACAGCTTACGATCCTGCAGGTAAATATCGTTTGGCCATTTCACGCGAACCTGTTCGGCCCCGAGCTGCTGCAGAACTTCAGCGATCACAATACCGATCACCAGGCTTAGGCCAATAGCCGCTGCCGGGCCCTGCTCCAGACGCCAGTACATCGAGAGATAGAGATTCGCGCCAAAGGGCGAAAACCATTTTCTGCCTCGCCGGCCTCGCCCTGCTTGCTGATATTCAGCCACACAGGCATCTCCGGACGTCAGCTCATCAAGCCTGTCCAGCAAATACTGGTTAGTAGAGTCGATGACGGGAAGGACCGTCACTCGACCATGGTCTATCTCTTGAGAAATCTTTTTCTCATCTAATAGATGAATAGGCTCCGGCAGGCTGTAACCCTTGCCCGGCACAGTAAACACATCGACGCCCCAGTCACGTAAGGTCTGGATGTGCTTATTAATCGCCGCCCGGCTCATGCCTAACTGCTCACCAAGCTGTTCGCCAGAGTGAAACTCGCCATCAGCAAGGATAGAAATTAGCGTTAAAGGGATAGTATGGTCTTTCACGCAATGCTCTCCTCTGCGTTGACTTCACCATGCGTGCCAATGAAGCGCACCTCGGGCTGAAGCCATACATCGAATTTCGCACCCACCCGCTGGCGAACATAATGAGCAAGTTTTACCACATCCTCGCTGGTCGCTCGATCTTCATTAATCAGTACCAGCGCCTGCTGTCGATGAACGGCCGCGCCGCCGATGCGTTGTCCTTTGAGCTCACATTGATCGATTAGCCAGCCAGCGGCCAGCTTGACGCTGCCATTTGCCTGCGGATAGTGCGGTGCATGAGGGAACTGCGCCAGCAGCGCTTTCGCAACCTGAGCGCTGACGATCGGGTTCTTAAAAAAGCTGCCGGCATTACCGTTAATCTTTGGATCCGGCAATTTAGTCATTCGCATATGACAGACCGCATCAAATACCTGCTGCGGCGTGACGGTCTGCGGATCGAGACGCGTTAAATCACCGTAACTCAGTACAGGCTGCCATGTTTTCGCTAACGATAAGCCAATCGCGACGATGGCATAGCGGTCCTGATATTCATGTTTGAAGATACTGTCGCGATAGCCAAAACGGCATTCCGCGGCTGAAAGACGTTGCTTACGCCCGGTTTCCAGCTCAATGCAGTCAACATATTCGCAAACCCGCTGTAGCTCAACGCCGTAGGCGCCAATATTCTGGATCGGCGAAGATCCTGCGCAGCCAGGGATTAACGCCAGATTTTCCAGACCTGGCATCGCATGCTGTAGCGTGAACTGCACCAACTGATGCCAGTTTTCGCCGGCGCCGACGTGCAAGCGCCAGGCTTCCGGCGTTTCGCTCACCTCGATCCCCATAATCCGGTTGAGGATCACCGTACCGGCATAGTCGTTCAGAAACAGGACATTACTGCCTTCCCCAAGGATCAGCGTGGGTTCGCCTGCCGCGGCAGCGGTTTGCCAGGCGCTTAGCAACTGTTGCTCAGTTTCGGCGCGTACTATCGTCTTGGCGAAGCGTTCAATGCCAAAGGTATTCCAGGGTTTGAGGGAGTGGTTCATAGTGGCTTCCTGATGCAAAATCGGCGTTAGTTTATCGTATCTGGCGGGGGAAGGCTTGTCTGATTACAGGGGCAATGATATTGCGGGGCGTTACCGGTGGTGATGTGGTGTACCGGTGCGGGCTACAGAACGCGACAGGCCCGTAGCCCCGGTAAGCGCAGCGCCACCGGGGAGNCATNCCGGCACGCTGGCCGGACGACAGAAACGCAAAAAGCCCATCCGNCAGGATGGGCTCTTNACTTGTTTGATGCCTGGCAGTTTATGGCGGGCGTCCTGCCCGCCACCCTCCGGGCCGTTGCTGCGCAACGTTCAAATCCGCTCCCGGCGGATTTGTCCTACTCTGGAGAGCGCTCACCGACAAACAACAGATAAAACAAAAAGCCCGGTCTTTCGACCGGGCTTTCTGCTTTATTTGATGCCTGGCAGTTCCCTACTCTCACATGGGGAGACCCCACACTACCATCGGCGCTACGGCGTTTCACTTCTGAGTTCGGCATGGGGTCAGGTGGGACCACCGCGCTAGTGCCGCCAGGCAAATTCTGTTTTATCAACACGTTTCACCAACGTATNGATTAATCTGNATCAGAGCTGAAAATTCTCTCAANNCGCCAAAACATCTTCGGCGTTGTAAGGTTAAGCCTCACGGTTCATTAGTACCGGTTAGCTCAACGCATCGCTGCGCTTACACACCCGGCCTATCAANNTCNTCGTCT
>NZ_JAZARW010000001.1:4757116-4758864 GCF_036233805.1 Klebsiella sp. EMBS2024 | reverse complement strand
AGTTACGGCACCATTTTGCCTAGTTCCTTCACCCGAGTTCTCTCAAGCGCCTTGGTATTCTCTACCTGACCACCTGTGTCGGTTTGGGGTACGATTTGATGTTACCTGATGCTTAGAGGCTTTTCCTGGAAGCAGGGCATTTGTTACTTCAGCACCGTAGTGCCTCGTCATCACACCTCAGCCTTGATTATCCGGATTTGCCTGGACAACCAGCCTACATGCTTAAACCGGGACAACCGTCGCCCGGCTAACATAGCCTTCTCCGTCCCCCCTTCGCAGTAACACCAAGTACAGGAATATTAACCTGTTTCCCATCGACTACGCCTTTCGGCCTCGCCTTAGGGGTCGACTCACCCTGCCCCGATTAACGTTGGACAGGAACCCTTGGTCTTCCGGCGAGCGGGCTTTTCACCCGCTTTATCGTTACTTATGTCAGCATTCGCACTTCTGATACCTCCAGCATGCCTCACAGCACACCTTCGCAGGCTTACAGAACGCTCCCCTACCCAACAACACATAGTGTCGCTGCCGCAGCTTCGGTGCATGGTTTAGCCCCGTTACATCTTCCGCGCAGGCCGACTCGACCAGTGAGCTATTACGCTTTCTTTAAATGATGGCTGCTTCTAAGCCAACATCCTGGCTGTCTGTGCCTTCCCACATCGTTTCCCACTTAACCATGACTTTGGGACCTTAGCTGGCGGTCTGGGTTGTTTCCCTCTTCACGACGGACGTTAGCACCCGCCGTGTGTCTCCCGTGATAACATTCTTCGGTATTCGTAGTTTGCATCGGGTTGGTAAGTCGGGATGACCCCCTAGCCGAAACAGTGCTCTACCCCCGAAGATGAGTTCACGAGGCGCTACCTAAATAGCTTTCGGGGAGAACCAGCTATCTCCCGGTTTGATTGGCCTTTCACCCCCAGCCACAAGTCATCCGCTAATTTTTCAACATTAGTCGGTTCGGTCCTCCAGTTAGTGTTACCCAACCTTCAACCTGCCCATGGCTAGATCACCGGGTTTCGGGTCTATACCCTGCAACTTAACGCCCAGTTAAGACTCGGTTTCCCTGCGGCTCCCCTATACGGTTAACCTTGCTACAGAATATAAGTCGCTGACCCATTATACAAAAGGTACGCAGTCACACCCGAAGGTGCTCCCACTGCTTGTACGTACACGGTTTCAGGTTCTTTTTCACTCCCCTCGCCGGGGTTCTTTTCGCCTTTCCCTCACGGTACTGGTTCACTATCGGTCAGTCAGGAGTATTTAGCCTTGGAGGATGGTCCCCCCATATTCAGACAGGATACCACGTGTCCCGCCCTACTCTTCGAGTTCACAGCCTGTGCATTTTGGTGTACGGGACTATCACCCTGTACCGTCGGACTTTCCAGACCGTTCCACTAACACACAAGCTGATTCAGACTCTGGGCTGCTCCCCGTTCGCTCGCCGCTACTGGGGGAATCTCGGTTGATTTCTTTTCCTCGGGGTACTTAGATGTTTCAGTTCCCCCGGTTCGCCTCGTTAACCTATGTATTCAGTTAACGATAGTGCAACGAATTGCACTGGGTTTCCCCATTCGGACATCGCCGGTTATAACGGTTCATATCACCTTACCGACGCTTTTCGCAGATTAGCACGTCCTTCATCGCCTCTGACTGCCAGGGCATCCACCGTGTACGCTTAGTCGCTTAACCTCACAACCCGAAGATGTTTCACTTCTGATTGCGAAAATTTGAGANACTCGAACACACNT
>NZ_JAZARW010000001.1:4756816-4757111 GCF_036233805.1 Klebsiella sp. EMBS2024 | reverse complement strand
GTGTGTCGTTTCAATTTTCAGCTTGATCCAGATTTTTAAAGAGCAAAACTTCGCAGTGCACCTTTTCAGGTTCACTCTGAAGTTTTCTTGTGTTCGCAGTAAAGATGGTGGAGCTATGCGGGATCGAACCGCAGACCTCCTGCGTGCAAAGCAGGCGCTCTCCCAGCTGAGCTATAGCCCCATCGTTTGCAACCTCTTCAAATTTGCTTCGCAAATTTGGTAGGCCTGAGTGGACTTGAACCACCGACCTCACCCTTATCAGGGGTGCGCTCTAACCACCTGAGCTACAAGCCTG
>NZ_JAZARW010000001.1:4668208-4755708 GCF_036233805.1 Klebsiella sp. EMBS2024 | reverse complement strand
GCTTCTTCTGCGGGTAACGTCAATCGATGAGGTTATTAACCTCACCGCCTTCCTCCCCGCTGAAAGTGCTTTACAACCCGAAGGCCTTCTTCACACACGCGGCATGGCTGCATCAGGCTTGCGCCCATTGTGCAATATTCCCCACTGCTGCCTCCCGTAGGAGTCTGGACCGTGTCTCAGTTCCAGTGTGGCTGGTCATCCTCTCAGACCAGCTAGGGATCGTCGCNTAGGTGAGCCGTTACCCCACCTACTAGCTAATCCCATCTGGGCACATCTGATGGCATGAGGCCCGAAGGTCCCCCACTTTGGTCTTGCGACATTATGCGGTATTAGCTACCGTTTCCAGTAGTTATCCCCCTCCATCAGGCAGTTTCCCAGACATTACTCACCCGTCCGCCGCTCGTCACCCGAGAGCAAGCTCTCTGTGCTACCGCTCGACTTGCATGTGTTAGGCCTGCCGCCAGCGTTCAATCTGAGCCATGATCAAACTCTTCAATTTAAGTTTGATGCTCAAAGAATTAAACTTCGTAATGAATTACGTGTTCACTCTTGAGACTTGGTATTCATTTTTCGTCCGAGGACGTTAAGAATCCATGTCACTTTGAGTGCCCACACAGATTGTCTGATAAATTGTTAAAGAGCAGTGCCGCTTCGTTTTCGCTGCGGCGCGGGGTGTGCATATTACGCTTTCCCGCTGCAGAGTCAAGCATTTATTTTTGCTTTTCTCTGCGAGGTTCTCACCGGAACCCCGCTGACCCGGCGGCTTGTTTGCCGTTGTTCCGTGTCAGTGGAGGCGCATTATAGGGAGTAATTCTGAGGTGACAAGGGGAAATGCAAAAAAACTTTTCGTTCGCTCGATTTTCCATCACAACGCGAGTTTTACGCGCTATTTGCGCGCCATTTGTGCGATTTCCCGAGCAAACCGGGATACCTGTTGCCAGTCGGTATAGACCACTTCTTTGCGGGTATCCGTTTCACCCCCGGTCATTTTCATAATCAGGCGGATCATAAACCGATCGTACCAGCTGTAGCGCGGGTAGCGCAGCGCGCCGGCAAATACCGCGCAGCTCTGCGGCTGCCACGGCGAGTTCAGCAGAAACTTACGCGTATAGCTGTTGGTCTGCGGCGTGCGCTTCTCGGGTTTACGCGCCACCAGGTTAACCGAAAAGAATGCCCCCGGCAGCGCCTGCAATGCTGCCAGATGCTTTTTCACAAAGCGGTCCACCGCCGGATGAAAGTGCCCGTAGCGAATCGACGCGCCAATGACCACCCGATCGTAGTGATGCCATTCGACGACATCGGTACGGTTCAGGTTCAGGGTGTCCGCATCGATGCCCAGCTCTTTAAGCTCAGAGGCGAGAAACGAAGCAATTTCACGGGTCTGCCCGTCGCGGGTGGAGAAGAGAATTAAAGTTTTCACGAGCACTCCTGTTATTCGCGCCAGAAAGTGGGGGTAAAGAGCACCAGTAAGGTGAACACTTCCAGACGACCAAACAGCATATTAGCAATCAGGATCCATTTCGCGACCGGGTTCATGGTGGCAAAGTTATCCGCGACGACGCCGAGCCCAGGCCCGAGGTTGTTCAATGTCGCCACCACGGAGGCGAAAGCAGAGAAGTCATCCACCCCGGTGGCGATAATCGCCAGCATACTAATGATAAAGACCAGCGCATAGGCGGAGAAGAATCCCCATACCGCTTCCAGAATACGTTCCGGCAGCGCGCGGTTACCTAATTTAATGCTATACACCGCATTCGGGTGCACCAGCCGCTTCAGCTCACGGTTGCCCTGCTTGAACAGCAACAGAATACGGATCACTTTTAATCCACCGCCCGTGGAGCCAGCGCAGCCGCCGATAAATGCGGAGCACAGCAACAGCACCGGAAGGAACAGCGGCCAGCGTGCAATACTATCGGTGGTGAACCCCGCGGTGGTCGCCATCGACACCACCTGGAAAAACGCCTGGTTCAGCGTCGTCAACACCGAGCCGTACACGTTATGAAGCCATAGCACCAGCGTACAGACGATGACCAGCGTCAACTGGACGCCAATGAACATCCTAAATTCGGGGTCGCGCCAGTACACCTTCAGGCTGCGTCCGCTCAACAACGAAAAATGCAGACCGTAATTACAGCCGGAGATCAGCAGGAAGATGGCAATGATGGAGTTGATCATCGGGCTGTTGAAATAGCCGACGCTGGCATCGTGAGTCGAGAAACCGCCGATGGCGATGGTGGCGAAACTGTGCCCGATCGCATCGAACGCCGGCATACCGGCAAACCAGAGCGCCAATGCGCAGGCGATTGTGAGTAACACATAGATGAGCCACAATGTCTTCGCCGTCTCGGCAATACGCGGACGCATCTTGTTATCCTTCAGCGGGCCGGGCATTTCCGCGCGGTAGAGCTGCATCCCCCCGACACCGAGGATAGGCAGAATCGCTACCGCCAGCACAATGATCCCCATGCCGCCGAACCACTGCAGCATCTGGCGATAAAAGAGGATAGCGTGCGGAAGCGAGTCCAGCCCCACCAGAGTGGTCGCCCCGGTCGTCGTCAGGCCGGAAAATGACTCGAAGAAGGCATCCGTCACCGTCAGGTTCGGCTGTTCGGAGAAGATAAAGGGCAAGGCCCCCACGCTCCCCAGCACGGTCCAGAACAGCACCACGATCAGAAACCCTTCACGAGATTTCAGTTCGCCTTTTTGCTTACGGTTCGGCCACCACAGCATGGAGCCGATCGCCAGAGCGACAAAGAAGGTTTGAGTGAAGGCCCGTCCCGCGCCATCGCGATATATCAGGGCCACTAATCCCGGGACGATCATCGTCCCCGAAAACAAGATGACCAGCAGTCCAACGATTCGGGTTATGGCGCGAAAATGCATCTCTGGCGCTTCCTTTGATAGGCAAAAAACAGAGGGGATTATTCGTTAATCTTCAGTAATTGCAATGAACCACGACTAAAATCAGCCAGTCTTGCTGAAAAAGCCGCCACTTCGGCCTGGGGAAGCGCCACGCGCAGCCGAACTGACGCCAGATATTCGCTTTCAACGACGTTTCCGGAGAATTGGGCGAGCAGCGCTTCGACGCCGGCCAGTTGCCCATACTCACACTGCAAAGTATATGCCGTTAACGGCGTCTTGCGCAGCGTCGTCAGCTGCGCCAGCGCCTGATGCACCCCGCCGCCATAGGCCTTAACCAGACCACCGGTGCCCAGCAGGATACCACCGTAGTAACGCACGACGACAGCGGTTATCTCGCCGACGCCGCTTCCCATCAGCTGCGCCAGCATCGGTTTACCCGCCGTTCCCGCCGGTTCGCCATCGTCTGAAAACCCCAACTGTTGCGAATCATCAGGCGGCCCCGCGACCCACGCCACGCAGTGGTGGCGGGCATCAGGATGATCCGCTCTGACGGACTCGACAAAAGCTTTTGCCGCCGCCACGCCGTCGGTATGCGCCAACAGCGTGATAAAACGGCTTTTTTTAATCTCCTCAACGACGGTAACCGGCGCCGCCGGGATTAACCAGCTCTCCATCAGGCCAGCTTCAGATCGCGCGTCATATTTTCGATGCTGTTTTCGTGAACCACCACGTTATCTTCGATACGGATCCCGCCAAACGGCTTCATGGCGTCAATTTTTTGCCAGTTGAAGTGCTTGCTGAATGGGCCTTCACGCCACGGCGCCAGTAACGACTCGATGAAGTAGATGCCGGGTTCAATGGTCAGCACCATACGCGGCTCGATAATACGGGTGCAGCGCAGGTACGGATATTTCGACGGCGCCGCCAGATGCGTACCGGTATCGTCCTGCATAAAGCCCGCAACATCATGCACCTGCAGACCCAGCGGATGGCCAATCCCGTGCGGCATAAACGGCCCGGTCAGGTCATTCTCCACCATCGCCTCTTCGCTCATGTCGGTAACCAACTGGTGTTTACGCAACAGCTTCGCGATACGCTGATGGAACTGGATATGGTAATCAATGTAACTGGTACCGGCCTTCATGGTACTAATCAGCGCCAGCTGCTCATCGTTAACGTCTTTGATCAGATGGGCAAAGTCGTTATCGCCGTGCGCCGCCCAGGTGCGCGTCAGATCTGCGGCATAGCCGTTATATTCCGCACCGGCGTCGAGCAGGAAACTGCGCATCTCCGCCGGGGCACGATGGTCCAGTTTGGTGTAGTGCAGGACGGAGGCATGCTCATTCAGCGCGACAATATTGCTGTAAGGCACGTCGGTATCACGATGGCCGGTGGCGGTGAGATAGGCCTGGTTGATATCGAATTCGCTCATTCCCGACTGGAAAGCTTCGTAGGCCGCACGATGACCATTCACCGCCGACTTCTGCGCTTCACGCATGCAGGCCAGCTCGTAATCGGTTTTGTAAGCCCGGTAGTAATGCAGGTAGTCGATAACCCCTTTCGGGTTGATCTTATCCGCGGCGATACCCAGGCCCAGCGCGCGCTCAGGCACCGGACCGATATAGCCAATATTACCGCGAGCAGCAGGCAGCTGGCTGCCGATGCCATCGGCCTTCGGTAGCGCGATCACGTCTATCTCTTCGGTCCAGAAAGAGGTCGGCAACGGCTCAACGTTATGCCAGTAATCTACCGGCAGATAGAACCACAGCTTCGGTTTATTCACACCGTCCACCAGCAGCCAGCAGTTAGGCACCTGAATCACAGGCACCCAGGCTTTGAACTGCGGATTGACCTTGAACGGGTACGGATGGTCATCAAGGAAGACGTTAACCAGCTCGCCGGAGTGAATCAGCAGAGCATCCATTTGAAAACGGGCCAGGACGTCGCGGGTACGTTCTTGTAGGGTAACAATATGATTTTTATAGAGCGCGGCCAGGGATTCCATCTTTTATCCTTTGCTTTTATGGGATCGTGATACACCGCATCTTAGCACATCGACCTGCGTGCGGGTGATTTCCGCCGGATGTGATCCGACCAGCAATTATTTAAAGAGTAATTTGCAATTCTTTAACATAAATTCCACACTCCGTTTCATCTGGTATGACCAGATCATATTGCTGGATTCAGGAGACTGACATGCTCTACAAAGGCGACACCCTGTACCTCGACTGGCTGGAAGATGGCATCGCCGAACTGGTGTTCGATGCCCCAGGTTCGGTCAACAAGCTTGATACCGCAACCGTAGCCAGCCTCGGTCATGCGCTGGACGTACTGGAAAAACAAAGCGATCTCAAAGGTCTGCTGCTGCGCTCTGAAAAAGCGGCATTTATCGTCGGCGCGGATATCACCGAATTCCTCTCGCTGTTCCTGGTCCCTGAGGAGCAGTTAAGCCAGTGGCTGCATTTTGCTAACAGCGTCTTCAATCGTCTGGAAGATCTCCCCGTCCCCACTATCTCTGCCGTCAATGGCTATGCGCTGGGCGGCGGCTGCGAATGCGTGCTGGCGACCGATTACCGCCTGGCGACGCCGGACCTGCGCATTGGGCTGCCAGAGACCAAGCTCGGCATTATGCCGGGCTTCGGCGGTTCCGTGCGTCTGCCGCGCCTGCTCGGCGCCGATAGCGCGCTGGAAATTATTGCCGCCGGGAAAGACGTCGGCGCCGATCAAGCACTGAAAATCGGCCTGGTGGATGGCGTGGTCGCTGCGGAAAAACTACGCGACGGCGCGCTGGCGATCCTACGTCAGGCCATGAATGGCGACCTGGACTGGAAAGCGAAACGTCAGCCGAAGCTGGAGCCGCTGAAGCTCAGCAAAATTGAAGCCGCCATGAGCTTCACGATTGCCAAAGGCATGGTCGCGCAAACCGCCGGGAAGCATTACCCGGCGCCGATCACCGCGGTCAAAACCATTGAAGCCGCCGCGCGTCTTGGTCGTGAAGAAGCCCTGGTGCTGGAAAATAAAAGCTTTGTCCCGCTGGCCCATACCAATGAGGCCCGCGCGCTGGTTGGTATCTTCCTGAACGACCAGTACGTCAAAGCGAAAGCGAAAAAGCTGACCAAAGATGTCGAGACGCCGAAGCATGCTGCCGTCCTGGGCGCTGGCATTATGGGCGGCGGTATCGCTTACCAGTCGGCCTGGAAGGGCGTGCCGGTGGTGATGAAAGACATCAGCGACAAATCGCTGACCCTTGGCATGACCGAAGCGGCGAAGCTGCTGAATAAACAGCTGGAACGCGGCAAAATCGACGGTCTGAAGCTGGCCGGAGTGATTAGCACCATTCAGCCAACGCTGGAATACAGCGGTTTTGACCGCGTCGACGTGGTTGTTGAAGCGGTGGTGGAAAACCCGAAAGTGAAGAAAGCCGTACTAGCGGAAACCGAGACAAAAGTGCGCCCGGATACCGTGCTGGCGTCCAACACCTCAACGATCCCCATCAGCGAGCTGGCCAGCGTTCTGCAGCGCCCGGAAAACTTCTGCGGTATGCACTTCTTTAACCCGGTGCATCGCATGCCGCTGGTTGAAGTGATCCGCGGCGAAAAAACCTCGGATAATACCATTGCCAAAGTGGTGGCCTGGGCCAGCAAAATGGGCAAAACGCCGATTGTGGTGAATGATTGTCCCGGCTTCTTCGTCAACCGGGTACTGTTCCCCTACTTCGCCGGCTTCAGCCAGCTGCTGCGCGACGGAGCGGACTTCCGCAAAGTCGACAAAGTGATGGAGAAACAGTTTGGCTGGCCGATGGGCCCGGCTTATCTGCTGGACGTGGTCGGCATCGATACCGCGCACCATGCTCAGGCGGTCATGGCGGCGGGCTTCCCGCAGCGGATGCAGAAAGATTATCGCGACGCCATCGACGCCCTGTTTGACGCCAACCGTTTCGGCCAGAAGAACGGCCTCGGCTTCTGGCGCTATAAAGACGACAGCAAAGGTAAGCCGAAGAAAGAAGAAGATGCTGCCGTCGACAGCCTGCTGGCCGACGTCAGCCAGTCGAAGCGCGATTTCAGCGATGAAGAGATTATCGCCCGCATGATGATCCCCATGGTTAACGAAGTCGTCCGCTGCCTGGAAGAAGGCATTATCGCCAGCCCGGCGGAAGCGGATATGGCGCTGGTATACGGCCTGGGCTTCCCTCCGTTCCACGGCGGCGCATTCCGCTGGCTGGACACCATCGGCAGCGCGAAGTATCTCGATATGGCGCAGCAATACCAGCACCTTGGCCCGCTGTATGAAGTGCCAGCCGGTCTGCGTGACAAAGCGCGCCATAACGAAGCGTATTATCCCCAGGTAGAGCCAGCCCGTCCGGTTGGCGCTCTGAAAACGGCTTAAGGAGTCACAATGGAACAGGTTGTCATTGTCGATGCAATTCGCACCCCGATGGGCCGTTCGAAGGGCGGCGCATTTCGCCACGTGCGCGCGGAAGACCTCTCCGCGCACCTGATGCGTAGCCTGCTGTCGCGCAATCCGTCGCTTGAGGCAAGCGCGATAGACGATATCTACTGGGGTTGCGTGCAGCAAACCCTCGAGCAGGGTTTTAACATCGCCCGTAACGCGGCGCTGCTGGCGGAGATCCCGCATTCGGTACCAGCAAATACGGTCAACCGTCTGTGCGGTTCTTCCATGCAGGCGCTGCACGATGCGGCCCGTATGATCATGACCGGCGATGCCAGCGTCTGCCTGATTGGCGGCGTCGAGCACATGGGCCATGTGCCAATGAGCCACGGCGTCGATTTCCATCCGGGCCTCAGCCGCAACGTGGCAAAGGCGGCAGGGATGATGGGGCTGACTGCGGAGATGCTGGCGCGTCTGCACGGTATTAGCCGCGAGATGCAGGATCAGTTCGCCGCGCGCTCTCACGCTCGTGCCTGGGCCGCAACCCAGTCCGGCGCATTCAAAGCGGAGATTATCCCCACCGGCGGCCACGATGCCGATGGCGTACTCAAGTCCTTTAACTATGACGAGGTGATCCGCCCGGAAACCACCGTCGAGACGCTGTCCACGCTTAAACCGGCGTTTGACCCGGTGACCGGTACGGTAACGGCGGGTACCTCTTCCGCCCTTTCCGATGGCGCAGCGGCGATGCTGCTGATGAGCGAAAGCCGCGCTCGCGAGCTGGGGCTGAAGCCGCGCGCTCGCGTCCGTTCAATGGCGGTGGTCGGCTGCGACCCGTCCATTATGGGTTATGGCCCGGTTCCGGCCTCAAAGCTGGCGCTGAAAAAAGCGGGCTTATCCACCAGCGATATCGACGTTTTTGAAATGAATGAAGCATTTGCCGCGCAGATCCTACCGTGTATTAAAGATCTGGGCTTAATGGAGCAGATCGATGAGAAGATCAACCTCAACGGCGGGGCGATCGCGCTCGGTCATCCGCTGGGCTGTTCCGGGGCGCGTATTAGCACCACGCTGATCAACCAGATGGAGCGCAAAGACGCTCAGTTCGGCCTCGCCACCATGTGTATCGGCCTGGGACAAGGGATCGCTACCGTGTTTGAGCGGGTTTAAGCGAAAGGGTATCTCAACGCCATTGCCACCAGAACCTGGCGGCTATGGCGAAGAGAGCAGGTTTAGTTGCCGTTCTTCCCGCCTGTCAGGGGCGGGTTTTTTATTTTCAGATAAACGCAAACGCATCGCCAAACAGGCGATCTTCACGCGCGCCGCGCTCATTACAGAACAGGTCGCGAGCGATCTTGGCCATCTCAAAACGACCGGCAATGTAGATGTCATGCTCGGCCAGCGTACCGTAATCCTGCAGCACGGCGGTGAGTACCGTACCGGAGCGACCACGCCACCTTTCTTCCGGCTGTTCGACCACCGGCTCGATGCGCAGATTCGGATGCTTGATGCTTAACGCTTCCAGCTCGGCCAGATCGTACAGATGCTTAGCCTCGCGGCCGCCCCAATAAATGGCGATATCGCGATCAGGGTTACGCGCCAGCGCGCTTAACAGAATAGAACGCACATAAGAGAATCCGGTACCGCCGGCGATCAGAATCAGCGGGCGATCTTCGTCATCGCGCAGCCACGCTTCGCCATGCGGAATATCAACCTCAATTTCACGCTCTTTCAGAATGCGATCCATGACCGCCATCGCGTACAGATTGAGCTCCGAGGCGCCGATATGCAGCTCGATAAATTCCTGTTCCGCCGGCGTGGAAGCCATGGAGAACGGGCGCTTGTCGCGCTCATCCATTACCACCATCAGATACTGGCCGGCACGGAAGGAAAATGCCGCTTCCGGCACTAATCGAACACGATATACGGTATCGGTAATCGCCTCCACCGAGGTCACTTTACAGCTTAAGGTTGTCATGCGTCCCCTCTGTCGGGTCAATAGAGCAAAACAGCGGCGTTAGCCCCGCTTACTGTTGTTTAAAGATGGCCAGTTCATCCCAGATGGCGTCAATACGCGCCGTAACGGCAGGATCTTTTTTGATTGGGCGACCCCATTCACGCTGGGTTTCGCCAGGCCATTTATTGGTGGCATCCAGCCCCATTTTTGAACCCAGGCCGGAAACCGGCGAGGCAAAATCCAGATAATCAATTGGCGTATTCTCTACCAGTACCGTATCACGAGCCGGGTCCATACGGGTAGTGATCGCCCAAATCACATCGTTCCAGTCGCGTGCATTGACGTCGTCATCGCAGACAATCACGAACTTGGTGTACATAAACTGGCGCAGGAACGACCAGACGCCCATCATTACGCGCTTGGCATGTCCCGCGTACTGTTTTTTCATGGTCACCACCGCCAGGCGATAGGAGCACCCTTCCGGCGGCAGATAGAAATCAACGATTTCCGGGAACTGCTTTTGCAGGATCGGCACAAAGACTTCATTCAGTGCCACGCCCAGCACCGCTGGCTCATCGGGCGGTCGGCCGGTATAGGTAGAATGATAAATCGCGTCTTCACGCTGGGTAATATGGGTTACCGTAAACACCGGGAACTGGTCTACTTCATTGTAGTAACCGGTGTGGTCGCCATACGGGCCTTCCGGCGCCATTTCACCGGCCTCAATGTAGCCTTCTAGCACAATTTCCGCGCTGGCCGGCACTTCAAGGTCATTGGAAACGCACTTAACCACTTCGGTCTTGGTGCCGCGCAGCAGGCCTGCGAAGGCATATTCCGACAGGGTATCGGGCACCGGCGTCACCGCGCCAAGAATGGTTGCCGGATCGGCGCCAAGCGCCACGGAAACCGGGAAGCGTTCGCCCGGACGCGCCGCGCACCACTCCTGGAAATCCAGCGCGCCGCCGCGATGAGACAGCCAGCGCATAATCAGTTTGTTTTTGCCGATCAGCTGCTGGCGATAAATCCCCAGGTTCTGCCGCTCTTTGTGCGGCCCGCGGGTTACCGTCAACCCCCAGGTGATCAGCGGCGCGGCATCTTCCGGCCAGCAGGTCATAATCGGGATTTTATTCAGGTCGACATCATCGCCCTGGATGATTTTTTGCTGACAGGGGGCGCCGCGCAGGCGTTTGGTCGGCATATTCAGCACTTGCTTGAACTGCGGCAGCTTATCAAACAGGTCGCGGAAGCCTTTTGGCGGCTCAGGTTCTTTCAGAAAGGCCAACAGTTTACCCACCTCGCGCAGCGAACTGACATCCTCCTGCCCCATCCCCAACGCCACGCGACGCGGCGTGCCGAACAGATTGCACAGCACCGGCATGGTATAGCCTTTCGGATTCTCAAACAGCAGCGCCGGGCCGCCGGCGCGCAGAGTCCGGTCGGCAATTTCGGTGATTTCCAGGTGAGGATCGACCGGCAGAGTGATACGTTTTAGTTCGCCCTGTTGTTCCAGGAGTGTCAGAAAGTCGCGAAGATCGTGATATTTCATGGAAGTGTTATTGACCTCTCTACAGGCGGCTAATTATACGGTGTTCGACGGCGCGATGCTGTAATTTTGTTAAATTAGCGTGAAAGAACGCTGAAATTTGGATTTCAATTATAATGGCTTTCGCGATTACACCAGCCATTTGTTATGCTTGCCGTTATTAGAAGTGGAATGAGTCATTATGCAAGCCTGGTACTTACTGTATTGCAAACGTGGGCAGCTACAACGAGCCCAGGAACATCTGGAACGTCAGTCAGTTAACTGCCTGATGCCGACGATTGCGCTGGAAAAAATCATTCGCGGTAAACGCACCATGGTCAGCGAACCGTTGTTCCCGAACTACCTGTTTATTGAGTTCGATCCAGAGGTGATTCATACCACCACCATCAGCGCCACTCGCGGGGTTAACAACTTCGTGCGCTTTGGCGCCCTACCCGCTATCGTCCCCTCGGCGGTCATCCATCAGCTTTCTATCTACAAACCGGAAGGGATTACCGACCCGGAAACGCCGCATGAGGGCGATAGCGTGCTAATCACCGACGGCGCGTTTGAAGGCCTGGAGGCGATCTTCACCGAGCCCGACGGCGAAGCGCGCTCTATGTTGCTGTTAAACCTGCTGAATAAGCAAGTCCTGCAGAGCGTTAAAAATACCGACTTCCAGAAAATCTAAACGCCGTTAATGTCGACGCCAAACAGCGCCCTGACGTTTGCGTCCGTTTGCGCCTCCAGCCATTGCGCCTCCTCGCCACGCCAGGCCGCGACGCTGGCCAGGATATGCGGCAAATACGCGGGCTCGTTACGCCGCGAGGCCGGTTTCGGCTTGAGGTCGCGCGGCAGCAGATAAGGCGCATCGGTCTCCAGCAGCAGACGTTCCGCCGGGATCGCCGGCAGCAGCTCGCGCAGCTCCAGTCCCCGCCGCTCATCGCATACCCAACCGGTAATACCGATAAACAGGCCCAGATCCAGGCATTCCTGCACCTCACTGCGGCTGCCGGTAAAGCAGTGCAGCACCGCGCCCGGGATCTTCTCAAGCCAGGGTTTAAGCAGCGTCAGAAACCGATCGTGGGCGTCGCGGCAGTGCAAAAACACCGGCATCGACAGCTCAGCGGCCAGCGCCAACTGGGCGCTGAACGCTACCTCCTGCTCGTGCGGCGTGGAAAAATTCCGGTTAAAATCCAGACCGCACTCGCCTATCGCCACCACCTGCGGCTCGCCGGCGAGGGTATAAATCGCCTCGGCGACCGCTGGCGTCCAGCTGCTACCGTCATGGGGATGAACTCCCGCCGTGGACCAGCAGCCGGAATAGCGGCTCGCCAGTTTCTGCGCCTGCTGGCTCTCCGCCAAATTTGTGCCGGTCAGCAGCATGCCGTTAACCCCCGCCGCCAGGGCGCGCGCTACTACCTCATCATGATCGCGGGAAAACTGCGAACTGGTCAGATTAACGCCGATATCAAACATGATCGCTCCCATATGCCAACCGCCCTGACGGGCGGTTGGCGGTATTACTCTTCTCTGTGCTCTGCGGCTTCAGCTTCGGCCGCGGCGTCGTCATCGCGCGTCAGGCGCTTCCCGGTGTAGAAGCGGGCGAAGAACACCCCGACTTCAAACAGACAGTACATCGGAATGGCCAGCAGTGTCTGCGAGAATACGTCCGGCGGCGTCAGCAGCATGCCCACCGCGAAGGCACCCACCAGCACATACGGCCTTTTTTTACGCAAGTCTTCCGGCGTGGTAACGCCCATCCAGCAGAGCAACACAATGGCGACCGGCACCTCAAAGGAGACCCCGAATGCCATAAACAGCGCCATCACGAAGTCGAGATAGCTGCGAATATCGGTCGAGACCAGCACCCCTTCCGGCGCCGCATGGGTCAGGAAGCCGAACGCCAGCGGAAACACGACAAAATAGGCGAAAGCCATGCCGATATAGAACAGCAGGGTACTGGATACCAGTAAAGGCACCACCAGCCGGCGTTCGTGCTTATACAACGCCGGCGCGACGAAGGCCCATACCTGGTAAAGAATAATCGGCACCGACAGGATCACCGACACCATGAAGGTCAACTTTATCGGCGTAAAGAAAGGTGAAGCGACATCGGTGGCGATCATCGTCGCGCCCACTGGCATCTTACTGATAAGCGGGGCCGAGACCAGCTGGTAGATATCATTGGCGAAATAGACCAGCGCCAGGAAGATCACCAGAATAGCAATGATGCTGTTGAGCAGACGCTTGCGCAGCTCAATCAGATGCGAAATTAGCGGTTGTGTATCGTCTACGCCCATGTTTACGGTTTATCACTCGATGCGGGGGAAGAATGGGGAACTGCCGCCGTAGCGGACGTTTTCTCTGCCTGAAGGTCAGCCGGTGAAGCAGATTGCTCGTCGGCAACGGGATCTGGCGCATGAGCCGGAGCGCTGGCCTGATGTTCTGCCGTCGCCGGCGTGACGTCCTGGCGCTGCGCTTCGCTGCCTTTGACCACCGGATTAAGGATGGTATTGGCTTCGTCGCTGGCTTTTTCGGGATCGTGGGCGCTATAGGAGCGCTTCATCGACTCCGCGGCCTCGCGCAGTTCATCCATCGAGGCTTTCAGCTCCGGCGTCAGGTTATTCAGGCTAGCCTTTTCCACCTTCTTCAGGCTCTCCTGGAACTCCTGCAGTTTTAGCTCCTGGGCCAGCTCATTTTGTACCGTGGTCGCCAGCGAGCGTAACGTACGGATCCAGCCAACTACCGTTTTAACCGCTACGGGAAGCCGCTGTGGCCCCAGAACAATGAGGCCAATCACAAACACCAGCAGTAGTTCACTAAAACCAATATCGAACACGAGTTACACCTGCTCTTTGTCGTGGCGTTTTGTCTCGTCTTTTTTTGCATCATCCTGTTTATCGGCGATGGTTTTCGCCGTGAAATCTGCGTCTGGCGCCGACTTTTCGGGTTTATCATCATCACTCATGGCTTTTTTAAAGCCTTTGATAGATGCCCCTAAGTCAGACCCCAGCGAGCTCAGCTTCTTCGTCCCAAAAAGCAGAACTACGATGACGACAACAATTAATAACTGCCAAATACTGATACCACCCATACACGTTCCCCTATGACAGATGATGAATTGTGTGGACGCATTATACACGCCATCCTGCGAGCCGCCTCTTCGTCAGGCCGCCGACATGATTTTGCGCAAATAAGCCTGCGTCATGAAGAGGCGAACCGATCAGTGGGTTTTCCGCCAGCCAATAAGCCAGGTCACCACACCGCCGGCCATCAGCCAACCGGGCATCATTCCCCACTCAGGGCGATGGATAAAGAGCAGCGTACCACTGAGCAATAAAACCGCGCCTATACCAAACAGGTAACGGGATTGGCCCTGGCGCACATGACGCACATGCATATCCCGCACAATAGTATCGACGCTGGTCTGCAGCTGTTTGCTCTGCTGCAGGCTCTGATACACCAGCTCAGGTATTTCCGGCATTCTTTCGATCCAGAACGGCGCTTTGTCTTTAAACGCGCGCACCAGCGCCGGAATGCCGACCTGATCTTTGATCCACGACTCGAGGAAAGGCTTCGCCGTTTTCCACAAGTCTAACTGAGGATAGAGCTGCCGGCCTACCCCTTCTACGTAAAGTAATGTCTTCTGTAGTAAAACGAGCTGCGGCTGGACTTCCATATTGAAACGCCGCGCGGTATTGAACAGATTAAGCAGCACGTGGCCGAAGGAGATCTCCGCCAGCGGCTTCTCAAAGATCGGCTCGCAGACCGTGCGGATCGCGAACTCAAACTCTTCAACGTTGGTATCGGGCGGAACCCAACCGGAATCGACGTGCAGCTCGGCAACTTTACGATAATCGCGGTTGAAAAAGGCGATAAAGTTTTCCGCCAGATAGCGCTTATCTTCTTTGTTCAGTGAGCCGACAATACCGCAGTCGATGCCGATATACTGCGGATCTTCCGGATGCTCGTAGCTGACGAATATGTTGCCAGGATGCATATCGGCATGGAAGAAGCTGTCGCGGAACACCTGGGTGAAGAAGACCTGCACGCCCCGCTCCGCCAGCAGCTGCATATTGGTGCCCTGGGCCTCCAGCGCCTCCACATCGGACACCGGGATACCGTAAATGCGCTCCATTACCATCATGCTTTCGCTGCAGTAGTCGGGGTACACCTCCGGCACGTACAGCATCGGGCTGTCTTCGAAATTACGCCGCAGCTGAATAGCGTTGGCGGATTCCCGCAGCAGGTTCAGCTCATCCAGCAGCGTTTTTTCATATTCACGAACTACCTCCTGCGGGCGCAGACGACGACCGTCAGGCAGCAGACGCGGTACCCAGCGCGCCAGGCGGTAGATGAGCTTCATGTCCGCTTTAATGATCGGCAAAATATCCGGGCGGATAACCTTGATCACCACCTCTTTGCCATTCTCTTTCAGACGCGCGGTATGCACCTGGGCGATGGACGCCGAGGCTAACGGCTCAACGGAGAAATCATCAAACCAGGCCTCGACCGGCAGCCCCCCCATCGCTTTCTCTATCTGCTGCTGCGCGAGCTTCCCTTCAAAGGGCGCCACGCGGTCCTGCAACAGCGCCAGCTGATCGGCAATATGCGGCGGAAAGAGATCCCGGCGGGTGGAAAGCATCTGGCCGAATTTTATCCACACCGGCCCCAGCTCCTGGAGCGCCAGCCGAAGGCGGGCGCCAAGAGGCTGATCCTGATGGCGGTTTGGCATCCAGAACAGCATCCGCCGCCAGATACGCAGCGGCAGCGTGATGCGCATTTTGGGGATGAGCTCATCGAGCCCGTAGCTCAAAAAGGTGTGGATGATGAAATACAGGCGCCGTAATTCTCCTGGCGTCATTTGCCCTCCAGCGTTTCCAGCCGTTTTTCCAGTGCGGCCAGCGCGCGCTCAATAGCCGTTGTCTCTTCAGCAAACCAGGCCAGCTCCAGCGGCCCCGGCGCCAGGCACCACTCTTCAGTGATCGCTTCCGCGACATAGCGCTGCTGGCGCTCTGCGCCCTTCAGCAGAAACTGAGCGCCGCCGCGCAGGACTTTACCGACGCCTTCGGCCACAATATCGCCGGTATAGGGCGCCAGCAGTTCAGCGGGATCAAACTCTGCCAGGTCGCACAGGGAGACCATATTCTGCACCACCTGCAGATCGCCCTGCACTTCCAGATCACTGCTGCGAATAAGCGCCGTGAGCTGCTGACGATTGCGCAGTTTTGGCAGCACGCTGAGCCGGGTAATCACGGTGCAATCGGCCTCTCCGTCCCAGGAGCTCAGGACGTCAACCTGGCGTTCGCTGAATACCAGCACCACGGGCGTGGCGAAATCCTGCAGCTGGACCCGCAATACCTTGCCCAGCAGGCGCTGGCGAGCGGGTTTAAGCGCTTTGTCGCGCCAGAGGAAAGTATTCAGCGCCGTTTCAATGCCAGCGGTAACCAGGGGTGTGAAAGGCATAGCGTCCCTCCTGTCAGAACTTGTAACCGCGATGCAAAGCAACGATACCCGCCGTCAGGTTGTAGTAATCCACGTTTTCGAAGCCCGCATCCTGCATCATCCCTTTCAGGGTTTCCTGGTCCGGATGCATACGAATAGATTCCGCCAGGTAGCGATAGCTGTCGCCATCTTTTGCCACCAGCTCGCCCACCTTCGGCAGGATATGGAAGGAGTAAGCGTCGTAGGCTTTGCTCAGCGGTTCGATAATGGGTTTAGAAAACTCCAGCACCAGCAGACGTCCGCCCGGCTTCAGCACGCGGTACATCGAACGCAGCGCTTTCTCTTTGTCGGTCACGTTACGCAGACCGAAAGAGATGGTGATGCAGTCAAAGGTATTATCAGCAAAAGGCAGGGCTTCCGCGTTGGCCTGAACATACTCAACGTTGCCTACGATGCCGATATTGCGCAGCTTTTCGCGGCCCATTTTGAGCATAGAATCATTGATATCAGCAAGCATGACGCGGCCGGTTTCCCCTACCAGGCGGGAGAACTTGGCCGTCAAATCACCGGTACCACCAGCCAGATCCAGCACGGTCTGCCCGCGGCGTACGCCGCTGCAGTCGATGGTGAAACGCTTCCACAAACGATGGATCCCAAACGACATCAGGTCGTTCATCACATCATATTTTGCGGCCACAGAATGGAATACATGCGCCACCATATCTGCTTTCTGCTCTTTAGCGACCGTCTGAAAGCCAAAGTGCGTCGTTTCTTGTGAATCCTCAACCATCTCTATGCCTGCTTGCTTTTCAAGAAAATGTTCACTGAGTGTATCAGACTCAGCGCATTTCCCATACGTTTCAGCATGGCGGAGCCGCCTCCCGGCTACGCACCGTCTCGGCAGAGTCGGGTGAAAATGCGTCATTTTCCGGCAGGTTATCCTCATCTTCGAGACGATATTGCTCGTCCTGAGCCGTAGCTTGTTCGACTAAATCAGGATTAATCCCGCGCTTGACCTCCACGCCCAGGCCGCGAAAGGCCTCCGCCTGGGCCAGCAGATTGCCACGCCCGGAAGCGAGCTTTTTCATCGCCTGGCGATAGCTCTCTTGCGCCTTATCCAGGCTCTGGCCGATGGCGGACATATCATCCACAAACAGGCGCATTTTGTCGTAAAGGCGCCCCGCCCGCTCGGCAATCTTTTGCGCGTTACGACTCTGGTGCTCATAGCGCCACAGATTGGCGATAGTGCGCAGGGCTACCAGCAGCGTCGTCGGGCTAACCAGCATAATATTATTTTGCAGCGCCTCGCTGATGAGCTCAGGCTGGCGATCGATGGCCAGCAGGAACGCCGGCTCAACGGGAATAAACATCAGCACATAGTCGAGCGAGCGCAGGCCAGGCAGCTGTTGATAATCCTTGCGTCCCAGCAGGCGAATATGGTTTCGCACCGAGGCAAGGTGTTCCTGCAGCGCGACTTCGCGGGTGTAGTCGTCTTCGGCGTTGAAATAGCGCTCATAGGCGACCAGGGTCATTTTGGCGTCGATCACCACGTCCTTACCCTGCGGCAGGCGCACGATAACGTCCGGCTGCATCCGCGAGCGGTTGTCGGTCTCAATACTGACCTGAGTCTGGTACTCATAGCCTTCGCGCAGGCCGGAGGCCTCCAGCACGCGGGTTAAGACCACTTCCCCCCAGTTGCCCTGAGTTTTGTTATCCCCCTTCAGCGCTTTGGTCAGGTTCAGCGCCTCCTGTGCCATCTGCGCGTTCAACTGCTGCAGATTGCGGATCTCATGCGCCAGGGTATGTCTTTCACGCGCCTCCTGGCCAAAGCTCTCCTGCACCTGGCGGCGGAACCCGTCCAGCTGTTCGCGTAGCGGCGTCAGCAGGCCATGCAGGCTCTGGCGGTTTTGCTCATCGACCCGCCGGTTGCTGTGTTCGAAAATACGGTTGGCGAGGTTTTCAAACTGCTCGCTAAGGCGCTGCTCGCTGTTCATCATCTGGCGGATCTTATCTTCCGCATGCAGCTGGGTGGATTCGAGCCGGGTAGTGACCTCACGGAGATCGGCCTCGAGCGAGGTATTGATATCCCGTAGGCTGCGCAGCTCGTTGTTCAGCAGCTCACACTCCTCACGCCAGTGGGCCTCCTGCGCCAGTTGCTGGCGGGCGGCGCTCAGCTCAATATCCAACTCTCGCCGTTCCTCGATGAGATCGGCCCGAATTTGATCGGCGCGCGCTTTGGTCGCCAGCCAGCCGACCATTAACCCGGCTGCCAGTGCGATAACCGCGCTGATAATAATGGAGAGATCCACGACGCCCCCTGCGATAACCTGATGACACAAAATAGAATTGTGCTGTACAAACGTCCAGTTTAAAAGGAATTTCCTGCGAGAGGCGACGCAAAAAAGAAAGGCCGGAGGATCCGGCCTGACAGGGAAAGAGTTGAATTACAGCAGACGACGCGCCGCTTCCACGACGATTTTCACCGCGTGGCTTTCGGTTTGCTTCATGGTTTCGGCGTTAGGGATCTCTTGCTGGGTACGGTTCACGATAACCCCAGCCACCATCCCGGCGCGCAGGCCCTGGCTGGCGCACATGGTCAGCAGCGTGGCGGATTCCATTTCATAGTTCATCACGCCCATTGCCTGCCACTCTTCCATTGAGCCCTTGAAGCGGCTCACCACGNGGCCGGAGAAGGTGTCGTAACGCTCCTGGCCCGGGTAGAAGGTATCCGAGGAGGCAGTCACGCCGATATGGGTGGTGGCGCCGATTGATTTCGCCGCTTCCACCAGCGCGGTGGTACAGGCGAAGTCTGCGACGGCCGGGAACTCCATCGGCGCGAAGTGCAGGCTGGCGCCGTCCAGACGAACGGAGGCGGTAGTCACCAACACATCGCCAACGTTAATGTGCGGTTGAATCGCGCCGGTGGTGCCGATACGCAGGAAGGTACGCACCCCCAGCTGCGCCAGCTCTTCCACGGCGATGGAAGTCGACGGGCCGCCGATGCCGGTAGAGCAGACGATCACCGGTGTGCCGTCCAGCTCCGCGCGCCAGGAGGTAAATTCGCGGTGAGATGCCAGCTTAACCGGCTTATCCATCAGCGCGGCGATCTTTTCCACACGCTCCGGATCGCCAGGGACGATAGCCAGCGTAGCCCCTTGTAAATCGTTCTTGGTGAGGCCGAGATGAAAAACATCAGACTTGGACATAAAAAACTCCTCTGTGGGTCGAATTATCAGCAGAAGCAAAACGGTACTGTACAGAAGCCCCAGGCAACATTTTGTGATGATAGTCACCAAGACCAATAATGATTGCAGTTGTTTTTCAGTAAATAGTGATGCACATCACATTAACAAGTTATATTCATCATCACAGAACAAAAGATAGCCGCTTTCAGGCACTGTGCTTTATTACCGCCCGAACTAAAGGTAAAGGGTCTATAGTTACTGATGCGCTAATAAATAAGGGTACGGAGAATACCATGACCACCACCAAGCAACCTGGATTCGCACCTGCAGCTTCACCACACGCCGCAACCGCCGTTCATACGCCGGAAGAGCATATTATCGCCGGAGAGACGTCGATTCCCTCTCAGGGTGAAAACATGCCGGCCTACCACGCCCGCCCGAAAAATGCCGACGGTCCGCTGCCGATCGTTATCGTGGTACAGGAAATTTTCGGCGTGCATGAACATATTCGCGATCTTTGTCGCCGCCTGGCACAGGAAGGCTATCTGGCTATCGCGCCTGAATTGTACTTCCGTCAGGGCGATCCGAATGAGTACCACGATATCCCGACCCTGTTCAAAGAGCTGGTCAGCAAGGTGCCGGACGCGCAGGTGCTGGCGGATCTCGACCACGTCGCCAGCTGGGCGGCGCGCCACGGCGGCGATGCCCATCGTCTGCTGATCACCGGCTTCTGCTGGGGCGGACGCATTACCTGGCTGTATGCCGCGCATAACCCGCAGCTTAAAGCGGCAGTGGCCTGGTACGGTAAGCTGGTGGGAGAAAAATCACTGAATTCGCCGAAGCACCCGGTAGATATCGCCGTCGATCTCAACGCCCCGGTGCTTGGTCTGTACGGCGCTAAAGACGCCAGCATTCCGCAGGACACCGTCGAGACTATGCGTCAGGCGCTGCGGGCAGCCAACGCCACGGCGGAAATCGTGGTCTATCCCGAAGCCGATCATGCCTTTAACGCCGACTATCGCGCCAGCTATCATGAAGAGTCAGCCAAAGACGGCTGGCAGCGGATGCTCGCCTGGTTTGCTCAGTATGGCGGTAAAAAAGGGTAATCGCCCTAAGCATGAAAAAAGGAGGCAAATGCCTCCTTTTTGATTTTTCGCGTAACGATTAGGCGGACTGGCGCAGATTTCGCGCCGCTTGCACCATATTCGCCAGCGCGGCGCGGGTTTCCGGCCAGCCGCGAGTTTTCAGGCCGCAGTCCGGGTTAACCCACAGTCGCTCCACCGGGATACGCTGCGCAGCTTTCTTCAGCAGCGCTTCGATCCACTCCACGCTCGGCACGTTTGGCGAGTGAATATCATATACTCCCGGCCCGATCTCATTGGGGTACTCGAACGCTTCGAACGACTCCAGCAGCTCCATATCGGACCGCGAGGTTTCAATGGTGATCACGTCAGCGTCCAGCGCGGCAATGGAGTCCATGATGTCATTGAACTCGCAATAGCACATGTGGGTATGGATCTGCGTGTCGTCTTTGACGACCGCAGCATTAAGGCGGAAGGCTTCCACACCCCACTGCAGATAGGCATCCCAGTCGCTGCGCTTCAGCGGTAACCCTTCGCGCAGCGCCGGCTCATCAATCTGGATGATGCCGATCCCCGCCGCCTCCAGATCCGCCACTTCATCACGCAGGGCCAGCGCAATCTGTTTCGCGATGGTTTCACGGCTGACATCCTCCCGCGGGAAGGACCAGCACAGAATGGTCACCGGTCCAGTGAGCATCCCTTTCACCGGCTTGTCGGTCAGGGACTGCGCGTACTTCGCCCAGTCGACGGTGATCGCCTGCGGACGGCTGACGTCGCCGATCACCACCGGCGGCTTCACGCAGCGGGAACCATAGCTCTGCACCCAGCCGTTTTGCGTGAAGATAAAACCGTCCAGATGTTCGCCGAAGTATTCCACCATGTCGTTCCGCTCGGCCTCCCCGTGCACCAGTACGTCTAAACCTAACCGCTCCTGCTCGACGATCGCCTGCTTAATATGTTCCGCAATCCCCGTCCGATAATGACTGGCGTCAAGGTTACCCTTTTTGAAGTCCAGGCGCAGGCCGCGGATCTCGGTCGTTTGCGGGAATGACCCGATGGTGGTGGTCGGCCATTTCGGCAGGTTAAAGCGCTGGCGCTGTACCTGCGCGCGAACCTCATAGGGGCTGGCGCGCTGGCTGTCCTGAGCAGTGATCGCCGCCAGCCGTTTTTCCACCTCCGCGTTGTGCACGCGGGTCGAATGGCGACGGGCCTGGATTGGCGCGCTCCACTCGGTAATCGCCGCCGTATCGCCGCTGTTCAGCGCATCGCGCAGCAGCGCCAGCTCACCGCATTTCTGCAGCGCGAAGGCAAACCAGCTCTTCACTTCTGCATCAAGGCGCGTCTCCACGCTCAGATCGATCGGGCTATGCAGCAGAGAGCAGGATGACGCGACCCATAGCTCGCGCTTACCGACGAGGTCTTTAATTTGCGCATACTTTTCGGTGAGATCGGCGCGCCAGACGTTACGCCCATTGATCAAGCCCGCGGACAGCAGCCAGTCGGCCGGCAGGCGGTTGTGCAGTTCGGCAACATCATCTTTGCCGTGCACCAGATCGACGTGCAGCCCCTGGACCGGTAGCGCAGCAATGGTCGCGAGATTGTCGCTAACGCCTTCAAAATAGGTAGTCAGCAGCAGCTTCACCTGGCCCTGCAGGGCGTCATAAGCCGGTTGAAAGGCCTCCAGCCACGCTGGCGGCAGCTCCAGCACCAGCGCCGGTTCATCAATCTGCACCCAATCGATGCCGCGTTTCGCCAGTTCGGCCAGCACCTGCTGGTAAACCGGCAGGATGGCATTCAGCAGGGTCAGGCGGTCAAACGGTTCACCTTTCACTTTACCCAGCCACAGATAGGTTACCGGCCCCAGCAGCACGGGCTTGATCTTGTGGCCCAGCGCCAGCGCTTCGTCTACTTCATCCAGCAGTTGGGTCCAGCTCAGTTTGAACTGCTGGCCCTTCACGAACTCCGGCACCATATAGTGATAGTTGGTGTTAAACCATTTGGTCATTTCCGCAGCGGCGGCCGGTTCGCCAGTCGGCGCGCGGCCGCGGCCAATGCGGAACAGGGTATCGATGTCGATGGATCCGTCTTTGTTCTGATGACGAGCCGGCACGTTGCCAAGCAGCAGGCTGGTAGTCAGAACATGGTCGTACCAGGCGAAATCCCCCACCGGCAGCAGATCAACGCCCGCCTGTTTCTGCTGCTCCCAGTGACGGGCGCGCAGCTCACGGCCTACCGCCAGCAGTTCCTCGCGAGTGGCGTTGCCCGCCCAGTAGCTCTCTTGCGCTTTTTTCAGCTCGCGGCGCAGGCCAACGCGAGGAAAACCGAGGGTGTGGTTAATAATTGTCATTTTTGTTCCTCTCTTATTTCATTGAATCTGAAGAAAAAATCTCAATAGTTCGGCTTGCCGGAAGGCGGCAACGATGCGCATCCCCAGGAGCTTACTGAAGGAAGTGACTGGGGTAAGCAAGGCAGCCAACGCATATGCAAGTCGAAATATGACGAGTTTTAGACGTCCAGATGTTTACACATCCATAATTGACAGTTACTGTATATTCCTCAAGCGCAAATTGCTCATGGCGAAGTGAAGGACTTTCATGATCGAAATTAAACATCTGAAAACGCTGCAAGCGTTGCGGAACAGCGGTTCACTGGCGGGTGCGGCAGCGGCCCTGCACCAGACCCAGTCCGCCTTGTCTCACCAGTTCAGCGATCTGGAACAGCGCCTTGGCTTTCGTCTCTTTGTGCGTAAGAGCCAGCCGCTGCGTTTTACTCCTCAGGGGGAAATCCTCTTACAGCTGGCCAACCAGGTGCTGCCGCAGATCGCTCGCGCCCTGCAGGACTGTAACGAACCACAGCAGACCCGGCTGAGGCTGGCTATCGAATGTCACAGCTGTATTCAGTGGCTGACGCCGGCGCTGGAGAATTTCCGCGCCCGCTGGCCACATGTGGAGGTCGACTTCCATTCCGGCGTCACCTTCGACCCACAGCCTGCGCTGCAGCAGGGTGAACTGGATCTGGTGATGACCTCCGATATTCTGCCGCGCAGCGGCCTGCACTACTCGCCGATGTTTGATTTTGAGGTGCGTCTGGTGCTGGCGCCCGAGCATCCGTTAGCTATGAAGACGCAGGTTACCCCGGAGGCTCTGGCCGCGGAAACGCTGTTGATTTATCCCGTGCAGCGCGGGCGCCTCGATATCTGGCGCCACTTCCTGCAGCCGGCCGGCATCAGCCCGCAGCTGAAAAGCGTCGATAACACGCTGTTGTTGATCCAGATGGTGGCTGCCCGGATGGGCATCGCCGCGCTGCCGCACTGGGTGGTGGAAAGTTTTGAACGCCAGGGCCTGGTGGTCACCAAAACCCTGGGTGAGGGATTATGGAGCCGGTTGTACGCGGCCGTTCGCGATGGCGAACAGCGTCAACCGGTCACCGAAGCGTTTATTCGCTCTGCGCGGAACCACGCCTGCGATCATCTGCCGTTTGTCCGGAGTGCGGAGCGACCCAGCGGCGATGGACCCACAGCGAGGCCAGGATCACCAACGCTCCGCTAATAAAGCTCGGCCAGTGCGGCTGCTCCTGCCAGATGGCAAGGTTAACCAGCAGCCCGGCGGGGACATGGACGTTATTCATGATCCCCAGCGTGCCGGCATCCACCTGGGTGGCGCCATAGTTCCACATAAAGTAACCCAGCCCGGAAGCCACCACGCCGAGCCACACCAGCACGCTCCACTGCAGCGTGGTGGTCGGCAGCTTCTGGGCGTTGCCGAGCATAAACCACGCCGCCACCGCCACGATAAAGGCCCCGACATAGAACCAGGCAAAGGCATTGTGCTGCGGCATCGGACGCACCTCCATCAGACGCTTATACCCCACCATACCGATGGCGAAGCAGAGGTTTGACAGCTGTACCAGTAACAGCCCGGTCCAGAAATGATCGCTGACTTTGTCATAGCGGATAATCGCCGCCCCCAGCACCGCCAGCGCGGCACTCAGCAGATAGCCCCAGCGCAGCTTACGTCCGCTGAGCAGGTCGTAGATCAGTGTGATATACAGGGGAGTAAACACGGTAAACAGCAGAAATTCCGAGACCGTCAGATAGAGATAGGCGCGGAAAGCCAGCAGGTACATGATGCCTAGCTGCATCGCGCCCACCAGCATATAGAGCACGATCGTGCGCGGCGACTGGCCGCGCGTGCGCAGGAAAGGCAGGAACACCAGCGCCGCCAGGCCCACGCGCATCAGCACCGAAAAATAGCTGTCGACGCTACCGGCCAGGTATTCGCCAATCAGGCTAAAAGAAAAGGCCCACAGGATAGTGGTGATAATTAACAGCGCCACAATGGTCGTCTCGTTGGATAAAGAACAGGCATTGTAGCGAAGAGTCAGGTTGACGACTGGACACTTATTCGCCAGTCGTCAATCTTTTTCAGTCGAGGTATAGCTTACGCAGGTAGTTCGGGACAGCATCGTCGGCGTTACTGCCGATCACTTCCAGTTCCGGATGCAGATCCTTCAGCCGCTGGTGGGCGTTGGCCATGATGCAGCCTTTGCCAGCCATCGACAGCATCTCAGCGTCGTTCATACCGTCGCCGAAGGCGATGCAATCGGAAAGAGTGTAGCCGAGCATCTTCGCCACCGCCTCCAGCGCATGCCCCTTCGATACCCCACCCGCCATAACTTCCAGGCAGGTTAAGGTGGAGAAGCTAACGTTCACCCGATCGCCCCAGCGGGCGTTCATCGCCTGCTCCAGCGGCAGCAGATGCTCATGATCCTCGCAGGTAAAGAATACTTTGCTGATCCCCTGCGGATCCAGTTCGCCCGGCTCATACAGCTTGTAGTTAAACACCGCCTCCTTGAAGAAGCGCATCTCTTCCGGACGATGGCGGTTCATATACCACTCGTCTTCCCGATAAACGTTAGTGACGATTTTCGGGTCGTTACGCACGATCTCAAACAGGTCGGCGGCAATATCGCGATCGAGGTTATGGGCAAAGATTTGCTGACCATCGCTATCGTGAACGCGGGCGCCGTTAGAGGTGATCATGTACGACCGGATGCCGAGATTATCGCGGATTTGCCCGACGTCGATGTAGTGACGGCCGGTGGCGAAGACGAAATTGATCCCACGGGCGGTAAGCAGCTTCAGCGTCTCTTTGGCATACGGGGTCAGGAAATGATCGGGAGAAAGCAGCGTGCCGTCTAAATCAGACGCAACAACCTGGTACATAAAAAAGTTAACCTCTAAGCAGGGCGACGAGCGTTATCGTCGGATTAAGTATGTCGATTGAAAAACTCGACGATGGCATTGAGCGCGACTGAGCGCATAGCGTCCTTTTCAAAAAGGATCTCATGATATGCCCCTTCAATGACGAGCGGCTTACCGCCCTCACAGGGATGGCCGGCAGCGGCCCGTAATTCGCAATAGCGGTCGTGCATCAGATTATCGACCACCCGCTCCTCCTCCGCCTGTAAAAGCAGCGTCGGGGCGGTATCTTTTTCCACATTCGCCAGCACTTCGTCGCCGGCCAGCATGCCCTCACGCACCCAGTGCCAGGTCGGACCGCCGACCTGCAGCCGCGGCTCATCGGCATAGAAGCGCAGGTTGCGACGATAGCGTTGCCGACTGTGCGTCAGCACGTTAACGGCAAAAGGCAGCGCCCGCCAGCGCCCGGTGCCGATGGCATACTCTTCGCGAATGCGCTGATGGCCCTCAGCCCAGTCGAGAATATGGCGCACCATCCAGTCCGGCAGCCGAATGATAATCCCGAACATCGGCGCGCAGAGCGCTATTGCATCGCAATGCGCCCGGTAACGTTGCAGAAAAAGCGTGGCAATCGCTCCGCCCATAGAATGGGCAAGAATAAACCGTTTTCGCCAGTGTCCAGGAACCACCTGCTGCTGCCAGAGCGCGGCCAGGTCATCAACATAGTCGCTGAAGTTAACCACGTGTCCGCGGTGGGTATCTGAGAGCAGGCGGCCCGAGCGTCCCTGCCCGCGATGGTCAATGATCATCACGTCAAAGCCGCAGTGAAAGAGATCGTAGGCCACTTCAGCATACTTCACGTAGCTTTCAATGCGCCCGGGGCAAATCAACACCAGACGATCGTTATGTTGCGCGCAAAAGCGGACAAAGCGTACCGGTACATCGTCGACGCCTTTAAATTCAGCTTCTTCGCGCTGTCGCCAGAAATCCGTCAGCGGCCCCATGCTAAAGGCCGCAAACGCGTTTTCTCGTGTTTCCCAGTCCTTTTTCTGCCCAAACATCGGGTTTACACCCCTGTTAACCGCTGAAAATCGTTTTTTTACCGTGTATCACACAATACTGACACAATAGCGTATTGTGGCATAAAAACAGACAATCAGGGAGTTTCTCATGACCATTGAGTGGTGGTTCGCCTACCTGCTGACATCAATTATTCTCAGCCTGTCGCCGGGTTCCGGAGCGATTAATACCATGACCACTTCCATTAACCACGGATACCGCGGCGCGGCGGCGTCGATTGCCGGTTTGCAGACTGGGCTGGCCATTCATATCGTGCTGGTTGGCGTTGGTCTCGGCACTCTCTTCTCCCGCTCAGTGCTGGCCTTTGAGGTGCTGAAATGGGCCGGCGCCGCCTACCTGATCTGGCTGGGTATCCAGCAATGGCGGGCGGCAGGGGCGATCGACCTGAATACGCTGGCGAAGGCGCAGACGCGCGGCAAACTGTTTCAGCGCGCGGTGTTCGTAAATCTCACCAATCCCAAAAGCATTGTTTTTCTGGCCGCCCTGTTTCCGCAGTTTATCCTGCCGCACCAGCCGCAGGTGATGCAATATATCGTTCTGGGCGTCACCACCATCGTCGTCGATATCATTGTGATGATTGGCTATGCGACCCTGGCGCAGCGCATTTCCGCATGGATCAAAGGGCCAAAGCAGATGAAGGCGTTGAACAAAGTCTTTGGTTCACTGTTTATGCTGGTCGGGGCGCTGCTCGCCTCCGCCCGCCATGCCTGAATCATGGAATCTCGCTCGCAAAGAGAGGCTCGCCAGGTGAACAACGCTTTCTCTCTGCGCGAGCCGGCGCGCAAAGTGGGTAATTAATTTTTTTGCCCGCTGTCGGCGCTGAACCCGCCGTGCCAGGATGCCGCCAGATACGTGATTCACGGATGAACGGCAATGGCGGAAACGGCGACCCCTCATGATGCGGTATTTAAAACTTTTCTCTCACGGGTAGAGACGGCGCGCGATTTTATCGAGCTCCACCTGCCTCCGTCGTTAACACAGATCTGCAAACTGGACACCCTGCGTCTGGAATCCGGCAGCTTTCTCGAAGACGATCTCAGGCCTTACTACAGCGATATCCTTTATTCGCTGGAAACCACCCGCGGTGCGGGCTATGTCCATGTTCTGATCGAGCACCAGAGCGCACCCGATAAGCTGATGGCCTTTCGCTTAATGCGCTATGCCATCGCCGCCATGCAGCGGCACCTGGAGAGCGGCCATAAAACGCTGCCTCTGGTTATCCCTATTCTCTTCTATCAGGGACGACGCAGCCCCTATCCCTGGTCGATGCGCTGGCTGGATAATTTTGCCGATCCTGAGACCGCCAGCCAGCTCTATAGCGGGGCGTTTCCGCTGGTCGATATCACGGTGATCCCCGACGACGACATCATGCAGCACCGCAGCATGGCAGCCCTGACGCTGGTGCAAAAGCACATCCGCCAGCGCGATATGGCGCAATTGCTGGATAAGTTGACCCACCTCTTAATGCTGGAGCAGATGAGCGGACAACAAATCACCGTATTGGTAAACTATATGGCTCAGGCAGGGGATGCCGAAGATACTCGGACACTCTTGTACGGGCTGGCACAGCGCGTGCCGCAGCATGGAGGATTACTGATGACGCTGGCGGAAACATGGCTTGCAGAAGGTATGGAGAAAGGCGTACAGCAAGGCATAAAAGAAGGGAAACACCAGGCTCTGGTGCAGGTTGCCGAAGCGATGCGCAATCGCGGTATTGATGACCAGGCGATTATGGAAATGACCGGTCTGTCTGAAGACGAGCTGCAGCGGCTTCGCCACTGATACTTTCCCACCCGGAAACAACCGGGTGGGAAACAGCATGCCGGTTAACGCGAGATAATCAGGTGGATGCCGAAGCCCGCAAACAGCGTACCGGCGATACCGTCGATCCACTTCGCCATCCGCTGATAGCCGCGGCGCATCCCCGGCAGGGCGAACAGGCTGGCAACCACCATAAACCAGGCCAGCGTCTCAACGATAATCAGCAGGAAAATGCCCCAGCGCGCGCCGGCGCCGACGCTGTCACCCACGAACAGCGAAAACACCGAGCCGAAGTAGATAATCGCTTTCGGATTCGCCAGATTGGTCAGCAATCCCTTCACGAAGCTGCGTCCGCTGCGGGCCAGCTCCACCTGCGGCTCCGCCGAGGCCACCTTCTCTTTTTTCAGCGCGCCACGCAGCATCTGGTAGCCCATCCAGCATAGATACAGGCCCCCGCCGACCATTATAATGTTATGCAGCCACGCCATCCGGGCGAGGATCAGGTTCAGGCCGAGCAGCGCCACTCCCGCCCAGACCATGACGCCGCAGGTGATCCCCAGCACACCCATCATCGCCTCTCTGCGCGAGCGGCTGATGGCCGTTTGTGAGACAAAGAAAAAGTCCGGCCCCGGGCTCATCAGCGCAATGATATGCACCAGCGCCACGGTGAGGAAAAGCATCAGCATAGTTAACTCGCAGGAAAATAATGAAGAGAGAAACTATTCTGGCACTTTTTCAGCCAGCTGACTACTCATCGTCGCCATCAACATGCGCCCGAATCAGCGCCATAAACGGCTTCCCGAAACGCTCGAGCTTGCGTGTCCCCACGCCGTTGACGCTGAGCATTTCGCCGGCGGTCAGCGGCGATTGTTCGGCCATCTCGATAAGCGTCGCGTCGTTGAAGACCACATATGGCGGGATGTTCTCTTCGTCGGCGATCGCTTTACGTAATTTGCGCAGCTTGGCGAACAGTTTACGGTCGTAATTGCCGCCAAAGGATTTCTGCATCGCCTTTGGCTTCAGCGCCACGATACGCGGCACGGCGAGCTGCAGCGGCACTTCGCCACGCAGCACCGGTCGCGCGGCTTCGGTCAGCTGCAGCGCGGAGTGCTGGGCGATATTCTGCGTCACCAGCCCAAGGTGGATCAGCTGGCGGATCACGCTCACCCAGTGCTCGTGACTTTGCTCCCGGCCGATACCGTAAACCGGCAGCTTATCATGGCCCATCTCTCGGATGCGCTGGTTGTTGGCCCCGCGCAGGACCTCCACCACGTAACCCATTCCGAAGCGTTGATTGACCCGGTAAATCGTTGAAAGCGCCTTGCGGGCGTCCATTAAGCCATCGTACTGCTTTGGCGGGTCAAGACAGATATCGCAGTTGCCGCACGGCTCCTGACGCCCTTCGCCAAAATAGTTCAGCAGCACCAGACGGCGACAGGTCTGCGCTTCGGCAAACGCCCCCATCGCATTCAGCTTATGCCGTTCGATATCCTGTAGCGGCCCGGCGGGTTTTTCTTCCAGACAGCGGCGCAGCCACGCCATATCCGCCGGATCGTAAAACAGCATCGCTTCCGCCGGCAGGCCATCACGCCCGGCGCGGCCGGTCTCCTGATAGTAGGATTCAATATTGCGCGGAATATCAAAATGCACCACAAAGCGGACGTTCGGCTTGTTAATGCCCATCCCGAAGGCCACCGTCGCCACCACGATCTGCAGATCGTCGCGCTGGAATTTCTCCTGCACCTCGGCGCGCACGTCGTTTTCCAGACCGGCATGGTAAGCCGCCGCGCTAATACCGCGGCTTTGCAGCCTGGCGGCGGTGTCTTCCACTTTCGAACGGCTGTTGCAGTAGATAATGCCCGATTTGCCGCGCTGATCCTGAACGTAGCGCATCAGCTGATCGAGCGGCTTGAATTTCTCCATCAGCATATAGCGGATGTTTGGCCGGTCGAAGCTGCTGACCTGAATCAGCGGATCGTTAAGCCCCAGCAGGCGGACGATATCGCGGCGGGTGGTATCATCGGCGGTGGCGGTCAACGCCATAAACGGGATCTGCGGCATCCGCTGACGCAGCTGGCCCAGCGCGGCATATTCCGGACGGAAGTCATGGCCCCACTGCGAGATACAGTGCGCCTCGTCTACCGCCAGCATCGCCAGGTTCCAGTTCGCCAGATGCTCAAGAAAGTTATCCAGCATCAGCCGTTCCGGCGCGATATACAGCAGACGAACCTGCCCGCTGCGGCAGCCGGCCATCACCTCCTGCTGCTGCTCACGGCTTTGCGTCGAGTTCAGACAAGCCGCCGCCACGCCGTTGGCCAGCAGCTGATCGACCTGGTCCTTCATCAGCGAGATCAGCGGTGAGACCACGACCGTCAGACCGCCCATGACCAGCGCCGGCACCTGATAGCACAGCGACTTGCCGCCACCGGTCGGCATGACCACCAGGCAGTCCCGGCCTTCGAGCGCCGTCTCGATAATCGTTTCCTGGCCAGGACGGAACTGCTGGTAGCCGAAGGTCTCTTGTAAAACCTGCTTAGCCAGCGATTCCTGATTTAATACTTCCGCCTGTGCCACGTTGACCCCATTTGCCTGAAAAGAAAACAGGCGCTATTTTCAGCGCCTGCGAGCCAGAGTGCAACGATTAAAACAGATCGTTGAGCATTAGCCCGACGCCGACGCGCGTTTGGTTAAAGTTATAGTCGATAAGCGACTCGCCATAGCCGCTGTAGATCTGCGTATAGGCGCGAACATGTTTGGTAATGGGATAGCTCACGCCAAGTTCCGCCCCGCCGTAGCCGGTGTTCCAGTTGTATTGCCCCTGCGCGCTGAGGATCGCCTCTCCCAGCTGGTAGCCCACCTTCAGCCGGTAATAGCCCATATATTTGGTGATATCCGGGTTATCATCGGTGTTGCCCACCACATACCAGGGCTTCACTTCCACCAGCCAGTTACCGTTTTGCGCCATCAGGCGGGCATAAAGCCGATTCCAGCTGCGCGAGGTGGGGTCGGAACGCCCATTCGAGTCGTGGTTATACCCCATCTCGATATCGCGCAGCGTCCAGCCGGCAAACTGGTAGTCGGTCGCAAAGCCCAAAAACAGCTGGGGTTCATAATTGGTTTCGCGAAACGGCGCCGACTCTTTGCTGTTAGAGAGCTGCCACCAGGATTTCTGGGTATAGGACGCGCCCAGCAGCGAATTATCGCCCAGGATACCGCGCCACAGCGGGAACGCCAGGCTTAGCTGAAACTTCACTTCATCTTTACGGGCATTTTCGGCCCAGTCATAGCTGCGGATCGCCTCTTTATTGAGGTCGCTGGTCCACGTATAGAGCAGATAGTTGCTCTCATAAGGGTAGAGCAGGAAAGGATTATCATGGTCCTGGAGCAGGTTGGCGATAATGCTGCCGCGCACTGCCGGTTTGTCGTGTACCGACGCGTCCTGCGCCATAACACCGGCCGGTAGCGCGCACAGCGCCACCAGGCAGGCCAAAGAGATACGCATGCTGGTCTCCTGAAAAATAGTTTTTATTTTTGTTTAACCTGAAGCCATTCTACCTGTTTATTAATCACCTGCCCCCTAATCCGCTCCGAAAGTGGAAATCAATATTTTAGAAGCATAAAATCAACATTTTATTAACGAATGGAACCGGTGTTATGTCTGAACTTACTGCCGAAGCAGCCCTGAAACTGGTAGGGGAGATTTTCGTCTATCACATGCCGTTTAACCGCGCCCTCGGTCTCGAACTGGAACGCTACGAAAAAGCGTTTGCCCAGCTTAGCTTTAATAATCAGCCGATGATGGTCGGCAACTGGGCGCAAAGCATTCTGCATGGCGGGGTGATCGCCTCCGCGCTGGACGTTGCCGCTGGCCTGGTCTGCGTCGGCAGTACCCTTACCCGCCATGACACCATCAACGAAGAAGAGTTGCGCCAACGGCTTTCCCGTATGGGAACCATCGACCTGCGCGTGGACTACCTGCGTCCGGGCCGCGGCGAACGTTTTACCGCCACCAGCACCCTGCTGCGCGCCGGCAATAAAGTGGCGGTTGCCCGCGTGGAACTGCATAACGAAGCTCAGGTCTATATTGCCAGCGCAACGGCCACCTATATGGTGGGTTGATTGGCCAAAATCGAGTAACATCACTCTCTTTGGCAATGGATTTTACCGATGGATGCGAAACAGACGCGGTTGGGGATCATTCTGGCCCTCGCCGCCTACTTTATCTGGGGTATCGCGCCAGCGTACTTCAAACTTATCTACTATGTTCCCGCCGATGAAATTTTGACCCATCGCGTGATCTGGTCTTTCTTCTTCATGGTGGCGCTCATCAGCGTCAGCCGCCAGTGGCCACAGGTGAAAAAGCTGCTGAAAACGCCGCGCAAGATCTTCCTGCTGGCGCTCTCGNCAGTGCTGGTCGGCGGTAACTGGCTGTTGTTCATCTGGGCGGTGAATAACCACCATATGCTGGAAGCCAGCCTCGGCTACTTTATCAACCCGCTGGTGAATATTTTGTTGGGGATGATTTTCCTCGGCGAACGCTTCCGTCGTCTGCAGTGGCTGGCGGTGCTCCTCGCCTTTTGCGGCGTGCTGGTCCAGCTGTGGACCTTTGGTTCGCTGCCGATAATCGGTCTTGGGCTGGCTTTCAGTTTTGCCTTTTACGGCCTGGTGCGAAAGAAAATTGCTGTCGATGCGCAAACCGGCATGCTGGTGGAAACGCTGTGGCTGCTGCCGGTGGCGGCAATCTGGTTGTTCGGCATCACCGACAGCCCGACCAGCCATATGGGCGAGAACCCCTGGTCGCTCAATCTGCTGCTGATGGCCGCGGGCGTGGTGACCACCATCCCTTTACTGTGCTTTACCGGGGCGGCAACGCGTCTGCGGCTCTCCACGCTGGGCTTTTTCCAGTACATCGGCCCAACGCTGATGTTCCTGCTGGCGGTGACGTTCTACGGCGAAGTGCCGGGCAAGGATAAAATGGTGACCTTTGGCTTTATCTGGGTCGCGCTGGCGGTGTTTATCGTCGATGCGCTGTATACCCAGCGCCGGTTGCGCAGAGGCTAAGCCTGCATCAGCCAGTAAAGAAGGGAGCCGACGCTCCCTTTTTTTACAGCCAGTTTTTACGCTTGAAGTAGAGATATGGCGCCAGGCCGGCCAGCATCATAAACACGATGGCTCCCGGATAACCAAAGCTCCAGTGTAGTTCCGGCATAAATTCAAAGTTCATCCCGTAACTGGAGGCCACCAGAGTTGGCGGCAGGAATACCACCGAGACCACCGAGAAGATCTTGATGATGCGGTTCTGCTCGATATTGATAAAACCCATCGCCGCCTGCATCAGGAAGTTCACCTTCTGGAACAGCGATTCGTTGTGCGGCAGCAGAGATTCGATATCGCGCAGGATCTCCCGCGCCTGCTCCAGCTGGCCCGCCGGCAGGCGCGCCTTGCGCACGAGGAAGTTCAGCGCGCGCTGGGTATCCATCAGACAGAGTCGCACCTTCCAGCCGATATCTTCCAGTTCCGCCAGCGTCGACAGCGCTTCATCGTACTCGTCGCCCTGATGGCCTTCCATAATGACACGGCTCAGCTTTTCCAGGTCGCTGTAGATGTTTTCAATTTCATCCGCCAGCTGCTCGATTTTGGTCTCGAACAGGTCGAGCAGCAGTTCGTAGGCGTTGCCGTCGACCAGCGTCTGGTTACGCACGCGCATACGGTAGAGGCGGAAAGCGGGTAGTTCGCGCTCGCGCAGTGTGAACAGGCGGCCTTCGCGGATGGTAAACGCCACGGTAGAGTTGCCGGCGTGATCGTCGGCATCTTCAAAAAAGAAGAACGAGTGGATGTGTAACCCGTCTTCATCTTCAAAGAAACGCGCGGAGGCTTCGATATCTTCCAGTTCCGGGCGCGTCGCCAGGTTTTGACCCAGTTCCGTCTGCACGCGGCTTCGCTCATCGTCGTCAGGCTCGACCAGATCGACCCACACCGAGCTGGCGAGGTGTTTGATCTCATCGGCTTCCAGGCGCGTTAAACGATTGTTTTCCAGTTGAAATGCGCTCAGCATGACCGGGACTCCCAATGCAAAAAAATTATCGGACAGTTCGGTGGGCACACAGAAACAAATTGGGTTTCAGACCATTAAGCCTGACTCAGCGCGACGGGAATGGGGCAGGTCGCTGACAACCGCTAAGGCTATCAGCATAAGAGGATAGCCTTAGGAGTTGTTCCTGAATGACAGGAAGTTGAGCCAGCATCTACTGGGTGTGTCCAAGGCGAATGTCCTCTTAGCGTAATCGTGCGCGCATGTTACGCCAGCGCAAAATCGGCGTCAACACGCAACGGAACGCGAAAGCGCAAATCAGGCGCCTTAACGTATAAAGGTAGCAGAATATTACAAAATAATGATATTTTTCTTAAAGTTACACTGCCTCCAGCCGGGCGTAAGCCGCCACCAGCCATTTGATTCCCTGGCCCTGAAAAGCCACCTGCAGTCGGCAGTGCTCGCCGCTGCCTTCGAGGTTGACAATAGTGCCTTCGCCAAACTTCGGATGCCGTACGCGCTGGCCTAACTTGTAGCCGGTATCGCTCTCGGCAATCGGCGCGCCCAGTCGCTGATGGTTTACCGGGCGGCTCACCGTGGCTCGCAGACGCACTTCTTCTACGCACTCCTGCGGCAGCTCGCCGATAAAGCGCGACGGGCGGTGATAAACCTCTTTCCCGTACAGACGGCGGGTTTCCGCATAGGTCAGCGTCAGCTTCTGCATGGCGCGCGTTACGCCGACGTAGGCCAGGCGACGCTCCTCCTCCAGGCGGCCGCCTTCATCAAGGGCCATCTGGCTCGGGAACATCCCTTCTTCGACGCCGACGATGAACACCTGCGGGAACTCCAGCCCTTTCGCCGAGTGCAGGGTCATCAGCTGAACCGCGTCCTGCCAGGTGTCCGCCTGCCCCTCGCCCGCTTCCAGCGCGGCGTGGGAGAGGAACGCCTGCAGCGGCATCAGATCTTCATCTTCTTCGTTGTAGCTGAACTGGCGCGTCGCCGTCACCAGCTCCTCTAAGTTTTCAATACGGGTCTGGCCCTTCTCGCCTTTCTCCTGCTCGTACATCGCGCGCAGGCCGGAGTCTTTAATCACCCGATCGGTCTGAACGTGCAGCGGCATATCGGTGGTCTCCTGCGCCAGCGCGTCAATCAGCTCCATAAAGCGCTGCAGGGCGCTGGCGGCGCGACCGGCCAGCGCTTTTTCTTTCAATAGCTCGCGACTGGCCTGCCATAGCGTCAGCTGGCGATCGCGCGACGTCTGGCGCACCACGTCCAGCGTGCGGTCGCCAATGCCGCGGGTCGGCGTATTGACTACGCGCTCAAAGGCCGCGTCGTCGTTGCGGTTGGCGATAAGGCGCAGGTAAGAGAGCGCGTCTTTGATTTCCTGACGCTCGAAGAAGCGCATGCCGCCGTAGATACGGTACGGCATGCTGGCCTGCAGGAGGGCCTCTTCCAGCACGCGCGACTGGGCGTTACTGCGATAGAGAATGGCGCATTGCTCCAGCGCGCCGCCGTTCTCCTGCCAGGTTTTAATTCGGTTCACCACAAAGCGCGCTTCGTCGAGATCGTTGAAGGCGCAGTACAGCGAAATCGGCTCGCCGTCGGCGCCGTCGGTCCACAGCTTTTTGCCCAGCCGACCGTTGTTGTTTTCAATCAGGGCGTTGGCAGCGCTGAGAATATTGCTGGTCGAGCGATAGTTCTGCTCCAGGCGGATGGTTTCCGCGCCGGGGAAGTCGTTAAGGAAGCGCTGAATGTTCTCGACCTGCGCGCCGCGCCAGCCATAGATAGACTGATCGTCATCGCCGACGATCATCACCTTGCCGGTATCGCCCGCCAGCAGGCGGATCCAGGCGTACTGAATGTTGTTGGTATCCTGGAATTCATCGACGAGGATATTGGTGAAGCGCTCGCGGTAGTGCTGCAGGATATGCGGTTTGTTCAGCCACAGCTCGTGGGCGCGCAGCAGCAGCTCGGCGAAGTCCACCAGCCCGGCGCGGTCGCAGGCTTCCTGATAGGCCTGATAGACCTTCTGCCAGGTCTGCTCGACCGGATTGCCGTAGCTCTGAATATGATGCGGGCGCAGCCCTTCATCTTTCTGGCTGTTGATGTACCACATCGCCTGGCGCGGCGGCCACTGTTTCTCATCGAGGTTCATCGCCTTAATCAGACGCTTCAGCAGACGCAGCTGGTCTTCGCTGTCGAGGATTTGAAAGTCCTGCGGCAGGTTGGCATCCAGATGGTGCGCGCGCAGCAAACGGTGCGCCAGGCCGTGGAAGGTGCCCACCCACATGCCGCCCTGGGTGGTGCCCATCAGCTGGCCGATACGGTGACGCATCTCCGCCGCCGCTTTGTTGGTAAAGGTCACCGCCATAATGGAATACGGGGAACAGTTCTCCACGCTCAGCAGCCAGGCGATACGGTGCACCAGAACGCGCGTCTTACCACTGCCCGCCCCTGCCAGAACCAGCATATTGGTGCGCGAGGCCGCTACGGCTTCACGCTGTTTGTCATTAAGGCTGTCGAGCAGGTAAGAAACGTCCATTGGCACCGCCGGAAGAGAAGGGGTTCCACGAACCCCTGTTAATATATACAGAGTGACTGGTGATTATATCAGCGAGGTCAGAGATGCCAACCGTGAAATTTCAATATGCGGCAGCAGGCGGCTGTCCGCGGTGTGCATCAGGTCCGCGCCCTGCGGTTTGATCCAGCAGGCCTGCATCCCACAGCGAATAGCGCCGGCCACGTCGGTGGTCAGATCATCGCCGACGTGCAGAATCTGCCCGAGCGGCACATTCAGACGCTCCGCCGCAAGGTGGTACATGTCGGCAAACGGCTTGGAGCGGCCATCCGGCCCGGCGCGCAGCACGAAGCGGAAATAGTCGCTCAGACCGAACAGTTCCGGGCGGGCGTTGCCATTGGTAATCGCCACCAGAGGCCACTTCTTCGCCAGCTTCGCCAGCGTATCGTGCGTTTCCTGCGGGACATCGACGCGGCTGCGCCAGTGGGCGAAGTGTTCCATCGCCGCATCGGCCCCCGCTTTCGCCGCTTCGGCGGAGAGCCCGGCATTACGCATACCTAACTCCAGCGCACGGTGGCGCCAGACGGTCACGTCATGATAAATCTCAGGTTCAGCAGCCAGCAGCGTCTGACGCAGCTGATTAAGCTCATGGGCGTCGAACTGGCTGAGCGAAGGATGGTAGCTGCGCACAAAGGCCAGCGACTCGTGCATCGTCCGGTCAATCACCGGGCGGTTATCGTAAAGGGTATCGTCCAGGTCAAACGTCAGCGCGGAAATCTGGCCCAGAGGTCGGTAAAAACGCATTATTTCCCCCGTTTAGCGCGCGGATGCGCGGCATCGTACACCGAGGCAAGGTGTTGAAAATCAAGATGGGTATAGATTTGGGTGGTGGAGAGGTTAGCATGCCCCAGCAGCTCCTGCACGCCGCGCAGATCGCCGCTCGACTCCAGCATATGGGTGGCAAAGGAGTGGCGCAGCTTGTGCGGGTGCACATGGCTGTTCAGCCCCTGCTTAATGCCCCACTCGGCGAATCGCTTCTGTACGTTGCGCGCCGAAATACGTTTGCCCAGCTTCGACAAAAACAGCGCGTCGTCATCGGTACCGAACAGGCCGCGCAAATCCAGCCAGTGCTCAATCCATGCCACCGCGTTGCGACCGATCGGCAAACGACGCTCCTTGCTGCCTTTGCCCATCACCCAGACCTCACCGCTTTCGAGATCGAGGTGTTTGATATCCAGGTTGACCAGTTCGGACAAACGCAATCCCGCGCCGTACATCACCTCCAGCATCGCCCGATCGCGCACCGCCAGCGGATCGTTGAGATCGATATCCAGCAGTCGATTGACGTCATCGACGTCAATATTTTTTGGCAGGTGGCGGGGAATTTTCGGCGCGGCAATCCCCTTCGCCGGATTGGCGCTGAGCTCGCCCTGACCGACCAGCCAGTCGAAGAAACTGCGCAGCGCCGACAGGCGAAGCGCCAGGCTTGCCGGGCCTAACCCCGCGCGGCGACTACGCACCGCAAAGCTTCGCACCTGAGCGGCATCGCACTGCGACCAGCTTTTCAGGCCCGCCTCATCCGCCAGGGCGATCAGCGCGTCCAGCTGTCGCTGGTAATTCAGTAACGTGATCGGGCTGAGCTGGCGTTCAACGCCAAGATGGCGAAGAAAGCGGGCGACGGCGGAGAAGAGAGGAGAATCGGTCATGCGCGTTCAATCCAGCGCTCCAGCAGGCCGGGCAGCATCTGGGCAATCTCCTGCAACAGCTGCGTCCCCTGCCCTGGCTGATAATGCTGCGCATCGCGGCTGCTGAAGAGCATCACCCCCGGGGCATTATCGCCCCCCAGCAGCGATATCGCCACAGACCCAATGGCCTTCGCCTCCGGCAGCACCACCAGCAGCTCCGGGCCGTTCAGCGGCCCAAGATAGTGGCGCGCCTGGCCCAGACGTTGAATACGGATCGGCTCAAACGCCTGCCGGTTTAATGCCAGATGGGTAAACTTCGAGGGCGCGCCGAGGCGCCAGCAGTCAGGAAACAGGCGCACCGTGGCGCCCGCCAGCCCCAGCTCGCGTGCCCAGCGGTGAAGGCGGTTGAGCATATCGTCGAGGCTCTCCGCCGCCGCCAGCCGCGTTTGCAGCTGCAGCAGGCGCTGGAACAGGCTTTCATTAGCGACCGCCTGCTCCATCAGCAGCGACATATTCTCTTCCAGCACATGAATATGGTTACGCGCCCGCATCATGTGCCACTCCACCAGCGAAATCGTACCGCGTACCGGATGCGGGACGCGGAGATGTTCGACCTGGGCGGCATTACGAATAAAAAATTCAGGATGTTGCAACAGATAGTCCACCACTGCGCGATCGTTCAACGCGCTGGCAACCTCCTGCTGTTCTTCCCCGATTGGTTTCATAAATGAATAAATCCATCATAGACATGGGCCGCCGGGCCGGTCATAAACAGCGGCTGGCCCGGGCCTTTCCAGGCGATATCAAGTCGACCGCCGGGTAATTCCACGCGTACCGTTTCCGCCAGCAGCCCCTGCTGGATCCCCACCGCCACCGCGGCGCAGGCGCCGCTGCCGCAGGCCTGGGTTTCCCCCGCGCCGCGTTCGTAGACGCGCAGACGGATATGAGACCGGCCGACCACCTGCATAAAGCCGATATTGGCGCGCTCCGGAAAACGCTCATGGCTTTCCATCACCGGGCCGAGAGTTTCCACCGCCGCCGTATCCACATCATCAACCTGGATGACGCAGTGCGGATTTCCCATGGACACCACGCCGCACAATACTGTCTGCTCGGCGGCACGCATGATATAGGTCTTTTCCGCTTTGTTGGCGCGGAACGGCACCTGGGACGGCTCGAAGTTGGGCTCGCCCATGTTCACCCGCACCAGATCGTCTTCCGTTACGCTTAATACCATACGCCCGTTGGCCGTACTCACGCGGATATCACGTTTATTGGTCAGGCCTTTCAGCCGGACGAAGCGGGCAAAACAGCGCGCGCCGTTGCCGCACTGCGACACTTCGCTGCCGTCGGCGTTAAAGATCCGGTAGTGGAAATCCAGATCCGGATCGTAGGGCGGTTCGACGACCAATAGCTGATCGAACCCGACGCCAAGGTGGCGATCCGCCAGGCGGCGAATCAGCTCCGGCGAGAAAAAAACATTCTGCGTTACCGCGTCAACGACCATAAAATCGTTGCCAAGGCCATGCATTTTAGAGAACTGCATCATCTACTCCAGTTGCGCGGAACAGAACGTTATCGTTAGTAATTGACCTGGCTCGGACCACCGGTATCGCCACGATCGTTACGATCCGGCGTTGCGCTCTGAATGCCAGGGTTAACCGGTTTGGTCGGCGGCGGCGCGGTTTTGTCCGCCGGTGGGAAATAGAGAGGCCCTTTCAGACCGCAGCCGGTCAGGCTGAAGATCGCAAACAAAACGGCAAGCGTAGGAAAAACGTTTTTCATTGATAGTTGCCCGTGATTCATTCTTTCTGCTTTCTATCATCGCAGGAGAAGACGTAAAAGCAAGCCTTTAGCATCCGACTGCGCGCGCTTTTGTTTCGCGCTATACTGCGACCCATCTTCAAAAATCAAAAAAGCAGAATCAAATTATGAACGACAGTGAATTCCATCGCCTGGCCGATAGCCTGTGGATGACCATCGAAGAACGTCTGGACGACTGGGACGGCGATAGCGACATCGACTGCGAAATCAACGGCGGCGTGCTGACCATCAGCTTTGAAAACGGCAGCAAAATCATTATTAACCGTCAGGAGCCGCTGCACCAGGTGTGGCTGGCCACCAAACAGGGCGGCTATCACTTCGATCTCAAAGGCGACGAGTGGATCTGCGATCGCAGCGGCGAAACCTTCTGGGATCTGCTGGAGCAGGCTGCGAGCCAGCAGGCCGGTGAGACGGTGAAATTCCGTTAATGACGTGTTTCCCGGATAGCGGCGCATCGCGCCTTATCCGGGCCAAATCTACGAGTAGCGCTGCTGCAGCACCGGCGAGGCGGTAACGTCCTGGCTGGTGGGTATCGCGGCGGCAATCGCCTGAGTGCGGAAAGGGATCACCTGGGTGCGCCCGTCTACCTCGACAATCTGATAGAACTGCGGCAGGTTGAAGTTGATAAAGCTGGAGCCGTAGGTGAAACGATCGTGCGATGACGAATAGAAGCGGCTGACGTCGCGCACCAGCTCCTCTTTACTGCCCTCGCAGTGATGATAGACCTCGGCGCGGTTGCTCTCATCAAGAATATAGATGTTAAAGCCGCTGTCGTTGTTATCCGCGTCTTCAAAGAAGAACTGAATAATCCCTTCGCTGGCGAAGCCATCCACCACCGCCGGCAGCTTAACGTGATTGGTTTCCACCTGCACCGACAGCCCGTGCAGCTTGTTGTGCGAGATAGCGCCGTAGAACTCAATGGCGTTTTCCAGCTTCTGCACCGAAACGTTAAGCCGCTCGAAGAACAGCCCCCACGTCTGGCCGGAGACGCGCAGCGCTTTGAAGCGCCCGGTATCCTGGCGGGTACTGGAGAGACGCAGTTCGATACATTCGGAGATCATCTGCTGCACGCGGGTGCGGATCAGGCCGCGCAGGTGCTGGCTATAGCAGAACACCTCCACGCTGTCCGGCGGCGCGGCGTCCTGGTGCATTTTGCCGAGGATCGTTTTCAGCGCCTCGATCATCGCCTGTTCGCCGTTAAAGTGCAGCGTACGCACTTCGTTCCACGAGTTGCGATACAGCAGGTCGACGCTGCCGATCAGGCATTTTTGCTCTTCGCCGAAGCTGAAAACATCCAGTTTACGGAAATCGAAGTGCACCACCTGGTTGCGGAAGGCCGCGGTTGGGTCATATTCGAGGTTGACGATAATCGCCAGGTGGCGGATTTCGCACGGGCTGTACAGCGCCTTTGGCGTCGGCGCCGGCAGGCGCAGCGGGAAGTGGTGCGACACGTCGGCCACCATCTCCTGCAGCTTCGCCAGATCGACGATGCCGTTGCCCTTAATAAACAGGCGGGTGCGTGAGGTCAGCAGGCCGTTAAACCAGGCCCAGGCCACCAGCTTATTAAGATAACGGTTATATTCCAGCGGCTGATGGCTGATGATCGATTCCATATCCGGCGCGCGGTTGTACAGATACCAACCGGTACGGTTGGCGCGGCCCGGCGGCACGTGGATAAAGGTCAGGTTCGGTTCCGACAGATCCGGCGAAATTTGCGGGTTTACCAGCGTCACTTTCCCCGGCAGCGCTTCAAAGGCCGCATACAGCTTACGGGTCAGCACGCCAATATCCTGCGGGCTGGCGGAGACGCTAAGGTTATTGCGCCGCGCGAAGCGGATCAGATTACGATAGCTCTGCATCATGGCGTCGAGCAGTTCGTTGTGCGCCTTGCGCACTTCATCGATTTTCCAGTTGGCGCGGTTGTCGAGCATCATCAGACGCTTTTCGTCCCAGCCCCAGGCATTCACCAACTGGCTGACGACTTCGCGACGCCAGCCGACGCAGGCGCGTTCGCGGCTGAGTTTTTCACAAACTTTCAGGTAGAAGCAGCGGCGCACCAGATCGAGGCGGGTTTCATCTTCGATGGCCTGCAGATAGGTGGTCACGCGCTCCAGCATCATGCAGTACGGGTCGAGGCCGAAGGAGACAATCTCCCCGTCGTGCAGACGCTGTTTGATATCTTTCGCTAACAGGCGGTTATTGGGGTATTCCCAGGAGTAGGCTTCCAGCAGCAACGTTTTCAGCACCGCTTTATAGGGGGAGTCGATACTTTTATACAGCTGCCACAGGCTGGCGCCGAAGTACTCTTCCGCCGACAGCGAACTGAGGCCGCCGAGATCGAGCCATTCGTTAGGCGTCAGCACGCCCTGGGCATACAGCCCCATCACGTAATCATCGTAATGCTCTTCTTCATCGCACGGCACCATATTCCACAGAATACGCTTGCCGGCGAGGCGCACCGCGGTGCGGTAGAACTCATCAAGCAACAGGATATGCTGGGTCGAACCGCAGTCTTCGCCGCCGAGGCTACCGCTTTCGTTATGACGGAAACGGTTTTCGTCGATCAGGAAGAAGCTGACTTCCACGCCGAGCGAGGCAGCCCAGCTCTCAAGCAGGCTGCATTTTCGCTGCAGCAGCTGGCGCTCTTCGCTATCCAGCCAGGCCTGGTGACATACCCAGATATCAAGATCGGAAGAGCAGCTCTGGCCGACGGAGGAAGTACTGCCCATCGAGTAGACGCCGGTGATCGGCAGCTCGCCTTTCGGCGGCTCCTGAGTCTGCATACCGCGATGCAGTTCCAGTTCTTCAAGATAGTGGCGTTGGGTTTCATCAGGCGTGTAGAGGCAAATGCCACGGGGAACGTTACCGTCAAGGTAACCCGGCATCAGCGGGTGATGATAATGTAATAACGTTGGCAGTAGACTGTAAACCTGCTGGAAAGCGGGTCCCATGGCAGCAAGCGCGCGATCCACGCGCAATTGGTTGATGGCATCCAGTCTCTGTTTCAGTGTCTCAATATAGAGGTACAAGACATATCGCCTGATGTTCAAAAACCCGAGGTACAATAGTACGGAGGATTTCAGTATTTCAACAAAAACCGTCACCATTCGTCGTCGGTGTGGTTGTGATGAGCAGCGGACTGACAAATGGTTTAAAACGTGATCAATTTAACACCTTGCTCATTGACCGTAAAGAAAGATGCGCTACATACAAGTGTAGCACCGTTTATTACCTGTAAATTCCTCACTACGCCTCCGGCAACCGCCCCGCGCATGAAAGGTTAAAAAAGAGTGGGCCGGAGCCACCTCCCACATAAACCGTGAAAACTAACATCCGTAAGACAACAATGTTAGGATGGATAGTGGTCGATAATGACGGTAACAAGCATGTTAGACAAAGTTTTGAAAATTGCCACACGGCAAAGCCCGCTTGCGCTATGGCAGGCGCAGTATGTTAAAGCGCGCCTGGAACAAGCGCATCCCGGACTGAAGGTCGAGCTGGTGCCGATGGTCACGCGCGGGGATGTCATCCTTGATACTCCGCTGGCAAAGGTGGGGGGCAAAGGCTTATTTGTGAAAGAGTTAGAGCTCGCCATGCTCGAAGGGCGCGCCGATATCGCCGTCCATTCGATGAAAGATGTGCCGGTGGAATTCCCGGAGGGCCTGGGGCTGGTGACTATCTGCGAGCGCGACGATCCGCGCGACGCGTTTGTCTCCAATCGCTATGCCTCGATTGACGAACTGCCGGCCGGCAGCGTCGTTGGCACGTCAAGTTTACGCCGTCAGTGCCAGCTGGCCGCCACCCGTCCGGACCTGGCGATCCGCTCTCTGCGCGGTAACGTCGGTACCCGGCTGAGTAAGCTGGATAACGGCGAGTACGACGCCATCATCCTCGCCGCCGCCGGCCTGAAGCGCCTGCAGCTGGAAGCGCGTATTCGCCAGCCGCTGTCGCCTGAGCAATCTCTGCCGGCGGTCGGCCAGGGCGCGGTCGGCATCGAATGCCGTCTTGATGATGCATGGACCCGGGGGCTGTTAGCGCCTCTCAACCATACGGAAACGGCGGTGCGCGTGCGCGCCGAGCGGGCGATGAACACCCGCCTCGAAGGCGGCTGCCAGGTGCCGATCGGCAGCTATGCGGAACTGAAGGACGGGGAACTGTGGCTGCGGGCGCTGGTTGGCGCTCCGGATGGTTCACAGCTGGTGCGCGGCGAACGACGCGGGCCAGCTGAACAAGCGGAAGCCCTCGGCATCTCGCTGGCGGAAGAGCTTCTGGATAATGGCGCCCGCGAGATTCTCGCGGCGGTTTATGATGGAGAAGCCCCGCGATGAGCATCCTGGTCACTCGTCCACTACCGCAAGGAGAAGCGCTGGTCAGCCGTCTGCGGGCCATGGGACGCGTGGCCTGGAGCTTTCCGCTGATAGAATTTACGCCCGGCAGGGAGCTTCCCGCGCTGGGCGATGCGCTTGCCCGACTGGGTCCCGACGATCTGCTATTTGCGCTATCCCAGCATGCGGTGGAATTCGCCCATGCCCGTCTGCAGCAGCAGGGCCTGCCCTGGCCCACTTCTCCGCGCTATTTTGCCATTGGCCGCACGACGGCGCTGGCCCTCCATACGGTCAGTGGGCAGCATATCCATTACCCGTTAGATCGGGAAATTAGCGAAGTCTTGCTACAATTACCTGAATTACAAAACATTGCCGGGAAAAATGCGCTGATCCTACGCGGCAATGGCGGGCGGGAACTCTTAGGCGCGACGCTGACCGAGCGCGGCGCCAGGGTCACATTTTGTGAATGTTATCAACGTAGTGCAAAACATTACGATGGCGCAGAAGAAGCGATGCGCTGGCAATCTCGCGGAGTCACCACGCTGGTGGTCACCAGCGGCGAGATGCTGCAGCAGCTATGGTCGTTAATACCGCAATGGTATCGCGAACAGTGGCTCCTGCACTGCCGCGTTGTCGTTGTCAGCGAACGTCTGGCCCTTCAGGCCCGGGAACTGGGCTGGCAGGAGATTCAGGTTGCCGATAGCGCCGACAACGATGCGCTGCTACGCGCATTACAATAACTCTCAACATTGGAAGCCATAATGACGGAACAACAAAATCAATCCGCCGTGGTTGAAGAGACCAGGGAGGCCGTGGAGACCACACCACAGCCAGAGAATACTGAGAAGAAGAAGGCAGGCAATAAAACCAGCCTGGCGCTCAGCGCGATCGCTATCGCCATTGCGATAGCCGCCGGCATCGGCCTGTATGGCCTGAACAAACAACAGGCCACGCGGCAAAACGCAACTACCTCTGAATTAGCAAGCCAGGTCGCGGCGCTGCAAAAAGCGCAGGAAAATCAAAAAAGTGAACTGGAAGGTGTTATCAAACAGCAGGCCGACCAGCTAAACGAAGCCAAACACCAGCAGGAGACGCTGGCCAAACAGTTGGATGAGCTGCAGCAAAAAGTGGCGGTGATTTCCGGTAGCGATGCCAAAACCTGGCTGCTGGCCCAGGCCGACTTCCTCGTCAAGCTGGCGGGACGTAAGCTGTGGAGCGATCAGGATGTCACCACCGCCGCCGCGCTGCTGAAAAGCGCTGACGCCAGCCTCGCCGACATGAACGACCCAAGCCTCATCGGCGCCCGCCGGGCGATCACCGACGACATCGCCACCCTCTCCGCGGTAAGCCAGGTGGACTATGACGGCATGATCCTCAAGGTTAATCAGCTGGCGAATCAAATCGATAACCTGCGGCTGGCCGATAATAACGATGACGATTCGCCGATGGACGCTGATAGCGATGAGCTTTCCAGCTCTATCAGCGAATGGCGCGTCAACCTGCAGAAAAGCTGGCAGAACTTTATGGACAGCTTTATCACCGTGCGCCGCCGCGATGAAACGGCGGTCCCGCTGCTGGCGCCGAATCAGGATATCTATCTGCGGGAAAATATTCGCTCTCGCCTGCTGGTCGCCGCGCAGGCAGTTCCGCGCCATCAGGAAGAGACCTGGAAACAGTCGCTGGATAACGTCTCGACCTGGGTACGCGCCTATTATGATACCGATGACGCCACCACCAAAGCCTTCCTCGACGAGGTGGATAAGCTCAGTCAGCAAAGCATTACCATGACGGTGCCGGAAACGCTGCAGAGCCAGGCGTTGCTGGAAAAACTGATGCAGACCCGAGTGCGCAACCTGATGGCGCAGCCTGCCGTTACCGCGGGCGGCGCGCCTTCGCCCGCACCTGCTGCGCCGGCCGCCCCCGCTGCGCCGCAAGGAGAGTAACGCATGCTGAAAATTCTTTTACTCTTCGCACTGTTGATCGCCGGGATCGTGCTTGGCCCGATGATCGCCGGGCATCAGGGCTACGTCCTGATCCAGACCGATAATTACAATATCGAGACCAGCGTGACCGGGCTGGTGATCATCCTGATCCTCGCCATGGTGGTGCTGTTCGCCATTGAATGGCTGCTGCGCCGCATTTTCCGCACCGGGGCGCATACGCGCGGCTGGTTTGTCGGCCGTAAACGCCGTCGCGCGCGTAAGCAAACCGAGCAGGCGCTGCTTAAGCTGGCGGAAGGTGATTACCAGCAGGTTGAGAAGCTGATGGCGAAAAATGCCGATCACGCCGAACAGCCGGTGGTGAACTATCTGCTGGCGGCGGAAGCGGCCCAGCAGCGCGGCGATGAAGCGCGGGCCAACCAGCATCTGGAGCGCGCCACCGAGCTGGCGGGCGATGACCTGATCCCGGTGGAAATCACTCGCGTTCGCCTGCAGCTGGCGCGTAATGAAAATCACGCTGCGCGCCATGGCATCGATAAGCTGCTGGAAATTACCCCGCGTCATCCGGAAGTGCTGCGCCTCGCCGAACAGGCATACACCCGCACCGGCGCCTGGCAGTCGCTGCTGGACATCATTCCGTCGATGGCGAAAGCTAACGTCGGCGATGAAGCGCACCGCGCGGCGCTGGAACAGCTGGCCTGGGTTGGCCTGATGGATAAAGCGCTGGCCGATGGCGGCAGCGAAGGACTACGCGAATGGTGGCGCAACCAGAGCCGTAAAACGCGGGCGCTGGTGCCGCTGCAGGTGGCGATGGCCGAGCGCCTCATCGAGAGCGACGATCACGATACCGCGCAGCAAATTATCATTGATGGTCTGAAGAAACAGTATGATGACCGTCTGGTGATGCCGATCCCGCGTCTGAAGACCAATAACCCGGAACAGCTGGAGAAAGTGCTGCGCCAGCAGATCAAAGCCGTTGGCGACCGTCCGCTGCTGTGGAGCACCCTGGGCCAGTCGCTGATGCGGCACGGCGAATGGCAGGAGGCCAGCATCGCCTTCCGCGCCGCGCTTAAGCAGCGTCCGGATGCCTTTGATTACGCCTGGCTGGCGGATGCCCTGGACCGCCTGCATCAGCCGGAAGAAGCCGCCGCTATGCGCCGCGATGGACTGCTGCTGACGCTGCAGAATAATCCTCAGCCATAACCTGGCATGGCTATCGCCTCCTGCGGGGCGATAGCCCTTCTCCCCCGCCTTCACATTGACGGATCCCCGAAAGAAAAAAACGCCTGCGCTGAAATCAGGGCAGGCGTTAAAACAGGTCTGTTTGACAACAAATTGGGTGCTTCACTCAACGTAATGTCCATGGTGTTTGATGAGGCATAAATGCGACATCTGTCAGTGGACGATAAGCACCGTAAGAACGGCTCTGCATCATTCCGGAGTTTATGAGGCACGAAGGCGAACATAAGAGATGGAATGAGCATCTACCCGGTTATTATCGCACAGGATCCGGGGAAATTGCATCTACCACAGTGATGAATTGAGAGTTTTCCTGACGCGTATTCTTAAGCAAAGAGAAGATTTTTTATCAGCAAGATCAGAGAAATAAGAGATGGCGGACGGCAGCAGAAAACAAAAAACCCCGCCGAAGCGGGGTTCAAAATTGGTCGGCGAGAGAGGATTCGAACCTCCGACCCACTGGTCCCAAACCAGTTGCGCTACCAAGCTGCGCTACTCGCCGAAATACTGCTTTTTGAATTTTTAGTTCAATTCGTTAAAGTCGTGGTGCGAGGGGGGGGACTTGAACCCCCACGTCCGTAAGAACACTAACACCTGAAGCTAGCGCGTCTACCAATTCCGCCACCTTCGCAAATTCACAACTCTATCAAATAATGGGGTGGCTAATGGGATTCGAACCCACGACAACTGGAATCACAATCCAGGGCTCTACCAACTGAGCTATAGCCACCACTGCAAACCTTTTACGCGGTATTAAAACCACCGCAGCTCCAGCACCGGGTTAATGGTGCGCCCGACAGGATTCGAACCTGAGACCTCTGCCTCCGGAGGGCAGCGCTCTATCCAGCTGAGCTACGGGCGCTTAGCGCCGTTGCGGGGTCGGATAATACGGACTTCCTACCCCGCTGTCTAGTGCCTTTTTAAAGAAAATTATCGTTTGCTCATGCTTTGTTCGTTTTGACGGTTATTCAGCCGTATTATTGACTTGCCCCTGTCTTCCGAGGCCAAACACCTTATAAATCAGGGTGACGGCGGCCAGAAAAATAATGCCGACGAAGAGCGACATGCGGGTTTCATCATTCAGTCCCATCCCGACCAGCACGCAGATCAGGAAGGCCATCGTGAAATAGTTGGCCCACGGAAACAGCAGCGAACGGAACGGATGGCTGGCAATCGCCGCCTGATGCACGCGACGGAAACGCAGCTGACTAATCAGGATCACAAACCAGGGCACCATCCCCGGCAGGACGCTGGCGCTATAGACATAGACGAACACCCGCTGCGGATTAGGAATAATGTAATTCAGGCAGGAGCCCACCAGCAGGATCAGAATCGACAGCGCCACACCGACGGACGGAACGCCGTTGCGCGATACCTTACCGATCGCCGCCGGCAGCTGACGGTTCTTCGCCAGGGCGTACAGCATACGTCCGCAGCTGTACATTCCGCTGTTGCAGCCGGAAAGCGCTGCCGTCAGCACCACGAAGTTGATAATTCCCGCCGCCGCGGTAATACCGATCTTGGCAAACGTCAGTACGAACGGGCTGCCGTTGGAGCCGATTTGATCCCACGGGAAGATAGTGACGATAACAAAAATCGCGCCGACGTAGAAAATCAGGATCCGCCACAGCACTTTGCCCACCGCGCTGCGCAGCGTCACCTGCGGGTTTTTCGCTTCACCTGCGGTAATGCCGATGAGCTCCACCCCCTGATAGGACGCGACCACGATACACAGCGCCGTCAGGAAGCCCTTCCAGCCGCCAGCAAAGAAACCACCATGTTCGGTGAGATTACCAAAACCGATGGAGTGGCCGCCGTTGCCAAAGCCGAAGAAAATGACGCCCAGACCCACGACGATCATCACGATAATGGTGGTCACTTTTATCATGGCGAACCAGAACTCGATTTCACCGTATAGCCGGACCGCCGCAAGGTTCGCCAGCGCCACCAGTCCCACAGCAATTAACGCCGGGATCCACTGCGCCATCTCCGGGAACCAGAACTGCACATAGACCCCGATGGCGGTAATCTCCGAGATCCCCACCGCCATCCACATAAACCAGTAGGACCACGCGGTCAGATAGCCGAAGAAGGGGCTCATATAGCGATGCGCATACACCGCGAAGGAGCCAGTGACAGGCTCAAGGAACAGCATTTCGCCCATTGAGCGCATAATGAAAAAGACGAACAGGCCAGCGATAATATACGCCAGCAGCACGGAAGGCCCAGCCCATTTCAAGGTACTGGCCGCCCCCATAAACAACCCCACGCCAATCGTCCCGCCAAGGGCGATCAGTTCAATATGCCGGGCCTCCAGTCCACGCTGGAGCTCCGCTTTTTTCTCAGTCATATATCCTCTTGTGTTTGCCGTATTCCGGGTACTCCCGGTTATTGTTATTAACTGAAACCATAGCCTTGCCGACGCGCAGGTCTCCCCGGCGCGTATGAAGCCTGCGAATGGTTAATTAATTTTGCGGAAATGGCAAATAAAGTATCAGGCGAGTGAAGAGATTACACAGAATATGTATGCAAACTCGCCTGGTTGCAGTGGAATATCAGAGCTTACCGGAATAATGCCAACGTAAATAGCGCAGTAGGCGGAACTGTCTCTTGATGCGGCTCGGCTGCAAAAGCAGGCGATAGAACCACTCCAGCCCCAGATCCTGCCAGAACTTCGGCGCCCGATGGACGTGCCCGGTAAAAACATCGTAAGTGCCGCCGACGCCCATATACAGCGCGTGCGGATACAGGCGCCGGCAGTCGCGCATGAAGATCTCCTGGCGCGGCGACCCCATCGCGACGGTGACGATTTTCGCCCCGCTGTCGCGAATGCGTTCGAACAATGCCTGGCGTTGCTCAGGGGTGAAATAACCGTCCTGGCTGCCGACGATGTTCACCTGCCAGCGCTGACGCAGCCTGGATTCTGTCTGCGCCAGGACCTCAGGTTTACCACCAACCAAAAACACCGGTGTCCCTTCAGCGCCAGCGCGCTGCATTAACGCTTCCCAGAGATCGGCCCCGGCGACGCGGGATACCTGGGCCTGCGGGTATTTTTTGCGCAGCGAACGCACCACGCTGATGCCATCGGCATATTTAAACTCCGCCGCCTCAATCAGCGCCCGTACCTCCGGGTTATCTTCTACGGCCAGCATTTTCTCAGCATTAATGGCCACCAGCGTCCCCTCCCGGAGCGCGCCGTCGGCAAACAAATAATCCAGAGCGTGCGGCATATCGCGCCAGCCTATGAGCTGCAGCCCTCTTAACAGGTACAACGGCGCGGAAATGGTCCCAGTCATGTCCATCCTTCTCAGACTTGCGGTTGCGAAAGCGGTTTTACGCGCTTATGAATCAGTCCCACGCTATCCAGGAACCAGTACAGCAGTTTCGCCGCCAGCAAGCAGATACCAAAGATCACGAGGAAAAACACCACGCGGGAGCCGAACGAATCCAGCCCCTCGCGCGCCAGCACTATCATGTTGAAGATAGCGCCGAAACAGAAACTGTGCAGGATAGCCGCTTTATAGCGATTGCTCTCCCGGTTGCCCAGCTCATACAGCCAGTCGAACCATTTAATAATCAACCCTACCGCCACGGCGCCCAGCGGTACGAACCAGACGCCGCCCATCACCACCAGCGAGCCAATCAGCGTCGGCGAAATCGCCAGCCCCGAATGGTTGTTTAATACTTCCCAGGTAAAGTAGTTGGCGGTATTGAGCACCATCGTCGGGCGACCGTGCCACAGCCAGCTGGGGATAAAGACGTAGAAATCGCGGATCATCGGCGCCAGCCCTTGGAAATCGATCTTGTCGTAGTTCTGCAGCAGCAGCGCCAGGTTCTCCCACGGTGAGAAGGTGTCGCGCGTGAGATACAGAAAGGTATAAAACGCTTCGTCGCCGCTGACGTTCATCCCGTAGCGCTTCAGCGCCAGCCAGAACATGCCGACAATACCCAGCACACCCGCCGCAGCCAGCATCCACAGGCTGATCCAGCCGCGAATAATACCGATGAACAGAAAGATGGCGAAGGCGATGATAATATTGGCGCGCGTCCCGCCGACGATGGCGTAGGTCAGCAAACCAAAGGCCACCGTGCTGACGAGGAAGAAGATCCACGCCTTATAATCCTGGCGCAGAAAATAGACCACCAGCATCGCCGGAATAAAGAAGTAAAAGAAGCGCTTCAACGCCACGCCGGACACTTCAGCAGAGAAAATCTGGCTGTAGGAGTTGAGCTTAAACAGCAGGAAACCGTTGTGGGCGAAGAAGATGCCGACGCACAGCAGCGCCAGCCCCATCAAAATGCCCCACGCCAGATGGGTTTCCACCCGGTTCATGGTAAACAGCGGGCGATGCGCAACCTCACGCGATGCCGAACGCAGCCGCGTTTTATAGGTCACGTAGTAGACTGCGTAGAAGCACACCGCGATCAGCAGCGTCTGCAGCAAAATCTCCGGCGGCGCCACGCTGACGTCAAAGCGGAACACCAGAATACTGGTCAGCGGGAAGCCGAAGAAAAAGGTCAGCAGAAACAGCAACGAGAAAAAAACGTTGAAGTTAAAGCGTACCCGACGGAACTCAAACCAGGTGGCGGTGGCGATGAACAGCGTCGACAGCAGCCAGACCACCAGCAGCCCGCTAAATTGCATTAACGTCATGCCTGCCCCTCCGCCGCTAACCGTAGCGCCCGCCGCCAGCCCGTCAGATAGTTCGGCCGGAAGAAGGCGATAGCGGATTTATCCACGCTCGCCAGCTGACGCTGCGCTTCGCGCACCACGCTGACGTCCAGCGCGTCGCTGGTGAACAGCACCGGCACATGCTGCTCGGCCATATCCTGCCAGAACGGGTTTTCCCGATTGAGCACGCAGGGGATGCCCGCCTGAATCAGCAGACACAGGGTGCCGATCCCCTGCTGGCGGGCAAACAGAAAATAGCCCAGATCGCAGCGGCGCAGCAGCGCCAGATAATCATGAAACTCCAGCTTCTCGCTGAGGATCTGCAGATGCTCACCGCTAAACAGCGCCGCCCCCGCCTCGCGAACCTCATTGATATAGGCGTCGTTATTCGCTGGATAGCCCATCGGCACGATGACGTTTACCGTATCGCCAAACTGCTGATGGATTGCCTTCAGCGCGGCAATATGTTCATTGCTGCGATCCCCGGAGTTGCCGACCAGAATAGTCAGGGTATCACCGCGCGGAGCGTTATCGGCCAGGGTATTCAGCGCCGGATCCATACGGGTCGGGAAGTAGAGCAGCTCGCCCGGGACGCGCGGATGGCGGTTAGCGAACCAGCTGAGATCGCCGCGGGTGGCGAAAACGCGCCCTACCCGCCCCTGCGCCATACGGCGCAGCGGATAGAACAGGCGAAACTTCAGGCTGGCAGAATTTTCATACAGATCCGCCCCCCAGATATGCCAGTTAAACTGCGACGGGCGGATGCCGCCGCTCAACAACGCCAGCCACAGCCCGGTATTAAACTGGCCGTGGAAGAAAAAGCGCTGCTGGCGGTTGGCTTTCGCGGTAGCAATCACTGCCTGCGCCAGCGATTTCTTCCCCGGATAGCAGGTGATGTCCAGCGCCGGATACCCATCACGCACGCTGGCCTCATCACCGACGATCATAAATCTCCTGGCCTGCGGGTCGGCGGCCAGTTCGTCGTTAAAGAACCGCAGTACGGTCTGGTTATGATGCGGGATATCCGATCCCAGTACATGTATCAGTGCTGTCATGCCCGTTTACGCCAGAGTAAAAACACGCCACTACAAAGGGCGAAATAAACAATATAAGTGGCCATATATGCCTGCGCCGCGCCAACCGCGCCGTGCGCCGGTATAAGCCAGTGTGAGAATGCGGTCAGCAGTGCGAACTGGCTGATTTCCGTCAGAATATAAAAACGCAGCGACGCTTTGGCGATCACCAGATAGCCATAGACGTAGGCGCCTACTTTTAAAACGTCGCCCACCAGCTGCCAGGCAAACAGGTCACGCATCGCGGTAAAGCGATCGGAAAACAGCAGCCAGATGGCAAAATCGCGCAGCAGCCAGACCGTCAGGCTCGCCGCCGCTACTGCCGGCAGGACGAATTTCAGCGACTTGACTATCTCGCGGGTGATATCCGTTTTGGCGCTCAGCCGCGACAGCGTCGGCAGCAGATAGACGCTAAACGAGGCGGTAATAAACTGCAGGTAGGCATCGGAGATGCTGCTCACCCCCTGCCAGATCCCGACCGCCTCCCAGCCGTAATGCGCCGCCAGCAGATTACGCATCATCACATAGGCTACCGGCAGGGTCACCGAGGTTATCAGCGCCATCAGGGTAAATTTCGATAGCTGTCCCGCCAGACCGTTATCCCAGCGCGGACGCAGGGCGCTCAGCGGGATATTACCCCGCCGCCAGAGCATAATACCCGCCGGGACCACCACCAGCGCTGGAACTAACGCCAGCCCCAGCAGCGCGCCCTGATAGCCTCCCAACACGTAGCAAGCATAGTAAGCCGCCACGCCGATCAGGCTCCCGGCAATCAGCGAGAAGGCGTTACCCGCCGCATCGCGAAAGCCTTTCATCAGCGCCAGCAGGAAATTCGCCCAGGCGATCCCCATCTGCACCAGCGCCACCAGGCGTACCAGCCCCTGATAGTGCGTATGGCCGAACAGCCCCTGGCTTATCGGCGCCGCCGCCAGTAAAAATACCAGCGCCAGCAGGGTGGAAAAGCCAAGCACCATCGCCGACGAGGTGCCCACCACCTGCTTCAGGCGCGGGGGATCGTCGTGATGCTGCGCCACCAGCTTCGTGACGCCATTAAATATCCCGGCCCCGGCCAGCACGCCGAGTACGGTGACCAGTTGCCGGAAGTTACCGGCCTGGCCAACGCCCGCCGGCCCAAACGAGACGGCCAGCAGCTTGACGACCAGCAGACCGGCGCCGATTTTGACCAGCGTCGATGCCGCCGTCCACAGTGAGGCTTTTGCTAACGACATATCAGGAGAAGTAGCTCAGCAGCGAGTTAATCACCGTCCGCTGGTTCACCACAGACAGATTGTAAAACAGCGGCAGGCGTACCAGACGCTCGCTCTCCTGAGTGGTGTAGCGGTCTTCACCGCGGAATTCGCCGAACTGTTCGCCTGCCGGGCAGCTGTGCAGGGGAATGTAATGGAATACCGCGAGGATCTCCGCCTCTTTCAGCCAGGCGATCAGTCTGCTGCGATCCTCGATATCACGCAGCTTAATGTAGAACATGTGCGCGTTTTGCCCGCAGTCGGCCGGAACCGTCGGCAGTTCGATACGCCCGGCGCGCGCCAGCGGCAGCAGCGCATCATAGTAGTTCTGCCACAGGGCCAGGCGCTGCTGGTTGATGCGCTCCGCCGCTTCCAGCTGCGCCCACAGATAGGCGGCCTGCAGGTCGGACATCAGATAGCTGGAGCCAATGTCCCGCCAGGTATATTTATCCACCAGGCCGCGAAAGAACTGGCTGCGGTTGGTGCCTTTTTCGCGAATAATCTCCGCGCGTTCCACCAGCGTGCGATCGTTGATCAGCGTCGCCCCGCCCTCACCGCCGGCGGTGTAGTTTTTGGTTTCATGGAAGCTGAAGCAGCCGATATGGCCGATGGTGCCCAGCGCGCGCCCCTTGTAGGTGGACATCACCCCCTGTGCGGCGTCTTCCACCACAAACAGGTTGTATTTGTCGGCGATGGCCATGATGGTGTCCATCTCGCAAGCTACGCCGGCATAATGCACCGGGACAATCGCCCGGGTTTTATCGGTGATGGCGGCTTCGATGAGCGTTTCGTCGATATTCATCGTATCGCGACGGATATCAACGAAGACGATTTTCGCCCCGCGCAGCACAAAGGCGTTGGCGGTGGAGACAAAGGTATAGCTGGGCATAATCACTTCGTCGCCCGGCTGGATATCCAGCAGCAGCGCGGCCATCTCCAGCGAAGCCGTGCAGGAAGGGGTCAGTAGCGCTTTTGCCGTGCCAAATCGCTGCTCCATCCACTGCTGGCAGCGGCGCGTAAAGCCGCCGTCGCCGCACAGCTTGCCGCTGTTCATCGCAGACTGCATGTAATCAAGCTCGGTTCCAACCACCGGCGGCGCGTTAAATGGGATCATGGGGGTCACCTGTATAGCCAGTAGGCGGTGCTTTCCACGTTAGCACCGCTGAGAATATAACGTTTAAGCGCGGCGGTGTTGCCCATCTGGGTCGCCACCCGCAGTGTAGAAAGTCCGCGCGAGGCGGCCCAGTACCGCGCCGCCTGCATCAACTGCGCCCCGGCGCCGCGTCCGGCCAGCAGGCCGATACGCGCTTCGGTCGCAGTGATCTGCCGCAGGGAGACAAAGGCGCGAATATCGCCCTCAGGATGGCGGTAAATCAGGCACTGATGATCGAAGGTGCCGCGCACCGCATTTTCAATCCACTGGGCATAGAAGCGGCCGCTGGCGTCGGCAGCGTACCAGGGCGCGCGAAAGCGGCTCATGGCAAATGCCTGCGCCGCCTGCTCGCGCAGCGGCGCAATATCCGCTTCCACGGCGACGTCTGCGCCGGCATCTGCAGGGCTGCCCACCGGCAGCGCCAGATCGACCTCACCTTCCACCAGCTGAAAACCCAGCCGCTGCAGCGCGTCCAGCCGGACGGTGTCGCTGGCGGCGATCTTCGCCTGCACTCGCGACCACCCCGCCAGCGTCTCAGGCGTCAGCCGCGGCGCGTGCTCGTCAAAGCGCACGATCGCGCTGTTCACGGCAAAGAAGCGGTTCTCCCACTCCAGGGGGTCAATACTGGCGCGGACGGGCACGGAGCAGATCCAGCAGATATTGGCCGTAGCCGGTTTTTTCCAGCCGCTTCGCCGCACGTTTGACGCCGTCGTCGTCCAGCCAGCCGTTACGCCAGCCGATCTCTTCCAGACAGGCGATTTTAAAGCCCTGGCGCTTCTCGACGGTCTGCACGAACATGCTGGCCTCGATCAGGCTATCGTGGGTGCCGGTGTCCAGCCAGGCAAAGCCGCGTCCAAGCAGTTCGACGGTCAATGCGCCATCCTCCAGATACATCTGGTTGATGGAGGTGATTTCCAGCTCGCCGCGCTCGGATGGTTTGACCCGTTTGGCATACTCCGTCACCTTGCCATCGTAGAAATAGAGACCGGTGACCGCCCAGTTCGACTTCGGCTGCTTCGGCTTCTCTTCCAGCGATAGCGCACGGAAGTTATCATCAAACTCCACCACGCCAAAGCGCTCAGGATCCATCACCTGATAGCCAAAAATCGTCGCCCCTTCCGTGCGGGCAGCGACGCTGCGCAGCTTCGGGCTAAAGCTTTGGCCGAAGAAGATATTGTCGCCTAACACCAGACACGCCGGTTCGCCGTTAAGAAAGGCTTCTCCGATGATAAACGCCTGGGCTAAACCATCCGGCGTCGGCTGTACGGCATAGTGCAGCGCAATGCCAAACTCTGAGCCATCGCCGAGCAGGCGCTGGAAATCACGTAGGTCGTCCGGCGTGGTGATAATCAGGATCTCACGGATCCCGGCCAGCATTAATACCGACAGCGGGTAGTAGATCATCGGCTTATCGTAGATCGGCAACAGCTGCTTCGATACGCCGCGGGTGATGGGATGTAGCCGCGTTCCGGAACCGCCTGCCAGAATAATACCTTTCATCATTCCCCCCAGAGATGATTAGCTTTGCAGCCCAAGACGCTCGCCCTGATAGCTTCCGTCCTGAACCTGACGCCACCAGGCCTCGTTCGCCAGATACCACGCCACGGTCTTACGCATACCGGAGGTGAAAGTCTCTGCCGGCGTCCAGCCCAGCTCGCGGGCAATCTTCGAGGCATCAATGGCATAGCGCAGATCGTGGCCCGGACGATCGGCAACGAAGGCGATCAGATCGCGATAGTGCGCCACGCCCTGCGGCTTATCCGGCGCCAGCTCTTCCAGCAGCTGACAAATGGTTTCCACCACCTCGATATTTTTACGTTCGTTATGACCGCCGATATTGTAAGTTTCGCCCGGTTCGCCGCGGGTCGCCACCAGATACAGCGCTCTGGCGTGATCTTCCACGTACAGCCAGTCGCGGATCTGTTGTCCATTGCCATACACCGGCAGCGGCTTGCCCGCCAGCGCGTTAAGGATCGTCAGCGGGATCAGCTTCTCGGGAAAGTGATACGGGCCGTAGTTATTTGAGCAGTTGGTGATAAGCGTCGGCAGGCCATAGGTTCGCAGCCAGGCGCGCACCAGGTGGTCGCTGCTGGCTTTCGAAGCCGAATAGGGGCTGCTTGGCGCATAGGGCGTGGTCTCGGTAAAGAAATCATCGCTGCCGTGCAGATCGCCATACACTTCATCGGTGGAGATGTGATGGAAGCGAAACGCCGATTTTTGCGCCGTAGCCAGGGTATTCCACCAGCTACGGGCCACCTCCAGCAGCGTATAGGTGCCCACGATATTGGTCTCGATAAACGCCGCCGGGCCGTCAATCGAACGATCGACATGGCTTTCCGCCGCCAGGTGCATCACCGTATCCGGTTGATGCTGACGAAAAATGCGATCCAGCTCGCCGCGGTCGCAGATATCCACCTGTTCAAAGGCGAAACGCGCATCCTGCGCCACCGGCGCCAGCGACATTAAATTGCCGGCGTAGGTCAGTTTATCCACCACCACCACGCGATCGGCGGTGTGCTGGATAATCTCCCGCACTACCGCCGAACCAATGAAGCCCGCGCCGCCGGTGACCAGAATGGTTCTCACCGCCACACTCCTTTGGTGTCGACGATAAACGCCTGGGTGACGCTATCGCCGCTAACGGCTTTAAATTGGTTATGATCGACCAACATCACCAACACATCGGCGCTGGCCAGCGCCGCCTCAAGGGTCGCCAGCGTACACAGTCCATCGAGTTTCTTCGGCAGCGCGTGAATGTTGGGCTCAACCACCTGGGTCGTGCCGCTGTGCCAGCGGGCAATCTGCGCGGCAATTTCCATCGCCGGACTTTCGCGCAGGTCGTCAATATTCGGTTTAAAAGCGAGGCCAAAACAGGCGATCGTCAGTTCGCTGGCCCGCTTGTTGGTGGCATTCAGGCAGTCAGCCACCTGCGCTTTCACCTGTTCGATAACCCATTCCGGCTTGTGGTCGTTGACCTCGCGAGCGGTGCGGATCAGACGCGCCTGCTGCGGGTTTTGCGCCACGATAAACCATGGGTCGACGGCGATACAGTGGCCGCCAACACCCGGGCCCGGCTGCAGGATATTGACGCGCGGATGGCGGTTCGCCAGGCGGATCAGCTCCCAGACGTTAATCCCCTGGTCGGCGCAAATCAGCGACAGTTCGTTGGCAAAAGCGATGTTGACGTCGCGGAAGCTGTTTTCCGTCAGCTTGCACATCTCGGCGGTGCGCGAGTTGGTCACCACGCATTCGCCTTCAAGGAAGATTTTATACAGCTCGCTGGCGCGAGCGGAGCAGACCGGCGACATGCCGCCGATAACGCGGTCGTTTTTAATCAGCTCGACCATCACCTGACCGGGCAATACCCGCTCCGGGCAGTAGGCGATATTCACGTCCGCCGCTTCACCCACCTGCTGGGGGAAGCTAAGATCCGGGCGCATCTCCGCCAGCCACTCGGCCATCTGTTCGGTCGACCCGACCGGTGAGGTGGACTCGAGGATCACCAGCGACCCTTTCTTTAACGTCGGCGCAATGGATTTGGCGGCCGACTCGACAAACACCATATCCGGCTCGTGGCGATCTTTAAACGGCGTCGGCACGGCAATCAGGTAAGCATCCGCCTCCACCGGAGTGGTGGTGGCGCTTAAATACCCCTGCTCGACCGCGGTCTTCACCACGCTCGCCAGATCTGGCTCCACGATATGAATCTCTCCACGGTTAATGGTCTCCACGGCATGTTGATTAACATCAACGCCGACCACCCGCTTCTGCCGGGAGGCGAACGCGGCAGCGGTTGGCAGCCCGATATAGCCAAGGCCAATCACTGAAATGGTAGAAAAACTCATAGCGTTACCTGATTATTTTTAAGTGCAGACAAAATGCGACGACATGCTTCGCCATCGCCATAGGGATTATGCGCGCGGCTCATCGCCTGGTATGCAGCATCATCCTCCAGCAGTCGCGTCACTTCCGCGACGATGCGCTGGCTGTCGGTGCCCACCAGACACACGGTGCCGGCGGCCACCGCTTCCGGACGTTCGGTCATATCGCGCATGACCAGCACCGGCTTACCCAGCGAGGGGGCCTCTTCCTGAATGCCGCCGGAATCGGTCAGGATCAGCCAGGCGCGATCCATCAGCCAGACGAACGGCAGGTAATCCTGCGGTTCAATCAACATCACATTGTCAATATGACCAAGAATACGATTCACCGGCTCGCTGACATTAGGATTCAGGTGAACCGGATAGACAATCTGCACCTCAGGGTGGGTATGGGCTATCTCGGCCAGCGCCTGGCAGATCTGTTCAAAACCGAGCCCAAAGCTTTCCCGCCGGTGGCCGGTAACCAGAATCATCTTTTTACCGTGGCTGATGAAAGGATAGCGCTGCAGCAGGGTCTCCCGTAGCGCTTCATCACCCAGCACCCGATCCCGCACCCAGAACAGGGCGTCAATGACCGTATTCCCGGTGACCGTGATCCGACTGTCGGCAATATTTTCCCGCAGCAGGTTCTGCCGCGAGGTTTCCGTGGGGGCGAAATGGTATGTCGCCAGATGGCCGGTCAACGTACGGTTGCCTTCTTCCGGCCACGGCGAACTTAAATCGCCGGTGCGCAGGCCGGCCTCTACGTGACCCACCGGTATCCGCTGGTAAAACGCCGCCAGGCTCGCCGCCATGGTGGTGGTGGTATCGCCATGCACCAGCACCACGTCGGGTTTAAACGACTCCAGCACCGGCTTAAGCCCTTCAAGGATGCGACAGGTGATCTCGGTCAGCCCCTGCCCCGGCTTCATGATGTTGAGATCGTAGTCCGGGACAATAGAGAAAAGTTTCAACACCTGATCGAGCATCTCCCGATGCTGCGCGGTCACGCATACTTTCGCCTCAAAATGAGGATCCTTTGCCAGCGCATGGACCAGAGGCGCCATCTTGATGGCTTCCGGCCTCGTGCCAAATACAGTTAGTACTTTCACATCGATTCTCTTCGATTAGGCGATGAAGGTCATCTGCCCTTCACCACAGGCCGCAATCACAGGACACGACGACGCGATAACGCCACGCCTGCGCCGATGAGCGCACCCACAATCCCCCACATCACCATCAGAAATACACGGCGCGGGCTATCGCGTTTTACAGGTTCTTCCGGCGTCCGCAAATACCGGTAAGTCTGAAAACGCGGATCTAACGTTGGACCGACGTTCAACGTGCTCAGCATGGCGCGGTTCTGGTCGTAATCGAGGTCATATTCCGGCCCGACGGCCTGCAGGTTTTCCAGCCTGGCCTGCAGCATCGGCCTGCCCAATAAAAATAGCTCTGAATCCGGCAACTGATCGGCAGGAACATCCGTTTCGCTACGTGAAATATTGTGCTGCTGAGCCACCTTCAGCGCCTGCTCCACGCTGTGCGTCCGGCGGTTGAAGATGGCCTCGGCCACCTCTTCCTGGCGCTTCACCTGCGCCTTCATCTGCACCGTCCGCGCCGCCCAGGCGCCTTTAAGTTCGTCGTTAAGATGGCCTGCCGCCCGCTGGCTGGCGAAGGCCACATACTGACGCAACAGATTATTGGCATCCTGCCCGGTCTCGGCGGTCAGTTTGACGCTGTCGTTAATGCTCTTGGCCGCATCGCCTGGCATAAACTGGATATTGTTAATCAGGTCATCCAGCATCGCCGCATCAGCGCGGGCATTACCCGACTGACGCTGCTTGTAGTAGTCCGTTTGCAGCCAGAAATCGCGCCGGGTATCCCAGGAGGCCAGCTGCATGATGAACTCTTTATACGCTTCATCCATGGCGGAAGGCTGGTCGACCGAGGCGAGGTCGGCTTTAATGTCCAGATTGCGTAAGAACTGCTGTTGGGAATAGTATCCCCCCAACATATTGACAGTAGGCCGATCGGTGATCGCCGTGGCGCTCCACTCCTGGCGAGCAAAGAAGGTGTACACCAGCACGATGGCGGCGAAGAGTACGGCGCCGCCGACTATCCAGCCTTTTCCTGCCCATAAAGCGCGAAACAGCCCGCGAATATCCAGCTCGTTCTCAACGTTCACTGCTTGTGCTCCCGGTAATGGTTGAGTCATCACATCCCCAGCTCTACTTGGTTAGTTTCGGATTATTGCCGCTGTGTCGCCGAATTCTGCGTCTGATGCGCTTAACCAGGCGCGCCACTTTCCAGGCGCGCTTAATACAGTAGCCATAAAGAAAGAAGGCTACCAAAAAGAGAATTAACATCACCCATTCCGGCACAATGCGGGTGTATTCCGCCACGACGCCAACCAGCGCCAGCAGGGCGGCGGCCAGGGTAATCAGGACAAACGCCTGGCGGGAAGTAAACCCGGCGCGCATGATCAAATGATGAATATGCTGACGGTCCGGTGAGAAAGGACTCATGCCTTTGCGCAGGCGGCGATACATAATCGCCACCATGTCCATCAGCGGGATAGCGATAATCCACAGCGCGGTCACCGGGCTAATGGGATGCGTTTTACCTTGCGTGGTTTCCAGCAGGATCCAGATGATGGTGAAGCCAATCATCGTGCTGCCGGCGTCACCCATAAAGACTTTATAGCGGCGGCCGAGGGCGCCAAGATTGAGAAGAATATAGGGTAGAATGGCGGCGATCATCGCGAAACACCACATCGCCAGGCTGTACTGACCATCAAACCAAAGGATAATCCCGGTCGCCGCAAAAGAGACCGATGACAGTCCGCCGAGCAGGCCGTCGATACCATCGACCATGTTGAACGCATTGATAGCGGCCCAGACGGCAAACAGCGTCAGGAAGAAGCCGAAGGGCCCCAGCACCAGTTCCCACGATCCAAAAATAAAGCCCAAACTACTCAGATGCAGATTCCCTGCCATCATCATAATCACGGCGATCGCGGCCTGAATGACCGCGCGAATTTTCACGCTGATGTCGAAGCGATCGTCAAGCGCGCCAACCAGCACCAATACCCCCGCGCAGGCCAGATACAGCGAGGCGTGAGGAATATAATAATCGGCGATGGCGAAAGTGAAACAGATACCTGCATAAACTGAGATACCACCGACCAACGGAATCAACCCCTGATGCCGTTTGCGATAGTTGGGTTTATCCACTAACCCGATCTTTTTTGCCACTTTCCGCGCGACAAAAATAAAGAGGGTCGTGAATAAGAAAATACTGATTAATTCAGTAATAGCAGTGAGTAAATTCACAACGCATGTGCTCTCAGCATAGTTAATCCGGGAAGTATAGCGATGATGCCCCAACTCCAGAAGGGGAAAAGCAGAACATTACAAATTTATTGTATAGATTTTAGTCTGTTAAAGCTGTCTCCGCCTGCTATCCGGCGCCATTATACGACAACTTTCGTCCCGCTTTCTCTGTCTCTGGATCATACAAACCCCAAAATGAAAACGCCACGCAAAGGCGTGGCGTTTTTGGCTTTTTTTACCTTACGAGCGCTTCATCATATCGAAGAAGTCATCATTCGTCTTGGTCATTGCCAGCTTATTGATGAGGAATTCCATCGCATCAATCTCACCCATCGGATGGATAATTTTGCGCAGGATCCACATTTTCTGCAGCTCTTCCTGAGTGGTAAGCAGCTCTTCTTTACGGGTACCGGAACGGTTGTAGTCGATAGCCGGGAAGACGCGTTTTTCAGCAATCTTACGAGAGAGGTGCAGTTCCATGTTACCGGTGCCTTTAAACTCTTCGTAGATAACTTCGTCCATTTTGGAACCGGTGTCGATCAGCGCCGTGGCGATGATGGTCAGGCTACCGCCCTCCTCGACGTTACGTGCCGCACCAAAGAAACGCTTCGGACGGTGCAGGGCGTTGGCGTCCACACCACCGGTCAACACTTTACCGGAAGCCGGAACCACGGTGTTGTAGGCACGCGCCAGACGGGTAATAGAGTCGAGCAGGATGATAACGTCTTTCTTGTGTTCAACCAGACGTTTCGCTTTCTCAATAACCATCTCGGCAACCTGCACGTGACGGGATGCCGGCTCGTCAAAGGTGGAAGCAACCACTTCACCTTTCACCAGACGCTGCATCTCGGTCACTTCTTCCGGACGTTCGTCGATCAGCAGTACCATCAGGACACAGTCCGGGTGGTTGTATGCGATGCTCTGCGCGATGTTCTGCAGCAGCATGGTTTTACCGGCTTTCGGCGGCGCGACGATGAGGCCACGCTGGCCGCGGCCAATCGGGGAGGCCAGATCCAGTACGCGAGCGGTTAAGTCTTCGGTAGAACCGTTACCACGCTCCATACGCAGGCGAGAGTTCGCGTGCAGCGGCGTTAAGTTCTCGAACAGGATCTTGTTACGCGCGTTTTCCGGCTTGTCGTAGTTAACTTCGTTAACTTTCAGCAGCGCAAAGTAACGTTCACCCTCTTTCGGAGGACGAATCTTACCGGAAATGGTGTCACCAGTGCGGAGGTTGAAACGGCGGATTTGGCTGGGGGATACGTAGATGTCGTCAGGGCCGGCGAGGTAGGAGCTGTCTGCGGAGCGGAGGAATCCAAATCCATCCTGCAGTATCTCCAGTACGCCGTCGCCAAAGATATCTTCGCCACTCTTCGAATGCTGCTTGAGGATGGCAAAAATAATATCCTGCTTACGCATACGAGCCAGGTTTTCCAGCCCCATATTTTCGCCGAGAGTAATCAGCTCAGAAACCGGCGTATTCTTTAATTCGGTAAGATTCATAGTGGTGTGGGTTCTTAAACTCGGGGTAAATCTCGAACTTAATGTTGTGAATGGTATGGCAGGAACTTCCATGCCTGTTAACGGCCTTCATCTCGTGTCTGTACGTTGCCTGGTCACAGGAAAGAACGCAGAACTGAAACGACTAGACGGAATGAGTGAAAAGCCCGGAATTATTAGCTTCACGCGCATTTATGCGGGATGCTTCGGGTAAAACAAGATTCAAACAAGGTATGTTTAAAACGAAGTCTGTGGATTAACTTAGCACGACTCCAGCCGGGCGTCCAGAGTTCCGCAAAAAATAGGAATCTGGACGCCGGAACAGCAATTCGCTTACGCCAGGTTAGCGTCGAGGAACTCTTTCAGCTGACCCTTGGACAGTGCGCCAACTTTAGTGGCCGCCACTTCGCCGTTTTTAAACAGCAGCAGGGTTGGGATACCGCGAATGCCGTATTTCGGCGCAGTGCCCGGGTTCTGGTCAATGTTCAGCTTAGCTACGGTCAGTTTGCCCTGATACTCTTCAGCGATCTCATCCAGAATCGGGGCGATCATTTTGCACGGACCACACCACTCTGCCCAGANATCGACGAGGGTCAGCCCGTCAGCCTTGAGTACGTCCGTGTCAAAACTGTCGTCAGTCAGGTGAATAATTTTATCGCTCATATTTAACTCCACAGGAATAAGCCTGGTGTGTTGGTGTCGTAGCCATCAACGACGCGCTGCGGCTACGTTATGCACGCTATTCTTCAGGATACCTCAATTCTCTGGCCTGCCAACTGGCGCAATCCATCATGGACTCGCCTGTTGACGCCAGGGTGCCCGAACGCGAACTGCATGCTGCAGATTTATCGCTCCCGACTCGCTTAGTAGTCTAAGCTATCCTGGATTCGTTCAGTTACCGTAGACGTACCTTGAATAATTTCGTACACCGCCAACGAAAGGTTGACGTTATTTCACCGGATACGCTTTCTTAATGCAATAGTTAGCTGATATTCTACCACACTATGAGCAAAACACATTTAACAGAACAGAAGTTTTCCGACTTCGCCCTGCACCCGGCAGTCATTGAAGCCCTTGAAAAGAAAGGGTTTCATAATTGCACACCCATTCAGGCCCTCGCCCTTCCGCTGACGCTGGAAGGCCGCGATGTCGCCGGGCAGGCGCAAACCGGTACCGGTAAAACGATGGCGTTCCTGACGTCAACGTTTCATTATCTTCTCTCTCACCCGGCTATCGCCGATCGCCAGGTTAACCAACCGCGCGCGCTGATTATGGCGCCGACGCGTGAACTGGCGGTACAGATCCACGCCGACGCTGAGCCACTGGCGCAGGCCACCGGTCTGAAGCTGGGTCTGGCTTACGGCGGCGACGGCTACGATAAGCAGTTGAAAGTGCTGGAAAGCGGCGTCGATATTCTGATCGGCACCACTGGTCGTCTGATCGATTACGCGAAGCAGAACCACATTAACCTCGGCGCCATTCAGGTTGTCGTGCTGGACGAAGCCGATCGCATGTACGATCTCGGCTTTATTAAAGATATCCGCTGGCTGTTCCGCCGCATGCCGCCGGCCACTCAGCGCCTGAACATGCTGTTCTCCGCGACCCTTTCTTATCGCGTCCGCGAACTGGCGTTCGAACAAATGAATAACGCCGAGTACGTTGAAGTCGAGCCGGAACAGAAGACAGGCCACCGTATTAAAGAAGAGCTCTTCTACCCTTCCAATGAAGAAAAAATGCGCCTGCTGCAGACGCTGCTGGAAGAAGAGTGGCCCGATCGCGCCATCGTTTTCGCCAATACCAAGCACCGCTGCGAAGATATCTGGGGCCATCTCGCCGCCGACGGCCATCGCGTAGGTCTGCTGACCGGCGACGTGGCGCAGAAAAAACGTCTGCGCATTCTCGAAGAATTTACCCGTGGCGACCTCGATATTCTGGTCGCGACCGATGTTGCCGCCCGTGGCTTACATATTCCGGCCGTGACTCACGTCTTTAACTACGATCTGCCGGACGACTGCGAAGATTACGTTCACCGCATCGGCCGTACCGGTCGCGCTGGCGCCAGCGGTCACTCCATTAGCCTCGCCTGCGAAGAGTATGCGCTGAATCTGCCGGCGATCGAAACCTATATTGGTCACTCAATTCCGGTCAGTAAGTACAACCCGGACGCGCTGATGACCGACCTGCCTAAGCCGCTGCGTCTGACCCGTGCGCGCCCAGGCAACGGCCCGCGCCGTAACGGTCCACCGCGCAATCGTCGTCGTTCAGGTTAAGAGATCTATGCCATACGCTCAGTCATTCAGAATCTGCCAGGGCGACCTTCCTCTGGCGCCCCGCTCAGTGATGTGGATCGGGCCTAAGCGCCCCGCCGACCAGGGAGCCTTCTGAACGATGAAGAGTATGAGCTCCACCTCGCTATATGCCGCCATTGATTTGGGCTCCAATAGTTTCCATATGTTGGTGGTGCGCGAGGTGGCGGGCAGCATCCAGACGCTGAGCCGCATTAAGCGTAAGGTTCGACTGGCCGCCGGCCTGAATAGCGACAACACCCTCTCCGCAGAAGCGATGGAACGGGGCTGGCAGTGCTTACGCCTGTTTGCCGAGCGCCTGCAGGATATTCCGCCGACGCAAATCCGCGTCGTGGCCACCGCCACGCTGCGTCTTGCCGTCAATGCGGGGGAGTTTCTGGCGAAAGCGCAGGAGATCCTCGGCACTCCAGTGCAAGTGATCAGCGGCGAAGAAGAAGCGCGCCTGATTTACCAGGGTGTCGCCCACACCACCGGCGGCGCCGATCAGCGCCTGGTGGTCGATATCGGCGGTGCCAGCACCGAGCTGGTGACCGGGACCGGCGCACAAACAACCTCGCTGTTTAGCCTGTCGATGGGCTGTGTCACCTGGCTTGAACGCTATTTTGCCGACCGTAGTCTGACGAAAGAGAATTTCGATCTCGCCGAAGCGGCTGCGCGCGAGGTACTACTGCCCGTCGCCGATGTGCTGCGCTATCACGGATGGAAAGTGTGCGTTGGCGCCTCCGGCACCGTTCAGGCTCTGCAGGAAATTATGATGGCGCAGGGGATGGATGAACGAATCACCCTCGCCAAACTCCAGCAGCTTAAACAGCGCGCTATCCAGTGCGGACGTCTGGAAGAGCTGGAGATCGAAGGCTTAACCCTTGAGCGGGCGCTGGTGTTTCCTAGCGGGCTGGCGATCCTGATCGCTATCTTCAGCGAACTGAATATTCAGTGTATGACCCTCGCGGGCGGCGCGTTACGCGAAGGCCTGGTGTACGGCATGCTGCATCTCTCCGTTGAGCAGGACATCCGCAGCCGCACGCTGCGTAATATTCAGCGTCGTTTTATGATCGACACCGAACAGGCCCAGCGCGTCGGCGGCCTTGCCAGTCATCTGCTCAGTCAGTTGGATGGCAGCTGGGAGCTGGATCCGCTAAGCCGTGATTTACTCCTTAGCGCCTGTGCGCTGCATGAGATTGGGCTGAGCGTGGATTTTAAGCGCGCGCCGCAGCACGCCGCCTATCTGGTCAATAACCTCGACCTGCCGGGGTTTACCCCGGCGCAGAAGAAGCTGATTGCCACGCTGCTCCTTAACCAGACTAACGCTATCGACCTCTCTTCGCTTCATCAACAGAATGCCGTCCCGCCGCGGGTGGCTGAGCATCTGTGTCGTCTGCTGCGACTGGCAATCCTGTTTGCCAGCCGGCGGCGCGACGATCTGTTGCCCGCCATTCAGCTGACCGCTCAAGACGAACAACTGACGCTGATATTGCCGGGAAACTGGCTGGATGAACATCCGCTGGGTCGGGAGATGGTCGATCAGGAGTGTCAGTGGCAAAGCTACGTCCACTGGATACTTCGGGTCGCCAGCGGCGATACGCTGAAATAATATCCAGCCAGGAGGGCGGATGCGGGAAGAACTGGATTTCAAATCGCTACGCTTTTTCTCTGCGCTCTACCGCTTGGGCAATGTTTCCCCAGCAGCGGACGCGCTCGATATCAGCCAGCCCACCGGCAGCCTTTTGCTGAAAAAACTACGAGATCATTTTGCTGACCCGCTGTTTGTCCGGGTCGGGCAGCGGATGATCCCGACGCCGCGAGCGGACGCGATCGCCCCCACCATCTCGACTCTTCTCCAGCTTGCCGATAACGATTTAGCGGTCAAACCTGAATTTCTTCCCCAGCAGAGCCAGCGTAATTTTACGATCGGTATGACCGATATCAGCCAAATGACGCTGCTGCCTTTATTGCAAATTGCGCTCCAGCAGCAGGCGGCGGACGGGATCACCTTTACGGTACAGAATCTGGATGAGCAGACCCTCAACGCCCTCGAATCCGGGAAATGCGATCTCGCGATCGGCTATCTGACGCAGCTTCCGGAAAGCGTCTACCAGCAACATCTCTTCGATCAATCATATGTCTGCCTGGCTGCGGAAAACCATCCTCGCATTCGCGCACAGCTCCGCGCCGAAGACTGGCGCCAGGAAAAGCATCTGGCGATCCGCGTGGAGGGGACTGCCCATGGCGATATGGATAAGCTGCTTGATGAGCACCACATGCCCCGGCGCATTGCGCTAACGTTACCAAGTTTTTTAGGTACCGGTGAGCTGGTGGCCGAAAGCGATATGATTGCCGTCGTCCCGGAACAGGTGGCGCGGCATATCACCCGGCGCTATCCCTGCCGCAGCTGGCCGCTGCCTTTTCCCCTCGCCAAAATCGCCATCCGTCAGGTCTGGCATCAGCGGCTGCACCGCGATCCCGGACATATCTGGCTACGCTCGCTGATCGCTACGCTTGCCGATCCCGCACAGCAGAGTACTTCTATTAAAATCTAAGTAACAAAATACGCCCGTGTATTGGTTTTATTAATAACCCCTATTACGTTTGGTTTATTGCTGGTAATACGTGAAAGCTTTTATTCTCCTCGCATCAAGCCACACTGACTCATATCGCAAGGAAAATATCATGCGCGGAAAAATTGCTTTAGAAGAACACGTATCCACTCCTGAAAATAACCGTCTGTGGGATTCATCTGGTGAAGCAGGTCGTAACGGCACAGAATATATGAAAGATGTTGAACGCCGCCTGCTGGATCGCAGCATTCAGCTGGAAGAAATGGCGCAGCGTCATATTGATCATGTAATTCTTTCTCTGACTTCACCTGGCGCCCAGTCTATTTTAGATAAAGCCAAAGCCGTCTCTTTTGCCCGCGATACCAACGATTTTATCGTTGAGAATTATGTTAAGCCAAATCCGGACAAATTCAGCGCCTTCGCCACCCTGGCATTGCAGAACCCGGAAGCCGCGGCGGAAGAGCTGGAGCGCGCCGTGAAAAAGTTAGGCATGAAAGGTGCGCTGATCAACGGCTACACCAACGTTAAAGATAGCGAGCATGGCCTGTATCTTGATGACGAATCCATGCTGGTATTCTGGGATAAGGTCAACGAGCTGAACGTGCCTGTCTATCTGCATCCTCGTGAACCGCTGGAAGGCCCGGCGCGTGGCATCTATACCGGTTACGAAAGCCTGATCGGCTCCGCCTGGGGCTTCGCTCAGGAAACGGCAGTGCATGCTATTCGTCTGATGATGAGCGGTCTGTTCGATCGTTATCCTAACCTCAATATGGTGCTGGGTCACCTCGGCGAAGGGCTGGTACATATGCTGCCGCGCACTCAACATCGTCTCTATCGTCAGCGTTTCGGCTGCGGTCTGGGTAAAGCGGAAAAACCGTTAATGCACTACCTGCAGAATAACTTCATCGTTACCACCAGCGGCCATTTCAATACCCATTCACTGAATAATGCTATTGAAGTCATGGGCGCCGATCGCGTGATGTTCTCTGTCGATTATCCGTATGAAGATATTCATCAGGCCTGCGACTGGTTTGATCCTTTAGAACTTGAAGCAGGCCTGAAAGAGAAAATCGCCTGGGGTAATGCCAGCCGCGTATTTAACATTAAATAATTAATTCAAATATTTCAGGGCCTGTATATTCAGGCCCTGATTTTTATTAGGGAAAATAAATTATGGCTATAGGTATATTTGTCTGTAGCGGCTCGCTTCTCGTTGGTGCGCTGGCGGGCGCTTCACTGAATCGTTTTATTCCGGAACATTTCAAAAAAACCTTACCGTTGATCGCCGGACTGATCTCAATCAGTATGGGCATATTCTTTGTCAATAAATTGCATAACCTGCCGCCGATTGCCCTGGCTATTATTGTCGGCACGATTATCGGCGGCCTGTTGAATATTGAAAAATGGATTGAACGAGCCGGAACAACGCTGCGCAGCCCCATTGAACGTATCTTTCCGGCGCAGTCCAGCGCCAGCGTCGGTGCGGAAGATTTTATGAATCAGTTTATCGCCGTGCTGATCCTGTTCTGCGCCAGCGGTACCGGCATCTTCGGCGCCTTAACCGAAGGGATGACCGGCGACCCGACCATTCTGCTGACCAAGTCGATCCTCGACTTTTTTACTGCCGCGATTTTCGCCTCCACGCTGGGGTATATCATCACCGTGATCTTTATTCCCCAGCTGATTGTTTTCGTTATCCTGTTTTTCGCGGCAACCTTTATCATGGCGTTAATCAATCCGTCGATGATCGCCGACTTCACCGCCTGCGGCGGCATCATTATGCTGGCGACCGGTTTCCGTCTGTGCGGGATCCGTGCCTTCCCTACCGCCAATATGCTGCCCTCGCTAATACTGGTGATGCCCTTCTCCGCCGCCTGGCAGCAGTTTATCGCCTGAGACGCTAAGCTTTTTTCGCCTTTGCCAGCATCGCCCGAATATTAGCGACGTTGGCCTGGCCTTTTTGCATCCGCTCTTCAGGCGTAATGGTTTTGCGTGCCTGCTCCCAGATAAGGTCGTCCTGAGGGAGCTCCAGCAGAAAACGACTCGGTTCAGGACGCACCAGCTCGCCATATTGCCGGCGCTCCTTACAGAGCGTAAAGGTCAGCTCTTTCTGCGCACGGGTGATGCCAACGTAGGCTAACCGTCGCTCTTCATCGACGTTATCTTCATCAATGCTGCTTTGGTGCGGCAGCAATCCCTCTTCCATTCCCACCAGATAAACGTAGGGGAACTCCAGCCCCTTTGACGCATGGAGAGTCATCAGCTGCACCTGATCCAGCTCTTCATCCGATTCGCCGCGCTCCATCATGTCGCGCAGGGTAAAGCGGGTGACCACCTGGGTCAGGGTCATCGGCTCATCGATTTCGCTGCCTTCCAGCATCTCGGTCATCCAGGTAAACAGCTGGTTGACGTTTTTCATGCGCATTTCCGCGGCTTTCGGGCTGGGCGAGGTTTCATACAGCCAGGATTCGTAGTCGATCCCGCGAATCAAATCGCGCACGGCGTTGACCGGCTCGCGTTCGGCCAGCTGCTGGATCTCGCGTAGCCAGTGGGTGAAGCGGGTGAGGGATTCATAGCCGCGCCCGGTCAGCGTCTGGCTGAGACCCATATCAAAGCTGGCGGTGAACAATCCTTTGTTGCGGCCCATCGCCCACTCACCGAGCTTTTGCAGCGTCGCCGGGCCGATCTCGCGCTTCGGCGTGTTGACGATACGCAGGAAGGCGCTGTCGTCGTCCGGGTTGGTCAGCACGCGCAGATAGGCCAGCAGATCTTTAATTTCCGGACGCGAAAAGAACGACGTGCCGCCGGAGATTTTGTACGGGATGCGGTTCTGCATCAGCATCTTTTCAAAGACCCGCGACTGGTGATTGCCGCGATAAAGGATCGCGTAGTCTTTGTAATTGGTTTTATTAATGAAGTGGTGGGCGATCAGCTCCCCGGCCACGCGCTCCGCTTCATGATCTTCATTGTTGGCGGAGAGCACTTTCAGCTCTGCGCCATATCCCAGTTCGGAGAACAGCCGCTTTTCAAAGACGTGAGGGTTATTGGCGATCAAAATGTTGGCGGCTTTCAGAATACGCCCGGATGAGCGGTAGTTCTGCTCAAGCTTGATCACCTGCAGCGCCGGGAAGTCCTGGCTGAGCAGCACCAGGTTCTGCGGCCGCGCGCCGCGCCAGGAGTAGATCGACTGGTCGTCATCGCCCACCACGGTAAAGCGCGCCCGCTGACCCACCAGCAGTTTCACCAGCTCATACTGGCTGGTATTGGTATCCTGATACTCATCCACCAGCAGGTAGCGGATCTTATTTTGCCAGCGCTCGCGCACCTCCTCGTTGCGCTGCAGCAGCAGCGTTGGCAGCAGGATCAGATCGTCAAAATCGAGGACATTGCAGGCCTTCATGTGCGCGTCGTATAGCCCATAGCAGTGGGCGAAAATACGATCCCGTTCGCCTTTCGCGCCAGCGGCGGCCTGCGCCGGGGTTTTTAGATCGTTTTTCCAGTTGGAGATCGTCGAGATCAGCTGCTGAAGCACCACTTTGTCATCTTCGATCAACCCTTCGGTCAGTTCCTTAAGCAGCGCCACCTGGTCGGTATCGTCGAATAAGGAAAAGTTAGACTTCATACCCAGCGCAGCGTATTCGCGCTTAATGATATCCAGCCCCAAAGTGTGGAAGGTGGAAATCATCAGCCCACGCGCCTCTTTGCGCCCCAGCGTTTGCCCAACGCGCTCTTTCATCTCGCGCGCGGCTTTGTTGGTAAAGGTCACGGCCGCGATATGGCGCGCCTGATAGCCGCAGCCGCGGATCAGGTGGGCGATTTTATTCGTAATAACGCGGGTCTTACCGGAACCGGCGCCCGCCAGCACCAGGCACGGTCCGGTGACGAATTCGACGGCTTGTTGTTGGCCAGGGTTTAAACGCATGGGAGTCTTGCTCAATCTTCGAACGGGGTGGGGATTGTAGCAGAAAGCGGAGCCGAGATTTACTGACTGATGGTAAAGTGTCAGCCACGCAAACCATCCTGAGAATGATGTCATGGCAAAAAGCGCAGCGGCCCTGCATATCCTGGTCAAAGAAGAGAAACTGGCGCTGGAGATCCTCGCCAAACTGGAGCGGGGCGTCAGCTTCGATCATCTGGCGAAACGCTATTCTAAATGTCCGTCTGGCCGCAACGGCGGCGACTTAGGCGAATTTCAGCAAGGCGCGATGGTCGGTCCGTTTGATCAAGCCGTCTTCAGCTGTCCGCTGCTCAAACCCTATGGCCCGGTGAAAACCAAATTCGGCTACCACATCATCAAGGTGCTGTATCGCCGCTAGCGCGTGATACTATGGCGCCCTGATTTATCCCAACTCACTCAAGGCGCAATCATGGCTAAAACCGCGGCAGCACTGCATATCCTGGTAAAAGAAGAGAAACTGGCGCTCGATCTGCTCGAGCAGCTCAAAAACGGCGCCGATTTCGGCAAGCTGGCAAAGAAACACTCCATTTGTCCGTCAGGCAAACGCGGCGGCGATCTGGGTGAGTTCCGCCAGGGCCAGATGGTACCGGCCTTCGATAAAGTGGTCTTCTCCTGCCCTGAACTGGAGCCAACCGGCCCGCTGCATACCCAGTTCGGCTACCACATCATCAAAGTGCTGTACCGGAAATAATAAAAAAACCCGGGGATCTTAATCTCCGGGTTTTTGCCTGATGGCGCTTCGCTTATCAGGCCTACTAAACAAATCCATGCCTCTATGGATTTCGGCTTGCCGGAAGGCGGCAAGGAAGTACATCCCCAGGAACAAAGATTACTATGTGACTGGGGTGTACGTACCGTAGCCAACGCATCGGCAAGTCGAAAGACGACGAGGAATTAGCCGGCTACCGCGATACGCTTCATATCGGTCATATAACCGCGCAGTTTCTTACCAACCTGCTCGATAGCGTGGCTGCGAATCGCTTCGTTCACATCGCGCAGCTGCGCGTTATCTACCGCGCCTTCGGCAATCGCTGTGCCCAGGTCGCCGGTCTGCAGGGTGGTCATGAACTCTTTCAGCAGCGGTACGCAAGCGTAAGAGAACAGGTAGTTACCATATTCAGCGGTATCGGAAATAACCACGTTCATCTCATACAGACGCTTACGGGCGATGGTGTTGGCGATAAGCGGCAGCTCATGCAGTGATTCGTAGTAAGCAGACTCTTCGATGATGCCGGAGGCCACCATGGTTTCGAAGGCCAGCTCAACGCCCGCTTTCACCATCGCGATCATCAGAACGCCTTTATCGAAGTACTCCTGCTCGCCGATTTTGCCTTCATATTGCGGCGCGGTTTCGAAGGCGGTTTTGCCGGTCTCTTCACGCCAGGTCAGCAGTTTCTTATCATCATTCGCCCAGTCCGCCATCATGCCGGAGGAGAATTCGCCGGAGATGATGTCGTCCATGTGTTTCTGGAACAGCGGCGCCATGATCTCTTTCAGCTGCTCGGACAGCGCATAAGCGCGCAGTTTCGCCGGGTTGGAGAGGCGATCCATCATCAGGGTGATGCCGCCCTGCTTCAGCGCTTCGGTGATGGTTTCCCAGCCGAACTGAATCAGTTTTTCTGCATACGCCGGATCGGTACCTTCCGCCACCAGCTTGTCGAAGCACAGCAGAGAACCCGCCTGCAGCATGCCGCAAAGGATGGTTTGCTCGCCCATCAGGTCAGATTTCACTTCCGCCACGAAGGAAGACTCCAGCACGCCCGCGCGGTGGCCGCCTGTCGCCGCAGCCCATGCTTTGGCAATCGCCATGCCTTCGCCTTTCGGGTCGTTTTCCGGGTGTACCGCGATAAGCGTCGGTACGCCGAAACCGCGTTTGTACTCTTCACGCACTTCGGTGCCCGGGCACTTCGGCGCCACCATCACCACGGTGATGTCTTTACGGATCTGCTCGCCCACTTCCACGATGTTGAAGCCGTGGGAGTAACCCAGCGCTGCGCCGTCTTTCATCAGCGGCTGTACGGAGCGCACAACGTCTGAGTGCTGTTTGTCCGGCGTCAGGTTAACCACCAGGTCGGCCTGCGGGATCAGCTCTTCATAAGTGCCGACTTTGAAGCCGTTTTCAGTCGCTTTACGCCAGGAGGCGCGCTTCTCAGCGATCGCTTCTTTACGCAGCGCATAGGAGATATCCAGGCCGGAGTCACGCATGTTCAGACCCTGGTTCAGGCCCTGTGCGCCGCAGCCGACGATGACCACTTTTTTACCCTGAAGGTAGCTTGCGCCATCGGCGAATTCGTCGCGCGCCATAAAGCGGCATTTGCCCAGCTGTGCCAGCTGCTGGCGCAGGTTCAGTGTATTAAAGTAGTTAGCCATGTCTGTAACTCCGTGATGTTGTGTCGTGCTTATTGTTCGGTTCGCTTTTGCGAGAATGAACTTACTATATGACAGGAATTTTATTGCGGAAATTGATATATTCACAACGTCACGTTGCATTTTATGAAATACAAAACAGGGGAGTACGCGCCGTGGATTTACGCGATCTGAAAACCTTTCTGCATCTGGCGGAAAGCCGCCATTTTGGCCGCAGCGCGCGGGCCATGCACGTCAGCCCGTCGACGCTTTCGCGCCAGATCCAACGTCTGGAAGAGGACCTCGGCCAGCCGCTGTTCGTGCGAGATAATCGCACGGTGACCCTTACCGAAGCCGGGGAAGAGTTACGTACCTTTGCCCAACAGACTTTATTGCAGTATCAGCAGCTTCGTCACGTCATCGATCAGCAGGGCCCTTCGCTCTCCGGCGAGCTGCACATCTTCTGCTCTGTCACCGCCGCCTATAGCCATCTGCCGCCGATCCTCGACCGCTTTCGCGCCGCGCACCCCTCGGTGGAGATCAAGCTCTCGACCGGCGACGCCGCCGACGCTATGGAGAAGGTCGTCACCGGCGAAGCCGACCTGGCGATTGCCGGTAAGCCGGAGACTCTGCCAGGGTCGGTGGCGTTTTCGATGCTGGAGAACCTCGCCGTGGTGTTAATTGCCCCGGCCCTTCCCTGCCCGGTGCGCAACCAGGTGACCGTCGAGCGCCCCGACTGGTCGACAGTGCCCTTTATCATGGCCGACCAGGGGCCGGTACGTCGGCGCATCGAGCTGTGGTTTCGGCGGCATAAAATCAGCAATCCGTCGATCTACGCCACCGTCGGCGGGCACGAAGCGATGGTGTCGATGGTCGCCCTGGGATGCGGCGTGGCGCTGCTGCCGGAAGTGGTGCTGGAGAACAGTCCGGAGCCGGTACGCAACAGGGTGATGATCCTGGAGCGCAGCGATGAGCAAACGCCGTTTGAGCTGGGCGTTTGCGCACAAAAAAAGCGGCTGCATGAGCCGCTTATTGATGCTTTCTGGAAAATTCTTCCCAACCACTAACCCGCGAGGAAAAAGCGGAATGCCGGGTTATGCGTTTCGTCGTGGCACTCATAGCCCAGCTCATTGAGACGAGTTTCAAAGTCCGGCTCGTGCTCGCCCAACTCGAAGGCCGCCAGTACCCGACCATAGTCAGTGCCGTGGCTGCGGTAGTGGAACAGTGAAATATTCCAGTGGGTGCCAAGGGTATGCAGGAATTTCAGCAGCGCCCCCGGCGATTCCGGAAACTCGAAGCTGAACAGCCGCTCCTGCAGCGCTTTTGACGGCCGGCCGCCGACCATATAGCGCACATGCAGCTTAGCCATCTCATCATCAGAGAGATCCACCACGCTGTAGCCGCCGTCGTTCAGTAACTGGAGGATCTCTTTCCGCTCTTCCAGGCCACGACTCAGCCGTACCCCGACAAAAATACAGGCGTCTTTGGCATCGGCAAAGCGGTAGTTGAACTCCGTCACCGAGCGGCCCCCCAGTAGCTGGCAAAACTTCAAAAAGCTACCTTTCTCTTCCGGGATCGTCACCGCCAGCAGCGCTTCCCGCTGTTCCCCGAGCTCGCAGCGCTCGGACACGTAGCGCAGGCCATGGAAGTTGACGTTGGCCCCGGACAGAATATGAGCCAGACGCTCGCCGCGGATGTTATGCTGGGCGATATACTTTTTCATCCCCGCCAGCGCCAGCGCGCCGGAAGGCTCCGCCACCGCCCGCACATCTTCGAACAGATCCTTCATCGCCGCGCAGATAGCATCNCTATCGACGGTGATGATATCGTCCAGATACTCCTGGCATAAACGGAACGTTTCATCGCCGATGCGTTTGACCGCCACGCCTTCGGCAAACAAGCCGACGCGCGGCAGATCCACCGGATGGCCTGCGTCCAGCGCCGCCTTCAGGCAAGCAGAATCTTCCGCCTCCACCGCGATCACTTTGATCTGCGGCATCAGCTGCTTGATCAGCACCGCCACGCCCGCTGCCAGACCGCCGCCGCCCACCGGGACGAATACGCGGTCAATATGGGCATCCTGCTGCAGCAGCTCCAGCGCCAGGGTTCCCTGTCCGGCGATGACCATTGGGTGATCGAACGGCGGCACCCAGGTAAAACCCTGCTGTTGCGCCAGCTCAATCGCTCTCGCCTTCGCTTCGTCAAAGTTGGCGCCGTGCAGCAGCACTTCGCCGCCAAAGCCGCGAACGGCATCGACTTTGATATCGGCGGTCGCTACCGGCATCACGATCAGCGCCTTAACGCCCAGCCGCGATGCGGAAAACGCCACGCCCTGGGCATGGTTGCCCGCCGAAGCGGTGATCACCCCGTGGGATTTCTGTTCGGCAGTCAGGCTGGACATCATCGCGTAAGCGCCACGCAGCTTAAAGCTGTGTACCGGCTGGCGATCTTCACGCTTCACCAGAATAACGTTATCCAGCCGCGACGAGAGCTTATCCATTTTTTGCAGCGGCGTTTTCTGCACCGCTTCATAAACCGGCGCGCGCAGCACTGCTCTCAGGTACTCGGCGCCCTCAGGGGCGCCGGACAAGGGTTGTGAATCCGCCATGATTAGCCACCCAGCTTGGATTTATCGCGTACCGCGCCTTTGTCGGCGCTGGTCGCCAGGCTGGCGTAGGCGCGAAGAGCAAAGGAGACCTGACGCTGGCGATTCTTCGGCGTCCACGCCTGGTCGCCACGCGCTTCCTGGGCTTCACGACGCGCCGCAATTTCCGCATCGCTCAGCTGCAGCTGGATGCTGCGGTTCGGAATATCAATCGCGATCATGTCGCCATCTTCAATGAGCGCAATGTTGCCGCCGCTCGCCGCTTCCGGAGAGACGTGGCCGATAGAGAGCCCTGAGGTGCCGCCGGAGAAACGGCCATCGGTGATCAGCGCGCACGCTTTGCCCAGCCCCATCGACTTCAGGAAGCTGGTGGGGTAAAGCATTTCCTGCATCCCCGGCCCGCCTTTCGGCCCTTCGTAGCGGATCACCACGACGTCGCCTTCCACGACTTTACCGCCGAGGATGGCCTCAACCGCATCGTCCTGGCTCTCATATACTTTCGCCGGACCGGTAAATTTCAGGATGCTGTCGTCCACGCCGGCGGTTTTCACGATACAACCGTTTTCTGCGAAATTGCCGTACAGCACCGCCAGGCCGCCGTCCTTGCTGTAAGCGTGTTCCAGAGAACGAATACAGCCTTCGGCGCGATCGTCATCCAGGGTATCCCAGCGGCAGTCTTGCGAGAACGCCTGGGTGGTACGGATGCCCGCCGGGCCGGCGCGGAACATTTTTTTCACCGCGTCGTCCTGGGTCACCATCACATCGTACTGTTCCAGGGTCTGCGGCAGCGTCAGGCCAAGGACGTTTTTGACCTCGCGATTCAGCAGCCCGGCGCGGTCCAGCTCGCCCAGAATGCCCAGCACGCCGCCGGCGCGATGCACATCTTCCATATGGTATTTCTGCGTGCTCGGCGCCACCTTACACAGCTGCGGCACTTTGCGGGAGAGCTTATCGATATCGCTCATGGTGAAGTCGATTTCAGCTTCCTGCGCCGCCGCCAGCAGGTGCAGAACGGTATTGGTGGAGCCGCCCATGGCGATATCCAGCGTCATAGCGTTCTCAAAGGCCGCCTTGCTGGCGATATTGCGCGGCAGCGCGGAAGCGTCATCCTGCTCGTAATAGCGTTTGGTCAGCTCCACGATACGTTTCCCGGCGTTTAGGAACAGCTCCTTACGATCGGCGTGGGTCGCCAGCAGAGAGCCGTTGCCCGGCTGCGACAGGCCCAGCGCTTCGGTCAGGCAGTTCATGGAGTTCGCCGTGAACATCCCGGAACAGGAGCCGCAGGTCGGGCAGGCGGAGCGTTCCACCTGATTACTCTGCTCGTCGGACACTTTCGGATCCGCCCCCTGAATCATCGCATCCACCAGGTCAAGCTTGATGATTTTATCTGACAGCTTGGTCTTCCCGGCTTCCATCGGGCCGCCGGAAACAAAGATCACCGGAATATTCAAACGCAGGGAGGCCATCAGCATCCCCGGGGTGATTTTGTCGCAGTTGGAGATACAAACCATGGCATCAGCGCAGTGGGCGTTAACCATATACTCCACCGAGTCGGCGATCAGCTCGCGGGATGGCAGTGAATAGAGCATACCCCCGTGGCCCATAGCGATCCCATCATCCACTGCGATGGTGTTGAATTCTTTGGCCACGCCACCGGCGGCTTCAATCTGCTCGGCAACCAGTTTGCCGAGATCGCGCAGGTGCACGTGCCCGGGGACAAACTGGGTAAAGGAGTTAACGACGGCGATAATCGGTTTGCCGAAATCGGCATCGGTCATTCCGGTTGCGCGCCACAACGCGCGGGCGCCCGCCATATTGCGGCCATGTGTGGTGGTGGCGGAACGGTACTTAGGCATGCTCTTTTTACTCCCATCTGTGTTTATTAAATGGGACGGTGCGTGCCGTCCCATTTTTAATTACTTACTTACCGGATCCAACCAGCCCCATTTATCTTCTGTTTCACCGGTGAAGAGGCCAAAGAAGGCTTCCTGAATGCGTTTGGTTACCGGACCGCGACGGCCTGCGCCGACCTGGATGCCGTCCACGCTGCGTACCGGGGTGATTTCCGCCGCAGTGCCGGACATGAAGACTTCATCCGCCAGATACAGGGATTCACGGGACAACACCTGCTCGCGGACTTCGATACCAAGATCTTTCGCCAGCTTGATAATGGCGTCGCGGGTAATGCCCGGCAGCGCGGAAGAGGTAAACGGCGGGGTGAACAGTACACCATCCTTCACTTCAAACAGGTTTTCCCCTGCGCCTTCGGAGATATAGCCGTTAACATCGAGGGCGATACCTTCCTGATAGCCATGGCGACGCGCTTCACTGCCAACCAGCAGCGAGGAAAGATAATTACCACCGGCTTTCGCTGCCGTCGGGATAGTGTTCGGCGCCGCGCGGTTCCAGGAAGAGACCATTGCATCGATCCCCTGCTCAAGCGCTTCTGCGCCGAGGTAGGCTCCCCATGGGAACGCCGCGATGATCACGTCAGTGTTGTAACCCGGAGGCGGGTTTACCCCCATGCCGACATCGCCAACAAACACCAGCGGACGGATATAAGCGCTGGTCAGATTATTGGTTCGAATGACTTCGCGGCAGGCTTCCATCAGTTCGTCGACGCTCTGGGAGACCGGGAAACGATAAATTTTGGCTGAATCATGCAGACGCTGCATATGTTCGCGATGACGGAACACCACCGGGCCTTTGTGCGAGTCGTAGCAACGGATCCCCTCGAATACCGAGGTACCGTAGTGCAGCGCATGGGACATCACATGAACTTTCGCTTCGCCCCACGGAACCATCTCGCCATTGAACCAAATGTAATCAGCTTTTTTCGTCGTCATTTTTCTTCCTTTGCGCTCAGGCGCGGATTTGTTGTGATGTGGGTTGCTGGATCTCGACGCAGGCAACGTCGACCAGTTTGCTTAATTGACTAAACAGTAATTCGACGGGCCGCGGGCTGGCAACGGTCAATTCGATATTTATGTTCTGTGCGTCCGGCGCGGTTTCCATGTTCATTGCGCAGATGTGGAAACCCCGGTGGCGGACAACGCGCAGCACGCGCTCTAAGGTTTCCGGGTTGAAACGTGCCTGTAAAGCGACCTGATGTTGCATCATGATAATTTCTCCAGCATTTCAGAGTTACTGGCGCCGGGCGGCACCAACGGCCAGACATTCTCAAGTTCGTCGATTGAGACATGAAGCAGGTATGGCCCCTGGCTCGAAAGCATGGTGTCGAGTGCCGCTTCAACCTGGTCTTTACGGGTGATGTGTTGGCCAGGAATACCGAAGGCGCTGGCCAGCGTGAGGAAATCAGGGTTATCAGTCAGAGTGGTTTCGCTATAACGTTCCTGGAAAAACAGCTGCTGCCATTGTCGAACCATCCCTAACCGCTGGTTGTCGAGTAACACGATCTTCAGCGGTAACTGCTTGCGTTTAACGGTGCCCAGCTCCTGTACATTCATCATGAAGGAGCCGTCACCGGAGATACAGATCACCGTATCGTTAGGGCGCGCCACCTGGGCGCCAACGGCGGCCGGCAGGCCAAAGCCCATGGTGCCTAAGCCGCTGGAGGTGATAAAGTTTTCCGGGCGGGTATAGGTCATATGCTGAGCCGACCACATCTGGTGCTGGCCAACGTCGGTGGTCACCACGCTGTCCGCCGGCTTGCGGTCGGAAAGCTGCTTCAGCAGCAGCGGCGCGTAGATTGCCTCACCGGGATGATCATAACGCCAGGCATGCTCGGCACGCAGTGCGGCACTCCGCTCGCGCCAGCCATCGATAGCTAACGGCTGCTGCAGCGCCGGCAGCAGGCAGTTCAGATCGCCTGTCAGACCGATATGCGCCTGACGCAGCTTGTTCAGCTCCGCCGGATCGATGTCCATGTGGATCACTTTGGCATGCGGTGCGAAGGTATTGAGCTTACCGGTCACGCGATCGTCAAAGCGCGCGCCGACGGCGATCAGCAGATCGCACTCCTGTACCGCCAGGTTGGCCGCCTTAGTGCCGTGCATTCCCAGCATGCCGAGATAATAGGGATAATCAGCATCCACCACGCCCAGCCCTTTCAGGGTGCAGGTTGCCGGCATCCTGGTCACCGCCAGGAATTCGCGCAAAGCCGGTACCGCCTGCGCCATGCCGACCCCGCCGCCAACATACAGCATCGGTTGCTGCGATTGGGCCAGCATCTGCAGAGCCTGCGCCACTTCCTCCTGCGGAAATGCCATCTCATCGGCGACGGTAGAGAAATGGGGATCTAGGTCGCCCTGCGCCATCTGAATATCCTTAGGGATATCAACCAGCACCGGACCTGGACGGCCTGAGTTTGCCACCTGGAAAGCCTCAGCAATAACCCGCGGCAGTTCGTCCAGAGACTGCACAAGGAAACTGTGCTTAGTACAGGCCAGTGACAAACCGAGAACGTCTACTTCCTGGAACGCATCCGTGCCGATGAAGGGTGCGGCCACCTGGCCGGTGATAGCTACGATGGGAATAGAGTCAAGCAGGGCGTCCGCCAGGCCGGTGATCAGATTGGTCGCGCCCGGGCCGGACGTCGCGATACACACCCCGGTTTTACCGGTTGCTCGCGCATAACCAATGGCCGCCATGGCTGCCCCTTGCTCATGCCGGCACAGCAGGTGCTCCACGCCGCCGTCATACAGTGCATCGTAAACCGGCATAATTGCGCCACCCGGATAGCCAAAAACTGTGTCGACTCCCTGTGTCCGCAAAGCATGTACCACCCACTGCGCGCCATTCATAGTTAGTTCCCCGTCATAAATCGGGAGAAACAGAATTTTATGCTAAAAGTCATCATCTGCTCCTCGCTTAGGTTATTTCAGTTATAAAAAAACCCCCGGACCTTTCGGTGCGGGGGTCTTAGTTCGTTAAGGCTTGATTTCTAAGCCTTTCCTCGTCCAAGTGCAGCCCCGCACGGTGGGATAATAATCACCACCACGCTAATCACGACCAGGCTAATCACTCGTAGAAGGGCTGTCATTTTCTATACTTTCTGGCTTCTTGTTCGAAGGAATACCTAAAGAGTTACCACAGACATCACATAAAGCACAAGATTTTTTTATATCTTCGTTGCTGATCAGCCTAACGGTTTCAATAAAAATAATTGTTTTATATGAAAAAAATCAAAAATGAAAAAAATTCAGTTTTCTCACGCCTGCCGCGCTCTTCGGCGCCCTCTTTACCAACATAGCTCTGTTTTGCGATCAAACGTCCATTTTCGGCTAAATGTAACGATATGCCGCGAAAAGTATGGATACGCAGTTCTAAATTCGCACTTTTTCCATTCTCGCTTTACGTCATGCCAACCATAATTCTTCTCTGTCCAGGAGGTTTTATGTCGCTCGCTATCGTCTATACTCGCGCGGCGCTCGGTATCGAAGCGCCATTGATTACCGTTGAGGTTCATCTCAGCAACGGTCTTCCTGGTCTAACTATGGTCGGGCTGCCGGAAACCACCGTGAAAGAGGCCCGCGACCGGGTCCGCAGCGCCCTGATCAACAGCGGCTACGCTTTTCCTGCGAAGAAGATAACCATTAACCTGGCGCCAGCGGATCTGCCCAAAGAAGGCGGACGATACGATCTGCCCATCGCTCTCGCGCTTCTCGTTGCCTCAGAGCAGCTCAACACGACGCGACTGAATCAATATGAGTTTGTGGGCGAACTCGCCCTTACAGGTGGGTTACGAGGCGTTCCAGGGGCAATCCCCAGCGCAATGGAGGCCATCAAAGCCGGCCGGCGCATTGTCGTCTCCTCTGACAATGCGGCGGAGGTCGGCCTGATCGGCGGCAGCGATTGTCTGGTCGCCGACCATCTGCAGGAGGTTTGCGCATTTCTTGCGGGGCAGACATCGCTTTCGCCGCCTCTCGCCGAGGCGCCTGCTCGGGATGAACGCTACGAAGATCTGCTCGATGTTATCGGCCAGCAGCAGGGCAAACGAGCGCTGGAGATTGTGGCCGCCGGTGGTCACAATCTGCTCCTGATAGGCCCGCCCGGGACCGGGAAAACCATGCTAGCCAGCCGACTCCCCGGTCTCCTGCCGCCATTAAGCAATCAGGAAGCGCTGGAGAGCGCGGCCATACAGAGTCTGGTCAACCTCCACACCGCAAAGACGCGGTGGCGTCAGAGGCCGTTCCGCGCCCCCCACCATAGCGCCTCGCTGGCAGCGATGGTGGGCGGCGGCTCGATACCGGTCCCCGGTGAGATTTCCCTGGCCCATAATGGCGTGCTGTTTCTTGATGAACTGCCGGAGTTTGAGCGGCGGGTACTGGATGCGCTACGCGAACCCATTGAGTCAGGCAAGATCCACATATCACGCTCGCGCGCCAAAATTGACTATCCGGCGCGCTTTCAGCTTATTGCAGCGATGAATCCAAGCCCGACAGGACATTATCAGGGTAAACATAATCGTGCATCGCCGGAGCAGACATTGCGCTACCTTGGACGCCTGTCAGGCCCCTTCCTCGACCGCTTCGATCTTTCCTTAGAGATCCCATTGCCGCCGCCAGGAATACTGAGTCAGGGCTCGCAGGGCGAAGAATCGAGCGCAACGGTCCGGCAGCGGGTGCTGGCGGCGCGTGAACGACAAATGCTCAGGCAAAATAAACTCAATGCCCATCTTGAGAATCGTGAAATGAAGAACTGCTGTCGCTTAAGGCGGGAGGATGCTGTCTGGCTGGAACAGACGCTAACGCAGCTGGGGCTTTCTATTCGCGCCTGGCAGCGTCTGTTAAAGGTTGCGAGAACCATTGCCGATCTGGCAGAGGTTGAAGAGATTGAACGCTGTCATTTGCAGGAGGCGCTCAGCTATCGGGCAATTGATCGGATGCTCAACCATCTGCAGAAAATGATGGCGTAAAAAAAGGGCTTACGCCCTTTTTTCTTAGTCATCGCTTTCGGTGTAATCGTCAGCGCCTTCCATCTGCGGTTTGCCGCCGGACAGAGTATGGAAACGCTTCGGCCGCTTGATACGCGCCATATACTTAATCCATACGCGTTCTGCTTCCGTCACCGGCTCACGTTCACCACGGCACACCGAGACAAATTGTTTTTCATCTTCGGTAACAGGTTCGCGCTTACCCAGTTCCAGTTCGTTAAAGGCATAACCATGACGTTCCAGCAGTTGCGCCTCTTTGATGGTGAAATCACCGTGACGGGAGAACCCGCGTGGATAATTTTTATTGTCGAAAAAACGATTAGTCGTCGTAAAGCTTTCCGCCATCCTACACGCTCCTGATTCTTTGGCCGAGCTATTTATGGCGCGGAGTATTAGTTACGCTTGACAGAGCGTCAAACAAAACATTTAAATCATCACGACAAATAATTTTGTGGAGAACGGTGTGGATACGGAATTGCTCAAGACTTTCCTGGAAGTGAGTAGAACTCGTCACTTTGGGCGAGCAGCAGAGGCGCTTTACCTGACACAGTCAGCAGTCAGCTTTCGTATTCGTCAGCTGGAAAATCAACTTGGTGTGAATCTGTTCACCCGTCATCGTAATAACATCCGCCTGACGACCGCCGGCGAAAAGCTCCTCCCCTATGCCGAAACGCTCATGAATACCTGGCAGGCTGCGCGCAAGGAGGTGGCACACTCTTCGCGACATAATGAATTCTCCATTGGGGCCAGCGCCTCCCTGTGGGAATGTATGCTTAACAGCTGGCTCGGTACCCTCTACAGCGCACCTTACAATCTCCAGTTTGAAGCCCGTATCGCGCAGCGGCAGTCGTTGGTTAAACAGCTTCACGAACGCCAGTTGGATCTGCTGATCACCACCGAATCGCCGAAGATGGATGAATTAAGCAGCCAGCTGTTGGGTAATTTTACTCTTGCCCTGTATTGCGCATCGCCTGCAAAAAACAGAAATGAATTGAATTACTTGCGCCTTGAATGGGGGCCTGATTTTCAGCAAAACGAAGTGGGACTGATAGGAAGCGATGATGTTCCGCTGCTCACTACCTCTTCAGCTGAACTGATCTATCAGCAATTATCGCGCCTGAACGGCTGCTGTTGGCTACCTGTTCGCTGGGCGAAAGAGAAGCATGGGTTACATACGGTCATGGACAGCGCTACGTTATCCCGTCCACTTTATGCGATCTGGTTACAAAATAGCGATAAGCAGGCGCAGATCCATGAGATCCTGAAAAACCCTATTCTGGAATAAACGCTACTCTCCATGGACGGAGATCAGCAAGGTATTTTCGTAGGGGATATTGCCAATGGAGATTAGAGATAAAAAAAATCCTTTGCCTGAGCAAAGGATTCTTATAAATGGCAGGGGCGGAGAGACTCGAACTCCCAACACCCGGTTTTGGAGACCGGTGCTCTACCAATTGAACTACGCCCCTAAAATTTTCTTACCACTAAGCCTGCTATTTGAGCAGGCTTAATGTTAAATAAGTGGCGGAACGGACGGGACTCGAACCCGCGACCCCCTGCGTGACAGGCAGGTATTCTAACCGACTGAACTACCGCTCCACCGAATTTCTTCGCTTTATTACCACCGGTTGTCACCCCGGCTTACTGCAATTTGATGCCTGGCAGTTCCCTACTCTCACATGGGGAGACCCCACACTACCATCGGCGCTACGGCGTTTCACTTCTGAGTTCGGCATGGGGTCAGGTGGGACCACCGCGCTAGTGCCGCCAGGCAAATTCTGTTTTATCAACACGTTTCACCAACGTATTGATTAATCTGAATCAGAGCTGAAAATTCTCTCAAATCGCCAAAACATCTTCGGCGTTGTAAGGTTAAGCCTCACGGTTCATTAGTACCGGTTAGCTCAACGCATCGCTGCGCTTACACACCCGGCCTATCNACGTCNTCGTCTT
>NZ_JAZARW010000001.1:4666902-4667053 GCF_036233805.1 Klebsiella sp. EMBS2024 | reverse complement strand
TTCACCCGAGTTCTCTCAAGCGCCTTGGTATTCTCTACCTGACCACCTGTGTCGGTTTGGGGTACGATTTAATGTTACCTGATGCTTAGAGGCTTTTCCTGGAAGCAGGGCATTTGTTACTTCAGCACCGTAGTNCCTCGTCATCACACCT
>NZ_JAZARW010000001.1:4665117-4666854 GCF_036233805.1 Klebsiella sp. EMBS2024 | reverse complement strand
ACCGGGACAACCGTCGCCCGGCTAACATAGCCTTCTCCGTCCCCCCTTCGCAGTAACACCAAGTACAGGAATATTAACCTGTTTCCCATCGACTACGCCTTTCGGCCTCGCCTTAGGGGTCGACTCACCCTGCCCCGATTAACGTTGGACAGGAACCCTTGGTCTTCCGGCGAGCGGGCTTTTCACCCGCTTTATCGTTACTTATGTCAGCATTCGCACTTCTGATACCTCCAGCAACCCTCACAGGTCACCTTCGCAGGCTTACAGAACGCTCCCCTACCCAACAACACATAGTGTCGCTGCCGCAGCTTCGGTGCATGGTTTAGCCCCGTTACATCTTCCGCGCAGGCCGACTCGACCAGTGAGCTATTACGCTTTCTTTAAATGATGGCTGCTTCTAAGCCAACATCCTGGCTGTCTGTGCCTTCCCACATCGTTTCCCACTTAACCATGACTTTGGGACCTTAGCTGGCGGTCTGGGTTGTTTCCCTCTTCACGACGGACGTTAGCACCCGCCGTGTGTCTCCCGTGATAACATTCTTCGGTATTCGTAGTTTGCATCGGGTTGGTAAGTCGGGATGACCCCCTAGCCGAAACAGTGCTCTACCCCCGAAGATGAGTTCACGAGGCGCTACCTAAATAGCTTTCGGGGAGAACCAGCTATCTCCCGGTTTGATTGGCCTTTCACCCCCAGCCACAAGTCATCCGCTAATTTTTCAACATTAGTCGGTTCGGTCCTCCAGTTAGTGTTACCCAACCTTCAACCTGCCCATGGCTAGATCACCGGGTTTCGGGTCTATACCCTGCAACTTAACGCCCAGTTAAGACTCGGTTTCCCTGCGGCTCCCCTATACGGTTAACCTTGCTACAGAATATAAGTCGCTGACCCATTATACAAAAGGTACGCAGTCACACCCGAAGGTGCTCCCACTGCTTGTACGTACACGGTTTCAGGTTCTTTTTCACTCCCCTCGCCGGGGTTCTTTTCGCCTTTCCCTCACGGTACTGGTTCACTATCGGTCAGTCAGGAGTATTTAGCCTTGGAGGATGGTCCCCCCATATTCAGACAGGATACCACGTGTCCCGCCCTACTCTTCGAGTTCACAACCTGTGCATTTTGGTGTACGGGACTATCACCCTGTACCGTCGGACTTTCCAGACCGTTCCACTAACACACAAGCTGATTCAGACTCTGGGCTGCTCCCCGTTCGCTCGCCGCTACTGGGGGAATCTCGGTTGATTTCTTTTCCTCGGGGTACTTAGATGTTTCAGTTCCCCCGGTTCGCCTCGTTAACCTATGTATTCAGTTAACGATAGTGCAACGAATTGCACTGGGTTTCCCCATTCGGACATCGCCGGNTNTAACGGTTCATATCACCTTACCGACGCTTTTCGCAGATTAGCACGTCCTTCATCGCCTCTGACTGCCAGGGCATCCACCGTGTACGCTTAGTCGCTTAACCTCACAACCCGAAGATGTTTCACTTCTGATTGCGAAAATTTGAGANACTCGAACACACNTNAACNGTGTGTCGTTTCAATTTTCAGCTTGATCCAGATTTTTAAAGAGCAAAACTTCGCAGTGCACCTTTTCAGGTTCACTCTGAAGTTTTCTTGTGTTCGCAGTAAAGATGGTGGAGCTATGCGGGATCGAACCGCAGACCTCCTGCGTGCAAAGCAGGCGCTCTCCCAGCTGAGCTATAGCCCCATCGAATGAATCTCNNNNAACCTTAATTC
>NZ_JAZARW010000001.1:4662005-4665044 GCF_036233805.1 Klebsiella sp. EMBS2024 | reverse complement strand
AATTTGGTAGGCCTGAGTGGACTTGAACCACCGACCTCACCCTTATCAGGGGTGCGCTCTAACCACCTGAGCTACAAGCCTGCAGAGATTACTTACTGCTCTATTTTCATCAGACAATCTGTGTGAGCACTNCAAAGGCAGGTTCTTTAAGGTAAGGAGGTGATCCAACCGCAGGTTCCCCTACGGTTACCTTGTTACGACTTCACCCCAGTCATGAATCACAAAGTGGTAAGCGCCCTCCCGAAGGTTAAGCTACCTACTTCTTTTGCAACCCACTCCCATGGTGTGACGGGCGGTGTGTACAAGGCCCGGGAACGTATTCACCGTAGCATTCTGATCTACGATTACTAGCGATTCCGACTTCATGGAGTCGAGTTGCAGACTCCAATCCGGACTACGACATACTTTATGAGGTCCGCTTGCTCTCGCGAGGTCGCTTCTCTTTGTATATGCCATTGTAGCACGTGTGTAGCCCTGGTCGTAAGGGCCATGATGACTTGACGTCATCCCCACCTTCCTCCAGTTTATCACTGGCAGTCTCCTTTGAGTTCCCGGCCTAACCGCTGGCAACAAAGGATAAGGGTTGCGCTCGTTGCGGGACTTAACCCAACATTTCACAACACGAGCTGACGACAGCCATGCAGCACCTGTCTCACAGTTCCCGAAGGCACCAAAGCATCTCTGCTAAGTTCTGTGGATGTCAAGACCAGGTAAGGTTCTTCGCGTTGCATCGAATTAAACCACATGCTCCACCGCTTGTGCGGGCCCCCGTCAATTCATTTGAGTTTTAACCTTGCGGCCGTACTCCCCAGGCGGTCGATTTAACGCGTTAGCTCCGGAAGCCACGCCTCAAGGGCACAACCTCCAAATCGACATCGTTTACGGCGTGGACTACCAGGGTATCTAATCCTGTTTGCTCCCCACGCTTTCGCACCTGAGCGTCAGTCTTTGTCCAGGGGGCCGCCTTCGCCACCGGTATTCCTCCAGATCTCTACGCATTTCACCGCTACACCTGGAATTCTACCCCCCTCTACAAGACTCTAGCCTGCCAGTTTCGAATGCAGTTCCCAGGTTGAGCCCGGGGATTTCACATCCGACTTGACAGACCGCCTGCGTGCGCTTTACGCCCAGTAATTCCGATTAACGCTTGCACCCTCCGTATTACCGCGGCTGCTGGCACGGAGTTAGCCGGTGCTTCTTCTGCGGGTAACGTCAATCGATGAGGTTATTAACCTCACCGCCTTCCTCCCCGCTGAAAGTGCTTTACAACCCGAAGGCCTTCTTCACACACGCGGCATGGCTGCATCAGGCTTGCGCCCATTGTGCAATATTCCCCACTGCTGCCTCCCGTAGGAGTCTGGACCGTGTCTCAGTTCCAGTGTGGCTGGTCATCCTCTCAGACCAGCTAGGGATCGTCGCCTAGGTGAGCCGTTACCCCACCTACTAGCTAATCCCATCTGGGCACATCTGATGGCATGAGGCCCGAAGGTCCCCCACTTTGGTCTTGCGACATTATGCGGTATTAGCTACCGTTTCCAGTAGTTATCCCCCTCCATCAGGCAGTTTCCCAGACATTACTCACCCGTCCGCCGCTCGTCACCCGAGAGCAAGCTCTCTGTGCTACCGCTCGACTTGCATGTGTTAGGCCTGCCGCCAGCGTTCAATCTGAGCCATGATCAAACTCTTCAATTTAAGTTTGATGCTCAAAGAATTAAACTTCGTAATGAATTACGTGTTCACTCTTGAGACTTGGTATTCATTTTTCGTCCGAGGACGTTAAGAATCCATGTCACTTTGAGTGCCCACACAGATTGTCTGATAAATTGTTAAAGAGCAGTTGCAACGCGGCTTTCAGCTCACCGTTGCGAGGTCCCGTATAATACGTTTTCCTCATTCAGAGTCAAGCCCTTATTTTGCTTTTCTCTGTCAGTTTTTAGCGCTGAACTTCACCGCTAAAACCCTGCTGACCCGGCGGCTTGCTTGCCGTTGTTCCGTGTCAGTGGAGGCGCATTATAGGGAGTTCTGAGACGTTGACAAGCCCTGTTTTCAAAAAATTATTCAACCGTCTCTTTTTTGTGCAAAACGCCCTTAGAGCGGTAATTTTTCCAGCGTCGAGAAGCCATAGCGACGCAGAACGGGTAAAAGCTGTTCTGTTTCTGCCGTCAGCGCCATGCAGAATGCTTTATTCTCGTCGCTGGACTTCGCATCCGGCGCTTCATGCTCTAACAGCCAGGCGGTGCGTCGGGCAATTGCCGCGCCGGAATCGATCAGCCGTGTGCCTTCCGGCAGAACGCGCTGCAGCTCCTCCTGTAAAAGAGGAAAGTGGGTGCAGCCCAGCACCACCGTATCCGGCGGCTCCTGCATCCGCAGCCACGGGCGCAGGATACGGCGCAGCTCTTCTAACGGCACAGGCTCGCCGTGCAGCTTCGCTTCCGCCAGCTCCACCAGCTCCGCCGACCCCAGCATTTCAATCCGACATTCATTGGCAAAGCGGTCGATCAGCTCACGGGTATAAGGACGCTTTACGGTACCGCGCGTCGCCAGCAGGCCAACAATGCCGTTCGCCGTTAAACGGGCGGCGGGCTTGATCGCCGGCACCACGCCAACGACGGGGAAAGCGAACTTTTCACGCAGGGCAGGCAGGGAGACGGTACTGGCGGTATTGCAGGCGATCACCGCCAGCGCCAGGGGATAACGCTGCTGGACAGCGGTAACGATTTCCACAACGCGCTCAACGATAAACTCCTCGCTCTTCTCGCCATAGGGGAAGGCAACGTTATCGAAAGCATAGATGTAATGCAGATTCGGCAGCAGCTGCCGAATCTCATTATAAACCGACAACCCACCGACGCCGGAATCAAACACCAGCACGGTGGGACGTGGATCAGAAGGTGTAGCTGCCAGACAAGGTGTATTCCCGTCCTGCAGATTGGTAGCCATAAACTGTCTCGTAATCTTTATCGAACAGGTTGGCTATTTTACCACGAACTGTCAGGTGTGAGGTGACGGGATACGATAAACCGACATCCCAGAGGCTCA
>NZ_JAZARW010000001.1:4661362-4661493 GCF_036233805.1 Klebsiella sp. EMBS2024 | reverse complement strand
ATAAATTCCCAGCCGGCGGCCGTCTGCCAGGTACCGTGCCAGCCAAACTGCTCGTCATGATCCTCACGGCCGGAAGCTTCCAGCGTCACGCTGTCAATCTGCTGCTGTCCCGTCAGATAAAGACCGGTGGT
>NZ_JAZARW010000001.1:4661137-4661262 GCF_036233805.1 Klebsiella sp. EMBS2024 | reverse complement strand
TTATTTCCCCACTGGATATAGCGCTGTTCCATATCATCCAGGGTGGTGCCCGCGGCATAGCGGCCAGCGTCGCTGCTGTAGTTGTAATCTTTGATGCGCTGATAGTTAGCAATCAGCTGGGAGGA
>NZ_JAZARW010000001.1:4660867-4660935 GCF_036233805.1 Klebsiella sp. EMBS2024 | reverse complement strand
CGATCGCTGTCGCCGCTGTAAGAGGAATTCGGCTGGACGTTAAACCCTTTGGTGGTCTGATAGGCGCC
>NZ_JAZARW010000001.1:4581521-4660764 GCF_036233805.1 Klebsiella sp. EMBS2024 | reverse complement strand
TCGGTCATGGTGATGATGTTCACCACCCCGCCGATCGCTCCGGAGCCGTACACCGCGGAGCGCGGGCCGCGGATGTATTCCACCCGCTGGACCAGTGAGATAGGGATCTGACTGATATCTACGCCGTTGGAGATCCCCGGACGCGCCATCGGCACACCGTCGATCAGCACCAGCACGTGACGAGCCTCCGTCCCCCGAACATACAGCGAAGCGCTCTGCCCCATGCCGCCGTTGCGGGCAATATCGACCCCGGGAAGACGACGCATGACATCGTTTAAATCTTTGGACTGCCAGCGGTCAATGTCATCGCGCGTCACAATGTCGGTCGGCGCCAGCACGGTATTGACCGGCTGTTGAAAACGGTTTGCTGTCACCACCAACGTATCTGAATTGCTATCCTGCGCCCAGCCGGAAAATGCCGTGACGGATAAGGCCGTCATCAGCGAAGCTTTTTTAATCATTGTAAAAGCATCCGAAACAGAAAAAGGATGCCGCAGGTTTTATCAGTTGCTCGCGACGATAAAACCCAGTGCGACGTATTCCGGCAGGTCTTCGGGCTTGGAGGCTGTTTCAAGAAATAATGACTTCCCACGGCTAGCCGCAGTGTCTGCACCGAGTGCGCTCATTTCTCACCTTCCTTACCGCTGCGCGTCAGCCCCAGATTTCCACTGGGTTCCCTTTTAACTCACAGGACCGGTAGGCGAATGCTACAATCAGAACCATATAGATGTCCAGACTGCTAATTATATTTCCCGCGGCATTCGAGGCTGGACATCCCCGGCGCTTTCCCTACAATCCCCGCGTACTTATTTTATTCAGGATACATCATGACCCCCGAACACCTTCCTACCGAACAATACGAAGCGCAGCTGGCAGAAAAAGTCGTCCGTTTGCAAACCATGATGGCGCCTTTTGCCGCGCCGGTTCCGGAAGTGTTTCGTTCGCCGGTCAGCCACTACCGTATGCGCGCCGAGTTCCGTCTGTGGCACGATGGCGACGATCTGTACCATATTATTTTCGATCAGCAGACCCGGTCGCGGATTCGCGTTGACAGCTTCCCGGCCGCCAGCGCGCTGATCAATCAGCTGATGACCGCCATGCTGGAGGGCGTACGCAACAATCCCGTGCTACGCCAGAAGCTGTTCCAGATTGACTATCTGACCACCCTCAGCAACCAGGCGGTCGTTTCGCTGCTGTATCATAAAAAGCTGGACGATGCCTGGCGTGAGCAAGCGGAGGCGCTGCGTGACGCCCTGCGAGCCCAGGGGCTCAATGTGCATCTGATTGGGCGGGCGACCAAAACCAAAATCGAGCTCGATCAAGACTATATAGATGAACGCCTGCCGGTTGGCGGGCGGGAGATGATCTACCGTCAGGTGGAAAACAGCTTTACCCAACCGAACGCGGCCATGAACATTCAGATGCTGGAGTGGGCACTGGATGTCACCAAAGGGGCGACTGGCGACCTGCTGGAATTGTACTGCGGCAACGGTAACTTCTCGCTGGCGCTGGCGCGTAATTTCGATCGCGTATTGGCCACCGAAATCGCCAAACCGTCGGTGGCGGCGGCGCAGTACAACATCGCCGCTAACCATATCGACAACGTGCAGATTATCCGCATGGCGGCGGAAGAGTTTACTCAGGCGATGAACGGGGTGCGGCAGTTCAACCGGCTGCAGGGTATCGATCTGCAGAGCTATCAGTGCGAAACCATCTTCGTCGATCCACCGCGCAGCGGGCTGGACAGCGAGACGGAAAAAATGGTGCAGGCCTATCCGCGTATTTTGTATATTTCGTGCAACCCGGAAACGCTGTGTCGCAATCTGGAAACGCTAAGTCAGACGCACAACGTTACCCGGCTGGCGCTGTTCGACCAGTTCCCGTATACCCATCACATGGAGTGCGGCGTCCTGCTGACCCGCAAATAGGCCCAAAAAAACCGGCAACGTCATATTGCCGGTTTTTTTACCGCTGGCGGCTTACTCGGCTGCGGTATCTTTGCGGTTACGCATCTTGTAGCCGATCCAGAAGACCATCGCGACGGACAGAACGGCCGGGAAGAAGTTAGAACCGATATCCGGGTACTCCGCACGCACGACGGTGCTGTACAACAGCACCCCGAGAATAAAAAAGGCGGCGGCCAGGCCCGGTAGCCCAACGGGCATACTGCGATTCTGATAGCGCTGATGCAGACAGTAGACCGTCAGCAGCAGGGATAAAATGGGGAAGACGGAAAACGGAACTATCGAACTGAACAGCGCCGCAAAGGCGCCATTAATGGATAACCCGGCAATCAGCGCCAGCAGCAGCGTACCTTTATCTTGAACTGAGTGTTTCATTGCTCGTCCTTCACGTTATTCGGAATGATGTGACATTTTTTCTTGTTCACGGCGATACCAGTAATACGCGCCTTTCGAGATCATTCGAAGCTGCAGTACCAACCGTTCCTCCAGCTGCCGGCGCTGCTCAGGGCCGACATCCAGCGCTTCCGCGCCAGCGCTAAAAACGATGGTGACCATAGCTTCAGCCTGCGCTTCGGTAAAGGCGCGCGGCATATGGTTTTCGAGTTCTAAATAGTCGGCGAGTTCCGCAATAAAGTGCTGGATCTCGCGTGCGACGGCGGCGCGAAACGCCGCAGAAGTTCCCGAGCGCTCGCGCAGCAGCAGGCGGAAGGCGTTCGGGTTGTTACCGATAAATTCCATAAAGGTGGAGACCGAGGTGCGGATCACGCTGCCGCCTTTGGCTATCCGCTGGCGCGCCTGGCGCATCAGCTGGCGCAGCATCAGTCCGCTCTCATCGACCATCGTCAGGCCCAGCTCATCGACGTCGCGAAAATGACGATAAAAGGACGTCGGCGCGATCCCTGCTTCCCGTGCCACTTCACGCAAGCTCAGGCTGGCGAAACTCCGCTCAGCGCTAAGTTGACTGAATGCCGCTTCCACCAGCGAACGGCGGGTTTTTTCTTTTTGTTGTGCTCTTACGCCCATCACGATGTATGAATCCTTCCAATAGCCCTGCTGGCACTATACCAGAGATTAAAACTAATCGGTTTGCCCTGGATTGTGAATGATTGTTTACGAGCCGTTTCTGCTTTTATGCTGCAAAAAAGCACAACGATAATTGGGTTAAAGCGCAGCGAATGTTATCATCGTGTTTATTTTATGTATAAAACAGGTGAGTAATGCCATGTCACACTCTTGGGATTATGATGCAATAGTGATTGGTTCCGGTCCTGGCGGGGAAGGCGCCGCCATGGGACTGGTGAAACAGGGAGCACGCGTTGCCGTCATCGAGCGCTACCATAATGTCGGCGGCGGTTGCACCCACTGGGGCACCATCCCGTCGAAAGCCCTCCGCCATGCCGTCAGCCGTATTATCGAGTTTAACCAAAACCCCCTCTACAGCGACCACTCCCGCCTTCTTCGCTCTTCTTTCGCCGACATCCTTAACCATGCCGACAGCGTCATCAACCAGCAGACTCATATGCGCCAGGGATTCTATGAGCGCAACCACTGTGAAATTCTGCAGGGCAATGCCCACTTCGTGGATGAGCATACTCTGGCGCTGGAGTGCCATGACGGCACGGTCGAGACTGTGACCGCGGAGAAATTCGTTATCGCCTGCGGATCGCGTCCCTACCATCCGGCGGATGTCGATTTCCACCACCCGCGCATCTATGACAGCGATTCGATTCTCAGCCTGCAGCATGAGCCGCGCCATGTGATCATTTACGGCGCCGGGGTGATCGGTTGTGAATATGCGTCGATCTTCCGCGGCATGGAGGTGAAGGTCGATCTGATCAACACCCGCGATCGTCTGCTGGCCTTCCTCGATCAGGAGATGTCAGACTCGCTCTCTTATCACTTCTGGAACAGCGGCGTGGTTATTCGCCACAACGAGGAGTATGAGAAAATTGAAGGGGTGGATGACGGGGTGATCATGCACCTGAAGTCCGGCAAAAAGCTGAAGGCCGATTGCCTGCTGTACGCTAACGGCCGCACCGGCAACACCGACACCCTGGCGCTGGAAAATATCGGTCTGCAGACCGACAGCCGCGGTCAGCTGAAGGTCAACAGCATGTATCAGACCGCCCTCCCGCACATCTATGCGGTTGGCGATGTCATCGGCTATCCAAGCCTGGCTTCTGCCGCTTACGATCAGGGACGCATTGCCGCCCAGGCGCTGGTGAAAGGCGAAGCCTCAGCGCATCTGATTGAAGATATCCCGACCGGGATCTATACCATTCCGGAAATCAGCTCCGTCGGGAAAACCGAGCAGCAGCTGACGGCGATGAAAGTGCCGTATGAGGTGGGCCGCGCCCAGTTTAAACACCTGGCGCGGGCGCAAATCGTCGGTATGAGCGTTGGTACGTTGAAGATCCTGTTCCATCGGGAAACCAAGGAGATCCTTGGCATTCACTGCTTTGGCGAGCGCGCGGCCGAAATTATTCATATCGGCCAGGCGATCATGGAGCAGAAAGGCGGTGGCAACACCATTGAGTACTTCGTCAACACCACCTTTAACTACCCGACCATGGCGGAAGCGTACCGGGTTGCCGCGCTGAACGGCTTAAACCGCCTGTTTTAACGCCTTGTCGAAATGGCCATCCATCGTGCCGCGGATGGCCTCCGCCAGATGTTCATAGCGGCTGCGCAGCGGGGAGCCCGGACGATAAACCAGACCGATGGTGCGTCTTGGCTCTGGCTTAATGCACGGCAGGTAGACTACGCCATCGCGTTTTCTCTCCTGCGGCACCGCCAGCGCCGGCAGCAGGGTAATGCCGCTGCCTGCCGCCACCATATTGCGCAGCGTTTCCAGGCTGGTCGCGCGGAAGTGGGTATCCTCATCCGCCCCCGCTTCAAAGCAGAAGCCCATCGCCTGATCGCGCAGACAGTGGCCATCCTCCAGCATCAGCAGCTTTTCACCGGCCAGATCCGACATCGGCACCCGATCGCGGTTCGCCCACGGATGATCTTCATAAATAGCCAGCATCATCGGCTCATCGAACAGCGGCACCTCGATAAAGGCCTCGCTCTCTTTGACCAGCGCCAGGATGGCGCAGTCGAGCTTACCGCTGTCGAGCTGAGCCAGCAGCTGATGGGTCTGCGCTTCGTGCAGATACATTTCCAGCTTCGGGAAGGTCTGATGCAGCATCGGAATGATGTGCGGCAGCAGGTACGGGCCAATTGTCGGGATCAGGCCGATATGCAGCGGCCCGGACATGGTTTCCCCTTGTTGGCTTGCCATTTCCTTGAGCACTTTTACTTCGCGTAACACGGTACGCGCCTGATCCACCAGCAACAGCCCCGCCTGGGTAAACAGAACCTTACGGCTGGTGCGCTCCAGCAGCATGACGCCAAGCTCATCCTCCAGCTTGCGGATCTGTCCGCTGAGCGTCGGTTGGCTCACATGGCATGAGTCAGCCGCCCGCCGGAAGTGGCGGTGTTCGGCGAGCGCTACCAGGTATTCAAGATCGCGAATATTCATTATTCATCCTCCATCGCCACGATAGTCCATGGCGATAGATAGCATAGCAACGAACGATTATCCCTATCAAGTTTTCTGTTCAATAATACGCCCATAAAGACGGTCTACCTGTGAAAATCACTGACCCGTCACACTGTTTCTCTACCCGAACAACTAAAGCCAACGTGAACTTTTGCGGACCTTGCGTCCGCTTTTTTTTTGCATAAAAAACCCGGCGTCGCTGGGCTTGGCCGGGTCAGGGAGGGCAGATATCTAAGGATTAGCTTAAACGAGCCTTCGCCTCGTTGATAGCCTGGGCTACCTGCTGCGGCGAGACGCCGCCTTTCGCTGCGCGTTTCTCGAGGCAAGACTGCAGCGACAGGATCGGATACACATCGTCCGCAATCACCGGGCTGAATTTCTGCAGATCGGCCAGGGTCAGCGCTTCCAGCGGTTTCCCTTGCGCAATGGCTTCCACTACCGCTTCACCGACAATATGGTGCGCCTCGCGGAACGGTACGCCTTTCGCCACCAGATAATCCGCCAGCTCAGTGGCGTTGGCATAGCCCTGCTGCGCCGCTTCCGCACAGCGCGGGCGTTTTACCTGAATGCCGTCCAGCACCAGGGCCGCCATATGCAGGCAGTCGAGCCAGGTATCCAGGGCGTCGAAAAGCCCCTCTTTATCTTCCTGCATGTCTTTGTTGTAGGCCAGCGGCAGTCCTTTCAGCGTCATCATCATGCCGGTCAGCGCACCCTGCACGCGGCCGCATTTGCCACGGATAAGCTCCAGGGCGTCCGGGTTTTTCTTCTGCGGCATCAGCGAGGAGCCGGAGGTCACGCGGTCGGAAAGCTCGACGAAGTTCGCCTCGCCGGAGTTAAAGAAAATCAGATCTTCCGCAAAGCGCGACAGATGCACCATGCCGATAGCCGCATCGGAAAGCAGCTCCAGCACATGATCGCGATCGGACACGCTGTCGAGGCTGTTGCGGGTGGCGGAGGCAAAGCCCAGCCAGCCGGCCAGCTGCTCGCGGTCGATTTCATACGCCGTCCCCGCCAGCGCGCCGCAGCCCAGCGGGCTGACGTCGAGGCGCTTCAGCGCGTCCTGCAGACGGCTTTCGTCACGCGCCAGCATTTCAACGTAGGCCAGACACCAGTGCGCGAAGGTCACCGGCTGGGCGCGCTGCAGGTGGGTGTACCCCGGCATTACCGCGTCCTGATTCTGCTGGGCGGTCTCCACCAGCGCGCTCTGCAGCTGGCGGTTCGCCGAGAGCAGTTCGACAACGGTATCTTTGCACCACAGTTTAAGATCGGTGGCGACCTGGTCGTTACGGCTGCGCCCGGTGTGCAGTTTCTTGCCCAGCTGGCCCACTTTATCGATCAGCTTGCCTTCCACCCAGCTGTGAATATCTTCGGCATCGCTGGCGAGGATTTGCTGCGGATTGGCGCGCACCTCTTCCAGCAGCACGTTCAGCGCTTCTTCCAGCTGCTGCTGTTCAGCGGCACTCAGAACGCCGACCGTTACCAGCGCTTTCGACCAGGCGACAGAGCCAACGATATCCTGCTCCGCCAGACGATAGTCGAAGCGCAACGAGTCGTTGAACTGTTTGAACCGTTGATCTGCTGCCTGTGTAAAACGCCCGCCCCAAAGTGCCATAACATGCTTCCTTTATTCGTTAGTTCCGCCGGCGGCATTGTGCCGCCCGGCCTACGGTCTTGTAAGCCCGGCAGACGACGCGCCGCCGGGCATGAAATCTTAAGCCAGAATACGTGTGCCGATCGGCGTGCCGTTAAATAACGCCGGCAGCTGCTCGGCGTGACGCCAGGAGGCGATATCCACCGGACGGCCCAGAGCACGTGCGGCGTCAAGGGCCGCATTCACTTTAACAATCATGCCGTCGGTGATAATCCCCTGCTCGATCAGCTGTTCCGCTTTCTCGGCGGTCATCTCGGCAATGCGCTGCCCTTTACCGTCGAGGATACCGCTAACGTCAGACAACAGGATCAGATCCGCCCCCAGGGTGGCCGCCAGCGCTGTCGCCGCCTGGTCAGCGTTGACGTTCATCAGCTGGCCCTCGTCGGTCACCCCGATAGAGCTCACCACCGGCAGGTAACCGCCGGCCAACAGGGTGTTGATCAGCGTCGGGGAGCCCGGCTGCGCCAGCCCGACATGGCCCAGCTCAGCATCCAGCTGCGTCACCTTCACGCTATCGCCATCGCCGAGGAACAGGCCTACCGAGGAAATACCATGTTTTTTCGCCCACGCCAGCAGCGTCTTGTTGGCGGTACCCGCCAGCGCGCCGGTGATGATGTCGATTTGCTCAGCCGGCGTAACGCGCAGGCCATTTTTCTTTTGCACCGGCAGGTTGAGCTGCTTCATCAGCTCATCCACCACGCAGCCGCCGCCGTGGACGATAATCAGCGGACGCTGGTGCGCTTCACGGTAGTTAACCAGCGCGGTAAACAGGCGCTCCAGCGCTTCTTCGCTATCGAGTAATACGCCGCCAAGTTTGATAATTAATGGGTTCATCATCACACCTTAAATAAGAGACTGCGTCTCAGCGAAGCCGAAACGAATATTCGCGCACTGCACCGCCTGCGCTGCGGCGCCTTTCAGCAGGTTATCCTCTGCCGCGACGACGATGAGATGATCGTCCTGCACGGCAAAACCGATATCACAGAATGGCAGGCCTTCGACGCTTTTCAAAGCGGGCACGCCTTTATCATATAAACGTACCAGTGGTTTATCGGCGTAAGCCTGCTGGTAAACCGCCGCGATCTGCGCATGGCCGACGCCCGGCTTCAGGCGGCAGGTAATGGTTTCCAGGATGCCGCGCTTAAAATTACCCAGGTGCGGGGTAAAAATTACCTTTGCCCCGAGGTGGCTGGCAATCTCCGGCTGATGGCGATGGTTAAATATGCCGTACGGCTGCAGGCTAACTTCACAGAAGCTGTTGCCGATCGCGGCTTTACGACCCGCGCCGCTCACCCCGCTGGTAGCGTTGATTACCGGCCACTGGTTGAGATCCAGCAGATTGGCCTCAATCAGCGGCTTCAGCGACAGCTGCGCCGCCGTCGGATAGCAGCCTGGCACTGCGATTAACTGCGCGTCTTTAAGCACATCCGCGCTCCACTCCGCCAGACCATACACCGCCTGTTTGAGCAGGTCGGGATGCTGATGAGTGAAACCGTAATATTTTTCGTAGAACGCCCCATCGTTAACGCGGAAGGCACCGGAGAGATCGAACACCACGCAGCCAGCGGCAAGAAACTGCGGCGCCAGATCGTGACTCACTTCGTGCGCGGTGGCGAGAAACACCACGTCCACGCCAGCGCTGAATTCGCTGATATCGGACATCGGCTGCAGCGGCATATCGACAATGCCTTTGAGCTGCGGATGCAGGTCGGAAATTAATTTTCCCGCATCATTGCTTTGCGCGGAGACCGTCAAAGCGGTTATGTTCATATGCGGATGACGATTGATATAGGTCACCAGCTCTGCGCCGGCATAACCACTGGCACCCACAATCAGCGTATTTAACATTGGAAGCGCATCTCCTTACATTCGATGGGTTTTCTTACGCTCAACGATATTGTATTTTTATTCACAATAAATGCATGAATATTGATACTATCACGACCCAAGGTGTGTCAACAATGAAAAACAATTTACCGCCCTTTATCGAGATTTACCGCGCGTTGATCGCCACACCATCCATCAGCGCGACTGAAGAGGCTCTCGATCAAAGCAATGAGTCTTTAATCAATTTGCTGGCAGGCTGGTTCCGCGATCTCGGCTTCAATGTTGAGATACAGCCGGTGCCGGATACGCGCCTTAAATTCAACCTGCTGGCCAGCACCGGACACGGCGCCGGCGGCCTGCTGCTCGCCGGGCATACCGATACCGTGCCGTTCGATGATGGCCGCTGGACGCGCGACCCGTTCACCCTCACCGAACACGATAACAAGCTCTACGGCCTCGGCACGGCCGATATGAAAGGCTTCTTCGCCTTTATTCTCGACGCCCTGCGCGATGTCGACGTCACCACGCTGAAAAAGCCGCTGTATATTCTGGCCACCGCCGACGAAGAGACCAGCATGGCCGGCGCGCGCTACTTTGCCGAAACCACCCGGCTGCGCCCGGACTGCGCCATCATCGGCGAGCCCACCTCCCTGCAGCCGATCCGCGCCCATAAAGGCCATATGTCCAACGCGATCCGTATTCAGGGCCAGTCCGGCCACTCCAGCGATCCGGCGCGCGGGGTCAACGCGATTGAGCTGATGCACGACGCCATCGGCCGGATTATGCAGTTGCGCGATCTGCTTAAAGAGCGCTATCACTTCGAGGCGTTTACGGTCCCTTACCCAACCCTCAACCTGGGCGCTATCCATGGCGGCGATGCCTCAAACCGTATCTGCGCCTGCTGTGAACTGCATATGGATATCCGCCCGCTGCCGGGGATGACCCTAAACGATCTTAATGGTCTGTTGGGCGAGGCGCTGGCCCCGGTCAGCGAACGCTGGCCGGGCCGCCTGACGGTCTCTGAGCTGCATCCGCCGATCCCCGGCTACGAGTGCCCGCCGGACCATAAGCTGGTGCAGGTGGTCGAGAAACTGCTTGGCGCGCAGACCGACGTGGTGAATTACTGCACCGAAGCGCCGTTTATCCAGACGCTGTGTCCGACGCTGGTTCTCGGCCCGGGCTCCATCAATCAGGCCCATCAGCCTGACGAGTATCTGGAGACGCGCTTTATCAAGCCGACCCGGGAGCTGATTAGCCAGGTGGTTCATCACTTCTGCTGGCACTAAAATCGCCCTCTTTTTCCGCCCCGTTCTCCCGGGGCGGAACGGTGACGATCGTCACATTTCCATAAGCGATGCTTATCCAGCGCTCCCTGAATTAAATTTCGCAAATTACGGCGATTTACTCGTTTGCTGAAGCGATTTCGCAGTAATTGACGTGGGGGTATTTACGTGGCTTTATAAAAGACGGGTTGCTTATCCGTTGCTCACGTTCCAGCGCAGCGGATATAACAAAATAAAATGAGATGGGGTGTCTGGGGTAACATGAACGAACAATATTCCGCATTGCGTAGTAATGTCAGTATGCTCGGCAAGGTGCTGGGCGATACCATCAAGGATGCATTGGGAGAAAATATTCTTGATCGTGTCGAAACTATCCGTAAGTTGTCCAAATCTTCACGCGCCGGCAACGAAGCTAACCGCCAGGAGCTGCTGACCACGCTGCAGAATTTGTCAAACGACGAACTGCTGCCGGTGGCCCGTGCCTTCAGCCAGTTTCTGAATCTGGCCAACACCGCTGAGCAGTACCACAGCATTTCGGCGAATGGCGAAGCGGCCAGCAATCCGGAAGTCATTGCGCGTACCCTGAGAAAGCTCAAAGACCAACCCAATCTCAACGAAGAGACCATCAAACAAGCGGTGGAATCGCTGTCTCTGGAGCTGGTGTTAACCGCCCACCCGACCGAGATCACCCGCCGGACGCTGATCCATAAAATGGTGGAAGTGAACAACTGCCTTAAGCAGTTGGACAACAAAGATATCGCTGACTACGAGCACCATCAGCTAATGCGCCGTCTGCGCCAGCTGATCGCCCAGTCGTGGCATACCGATGAAATTCGTAAGCACCGCCCTTCCCCGGTCGATGAAGCCAAATGGGGCTTCGCGGTGGTGGAAAACAGCCTGTGGGAAGGGGTGCCTAACTATCTGCGCGAGCTGAACGAACAGCTGGAAGCCAACCTTGGCTATCAGCTGCCGGTGGACTTCGTCCCGGTGCGTTTCACCTCGTGGATGGGCGGCGACCGCGACGGCAACCCGAACGTGACTGCCGACATCACCCGCCACGTGCTGCTGCTCAGCCGCTGGAAAGCGACCGACCTGTTCCTCAAAGACGTGCAGGTGCTGATCTCCGAGCTGTCGATGGTGGAGTGTACCGACGAGCTGCGCGCCCTGGCTGGCGCCGAGGGCGCTCAGGAACCGTACCGTTATCTGATGAAAAAACTGCGCTCTCAGCTGATGGAGACCCAGGCCTGGCTGGAAGCGCGCCTGAAAGGCCAGAAGCTGCCGAAACCGGCGGGACTGATCACTCAGAACGAGCAGCTGTGGGAGCCGCTGTACGCCTGCTATAAATCGCTGCAGGCCTGCGGCATGGGCATTATCGCCAACGGCGAGCTGCTCGACACCCTGCGCCGCGTGAAGTCTTTCGGCGTACCGCTGGTGCGTATTGATATTCGTCAGGAAAGCACCCGCCATACCGAAGCGCTGGGTGAAATGACCCGTTACCTCGGGATCGGCGACTACGAAAGCTGGTCGGAAGCCGACAAACAGGCTTTCCTGATCCGCGAACTGAATTCCAAACGTCCGCTGCTGCCGCGCCAGTGGGAGCCAAGCGAAGAGACGCGTGAAGTTCTCGACACCTGCAAGGTGATCGCCGAGGCGCCGCGCGGATCGATCGCCGCCTACGTGATCTCGATGGCGAAAACGCCGTCCGATGTGCTGGCGGTTCATCTCCTGCTGAAAGAAGCCGGGATTGGCTTTGCTCTGCCGGTGGCCCCGCTGTTCGAAACGCTGGATGACCTCAACAACGCCAACGACGTCATGACCCAGCTGCTGAATATCGACTGGTACCGCGGCTTTATCCAGGGCAAGCAGATGGTCATGATCGGCTACTCTGACTCCGCTAAAGATGCCGGCGTGATGGCCGCCTCCTGGGCGCAGTACCAGGCGCAGGACGCGCTGATCAAAACCTGCGAAAAAGCCGGTATTGAACTGACGCTGTTCCACGGTCGCGGCGGCTCTATCGGCCGCGGCGGCGCGCCGGCCCACGCCGCGCTGCTCTCGCAGCCGCCGGGAAGCCTGAAAGGCGGTCTGCGCGTTACCGAGCAGGGCGAGATGATCCGCTTTAAGTACGGCCTGCCGGAAGTCACCATCAGCAGCCTGTCGCTGTATACCAGCGCCATTCTGGAAGCCAACCTGCTGCCGCCGCCGGAGCCGAAAGCAGAATGGCGCGACATCATGGCCGAGCTGTCCGACGTGTCGTGCAAGATGTATCGCGGCTACGTGCGTGAAAACAAAGATTTCGTCCCTTACTTCCGCTCTGCGACCCCGGAGCAGGAGCTGGGCAAACTGCCGCTGGGTTCGCGTCCGGCAAAACGTCGTCCAACCGGCGGCGTCGAGTCGCTGCGCGCCATTCCGTGGATCTTCGCCTGGACCCAGAACCGCCTGATGCTGCCGGCCTGGCTGGGCGCTGGCGCTGCGCTGCAGAAGGTGGTCGAAGGTGGAAAACAGAGTGAACTGGAAGCCATGTGTCGCGACTGGCCGTTCTTCTCTACCCGCCTCGGCATGCTGGAGATGGTTTACTCGAAGGCCGACCTGTGGCTGGCGGAGTACTACGATCAGCGCCTGGTGAAGCCGGAGCTGTGGGCGCTGGGTTCCGAGCTGCGCAAGCTGCTGGCTGCCGATATCAACGTCGTGCTGGCCATCGCCAACGACTCCCATCTGATGGCCGACCTGCCGTGGATCGCCGAGTCTATCCAGCTGCGTAATATCTATACCGACCCGCTGAACGTCCTGCAGGCGGAACTGCTGCACCGTTCACGCCAGGCTGAAGAAGAGGGCAAGGACCCGGATCCGCGCGTTGAACAAGCGCTGATGGTCACCATCGCCGGCGTCGCCGCCGGTATGCGTAACACCGGTTAATCTATCTCCCCCCGGCCGCCCGGCCGGGGGTTTTCCGCCCGTTCTAGTGGTGCAGCATCTCATCAACGATCTGTTCTTTATGCAGCGCATACGGATAATAGGTCGGCCAGTTATCCATCTCTTTCAGCAACGCCTCCTGTGATTCATTGCCCATGAAAATATGGAAATGCTGTGATTTACGCGGGCCAATGATATGGTCGCTGAATTGCACAAATTTCGGCGCGTTGGCATCGCCCTGCTGGCACTCGAACAGATAACGCACGCCCTTCTTACCGGAGGCGTAATGCAGAATTTTATAGCCTGAATAGCGGTATTTGCAGCTATTGACGGTCTGGCCAACGTGGAACTCAATCACGTCATCTTCAATGCCAATCTGCTCCACAGCGGTGGCGTAGCCCTTCTTATAATAGGCGCGATACTCCTCCACGCTCTTGCCGCCGGGCTTTTTCGCCTTCTGCTCCAGCACCGGATCGAGATCGCCATTGAGCAGATACGGGTTCACCGACTGCCAGACGCCTTCCCAGTCGCTCAGCGCGCGGTCCTGCACATCTTTATCCGCAAAAATGCCTTCGCTGGCCTGACGCTCCACTTCGGTTAACGCCGGGCCATGGCTATGGTTGCCGTGGGCGAACGCCTGGGCGCTGGCTAAAGCCATGCCGAATCCTAAGGCCAGCAGGGGGATCTTTCTGGTCATTACTCTCTCCTGAGTTTGCTATCAATGGCGACAAATTGTTACGATATAACATATCTTATCTGGGAGGCAAGAGCGACAGGCAAGCGCTTTTACCGCTGGAATAATGTCCGGTATGATGAAAAGGGTGATGCGCTGAACGGAAGAATGATGGACAACGATATCAATCAACTTATTGATGCATTGCTAAAAAAGCAGACCAGCCTCGGCCGGGTTTATTTCGCCGGCGAGACGCGCTCGCCTGCTGAGCCGGTGGTGCAGGTGGATTTTCCCCGTCTGAATATTCTCCTTGATGGGCAGTTGCCCGACCAGGCGCTCGGCGATAACGCCCCGCTCCTTGAGGCCCATGACGTGCTCTATATCCCTGGCGATAGCTGGAACTGCCCGCAGTGGCAAGCGCCCTGCCTGCTGTTAAGCATCCTGTTCGCTAAGCAGCAGCTGGAGTGCTCGCTGCAGCACTGGAATGGCAAGGCGATAACTGTTGTCGACAAGCGGCAGGCGCTGCGCCGCGGGCCGCGCGTCGGATCATTTCTGCTGCAGGCGCTCAATGAACTCCGGATGCAACCGCAGGAGCAGCAAACCGCCCGCAGCATCGTCGTCAGCCTGCTCAGCCACTGCCATGATCTTCTCGGCAGCCAGGCGCAAACCTCCTCGCGCAGCCAGGCGTTGTTCGAAGCGATCCGCCAATATATGGACATCCATTATGCGGAACCGCTGAGCCGGGAATCGGTGGCCCAGGCGTTCTACCTCTNTCCCAACTATCTTTCCCATCTGTTCCAGAAATGTGGGCCAATGGGCTTCAATGAATATCTAAACCATATTCGTCTCGAACAGGCCCGTATGCTGCTGAAGGGCCACGATATGAAAGTGAAAGACATCGCCCACGCCTGCGGCTTCGCCGACAGCAACTACTTCTGCCGCCTGTTCCGCAAAACTACGGAACGCTCGCCGTCTGAATACCGCCGCCAGTACCATAGCNAGCTGACGGAAAAAACATCCCCGGTAAAAAACTAGATTTTTGTGTGTTAAACCTGACTTTTGTGCGCGCTATAGTTACCTCCCATCCCAGCCAGCGCCGATAAATGTGATCTAAATCATCCTTAATCACGATGCGTACATTTATCCAGTTTTTGGCAAATTTGTCATCTGGCGATCCTTCGAACGAAAGCCGTATGCTTACCTCAACGACAGCACCGAATTAAGCATTGAGGAAAACACAATGGAACTCTATCTGGATACCGCCAACGTCGCCGAAGTGGAACGCCTGGCCCGCATCTACCCGCTGGCCGGGGTAACCACCAACCCGAGCATTATCGCCGCCGGTAAAGTCCCGGTCTGGGATGTGCTGCCGCGCCTGCAAAAAGCCGTCGGTCCGGAGGGCACCCTCTTCGCGCAGACCATGAGCCGCGACGCGCAGGGCATGGTGGAAGAGGCCAAACGTCTGAGCAATGCCGTGCCGGGCATTGTGGTCAAAATCCCGGTCACCGCCGAAGGGCTCGCCGCTATCAAACTGCTGAAGAAAGAAGGCATCCCGACCCTTGGCACCGCCGTCTACAGCGCTTCGCAAGGCCTGCTGGCCGCGCTGGCCGGCGCAAAGTACGTCGCGCCTTACGTTAACCGCGTCGACGCCCAGGGCGGGGACGGCATCCGCATGGTGCAGGAGCTGCAATCCCTGCTGGAAATGCATGCGCCCGAGAGCAAAGTTCTGGCGGCAAGCTTCAAAACGCCACGCCAGGCGCTGGATTGTCTGCTGGCTGGCTGCGAAGCAATCACCCTTCCACTAGATGTAGCGCAACAAATGCTCGGCACCCCTGCGGTAGAGTCAGCCATAGAGAAGTTCGAACAGGACTGGAATAACGCCTTTGGCACGCTGAATCTGTAACCGGATCCGCGAGCCGCCTGCGGGCGGCGTCACGGTCATCGAGGAGGAATCGAAATGGATCGCATTATTCAATCACCAGGCAAATATATCCAGGGCGCAGGCGCCATCAAGCGCCTCGGCGACTATCTGAAACCGCTGGCCGAGCGCTGGCTGGTGGTCGGTGATAAGTTCGTCCTGGGGTTTGCGGAAGAGATGCTGCGTAAAAGCCTGGCCGACGCTGGCCTGGCGGCCGAAATCGCGCCGTTTGGCGGTGAGTGTTCGCATAATGAAATCAACCGTCTACGCGATATCGCCGGCAACGCGAAGTGCACCGCCGTGCTGGGGATCGGCGGTGGCAAAACCTTGGATACCGCGAAAGCGCTGGCCCACTTTATGAATGTGCCGGTGGCGATCGCCCCCACCATCGCCTCCACCGATGCGCCGTGCAGCGCGCTGTCGGTGATATACACCGACGAAGGGGAATTCGACAGCTACCTGATGCTGCCGCGCAACCCCAACATGGTCATTGTCGATACGCAGATCGTTGCCGGCGCGCCGGCCCGCCTGCTGGCCGCCGGGATTGGCGATGCGCTGGCCACCTGGTTCGAAGCCCGCGCCTGCTCCCGTAGCGGCGCCACCACCATGGCGGGCGGGAAGTGCACCCAGGCGGCGCTGGCGCTGGCCGAGCTATGCTACAACACCTTACTCGAAGAGGGTGAAAAAGCGATGCTGGCCGCCGAACAGCACGTGGTCACCCCGGCGCTGGAGCGGGTGGTGGAAGCCAACACCTATCTGAGCGGCGTGGGTTTCGAAAGCGGTGGTCTCGCGGCGGCGCACGCGATTCATAACGGCATGACGGCCATCCCTGACGCCCATCACTATTATCACGGGGAAAAAGTGGCGTTCGGAACCCTGACGCAGCTGGTGCTGGAAAATGCGCCGGTGGACGAAATAGAGACCGTCGCCGCACTGTGCCACAGCGTTGGGCTGCCGATCACCCTGGCGCAGCTGGATATCAAAGGTGATATCCCGACCAAAATGCGTCTGGTGGCGGAAGCCGCCTGCGCTGAAGGCGAAACCATTCACAATATGCCGGGCGGCGTTGATTCCGACCAGGTCTACGCCGCGCTGCTGGTGGCCGACCAGTATGGTCAGCGCTTCCTGCAGGAATGGGAATAAACCAGAGCAAAACACCCGGCGTCAGCCGGGTGTTTTTTATGCATCTCTGCAGGCCGGAGCAGGCTATGCCCCTCGTCTCTTGATACTGATCATCGCCAACGCCAGTACTATCAACGCAATGCCACAACCTTCCACCTTTCCTGGATTTTCATGTAGTAGCCACCAGGAAAATAGCACGCCACAGACCGGTACGGCCAGCGTACTCAGACCGGCTATACTTGCCGGTAAATTACGCAGTACAAAAAGCCACAGACTCCAGGCCAGCGCCGTTGCAAGGATTGCGCTGTAAGCCAGGGCCCAGAAAACGTCGGGCTGCCAGTCTACCGCCCGTTGCGGGACGAGCCAGGCCACTACGCTCATTACTATGGCGGCATATAGCATCTGCCATGTCGTTAGCGCCAGCAAATCAACCTGCGGATACCGGGTATACATACGCTTCGCGACGATCGCACCTGCCCCCCAGCTCACGCCGGAGAGGATCGCCAGCAAGGCGCTTTTCAGGGAGGTAAAGTCGAGTTGCCAAGGCTGAAGTACGAGTATCAGGCCCACGCATGCCACCCCGATGGCGATATACTGCCATCGCCGCATGCGCTCACCTAAGAATAACGCGGCCATCACCACAACCCAGAATGGCATGGTATAACTCAGGATCGCCACTTTACCGGCGCCACCGCTCATTAGCGCCCACTGTGCCAGACCGACCATGCCACAGGTTTGCAATAACGCGATCGCCAGGGTGTAGCCGAAAGGCGTCGGCTTGAGCGCTTTACCGCGGATCAACATCACTATCCATAGCACCACGGCGCCAAAAATACAGCGCAGCGCCGTGAAGTCAAAAGCGCCGATATAGCTCGTCACTTGCTTCATCGCGATCCAGCTAAAGCTCCAGATCAGCGTTAATAACGCCAACCCACCAAACGCCAGTGGATCGCTCTTCCTTGCCATTGCATAACCCATCCCTGTCAATTATCAGGTTGGCACTATACGCGCTTTATCTTCTGCTCTCCCCTGACCTGTATCAGCGTTTTGGGCAAAAAAAAGCGATGGCGAATACCGGCTTCGCCATCGCACTAAACGTTAATGAAAACTCAGGCCGGGCGTACGCCCAGCGTATGGCAGATGGCGTAGCTCATCTCGGCGCGGTTCAGGGTGTAGAAGTGGAAATCCTTGACCCCTTCCCGGCTTAAGATCTTCACCATGTCCATGGCGATATTCGCCCCCACCAGTTGACGGGTTTCGGCGTCGTTATCCAGCCCTTCGAACATTTTTGACATCCACACCGGGATACGGACGTTGGTCATATCCGCAAACTTTTTCGCCTGTTTAAAGTTGGAGACCGGCAGGATACCGGGAATGATTTCCACGTCGATGCCTGCCGAGACGCAGCGATCGCGAAAACGCAGGTAGCTTTCCACATCGAAGAAGAACTGGGTGATCGCGCGGTTGGCCCCTGCTTCTACTTTGCGCTTCAGGTTCAGTAAATCCGCCTGCGCGCTTTTCGCCTCCGGATGCACTTCCGGATACGCGGCGACAGAGATATCAAAATCGCCTACCTCTTTCAGCAACGTCACCAGATCGGCGGCGTACATATCCGGTTTACCGCTGCCCGGCGGCAGGTCGCCGCGCAGGGCGACGATATGGCGGATACCGTTGTTCCAGTAATCCTGAGCGATAGTGCGCAACTCATCGCGGCTGGCATCGATACAGGTCAGGTGCGGCGCTGCTTCCAGACCGGTTCGCTCTTTAATGCCTTTGATGATGCTGTGGGTGCGATCGCGCTCGCCAGAGTTCGCGCCATAGGTTACCGAAACAAACTTCGGTTTCAGACTGCTCAGGCGATCGATGGATTTCCACAGGGTTTGCTCCATTTCACTGGTGCGCGGCGGAAAGAATTCAAAAGACACATTAATCTGGCCCTGGACTTCCGCCAGGCTCTGATTCAGGGCTTCCCGCTGATTGGCGTGAAAAAAGCTCATACCTTACCTCATCAATCGCATGTAATGGCTGTTATATTGCGAACTTCTATACGTTTAGACGTCCAGATGTAAAAATGACGGAAAAGCGCGCGGGCGTCAATAGAAAAATCTGCGTAAAGAGTGAGGAATAGGTCACCTACATGAAAAAAGTTCATCTTCCGATCACCTGGCCACGCACAGGAAGCGGCTCGGTGGGCAATATAAGGTGGCTCGCGAGTCAGCCTGAGACTAGCCAGTCGCCAGAATGCCATCCAGCAGAGAAAGCCATTGCTGCACGGACTCTGACTGGTGAGGCGCATAAATCACCCCAAGGCTTAACGGCATCGCGTCGCCCTCAGCCACCGGGCAGAACGCCACCCCCTGACGCTGAATCGCGGAAAAGGACGCCGGCAGCAGGATCATGCCTTCCCCGCGCGCAATACGCGCCAGCAGCACATCATGCTCGGCCGGTTCTTCCACATACGTCGGGGCATAGCCAGCCCGGTCGAAAATGCGGCGCGTGTAGTCAAAGAAACCAGGATTACGCTCGCGTTTAAACCAGAACAGCGGCCGATGATTGAGCGCGCTTAACGTCAGCCCTGGCCTGGCGGCTTCCGGCCAGGAGGCAGGTAATGCCGCAATGAGCGGCTCATGATACGGCAATGGGTGCAGGTGCAGCCCTTCAGTATTGAGCGGCAACGCGACCAGCGCCGCATCGAGTTTGCCTTTGCGTACCTGCTGAGCCAGCGCCGGTGAGGCGTGGCGGGTGATATGCAACGCGCGGGTATGTTCGCTCAGCGCAGCCTCAACGGCGGCGAAAATGCCCTGTTCGAAGGCCGTCGTCACGCCCAGACGTAGAGCCTGCGGCGAGTGGGCCGCGAGCTCACTCAATGCCGCCAGCGTGCGTTCCTGGAGCGCCAGCAGAGGCTGAATCATCTCCAGCACCTCTCTACCCGCGTCGGTCAGGATCAGGCCTTTGCTATGGCGCTGAAACAGCGTCACCCCCAGCTGCGCTTCCAGATGGCGGATATGGCGGGTCAGCGGCGGCTGCGAGATAAATAACCGCTGCGCCGCCCGGCTGATGTTATTTTCCTCCGCTACCACGGCAAAGGCGCGCAGCAGGCGAATATCCAGGGAATGTAATCGCGAAGTTGTCATACTGAAAAGGTATCACGAAAAGGGTATTACTCAAGTCCGGCACACTTCCCTACCCTTCCTCTTAACGCACCATCACAGAGAGGAAAAAACGATGTCCAGCGAACGTTACATCATCGGTCAGGAAATGCTTCAGCGGGTGGATGGTAAGGGCGGGGAAGCCGTCGTCGACAGCCTGCGGGATATCGCCCCCGATTTCGCCCGCTATCTGATTGAGTTCCCCTTCGGCGATATTTACGCCAGGCCAGGGCTCGATTTACGCAGCCGGGAAATCGCCACCATCGCCGCGCTCACGGCGTTGGGTAACGCCGAGCCACAGCTGAAAGTACACATTGCCGCGGGATTAAACGTCGGCCTGACGCAAGAGGAGATTACGGAAGCGATCATGCAGATGGCAGTCTATGCCGGATTCCCGGCGGCCCTCAACGGCCTGTTTGCCGCCAGGGCGGTATTTGCGGCCCACTGATCGCTTAAGGCCGGGCTGACTGCCCGGCCTTAAAAACTTATTTCTTCACATCGACAACGCGCTGCCCGTTAAGCTGCTCATCCGTTATCTTTTGCCCGGCTTTGAAATAGTCTACGACCGCATTTGAAACGTAATAGCCGCCGGAGGTATTACGCGCCTGCCCCTCGGTAAACGCGACAAAACCATCGCCGCCATCTGCAAGGAAGCTGTTGGTGGCAATATGGTAAACCGTCGTATCGTCAATCGGTTTACCGTTTAGCCTGAATAACACAACGCGCTGGCCCACAGGTTTGCTGCTGTCATACTTCATTTCCAGTCCCCGGGAGACCTGCAGCACGCCGTTGCTCAACCCGGCGCCATGCTCCATCAGGCTACGCAACTGCTTCCCGGTTAGATCCATGATGACCAGCTCGTTGGGAAACGGGAAGGTGCTGATAACGGCGCCCATGCTCACCGCCCCGGCGGGGATCTCATTCCGGATCCCGCCCGAGTTGGTTAACGCCATCTGCGTACTCCTACCTGCTGCCAACAGCAAGGCGTCAGCGGCAAGATTGCCCAACGGCGAAGAGATGCCATACGCACGGGTCAGTTCAACGGGCGATTGTGTAATGACCTGCTGCACCAGTTGATCAAGTTGCTTATTCCAGCCGTCGATGACCTGTTTTGTCTGCGGATCAGGCTTCCACTCATCGGCATAAAGCGTCTTCAGCTCAAAGTGCTTCACCGTGAATTGGTGCGGTTTCTCCTGATAATCCAGCACCAGTTTACCCACATCGATGCCGCCGCTATCGGTAGAAAGAATCAACGTATTACCCACTTTAATGGGCTCCGGTGTGCCAACGTGAGCATGGCCGGTAATTAAAACGTCCAGACCTTTCACCTGACCCGCAGTCTGAATATCTTTATCCAGCGCACGACGCACATCGGTTCCCCCCTGGCTCGACTGACGCGCCGGGACGCCTTCATGGATCAGGGCCACGGTCAGATCCACTTTACCGTTAAGTTCATCGATATAATGCTGTAGCCATTTCACCTCATCGCGCGCTTCGATACCCACTCGCGTCGCGGCAGAAACGGTGTCATTAAAAGCAAACACGCCGTGCAGGCCAATCACGCCAATTTTCACGCCATCTTTTTCGATAATGGTATAGGGCTTATCCCAGAACGATTTATCGCTGTTCTGATAAAAAATATTGCCCTGAACAATCGGGAATGTCGCCTGGCTAAGCTGAAGCAACGTATTATCCCAGCCGTGATCGAACTCATGATTACCGATAGTCACCGCATCGTAGGACATCGTATTCATAATATCGATTATCGCTTTGCCCTTCGTCAGGCTACTGATGTAAGGCCCGGTAAAATAATCTCCGGCATCAAAAAACCAGGTCGCGTTATTTTTCGCTTTTTCCTGTTTCACCATCGTCGTGATATTCGCCCAACCGCCAATATCTCGTTTACCATCCGCAATCCATGGCACTTTATAAGGTTCGACATGGGCATGAAGATCGTTGGTATAAATTATGGTGACATCTTTGGCGCAGGCCCAGAAAGGCAAAGTCAACAGAAGTGCTGCGCTCATTGTTTTTAGTTTCATCGGAGTTCCTTTCAGAGTGATAAAGAACCGCTAAGTTACGTTCTGAAAGACTTTTTTATGTGAGAGCATTCACAGTTGTATGCAACCTGAGCAGGACAAAATTAACGACCTGTAAAAATCGTTGGTATTGACCTGCCAGTGGATACTCTCTTTACCATTAACGCCTGTAAAACCTTTGGCTGCCGCAATTTAGGTTTACCGTCTGCGGCTGAGTATCATTTCCCGAATTTTCGACTGGGCTACCCGGCGCTCTACTGCGCAGCCTGCGGCAGCTATCCCCCCCTGTTTAACGAACGGGAATTCCGCCCCTGGCTGGCGGCTTATCTGGCGGATCATGCCCGCCGCTACGGCTATTTTTGCCCGGTATGCTATCAGCGGGATATTATTCGCTACGGCCGCAATCCGCAGGGTACGCAACGCCTTCAGTGCCGCCACTGTAAAAAGGTCTGGACGCCAAAATTCCCACACATCGCCCCAATTGAAGCCCCACGACGTATTTGCAGCGTACCGTTGATAGCGCCATTCCAGGGTAATGCCGCCGGGCAAAAGCTCTATTTTTTATTAAGCTTTGATGCCGTGCGCGGTAATGTTATTCATCTTACCTCTAATTTCACTCCTTTCGCGGTAGGCGAATCATTACGCTATCGCTGGCGCGGCGGACAAGCCGACAGGGAGGAGACTGACGATATTATTCAACGTATTTCTCTCACTGAAATGCGCTTTTTACAACGCAGTCAGTTCGATGAAATCCAGTACGGCAGCGCAATGCAAAAGCGCCATGCCCGCGGCAATATATTGCGCCCGGTTATCGCCGCGCACGGTCATTTCAAACTGCTCAGCCAGCGGTTTCCAGAGGTGAAAACGCACGTTATTGCGCATGAATGCTTTTTACGCGGCGCGGCGATCGTTGCCTGGGCGCCGCTTTTTCGTCAGCGGCAAGGCGATCTATGGTATGTGGAAGAAGAGATAAGGAACCCAGCCAGCCCGGCTCCGTGGCAGCTACAGGGGAAAACCCATCATGGCTGGTGGCAAAATTCATGGCAGCGTTGGACGCAGGAAGAGAATCAGAAAATGGTCTGCCGGCTTGCCGGCACTGTAGAAGAGAACGCCTTTCTACCAGACCTTGCGGCCAGCCGACGGTTTACAATATGGCTGAAAAACAGACCCGCGTTTGCGCAGAGCGCCCTGTATTCCGCAGGGCGCGTAACGCAAATAGTGGCCTCACTGGTTCAAGAGTATAACGCGACGCTTACAGCAGCTGCGCCAGGCGGTTAATATCCGACTGGATCGCCCCGGCGGTCACATCGCGCCCGGCGCCGGGCCCGCGGATCACCAGCGGGTTATCGCGATACCAGCGGCTTTCGATGGCAAACACGTTATCGCACGGCAGCAGCGCCGCCAGCGGGTGCTCTTCGCGTACCGCTTCCACACCGACGCGTGCTTTGCCGTTGGCATCAAAGCGCGCCACGTAGCGGAGCACCAGCCCCATCTCGCGGGCCGCTTCCAGACGCTGCAGCATCTGCTCGTTCAGCTCTTCGCCATTCTCAAAGAAGTGATCGACCGACCCCTCTTCACAGTGCGCCGGCACCAGTGATTCCACACGCACCTGATCCGGTTCGATGTCATAGCCCGCTTCCCGCGCGAGGATCACCAGCTTACGCATCACATCCTTACCGGACAGATCGACGCGCGGATCCGGCTCGGTCAGCCCCTGCTGCCACGCCTGATCCACCAGGTCGGTGAACGGCACGGTGCCATCGAACTGCAGGAACAGCCAGGAGAGCGTTCCCGAGAAGATACCGCTCAGGCCGAGAATAGTATCGCCGCTGTCGATCAGGTCGCGCACCGTATGGTTCACCGGCAAGCCGGCGCCCACGGTGGCGTTATACAACCAGTGGCGCCCCGTCTTCTCAAACGCGTCGTGGATCTGACGATATTTATCACTGCTGCTGGCGCCCGCCAGCTTGTTGGCGCTAATGACGTGGAAGCCATGGCTGGCGAAATCAAGATACTGGTCGGCCAGCTGTTCGCTGGCGGTGACGTCCAGCACCACTAAATCATCATACGGGTGCGCGCGCATCCACAGGAACAGCGACTCTTCATCCTGCTCCACCGCTTCATCGTTGAAGAAAGCCAGCGCCCGGCTGGCATCCAGCCCGTCGTAATTCAGCAGGCTGCGTTTACTGTCGACTACGCCAGCGAGAATAAACTCGAAACCGGTACGCGCCGAGAGCGTAGTTTGTTCACGGGCGAAAAGCTCCAGCCAGCGTGAACCAATGTTCCCTTTGCCGAACAGCATCAGGCCAATACGCTTTTCGGCGCGAAACAAGGACTGATGCAGCCCCTGGATCAGGCTTTCCGTCGGCCCGGCGCGTAGCACCGCCACCAGGCTGATCCCCTCTTCAGACTGCCAGGTGAACTCCACCGGCTGCCCTTTGAGCTGCTGCCAGAAACGGTGGCAGTGCAGCGGGTTACGGGTGACTCCCGCGCCCACCATCGCCACCAGCGCCAGCTTCTGACGCAGACGCAGCTCGCCCGGCAGACCGGCTTCATCGAGCAATTTCAGCGCGCTGTCGGCCACCTCGGAGGTATAGCAGAACTGCAGCAGCTTACGGTCGGCATGGACGCCAACGGCTAACGGGCGCAGCTGGGCGCGTTTGAGCAGAGCGTCCAGCTCTTTATGCGCCAGTTTGAAATCGTGACCGGCCGGCACCTGGAACTCCACCAGGCAGACGTCGTCATGGCTGGTGACAATCCGTGCGCCGGTACCGGAGGCCAGCACGCGCTCAATGCGCGTGGAACCCTGTTCCGGCGTGTAGCTGCAGCGTAACTGCAGATCGATATCACTGGCGGAAACCGGCTGTAGCGTGCGGGCATGGAGCACCGGCGCGGCCAGGCGCGCCAGCTCGCTGGCTTCGTCCAGACGCAGCAGCGGCAGCAGGCAGGCGTCTTTCACCTTGCGCGGATCCGCGCTGTACACCCCGGCAACGTCGCTCCAGATAGTGACCCGGGAGGCGCCCGCCAGCGCGCCGATCTGGGTGGCAGAGTAGTCAGACCCGTTACGGCCCAGCAGGACGGTTTCGCCGGCCTGGTTACGGGAGATAAAGCCGGTCACCACCAGACGTTTGTTAGGATGCTGCGCCATCAGCTGCTGCAGCAGCGGATAGGATAATCCTTCATCCACCTGCGGCTGCGCGGCGCGTTCCGCGCGCAGGAACGCGCGCGCGTCCAGCCAGGCGGCTTCCATACCCAGCTGATTGAGAACCGCCGCCATCAGGCGCGCGGACCACACTTCCCCATGGCCGACTACTTCCGCATAGACAGCTTCGGAAACCCCGCCGTCCAGCAGACCAGCCAGACGCTCAAGGTCGTGGATAAAGGCGGCTATCAACGTATCCGCCGCCGCAGGCTCCAGCAGACCGCCAATCAGCTCGGTGTGATAGCGGCGAAGCGACTGCTGAACCTGATGCGCAGCAAGGCGATCGCTCTGGCTAAGCTTAAGCCAGCTGATCAGCTGGTTGGTGGTGCTGCCAGCGGCGGAGACGACCATCATATCCCCCGCCTGCGAATACTCCTTCATGATCCCCGCGACGCGCAGGTAACATTTCGCATCCGCTAAACTACTCCCACCAAATTTGTGCAGCTGACGACCCTTCGCCCCTGCCTGCGCAATCACACTCATCTTTATTCCTCGTTTGCTGCCCGGAAGCCATTTTCCAGGTCGGCAATTAAATCTTCACCATCTTCAATACCGGTCGATATACGCAGGAGCGTTTCTGAAATTCCGGCGGCGGCACGCGCTTCAGGCGCCATGCCGGCATGCGTCATCGTTGCCGCATGGGAAATCAGGCTTTCAACGCCCCCCAGCGATTCCGCCAGTGTAAACAGCGACAGCCCGCTCAGAAAACGGCGCAGCGTCTGCTCGTCACCGTCAAGCTCGAAGCTTAACATTGCGCCAAAACCTTTTTGCTGACGCGCCGCAATTTCATGCCCCTGGTTTTCCGGCAGCGATGGATGATACAGCTTTTTCACCAGCGGCTGGGTTTTCAGATACTCAACGATCGCCAGGGCATTTCGCTGCGCCACTTCCATCCGTGGAGACAGCGTCCGCAGCCCGCGCAACAGCAGATAGCTGTCGAAGGCGCTGCCGGTGACGCCAATATTATTCGCCCACCATGCCAGTTCGGTGACAGTTGCCGGATCTTTGGCAATCACCACCCCGGCCACCACATCGGAGTGACCATTGAGGTATTTGGTACAGGAATGCAGCACCAGATCGGCGCCCAGCGCCAGCGGGTTTTGCAACGCCGGACTCAGGAAGGTGTTGTCCACCACGCTAATTGCCCCGGCCTCACGCGCCAGACCACAGATTTTCGCAATATCCACCACCCGCAGCAATGGATTACTTGGGCTTTCCACCAACACCAGCTTCGGTTTTTCCGCCAGCGCCGCCCGCAGCGCCTGCTCATCGCTTTGATCGACAAACTGGACGCGATAGCAGCCGCGCTTCGCCAGGCTGTCGAACAGACGGTAGCTGCCGCCGTAGCAGTCGTGCGGCGCCACCAGCAGATCGCCCGGTTTAAGGAACACCGTCGTCACCAGCAGGATCGCCGACATTCCGGTATTGGTCAGCACCGCGCCGGCGCCGCCCTCCAGCTCCGCTAAGGCGCGCTGCACCACATCGCGCGTCGGATTGCCACGACGGGAGTAGTCGTGGGCGCGCGGTTCATTAAAGCCGGTGAAGTTATAGGTACTGGAGAGGTGAATCGGCGGGACAACGCAACCGTACTGCTCGTCGTCATTTAAACCGCTACGCACTGCGATGGTGGCCTGTTTACGCGTCATGTTGGGAAGTTCCTGGGCTGAATCGGTGAAAAGTCAGGCTCCAGAGTAATCATTGTCACAATAGACGTCAATACATCTGGACATCTAAACTTCTTTGCGTATAGATTGAGCAAAGTGCAAATAGCCGTTAAAATTATATGCATTAGCGCACGTCGTCGGCGGCTTATCTCATGTCAGAAAGCCCGCGCATACGGTAAACTACGCGCAATTATAGCCCGGGCGGAATATTCTGGCCCTTCACTAATAAACAGAGGATTAAGGTATCTCATGGCTGAATGGAGCGGCGAATATATCAGCCCATACGCTGAGCACGGTAAGAAGAGTGAACAAGTAAAGAAAATTACGGTTTCCATTCCTCTGAAGGTGTTAAAAATCCTCACCGATGAACGCACGCGTCGTCAGGTGAATAACCTGCGTCACGCGACCAACAGCGAGCTGCTGTGCGAAGCGTTTCTGCATGCCTTTACCGGACAACCGTTGCCTAACGATGAAGACCTGCGTAAAGAGCGCAGCGATGAGATCCCGGAAGCGGCGAAAGCGATTATGCGTGAACTGGGAATCGACCCGGATACGTGGGAATACTGAGACGATAAAAAGGGCGGAATAATCTTCCGCCCTTTTTTCTTTCCCGCCCAGGCAGGCGGAAGAGACAAAAAAGCCGCCCTGAGGCGGCTTCTTCTGGCAACTTACTTGCTGCCCGGGATGCTGAAGCGCTTGTTGAAGCGGTCAACACGGCCACCGGTAGCAACATCACGCTGTTTGCCGGTGAAGAACGGGTGGCATTTGCCGCACACGTCGAGGTTCAGGTCGTGACCAACGGTGGAGCGGATTTTCATGACATTACCGCAAGAACAGGTAGCAGTAATTTCGTCGTAATTTGGGTGAATACCTTTTTTCATGGGAGAACCTCAGTTAAGGCCGCGTCGCTCTTCCAGCCCTAACGCCAGACACCACGCGATATTAGTAATTTCCCGTCGCCTTCTACGCTGCTGACAGCGTGAAGCACGCGGTAATGGTCAATCTTCAATGCGATATAAAGCGCATCAAAGGCGGCGAATCATACAGAATTTGACCAGCATATGCAAACTGATCCGCGCCGCCTTATCGTAATGTGTATACTATCCCGCCAGATTTCAAGTCAGGAAGATGACATGTCCGTCGCCCACGTTGCCCTACCCGTTCCGCTACCGCGCACTTTTGACTACCTGCTGCCTGAAGGCATGGCGGTCAAAGCGGGCTGTCGGGTGCGGGTGCCGTTCGGCAAACAGGAGCGGATCGGCATTGTCGCGGCGGTGAGCGAGCGCAGCGAACTGCCGCTGGATGAGCTAAAACCGGTCGCCGAAGCGCTGGACGACGAGCCGGTCTTCTCCACGACTGTCTGGCGACTGCTGATGTGGGCGGCTGAGTATTACCATCACCCGATCGGCGATGTGCTGTTCCATGCATTACCCGTTATGCTGCGCCAGGGCAAACCCGCCAGCGCCACGCCGCTGTGGTACTGGTTCGCCACCGAGCAGGGGCAGGTTGTCGACCTTAACGGTCTGAAACGCTCCCGGAAGCAGCAGCAGGCGCTGGCGGCGCTGCGCCAGGGCAAAATCTGGCGTCATCAGGTTGGCGAACTGGAATTCAATGAAGCGGCGCTGCAGGCGCTGCGCGGTAAAGGGCTGGCGGAGCTGGCCTGCGAAGCGCCCGCCCTCACCGACTGGCGCAGCGCGTATTCGGTTGCCGGCGAACGCCTGCGCCTGAATACCGAGCAGGCCACCGCCGTCGGGGCGATCAACAGCGCCGCCGATCGTTTCTCCGCCTGGCTGCTGGCGGGTATTACCGGCTCCGGGAAAACGGAAGTCTATTTGAGCGTGCTGGAGAATGTGCTGGCGCAGGGGCGCCAGGCGCTGGTGATGGTGCCGGAGATCGGCCTGACGCCGCAAACCATCGCCCGATTTCGCCAGCGCTTTAACGCGCCGGTGGAAGTGCTGCACTCCGGGCTCAATGACAGCGAACGTCTCTCGGCCTGGCTGAAGGCGAAAAATGGCGAAGCGGCCATTGTGATCGGCACCCGCTCCTCGCTGTTTACCCCATTTAAAGATCTCGGCGTCATCGTCATCGACGAAGAGCATGACAGCTCCTACAAGCAGCAGGAAGGCTGGCGCTACCATGCCCGCGACCTGGCGGTATGGCGCGCCCATAGCGAGCAGATCCCGATAATTCTCGGCTCGGCGACGCCGGCGCTGGAGACTCTGCATAACGTCCGCCAGGGTAAATACCGCCAGTTAACCTTAAGCAAACGCGCGGGCAATGCGCGCCCGGCCCAGCAGCACGTGCTCGATCTCAAAGGGCAACCGCTGCAGGCGGGCCTGTCTCCCGCGCTGATTAGCCGTATGCGCCAGCACCTGCAAGCGGATAACCAGGTGATCCTGTTTCTTAACCGCCGCGGCTTTGCGCCAGCGCTGCTGTGCCACGATTGCGGCTGGATAGCGGAATGCCCGCGCTGCGACAGTTACTATACGTTGCACCAGGCGCAGCACCATCTGCGCTGCCACCATTGCGACAGCCAGCGCCCGATCCCGCGCCAGTGTCCTTCCTGCGGCTCCACGCATCTGGTGCCGGTAGGGATCGGCACCGAGCAGCTGGAGCAGGCCCTGGCGCCGCTGTTCCCTGAGGTGCCTATCTCGCGTATCGACCGCGATACCACCAGCCGCAAAGGAGCGCTGGAGGAGCATCTCGCCGCCGTCCATCGCGGCGGGGCGCGTATTCTGATTGGCACCCAAATGCTGGCCAAAGGGCACCACTTCCCGGACGTCACCCTCGTCTCCCTGCTGGATGTCGACGGGGCGCTGTTTTCCGCTGATTTCCGCTCCGCAGAGCGTTTCGCTCAGCTTTATACCCAGGTCTCCGGACGAGCGGGCCGGGCAGGAAAACAGGGCGAGGTCATTCTTCAAACCCACCATCCGGAACACCCTCTACTGCAGACCCTGCTGTATAAAGGCTACGACGCCTTTGCCGAACAGGCGCTGGCAGAGCGGCAGACGATGCAGCTGCCGCCGTGGACCAGCCATGTGCTGATTCGTGCGGAAGACCATAACAACCAGCAGGCGCCGCTGTTTTTACAGCAGCTGCGCAATCTGCTGCAGGCCAGCCCGCTGGCCGACGAAAAGCTATGGGTGCTCGGTCCGGTTCCGGCGCTGGCGCCAAAGCGCGGCGGCCGCTGGCGCTGGCAAATATTGCTGCAGCATCCTTCGCGGGTGCGTCTGCAACATATCGTTAGCGGTACGCTGGCGCTGATCAATACGCTTCCGGAGGCGAGAAAAGTGAAGTGGGTGCTGGATGTCGATCCGATTGAAGGATAAGCCTTCTCTTGCGAGCCGGATCGAAAAATTTAACAAGCATCACGTTTTTCATGAAAATTCTGTAACTCACTGCCGCGACTATCTGATAAAAATGATGCAGCAGTTAGCGCCCAAGGGAAATGCCAGCGCCATTCAGCGAGGAGAAACCAGGTGAAGCCCAAAAAACAAGTGGTTGCCGCCACCATGAAAGACGTCGCCCTCAAGGCAAACGTTTCCACGGCAACCGTGTCCCGAGCGTTGATGAACCCTGATAAGGTGTCGCAAGCCACCCGTAACCGGGTCGAGCAGGCGGCGCTGGAAGTCGGCTATTTACCGCAGTCGCTCGGACGCAATATGAAGCGCAACGAATCGCGGACGATCCTCGTGATCGTCCCGGATATCTGCGACCCCTTCTTTAGTGAAGTGATCCGCGGTATTGAAGTCACTGCCGCCGAGCACGGCTATCTGGTGTTAATCGGCGATTGCGCCCACCAGAATCAGAAAGAAAAAACCTTTATCGACCTTATCATCACCAAGCAGATCGACGGCATGGTGCTGCTCAGCTCGCGCCTGCCGTTTGACGCCAGCGTGGAAGAGCAGCGCAATTTGCCGCCAATGGTCATGTCGAATGAGTTTGCGCCGGAGCTGGAGCTGCCCACCGTCCATATCGATAACCTGACGGCGGCCTTTAACGCGGTAAATTATCTCCACGAGCTGGGACATCAGCGTATCGGCTGTATCGCCGGCCCGGAAGATATGCCGTTGTGCCATTATCGCCTGCAGGGTTATGTGCAGGCGCTGCGCCGCAGCGGTATCACCGTCGATCCGCACTATATTGCTCGCGGCAACTTTACCTTCGAAGCCGGCGCCAATGCGCTGGAGCAGCTGCTGGCGCAGCCGGTGCCGCCCACGGCGGTCTTTTGCCATAGCGATGTGATGGCGCTGGGCGCCTTATCGCTGGCAAAACGTCGCGGTCTGAAAGTGCCGGACGACCTGTCAATTGTCGGCTTCGATAACATCGCGTTGTCTGAATTTTGCGATCCGCCGTTGACCACGGTTTCACAGCCACGGTTTGATATCGGCCGTGAAGGAATGCTGCTATTACTGGAGCAAATGCAGGGGCATAACGTGAACAGCGGCTCGCGTCTGCTCGATTGCGAACTGATTGTTCGCGGCAGTACGCAAAAAATCAGACGATAACCATCAGGCTTTCGGGCCTGCTCTTCTGGTCAAAGGCCCGCCGCTTAAGTAACATGGCGGGCTGACGAACGAATATAAGACAGCGAAACGATAGTGGCACAACGAGATTATGTACGCCGCAGCCAACCGGCTTCTTCGCGGCNCAAAAAGAGCACGACCCGAAGCTCAAGGAATAAGCAAAGCAGCCTTCCGGCGATTTCACCGGCGATGGTGGCGATCGCGGCGGCTGTGCTGGTGGCCTTTATCGGTGGCCTCTATTTCATTACGCATCATAAGAAAGAAGAAGCGGAAGCGATGCAAAATCGCCAGGCCGCCGGCAACGGCTTGCCGCCCAAACCGGAAGAGCGCTGGCGCTATATTAAAGAGCTGGAAAGCCGCCAGCCTGGCGTCCGCGCGCCGACCGAACCGACCGCCGGTGGCGAAGTCATGAAACCGGAACAGCTGACCGACGAGCAGCGCCAGCTGCTCGCCCAGATGCAGGCCGATATGCGCCAGCAGCCGACCCAGCTGACCGAAGTGCCGTGGAACGAACAAACGCCGGCGCAGCGCCAGCAGACGCTTCAGCGTCAGCGTTTAGCGCAGCAACAGCAGCAGGCGCAGCAGCAACAGTGGGCGCAGACTCAGGCGCAGACCGTCCAACAGCAGCCGCCGCGCGTTCAGCAGCCGAAGCCGGTTCAGCAGCAACAACCGAAGCAGACCGCGTCAAACCAGCAGCCGTACCAGGATCTGCTGCAGACGCCAGCGCATACCAATACCACGCAGCCGCGTACCCAGGCCGCGGCGCCGGTAACTCGGGTGGAAGAAGCGCCGAAAACCACCGCCGAGAAGAAAGACGATCGTAGCTGGATGATCCAGTGCGGCTCTTTTAAAGGCGCCGAGCAGGCCGAAACCGTCCGCGCTCAGCTGGCTTTCGAAGGGTTTGCTTCGCACATTACCACTAACAACGGCTGGAACCGCGTGGTTATTGGCCCGTTGAAAGGCAAAGAAAGCGCCAACGAGATGATCACCCGCCTGAAGATGGCTGGACACGCGAACTGCATTCGTCTCGCCGCCAGGGGTTGAAACCCTCAAAATCCCCCCCATCTATAATTGCATTCGGCCCCGCGGACAGCGCGGGGCCCCTGTTCCGCTTTTGCAACCAAGGGGTCTGCTCGTGACTACAATTGTAAGTGTTCGCCGTAACGGCCATGTTGTTATTGCCGGTGATGGCCAGGCCACGCTGGGCAACACCGTGATGAAGGGCAATGTGAAGAAAGTGCGTCGTCTGTACAACGACAAAGTGATTGCCGGTTTCGCTGGCGGCACCGCCGACGCCTTCACGCTGTTCGAACTGTTTGAACGTAAACTGGAAATGCACCAGGGCCATCTGGTGAAGGCCGCCGTTGAGCTGGCCAAAGACTGGCGAACTGACCGGATGTTGCGCAAACTGGAAGCGCTGCTGGCCGTCGCGGACGAAAACGCGTCGCTTATCATCACCGGTAACGGTGACGTGGTACAGCCGGAAAACGATTTGATTGCTATCGGCTCCGGCGGTCCTTACGCCCAGGCCGCGGCCCGCGCGCTGTTGGAAAATACCGATATGGGCGCGCGCGACATCGCCGAGAAAGCGTTGGATATTGCAGGTGATATCTGCATCTATACCAACCATTTCCACACCATCGAAGAATTACCTTCTAAAGCGTAAGGATCTCCCATGTCTGAAATGACCCCACGCGAAATTGTCAGCGAACTGGACAAACACATTATCGGTCAGGACGCCGCCAAGCGTTCTGTTGCTATCGCCCTGCGTAACCGCTGGCGTCGGATGCAGCTTAACGAAGAACTGCGTCATGAAGTCACGCCGAAAAACATTCTGATGATCGGCCCAACCGGCGTCGGTAAAACCGAAATCGCCCGTCGTCTGGCAAAACTGGCCAACGCGCCGTTTATCAAAGTTGAAGCGACGAAGTTCACCGAAGTGGGCTATGTCGGTAAAGAAGTGGACTCCATCATCCGCGATTTGACCGATGCGGCGATCAAAATGGTTCGTATGCAGTCCATCGATAAGAACCGTTACCGCGCGGAAGAGCTGGCGGAAGAGCGCGTGCTCGACGTGCTGATCCCACCGGCGAAGAACAACTGGGGCCAGACTGAGCCGTCGCAGGAACCGTCTGCAGCGCGCCAGGCGTTCCGTAAAAAACTGCGTGAAGGCCAGCTGGACGATAAAGAGATTGAAATCGATCTCGCTGCGGCGCCGATGGGCGTTGAAATCATGTCCCCTCCGGGCATGGAAGAGATGACCAGCCAGCTGCAGTCTATGTTCCAGAACCTCGGCGGCCAGAAGCAGAAACCGCGTAAGCTGAAAATCAAAGACGCGATGAAGCTGCTGATTGAAGAAGAAGCGGCCAAACTGGTCAATCCGGAAGAGCTGAAGCAGGAAGCCATCGACGCTGTAGAGCAGCACGGTATCGTCTTTATCGACGAAATCGACAAAATCTGTAAGCGCGGCGGCAACACCTCCGGCCCGGACGTCTCCCGCGAAGGCGTACAGCGCGACCTGCTGCCGCTGGTGGAAGGCTGCACCGTCTCCACCAAACATGGGATGGTCAAGACCGACCACATCCTGTTTATCGCCTCCGGCGCATTCCAGGTGGCCAGCCCATCCGATCTGATCCCGGAACTGCAGGGGCGTCTGCCGATCCGCGTTGAGCTGAAGGCGCTGACCACCCACGACTTCGAGCGCATCCTGACCGAGCCGAATGCCTCCATCACCGTGCAGTACAAGGCGCTGATGGCGACCGAAGGAGTGAACATCGAATTCACCGAAGACGGCATCAAGCGCATCGCCCAGGCCGCATGGCAGGTAAACGAAACCACCGAGAACATCGGTGCGCGTCGCCTGCACACCGTGCTGGAGCGCCTGGTGGAAGATATCTCCTATGATGCCAGCGAGATGAACGGCCAGACCGTCACTATTGATGCCGAATATGTGAGTAAACACCTGGATGTTCTGGTGGCAGATGAAGATCTGAGCCGTTTTATCCTATAATCCGGTGCAATGCATTTTCATCACTGTTGATGGGGGCTATCGCCCCCATTTTTATTGGCTAAAATAACTATGACTGATATCAGCCGTTCACAGGCGTGGCTGGAAAGCCTGCGTCCTAAAACGTTACCGCTGGCATTTGCCGCGATTATTGTTGGCACCGTCCTTGCCTGGGAGCAGGGCCATTTTGATCCCTGGGTTGCCCTGCTGGCGCTGATCACCGCCGGCTTGCTGCAAATTCTTTCCAACCTCGCCAATGACTACGGCGACGCGGTTAAGGGGAGCGATAAACCGGATCGCATCGGGCCGCTGCGCGGGATGCAGAAAGGGGTGATTACCCCCCAGCAGATGAAGCGCGCCCTGATCGTCACCGTCGTGCTGATCTGTCTGTTTGGTCTGGCGCTGCTGTGCGCCGCCTGGCAGAGCGTCGGCGATTTCATCGGCTTCCTCGCCCTGGGAGGCCTGTCTATCGTGGCCGCCATCACCTACACGGTGGGCACCCGTCCGTATGGATATATTGGTCTGGGTGATATCTCAGTACTCGTTTTCTTCGGCTGGCTGAGCGTCCTCGGCAGCTGGTATCTGCAAGCCCATAATGTGGAAGCGGCCATTTTTCTGCCGGCGACAGCCTGCGGTCTGCTGGCGACCGCCGTGCTGAACATCAATAATCTGCGCGATATCGACAGCGACCGGCAGAACGGGAAGAACACCCTCGCCGTGCGCCTGGGCCCGGTCAATGCCCGCCGCTATCATGCCTGCCTGCTGCTCGGCGCCCTGCTGTGTCTGGCGCTGTTTAACCTGCTGGCGCTGCATTCAGCCTGGGGCTGGCTGTTTATTCTCGCCACGCCGCTGCTGGTGAAACAGGCGCGCTACGTCCTGCGCGAATCCGATCCGCTGGCGATGCGGCCAATGCTCGAAAAGACGGTCAAAGGGGCTTTACTAACCAACCTGCTGTTTGTTATCGGAATTATTGCCAGTAAGCTGATGGCTTAACTGACAAATATCAATTAACAATTGATGATTTTGCCAACAATGCGATTCGCGGGATATACTAAAAACTCTCGCAGCAACTGAACGTTAAGCCTATGAAATACGATACTTCCGAGCTTTGTGACATCTACCAGGAAGATGTCAACGTCGTGGAACCGCTGTTCTCTAACTTTGGAGGACGGTCGTCGTTTGGTGGACAGATCATTACGGTTAAATGTTTCGAGGATAACGGGTTGCTCTACGATCTGCTCGAGCAGAATGGCCGTGGTCATATTCTCCTGATCGACGGCGGCGGCTCAGTACGACGCGCGTTAATTGACGCAGACCTGGCGCGTCTGGCCGTCCAGAATGAATGGGAAGGGTTGGTGGTCTATGGCGCGGTGCGCCAGGTTGACGACCTTGAGGAACTGGACATTGGTATTCAGGCGCTGGCGGCTATTCCGGTCGGCGCGGCTGGCGAAGGCATCGGCGAAAGCGACGTGCGCGTCAATTTCGGCGGGGTGACTTTCTTCTCCGGCGACCATCTGTATGCCGATAACACCGGGATGATCCTGTCGGAAGACCCGCTGGATATCGAATAAACCTTCCGCCATAAAAAAGGCCTTCTCCATGAGAAGGCCTTTTGTTTATCCGGCGCGTAACTTAGTACAGTTTCTTCGCGCAATCCAGCCAGTCGTTCTTGAACGGACGCTTCATGTTCTCGATGGCATCGATGATGTCGTGGTGCACCAGCTTCTCGTTCTGGATGCCGACGCAACGGCCGCCATGGCCCTGCAGCAGCAGCTCAATCGCATAGGCGCCCATGCGGGAAGCCAGGATGCGGTCGTAAGGAACCGGGGAACCGCCGCGCTGAATGTGGCCGAGGACGGTGGCGCGAGTTTCACGGCCAGTCTCTTTCTCGATGTAGCTTGCCAGCTCGTCAACGTCGCACATGTGCTCGGTGATGGCCACGATAGCGTGTTTTTTCCCTTTCGCGATACCGGCTTTGATTTCTGCCACCAGATCGTCACGGGTATATTCCACTTCAGGCACCATGATGAACTCACAGCCGCCGGCAATCGCCGCCGCCAGGGTCAGGTCGCCACAGTAACGGCCCATCACTTCCACCACGGAGATACGCTGGTGCGAAGAGGAGGTGTCGCGCAAACGGTCAATCGCTTCCACCACGGTGCTCAGGGCAGTAAAGAAGCCGATGGTGTAGTCAGTGCCTTTGATATCGTTGTCGATGGTGCCCGGCAGGCCGATGCATGGGAAGCCCATCTCGGTCAGGCGCATCGCCCCCATATAGGAACCGTCACCGCCGATAACCACCAGCGCGTCCAGGCCGCGCTTCTTCATGTTTTCGATAGCCACAGCGCGGATGTGTTCTTCGCGGAATTCCGGGAAGCGAGCGGAGCCCAGGAAGGTACCGCCGCGGTTGATCATGTCGGAAACGCTGTAACGGTCGAGCTGAACCATACGGTCTTCATACAATCCGAGGTAACCGTCATAGATTCCAAAAACTTCCAGACCTTCCGTTAATGCCGCGCGCACAACGCCACGAATTGCTGCGTTCATGCCCGGCGCATCACCGCCACTTGTCAACACACCGATTTTCTTAATCATGACTACCTCTGAACTTAGGAAGCAAAAAATAATTCTGTTGCCTGAAGCGCTCCCTCACCAGGAGTGCACGACGCTAATGACAATAGTATATCAAACGCCTCAAGCTGAATTGATTCAGGTCAGACCAAACGGCGGTAATTTATACAAAAAATGCCGATCTGCCCCACATTTTTACATCGAGTTTACAGACTATAACCTAACGCTCAAAAAAGCCCTGCTGCGCCGCTGGCACCACAGAGCTGGGATCCTGATGGATAATGACATCGGACCCCGGGAAACGGCGCAGAATCNCCTGCTCCACCTGGTCTGCAATCACGTGGGCTTGCACCAGCGGGAGGTTATCTTCCATTTCCAAATGAATCTGAATAAAGCGGGTCGGCCCTGACTGCCGCGTTCGTAGATCGTGCGCCCCGCGGATGCCGGGCCATGCGGTCACGATGGTGATAATGTCCTGACGCTCCTCGTCAGGCAAGGCGCGGTCGAGTAGTGACTGAACCGCCTCATAGCCCATCCGCAGCGCGCTATATAAAATATAGATGCCAATCCCCAGGGCAAACAACGCGTCGGCGCGATGCCAGCCGTACCAGGAGAGGCCCAGCGCCACCAGAATGGCGCCGTTCATCATAACATCAGACTGATAATGAAGCATATCCGCCCGCACCGCCTGGCTCTGGGTTTTTCGCACCACCCAGCGCTGGAAAGTCACCAGCGCCAGCGTACTAACGAGGGCGATCAATGTGACGACGACCCCGACGCCGGCGGCCTGCAGCGGCTCCGGACGCACCAGGTGCTGAATGCCGGTGAGAAACAGGAACAGCGCCGAGCCGGAGATAAACATGCTTTGCGCCAGCGCCGCCAGCGACTCCGCTTTGCCATGACCAAAGGTATGTTCTTCATCAGCAGGCTGTAGCGAATAGCGAACCACCAGCAGGTTGGTCAGCGAGGCGGCAATGTCCACCAGCGAATCCACCAGCGCAGCCAGAATACTGACAGAACCGGTATACCACCACGCAAAAATTTTGATCAAAAGTAACGCGGAGGCCATAGCCGTCGCGGCGATAGCGGCGCGGCTCACCAACCGGCCATAAGATTGATTCATATAGGCTCCTTCTCCTGCAATGCGCTTAGTATAACCCGAACTTGTGACGCTCACGGGATAGGCGAAGGAGTTGATTTACCGTAAAAAGGGCAAAAAAAACCCCCACATCATGTGGGGGAAGACAGGGATGGTGTCTATGGCAAGGAAAACAGGGTTTGTTACTGGGGTTGCAGGGTGTTGCTACTACTCGAAAGCATCATCGCTGAGCCTTTCTGCATCCTTGCAACCTCACGCAACTGATCCATACGCTGCTGGTGCTTAGCATTTAAAACCGCTTGCTGCTCTGGCGTAAGCAGGTGGTACATCTGGTTGCGAACCTTAGCCATCTCGACCTGGCGGGCAACCTGTTCCTGCGCCATCTTTTCTGCCTGAGCGCGCACAGCGTTTTCATCAAAATTTTCTGCGGTGACAAGGCGATGCATTGTCTCCATTTCGCTAACATTAACGGGGAGCCTGTCGTGGCGTGCCCGTTGCATAAGATCCCGTAACTGCTGACGTTGCTGCTCGGTTAAACTTATGCCGTCAAACATATGGCTTTGGCTACCGCGCTGTCCCCCTTCGTCTCCGGGGAGCCAGTTAACGCTGGTAACGACTTCAGCGGCCTGGCTATATGCACTTAGCGCCAGCGTTGAGGCCATGACGGCAGCGATAACATTGCGCATCACATACTCCCAAAACGTTTGTGTCGCGATTCAACGAGAGACAGTCTACGATTCAGGCTGCAAACATGCGTCAGGGGGTGTAAAACAACGTAAAGTCATGGATTAGCGGGCCTTGATGACGTAATTTCTGCCTCGGAGGTATTTAAACAATGAATAAAATCCTGTTAGTTGATGATGACCGGGAGCTCACCTCCCTGTTAAAAGAGCTGCTCGATATGGAAGGTTTTAACGTGCTGGTGGCCCATGATGGGGAACAGGCGCTGGCCCTTCTGGACGACAGCGTTGATTTATTGCTGCTCGACGTGATGATGCCGAAGAAAAACGGTATTGATACGCTGAAAGAGCTGCGTCAGACACACCAGACTCCGGTTATCATGCTAACAGCGCGCGGAAGCGAGCTGGATCGCGTTCTCGGCCTCGAGCTGGGCGCGGATGACTATTTGCCTAAGCCATTCAACGATCGCGAGCTGGTGGCCCGTATACGCGCGATTCTGCGCCGTTCCCACTGGAGCGAGCAGCAGCAGACGACCGAAGCCGGCTCACCAACCCTGGAAGTGGATGCCTTAAGCCTCAATCCGGGCCGCCAGGAAGCCAATTTCGATGGCCAGACGCTGGAGCTCACCGGCACCGAGTTCACCCTGCTCTATCTGTTAGCGCAGCATCTCGGTCAGGTAGTCTCCCGTGAGCATTTAAGCCAGGAAGTGTTAGGCAAGCGCCTGACGCCGTTCGACCGCGCCATCGATATGCATATTTCCAACCTGCGGCGTAAGCTGCCGGAGCGCAAAGATGGCCATCCGTGGTTTAAAACGCTGCGTGGCCGCGGGTATCTGATGGTTTCCGCTTCATGATTGGAAGTTTGACTGCACGCATCTTCGCCATCTTCTGGCTCACGCTGGCGCTGGTGTTGATGCTGGTGCTGATGTTGCCCAAACTGGATTCCCGGCAGATGACCGAGCTGCTGGAAAGCGAGCAGCGTCAGGGCATCATGATCGAGCAGCACGTCGAGGCCGAGCTGGCCAACGATCCGCCAAACGACCTGATGTGGTGGCGTCGTTTGTTTCGCGCCATCGATAAATGGGCGCCTCCGGGACAACGCCTGCTGCTGGTGACCAGCGAAGGCCGCGTGATCGGCGCAGAACGCAACGAAATGCAGATCATTCGTAACTTTATCGGCCAGGCCGATAACGCCGATCATCCGCAGAAAAAACGCTATGGCCGCCTGGAAATGGTGGGCCCGTTTTCCGTCCGGGACGGGGAGGATAACTATCAGCTCTATCTGATTCGTCCCGCCAGCACCTCACAATCCGACTTTATCAACCTGCTGTTTGACCGGCCGCTGCTGCTGCTGATCGTCACGATGCTGGTCAGCGCCCCGCTGCTGCTGTGGCTGGCGTGGAGCCTGGCGAAACCGGCGCGTAAGCTGAAAAATGCCGCCGATGAAGTCGCCCAGGGCAACCTGCGCCAGCATCCGGAGCTGGAAGCCGGGCCGCAGGAGTTTTTAGCCGCTGGCGCCAGTTTTAACCAGATGGTGACGGCCCTGGAGCGGATGATGACCAGCCAGCAGCGGCTGCTGTCCGATATCTCGCACGAGCTGCGCACGCCGCTTACGCGCCTGCAATTAGGTACCGCCCTGCTGCGTCGCCGCAGCGGAGAGAGTAAGGAGCTGGAGCGTATCGAAACTGAAGCGCACCGGCTGGACAGCATGATCAACGACCTGCTGGTGATGTCGCGCAATCAGGCGAAAAACGCCCTGGTCAGCGAGACGGTGAAAGCCAATCAGCTATGGAACGAAGTGTTGGACAATGCGGCCTTTGAAGCTGAGCAGATGGGGAAATCTTTCACCGTTGAGTATCCGCCGGGCCCATGGCCGCTGTACGGTAACCCTAATGCGCTGGAAAGCGCGCTGGAGAATATCGTGCGCAACGCCCTGCGCTACTCGCATACGAAAATTTCCGTCAGCTTCTCGGTGGATAAAGACGGGATTACGGTTAACGTCGATGACGACGGCCCTGGAGTCAGCCCGGAGGATCGCGAACAGATTTTCCGGCCATTCTACCGGACCGACGAGGCGCGCGACCGCGAGTCCGGCGGCACCGGCCTGGGGCTGGCGATTGTCGAAACCGCTATTCAGCAGCACCGCGGCTGGGTGAAGGCCGACGACAGCCCACTGGGTGGTCTGCGTTTAACAATCTGGCTGCCGCTGTATAAACGAACCTGACGCCGACCCGGCCTGCGCTGTGCGGCGCTGCGCCGGGAGCATCCCCGGGAATAATTAATATGGGGGATTATTTCCCCCATAATCTCCGCGAACTATCCTCTATCTTGCCGCTTAAACGCCGTTTCTGCATCGTTCGGCTCCAGCTAACAGACAGGCCCGCTGCCGACAATAAGCGGTGGTACTGATCATCATCAAACGGCATCTGCCAGGCAATCGCCCCGGCCTCATGAACGCTGACATCACTCAGCCGGGAAACCAGCTCGAGCGGCGCATCGCTGGAAACTTGCCCTCCGGCAATCACCCGGTACAGCCAGCCGGTTTTTCCGCTGTTTTGCATCAGCTGCGCCATATCATTGATCGCAAAATGAAAGTTGAGCTTGAAGCACGGCGATCGCGGCTGGGTGACCTGGATCAGCGCCTCGCCCCAGCGAAAGATATCGCCGATATAAACGTTTTGCTCGGTAAGCCCGGTGGTGGAGAGGTTTTCGCCGAACGCCGGCGCGCAGAACCGCTCGGCCTGCTGGGGGAAGTCACGGATCCAGTCGGCATAGTGTTCGCGCGGATAATGACACAGCGCGCGGTCCGGCCCGCCGTGGATTTTCTTCTCCGCCTGCTGGTCCCCATCGAGACCGAGATCGCCGAGCTGCAATTCTCCGTCGACCTGGATTTTGTCGATCGCGCTGGGGCGACTGCCCGCGTAGTCCCTGATTTTGCCGACAAAGACATTCACCGGATAATGCATGGCTGCTCTCCTTGCTACAGATATAAAAAAAGCGAGTCATCAGACTCGCTTCTCTTTTAGCGCAATGCAACCTTATTTTTTGGCGGCAAAACGCGCTGCAGCTTCGTCCCAGTTCACTACGTCCCAGAAGGCTTTGATGTAGTCCGGGCGGCGGTTCTGGAATTTCAGGTAGTAAGCGTGTTCCCAGACGTCCAGGCCGATAATCGGGAAGCCGGAAGCGCCGGAAATGGCTTCGCCCATCAGCGGGGAATCCTGGTTGGCGGTGGAGACAACGGCCAGTTTGTCACCTTTCAGGACCAGCCACGCCCAGCCGGAGCCGAAACGGGTAGCAGCGGCTTTTTCGAATTCCGCTTTGAAGTTCTCCACGGAACCGAAATCGCGCTCGATAGCCGCTTTCAGGTCGCCCTGCAGGGTGGTACCGGTTTTCAGGCCTTTCCAGAACAGGCTGTGGTTCGCGTGGCCGCCGGCGTTGTTACGCAGTACGGTTTTTTTGTCAGCCGGCAGCTGATCCAGCTTGGTAATCAGCTCTTCAGCGGACAGGTTAGCGAACTCCGGCAGGCTTTCCAGCGCGGCGTTGGCATTGTTCACGTAGGTCTGGTGGTGTTTAGTGTGATGGATCTCCATCGTCTGCTTGTCGAAGTGCGGTTCCAGAGCATCGTAAGCGTAAGGCAGGGATGGCAGGGTATAGCTCATAATCATCTCCATTATTGTCGAGCGGCTCAAGTGTTAACGCCGCGTAAGCAGTTTGTCCATTATAGTTAATTAAATGGTATTGAAAATGCTTATCAATGCCGTATTTTTCATATGGATATAACCAGAAGAAATACCCGTCGTTTTGTGATGTAGAACAACTAATTAAGCCCATGGTTGCCAGGGTTCGCCATCCTGTGGCAACGTCCTGAAGGCGGCCAAAGCGGCCAATTTTTACACTCATCCCATCGGAAGCCGCCGTCTCCGATAAAAAAAGATGAGGATAAAATCAATGAACCACGCGATTACGATGGGTATTTTTTGGCATTTGATAGGGGCCGCCAGTGCCGCCTGTTTCTATGCCCCGTTCAAGAAAGTAAAACACTGGTCGTGGGAAACCATGTGGTCGGTCGGGGGGATCGTCTCCTGGCTGATTCTGCCCTGGGCCATCAGCGCCACGCTGTTACCCGACTTCTGGGCCTACTACCGCTCTTTTAGCGCCTCCACGCTGCTGCCGGTCTTTCTGTTCGGCGCCATGTGGGGCATTGGTAATATCAACTATGGCCTGACCATGCGCTATCTTGGCATGTCGATGGGGATTGGCATCGCCATTGGCATCACGCTGATTGTCGGCACGCTGATGACGCCGATTATTAACGGTCAGTTTGCAGTGCTGATGCACACCCAGGGCGGTCAAATGACGCTGCTCGGCGTGCTGGTGGCGGTGATTGGCGTCGGCATCGTCACCCGCGCAGGCCAGCTGAAAGAGCGCAAAATGGGCATCAAAGCCGAAGAGTTCAATCTGAAGAAAGGGCTTCTGCTGGCGGTAATGTGCGGTATCTTCTCCGCAGGGATGTCGTTCGCGATGAACGCCGCCAAACCGATGCATGATGCCGCCGCGGCGCTCGGCGTCGACCCGCTGTACGCAGCGCTGCCAAGCTACGTGGTGATTATGGGCGGCGGGGCGCTGGTTAACCTTGGCTTCTGCTTTATTCGTCTGGCGAAAGTGAAGAACCTGTCAGTCAAAGCCGATTTCTCGCTGGCCAAACCGCTTATCATCAGCAACCTTCTGCTCTCTGCCCTCGGCGGTCTGATGTGGTATCTCCAGTTCTTCTTCTATGCCTGGGGCCACGCCAGCATTCCGGCGCAGTATGATTATATGAGCTGGATGCTGCACATGAGTTTCTACGTGCTGTGCGGCGGTGTGGTGGGTCTGGTGCTGAAGGAGTGGAACAACGCCGGCCGTCGTCCGGTGAGCGTCCTGAGCCTCGGCTGCGTGGTGATTATCATCGCCGCCAATATCGTCGGTCTGGGAATGGCCAGTTAATCACCGGATCATCTGCCTGACAACGACGCTCTTCAGGCGGCGGCGCGACTGCGCTGCCGCCACTGCCCCGGCGACATGCCGATTTCCCGGCTAAAAACCACCGAAAAGTAGTTACTGTCCTCAAAGCCGCACTGCATGGCGATATCGCCGATTAAGCGCTCGGTATGCTGCAGCAGATACTGCGCATGGCAGATCCGCAGCTGGCGTAAATAGTGATTGATGGTCATCCCGGTTTGCTGGCGAAACTGCTGGCGAAGCGCCCGCTCGCTGCCGCCCTCCTGCTCGCAGAAACGCTCCAGAACAAAGGGGCGGCTAAGGCTGGCCGCCAGCGCGGCCAGCAGTTTGTCCAGCAGCGCTTCGCGCTGCGTCGCCGCGGGATCATCCGTCGCGTAGCGATGGCGCTGCAACGTCAGCGCCAGCTGGGCAAAAAGCAGTTCGGCCATCGCATTTCCCTGCGCGTCGCGCCGGGCGCACTCATGCTCAAGCTGGCTAATCACCTGGCGCGCCTGCGCCATACCGGTGCTGCCCATGCGCCAGTGGGGCTTCCACGGCGTGCCGAAGAGGCCAGGGATCGCCCCGGCCCAGTCAAAATTGAGCTGCAGCCGCTCCGGGCAATAGATGATGTTCTGCAGAACCAGATCGTTAACGGAAGCATAGGAGTGTTTATCTTCGGCGCGAATGTAGAACAGATCGCCGCGGGTAATGCGCCAGGGGCGATCGTTAAGGACGTGCAGCCCGTTGCCTCGCCACACCAGCACCAGCTCGCAGAACTCATGGGTATGTTCGGCAAAGACATTTTGCGGGTAGCGGTCTGCCACCGCCACTGCCTGTGTGGCGGAAGGGAAAAACTCCTCTTTACGTAAAATCATACCGGCCACGGCTCACACTCCAAACGCGGATAACGGCGCATTATTCGCGTTTTTAGTCTGCAATACGTTGACTCTTCTCGCGTTACTGAAGAATGGCGTCGCGCCCCTGGCGGATATCGCGCGGCGACCAGTCGAACTCCCGGCGAAAAAGCGTCGAAAAGTGGTTACTGTCGCCGAAGCCGCAGCGAAAAGCGATATCAGTCACGCTTTCATCGCTGTGGCGCAGCAGGTGGCGGGCTTTCATCAGGCGCACCCGATTAAGATAGCGCTGTGGCGTCAGACCGGTCTGCTGCTTCAGCTGGCGGTGCAGCGTACGCAGCGACAGCGAAAACTGCGCCGCCACCTCCTCCCAGCAGATCTCCTGCGCAAAATGGTCTTCGAGCCAGGCCAACAGCTGATTCAGCCGCGCATCGTTGTTGGTGGCCTCTTCCGCAAGGCTGCTTTTACGTAACAGCACCAGCAGCTGCATAAACAGGATCTCACGGCTGGCGACGGCATGAGTATCCGTATCGCTCCCCACGGCCTCGATCTGCGCCACGATATGCCGCACCTGTTGCAGGACGGTTTGATTCACCCGCCAGTGCGAGGGGTAGTTTCCTTCCTGTTCCTGGGGCAGTAGTTGACTGACCCCGGCGAGAAAGCGAAACGCATCCGGCGCGCGATAGAGCACATTGGTCAGACACAGATTATCCGTGTGCTCGTAAAGATGGCGGTCGTGATCGCGGATAAAACAGACCGAACCGCCGCCAATGGTGTAGGGCTGGCCATTGAAGACGTGAATACCCGATCCCTGCTCCACGATAACTATTTCATGGAAATCATGGTGATGTTCCGGAAAGGCCGACTGAGGGAGGCGGGGTTCAATAGCCACCGTCGAGATCCCGGCCTTAAAGAAATCCGTACTGTGCAATATGGTCATGATGCCACCCTCGTAATGAGAAAAATTATCAGTCACCGGCTGATAGTAATGAAGGGTTGGCTATCCGGCCTTCAATTTTTGACCGCGAAATTCGTAAATCCTGCCGCTTTTTCAAGAATCAGCCGGAAAGATGCGGAACTGCGGAGGCCATCACATCCCCCTCGCCATCCCCTAAAACCGCAAACTGTGATGTCCCTCACGGTCACCTTTGCTTTCTTGCCAGCGGCCAGTTTTGGCTGTCCGTAGCGAGAAGGTGTCAGTAAACGGCCTTTTTTAGACTGCGGACAATGATTTTAAGAAGGATCGTTTCATGAGTATTCGTCATTGTGTCGCTGTCGATTTAGGCGCCTCCAGCGGGCGGGTGATGCTCGCCAGCTATCAGCCCGGGCCGCGCGCCCTGACGCTGCGCGAAATTCATCGCTTCACCAATAGTCTGCAGAAAGTAGACGGCTTCGACTGCTGGGATGTAGATAGCCTGGAAGGCGAGATCCGCCGCGGGCTGGAGAAAGTGTGTGAGCAGGGCATTCTGATAGACAGTATCGGCATCGATACCTGGGGGGTAGATTATGTCCTGCTGGATAAGCAGGGCCAGCGCGTCGGGCTGCCGATCTCCTATCGTGACGACCGCACCCAGGGCCTGCTGCGTCACGCTGAAGCGCAGCTGGGCCGGGCGGAAATCTATCGCCGCAGCGGCATTCAGTTTTTGCCGTTTAACACGCTTTATCAGCTGCGCGCGCTGGTGGAGCAGCAGCCGGAGTTGGTCAGTCAGGCTGCCCATGCCCTGCTGATCCCCGACTATTTCAGCTTCCGCCTGACCGGCAATCTGAACTGGGAATATACCAACGCCACCACCACCCAGCTGGTCAATATTAACAGCGATAGCTGGGATGAGACGCTGCTGAACTGGACCGGCGCGCCGTTGGCGTGGTTCGGAAAGCCGACCCACCCCGGCAATGTGATAGGCCACTGGATCTGCCCGCAGGGTAACCGAATTCCGGTAGTCGCTGTCGCCAGCCACGACACCGCCAGCGCGGTGATCGCCTCCCCGCTGGCCGACCGCCATGCCGCCTATCTCTCCTCCGGCACCTGGTCGCTGATGGGGTTTGAAAGCCTGACGCCGTACACCTGCGACGCGGCGCTGCAGGCCAATATCACCAACGAAGGCGGAGCCGAAGGCCGCTATCGGGTGCTGAAAAATATCATGGGCCTGTGGCTGCTGCAGCGGGTGCTAAAAGAGCAAAACGTCAGCGACCTGCAGGGGCTGATCGCCCGCACCGCCGCGCTACCGGCGTGCCGCTTCATAATTGACTGCAACGATGACCGCTTTATCAACCCGGCCAGTATGAGCGCCGAGATCCAGGCCGCCTGTCGCGACGCCGGGCAGCCGGTTCCTGAAAGCGATGCCGAACTGGCGCGCTGCATTTTCGACAGCCTGGCGCTGCTCTACGCCCGGGTGCTTAACGAGCTGGCGGCGCTGCGCGGCCACCCCTTCAGCCAGCTGCATATCGTCGGCGGCGGCTGTCAGAACACGCTGCTCAACCAGTTGTGCGCTGACGCCTGCGGGATCGCCGTCGTGGCCGGCCCGATAGAGGCCTCCACCCTCGGCAATATCGGCATCCAGTTAATGACCCTCGACGAGCTGGCCAATGTCGATGAGTTTCGTCAGGTAGTGCGCGGCAACGCGGCGCTCACCACTTTTACCCCCAATCCTGATAGTGAAACTGCCCGTTTCGTGGCGCAGTTTCAGCCACAACAGACCAAGGAGCTTTGCGCATGACCACTCAACTTGAACAAGCCTGGGAAATTGCTAAGCAGCGCTACGCCGCCGTCGGCGTGGATGTCGAGGAGGCCCTGCGCCAGCTGGACCGTCTGCCCGTCTCCATGCACTGCTGGCAGGGTGACGACGTCGCCGGTTTCGAAAACCCGGCGGGAAGCCTGACCGGCGGTATCCAGGCGACCGGCAACTACCCGGGCAAAGCGCGCAATGCAGAAGAACTCCGCGCCGACCTTGAGCAGGCGCTGAGCCTGATCCCGGGGCCAAAGCGTCTCAATCTGCACGCTATTTACCTGGAATCCGACGCGCCGGTAGCGCGCAATGAGATTAAGCCGGAGCACTTTAAAAACTGGGTTACGTGGGCGAAAGCCAACAAACTGGGGCTGGATTTCAACCCCTCCTGCTTCTCGCATCCGCTGAGCGCCGACGGCTTTACCCTGTCGCACGCCAACGATGAGATCCGCCAGTTCTGGATCGACCACTGCAAAGCCAGCCGCCGCGTATCCGCTTATTTTGGCGAACAGCTGGGCACGCCGTCGGTGATGAATATCTGGGTGCCGGACGGCATGAAGGATATAACCGTTGACCGCTTCGCCCCGCGCCAGCGGCTGCTGAACGCCCTTGATGAGGTGATCAGCGAGAAGCTCGACCCGGCGCACCATATCGACGCCGTGGAGAGCAAGCTGTTCGGCATCGGCGCCGAAAGCTACACCGTCGGCTCCAACGAGTTCTATATGGGTTACGCCACCAGCCGTCAGACGGCGCTGTGCCTCGATGCCGGCCACTTCCATCCGACGGAAGTGATCTCCGACAAGATCTCCGCCGCCATGCTCTACATCCCGCGCCTGCTGCTGCACGTCAGCCGCCCGGTGCGCTGGGACAGCGACCACGTGGTGCTGCTGGATGATGAAACCCAGGCCATCGCCAGCGAAATCATTCGCCATAACCTGTTTGACCGCGTGCACATCGGCCTCGACTTCTTCGATGCCTCCATCAACCGCATCGCGGCCTGGGTGATTGGCACCCGCAATATGAAAAAAGCGCTGCTGCGCGCCCTGCTGGAACCGACCGCCCAGCTGCGCCAGCTGGAGAACGACGGCGATTACACCGCCCGCCTGGCGCTGCTCGAAGAGCAAAAATCGCTGCCGTGGCAGGCCATCTGGGAGATGTACTGTCAGCGTCACGACACGCCGGCGGGCAGCCAGTGGCTGGACAGCGTACGGGCTTATGAGAATGCGGTTCTGAGCCAGCGCGGGTAATGCACGGGCTTCCCCGGGTCGCGGCTGACGCCTTACCCGGGCTACGAACCGGTAGCCCGGATAAGCCGTTTACGGCGCAATCCGGGGGCACGCACATATTTAGGGTGAGGGGGTCAACCCCGCACCGAATCAACAGGAAAGACAAGACTATGCAGACCATTATCGACGCCTGGTTCGTCCAGGGCATGATCAAAGCCACCTCCGACGCCTGGCTGAAAGGCTGGGACGAACGCAACGGCGGCAACCTGACGCTGCGTCTGGATGAAGCGGATATCGAACCTTACGCGGCGGATTTCCACGCCAAACCGCGCTATATCGCCCTCAGCCAGCCGATGCCAACCCTGGCCAACCAGCCGTTTATCGTCACCGGCTCCGGCAAATTCTTCCGTAACGTCCAGCTCGACCCGGCCGCTAACCTCGGCGTGGTGAAGGTCGACAGCGACGGCGCGGGATACCATATCCTGTGGGGCCTGACGGAGGATGCCGTCCCGACCTCCGAGCTGCCGGCACACTTCCTGTCGCACAGCGAGCGCATCAAACTGACCGGCGGCAAAGACCGGGTGATCATGCACTGCCATGCCACCAACCTGATCGCCCTGACCTATGTTCTGGAGAACCACAGCGATCTTTTCACCCGTAAGCTGTGGGAAGGTAGCACCGAATGTCTGGTGGTCTTCCCGGATGGCGTCGGCATTCTGCCGTGGATGGTGCCGGGCACCGATGAAATCGGCCAGGCGACCGCCGAAACCATGCAAAAACACTCGCTTGTGCTGTGGCCGTTCCACGGCGTCTTCGGCAGCGGCCCCACGCTGGATGAGACCTTCGGCCTGATCGATACCGCCGAGAAGTCCGCCGAAGTGCTGGTGAAAGTCTTGTCGATGGGCGGGATGAAGCAGACCATCACCCGCGACGAGCTTATCGCCCTTGGCAAACGCTTCAACGTGCAGCCGCTGCAGTCCGCTTTAGATCTTTATCCATAACAACATCGCGCCCCGCTCACCGAGACGGCGCGAAATATCACCTGCAAACCCTACAAAACTAACTCATGTGGAGTAAAAGCAATGAAAACAAAGACAAGCTTGATCCTCACCGTTGCCGCCCTGGCGTTGTCCGGTTCCGCCTTAGCCGAAGTTAAAATCGCCCTTGTGGCGAAATCGCTGGGAAATGGCTTCTTCGAAGCCGCCAACGTTGGCGCCCAACAGGCAGCCAAGGAGTTAGGTGATGTCAAAGTGATCTACACCGGCCCGACCACTACCACCGCCGAGGCGCAGATCGACGTGCTGAACGGGTTGATCGCCCAAGGGGTGGATGCGATCGCCATTTCCGCCAACGATCCGGACGCGGTGGTGCCGGTGCTGAAAAAAGCGATGCAGCGCGGCATCAAGGTGGTCTCATGGGACTCCGGCGTGGCGCCGGCAGGCCGTCAGATCCATCTTAACCCCTCAAATAACGCCTTAATTGGCCAAACCAACGTCAAGCTTGCCGCCGATGCGCTGCAGGCGCTGAACGTTGAGAAAGGCGAGGTGGCCGTGTTAAGCGCCACCCCAACCTCCACGAACCAGAACATCTGGATTGAGGAGATGAAAAAGGTGCTACCGCAGTATCCGTCGGTGCAGCTGGTCACCGTCGCCTACGGTGACGATCTGTCGGATAAAAGCTACCGCGAAGCGGTGGGTCTGCTGAAATCATATCCGGACCTGAAAGTCATTGTCTCGCCGTCGTCGGTGGGGATTGTTGCCGCCGCGCAGGCGGTGAAGGACCAGGGCAAAATCGGCAAAGTGTATGTCACCGGGCTGGGGCTGCCGTCGGAAATGGCCGGCGCGATCAAGTCCGGCGCCAGCAAAAGCTTCGCCATCTGGAACCCGATTGACCTGGGCTACGCCGCCACCTATCTGGCCGACGATTTAGTCAAAGGCACGGCGACCAAAACCGAAGCCAGTATGGGCAAGCTGGGCAAAGTGAAGCTGGACGCCGAGGGGAATGGCGCGATGGCCAAGCCGTTTGTCTACGATGCGAGCAACATCGATAAGTTCTCGAAAATTTTCTAATCCTTGTTCCCTCACCCCGGCCCTCTCCCGGAGGGAGAGGGGGAACGGCTGGCCCTCTACGCGATGCGGCCAGCGGACGCCGGACCGTTCCCTCGCCCCTGTGGGGGAGGGTTAGGGTGAGGGGTGATTTTTGTGGAGAACTATCATGTCAGCATCAACGCCACTGCTGTCGCTGAAGGGGATCACCAAGATTTTTCCCGGTGTGCGCGCCCTTGAGAACGTGCAGCTTGATCTCTGGCCCGGCAAAGTGACCGCCTTAATTGGCGAAAACGGCGCGGGGAAATCCACGCTGGTCAAAGTGATGACCGGTATTTATCAGCCCGAAGAGGGCGAGATCCTCTATAAAGCGATCCCCATTCATCTGCCAACGCCGGAGTCGGCGCATAAGGTAGGGATCACCGCCATTCACCAGGAAACCGTGCTGTTTGACGAACTCTCGGTCAGCGAAAACATTTTCGTCGGCCAGTATCTGTATAAGGGACTGCTGAAAACGCTCGACTGGCCGGCGATGCACCGCAGAGCCAACGAGATCCTCACCCGGCTGGAAGTCCAGATCGACCCGCGAGCCACGCTGAAAACCCTCAGCATCGCCCAGCGTCACATGGTGGCGATTGCCCGGGCGCTGGCTTTCGACGCCCAGGTGGTGATCCTCGATGAGCCGACCGCCGCGCTTTCCCAGCATGAAATCCTGGAGTTTTATCACATCGTTGAGCGTCTGAAGCAGGACGGCAAAGCGATCCTGTTTATCTCGCATAAGTTCGATGAAATCTTCGAGCTGGCCGATTATTACACCATCCTGCGCGATGGGGTGTACGTCAGCTCCGGGGCGATAAGCGACATCACCGAAGAGCGGATGGTGTCGATGATGGTGGGCCGGGCGATCAGCCAAACCTACCCGAAAGTCGACTGCACACCCGGAGAAACGGTGCTGGAGGTGACCGATCTCTGTCATCCTACCGAGTTTGCCCATATCAGCTTCCGCCTGCGCAAGGGAGAAATTCTCGGCTTTTACGGCCTGGTGGGCGCCGGACGCACCGAGCTGATGCAGGCGCTCTCCGGTGTCTCGCGCCCCTCCTCCGGCGAGATCCGCCTGAACGGCAGAACCATGCGCTTTCACCAGCCCGCCGACGCCATCCGCGCGGGCATCGTCTGCGTGCCGGAAGAGCGGCAGAAACAGGGAGCGATCATCGCCCTGCCTATCGCCCAGAACATCAGTTTACCGCAGCTCAGCAAGCTCAACCCTAACGGCATCCTGAACGACGCCCGGGAATGGCGGCTGGCCGACGAGTACGCCTCGCGCCTGCAGGTTAAAGCCTTCAGCTGGCGGCAGCCGGTGGAGACCCTCTCCGGCGGCAACCAGCAGAAAGTGGTGATTGGCAAATGGCTGGCGACCCAGCCCGAGGTGATCATTCTCGATGAGCCGACCAAAGGCATCGATATCGGCTCAAAGGCCGCCGTGCATCAGTTTATGTCCGAGCTGGTCAGCCAGGGGCTGGCGGTGATTATGGTGTCGTCAGAGCTGCCGGAAGTGATGGGCATGGCCGACCGGATTATCGTAATGCACGAAGGGCTGATGGTCGCCGAGTACCGGGCCGGGGAAGCGACAGCGGAAACCATCGTTAGCGCCGCCAGCGGCATCGGCCAGGAGGCAGCATGATGGGACACGCATGGCTGAAACATCGCGAAGCGCTGCTGGCGGTGGTCATCATTTTGATGATCGGTGCCATCGGCAGCCGGGCGCCGTCGTTCGTTTCACCGGGCAATCTGGTGGAGATGTTTAACGATACCGCCATCCTTATCATCCTCGCCCTCGGCCAGATGATGGTGTTGCTCACCAAAGGCATTGATCTGTCGATGGCCGCCAACCTGGCGCTGACCGGGATGATCGTCGCCCTGCTTAACGCCCACTATCCGGGTATTCCGGTGGTAGCGCTGCTGGCGCTGGCGACTCTGCTGGGCCTGCTGATGGGAGTAATTAACGGCCTGCTGGTCTGGCGCCTCGGCATTCCCGCCATTGTGGTGACCCTGGGCACCATGAGCATTTATCGCGGCATTATCTTCCTGCTGACTGACGGCGGCTGGGTTAACTCACATCAGATGAGCGCTGATTTTCTCAGTCTGCCGCGCAGCCCCCTCCTGGGGCTGCCGCTACTGAGCTGGTGCGCCATCGCCGCGCTGCTGCTGGTGGGTTATTTCCTGCGCTACAGCCGCACCGGCCGGGCCTTATACACCGCGGGCGGCAACGCGACGGCGGCATACTACACCGGCATTAACGCCGGAAAAATGCAGTTCGTCAGCTTCTGTCTCTCCGGCGCGCTGGCCGGCTTCTGCGGCTATCTGTGGATCTCGCGCTTCGCCGTCGCCTATGTCGACGTCGCCAACGGTTTTGAACTCCAGGTGGTCGCCGCCTGCGTGATCGGCGGTATCAGCACCATGGGCGGAAGCGGACGGGTGCTGGGCTGCCTGTGCGGCGCGCTGTTCCTTGGGGTCATCAATAACGCCCTGCCGGTGATCGGCATCTCGCCCTTCTGGCAAATGGCGATTTCCGGGGCGGTGATCGTCATGGCGGTGCTGCTCAACGAGCGCGGCAATCGCGGTCACGGGCGGTTAATCCTGCGCAACGCGGCGTTAGCCCGACAGAAACAGGCGGTGAAATCATGAGCAAAATGATGGTATCTGAAGAGATGAAAAACGCCCCGGCCGCGCCGTCGCCGCTGCGCCGCCTGCTGTGCTGGGAAGGGTTTTTACTGGCGGTCACCCTGGCGGTATTTATCGGCAACGCCGTGGCTTCCCCGTACTTCCTCAATATCTGGAACCTGTCGGACGCCACCTTTACCTTTACCGAGAAGGCGATCGTCGTCCTGCCGATGGCGATGCTGATTATCGCCCGGGAAATCGATCTGTCGGTAGCCTCGACGATGGCGCTCAGCTCAACGGTGATGGGCTTCTGCGCGGCAGCGGGGATGGACACTCCGCTGCTGGTGGTCATCGGCCTGGGCGTAGGTCTGCTGTGCGGCCTGTTCAACGGCTTGCTGGTGACCCGCTTTAACCTGTCGTCCATTGTGATCACCATCGGCACCATGAGCCTGTATCGCGGCATCACCTATATCCTGTTGGGCGATCAGGCACTCAACCACTATCCGGAGAGCTTTGCCTGGTTCGGCCAGGGGTACGTGTGGGGGGCGCTCTCTTTTGAGTTTGCGCTGTTTATCCTCCTCGCGGCCGCCTTCACCTTCCTGCTGCATAAAACCAACTTTGGTCGCCGGACCTACGCCATCGGCAATAACCCGACCGGCGCCTGGTTCTCTGGGATCAACGTTAAGCGTCATAACCTGGTGCTGTTCGCGCTGGTTGGGCTGATGGCCGGGCTGGCGGCGGTCCTGCTGACCTCACGGCTCGGCAGTACCCGCCCCACCCTGGCGATGGGCTGGGAGCTGGCGGTTGTCACCATGGCGGTGCTCGGCGGCGTCAATATTCTCGGCGGCTCCGGCAGCATGCCCGGGGTGATCATCGCCGCCTTTCTGATGGGGCTGGTGACCTTCGGCCTGAGCCTGCTGAACGTCCCCGGCATCGTGATGTCGGTGATTATCGGCGCCATGCTGATCGTGGTGATCTCCCTGCCGATTATTACCCGGCGGATGATGCAGCGAAGACGATGTTAATTTCCCCCTCACCCTGGCCCCCTCCCTGCGGGAGAAGGTCGGGGTAGGGGAAACGGATTTCCCAAAATCAACATTAAGGAGAATTATCATGAGTTTTATGTTGGCACTACCTAAAATCAGCCTCCACGGCGCAGGCGCGATCGGTGATATGGTCAAGCTGGTAGCGGGCAAACAGTGGGGCAAGGCGCTGATCGTCACCGACGGTCAGCTGGTGAAGCTGGGCCTGCTGGACAGCCTGTTCGCCGCGCTGGATGAACAGCAGATGGCTTATCAGCTATTTGACGAGGTATTCCCCAACCCCACCGAAGCGCTGGTGCAGCAAGGCTATGCGGCTTACCAGGCGGCCCGCTGCGATTACCTGATCGCCTTCGGCGGCGGTAGCCCGATTGATACCGCCAAAGCGATAAAAATCCTCACCGCCAACCCAGGCCCCTCCACCGCCTACTCCGGCGTCGGCAAAGTGAAAAACGCTGGCGTGCCGCTGGTGGCCATCAACACCACCGCCGGCACGGCGGCGGAGATGACCAGCAACGCGGTAATTATCGATAGCGAGCGGCAGGTGAAAGAGGTGATTATCGACCCGAACCTGATCCCGGATATCGCCGTCGACGACGCCAGCGTGATGCTCGACATTCCGCCAGCCGTTACCGCCGCCACCGGCATGGATGCCCTGACCCACGCCATCGAGGCCTTTGTCTCGGTTGGCGCCCATCCGCTGACCGACGCCAACGCCCTCGAGGCCATTCGTCTGATTAACCTGTGGCTGCCGAAAGCGGTAGACGATGGGCACGATCTGCAGGCCCGCGAGCAGATGGCCTTTGGCCAGTATCTGGCGGGCATGGCGTTCAACAGCGCCGGTCTCGGGCTGGTACATGCCCTGGCCCATCAGCCTGGCGCCACCCATAATCTGCCGCACGGGGTATGCAACGCCATCCTGCTGCCGATCATCGAAAACTTTAACCGCCCGAACGCGGTGGCGCGCTTTGCCCGCGTGGCGCAGGCGATGGGCGTCGATACTCGCGGCATGAGCGATGAAGCTGCCAGCATGGAGGCCATCAATGCCATCCGCACGCTGAGCAAACGCGTAGGGATCCCCCAGGGTTTTAGCCAGCTTGGCGTCAGAAAAGCCGATATCGAAGGCTGGCTGGATAAAGCGCTGGCCGACCCATGCGCGCCGTGTAACCCGCGCCCCGCCAGCCGCGATGAGGTTCGCGAGCTCTATCTGGAGGCCTTATGATCCGTAAAGCCTTCGTCATGCAGGTGAACCCCGACGCGCACGAGGAGTACCAGCGCCGCCATAACCCCATCTGGCCAGAGCTGGAAGCTGTGCTGAAAGCGCACGGCGCGCACCACTACGCCATCTATCTCGATAAAGAACGCCATCTCCTGTTCGCGACGGTGGAGATTGAATCGGAAGCCCGCTGGGAAGCGGTCGCCAGCACGGAAGTATGCCAGCGTTGGTGGAAATACATGCGCGAGGTGATGCCCAGCAACCCGGACAACAGCCCGCTGAGCGCGGAGCTCAAAGAAGTGTTTTATCTGGCGTAAAAATAACTGGCCTCCCTCCAGACGGGAGGCCGGTCGATTAAACGGTCATTGCATTATCGCGCAGCGGCTCGGTTTTCGTCTTACCCGCTAACGTAAACGCGGATATTAAGGTGACGGTCAGGGCAATACCGCCGAGGATCATGTAGGTATCCTGAAAGCCGATCCGATCGTACATATTGCCGGCGAAAGCGGAGAGAAAGATCGCCGCCACCTGCTTGGCGAACTGGAAGCCCACCAGATAAATGGTCGCCGACAGCCGGACGTCAAACACGCCGGTGATGTATTTAAAGGCGCCCACCAGCAGGAACGGCACCTCCAGCGCATGGAGCATTTTCAACGCTACGACTTCCGCGGCGGTGGTGGCGAAGGAAGAGCCAATCATTCTTGCCGCCATCACCATCCCGGCGATCAGCAGGGTATTCTTCGCTCCGATACGGTTAATAATCCACGGCGAGCTGAACATAATGATGGCGTTACATATTTCTCCCGCGGTGGTGGCGAAACCAAAGGCGCGGGTGCCCGCTTCCGGGGTCACGAAGAACGATTTGAAGAAAGTGGCGAACTGCTGATCGAAAACGTCATACACGCAGGCCACGCCGATAACATACAGAATAAACATCCACATCTTACGCTGGCGGAACATGCGCACCGCCGTTTTTAAATCGATCGCCGGGCGATTGGCGCCGAGCGAGTCCATTACCTGCGCGGACTGACTGGCCTGCGGTTTGGCGATGGCCACCAGCACCACCAGCAGCAGCGCGGCGGCCGACCCCATCCAGAACACCCATTCGGGATTAATGCTGAACAGCATTCCGGCGGTAGTCGCGCACAGCGCCCATCCCAGGCAGCCAAAGGTGCGCGCCTTGCCGTATTCAAACCCGCTGTTGCGGCTTACCCGTTCGATATAGGCCTCCATCGCGCCGGCGCCTGCGGAGAATACAAAGCCGATATAGGCGCCGCCGCTCAGCGCCCCGAGCCAGATATTGGTTTTCAGCAGCGGAGCGAAAACATAAAGGAAGAAGGGAGCAATCAGCACCAGCAGAACGGTCACGATCCACATCAGGTGTTTTTTCAGCCCCAGCTTGTCAGAGATCACTCCGAGGATCGGCTGGAAACAGATGGCGAACAGCGACAGGCTGGAGAAAACGAGGCCGGTTTCGGTTTTATTCAGGCCGATGACGTCCGACAGCCAGATCGGCAGAAACGGAAAGCAGGTGGCCATGATGAAGAAGTAGAGAAAGAAGAACAGCCCGAAAATCCAGAAGTTGGGGTTGTTTTTGTGGGTACAGACGGTCGGGTTCATTATATTTTCCTCAAGAAGGGCCGCAGCGCGGCCCGATACCATCACACGCGTTGCAGACCAATCAGAATGGCGCTTTCCGGGTCGAGGATGGGTAGCGCCAGCCCCGCCTGCTGCAGCCACTCACCGCTCACCGTCTGCGGCGTCGTCATCCATGCCGGCAGCTTCCGCATGGTGTGGCCGCCCTCACCGGTGATCTGAATGTTCGGATGATCGAGGAGCGTCACCTGATAGCGGGCGCTCGCCTCCAGGCCCGCCAGGCGCAGCGGCGCCATCAGGGTATAGTCCGGCATCGCCAGCTGGCTAACGAGGAAGATCGCCTGCGCTTTATCCGGGCTGACGACGCCATGGGCAAGGGTGGTGGCGTCCGGCATATCTATTCGCCACTGCACGCCGTGATGGATCACGTCGCGCCACTGTTTATGCAGGGCCGCATATTTTCGGTATCCGGCGCGCTCTTCTTCATCAGCGCTCACCGGATCCAGCTCAAGGCCCATATGACCGAACAGCGCCGTCAGGCCGCGGAAGGCGATACTATGCTGGCGGAAGGTGGCATGACAGTGGCGATTGCCAATATGCGCGCCCATTACCTCGGGTGGAAAGAAGTAGCTCATGCCGCGCTGGATGGTGTTGCGCTCAAGGGCGTCATTGTTGTCAGACGCCCAGAAGCGATGGCTGCGTTTGAGGACTTCATAATCGATCCGTCCGCCGCCGGAGGAGCAGGATTCAAATTCAATGTGCGGGAAACGGGCCACCAGCGTATCCAGCAGGCGGTAGAACTGGCGCGTTTGCGCGTCCGCAGCGGCGCGTCCCTGATGCCCAGGCTGCACCAACTCGCGGTTCATATCCCACTTCACGTAGTCCACCGCATGCTCGCCCAGCAGCCAGCTCATCCGCTCCAGCAGATAATCAAACGCTTCGGGAATGTTGAGGTTCAGGACAAACTGATGGCGGCCGGTCAGCGGGGTATAGCCCGGCAGCGCCAGCACCCAGTCCGGGTGCGCCCGGTACAGATCGGAATCCGGGTTAATCATTTCCGGCTCCACCCAGATACCGAATTCCATACTTAGAGACTTCACGTGATCGATAATCGGCGTCAGGCCGTAGGGGTATTTTTTCTCATCGAGATACCAGTCGCCAAGCGCCGCCCAGTCGTCGTTGCGCCCTTTAAACCAGCCGTCATCGATAATAAAGCGCTCGACGCCCAGGGCCGCCGCTTCGTCGGCCATACGCATGATGTAGTCCGGGTCGTGGTCGAAATAGATCCCCTCCCAGGTGTTGAGATGCACCGGGCGCGGTTTGTTGCCCGGGAAACGAATAATCCGTTCGCGCAGATAACGATGGAACTGCTGGCTCATGCCGTTCAGCCCATTCGCCGAGTAGCTGGCATACAGGTACGGCGTCCACAAGGTTTCCCCTTCCGCCAGCGCCATTTCGCCCGGCAGATAGAGCGCCTCGGCCTGCAGATAGCGACGGCCATCGGTTTTCACCTCCGCCCGCAGGCGATGGTTACCGCTCCAGGCCAGATGCACGCCCCAGACTTCACCCTGCATCTCGCTAAAGGCGCGGCTGCCGGTGATCAGGGCCGGGAAATGTTCGTGAGAGGTGCGCCCGCGGCGGTTCTCCAGCACAAAGCTGTCGTGCTCCAGCGTCAGGCGATGAGGCTGAAACTCGCGGATCCAGCGGCCATGGAAAGCCATCACCTCGCGAGCGCGTTCGGCGACCGGCAATGTGACCGCCAGGCGATCCACCTGCCATGGGCTGGCGCGCAGATTGGTCACGCCATGGCGCACGCTCAGCACGCCGCTGGCATCCAACGCGATCTCGCTCTGCAGGCGCAGGCCGGCCTGCGGATCTTCGCTGACCAGGGTCAGCGTCTGGCCCTCGTGCCGCACTTCGCTGGTGGTGAACAGCGGAGAGGCATCCAGCCCCTGACGATGGCCTTCAATGCCCGGCGCGCCAAACAGACCATGGCCCAGCTCCGCCATTAAGGTCACTGGCGAATCAACATCCAGTCTGCCGTTGGCGACCGGGCGCGTCAGGCTGTCGGCATCCTGCGGCGAAAAGTGGCTTAAATGCGGTCCCCAGTAGACAATTTCGGCGAAAGGGCGGGTTTTAATCACAACATCGGCACCGGCGCTTTGCAGGTGAATCAGCGAATCAGACATCAGACATCTCCATTACAAGGAATGTCTTACTGTTGATCCGAAACGTTTCGGATGCCAACCAAAACGTTTCGGATCCGTGATCGGCTTCAGAATTACGGGTTAAAAAGGGGTAAGATCAGGCGGTTTCACCCGGGATAAATTCCGGCTGCCATAGCACCTGCAGCGTGGCGAGATCCTCCCCGGCGATTAAGCGGCGCACCATATCGGCAATCTGCCGTCCCACGCCCTGGCGCGTGGACTGGATCACCGCGGCGACATCGGTCTCAATGATGCTGTCCTGCGGCAACCCGTCGTACACCACCAGGGCGACGCGGTTGTCGCCGGTTAAACGCCCCAGATGGGCGAGCGCCATCGCGGCGCCATCGCCATGGGTGTTGCAGTCGGTGATAATCGCGGTAGGCGGCTCAGGCAGACGCAGCAGCTCCAGCGTGGCCTGATAGCCGCCGCGGCGCGTCGCCGGCACGCTACGCAGCCATGCATCGGATAACCCCGCCTCGCGCAGGGCATCGAGGTAGCCGTTACGCCGTTGCAAAATAAACGCCTGATTGTTGTTCTCGCCCAGCAGAGCGATACGCTGGTGGCCCTGTTGAATCAGATGGCGGGTGGCGCGGCAGGTGCCGGCATAGTTATCGAAATCAAACCAGGCGTAGGGCTGCGCCAGGCGGCTACGGCCGAGCGCCAGAAACGGAAAGCCGGAGGCCTGCAGCTGCGCCAGCCGCGGATCGTCATCCAGAGTATGGGCCACGATTAATGCATCGACGCGACGGCCCTGCACCATGCGCATATAGCCATGTTTATCCGCCTGCTCATCATCGGCGATCAGCAACAAATCAATGTCATGGCGCGCCAGCTCATGGCTGATCTCCCCGACCATCTCGAGAAAAACGTTATTGTTGAGCGGCGCGGGGCGGACAGGAAAGACGAGACCAACGGCATCAATGGTGCCCATTTTCAGACGGCGGGCGAAAGTGTTGGGGCGATAGCCCCGGCGCTGCGCTTCAGCCTCAACCCGGGCGCGGGTCTCCTGCGACACATCATCGTAGCCGTTCAACGCCCGGCTGACGGTCGTGACGGAGATCCCAAGTTGTTTGGCAATGGCTTTCAGCGACATAAAAATCCCTGTTTTCGCATAGGAAAGCTAGTTTCCCGCAATATGGCTATGACGTCCAGCGAGCGCGCGTCCCCCGCCGACGCGATGTCAGTTTTGCTCAGCGATCAGCAGGGCCTGCGTATCCGGCTCCAGCGCCTGAAAAACATGCTCCTGATCCGCCGGGTAGCAGATATAGTCGCCCTCGCCGAGCTCTTCCGGCGCCGACGTCAGCCCTACCCGCGCCCGCCCCTGGGTGACGATAATATGTTCCACCGAGCCTGGCGGATGCGGATGCGAAATGCGGTCGGCGCCGGGCTGGGTGAGCAGCAAATAGATGTCCCGACGCGCGCCGGGCGGACAGGCGGCCAGCAAAATGGCCTGATAGTTCGCCTGCTCTGCCACCACTTTGGTCCCCTCGCCGCGGCGGATCACCTGCGTTTTGTTCACCTGCGGCTCAAGCAGCCTGGCAAATGGAATATCCAGCGCTACGCAGAGCGACCACAGCGTTTCCAGACTCGGGTTGCCGTTGCCGGACTCCAGTTGAGATAGCGTGGATTTTGCGATACCCGCCCGACGCGCGACTTCCGCCAGCGAAAGCCCGGTCCGCGCCCGCTCCCGCACCAGACTTTTGGCGATAACGCTGATTGGCTGTGTCATACCCGCCCCTTGTTTTTTATATCGAACAATTCGTTCGCCTTGAAAAACGATCATTATGTGTTCATTATAATGGAAATTCGTTCGATATGGCTAAGTGTTATGAAACAAACTCTCTCCAGTCTCAGCGGAGACACGATAAAAGCGATTGTTTTGGTCTGCCTTGCCGTCGGGGTGGTGGGCATGTCCTATGGGTCGCTGGCGGTGGCTTACGGCTTCCCTTTATGGGTGCCGCTCTTGCTTTCGGTGTCCGTGCTGGCAGGCGCTTCTGAATTCATGTTTATCGGCATTGTCGCCAGCGGCGGTAGTCCGCTGGCCGCCGCCGCCGCCGGCCTGTTAGTCAATGCGCGTCATATCCCGTTCGGGGTGACCGTACGCGAACTGGTTGGTCGGCGCGCCTTAAGCTTTATCGGATGCCACATTATGAACGACGAGAGCGTGGTCTTTGGCTTGTCGCAGCCCACCCCCGCGCAGCGCAAAGCGGCCTACTGGCTGTGCGGCGCTGGCGTCGCGCTGATCTGGCCCCTCGGTACGCTAACCGGCGCGGCCGTCGGCAAACTGCTGCCGGCGCCGGAAACCATCGGGCTTGATGCGGTCTTCCCGGCGATCCTGCTGGCGCTGGTGATCCCGGCCTTTAAAAACCGCACTACGCTGATCCGCGCCGCCAGCGGCGCCGCGCTGGCGCTTGCCGCCGTACCGTTTGTGCCCACCGGGCTGCCGGTGCTGCTTTCGCTGTTCGGTTTACTGTCGAGGAAAAAATAATGGGCAATATGACGCTGTTTATCGCCGGTATCGCCATCCTGTCGCTGGGAACCTATCTGATGCGTCTCGGCGGCGCGAAGCTCGGCAATCGGCTGGCATTTTCCGATCGCTCGCAGGCGCTGCTTTCCGATGCGGCGACGGTGCTGCTTTTTTCCGTCGCCCTGGCCACCACTTTCTATGAGGGCGCACATTTCGCCGGTATGGCGCGCGTTCTGGGCGTTGCTTTCGCTGTGTTCCTCGCCTGGCGCAAGGTCCCGCTGATCGGCGTGATTATCGCCGCCGCCGTGGTGACCGCGCTGCTGCGCCTGGCGGGTATGCCCTAGGACGAGTAAGCGTAATCTGTAAAACCGCTGTGCTGTCCGGCGATCGTGCCTTCAAGCCACTGAATAACCGGTTCGATTTGCAGCGGGTGCCGCTGGTCTATCGTCAGTACAGGTCCTAACGACATGGGCTGCGCCCGCCCGGCCAGCTGGGCCAGCTCCGGCAAATACTCTTCTCCGGGGTGGCCCGGCGGCCGCGTCGCCAGCCGCGAGGCATAGCGCGCGACGGCCAGCTCCGGAGAGATATGGTTCCAGACCTCAATCACCTGCGCCACGCCCGCCTGCTGTAGCAGTCTCTGCAAGGTCTCCCGCGGCTGAAAGCCGAACCAGGCGTCGATCAACCAGACCATGCTGGCAGGCGATGCGCCGACAATCGACCAGATCACCTCATACGCCGCGCAGCCCAGCTGGCGATTCATCGGCCGGTCGACAGGGGCCAGGCGCGCCATAAACGGCTCTTTGATGCCGTCGATCGTCAATACCGGCAGGCTAAAGGTCTCCGCCAGCAAACGGGTAATGGTGCTCTTCCCCGACGCCGGAATGCCGTTGATTAAAATGGCCGTTTTGCAGCCTGGGGTCAGATGTCTGTTCATAGTAATGCGACAACCTCCTCCCGGCTGCGGGCCGTCCGCAGTTTGGCCATGGTGTCATTATTATCCAGCAGCGCGACGATGGAACGGATGCCCTCCTCGATATGCGCATTGCTGTCCCGGGCGCCAAACATAATAACAATGTCCGCTTTTTCACTGTCCGCAAAGGGAATAGGCTTTTCCAGCACCACCAGGCTAAAGCAGTTGCGTCTGACGCCGCATTCGGGGCGGGCATGGGGGATGGCAATCCCTTCATCAAAAACGTAATAAGCGCCATGATTTAAAGTATTGTCGATCACCGCCTGGCTATATTCCGTCGAAATAAAGCCTTTTGCCTCCAGCGGGCGGGCAGCCAGCTTTATTACCCGCTGCCAGTCGGACTCCACAACGCCAACCTGAATGGCATCGGCCTCAATAAGCAGTTCTTTTATGGTCATTCTCTGTTCCTAGATATTGCGGCGAATAATATTGCGTAAATTATCAATCTGCAGAAACAGCGCATCGATATCCTGCCGGTGGCTCTTACTTTTGGCATATACCGATAATGCCCGGTTGTAAGTCAACATCAATGTTTTTTGCACGTCGCTATTATCGGGCTGGCGCTGTAATTCGCCTTCCAGTCTGGCGATCTCTTCCGCCAGCTGACGGGACTGTTGATCATAATCCTGCAGCGGGTTTTGCTCTTTTTTCCACAGCGTTTTCAATGATTCAAACATAGCAAGCTCCCTCCCTGGCGGAAGACAGGGCAACAAAAGATATGTGTCGGTAAAAACGCTATTTAAATAGCGCCATTTTTTCCATTAATACGGCAGTCACTGCCTGGTTGGCGGGAATTAAAAATTTCCGTACGCTGTCATTTACTTTTCCTTTCTCAAACGTTGATTTACAGCGATCGACCCACTGCACGTTCATTTCCGTTCCGACGTTCACTTTATTAATCCCTTCGGTGACGGCCAGCCGCATATCCTCATCGCTGACACCTGTGCCGCCATGCAGCACCAGCGGCACGCCCGTCGCTTCGCTTATCGCCTTCAGCCGCGCATGCTGTATCTGCGCTTTACCTGTGTACAGGCCATGCACAGTGCCCACGGAGACGGCCAGCATATCGACCTGTGTCTCCTTCACAAAACGCGTCGCGTCTTCGACGGTAGTAAAACAGATATCTTCGGCAGCCACCGCTTTTCCATCCTCTGACCCGCCGATCGCCCCCAGCTCACCTTCTACCGTAATATTCCGCGGCCGGGCCATTTCCACCACAATCCGCGTCTTACCGATATTTTCCTCGAGGCTTAAGTGAGACCCGTCGTACATCACCGAAGAAAAGCCCGCATTCATTGCCGTCTCGATGGCTTTAATATCGGAGCAGTGATCGAGATGCAGGCAGGTCGGGATATTTTCACTGTCTGCTAATGAACGCACGGCATCGACCAGTAACCGATACCCCAGATACTCTGCGGTACCGGTTGATATTTGGATCATTAATGGGCTGCGGCTGTTTTGCGCGGCTTTGAAAAAAGCCGGTAACATCTCAATACAGTGCAAGTTAAACGAGCCAATCGCTTTAAAATCTCTTTCCTGAGCGATTTTTAATATCTCATTAAAATTATACAGACTCATGAACACTTTCCCCTTTCGGCTTAGCGGATTTACCGTTTACAAACCATGCCAGTGCGGCGACAAACACAATAAACAAGGCGACAAAGAGCCAGTTATTCTGGAAGGCGTGGCCTAATACCAGACCGGAGCTGATGACGTCTGAATCGCTGAAGGTGACGCCCGTAAAGCCGTAGCTCTCCAGCATGGGTACCAGAATGGCCGGCAGAAATGTGATAAACAGGCCGTGAATCACCCCGCCGATCATCGCCCCGCGACGTCCGCCCAGCGCATTGCCAAATACCCCTGCCGTACCGCCGGCGAAAAAGTTGGTTAACAGCCCGGGGAGAATCATCGCCAGGCCGAACATCGGGAAAACCAGCATGCCGATAATCGAGCCGACAGTCGTTGCCAGAAATCCAACAATCACCGCATTCGGCGCATAGGGAAATAGCACAGGGCAATCGAGAGCGGGCTTTGCATCCGGGACAATACGCATCGCGATACCGCGAAAAGCCGGCACCAGCTCATTGAGTAATAAACGCACGCCGCTATAGAGGACAAAGACCCCGGCGACAAACTGGATGGACTGCATGAAGGCATACATCAGGTAATTAATGCCGCCGGAGAACTGCGCGATGTACTGCGGCCCCGCCGCGATAGCCGGGATGAGATACATTGGCACCATCACCACCGCCATGGCCAGATAGGTATCCTGCAGAAACTTAAAGTTATCAGGCAGTTCGAGATCTTCCGTGGAGCGAGAGCCTTTTCCGACAACTTTAGCGACCGCAGCCTGCACCAGATAGCCAATAGTACAGAAGTGCCCCAGGGCCACATCGTCAGACCCGGTAATGCGCCTGACCACCGGCTGCGCCAGGGCCGGCATTAACACCGCCNTCACGCCGCCGAAGATGCCCCCGGTTAAAATCAGCGGTACGCCGGTGAGCCCGGACTTATAGCCAATCACGGCGCCGATCGTCGCTATCCACAGCAGCGCCTGGCCGGTCAGAAAAATATATTTCAGCGGCGTCAGCCGGGCGATAATAATATTGACGGCAAAGATCACCAGCAGCGTCAGCGCCACCTCCGAACCTAATTCCCGATTCGCTAACCCGGCGATGGCGGCCACATCGGTAATATAGCCTTTCATGCCAAATCCCTGGGTGAAAATATCATTCAGGAAGGTCAGCGTGGCGACAATGATGTTTATCCCGGCCATCATAATTAAGAAACCGAGCAGCGTTTTAAATGTCCCTTCCGCGGTTTTGCCTGGCGATTTCTTTTGCAGGATCAGGCCAAGCATGGCAATAAAAGCAATAAGANTGGATGCCTGGCCGAGTAAATCCTTAACGATAAACGCCACGAAGCTATTCATAATCAGCCACCTTCAGATGACGTTCTTTTAAGAATGCGACGATCTTAGTTTCAATCTCCTCTTTATCAGTAAGTTTATTCAACACCACGACACGTTTAATTTCTTCTTCGCTGGCATCGGCAGTTAAGATGTCGGCAAAGGTTTTTTGCGTCAGAATCATATCTGATTTAAAGGCCCCAGCTTCGGAAACGGTGGTGTGTTCAATATGAGCGGGAATTTCCAGCTTCTTTAAAACTGCCTTCGCCGTCATTTCAATGGCAAAGCTTGAACCGAGGCCGCAGCCACATACGCATAAAATTTTCAGCATGGAGGGTCTCCTCAAATAATATTGAGTTGCTTGGCAAGTTTATAATGATGTCCTTCAGTATCGACCAGACGTTTTTTCATACTGACTAAATCAATCGGAATAGGTTTGTTACTGGAATTAATTATTATGGCTTTATTTTTCATACCTGACTGAATACAGCGAACCACTTCACTGGCCATAATAGTGCCCTGATAAATCTCTTCGCAGGTTGGATCACCGCTGCGTAAACCATAGCCGACGATCGTTTTACGGATACGGACACCTATTTGTGGTTCCAGCTGTTTAATCATGGTATCAATCGCCCCCTGAAAGCCGGGAGAGTACTCTTTGGTATAGCCTTCTGAGCAGAGGATAACGACGCTATTCTGCGTACTCAGCTTCCGGGTAATCCGTTCCGCGAGCACGGCCAACGGCATCTGTGCCTCCGGGATCAGGGCAATATCCGCATTACATTTAATGGCGGACTGCAACGTTAGTTCTCCACAATAGCCTCCTAATATCTCAACCATAAAAACCCGACCGGGCAGCGCTCTTCCGGTATTTCTTAAACGAGAGACTTCTTTAATAATTTGCTCACAGGCCGTGGAAAAACCAATCGTATAATCACTGCCATACACATCATTATCGATAGTCATTCCCACACCAAAGCAATTAATCTCAAATTCACTAAGGGTATTCAGAAACTGCAGGCTGCCATCCCCCCCGGCCATAATGAGCACATCAATACGCAGAGATTTAAGTTTTTTAGCAATGCTTTCATATTCACTGCGCTGCAGTTTGCGACTGGTTCGCCCCGAGGTAATGATCGGCACCGCGGTAATTGAATAATCAACCAGATCGCGCCACGCCATATCCTGATGACTTTTCTCCAGTAGCCCTGGAATACCGCCATTAAACAGCGTGATATCGGCATTAGCCTGCCTGGCTATCTGGAATATAAAATTATTCATTCCAGAAACATCCCCGCCGCTAATAACGATACCAATTTTCATGACGCATCCTCGCTCATTTGCCTGACAACATTTTTCCCTGAGTACAAGCCTTCTATTTGCAATGAAGATCACATAATGCGTATTAAATTACCGCAGTGAATAGTTGACAGGTACGGCGAAACGCCTATTTTTGTGATACATATCCCATTTAAAGAGAGTGATCTCCATCGCTTTCTGTTTTTAATATCTTTAAATTTCATGGCGTTAAAAAATCGAGATATTCAGGCGTGCTGACCTTTCCTTTGCCATAAAAAGGAGGATTTAAGAAAAGAACGGAAACGTGATTAGTGCCACATTTTTTTCGTAGCAGAGGAAAATATTGGCAAATTTCGCAGAGACGGGAAGCGGAAAACGAAAACAAAAAAAGCGCCCTGAGGCGCTCTTTCGACAGTTGCTATACGCTTATTTGTTCAGTTCGGCAGTCATATGCACGCGGTTGCCGGTAAACGCTTCGGTGATTTTGTAAGACGAAGCGCCGGCAGCCTGCGCCTGTGCGGCGATTTTCGCTTCCGCGCCGTCCATTGTGGAGGCGGTTGCGGTCACGGTTTCAGCAGCGAAGGAAGCGAAAGAGGCGGCCATAGCGATTACTGCGACAAAAGTTTTGATGCTTTTCATGATATAAACCCTTTCATTTAGTTGTTTAGATAAGGCGCTGTGCCTTGATGTGTTAAATAGTAGCCCGCACATCGCTAAACAAAAAGCGGAAGGATTTGCTGTCATTGTTCAAATTTATTGACCAATATTTAACCCGCAATTAAACGCTGCGGATGGGTGTAAACTGTCGCCCTGCCCGGCTTGCAAAAGCCCACCAGCGTCAGATTGCAGCGCTCGGCAACTTCCACTGCTAAGGTGGTGGCCGCCGAGACCGCGAACAGGATCTCGACGCCGCACATCGCCGCCTTCTGCACCATTTCATAACTGGCGCGGCTGGAGACCAGCGCGGCGCCATGCTGCCACCCCTCGCCGACTTCCGCCCGCCGGCCCAGCAATTTATCCAGGGCGACATGCCGGCCAACGTCTTCAAACCCCCCCGCCAGTTCGCCCGTCAACCGGACCCACGCGGCCGCGTGAGTACAGCCGGTGAGCCGGCCAACCGGTTGAAAGTCGTTAAGATGCGCCAGGGCCTGATCGAGATTGGCTAAATCGAACGACTGAGTGAACGGCAGCGGCTGGACCGGCTTACCAATATCATTGAGCTGCTCGACGCCGCATACGCCGCAGCCGGTGCGCCCGGCCAGCGCGCGACGCCGGGCTTTGAGGCCCATAAAACGCCGGCTGGAGAGCTCAATCTGCACCTCAAGGCCGTTGCACACCGCTACCACGTCCATGCCGAAAATCTCCCGCCGGTGCTCGATAATCCCTTCGGATAAGGAGAAGCCGACGGCGAATTGCTCCAGATCTTTCGGGGAGGCCATCATCACCACGTGAGAGATACCGTTGTAGACCAGCGCGACGGGCACCTCTTCCGCTAACTCATCTGGCTGAGGGTGTTGCAGATCCTCGCGTTTCCAGAGGGAGACCTGGCGATATCCTGTGACATTCGTCACATTTTTGATTTGTTCGAGAGGCTTCTTGTTCACTTTGCTTTAACCGTATTGGAACAGGCATACACACAATGTGGTATTCTGTTTTTATCCCTTCAGGAATGAGGGAAATTTGCCCTAATTCTGAACCTTTGCGGCCTTCACCGCAAAGCAAATAACTACATGTGACAATGTCGAAACAAGGAGCGAACCATGCAGGTCAGCAGAAGGCAGTTCTTTAAGATCTGCGCTGGCGGTATGGCGGGAACCACGGCAGCAGCGCTGGGCTTTGCCCCGGCAACTGCGCTCGCGGAGACACGGCAGTACAAATTGCTGCGCACGCGCGAAACCCGTAACACCTGCACATACTGTTCTGTCGGCTGTGGGCTGTTGATGTATAGCCTCGGCGACGGCGCGAAAAACGCCAAAGCATCCATTTTCCATATCGAAGGCGATCCGGATCATCCGGTCAACCGTGGTGCGCTCTGTCCGAAAGGGGCTGGTCTGGTGGACTTTATCCATTCTGAAAGCCGCCTGAAATTCCCGGAATATCGCGCGCCAGGCTCCGATAAATGGCAGCAAATCAGTTGGGACGAAGCGTTCGATCGCATCGCCAAGCTGATGAAAGAGGACCGCGACGCCAACTTTATCGCGCAAAACGACGCCGGCACCACCGTCAACCGCTGGTTGACTACCGGGATGCTGTGCGCCTCCGCCTCCAGTAACGAAACCGGCTATTTAACGCAAAAATTCACCCGCGCCCTCGGGATGCTGGCGGTGGATAACCAGGCGCGTGTCTGACACGGACCAACGGTAGCAAGTCTTGCTCCAACATTTGGTCGCGGTGCGATGACCAACCACTGGGTTGATATTAAAAACGCCAACCTGGTCGTAGTGATGGGCGGTAACGCCGCAGAAGCGCATCCGGTGGGGTTCCGCTGGGCGATGGAAGCCAAAATTCATAACGGCGCCAAGCTCATCGTTATCGATCCGCGCTTTACGCGTACGGCGTCGGTGGCTGATTTCTATACCCCGATTCGTTCCGGTACCGACATTACCTTCCTGTCGGGCGTGATCCTGTATCTGCTGAATAACGAAAAATTCAACCGCGAATACACCGAAGCCTACACCAACGCCAGCCTGATCGTGCGTGAGGACTATAGCTTCGACGACGGGCTGTTCAGCGGCTATAACGCAGAAAAACGTCAGTACGACAAAACCAGCTGGAACTATGAGCTGGACGAAAACGGCTTCGCCAAACGCGATACTACGCTGCAACATCCGCGCTGCGTCTGGAACCTGCTGAAGCAGCATGTTTCCCGTTATACCCCGGATGTGGTCGAAAACATCTGCGGTACGCCGAAGGCCGACTTCCTCAAAGTCTGTGAATACATTGCTGAAACCAGCGCGCCGGATAAGACCGCATCGTTCCTGTACGCTCTCGGCTGGACCCAGCACTCCATCGGTGCGCAGAATATCCGCACCATGGCGATGATCCAGCTGCTGCTCGGCAACATGGGGATGGCGGGCGGCGGCGTCAACGCCCTGCGCGGCCACTCCAATATCCAGGGTCTGACCGACCTCGGCCTGCTCTCCACCAGCCTGCCAGGCTACATGTCGCTGCCGAACGAAAAACAGGCCGACCTGCAGACCTACCTGACGGCTAACACGCCGAAGCCGCTGCTGAAAGACCAGGTCAACTACTGGGGCAACTATCCGAAGTTCTTCGTCTCCATGATGAAAGCCTTCTTCGGCGACAAAGCCACCGCGGAAAACAGCTGGGGCTATGACTGGCTGCCGAAGTGGGATAAGAGCTACGACGTTCTGCAGTACTTCGAGATGATGAATCAGGGCAAAGTGAATGGCTATATTTGCCAGGGCTTTAACCCGGTCGCCTCGTTCCCGAACAAAAACAAGGTCGTCGCTTCCCTGTCGAAGCTGAAGTTCCTCGTGACTATCGACCCGCTCAATACCGAAACGTCCACCTTCTGGCAAAACCATGGTGAGTCGAACGATGTCGATCCGGCGAAAATCCAGACCGAAGTGTTCCGTCTGCCCTCCACCTGCTTCGCCGAAGAGAATGGGTCTATCGTCAACTCCGGCCGCTGGCTGCAGTGGCACTGGAAAGGCGCGGACGCCCCGGGGATCGCCGTCACCGATGGTGAAATTCTCGCCGGTATCTTCACTCGCCTGCGTAAGATGTATGCCGAAGAGGGTGGCCCGGCGCCGGAGCCGGTGCTCAACATGACGTGGAACTACTCCACGCCACACGAGCCGGCATCGGAAGAAGTGGCGATGGAAAGCAACGGTAAAGCGCTGGCGGATATCACCGACCCGGCAACCGGCGCGGTGATCGTCAAGAAAGGCCAACAGCTGAGCTCCTTTGCGCAGCTGCGAGATGATGGCACCACCTCCAGCGGCTGCTGGATCTTCGCCGGGAGCTGGACGCCGGAAGGTAACCAGATGGCGCGCCGCGATAACGCCGATCCATCCGGTCTCGGCAATACCCTGGGCTGGGCCTGGGCCTGGCCGCTCAACCGCCGCATCCTGTATAACCGCGCCTCCGCGGACCCGCAGGGTAAACCGTGGGATCCGAAGCGTCAGTTGCTGAAATGGGACGGCGCCAAATGGGGCGGCGTGGATATTCCGGACTACAGCGCCGCCGCGCCTGGCAGCGACGTCGGTCCGTTTATCATGCAGCCGGAAGGGATGGGCCGTCTGTTCGCTATCGACAAGATGGCGGAAGGACCGTTCCCGGAACACTACGAGCCGTTTGAAACGCCGCTCGGAACCAACCCGCTGCACCCGAACGTGGTCTCTAACCCGGCCGCTCGCGTCTTCAAAGGCGATCTCGAGCAGATGGGTAAGGCCGAGAAGTTCCCGTACGTCGGCACCACTTACCGTCTGACCGAGCACTTCCACTACTGGACCAAGCATGCGCTACTTAACGCCATCGCCCAGCCGGAACAGTTCGTGGAGATCGGGGAAAAACTGGCGAATAAGCTCGGCATCGGCCACGGCGATACCGTGAAAGTTTCCTCCAACCGCGGCTATATCAAAGCCAAGGCGGTGGTGACCAAACGTATTCGCACGCTGAAAGTTGACGGTAAGGATATCGATACCATCGGCATTCCTATTCACTGGGGCTATGAGGGCGTGGCGAAAAAAGGCTTTATTGCCAATACCCTGACGCCGTTCGTCGGTGATGCGAATACGCAGACGCCGGAGTTCAAAGCTTTCCTTGTGAACGTGGAAAAGGTGTAACGGAGACGACTTATGGCTTACCAATCGCAAGATATTATTCGTCGTTCCGCGACTAACGGTTTCACCCCCGCGCCTCAGGCGCGGGACCACCAGCAGGAGGTGGCGAAGCTTATCGACGTCACCACCTGTATCGGCTGCAAAGCCTGTCAGGTGGCCTGCTCCGAATGGAACGATATTCGTGATGAAGTCGGTCACAATGTCGGGGTGTATGACAACCCGGCGGACCTGACCGCCAAGTCATGGACGGTCATGCGCTTCTCGGAGGTGGAACAAAACGACAAGCTGGAATGGCTCATCCGCAAGGATGGCTGCATGCACTGCGCGGACCCGGGCTGCCTGAAGGCCTGCCCGTCAGAAGGCGCGATCATTCAGTACGCCAACGGTATTGTCGACTTCCAGTCCGAGCAGTGCATCGGCTGCGGCTACTGTATCGCCGGCTGTCCGTTCGATGTACCGCGTCTGAACCCGGAAGACAACCGCGTCTACAAATGTACCCTGTGCGTAGACCGCGTGACCGTCGGCCAGGAACCAGCCTGTGTGAAAACCTGCCCGACCGGCGCAATCCACTTTGGCTCCAAAGAGGATATGAAAACGCTGGCCGGCGAACGCGTGGCTGAGCTGAAAACCCGCGGTTATGACAATGCGGGCCTGTACGATCCGGCCGGCGTCGGTGGCACCCACGTCATGTACGTGCTGCACCATGCCGACAAGCCGAATCTGTACCACGGCCTGCCGGAAAACCCGGAGATCAGCCAGACCGTCAAGTTCTGGAAAGGCATCTGGAAACCGCTGGCGGCCGTCGGCTTCGCCGCGACCTTCGCAGCCAGTATCTTCCACTACGTCGGCGTCGGTCCGAACCGCGCGGAAGAGGAAGAGGACAATCTGCATGAAGAGAAAGACGAGGTGCGCAAATGAAAAGACGTGACACCATCGTGCGCTACACGGCGCCGGAACGCATCAACCACTGGGTCACCGCCTTCTGCTTCGTCCTGGCGGCGGTGAGCGGGTTAGGCTTTTTCTTCCCGTCCTTTAACTGGCTGATGCATATCCTCGGCACGCCGCAGCTGGCGCGAATTCTCCACCCGTTCGTCGGGGTAGTGATGTTCGCGTCGTTTATCATCATGTTTTTCCGTTACTGGCATCACAACCTAATCAATCGGGATGATATCTTTTGGGCGAAGAATATTCGTAAGATCGTCGTCAACGAGGAGGTGGGCGATACCGGGCGCTATAACTTCGGCCAGAAATGCGTATTCTGGGCGGCGATTATCTTCCTGGTACTGCTGCTGGTGAGCGGTGTGATCATCTGGCGTCCGTATTTTGCGCCGGCTTTCTCAATCCCGGTGATCCGATTTGCGCTGATGCTGCATTCATTTGCCGCAGTGGCGTTAATTGTGGTTATCATGGTGCATATCTACGCCGCCCTCTGGGTGAAAGGCACCATTACCGCGATGGTGGAAGGCTGGGTTACCAAAACGTGGGCGAAGAAACATCACCCGCGCTGGTACCGAGAGGTCCGCCAGAAACAGGAAAAGTCATCTGAATGAGTATTCGCATAATCCCGCAAGACGAGCTGGGTTCGAGCGAGAAACGCACGGCGGAAGCAATTCCGCCGTTACTGTTCCCCAGGCTGAAAAATCTGTATAACCGCCGCGCTGAACGCTTGCGCGAGCTGGCCGCTAATAACCCGCTAGGCGATTACCTGCGCTTTGCCGCGCTGATTGCCCATGCCCAGGAAGTAGTGCTGTACGACCATCCGCTGCAGATGGATCTCACCGCCCGCATTAAAGCGGCCAGCGAACAGGGCAAGCCGCCGCTGGATATCCACGTCCTGCCGCGCGACAAGCACTGGCACAAGCTGTTGCACTCGCTGATTGCCGAGCTGAAGCCGGAGATGAGCGGCCCGGCGCTGGCGGTCATTGAGAATCTGGAAAAAGCCTCTGAGCAGGAGCTGGAGCAGATGGCCAGCGCGCTGTTTGTTTCCGATTTCGCCTCCGTCAGTAGCGACAAAGCGCCGTTCATCTGGGCTGCGCTGTCGCTCTACTGGGCGCAGATGGCCAGTCTGATCCCAGGAAAAGCGCGCGCCGAATACGGCGAACAGCGCCAGTTCTGCCCGGTGTGCGGCTCGATGCCGGTCTCCAGCATCGTGCAAATCGGCACCACTCAGGGGCTGCGCTATCTGCACTGCAACCTGTGCGAAACTGAGTGGCACGTAGTACGCGTCAAGTGCAGCAACTGCGAGCAGAGCCGCGACCTGCACTACTGGTCGCTGGACAACGAGCAGGCGGCGGTGAAAGCCGAAAGCTGCGGCGACTGCGGAACCTACCTGAAGATTATGTATCAGGAGAAGGATCCGAAAGTCGAAGCCGTCGCCGACGATTTGGCCTCCCTGGTGCTCGACGCCCGCATGGAACAGGAGGGCTTCGCCAGAAGCTCAATTAACCCGTTCATGTTCCCCGGCGAAGGGGAGTAAGTTCTGCAGTATGATTTCGGGCGGCTCTTGTCGCCCGTTTTCCTTCTTGTGACACGAACGTGCTCAGGGATTATTCACACGCGTCACTGACCGTTATCAGAGGCCAACCTTTGGCTGGAGATATTCGTTTCAGACGAGTTTATCGCTCACTTGTCGTCCTCCTGCCACTCGAATTATTCAGGGTGGATTTCGTACGGCGTGACTACGCCAGGAATACCGGCAAAATCCTTCGTATTCCGCGTAATTAGTTCCAGACGATGGAGTTGCGCCGTCGCCAGAATGATGGCATCCGGCAGCTTAAGCTTATACTCCTGCCGCAGCGCAACGCTTCGCTCTGCAATATCCTGTGAGATGTTAATGATATTAAAGGTGCTCAGCGCCATTCGCGTGCGCTGCTCCTGGTGATATTTTTTAGCGCCAACCATCACCTCCATCCAGGTAATCAGACTGATCGCATTCTGCGGTGGCCAGGCCTCCAGCGCCTGTTTGGCTTCGCGACGCCCGCTAAATAAATCAATAAGAATATTGGTATCAAAAAGCGCAGATCCGGAGGTCATTACCACTCCTTGCGTAGCTGACGTTGATATTCCATGCCGTCTTCTTCGCAGTCTTGCCACAGACCCAGCGCACTGGAGATGGTATCTTTAGCTCGATCTTGTTTCTCCAGATATTGTTCAACCGCTTCACGTAACAGTTCCGCTCGCGGAATGTTACGCTGCACTTTGAGGTCATCGAGACGTTGAATGACATCGTCTGATAAATCGAGAAGAATTCTGCCCATATTCCTTTCAGCCATCATGCTCATATATACCTCAAGTATATCACCAGTGATGAAGTTATGAGCAATCTAGAGCTTTTGGAATCGGAAACAAACAGGATTTTGTCAGGTAAACTCTTTTTTGCGAGCCGCTTTCCATAATGCACAGGCGACCTCAACAGGCCTGTCTTTTCGCCATAATCCAGGCTATAACACTGGATATTAAAACAGTATAAGGAACTTCATATGGCGCTGGAAAAAGGGATTGCTTCGCTGGTTGAGGCATTTATTGCGGCAGGTCGTCCGTCATCACGCGATCAGCATATTGATGATTGGAGGGCCGGCTATATCGCCAGTGCGGTACTCGCCGGGGAGACGGAAACGCGAGTGCGGGTGGAGGATATCACCCTGGAGGGTATGCACTTCCGCGTCGTTTCACCGCCCACTGCCGACGGCCTGCTACCCACGCTTATCTACTACCACGGCGGCTGTTTTGTCAGCGGCGGCTTTACCACCCACGATAACCAACTCCGTCAGTTAGCCATGTTCAGCGGTTGCCGGGTGATCGCCGTGCAGTATCGTCTGGCCCCGGAGNNTACCTTTCCGGCGGCGCACGATGATGCAGAACGAGGTGCCACGATTATTCACCAGAACGCAAAACAGCTTGGCGTTGACGCATCACGTATCACCCTGGCTGGCGACAGCGCCGGCGGGCATCTCGCCCTGGTCACGGCTCTGCGCCTGAAAGCGGCGGGAACATGGCAGCCTGCACAGCTTATCCTGATTTACCCGATGCTCGACGCTACCGCCAGCATGGCAAGCTACGCCAGCAACGGCGAGGATTACATCATTACCCGGGACACGCTGCTTAGCGGCTACAAAATGTATTTAGCGGCCACACCCGCTACCCATCCGGATGCCAGTCCGCTGTGGCGCGAAGATTTTCACGGTCTGCCACCGGTCCACATCCTGACGGCGGAGTTCGATCCTTTACGTGATGAGGGCGAAGTGCTGTACCGAAGGCTGACGGAGCAAGGGGTGGAGAGTTCCTGTCAGCGCTATCTGGGGGTGATCCACGGCTTCTTTCAGCTGGGAGGCGTCAGCAACGCCGCGCGTGATGCCATGCGGGATATCGCCTGGCGTGTGGCATCGCCAGGACGATAACTGCCGCAGGCGCTTACTCTTCCTCGTTGCCGCCCTCTTCGTACGAGCCAAAGGGCTTCGCCGGCAGCACGATGTAGATCCCCTCGAAAACGGCGCCCTGTTTATCGTCGCCAAAAAGCTCCACCTGCATTTGCACGCGGGCTTTACGCCCGCGCGCCAGTCGGTCGAGATCGCCGCTCAGAGAACCGAGGTCGGCGATGGCGCTGGGGCGGCCGCTAATAGGCTGGCTGTAGCGGATATGCGCATCCGCCAGAATAATGGTGCCTCCCAGGTGCCGCTCGCGCAGCATCAGCCAGATAAGCCCCCATCCGGTTAAGGTAGCGAGCGAAAACAGGCTGCCGGCGAACAGCGTATGGTGCGGATTCTGGTTCCCCGCCTCCGGCATGGTGGTAATAAATTTCTGCCCGGTGTACTGCTGAATACGTACGCCCATTTTTTCACTCAGTGGAATATGCTGATACCACGCCTGCTGGAGCTGTGCGCACCAGTCGCCGCGGTGCAAAATATCGTCCAGCGACGCAACCGGTTTGATCATCAGAAAATGACGGATCGGCGTGGTGGTCGGGGTGGTGATCTCCCCCTGATTGACAAATCCGAGCTTGGCGAAAAATTCCACCGCATCTTCGCGCGCGCTGCAGGTAACCCGCTTAACCCCTTCCTGACGCGCGACGGACTCCAGGGTCATCGCCATCAGCGTACCCAGCCCTTTATCCTGCACCGAGGGATGCACAGCCATAAAGCGGATGGAGGCTTCATTCTCCGCATTGATATATAGCCGGCCGACGGCAACCAGGTTGCCCTCTTCATCCACTACCATCTGATGATGCGCCATCGCATCCCAGGCGTCACGTTCCGCTCCCTTAGGCTGATGCAGCGGCTTACGCAGCATCTCCCAGCGGAACTGGTAGTAGCTCTCTAACTCTTCTGCTGTTTGCGGTACACGAAGGTGATACATAGTCGTACTCTCTTTTGTTACCCGCAGCCTGCCCGGAAGCTGGGTCATACCTGCAACCAAAAGGTCACGGGACCATCATTGACCAAAGAAACCTGCATATCCGCAGCGAATCTTCCGGTCTGGGTGTGCGTTTCCTGCTGGCGACAGCGGGCGACGAAATACTCATACAGCGCCTCAGCGCGGTCAGGGGCAGCGCCTTTCGAGAAGCTCGGTCGCATCCCCCGCTCGGTATCGGCCGCCAGCGTAAATTGCGAAACCACCAGCACGCTGCCGCCCGCCTGCTGGACATTCAGGTTCATTTTCCCTTCCGCATCACTGAAGATGCGGTAGCCCAGCACGCGTTCACAAAGGCGATTCGCCTTTTGTTCATCATCGTCTTTCTCGACGCCCAGCAGCACCAGAAGCCCCGGGCCAATTTCGCCCGTCACCTCGTCCGCCACGGTAACGCTTGCACGGGATACGCGTTGAATTAATGCAATCATGGTTGTTCTGTTTCTTCTGTTTTAAGTTTGCGGTATTCACCGAGAGTGACAGTAATTTCAGCGCCAAGCAAGACGATACACCAGGTCCAGTACACCCAGACGAACAAAATCGGCACCACCGAAATCACGCCATAAATTAGCTGATAGGACGGAAAGGTGGTGATATAGAGGGCAAACGCCTTTTTACCTGCCTCAAACAGCAGCGCCGCCACCAGCGCCCCGATCACCGCGTCGCGGTCACGTACCTGGGTAGTCGGTACAATACTATAGAGCAGCCAGAACGCTGCCCAGGAGAGGATCAGCGGAAATAGGCGGAGCAGATTATCAATTACGCCGTCCAGGTCGCTTGCCCAGCGCAGCGACAGCAGATAGGAACTGATCGCCAGGCTGGCGCCCGCCAGCAGCGGGCCGAGGGTCAGGATCATCCAGTAAACGGCAAAGGAATAAACTTTGGGGCGGCTGCGCGTGCTGCGCCAGATGGTGTTTAGCGCGCTGTCGATCGAGTACATCAGCAGCAGCGAGGTGACGATCAGGCCAAAGGCGCCTACGGCGGTCATGCGGCTGGAGTTGGCCACGAACTGCTCGATATATCCCTGGATTACATCCCCGGTCGCCGGAATAAAATTGGCGAAGATAAAATGACGGATCTGCACGCTGACTTCGGAGAACATAGGAAAGGCCGCAAACAGCGCGAACACGACGGCAATCAGCGGCACCAGGGACAGTAATGACACATAGGCGAGGTTCCCCGCCAGGGTGGTCATATGGTCTTCATCAATGCGCCGCCACAGCAGCTTTAGCCACGCCAGCAGCGGCCGGGTATGGTGGAGTAATTTTTGATGAACGGTTTTTAGCATAGCTGTTTCGCGAAATAGTCAGGGATGGTCTCCTTACCAGTCACCAGGATACTGGTGATCCCCAACCGGTTGGCCCCTGCTATATTATCGACGTTATCATCAAAAAAGACCGTATCTGCGGCGGAAAACCCCTCTTCTTCCAGTACTCGCAGATAAATTTGCGCTTCAGGCTTACGCAATCCCATCTCCTGCGACAGATAAATGCGATCGGCGGCCGCGCGCACTTCCGGGTATTCATCGGGCCAGAACGTGGTGTGCAGACGATTGGTATTGGAGAGCACCACCACTCGATGCCCCTGGGCACGAAGTTTATGCATGATGGTAATCACCTCCGGGCGCAGCGCGACAAACACCGCCTGCCAGCCGTGAGCAAACTGTTCATAGCTGAGGGGCATATTCATTTCATGGCACATGGCGGCGGCAAAGTCTTCATCGCTGAGCTCGCCGCGCTCATGCTGATGGAAAGCCTCACCCATGGTGAAATGCTGCTTCAGCGTCGCCAGCGGGATGCGGGTTAAATCGCTCCAGGCTCCCAATACCCGGTTGAAGTCAATGTCGACAATCACATTACCTAAATCAAAGATATAGAGCATTTTTGTCTCCTTCCGCGCCGTGGAAAATTAACTTTAGCGGGAAAGGCTGGATTTGACTATTGGCGTGTGATGCAGGAATGAAAAAAAGAAACCCCGCCGGTGAGGCGGGGTTTAGCGAACAACAAGAAGA
>NZ_JAZARW010000001.1:4562350-4581516 GCF_036233805.1 Klebsiella sp. EMBS2024 | reverse complement strand
TTACTCTTCTTTTGCACCGCGCATCGCGCGTTTACGGTCGTTCTCGGTCAGGTGACGTTTACGGATACGGATAGAGGTCGGAGTAACTTCTACCAGTTCGTCGTCATCGATGAACTCCAGAGCCTGCTCCAGGGTCATCTTAACCGGCGGAACCAGAACCGTGGCTTCGTCAGTACCAGACGCACGCATGTTGGTCAGTTTCTTACCGGTCAGGCAGTTTACCGTCAGGTCGTTGGAACGGCTGTGAATACCGATGATCTGGCCTTCGTAAACTTCAGCGCCGTGGCCGAGGAACAGCTTACCGCGATCCTGCAGACCGAACAGCGCGAACGCTACCGCTTTACCCTGACCGTTGGAGATCAGTACGCCGTTGTTACGCTGGCCCACTTCGCCCGGACGAACGTCGTCGTAGTGGCTGAAGGTGGAGTACAGCAGACCGGTACCGGAGGTCATGGTCATGAACTCTGAACGGAAGCCGATCAGACCGCGGCTTGGGATCACGTAGTCGAGACGTACGCGGCCTTTACCGTCCGGATTCATGTTTTTCAGGTCGCCTTTACGCTCGCCCAGCGCCTGCATGACAGAACCCTGGTGCTGCTCTTCGACGTCCAGCGTCACGTTCTCGAACGGCTCTTGTTTACGGCCGTCGATTTCGCGGAAGATAACTTTCGGACGGGAAACCGCCATCTCGAAACCTTCACGACGCATGTTTTCAATCAGAACGGACAGGTGCAGTTCACCACGGCCGGAAACGCGGAACGCATCAGCGTCTTCGGTTTCTTCAACGCGCAGCGCCACGTTGTGCACCAGCTCTTTATTCAGACGGTCCAGGATCTGGCGAGAGGTAACGAACTTACCTTCTTTACCGCAGAACGGAGAGGTGTTGACGTTGAAGAACATGGAAACGGTCGGCTCATCAACGGACAGGGCCGGCAGCGCTTCGACATTCTGCGGGTCGCAGATGGTGTCGGAGATGTTCAGCTCGCCCAGACCGGTGATCGCGATGATGTCGCCAGCTTCAGCTACGTCGCTCTCAATTCGCTCCAGACCCAGGTGAGTCAGTACCTTACCGACTTTACCGTTACGGGTTTTGCCTTCGCTATCGATGATAGTGACCTGCTGGTTCGGCTTCACTTTACCGCGCTTGATGCGGCCGATGCCGATAACACCAACGTAGTTGTTGTAGTCCAGCTGGGAGATCTGCATCTGCAGCGGACCGTCAAGATCAACGTCCGGCGCCGGCACGCGATCGACAATCGCCTGGTACAGCGGGGTCATGTCGTCAGCCATGTCTTCGTGATCCAGACCCGCGATACCGTTCAGCGCGGACGCGTAAACGATCGGGAAGTCCAGCTGTTCGTCGGTCGCATCGAGGTTAACGAACAGGTCGAACACCTGATCGACAACCCAGTCCGGACGCGCGCCCGGGCGGTCAACTTTGTTGATGACCACGATCGGCTTCAGACCGTGGGCAAAAGCTTTTTTGGTCACGAAGCGCGTTTGCGGCATCGGGCCATCAAAGGCATCTACCACCAGCAGCACAGAGTCAACCATGGACATAACACGCTCAACTTCACCTCCGAAGTCGGCGTGCCCTGGGGTATCAACGATGTTGATACGGTAATCATTCCATTTGATTGCGGTGTTTTTCGCGAGGATGGTAATCCCACGCTCTTTCTCCAAATCGTTGGAGTCCATCACACGTTCTTGTGCTTCAGTACGTGCGTCGAACGTACCGGATTGCTGTAGCAGCTTGTCAACCAGGGTAGTTTTACCATGGTCAACGTGCGCGATGATGGCGATATTACGCAGATTTTCGATCACAACTTTGCCTCAGGCATTAGAAATAGCGCGTTATTGTACACGTATTAAGCGAAGGACTGAACAGGATCACAAACATCCTCCGCAAACAAGTATTGCAGAGTTTCTTTGTGACCGCTTTCACGGAGCGATAAAAGGGCACCGTAACAAAAATTGCACCAAAATGGTGCTCAATGTTCACACTGAAGCACTATTTTGGTGCATTATCTCCATCATGGTGCAGTCCTTTTGCACTATGGTGCGCATGATACAGCGTTTTATGGGGCATTTAAAAGTTGGCACAGATTTCGCTTTATATTTTTTAAGGCAACAACGCCACTTTTAAGCAGTATGAAGTTTTCGTTACCACGACGACAATGACCAATCCGGGAGAGTTTAAGTATGTCCGCTGAACACGTTTTGACGATGCTGAACGAGCACGAAGTGAAGTTTGTCGATCTGCGCTTCACCGATACCAAAGGTAAAGAACAGCACGTCACGATTCCGTCTCATCAGGTAAATGCCGAATTCTTCGAAGAAGGCAAAATGTTTGATGGCTCCTCGATTGGTGGCTGGAAAGGTATCAACGAATCTGACATGGTCCTGATGCCGGACGCGTCCACCGCGGTCATTGACCCGTTCTACGAAGAACCGACCCTGATCATCCGCTGCGATATCCTCGAGCCAGGCACTCTGCAGGGCTATGACCGTGACCCGCGCTCCATCGCGAAACGCGCTGAAGAGTACCTGCGCGCCACCGGCATCGCTGATACCGTCCTGTTCGGGCCAGAACCAGAATTCTTCCTGTTCGACGACATCCGTTTTGGCGCCTCTATCTCCGGCTCCCATGTCGCGATCGATGACATTGAAGGTGCGTGGAACTCCTCCACCAAATACGAAGGCGGTAACAAAGGTCACCGTCCGGGCGTGAAAGGGGGTTACTTCCCGGTTCCGCCAGTAGACTCTTCTCAGGACATCCGTTCCACCATGTGTATGATCATGGAAGAGATGGGTCTGGTTGTTGAAGCCCATCACCATGAAGTAGCAACCGCAGGTCAGAACGAAGTGGCAACCCGCTTCAATACCATGACCAAAAAAGCGGATGAAATTCAGATTTACAAATACGTTGTTCACAACGTCGCTCACCGCTTTGGTAAAACCGCGACCTTTATGCCGAAACCGATGTTCGGCGACAACGGCTCCGGCATGCACTGCCATATGTCTCTGGCGAAAAACGGTACCAACCTGTTCTCCGGCGACAAATACGCCGGTCTGTCTGAGCAGGCGCTGTTCTACATCGGCGGCGTAATCAAACACGCTAAAGCCATCAACGCCCTGGCGAACCCGACCACCAACTCCTACAAGCGTCTGGTCCCGGGTTACGAAGCGCCGGTTATGCTGGCTTACTCTGCCCGTAACCGCTCTGCCTCTATCCGTATTCCGGTGGTGACCTCTCCGAAAGCGCGTCGTATCGAAGTGCGCTTCCCGGACCCGGCTGCCAACCCGTACCTGTGCTTTGCGGCGCTGCTGATGGCTGGCCTTGATGGTATCAAGAACAAAATCCATCCGGGCGAAGCAATGGATAAAAACCTGTATGACCTGCCGCCGGAAGAAGCGAAAGAGATCCCGCAGGTTGCCGGTTCTCTGGAAGAAGCCCTGCAGGCCCTGGATGCTGATCGCGAGTTCCTGACCGCTGGCGGCGTGTTCACCAATGACGCTATCGATGCCTACATCGCCCTGCGTATGGAAGAGAACGACCGCGTACGCATGACTCCGCATCCGGTTGAGTTCGAACTGTACTACAGCGTCTAATTTTGCTGTAAATCCAGGGTATGTCGTGTTGTGGCGCGAGATGCCCGGGATATTTTGTTGCCGTGGAAACTTTCAGCCCATCTCAGGATGGGCTTTTTTCTCCACCAACACGCTGATCTCGCGAGCTTTTTACCGATAAAAAGCTATACTGCACTAAATTGGTGCACTCATTTTCAGGAGACTGTCGAATGGCAACAGGCACACTGCCCGATGCTGGGCAGATCCTTAACTCCCTTATCAACAGTATTTTACTGGTCGATGATGACCTGGCGGTGCACTTTGCCAACCCTGCGGCGCAGCAGCTGCTGGCGCAGAGCTCGCGCAAACTGTTTGGCACCCCATTACCTGAACTGTTGAGCTATTTTTCGTTGAATATCGGGCTGATGCAGGAGAGTCTGCAGGCGGGCCAGGGGTTTACCGATAACGAAGTGACGTTGGTTATCGATGGCCGTTCGCACATCCTGTCGTTGACCGCCCAGCGGCTGCCGGAAGGCTTTATTCTGCTGGAAATGGCGCCGATGGATAATCAGCGCCGCCTGAGCCAGGAGCAGCTGCAGCATGCGCAGCAGGTCGCCGCTCGCGACCTCGTCCGCGGCCTGGCGCATGAGATAAAAAACCCGTTAGGCGGCCTGCGCGGCGCGGCCCAGCTGCTCAGCAAAGCGCTGCCCGATCCGGCGCTAACGGAATATACCAAAGTGATCATTGAGCAGGCCGACCGGCTAAGAAATCTGGTCGACCGCCTGCTCGGACCACAGCATCCGGGCATGCACGTTACCGAAAGCATCCACAAAGTCGCCGAACGGGTAGTTAAACTGGTTTCCATGGAGTTGCCGGACAACGTGAAGTTGATCCGCGATTACGACCCCAGCCTACCAGAGCTACCCCACGACCCGGATCAAATTGAACAGGTGTTGCTGAACATCGTCCGTAATGCGCTGCAGGCGCTGGGGCCGGAAGGGGGCGAAATTATTCTTCGCACCCGCACCGCTTTCCAGCTGACGCTGCACGGGGTGCGTTATCGCCTCGCCGCCCGCATCGACGTTGAAGATAATGGCCCGGGTATTCCGCCCCATCTCCAGGATACGCTGTTCTATCCGATGGTCAGCGGCCGCGAAGGCGGTACCGGCCTGGGCTTATCTATCGCCCGTAGCCTTATCGATCAGCACTCCGGCAAAATTGAATTCACCAGCTGGCCGGGTCATACCGAATTTTCGGTATACCTGCCTATTCGGAAGTAGAGGTGTTTATGCAACGAGGGATAGCCTGGATCGTTGATGACGATAGCTCCATCCGCTGGGTGCTTGAACGCGCGCTCACCGGAGCCGGCTTGAGCTGCACAACGTTCGAAAGCGGCAATGAGGTGCTAGATGCCCTCACCACCAAAACCCCGGATGTACTGCTGTCAGATATCCGTATGCCGGGAATGGATGGTCTGGCGCTGCTCAAACAGATTAAGCAGCGCCATCCAATGCTTCCGGTCATCATAATGACCGCGCATTCCGATCTGGACGCCGCGGTCAGCGCTTATCAGCAGGGCGCGTTTGATTATTTGCCCAAACCTTTTGATATCGATGAAGCCGTCGCCCTCGTCGACCGGGCGATAAGCCACTATCAAGAGCAGCAGCAGCCGCGAAATGCGCCGATAAGTAGCCCAACCGCCGACATCATCGGCGAAGCGCCAGCTATGCAGGATGTCTTTCGCATTATTGGCCGCCTGTCGCGCTCATCCATCAGCGTGCTGATCAATGGCGAATCCGGTACCGGTAAAGAACTTGTCGCACATGCCCTGCATCGCCATAGTCCGCGCTCAAAAGCGCCGTTTATCGCGCTGAATATGGCGGCGATCCCCAAGGACCTGATTGAGTCCGAGCTGTTCGGCCATGAAAAAGGAGCCTTTACCGGCGCCAATACCGTCCGTCAGGGTCGCTTTGAACAGGCTGACGGCGGTACGCTGTTCCTGGATGAAATTGGCGATATGCCGCTTGATGTCCAGACTCGTCTGCTGCGCGTGCTGGCGGATGGCCAGTTTTATCGCGTGGGCGGTTACGCGCCGGTCAAGGTCGATGTGCGGATCATCGCCGCCACCCACCAGAACCTGGAACAGCGCGTGCAGGAGGGGAAATTTCGTGAAGATTTGTTCCACCGCCTGAACGTCATCCGGGTGCATTTACCACCGCTGCGCGAGCGCCGGGAAGATATTCCACGCCTGGCCCGCCATTTTCTGCAGATAGCCGCCCGCGAGCTCGGCGTTGAAGCCAAACAGCTGCATCCGGAAACGGAGACAGCGCTGACCCGCCTGGCGTGGCCAGGCAACGTCCGTCAGCTGGAAAACACCTGTCGCTGGCTCACCGTCATGGCCGCCGGCCAGGAGGTGCTGACGCAGGATCTGCCGAGCGAACTGTTTGAGACCACGATTCCTGATAGCCCAACGCAGATGCAGCCTGACAGCTGGGCGACGCTGCTGGGTCAGTGGGCCGATCGGGCGTTGCGATCCGGTCATCAAAACCTGCTCTCAGAAGCGCAACCCGAAATGGAGCGCACGCTGCTAACGACCGCCCTGCGCCATACTCAGGGGCACAAACAGGAGGCTGCGCGCCTGCTGGGATGGGGACGTAATACCCTGACGCGTAAGCTAAAAGAGTTGGGTATGGAGTAGGGTTCAACAGCATGATGAAAAATAGCCGATCGGCGCAAAGTGCTGCTATTTTGTACTTTACTGTTCCGATGAGTTGAGTATGATCGTCCCCGGCATTAGGGGAGAGCATCATGTTTGAATCACTGGTGAGTATGATATCGAGCGGCGCCGCTGCGAGTCACACGCCACAAACGGCAGTCGCTGCCGTGCTGTGCGCTGCGCTGGTCGGGCTGTTCAGCTAATTGTTCCCCCTCTCCTGCGGGAGAGGGGGAAAACATTAAATAACCCGTGAGAACTGCTGCATCCGGGCCTTTTGCCGTAGGTAGGCATCAAAGCACATACAGATGTTGCGGATCAGCAGGCGACCTTTCGCCGTCACCTGAATGACCTTATCATCCACAGCCACCAGCCCGTCATGCGCCAGCGGCGCCAGCAGCTTCAGATCCTCGGCGAAATAAGACGCAAAATCCACGTCCCACTGCGCCTCGACCGCCGCGATAACCAGCTGGAAGTTACAGATCAACGCCTTAATCACGTCGCGACGCAGACAGTCATCGCGAGTTAACGCGATCCCGCGCCACAGGGCGTTCCCTTGCTCTGCTACCTGCTGGTAGTACTGCTTGAGCTCTTTTTGGTTCTGGGCGTAGCTGTCGCCAATCATGCTGATCGCCGAAACGCCCATCCCCAGCAGATCGGTATCGCCCTGAGTGGTGTAGCCCTGGAAATTACGATGCAGTACGCCGTGACGTTGCGCGACCGCTAATTCATCATCGGGACGGGCGAAATGGTCCATGCCGATAAACTGATAGCCTGCCGTCGTCAGCGAGCCGATGGTTTCCTGCAGGATCTCCAGCTTCTGCTCAGCTGAGGGCAGATCGGCATCTTTAATCTTCCGCTGAGCGGCAAAGAGCGTGGGCAGATGCGCATAGTTAAACACGCTCAGGCGGTCAGGATTGAGCTCGGCGACCTTTTGCAGGGTAAAGGCGAAGCTCTCCGGCGTTTGCTTCGGCAGGCCATAAATGAGGTCGATATTGGTCGAGGTAAAACCAATCTCCCGCGCATGGTTGAGCAAATCAAAGATGAACGCTTCGTCCTGCTCACGGTTAACCAGACGCTGAACCTCTTTATTGAAGTCCTGTACGCCCATACTCAGGCGGTTGAAACCCTCAGCGCGTAAATGATCGAGGACATCCAGCTCGATTTCACGCGGATCGACCTCAATGGAGATCTCGGCTTCCGCGCTGAAATGGAAATGGCTGCGCAACAGATCCATCAGGCGACTGATTTGCGACTTATTGAGATAAGTTGGCGTGCCGCCCCCCCAGTGCAGTTGCTTCACCTGGCGAGTGGCAAACAGCGGCGCGCGGTGGATGATCTCCTGTTCAAGGACATCGAGATATTGATCGGCCTTATGCTGCTGGCGGGTGACTATCTTATTGCAGCCGCAGAAATAACACAGCTTATGGCAAAACGGGATATGCACGTACAGCGACAGGGGACGCTGTGGGTAACGGGCCACAGCGGCATCGAATTCCGCCGCGCCAAATTGCGGTGAAAACTCCAGCGCGGTGGGATACGAGGTATAGCGCGGCCCGGAATAGTTATATTTCTGGATCAGGGCCAGATCCCAGTCGATTATCTGCTCAGACATGCTCACTCCTTCCGATGGTGCCGCCGACGGGTACGCCGTCCCGGCCCCACCGCACCGCGGGTCATGAGCCGGTTGCGCAGCCATTTCTGACGCCGCGACAACCGTTGTAGTTTAACGAATAACCACAGCAGATAACATATAACCAGAAGGGTTATAAGGAGTACCGGGAATCCGATGGGATGCAAATGTTAGTTTCCACCCTTCAGCAGACGCATCATATCTTCCTGACGCTCTTCCTCTTCTTCATCTTCATCATCGTAAGAGAGGCCGAGCTGCTGCATCAGCTCATCAATGCGATCCAGTTTGGCGTCCACCCAGCTCTGCTCTTCAGCATTAAGGGTGCCGCCCTCTTCCAGACGTTCCAGCAGCGCGTCCAGGCGCTCATCATTCTCCAGCAACTCCAGCTCAGCCTGCGGTGAAAGCATAGGTTTCTCGCTCTTTGGTTTATGCTGCTTGGGGGCTGGAGCGCTGCTTTCGCTCACGCCCAGCGGGATCGGTTTTTTGCTACCCACGCGCGGATCTTGCGCCTGACGCTGTTTTTTACCCGCTGAAGCCGCATCGCCGCCGTTCGCGCGACTGCCTGCCGCGTGGCCACGATGTTTCTTCTGCCGTTTGCGATCGCGAGCTTCCTGATTTAACTCTTCACGCGACTTGCGGCCGGATTTGCCACGGGTGGCGGATGTCGGTTTTTTCATGATGTGTAATCTTCAGACAGTAGTATTCAGTATAGAATTGAGGCGGAATCTAGCAGAAAGCAAGCAAAGAAAAAAGGCGACAGATTACTCTGTCGCCTTTTTCCTCACTGACCACCCTTAACGGGCTCTTCTTTCCCTGTTCGCTAACGACTCACCCTGTCTTTCCCTTAGCGTCCAACGGTCCCTGTTTCTTCCTTTTCCCTGTAAAACGTCTCCAAGACGCGCGTCATCCTGACTATCCTGTGGTCTTCGCCTCCTGGCGCTTCCTGACTCCTCGTCCTGAGTCCTAATCCTTTCAGCATCCCCGCCGTTGTGTATTACTTTACCTTGTTGACAAAAATCGACAACCAGTCTGGCAGTTAAAAATCTATTTTCAGAATTCTCTATTTCTATAATTAATTAATTTTCAACACTTTAAATATGTTTTTTCTTATTTTCCTCAGGTATGTCCTATACAAAGAATAGTCAATGTCTCACAAACCATATGGTTTTTACTTACAGGAACGGCGTGCGGTAAAAACAGCCTTTTTCTGCTGTTCAGGTATAATCCCTGCCATAGCCTGTTTTAACGGAGACGACCGTCTTGACCAACTGGAATTATCAACTGACGCACTTTGTCACTAGCGCGCCAGATATCCGCCATCTTCCTGCCGATACCGGTATTGAAGTGGCGTTCGCCGGCCGCTCCAACGCGGGAAAATCCAGCGCGCTGAATACGCTGACTAATCAGAAGAACCTGGCGCGTACCTCCAAAACCCCGGGGCGTACGCAGCTGATTAACCTGTTCGAAGTCGCTGAGGGCAAGCGCCTTGTCGACCTGCCCGGCTATGGTTATGCGCAAGTACCCGAAGAGATGAAGATCAAGTGGCAGCGCGCGCTGGGGGAATACCTGGAAAAACGTCTGTGCCTGAAGGGTCTCGTGGTGCTGATGGACATACGTCATCCGCTTAAAGATCTCGATCAGCAGATGATCGAATGGGCGGTAGAGAGCGATATTCAGGTGCTGGTACTGCTCACCAAAGCCGATAAGCTCGCCAGCGGCGCGCGTAAAGCGCAAGTGAATATGGTGCGTGAAGCGGTACTGGCCTTCAATGGCGATGTCCAGGTTGAACCCTTCTCTTCGCTGAAAAAATCTGGCGTCGATAAGCTGCGACAGAAGCTGGATAGCTGGTTTAACGAAATCCCGCCGCAAGAAGCCGTCGAAGACGCCGAGTAACCCCCGCTTTTTCCGGATAACGGCGCGTAGCGCCCTATCCGGACGTTCATACTACGTTGTTTTCACAGCCTAAAACTTTTCTTTCGCGCAATAAAAAACGCCCCGGTCATAAATGACCGGGGCGGCTAAAATATTCAGCCAAATCCGATTACGTGAAGTAAAAGGTCTGAAAGATAGAACATCTTACCTCTGTACCCTACGCGAATAACTTTACTCTTCTTTCGCTCACGGATAAAGCATTTTTTGTAGTTTTTTTTCACTATTTACATAGCAAATTCAAATGATCCTCACAAAACTCTATAAGTTATGTTGCTTACTTACAGAAAATCGCATTGCGCTTAGTATACTTAGTGCGCTTGATCCCAGTTTTCGCCGCTGCCCACTTCCACCAGCAACGGTACCGCCAGCGTAGTGCTGTTCTCCATCAGTTCGTGGATCTTTTTCGATACGGCATCGAGCTCATCCTTATGCACTTCAAAGACCAGTTCATCGTGAACCTGCATGATCATCCGCACGCGAGGTTTCTCGCTCCGCAGCCATTCATCAACGGCAATCATCGCCCGCTTGATAATATCCGCAGCCGTCCCCTGCATCGGGGCGTTAATCGCCGCACGCTCCGCGCCGGCACGACGAGCGCCATTGCTGGACTTGATATCCGGCAAATAGAGTCGACGGCCATCCAGCGTTTCAACATACCCTTGCTCCTTCGCCTGTGCGCGGGTGCGCTCCATATACTCCAGGACGCCCGGATAACGTTCGAAATAAAGATCCATGTACTTCTGCGCTTCTTTACGCGGGATGTTCAGCTGGCGGGCCAGGCCAAAGGCGCTCATGCCGTAGATCAGACCGAAGTTGATGGCTTTCGCACTGCGCCGCTGTTCGCTGCTGACGCTGTCCAGCGGTAAGCCAAATACTTCAGCCGCCGTCGCCCGGTGAATATCCTTCCCTTCCGCGAAGGCGGTCAGCAGGCCTTTATCCCGCGACAGGTGCGCCATAATGCGCAGCTCGATTTGCGAGTAGTCCGCCGAGACAATGACGTAATCTTCCGGCGCGATAAACGCCTGGCGAATACGGCGCCCTTCTTCGTTACGCACCGGAATGTTTTGCAGGTTTGGATCGGTAGACGACAAACGGCCGGTGGCGGTGACCGCCTGATGATAGGAGGTATGCACGCGGCCCGTTTTGGGGTTAATCATCAGCGGCAGCTTATCGGTATAGGTCGACTTCAGCTTCGCCAGCCCACGATACTCCAGAATCACTTTCGGCAACGGATAATCGAGCGCCAGCTCTTCCAGCACCTCTTCAGAGGTGGACGGCGCACCGCCCGGCGTCTTCTTCAGCGGCTTGATACCCTGTTTTTCAAACAGGATCGTTTGCAGCTGTTTGGTGGAGGAGAGATTAAACGCTTCCCCGGCGATCTCATGTGCTCGCTGCTCCAGCTCAACCAGGCGCTGGGCAATTTCCTGCGAGTGCGCATGCAGCACGGCGGGGTCGATTTTAACGCCGTTGCGCTCAACGCGAGACAGCACCGGCACCAGCGGCATTTCAATATGCTGGAAGATATTCAGCGGGCCTTCATGCTGCTGTAGCTTCGGCCACATCTTCAGATGCAGCTGGAGCGTAACGTCGGCATCTTCCGCCGCGTAGCGACCAGCCTCTTCCAGCGCAATCTGGTTAAAGGTGAGCTGATTCTTACCCTTGCCAGCGATCTCTTCGAAGGTAATGGTTTTATGTTTCAGCCAGCGGTCGGAAAGACTGTCCATATCGTGGCGGCCCGCCACGCTGTCGAGAATGTAAGACTCGAGCATGGTATCGAACGCAATCCCGCGCAGCTCAATGTCGTAATTAGCCAAAATGCCGCGATCGTATTTGAGATTTTGCCCGACCTTGAGCACCTTCTCATCCTCCAGCAGCGGTTTAAGCAGCGCCAGCACGCGCTCGCGCGGGATCTGATCCGGCGCATCAAGATAATCATGCGCTACCGGGACATAGGCGGCCACGCCTGGCTCAACAGCGAATGAAAGACCAACCATGTTGGCGGAGATGTTATCCAGGCTGTCGGTTTCCGTATCAAAGGCAAAGAGCGGCGCCTGCTTCAGCTTATCGATCCAGGTGAGCAGCGTAGCCTCATCAAGGATAGTGACATAATGCTCTGCTGAAAGTGCAGTAGCGGCTTCAACCTCTTCTTCCGCTTCTGCCGCTGCTGCAGGCACTGCAGGTTTCGCAGCCGGTTTGCCCCCCTTAGCCTGCAGCCATTTTCCGGCCTCAACGTCGGTGGTCCAGCGCTTAAATTCATACTGTCTGAACAGCGCCAGCAGATCGTCTGCCGCCGGCGGCTGCACCTCCAGCTCTTCGCAGGTGAGCTCCAGCTCGACGTCGGTTTTGATGGTCGCCAGCTGATAAGAGAGATAAGCCACGTCCTTGTTCTGCTCGAGCTTCGCCGCCATCGTTTTCGCGCCGCGGAAGCTCAGTTCAGCGATCTTCTCCGGTTCCGCATACAGCGTATCAAGACCGCCGAGGCCTTGCAGCAGCGCCTGGGCGGTCTTTTCGCCCACGCCCGGCACGCCGGGAATGTTATCCGAGGAGTCGCCCATCAGCGCCAGGAAATCAATAATCAGCTCCGGCGGGACGCCGTACTTAGTAACCACCTCATCCGGTCCGAGGATAGTGTTGGTCATGGTATTGATCAGGGTGATGCCCGGCGTCACCAGCTGGGCCATGTCTTTATCGCCGGTGCTGATCAGGACTGGGCGACCTGCCCTTTCCGCTTCCCGCGCCAGGGTGCCAATCACATCGTCAGCTTCGACGCCCGGGACAGCCATCAGCGGCAGCCCCATCGCTTTCACCATCTTATGCAACGGCTCAATCTGCGCGCGCAGATCGTCCGGCATCGGCGGGCGGTGAGATTTGTAATGCTCGAACAATTCATCACGGAAGGTTTTCCCTTTCGCATCAAAGACCACGACGGCATGAGTCGGTTGATACTGCAGTATCAAACTGCGCAGCATATTCAGTACGCCGTACATAGCCCCGGTGGGCTCCCCTGCGCTGTTAGTCAGCGGCGGAAACGCATGATACGCCCGATAAAGATAGGAGGAGCCGTCAACGAGGATGAGAGGGTTTTCTGGGATCTGAACCATAATTTCCGTGCCTGTTTATCAGATTATGGATAAAGGATGCCACAGACGGGCATGAAATCCTGAATTTTTCCCGCAATTCGCGGAAAAGATTCAACGATCGTCGCGATCGCGCGACAACTTAGCTTGTGGATAACTTTGTGCATAGTTTTACAACGTCAGCTTATCCGCCCCTGAAAATAAATGAATAAATAGTATTATTTACTATTTATCAACCACTTAAAAACAGATCAACGATCCTGGCATTAATTTGATGACCTAATCTTCCATGTGGATAGAAGATCCTTGTTTTTTTCTGTTCTGGTAAGACCCGTCATTTGCCGCGTTTTCTGGTAAAATCAGCCTCTTGCGCAGCTTAAAGGCGCTCTTTGTCAGCCTAACTTTCTGAATAAACTAACTATGTCGAGATTACTCGCTGCGATAACACTTCCGCTGAGTATCGCCTTAACCATCTTAGTCACCATTATCTGCTCTGTACCGATCATCGTCGCCGGGCTGATTAAACTGCTGGTCCCCATTCCAGCGGTATGGCGCTCTATATCCGTTTTTTGCAATTTTATGATGTACTGCTGGTGCGAAGGGCTGGCGCTGCTGTTGCATCTCAATCCCTGGCTAAAATGGGACGTCCAGGGTCTGGAAGGCCTGAACAAAAAGAACTGGTATCTGCTGATCAGCAACCACCACAGCTGGGCAGACATCGTGGTGCTGTGCGTGCTGTTCCGCAAGCATATTCCGATGAATAAGTACTTCCTTAAACAACAGCTGGCGTGGGTACCCTTCATTGGCCTCGCCTGCTGGGCGCTGGATATGCCTTTTATGCGCCGCTACTCGCGCAGCTATCTTATTCGTCACCCGGAGCGCCGCGGTAAAGATGTCGAAACCACCCGCCGTTCGTGTGAAAAATTTCGCGCGCATCCGACGACTATCGTCAATTTTGTAGAAGGCTCGCGTTTTACCGAAGAAAAAAAGCGCGAAACGCGCTCTCCTTACCACAACCTGTTACCGCCGAAAGCCGCTGGTATCGCCATGGCGCTCAACGTACTCGGTTCGCAGTTCGATAAACTGCTGAACGTCACGCTGTGCTACCCGGATAATCATACAAGACCATTTTACGATATGTTAAGCGGCCGCCTGACGCGCATTGTGGTCCGTATCAATCTGGTCCCTATTGGCGAAGAGCTGCACGGCGATTACGTTAACGATAAGAACTTTAAGCGCAGCTTCCAGCGCTGGCTGAATGGCCTATGGGAAGAGAAAGACCGTCAGTTGACTGACATCATGCGGGACAAAGAACGGTAGCTATTGCAAAACAGATAAAGTAACGCCGGTCAGTGACCGGCGTTTTTTTATTTCTTCTCTACCAGTTGCTTCACGGTATCCGCATACTGAGCGACGAAGACATCCATATTGCTGGTGTCCATCCCCTGCGGATTCAGCTGGTATTTACCATTAACATACATAGCCGGTACGCCCTGCAGCTGCAGATCGGCTGCCGCTTTCTCTTGCTGAGCGACCAGAGATTTCACCACGAAGCTATTCCATGCGGCATCGTAGTCTTCCCCTTTCACGCCAGCGTCGACAAACACTTTACGAATGTCAGCCACACTCTGCACAGTCTGGTTTTTCTGCACGGCTTCGAACATCGGCGCAGTAATTTTGTCTTCAACGCCCAGCGCGATGGCCACCGCCCATGCCTGCGTCAGATCCTTGCCCAGCGGACCCAGGAACTCAACGTGGTATTTGNTCATTTTAGTGCCTTCCGGCAGTTTCTGGCGCACATTGTCAGAGACATGCAGCACTTCTTCAAACTGGTAGCAGTGCGGGCAGTAGAACGAAAAGAACTCGAGCACCTGCGGCTCGCCAGCAATAGGCTTATCAAGGGTGATGTACTGCTTGCCGTCGGTGATCTGGGCAGCGGATGCACTAAAAGCCAGAATCATACCAGCCAGCGCCAGCCAAACTTTTTTCATGATTTACTCTCTCCTGGATATATCACATTAATACATTGGCGTTAACTGAAGCGGGGGTTCCTGTAGAACCTTCACCTGCTCAAGAAAAGTCGACGTCTGCCCCCGCCAGTAATCCTCCCCGGTTAACCAGGGGAAATTGACCGGGAAAGCGGGATCGTCCCAGCGTCTGAGCAACCACGCCAGATAATAAACCAGTCGCATAGCGCGTAAAGGTTCAATCAGCGCGATTTCATCGCTGTTAAAGGGGCTGAATTCCTCATAGGCCTCGACAATAGTCTCCAGCTGCATACGCTGTTCAGCCTTATCGCCGTTGAGCAGCATCCACAGATCCTGAATCGCCGGGCCGGTGCGCGCATCGTCTAAGTCGACAAACAGTGGTCCGTCGCGCCAGAGGATATTACCGGCATGGCAGTCACCGTGCAGGCGCAACGTGTTCCCGCGGCCGTGCCATTGCTCCATGACGGCAGCAATGAGTTTATCGGTCGCCTTCAGGAAATCGGCCTTCAGGCCAGAGGGGATCAGCGTCGCCTGCTCAAACACCTGACGCGGTTCCAGCAGGTACTCCTGCACGCCAATTTCCGGGCGGGCAGTAAAGCGCTGTTTGCGGCCAGTCTGGTGCAGGCGCCCCAGGTAGCGGCCAACCCATTCCATCTGATCAAGGTTATCCGCTTCGAACTGACGACCGCCAAGGCTTGGGAAAACGGCAAAGTAGAATCCCTGATGCTGATGAAGCGTGCTGTCATTAAATAAGAGCGGCGCAGCAACGGGCACTTCATCTTCTACAAGCTGAAGCGCAAACTGGTGTTCTTCAAGGATCTGTTCTGCGGACCAGCGCTCAGGACGATAGAACTTTACCACATAGCGATGGCGCTCTTCGTCCTGGAACTGATAAACGCGGTTCTCATAGCTGTTTAGCGGGGTGAGACCGGAGTCCACCCGCATACCCAGATCGAATAACCCATCGATAATGGTATCCGGGCGAAGCGTCTGAAAAGTAAAAGCCTTATCGTGCATCCTGACATCCGATAATCGTACGAATAGTTCAGGATATCATCTCATTGCACTTTACGCGGTAGCGCTTACAACCTTTTACTCTTTTATTACCCCGCGGGCGCGCAGCAGCGCGGTTTTAAAATCCTCTTCATAATCCTTCTGAATACCCGGGATGACAGCATCTTTGGAAGAGTCGCGCATCTTCAGGTGATAGATCAGAATATCGTCGGAAAGATCGCTCAGTTCGCCATCATAGCCGGCCTCTTTCGCCAGCTTCTGCAAAAATTGCATCAGGTTCAGTTCAGGCTCTTTTTGCCAGGCTGGCTGGAGGAGTTCAATTACTTCATTCAGACGTTTACATTTCATGGTCATGCTCCTTACTCTTGATAGGGACAAGTTAACAGGGTCAATCCCACAATGAAAGAGGCGATATTCATATGCAAAGCGAGGCGATAACCGGCGTCGTGCTGGCGGGCGGCAGGGCCACGCGGATGGGCGGCATTGATAAAGGATTACAGGCGCTAAATGGTCGCCCTCTCTGGCGACACGTCGCGGAAGCATTAGCCCCGCAGGTAGATGAGTTAGTCATTAGCGCCAATCGTCATCTTGAACAGTGGCGTGCCAGCGGATATCCGGTCTTTCGAGACATACAGGAGGGTTATCAGGGGCCGCTGGCCGGAATGCTTGCTGTGATGCAGCAGGTCGCGAGCCCATGGTTTGTTTTTTGCCCCTGCGACACGCCGTTCATTCCGTCCTTTTTGGTGGAGCGCTTTATCCAGCAGAGAGGGGACGCACCGGTCGTTTGGGCCCATGACGGCGAACGGGATCATCCTGCCGTTGCATTAGTTCATCGTCAAATCATTCCGGAACTGGAGGCTTATCTGGCACATGGAGAGCGCAGGGTGATGGTTTTTATGCGACAAATGGGTGGGCGCCCGGTGAATTTCAGCGATGTGAAAACTGCTTTCATTAATGTAAATACGCTCGAAGATTTGCAGCAGATGCAGGAGCCATCATGATCCCATTACTGGCGATCGCCGCATGGAGCGGTACCGGAAAAACAACATTATTAAAGCGTCTTATCCCTGAGCTTTGCGCTCTAGGATTACGCCCGGGACTGATAAAGCACACCCATCATGATATGGACGTGGATAAGCCGGGCAAAGATAGCTATGAACTGCGTAAGGCGGGCGCTGCGCAAACTATTGTCGCCAGCGAACAGCGGTGGGCATTGATGACCGAGACGCCAGAGAAGCCGGAATTAGATCTCACATGGCTGGTCAGTCGAATGGATGCCAGCAAACTGGACCTGGTTTTAGTGGAGGGGTTCAAACATGAATCCGTGCCGAAGATCCTGCTTTTTCGGCAAAACAGCGGCCATCGTGTAGAAGAGCTGGTAATTGATGAGCATACCATCGCCGTGGCCAGCGATGTATCGATCGCGACCTCACTTCCGCTGCTGGATTTAAATGATGTACCACAGATCGCGACATTTATTGTGAGTTGGTTAGAGAGGCAATAGTCATTTATCGACGGTGATATAGGAGGGATTTTCCCGGAGGCGGTGCTGCGCACCTTGTCCGGCCACAGGGACGTAGCCCCGNNNNGGATCCGTAGCCCCGGNAAGCGCAGCGCCACCGGGGNGNCATGCCGGCACGCTGGCCGGACGACAGAAACGCAAAAAGCCCATCCGNCAGGATGGGCTCTTNACTTGTTTGATGCCTGGCAGTTTATGGCGGGCGTCCTGCCCGCCACCCTCCGGGCCGTTGCTGCGCAACGTTCAAATCCGCTCCCGGCGGATTTGTCCTACTCTGGAGAGCGCTCANCGACAAACAACAGATAAAACAAAAAGCCCGGTCTTTCGACCGGGCTTTCTGCTTTATTTGATGCCTGGCAGTTCCCTACTCTCACATGGGGAGACCCCACACTACCATCGGCGCTACGGCGTTTCACTTCTGAGTTCGGCATGGGGTCAGGTGGGACCACCGCGCTAGTGCCGCCAGGCAAATTCTGTTTTATCAACACGTCTTACCGACGTATCGATTAATCTGTATCAGAGCTGAAAATTCTCTCAAATCGCCAAAACATCTTCGGCGTTGTAAGGTTAAGCCTCACGGTTCATTAGTACCGGTTAGCTCAACGCATCGCTGCGCTTACACACCCGGCCTATCAACGTCATCGTCTTTAACGTTCCTTCAGGAGACTTAAAGTCTCAGGGAGAACTCATCTCGGGGCAAGTTTCGTGCTTAGATGCTTTCAGCACTTATCTCTTCCGCATTTAGCTACCGGGCAGTGCCATTGGCATGACAACCCGAACACCAGTGATGCGTCCACTCCGGTCCTCTCGTACTAGGAGCAGCCCCCCTCAATTCTCCAGCGCCCACGGCAGATAGGGACCGAACTGTCTCACGACGTTCTAAACCCAGCTCGCGTACCACTTTAAATGGCGAACAGCCATACCCTTGGGACCTACTTCAGCCCCAGGATGTGATGAGCCGACATCGAGGTGCCAAACACCGCCGTCGATATGAACTCTTGGGCGGTATCAGCCTGTTATCCCCGGAGTACCTTTTATCCGTTGAGCGATGGCCCTTCCATTCAGAACCACCGGATCACTATGACCTGCTTTCGCACCTGCTCGCGCCGTCACGCTCGCAGTCAAGCTAGCTTATGCCATTGCACTAACCTCCTGATGTCCGACCAGGATTAGCTAACCTTCGTGCTCCTCCGTTACGCTTTGGGAGGAGACCGCCCCAGTCAAACTACCCACCAGACACTGTCCGCAACCCCGGTAAGGGGCCAACGTTAGAACATCAAACATTAAAGGGTGGTATTTCAAGGTTGGCTCCACGCAGACTGGCGTCCACGCTTCAAAGCCTCCCACCTATCCTACACATCAAGGCTCAATGTTCAGTGTCAAGCTATAGTAAAGGTTCACGGGGTCTTTCCGTCTTGCCGCGGGTACACTGCATCTTCACAGCGAGTTCAATTTCACTGAGTCTCGGGTGGAGACAGCCTGGCCATCATTACGCCATTCGTGCAGGTCGGAACTTACCCGACAAGGAATTTCGCTACCTTAGGACCGTTATAGTTACGGCCGCCGTTTACCGGGGCTTCGATCAAGAGCTTCTCCTTACGGATAACCCCATCAATTAACCTTCCGGCACCGGGCAGGCGTCACACCGTATACGTCCACTTTCGTGTTTGCACAGTGCTGTGTTTTTAATAAACAGTTGCAGCCAGCTGGTATCTTCGAC
>NZ_JAZARW010000001.1:4560726-4562267 GCF_036233805.1 Klebsiella sp. EMBS2024 | reverse complement strand
TTCACCCGAGTTCTCTCAAGCGCCTTGGTATTCTCTACCTGACCACCTGTGTCGGTTTGGGGTACGATTTAATGTTACCTGATGCTTAGAGGCTTTTCCTGGAAGCAGGGCATTTGTTACTTCAGCACCGTAGTNCCTCGTCATCACACCTCAGCCTTGATTATCCGGATTTGCCTGGANAATCAGCCTACATGCTTAAACCGGGACAACCGTCGCCCGGCTAACATAGCCTTCTCCGTCCCCCCTTCGCAGTAACACCAAGTACAGGAATATTAACCTGTTTCCCATCGACTACGCCTTTCGGCCTCGCCTTAGGGGTCGACTCACCCTGCCCCGATTAACGTTGGACAGGAACCCTTGGTCTTCCGGCGAGCGGGCTTTTCACCCGCTTTATCGTTACTTATGTCAGCATTCGCACTTCTGATACCTCCAGCAACCCTCACAGGTCACCTTCGCAGGCTTACAGAACGCTCCCCTACCCAACAACACATAGTGTCGCTGCCGCAGCTTCGGTGCATGGTTTAGCCCCGTTACATCTTCCGCGCAGGCCGACTCGACCAGTGAGCTATTACGCTTTCTTTAAATGATGGCTGCTTCTAAGCCAACATCCTGGCTGTCTGTGCCTTCCCACATCGTTTCCCACTTAACCATGACTTTGGGACCTTAGCTGGCGGTCTGGGTTGTTTCCCTCTTCACGACGGACGTTAGCACCCGCCGTGTGTCTCCCGTGATAACATTCTTCGGTATTCGTAGTTTGCATCGGGTTGGTAAGTCGGGATGACCCCCTAGCCGAAACAGTGCTCTACCCCCGAAGATGAGTTCACGAGGCGCTACCTAAATAGCTTTCGGGGAGAACCAGCTATCTCCCGGTTTGATTGGCCTTTCACCCCCAGCCACAAGTCATCCGCTAATTTTTCAACATTAGTCGGTTCGGTCCTCCAGTTAGTGTTACCCAACCTTCAACCTGCCCATGGCTAGATCACCGGGTTTCGGGTCTATACCCTGCAACTTAACGCCCAGTTAAGACTCGGTTTCCCTGCGGCTCCCCTATACGGTTAACCTTGCTACAGAATATAAGTCGCTGACCCATTATACAAAAGGTACGCAGTCACACCCGAAGGTGCTCCCACTGCTTGTACGTACACGGTTTCAGGTTCTTTTTCACTCCCCTCGCCGGGGTTCTTTTCGCCTTTCCCTCACGGTACTGGTTCACTATCGGTCAGTCAGGAGTATTTAGCCTTGGAGGATGGTCCCCCCATATTCAGACAGGATACCACGTGTCCCGCCCTACTCTTCGAGTTCACAACCTGTGCATTTTGGTGTACGGGACTATCACCCTGTACCGTCGGACTTTCCAGACCGTTCCACTAACACACAAGCTGATTCAGACTCTGGGCTGCTCCCCGTTCGCTCGCCGCTACTGGGGGAATCTCGGTTGATTTCTTTTCCTCGGGGTACTTAGATGTTTCAGTTCCCCCGGTTCGCCTCGTTAACCTATGTATTCAGTTAACGATAGTGCAACGAATTGCACTGGGTTTCCC
>NZ_JAZARW010000001.1:4560560-4560674 GCF_036233805.1 Klebsiella sp. EMBS2024 | reverse complement strand
GCAGATTAGCACGTCCTTCATCGCCTCTGACTGCCAGGGCATCCACCGTGTACGCTTAGTCGCTTAACCTCACAACCCGAAGATGTTTCACTTCTGATTGCGAAAATTTGAGAG
>NZ_JAZARW010000001.1:4532259-4560440 GCF_036233805.1 Klebsiella sp. EMBS2024 | reverse complement strand
ACTCACGAACCAGCAAGTGGCGTCCCCTAGGGGATTCGAACCCCTGTTACCGCCGTGAAAGGGCGGTGTCCTGGGCCTCTAGACGAAGGGGACACTGAAGTCTCAATCGCAAGACGCCTTGCTTCTTTACGTTCATCAGACAATCTGTGTGAGCACTACAAAGGCAGGTTCTTTAAGGTAAGGAGGTGATCCAACCGCAGGTTCCCCTACGGTTACCTTGTTACGACTTCACCCCAGTCATGAATCACAAAGTGGTAAGCGCCCTCCCGAAGGTTAAGCTACCTACTTCTTTTGCAACCCACTCCCATGGTGTGACGGGCGGTGTGTACAAGGCCCGGGAACGTATTCACCGTAGCATTCTGATCTACGATTACTAGCGATTCCGACTTCATGGAGTCGAGTTGCAGACTCCAATCCGGACTACGACATACTTTATGAGGTCCGCTTGCTCTCGCGAGGTCGCTTCTCTTTGTATATGCCATTGTAGCACGTGTGTAGCCCTGGTCGTAAGGGCCATGATGACTTGACGTCATCCCCACCTTCCTCCAGTTTATCACTGGCAGTCTCCTTTGAGTTCCCGGCCTAACCGCTGGCAACAAAGGATAAGGGTTGCGCTCGTTGCGGGACTTAACCCAACATTTCACAACACGAGCTGACGACAGCCATGCAGCACCTGTCTCACAGTTCCCGAAGGCACCAATCCATCTCTGGAAAGTTCTGTGGATGTCAAGACCAGGTAAGGTTCTTCGCGTTGCATCGAATTAAACCACATGCTCCACCGCTTGTGCGGGCCCCCGTCAATTCATTTGAGTTTTAACCTTGCGGCCGTACTCCCCAGGCGGTCGATTTAACGCGTTAGCTCCGGAAGCCACGCCTCAAGGGCACAACCTCCAAATCGACATCGTTTACGGCGTGGACTACCAGGGTATCTAATCCTGTTTGCTCCCCACGCTTTCGCACCTGAGCGTCAGTCTTTGTCCAGGGGGCCGCCTTCGCCACCGGTATTCCTCCAGATCTCTACGCATTTCACCGCTACACCTGGAATTCTACCCCCCTCTACAAGACTCTAGCCTGCCAGTTTCGAATGCAGTTCCCAGGTTGAGCCCGGGGATTTCACATCCGACTTGACAGACCGCCTGCGTGCGCTTTACGCCCAGTAATTCCGATTAACGCTTGCACCCTCCGTATTACCGCGGCTGCTGGCACGGAGTTAGCCGGTGCTTCTTCTGCGGGTAACGTCAATCGATGAGGTTATTAACCTTACCGCCTTCCTCCCCGCTGAAAGTGCTTTACAACCCGAAGGCCTTCTTCACACACGCGGCATGGCTGCATCAGGCTTGCGCCCATTGTGCAATATTCCCCACTGCTGCCTCCCGTAGGAGTCTGGACCGTGTCTCAGTTCCAGTGTGGCTGGTCATCCTCTCAGACCAGCTAGGGATCGTCGCCTAGGTGAGCCGTTACCCCACCTACTAGCTAATCCCATCTGGGCACATCTGATGGCATGAGGCCCGAAGGTCCCCCACTTTGGTCTTGCGACGTTATGCGGTATTAGCTACCGTTTCCAGTAGTTATCCCCCTCCATCAGGCAGTTTCCCAGACATTACTCACCCGTCCGCCGCTCGTCACCCGAGAGCAAGCTCTCTGTGCTACCGCTCGACTTGCATGTGTTAGGCCTGCCGCCAGCGTTCAATCTGAGCCATGATCAAACTCTTCAATTTAAGTTTGATGCTCAAAGAATTAAACTTCGTAATGAATTACGTGTTCACTCTTGAGACTTGGTATTCATTTTTCGTCCGAGGACGTTAAGAATCCATGTCACTTTGAGTGCCCACACAGATTGTCTGATAAATTGTTAAAGAGCAGTGCCGCTTCGTTTTCGCTGCGGCGCGGGGTGTGCATATTACGCTTTCCCGCTGCAGAGTCAAGCATTTATTTTTGCTTTTCTCTGCGAGGTTCTCACCGGAACCCCGCTGACCCGGCGGCTTGTTTGCCGTTGTTCCGTGTCAGTGGAGGCGCATTATAGGGAGTAATTCTGAGGTGACAAGGGGAAATGCAAAAAAAGTTTTCAACCGTCTCTTTTTTCAACAATGCGGCGAGGAATGTCGCAAAAAACCGCCGTTTTGCCGTTTTAACCGACGAAACGGGGCGCCTGGTGGCATACTGTTAGAGTAGAGGAAAGAAAGGAACGGCATTTATGTCTTTAAGCGCACAGCAACTGGCGGCACAAAAGAACATCTCCTGGGTACTGGCCGAAAAGCTCGCCCAAAAAATACTGACTGGCGAATATCAGCCGGAAAGCATTCTTCCCGGCGAAATGGAGTTGGGGGAGCAGTTCGGCGTAAGCCGTACCGCCGTCCGCGAAGCGGTGAAGACGCTTACTGCAAAAGGCATGCTGCTGCCCCGCCCTCGCATTGGCACCCGGGTGATGCCGCGCAGCAGCTGGAATTTCCTTGATAAGGAACTGCTCTCCTGGTGGCTAACAGAAGATAACTTCGAAGAGGTGGTAAGCCACTTTCTCGTCATGCGCAGCAGCCTGGAGCCACAGGCCTGCTTTCTCGCCGCCGCCAACGGCACCGCCGGGCAAAAAGCGCAGCTCAATACATTAATGGAAGAGATGATTGCTCTGAAACGCCATTTTCAGCGCGAACGCTGGATAGAAGTCGATATGGCCTGGCATGAACATATCTATGAAATGAGCGGTAATCCTTTCCTCAGCTCTTTCGCCTCGCTGTTTCATTCGGTCTACCACACCTACTTCACGTCGATTACGCAAAATGAAGTGGTGAAGCTCGATCTCCACCAGGCGATTGTCGATGCCATTCTTAACAGTGATGCGCCGGGGGCATTGCTCGCCTGCCAGGCATTGTTGAACGCCCCACACCACGTAAATCAATAACAAGGATTTGGCATGAGCGGAAAAAAAGGGCGCAGCATGGCTGGCCTGCCGTGGATCGCGGCGATGGCCTTCTTTATGCAGGCGCTGGATGCCACCATTCTTAACACCGCCCTCCCGGCTATCGCCCACAGTCTTAATCGTTCTCCCTTAGCGATGCAGTCGGCCATTATCAGCTATACGCTGACGGTGGCGATGCTGATCCCGGTCAGCGGCTGGCTGGCAGATCGCTTCGGCACGCGCCGGGTCTTTATCATCGCCGTTAGCCTGTTCACCCTCGGTTCCCTCGCCTGCGCCCTCTCCAGTTCCTTAACGGAACTGGTTATTTTTCGCGTAATTCAGGGGATCGGTGGGGCGATGATGATGCCGGTAGCGAGGCTGGCCCTGCTGCGTGCCTACCCCCGCAGCGAACTGTTGCCGGTCCTGAACTTTGTCACCATGCCGGGATTGGTGGGGCCGATTCTGGGCCCGGTACTCGGCGGGGTATTTGTGACCTGGGCCAGCTGGCATTGGATTTTCCTGATAAACATTCCGATCGGCGTAATTGGCATTCTGTACGCCCGTAAATACATGCCAAATTTCACAACGCCGCGCCGACGCTTCGATATAGGCGGTTTTCTGTTATTTGGCTTAAGTCTGGTGTTATTTTCCAGCGGTATTGAACTGTTTGGGGAAAAAATCGTGGCGACATGGCAGGCGCTGGCCGTGATTGCCGTCAGTCTGTTACTGCTCGTGGCCTATGTGCGTCACGCGCGTCGCCATCCGACGCCGCTTATCTCGCTCTCTTTATTTAAGACCCATACGTTCTCGGTCGGCATTGCCGGCAACCTCGCCACGCGGTTGGGTACCGGCTGCGTACCGTTTCTGATGCCGCTGATGCTGCAGGTTGGTTTCGGCTATCCGGCCATTATCGCCGGCTGTATGATCGCCCCCACCGCTATCGGCTCGATTATTGCGAAATCCACCGTTACCCAGGTGCTGCGCTGGTTTGGCTATCGTAAGACCCTGGTGGGGATCACCGTGTTTATTGGCCTTATGATCGCCCAGTTCTCGCTGCAGTCGCCAGAGATGCCGCTGTGGATGCTTCTTCTGCCGCTGTTCGTGCTGGGGATGGCGATGTCCACGCAGTTTACCGCCATGAATACCATTACCCTGGCCGATCTGACCGATGATAATGCCAGCAGCGGCAACAGCCTGCTGGCCGTCACCCAGCAGCTTTCAATTAGTCTCGGGGTGGCCATCAGCGCTGCGGTGCTACGCTTCTATGAAGGTTTTGATAATGCAAGCACGGTACAGCAGTTTCACTACACCTTTATAACCATGGGCGTGATAACCATTATATCGGCGCTGATGTTTATGCTGTTAAGAGCGAAGGATGGCCGCAACCTGATTAGCGAGCGGCATAAACGCTAAGCGGAACCGCGCACCACCAGCTCCGGCGTTAACTGAACGCGCTGCTGTTTTTGCTGCGGATCGGCCATGCGATGGATCAGTACGTCGATGGCCAGTTCCCCCAGCTCATCCTTTGGCTGGTGAATGGTGGTCAATGGCGGCGTCATATAACGTGCCAGCTCAATATCATCGTAGCCCACCAGCGCCATATCCTGCGGAATCTGCAGCCCGGCCTGGTATAACGCCTGATAAGCGCCAACCGCCATCGCATCGTTACCGACAAACACCGCCTGCGGACGCTGCGGCAACGCCAGCAGCTGCTGCATCGCGCTAAACCCGCCGCCAAACTCAAAATCACTGGTCACCACATATCCTTCGGCAACCGGCAGGCCGCAGCGCGCCATCGCGGCATGATAGCCTTCAAGACGCAGGCGCGCCGGGGTTTTATCCAGCGGGCCGGCAATACAGGCAATGCGTAAATGCCCCTGGTCAATCAGATACTGGGTCGCCATATCGCCGCCGAGCAGCGAGTTATCCTGAATCAGATCGCTATCGCCATCAAAGGGGGCCCAGTCCATCATAACCGTCGGTACCGACGGATAGCGCTGCATGATTTCCGGGGAGGGCTGATGGGTCTCCGTGCACAGCAGGAGTAATCCATCGACGCGTTTTTGCATTAGCGTCTCCAGATTACGATTCATTCGCTGCTCATCACCTTCGGTATTGCAGAGCACGAGGCTATAACCCCGCTCAAAGCAGCTACGCTCCACGCCCCGCACCAGCTCCGAATAAAACGGATTGGTACTGGCGGTGATCAGCATGCCGATGGTACGGGTTTGATTGAGCTTGAGGCTACGCGCCAGCGCAGAGGGGGCGTAGTTGAGGCTTTTGATCGCAGCGTCAACTTTGGCGGTAATCGCCTCGCTGACAAAGCGGTCCTTATTGATGACGTGTGACACCGTCGATGTGGAAACGCCCGCGATGCGGGCCACATCTTTCATCGTAGCCAAGCATTACCCCTGTTGCGCTAAAAATTCATCGATCTCTGTGCGCCACGGCACGGACGGCTGAGCGCCTTTGCGGGTTACGGCGATCGCCGCTGCGGCATGCGCAAAGCGAATCGCCTCCGGCAGGGCGGTCCCTTCCAGCAGCGCGGTCACCAGCGCGCCGTTAAAGGTATCACCGGCCGCGATAGTATCAATGGCCTGTACGCGAAACCCTGGGATCCGGCGGCTTTCGCCTTCGGCACTGAGCCAGACGCCGCGGCTGCCGAGGGTGATCATCACCGTACCAATGCCTTTGGCATGCAGCACGTTGGCGGCTTTTGCCGCATCTTCGTCACTCTCAACGCGAATACCGGTCAGCTTTTCCGCTTCGGTTTCGTTAGGGGTAATAATATCCACCAGCGCCAGCAGTTCATCCGGTAGCTCACGCGCTGGCGCGGGGTTCAGCACCACGGTGGTGTGATGGTGATGGGCGATTTTCGCCGCCGCTATGACGCTCTCCAGCGGCGACTCCAGCTGCATCAACAACGCCTGTGCGCTGGCGATACGCTCTTTTTCCGCCTCAACCTGGGAGACGGAAAGCGCCGCATTGGCGCCGGCATGAATACCGATGACATTCTCACCTTCGGCGTTAACGAAAATTAATGCCACCCCGGTCGCTTCCCCGGCAACCGCGCGCACGGGCGCCACGTCGATTTTATCGCTCGCCAGCTGACGACGGATGCGTTCACCGATATCGTCATCGCCGGTGCAGGCGATAAACGCGATATCCGCTCCGCTGCGCCCGGCGGCCACCGCCTGGTTGGCCCCTTTTCCACCGAACGCCACCTGATAATGGTGGCCGGTGACGGTTTCGCCCGGCGTCGGGAAAGCGTCAAGGTTAAGAATGTGATCGGCATTGATACTGCCAAGGACGACAAGTTTGCCTGCAGTTTTCATCATTTCTGTTCCCGGGAAAGCGCGCCACCGGGATCCGGTGGCGCATGCCCTGCTTTTCTTTTTTTATATTGTCCCTCGGACCGTTGCCAGTCCGAATCGCATATTACTGCTTAACGACCAGCTTCAGCTCAACCGGGTAGTTAGCTTCCACTTTTTCGCCCTTCAGTACCTTATCAGCAGTCTCAACGCCTTTCGCGCCGATCTGCTCCGGCAACTGTGCGACGGTCGCCGCCAGTTTGCCACTGTTTACTGCTTTTTCGCCATCCGGAGTGCCGTCAAATCCAACCACCATCACATCGGACTTGCCTGCAGTCTGCAGCGCGCGCAGGGCGCCCAGCGCCATTTCATCATTTTGCGCGAACACTGCCTGGACGTCAGGATGTGCGGTCAGCAGGTTCTGCATCACGTTCAGGCCTTTGGTGCGGTCGAAATCGGCCGGCTGGCTGGCCAGGACGTTGAATTTGTGCGCCGCCACGGCCTGTTTAAAGCCTTCGCCACGCTCGCGCGCCGCAGAAGTTCCGGCAATGCCCTGCAGCTCAATGACTTTTGCACTTTCACCCACTTTTTTCGCGATGTAATCGCCAGCCATTTTCCCACCCTGCACGTTGTCAGAGGCGATATGGCTCACAACATCGCCTTTTGTCGCCTGACGGTCGAGAGTGATGACCGGGATTTTCGCCTGGTTCGCCATCTTCACGGCGTTGCCAACGGCATCAGAGTCGGTGGGGTTGATCAGCAGCAGCTTGGTGCCGCGCACCGTTAAATCCTGGACGTTCGCCAGCTCTTTCGCCGGGTTGTTCTGGGAATCCAGCACCACCAGGTTGTAGCCCAGCTTGTCAGCTTCTTTTTGCGCGCCGTCTTTCAGCGACACGAAGAACGGGTTGTTGAGGGTAGAGATAACCAGAGCGATGGTGTCTTTGGCCATCGCGTTCGCGCTAACGGTCGCACTTAGCGCAACAGCAGAGACCAGGGTCGCCAGTTTTTTCATATTCATAGTTAAGATGTCCTGTAGAGTTCTCAGTTACTGCTTTTTGTTATCTACCAGTACCGCCAGCAAAATCACCACCGCTTTAACGATCATCTGGTAATAGGAAGAAACGCCTAAAAGATTAAGACCATTATTCAGGAAGCCAAGGATCAGCGCACCAATCAGCGTGCCGACAATGCGTCCTTTGCCACCAGCGAGGCTGGTGCCGCCGAGCACCACCGCCGCAATGGCGTCCAGCTCATAGCCCGTCCCCGCCGTCGGCTGCGCGGAGGAGAGACGCGCCACTTCGATGATCCCGGCCAGCGAAGCCAGCATTCCGCACAAGGCGTAAACGATAATTTTAACTTTATTGACGCTAATCCCGGACAGACGCGTCGCCGCTTCATTACCGCCCAGGGCATAAATATAACGGCCCAGGCGAGTATGGTGCAGCATGTACCAGGCCGCCAGGAAGACAATCGCCATGATCCATACCGGCGTCGGGATCCCCAGCGGACGCCCGATGCCAAACCAGCCAAACAGATCGGCATTATCGCTAAAGCCGGTATTGATCGGGCTGCCGTTGGTGTACACCATGGTTACGCCGCGCAGCAGCAGCATCATCACCAGGGTGGCGATGAAGGCCTGCACGCGGCCTCTCGCTACAATCACCCCGGTGACTGCGCCGATCGCCGCACCTAATGCGAGGGCAGCCGCGACCGCCACCAGCGCATTAACCTCAATGCCAACGATCGACGCTGCCACCGCACCGGTGAGCGCCAGCAGGGAGCCGACGGACAGATCGATCCCCGAGGTCAGTATGACCAGCGTCATCCCTACCGCCATAATGGCGTTAACGGAGGTTTGCTGCAGAATATTGAACAGGTTATTGACGGTAAAAAAGTTGGGGCTCATGGTCGATACCACCGCGATCAGCACCAGCAGGGCAATCAGCGATTTTTGCTCCATCAGCCACGCTTTTGTGAAATAGCGGCGACCAGAAACAGCCTGGGTTGTCATCTTTCTTACTCCTGATTCACACGGTTAAGCTTGCCCACAGCGGCAGCCATCAATACTTCCTGGGTGGCCTGCTCGCGTGTGAATTCACCGCCGAGATGCCCTTCATGCATCACTATGATGCGATCGCTCATGCCCAACACTTCCGGCATCTCGGAGGAGACCAGAATGATGCTCAGGCCGTCGGCTTTGAACTGGTTGATGAGCTGGTAGATCTCTTTCTTCGCCCCGACGTCGACGCCGCGGGTCGGTTCATCGAGGATCAGCACCTTCGGCCGGGTCATCAGCCCGCGGGCGATGGCGACCTTTTGCTGGTTGCCGCCGGAGAGCAGGCCGATCGCCTGCTCCATGGACGGCGTTTTCACGTTAAACAGGCGGATGAAATCACTCACCGCCTGCTGTTCATCTTTATGCTTAAGACTACCGCCCGCCCGGCTGAAATAGCGCAGCGCCGTCAGGGACATGTTTTCTTTTACCGACATCCCGAGAACCAGACCATCGCGCTTACGGTCTTCGGAGATATAGACAATGCCGTTCGCCAGACCATCCTGCGGCGAACGGGTCACCACTTCGCGGCCATCGAGCGTCACGGAACCGCTGCTGCGCGGCAACGCGCCGTACAGCACTTTCATCAGTTCGGTCCGCCCGGCGCCCATCAGCCCGGCAACGCCGAGGATCTCCCCCTGGCGCAGGGTAAAGGTCACGTTATCCACCCCCGGGCCGCAGAGGTTGTCGACCTTCAGGCGCACCGCGCCGGGCGCCTTATCGAGGTGTGGATATTGGTCTTCCAGCTTACGGCCGACCATCATCTCGATAAGTCGGTCCTCATCCAGCGACGAGACCTCGCGCTCGGCGATAAACTGCCCGTCACGAAAGACCGTCACGTCGTCGCAAATCTCGAAGATCTCTTTCATACGGTGGGAGATATAGACGATACCGCGCCCCTGCGACTTCAGTTCGCGGATGACGCGGAACAGCGATTCGGTTTCGGTATCGGTCAGCGCATCGGTCGGTTCATCCATAATGATGACTTTCGATTCGAAGCTCAGCACTTTGGCGATCTCCACCATTTGCTGATCGCCAATCGATAGATCGCCCACCAGTTTCTGGCTGGTAAAGCGGAGATTCAGCTTTGCCAACAGCTTGTCGGCTTCGGCATACATCTGCTTCCAGTCGATTTTGCCAAAACGGTTAACGAACTCGCGGCCAAGGAAGATGTTCTCGGCGATCGTCAACTGAGGGATCAGGTTCAGTTCCTGATGGATAATGCCGATCCCGGCTTCCTGGGAGGATTTTGGGCCGTTAAAGGTCGTCTCTTTGCCTAACCACAGCAAAGAGCCGGCATCACGGGTGTAGATCCCGGTCAACACCTTCATCATAGTGGACTTGCCGGCGCCATTTTCCCCTACCAGCGCCATCACCCGGCCGGCATAGACATTCAGCGCCGCGCCGGAGAGCGCCTTGACGCCAGGGAACGCTTTGTCGATCCCTTTCAGTTGCAATAAGGCTTCCATGACGGCGACCTCAGAACGTGACGCCGGCACAGAGAATGATATTCGCAAACGGGGAACACTCCCCGCTGCGAATTACCGCCTGACTGTCTGCGGTTTGTTTTTTGAACTGCTCATGGCTGGTGTAACGAATTTCAATGGTATTTCCCTGGTGCTGCTGCAGCTGCTCGAGGTGAGTGAGCAACGTCGCGTGGAGCTGCGGATTATGGGTTTTAATCTCTTCCGCGATGACAGCCGCTTCAACCTGCATTTCCGTCGTCACCACTTCCAGCACCTGCATAAATGAAGGTACGCCCTGAGTCAGCGCCATATCAATGCGCGTGCTGCTGCGGGGAACCGGTAATCCGGCATCGCAGACCACCAGCGTATCGGTGTGGCCCAGGCGGGAAATGACCGCGGAAATATCAGCGTTAAGTACGGTGCCTTTTTTCATTTTTTCTCTTTTGCTCCACTAGCGAAACGTTTCGCTAAAATAATTATTATCAATGTGTGAGCAGAAAACCANCACCAGAAGAGAGAAATGTGATCGCCATCGAAACGTTTCGCGAGGCAGCGACAGGACATAACAACCGGAGTGAGAAACAAAAAGCCCTTCGCAATGGAAGGGCTTTTTTGACATCAGATTTCGACCTGGGTACCGAGCTCGATAACCCGGTTTGGCGGGATCTCAAACTGATCCGGCGCCCGCAGGGCGTTACGCTGCAGCAGCAGATAAAGCTTGCCGCGCAGGCGAAGATACCATGGCCGTTTGCCGATAATCAGCGACTCATGCGACATAAAGAACGAGGTCTCCATCATCCGGCAGCTGAGTCCTTCCAGGCCACAGCGGTGGAACACCTCTTCAACGTTAGGCGTTTCCCGCCAGCCGTAGCTGGCCACCACCCGCCAGAAGGACGGTGACAGCTGCTCAATCTGCACCCGGCGAACGTTATGCACGTAAGGCGCATCTTCGGTACGCAGGGTCAGGAGGATCACTCGCTCATGCAGCACCTTGTTGTGCTTCAGGTTATGCAGCAGGGCAAACGGGATCACGTTCAGGGCGCGGGACATATACACCGCAGTACCCGGCACACGCACTGGCGGTGACTTCTCCAGCGAAGAGATCATCGCTTCCAGCGAGTTGCCATGCTCGTGCATCCGGCGCAGCAGGCGGAAACGCTCGCTCTTCCAGGTCGTCATCACCGTAAACATCACCATCCCCAGGGACAACGGTAGCCAGCCGCCGGAGACAATCTTATCGAGGTTCGCCGAGAACAGCGGAATATCAATGCACAGGAAGGCCACCAGCATCAGACCGACAAACAGCTTGTTCCAGTGCCAGTTTTTGCGCGCCACGGTCGCCGACAGAATGGAGGTCAGCACCATGGTGCCCGTTACGGCGATACCATACGCCGCCGCCAGGTTAGACGAATGCTCAAAGCTGACGATAACGATGACCACAGAAACGTACAGCAGCCAGTTAATGAACGGAATGTAAATCTGCCCGGACTCCATTTCCGAGGTATGGATAATGCGCATCGGCGACAGATAGCCCAGACGCACTGCCTGACGGGTCAGGGAGAAGACCCCGGAAATCACTGCCTGGGAGGCGATAACCGTCGCCAGCGTGGCGATAATCAGCATCGGGATCAGCGCCCACTCAGGCGCCAGCAGGAAGAACGGGTTTTTAATCGCTTCCGGGTGCTTCAGCAGCAGCGCGCCCTGGCCAAAATAGTTCAGCACCAACGAGGGCAGCACGACGGAGAACCAGGCGACGCGGATCGGCAGTTTGCCGAAGTGGCCCATATCGGCGTACAGCGCTTCCACCCCGGTAATCGACAGCACCACCGCGCCAAGCGCAATAAAGGAAACGGTCTTGTATTGCAGGAAGAAGTGCACAGCCCAGTAGGGGTTCAGCGCCTGCAGAACTTCCGGATTAGCGTAAATGCTTCGCGCGCCCAGCACCGCCAGCAACAGGAACCAGATCAGCATAATCGGCGCAAACAGCTTGCCGACCATGCCAGTCCCGTGCTTCTGGATCACAAACAGCAGGGTGAGCACGATAATGGAGATAGGGACAATCCAGGTATCCAGCTGCGGGGCGATAATTTCTAACCCCTCTATCGCCGACATTACCGAAATCGCCGGGGTAATCACCACTTCGCCATAGAAGAAACTGCCGCCGATAAGGCCGAGGATCACCAGCACGGAGGTCATTCTGGCCGAAGTATTACGTCCGGCCAGCGACATCAGCGTTAAGATCCCGCCTTCCCCGGCGTTATCCGCCCGCATCACGAAGGTGATGTATTTAATCGATACGGTAAAGATTAACAGCCAGAAAATCAGCGACAAAAAGCCAAAAACGGCATCGCGCTCTACGCCAAAGCCAAACTGACCTGACAGGCATTCGCGCAGGGTATACAGTGGACTGGTACCGATATCGCCGTACACCACGCCGATGGCCGCCAGCGTTAACGCCGGCAACGATTGTTTATTATCAGTGCTCATAGACTAGTCTTTTCGTTTATAAAACAAATGTGTGCCTAGTCCCTTGGCCCACAAAAAGCGCACAGTATGCACGATTATTTGTGAAATCGTACCCCTAACAGACACCATATTAACCTGGCTCAAAAAAAATAAATCGATTCTTCAGGCTATTACCGCCCCGGCTCTAACATCTATACTCGTCCCAATAACGATACATGACAAAGCACGCAACTCAATTATGGCTCAAACACATTTACTGGCTGAAAGAATTTCCCGGCTCAGCGCGGCACTCGAAAAAGGACTCTTTGAACGCAGCCACGCGATACGCCTCTGCCTGCTGGCGGCGCTCAGCGGCGAGAGCGTTTTTTTGCTTGGTCCACCGGGGATCGCCAAAAGCCTGATTGCCCGCCGCCTCAAATTCGCCTTCCAGCAGGCGCGCGCTTTTGAATACCTGATGACCCGCTTCTCCACCCCGGAAGAGGTTTTTGGGCCACTGTCCATTCAGGCGCTGAAAGATGAAGGCCGTTACGAACGTTTAACCGCCGGCTACCTGCCGGAAGCGGAAATCGTGTTTCTCGATGAAATATGGAAAGCAGGTCCGGCTATCCTCAACACCTTACTGACGGCGATTAACGAACGTCACTTCCGCAATGGCGCGCATGAAGAGAAAATCCCAATGCGCCTGCTGGTGGCCGCGTCGAACGAACTCCCGGAAGCCGACAGCAGCCTGGAAGCGCTGTATGACCGAATGCTGATCCGTCTATGGCTTGATAAAGTGCAGGATAAAGGTAATTTCCGTTCGATGCTGGTCAGCCAGCAGGATGAAAACAGCAATCCAGTGCCCAGCGCGCTGCAGGTGAGCGACGAGGAATTTACCCAATGGCAGCAGCAGATCGGCAATATTAAACTGCCGGACGCGGTGTTTGAGCTGATATTCCAGCTCCGCCAGCAGCTGGACGCCCTGCCAAATGCCCCCTACGTCTCGGATCGCCGCTGGAAAAAGGCTATTCGCCTGCTGCAGGCCAGCGCCTTCTTCAGCGGCCGCGACAGCATCGCGCCGATTGACCTTATCCTGCTGAAAGATTGTCTGTGGCACAATGTCGAAAGTATGAACCTGATGTCGCAGCAGCTGGAAACGCTCATGACCTGTCACGCCTGGCAACAGCAGGCGATGCTGACGCGGTTGGGGGCGATTGTGCAGCGACGCATTCAGATCCAACAACAGCAAAGCGACAAAACGGCGCTGAAGGTCACCCGCCTTGGCGGGATGTTTAGCCGCAAACCGCACTATGAACTGCCGGCGGAGATCCAGGGGACCACCCTGACGCTGCTGCTGCAGCAGCCGCTCAAACTTCACGATATGGAAGTGATCCACATTACTTTTGAACGCGAGGCGTTAGCCAACTGGCTGGAAAAGGGCGGCGAGATCCGCGGTAAGCTCAACGGGATCGGCTTTGCCCAACTACTCAATATGGATGTCGACACCAGCCAGCATCTGGTCGTCCGCGATGTAAGCCTGCAGGGCTCACGCCTCGCGCTGCCCGGCAGCGCAGCGCAGGAGAATATGCCGGCGGAAATTCGCCAGCAGCTGGAAGCGCTGGATGATGAGTGGCACCAGCAACACAACCGCTTCAGCGAGCAGCAAAAGTGCCTGTTTATCCCGGTCGAATGGCTGGGAAGAATCGAAGCCAGCCTGCAGGACGTCGGCGCGCAGATTAAACAGGCGAAGCAGCCATGACGCTCGATATGCTGAATGTCATGCTGGCAGTCAGCGAAGAGGGAATGATCGAGGAGATGCTGCTGGCGCTGTTGGCCTCTCCTCAGCTGGCGGTGTTCTTTGAAAAATTTCCCCGCCTGAAAAACATCATCGCGGCGGATATTCCGCGCTGGCGGGAAGCCGTTCGCGCCCGCTTAAAAGAAGTTAACATCCCGCCGGATCTGGACGCCGAAGTGCAAACCTATCAGCAGGCTCAGCTGCTCTCTACCTCGCAGTTTATCGTCCAGCTCCCGCAAATTCTCGGCAAACTGCACCAGCTCCAGTCCCCTTTTGCCGCCCAGGCGCAGAAGCTGGTGGATGACAATGCCACCTTTACCCCGGCGCTGCATACGCTGTTTTTACAGCGCTGGCGCCTGAGCCTGGTGGTGCAAGCCACCAGCCTTAACCAGCAGCTGCTGGACGAGGAGCGCGACCAGTTGCTCAGTGAGGTCCAGGAACGAATGACGCTCAGCGGTCAGCTCGATCCGGTGCTGGCGGAAAATGATACCGCCGCCGGACGCCTGTGGGATATGAGCGCCGGCGAACTCAAACGAGGCGACTACCAGCTGATCGTGCGCTATGGCGATTTTCTTAACCAGCAACCGGAGCTGCTGCAGCTGGCGGAACAGCTGGGGCGTTCAAGGGAAGCGAAATCCGTGCCGAAGAAAGATGCGCCGATGGAAACCTTCCGCAGCCTGGTACGCGAGCCGGCAACGGTGCCTGAACAGGTCGACGGCCTCCAGCAGAGCGACGACATTCTACGCCTGCTGCCGCCGGAGCTGGCGACGCTTGGCATCACGGAGCTGGAGTTTGAATTTTATCGCAAGCTGGTGGAGAAACAGCTGCTCACCTACCGGCTACACGGCGATGCCTGGCGCGAGAAAATTACTGAACGCCCGGTAACGCGGCAGGATTTTGATGAGCAACCGCGCGGGCCGTTCATTGTCTGCGTCGATACGTCAGGATCGATGGGCGGTTTTAACGAACAGTGCGCTAAGGCCTTTTGTCTGGCCCTGATGCGCATCGCGCTGGCCGATAACCGTCGCTGCTTCATTATGCTGTTCTCCAGCGAAGTGGTGCATTACGAGTTGACCAGCGAGAGCGGACTGGAGCAGGCGATCCGTTTCCTGAGCCAGCGTTTTCGCGGCGGCACCGATCTGGCCAGCTGTTTTCGCGCCATTATTGAACGTTTGCAAAACCCGCAGTGGGTGGATGCGGATGCCGTGGTGATCTCCGACTTTATTGCCCAACGGTTGCCGGATGAGGTGATTGCTCAGGTGGGGGAGTTACAGCGTAAGCATCAGCACCGTTTTCACGCGGTGGCGATGTCGGTTCACGGCAAACCCGGCATCATGCGCATCTTCGATCATATCTGGCGCTTTGACACCGGGCTGCGTAGCCGCCTGCTGCGACGCTGGCGGCGCTAATCGTTACAGCAGCGCGGAAACGCTTTCGCGAACCTGCGCCGGCCATACGCCGCACTGCACCTGACCGATATGGTCAAGCTGCAGCAACAGCATCGTCAAACGAGACTGGCCAATGCCGCCGCCGATAGTCTGCGGCATCTCGCCGCGCAGCAGCGCCTGGTGCCACTCCAGTTTCAGGCGATCTTCATCGCCGGTCAGCGCCAGCTGGCGCTTTAGCGCCTCGGCGTCAACGCGGATCCCCATCGAGGAGATCTCGAACGCATCCTCCAGCACCGGGTTCCACACCAGGATATCGCCGTTCAGGCCGGCAAAACCTTCAGAAACCTCAGTACTCCAGTCATCATAATCCGGCGCACGCACGTCGTGGCGCTTGCCATCAGCTAGTTTGCCGCCGATACCAATTAAGAAGACGGCGCCCAGCTCTTTGGCAATAGCCCGCTCACGACCTTTGGCATCAAGCTCCGGATAGCGGCTCAGCAGCTCCTGGCTGTGAACAAAATGGATCTGTTCCGGCAGGAACGGCGTCAGGCCAAACTCCTGGCTGACCGCCAGCTCGGTGGCTTTGATCCCGGCGTAGATCGCCTCGACGGTTGCCTTCAGGGTGCCGACGTGACGCTCTTCATCCCCCATCACGCGCTCCCAGTCCCACTGGTCAACATAGACGGAATGGATAGGCGTCAGACGGTCTTCATCGGGGCGAAGGGCTTTCATGTGCGTGTACAGCCCTTCGCCCGCGCTGAAGTCGTGTTGTCCCAGGGTTTGACGCTTCCACTTCGCCAGCGAATGAACCACTTCGAACTGGGCGTCGGGCAGTGTTTTCACTTTTACCTGAACCGCTTTCTCGCAGCCGGACAAGTTATCCTGCGTCCCATCGCCCACGCGGCTTAAGATTGGCGCCTGGACTTCAATCAGGCCAAGCTTCTCTTCCAGCTGACGGGAAAAGTGGGATTTAACGAAACTGATCTGGCGTTGTTTTGCGATATATGCGGTTTTCATTTTTATGACTCCTGCGTCCTGTTGCCATTGATTAAGCAACAAAACAGGGCGGCAATACAATAATCAATCAATAAAAAGGCGCATCAACTTTTAATTCATTAAAATATGGCGCTAAAATAGTAAGAACCCTCAAACTTCATAAGAAAAAGATATGGAAAATTATCAGATCGACAATCTGGACCGCGGCATTCTTGATGCGCTGATGGCCAACGCCCGTACCGCCTATGCCGAACTGGCCAAACAGTTCAGCGTCAGCCCGGGCACCATTCACGTGCGCGTCGAAAAGATGAAGCAGGCGGGTATCATTACCGGCGCGCGCATTGACGTCAGCCCCAAGCAGCTGGGCTACGACGTCGGTTGCTTCATCGGCATTATTTTAAAAAGCGCCAAAGACTATCCCTCCGCCCTCGCCCGCCTGGAAAGTCTGGAGGAGGTCACCGAGGCTTACTACACCACCGGCCACTACAGCATCTTTATTAAGGTGATGTGTAAATCCATCGATGCTCTGCAGCAGGTACTTATCAACAAGATCCAAACAATCGATGAAATTCAGTCCACTGAAACTCTGATCGTGCTGCAGAACCCGATCATGCGCACCATCAAGCCCTGATCGCTTTTTTTAATCCCACATTTTTCCACAGGTAGATCCCAGCTCGCTCACAGCGTACAATACGCCACTCTGAACAGTTGAGCGGGCGATCGGCGATCTATGGCAGACATTACACTTATCAGCGGCAGCACCCTGGGCAGTGCGGAATATGTAGCAGAGCATCTGGCGGAAAAGCTGGAAGAAGCCGGCTATAGCACTGAAATCCAGCACGGTCCGCTGGTGGACGATCTGCAGGCGCAAGGGATCTGGTTAATTATCTCTTCCACCCATGGCGCCGGCGACATTCCCGACAACCTGGTTCCCTTCTATGACGCGCTGCAGGAGAAGCAGGCCGATCTTTCCGCCGTGCGCTTTGGCGCTATAGGGATCGGCAGCCGCGAATACGACACCTTTTGCGGCGCGATCGATAAATTAGAAGCGGCGCTGAAGGCCTGCGGGGCAAAACAGATCGGTGAGACGCTGAAGATCAACGTCCTTGAACACGAAATTCCGGAGGATCCAGCGGAAATCTGGCTGGGATCCTGGAAAAATTTGCTCTGAGAATTGTAAAGATCGTCCGATCTTCTGTGGATAACCATGCTTAAAAGCTTGGATCAACCGGTAGTTATCCAAAGAATAACCGTAGTATGGTTTTTGAGCTGTGCATAACCCTTCATTCTGATCCCAGCTTATACGGACCAGGATCACCGATCATTCACAGATAGTGATCCTTCTTAAGCTTTTGATCTTACTTCGCGGATCCGACTTATCCACAAAGAGAGTCGATCCTAATAAGAGATCACAATAGAACAGATCTCTATATAAAGATCTTCTTTTTAATACTCAGGATCCCGGAGTCTTTCTCGAAAGACGAAAGTTGAGTAGAATCCACGGCCCGGGCTTCAATCCATTTTCATACCGCTTTATGCGAGGCAGACCACCATGTTTTATCAGGATCCTTTTGACGTCATTATCATTGGCGGGGGTCATGCAGGCACTGAGGCCGCAATGGCCGCAGCGCGTATGGGTCAACAAACCCTGCTTTTGACACACAATATCGACACGCTGGGGCAAATGAGTTGCAACCCGGCGATTGGCGGCATTGGGAAAGGACACCTGGTAAAAGAAGTGGATGCGCTCGGCGGTTTGATGGCCAAAGCGATCGATCAGGCGGGCATTCAGTTTAGGATACTAAACGCCAGCAAAGGACCGGCAGTGCGCGCCACCCGCGCCCAGGCTGACCGCGTGCTTTATCGTCAGGCAGTACGTACCGCGCTGGAGAACCAGCCGAACCTGATGATCTTCCAGCAGGCGGTTGAAGATCTGATTGTCGAAAACGATCGCGTCGTGGGCGCCGTCACCCAGATGGGCCTCAAATTCCGCGCTAAAGCGGTGGTGCTGACCGTCGGGACCTTCCTTGACGGCAAAATCCATATTGGTCTGGACAACTACAGCGGCGGCCGCGCCGGCGATCCGCCGTCTATCCCGCTGTCTCGTCGTCTGCGTGAATTGCCTCTGCGCGTAAGTCGTCTGAAAACCGGTACTCCGCCGCGTATTGACGCGCGCACCATCGATTTCAGCGTGCTGGCGCAGCAGCATGGCGATAACCCGATGCCGGTCTTCTCGTTCATGGGATCCGCGGATCAGCATCCGCGCCAGGTACCGTGCTATATCACCCACACTAACGAGAAAACCCACGATGTGATCCGCAATAACCTCGATCGCAGTCCTATGTACGCCGGAGTGATCGAAGGGATCGGACCTCGCTATTGCCCGTCGATCGAAGACAAAGTCATGCGCTTTGCCGATCGCAACCAGCATCAGATCTTCCTCGAGCCGGAAGGACTGACCTCAAACGAAATTTATCCGAACGGTATATCCACCAGCCTGCCCTTTGATGTGCAAATGCAAATCGTCCGCTCGATGCAGGGGATGGAGAATGCGCGGATCGTCCGTCCAGGCTACGCTATTGAGTACGATTTCTTCGACCCGCGCGATCTGAAGCCAACGCTTGAGAGCAAATTTATTCAGGGTCTGTTCTTCGCCGGCCAAATCAACGGTACCACCGGTTATGAAGAGGCGGCGGCTCAGGGGCTGCTGGCCGGACTTAACGCCGCCCGCTTCTCTGCGGAAAAAGAGGGCTGGGCGCCGCGTCGCGATCAGGCTTACCTCGGCGTGCTGGTAGATGACCTCTGCACCCTGGGTACCAAAGAACCGTACCGCATGTTTACTTCCCGCGCTGAATATCGTCTGATGCTGCGCGAAGACAACGCCGATTTGCGTTTGACCGAACAGGGGCGCGAGCTGGGTCTGGTGGATGACGAACGCTGGGCGCGCTACAACGAGAAGCTGGAAAGCATCGAACGTGAACGCCAGCGTCTGAAATCCACCTGGGTGAATCCGCAGGCAGAGAGCGCCAACGAAGTGAACGCTCACCTGACCGCGCCGTTGTCGCGTGAAGCCAGCGGCGAAGATCTGCTGCGTCGTCCGGAAATGACCTACGAACAGCTGGTTCAACTCTCGCCATTCACCCCGGGACTGGAAGATCGTCAGGCGGCTGAGCAGGTAGAGATCCAGGTGAAGTATGAGGGCTATATCGCGCGCCAGCAGGATGAGATTGAGAAACAACAGCGCAATGAGAATACCTTGCTGCCAGCGACTCTCGACTACCGCCAGGTCACTGGGCTGTCTAACGAGGTGATTGCCAAACTGAACGACCATAAACCGTCGTCGATTGGACAGGCGTCACGTATCTCCGGGATCACCCCGGCGGCGATCTCTATTTTGCTGGTTTGGCTGAAAAAGCAGGGGATGCTGCGCCGCAGCGCCTGATTGCGGCTGCCTGCCGCGCTGATTTCCCAGTTGCATAATCAGCGTTCGCCTTTATCATTCATAGCCCGGTAAGCGTTAGCGCCTCCGGGCTCATTATTTTTTGAAGGTACTTACCGTGCTCAACAAACTTTCTCGTCTGCTGGATGAAGCGGGTATTTCGCTCACCGATCACCAGAAAAATCAGCTGGTGGCTTACGTCGGACTGCTCGATAAGTGGAACAAAGCCTATAACCTGACCTCCGTTCGCGATCCGAATGAGATGCTGGTGCGTCATATTCTCGACAGCATCATCGTGGCGCCTTATCTGCAGGGCTCGCGCTTTATCGATGTTGGTACGGGCCCGGGGTTGCCGGGGATCCCGTTGGCCATCGTATGTCCGGAGTCACATTTCACCCTGCTGGACAGCCTTGGCAAGCGCGTGCGCTTCCTGCGTCAGGTGCAGCACGAGCTGAAGCTGGATAACGTCACCCCGGTGCAGAGCCGCGTGGAAGCCTTCCCGGCCGAGCCGCCGTTTGATGGCGTGATAAGCCGCGCTTTCGCATCGCTTAATGATATGGTGAGCTGGTGCCATCATCTGCCGGCAGCGAATGGTCACTTCTATGCGCTCAAAGGGTTAGCGCAAAAAGAAGAAATGGAAAGTCTGCCGGAAGGGTATGACATTGTCGAGGTGATTGAGCTGCATGTTCCTCGGTTGGAAGGGGAGCGGCACCTGGTGGTGATTAAGCCAAAATCGAGTTAATTTTTATCAAAAAATGTGGAAAAAATGTGGCCCGCGCATGTTACAAAAATAAAGGACGTCCCCCGATATTAACGGGCTGCATTTAACCTTGTTTTTACTAAGGCTTTTCTTGCAGTTAACTTAGTGTAAGTGATTCACTGACAAAATAGTCAACTTTGAAAATATCAGGGTGCTAAAAATCGACAATGATGAACAGCATAGTGATGTTAAATTTTTATTATAAATGTCAATAAAAGGTTTTTATTGTATGTGAGGTTGTTTTAGATAATGTCCTCACTTTTTATCTTGAATATCAAAAGCATGAAAAATAGTGTTTTATGTCCTTGATTCATTAAAGGGCGCTTGAAATGTTTATTATGTGATCTGATGCACGCTTTAATTGCCGTGTTTCCTCGTTATTTGCAGTTTTGTATGACCGCTCACAGAACGCTGAAATGCACGGAAAGTTGTCCGTTGGAAAATAATTAAACATTTATTCACTATTTTGCTACTTATTGTTTGAAATCACGGGGCGTCACCGTATAATTTGTCCGCTTTTTGATGCTTGACTCTTCGTCTTAAAGGACGTTTTATACGACACGCGACATACCTCAAAGGGAGCAGGAGTAAAAACGTGATGTCAGTGTCGCTCTTGAGTCGAAACGTTGCTCGCAAGCTTCTGTTTATTCAGTTACTGGCAGTAATGGCAAGTGGACTGCTGTTCAGCCTCAAAGACCCCTTCTGGGGCATTTCCGCTGTATGCGGCGGTTTGGCAGTGGTCTTGCCAAATCTGATGTTTATAATTTTTGCCTGGCGTCATCAGGCGCATACACCAGCAAAAGGCCGTGTGGCCTGGACCTTCGCCTTCGGTGAAGCCTTCAAGGTGTTGCTGACCTTCGCCCTTCTGGCGGTGGCGCTGGCCGTTTTAAAAGTGGTATTTTTGCCACTGATCGTGACGTGGGTTTTGGTGCTGGTGGTACAAGTTCTGGCGCCAGCTGTAATTAACAACAAAGGGTAAAGGCATCATGGCTTCAGAAAATATGACGCCGCAGGATTACATAGGACACCATCTGAACAACCTTCAGTTGGACCTGCGTACATTCTCGCTGGTGGATCCGCACAACCACACAGCCACCTTCTGGACGCTCAACATTGACTCCATGTTCTTCTCGGTGGTTCTCGGTCTGCTGTTCCTTGCCATGTTCCGTAGCGTTGCTAAGAAAGCGACCAGCGGCGTACCAGGGAAATTCCAAACCTTCATCGAAATGATCATCGGCTTCGTCCATGGCAGCGTCAAAGACATGTACCATGGCAAGAGCAAGGTTATCGCGCCGCTGGCGCTGACCGTGTTCGTCTGGGTCTTCCTGATGAACCTGATGGACCTCTTGCCTATCGATTTCTTACCTTGGATCGGTGAGCACATACTCGGCCTGCCTGCACTGCGCGTGGTTCCGTCTGCCGACGTGAACATCACCCTGTCGATGGCGCTTGGCGTGTTCATCCTGATTATTTTCTACAGCATCAAAATGAAAGGCGTTGGTGGGTTCGTTAAAGAACTGACCATGCAGCCGTTCAATCACTGGGCGTTCATTCCTGTCAACTTAATCCTTGAAGGGGTAAGCCTGCTGTCCAAACCGGTCTCTCTCGGTCTGCGACTGTTCGGCAACATGTATGCCGGTGAGCTGATTTTCATTCTGATTGCTGGTCTGTTGCCGTGGTGGTCACAGTGGGTTCTGAATGTGCCTTGGGCCATTTTCCACATCCTGATTATTACGCTGCAAGCCTTCATCTTCATGGTTCTGACGATTGTCTATCTGTCGATGGCATCTGAAGAGCATTGATTTTTTACCAACACTACTACGTTTTAACTGAAACAAACTGGAGACTGTCATGGAAAACCTGAATATGGATCTGCTGTACATGGCTGCCGCTGTGATGATGGGTCTGGCGGCAATCGGTGCTGCGATCGGTATCGGCATCCTCGGAGGTAAATTCCTGGAAGGCGCAGCGCGTCAGCCGGATCTGATCCCTCTGCTGCGTACTCAGTTCTTTATCGTTATGGGTCTGGTGGATGCTATCCCGATGATCGCTGTAGGTCTGGGTCTGTACGTGATGTTCGCCGTCGCGTAGTAAGTTGTTAGAAACCTAAGCCACAGAGTTAATTAAAGAGGTATTGTGCTGTGAACATGAACGCAACAATCCTCGGCCAGGCCATCGCGTTTGTTATCTTCGTATGGTTCTGCATGAAATACGTATGGCCGCCTTTAATGGCTGCCATCGAAAAACGCCAGAAAGAGATTTCTGACGGTTTAGCTTCTGCAGAACGCGCTAAGAAAGATTTGGACCTTGCACAGGCCAACGCGACCGACCAGCTGAAAAAAGCGAAAGCGGAAGCCCAGGTAATCATTGAGCAGGCGAACAAGCGCCGCTCTCAGATTCTGGACGAAGCTAAAGCTGAAGCAGAACAGGAACGCACCAAAATCGTTGCACAAGCGCAGGCTGAAATTGATGCTGAGCGTAAACGTGCACGCGAGGAGCTGCGTAAGCAGGTCGCTATCCTGGCTGTTGCTGGCGCCGAGAAGATCATCGAACGTTCCGTGGATGAAGCTGCTAACAGCGACATCGTGGATAAACTTGTCGCTGAACTGTAAGGAGGGAGGGGCTGATGTCTGAATTTGTAACGGTAGCTCGCCCCTACGCCAAAGCAGCTTTTGACTTTGCCGTCGAACACAACAGTGTTGAACGCTGGCAGGATATGCTGGCGTTTGCCGCCGAAGTGACCAAAAACGACCAAATGGCAGAGCTTCTCTCCGGTGCTTTGGCGCCGGAAACGCTCTCAGAAGCGTTTATCGCTATCTGCGGCGAGCAACTCGACGAAAATGGCCAGAACCTGATTAAGGTGATGGCGGAAAATAATCGTCTGAAGGTGCTCCCGGACGTTCTTGAGCAATTCATTCACCTGCGCGCGGCCAGTGAGGCCATCGCAGAGGTAGAAGTAATATCTGCCAACCAACTGAGTGATGAACAGCTTGCCAGGATCGTCAGCGCGATGGAAAAACGTCTGTCACGCAAAGTTAAGCTGAATTGCAAAATCGATAAGTCTGTTATGGCAGGTATTATCATCCGTGCGGGTGATATGGTCATTGATGGCAGCGTACGCGGCCGTCTTGAGCGCCTTGCAGACGTCTTGCAGTCTTAAGGGGACTGGAGCATGCAACTGAATTCCACCGAAATCAGCGAACTGATCAAGCAGCGCATTGCTCAGTTCAATGTTGTGAGCGAAGCTCATAACGAAGGTACTATTGTTTCTGTAAGTGACGGTGTTATCCGCATCCACGGCCTTGCCGAATGTATGCAGGGCGAGATGATCTCCCTGCCGGGTAACCGTTACGCTATCGCACTGAACCTGGAGCGCGACTCCGTAGGTGCGGTGGTAATGGGTCCGTACGCTGACCTCGCCGAAGGCATGAAGGTGAAATGTACTGGCCGTATCCTGGAAGTTCCGGTAGGCCGTGGCCTGCTGGGCCGCGTGGTTAACACCCTGGGCGCGCCAATTGATGGTAAAGGTCCGCTGGAAAACGACGGTTTCTCCGCCGTTGAAGCGATCGCGCCGGGCGTAATCGAACGTCAGTCCGTCGATCAGCCGGTACAGACCGGTTACAAATCCGTTGACGCCATGATCCCAATCGGTCGTGGTCAGCGTGAACTGATCATCGGCGACCGTCAGACCGGTAAAACTGCGCTGGCTATCGATGCCATCATCAACCAGCGTGATTCCGGCATCAAGTGCGTCTATGTCGCTATCGGTCAGAAAGCGTCCACCATCTCTAACGTGGTGCGTAAACTGGAAGAGCACGGCGCGCTGGCTAATACCATCGTAGTGGTAGCGACTGCATCTGAATCTGCTGCACTGCAATACCTGGCGCCATACGCTGGTTGCGCAATGGGCGAATACTTCCGCGACCGCGGTGAAGATGCGCTGATCGTTTACGATGATCTGTCTAAACAGGCTGTTGCTTATCGCCAGATCTCCCTGCTGCTCCGTCGTCCGCCTGGACGTGAAGCGTTCCCGGGCGACGTATTCTACCTCCACTCTCGTCTGCTGGAGCGTGCTGCGCGTGTTAACGCCGAATACGTTGAAGCCTTCACCAAAGGTGAAGTGAAAGGGAAAACCGGTTCTCTGACCGCGCTGCCGATTATCGAAACGCAGGCGGGTGACGTTTCCGCATTCGTTCCGACCAACGTAATCTCTATTACCGATGGTCAGATCTTCCTGGAAACCAACCTGTTTAACGCCGGTATTCGTCCTGCGGTTAACCCGGGTATCTCCGTATCCCGTGTTGGTGGTGCAGCGCAGACCAAGATCATGAAGAAACTGTCCGGTGGTATCCGTACCGCGCTGGCGCAGTATCGTGAACTGGCGGCGTTCTCCCAGTTTGCATCCGACCTTGACGATGCAACCCGCAAACAGCTGGACCACGGTCAGAAAGTGACCGAGCTGCTGAAACAGAAACAGTATGCGCCGATGTCCGTCGCGCAGCAGTCTCTGGTTCTGTTCGCAGCAGAACGTGGTTACCTGGCTGATGTAGAACTGGCGAAAATCGGTAGCTTCGAAGCCGCTCTGCTGGCTTACGTCGACCGTGATCACGCTCCGCTGATGCAAGAGATTAACCAGTCCGGTGGCTATAACGACGAAATCGAAGGCAAGCTGAAAGGCATCCTCGATTCCTTCAAAGCAACCCAGTCCTGGTAACGTCTGGCGGTCTGTCTTAGGGCAGGCCGCAAGGCATTGAGGAGAAGCTCATGGCCGGCGCAAAAGAGATACGTAGTAAGATCGCAAGCGTCCAGAACACGCAAAAGATCACTAAAGCGATGGAGATGGTCGCCGCTTCCAAAATGCGTAAATCGCAGGAGCGCATGGCGGCCAGCCGTCCTTACGCAGATACTATGCGCAAAGTGATTGGTCACCTTGCGAACGGTAATCTGGAATATAAGCACCCTTACCTGGAAGAACGCGACGTTAAGCGCGTGGGCTACCTGGTGGTGTCGACCGACCGTGGTCTGTGCGGCGGCTTGAACATTAACCTGTTCAAGAAACTGCTGGCGGAAATGAAAGCATGGTCCGATAAAGGCGTTCAGTGCGACCTCGCAATGATCGGCTCTAAGGGCGTTTCTTTCTTTAACTCCGTGGGCGGCAACGTGGTTGCACAGGTGACCGGTATGGGGGATAACCCATCCCTGTCCGAACTGATCGGCCCGGTAAAAGTGATGTTGCAGGCCTATGATGAAGGCCGTCTGGACAAGCTGTACGTTGTCAGCAACAAATTTATTAACACCATGTCTCAGGTTCCGACGATCACTCAGCTGCTGCCGTTACCGGCATCAGAAGATGCTGATCTGAAGCGTAAATCCTGGGATTACCTGTATGAGCCCGATCCGAAAGCGCTGCTGGATACCCTCCTGCGCCGCTACGTCGAATCTCAGGTTTATCAGGGCGTGGTTGAAAACCTGGCCAGCGAGCAGGCCGCCCGTATGGTGGCGATGAAAGCCGCGACCGATAATGGCGGCAGCCTGATTAAAGAGCTGCAGTTGGTATACAACAAAGCTCGTCAGGCCAGCATTACTCAGGAACTCACCGAGATCGTCTCGGGGGCCGCCGCGGTTTAACCAGGTTATTTCGTAGAGGATTTAAGATGGCTACTGGAAAGATTGTCCAGGTAATCGGCGCCGTGGTCGACGTCGAGTTCCCTCAGGATGCCGTACCACGCGTGTACGAAGCCCTTGAGGTACAGAATGGTAATGAAGTTCTGGTGCTGGAAGTTCAGCAGCAGCTGGGCGGCGGTATCGTACGTACCATCGCCATGGGTTCTTCTGATGGTCTGCGCCGCGGTCTGGATGTAAAAGACCTCGAGCACCCGATCGAAGTCCCGGTAGGTAAAGCAACGCTGGGTCGTATCATGAACGTACTGGGTCAACCGGTTGACATGAAAGGCGACATCGGCGAAGAAGAGCGTTGGGCTATCCACCGCGCGGCACCGTCCTATGAAGAGCTGTCCAGCTCTCAGGAACTGCTGGAAACCGGCATCAAAGTTATCGACCTGATGTGTCCGTTCGCCAAGGGCGGTAAAGTTGGTCTGTTCGGCGGTGCGGGTGTAGGTAAAACTGTAAACATGATGGAGCTGATCCGTAACATCGCGATCGAGCACTCCGGTTACTCTGTGTTTGCGGGCGTAGGTGAGCGTACTCGTGAGGGTAACGACTTCTACCACGAAATGACCGACTCCAACGTTATCGATAAAGTATCCCTGGTGTACGGCCAGATGAACGAGCCGCCGGGAAACCGTCTGCGCGTTGCGCTGACCGGCCTGACCATGGCTGAGAAATTCCGTGACGAAGGTCGTGACGTACTGCTGTTCGTCGATAACATCTATCGTTACACCCTGGCCGGTACTGAAGTATCCGCGCTGCTGGGTCGTATGCCTTCAGCGGTAGGTTATCAGCCGACCCTGGCGGAAGAGATGGGCGTTCTGCAGGAACGTATCACCTCCACCAAAACCGGTTCTATCACCTCCGTACAGGCGGTATACGTACCGGCGGATGACTTAACTGACCCATCCCCAGCCACTACCTTTGCTCACTTAGATGCAACCGTAGTACTGAGCCGTCAGATCGCATCCCTGGGTATCTACCCGGCCGTTGACCCGCTGGATTCCACCAGCCGTCAGCTGGATCCGCTGGTTGTTGGTCAGGAACACTACGACACCGCGCGTGGCGTTCAGTCCATCCTGCAGCGTTATCAGGAACTGAAAGACATTATCGCCATCCTCGGTATGGACGAACTGTCTGAAGAAGACAAACTGGTGGTAGCTCGCGCGCGTAAGATCCAGCGCTTCCTGTCCCAGCCGTTCTTCGTGGCAGAAGTCTTTACCGGTTCTCCGGGCAAATACGTGGCGCTGAAAGACACCATCCGTGGCTTTAAAGGCATCATGGAAGGCGAATACGATCACCTGCCAGAGCAGGCGTTCTACATGGTCGGTTCCATCGACGAAGCCGTGGAAAAAGCCAAAAAACTTTAACGCCTTAATCGGAGGGTGATATGGCAATGACTTACCACCTGGACGTCGTCAGCGCAGAGCAACAAATGTTCTCTGGTCTGGTCGAAAAAATCCAGGTAACGGGTAGCGAAGGTGAACTGGGTATTTACCCGGGCCACGCGCCGCTGCTCACCGCCATTAAGCCTGGTATGATTCGCATCGTTAAACAGCACGGTCATGAAGAGTTTATCTATCTGTCCGGCGGCATTCTTGAAGTGCAGCCTGGCAGCGTGACCGTCCTGGCGGATACCGCAATTCGCGGTCAGGACCTCGACGAAGCGCGAGCGCTGGAAGCGAAACGCAAAGCGGAAGAGCACATTAAGAGCTCTCACGGCGATGTGGATTACGCTCAGGCGTCTGCGGAACTGGCCAAAGCGATCGCTAAACTGCGCGTTATCGAGTTGACCAAAAAAGCGATGTAACACCGGCTTGAACGTAAAAAGCCAGTCTGGGTTCCAGGCTGGCTTTTTTTATTGCCCGCTGCTGACGAGCGGATGAAGTGAAAACAGCATTCACCCTTAATTGTTATTGATTAGTTAAATGATGAGGCGTAAACTCTTTTTATGTGATGTATATCACA
>NZ_JAZARW010000001.1:4528247-4532254 GCF_036233805.1 Klebsiella sp. EMBS2024 | reverse complement strand
GAGCGTTATAAACTGCACCTGCGTCAGGAAATCATCATGAAACTGTTCCATAAAATCATCGCTAAATTTAGCGTCCTGAGCTTCTAAGCTCCGCGCTATCTCGCTCGCTGACACGACGTATCGCCCATCAAAACGACAACACTGGCGATGTGAAACCGGGAAAAGAAGGTCACCTGATAGGTGGCCTTTCGTTTTTTATGGATAGCATCAATCACTTTACCGTCCTCCCCCGCCAGCGACTGGCGAATATTTATCCTGGTTCTTCCCGCTGTGGGTGCTGATAAACGCCTGCCGCTGCGGCTTTATTCAGGTGGCGAAAAAACAGCAAAAGCAGTGAGATAGTTAATGATTCTCCACCCCGCCCTCCTTTTTCAGCGTTAAACTGATTTGCAGTGGTTAAAAATAGCGTCATAAAATGGGGTAAAACAGTGAGCCTGGACGTTTTCTCCACGTCTCGTTTTATGATGAAAAATATGTAGAAATTTCAACGTGAAAGGCTTTTACTTTTCGTTCTAACTACCGTCAGGATGAGTATGTCAAATAGTGCGATGAGCGTGGTTATCCTTGCTGCAGGCAAAGGGACCCGCATGTATTCCGATCTTCCTAAGGTGCTGCATACCCTGGCCGGGAAGCCAATGGTGCAGCATGTCATTGATGCCGCTAACGATTTAGGCGCATGTGCGGTACACCTGGTATACGGCCACGGCGGCGATCTGCTGCGTCAGACTCTGCATGAAGACAACCTGAACTGGGTGCTGCAGGCCGAGCAGCTCGGAACCGGGCACGCTATGCAGCAGGCGGCGCCATTCTTCAATGATGATGAAGACATCCTGATGCTCTATGGCGACGTGCCGCTGATCTCCGTTGAGACGCTACAGCGCCTGCGCGCCGCGAAACCACAGGGTGGGATTGGTCTGTTAACGGTGAAGCTGGATGACCCAACCGGCTATGGCCGCATTACCCGTGAAAATGGCCAGGTGACGGGCATCGTTGAGCACAAAGATGCCAGCGAGGCCCAGCGCCAGATCCAGGAAATCAACACCGGGATCCTGATCGCCGGCGGAGCGGATCTAAAGCGCTGGCTGGCGAAACTCACCAATAACAACGCTCAGGGCGAATACTACATCACCGATATCATCGCCATGGCGCACCAGGAAGGACACCAGATCGTCGCAGTGCATCCGCAGCGCCTGAGCGAAGTCGAAGGCGTCAACAACCGCCTGCAGCTTGCGCGCCTGGAGCGCGTCTACCAGGCGGAGCAGGCGGAAAAGCTGCTGCTGGCGGGCGTGATGCTGCGCGATCCGGCGCGTTTCGATCTGCGCGGTACGCTGCAGCACGGGCGCGATGTAGAGATCGATACTAACGTTATTCTGGAAGGCAACGTGGTGCTGGGCGATCGAGTGAAAATCGGCGCCGGCTGCGTGATCAAAAACAGCACCATCGGCGATGACTGCGAAATTAGCCCCTACAGCGTGGTGGAAGATGCCCAGCTGCAGGCGGCCTGCACCATCGGTCCATTTGCCCGTCTGCGCCCGGGCGCCGAACTGCTGGCAGGCGCCCACGTTGGTAACTTCGTGGAAATGAAAAAAGCGCGTCTCGGGAAAGGCTCCAAGGCGGGTCATCTGACCTATCTGGGCGATGCGGAGATTGGCGATAACGTCAATATCGGCGCGGGCACCATCACCTGCAACTACGATGGTGCGAACAAGCATAAAACGATTATTGGCGATGATGTCTTTGTCGGCTCGGATACCCAGCTGGTGGCCCCGGTCACGGTAGGCAACGGCGTCACGATCGCCGCCGGCACCACCGTCACGCGCAATATCGCCGATAACGAACTGGTGTTGAGCCGCGTACCGCAGGTCCACAAACAGGGCTGGCAGCGTCCGGTGAAGAAGAAATAATTTGGATTATCGCCGGGGAAATTTTCCCGGCGAACCAGGATGAGAGGGTCAGCATAGATCCCCGTCCGCAGGCAGTACCATAACAATAACCCCACTCTCTACAAGGCTCGGGGCGCCCGGAAAACGGGCAAATACAGGTCAGCGACAACGCATGGCATATCGCCATTATCAGGAAATTTAACTATGTGTGGAATTGTTGGCGCAGTCGCGCAGCGTGATATTGCTGAAATCCTTCTCGAAGGTTTACGTCGTCTGGAATACCGTGGCTATGACTCTGCCGGTCTGGCAGTGGTCGACAGCGAAGGTCATATGACCCGCGTGCGTCGCCTGGGTAAAGTTCAGATGCTGGCTCAGGCGGTAGAAGAGCAACCGTTACACGGTGGTACCGGGATCGCCCATACTCGTTGGGCGACGCACGGCGAACCGTCTGAGAGCAATGCGCATCCGCATGTTTCTGAACACATTGTGGTGGTCCATAACGGGATCATCGAAAACCATGAGCCGCTGCGCGCCCTGCTGCAGTCTCGCGGCTATGTCTTCGTCACTGAGACCGATACCGAAGTTATTGCCCATCTAGTGCACTGGGAGCTGGAACAAGGCGGTACCTTGCGTGAAGCCGTCCTGCGCGCTATCCCGCAGCTGCGCGGCGCTTACGGTACGGTGATCATGGATACCCGTGACCCGGGCACTCTGCTGGCGGCCCGCTCCGGTAGCCCGCTGGTAATTGGCCTGGGGATGGGTGAAAACTTTATCGCTTCCGACCAGCTGGCATTGCTGCCAGTTACCCGCCGCTTCATCTTCCTCGAAGAAGGCGATATCGCGGAAGTGACTCGCCGTTCGGTGGTGATTTTTGATAAGTCCGCTGCGCAAGTGAAGCGCCAGGAGATCGAATCCAATCTGCAGTATGACGCTGGCGATAAAGGTATCTACCGCCACTATATGCAGAAAGAGATTTTCGAGCAGCCGAACGCGATTAAGAACACCCTGACCGGGCGCATCAGCCATGGCGAAGTGGATCTCAGCGAACTGGGGCCCAACGCCAATGAAATGCTGGCTCAGGTTGAACATATTCAGATAGTGGCCTGCGGGACTTCCTATAACTCCGGGATGGTCTCCCGCTACTGGTTCGAAGCGTTAGCCGGCGTCCCGTGCGATGTGGAAATCGCCTCCGAATTCCGCTATCGCAAGTCCGCGGTGCGTCGCAATAGCCTGATGATCACCCTCTCCCAGTCCGGTGAAACCGCCGATACCCTGGCGGCGCTGCGTCTGTCGAAAGAGCTGGGCTATCTCGGCTCGCTGGCCATCTGCAACGTGCGGGGCTCGTCGCTGGTGCGCGAGTCCGATCTGGCGCTGATGACCAAAGCCGGAACGGAAATCGGCGTGGCCTCGACCAAAGCCTTTACCACTCAGCTAACCGTGCTGTTGATGCTGGTGGCGAAACTGGCGCGACTGAAAGGTCAGGATGCGTCTATCGAGCATGATATCGTGCACGGCCTTCAGGCTCTGCCGAACCGTATCGAGCAGATGCTCTCCCAGGACAAGCGTATTGAGCAGCTGGCAGAGCGCTTCTCTGATAAGCACCATGCGCTGTTCCTTGGCCGTGGCGATCAGTATCCGATCGCTATGGAAGGGGCGCTGAAGCTGAAAGAGATCTCCTACATTCACGCGGAAGCCTATGCGGCGGGCGAGCTTAAGCACGGCCCACTGGCGCTGATTGATGCGGAAATGCCGGTGATCGTGGTGGCGCCGAACAACGAACTGCTGGAAAAACTGAAATCCAACATCGAAGAGGTTCGTGCCCGCGGCGGTGAACTATACGTCTTCGCCGACGGTGAAGCCGGCTTCAACGGTAGCGATAACATGCACATCATTGAGATGCCGCATGTGGAAGAGACCATCGCCCCTATCTTCTATACGGTTCCGCTGCAGCTGTTGGCTTATCACGTCGCGCTGATCAAAGGCACTGACGTTGACCAGCCGCGTAACCTGGCGAAATCGGTAACGGTTGAGTAAAGCATCCTATCCTGCAAAGGGCTGCCGACGGCGGCCCTTTTTATTTGCACCTGCTGTTTTCCATCGATTACGTGCGCAATATTTTGGCTG
>NZ_JAZARW010000001.1:4512779-4528240 GCF_036233805.1 Klebsiella sp. EMBS2024 | reverse complement strand
TAGATGACAAACGATCGTTTTACGGTCCGATTTCGCCGTCATAAAAAGAAAATTATTTTGACATTGCACGGTCATGATTAAAGATAACCATCTGAGTTATAAGCGTATTATTTGGCGTAAAATCCACTCTCCCGGCCTGTCATAAAACTGTCATAATTCGTACATTTTACTGTCACCTCTTTGACCTATTTTGCTCACCATAGCCTCGAAACAATGATTTACGAATCCCAGCAGGAGACATTATGAACGTTATGCGTACCACCGTCGCAACAGTTGTCGCCGCGACCTTATCGATGAGCGCTTTCTCTGCCTTCGCAGCAGCAAGCCTGACTGGCGCAGGCGCAACTTTCCCTGCGCCGGTGTATGCCAAATGGGCTGATACCTATCAGAAAGAAACCGGCAATAAAGTGAACTACCAGGGTATTGGTTCCTCTGGTGGCGTTAAGCAGATTATTGCCAACACCGTTGATTTCGGTGCTTCTGATGCTCCGCTGGCTGATGACAAACTGACTCAGGAAGGTCTGTTCCAGTTCCCCACCGTGATTGGCGGCGTGGTACTGGCGGTTAACCTGCCTGGCGTGAAATCTGGCGAGCTGGTGCTGGATGGCAAAACCCTCGGTGATATCTACCTGGGTAAAATTAAAAAATGGGATGACGAAGCGATCGCTAAGCTCAACCCGGGCCTGAAGCTGCCGTCGCAGAACATCGCCGTGGTCCGCCGCGCCGATGGTTCTGGTACCTCCTTCGTTTTCACCAGCTACCTGTCCAAAGTGAATGAAGAGTGGAAATCGAAAATCGGCGCCGGCTCTACCGTAAACTGGCCAACCGGTCTGGGCGGTAAAGGCAACGATGGTATCGCCGCCTTTGTTCAGCGTCTGCCGGGCTCGATTGGTTACGTCGAATACGCTTACGCTAAGCAAAACAACCTGGCCTACACCAAACTGGTCTCTGCCGACGGCAAGCCGGTTAGCCCGACTGAAGACAACTTCGCTAACGCCGCAAAAGGCGTTGACTGGAGCAAGTCTTTCGCTCAGGACCTGACCAACCAGAAAGGCGAGAATGCATGGCCGATCACCTCAACCACCTTCATCCTGGTGCATAAGGCGACGAACAAGCCGGAACAGACCGCTGAAGTGCTGAAGTTCTTCGACTGGGCGTATAAAAACGGCGGGAAAGAAGCGAATGCGCTGGATTACGCGACGCTGCCGGAAAGCGTGGTAGAGCAGGTTCGCGCGGCATGGAAAACCAACGTCAAAGACAGCAGCGGTAAAGCGCTGTACTAACAGTAGATTTTTGACGAAGATGGCGGGGGCGTTCAGGCGCTGCCCGCCCTACGGTTCAGACTGTAGGCCCGGCAGCCAACGCCACCGGGCATTTATTCGAACAAGTTTTAATACGTAAAGAGTAATCTATGGCTGCAACCAAGCCTGCATTTACCCCTCCGGGGAAAAAGGGTGACATGATTTTCAGTGCGCTGGTAAAACTGGCTGCGCTGATTGTGCTATTGATGCTGGGCGGCATCATCGTTTCCCTGATCATCTCTTCCTGGCCGAGCATTCAAAAGTTTGGCTTTGCCTTTTTGTGGACCAAAGAGTGGGATGCGCCTAACGAGATCTTCGGCGCGCTGGTCCCGATTTACGGAACCCTGGTCACCTCTTTTATCGCGCTGCTGATCGCCGTTCCGGTGAGCTTCGGCATCGCGCTGTTTCTGACAGAATTGTCCCCCGCCTGGCTCAAGCGTCCGCTGGGCATTGCGATTGAGCTGCTGGCGGCAATCCCGAGCATCGTGTACGGCATGTGGGGCCTGTTTATTTTCGCCCCGCTGTTTGCGACTTACTTCCAGGAGCCGGTCGGCAACGTTCTGTCGACCATCCCGTTCGTCGGCGCGCTGTTTGCCGGCCCGGCGTTTGGTATCGGTATTCTCGCCGCTGGCGTCATTCTGGCCATCATGATCATCCCTTACATCGCCGCGGTCATGCGCGATGTTTTCGAACAGACCCCGGTGATGATGAAAGAGTCGGCCTATGGCATCGGCTGCACCACCTGGGAGGTGATCTGGCGCATTGTCTTACCGTTCACCAAGAATGGGGTGATCGGCGGGGTGATGCTCGGTCTGGGCCGCGCGCTGGGTGAAACCATGGCGGTCACCTTTATCATCGGCAACACCTACCAGCTCGACAGCATCTCGTTGTATATGCCGGGGAACAGTATTACCTCCGCGCTGGCTAATGAGTTCGCCGAAGCGGAAACCGGCCTGCACGTGGCGGCGCTGATGGAGCTGGGCCTGATCCTGTTCGTTATCACCTTTATCGTTCTGGCCGCGTCGAAGTTTATGATTATGCGCCTCGCGAAGAATGAGGGGGCACGCTAATGGCGACCATTGAATTGCAAACTACCGCCGAACTGGCGGAGTCCCGTCGCAAGATGCAGGCCAAACGCCGCATGAAGAACCGTATCGCTCTGGCGCTGTCGATGGCGACCATGGCGTTTGGTTTGTTCTGGCTTATCTGGATCCTGATGGCGACGATAACCCGCGGTTTCGACGGCATGAGTCTGGCGCTGTTCACCGAAATGACGCCGCCGCCGAATACGGCGGGCGGTGGACTGGCTAACGCCCTCGCCGGCAGCGGCCTGCTGATCCTGTGGGCAACCGTATTTGGTACGCCGCTGGGTATCCTCGCCGGAATTTATCTGGCGGAGTATGGCCGCAAGTCGGTGCTGGCGGAAATCATCCGCTTTATCAACGACATTCTGCTTTCCGCGCCGTCTATCGTGGTGGGTCTGTTCGTCTACACCATCGTGGTGGCGCAGATGCAACACTTCTCGGGCTGGGCGGGCGTTATCGCGCTGGCGCTGCTGCAGGTGCCTATCGTTATTCGTACCACCGAAAACATGCTGAAGCTGGTGCCGGATAGCCTGCGTGAAGCGGCCTATGCGCTGGGGACGCCGAAGTGGAAGATGATCTCGGCGATCACCCTGAAAGCCTCCGTCTCAGGGATTATGACCGGGATCCTGCTGGCTATCGCCCGTATCGCCGGGGAAACGGCGCCGCTGCTGTTCACCGCGCTGTCCAACCAGTTCTGGAGCACCGACATGATGCAGCCGATTGCCAACCTGCCGGTGACCATTTTCAAATTTGCCATGAGTCCGTTTGCGGAGTGGCAGCAACTGGCATGGGCCGGGGTGTTGATTATCACCCTGTGCGTCTTGCTGCTGAACATCCTGGCGCGCGTTATCTTCGCCAAGAAGAAACACGGTTAATTTTTTGCGGCGCAGCAACTGCTGCGCTGAATGAGGAAGAGATTGAGATGAGTATGGTGAATACAGCTCCGGGTAAGATTTCAGTTCGTAACCTGAACTTCTACTACGGCAAATTCCATGCCCTGAAGAACATCAACCTGGATATCACCAAAAACCAGGTGACGGCGTTTATCGGTCCGTCAGGCTGTGGTAAATCCACCCTGCTGCGCACGTTCAACAAGATGTTTGAACTGTATCCGGAGCAGCGCGCGGAAGGTGAGATCCTGCTGGATGGCGACAACATTCTGACTAACACCCAGGATATCGCCCTGCTGCGCGCTAAGGTTGGCATGGTGTTCCAGAAACCAACGCCGTTCCCGATGTCCATATACGACAATATCGCCTTCGGCGTGCGCCTGTTTGAAAAGCTGTCCCGTGCCGATATGGACGAGCGCGTGCAGTGGGCGCTGACCAAAGCCGCATTATGGAACGAAACCAAAGATAAACTGCACCAGAGCGGGTATTCTCTCTCCGGTGGTCAGCAGCAGCGTCTGTGCATTGCCCGCGGTATCGCGATCCGCCCGGAAGTGCTGCTGCTTGATGAGCCGTGCTCCGCGCTGGACCCGATCTCCACCGGGCGTATCGAAGAGCTGATCACCGAGCTGAAACAGGACTACACCGTCGTTATCGTGACTCACAACATGCAGCAGGCTGCGCGTTGCTCCGACCATACGGCATTTATGTATCTTGGCGAGCTGATTGAGTTCAGCAACACGGATGACCTGTTCACTAAGCCCGCGAAGAAACAAACTGAAGATTATATTACTGGCCGCTACGGTTGATTTGCCCTTGTGCTTTCAGGCTCTCACCAGTTGGGCAATCAGGAGACACCATGGACAACCTAAATCTTAACAAACATATTTCCGGCCAGTTCAACGCTGAACTGGAGTATATCCGCACCCAGGTGATGACCATGGGTGGGCTGGTGGAACAGCAGCTCTCTGATGCCATCACCGCCATGCATAACCAGGACAGCGATCTGGCGAAACGCGTCATCGACGGCGACAAGCAGGTCAACATGATGGAAGTGGCTATCGATGAAGCGTGCGTGCGCATCATCGCCAAGCGCCAGCCGACCGCCAGCGACCTGCGCCTGGTGATGGCGATCATCAAGACTATCGCTGAGCTGGAACGCATTGGCGACGTGGCGGATAAAATCTGCCGCACCGCGCTGGAGAAGTTTTCCCAGCAGCACCAGCCGCTGCTGGTGAGCCTCGAATCGCTGGGCCGCCACACGGTGCAGATGCTGCATGACGTACTGGATGCGTTTGCGCGTATGGATCTCGACGAAGCGGTACGTATCTATCGCGAAGATAAGAAAGTCGACCAGGAGTATGAAGGCATCGTGCGTCAGCTGATGACCTACATGATGGAAGACTCGCGCACTATCCCCAGCGTCCTGACCGCGCTGTTCTGCGCGCGCTCCATCGAGCGTATCGGCGACCGCTGCCAGAATATCTGCGAATATATTTTCTACTTCGTCAAAGGTCAGGATTTCCGTCACGTTGGCGGCGATGAGCTGGATAAACTGCTTGCTGGCAAAGATCCGAAAGAGTAATAATCATTCTGTCTAATTCTGGTAAATGGATTTATCAGAATTAGATATGTTTTACCCCGCGGCTGCGAGATTGCTGAGATTATCGTCACAATTAACAATCTGCCCGTTTGAGTTATTCATTTTATCGCGTAACAATCAGCTGCCACTCACTGAGTTTTAACGCTCAGGATGGTTTAAACGGATTGTGACTGCGACAGCAGGCAAAACCTGATATTGCTCCTGGGGGCGATATCAGGTTTTTTGTTTTATGCGGGCCAATAATGGCTGAATGAGGGTTGCTACCGCGATGCGCGGGCAAAACCTGAAGAGGATTATCTGCCAAGGCAGATGGTCTTCTTCAGGTTTTTTTGTTTTTGTCTAACCGCAAAAATAACAGCCGTCGCGACGTCAAACGGTATGGATACGGCTATTAGCACCGGCACGGAATAGGGTTGTTGTCGTGTTTTATTTACGCCAATGATTATATAAGGGAATATTATGATGAGAAAAAACAGGATCGCTTCGGCGATAGTCTTGCTGGCGCCACTTTGTTATTCAACTAATCTGCTAGCGAGCCAGTTGACGGTGGAACAACGGCTTGAGCTGCTGGAAAAANCGCTCAAAGACACGCAAAAAGAGCTCAAAAAATACCAGGACCAGGAAAGAAAAAGAGACCAGATTTGGGCCTCATGGTCTCCACCTGCGGAAGGTCAGAAGCGCAAGACCGGGGGGGCGACCGCCGGGCCGAAAACGGCGGTTAAACCGGATGCGGTGCTGGTTAAAAATCAACAACCTGTCACCGATGGCGCGCCAGCCTACAGCGCGATGACGCTGAAAGACTTTAGCAAGTTCGTGAAAGATGAAATTGGCTTTAGCTATAACGGCTACTTCCGTTCCGGCTGGGGGACCGCCTCGCACGGCTCGCCAAAATCATGGGCGATCGGTTCGCTTGGCCGCCTGGGTAATGAATATTCCGGCTGGTTCGATCTGCAGCTGAAGCAGCGGGTGTTTCAGGAAGGCGATAAACGCGTCGACGCCATCGTGATGCTCGACGGGAACGTCGGCCAGCAGTATTCCACTGGCTGGTTTGGTGACAATGCCGGCGGCGAAAACTACATTCAATTCTCGGATATGTATGTTAACACCAAAGGGTTCCTGCCGTTTGCGCCGGAAGCCGATTTCTGGGTTGGCAAACACGGGGCGCCAAAAATTGAAATCCAGATGCTGGACTGGAAAACGCAGAGAACCGATGCGGCGGCCGGCGTAGGGCTGGAAAACTGGCAGGTGGGCGCCGGGAAATTCGATATCGCGTTGATTCGCGAAGATGTCGATGATTATGACCGTTCTTTAAGCAATAAGCAGCAAATTAACACCAACACCCTGGACGTTCGCTACAAAGAGATTCCGCTGTGGGATAAAGCCAGCCTGATGGTTAGCGGACGCTATGTCGCCGCCAACCAAAGTTCCTCTGAGAAATATAAAGAGGGCAATGAAGGTTATTATCCGTGGAAAGATACCTGGATGGCTGGTACCTCGTTAACGCAGAAATTTGCTAACGGCGGCTTTAACGAATTCTCTTTCTTACTGGCCAATAACTCTATTGCCAGCAGCTTCTCACGCTATGCCGGATCCAGCCCCTATACCACCTTTAATGGCCGCTATTATGGCGATCATACCAATGGCACCGCCGTGCGCTTAACCTCGCAGGGGGAAACCTATTTACGCGATGACGTTATTATGGCGAATGCCATCGTCTACTCTTTTGGTAACGACGTCTATAGCTACGAAACCGGAGCCCACTCCGATTTTGAATCTATCCGTACGGTTCTGCGACCGGCTTATATCTGGGATAAATATAACCAGACCGGCGTCGAGCTGGGGTACTTCAAACAGCAAAACAAAGATGTTACCGGCAAGAAATATAACGAGTCCGGCTACAAGACCACGCTGTTCCATACCTTCAAAGTCAATACCAGTATGCTGACCTCGCGCCCGGAAATTCGTTTCTATGCCACCTATATTAAAGCGAAGGATATTGACCTGGATAAGGCCGCGAATAATACCACCAGCATTTTTGAAGACGGGAAGAACGATCAGTTTGCCGTGGGGGCGCAGGCGGAAATCTGGTGGTAAGACGATAACTGAACGGACACAACGAAAGAGGAACAACGATGAAACGACATGCAATTTATTTCGCCCTGGCGCTGGCGGGCGCGGCGTTTACCCTCCAGGCGGCGCCATTACCCGCGATGTCGGACCCAAGCCTGCCGGTGAGCCACTTTATCACCCAGGTTAACGCGGACAAGAGTATCACTTACCGCTTGTTTGCCCCTGATGCCCGGCGGGTCTCGATAGTGACTGGCGCCACGCCGGACTCCTTTGTCTCGCACGACATGACCAAGGCAGCGGACGGAGTCTGGACATGGAAAAGCGAGCCGATGAAGCCCAATCTCTATGAATACTATTTCGATGTGGATGGCTTCCGCTCGGTAGATACCGGCAGCCGCTATCAGAAGCCGCAGCGCCAGGTGAACACCAGTTTGATTCTGGTGCCGGGCAGTATTCTTGACGATCGGGAGGTTGCGCATGGCGATCTGCGCACCCTCACCTATCACTCGAAGGCTCTGAACGCCGAACGTCGTCTCTATGTCTGGACGCCGCCGGGCTATAGCGGAACCGGCGATCCGCTGCCGGTGCTCTATTTCTATCATGGCTTTGGCGACAGCGGCCTGTCGGCCATCGATCAGGGGCGGATCCCGCAAATCATGGATAACCTGCTGGCGGAGGGCAAGATTAAGCCGATGCTAGTGGTGGTCCCGGATACCGAAACCGATATCCCGGAAGCGGTCGCGGAAAACTTCCCGCCGCAGGAGCGGCGCAAAACCTTCTATCCACTTAATGCGCAGGCGGCGGATAAAGAGCTCATGCAGGATATTATTCCGCTGATCGATGCCCGATTTAACGTGCGTAAAGATGCCGACGGTCGGGCGCTGGCGGGCCTCTCGCAGGGCGGTTATCAGGCGCTGGTTTCCGGAATGAATCATCTGGAGAGCTTTGGCTGGCTCGCCACCTTTAGCGGCGTTACGACTACCACGGTGCCGAATGCCGGCGTGGAAGCGCAGCTGAAGCAGCCTGACGCGATCAATAAGCAGCTGCGTAACTTTACCGTGGTCGTCGGGGAAAAAGATTCTGTGACCGGTAAAGACATTGCTGGTCTGAAAAGCGAGCTGGAAAAACAGCAGATTAAATTTGATTACCACCAGTATCCCGGCCTGAACCATGAAATGGACGTCTGGCGCCCGGCCTACGCCGAGTTTGTGCAAAAACTGTTTAAATAACCTTTAGGGGGCCTTCAGCCCCCGTTTTGTGCTTGTGAAGGACGACAAGATGAAAATGATTGTGACCGAAGATTATGAAGAGATGAGCCTGGTCGCCAGCCATCATGTTCTGGGCTATATCACGGCGCCGCGGCGGGTGAATCTGGCGGTGACGGCGGGGAGCACGCCAAAGCGGATGTATGAGCATTTGACCGCCGCCGTGAAAGGCAAAGCATTCTATGATCGGGTGCACTATTACAACTTCGATGAGATCCCTTTTCGCGGCCAGTCGCGAGAAGGCGTCACGATATCTAATTTGCGCCAGCTGTTTTTTACCCCGGCGCAGATCAAAGAAGAGAACATTCACAAGCTGACGCTGGACAACGCCGCTCAGCACGATCGCCAGCTGGAAGAGGCTGGCGGTCTGGATCTGATGGTGCTGGGGCTGGGGGCCGACGGCCATTTTTGCGGCAACCTGCCGAATACCACCCGCTTTCATGATCAGACGGTCGAAGTGCCGATTCATGGGGAAATGATTGCTCTTATCGCTAACAGCGAGATGGGCGGGGATATCTCGGCAGTACCAGACAGCTATGTCACCATGGGGCCGAGAAGCGTGATGGCGGCGAAAAATTTATTGCTAATTGTCAGCGGTGCGGCAAAAGCGCACGCGTTAAAGCAAGTGGTGGAAGGTCCGGTCAGCGTGCAGGTGCCGGCTTCAGTGCTCAAATTGCACCCTTCACTGGTGATTATTGCCGATAAAGCGGCGGCGGCGGAGTTGCAGCAATAAAAAGCCGCTAGTTCTATTCCCCGCTTACGCAGACGCATAGCGGGGGTTCATCGATGCCAGCGTGCCGCTCACCAGGCCCTTAACGCGTGATATCCCAGCCGCGCGCCTGCCACAATGCCGGCAGCTCTGCCAGATCGGTAAAGGTCGTCACTTTGGGATGATCGATCGGCTGGTTGTGCGGATCGGCGCAGAAATAAAACACTTCCATGCCGGCGGCAATCCCCGACTGAGCGCCGGCGCTGGAGTCATCCACCAGAATACAGTTTTCGGCTTTTACCTGCATGGCCTCTGCCGCATGAAACATCAGCGCCGGGTCGGGCTTCCAGCGCTGAATATCGTAGCCGCTGTACAAGCGGTCAGTGAAATGGCGCAGCAGGCCGGTGCGTCCGAGCGAGTGCTGCATCTTACTGACCGGGCCATTGGAAACCACGCACATCGGGACGCTTACCGCATCCAGCAGCGCCTGGGCTCCGGGAATCACCTCCAGCTCGCTATCGAACAGGCGAGCGACCTCCGCCCGGTAAATCGACTCCAGGGTGGCCTTTTGCAGATTAACGCCATACTCAGCGTTGATGGTGTCGATAATTTCGTACAGCTTCACACCTTTGAAGCGCTTAAAAATCTCGGCGAGGTCCAGCGTAATGCCGAATTCCTGAAACATGTGAACGTAGGCGCGGGAGCAAATCACCTCGCTGTCGACCAGCGTGCCGTCACAGTCAAAAAATACTGCTTCTGGTTGAGTCATAGCCTTTCCATATTAACAAGTTTAACGTTTTCGTAATGCTCAATGCCGCGACGCAATCGTTGCCGTATAAGCAAAATAAATGAAAAAAATTACCATACAACCGCGCCTGGTGCCGTAATTTGGTATAGGATAGCCTCGAATTTTCCCTCCTTACGTTCGGAAACCGATAATGAGTCAACAACAAACCAGCCAGTCTTCTGGCCAGGGTCTGCTGGAGCGCGTATTTAAGCTGCGCGAGCACGGCACCACGGTGCGCACCGAAGCCATCGCCGGTTTCACCACGTTCCTGACGATGGTGTATATCGTTTTTGTTAACCCACAAATTCTTGGCGTAGCGGGCATGGATACCAGCGCCGTGTTTGTGACCACCTGTCTGATTGCCGCTTTCGGCAGTATCCTGATGGGTCTGTTCGCGAACCTGCCGGTCGCCCTGGCGCCGGCGATGGGCCTGAACGCCTTTTTCGCCTTTGTGGTGGTGCAGGCGATGGGGCTGCCGTGGCAGGTGGGCATGGGCGCCATCTTCTGGGGCGCCGTGGGCCTGCTGCTGCTGACCATCTTCCGCGTACGTTACTGGATGATCGCCAATATTCCGCTTAGCCTGCGTGTAGGTATCACCAGCGGTATCGGCCTGTTTATCGGCATGATGGGCCTGAAAAACGCCGGGGTGATTGTCGCCAATCCGGAAACGCTGGTCAGCATTGGTCATTTGACTTCCCACAGCGTACTGCTGGGCGTGCTGGGCTTCTTTATCATCGCGATTCTGGCGTCGCGCAACATTCACGCCGCGGTACTGGTCTCTATCGTTGTGACCACCCTGCTGGGCTGGATGCTGGGCGACGTGCATTACACCGGGATCGTCTCGGCGCCGCCGAGCGTGGCTTCGGTGATTGGTCAGGTCGATCTGGCGGGCTCCCTGAACCTGGGCCTGGCCGGCGTGATCTTCTCCTTTATGCTGGTCAACCTGTTTGACTCCTCCGGGACGCTGATTGGCGTGACGGATAAAGCGGGTCTCGCGGATGCCAACGGTAAATTCCCGCGCATGAAGCAAGCGCTGTTTGTCGATAGCGTCTCGTCGGTGGCGGGCTCCTTCATCGGTACCTCGTCGGTGACGGCCTATATCGAATCTTCTTCCGGCGTTTCCGTGGGCGGGCGTACCGGCCTGACCGCCGTTGTCGTTGGTATCCTGTTCCTGCTGGTTATTTTCCTCTCTCCGCTGGCGGGGATGGTTCCTGGCTATGCCGCCGCGGGCGCGCTGATATACGTTGGCGTGCTGATGACCTCCAGCCTCGCGCGCGTGAAGTGGAGCGACCTGACCGAGGCGGTGCCTGCGTTCATCACCGCAGTGATGATGCCGTTTAGCTTCTCGATCACCGAAGGTATCGCCCTGGGCTTTATCTCTTACTGCGTGATGAAGATCGGTACCGGCCGGCTGCGCGAGCTCAGCCCGTGTGTGATTATCGTTTCGCTGCTGTTCGTGCTGAAAATTGTCTTTATCGATGCACATTAATCCGCACGCATGATGAAAAAGCCCGGCATCGCTGCCGGGCTTTTTTTATGCTTTAACCCGCCGAATATAGTCGCCGAAAGCGGTCAGTTGGCCGCGCAGATGGTCGAGGGTGCTTTGATCGACCACTTCACCCGCCTGCGGATCCACTTTGTTCTGGATGACGCCGCCCATAAATTCCGGTTTATTCATTACCATCGCATCAAGGAAGACCAGAATCTGCCGCAGATGATACTGGCAGCGCGCACCGCCGATGGCGCCCATTGAGCTGGTCTGAATCAGTACCGGTTTGCCGGACAGCGGCTGCTCGGGCAGGCGTGACAGCCAGTCGATGGCGTTTTTCAGGCCGCCAGGCACGGAATAGTTATATTCTGGAGTGACTATCACTACCCCATCCGCCTCGCGGATCTGTTGCGCAATCTCCTGCACGCGCTGCGGAAAACCTTCTTCCTCCTGCATATCAGCATCGTACAGCGGGATATCACCGATCGACGGCAGCGCGGAGATATCCATGCCCGCTGGCGCGATGCCGGGCAGGGTGCGCGCGACCATTCCATTAAACGACCCTTTACGCAGGCTGCCGAGTAACGTAACCACTTTCAAGGTATCTGACATGATTGCTCCTTTGGATCATGATGCCGGCAAGACCGGTCAATTGAGGGATAAGGTTTTTTCCATGGGTAAGCTGGTAAAGCGCATCAGGCGGGCTGACGGTTCGCGTGCGCGCTGCTGCGCATCTGCCAGGCTGCGCCAGTCACCTCCCTTAGCATCATATTCCCAGACCTTCAGCGAGCCGATGTTCGGGGTAGCGGCAATGGACCATACCAGCAGCGATTCGGCGTCACATACCGCTTCGATTGGCTGACTGCCGGCGGTGCGCAGGCGGCCAGAGCCGGGCAGCAGCTGCAGCTGCGTTGATGCTTCGCCGGTCAGCTTTAGCACGCTGCGGCGCAGCGCTACCAGCTGGCTGCGCGCTTCGTCCGGGTCATGCTGTATGTTAATCCACAGATTCTCATTATTGCTGAAATTGTGCCGGTCGGCGTCGTGGCTGCGGACAGTGCGCTGCAGTTCCATGTCGAGGCCACAATCCCCCTCGGTGGTGAGGGCAACACCAACGATATTGCCAGTATAAGCGATCGAAAAGCGGGGCAGTTGGCGATCGCTAAAAACCGGTCGGCCATTCGCTTCGTTGATGATTTCAGGCAGCTCGCTGATGCCGTAAAGCATAAACAGCAGCTCGGCAAGCAGCGAGCGCGACGCGCAAAAGCGAGCCTGGCGATATGTCGGGAGAAGACGTGCGGATTGATGACAGGCCGCTGACAAACGTGTCGATAGCGGCTCCCCGGTACTGAGTATCCCTCTTGCAAAATGCGTTGCCATACGTCGCTCCGTGAGTAATGGTCTGGATAAAACTGCGGGCGCTATTATCGCCTGGTATTAACAGGTTTTAATGCCGAAATCCCCCATTGAAAAGGGAATTTGTTTGAATTTTACAAATTCTTGCGCAAATAAGGTGCTATGGGCACGAAACAAGGCTTAAAGCGTACCGGAATAGAGCGCTTTCAGCGTATCTCTAAGCCAGACAAGCTTCGGGTTGTAGCTGTTGCGCTTATGCCATAGCAGGGTGAAGGGAACGCGCAGCTTTTCCAGATGCTGCGCCTCCAGGGGGAGCGGCCGGGAGACGAGCGGCAGCTGGTGCTGCTGATTATAGTGCTGACAGTAGCGCGGCGCGGTGGCCAGCATGGTGTGCTGCGGCTGAGCGGCCATAAAAAGTGATTGCTCAAACCCCGGCACGGTCAGCGCCACGTTACGCTTATACCCCAGCTCCTGCAGCACGTCGTCCAGGGCCCAGGTATCGCGTTGTTCCCAGCAGATAGTGATATGCGGATAGCGTAAGAATGCCGCCAGATCCCACTCTTCCCTGAGCGCCGGATGATCGGCGCGCAGCCAGACCTGCGGCAGGTCGGTGAACAGCACATCAAAATCGATATACCACGGCAGCAGGCTCAGCAGCTCACGCGACTGCGGATGGCTTTCGCGTCCGCAGAAGCCGATATCCACCTCACCGCGGATGATGGCGTCCAGGGAGTCGTAGTCCCAGTTGCGCAAACGAATCAATGCCTGCGGATAGCGCTGATAGATGCGCTGAGAGAGGGTGTTAAACAGGATCATCAGCAGCGGCGCTTCCGCCGCCAGTTCGAATTTGAGGCCGCTGGGCATGGTATGGTGCGGTTTATCGAGGATTTGGTTGCCCATCTGCATCCAGTCCGCCAGATCCTGCTCCATGCTGCTGACCAGCGGCGTGGGCGCCAGGCCCAGCGGAGTTTTCACAAACAGCGGATCGTCAAACCAGGCGCGCAGTTTGGCCAGCGACTTGCTCACCGCTGACGGCGAAACGTTCATCCGCTTCGCCGTACGGGTAACGCTGAGCTCCTGGGTCAGGAGCTGCAGGCAGAGGAGTAAATTAAGATCAAGACTCGACAGCGGCTTCTTCATCGTATTGCGCAACCCGCGGCGGGGTAACGACCAGTAACAAAACAAGGCTCACTATGCTACAGGCAATGAGTATCCCGATCAGCATATTCATTGCGCTGAGTCCGATGATGGCGGCGAGCCAAATCCACAGCGATGAACCGCACACCTGCGCGATGCCGAGGACCGAGCTGGCGACGCCCGCGCGCAGCGTGAACGGCCCCAGCGCCTGGCTCATCGCGACGCCGAACCCAACGGAGAAGCCGGCGCAAATCATGCCCAGCCCAATCAGGGTGACGGCCTGGCGAGTGGCGAGGCTCAGCGTCACGCCTGCCGCCAGAAACAGCACCTGTGAGGTCAGCATTAAGGTGCGGGGGTTAAACAGCGACAGGGCGAACGGCGTTGAGAAGGAGACCGCCATGCTGATCATCGCCATCAGAGCCATCGCCATTGAGTAAGTTCCCCGGTCGAACCCCATCTCTTCCATCATTAGTACCGGCGAGACGTTAACGTAGGTCAGGATCACCGTCACGCTGAGGGTGGTAATGAGTAAGCGGCTGAGGAAAAAGCGGTTCAACAGCGATTCGCCAGCGTCATGCTGCGGTGACGCTGCCTGCGGAGGCGCCGTCGGCCGCGTTTCACGCAGGATAAAGACCGACAGCACAGCGACCATGACGCCCATGCCGGTCATCGTGTAGAACAGGCTCTGCCACGGATATTTCAGCATAATCAGGTGGCCAAGCACCGGCGCCAGGACGGGGATAATGCAGGTGATGCCGTTGAGCAACGACAGCACCTTGGCGCGGCGACGGTCGTCCAGCGTATCGCGCAGGATAGCGAAAGCCACCACGTAGCAGCTGCCGGCGCCGATCCCCTGGATAAAGCGTCCGATGAGGAAGTGGCTGCTGGTATGCGCCTGGGCGCAGATCAGGGAGGCGATAACAAAGATCGCTGCACCTACAATAGCGACAGGCTTACGCCCCGAGCGGTCGGCGATGCGGCCAGCAAACAGCATCGCAGAGGCCATACCGGCCAGATAGACCGAGAAGGCGATATGTAATTGCGCCTCGCTGGCCCCCAGGTCCTGAGCAATACGCGGCAGGCCGACCAGATACATATCGATGCCGGAGGGGTAGAGCAGAACCAGGGCAAAGCTGCAGAGAAGAAAGCGTGTCATGGGATCCTCGCGATGTGAATGGCGTTCAGCATAGTGAGGAACGCGCCGTAAGACGAGTTGCCATTTGGACAACGCTCTTTTCCTGGCAGGAAATGCGAGCTAACGACTGCGGGTTCGCCAGACGCGGGCCATCCCCTCGCTCTCCGGGCGAACGCTTTCGAAGCCGAACTTCGCGTACAGTTCCGGCACATCCGCCACCAGCGTAACGTAGGCGCCATCAAAGGCGTTAGCGTCCAGCCAGGCGACCAGCTTCTCCATCACCAGCCGGCCAAGGCCTTTTCCCTGGTGAGCCGGATCGACGGCGACGTCGACAATATCGAAATTAATCGCGCCGTCGCCGACGATGCGTCCCATCGCGATCGGCGTCTCCTGCCAGAGGATATGTACGCCATAACAGCTATGCGGCAGTCCGGCTCTGGCGCCTTCCAGGGGGCGCGGCGACATGCCGGCGGCTACCCGCAGGTGGCAAAACGCTTCGGCGGAGGGCACCTTCTCGATCACGGTATATTCAACGGTCATGTTTTAGTCTCGCGGCAGAGGGGGAGATAAAAGTAGAGAACGTTGCGTNGCAAAGGGCAAGAAAAAACCCGTATTAACGCGGCGTTAATACGGGTTAGTG
>NZ_JAZARW010000001.1:4480878-4501265 GCF_036233805.1 Klebsiella sp. EMBS2024 | reverse complement strand
AAAAACCCGTATTAACGCGGCGTTAATACGGGTTAGTGAACGTTTACGGACTGGCGGTTACTTACCGATGCAGAAGCTGGAGAAGATGCGGCCCAGCAGATCGTCGGAAGTGAACTCCCCGGTGATCTCGCTCAGCGCCTGCTGCGCGAGGCGCAGCTCTTCCGCCAGCAGCTCGCCGGCCCAGGCGCCCAGCAGCTGGGCTTTGCCCTGCTGCAGATGGTTCGCCGCCTCTTCCAGGGCCTGCAGGTGACGGCGGCGGGCGAGGAAGCCGCCTTCCATATTGGTATCGAAGCCCATGCTCTGCTTGAGGTGGTTACGTAGCACCTCCACGCCTTCGCCGGTACGTGCCGACAGGCGAATAAGTGAGTGGCCATTTACTTCACTGATACCCAGCGCTTCGCCGGTGACATCGGCTTTATTGCGCACCACGGTAATCGGCAGTTTAGCGGGCAGGCGCTCGATAAAGTCTGGCCAGATCTCCGCCGGGTCAACGGCGCCGGTGGTGGTGCCATCGACCATAAACAGCACCCGATCTGCCTGGGCAATCTCCTGCCAGGCGCGCTCGATGCCGATACGTTCCACTTCGTCATTAGCATCGCGCAGGCCTGCGGTATCGATGATATGCAGCGGCATGCCGTCGATATGGATATGCTCGCGTAGCACGTCGCGGGTAGTACCGGCGATATCGGTGACGATCGCCGCTTCGCGGCCCGCCAGGGCGTTCAGCAGGCTTGATTTACCGGCATTTGGCCGCCCGGCGATCACCACTTTCATCCCTTCGCGCAGCAGGCTGCCCTGACGAGCTTCCGCGCGGACGGCGTCGAGATCGGCCATCACCTCGTTCAGCTGGGCTTCAATTTTGCCGTCGGAAAGGAAATCGATTTCTTCATCCGGGAAGTCAATGGCCGCTTCCACGTAGATGCGCAGGTGAGTGAGCGCTTCCACAAGATGATTCACCCGCGCGGAGAACGCCCCCTGCAGCGAATTCAGCGCCGAGCGCGCCGCCTGCTCTGAACTGGCGTCGATAAGGTCGGCGATGGCCTCTGCCTGCGCCAGATCGAGCTTGTCGTTGAGGAACGCGCGCTCGGAAAACTCACCCGGCCTGGCGATGCGCAGGCCCGGCAGGGTCAGAATACGTTTAAGCAGCAGGTCGAGAATGACCGGGCCTCCGTGGCCCTGCAGCTCAAGCACATCTTCCCCGGTAAAGGAGTTCGGCCCGGGGAACCACAGCGCAATCCCCTGATCCAGCGGGGTACCGTCAACGTCGTTGAACGGCAGGTAGTCGGCATAGCGCGGCTTCGGCAGCTTGCCCAGCACCGCCTGCGCGACGTCGCGCGCCTTAAGGCCGGAGATACGCAGGATGCCCACACCCCCGCGTCCCGGAGGGGTTGCCTGGGCGACGATAGTGTCGTTATGGCTCATGGTGACTCTCTATGTAGATGTAAAAAAGGCGGTCCATTGACCGCCTTCTCTGGCATTAACGCTACCGTAGATACTCGAAATAATTCAAGTTGCAGAAAGGCGGCAAGTTAGTGAGGCCCCAGGAGCTTACTGTAGTAAGTGACTGGGGCGAACTAATGAAGCCAACGCATCTGCGGCTTGAAGAATGAAGAGTATCAGGATTTCTTCTTCTCGCGGCTATGCAGGCCACGTTTCTCCAGACCACGGTAAATCAGCTGCTGCTGAATAATGGTGACCAGGTTGCTGACGATGTAGTACACCACCAGGCCAGACGGGAACCACAGGAAGAACACCGTGAAGATGACCGGCATAAAGGTCATGATCTTCTGCTGCATCGGGTCGGTCACGGTGGTCGGCGACATCTTCTGGATGAAGAACATGGTCGCGCCCATGATGATCGGCAGGATGTAGTACGGGTCCTGAGCAGACAGGTCGTGGATCCACAGGATAAACGGCGCATGACGCAGTTCAACCGAGGCGCTCAGCATGTAATACAGCGCAAGGAAGATCGGCATCTGAATAATCAGCGGGAAGCAGCCGCCCAGCGGGTTTACTTTTTCCGCTTTATACAGCGCCATCATCTCCTGGCTTTGACGTTGTTTATCGTCGCCCAGACGCTCACGCATGGCCTGAATCTTCGGCTGCAGCATGCGCATCTTCGCCATGGAGGTGTACTGCGCTTTGGTCAGCGGGTACATGATGCCACGAACGATAAAGGTGATAACGATGATCGAGAAGCCCCAGTTGCCGAGGAAGCTGTGGATGAATTTCAGCAGCTTGAACAGCGGTTGGGAGATGAACCACAGCCAGCCGTAGTCGACGGTCAGATCCAGGTGCGGCGCAACGGCAGCCATTTTGTCCTGAATAGCCGGGCCGACCCACAGCGTGCTCTGCAGTTTGTCGGTCTGGCCTGGCTGCACCAGTACCGGCTGCGATTTGTAGCCAATAGCGACAACGCCGTTGCCGAGGTTGGCGGTGTAGAAGTTATTCGTCCCGTTATTCCGCGGCACCCATGCGGTGGTGAAGTACTGCTGCAGCATGGCAACCCAACCGTTTTTGGTGCTGACGTTCAGGTTTTCGTTATCCAGAATGGTATCGAATTTATATTTCTCGTATTTCGAATCCGCAGTGGAGAACGCGGCGCCACGGAAAGTATGCATCGTGGACAGGCCACCGGTCTGCGTATCGCGACTGGTCGGCAGCGCAGCGGTCTGCTTCAGCTGACCGAAGGTTGAGACTTCCAGAGGCTTCTCGCTGGCATTCTGCACGCTGTAACCCACGTTCACCGCATAGCCACCGCGCTTCAGGGTGAAGGTTTTGGTGAAGACGTTGCCGGCTTTGTCAGTGTAGGTCAGCGGGATAACGAGCTCATCCTGGCCATCGGCCAGCACAAACGCCTCTTTATCGACGTTGTACAGCGGACGCGGGCCGTTTGCCGGGTTATCCGGACCGTCACGGCCGGTTAAGCCGCTCTGCGCCTGGTAGACAAACTGCGGCGTGGTTTCCAGTAACTGGAACGGTTCGGTCGATTTCAGCGTTTTTGGATACGCCAGAAGCAGCGCCTGCTCAATATCGCCACCGTTGGTGTTGATAGTCAGCTCAAGCACGTCGGTTTTAACCGTAATCAGTTTCCCCTGGCCACTGGCCGGTACGCCCTGGTCGGCGGCGCTACCCGCTGCTGTGGTCGTAGTCTGCGTGGTCTGCTGCTGGGGCTGCGGATTTTTGTCCTGCTCCCAGGCTTGCCAGATCATGAAAGACACGAACAACAAAGCGATGATAAGAAGATTGCGTTGCGAATCCATCGTTAGTGTTCTCTGGTATCAAATGGTCCAGGCGGGACGGGATCGTCACCACCAGGGTGTAAAGGGTGGCATTTTAATACGCGTTTCATCGTCAACCAACTGCCTTTTATCACTCCAAACCTGCGTAAGGCCTCAATTCCGTATTGAGAACAGGTTGGGGTGAAACGACAATGCGGCCCGAGTAGCGGACTAATCAGGCGCTGATAAACTCGAATCAGGCCGATCAGGACCCGCGAGCCAGGCGACGATGGCGGCGCCATAATTTTTCCAACGCTTCCGAGAGAGCACGGTTATCGAGGTCGGCAACCCCTCTTTTCGCCACCACCACGAAATCCATTGGCGGGAGTTCATGTTGACGCAAACGAAAACTTTCACGCGTCAGACGTTTAATCCGATTGCGTTCATGTGCGCGTTTCACGTTTTTCTTGGCGACGGTGAGACCGATGCGGGGATGCCCCAGCGAATTCAGGCGGCCGAGGATGGTGATTTGCGGCGTGCCAGCCCGTTGTGGCTGCTGGAAGACGAAAGTGAAATGACTGGGAGTTAACAAGCGTAACTCCCTGGGAAATGCGAGCTTAACCACGCAGGGTTAGCTTTATTACTTGGAAACGGTCAGACGAGCGCGGCCTTTAGCACGACGACGTGCCAGAACCTGACGACCATTTTTAGTAGCCATACGAGCACGGAAGCCGTGAGAACGGTTGCGCTTCAGTACAGACGGTTGAAAAGTGCGTTTCATGGCGATTTCTACCTAAACTTGAATAAATTCACTGACTTTTGCGTAGACCCGAACGAACTTCGAACGACTTACGCCTCAGCGTGGGTGATTAAAGAGGCCGGATTGTAATAATTGTACACTCCGGAGTCAATTCTCTTTCCTTATTTCTCGCACCTCGTCGCACAAAAAATAAGCTGAGACGCGTGACGAAAACGGGCATTACGCGCCGGGTGGGGGATTATACGGCCTGGCCAGTAAAGCGCAAGGATCCGCAAGGATCTTTATTAGATCGTTTCCGCCCAAAAGCGGCATAGCTCATTAATTTTTCCAATATGCGGCGGAAATCGTGCTTCACTCCCCGCAGGATCGATTACACTTACCCGGTTTCGATCCTTCCTGTGGATAAATCGGGAAGAATCTGTTGAGAAACACAAGATCTCTTTCTCAGTTTAGGCTATGATCCCCGGTCCCGATCGCGATCCCCGGATCCGCAGCGGGTAATAACCGCAGATAGCGGTTCGCACGTCACCCCTTTTGTGCAGGGGCTTTTCGGCTAATGCAGGGTCTTGTCGACGTGTGCCAACAATCACGATTGTTTCAGTTTTTCTTTGATATCGATTTTATGTTCGAGTGGAGTCCGCCGTGTCACTTTCGCTTTGGCAGCAGTGTCTTGCCCGATTGCAGGATGAGTTACCAGCCACAGAATTCAGCATGTGGATCCGCCCATTGCAGGCGGAACTGAGCGATAACACGCTGGCACTGTATGCGCCAAACCGTTTTGTGCTCGACTGGGTAAGGGACAAATACCTCAATAATATCAATGGACTCCTCAATGATTTTTGCGGTGCGGACGCCCCGCAGCTGCGTTTTGAGGTGGGCGCTAAGCCCGCCAGCTCGCTGCAGAAAGGGGCGGTAAGCCCGGCTGCGGCGGCCATTCCGGCGGCGCAGGTGCAGACCGCGCGCGCGGCGCCGACGATCGTGCGCCCTGGCTGGGATAATGTCCCGGCGCCGGCGGAGCCGACCTACCGCTCTAACGTTAACGTGAAACACACGTTTGATAACTTCGTCGAAGGTAAATCTAACCAGCTGGCCCGCGCGGCGGCGCGTCAGGTGGCGGATAACCCGGGCGGCGCCTACAACCCCCTGTTCCTCTATGGCGGGACGGGTCTGGGTAAAACTCACCTGCTGCACGCGGTGGGGAACGGCATTGTGGCGCGTAAGCCGAACGCGAAAGTGGTCTATATGCACTCCGAGCGTTTCGTTCAGGACATGGTTAAAGCGCTGCAGAACAACGCCATCGAAGAGTTTAAGCGTTACTACCGCTCCGTTGACGCCCTGCTGATCGATGACATTCAGTTCTTTGCCAATAAAGAACGATCCCAGGAAGAGTTTTTCCACACCTTCAATGCGCTTCTGGAAGGTAATCAGCAGATCATCCTGACGTCGGATCGTTATCCAAAAGAGATCAACGGCGTTGAGGATCGTCTAAAATCCCGCTTCGGCTGGGGGCTGACGGTGGCGATCGAGCCGCCGGAGCTGGAAACCCGCGTCGCGATCCTGATGAAAAAAGCCGACGAGAACGACATCCGCCTGCCGGGCGAAGTGGCGTTCTTTATTGCCAAGCGTCTGCGCTCGAACGTGCGTGAGCTGGAGGGGGCGCTGAACCGCGTTATCGCCAACGCCAACTTCACCGGCCGGGCGATCACCATCGATTTCGTGCGCGAAGCGCTGCGCGATCTGCTGGCGCTGCAGGAAAAACTGGTCACCATCGACAATATTCAAAAGACGGTGGCGGAGTACTACAAGATTAAGGTAGCGGATCTGCTGTCCAAACGCCGCTCCCGTTCGGTGGCGCGTCCTCGCCAGATGGCGATGGCGCTGGCCAAAGAGCTGACCAACCACAGCCTGCCGGAAATCGGCGATGCGTTTGGCGGCCGAGACCATACCACCGTGCTGCACGCCTGCCGCAAGATTGAGCAGCTGCGTGAAGAAAGCCACGACATTAAAGAAGATTTTTCCAATTTAATCAGAACATTATCCTCGTGACGCTATGAAATTTACCGTAGAACGTGAACATTTATTAAAACCGCTGCAACAGGTGAGCGGTCCGTTAGGTGGTCGTCCGACGCTGCCCATTCTCGGTAACCTACTGCTTCAGGTCGCGGACGGCGCGCTGTCGCTGACCGGTACCGATCTTGAAATGGAGATGGTGGCGCGCGTGGCGCTGGTTCAGCCGCACGAAGCGGGCGCAACGACCGTTCCGGCACGGAAATTCTTTGATATCTGCCGCGGCCTGCCGGAAGGCGCGGAGATCGCGGTTCAGTTGGAAGGCGATCGCATGCTGGTGCGTTCCGGCCGCAGCCGCTTCTCGCTGTCGACCCTGCCCGCCGCAGATTTCCCGAATCTGGATGACTGGCAGAGTGAAGTGGAGTTTACCCTGCCGCAGGCGACCATGAAGCGTCTGATCGAAGCCACCCAGTTCTCGATGGCGCACCAGGATGTTCGTTACTACTTAAACGGCATGCTGTTTGAAACCGAAGGCAGCGAACTGCGCACGGTGGCCACCGATGGTCACCGCCTGGCGGTCTGTTCGATGCCGCTGGAAGCGTCGCTGCCGAACCATTCGGTGATCGTGCCGCGTAAAGGGGTGATTGAGCTGATGCGGATGCTCGACGGCGGCGATACCCCGCTGCGCGTGCAGATTGGCAGCAACAATATCCGCGCCCACGTTGGCGATTTTATCTTCACCTCTAAGCTGGTGGATGGCCGTTTCCCGGATTATCGCCGCGTATTGCCGAAAAATCCGGATAAACACCTCGAAGCGGGCTGCGATATTCTGAAGCAGGCTTTTGCGCGCGCGGCGATTCTCTCCAACGAGAAATTCCGCGGCGTGCGGCTGTACGTTAGCGAAAACCAGCTGAAAATCACCGCCAATAACCCGGAACAGGAAGAAGCGGAAGAGATTCTGGATGTGACCTACGCCGGAACGGAGATGGAGATTGGCTTCAACGTTAGCTATGTGCTGGATGTGCTGAATGCGCTGAAGTGCGAGAATGTACGCATTCTGCTGACGGATTCGGTGTCGAGCGTGCAGATTGAGGATGCGGCTTCCCAATCCGCAGCCTATGTCGTCATGCCTATGAGATTGTAGTGGAAAATATCGGGCTATCTTACTTGCCATTTTCAACCTGGGCTGTGCTCGCCCCTGTCACGTACTTTGTGTACGCTCCAGGGTCTGCGCGCAGTCCGCGTTGAAACTGGCTGCGCCGATAACGCCCTGGCCCAAAGAACGCTGATATGTCACTGACGCGCTTGCTCATCAAAGACTTCCGCAATATTGAAAGCGCGGATCTCGCTTTATCTCCCGGCTTTAACTTCCTGGTTGGCGCGAACGGCAGCGGCAAAACCAGCGTGCTGGAAGCTATCTACACGCTTGGCCACGGCCGGGCATTTCGCAGTTTGCAAATTGGCCGAGTGATCCGCCACGAGCAGGATGCGTTTGTTCTGCATGGCCGTCTGCAGGGCGAAGAGCGGGAAACCGCCATCGGCCTGACCAAAGACAAACAGGGCGACAGCAAGGTGCGTATCGACGGCACCGACGGCCACAAAGTGGCGGAGCTGGCGCACCTGATGCCGATGCAGCTGATTACGCCGGAGGGGTTTACTTTACTCAACGGCGGCCCCAAATACAGAAGAGCATTCCTTGACTGGGGATGCTTTCATAACGAAGCCGGATTCTTCACCGCCTGGAGCAATCTGAAGCGCCTGGTCAAGCAGCGCAACGCCGCGCTGCGTCAGGTCAGCCGCTATGCCCAGCTGCGGCCTTGGGATCTGGAATTAATCCCGCTGGCGGAGCAGATCAGCCGCTGGCGTGCCGAATACAGCGCCGCTATCGTCGAAGACATGGCGGATACCTGTCAGCAATTTTTACCGGAATTCACGCTCACCTTCTCTTTCCAGCGCGGCTGGGAAAAAGAGACCGACTACGCGGAGGTGTTGGAGCGGAATTTCGAGCGCGACAGAATGTTAACCTACACCGCCCACGGCCCGCATAAAGCGGATTTTCGCATTCGCGCCGACGGGGCGCCGGTGGAAGATACCTTGTCGCGCGGGCAGCTTAAGCTGCTGATGTGCGCCCTGCGTCTGGCGCAAGGAGAGTTCCTCACCCGCGTCAGCGGGCGGCGCTGCCTGTACCTGATAGATGATTTTGCCTCGGAACTTGATGATGCCCGCCGCGGTCTGTTATCCAGCCGCCTGAAAGCGACGCAGTCGCAGGTTTTCGTCAGCGCGATCAGCGCTGAACACGTTATGGACATGTCGGACAAAAATTCGAAGATGTTCCGCGTGGAAAAAGGTAAAATAACGGATTAACCCAAGATTAAATGAGCGAGAAACGTTGATGTCGAATTCTTATGACTCCTCCAGTATCAAAGTCCTGAAAGGGCTGGATGCGGTGCGTAAGCGCCCGGGTATGTATATCGGCGACACGGATGACGGCACCGGTCTGCACCACATGGTATTCGAGGTTGTGGATAACGCTATCGACGAAGCGCTCGCGGGTTACTGCAAAGATATCGTTGTCACCATCCACAGCGATAACTCCGTCTCCGTCCAGGATGACGGCCGCGGCATCCCGACCGGCATTCACCCGGAAGAGGGCGTCTCCGCAGCGGAAGTTATCATGACCGTCCTGCACGCTGGCGGTAAATTCGATGATAACTCCTATAAAGTTTCCGGCGGTCTGCACGGCGTAGGCGTCTCGGTGGTTAACGCCCTGTCGCAGAAGCTGGAGCTGGTTATCCAGCGCGATAACAAAGTTCACAAGCAGATGTACGAACACGGTGTGCCGCAGGCACCGCTGGCCGTGACTGGCGAAACCGACAAAACCGGCACCATGGTGCGTTTCTGGCCAAGCCTGGAAACCTTCACCAATGTCACCGAATTTGAATATGACATCCTGGCGAAACGCCTGCGCGAGCTGTCGTTCCTGAACTCCGGCGTCTCTATCCGCCTGCGCGATAAGCGCGATGGCAAAGAAGACCATTTCCACTACGAAGGCGGCATCAAGGCGTTCGTTGAGTATCTCAACAAGAACAAAACGCCGATCCACCCGAATATTTTCTATTTCTCCACCGAAAAAGACGGTATCGGCGTGGAAGTGGCCCTGCAGTGGAACGACGGCTTCCAGGAAAACATCTACTGCTTTACCAACAACATTCCGCAGCGTGACGGCGGTACTCACCTCGCCGGCTTCCGCGCGGCGATGACCCGTACCCTTAACGCCTATATGGACAAAGAGGGCTACAGCAAAAAAGCGAAAGTCAGCGCCACCGGCGACGATGCGCGTGAAGGCCTGATTGCCGTGGTATCCGTGAAGGTGCCGGATCCGAAATTCTCCTCGCAGACCAAAGACAAGCTGGTCTCCTCCGAGGTGAAATCGGCGGTGGAGCAGCAGATGAACGAACTGCTGAGCGAATACCTGCTGGAAAACCCATCCGATGCGAAAATCGTGGTCGGCAAAATTATTGACGCCGCGCGCGCCCGTGAGGCCGCACGTCGCGCCCGTGAGATGACTCGCCGTAAAGGCGCGCTGGATCTGGCAGGCCTGCCGGGCAAACTGGCGGATTGCCAGGAGCGCGACCCGGCGCTGTCCGAACTGTACCTGGTGGAAGGGGACTCCGCGGGCGGCTCTGCTAAACAGGGTCGTAACCGCAAGAACCAGGCGATCCTGCCGCTGAAGGGTAAAATCCTTAACGTTGAGAAAGCCCGCTTCGATAAAATGCTCTCTTCCCAGGAAGTGGCGACGCTGATCACCGCGCTGGGCTGCGGTATCGGTCGCGATGAGTACAATCCGGATAAACTGCGCTACCACAGCATCATCATCATGACCGATGCGGACGTCGACGGCTCGCACATTCGTACCCTGCTGTTGACCTTCTTCTATCGTCAGATGCCGGAGATCGTTGAGCGCGGCCACGTCTACATTGCCCAGCCGCCGCTGTACAAAGTGAAGAAAGGCAAGCAGGAACAGTACATTAAAGACGACGAAGCGATGGATCAGTATCAGATCTCCATCGCGCTCGACGGTGCGACCCTGCACACCAACGCCAATGCGCCGGCGCTGGCGGGCGAACCGCTGGAAAAACTGGTTGCCGAGTTCAATGCCACCCAGAAAATGATTGGCCGCATGGAGCGCCGCTTCCCGAAAGCGCTGCTGAAAGAGCTTATCTATCAGCCGACCCTGACCGAGGCCGACCTGGCGGACGAGCAGAAGGTGACCCGCTGGGTGAACACCCTGGTCTCAGAGCTGAACGAAAAAGAACAGCACGGCAGCCAGTGGAAATTCGATCTCCACGAGAACAAAGAACTGCAGCATTTTGAGCCGGTTATTCGCGTACGTACCCACGGCGTGGATACCGACTATCCGCTGGATAACGAGTTCATTATGGGGCCGGAATATCGTCGTATTTGTGCCCTGGGCGAGAAACTGCGCGGCCTGATGGAAGAAGATGCTTACATCGAGCGCGGCGAACGTCGTCAGCCGGTAGCCAGCTTCGAGCAGGCCCTGGACTGGCTGGTGAAAGAGTCCCGTCGCGGTCTCTCCATCCAGCGCTATAAAGGTCTGGGCGAGATGAACCCGGATCAGCTGTGGGAAACCACCATGGATCCGGACAGCCGTCGCATGCTGCGCGTGACCGTCAAGGATGCCATCGCTGCCGATCAGCTGTTCACCACCCTGATGGGCGATGCCGTTGAGCCGCGTCGCGCGTTTATCGAAGAGAATGCCCTGAAAGCGGCGAATATCGATATTTAAGCCGCATGTTTCCCGGTAACGAGTTTTACCGGGGCAACAGGATGTATAAGCCCGGTCGCATCGCGCGATCGGGCTTTTCTTTTGCCGCTAAAAGAGGAATCCGCTGCTGCGGTTCCATCCCCCTTTCTGGCCGACACTTTTACTGTTTTTTGAGCGGAATCGCGTTAGCATGAGGGGAGACTCATCTTACCCGGGGACCCTATGGCTATTAAACTGATTGCAATCGATATGGACGGCACGCTGCTGCTGCCCGACCATACCATCTCTCCAGCGGTGAAAGCCGCCATCGCCGCGGCGCGCGAGCGCGGTGTTAACGTGGTGCTGACCACCGGTCGCCCTTACGCTGGCGTCCACAGCTATTTGAAAGAGCTGCATATGGAGCAGCCGGGTGATTACTGCATTACCTACAATGGCGCGCTGGTGCAGAAGGCTGGTGACGGAAGCACCGTCGCGCAAACCGCGCTGAGCTATGACGACTATCGCTTCCTTGAGCAGCTCTCCCGCGAGGTCGGCTCCCACTTCCATGCGCTGGATCGCAATACGCTGTATACCGCGAACCGCGATATCAGCTACTACACCGTCCACGAATCCTATGTGGCAACCATTCCGCTGGTGTTCTGCGAAGCGGAGAAAATGGATCCTGAGATCCAGCTGCTGAAAGTGATGATGATTGATGAGCCGGCAATCCTCGACCAGGCCATCGCCCGTATTCCGGCGGAAGTGAAAGAGAAGTACACCGTGCTGAAAAGTGCGCCTTACTTCCTCGAAATACTGGATAAACGCGTCAATAAAGGCACTGGCGTGAAGTCGCTGGCCGATGCGCTGGGCATCAAGCCGGAAGAGATTATGGCGATTGGCGATCAGGAAAATGATATCGCGATGATTGAATTTGCCGGCGTCGGCGTGGCAATGGATAACGCCATTCCTGCGGTCAAAGAAGCGGCGAACTTCATCACCAAATCGAACCTTGAAGATGGCGTTGCCTTCGCCATTGAAAAATACGTTTTAGCGTAAACTTCTTTCCGGCCCGGCGTTCGCCGGGTCTGTCTTCTCTTTTTTCATGAACAGATGTTAATCCGCATTTAAATCCCTCAATCCTTGCAGGGGATTCTATAAGCTACCCGCCCTCTTTTTAGCAACTCAGAACTAACATCATACTTTTCATGAATATATACCACCGTTTGATGTTGGTTACGCTGCCATTCGCCTCTGTTCAGATTTGCGCGGCCGCGGAACCAACGGCGCCGCTCGAACCGGCGTATGCCTATCACGGCGCAGAGCCCGCGGATCTGCCGGTGCCAGAAAGTCGCCAGCCTGCGGTCGCAGCATCGTCCTCGCTACTCCCTTTGCTAGGCGATGAGGCCAGAAAGCGCGGCTACGTCCTGCCGCTGCCGTTTGGCGTCAGCATTAACTATATGGATATGCGGCAGAATATTAATGTCGACAGCATAAACTTCACCGGGCTGTCGCTGGATGGCCGCAATATCGATTGCGGTAAGGATCCTGTCTGCAAGCACGCCGTGAATAACATTTTCGCAAATGGGCCGGTCTCGCTGGATAACGCTTTCCAGATTGGCGTTGGTCATACGCGGGAAAGCAGCAAAACCGAGACGCTCAAGCTGGATGCCTGGCTGCTGCCGTTTATGAACGTTTATGGCCTGGTGGGGCACACCGAAGGGCATTCAATTTCGCAGATAGCTGTCGGCCTGAAGGGACCGAACGGTAAAGTGGTGCCCCTGCCGGGGATGCAGGATCTCGACTTTCGTCTCGATTTTAAAGGTACTACCTACGGGATGGGCACCACCCTGGTGGGCGGCGTCGGCAATTGGTTTACCGTGCTGGACGCCAACTACACGCAAACGCGCTTTGATATCCTCGACGGCAGCATCGATGCGCTTACCTTTTCGCCGCGCGTTGGCTATCGTTTCAGTACGCCATCGGTCGATGCGCTGCATCTCCCCGCCGGAAAGCTAAATCTGTGGGTTGGCAGCATGTATCAGGATGTGCAGCAGGAGTTTAAAGGCAGCCTCAGCGATCTCTCGATGCCGTCGCCGATGCTGCAGAATATGGTTAATCTGGCCAACCAGGACAATAACGGTCGCTTCGATGTGAAGCAGCATCTTCAGTCGCCATGGAACGTTCTGGTGGGCGCGCAATACGAGCTGACGCAGAATTTTAATATTACTACCGAGTTTGGCTTTGCCGAACGTAACAGTTTCTTTATTGCCGGCGAGTATCGCTTTTGAGCCGACTGTTTATCACTTTTCTGCTGCTGATGGCCTGCCCGACAGGCAGCCAGGCCGAGGCGCTCAGCCGCGAGAAAATCGACGGCTGGCTGCAGCATCTCGGCGCCAGCGATAAGTTCGACGCCAGCAAAGGCATCGACTGGGGCGTGATGCCCGGTCCGTTCTATACGCCGGAACTAGGGTTGGGCATTGGCACCGCTGTCGTCGGCCTGTATCGTCCCGACCCGCAGGATACCACCAGCCAGAACTCGACCCTGACGCTCAGCGGCTACGCCAGCTCTACCGGCGCCTTTGGCCTCAACGTGAAAAACTACACCTTTTTCGATCGTGATCTGTGGCGCGTTTTTGTCGAAGGGTCGATAGCCAATACGCCCACTTATTATTGGGGGCAGGGTTTTCATGCCGGAGATAAAGACAATGAAAAAGAGAAGTATACCGCCCAGGTACTGACCCTGCGACCCACCCTTTATCGGCAGCTTATCGATCATGTTTATCTCGGGGCGGGATGGTCGCTGGCGGCGCAGAATGCCGATGAGATGGACCATGACGATCGGCCGAAGATAGAAAACACTCCGCAGGGGCCGTCGGTATTCAGCTCCGGCGCCAGCATCGATATTAACTGGGACGATCGCGACTTTGTCCCTAACCCGCGCCGGGGTCAGTATGCCAACCTCCGCTATACCCACTATGCGCCCGGATTAGGTAGCGATACCCGCTTTGAGGAATTTCAGCTGCACTATAGCCATTATCATGCCCTGAGCGAGAAAAGCGTGCTCGCCTGGGAGGCCGATGGCGCCTTCACCCAGGGCGAGGTACCGTGGAGCATGATGCCGCTGCTCGGCAGCGATGAACGGATGCGCGGCTACTACCAGGGGCGCTACCGGGATAAAAACGTCGTCAGCGGTCAGCTGGAATATCGCCGGCAGCTCACCTGGCGGCACGGGATTGTCGCCTGGGCCGGGGCGGGAACCATGGGGCCCTCACTGTCGTCGCTGAATAATGGCCGCTGGCTGCCTTCGGCGGGCGTTGGCTACCGCTTTGAATTCAAACCTCGCGTTAATGTTCGCCTCGACTACGGTATCGGCAAAGGCAGCAGCGGCTTTTACTTCCAGGTCGGCGAAGCGTTTTAACGCCTCCTCCCCTTAATTTTCTCTCTTATCGCCTCTTGCCAGGGCCGCTGCGCTTTAATTTTCATGAATTGTTCTTTTTGTGATCCAAATTGTAGTACAACACAATAATGTTGTACTACATTACGCTCATGTTGATAACGTACAGCATCACGTTAGTAGTACAAACATGAGGCGAAATTCAGCAGCGACGGTAAAGTAGAGCAGTACACATAGAGCACAAGGACTCTCCATGACTCTCAATAAGACCGATCGCATTGTGATCTCGCTGGGCAAACAGATCGTCAGCGGTAAATACGTCCCGGGTTCGGCGCTTCCGGCCGAAGCGGAACTCTGTGAGGAGTTTGAAACCTCGCGCAACATCATTCGTGAAGTGTTTCGTTCCCTGATGGCGAAGCGGCTGATTGAAATGAAGCGCTATCGCGGCGCGTTTGTCGCTCCCAGAAACCAGTGGAACTACCTCGACACCGAGGTGCTGCAGTGGGTACTGGAAAATGACTATGACCCGCGTCTTATCAGCGCGATGAGTGAAGTGCGCAACCTGGTTGAACCCGCCATTGCCCGTTGGGCGGCGGAACGCGCCACCTCAAGCGATCTGGCGGAAATCGAGTCGGCGCTCAATGACATGATCGCCAACAACCAAAACCGGGATGCCTTTAACGAAGCGGATATTCGCTACCACGAGGCGGTGCTGCAGTCAGTACATAACCCGGTTTTGCAGCAGCTTAGCGTGGCGATCAGTTCGCTGCAGCGGGCGGTATTTGAACGGACCTGGATGGGCGATGAAGGCAACATGCCGAAAACCCTCCAGGAACATAAAGCGCTATTTGACGCCATTCGGCATCAGGATAGCGACGCGGCGGAGCAGGCGGCGTTGACGATGATCGCCAGCTCGACACGAAGGCTTAAGGAAATCACATGACGGCTCGCTACATCGCAATAGATTGGGGATCGACGAATTTACGCGCCTGGCTTTATCAGGGCGAAGAATGCCTGGAAAGCAGGCAATCTGAAGCAGGCGTAACGCGCCTGAATGGTCGCTCTCCCGCTGCGGTGTTAGCGGAAATCACACAGCACTGGCGCGATGGCGCCACACCGGTGGTGATGGCAGGGATGGTCGGCAGCAACGTGGGCTGGAAAATCGCCCCTTATTTGCCGCTTCCTGCCGCTTTCTCGGATATTGGCCAGCAGTTAACTGCCGTTGGCGACAATATCTGGATAATTCCCGGCCTTTGCGTTTCCCGTGACGATAACCATAACGTCATGCGTGGGGAAGAAACGCAGCTGCTGGGCGCTCGCGCCTTAGCCCCTTCGTCTGTCTACGTGATGCCGGGAACCCACTGCAAGTGGGTACTGGCCGATCGCCGGCAAATTCACGATTTTCGTACCGTTTTGACCGGTGAATTGCATCATCTGTTGCTTCAGCACTCGCTGGTGGGCGCCGGCTTACCGCCGCAGGAAACGTCCGCTGCCGCATTCGCGGCAGGTCTGCAGCGCGGTATCAACAACCCCGCCGTCCTGCCGCAGCTGTTTGAAGTTCGCGCTTCGCACGTGCTGGGCGCGCTGCCTCGCGAGCAGGTTAGCGAATTTCTTTCCGGCCTGCTGATTGGCGCTGAAGTTGCCACCCTCAGCGACACATTCGCCGGACAGCAGGCGATCGGCCTCGTCGCTGGGTCATCGTTAACATCCCGCTATCAGCAGGCATTCGCCGCCATTGGCCGTGAAGTCAGCGCGGTTGCGGGCGATACGGCATTTCAGACAGGAATAAGGAGCATCGCTTATGCAGTGGCAAACTAACCTTCCACTTATCGCTATCCTGCGCGGTATTACGCCAGACGAGGCGCTGGCTCACGTTGGCGCCGTTATCGACGCCGGTTTCGACGCGGTCGAAATCCCGCTGAACTCGCCGCAGTGGGAGAAAAGTATTCCGCAGGTCGTCGACGCTTACGGCGAGCAGGCGCTTATCGGCGCGGGCACGGTGCTGCAACCGGAGCAGGTCGACAGGCTGGCGGCCATGGGCTGTCGGCTGATTGTGACGCCAAACATTCAACCGGAAGTGATCCGGCGAGCGGTGGGTTACGGCATGACCGTGTGTCCAGGCTGCGCCACCGCCAGCGAAGCCTTTAGCGCGCTCGATGCCGGCGCGCAGGCTCTGAAAATCTTCCCGTCATCGGCTTTTGGCCCGGATTACATCAAAGCGTTGAAAGCCGTGCTGCCGCCCGAGGTTCCGGTCTTTGCCGTTGGCGGCGTGACGCCGGAAAACCTGGCGCAGTGGATTAATGCCGGCTGTGTTGGGGCAGGATTGGGTAGCGATCTCTATCGTGCCGGCCAGCCGGTTGAACGTACCGCGCAGCAGGCAGCCGCATTCGTAAAAGCGTATCGAGAGGCAGTGAAATGAAAATAACCAATATCACCACGTACCGTTTACCTCCGCGTTGGATGTTCCTGAAGATTGAAACCGATGAAGGCATCGTCGGCTGGGGCGAACCGGTGATTGAAGGGCGCGCCCGTACGGTGGAGGCAGCCGTTCATGAATTTGGCGATTACCTGATTGGTCAGGATCCGGCGCGGATTAATGACCTGTGGCAGGTAATGTACCGCGGCGGCTTTTATCGCGGCGGCCCGATTATGATGAGCGCCATCGCCGGTATTGATCAGGCGCTATGGGATATTAAAGGTAAGGTCCTGAATGCCCCGGTGTGGCAACTGATGGGCGGGCTGGTGCGCGACAAAATTAAAGCCTACAGCTGGGTGGGCGGCGACCGCCCCGCCGAAGTGATTGACGGGATTAAGAAGCTGCGCGGCATTGGTTTTGACACCTTTAAATTAAACGGCTGCGAAGAGATGGGTATCATTGATAATTCCCGCGCGGTTGACGCGGCGGTGAATACCGTGGCGCAAATCCGCGAAGCGTTTGGCAATGAAATTGAGTTTGGTCTCGATTTTCATGGCCGCGTTAGCGCGCCGATGGCTAAGGTATTAATTAAAGAGCTGGAGCCATATCGCCCATTATTTATTGAGGAACCGGTATTAGCCGAGCAGGCGGAATATTATCCGCGGCTGGCGGCGCAAACCCATATTCCCATTGCCGCCGGCGAACGTATGTTTTCGCGCTTTGAATTTAAACGGGTCCTGGAAGCGGGTGGGGTGGCTATTTTACAACCCGATCTGTCGCACGCAGGCGGTATTACCGAATGCTATAAAATTGCCGGCATGGCGGAAGCCTATGACGTTGGGCTGGCGCCGCACTGTCCGCTGGGGCCGATCGCGCTGGCAGCCTGTCTGCACGTTGATTTCGTTTCGCATAACGCGGTCTTCCAGGAGCAGAGCATGGGTATCCATTACAACAAAGGCGCCGAACTGCTTGATTTTGTGAAAAATAAAGAAGATTTCAATATGGAAGGCGGCTTCTTTAAACCTCTGATGAAGCCGGGGCTGGGCGTGGAAATTGATGAGGCCCGCGTGATTGAGTTAAGTAAAAACGCGCCGGACTGGCGAAATCCGTTGTGGCGGTATGAGGATGGATCTGTCGCCGAATGGTAAATGCGTGTCATACTTCGCACTGGTGATGCGTTGGCTGCATTTTCTTACCCAGGTCACATACTATTGTATGCTCCCAGGGATGCGAAAGTTTGCCGCCTTTCCCCAGCACGAATTATTTAGCGCATCGCAACATAGTTATTAATAAAAAACAAAAACACCCTCTGTAAATTACCGGGCATGGTGAGCGGCTTCGCTATGCCCAAAATCTGGAGACAGATTGCGATGGATATTTCAGTTACCGCTGTAAAAACCGGGCGTCGCCGTTATCTGACGCTCATCATGATCTTTATTACCGTGGTTATTTGTTATGTTGACCGTGCCAACCTCGCCGTCGCCTCGGCGCATATTCAGGAGGAGTTTGGTATTAGCAAAGCGGAAATGGGCTACGTATTTTCCGCCTTTGCCTGGCTGTATACCCTCTGCCAGATCCCTGGCGGTTGGTTCCTTGACCGCGTGGGATCCAGGCTTACCTACTTTATCGCTATATTTGGCTGGTCGGTGGCGACGTTGCTACAAGGCTTCGCCACCGGTTTAATGTCGCTTATCGGTTTACGCGCCATTACCGGCATCTTCGAAGCGCCAGCCTTCCCGACCAACAACCGCATGGTGACCAGCTGGTTCCCGGAGCACGAGCGCGCTTCCGCCGTCGGGTTTTATACCTCGGGGCAATTTGTGGGTCTGGCTTTCCTCACGCCGCTGCTGATCTGGATCCAGGAGCTATTGAGCTGGCACTGGGTGTTTATCGTTACCGGCGGTATCGGCATTATCTGGTCGCTGATCTGGTTTAAGGTTTATCAACCGCCGCGTCTGACTAAAAGCATCAGTAAAGCCGAACTTGACTATATCCGCGACGGCGGCGGCCTGGTGGATGGCGATGCGCCGGTGAAGAAAGAGGCGCGTCAACCGTTATCGAAAGCGGACTGGAAGCTGGTTTTTCACCGCAAGCTGGTTGGCGTTTACCTTGGACAGTTCGCGGTAACCTCGACGCTGTGGTTCTTCCTGACCTGGTTTCCGAACTACTTAACCCAGGAAAAAGGCATCACCGCGCTGAAGGCCGGCTTTATGACCACGGTGCCCTTCCTCGCCGCGTTTTTTGGCGTCCTGCTGTCTGGTTGGCTGGCGGATAAGCTGGTGAAAAAAGGCTACTCGCTGGGCGTGGCGCGCAAAACGCCGATCATCTGTGGACTGTTGATCTCCACCTGCATCATGGGGGCAAACTACACCAACGACCCCATCTGGATCATGGCGCTGATGGCGCTGGCGTTCTTCGGTAACGGTTTTGCGTCTATCACCTGGTCGCTGGTCTCCTCCCTGGCGCCGATGCGCCTGATCGGCCTGACCGGCGGGGTGTTTAACTTTGTTGGCGGCCTGGGCGGCATCACCGTCCCGCTGGTGATTGGCTATCTGGCGCAGGATTACGGCTTTGGCCCGGCGCTGGTTTATATCTCCGTGGTGGCGTTAATAGGCGCGCTGTCTTATATCCTGCTGGTCGGCGATGTGAAACGTGTAGGCTAATTTTTTGCGATACGCTACCCTGATGCGTAAGTCTCGCATCAGGGTATCGTCATGAAACAAGTCACTTTTGCTCCCCGTCATCACCAGCTTACCAATATTAATACCTGGACTCCCGACAGCCAGTGGCTGGTATTCGACGTTCGTCCGTCCGGCGCATCGTTTACCGGCGAAACCATTGAGCGAGTGAACGTAAACAGCGGTACTGTGGAGACCATTTATCGTGCCACGCAGGGCGCGCACGTGGGCGTGGTAACCGTGCATCCAACCCAGGAGCGCTATGTGTTTATTCATGGCCCCGAGCGGCCGGATGCGCAGTGGCAGTATGATTTTCATCATCGCCGCGGGGTGGTGGCCTTTCAGGGGGCTGTCGAGAATCTGGACGCCATGGACATTACCCCCCCCTACACGCCCGGCGCGCTGCGCGGCGGCAGCCACGTCCATGTCTATAGCCCCAACGGTCAGTTTGTCAGTTTTACCTACAACGATCACGTGCTGCACGAGCGCGATCCGGCGCTGGATCTGCGCAACGTCGGCGTGGCGGCGCCCTATGGACCGGTGACGCCGCAGGGACAGCATCCGCGCGAATATGGCGGCAGCCACTGGTGCGTGCTGGTAAGCNGCACGACGCCGGCACCCGCGCCGGGCAGCGATGAGATTAATCGCGCCTATGAGGAGGGCTGGGTCGGGAACCATACTCTGGCGTTTATTGGCGATACGCTGGCGGAAAATGGCGATAAAGTGCCTGAGCTGTTTATTGTCGATCTGCCGCAGGATGAAGCCGGCTGGAAGCAGCCTGGCGGGGCGCCGCTGGCCGGTACCGCAACCACAATGCCGGCGCCGCCGGCGGGCGTCAGCCAGCGTCGTTTGACCTTCACCCACCATCGCCGCTACCCGGGACTGGTGAACGTCCCGCGCCACTGGGTGCGCGCCAATCCCCAGGCGACGGCGATAGCCTTTCTGATGCGCGACGACGCCGGCGTAGTGCAGCTGTGGCTTATTTCCCCGCAGGGGGGCGAGCCGCGGCAGTTGACGCATCACGCGTCGGGTATCCAGTCGGCGTTTAACTGGCATCCGTCGGGAGAGTGGCTGGGTTTTGCGCTGGAGGATCGGATTGCCTGCTGCCATGCCGGTACGGGAGATATCACCTTTTTAACCGATACG
>NZ_JAZARW010000001.1:4446731-4480865 GCF_036233805.1 Klebsiella sp. EMBS2024 | reverse complement strand
CCTCGGCGGACGCGATCGTCTTTTCGCCAGACGGTAAACAGATTGCCTGGATGGAGGAGGTGGACGGTTATCGTCAGCTGTGGGTTACGCAGACCGGACGATAACTTACTGGGCAGGCATCGGCGCTGGCGGGATCACCGAGTTGGTCGCCAGCGTAGCCTTCTCGCTCTTTTCGACCCGAGATTTGATGGAGCTGTCGGTGCGGAACATATCCCACGGCAGCAGCAGGGTATCCATGACGGCGGTGAACGGCATGTCCAGCGCCACCAGCGATTTCACACCCCAGTTGGTATCGCTGTCCCCCAGCGTTTGCGCACTGGATCGCGTGCCCGGATAGGTTCCCTCTTTGCCACCGGTATGTGACATTACGCTGGAGCAACCGCTCAGGCTTATTATCCCGCTGAACAGGACCAGCTTTAACAGTCGTCTGCTTTTCATTGTTCTTCCATTGTCGTTTCGGGCGTTGAGATAACCTTTCAGCGGTTATATCGGGCCATCCCGTGAATGCATAGTGTTATTGCGCCGCACTGTGGCGGGCATCGCACTTTGCTTTTTGTGCTCCTCCACCCAGTCTAAGCAATCATCGATAAACTGCAAAAAAAATTGCCCTCAATCCCTTGAAAAGGACGGGGAGAAACCCATTTTATAGGTGTAACCCACTGAGAATACGCCTGAGGGGTATTCCGGATTACCGCGGCCTGTCCACGATGGAAGGTCATTTGATTCTCGCTGATTTTCAGGAGCTATTTACTATGCGTAACTTCGATCTTTCCCCGCTATATCGTTCAGCCATTGGTTTCGACCGCCTGTTCAACCTACTGGAAAACAATCAAAGCCAGAGCAACGGCGGCTACCCTCCGTATAACGTCGAGCTGGTAGACGAAAACCACTATCGCATCGCTATCGCGGTGGCTGGCTTTGCTGAAAGCGAGCTGGAGATCACTGCCCAGGACAATCTGCTGATCGTCAAAGGCGCCCACGCCGCCGAGCAGAAAGAGCGGACCTACCTGTATCAGGGGATCGCCGAGCGCAACTTCGAGCGCAAATTCCAGCTGGCGGAAAACATTCACGTCCGCGGCGCCAATCTGGTGAACGGCCTGCTGTATATCGATCTGGAACGGGTGATCCCGGAAGCGAACAAGCCGCGCCGCATCGAAATCAACTAATTGTCCGTTTCAGGCCGCGTGGCGGCCTGATGTAACAACCTGCTCGCCGTCAGGGAGCAGATGCGAATTTACAGAATTCGCAGGTATTCACTCGCTTCTTAGAAGGAGAAAACAGTATGCGTAACTACGATTTATCCCCCCTGCTGCGTCAATGGATCGGTTTTGACAAACTGGCCAGCGCCCTGCAAACCGCCGGTGAAAGCCAAAGCTTCCCGCCCTATAACATCGAAAAAAGCGACGATAACCACTACCGCATTACCCTTGCGCTGGCCGGTTTCCGTCAGGAAGATCTGGATATTCAACTGGAAGGCACCCGTCTGGTGGTGAAAGGCACGCCGCAGCAGCCGGAAAAAGAGACCACATGGCTGCACCAGGGGTTGGTGAGCCAGGCCTTCAGCCTGAGCTTCACCCTCGCCGACAACATGGAGGTCTCTGGCGCGACCTTCACCAATGGCCTGCTGCATATCGATCTGACCCGCAATGAGCCTGAGCAGATCGCCCCGCAGCGTATCGCCATCAGCGAACGACCGGCATTAAATAGTTAATTAAGCGAATAACTTATAAGGCCCCGATTTTCGGGGCTTTTTTGTGTGCGAGAGCACAATAAACTTCCTTGCTGCAACGGGTGTTTCAGTTTAAAAAACAATCATACTTTGGGACTCACTCAAACAAGGATACGTTATGAACGAACAGCAGCCATTTGAAGCGATTAGAAAGAGCGATGAGGCGGGGCGGGAGTATTGGTCTGCCCGCAACCTTGGTCCCCTGCTTGACTATAAAGAGTGGCGGAATTTTTATAAGGTCATTGCAAAAGCGATAATTTCATGTGAGGCGAGTGGTCATCCCTCGGCAGACCATTTTGTTGAAACCAACAAAATGGTCGAATTAGGTTCTGGCGCCAGCAGGAATCTTGAAGATTTCCACCTCTCACGCTACGCCTGCTATCTGGTAGTGCAAAATGGCGATCCGTCGAAACCGGTGATTGCTGCGGGGCAAACGTACTTTGCCTTGCAAACCCGGCGCCAGGAATTGCAAGATGATCAAATATTTAAGTCTCTACGAGAGGATGAAAAGCGACTGTTCCTGCACAATGAGCTCAAAGAGCATAATAAACATCTGGTTGAAACGGCCCAACGTGCTGGTGTTGAGACGACTCTTGATTTTGCTGTCTTTCAAAACCATGGTTATAAAGGTCTCTATGGTGGTCTTGACCAAAAAGCAATCCATGAGCGTAAGGGCCTAAAGAAAAGCCAAAAAATACTCGACTATATGGGATCGACTGAGCTCGCGGCCAACCTGTTTCGTGCTACCCAAACGGAAGAAAAACTACGTCGGGACGCGGTTGATTCGAAGCAACTCGCCAACAAAACGCATTATGACGTAGGGCAAAAAGTACGCCAGACTATTAAAGACCTGGGTGGCACTATGCCTGAAGCACTTCCTTCCCCGGAGAAAAGTATTCAGCAACTCACTATCGCAGCGAAAAATAAGAACGCGCCTGAGTAGCGTATCTTACTCCATGATTATTGTGCGCCAGGCGGCATACAATCCACCTGGCAGCGGTCATAATCCCTGTAGTTAATGGTGTTATTCACAGGGACGGTACCATGAGTGAGATAGCATTGACGGTCAGCGTGCTGGCGCTGGTGGCGGTAGTGGGGTTGTGGATCGGCAATGTCAAAATCCGCGGCGTCGGCTTTGGCATTGGCGGTGTGTTATTTGGCGGGATTATTGTCGGCCACTTTGTCGATCAGGCAGGGGTCACCCTCAGCAGCCCGATGCTGCATTTTATTCAGGAATTCGGCTTGATCCTGTTTGTCTACACCATCGGTATTCAGGTGGGGCCGGGCTTTTTCGCCTCGCTGCGGGTCTCAGGCCTGCGGCTCAATCTGTTCGCTATCCTTATCGTTATCCTCGGCGGCCTGGTGACCGCGGTGCTGCATAAGCTGTTCAATATTCCTCTCCCGGTGGTGCTCGGTATCTTCTCCGGCGCGGTGACCAACACGCCGGCGCTGGGGGCCGGGCAGCAAATTCTGCGCGATCTCGGCGTACCGTTCGAGGTGGTCGATCAAATGGGGATGAGCTATGCGATGGCGTATCCGTTCGGCATCTGCGGCATTCTGCTGACCATGTGGCTGGTGCGTCTGTTCTTTCGCATCAATGTCGAGAAAGAGGCCCAGCGGTTTGAGGAGAGCAGCGGTAACGGCCACGCCCATTTACACACCATCAACGTGCGGGTGGAAAACCCCAACCTCAACCAGATGGCGATTCAGGATGTGCCGATGCTCAACAACGACAACATCGTCTGTTCGCGGCTGAAACGCGGTGAGCTGTTGATGGTGCCTGCGCCGGGCACCCTTATCCAGGCTGGCGACCTGCTGCACCTGGTGGGGCGACCTGAGGATTTGCACAATGCGCAGCTGGTGATAGGCCAGGAGGTGGCCACCTCGCTGTCGACGCGCGGCACCGATCTGAAAGTGGAGCGGGTGGTGGTCACTAACGAAAAAGTGCTGGGGAAGAAAATACGCGATCTGCACGTCAAACAGCGCTATGACGTAGTGATCTCCCGGCTTAACCGGGCAGGCGTCGAGCTGGTAGCCAGCAGCAGCGCCAGCCTGCAGTTTGGTGACATCCTCAACCTGGTCGGCCGTCCGGAGGCAATTGACGCCGTGGCCGCCGAACTGGGTAACGCTCAGCAGAAGCTGCAGCAGGTCCAGATGCTGCCGGTGTTTATCGGCATCGGACTCGGGGTACTGCTGGGATCTATCCCGTTGTTTATTCCCGGCTTCCCTGCAGCATTGAAGCTGGGACTGGCCGGTGGGCCGCTGATTATGGCGCTGATCCTTGGGCGTATCGGCAGTATCGGCAAGCTGTACTGGTTTATGCCGCCGAGCGCCAACCTGGCGCTGCGCGAGCTGGGGATAGTGCTGTTTCTGGCGGTGGTCGGGCTAAAATCGGGGGGGGACTTTGTCGCCACCCTGACCCAGGGCGATGGTCTGAGCTGGATCGCTTACGGCATTTTCATCACCGCCATCCCGCTGCTGACGGTGGGCATCCTCGCGCGCATGCTGGCGAAAATGAACTATCTGACGCTGTGCGGCATGCTGGCCGGCTCCATGACTGACCCGCCGGCGCTGGCCTTCGCCAACAACCTGCACGCCACCAGCGGCGCAGCGGCGCTCTCTTACGCCACCGTCTATCCGCTGGTGATGTTCCTGCGCATTATCACCCCGCAGCTACTCGCCGTGCTGTTCTGGGGACTGAGCTAGCGGGCTTTGCGCCTGGACGCGGCGCAGGTGATAGTCCACCTGATACTCGCTGGCGTTGCGGAACATGACCGAATAGTTAAGAAACTCGCCGCTGTCGCTGTAGGAAAGGGAGGTAATACGCAGCAGCGGCGTCTGCTCCGGGACGTTCATTGAGCGCGCCAGCTGCTTGTCCGCCAGCACCGGCGTCAGCGTTTCATAGTTCCCGCTGATGATGATTCCGCACTCCTTCTCAATATAATCAAATTTCGACCCTTCCAGATGACTCAGCGACAGGTTGCGGAACAGCTTCACCGGCATATAGCTATCCTCCAGCATCAGCGGCTTGTCGTCGACGTAGCGCACCCGCCGCGAGAAGTAGATCCGTTCATCAATTTTAATCCGCAGCAGACTGGCGATGGCCGGCGGGGCGGGCATCACCTCGAAGGCCAGCACCTGACTCACCACCTCTTTACCCTGCTTGCGCAGCACTTCCGCCAGGCCGGTCAGATTGCTGGTTTCATGATGGACGTCTTTACGCGCCACGTAAGTTCCCGAGCCGTGGCGACGCACAACCAATCCCCAGTCCACCAGCAGATCGATGGCTTTGCGAATAGTCATGCGCGCCACCCCGAACTCCTCGGCCAGTTTTTTCTCTCCTGGTAGCGGGCTGCCGATGGCGAAGTCGGCGGAATTCAGCCGCAGCCGCAGGCGGTCAGCAATGGATTTGTAGATCACCAGTAGTCCTCTTGTGCAGGAAAAGGGGATGTCGCTTTGTGCTCTTTTTTCTAAAAAAATAGATTAATTACAATCAATTAAGACACATTCATTTAGTTAATTTCGCTGCCTGACTTATCGATGTCTAACTTTTGTTATCGAAGTAGACAACTTTGGCCAAATTAAAACCATGAATGGGATCACGAATCGCAACGGCGCGGCATGTTGTCGGACGGGCAAATTTTTATTCTCCAGTCAGGCCGGTAATCAAGAAAAAGAAGGCCACTCACCCTACGAGTTGTTACATGAGGATTTCCCAATGCTCAGTCAAATACAACGTTTTGGCGGCGCCATGTTTACCCCGGTTTTATTGTTTCCTTTTGCCGGGATTGTGGTCGGTATCGCCATCATGCTGCGCAACCCGATGTTCGTCGGCGAAGCGCTGACCGCACCCGACAGCCTGTTTGCCCAGATCGTTCACATTATTGAGGAGGGCGGCTGGACCGTCTTTCGTAATATGCCGCTGATTTTCGCCGTCGGTCTGCCGATCGGCCTGGCGAAACAGGCCCAGGGCCGGGCCTGTCTGGCGGTGCTGGTGAGCTTTCTCACCTGGAACTATTTTATCAACGCCATGGGGATGACCTGGGGCCACTTCTTCGGCGTCGATTTTTCCGCTGAACCCACGGCCGGCAGCGGCCTGACGATGATTGCCGGGATTAAAACCCTCGACACCAGCATTATCGGCGCCATCGTCATCTCCGGTCTGGTGACGGCCCTGCACAATCGCTATTTCGATAAACCCCTGCCGGTATTCCTCGGCATCTTTCAGGGTTCATCGTTTGTGGTCATTGTCGCCTTCCTCGCGATGATCCCTTGCGCCTGGCTGACCCTGCTCGGCTGGCCAAAGGTCCAGCTGGGTATTGAATCGCTGCAGGCCTTTCTGCGCTCAGCCGGGGCGCTTGGAGTGTGGGTTTACATCTTTCTTGAGCGCATCCTGATCCCCACCGGACTGCACCACTTCGTCTATGGCCCGTTCATCTTTGGCCCGGCGGTGGTGGAGGGCGGACTGCAGGTCTACTGGGCAGAGCATCTGCAGGCGTTCAGTCAGAGTACGGAACCGCTGAAGACGCTGTTCCCGGAGGGCGGCTTTGCCCTGCACGGTAACTCGAAAGTGTTTGGGTCGGTGGGGATTGCGCTGGCGCTCTATTTCACCGCCGCGCCGGAAAACCGCGTCAAGGTCGCCGGCCTGCTGATCCCCGCCACCCTGACCGCGATGCTGGTCGGGATCACTGAGCCGCTGGAGTTCACCTTCCTCTTCATCTCGCCGCTGCTGTTCGCCGTTCACGCGGTGCTGGCGGCGACTATGGCGACGGTGATGTACATCTGCGGGGTAGTAGGCAACTTCGGCGGCGGCCTGCTCGATCAATTCTTGCCGCAAAACTGGATCCCAATGTTCCATCACCACGCTTCGATGATGTTCATTCAGATAGGCATCGGCCTCTGTTTCACCGCCCTCTACTTCGTAGTCTTCCGTACCCTGATCCTGCGTCTGAACCTGAAGACGCCTGGCAGGGAAGAGAGCGAAATCAAGCTCTACAGCAAGGCCGATTACCAGGCGGCACGAGGTAAAACCACGGCCGCCGCCGCGCCAGAGACCCGGCTGGGTCAGGCCGCTGGCTTCCTGCAGGCCCTCGGCGGCGCCGACAACATTGAAAGCATCAACAACTGCGCCACCCGACTGCGCATCGCGCTGGTCGATATGGCGAAAACGCAAAGTGACGACGTCTTTAAAGCGCTGGGCGCCCACGGGGTAGTACGCCGCGGCAACGGGATTCAGGTCATCGTCGGCCTGCACGTTCCCCAGGTGCGCGACCAGCTGGAAAACCTGATGAAAGATTCTCTTTCGACCGAACATACCACCATGACGGAGGCAGTATCATGAAAAAATTCTCAGTTGTTATTGCAGGCGGCGGCAGCACCTTCACCCCGGGCATTGTCCTGATGCTGCTGGCAAACCAGGATCGTTTTCCGCTGCGGTCGCTGAAATTTTACGACAACGACGGCGCGCGCCAGGAGACCATCGCCGAGGCGTGCAAAGTGATCCTCAAAGAGCAGGCGCCGGAGATTGAATTCAGCTATACCACCGATCCGCAGGCGGCGTTTACCGATGTTGATTTTGTCATGGCGCATATCCGCGTCGGGAAATATCCGATGCGTGAACAGGATGAGAAAATCCCGCTACGCCACGGCGTGCTGGGCCAGGAGACCTGCGGACCGGGGGGGATCGCCTACGGTATGCGCTCTATCGGCGGCGTGCTGGAGCTGGTGGATTATATGGAAAAATATTCGCCGAACGCCTGGATGCTTAACTACTCCAACCCGGCGGCGATTGTGGCGGAAGCCACTCGTCGTCTGCGGCCGAACGCCAAAATCCTCAACATCTGCGATATGCCGATCGGCATTGAAGGGCGGATGGCGCAGATTGTCGGCCTCAAAGACCGTAAACAGATGCGCGTGCGCTATTACGGCCTCAACCACTTCGGCTGGTGGACGTCGATTGAGGACCTCGACGGCAATGATTTGATGCCGAAACTGCGCGAATATGTGGCGAAATACGGCTATGTGCCGCCCTCGAACGATCCGCACACCGAGGCCAGCTGGAACGACACCTTTGCCAAAGCGAAAGATGTGCAGGCGCTGGATCCGCAGACCATGCCGAACACCTACCTGAAATATTATCTGTTCCCGGACTATGTGGTAGCCCACTCCAACCCGGAACGCACCCGCGCCAATGAGGTGATGGATCATCGGGAGAAAAACGTCTTCAGCGCCTGCCGGGCGATCATCGCCGCCGGGAAATCCACCGCCGGCGATCTGGAGATTGACGAGCATGCCTCCTATATCGTCGATCTGGCGACGGCTATCGCCTTTAACACGCAGGAAAGGATGCTGCTGATTGTGCCGAACAATGGCGCGATCCATAACTTTGACGCCGACGCGATGGTGGAGATCCCTTGTCTGGTAGGCCACAACGGACCGGAGCCGCTGACGGTCGGCGACATCCCGCATTTCCAGAAAGGGCTGATGAGCCAGCAGGTGGCAGTGGAAAAACTGGTGGTCGATGCCTGGGAACAGCGCTCTTACCACAAGCTGTGGCAGGCGATTACCCTGTCGAAAACCGTGCCGAGCGCCTCGGTGGCGAAAGCGATCCTCGACGACCTCATTGCCGCCAACAAAGATTACTGGCCTGAGCTGCATTAATCCCCGTTGTAATACCGGCGCCCTGCGGGGCGCCGGTTCTTCTCCCCGGTTCCTGATTTACGCTATGCTGAAGCCTGCAGCGCGATGAACAAGGAACTGTAATGAAAATCTCCCGCCTCGGCGAAGCGCCGGATTACCGCTTTTCGCTGGCTAACGAACGCACCTTTCTGGCATGGATCCGCACGGCGCTCGGTTTTCTCGCCGCCGGCGTCGGCCTTGACCAGTTAGCGCCGGACTTTGCCACGCCGCTGATCCGTGAAATTCTCGCCCTGCTGCTGTGTCTCTTTGCCGGCGGCATGGCCATCTATGGCTATCTGCGCTGGCTGAATAACGAGAAGGNGATGCGTCTCAAGCAGGACCTTCCCTATACCCGCACGCTGCTGGTGATTAGCATTCTGCTGCTGGCGGTGGTGGCCGCGGTGATGCTGCTGGTGGTGTATGGCGGATAAACGCCGGGCGCGGCGGGAAAGCGATCCCGGTCTTCAGCCAGAGCGCACCTCGCTGGCCTGGTTTCGCACCCTGTTGGGCTACGGCGCGCTGATGGCGCTGGCGATTAAGCACAGCTGGCACCGCGCCGGCCTGCCGTTATGGCTGTCGATCGGCGTACTGGCGATTGTGGCGGTGATCCTCTGGGGCTATACCCGCCGTCGTCATCTGATGGACGTCGACGATAGCGATTTTTTACAGCCGCGGGCGGTTCGTGACAAATTTTTGATCGCACTCGCAGTACTTTCTCTGGCATTCCTGTTTGCTGTTACTCACCTTCAACCGATCGTTTTATTCATTAGGGATATGTCATGACAGGATGTCCGGCGAATTTGCCTCTCACTCATGCCCCCGGCCAGCAACATGACACTCCCTTTCAGGCTGTCGTGGTGGAGGCGCATCATTGCCATCAACCGCAGGCGTTCTATGCGCAGCTTCGTCAACAGGGGCTCACCGCTATCCATTTTATTCCGCAGCTGGCGGCCGGCGACGCCGCGCTTTGGGGAGAGTTTCTCTGCGCAGTCTTTCACCGCTGGGTGCGGGAAGATATTGGGCGCATCAATATTTTACTGTTTAGCGAGACGCTGAGCGCCTGGTGCGGGGAGACGCTGACCCAGCCAGGCGCGCCGGCGGCCAACAGCGCCTGCTACGGCTGCCCGTGGCTGCGCCTGTGCCGCTGTGGCGAACAGGAAGACCCGCTGTGCGCGGGTTACCGGCAGTTCTACGATTTTAGCGGGCCCTATATGCGAGTGATGCGGGACCTGCGGCGACAGCAGCGGCCGCCAGAGGCGCTGATGCCGCTGCTGCGCTAAAGATTAGCGCCCCTTCGCCAGGTACTGCGCCATCTCCTCCTCCGGCACCATGCCGCCGCCGGTGGCCCACACCAGGTGGGTGGCCTGCTGCAGCTGTTGCTCACTCAGCCCCTGCAGCTGATGGTACGCTTTGCTGGCGCAGACGCGCTGCGCTCCGGCCATCCCGGCCAGCGCGGAGGGTTCAAGGCGGATATTTTCCGCTGCCGCCAGCCAGCCCAGCATGTCATACATCGTCTGGTCGTCAAGGGTATAGAACCCGTCGAGCAGGCGCTCCATTGCCCGGCCAACGAACCCGGACGCCCTGCCGACCGCCAGACCGTCGGCCGCGGTCAGGTTATCAATGCCTAAATCCTGCACCGCTATCTGGTCGTGGAGCCCGGTATAGACGCCGAGCAGCATGCATGGCGAATGGGTCGGTTCGGCGAACAGGCAGTGAACGTGGTCGCCGAAGGCCAGTTTCAGGCCAAATGCCACGCCGCCGGGGCCGCCGCCGACGCCGCACGGCAGATAGACGAACAGCGGATGATCGGCATCGACCACGCGTCCTGCTTGAGCGAACTGCGCTTTCAGGCGCTCGCCGGCTACGGCATAGCCGAGGAACAGCGTGCGCGAGTTTTCATCATCGATAAAAAAGCAGTTCGGGTCGGATTCCGCTGCCTTGCGCCCCTGTTCGACCGCCACGCCATAGTCCTCTTCATACTCAACCACCGTTACGCCGTGGCTGCGCAGTTTGGCTTTTTTCCACGCCCTGGCATCGGCGGACATATGCACCGTGACTTTAAAACCAATGCGCGCGCTCATGATGCCGATCGACATCCCAAGGTTGCCGGTGGAGCCGACGGCGATGCTGAACTGGCTAAAGAACTGTTTAAACTCCGGCGTCAGCAATTTGCGATAATCGTCTGCGGTCGTCAGCAGCCCGGCTTCCAGCGCCAGCTTTTCCGCATGGGTCAGCACTTCATAAATCCCACCGCGCGCTTTGATTGAGCCGGAGATTGGCAGATGGCTGTCTTTTTTCAGCAGCAGTTCGCCGCTAATTGGCTGGCCGAATTTTTGCTCAAGGCTGCGTTTCATTGCCGGAATGGCAACCACTTCTGATTCGATAATCCCGCCGCTCGCGGCGGTTTCCGGGAAGGCTGCCGCCAGATAGGGCGCGAAGCGCTGAAGGCGGGCATGGGCGTCTTGCACATCGTCGGCGGTCAGACCGACGTAAGGCAACCCCTCCGCCAGGGTGGTGGTTGCCGGGTTAAACCAGGTGGTTTCTTTCAGGGCGATCAGATCCTGCACAAGCGGGAAGGTCGCGGTTAAGGTGGTCAGGTCAGCGTGTTTCATCATACGTCTCTTTGCGCTCAGATAATGAAAGAAAGCAGGAAGGTGGCGGCCAGTGCAAGTAGCGACGCGATAAATGTCGCTGTCGTGTAGTACTTGAACGTTTCACTGAGGCTGGCGCCGCAGTACTGTTTTACCAGCCAGAACAGGGAATCGGTGACGATCGTGCAGCCAATGGCGCCGGAACCGATGGCAATGGCGATGATCTCCGGGCTTACGCCGGGATAAAGCGGCAGCATCGGGGCAACGATGGCGGTAGCACCCATCATCGCCACGGTGGCGGAGCCAACGGCGGCGTGCAGGATAAGCGCCACCAGCCAGGCCAGCAAAATCGGGTGCATATCAAGGTTCGACAGGATCACCGCGAGGCTATCGGCCAGGCCGCTGGATTTCAAAATCGCGTTGAATGCGCCGCCGGCGCCGATAATCAGCAGGATGTTGGCGATGGACCCAAAGCCGTTTTCGGTATGAATCAGCAGAACGCCCATCCCCATTTGCCGACGGATGCCGAGCATGTAATAGGCGACAAAGACGGCGATAAACATCGCGGTGATGGGGTTGCCGATAAATTCCAGCACTGTATACAGCGTGCCGCCTTGCGCCATATTCAGTTCAGCGACGGTTTTCACCAGCATCAGGCCAATCGGTAACAGCACGGTAAACAGCGTAGCGCCGAGCGACGGCAGCGTCGATTCTTCGCGAACGTCGAGGTTGGAAAACTCGGCTGGCACTGGTTTAAACGGCAGGCGGTTGCCGAGCAGCCTGAGGAACAGCGGGCCGCCGACCAGGGAGGCGATCAGGCCGACCAGCAGGCCATAGACGATAACCGTCCCGATATCAGCCCCCAGTTTATTCGCCACGAACAGCGCGGCCGGATGCGGCGGTACCACGCAGTGCACCGCCATCAGCGCGGTACACAGCGGAATAGCCAGCTTCAGCAGCGAAGTATTGGTTTTTTTGGCGATGGAGAATGCCAGCGGGATCAGCAGCACCACCCCGACTTCGACAAACAGGGTAATGCCGCAGATCAGGCCGACCAGCACCATAATCACGTCCGCCGACAGCCAGCGGCAGCGCTGGAGCGTCAGGCCGATGCGCTCCGCCGCGCCGGAGACCTCCATCATCTTGCCGAGAATGGTGCCGAGACCGATCACCGCCGCCAGGAAGCCCAGCGTACCGCCGATCCCGCTCTCAATGGCGTTGACCATCTCCAGCGGGCCCATTCCCATCATCGCCCCGACGAAAAAGCTCGCCAGCAGCAGCGCCAGAAACGGATGAAACTTCAGTTTGACGATGGTTAATACAATTAACACGATGCTAATCAGCAATGTGCTCACAACCCAAATTTGCGATTCCATACCCCACCTCGCCGTAAGTAACGTGTGGTTATTGAACAGAAACTCGGCATGGGCTGACAAACGATATAAATGACCTTTCAGATGAGCCAAATTGAATCAAAAAGGTGATTTAGCTCTAAAAGTGACCTCTAAATATGCTATGGGTCAAATTAACTCATCCTTTAGCGGAAGTTCCGGCGTTATTTTTTTATCATCCAGACTCCCTATTATCGCCAGGAGCGCATAATGGATGTGCTAAAAACCTTAGGTACCCGGTTGCTGAACGGCTGGCAACTCTCCAGGCTGTCGACGTTTGAGGTGGCGGCGCGGCACGAGTCGTTCGCCCTTGCCGCCGACGAGCTGGCGCTCACCCCAAGCGCCGTCAGTCACCGGATTAATCAGCTGGAAGAGGAGCTGGGGATCCAGCTCTTTGTCCGCTCGCACCGCAAAGTGGAGCTGACGCGTGAAGGGAAGCGCGTTTACTGGGCGCTGAAGTCGTCACTGGATGGTCTCAATCAGGAGATTCTGGACATCAAAAACCAGGAGCTCTCCGGCAGTCTGACGGTCTACTCGCGGCCCTCTATCGCCCAGTGCTGGCTGGTGCCGGCGCTGGGGGATTTCAGTCGCCGCTACCCGGCCATCTCCCTGACCGTGCTGACCGGCAACGATAACGTCAACCTGCAGCGGGCGGGTATCGATCTGGCAATCTATTTTGATGACGCGCCGTCGTCGCAGCTAAGCCACTATTTTCTGATGGATGAGGCGATCGTGCCGGTATGTACGCCGTATTACGCCCGCCAGCTGCAGTTAACGTCAAATCCTGCCAGTCTGCGCCACTGTACGCTGCTTCACGATCGCCAGGCATGGAGCAATGATTCCGGCACCGATGAATGGTTCAGTTGGGCACAGCAATTTGGAATTGAACTGCCGCAATCGTCGGGCATCGGCTTCGATCGTTCTGATTTAGCGGTGATTGCGGCGATGAATCATGTCGGGGTAGCGATGGGGCGTAAACGGCTGGTGCAGAAGCGGCTGGAGAGCGGCGAGCTTATCGCGCCGTTCGGCGATATGACGCTGAAATGCCATCAGCATTATTACGTGACCACCCTGCCGGGCCGCCAGTGGCCGAAAATCGACGCCTTTATCGAGTGGCTGCATAGCCTGACCTGAAAAAGAGCCGGGCTATCCCTCGGAGTTGTTAGAGAGGCCGGGTAAGGCGTGAGCCGCCACCCGGCAAAATGACGGCACTGCGCATGCGCGGGCCGGCAGACGACCAGTCCGGTAGCCCGGATAAGGCGTCAGCCGCCATCCGGGGAACCACCGCCGCGCTTATACCGGCTGCTGATGGTGGGTAAAGCGCGAGGCCAGCGGCAGCCAGCACAGCAGAATCAACAGGCCCATCAGCATCATCAGCAGGCCGAGGCTGCCCTGACCGGTTTGCGGCATCATCGCCGACAGCCAGGCCAGCACGCCGGAGCCGATATTCTGCAAGCCGCCCACCAGCGCCCCGGCGGTTCCGGCGAGGAACGGGAACGGCTCCATCGCGCCGCTGGTGGCCAGCGGGAACAACATCCCGGCGCCGAAGAAGAACAGCGCCGCAGGCACCAGCAGGGTCCAGACGGTCATGATGCCCAGCAGCCCTGGGATCCACATCATCAGACCCGCCAGCAGGCAGCAGATCACCGACTGCCACATCAGGGTCGGGAAACGCTTGTTGGGGCGGCCGGCAAACCACGCCCCGAAGAACGCCGCCGGGATCGGCAGAATAAACAGAATACTCACCGCCATGCTGCTCAGGCCGAGCACCGCGCCCATCAGCACCCCGGAGCAGGCTTCGAATACCGCAATCCCCGCCAGGCCGCCGATCAGCATCAGCAGATAGCAGTTAAAGGCGCCGGTGCCGAACAGCGTTTTGTAGCTGGCCAGAAGTTTGGTGCGCGGCGCCCCTTCCGGGCGCGTTTCCGGCATCCACTTCGCCATGCTGAAGGTCACCCCGGCGCACAGGACCAGCAGGAAAGCGTAGCAGGCGCGCCAGCTCCACAGGGTGTCGAGGATGCCGCCGAGCAGCGGGGCAATCAGCGGGCTGACCAGAATACCCATATTTAACAGGCTATTGGCATGACGCAGCTGAGCGCCTTCGTACAGGTCGCGGGGCAGGGTACGCGCCATCACGCCGCCGACCCCGGTGCCCATCCCCTGCATGGCGCTGGCGGCGATCAGCACCGGCAGGCTATGGGTGGTAATAGCTACCAGCGTCGCCAGCATAAAAATCGACATCCCGACGAGGATCACCGGGCGGCGACCGACGCGGTCAGAGAGCGGGCCGTAGAATAGCTGTGAAATACCGTAGGTCAGCAGGTAGGCCGCCATCACGCTTTGTACCGCCCCTTCGCGGACGTTCAGCGCGACCGCCATGTCGGCGATGGCCGGAATATAAATGGTCTGCGCCATCTGGCCGACGGCCACCAGCAGTACCAGCATCAACAACAAATTGAAGTTCTTATGCCGTTTCATGTCGATGAATACTTTGTGAGTAAAGAGAAATGAAGAATATGTGACTACAACATCCCGTAAACGATGGAGGAATCTACCATATTAAAATGACAGAACAACTGCAAAGTGCCGATTGTTGAGGAAATTCCAGGCAGATTATGTAAACAGGAACGGCAACTAATGTTGCCATCTCAGGCTACGCCAGGCGCAGGAGGATCGCCCCGGCGGCAATCCCGCAGGCGGCCACGATGCGCAGCGGCATCAGTTGCTCTTTCAGGACGATAAAGGCGATCAGCGCGCCGAAGAGAATGGAGGTTTCACGCAGCGCGGCGACCACCGCCAGCGGGGCCTGGGTCATCGCCCATAGCGCCAGGCCGTAGGAGCCCATGGTGCCGATCCCGCCGAGGATGCCTTTTTTCCAGTGCTGACGTAAATAACGACTGGCCTCACGCCGTCGCGCCACCATCGCCCAGCACAGCAGGCAGAAGCCGTTCATAAAAAAGGTCCACAGGGTGTAGCCCAGCGCCGAGCCCGCCAGCCGGACGCCGGTGCCGTCCACCAGCGTATAACCGGCGATAAAGCAGGCGTTGATCAGCGCCAGCACGATGCCTTTGCGCGAGCTGGCGCGGCCGTTAAAGGCCATCGCCAGAATCGCCAGGCAGATGACGCCGATGCCCAACCAGGCCAGCGGCGACAGACGATCGCCGAGGAACAGCACGCTTATCGCCGCCACCAGCAGCGGCGCAGTGCCGCGCATCAGCGGATAGGTCTGGCTCATATCCGATACCTGGTAGGTCTTCGCCACCAGCACCGTATACACCACCTGTAACGCGCACGACGCCAGCAGATAGGGGGCGCTGACCAGCGCGGGCTGCGGGGCAAAGGGGAGCATCACCAGTGCGATCAGCGCGGCCGAGCCGCTGACGCCGATCGCCGCGTACATTTTATCGCCGCTGGCTTTGACGATAGCGTTCCAACTGGCGTGCAGCAGGGCGGCGAACAGCAAAATGCAGAATACGGTGAGGGTCATCGCAGACAGGTTCAACAGTGAAGGTCACCGGAATGTAACACGCGCCCGCGCTGCCTGCCAGCGGGGGTTAAAGCGAACAAAACAGGCGATGCGTCACCCGCGGTTCATCGTACACCGGGCGGAAACCAAGCCTTTCATAAAAGGGCCAGGCCTGCGCCGGGGCATGGGTGTTGAGAAAGTCGAACCAGGCGCTGGAGTGGGTGATAACCGAGACCAGCAGCTGCTGGCCGATGCCCCGGCGACGGTAGCGTTCGCTGATGTAGAGGTGGCGAATGCGCCCGGCCCGCGGCTGCGGACTGAAGGGATCGCTATTGATGCCGCATACCCCTACCAGCTGGTGGTTGACGAAGGCGCCCAGCAGCGTTTCGCCCGGCGCGTTAAAGCGGTTTTTGCCGCTCTGCCAGTTTTCCGCCAGGCGGCGCAGCATATTGAAATGCTGTTCAAGGCTTTCAATTCGTAGCGCCGCGAACCCCGGGGCATCCGGCGTCGTGGCGGCAATTAACAGGGGTGGCATAGCTTCCTCCATCAAGTCATCCCGGGACGCCCGGCGGGCGCCTGCAGGGGGGCGGTATCCCGCCCCCCTCAGGTGCGACTTGAACCTGAATCAGCGGAACTGTTTCAGGACTGCATCAAGTAGTTGCAACACAGCAACCATGAGTTTCAGGATCAAAATAATAATATCCATTCCGCCCATACGCGCGTCTCCTGTGGTTAAGGAGCACAATAAGCTGACGTACCTTTCCGCTGCCCGTTGCCAGCTTATCCCTGCCTGTCGCCGGCGGCGTCTGCCCTGGCCGATAGTTCGTCCTTTCCATGAACGGCTTCCCGGCCCGCCGCCTGCAACGACAGGGGTGCGCAGCGCTGAGCCACGCGTTGCCGCGCGGGCCAGTGACTGCACGTTGTTGACGTAACACAGTGTGCTCTCTCGGGGTTAAGGCACTGACGGCACCACCCGTTTCAGCCAGGACTTCGTTGCGCCGGTCAAACTTGCGGCCCCCGAATGGCACAAAGTGAACACACCCAGTATAGATAAATACTGTATGGATGAACAGTATTTTTTGGACAAATCCGCCCCTCTCATCCATACTCTATGACAGAGAAAAACCGACCTTAAATTGCGCGAACTGCAGCGATCGCGTATACTTTTGGCGTTGACGTAATACAGTGTGCTTGCGGCTACCACCTGTAACCATGCTGATAAAAACCTCGCTCCGGCGGGGTTTTTTGTTTTCTGTCCTTTTGCGCCGAACTGTGATCTTTCGCGCAAATTTTCGTGGATGAAAATAAATCCATTGTGAAAACGTAAAACCTGTGTTTGTATAAATTCAGCTTATTTTTCGACACAACAGGTCCCTAATGAACGCAACCCTGATCGCTTCGACCCTACTAAAAACCGCGCCAGCCGCGGTGGTCGTCGTGTCTGTGGTGGTCGTCGTCGGCAATGCGCCGTAGGGTCCGGAACAACACGAATTCCAAACCCCGCCGGCGCAAACCGAGCGGGGTTTTTTGTTGGCGAGCCCCCCGGTAAAGTCGGCCCAGAAGAAAAGGACTGGAGCATGGCAAGTTCGGGCACCACATCAAACACAATGCGCTTTACCGGCGCGCAGCTGGTTGTTCATTTACTGGAGCGCCAGGGTATCACTATGGTCAGCGGCATTCCGGGCGGCTCCATCCTGCCTATCTACGATGCCTTAAGCCAGAGCACGCAAATCCGCCACATCCTGGCGCGCCACGAGCAGGGCGCGGGCTTTATCGCCCAGGGGATGGCGCGTACCGAAGGAAAGCCGGCGGTCTGTATGGCCTGCAGCGGCCCGGGGGCGACGAACCTGGTGACGTCGATCGCCGATGCCCGCCTGGATTCGATTCCGCTGGTCTGCATCACCGGCCAGGTACCGGCCTCGATGATCGGTACCGACGCCTTCCAGGAAGTGGACACCTACGGCATCTCTATCCCCATCACCAAACATAACTATCTGGTGCGCGACATTGCCGAGCTGCCGCAGGTGATCAGCGACGCCTTCCGTATTGCCCAGTCCGGGCGTCCCGGGCCGGTGTGGATAGACATTCCTAAGGACGTGCAGTCGGCGACCATTGAGCTGGAAGCGCTGCCTGAGCCTGGCGAGCGCGCCCCGGCACCGGCATTCGCGCCTGAAAGCGTGCGTGAAGCGGCGGCAATGATCAACGCGGCGAAACGCCCGGTACTGTATCTGGGCGGCGGGGTGATTAACGCGCCGCAGGCGATCCGTGAGCTGGCGGAAAAAGCCAACCTGCCGACCACCATGACCTTAATGGCGCTGGGCATGCTGCCGAAGGCGCACCCGCTGTCGCTGGGGATGCTGGGGATGCACGGCGCGCGCAGCACCAACTTCATTCTGCAGGAGGCGGATTTACTGATTGTTTTAGGCGCCCGTTTTGATGACCGGGCGATTGGCAAGACCGAGCAGTTCTGCCCGAACGCGAAGATTATCCACGTCGATATCGACCGCGCCGAACTGGGCAAAATCAAGCAACCGCACGTGGCGATTCAGGGCGATGTGGCGGAAGTCTTAGCCCAGCTGAACCCGCAGATTGAGGCGCAGCCGCGCGAGGAATGGCGCCAGCTGGTGGCCGACTTGCAGCGCGAATTCCCCTGCGCCATCCCGCAGGAAAGCGACCCGCTCTCCCATTACGGCCTGATTAACGCCGTGGCCGCCTGCGTGGATGATGAAGCGATCATCACTACCGACGTTGGCCAGCACCAGATGTGGACGGCGCAGGCCTACCCGCTCAATCGTCCGCGCCAGTGGCTGACCTCCGGCGGCCTCGGCACCATGGGCTTCGGCCTGCCGGCNGCCATCGGCGCTGCGCTGGCGAATCCGCAGCGCAAGGTTATCTGCTTCTCCGGCGACGGCAGCCTGATGATGAATATTCNGGAGATGGCCACCGCCGCCGAAAATCAGCTGGATGTAAAAATTATCCTGCTGAACAACGAAGCGCTGGGGCTGGTGCATCAGCAGCAGAGCCTGTTCTATCAGCAGGGCGTTTTTGCCGCCACCTATCCGGGGATGATTAACTTTATGCAGATTGCCGCCGGTTTTGGCCTGCAAACCTGTGATTTAAATAATGAAGTCGATCCGCAGGCGGCGCTGCAGGCGATCATCGACCGTCCGGGGCCGGCGCTGATCCACGTGCGCATCGACGCACAGCAGAAAGTGTATCCGATGGTACCGCCGGGTGCGGCCAATACTGAAATGGTGGGGGAATAAGCCATGCAAAAACAATGTGATAACGTCATTCTGGAACTCACCGTCCGCAACCATCCCGGCGTCATGACCCACGTGTGCGGGCTTTTTGCCCGTCGCGCGTTTAACGTCGAAGGCATTCTCTGTCTGCCAATTCAGGGCAGCGAACACAGCCGCATCTGGCTGCTGGTAAATGATGACCAGCGACTGGGGCAGATGATTAGCCAGATTGAAAAGCTTGAGGATGTCACCAAAGTGGCGCGTAACCAGTCCGATCCCACCATGTTTAACAAAATTGCGGTGTTCTTCGAATAGCGCTCAAGGCTTGAACAGCCACGTGCTTATCGCTAAGGTAAGCGCCTTTACCGGATGACGCTGCGCTTATCCGGCCTACAAGCAGTGAATCCGTAGGCCGGATAAGGCGTTTACGCCGCCATCCGGCGTTTTCAGGCACCAGGACACACCATGACCACCATCGCCCTTATTGACGATCATTTGATTGTCCGCTCCGGCTTTGCTCAGCTGCTGGGGCTGGAAGCTGATTTTCAGGTTGTCGCCGAATTTGGTAGCGGCCGCGAGGCGCTGACGGGGCTACCGGGGCGCGGCGTGCAGGTCTGTATCTGCGATATCTCAATGCCGGATATTTCCGGGCTGGAGCTGCTCAGCCAGCTGCCGAAGGGGATGGCGACCATCATGCTGTCGGTACACGATAGCCCGGCGCTGATCGAGCAAGCGTTGAATGCCGGCGCGCGCGGCTTCCTGTCGAAACGCTGCAGCCCCGATGAACTTATCGCCGCGGTACGCACGGTGGCGGCGGGCGGTTGCTATCTCACGCCGGATATCGCCATGAAGTTGGCCGCCGGGCGCCAGGATCCGCTCACCAAACGCGAGCGTCAGGTGGCGGAAAAGCTGGCGCAGGGCATGGCGGTGAAAGAGATTGCCGCCGAGCTCGGTCTGTCGCCGAAAACCGTCCACGTACACCGCGCCAACCTGCTGGAAAAGCTGGGCGTCAGCAACGACGTTGAGCTGGCGCGCCGCATGTTCGATAGCTGGCAATGAAGGCCGTCGTCTCACGATTGCTGTCGGTCATCGGCTGCGCCTTTATCTTCGCGGCCGCCTGGTTCTGCCTGTGGAGCATCAGTCTGCATCTGGTGGAACGCGCGGATTTAGCGGTGCTGCTGTTTCCCTTTGGCCTGCGGCTGGGGTTAATGCTGCAATGCCCCCGCGGCTACTGGCCAGTGCTGCTGGGAACCGAGTGGCTGCTTATCTTATGGCTGGCGCAGGAGGTGGCGCTGGCGCACCCGATAATTTTGATGACCGGTAGCCTGCTGACTCTGCTGCCGGTGGCGTTGATCTCGCGCTACCGGCAGCAGCGCGACTGGCTGACGCTGCTGCGTCAGGGCGGGGCGTTAATGGCCGCCGCGCTGCTGCAATCGCTGCCGTGGCTGGCGGAGGGGGACGAGGGGCTTAACGCCCTGCTGTTGACGCTGACCGGCGGCCTGACGCTGGCGCCGACCTGCCTGGTTTTCTGGCACTATCTTACCAGCACCGTCTGGCGGCCGCTGGGGCCGGCGCTGGTGGCGCAGCCGGTTAACTGGCGCGGGCGGCATCTGATCTGGTATCTGCTGTTATTCACCATTAGCCTGTGGCTGCAGCTTGGCCTGCCCGCCGAGCTCTCCCGCTTTACCCCGTTTTGTCTGGCGCTGCCGATTATCGCCCTCNCCTGGCACTACGGCTGGCAGGGCGCGCTGATCGCCACCCTGATGAACGCTATCGCCTTGATTGCCAGCCAGACCTGGCACGATCACCCGGTCGATTTATTGCTTTCCCTGCTGGCACAGAGCCTCACCGGGCTGCTGTTGGGGGCGGGGATCCAGCGGCTACGCGAGCTGAACCAGTCATTACAAAGCGAGCTGGCGCGTAATCGTCGGCTGGCGGAACGCCTGCTGGAGACCGAAGAGAGCGTGCGGCGAGACGTCGCCCGCGAGCTCCATGATGATATCGGCCAGACCATCACCGCGATCCGCACCCAGGCCGGGATCGTACAGCGGCTGGCGCCGGACAACGCCAGCGTGCGCCAGAGCGGTCAGCTGATAGAACAGCTGTCGCTGGGAGTTTACGACTCGGTGCGTAGACTGCTAGGCCGTCTGCGTCCGCGTCAGCTCGACGACCTGCCGCTGGAGCAGGCGGTACGTTCGTTGATGCGCGAGATGGAGCTGGAGGACCGCGGCATTGTCAGCCATCTCGACTGGCGGATTAACGAGGCGGGACTGAGCGAGAACCAGCGCGTGACGCTGTTTCGCGTTTGCCAGGAGGGGCTGAATAATATCGTCAAGCACGCCAGCGCCAGCGCTGTCACTCTGCAGGGCTGGCAGCAGGATGAGCGACTAATGCTGGTGCTGGAAGATGACGGTTGCGGCCTGCCGCCGGGGTCGAATCTGCAGGGGTTCGGCCTGACCGGCATGCGCGAGCGCGTGACCGCCCTGGGCGGCACACTGACGATCTCCTGCACCCACGGTACCCGGGTGTGCGTCAATCTACCGCTGCGTTACGCCTGAGAGGATCGCCGATGTTCGCCTTTTTAAAAGCCCCGCCGGACGCTGCGCCGATTAGCGATAAACGCGAACTTGATGCGCGTTATCGCTACTGGCGTCGCCATATCCTGTTGACCATCTGGCTGGGCTACGCGCTGTTCTATTTCACCCGCAAAAGCTTTAACGCCGCGGTCCCGGAAATTCTCGCCAGCAACGTCCTGACCCGCAGCGATATTGGCCTGCTGGCCACGCTGTTCTATATCACCTACGGGCTGTCGAAATTTTTCTCCGGTATCGTCAGCGACCGCTCCGACGCCCGCTATTTTATGGGGCTGGGGCTTATCGCCACCGGGGTGGTGAATATTCTGTTCGGTTTTTCTTCCTCACTATGGGCTTTCGCGCTGCTGTGGGCGCTGAATGCCTTCTTCCAGGGCTGGGGCTCGCCGGTCTGCGCCCGACTGCTGACGGCCTGGTATTCGCGGACCGAGCGCGGCGGCTGGTGGGCGCTATGGAATACGGCGCATAACGTCGGCGGCGCGCTGATCCCGATGGTGGTGGGAGCGGCGGCGTTGCACTACGGCTGGCGTGCCGGGATGACCATTGCCGGCTGTCTGGCGATCCTCGCCGGACTGTATCTGTGCTGGCGGCTGCGCGATCGCCCGCAGGCGGTGGGGTTACCCGCCGTGGGCGACTGGCGTCACGATGCGCTGGAAATCGCCCAGCAGCAGGAAGGCGCTGGGATGTCTCGTAAAGCGATCCTGACCCGCTACGTGCTGGCCAATCCCTACATCTGGCTGCTGTCGTTGTGCTATGTGCTGGTGTACGTGGTGCGGGCGGCGATTAACGACTGGGGCAATCTGTATATGTCGGAGACGCTCGGCGTCGATCTGGTGACCGCTAACTCGGCGGTGACCATGTTTGAGCTGGGCGGTTTTATCGGTGCGCTGGTGGCGGGGTGGGGCTCGGATAAGCTGTTTAACGGCAACCGTGGGCCGATGAACCTGATTTTCGCCGCCGGAATTTTGCTGTCGGTTGGCGGCCTGTGGCTGATGCCGTTCGCCAGCTATGTCATGCAGGCGGCCTGCTTCTTCACTACCGGTTTCTTCGTTTTCGGCCCGCAGATGCTGATCGGCATGGCGGCGGCGGAATGTTCGCATAAAGAAGCCGCCGGGGCGGCAACCGGGTTTGTCGGCCTGTTCGCTTATCTTGGCGCCTCGCTTTCCGGCTGGCCGCTGGCGCAGGTGATGGATATCTGGCACTGGACCGGATTCTTCGTGGTGATTGCGATTGCCGCCGGCATTTCCGCGCTGCTGCTGCTGCCGTTTTTAAACGCGCAGGCGCCGCGTACCGCCAGCGAAGCGTGATGTAGCTCACCCTTTCGCCGCGAACGGGGCAAAACTAAGAAATTTTCCCGGTTTTACCTGGACGCCGTCTCAGGCCAGACGGCGCGCTGGTTTTTACAATGCCTGGTTATTACGCAGGCATAAAAAATCAGCTCAGGAGATACCCATGCTGGCCTTTCTGAATCAGGTGCGCAAGCCGACCCTGGATCTGCCGCTCGATGTGCGGCGCAAAATGTGGTTCAAACCTTTCATGCAGTCCTATCTGGTGGTTTTCATCGGCTACCTGACCATGTACTTGATCCGCAAGAACTTTAACATCGCGCAGAACGACATGATCTCCACCTACGGGCTGAGCATGACCCAGCTGGGGATGATTGGCCTGGGCTTCTCCATCACCTACGGCGTGGGCAAGACGCTGGTCTCTTATTATGCCGACGGCAAAAACACCAAGCAGTTCCTGCCGTTTATGCTGATCCTCTCCGCCATCTGTATGCTGGGCTTTAGCGCCAGCATGGGGGCGGGTTCTACCAGCCTGTTCCTGATGATTGCCTTCTATGCGCTGAGCGGTTTCTTCCAGAGCACCGGCGGCTCGTGCAGCTATTCCACCATCACCAAGTGGACGCCCAGACGCAAACGCGGCACTTTCCTCGGCTTCTGGAATATCTCCCACAACCTCGGCGGCGCGGGCGCGGCGGGCGTGGCGCTGTTTGGCGCCAACTATCTGTTCGACGGCCATGTGATCGGCATGTTTATCTTCCCGTCGATTATTGCGCTGATCGTTGGCTTTATCGGCCTGCGCTACGGTAGCGACTCTCCGGAATCCTACGGCCTCGGCACGGCGGAAGAGCTGTTTGGCGAAGCGATCAGCGAAGAGGACAAAGAGACCGAAGAAAATGCGATGACCAAGTGGCAGATCTTTGTTGAGTACGTGCTGAAAAACAAAGTGATCTGGCTGCTGTGCTTCTCCAACATCTTCCTCTACGTGGTGCGTATCGGTATCGATCAGTGGTCCACCGTGTACGCCTTCCAGGAGCTGAAGCTGTCGAAAGAGGTGGCGATTCAGGGCTTTACCCTGTTTGAGGTCGGCGCGCTGGTCGGCACGCTGCTGTGGGGCTGGCTGTCGGATCTGGCCAACGGCCGCCGCGCGCTGGTGGCCTGCATCGCGCTGGCGCTGATTATCGCCACCCTCGGGGTTTACCAACATGCCAGCAACCAGTACGTCTATCTGGCCTCGTTGTTTGCGCTGGGCTTCCTGGTGTTTGGTCCGCAGCTGTTGATCGGCGTCGCCGCCGTCGGTTTCGTACCGAAAAAAGCGATCGGCGCCGCCGATGGAATCAAGGGCACCTTCGCCTATCTGATCGGCGATAGCTTCGCCAAACTGGGTCTTGGGATGATCGCCGACGGCACCCCGGTCTTCGGCCTGACCGGCTGGGCCGGCACCTTTGCGGCGCTGGACGCCGCCGCCGTCGGCTGTATCTGCCTGATGGCCATCGTGGCTATCTTTGAAGAGCGTAAAATTCGCCGCGAGAAAAAGAACCGTATTTTGCAGACCGCCTGATTCACCAGGTATTTGGTAACCTTGCCCGGCCTTCGCGCCGGGCTTTTTTATTTCTTGCGCATTATGCCAGGTCCGACAGTCGACAGCAGGCAAATTCCCATTATGATAGTCAGGCTGCGATTGGATGAGAGGATGCATGATCTGGATAGGACTGGCCACCCTGGTAGTGGTGTTTGTTGTGGGATTTCGGGTGCTTACCTCTGATTCACGCCGCGCGATCCGCCGCCTGAGCGAACGCCTCGGCATCACGCCTGTCCCGCTGGAATCGATGATCGATCAGCTGGGAAAAACCGCCGGTAATGAGTATTTGCGTTACCTGGAGCGGCCGAATGAAGCACATCTGCAGAACGCCGCCCAGGTGCTGCTCATCTGGCAGGTCGCGATTGTCGACGCCAGCGAAAAAAACCTGCATTACTGGTATCGCCTGATGCAAAAAGCGCGTTTAGCGGCGCCGATCACCGAGGCGCAGATCCGCCTGGCGCAAGGGTTTCTGCGCGAGCTGGATCCGGATATGAGCGATTTGCATAACCTTCAGCAGCGCTATAACGACCTGTTTCTCCCGGAAGACGGCGTGCACTGGCTGCACTGATCTCATAGTTATTCGGCCTGGGGTTCATCGCTTTTNTGTGCCGGATGGCGGCTGCGCCTTATCCGGCCTACGGTTTCCGCACTCGTCACTTGCAGGCCGGATAAGCGTAAGCGCCATCCGGCAGGATAACTACAGTAGGATTTTCAGGCCGTGTTTTTGTACGACGCTAAGCAATTTTAATGACATTCCGCTTGGTCGCTTAGCGCCAGTCTCCCATTTTTGCACGGTAGACACGCTGGTATTCAGATAACGAGCGAACACGGGTTGGCTAACATTGAGTTGTTCACGTAGCGCTTTAATTTCAATGGGTTGAAGTGCGGCTACGCTACCGAGACATGATTCATCAAAATGGCGCATTGTTTCCTGTGGGATTGCGCCAACGCTGAATAGCCCCGACGCAGCGCTATGGATCGCTTCGAAAGCCGGGCTTTTGTATTTATTTTTTGCTGTCATCGCAAATCTCCACTAATTCTTTACTTTTAACTAAGGCCGTCGTTTTCTCTTCAGAGAGATTGGCATAGTGTTTTGCTAACTCACGAATCCCCATTAATTCGCGATGGTTGATATTGGCCATATCCTGTTTGGCATATAGAAAGGTATAAAACCAATACTCTGCGCTNNNGGTAAGGATGATTGCGCGATCGCGATTCTTGTTGAGTCGCTTTTTATAAACCCCTCCTCCTAAATCAACCACCTTGCCCTGAAGCGCAGATTGAATTGCCTGATAGAGCTCGTCGTCGGAAATGCCATGAGAGCTAGCCTCTCTGGCGAACCATTTGGTTTTGAAGATACGCATTGCTGACATCCTGTCGTTAAAAGTATAGCACATAGTGCTATATTAAATTCTCCTGAGATTTGTTAAAGCGATAGCAAGCAACGTTTTTTTAAACATACGAGCAGCTACGCATCCTCTTATGAAAAGCGATGAGAGTTGCGAAAACGTTAAATGCGTCACAAACAAAATGTTACACTGCGCAGCTTTCCGCCACTTTCTTCGCAGGTCACTCATGAGTCATTCAAATGAAACCAAACCCCATGCACGCGAGCTGGCGCGACCAAACTGGTCGGCGGTCTTCGCGGTTGCTTTCTGCGTTGCCTGCCTGATTACCGTCGAATTTCTACCGGTCAGTCTGCTGACGCCGATGGCGCTGGATTTAGGCATCTCCGAAGGGATGGCCGGGCAGTCGGTGACGACGACGGCATTCGTCGCGATGTTTTCCAGCCTGTTTATCACCACGGTGATAGGTAAAACCGATCGCCGCTACGTGGTTATCCTGTTTTCGCTGCTGCTGACCCTTTCCTGCCTGCTGGTATCTTTCGCTGATAGCTTCACCCTGCTACTACTGGGGCGCGCCTGTCTGGGCCTGGCGCTCGGCGGTTTCTGGGCGATGTCCGCATCGCTGACCATGCGGCTGGTGCCGATGCGCGTGGTGCCGAAAGCGCTATCGATTATTTTCGGCGCGGTATCGATCGCGCTGGTAATTGCTGCCCCATTGGGCAGTTTCCTTGGCGGGCTTATCGGCTGGCGCAACGTCTTTAACGGCGCGGCGGTGATGGGCGTGCTGTGTACGCTCTGGGTGCTGAAAGCGCTGCCGTCGCTGCCCGGTGAATCGGCTTCTCAGCAGCAAAATATGTTTGGTCTGCTGAAGCGTCCGGGGGTGATGGCCGGAATGTGCGCCATTTTCATGGCCTTTGCCGGACAGTTCGCCTTCTTTACCTATATTCGCCCGGTTTACATGACCCTCGCCGGTTTTGACGTCGACGGCCTGACGCTGGTGCTGCTGAGCTTTGGTATCGCCAGCTTTATCGGCACCTCGCTCTCCTCGGTGCTGCTCAAGCGTTCGGTAAAAGCGGCGCTGGCGATCGCGCCGCTGGTGCTGACCGCCTGCGCGGTGGCGCTGGTGCTGTGGGGAGAGAGCAAAATCATCGCCTCGACGGTGGCGATTATCTGGGGCTTCGCGTTTGCGCTGATCCCGGTGGGGTGGTCAACGTGGATCACCCGTTCCCTCTCCGATCAGGCGGAAAAAGCCGGGTCGATTCAGGTGGCGGTGATCCAGCTGGCCAACACCTGCGGCGCCGCGGTCGGCGGCATTGCGCTTGACCACTTAGGGCTGCTGTCGCCGCTGGTGTTGTCAGGGATATTGATGCTGTTTACCGGCCTGCTGGTGGCGGCCAAAGTGAAGGTGAATTCACCCGCTTAAGGCCGCTCGCCTTTTGCCAGCCGGGCATTGATGTCGGCAATCACTTCCGGCAGGTCCGCCAGGGTATCAACCACATAATGCGCCCCGGCGGCATACAGTTTGCCTGCCGCCCGCTCGCGGCGGGTGGCGATTTCCGCTTTCGACATCGCCTGGTACTCCTCCCAGGTAGCGCCGAATTCGTTACCGGACACCGCCAGCCCGACGCTCCACATCCCGGCATGTAACCCTTCGCTGATGCCCGGCGCGGCGTCGTCGACCTTCACGCAGTGGGCCACATCGTCTATGCCCAGGGTAATCACGTTCTGCAGCGCCATCCACGGGCCCGGACGACCGCCGGCGGCAAGGTCATCGGTGGCGACCCAGTGGTCCGGGGCGTAGCCCTGGGCGGCGGCGGCCGGTACCAGCTTTTCCATCACCGGGCGCGGATAGCCCGAGCAGGAGCCGATCTTCAGGCCCTCGGCGCGAAACGTGGCGATGGTGTCGACCACGCCGGCAATCGGTGCGGAAAAATCGACAACCTTAGCGATTTGCAGCGGCATAAACGCGGCGTAGATCGCATCGATATCCGCGGCCGTCATCGCGCGGCCGAATTTGGCCTGCCAGCGGCTATCGACAGCGGGGAGTTTGCCCAGCGCCTCAATGTGCTGCCACTTGCCAAGCCCCATCGGCACGCGGGCCTCTTCAAGGGTGATCTCAATATCGAAGGCCTGGCGGAAGGCCTCGACGAAGATTTGCGTCGGGGCGAAAGAGCCGAAGTCTACGGTGGTGCCTGCCCAGTCAAGGATCAGTGCGCTAATACGGTTCATGGCGGTTCCTTATTGTTTCCAGTACATGGCGTTGTCGATAGCCGCCAGCAGGGCGGTGATATCGGCGTCGTAGACTTCGCCAATGTTGCCGATGCGGAAGCAGTCGCTTTGCGATACTTTGCCCGGATAGATAACGAAGCCCTGATCTTTCAGCTTCTGGTAGAAGGTGTGAAAGCGATACTGCGGCGCATCCGGTGAATAAAAGGCGGTAATGATCGGCGAGTGCAGGCTATCGTCGAGCAGTGGCCGGAAGCCGAGCGCGCGCATCCCGGCGACCAGCCGGCGCTGATTGTTGCGGTAGCGCTGATGGCGAGCGCTGACGCCGCCCTCCTGCGCCAGCTCTTTCAGCGCCTGGGCGAAGGCCAGCACGGTATGGGTCGGCGAGGTGAAGCGCCACTTGCCGTGGTTGTCCTCCATGCAGCGCCACTGGGCGTACAGATCCAGCGACAGCGAGCGTGAACGGCCTTTGCAGGCGGCCAGCTCCGCTTCACGGGCAATCACGAAGGCAAAGCCCGGCACGCCCTGAATGCATTTATTGGCGGAGCTTATCAGGTAATCAATATTCAGCGCGGCGATATCCAGTGGAATGCCGCCGAAGCTGCTCATCGCATCGACGATATAGCGTTTATCGTACCGTTTCGCCAGTTCGGCCACCTCTTCGATCGGATTCAGCATACCGGTGGTGGTTTCGCTGTGTACCATCGCGATATGGGTGATCGCCGGGTCGTTCTGCAGGATCTGTTCGATCGCCGCCGCGTCCGGACGGGAGACTTCGCCGCAGTCGTAAGGGTGGCAGGCGATGCCCATCAGTTGCGCCATCTCAATCATACGCGCGCCATAGGCGCCATTGCTGACGATTAGCACTTTGCCTTGTTCGCCGATGACGCTGCCGAGCACCGCTTCGACCGCGTAGCTGCCGCTACCCTGCAGCAGCACTGCGGTATAACCGTCGGCCGGGGTAGCCAACTGCACCAGCTGCTGGCGAATGGTCTGTACCACGCCGAGATTGTAATCATCATCCCAGGTGCAGCTATCGAACAACATCGCCTCTTTCACCGTACGGGAGGTGGTTAACGGGCCGGGGGTCAGCAGCAGGTAATTTCGTGAAGTCATTTGTCTCACCATTTGGTCTATACCAGATTTATAGTTATCATGGAGACAAAGCCGGGAAAGGGTCAAAGGAAATGTGGCGCTGCAACAAAAAATTCATCTGGCTATGTATAATGAGCGCACGAAAAGTGGCAGTGAGTAAACATGAAATCACCCTCTGGCGAGATGCCGCAATATCTGATGATTAAGGCGCAGCTGCAGGCGCGTATTCAAAACGGCGCCCTCAAAAGCGGCGACAAGCTGCCTTCCGAGCGCGAGCTGTGCGCGCTGTTCAACACGACCCGGATTACGGTGCGTGAGAGCCTGGCGCAGCTGGAGGCCAGCGGCGTGATTTACCGCGCCGACCGTCGCGGCTGGTTCGTGACGCCGGAGCGTCTATGGCTGGATCCGACGCAAAATACCAACTTCCACAAGCTGTGTCTCGAGCAGGGGCGCGAACCGAAAACGGTGCTGCTTGATGGCCGCCTGGCTGCCGTGCCGCTGGACGTAATGGCGCCGCTGGCGCTGCAGCCCTTCGATCAGGTCTACCTGCTGACCCGGCTGCGCTATGCCGACGGCCGGCCGGTGTGCTACTGCGAAAACCACTGTCTGCCCGCGCGGGTGCCTGAGCTGCTGCGCCACGATCTCAACGGCAGTCTGACCGAGATTTATCAAACTCACTACGACCTGATCTATACCAGTATGCATCTGTCGTTTTATCCCACCTCAATGCCGCCGCAGGCCGCCGAGGCGCTGGGGGTGATGGAGGGGCGCCCGGCGCTGCTGTTACGCCGGCTGAATTACGATCAGCATGGGCGTATTCTCGATTATGATATTGAATACTGGCGGCATGACAGCCTGCGGATCGAAGTCGATACCCATTGATTTTATTAGTTAAATTTTTTGATCTCCCCGGTGGCGCTAGCGCTTACCGGGGCTACGCATCCCGCTCGTTTTAACTCCTTCGACACACTTCTTTCATCGTTTTGTCATAAACCATCGGTAGCGTGAAGGCAAATCTGGTCTACACCAGAATAACTAACTGCGATGAGGCTTACACGATGAAACTCTCCCGACTTGCTCTGCTGTCCCTGTTCGCGCTGACCAGCTCTCCGGTTTGGGCGGACGGCGTCGTCACGGTTTACTCCGCCGACGGCCTGCATGACGGCGATAACAGCTGGTATCAGAGCCAGTTTGCTGCCTTCACCAAAGCGACGGGCATTAAAGTGCAGTATGTGGAAGGCGGCTCCGGCGCGATCGTCGAGCGTCTGGCCAAGGAGCGCACCAATCCGCAGGCTGATGTGCTGGTCACGGTGCCGCCGTTTATCCAGCGCGCCGCGAAAGAGCAATTGCTGGCAACCTTTACCCCGCAGGGAAGCGCGCAGATCCCCGGCGCTAACGACCGTTACGCGCCGCTGGTGAACAACTATCTGACCTTCATCTATAACAGCCAGTTGCTGAAAACCGCGCCGGCCAGCTGGCAGGATCTGCTGGATAGCCGCTACAAGAACAAGTTGCAGTACTCCACGCCGGGTCAGGCGGGCGACGGTACCGCGGTGATGCTGCAGGCGTTCCACAGCCTCGGCGGTAAAGACGCCGGCTTCGAGTATCTGGGCAAGCTGCAGGCCAATAACGTTGGCCCATCGGCCTCGACCGGTAAGCTGACGGCGCTGGTCAACAAAGGCGAGCTGTACGTCGCCAACGGCGATCTGCAGATGAACCTGTCGCAGATGGCGCGTAACCCGAACGTTAAAATTTTCTGGCCGGCGGATGACAAAGGCGAGCGCAGCGCGCTGGCGCTGCCCTACACCATCGGGTTGGTACAGAACGGACCGAACAGCGAAAACGGCAAGAAGCTGATCAATTTCCTGCTGGATAAACCGGCGCAATCCAGCGTCAGCGCGCGCTCCTGGGGCCTGCCGGTACGCAGCGATGTGGCGCCGGATGATGCTAACTTTAAGGCGGCGAAAGCGGCGCTCGACGGCGTGAAGAGCTGGGAGCCGAACTGGGACGATGTCGCGGTATCGCTGTCGGCTGACATTGCCCGCTGGCATAAAGTGACCGATAGCGAGTAAGCCTGATGTTGATGAAAACCACCGTCACTTCTTCCCCGTCGCTGGCGGGGACGTCCGGGATCACCCTGGACTCGCTGCGCGTTTCATACCACGGCAACGTGGTCTTAAAACCGCTGTCATTGACCATTGAGCCCGGTGAGGTGCTGGCGCTGATTGGCCCTTCCGGTTCCGGGAAAACCACGGTGCTGCGGGCGATTGCCGGTTTTGTGCAACCGGCTGGCGGGCGGATCCTGATCGGCGATACTGACGTCACCCAGTTGCCGCCGTACAAACGCGGGCTGGCGATGGTGGTGCAGAACTACGCGCTGTTCCCGCATATGAAGGTGGAAGATAACGTTGCTTTCGGCCTGCGGGCGCAAAAGCAGCCCAGGGGGCTTATCGCCGAGCGGGTGACTGAAGCCTTAAAAATCGTCGGCATGGCGGATTACGCCACCCGCTACCCGCATCAGCTTTCCGGCGGCCAGCAGCAGCGCGTGGCGATAGCCCGCGCGATTGCCGTGCGTCCTCGGGTGCTGTTGCTTGATGAACCGCTGTCGGCGCTGGATGCGCAAATTCGTCATAACATGGTGGAAGAGATTGCCCGTCTGCATCGCGAACTGCCGGAACTGACCATTCTCTACGTCACCCACGATCAGACCGAAGCGCTGACCCTGGCGGACAAAATCGGCATCATGAAAGACGGGTCGCTGATCGCCCACGGTGAAACGCACGAGCTGTACCACTATCCGCCGAACCGCTTTAGCGCCGAATTCCTCGGCCGCGCCAATATCCTGCAGGCGACGGCGCTGAAAGACAGCCCCGAGCCGGGGCTGGTTAGCGTGAGCTGCGGCGGCGGCCTGATTAACGCCTTCAGCCGGGGCGGCCTGCATGGCAACAACAAGCTGTTATGCATTCGCCCGCAGCACATGAGCCTGGCGCCGCGATCGGCAACCAGTAATCGTCTCAATGCTACCCTGACCTCGGTACACTGGCAGGGCGATCTGACGCATCTGCTGTGCGATGTTGCCGGCGAAGCGGTGCGGATCGTCATGACCCACGTGAACCCGCTGCCGCGCGCGGGGGACAAGCTGGCGCTCTACTTCGAACCTGGCGATGCGGTTCTGATCGAGGTGCAATGATGGCGCAAACCCTCACGCTTGCGCGTCCGGCGCGAAACTTACGGCCTTACCTGTGGCTGGCATTGCCGCTGCTGGTGCTGGCGACGCTGTTTTTCTATCCGCTACTGCTGATCGCCGAACAGGCGCTGCGCGACGCCAGCGGCAACCTGAGCCTCGAGACCTTCTGGCAGGTGATTGACTCAAAACGCTTTATTGGCGCGCTGCTCAATACCTTACAGATTGCGGTGTTCGCCACCCTTGGCTGTCTGGTGCTCGGCAGCGTGCTGGCGCTGATTCTGGTGTTTATTCCGTTCCCCGGCAGCCAACTGGTGGGCCGGGTCATTGATACTTTTATTGCGCTGCCGACCTTTCTTATCACTCTCGCATTCACCTTTATTTACGGCTCGGCGGGGCTGCTCAACGGCACCCTGATGGCGCTGTTTGCTTTTGAACTGCCGCCGGTAGACTTCCTNTATTCGATTAACGGCGTGATTCTGGCGGAGATTACCGTCTTTACGCCGCTAGTGATGCGTCCGTTGATGGCGGGACTGCGGCAGATAGATAAGAGCCAGCTGGAAGCGGCGAGTATTCTCGGCGCTCATCCGTTATGGGTGATTACCCAGGTTATCTTCCCGGCAGCGCTCCCGGCGCTGATGGCGGGCGGCAGCCTGTGCCTGCTATTGACCACTAACGAGTTCGGGATCGTGCTGTTTATTGGCGCCAAAGGGGTCAATACCCTACCGATGATGGTCTACAGCAAGGCGATTCTGGAGTCGGATTACAGCGTGGCCTGCATGATTGCGCTGATCAATATTCTGCTGTCGCTGGGGCTGTTTATGCTCTATCGGCTGGCGGCGGCGCGCACTGGTGTAAGGAGTTAACGATGTTGATTTGGTCGCGTAAAGGCCGCGCGGCGGCGGGCGCGCTGGCGGTGACGCTTTTTGCCGGCGTTTTCCTGCTGCCGCTGGCGGTGATTTTACTCTCCAGCCTGAGTAAACAATGGAACGGCCTGCTGCCCACCGGCTTTACCTTTGCCCACTTTGTTAACGCCTTTCGCGGCGCGGCGTGGGATTCGCTGTTTTCGAGCCTGATGGTGGGCTTCTGCGCCAGCCTGTTGGCGCTGCTGTGCGGGATGTGGGCGGCGCTGGCGCTGCGCCAGTATGGCGCGACGCTACAGAAATATCTTGGCCTGGCGTTTTATCTGCCCAGCGCCATCCCCTCGGTTTCCGTCGGGCTGGGCATTCTGGTGGCGTTCAGCCAGGGGCCGCTGCAGATGAACGGCACCTTCTTTATCGTTCTGGCGGCGCACTTCGTGCTGATCTCCGCCTTTACCTTCAGCAACGTAACGACCGGGCTGGCGCGTATTTCCGCTGATATTGAAAACGTCGCCTCCAGCCTGGGCGCTTCGCCGTGGTATCGCCTGCGCCATGTGACACTGCCGCTGATGACGCCGTGGATGATCTCGGCGCTGGCGCTGAGCCTGTCGTTGTCGATGGGAGAGCTAGGGGCGACGGTGATGATCTATCCGCCGGGCTGGACGACGCTGCCGGTGACCATTTTCAGCCTCACCGATCGCGGCAATATCGCCGATGGCTCGGCGCTGACCATTGTGCTGGTGGGCGTCACGCTGCTGTTGATGATGAAGCTTGAGCGTATCGCCCGCCGATTAAGCCAGAGATAAAGAATTGATGACGCCACCAGGGCACGGGTCTGACTGCCCGGCGGCGCTGCGCTTGCCGGTCCNG
>NZ_JAZARW010000001.1:4445851-4446713 GCF_036233805.1 Klebsiella sp. EMBS2024 | reverse complement strand
GTAGGCCGGATAAGGCATGTATGCCGCCATCCGGCATAAATGGAGCGCACCAGTTGTAGCCCGGCTAAGCGTAGCGCCAGCCGGGAACGCTCCTTCGNCAACGCTATCGCATCAGAACCACGCCTCAAACATCCCGCCGACGTTCAGCGAATCCAGCTGCTGGTCCTGGGTGCCGTTNACCTTCGCGGTNTGCTCGTTGTCCACCTGGCCGCCGGTCACGTAGAAGCGCAGCATCGGNCGGAACTCCGGCCCCATGCCGATGGCGATGTTCTGCGACAGCGTCAGCTTCCAGCCGTGGTTATCCCCGCCCTGGTCGTANTCCACGCGCTGGTAGCCCGCTTCCAGCCAGGTGGAGTGCACGTCGTTCCAGAAGTACATCGGTCGGACGATGGCGCCGTAGTTTTTACGGTTGTCGGTATTATCTTTGCCGTTGTCGTAGTCATGGAAGGCCAGCAGATATTCCACCTGCGCCTGCTGGGTGAACTTATGGCTGCCCTCGAAGCTGGCGTAGACCGTGGTCAGGTCGTCGGTTTTGTTGTAGACGCTGTTATCCGAGTTGTCGGAGTAGCGCAGGATCACCTTGTTTACCCCGCTGTCGTTGGTGTGGCTCAGCACCAGGCCGCCCTGCCAGGCTTCGAGACGCGCGTCGCTGTCCACCGCCTTTGAGTCAAAGCCGTAGTTGGCGTACACCTCGACGTCGATCGGCCCGGCCTTGATGTTGTGGGTTTTGGTGGTCAGCGCGTAGTGGCCGTTGTCGCCGGTGTCGGAGCTGCCGGTACAGGTGATACGCGACGGGTTGGTCTCGTCGGCCATCACTTCCGGGCTGCAGGATTTCACCTGCGAGACCGCCGCCACGTCGAAC
>NZ_JAZARW010000001.1:4422112-4445617 GCF_036233805.1 Klebsiella sp. EMBS2024 | reverse complement strand
CTTNTGAAGGCCTTGCTGATCTGGAATTCGCCGCCGTTGCTTTCGTTGCCCAGACGGCCGATCGCCGAGGCGCCGTTATAGGAGCCGTCGACGCCGACATATTTCTGGTCGCCGGTCTGGAAGTGGGCGCCATAGCGGGCNTAGCCGCTGAACTTGAGGCCGAACGGAATGGCCATATCCGGCGAGGCGGCGGTGGTTTCCGGGTTAGTAATCACGTCGACCTTTTTGTTGGCCGCGGCGTCGATTTTTGCCTGGCGGTCGGCCAGCGCTTTATCAACGGCTTTGGCGACGATGGCGTCGATCTGTTCCTGCGTAAATTCTTGCGCCATGACAGAAATTGGGCACAGCGCGGCGACCACCGCCATGGCTAAAGGCAGTTTTTTTACAGTATTCATGGTTATCTCGCTTTAATAATTAATATATTTCAGATAATAACCATCCCATTCTGGCTAGAATAAATAGCCAAAATAAGCTGATTTGTTTTTTAGGGTACAGCGACGCCGGAGAATAATATTCTCGCTAACGTTATTCCATATTAATTAACGCTGGTACAGATGGATTAATTCTTCTGAGAACTCGCGGGCCAGCAGCGAATTCATCAAATGATCCTGGGCATGTACCATAATCAGCGTCATGGGCTGACGCGCTTCACCGGCATCCTGCCCGATGAGCTGGGTCTGCATCTGATGCGCCCGGCGGGCGTAACCGTCGGCCTCGTTTAAGAGTAAGCGCGCTTCGTCGATATTTCCGGTTCGGGCCGCATGCAGCGCTTCAAAACATAATGAGCGTGACTGTCCCGCATTAACGATAATTTCCATTACCGCATCTTCTAATTCCATCATGTGTATTCCTGAGGTATTTATTATTTAATAATGCAGTGAAAGTCCATTTTCTGCATTATTACGCTGTCATCTTATTATCTCTCCGGAAGGAGAGGGATTAGCTAACGGTTTCTGCTACCGGAACGCTATTTTTGGCTTTCTCAACTTCGGTTTTCATTAAGGAACGTTCATAAGCGCGCAGGAACGGCAGGTAAATGACCGCCGACATCACCATGCAGATGAGACACATCACCACCGGGCTCAGGGTCCAGTTAGCCGCCCACGACGCGCCAATTGGGGCCGGCGTAGTCCACGGCGTCAGCGACACCACCTGGCTCAGCCAGCCAAGACGCGTCGCGCCGTAAGCCAGCACCGCGTTGACCATCGGTACGCAGACGAAGGGGATAAACATCATCGGGTTCATGATGATCGGCGCTCCGAACAGAATCGGCTCGTTGATATTAAAGAAGCTCGGCACGATGCCCATCTTGCCGATGGTGCGCAGATGGGTGGCCCGGCTACGCAGCAGCAGGAAGGCCAGCGGCAGGGTAGAACCGACGCCGCCAATCAGCAGATAGTGATCCCAGAAGCCCTGCAGGTAGACGTGCGGCAGTACCGTGCCAGCCGCCAGCGCCGCCTGGTTTGCCGACAGGTTGGCCATCCAGAACGGGTTCATAATGCCGGTAACAATCAGCGAGCCGTGGATACCGGCGAACCAGAAAATCTGGCACATCAGAACAGAGAGCAAAATCGCCGGCAGCGAGTCGGAGGCGGAAACCAGCGGCTCCAGCAGATGCATGATCGCCTGCGGCAGGATCATCCCGGTCTGCGCTTCGATAAACAGATTCAGCGGATGCAGAGTCGCAATAACCACCAGCACCGGGATCAGGATTTCAAACGAACGGGCGACGCCGGTGGGGACCTCTTTCGGCAGACGAATCGTAATGTTGTTTTGCTTCAGCCACGCGTAAACGCGGGTGGAGTAGATGGCGGTGATCAGCGCGGTGAAAATGCCCTGACCGGACAGATACTGAGTGGAAATTTTGCCATCGGCATAGGGCGCGGCGACCAGCAGGAAAGCCATAAACGCCAGCAGACCGGACATCACCGGATCGAGCTGAAACTGACGACCGAGGCTGGCGCCAATGCCGACCGAGATAAAGAAGGTCATCACGCCCATGCTGAGGTTAAACGGCAGCATCAGCTGTTCGCGGTAGTGCTGGGAGAAATCAAGCCAGCCGCGGGCAAAGCCGTTGGTGGTATCGGGTGAAAACGGCGGAAAGATAAATACCAGCATGAAAGAGCCGATGATCATAAACGGCAAGGCGGCAGTGAAGCCATCGCGGATAGCGATAACGTATTTCTGCTGCCCAAGGCGTCCTGCCAGCGGAGTAATAGATTGCTCGATCACGGCAATCATGGACTGATACAGAGAACTCATTTCAACACCTCTCAGTGCGCCGCTGGGATCAGCGACAGAGCATAATTCAGGACGTTGTCTCCCCGCTGCATACCGTAGTCCATCGTATCGATGGGCTGAACGGGAATGTTCAGGGAAGCCGCTTTGTCAGACAGGGTTTTCAACATGTATTTCACCTGGGGGCCAAGCAACACCACCTGATACTGCGGAAACTGCATGTCAAATTCGGAAACGCCATAGGCGTCAATCTGCACCGGCAGGTCACGTTCATTCGCCGCCTCAACCATCTTTCTGACCAGCAGACTGGTGGACATCCCGGCAGAGCAGCACAGCATAATCTTGTACATCGACGACCATCCTCAAAATGTAAAAAGTTATTGCGTGGGTGATTTGATATCAGACGGAAACCGGTTTCCATTTATAAAAAGCAGAACTGTGATAGTGGTCAAGATCTCCTGCTTATAGGGCGGATTTATTGGATTTCGCTCACATTATTCTGTCGATTTGGCGATGTTTTGCGCTGAAATGGAAAATCGGTTTCCAAACAAATGGCGAAATGGATATACTGCGCTGGTCATAATTGAAGCGATTCAGGTTTACAGGATTTTGGCGGGACGCGGCGCCCGCGCAGGGGAAAATGATGTCGACAATCAATGATGTTTCACGACTTGCCGGGGTTTCCAAAGCCACGGTGTCGCGAGTGTTGAGCGGCTCACGTGGCGTGAAGGAAGCCAGTCGTCAGGCGGTGCTGCAGGCGGCGGAAGCGCTCAATTACCGGCCAAACATGATAGCCCAGTCGTTGCTCAGCCAGTCCACCGGCTGCATCGGCGTCATCTGCGCCCAGGACAACATCAATCAAACCACCAGCTATCTCTACGCCCTGGAAAAACAGCTCAGCCAGCACCAGAAACACCTGCTGCTGCGCTTCGCCAACACCAGCCACGGCGTGATGAACTCTCTGGAGGAGTTGACCTGCGGGCTGTGCGATAACGTGCTAATCATCGGCGCGCGTTTTCCTCTGAATATTAACCGCCCGGACGTGGTGCTGGTGGACTGCCTCGATAGCGAAGGCGACAACAGTATTCAGTTCGATCATGCTTTCGCCGCCGAAACCGCCTGTCACTATCTGATTAGCCAGGGGAGACGGCAGATTGCGCTGATTCATCCGCAGAGCAGCGGCTTTGCCGACCAGGTGCTGCTGGGCTACAAGCACGCGCTGGAAAAAAACTTTTTGCCGTTTAATCGCAACCTGGTGTTTCTGGATAACACCTCGCCGTCGGTGGCGGTGCAGGAGCTGGTCAATAACGCCACTACGCTGAACTTTAACGCGCTGCTGGTGAGCGATGAACAGCAGGCGCAGCGCGTGGTGCCGCAGCTGCAGGCGTTTAACCGCGCCGTTCCGCAAAATGTCATGGTGTTTAGCCTCGCCGGATCGTTACAGCTGCCCGGTATCCCGACTATCCCGGCGATTGAATATTCCATGGACGCGATGGCGTCGCGGATCGTCAACTGGCTGACCGAGAAAACGGACAACCCGGGCGGCAGCCCGCTGCGCGGCGATTTAATTATTCCGAAGCACTAAACGCTGCTCTTGCCCTGACCCGCCGCCGTTGGCTGCGGGTTTTTTGCTGGCTGGTTTTTGTCGTATCCCTCACATTATAAATAAAACTCATATCTGACGCCGGATTTTCGAACCGGACAGCCTGCGTGACCTGCCTTAAGTTGAGTACGAAAGTTCCACTCAAAAAACACTAACCAGAACATTCGTACCGCCTGCTTGAGGAAGTCACCCTATGAATCACACGAACGTTGTCGATGTGAAAGCGTGGATAGATACCCGCCCGGTCTCGCGCTTTCAATGGAACGTGCTGCTGCTCTGTTTCATCATCATTATGCTGGATGGGTATGACGCCGCGGTGATGGGCTTTGTCGCCCCGGCGCTCATCGAGGACTGGGGCATCAGCCGGGCCGAAATGGGGCCGATTCTTGGGGCGGCCATGTTCGGCGTCGCCATTGGCGCCCTGGTAGCGGGTCCGCTTTCTGACCGCTACGGCCGAAAGCGAATTTTACTCTGGTCGGTGGCGCTGTTTGCGCTGTTCAGCCTGGCCGGCGCCGTGGCGCAAAGCCCGACGCAGCTGGCGCTGATGCGTTTTCTCACCGGCCTTGGCCTTGGCGCCGTAATGCCCAACTGCGTCACGCTGGTGGCGGAATATATGCCGGAGCGGCGTAAAGGGGTGATGATCACCCTGATGTACAGCGGTTTTAACGTGGGTTCCGGCCTCGGCGGCTTTATCGCCGCCGGTTTGTTATCGCATTACAGCTGGCACTCGGCGCTGGTTTTTGGCGGCGTGCTGCCGCTCGTGGTGCTCCCCTTTATGATCGTGATGTTGCCGGAGTCGGCGATGAACATGGTGGCGCGCCGACTACCGGGCGAGCAGATTGCCAGGGCGCTTAACCGGCTTGGGGGCCAGTTTACGGCTGAAACCGTTTTCCAGCTGAATGCGCCGCCCATCACGCGGAGCAGCAAAGTGGCGCAGCTGTTCCGGCATGGCTATGCCCGCGGCACGATAGCGCTGTGGTTAACCTATTTTATGGGGCTGTTTGTGATTTACCTGCTGAACGGCTGGCTGCCAACCATTCTCCGCTCCGGCGGGCTGTCGCTGCAGCAGGCGGCGATGATGACCGGCTTGTTCCAGCTCGGCGGCCCGCTGGGCGGGATCCTTGTCGGTATGCTGATGGATCGCGCTTCGGCGAAAGCCGTGATTGCGGCAACCTATTTCCTCGGCTGTCTGTGCCTGTTGTCCCAGGGGGTGATGAATTTCGGTTCGGCGGCGCTGTCGGTGCTGATTTTTATCAGCGGGATGTGCATTAACGGCGCGCAGAACGGTCTGCAGGCCTATTCGCCCGCCTATTATCAAACCGAGATCCGCGCTACCGGAGTCAGCTGGATGCATGGTATCGGCCGTACCGGGGCTATCCTCAGCTCCACGCTGGGCGGGATGCTGATGCTGGCCGTGCCGGGACACTCGTCGATCTTTTTGGTGCTTGCGCTGCCGGCCTGCCTGGCGGGGATCTGTATTTTGTTGCACCGTATGAATCACGCTAAGCCTCGACTCACAGAGGCAGAACTTGACGCTTTGTCATCCCCCCTCGAACACCGATAAGTGGAGTTATCTGATGGCTAACATTCTCGGCGGTATCGCCGTCTCTCATACCCCGACTATCGGCTTCGCGGTCGATCATCATAAACAGCAGGACCCGGCGTGGGCGCCGATCTTCCAGAGCTTCGAACCGCTGCAGCGCTGGCTGGAGGAGAAAAAACCGGATGCGCTGGTGTACATCTTTAATGACCATGTGACCGCCTTTTTCTTCGATCACTATTCGACTTTTACGCTGGGAATCGACAGTCAATATGACGTTGCCGATGAAGGCGGCGGACCGCGCTGTCTGCCGCCGGTCCAGGGCAACGCGGCGCTCTCAAGGCACATTGGCGCCAGCCTGATGGCCGACGAGTTTGATATGTCGTTCTTTATGGATAAAAAGCTCGACCACGGCCTTTTCTCGCCGCTTTCGGCGCTGTTGCCCTGGGATGAAGCGCAGGGGTGGCCGACGGCGGTGATCCCGTTACAGATCGGCGTGCTGCAATTTCCGGTACCAAGCGCGCGCCGTTGTTACAAACTCGGCCAGGCGCTGCGCCGGGCGATTGAAAGCTTCCCGGAAGATATCAATGTGGCGATTGTCGCGACCGGCGGGCTCTCGCATCAGGTTCATGGCGAGCGCTGCGGATTTAATAATCCCGACTGGGATGCCCAGTTTGTTGATATGCTGGTTAATGACCCGGAAAAGCTTACCGAAATGACCCTTGGCGAATATGCCGAGCTGGGGGGGATGGAGGGGTCCGAAGTGATCATGTGGCTGGTGATGCGCGGCGCGCTATCAGCCAATGTCACCGAAACCTGGCGCGACTATTACCTGCCCTCGATGACCGGTATCGCCACGCTGATCCTTGAGAACAATGCGCGCCTGCCCCCCGTCGATACCCTGACGCGCCATCGCCAGCATATGGCGCAGCAGCTGGCCGGGGTGGAGAAACTGCCGGGAACCTATCCTTTTACCCACGAGCGCAGCCTGAATGGCTTGCGGCTTAACCGTTTCCTGCATCGGCTGATTGAGCCTGCCTGGCGTGAACGTTTTCTGCAGTCGCCTCAGTCGCTTTATGCCGAAGCCGGACTGAGTGAGGAGGAACAGCAGTTGCTCAACGCGCGCGACTGGCGGGGATTAATTCAGTATGGCGCCAGCTTCTTCCTGCTGGAGAAAATGGGCGCGGTGGTCGGCGTATCCAACCTGCATATTTACGCCGCGATGCGCGGGCAGACGCTGGAGGCGTTTCAGCAAACGCGCAACCAGCAGGTAACCTATTCGGTGGCGGGTAAACGTTAAACGGCCCCGTCCTGAACCTGCTGATAAATAAAACGCAACAGCGCCTGCGTCGCCGGGGAGGGCAGGCTGCCGGCGCGAAACGTCAGCCCGATACGCCGGGTGGTATCGGGCAGGGGAACCGGCAACACGCTGAGCAGCCCATTGTCAGTTTCAAAACGCATCTGGCTGGCGGAGACCGCCGCCAGCATGTCGGAGCCCTGCAGCAATCCTCGCACCATCGCCGCATCCCCGGTCTCTACCGTCGGCTGGGGCAGCGGCAGCCCCAGGGTGACAAACGCCTTATCCAGCAAATTGCGCGCCGGCGCGTTGGCGCGCGGCAGCACCCATTGCGCTGTCGCCAGCTGGCTGCGCGGGTCCGGATGGCGAAGCAGCGGGTGGTTATTACGCAGTAAAATCAACATATCCTCTTCGAATAACGCTTCGCTACAGAGGTCCGGGAGATCTTCATCCTGGCGCAGGGCGCCGATAATAAAATCGATATTACCTGCCCGCATATCGGCGACCAGCGACTCATACGGGCTTTCATTGGTCATGAGGGTGATGCCCGGGTGCTGGGCCAGAAAGGCGGCGATGGCGGAGGGCAGTAGCCGGGTCCGGCTCAGCGGCAGGGCGCCAATGCGCACGGTGCCCTCCAGCACCCCGCGACGGGCAGCGAGATCGCTCCAGATGTTTTCCAGCTCGTTGAGCGCTCTGCTCACCGGGGGATAGAGTAGCTCTGCGGCAGGCGTGGGACGCACCCCCTCTGGCGTCCGGCGAAATAGCGCCGAATCCGCTCCTTTTTCCAGGACCTTCAGCGCGGCACTGACCGCCGGCTGAGTGATCCCCAACTGTTGCGCGACGGTTTGGGTATGGTTGACGTGATAGAGCTGAATAAAAATGGCTAAGCGGCGGGTATTGAACAGCCAGCCGGCGTCCGCCAGCGGGCCGCTGCTGCGGGTATGGTGCTTCTGCAGCAGCGCCGGGATGGCCTGCAGGTCGTCAATCGCCCGCCGGGCGCGCGGCAGGATGCACTTGCCATACTCGGTGGGCACCATGCCGCTGTAATGGCGTTCGAACAGCGTGACGTTCAACGCGGCTTCAAGATCGCGAATAGCCCGGGTTATCGCTGACTGCGTGCGGAATAAGTCATCGGCCGCGCGTGAGACGCTACCGCGCAGCGCGACCTGACAGAAAAAGCGCAGCTGCATGATATTTATAATTTTATCGTGCTTTCTCTTTAGCATTGTTCGTCAGGCCTGAAAAAGTTAGTGAGACGACAACATAAATAAAAATCATAGCCTTCGCAAGTTAACGAATTACCTCCCCACGACGGGACATGACAAGCTGAAAAAAACAACAGAGGAAGCCATCATGTCTCATCCGGTTAGCGAAAAAAGTGCCCTTGTCGTCAGCGCCCACTCGGCCGATTTCGTCTGGCGCGCGGGCGGTGCGATAGCGCTGCATGCCCTGCAGGGCTATCAGGTCCATGTGGTCTGTTTATCCTTTGGCGAGCGCGGCGAGTCCGCCAAACTGTGGCGTAAAGGCAACATGACCGAGGAGGCGGTGAAGCAGGTGCGTCGCGAAGAGGCCCAGGCCGCCGCCGCGATCCTGGGCGCCAGCGTCGAATTCTTTGATATCGGCGATTATCCGCTGCGCGCCGATAAAGAGACGCTATTTCGTCTGGCGGATGTGTATCGCCGTATCCAGCCCCACTTTGTCCTGACGCACTCCCTGCACGATCCCTATAACTACGATCATCCGCTGGCCTCCCATCTGGCCCAGGAAGCACGGATTATCGCCCAGGCAGAAGGCTATCGCCCTGGCGAGAAAATTGTCTCTGCTCCCCCGGTTTACTGTTTCGAACCGCACCAGCCGGAGCAGTGCAACTGGAAACCCGATGTGTTGCTGGACATCACCGCCGTCTGGGAGAAAAAGTATCAGGCCATTCAGTGCATGCAGGGTCAGGAGCATCTGTGGGAATACTACACCCGCGTGGCGCTGCAGCGCGGGGTGCAGGCCAAGCGCAATATCGGCATCACGGCCGCGCGCGATATCGTTCACGGCGAAGCCTTCCAGAGCATCTTCCCCCGCGTAACGGAGAACCTGGCATGAACCTGTTAAATAAAAAAGGCCTTGTGATCCGCCACCTGCCGCGCCATGACGAGGCGGTTTTGCGCCGCTGTGAGGCGGCCGGGGTGGCGACGCTCCATGAAGCCTGGGATCGTCAGGGGCTGATGGGGCCGGCAATCCGTCCGATTCAGCAGGGCGTCAGCCGGGCGGGCAACGCGGTAACCGTGCTGGTGACGCCTGGCGACAACTGGATGTTTCATGTGGCGGTCGAGCAGTGCCGCGCCGGCGATATTCTGGTGGTGGCCCCGACCTCGCCGTGCGGCGATGGCTTCTTCGGCGATCTACTGGCGACGTCTCTCCAATCGCGCGGCGTGGTCGGGTTGGTGGGCGATATCGGCATTCGTGATTCGCAAACGTTGCGGGAAATGGGATTCGCCGTCTGGTCCCGTCAGGTTTATGCCCAGGGGACGGTGAAAGAGAGCCTCGGTTCGGTTAACGTCCCGGTGATATGCGCAGGTCAGCTTGTACAGCCGGGCGATGTCGTGGTGGCCGACGACGATGGCGTCGTGGTGCTGCCTCACGCCCGGGTCCGTGATGTGCTCCATAAAGCGGAAGCCCGCATGAGCAATGAGCTTGCGAAACGTGAGCGGATGCGCAATGGCGAGCTGGGGCTGGATATTTACGCTATGCGTCCGCGTCTGGCGGAAAAGGGCCTGCGGTATTACGACCGCGCAGACGAGGTGGAGGAATAAATGGCGCAACGCGGAATCCCCTGTCTATGGATGCGCGGCGGCACCTCTAAAGCGGCCTGTTTTCTGGCCGACGATCTGCCTGCCGATCCGGTGCGACGTGATGCGGTGCTGCTGGCGGTGATGGGCTCGCCTGATCCCCGGCAAATTGACGGGATCGGCGGCGCCGATCCGCTGACCAGCAAAGTGGCGATTATCCGCCGCTCCGCACGGCCTGACGCCGATGTGGACTATCTGTTTGCCCAGGTGAACGTGGCGGCGGCTACCGTGGATTACGGCCAAAACTGCGGCAATATTCTCGCCGCCGTTGGCCCTTTCGCCATCGAGCGCGGTCTGGTTCGCCACGATGCGCCGCTCACTCGGGTGCGTATTTTTATGGAGAACACGGGGCAACTGGCGGTGGCAGAGATCCCCTGCGATGCCGACGGGGTCAACTACGTCGGCGAGAGCCGTATCGATGGCGTGCCGGGCAGCGCCAGCCCGATCCTGCTCCATTTTCTTGATGTCGCCGGCTCCAGCTGCGGGGCGCTGCTGCCGACCGGCCGGGTCCGTGACCGTTTTGACGGCGTCGAGGTGACCTGCATCGATAACGGAATGCCGGTGATCCTGTTGCGCGCGTGCGACCTCGGTTGCACCGGCTATGAGACGCGCGAACAGCTGGATAATGACGACGCGCTTAAACGTCGCCTGGAGTCGATTCGCCTGCAGGCCGGGCCGCTGATGCAGCTTGGCGACGTCAGCCAGCGCACGGTGCCCAAGATGACCCTGATCGCCGAGCCGCGGCACGGCGGCGCCATCAGCAGCCGCACCTTTATCCCCCACCGCTGCCACGCGTCGATCGGCGTATTTGGCGCGGTGAGCGTGGCCAGCGCTTGTCTGCTCCCCGGCTCTGTCGCGCAGGGCCTGGCGCAGGTAGCGCCAGGCGATACGCCGCTGCTCAGCGTCGAGCATCCGACAGGCGAATTTAGCGTGACGCTTCAGCTTGATGCTGACGGCGCCCTGGCTGGCTGCGGCCTGTTACGCACGGCGCGACTGCTGTTTGCTGGCGAGGTTTTTATTCCGGCCCGCGTCTGGCCGCGTGAGGAGTGATGATGACAATCGCGTTTATTGGTTTTGGCGAGGCGGGTGGCATTCTGGCGGCGGATCTGGCCCGTGAGCATGCGGTGACCATTTGGGATTGCAAGCTCAATGGCCCGGNGCGAGAGGCGATGGGCAAAAAAGCCCGTGATTCGCGCGTTCAGGTGGGAAATTCGCTGGCGCAGGCGCTGGAGGGGGCCACGCTGGTTTTTTCTACTGTGACCGCCGGTGAGGCGCTAAAGGTGGCGCAGCAGGCGGCCGCGCTGCTGCAGCCGGGACAATATTTCCTCGATCTCAACTCCGTGGCGCCGGAGACGAAACGGCAGGCGGCTGAACATTTTCTGCCGGGCGCCTACATCGATGTCGCGGTGATGGCGCCGGTACCGCCGGCCCGATTGCAGACACCGTTATTGATCGGCGGGCCGCAGGCGGAGGCGATCGCGCCGCGTCTGCAGGGGCTGGGGCTGAATGCCCGCTATGGCGCCAGTACGGTGGGCCAGGTGTCGGCGATAAAAATGTGCCGTAGCGTGATGATCAAAGGTCTTGAAGCGCTTACCACAGAATGCCTGTTCGCGGCTCGTGAATACGGCGTTGAGGAGGAGGTGCTTAGCTCCTTGCATCATAGTTTCCCCTCTCTGGGCTGGACAGGCGCGTTCCCCGACTATCTGATCAGCCGGGTGGCGGAACATGGCATTCGGCGCAGCGAAGAGATGGAAGAGGTGGTGAAAACCCTGCGTGACGTGGGGAGCGCCGGGATAATGAGCGAGGCGATCGCGAAAAGCCAGCGCCAGCTGCCGGAGCAGATGGCCGCCCGTAGCCTGAGCTACAGGCAGCTGACGCCGTTTGACTGGAAAACGCTGGTCGCGAGGCTGAAATAACCGCTATTTGGCCGGACAGACGATTTTGTCGATTGCGGCCTGGTAGCTTTTCTGGTTATTGCGCTCCTTCGCCAGCGTTGCTTCGCGGACCGCGTTCTTGTTACCGTCGGTCGCCAGCACTTTATTGGCAAAATCGTTGTCGCTGAGGTGGCTTGCTGGCGCGCATTTTTCCTTCACCGCTTTGAGCACCTGCTGTTTTTGCTGCTCGAACTGCAGGCTTTGCAGCGGTGATTCGGCCCACGCCGACGTGGCGCTCAGGGCGGTGACCAGGCATACCATCCAACATGCTTTCATCAGGCTTCTCCTTCCGTAATCGCTTCCGTCAACTATATGCGCAGGCGGGAAAACACGCAAATAGTGGTCAGTTTAACTTATTGAAAATGCGCTTTTTATCGCCTGCTCAGGCGGCTCTCACCCGCCGCCGCGAGTCGATGGCGATCAGCACCACCGACGCGAGGATCAGCAGAGTGCCCAGCCAGTCCGGCAGCGTGAAGGTGATCCCCAGCAGCAGGAGCGACAGCAGGGCGCTGCTCAGCGGTTCGGCGCAGCTGAGGATCCCTGCCTTTGCGCCGCCAATCTTCTGCGCGCCGTTGAGATAGAGGCTGAAGGTCAGCGAAGTACCGATCACCACCAGGTAGAAAAAAGCTAACAGCAGGCTGCCGTTAACCACAAAATCGGTGCCCTGGCCGCCGTAAAACGGCAATAGCATCGCGCCGCCGAACAGCATGCTCCAGCCGACGATGGGCAGCGTCCCGTAGCGGGCAATCAGCGTTGAAGGATAGGTGGTATAAAAGGCGGCGGCAAACGCCGAGGCGATCCCCCAGAACAGCGCCGCCGGCGAAATCGACAGCGTCGTTGGGTTGCCGTGGGTCACCAGCAGAAAGGTGCCCGCCAGCGAGGTGCAGATAGCCCCCAGCACCAGCGGAGTGGGACGCGCTTTGCGGGCGAGGGCGAACCAGGCGACGATGATCGTCGGCGACAGAAACTGCAGCACCGTGGCCGTGGCGGCATTGGACTTTTCAATGGTCATCAGAAAGGTGAACTGCACGGTTAGCGCGCCAAACAGCGAGAAAAACAGCAGGCTTAGGGCGTCGCGGCGGTTTTGCAGCACGCGGAAAATGCGGTCGCCGTGAACAAAGCCGAGCATCAGCAGGATCAGCCCGGCGAACAGCAGACGCGTCATGGTCAGAAACGGCGACGACATCTGGCTTTCCTGCATAATAAATTGCGCACACACCCCGGAACTGCCCCACAGCACGGCGGCAATCAGTACGTTCAGCATCCCTTTTTTGCTGGAGCCCATCTTTTCCTCAAGCGAAATATGACAAAGGGGAATCATAGCATGCGCGCGCCCGGGCGGCGGGGCAGGAAATGGTAGTCGGGCGCGGCGGCGTAACTATTTTGCAGGCCCGGTAAGGCGAAGCCGCCGCCGGGCATTAACCGATAGTCGCGTTCTAGCTTAAATCGACATTTTTACTGCCGAACAGCCAGGTGAGGACAAAGCCGCACAGGTAGGAGACCGCCAGCCCGCCGGCGTAGGCCGCCATCCCGGCGTAAATTCCGCTGCCGGAGGTCATCAGCGGCAGCGCCACCAGACCGGACGGGCCGAACACCGTGTTCAGGCCGACCGGCAGCCCCAGCCAGGCGATCAGTCCGACGAAGAACCCGCCGCAGGCGCCGCCGAGGCAGGCGGTGACAAACGGCTTCATCCGCGGCAGGGTGACGCCGTAGATCAGCGGCTCGCCAATCCCGAGGAAGCCCGGAATAATCGCCCCTTTAATCTGGGTTCGCAGCAGCGAATCGCGCTTCGCCCGCCAGAACAGCGCCAGCGCCGCCCCCACCTGCCCGGCCCCGGCCATCGCCAGGATCGGGAACAGCGAGTTAAAGCCCTGGGCGTCCACCAGCGCAAAATAGACCGGGACAAACCCCTGATGGACGCCGAACAACACCGCCAGCAGGAACAGGCCGGCCAGCACCGCCGAGCCAAACGGGTTGCCGTTAAGATGCAAGAACAGCCACGACATGCCGGTAAACAACCAGCCGCCAATCGGCATGATCACCGTAAAGGTCACCGCGCCCATGATCAGCAGCGTCACCGCCGAAGTGAGGATCATATCGAGGTTGGCCGGCATCACCCGCCGCACCTGGCGTTCAACCCACGCGCCAAGGATAGCGGCGATCAGTACGCCGATGATATTGCCGCGCGGATCGATGCCATGGCCGAAGAAGGTGGAAATGCCGGCGTAGAAGCCGCTAGTTGCCTCCGGGTTGTAGCCCAGCACGAACAGCGAGGCGATAATCGCGCCGTTCACGCCGGAGCCGCCGAACGCCTTCTGCGCGTTATAGCCAATCAGGATACTCAGAAAGGTGAACATCCCTTTGCTGAAGACCTTCATATAGCCAATCAGCGCCACCAGGCTGGCGTTCGGATGGGCGTTCTCCAGTACGAAAACCTGTTCCGCCAGGGTGGCGAAGCCCAGCAGCAGCCCGACGGCGATAAAGCCGGGGATCAGCGGCGTAAAGATGGTGGCGAATTTGGCGAGAAACTTCTGCACCGCGCTGGTCTGCCTGCCCTTCAGCGCCTGCTTTTTCTCCGCCGCGACGTCGGCCAGCGTCGGCGCGGCGGCGGGCGCCGCCTCCAGCAGGCCGTTCATCATTTCGGCGGCGGTTTGCGCCTTGCCGGGGCCGAGCACCACCTGGAACTGCTCGTCGCTGACGATCACCCCCATCACGCCGTCAATCTGGCGGATGGCGGCGCTGTCGGCCAGACTTTCATCGCGCAGGGTCAAGCGCAGGCGCGTCATGCAGTTGCCCGCCTGCGCGACGTTTGCGGCGCCGCCCACGTGGGCGAGGATCCGCGCTATCATCTCTTTCGTTATTTTTGCCATTGCCCGTTACCTGTCTGTCGGCGCTCAGGTGTTGCTGAGCGCCTTGCGGATATAGCCGTTGTTTTTCGCCAGCAGCGACTGCGCCTCTGCGGCGCTTAAGTCCGCCAGCACCATCACGATCGCCGTTTTACAGTGGCGGCCGCAGGCCTCCAGCGCCTTCTGGGCGGTGGCGCGATCGCAGTCGGTGGCCTCCATCACGATAGAGACCTGGCGCTCAATCAGCTTGGCGTTGGTCGCTTCGACGTCGACCATCAGGTTGCTGTACACCTTGCCGACGCGGATCATCGCCCCGGTGGAGATCATGTTCAGCACCAGCTTCTGCGCGGTGCCGGCTTTCAGGCGGGTAGAGCCAGTGACCACCTCCGGGCCGACCACCGGGGTGATCGCCACGTCCGCCAGCTGGGCCATTTCGCCATGCGGGTTACAGCTGACGATGGCGACAAAGGCACTCTGACTATGGGCGTATTCCATGGCGCCAATGACGTACGGCGTGCGTCCGCTGGCCGCCAGCCCCACCAGCACATCGCGGTTGCTGAAGTTCAGGTTCTGCAGATCCATCGCCCCCTGCGCTTTGTTGTCTTCCACGTTTTCCACGGCGCTGAGAATCGCTTTATGTCCCCCGGCGATGATCCCCACCACCTGCTCCGGGCGGGTGCCGAAGGTCGGTGGGCATTCGCTGGCATCGAGGATCCCCAGACGCCCTGAGGTACCCGCGCCAATGTATATCAAGCGGCCACCGGCCTGCAGCGCCGCCGCGACCTTATCCACCACCTCGGCAATCTGCGGCAGATAGGGCGTTATGGCATGGGCTACCTGCTGGTCTTCCTGGTTTATCACCGTCAGCATCTCGAGGGTGGAGAGGGTGTCAATGTTGGCGCTGTTGGCGTTACGTCGCTCGGTCAGCAGTTTGCTCAGGTCGATACTCATAGAAACCTCGTTATTCTCAGTGGCGCGCAGTATAAGGAATTATTTATTCCTTGCCTGTGAAGAGTATCACGATTAGTACGTGGAGAATAATACGAGAATGGTAGATATGGCGGGAAATAGTGCGGTAATAAATCTGGAATATTTTATTACCGCAGCAGGAGATTAGCGTGCGTCGCGCGGTTTGCTGAGGCCCAGCAGCAGCGCCAGCAGGTAGCAGATGGCCATCGCGAGGCTCATTTTCAGCATTGTTTCGCCGCCGAGACCCGCCAGCGGCGCGGCGATGCCGCCGAAGACAAACATCAGGGTGCCCATCAGCGCGGACGCGGTCCCGGACTGCGCGGCGTCGACGGCGCTCATCGCCTCCGCGCCGGCGACGGTGCTGATGCCGCTCATCAGCGACACGGTAAAGAACAGGCCGACCAGCGCCAGCACCGGCAGATGCAGCCAGGCAAACAGCAGCATGATCGCCGCACAGCTCACGGCCAGCGTCAGGCCGCCGCGCAGCAGGCTTTCGGCGCTAAAGCGGCGCGCCAGACGGGAAAAGATCATCGCGGCGATGATCAGCCCGATACCGTTCAGACCGAACAGCAGACTGAACTGCATGGCGCTCATGCCGTATTCGCTCTGCATCACGAAGGAAGAAGAGCCGATGTAGGAGAACAGCCCGGCCATCATAAAGGCCTGGATCAGGCAGAAGCGCAGAAAGCGGCGATTTTTCAGCACCGGCTGGCCGGGCCGTTGGCGGCTGGCATGCGCCGCTGTGGCCGGGCGCGTTTCCCGCAGGATCGCCAGGCTCATCACCAGCAGCACGCCGCCAATGGCGGCCATCGTCCAGAAGAGAATTCGCCAGTCGAAGGCGGTGATAACGTAGCCGCCCAGCACCGGGGACAGCACCGGCGCAATGCCGTTCACGGTCATCAGCAGGGCGAAAAACTGGGTCAGCAGGGTGCCCTGGTATTTATCGCGGGCGATGGATCGCGACAGCACCGAGCCGCCGGCGCCGGCAAAGCCTTGTAAAAAGCGCCAGACAATCAGCATGTTGATATCGCGGGTCAGGGCGCACATCGCCGAAGCAAAGATAAACAGCAGCAGCGACAGCGCCAGCGGTTTCAGGCGGCCAATGCGGTCGCTCAGCGGGCCGAAAAACAGCTGACCCAGGCCGAGACCAATCAGCGCGGCGGTCAACGACAGCTGGGTCTGGGTGCTGGTGGCCTGCAGCTGCTGAGTGATCTCCGGCAGCGCCGGTAGATAAAAATCCGTGCACAGCGGGCCGATACCCGACAACAGGCCGAGGATCAGCGCCCAGGAGAGGGAAACACGTGCCATAACGATTCCTTGTAGAGGCCGGGCTCGGTCGCCCGGCGGGTAAGTTTAACTGGCGCCGCCGCCCAGCGACTGCCAGAGGGTGATCCGGTTATTGAGGTCGGTCTGCTGCAGGGACAGCAGCGTCGTTTTCGCCGACCACAGCGTGCGCTGAGCGGTGAGCACCGACAGATAATCGCCGACCCCGGCCTGATAGCTCTTCATGGCGATATCCAGCGATGTCTGCTCGGCGGCGACATACTGCCGCTGAGCATCAAGCTCTTCGCTCAGCGTTTCCCGGCGCGCCAGCGCATCGGCAACGTCCTTAAACGCGCTCTGAATCGATTTCTCGTAGGTGGCGATCAGCCCCTTTTTCTCCGCTTCCGCATAGCGCAGCTGCGCCAGGTTGCTGCCGCCGGTGAACAGCGGCAGGCTGATGGATGGGGCGAACGACCACACCTGCATCCCGTGGCTGAACAGCGACGACAGCGAGTCGCTGCCGACCCCGGTGCTGGCGGTCAGGGAAATCGACGGGAAGAAGTTCGCCCGCGCCGCGCCGATATCGGCATTGGCGCTCTTCAGATTGTGCTCCGCTTCCTGAATGTCCGGCCGACGCAGCAGCACCGACGACGACACGCCCGCCGGCACCAGCGCGATGCTGTTATCCCCGAGACTCTCGAGAGTGCCGGGCAGCAGGCTCTCCGGCACGGTTTCCCCCGCCAGCAGGTTAATGGCGTTTTTATCCTGCGCCACCAGCGTGCGATAGCTGGCGACGCTGGCGCGCGCCTGCTGATAGACGCTTTCCGCCGAGCTTAAATCACCCGCGGAGGCGGTGCCAACCGCCATCTGGCGGGCGACGATGTTGCGCGAGTTTGCCGCGCTGTCCATGGTCTGCTGCGCCAGCGCCAGATTGCTGTTATCCGTCGCCAGCGTCACCCAGGCGGTGGTCAAATCGGCAATCATCGTCAGCCGGGTATTCTGCGCGGTGAATTCGCTGGCAAGCCAGGTTTCGCGCGCCGCGCGCGACAGGCTCTGGTTCTTGCCGAACAAGTCCAGTTCGAAGCTGGAGACCGCGCCGTCGGCCTGTGAAGCGGAGCTCAGGCCACTGGCCACCGTTTTGCTGCGGGTGTGGCTCAGTTCGGCATCAACGGTGGGAAACAGCGATGCCCGCGTTTCGCCATACTGGGCGCGCGCGGCCTCGATATCGGCCAGCGCCTTTTGCACATCGCGGTTGCTGTTCAGCGCGATGCTGACCACTTTTTTCAGCCGCGCGTCATTGACCACTTTCTGCCAGTCGCCGACCACCGCCGTCGATTCGCCGTGCGCCCCGGGCAGGGTGGCCGGCACCGGCGCGGCCGGGCGATCATAATGCGGGTCAAGCGAGACGCAGCCCGCGGTCAGGAGCGCGATAAACATAAAACTCAAACGAAACATACCTTACTCCTGAGAAGGACGTTGGCGGGTGAAGAGACGTTTCACCAGCACGAAGAACAGCGGTACGAAGAACACCGCCAGCAGGGTGGCCGTCAGGGTGCCGCCGATAATCCCGGTGCCGATCGCCACGCGGCTGTTGGCTCCGGCGCCGGTGGCGATGGCCAGCGGCAGCACCCCGGCGATAAACGCCAGCGAGGTCATGACAATCGGGCGCAGGCGAGTCTGCGCGGCGCGGATCGCCGCCCGGGAGAGCGAATACCCCTCATCCACGGCGGATTCAGCGAACTCCACGATCAGGATGGCGTTTTTCGACGACAGGCCGATGGTGGTCAGCAGCGCCACCTGGAAGTAGACGTCGTTGCTTAAGCCGCGCAGCGTCGCCGCCAGCGCCGCGCCAAGCAGGCCGAGCGGGATGACCATGATCACCGAGAACGGCACCGACCAGCTCTCATACAGCGCCGCCAGGCACAGGAATACCACCAGAATCGAGATGGCGTATAGGCTCATCGCCTGGCCGCTGGCCAGCTTTTCCTGCAGCGAAATGCCGCTCCACGCCCAGGTGGAGCCCGCCGGCAGGCTGTCGGCCAGCTTTTCCATCTTGTCCATCGCCGCGCCGGAGCTGAAGCCGGCGGCGTTTTCGCCCTGGATCTCAAAGGCGGCGGAGCCGTTGTAGCGCACCAGGCTTTCCGGGCCGTATTGCCAGTGGGTGGTGGCGAAGGCGGAGAACGGCGTCATGCTGTTATCGCTGCCGCGAACGAACCATTTGCCAAGGTCCGACGGCACCGCGCGCGCGTCGCTTTCGCCCTGGATATAGACCTTTTTCACCCGGCCGCGATCGATAAAGTCATTCACGTAGGTACCGCCCCAGGCGCTGGAGAGCGTATCGGTCACGTCGCTCAGCGACAGCCCCAGCGAGACGGCTTTGTTGTTGTCGATATCCACCTGCAGCTGCGGCATCTGCGGCAGGTCGTTAGCGCGCACCGACTGCAGTTCGCTGCTCTGGTTGGCCGCCGCCAGCAGCTGGCTGCGCAGCTTCATCAGGCTGTCGCGGTCGGTACCGCCGCTGGCCATCAGCTCGAAGGTGAAGCCGTTGCTCTGCCCGAGACCGTCTACCGACGGCGGGGTCATGGCGAAGAGGGTGGCGTCGCGGATCGTCCCCAGCTCTTTGGTGGCGCGCAGGGCGATGGCCTGGGCGGTGTTGTCGTCCCCTTTGCGCTGCGACCAGTTTTTCAGCGACACGAAGGCCATCCCGGCGTTCTGCCCGCTGCCGCTAAAGCTGAAGCCGTCGACGGTGAAAATGACGTCGGTATTGGCTTTCTCTTTGGTGAGGAACCAGTCGGTGACCTGGCGGCGCACCTCGGCGGTACGCACCGCGGTGGCCCCGGCGGGCAGGGTGTACTGGACCATGATCTCCCCCTGGTCCTCCACCGGCAGGAAGCTGCCCGGCAGCTTCCACATCGCCAGCGCCATCGCCCCGCAAATCAGCGCGTAAGCGCCCATCATCACTGCGCCCCGGCGCAGGCCGCCGAGCACCCGGCGCTGGTAGCCCGCCTCCGTACGTCCCCACAGGCGGTTAAAGGCGCCGAAGAACCCTTTGGTGTGCGGTTTGGAGTGGCTGAGCAGCGCGCCGCACAGCGCCGGGGTGAGGGTCAGCGCTACCACCACCGACAGCATCATCGCCGAGATAATGGTTACCGAGAACTGGCGATAGATGACCCCGGTCGAACCGCCGAAGAAGGCCATCGGCAGGAACACCGCCGACAGCACCAGGGCAATCGCCACCAGCGCGCCGGAGATTTCGCCCATCGATTTTTCGGTGGCTTCGCGAGCGGGGAGCCCTTCGTCGCGCATAATGCGCTCGACGTTCTCCACCACCACGATGGCGTCATCCACCAGCAGGCCGATCGCCAGCACCATGGCGAACAGCGTCAGGGTGTTAATCGAGTAGCCGAACAGGGCCAGCACCCCGAAGGTGCCAAGCAGCACCACCGGCACCGCTACCGCCGGAATGAGCGTCGCGCGGAAGTTCTGCAGGAACAGGTACATCACGCAGACGACGAGGATAATCGCTTCGAACAGGGTCTGAATCACGTCCTCGACCGAGATTTTGATGAACTCGGTGCTGTCCTTCGGATAGGCAATATCGTAACCCTGCGGCATCTGACGCTGGAATTCGGCGATTTTGCTTTTCACCAGCGTCGCGGTGTCCAGCGCGTTGGCGCCGGGGGCCATCATCACCGCGATCCCGGCGGCAGGGTGGCCGTTCAGATTGGCGGTGGCGGTGTAATCCTCGCTACCCATCTCCACCCGCGCGACATCGCTCAGGCGCACCACCGAGCCGTCGGCCTGGCTTTTCACGATGATCGCTTTGAACTGGTCAGGGGTTTGCAGCCGGGACTGCGCGCGCACGGTGGCGGTTAATTGCTGGGCATTGGACGACGGTAGCGCGCCGATTTTACCGGCGGAAACCTGCACGTTCTGCGCCTCAATCGCCGACTGGACGTCGGAAGGCATCAGCGAGTAGGAGGCGAGTTTGGTCGGGTCCATCCAGACGCGCATCGCGTATTCGGCGCCGAATACCTGCAGGCTGCCGACGCCCTCCACGCGCGCCAGCGGGTCCTGCATATTGCTGACCAGCCAGTCGGAGATATCGGAGCTGGTGGCGCGGTTGGTTTTGTCATACACCGCAAGGATCAGCAGAAAGCTGCTCTGCGATTTTTCCACCGTTACGCCGGACTGCTGGACTTCGCTCGGCAGCCGCGATTCCGCCTGCTGCACTTTGTTTTGTACCTGCACCTGGGCGGTGTCCGGGTCGGTTCCCTGCTCAAAGGTGACGGTGATGCTGACCGAGCCGTCGGAGCTGCTGGTGGAGCTGAAGTAGAGCAGATGGTCGAGGCCGGTGAGCTGCTGCTCGATGACCTGGGTGACGCTGTTCTCCAGGGTTTCGGCGGACGCCCCGGTATAGGTGGCGGAGATTTTCACCACCGGCGGGGCGACGTCCGGGTACTGGCCTACCGGCAGGGTGCGGATCGCCAGCACCCCGGCGAGCATAATCAGAATGGCGATCACCCAGGCAAAGACCGGGCGACGCACGAAGAAACGGGAGAACATTAGGCGTTGCCTCCGTTATTGTTGACGGCGACGGCCTTCACTGTCTGTCCGGGGGCCACTTTACCGGTGCCTTCGACAATCAGCTTGTCGCCCGCTTTCAGGCCGCTCAGCACCAGCCATTTATCGCCGTAGGTGTCGCCGGTTTCCACGGTACGCTGCTCAACTTTGTTGGCGGCATCGACCACCAGCGCCGTGGCGTCGCCTTTGGCATCGCGGGTGATCCCCTGCTGCGGGGCGAGGATCGCGTCGTTCATGATGCCTTCATCGATGCGCGCGCGGACGAACATCCCCGGCAGCAGGACGTGCTGCGGGTTGGGGAAGATAGCGCGCAGGGTCACCGAGCCGGTAGATTCATCGACGGCGACTTCGGTGAGCGCCAGACGCCCTTTTTCGGGATAGGTACTGCCATCTTCCAGGGTTAACGTCACGCTGAGGGTGTCGCTGTTGCTGGCCAGGCTTTGCTTGCGTAAACGCAGGAGATCGACGCTGGATCGCGTCAGATCAACATACATGGTGTCGAGCCCGCGGATCGTCGCCAGCGCGGTATCCTGATCGGCGGAGACCAGCGCCCCCGGCGTAACCGACGAGATGCCGATGCGCCCGGCAATCGGCGCGGTGACGGTGGTCCAGTTCAGGTTAATGCGCGCGCTCTCCAGCGCTGCTTTCTTCGATTCCACGCTGGCCTTGTCCTGGGCGCAGGTGGAGGCGGCGTCGTCAGCATCCTGGCGGGAAACGCCGTTATCCCTGACCAGCGACGCGTAGCGCTGGGCCTTCTGGCAATCGGAGACCACCAGCGCCTGGGCCTGTTTCAGCGCCGCCGCCGCTTCGTTCCAGGTCGCGCGATAGCTGGAGGGATCGATCTGGTAAAGGGCCTGCCCGGCCTTCACCATATCGCCTTCGGTAAACAGGCGTTTCTGGATGATGCCGCCCACCTGCGGGCGAACTTCGGCGCTGAGCGAGGCGGTGGTGCGGCCGGTGAGCTGGCTGACTACCGGCACCGGCTGGCTTTGCAGGGTGACCACGCCCACTTCCGGCGTGGGTTGCTGCGGAGCAGATGTCTGCGCATTATCGCATCCGCTAAGGAGAAATAATGCTGTCGCGATGGGAGCTATGATGTATTTCATTATATTTTCTCAAGATATAAGACGTCCGCCCCGTTTATTTAAAAACGAGGGAATAGGTTGGGTGCTGAGGCATTTTCGGGTGAGCGAAAATGACAAAAAAGGAACACAGATGTTCCTGAACGTGATTGTTATTGTGTCTCCGCTGAAGCCAACCTCTTCGGTCTTCAGGAGGTGAAAAGCGCATCTCCTCTGGTTTTGTGGTGAGAATGATCATTCTCATTTTTCCCCATTATACGATCCGTCGCGATAATGGAAAGGTTTTTTTGCTTACTTTTAGAACGNAAAAAATTAAGGCAAATAATCATGGAGAAAATAAGAATATTTTGTGAAAGTGGAGAGGGAAAATAACCATTCGGCAGCGCGATACTGGAGATAGTTAATGACACTAATCATTACAAAAAGCATTAATCCCGACGATCAACAAGAATTGTTTGCCGGTCTACGGCAGTATAATCAGCAGTATCTCGATGCGGCGCAGTTTGGCGATCTGGGGGTTTACTCCCGCGATGGGCAAGGGGTGATGCAGGGCGGGCTGATTGCCAAACGCAAGGGCAACTGGCTGTGCATTGAGTATCTGTGGGTTAGCGAGGCGACGCGCGGGCGCGGGCTGGGGAGCGAGCTGATGCAGGAGGCGGAACAGCAGGCGCAGGCGCAAGGCTGCAGCCATCTGCTGGTGGATACCTTTAGCTTCCAGGCGCTGCCGTTTTATCAGAAATTAGGCTATCAGCTGCAGATGTCGCTGCCCGACTTCCCGCACGCAGGCATGCAGCGCCACTATTTGTCGAAGGCGCTGTAACGATCCTGGTATCCCCGGGCGGTCAGGTACCGCACCTGTGGTTGTGCCGGATGGCGGCATAAATGCCTTATCCGGCCTACNNTTCGTGCGACCTGTTGTTATTTTAACCACTTGCGCGACTGAAACTGCCGGTGCTGNCGGCCTCAAAATCGCTGAGACGTTCCCGGAAGGCCGGGGCAGCCCGCATGGATGCGGGCTGAGGGCCGTGTTTTGCACGGANGCTGCCTCGGCCCGANCCGAAGCCTGCNGGGATAAGTCGAAGGGACCGCGTAGCGGCGATTTTGCTGGCCGGAGCCCGGGGGTACAGGGGGCGGCGGCGACTGGCCGCCCCCTGTGCGCTCCCTGCGCCATAAGAGACATAGCGCAGAAGAAATATCGGGAGCGCAATCTGCCGGGAATTAACATAGAAGTTGTAGCCCTGCTAAGCGTAGCGCGAGCAGGGAAAATCACGGATGGCGGCGCGTGGCGCCTTATCCGGGCTACAAAAGC
>NZ_JAZARW010000001.1:4416102-4422099 GCF_036233805.1 Klebsiella sp. EMBS2024 | reverse complement strand
CTTAACCCCCGACGCCGTGGCCCATCAACGCCAGCGCGTGGCTGACGATGGTCTGGCGGTTGACCGCCTGTAAACGCGGATCGCTGTGGATGCGCGAAAACGGCACCAGCACCAGGCTAATCACCGTGGTAAACAGCAGCTCCGGCGCCAGCGCCGGGTTAATTTTCCCCTCCTGCTGCCAGCGACGCACCGTCCCCAGCATCACCTGAAAAAGCNCCTCGCCGAAGCGGGCATCCATATGCTGGCGCAGAATCGGCATTTCGCCGATGATCTCCTGCATCCACAGCGGCGCGAACCAGGCGTTTTTCTCCGCCATATGCGCCAGCGTCTCGACCATCATCGTCAGCGCCAGTACCGGGTCCTGTGGATGATCGACAAAGATGCGGCTGATGTGATTGCGCAGCGGCATAAAGCGCTCCTCAATCAGCTGAGTCACCAGCGCATCCCGCGAGCTGAAGTAGTAATGCAGCATCGCCGGCGTCACCCCGGCCTCTTTGGCGATGGCGTTCAACGATACGCGGCCCGCCCCGTCGCGGGCAAACAGCGTCAGGGCGATGTCCATCAACTGTTCGCGGTTGGCGGTACCCGGTTTTTTACCGCGCGGCCGACCCGGGCGGCGGGGAGTATCCTGATCCTTTTGTGCTGTCATGATATGGCGATCTCTTGACCCGACTCATTCTTTCACTAAATATTAATTATGCATTTAATTAATTTCAAGCGAGCGTTGTAATGACTACTCAAGTCGCTAACCCACCGGTGCAGTCGATACGCCTGCTGTTCAGCGCATTGCTGCTGGTGATGCTGCTTTCAGCGCTGGATCAGACCATTGTCTCCACCGCGCTGCCGACGATTGTCGGCGAACTGGGCGGGCTGGACAAGCTTTCCTGGGTGGTCACCGCCTATATCCTCAGCTCCACCATCGCGGTGCCGCTGTACGGTAAATTTGGCGATCTGTTCGGCCGCAAAATCGTGCTGCAGGTGGCGATTGGGCTGTTTCTCGTCGGCTCCGCGCTCTGCGGGCTGGCGCAGAATATGACCCAACTGGTGCTGATGCGCGGCCTGCAGGGGCTCGGCGGCGGCGGCCTGATGGTGATCAGCATGGCGGCGGTCGCCGACGTCATCCCGCCCGCCAACCGCGGCCGCTATCAGGGGCTGTTCGGCGGCGTTTTCGGCCTGGCGACGGTGATCGGCCCGCTGATCGGCGGTTTTCTGGTGCAGCACGCCTCCTGGCGCTGGATCTTCTATATCAACCTGCCGCTCGGCCTGTTCGCGCTGCTGGTGATCGGCGCGGTATTCCACAGCAGCAATAAACGCAGCCAGCATCAGATTGACTGGCTGGGGGCGATTTATCTCAGCATGGCGCTGCTGTGCATCATCCTGTTTACCTCGGAAGGGGGCAGCGTCCATGCGTGGAATGACCCGCAGCTGTGGTGCATTCTGGCCTTCGGCATCGTGGGGATCATCGGCTTTATTTACGAAGAACGGATGGCCGCCGAGCCGATTATTCCGCTGGCGCTGTTCCGCAACCGCAGCTTCCTGCTGTGCAGCCTGATCGGCTTCGTCATCGGCATGTCGCTGTTCGGGTCAGTCACCTTCCTGCCGCTCTATCTGCAGGTGGTGAAGGAGGCGACGCCCACCGAAGCCGGGCTGCAGCTGATCCCTCTGATGGGCGGCCTGCTGCTGACCTCGATTATCAGCGGGCGGATTATCAGCCGTACCGGTAAATATCGCCTGTTTCCGATCCTCGGCACCCTGCTCGGCGTGACCGGCATGGTACTGCTGACCCGCATCACCATTCACTCGCCGCTGTGGCAGCTGTACCTGTTTACCGGCGTGCTGGGAGCGGGTCTGGGGCTGGTGATGCAGGTGCTGGTCCTGGCGGTGCAGAATGCGATGCCGGCGCAGATGTACGGCGTCGCCACCTCCGGCGTGACCCTGTTCCGCTCGATTGGCGGCTCCATCGGCGTGGCGCTGTTTGGCGCGGTGTTCACGCACGTGCTGCAGAGCAACCTGCAACAACTGCTGCCGGAAGGCGCGGTGCTGCCGCCGGGAATGAATCCGGTGGCGGTCCAGCACCTGCCCGCGGATATCCGCCTCGACTACCTCGACGCCTTCGGCGCGGCGATCCACGCGGCGTTTCTGATGGCGGCCGGCATTATGGCGGTGGCGTTTGTCCTCTCATGGCTGTTAAAGGAGGCGCCGCTGAAGACCGCGACGCATTAAGCGGCCCCGGCGATGCGCAGCAGTGCCTGACGCAGCGCCGGTGCGGCAAAATCGATAAATTTGCGCAGCTTAAGCGGCGCCAGATCCCGAGCGGTATACAGCAAATGGACCGGCGCCGGATCCGGCTCGACGTTTTCCAGCAGCAGACGGAGCTCCCCGTGGCGCAGGCCATCCAGCGCCTGATAATGCAGTAAGCGGGCCACCCCCACCCCCAGCCGCGCGGCATCGGCGGCGCTCTCTGGCGTGGTGACGGATAGCACCGGCGGCAGGTTAATCAGCTGGTCCTCGCGCTCAGCGGCGCGAAAGCGCCAGCCGCGATAGGGCATCGGCGATTCAATGCGGATGATCGGCAGCGCCGCCAGATCGCGCGGCCGCTGCGGCTCGCCGTATTTCGCCAGCAGCGCCGGATGGGCGCAGGCCACAATCCGCATGGTGCCGAGGCGGGTGGCCACCATGCTGCTGTCCGCCAGGTCGCCAATCCGCACCGCCAGATCGACATGGTCGCTCACCAGGTCGGCATTGCGATCGCTGAGCAGCAAACGGACGCGAATTAGCGGGTAGCGGGCGATAAATTCACTGATTACCGGAAGAACGTGCTGGCGTCCAAACATCGTCGGCGCGGAGATCACCAGCTCACCCTTTGGCTCCTGATATTCGCCCGTCGCCTGGCGTTCGGCGTTTTCCACCTCCTCAAGGATCCGCCGCGCGGCGGCGACATAATCGCCCCCGGCGTCGGTGAGCGTCAGTTTGCGGGTGGTTCGCGCCAGCAGGCGTACGCCCAGCGCGCTCTCCAGTTCGCCAATATGGCGGCTGACGGTGGTCAACGGCATATTCAGCGCCCGCGCCGCCGCCGACATGCTCCCCAGCTCGGTCACTTTCACCAGCAGCGCCATCGCGCTTAATCGATCCATTATTCTCCCGTTTTGCGGAAAGATGATTGCCACTTTACCCGTATTATCATTCTTCACAGTACAGTCCATGATGGCGTCAGACAACAGGAGGCGCTATGGCAGCAACCTTTCTCGATATCGCTATCACCCCGGACGTGATGGATGTGCAGCATGAAATGGGCAGCGACTCGCTGTGGCAAACGCCGCGCAGTCGCCGCCAGGCCGACCGCTTCGGCGACAGCGAAGCGGGGATGATCGCCACCCGCGACAGCTTTTATCTGGCGACGGTGTCGCAGAGCGGCTGGCCCTACATGCAGCATCGCGGCGGCCCGCCGGGGTTTCTGCATCTGCTGGATGACACCACCCTGGCGATGGCCGATTTCGGCGGTAACCGCCAGTACATTACTACCGGCAATCTGCGCGGCAGCGACCGGGCCTGCCTGTTTTTGATGGATTATCCGCGCCGTGCCAGGCTGAAAATCTACGCCACCGTCGAGGTCCTGGCGGCAGAGGACCACCCGCAGCTGCTGGCGCAGGTGGCGCCGGCCAACTATCGCGCCCGCATTGAACGTCTGTTTCTTTTTCATTTGCAGGCGTTTGACTGGAACTGCCCGCAGCACATTACGCCGCGCTACAGCGCGCAGCAGGTGGCGGAGTACAGCCAGAACCTGCAGCAACGTATTCATGACCTGGAGCAGGAGAATCAGCGCCTGCAGCAGCAATTAGCCCGTATAGGAGAGTAAGCATGACCGAACAACGTCCCCCGTTACCGCCGTTTACCCGCGACAGCGCTATCCAGAAGGTCCGCGCCGCGGAAGATGGCTGGAACAGCCGCGATGCGGAAAAAGTCGCCCTGGCCTACACCGTGGATAGCGAATGGCGCAACCGCAGCGAATTTGTCCACGGTCGGGGGCAAATTGTTGAGTTCCTGCAGCGAAAATGGCGCAAGGAGCAGCAATACCGGCTGATTAAGGAGCTGTGGGCATGGCAGGAGAATCGCATTGCCGTGCGCTTCGCCTATGAGTGGTGCGACGACAGCGGCAACTGGTTTCGCTCGTATGGCAATGAGAACTGGGAGTTTGATAAGCATGGACTGATGCAGACGCGCTACGCCTGCATCAACGATCTGCCAATTAGCGAAAGCGAGCGCCTGTTCCACTGGCCGCAGGGGCGCCGCCCGGACGATCATCCGGGGCTCAGCGATCTGGGGCTGTAAAACCGGCGCTGCGCGACGGATTAATCGGCTTTCGGGAAGTCGACTACCGTGTCGTTAACCCGGTTCACCATGTTGGTGAACAGGATGGCGCTGATGGCGCTGATAATCTCAATCACCTGCTGGTCGCTAAAACCGGCGTTGCGCAGCGCGGCGACGTCGGCTTCCGGCAGCGTACCGGTGGTGGTCACCAGGGTCTGCGCGAATTTCACCAGCGCATCAAGCTGCGTCTCTTCCGCATACTCCCCGCGGCGCAGGGCGTGGATCTGCTCGCTGCTGAAGCCAGCTTTTTTCGCCATCAGGGTGTGCGCGGCCAGGCAGTAGTCACAGCCGGTGGCTTCGCTGACCGACAGATTAATCGCTTCCAGCTGCTGGGCGCTGAGGCTGCCTTTATGGAGCATCGCATTGTGCGCCAGCGCCTGCTGCAGCGCCGCCGGCGAGTGGCCGCCGATGGTGAGATAGGCGTTCGGCACTTTGCCCATCGCTTTTTTAATCCCGGCGAAAATATCGGCGGCTTTGCCGGTGGCGTCTTGTTCACGGATATCTGCTAAACGGCTCATGGTTAACTCCTGTTGTTATCGAGGGTGTGTTGGCAATGGGGTCATCTTAGGCGCTTGCCGCATGCTAGACTGGCGGTCTTCGTCTCACCTTTTTGTCTTATCGTCTCAGGAGAAGCATGGACAGTCTCAGTCATCTGCTGGCGCTGCTGGCGCCGCGCTGCGAAGTGAACCTGCACTGTCGCTTCGGCGGCCGCTGGCAGGCCGGGCACCAGCAAATGCGCAGCGGCGTGGTGCCCTGGCACGTGGTGCTGCGCGGCGAGGGGCGGCTCAACGTCGGCGGCCAGACCCATCACCTGCGCGCGGGAGATGTCGTCCTCCTGCCCCACGGTTCGCCGCACCTGATGGAGAGCCTGGTGGAGTGGGGCCAGGTGCTGCCGGTGGCGCACCGGTTTAACGGCACGGTGACGGAAATGCGCGCCGGCCCGGCGGAGGGGGCGCTGGAGATGCTGTGCGGCGAATTCTATTTTGGTCCGCACGTCAGCTGGCTGTTCAGTGAAGCATCGACGCTGATCCATCTCCATACCGATGCGCGTGAAGACTGCCCGGAGCTGGACGCGCTGCTTAATATACTGGTGCGCGAGAGCCTGGCGCAGCGTCCCGGCGGCAGCGCTATCGTGCGCAGCCTCGGCGATACGCTGCTGGTGCTCCTGCTGCGCATGCTGCTTGGCGAGCAGCAGCCGCCCGGCGGACTGCTGCGTCTGATGAGCGATGAACGCCTGATGCCGGCGGTGCTGGCGGTGATGGCGACCCCGGAGCAACCGTGGACGCTGGAGAGTATGGCCGCCCGCGCGTTTTTATCACGGGCCACCTTTGCCCGTCATTTTGCCCGCGTCTATCACCTGACGCCGCAGGCGTGGCTGTCGCAGTTGCGAATGGCGCTGGCCGCCCGGCTGCTGCGCCTGGAGCGTCAGACCAACCTCGAGGTCATTGCCGAACGCTGCGGCTTTCAGTCGCTGGCGTCCTTCTCGAAGCGCTTCAAAATGCGCTATGGCGTGACGCCGGGCGAGTGGCGACGGGGCTAGCGCCTCGCGTTTCGCGAAGATGATTTTATTTCCAGTTGCGTGGTTTGCTGTTTATTACCCGACCCGAAAGTCGCTATAGTTTTGCACGA
>NZ_JAZARW010000001.1:4407741-4416095 GCF_036233805.1 Klebsiella sp. EMBS2024 | reverse complement strand
CAATGACAGTCAGGACAGACAGGGTGAAGAGGATGAGATTACGTTTACGGGCCGCCGCCGCGGTAATGCTGGCGGGTCTGGCGCTGGTCGGCTGCGACCAAAAGGGTAATGAAGCGAAGCACATTAAGGTGGGCGTGATTAACGGCGCCGAGCAGGATGTAGCGGAAGTGGCGAAGAAGATGGCCAAAGAGAAGTACGGTCTGGAGGTCGAGCTGGTGGGATTCAGCGGCTCGCTGCTGCCTAACGAATCNACCAACGCCGGGGATCTGGACGCCAACGTCTTCCAGCATCGGCCTTTCCTTGAGCAGGACAACAAAGCGCATAACTATCATCTGGTGGCGGTCGGGAATACCTTCGTCTTCCCGATGGCCGGCTATTCGCGCAAGATCAAGTCAGTCGCCGAACTGAAAGACGGCGCGACGATCGCTATCCCCAACGATCCGACCAACCTCGGGCGGGCGCTACTGCTGCTGCAAAAAGAGAAGCTGATTACCCTCAAAGCCGGGACCGGCCTGCTGCCGACGGCGGTGGATATCACCGACAACCCGCATAACCTGAAGATCATGGAGCTGGAAGGGGCGCAACTGCCGCGCGTACTCGACGATCCCAAAGTCGACGTGGCTATCATCAGCACCACCTACCTGCAGCAAACCGGGCTGTCGCCGGTTCGTGACGGCATCTTTATCGAAGATAAAAACTCGCCCTACGTGAACATCATCGTGACCCGGGAAGACAATAAAGACGCGCAAAACGTGAAGGAGTTTATGCAGTCGTACCAGTCGCCGGAGGTGGCGAAGGCGGCAGAGACTATCTTCAACGGCGGCGCGGTGCCTGGCTGGTAAGCCAACACACAGGGAGAGGTGCGTATGGTACGCCAACGGCAGGCTGACCTGCTGCTGATTGCCGCGACGGTGATTGCCGCCTGCGGCTGGATATTTTCCCGCGAGGCGATCGCCGGCATGCCGGTGTTCGCGTTTCTTGGGCTGCGTTTTTTCTTCGCCGCGCTGCTTCTGCTGCCGTTCTGCCGCGGTTTTCGCCCGCAAAAGCAGCACTGGCCAAAACTCATCATCAGCGGACTCTGGTTTGCGCTCAACCTCTGCCTGTGGATCTATTCGGTCTCCACGACGGCGTCGCTCGGCGAAGGGGCGTTTATCATGAGCCTGTCGATGATGTTCGTCCCGCTGACCGCATGGGTGATGATGAAGGTGCGCCCGCCGCGCGCCTGGTGGGAGTGCCTGCCGATCGCGGTGGTAGGCCTGGGGCTGCTCAGTCTGCATATGCCGATAGCTTTCCACCCCAGCCAGGGCTGGTTTTTGCTGACGGCGCTGGTGCAGTCGATCTGGTTCTGTTACACCAGCCGCTGCGCGCGTGAAGTACCGCTGATCCCCCTGACCACCGTGCAGCTGGCGATCACCGGTATCGTCGGGTTGACCATCTCCGCTGCCGTTGAACGCTGGGACCAGCCGATGACCCTGCCGACTCTCGGCTGGCTGGTGGCCAGCATTGTCATCGCCACCAGCCTGCGCTTCGGTCTGCAGATGAAGGGGCAGAAGTACGCGGCGGTGGCCAGCGCGGCGATCATCATGGTGCTCGAACCGCTGCTGACGGTCATTGCCGCCGCGCTGTGGTACGGCGAACAGCTGCCGCTGCAGAAGATTATCGGCGGCGTGCTGATCCTCGTGGCCCAACTGTGGTTCCGCTGGCGGATGCTTAAGCCGTAAGCGGGCCGCTTCGCCGCTGCGCCATCAGCTGCAGCAGCGGCACCAGCGACAGCCCGTCCGGCATCTCGCCGCGGGCGATCAGCTGGTTTATCTCGTCGAAGGTAAACCAGCCGGTCTCCATCACCTCATCCTGATCTGCATCCATCCCCACCCAGCGTAAACCGGTGGCCAGCCAGGTGATAAACAGCTGATCGCTGCTGCCGTAGGAGGGGTTAAAGCGAATGATCTCCTCAACGCGTTGCGCCTGCCAGCCGGTCTCTTCCCGCAGCTCGCGCAGCGCGGCGACCGCCGGGTCTTCCTCTTCATCGACGCCGCCAGAGGGGATCGCCCACACCACCTTATCGATCAGGTAGCGGTAGTGGCGAATCAGCAGCACTTTCTCATCCTGGATGGCCACAATCCCCACCGCCGGGCGCGGGTAATGAATGGAATAAAAGTCGCGGCGCTCGCCGGGGGCGACATCAATACCCACCTTACGCATGCTGAACCACGGCGTCTCGGCGATGACCTGCGGGTCGTGCATATCGGCGGCGGTCAGTTTCTTTTTCATCCTGCCACTCCTGTCAAAAATTGAGCCTTAAGAACAACATAGCCGGAGGCGGATGGCAACCGCCGCAGGTTGGCCCGATTTCATCGATCATTGCCCAAACGCCCCTGTTGAGCCAGGCGGGGACTCAGTACGATGTTCGTCAGATGACNNNAGAGGAACGCCAACATGAACATCACCCACATCCGTAATGCGACCCAGATTATTCACTACGCCGGGAAAAGATTTCTCATCGATCCGATGCTGGCGGACAAAGGCGCCTGGCCGGGTTTTCCGGGCACCGCGCGCAGCGAACTGCGCAATCCGCTGGTTGAGCTGCCGTTTTCCCGCGATAAAATTGTCGACGTTGACGCGGTGATCGTCACCCACACCCATGACGATCACTGGGACGCGGCGGCGATCGCCGCGATCCCGAAAACCCTGCCGGTGTTCGCCCAGCATGAGGCCGACGCCGCGCTGCTGCGCAGCCAGGGATTTCAGGATCTGCGCCTGCTGTCGTCAGACAGCGAATTTGCCGGCGTGCGTCTGCTGAAAACCACCTCCGGGCAGCATGGCAGCGACCGCACCTACGCGGTGCCGGCGATGGCTGAACGCCTGGGCGAGGCCTGCGGCGTGGTGTTTCGCCATCCGCAGGAGAAGACGCTGTGGCTGGTGGGGGATACTATCTGGCGCGATGACATTGCAGCCGACCTGCTGAAGCTGCGCCCGGACGTGGTGGTCCTCAACGCCGGCTACGCCCACGTCATCGGCTTTGGCCCGATTATCATGGGCAAGGAAGATCTCCTGAACGTGCACTTCGCCCTGCCGGAAGCGAAAATCATGGCTATCCACCTCGAGGCGGTCAACCACTGCCTGGTGAGTCGGGAAGAGATGCGCCAGTATGCGCTGGATAATCAGATTGCCGATGTGGTTTCTATCCCGCAGGATGGAGAAACCGTCGTTTATTAACATGCGTAAGGGGAAGGGACGATGAAACTCACCGACGTGGCGATTGTCGCTGTAGAGGGCTTTAGCCCGTTTCACTACGCCGTCCCCTGCATGCTGTTTGGCGATTCGGTTTCGGAAATCAAACGCTTTAATCTGCACATTTGCGCCGAGCGGCCGGGGCTGCTGCGCGCCCGCGATGGTTTTGCGCTGTACGCCACCGGCGATTATGCCGCGCTGGAACAGGCGGATATCGTGGTGGNGCCTTACTGGGGCGAGGTCGATCGACGTCCGCCGCAGGCGCTGCTTGATAGCCTGGTGCGGGCCCGGGATAACGGCGCGGAGATTGTCGGCCTGTGCCTCGGCGCGTTCGTCCTCGGCTACGCCGGGCTGCTGGACGGCAGGCGAGCGGCGACTCACTGGGAGTTCGAGCAGGATTTCCAGCGCCGGTTTCCGCAGGTGCAGCTGGATATCAACGCCCTGTACGTCGACGACGAGCGGATCATTACTTCGGCGGGCACCGCGGCGGCGCTGGACTGTTGCCTCTACATCATCCGCCAGCGTTTCGGCAGCCTCGCGGCCAACCAGATCGCCCGGCGGATGATTGTTTCGCCGCACCGCGAGGGCGGCCAGGCGCAGTTTATCGCCCAGCCGGTGCCGAAAAACACCCGCGATGCGCGAATCAACTGCCTGCTGGATTATCTGCAGCAGCATATTGCCGAGCCGCACAGTCTCGATTCGCTGGCCCGGGTGGTGGCGATGAGCCGCCGTACCCTGACCCGCCACTTCGCCCGGGCAACCGGGATGAGCATTACCGACTGGCTGACCGCCGAACGTCTGCGCCGCAGCCAGACTCTGCTTGAGGCGGGCGATCTGCCGGTCGAGCAGGTGGCGGAGGCGGTGGGCTATCTTTCAGCGGTCACCTGGCGCCAGCAGTTTAAAGCGCGCTTTGGCGTCAGCCCGACGGAATGGCGGCGTACCTTTCGTCGCGGCGCTTAGCCGGCGAGGGTCGCACTGTCGATCACGAAGCGGTATTTCACGTCACCCTTGACCATTCTTTCCCAGGCTTCGTTGATCTCATCGCCGCGGATCAGTTCGATATCGGCGACGATGCCGTGTTCGGCGCAGAAGTCGAGCATCTCCTGAGTTTCCGGAATACCGCCGATCATCGAGCCGGCAATCGACCGGCGGCGGAAGATCAGATTGAACACTTCCGGCGACGGATGCGGCGTGGCCGGGGCGCCAACCAGCGTCATGGTACCATCGCGTTTCAGCAGCGTGGTGAAGGCATCGAGATTGTGCGGCGCCGCCACGGTGTTGAGGATGAAATCGAAGCTTTTGACGTGGGCCGCCATTTCGTCTTCATTGCGCGACACCACTACGTCATCGGCGCCCAGCGCTCTGGCCGCATTACGCTTGGATTCGGAGGTGGTAAAGGCCACCACGTGGGCCCCCATGGCATGGGCCAACTTGATCCCCATATGCCCGAGGCCGCCGATGCCGACCACGCCGACTTTTTTACCCGGCCCGACGTGCCAGTGGCGCAGCGGCGAGTATGTCGTGATCCCAGCGCACAGCAGCGGCGCGACGGCGGCCAGCTGCGCTTCGGGATGGGTTATCCGCAGCACGTAGCGTTCATTGACCACTATCTGCTGTGAATAACCGCCAAGCGTGTGTCCCGGCGCGTCCTGGGTCGGCCCGTTATAGGTCAGCACCATGTGGTCGCAGTAGTTTTCCAGNNNTCAGCGCACTCTTCGCACTGTTGACAGCTATCGACCATACAGCCGACGCCCACCAGATCGCCGACGGCGTAGCGCGAGACGGCGTTGCCGACCGCGGTCACCCGACCCACAATTTCATGCCCCGGCACGCAGGGATACAGCGTTCCCGCCCATTCCGATCGCGCCTGGTGGAGATCGGAGTGGCAGACGCCGCAGTAAGCGATGGCGATCTGTACATCCTGCGGCCCCGGGTCGCGGCGGGTGATGGCCATTGATTCCAGCGGCTGGCTGGCGGAGTAGGTACCAATAGCGTTGATCAGCATAGCGAAACCTCTTCTTGATGAATGGACTCAATAGAACGGGAGGGGAATGCGGGTGGTCAGTGGCATCGATAAGCGTAGTCTGGACTGGCCGAGATGCGAGGGGGAAAGCGGTAGAGAAACCCTCAGGCGCGGCCTTAACCAGCGCAGTAAATAATAAGATGGCCTTATCTTTATCGCCGCTAAGCCTTATAGGTATTTACGGCATATAGTATTATTTATTCCTGTAGAATAGAGATAAATAGTTATTGCAGATAATGATGCTTACACTCTTTTTATCCCCGTAACGTCTTGTCTTTTATTCGTTATTTCACCTGTTGATACTATTATTCTCAACGAATCACTTTTTCAACCTGACCTGATGGCATAAAAACCATGTCGATCCCTGCAGCCAGCCTCTCTACTGACCAGGCGTTACCGTCTTTTTACTACGGAAGACAGACAAAGCCGTTATTCGCGGTGGAATCCCTGTTATCTGCGTTCCTGCCCGCCAGCTCACCCTTTGCGCTGCCGCGATCGACCTATTATCGTTTTCCGCCGACCCAGGCTGAATCCGGATTAATTCTGCTCGAAGAGGGGATTGCCTCGCTATGCCATGCGGAAAACAACATGGTGATATCAACGATATTTGCCCCTTCGCTATTGGGATTAATCGATGGTTACGGCGTCTTTAACGGTATTCCGGAAAAACACCACTGCTCTCTGTTTGCTGAGACAGATTTGCGCGGACGCTGGATAGGACACCAGGCCGCGGTCGAGATCCTCAATGCGCAAAACCTGTGGCAGGAGATGGCCCATGTTCTGGCGCAGCGGCTGATGGTGTTGAGCATGCGTTCGCAGGAGATGGTGGGGGTGGATTCTTATCCGATGGTGCGAACCCTGCTAACAGAGCTGGCGGACTACCCGGAGGAGTATCGTCGCCAAATTAATGCGTTAAGCTTTATACAGCGCCGCACCAACCTGTCGCGCAGCCGTGTTATGTCGATTCTGGCAGAGCTGCGCAAAGGTGGTTACATTACGGTCCATCGCGGGGTGCTGGAAAAGATAACCCGCACGCTTCCCGCCCACTTTTAAACCCGCGCGGCGGAGGGGCGTGATTTTCCCACCCCTCGTCAGCCGGTGGGCTAAGGCTCAACCGGCGTCAGAAAGTCCAGCCGCAGCGGCTCAGCCAGCAGAGACTCCATCTGCGTCATAAACGCCTGAAAATAGGGCATCGCGACATGGGCATCGAGGGCGTCCTGTCCCTGCCACGCCTCGCGCATATAGAAGGTGTCCGGCGCGTCGCGCAGCTGAAACAGGGCATAGTCGAGGTTGCCCGGCTCCTGTCTCGTCGGCAGGAGCAGCGCCTGCAGGGCCTGACGCAGGGCGTCCGTTTGGCCCGGTTTCGCCTTGAGCACGGCGATAAGCGATATCATCTTAAAACCCCTCCAGCACGATCTTGCCGACGGCGCGTCCGGTTTCCAGCTGGCGATGCGCTTTCTGCAGATTGGCGGCGGTGATGGCGCCGTAGTGTTCGCCAAGGGTGGTTTTGATAGTGTGGTTGTCGATCAGCGCCGCCACGCGGGTGAGCAGCTGATGCTGGGCGATCATATCATCCGTCTCAAACATTGAACGGGTGAACATAAATTCCCAGTGCAGGGACAGGCTTTTGGCCTTCAGCGGCACCACGTCCAGGGTCTCCGGGTCATCAATCAGCGCCAGCTTGCCCTGCGGGGCGAGGGCGTCGATCAGCGCGTTGAAGTGCTGCTCGGTATTGGTCAGGCTGGCGACATGGGTTACCGACGTGATACCAATGCGCGCCAGCTCGTCGGCGAGCGGCTTGCTGTGATCGATCACATGGTGCGCGCCCGCCTCGCGGACCCACTGCTGGCTCTCGGGACGCGAGGCGGTGCCGATCACCGTCATGGCGGTCAGTTTACTGGCCAGCTGGGTCAGGATAGACCCCACGCCGCCCGCCGCGCCGACGATTAGCAGCGTGTCGCCCGCATTGCCGCCTTCCTCAACGCCGAGACGGTGAAACAGCAGCTCCCAGGCGGTGATCGCCGTCAGCGGCAGCGCGGCGGCGGAGGCATTATCGAGGGTGCGCGGTTTGTGCGCCACCAGGCGCTCATCCACCAGCTGATATTCACTGTTGCTGCCGGCCCGGCCCAGCGCGCCGGCGTACCAGACCTCGTCCCCGGGCGCGAACAGCGTCACTTCCTCACCGACGGACTGCACCACGCCAACGGCGTCCCAGCCCAGCACCCGCGGCGTGTCGCCCTGAAAGCCGGCGCGCACTTTGGTGTCTACCGGATTGACCGAGATAGCCTTCACAGCGACCAGCAGATCACGCCCGTGGGCGGTGGGGATCGGCAGGTCGATCTCGGTTAAAGAAGGGATGTTGTTGCCGTCAGCGGCGGCTTGAGTAATGGCGATAGCTTTCATAACTGCTCCGGTCTGTGATTCGGGTGAATGAAAAGATGGAGCCATCGTAGACCGCTGCCGGGAGGGGAAAAACGGGCTAACGGCAATAACAGTTATATGCAGAAAGTGAAAATCAGCCCACCTGATAGAAGTCGAGCATCACCCCATCCTGGGTCCGGCCACCGGCGCAGATAAACAGCGAGGTGGTTAGCCAGCTGAGCGCGGGAGCATCCACCTCAAAGGTGGGCACGGTGCGAAAATAGATGGCTTCAGGCGGAATATCGCTAAAAAAGCGCATATCGTCGGCGAAAAGCTGGTCATGATACTGGGCCGGCACCCGGCGGATGCCATTGTTTTCCACATAGACCGTGCCTTCCGCCACCTGCAGGGCATAGCGGGCGGACAGCCTGCAGGTGCCGTCGGGTTCGATTATCTGGCTGTCGACGCCGCCGGGTAATACGTGACCGCGAAGTTGACCCGAGACGCTGCCGCCGACAATCGGGATCAGCTGGCGCTTACCGGTCTGCGGGCTGCGGGAGACGATTATCGGTTTATCAACCTGGATGGTAATGGAAAAACAGTGTCTGAGTTCGGGGGTCATTATGGCTCTCCTGTTTCGGTTGGTAACGGCACGCGGCCACCGCGCCAGTGTAACGGGTTTGCGAGAGACAAAATAACGCAGGGTTTGGATGAAAATGATTGGCTGGGATGATGAGTT
>NZ_JAZARW010000001.1:4333254-4407734 GCF_036233805.1 Klebsiella sp. EMBS2024 | reverse complement strand
TCAGGTTGGTATGGCGTGGCTTTGGGAGAGCAGAGGCAAACTGGCGGAAGATCACAGGAGTTGAACCTGCCCGGGACCGCTGGCGGCCCCAACTGGATTTGAAGTCCAGCCACCTCACCGGAGATGACGATCTTCCGCGCCTCGATTGCTACATGGAGGCGGGGCGCATTATAGCTACTTTCAGCCGTTTACCACATACCTAAACGCACTTTTTTACTGTTAAAACTGGACTTTACAGAACAGTCCTGGACAAATCCTCACAAAATCCGTGAGTTACACTTTTTCACTCCCTGATTCCCTACCGCGATCACAGAAAACAAGAAACGTAATCTGATAACGAGATATCGCAATTCATCTTAGTGCGGCAAAGGTTTACAAAAACCGTAACCGGTACCAACCCTCGGTGCCGCTAAGGGAATAGTGCGCATATGAAAGATCACATTTTGTCCGTCAAAGAGAAAATTGGTTACGGCATGGGTGATGCCGCCAGCCACATTATTTTTGATAACGTCATGTTGTACATGATGTTTTTCTACACTGATATTTTTGGTATCCCCGCCGGCTTTGTCGGCACCATGTTCCTGCTGGCGCGCGCGCTGGACGCGATTTCCGACCCGTGTATGGGTCTGCTTGCCGACCGTACCCGCAGCCGCTGGGGTAAGTTCCGCCCATGGATCCTCTTCGGCGCTATCCCGTTCGGCCTCGTCTGCGTGCTGGCCTACAGCTCGCCGGATTTAAGCCACAACGGCAAGCTGATCTACGCCGCCGTGACCTACACGCTGCTGACCCTTCTCTACACCGTGGTGAATATCCCCTACTGCGCGCTGGGCGGCGTGATCACCGACAACCCGACGCAGCGCATCTCGCTGCAGTCCTGGCGCTTCGTGCTGGCGACGGCGGGGGGCATGCTCTCCACCGTGCTGATGATGCCGCTGGTCAACTTTATCGGCGGCGAAGACAAAGCGCTCGGCTTCCAGGGGGGCATCGCGGTGCTGTCGGTGATTGCCTTCCTGATGCTGGCCTTCTGCTTCTTTACTACCAAAGAGCGTGTCGAAGCGCCGCCGAGCAGTACCTCGATGCGTGAAGACCTGCGCGATATCTGGCGCAATGACCAGTGGCGGGTGGTCGGCGTGCTCACCATCCTCAATATCCTCGCGGTCTGCGTTCGCGGCGGCGCGATGATGTATTACACCACCTGGATCATGGGCTCGGCGGCGCTGTTCACCGCCTTCCTCACGACCTACTGCGTCGGCAACCTGATTGGCTCGGCGCTGGCGAAACCGCTGACCGACTGGAAATGCAAAGTCAGCGTCTTCTGGTGGACCAACGCCCTCCTGGCGGTGCTCAGCGTGGCGATGTTCTTCGTACCGATGGACGCCGAAATCACCATGTTTGTCTTTATCTTCGTCATTGGCGTACTGCACCAGCTGGTGACGCCAATCCAGTGGGTAATGATGTCCGACACCGTCGACTACGGCGAATGGTGTAACGGCAAACGCCTGACCGGCATCAGCTTCGCCGGTACCCTGTTTGTGCTCAAGTTAGGGCTGGCGCTGGGCGGCGCGCTGATCGGCTGGATGCTGGCCGGCGGCGGCTATGACGCCGCCGCTAAAACCCAGAACAGCGCCACCCTCACCATCATTATCGCCTTGTTCACCCTCGTTCCGGCGGTGTGCTACCTGCTGAGCGCGGTGATCGCCAAACGCTACTACACGCTGAAAACGCCGTTCCTGAAAAAAATGATGGCCGAGCTGGCCGAGGGCGCGCGTCGCAACGAACAAGATTTCACCGCCGCCCCGATCGACAAAGAATGGCAAAACTAAGAGGACGTTTTAATGAAAATCAGTGATGGAAACTGGCTCATTCAACCAGGGCTCAACCTGATCCAACCCGTACAGGTTTACGAGGTGGAGCAGCAGGGGAATGAAATGGTGGTCTATGCCGCGCCGCGCGATGTCCGCGAACGCGCCTGGCAGCTGGATACGCCATTGTTCACCCTGCGCTTTTTCTCGCCTCAGGAAGGGATAATCGGCGTGCGCATGGAGCACTTCCAGGGCGCGCTGGATAACGGCCCGCACTATCCGCTGAACGTGCAGAAAGACATCCATGTCGAAATAGAAAATACGGCCGGGTTCGCCGAGCTGAAAAGCGGCAGCCTCAGCGTGCGGGTGACTAAAGGCGAATTCTGGGCGCTGGATTTTCTGCGCGACGGCGTGCGTATCACTGGTAGCCAGCTAAAAAACAACGGCTACGTGCAGGATAGTAAGACCCAGCGCAACTACATGTTTGAGCGCCTCGACCTCGGCGTCGGCGAAACCGTCTACGGCCTCGGCGAGCGCTTTACCGCCCTGGTGCGCAACGGCCAGACGGTAGAAACCTGGAACGAGGACGGCGGCACCAGCACCGAGCAATCCTACAAAAATATCCCGTTCTATCTGACCAACCGCGGCTACGGCGTGCTGGTCAACCATCCGCAGCGCGTCTCCTTCGAGGTGGGCTCGGAGAAAGTCTCTAAAGTCCAGTTCAGCGTTGAAGGCGAATACCTCGAGTACTTCGTCATCGACGGCCCGACGCCGAAAGCGGTGCTTAACCGCTATACGCAGTTCACCGGCCGCCCGGCGCTGCCGCCGGCATGGTCGTTTGGTCTGTGGCTGACGACCTCGTTCACCACTAACTATGACGAAGCGACGGTGAATAGCTTTATCGACGGCATGGCTGAGCGCCATCTGCCGCTGCACGTCTTCCACTTCGACTGCTTCTGGATGAAGGCCTTCCAGTGGTGCGATTTTGAATGGGATCCGCTAACTTTCCCGGACCCGGAAGGGATGATCAAGCGCCTGAAGGCGAAAGGGCTGAAGGTCTGCGTGTGGATCAACCCGTACATCGGTCAGCGCTCGCCGGTGTTCAAAGAGCTGAAAGAGAAGGGTTATCTGCTGAAGCGCCCGGACGGTTCGCTGTGGCAGTGGGATAAGTGGCAGCCGGGGCTGGCGATTTATGACTTCACCAATCCGGAAGCCCGCCAGTGGTACGCTGACAAACTAAAAAGCCTGGTGGCGATGGGGGTCGATTGCTTCAAGACCGACTTTGGCGAGCGTATCCCGACCGACGTCCAGTGGTTTGATGGTTCCGATCCGCAGAAAATGCACAACCACTATGCCTTCATCTATAACGAGCTGGTGTGGAAGGTGCTGAAAGAGACCGTCGGCGAGCAGGAGGCGGTGCTGTTCGCCCGCTCCGCCTCGGTGGGCGCGCAGCAGTTCCCGGTGCACTGGGGCGGCGACTGCTACGCCAACTACGAATCGATGGCGGAAAGCCTGCGCGGCGGGCTGTCGATCGGCATGTCCGGCTTTGGTTTCTGGAGTCACGATATCGGCGGTTTCGAAAACACCGCGCCGGCCCACGTCTACAAGCGCTGGTGCGCCTTCGGTCTGCTCTCCAGCCACAGCCGCCTGCACGGCAGCAAATCCTATCGGGTGCCATGGGCCTACGATGACGAGTCCTGCGACGTGGTGCGCCACTTCACGCAGCTGAAATGCCGCATGATGCCGTATCTCTATCGTCAGGCGGCGCTGGCCAACGAGTGCGGCACGCCGATGCTGCGCGCGATGCTGCTCGAGTTCCCGGACGATCCGGCCTGCGACTATCTCGACCGCCAGTATATGCTGGGCGATTCGGTCCTGGTGGCGCCGGTGTTCTCCGAGGCCGGCGAAGTGCAGTTTTATCTGCCGGAAGGGCACTGGACGCATCTGTGGCATAACGATGAATTGCCGGGTAGCCGCTGGCATAAGCAGCATCACGATGCGCTGAGCCTGCCGGTCTACGTTCGCGACAACACCCTGCTGGCGCTGGGCAACAATGACCAGAAGCCGGATTACGCCTGGCATGAGGGCACCGCCTTCCAGCTGTTCCACCTTGAGGATGGACGCGAGGCACGCTGTGACGTTCCGGCGGCAGACGGCTCGACGATCTTCACCCTGAAGGCCAGGCGCCAGGGCAACGCCATCGCCGTGAGCGGCGAAGGCGAGGCCCGCGGCTGGACGCTGTGTCTGCGCAATATCCCGCAGATCGCGGGCGTGCAGGGCGGTACGCAGACCGGCAGCGAATGGGGGGTGGTAGTGAGCGCCGAGGGCAATACGCTGACGATTACGTTGTAAATAGGTTAACAGCAGCAGCCCTCTTCGCCCGGCGGAGAGGGTTTTTTTATTCCATTTTTGTACAAAAAGTAACGTTCATTTCATAGTGGTGACTCAGGCCGCAGACGCGGTTGTCGAACGGTGTTAGCGTATTCTGCCGCTGAGAGGAGCCCGCCATGGACGTAGAAAATATCTTTCGTGACGTGAAGCTAAGCAAAACGGAAATGACCGTGCTGCGCTTTATTCAGAACGACCCGGAGCAGTGTATCCGCCAGGGAGTTCGCGCTGTGGCTGAACAGTGCTACAGCAACCCCTCTTCCCTGGTCCGGCTGGCAAAGAAACTGAAGTTCAGCGGCTGGCTGGAGCTGGTCTATTTCATCAAGTTCAATATCACCATGCCGAAGCTCGATGTCACCAACGATATCGACTACATGAGCGTTCAGCCGGAAGAAGCGCTGACGCCGCTGCTGGCAAGCCTTAAACAGCAGCGCATCCTGATCCACGGCAGCGGCTTTTCACAGCTGATCGCCCAGTATATTTACAACAAGTTTCTCGTCACCGGCGTGAATGCCAGCCTGGCGCTGTGGCCCGATTACGAAATCCTCGAACAGAAAAACGCCGCCTGCTTCGACTCCATCTGGATCATTTCTAAATCCGGGCGCAGCAGCTCGGCGCTCAACTGGGTTAAGGCCCTGGAGGGGAAGGAGATTAATCTGGTCTGCTTTACCGGCGACTACCAAAGCCCGCTGGCGCAGGCCGCGGATACGGCGTTTATTATTCACGACCCGCAGAAGTTCGATGATGATATTTACTGGAGCAACCCGTTTTTCGGCTACTGCATCTTAGGCTTTGAGCGACTATTGAAGATGTGGTTTACCAGTCTACGTAGCAATAGTTAGCCCCCGCTAAGCGCGGTGCGAGCGGGGGAATCCCATCGGCAGCGGATTACCGCCAGGCGGCGAACTGCTCATCGTCGAGATAGGCTTCGACCAGGGTTTTCGCCAGCGAATAGGAACCGATCAGCGGGTGCGCCATCAGCGCCCGCACCGCCAGCGATTTATCCTGCTGCAGGATCGCCGCCACCGCCAGCCGCTCATACTCCTTCACGCAGGCAATCATATTCTTCTGCGCTGTCGGCACCTTCACCGGCGTCACCGGCTTGAGGCCATCCCGGCTCAGGTCGCAGCTGATCTCGATCACGTCGTCCGGGCGTAAAAAATCGAGCGTGCCATTATTCTGGATCGACACCACGATCCGCTTGGTGGTGGTGCTGTTCACCGCTTCCAGGATATCCAGCGCCACTCCGGCATAGCCGCCGGTGTCCGGCTCTTCGATAAACTGGCGCAGCGTCAGCGGTTCGCGGGTGTGGAATTTCTCCTGCCGGGATTCGTTCTGCATATAGCTGTTTTCCCGGCGCAGATAATGCTGCATCCAGATGGTGAAGGCGGCCTCCGGTTGCGTTCTGGCATCCACGGTGCGCAGCGCCTCGCGCATCTCCTGATTGATGCGGGCGATCTGCTCTCCGCGCGTCTCGCCGGCCCCCTGAATCGCCTTCAGCGCCTCGTCGCGATAGTAGTAATAATAGAGATATTCATTGAGGAGCTGATTATCGCAAAGCCGTACCAGCTCCGGGGAGAAGTACTGCATCGCCGTCTTCTGGTACAGTTCCGGGCTGGCGATCAGCCGTTCGGTCACCTCTTCCCCACGGACGGTGAAGTGGGTAAACCAGGAGAAATGGTTCAGCCCATAGCATTCCACGCTGAGGTCGCGCTCCTCACAGCCAAGGATCGCCGGCAGTTCACGAATCAGCTCGGAGGGGGCATCGCAGATCCCATAGACCCGGCGCTTAAAGCCGGACTTAATAATCGCTTCCGTCACCAGACCTGACGGGTTGGTAAAGTTAAACAGAATAGCGTCTTCGGCGGCATGTTCTTCGATCAGCCGGCAATAGCGAAGGATCGCCGGGATCGAGCGCATGGCCATCGCGAAACCGCCGGCGCCGGTGGTCTCCTGGCCGAGAGTGTTATGCTCAAGCGCAATACGTTCGTCGCGAATGCGGCTTTCATCGCCGCCAACCCGCAGGGTGGTAATGATATAGTTGGCGTCCTGCAGGGCTGCGACCGGGTCGGTGGTGGTACTAAACTGAATATCCGGGCGAATGGTATTAAATACATAGCGGGCAATTTCGCCAAATATCGCCAGATTATCAGCAGAGTTATCGAGAAAAACGACTTCTGTTAAACCAATGCGGTGAGCGTTATAGGCCAGAGATTTCGCTAAAAATGCAGAGCGAACGCCGCCCCCGCCTAATACGGTTAATTTCATAAATACTCCTCATTAATTTTCTGCTAACCAGTTATCAACCCGGGAACGTACCTGTCCCACTTTGACGCCATAAATAACCTGAACTTCATTTCGATTGCGTACGACGCCGTTGGCGCCGGTATTTTTTAATTGCGTGTCATCAACCCGCGCCATATCGCGCACGGCCACGCGCAGGCGAGTAAAACAATTATCGACGGAGAGAATATTTTCCTTGCCCCCGAGGCCGCGGATAATGTCATCGGTGACCGACTGCGGTTGCGCGACTTTCTGGCGGTACTCTGCTTTGCTGTAGAGCTTCACGTTCTCGTCATCTTCCCGGCCCGGCGTTTTCAGGTTCAGCTTCACCACCAGGGTGCGGAAAATCACGTAGTAGACGGCGAACTGGCCGATACCGATAAGGACATAGCCCGGCCAGCGCGTTAAGGAGACCGGCAGCGGCAGGTTATAGATCAGAAACTCGATCAGGCCCGATGCACCCCAGGGACGTACGGTGAAGATGTCGCAAATGGCCTGCGAGGCAGCGGTTAACGTTGCGTGGATCACCCACAGCAGCGGCGAGACAAACAAGAAAGTAAACTCAATCGGCTCGGTGATGCCGGTCAGCATCGAGGTGATAATCGCCGGCAGCAGAATCGCCTTCGCCATCGCTTTCTTCTCCGGTTTCGCGGTGTGGTAGAACGCCAGCGAGGCGCCCGCCAGGCCAAAGATAGTGGTCATCCCTTGCTGCGAAAAACGTAATGCGTCGTTCATGACCGGCGTCAGGTCGGGATGGCGCATATAGGCGAGGAATATGGCCTGGGTGCCGGAGACCACCTGACCATCCACGTTCAGCGTGCCGCCAATCTGGGTGAGCTGGAAGGGGGACCAGACGAAATGGTGCAGGCCGGTGGGGATAAGGAATTTTTCAAAGAAACCATAGACGAAGACCCCGGCGACCCCGGCATTTTTCATAAAACCGGTGAGGGCGGAGATGCCGTGGGTCATAAAGGGCCAAATCCAGGTAAAGGCGATGGCGTAGAAGATAACCACCGGCGTCATCGCCACCAGCGTCAGCTTGGCGCCGCCGTACATCGACAGCGCGCCAGGCAGCTCAATGGCAGAGACTTTATTGTGCACCCACGCAATCGTGCAGCCGAGAATAATGCCCAGGAAAACGCCCATATCCACCACCACAAAGCCCAGCAGCTGGGTTTGCCCGGTGCCATAATATTCACCGTTAATTTTTTCGGCGAGTCCATGGGTGTGTTCCAGCCAGGAGTGGTTGGCGCCAAGAAACATAATAAAGCACATCACTGAAACCAGTGCGACTTCGGTTTTTTTATCCTTTGCCAGGCCATAGCTGATGCCGACGCAAAATAATAAGCCGAGGTTGCCAAATAAAGGCCAAAAGGTGTCGCCGAGCATTTGCCCAAGCTGATGTAAGAAACTGGTTTCAGCAATTAATGTCGGATTAGTTAATACTGAACTGAGGGCCAGAATTAAGCCAATGACCGGCAAGAACAATACGGCGCCGATCATGGCCCGGGAGAATTTTTGCATATTCTCCAGAATACGATGACGTATTTCAGGCATGAATGATCCTTTTATATTTTTGTAGGTACAGGGAGCGGTTTTTTATCGACTTCCAGTGATTTGGTTATAGCAACTCTGATATTTGAAAGGAACCTGTTGCGCTAAATAGGTACAGATAGCCGCGTATTGCACACAGGTTTCAGGACTCGCACCCCAACTCTCTCCCTGAAAGGGAGAGAGTTGTCAGAGTGGAGTTTTGCCGGGAAGCAATCCCTCTCCCCATAGAGGAGAGGGAATGGGCATCGCTATGGGGTGACGGGAGTGGGCGCTGGCGCGGCGGGGGCGGGGCTGACCTCGCCGTTGCGCATGATTTGCGCCACCTGCTGTTTCTCCATATTCACGGCGCTGAGCTGCCCGTTGACCGTCGGTTTGAGCGGGGCATCGGCCTGCACGCTGCCGCTGGCGGTCAGCTGGAGATTGCCATCCCCGCTTATAGGTAGCGACGGCCAGCCCCAGGCCTGCAGAATATTCAGCGGCACGCCGCGGCCGCTGAAGCTCAGATTGACCTGGCGCTGCGGCAGCTGGGATACCGCGGCGGTGGCCTGCAAAATGCCGCGCTCGGTGAAGGCGCTAAGCTCAGTGATATTGACCGTCGAGGCTGTGGCGTTCAGTTTGAGTGATGGGCGGCGCACGTCGATCCGGTTGAAAGTCGCCGCCGCGGCGTTCAGCGTCGCGCTGCCGTTCCATACTCCCCAGCTACCGTTTTTCACCAGCTGTAGCTCGCCGCCATAGCCATCGAGGGCGGTAATTTGCCACGGGAAAGCAGGGTCCACATCGATGATCAGATTGCGGCTGGCGCTGAATTTTTTCAGCGTCAGGCTTTGCAGCCAGGCTGGCAGCGGCGTCATCCACAGCTGTTTCCAGTTCGCCGGCAGCGTGTACTCCAGTCCGGCGAAGGCGGTGTCGTCGAGCACCAGGGCGTTCCCGGCGCGCAGCCAGTTGCCGGAGGTGCGCACCATGCCGCCCTCCCAGCGCGAGGAGAACTGGCGCAGCGCAATGCCCTGGGGAGAGAATTCGGCATTGAGGATCGGGTCGAAAAGATGCAGCGAGCCGTAGATAAATTCGCTGGCGTTCATCGACAGCGTGCCGTCCTCGCTCTGCCAGCCGCCGTGGCTAAGGGTCAGGTTGCGCAGGCTCAGGTCGAGGTCGGTTACCGCCCAGTCCGGTCCCTGCAGGCGGGCGTCGGTGATGTCCAGGCGGCCAATCTGCAGAGAGGGGACCGTGGTTAACGGCGCGAAAAACTCGGTCAGCGAGGCGGGGCTCTGCAGTCGAATCTCGTTGAGCTGGAGGTTATCCACCCGCCAGCTGCCATCGGCGCTGCGTTTGGCATTGCCGGTTAAGGTGCCGCGGGCGACATCGGCGCCGAGGGTGGAGAGGGTGACCTCGCCCTGATCAATCTTACCCTGAATCAGAACGTTGCTGGCTTCGACGCCATTGAGCGTCATCGAGCCCGCGCTCATCTGGATCTGCGCCGTTTTCCCCAGCACATTGCCCGCCTCCGGCGTCCATGGGCTGACGCCGCCGGTGACGCGCTGCGCGCTGAGCGCCCAGCCGGTTTCCGGGCTGTTGAAAGCCATATTGCGCAACATCAGCCGGTCGGCAGCGAACGGCAGGTCTGCAGAGTGGGGTGACAGATTCAGAGTGCCGTCGTTAAGGACTATCTCATCCGCATGCAGCGGATCGCTAAACTGGCGGGTGCTGAAGCCAATATCGACCGTTTTTGCCACCAAAGTGGCAGGCTTGCCTTCCCGACCAAAGGTGACGTTTCGCAACTGCACATGAAGGGGGGAGGAGAAATCGTGCTCCATCTCATCGAAGGAGACCTGCCAGCCGGTGCCATTGCTGAGCCAGGCGCTGGCCTGGCGGGCGCCCCAGTGGGTTTGCAGCAGGAACCACGCGCCAATAATGACGAGCAGCAGAGCGACTAGCAGCCAGAGAATCAGCTTTCCAAGAAATTTCATGGTCTTCCATTCTGTGAGATGCACATCACCGTGTTATGCCCGATTTAGGCGCACTTCTCAAGGCAGGCGTGGTTTATTTCCGTGATGGGGCAGGTGGTTGGAGGACGTCCCGGCCGATGCGCGACCGGGAACGCATGAGATCACGCCTTTTCTGGCGGGAAAATTAAATTCAGAACAATCGCCGTGATACCGCCGGCGGCAATCCCGGAGGAAAGCAGGTTTTTCAGCCAGTCCGGGGCGAACTGCAGGATCAGCGGTTGCTGCGACACGCCGAGGCCTACCGCCAGCGACAGAGCGATAATCAGGATCGCCCGACGGTTCAGCGGTTCACGGGAGACGATGCGCACGCCGGACGCGGCGATGGTGCCGAACATCACCAGCGTGGCGCCGCCGAGCACTGGCTCAGGGATATGCTGGACAAAGCCGCTCACCGCTGGGAACAGGCCGAGGACGATCAGCATCAGGGCGACCACAAAGCCGACGTAGCGGCTGGCGACCCCGGTCAGCTGGATCACGCCGTTGTTCTGGCCGAAGCAGGAGTTCGGGAAGGTGTTGAAGACCGCGGAAACGAAGGAGTTCAGGCCGTTAGCCAGCACGCCGCCTTTCAGGCGTTTCATATACAGCGGACCCGAGACCGGCTGTTCGGAGACGTCGGAGGTGGCGGTGATATCGCCGATGGTTTCCAGGGAGGTGATCATAAACACCAGCATCAGGGGCAGCAGCAGACTCCAGTCGATGCCGAGGCCATAATAGAGCGGCGTCGGGACGGTGATGAGGCTGCTGTTGGTCGGGGCGGTGTTGGCTGGCAGCATGTCGAGGAACCACGCCGCCAGATAACCGGCAGCCATGGCAATCACTAGCGAGGCGATGCGCAGGTACGGGTTGCGCTGGCGGTTGAGGATAATAATCAGCGCCAGCACGATACCCGCCAGCAGCAGATTTTTCGGCGCACCAAAGGTGTGGTCAGCCATCGCCGCGTAGCCGCCGCCGATGGAGGTCAGTCCGACCTGAATCAGCGACAGGCCGATAATCATCACCACCACGCCGGAAACCAGCGGGGTAATGATACGGCGCGCCAGGTGCAGGATCCGGGAGAGGACCATTTCGGTGCAGCTGGCCAGCATCAGGGTGCCGAAGAGGGCGGCCATCATGGTGGGGACGTCGGCGCCGCCGGTTTTCAAGGCGGTACCGCCCATGATCAGCGGGGCGACAAAGTTGAAGCTGGTGCCCTGGATGGAGAGCAGTCCGGAGCCGACCGGGCCCCAGGCTTTGATCTGAATAATAGAGGCGACGCCGGAGGCGAACAGCGACATGCTGATGATATGTTGGGTATCTTGCGCCGGGAGACCGAGAGCCTGGCAGATTAACAGCGCCGGGGTGATCACCGCGACAAACATCGCCAGCAGGTGCTGGAAGGCGGCGAACAGGGTTTGCGGTAGCGGCGGGCGATCTTCGAGGCGGTAGATTAATTCGCTGGCTGGTTTATGCGCAACCGGTTGCGCATTTTCTGACTCTGCGGTGTTAACGGACATCACAAGCAATCCCAAGGTGGCAAAGCGGGAATTTTATCGGACTGTAGACCAAAAGCAAACGTTTGCCAGCGTTTGCTCATAAAAATTTATACCGTGAATATGCGCAACGAGGTAATTAACATTTTGTATGCTAAATCGCATCATTAAGGATACAAAATATCTTTTTCTGTCAATTTTTCCGCCGTTCTGCGTAAAATCCCCCTCTGACTCCTCATGATGAGAAGCTAAAGACACCAGGAATATCGTCGCGTGTGAATGGATCATGCGCCCATAAGGAGCTTTTTATGTTTCATCTCGATACCTTATCGACGCTCGTTGCCGCAACGCTCGTGCTGTTACTCGGCAGAAAACTCGTACAAACCGTTCCCTTCCTTAAGAAATACACTATTCCTGAACCCGTTGCCGGCGGTCTGCTGGTGGCGCTGGCGCTGCTGGCGCTGAAAAAAAGCATGGATATCGAAATTGATTTCGATATGAGTCTGAAAGATCCGCTGATGCTGGCGTTCTTCGCCACCATCGGTCTTAACGCCAACCTCGCCAGCCTGCGGGCCGGCGGCAAGGTGCTGGGCACTTTCCTGATCGTGGTGGTTGGCCTGCTGCTGCTGCAGAACGCCCTCGGTATCGGCATGGCGACGCTGCTGGGGCTGGATCCGCTAATGGGTCTGCTGGCCGGGTCGATTACCTTATCCGGCGGCCACGGCACCGGGGCGGCGTGGAGTAAGCTGTTCGTTGAGCGCTACGGTTTTGCCAACGCCACCGAGGTGGCGATGGCCTGCGCGACCTTTGGCCTGGTGTTGGGCGGCCTGATCGGCGGCCCGGTGGCGCGTTATCTGGTGAAGCACTCTTCCTCACCGGACGGGACACCGGACGATCAGGTGGCGCCAACCGCCTTTGAAAAGCCGGACGTGGGGCGGGTGATCACCTCGCTGGTGCTGATCGAAAGTATCGCCCTGATCGCCATCTGTCTGACGCTGGGCAAGGTGGTTGCGCAACTGCTGGCGGGGAGCGTCTTCGAGCTGCCGACCTTCGTCTGCGTGCTGTTTATCGGCGTGATCCTCAGCAACAGCCTGGCGCTGGCGGGGTTGTATCGGGTGTTCGATCGCGCGGTATCGGTGTTGGGCAACGTCAGCCTGTCGCTGTTCCTCGCCATGGCGCTGATGAGCCTCAAGCTGTGGGAGTTGGCCTCGCTGGCGCTGCCGATGATTATTATCCTGGCGGTGCAGGCGCTGGCGATGGCGCTGTATGCGGTGTTCGTCACTTATCGGATGATGGGCAAAAACTACGATGCCGCGGTGCTGGCAGCCGGGCATTGCGGGTTTGGCCTGGGGGCAACGCCGACGGCGATCGCCAATATGCAGGCGATTACCGACCGTTTCGGGCCATCGCATATGGCCTTCCTGGTCGTGCCGATGGTGGGGGCGTTCTTTATCGATATCGTCAACGCGCTGGTGATTAAGCTGTACCTGCTGCTGCCGATGTTTGGTTGATAAAAAACCCGGAAGCGGTGCTGCGCACCTGTCCGGGCTACAAGATCGTGCTGTTTGGGGTTTTGTAGCCCGGCTCAGGCGTTTACGCCGCAAGCCGGGAATAACTTCACAATCTTACGCTTCGTCGTGCTCTTCCCACGCTAACGCGCGTTTCACCGCTTTCTTCCAGCCGCTGTAACGATAGTTACGCTCAGTAGTTTCAATCCCCGGGCGGAATTCGCGCTCAATCACCGCTTTCTCCTGCAGTTCATCCAGATTCTGCCAGAAACCGACCGCCAGACCGGCCAGATAGGCCGCGCCCAGCGCCGTCACTTCGCGTACTTCCGGACGCTCGACACGGGTGCCGAGGATATCGGACTGGAACTGCATCAGGAAGTTGTTAGCCACCGCGCCGCCGTCTACGCGCAGGGCGTGCAGACGAATGCCGGAGTCAGCCTGCATCGCTTCCAGCACGTCGCGGGTCTGAAAGGCGATGGACTCCAGCGTCGCACGGATAATGTGGTTGGAGTTCACGCCGCGGGTGAGGCCGAAAATCGCGCCGCGGGCATACGGGTCCCAGTACGGTGCGCCAAGACCGGTGAACGCGGGTACCACGTATACGCCGTTGGTATCCTTCACTTTGGTGGCGAAGTACTCGGAGTCGAAGGCATCGCTGATGAGCTTCATCTCGTCGCGCAGCCACTGAATAGACGCCCCGGCCATAAACACCGCCCCTTCCAGAGCGTAGTTCACCTCGCCGCGCGGGCCGCAGGCGATGGTGGTCAGCAGACCGTGGGTGGAGGTGACCGCTTTTTCGCCGGTATTCATCAGCATAAAGCAGCCGGTGCCGTAGGTGTTTTTCGCCATCCCTTCCTTGACGCACAGCTGGCCGAACAGGGCCGCCTGCTGGTCACCGGCGATCCCGGCGATAGGAATACGGGTCCCGCCTTTACCACCGATGTTGGTCTGGCCGTACACTTCGGAAGACTTGCGCACTTCCGGCAGCATGGCGCGCGGAATGTCCAGCGCGTCGAGCATCTTGTCGTCCCAGTCGAGGTCGTGAATGTTGAACAGCATGGTACGTGAGGCGTTGGTGTAGTCGGTGACGTGCACGCGGCCCTGGGTCATCTTCCAGATAAGCCAGGTGTCAACGGTGCCGAACAGCAGCTCGCCGCGCTTCGCACGCTCACGGGAACCTTCGACATGGTCGAGGATCCATTTCACCTTGGTGCCGGAGAAGTACGGGTCCACCACCAGGCCTGTGGCCTTGCGGATATACTCTTCCATCCCGTCACGCTTGAGCTGCTCGCAGATCTCCGCGGTACGGCGGCACTGCCAGACGATAGCGTTGTAGATGGGTTTACCGGTCTCTCGCTCCCACACCACCACGGTCTCACGCTGATTGGTGATGCCGATGGCCGCGATCTGATCGGAGTTGATATCCGCTTTGGCCAGCGCTTCGACCAGCGTCGAGCTTTGGGAAGCCCAGATTTCCATCGGGTCGTGTTCGACCCAGCCTGGCTTAGGATAAATTTGTTCAAATTCTCGCTGGGAGACGCTGACGATATTGGCATCATGATCCATCACAACGGCCCGGGAGCTGGTAGTGCCCTGGTCAAGCGCAACGATATATTTTTTGTCGGTCATAGTCGGTGTCCCGTAGTCAGATTACAGCGAAGCTTTATGTTGAGCGGTGGAAGAGGAGGGGCTCTGTTGCTCTTCCTCCACGCAGGTGTCGCAAGGCAGGTGACGGCCAATCAGCTTACGATAGCTGAATGCGCCCAGCGCCGCGCCGACCACCGGTGCGCACAGCGGCACCAGGAAATAAGGAATATCTTTGCCGCCGGTGAAGGCGACGTCACCCCACCCCGCCAGCCAGGCGAAGGCTTTCGGGCCGATGTCACGCGCCGGGTTCATGGCGAAGCCGGTCAGCGGTCCCATGGAGGCGCCAATCACCGCAATCAGCAGGCCAATCAGCAGAGGGGCCAGCGGGCCGCGCGGTATGCCGTTGCCATCGTCGGTCAGCGCCAGGATGACGCCCATCAGGATAGCGGTAATCACCATCTCTACCGCGAAGGCCTGCACAAAATTGATGTGCGGGTTCGGGTAAGTGGAGAAAATGCCGGCCAGATCGAGGCTTTCCACGCTGCCGCGAATCATATGGTGGGTGGTTTCATAATCGAGGAAAAGATTGTAGTAAAGCCCGTAAACTAATGCCGCAGCGCAAAAGGCGCCAGCGAATTGCGAAATAATAAAAGGAACCACTTTGCGGCCTTCGAAGCAGGCGAACAGCCACAGCGCGATAGTCACCGCTGGGTTAAGGTGCGCACCGGAGACCCCGGCGGTCAGGTAGATCGCCATGGCGACGCCCAGACCCCAGATGATGCTGATTTCCCATTGTCCGAAGCTGGCTCCCGCGACCTTGAGCGCAGCCACGCACCCAACGCCGAAAAAGATCAACAACCCGGTACCGAGGAACTCTGCGATGCACTGGCCTTTTAAGGTTGATGTTTGGCTCATAATCGAATCCTGAAGCGTGGTGATGATTATTGTATGTAGGGTGGTCACAGACGACCATATTGCCATGTAGGCATAGTGTTAATTTATCGTTAACGAGCAAAAACGAGAAATATCGAACTTCAAATGTGTGTGCCTCGTCAAGAAAATGAGCGTTTTCGCGCCATTTGCGCGCATTGAGAGCGCTGCCGGAGCGTTTCACCACGCATTTTGTTAACCATAAAATTAACATTGACCCATGAACTACGAGCGAACTGCGCTGAAAGCACCAGGTAAAGACTGAAAAGTGTTGCAAACCGCAATCTACGCGGCTTGCCGCTGGACAGGGGCGGCGGGGATTCATACAATCGACGATAACACCGCTATGTGCGCTAATTTTCGTTAAGGCGGGACCGCGTATACGAAACACGAGTTTCTATCAACGCCTTGCAAGTTCAGGAGAGGTATGACGATGTCATTAGAAGTGTTTGAGAAATTAGAATCTAAGGTTCAGCAGGCGATTGATACCATCACTCTGTTGCAGATGGAAATCGAAGAGCTGAAAGAAAAGAACAACACCCTGGTGCAGGAAGTTCAGAGCGCGCAGCATGGTCGTGAAGAGCTGGAGCGCGAAAACAGCCAGCTGAAAGAGCAGCAGCAGGGCTGGCAGGAACGTCTGCAGGCGCTGCTGGGTCGCATGGAAGAAGTCTAATCGCTTCGCGCCCTCTCCCGCCCGGGAGGGGGTCATCCTTACTCGCGTCTTTATATCCGCAAGTTATAGCCAATCTTTTTTTATTCTTTAATCATTGAATCGCTTTCTGGCACGCTTAACCCATCACAACACACATAAAGAGAGCGGTGCGATGAATAAGTGGGGCGTAGGGTTAACTCTGTTGCTGGCATCCGCCAGCGTTCTGGCAAAAGACATTCAGCTATTAAACGTATCTTATGATCCAACGCGCGAGCTGTACGAACAGTACAACAAAGCGTTTAGCGCACACTGGAAGCAGGAGACCGGCGACAACGTGGTGATCCGCCAGTCGCATGGTGGCTCTGGCAAACAGGCGACCTCGGTGATTAACGGTATTGAAGCGGATGTGGTCACGCTGGCGCTGGCCTACGATGTCGACGCTATTGCTGAACGCGGCCGCATCGATAAAAACTGGCTGAAACGCCTGCCGGATAACTCTGCGCCGTATACCTCCACCATCGTGTTCCTCGTCCGCAAGGGCAATCCGAAACAGATCCATGACTGGAACGATCTGATCAAACCGGGTGTGTCGGTCATTACCCCGAACCCGAAAAGCTCCGGCGGCGCCCGCTGGAACTACCTGGCGGCCTGGGGCTATGCCCTGCATCAGAATCACGGCGACCAGGCGAAAGCCCAGGAATTCGTCAAGGCGCTGTATAAAAACGTGGAAGTGCTGGACTCCGGCGCGCGCGGTTCGACCAATACCTTCGTAGAACGCGGCATCGGCGACGTACTGATCGCCTGGGAAAACGAAGCGCTGCTGGCGACCAACGAACTGGGCAAAGACAAGTTTGAAATCGTGACCCCAAGTGAGTCGATTCTGGCTGAGCCGACCGTCTCGGTGGTCGACAAAGTGGTGGATAAGAAAGGCACGCGTCAGGTGGCGGAAGCGTACCTGAAGTATCTCTACTCGCCGGAAGGCCAGGAGATTGCGGCGAAGAACTTCTACCGCCCGCGCGATCCGAATGTGGCGAAGAAATATGCTAACGAATTCCCGAAACTGAAGCTGTTTACCATCGATCAGGAGTTCGGCGGCTGGACGAAAGCGCAGAAAGAGCACTTCTCCAACGGCGGCACCTTCGACCAGATTAGCCAGCGTTAATTCTCTTGTCCCTGCTTGCGCTACGCTTAGCAGGGCTACAGTTTTGCGCGGTGCGTAGCCCGGGTAAGGCATCAGCCGCTACCCGGGATAACGCCCCGTCCACCATCTGTTTTCATTTAGTCATCAAATTACGCTACTCTTCCGCTTCAGGCTTAACAGGGAATGAAAATGAGAAGAGTAAGATACTTTTTGCTGGCGCTGCTGGTGGCGATCCTCGCGGCGCTGGCGGGCGGCTACTACTGGCTGCACTCTGGCAACCCGGACGCATTACGCAAGATTGTCCTGCAGCAGTGCGTACCCCATCAGCAACAGCAGCAAAACCCGTCGCCGTGCGCGGAAGTGAACCTCAAGGGCGGCTATGTGCTGTTTAAAGACCGTAACGGCCCGCTGCAGTATTTGCTGATGCCGACCTACCGCATCAACGGCACCGAAAGCCCGCTGCTGCTGGATCCGTTGACGCCGAACTTTTTCTGGCAGGCCTGGCAGGGGCGTGAAATCATGAGCCAGCGCCACGGCGCGCCGGTTCCTGATAACGCGGTATCGCTGGCGATCAACTCGCGCAGTGGACGTACGCAAAACCATTTCCATATTCATATCTCCTGCCTGCGCCCCGATGTGCGCGCGCAGTTAGATAAGGATGCCGCAGCGATCAGCAGCCGCTGGCTGCCGCTACCGGGCGGGCTTCAGGGCCACGAATACCTGGCGCGCCGGGTGACGGAGGCGGAGCTGGCCCAGCGTAGCCCGTTCCTGATGCTGGCGGAAGAGGTGCCGGAGGCGCGTGAACATATGGGACGCTTCGCGCTGGCAATGGCGCAACAGAGCGACGGCTCGCTGGTGCTGCTTGCGACGGAGCGTAACCTGCTGACCCTGAACCGGGCTTCAGCGGAAGAAATTCAGGATCATCGCTGCGCCATCCTTAACGCAAACCACTAGTTCTGGCGTTTACCTGTCTTACCTGTCGTCNTATTCTTGCTGAAAAAAACGACAGGAGACAGGCATGTCGCTCTGGCTTACCCACCCGCTGTTCCTTCCTTCATTGATTGTCGGCGTCACCATCGTGCTCTGGGCGACGTCGCTGCTGCCGGAATTTATCACCGCGCTGCTGTTCTTCTCAGCGGCAATGATGGCGAAAATCGCTCCGCCGGAGGTGATCTTCGGCGGCTTTGCCTCTTCGGCGTTCTGGCTGGTGTTCAGCGGCTTTGTGCTCGGCATCGCCATCCGTAAAACCGGACTGGCGGACCGGGCGGCGCAGGCGCTGTCGGCCAGGCTCACCGACTCCTGGCCGCGGATGGTCGCCAGCGTGGTACTCCTGAGCTACGCCCTGGCGTTCGTGATGCCCTCCAACATGGGGCGCATCGCGCTGCTGATGCCGATCGTGGCGGCGATGGCCCGCCGCGCGGGCATTGCCGACGGCAGCCGCGGCTGGTTCGGCCTGGCGCTGGCGGTGGGGTTCGGCACCTTTCAGCTGTCGGCAACGATTTTGCCCGCCAACGTGCCGAATCTGGTGATGAGTGGCGCGGCGGAAGGCTCGTACGGTATCCATCTGAATTATGTTCCCTATTTACTGCTGCATACGCCGGTGCTTGGCTGGCTGAAAGGGGCGGTGCTGGTGGCGCTGATTTGCTGGCTGTTTCCCGGCAAGCCGCATCCACCGCGCGACCTGGCGCCGCTGCCGCCGATGAGCCGCGACGAGAAACGTCTGGCGTGGCTGCTGGCGGTGGTCCTCTCGCTATGGGTGACCGAGAGCTGGCACGGCGTCGGCCCGGCGTGGACCGGCCTGGCGGCGGCTGTGATCACGCTGCTGCCGCGGGTGGGCTTTATTAACGGCGAGGAGTTTGCCAGCGGGGTGAATATGCGCACCTGCATTTACGTCGCCGGGATTCTGGGGCTAGCGATCGCCGTCACCCAAACCGGGATTGGCGGCGCAGTGGGCAATGCGCTGCTGCAGGTGATGCCCCTGGATAAAGACAATCCTTTCACCAGCTTTCTCGCCCTGACCGGGATAACCAGCGCGCTGAACTTTATTATGACCGCCAACGGCGTGCCGGCGCTGTATACCACCTTTGCCCAGAGCTTTGCCGACGCCACCGGTTTTCCGCTGCTAAGCGTGATTATGATTCAGGTGCTGGGCTATTCCACGCCGCTGCTGCCCTATCAGGCGTCGCCGATCGTGGTGGCGATGGGGTTAGGCAAGGTCCCGGCGAGGGCGGGGATGCAACTGTGTCTGGCGCTGGCGGCGGTGAGTTATCTGATTTTACTGCCGCTGGACTACGCCTGGTATCAGCTGTTGGGGAAACTGTAACGGCAAAAGAAAGCCCGGCTTGCGCTGTGCTAGGCCGGGCTCCCACGTTTTGTCAGTCAACCCGGTCGCGTGTCGCCACCGGGAAAAGCGAATTACGCTTTTTTCGCTGCTTCTGCTGCTTTAACGATCACCGCGAAAGCGTCAGCTTTCAGGGAGGCGCCGCCAACCAGCGCGCCGTCGATGTCCGGCTGGGTGAACAGCTCTGCGGCGTTGCCAGCGTTAACGGAACCGCCGTACTGGATGATCACTTGCTCAGCGATTTTGGCGTCAGCTTTAGCAATGTGGTCACGGATGAATTTGTGCACCGCCTGCGCCTGAGCCGGGGTCGCTGATTTGCCGGTACCGATAGCCCATACTGGTTCGTAAGCGATAACCACGCCTTCGAAAGCGGCAGCGCCCTGGGTTTTCAGCACGGCGTCGATCTGACGCGCGCAAACTTCTTCCGTTTTGCCCGCTTCGTTTTCGGCTTCGGTTTCACCGATGCACAGAACCGGGGTCAGACCCTGCTCTTTCAGCACCGCGAATTTCTTCGCGATCAGCTCGTCGGATTCTTTGTGGTAGGTACGACGCTCGGAGTGGCCGATGATGATGTACTGCGCGCCGATATCTTTCAGCATTTCGGCGGAGGTTTCACCGGTGAATGCGCCGGACAGGTTCACGTCAACGTTCTGCGCGCCCAGGTGAATGTGGCTGCCTTCTGCCGCGCGCTTAGCCAGGTCCAGATACATTTCCGGCGGGGCGATGGCAACTGCACAGCCGCTTACGCCAGCCAGCTCGGTACGCAGGTTCGCAACCAGTTCGTTTACCATGTGGCGGCTGCCGTTCAGTTTCCAGTTACCCATCACTAAAGGATGTCGCATTTTAATTCTCCACGCTACTTAAGCGAATTAAGGAATATAGCCGCCCCAGAGGGCAGCATGGTCTGTGAAACAGTATAGAGACTCGTCACTGGAAAGGCTTTGCTTTTTGTCATTTATTGTTACCTTCCAGCGTTTCAGATAGCGCCAGCTTAATCGGTTCAATGGCGAAGGTCAGGCCCTTTTCCCCATGATCTGCCACCACATAGCGCACGGCGCCTTCGGTATCGGCGAAGTAGCGCTTGCCCTTGCCGGCGGCCAGCAGTTTCTGCAGTTTTTGCTGGCTTTGCGCCTGGCTAAAAGTCGGCACGAAGGCGCGGATCATGGCGCTCATATACTCCAGCGCTTTGGTCCTGGCCGCCTTTTGCTCCGGCCCCTGGATCGGCAGCCAGGTGATCTGCATGGATTTGATCTTCAGCGTGCCGCGCTCCAGCGCGGTGGAGGCATAGAGATTTTCGTTAATTTTGCTGGCGGCGCGGGTCAGGTTAGCCCGATCGCGACTGGTGGCGATGGAACGGAATTCGTTCAGAGGCAGCTTTGGGTTATCGGCGTTGAATTTCTCGCGGAACTGACTGATCGACTGGTCAAAGCTCGGCGCGCCGGCGAGCAGGTAGGGCGCTGCCGCGGTCGTCGATTCGCTCTCTGCGGACAACGCGTGCGGGCCGACGGCAAGGCCCATCAGCCCACTTAACCACAAAATTGTCCACTTCTTCATGCCCGTCGTTCCTTTTTTTGCCTGCTGACGATTAAATCGGGAAGCGCGGCGCTTGTCAAAAAGTCACGACGCCAGGGTAAACTACGCAGACGATGATGATAAGGAAAAACGCATGACCCTACAGCAGTGGTTATTCTCAATTAAAGGGCGCATTGGCCGCCGCGATTTCTGGATCTGGATTGCCATCTGGCTGGTGACCATGAGCGCCCTGTTTACCCTGGCAGGCAGCAATCTGCTCAACCTGCAGACGGCGGCGTTTATTATCGTCTGCCTGCTGTGGCCGACGGCGGCGGTGGTGGTCAAGCGGCTGCACGATCGCGGCAAATCCGGGCTGTGGGCGCTGCTGATGGTTCTGGCGTGGATGCTGCTGGCGGGGAACTGGTCGATGTTGCCGCAGGTCTGGCAGTGGGGCGTCGGGCGCTTTGTGCCGACGCTGATTATCGTCATGATGCTGATCGACCTGGGGGCGTTTGTCGGCACCCAGGGCGAGAATAAGTTCGGCAAGGAGACCCAGGACGTGCGCTGGAAAGCGGACGCCTGATTACCAGTAGTGCTCCGCCGTCATATGGCCCGGCCGGCGACGCAGATGTTTGGTCATCTGCCGGGTCTCTTTTAACAGCTGTTGGGTATCGCGCACCATTTGCGGGTTGCCGCACAGCATCACATGGCTGGTGTCAGTGGTCATCGGTAGGCCGACGGCCTCTTCCAGCGCGCCGGTTTCAATCAGAAACGGCACCCGGCCGGTCAGCGAGCCTTCCACGGTTTCGCGGCTGACCACCGTCTGAATACGGAGTTTGCCGGCATAGCGCTGCTCCAGTTCGCGCATTAGCGGCAGATAGCTCAGGTCCGCGGCGTAGCGGACGGCGTGGACCAGCACCAGGTTGTTAAAGCGCTCAAGGTCCTTGCCTTCCTGCAAAATTGACAGGTACGGCCCCAGCGCAGTGCCGGTCGCCAGCATCCACAGGGTATCGCAATCCGGTACTTCCTCGAGGACGAAGAAACCTGCCGCTTCACTCACCACCAGGACTTCATCGCCCGGCTTCAGCGCCGCCAGACGCGGGCTCAGCTTGCCTTCCGGGACGGTGACCAAATAGAACTCGAGGTCGGGATTGCCGGGGGCGTTGACGTAGGAGTAGGCGCGCTGCACGCGTTCGCCGTCGATTTCCAGCCCGAGCTTGGTAAATTGCCCGGCGGTAAACGGATGAACAGGCGCCCGCACGTATAAACTGAACAAGGCGTCCGTCCAGTACTCCACTTTTGTCACTTTGCCGCTAACCCAGTCCGCCATCGTCTTCTCCTGTTGCCAAGCGATGCCTTATCTTCGGTCCAGACGAGCCAGATTTCCACCCCGAAGGCGCAAGAAAGCTCTATTGATCAAATATAAACGAAGAACAGGGCAACCGCCTGCGGACGGTTGCCTGGGAGAGAAAAAGCGGTATTACAGGATGTGCTGCTGAATGTCCGGATCTTTACGGTCGAGGTAATGAATCGACTGGATACGACGGATAGTGCGCGACTTGCCGCGGATCAGCAGCGTCTCGGTGGTGGCCATGTTGCCCTTGCGGGTGATGCCGTCCAGCAGATCGCCTTTGGTGATCCCGGTGGCGGAGAAGACGACGTTATCGCTGCGCGCCATTTCATCCAGACGCAGCACTTTGCCCGCTTCAATGCCCATGGTTTTGCAGCGCGCCAGCTCATTTTCACCGATGCGGCGGTTCTCTTCGTTATCGCCCTTCACGTGGTGGCGAGCCAGCAGGCGCCCCTGCATATCCCCGTCGAGGGCGCGGATCACCGCGGCGGAAACCACCCCTTCCGGCGCGCCGCCGATGCCGTACAGTACGTCGACTTCGCTATCCGGCATGCAGGTGAGAATAGAGGCCGCGACGTCGCCATCGGGAATAGCGAACACGCGCACGCCCAGCTGCTGCAGCTGGGCAATGACCGCGTCGTGGCGCGGTTTCGCCAGCACGGTGACGGTCAGCTCGCCCAGCGGCTTGTTCAGGGCGCGGGCGATATTGTGCAGGTTCTCTTCCAGCGGCAGATTGAGATCGATAGCGCCTTTAGCGCCCGGGCCGACGATCAGCTTTTCCATATACATATCCGGCGCGTTGAGGAAGCAGCCCTTATCGCCGACCGCCATCACCGCCAGGGCGTTGGCCTGGCCCATCGCCGTCATGCGGGTGCCTTCGATGGGATCGACGGCGATATCTACCGCATCGCCCTTGCCGGTACCCACTTTTTCGCCGATATAAAGCATCGGCGCTTCATCGATTTCGCCCTCGCCGATGACGATGGTGCCGTCGATATTGACGAGGTTAAGCATAATGCGCATGGCGTTAACCGCTGCGCCGTCGGCGGTATTCTTATCGCCGCGGCCCAGCCATTTATAGCCCGCCAGCGCGGCGGCTTCGGTGACACGCGAAAATTCGATGGCCAGTTCTCGTTTCATAATCCACTCGTTGTGTAGAAAAGTTGCCCGCAGCGCGGCAAAAGCGCGCTACGCGTTGGAATAGCGTTCGGTTTCCGGCATCCAGCGCTCGATAAGCGCCTGGGCCTGCAGCGGATAGCGTTCATGAATGTGGCGAGCAATGCGTTGAACATCGGGGATCATCGCCTGATCGCGCAGTAAGTCCGCCACTTTAAATTCGGCGTTGCCGGTCTGGCGGGTGCCGAGCAGCTCGCCGGGACCGCGAATTTCGAGGTCTTTCTGGGCAATGACGAAACCATCGTTGCTGTCGCGCAGGACCTGCAGACGTTTCTGCGCCGTTTTGGAGAGCGGCGATTTATAGAGTAGCACGCAGTGGGAAGCGACCGCGCCGCGCCCGACGCGCCCTCTGAGCTGGTGCAGCTGCGCCAGACCCAGACGTTCCGGGTTTTCGATAATCATCAGGCTTGAGTTAGGCACGTCGACGCCGACTTCAATCACCGTGGTGGCTACCAGCAGATGCATCTCGCCCTGCTTGAAGGCCTGCATCACCGCCTGCTTCTCCGCCGGTTTCATCCGCCCGTGGACGAGGCCGATATTGAGCTCCGGCAGCGCCAGTTTGAGCTCTTCCCAGGTGGCTTCCGCCGCCTGGGCTTCCAGNAGATCGGACTCTTCAATCAGCGTACAGACCCAATAGGCCTGGCGACCTTCATGGGTACAGGCGTTGCGCACACGGTCGATAATATCGCTGCGCCGGGTGTCGGGGATGGCGACGGTGGTCACCGGAGTTCGGCCTGGCGGCAGCTCGTCGATAATCGAGGTGTCCAGATCGGCGTAGGCGGTCATCGCCAGGGTGCGGGGGATCGGCGTGGCGGTCATGATCAGCTGATGCGGGTGGAATCCCTGCTGCTGACCTTTCTCCCACAGCGCCAGCCGCTGATGCACGCCGAAGCGGTGCTGTTCGTCAATAATCACCAGCGCCAGGCCGTTAAACTGCACCTGCTCCTGGAAGATGGCGTGGGTGCCGACAATCATCTGCACCTCGCCGCTGGCGATAGCCTCCTGCTGCGCCTGACGGGCTTTGCCTTTCTGTTTGCCCGCCAGCCAGCCGACTTCTATGCCCAGCGGTTCGAACCAGTTGCGGAAGTTATTGGCATGCTGCTCGGCAAGCAGTTCGGTGGGCGCCATCAGCGCCACCTGTTTGCCGTGGACGATAGCGCGCAAGGCGGCCAGGGCAGCGACCAGCGTTTTACCGGAGCCAACGTCGCCCTGCACCAGGCGCATCATCGGCACGTCCAGCGCCATATCGTGTTCAATCTCGGCGGTAACCCGCGCCTGCGCGCCGGTGGGCTTAAAGGGCAGGGAGGCCAGCAGTTGGTTTTTCAGGGTATCGTTGGCGCCGAGCGGCAGGGCGTGATAGCGCTGGGCGCCTGCCCGCAGCGCCAGCATGCTGAGGTTATGCGCCAGCAGCTCTTCCAGAATCAGACGCTGCTGCGCCGGGTGCTTGCCGCTTTCCAGCTCGCTAAGTTGCAAGGAGGGCGGCGGGCGGTGCAGCGTACGCAGCGCCTCCGGCAGGCTCATCATCCCCTGCGCCAGCTCCGGCGGCAGGAGTTCGCTAATCGCGCAGGTTTCCAGGAGCTCAAGCGCCTGATCGGTGAGCTTGCGCAGGGTCGCCTGCTTGATGCCTTCGGTGGTCGGATAGACTGGGGTTAACGTTTCCTGCAGCTCCGGAGTACTCATATCGCCTTGGACGCGATATTCCGGGTGGATCATCTCGGCGCCGTACTTCCCGCGTTTGGCTTCACCGTAGGCCAGCACCCGACGACCGGTCGCGAGGCTGTTTTTCATCGCCGCGTTGAAGTTGAAAAAGCGCATGGTGAGGATGCCGGTGCCGTCGCTGATCTGGCAGGTCATCATCCGCCGGCCGCCGAAGGTGATATTGCTGTTGAGCACTTCACCTTCCACGGTGGCATAAACTCCGGGAAGTAGCTCGGCTATCGGGTAAAGATGGGTGCGATCTTCGTAGCGTAAAGGCAGGTGCAGCAGCAGATCCTGTACCGTATGCAGGCCAATCTTCGCCAGTTTGCTGCTCTGCGCAGCGCCCACACCGGTGAGTGAACTGAGCGGAACGGCATCTAACAGGCGGCCTGACATTGGGTTTACCTCGCAGCCTGCATGGTAGCCCACCACGCGGCATCGGCTTCCACTTCGCCCTGCTCGTTAACGTGGGGGTAAGGCAGACCTTTTTGTCTGGCGACGCGGGCCAGCACCGGATAGCCGCCTTCGAACAGCAGGCGCTGCTGCTCTTGTGGCGGCAGCATGCTGTTGGCGCGTTGGTACATCCCGGCATTCTGCCGCTGGCGCTGCGCCTCGTAGAGGATCAGCGCCGAGGCGACGGAGACGTTCAGCGACTGCACCATGCCGATCATCGGGATAATGATGTCCTGATCGGCCAGCGCCAGCGCTTCCTGGGTGATGCCGGTTTTCTCCTGGCCCATCAGGATGCAGGTTGGACGCGTATAGTCGATTTCACGAAAATCGATGGCTTTGTCGGAAAGGTGAGTGGCAAGAATTTGCATGCCCTGGCCTTTCAGGTGGCCGACGGCATCTGCGATAGTGCGGTGGGTTTTAACCTGCACCCAGCTGTTGCTGCCCGCGGCGGCGGAGGCCATGGTACGCATCCGGCTGCTCGGCCAGACGGCATGCACTTCGTGTACGCCAACGGCATCTGCGGTCCGGATGACCGCAGAGACGTTATGAGGCTTATGGACCTGCTCCATGCAGACCGTCAGGTCAGGCTGACGCCTGGCGAGCATCTCGCAGATACGCTCGTAGCGCTTTGAGTTCATAAAGCTAGTTTCGGTTACGGGTGACTTTAATCACGTCCGGCATGACGCGGATTTTGCGCATGATATTCGCCAGATGCACGCGGTCGCGCGCGGTCAGGCGGATAAAGGCGCTGTATACGCGGCCATCTTTCTCTTCCGTATTCAGGCTCTGGATATTGGAAGACGCGGTGTTGATCGCCGCCGTCAGGTTAGCCAGCGCGCCCTGGTGGTTAAACATGTCCACCTTGATTTCGGTGATGAACTCCTGAGCGGTCTCTTTATCCCACTCAACCGCCATAAATTTCTCCGGCTCTTTCTGGTAGCCGCGAATGTTACGACATGATTCATGGTGGATAACCAGCCCTTTACCCGGGCTGACGTGGGCGATAATCGGGTCACCTGGAATTGGACGACAGCACTTGGCGAAGGTGATCAACACGCCATCGGCGCCTTTGATTGGCAGATGACCGTGGTTCGACGCGTTAGCCGGTACCGGCGCCGCAGCGGCTTCGCCCTGCTGCAGGTTTTTTGCCACCACGACGCTCATGGCGTTGCCCAGACCGATTTCCGCCAGCAGATCGTCAAGCGAGGCCAGCTTCATGCGATCGAGTTCGCGCTGGATATTCTCCGGTGGGATCTCGGCGAGTTTGCGGCTTCCGCCCAGCGCGTGATTGAGCAGACGACGGCCAAGGCTGACCGAATCGTCGCGCTTAAGGTTTTTCAGCAGCTGACGGATCTTGGCGCGCGCTTTCGAACTGACGACAAAGTTCAGCCAGGCGGCGTTCGGGCGAGCGCCCGGCGCGGTGATAATTTCGACAGTCTGACCGCTGGAGAGCGGCTGCGACAGCGGATAGGGCTGACGGTCGACGCGCGCGCCGACGCAGGCATGACCGATATCGGTATGCACCGCGTAGGCGAAGTCCACCGGCGTGGCGCCGGCAGGCAGTTCGACAATGCGCCCTTCCGGGGTGAAAACGTAAATCTCATCGGGGAACAGATCGGATTTTACGCTCTCGATAAATTCAAACGAGCTACCGGCGCTCTGCTGCAGCTCCAGCAGGCTTTGCATCCAGCGCTGAGCGCGGATTTGCGCGGTGGTGCTGCTTTCGCCGCCGTGCTCTTTATAAGCCCAGTGCGCCGCTACCCCCATCTCCGCCATCTGGTCCATGTCTTCGGTACGAATTTGTACCTCGACCGGGACGCCGTGGGGGCCGATCATCGAGGTGTGCAAAGACTGATAGCCGTTCGCTTTCGGAATGGCGATGTAATCTTTGAAACGACCTGGACGCGGTTTGTAGAGGCTGTGCATCTGGCCGAGCACGCGATAGCAGATATCGGCATCATGGACGATAACGCGGAAGGCGTAGATATCCATGATCGAGTGAAAACGCTGCTCTTTAAGCACCATTTTGCAGTAGATGGAGTACAGATGCTTTTCGCGACCGCTGACGCGGCAGGGGATCCCCGCTTCCTGCAACCGTCCTTCGATTTCGGAGAGGATTTTTTGGATCATCTCTTTACGGTTGCCGCGCGCCGCTTTGACCACCTCTTTAATGACGCGGTAGCGATTAGGGTACAGTGCTTCAAAGCCCAGCTCTTCGAGCTCGGTTTTGATGTGATGGATACCTAAACGGTGCGCCAGCGGGCTGTAAATTTCCAGCGTTTCGCGGGCGATGCGGCGGCGTTTATCCGGGCGCAGCGAGCCCAGAGTACGCATGTTGTGGGTGCGGTCGGCAAGCTTGATGAGGATGACGCGAATGTCCTGCACCATCGCCATGATCATTTTGCGAAAGTTTTCGGCCTGCGCCTCTTTCTTATCGCGGAACTTGAGCTTATCAAGTTTCGACACCCCCTCTACCAGCTCGGCGACGCTTTTACCAAAAAGCTGTTCCATGTCCTGATAGGTGGCGGGGGTATCTTCAATCACATCATGCAGCAGCGCGGCCATCAGCGTTTCATAGTCGAGCTTCATCTCGGCCAGAATGCAGGCTACCGCGACCGGGTGCGTGATATAGGGTTCACCGCTTGAACGTGTCTGACCCTCGTGAGCGTCACGTGCAACGAGATACGCCTGCCGCAGACGCTTAATCTGGTCTTCCGGCAGGTAGTTTTGAATCAGCTGATTCAGGCTTTCAAACAGATACAAGGGCGACCCGCTGTGTGATTAACGACGACCTTCAGCAATCGCGGTAACGGCTTGTAATTCAGCGGCTTCCTGCTCTTGCTGTTCCTGGCGCTCACGTACGTCGAGGATCTGGTTGTTGATCAGACCTTCTTCGATTTCGCGCAGTGCGATAACGGTGGTTTTATCGTTTTCTTCCGGTACCAGCGGATCCTTTCCGCCAACCTGCATCTGACGAGCGCGACGCGCGGCGACCAGTACCAGGTCAAAACGGTTACCAATTTTCTCTACAGCGTCCTGAACAGTTACGCGTGCCATACTTAAAATGCTCCACAGGTGAAGAAATGACTGGGCATGATACTGAATGTGGGTTCAGTCTGCCAATAGTTTGGTGATTAAAGCGCCATGTCGCTGCTTTTGGCGGCTCATGCGCAGACGTTCAGCGCGGATGATATTTTTCAGGTCGCTCAGGGCGGTGTCAAAATCATCGTTCACAATCAGGTAATCATATTCCGCGTAATGGCTCATTTCCGCAACGGCCTGGGCCATCCGTTTCGCGATCACCTCTTCGCTGTCCTGGCCGCGGCCGCGCAGGCGACGGTCCAGTTCATCTTTTGACGGCGGCAGAATAAAAATACTGCGCGCGCCGGGCATGCTTTTACGGATCTGCTGCGCGCCTTGCCAGTCGATATCGAGGAAGACATCGACGCCGGTCGCCAGCACCTGCTCGATCGCTTTACGCGACGTGCCGTAATAGTTGCCAAAGACCTCTGCATGTTCCAGAAACGCGTTTTCGCCAATCATCGAGCGGAATTCGTCGTGATTCACGAAGAAATAGTGTTCGCCGTGCACTTCACCCGGACGCGGCGCCCGCGTGGTATGGGAGACCGATACCTGGGTGTCATACAACGGTTGGGTTTTTAATAAAGCCTGAATCAGGCTGGATTTACCCGCGCCGCTAGGGGCGGAAACAATATAAAGCGTGCCTTGAGCCATGAGTGTCTTTTGTATGTGGTTATCGAAAGAGGTCCTACATACGAGCCTATTATACACGTCGCCGCGGCGTGACGCAGTCATTGTCACACTTTTTGCCGCTGTTTCTTTCATTTTGCCTGCCGTTTTCCTGCATTCGCCAGCCTTTGCTGCAATGAGGCGTAAATCCTGGAAGGCGTTTCGCAAGGCGAAAAAGCTTCCGTCGCGGCTCGCGGCATTCTGCAGCAGACTCTCCGCTAGGTGATGGAGGAGGGGACTGCAATGCGTAAAGGAGGGTGGTGGCTGGCGTTAGGGATGTTCTCTGCCAGCGCGCTGGCGACGTGTCCGGACTGGCCGCCGGCCAGAGGAAGGCAGGAGACATCCCGCCTTCATCAGCAAATTGTCGCCTGGAAAGAGGCTTACTGGCGGCAGGGCGCCAGCGGAGTGAGCGATGACGTTTACGACCAGCTCACCCTGCGCCTGGCGCAGTGGCGACAATGCTTTCCGGGCGCGACGCCTGAGGATGACGATCTGCCTCCGCCCACCGGCGATGCGCGTCATCCGGTGGCCCATACCGGCGTGCGCAAGCTGGCGGATGAGGACAGCGTTGCCCGCTGGATGAAAAATAAATCCGACCTGTGGATACAGCCTAAAGTGGACGGCGTGGCGGTGACTCTCGTTTATCGCCAGGGGCGTCTGGTTCAGGCCATTAGCCGCGGCGATGGTCTACGCGGTGAGGCATGGACCGCCCGAGCGCGGCAGATCCCGGCGCTGGCGAAAGTGATGACCGGTGAACTGGCCGACAGCGTACTGCAGGGGGAACTGTTTCTGCGCCGGGACGGCCATGTCCAGCAGCNGGCCGGGGGGATGAATGCGCGGGCGAAAGTCGCCGGGTTGATGATGCGAGCCGACGCGGCGGCGGCGCTCAGCCAACTGGACGTCTTTATCTGGGCCTGGCCAGACGGTCCGTCCGATATGCGCCGTCGTCAGCAGCTGCTGGCGCAGGCGGGGTTTAAGTACAGCGGACAATATACCCATCCGGTGTCGCGCATCGAGCAGGTGGCGCAGTGGCGCCAGCGCTGGTATCGCTCGCCGCAGCCCTTCGTCAGCGACGGTGTGATTGTGCGCGAAGGACGCGAGCCGCCGGGACGAGTCTGGTCGCCCGGAAAGGGCGAGTGGCTGGCAGCCTGGAAATATCCTCCGGCATCGCGGGTGATGCAGGTACGGGCGATCCGTTTCAGTACCGGCCGCAGCGGCAGACTCAACGTGGTGGCCGAGCTTGAGCCCCAGCGGCTGGATGATAAACGCGTGCAGCGGGTTAACGTTGGCTCTGTGTCCCGCTGGCAGATGCTGGATATTGGGGTTGGCGATCAGCTGCAGATCAGTCTGGCAGGGCAGGGTATTCCTCGGGTCGACGCCGTCGTCTGGCGGACGGCCGAGCGCCATAAACCGACGCCGCCGCCGGCGAAATTTAATGCGCTAACCTGCTATTTCGCCACCCCTGAGTGCAGCGAACAGTTTCTTTCCAGGCTGATCTGGTTGTCATCAAAGTCCGCCCTGAATGTCGATGGCGTGGGGGAAAATTTATGGCGCGTCATTCAGCAGCAAAACCCGATGACGCATATTTTTTCCTGGCTGGCGCTTACCGTTGAGCAGCTGCAGGCGGTGCCAGGGATTTCCGCCGCCCGCGGGCAGCACCTCTGGCATCAGTTTGATCTCGTTCGCAAACGACCTTTTATCCGCTGGGTGCTGGCGATGGGGATCCCGGTGCCGCAGGGGGCGCTGGCGCAGCTCGAAAGCGAGAACTGGCATTTGCTGGCGGCAAAAAGTGAAGCGCAATGGCGCACGCTGCCGGGCGTGGGGGAGATCAGAGCCCGCCAGCTGGTGGCTTTCCTGCACCATCCGGACGTGGTGGCGCTGGCGCAATGGCTTAGCGGGCAGCGCATCCCCGGATTTTAAGGCGGTTAGTGGGCGTCATGGGTGTAGTGGAAGACCGGTAGCCCCAGTTTCCAGCGTAGCGCCAGCATGCGGGCGGTAAAGCCGAACAGCAGTGTAGCCAGCACCACCACATCGTGGCTGCTGACGTAATGTTGCAGAGCAATATAGAGTACGGCTGCGGCAAAGGAGATCCCGGCATACAGCTCTTTCTGGAAGACCAGCGGAATGCGTTTGCAGAACATATCGCGCAGTACGCCGCCGAAGACACCGGTGATCACGGCGGCAATAGAGGCGATAACCGGGCCTTCGCCCATGTCCAGGGCGATCTGCGCGCCGATGATGGAAAACACGATCAGCCCCAGCGCGTCCAGCACCAGAAACAGCCGACGAAGGTGCGGCATCACCGGAGCGGCAATGGTCGTGAGGACGGCGGCGACGGCGACAATGATGACATATTCGGGATGCTTCACCCAACCAAGAGGATAGTGCCCCAGCAGGATATCGCGAACGGAACCCCCGCCCAGCGCGGTCGCAGTGGCGATAATGATGACGCCAAACGTATCCATCCGCCGGCGCCCGGCAGCCAGTGCGCCGGTCATGGCTTCCGCGGTGATACCGATTAAATACAGAACATGAAGCAGCATAGATCCCCCCAGGTAATGGCGGGCAGGTTAACGATNTGTGCGCAGGATCACGATTGAGATTTTCTAAAGCGAATCATTTACGCCAGGAAAAATTAATGGAAATAGTATCTGTGATGGCTTGATTTAAAGGTTTATTGATTTTTTAGGGATTTTTATTGATTAGAAAAAGTAATGCTAAGTGAAGCGATGGGTATCACTATCGAAAACACTATGATTACGCAATGTTTAAGTCTCGTCCTTTATTCTTTTATTTTTCCTTTTCAAGGCCAGAGAAAATGAGCGTCGCCGCCGGGAATAAAAATCATCTGATCCGCCTGATAGCCGTGGTATTAACCGGGATTCTGGCCGGTCTGTCCGGCATGGTTTTGGCACTAATTTTACACGCGATTCAGCACCTGGCTTTTGGTTACAGTTATGGGCAGATCGTCGGTTCGGTGTCATTTTTACAGGGCGTCACGGAGTCGTCCTGGCCACGCCGCATCGTGGCAATCGTGGCCGGCGGCGCCGTCGCCGGATTTGGCTGGTGGCTGCTTGGTCGCTATGGGCAGAGGCGGGTTTCCATTGCGGCGGCGGTGGCCAACCCCTGCGTACCCATGCCCGCGGGCACCACGACGATCCACGCGCTGCTGCAGATCGTCACCGTAGCGCTGGGCTCCCCGCTTGGCCGCGAAGTGGCGCCCCGGGAAATGGGCGCGCTGGGGGCGGGGATGGTGGCGCGTAAGCTGCGCCTGCTGGAAGATGAAACCCGCACGCTGATTGCCTGTGGGGCGGGCGCGGGTCTGGCGGCGGTCTATAACGTCCCGCTGGCCGGGGCGTTGTTCAGCCTTGAGGTCATGCTGCTGTCGTTTAGCTGGGAAAAAACGCTAGCGGCGATAATGACCTCGGCGATTGCCGCCTGGACGGCCACCCTGGGGTTAGGGGATGAATCGCAATACCATTTTGTTTCCAGCGCGCTTCCGCACACCTTTCTCTGGTGGGCGATTCTGGCGGGCCCGATTCTTGGCACCGGCGCCTGGCTCTTTCGCAAAGCGACCAGCGCGGCGCGTTCACGCGCGCGAAGTAACTGGCAGATGCCGGTGTTCTGTCTGCTGGGGTTTTCTCTTCTTGCCATCCTGAGTCTTTATTTCCCCGAGCTTCCGGGCAATGGCAAGGGTCCAATGCAGCTGGCGCTCAGCGACGGGCTGCCTCTCTCCATGGTCGCTGTCCTGTTAGTATTGAAGATGGTGGTGATTCTGGCGGTGCTGCGCGGCGGCGCGGAGGGTGGATTGTTAACCCCAGGGCTGGCGGTGGGCGGATTGGTCAGCCTGCTGCTCTGCGCGCTCTGGCAGCTCGGCTTCCCTGGCGGTGATAAAAGCAGCTTCGCTGTGGTGGGGGCGGCCGCGTTTCTCGCCGCCTCCATGCAGATGCCGCTGACCGCGGTGGCGCTGGTGATGGAGTTTACCCACATGGATCACAGCTATCTGGCTCCGGCGCTGCTGTGCGCGGCAGGGGCGTTTTTAACCTGCCGGGCGCTGGATAAAAAATAGGCTTACCGAGCCGCGGTGAAAGTCAGGGAGGGGCCCGTTGATCCTGAAAGTAAAATCAGCCGCGTTTTTCCCTGATGGTTGCCTCATGGTTAATAAGCCATATTTTTCGTGCAATGCCGCCGCCGTAACCGGTCATCGAACCATCTTTGCCGATAATTCGATGGCACGGGATGATAATCGCGACGCGGTTAGCGCCGTTTGCAGCAGCCACCGCGCGCGTGGCCGTTGGTTTACCTATCTCCATCGCAATCGATTGATAATGCGTCGTCTCACCGAAGCTAACGTGCTGTAAACGGCGCCAGACCGCTCGCTGGAATTCGCTGCCTGGGGTATCAAGCGCCACCTCGAACGATTGACGCTGTCCGGCGAAATACTCCGTTATTTCCTGTTGCGCCTGCCTGGTGTGGGCATTTTCACCTGCGATGATGCTGGCGTTGAACCGCCGCTGCAGGTCGCTGAATTCTGACTCCAGCGCTCGTCTGTCGACAAACTCCAGCAGACAAATTCCCCGTTGCGTTGCACAAACAAACATTGGCCCTAACGGGGTGGTAAAACGATGAATTAAAACAACCTGGCGTTGCGCGCTGGGTGCGAAACCGGTCAATTTTTTGCAGGTATAGCCGAAGCCGCTTAAGGACTCGTAACCGCTATCGAAAGCGACATCGGTAGTTGAGCGGCCTGCTTTTAATTCCTGAAGCGCCATATTCAAACGCTGCATCCGTTGAAAAGCCTGAAAGGTGATCCCGTGGTTTTGCAGGAACCAGCGGCGAACGCGTTCCGGGCTAATATCGTGCTGACGTAGCTCGCTATCGCTGAGGCGGACCTTTGGAGCTTCTCGCAGCAGGCGGAGCGCTTGTTCAACAAAGGCGGGGGCCGTCCGGGCATTCTCCGTCGGGCGACAGACTTTGCATGGCCGGAAGCCGGCATCCAGCGCGGATTTAAAGTCATTATAAAATTCGACGTTTTCCCGCCGGGGTTTTCGCGCCCGACAGACCGAGATACAAAATACGCCGGTGGTTTTCACGCCGACGAAAAAAACGCCGGTGAATTCCACCGCGCGTTCAAGCAGCGCCTGATACCAGATATCGCACTGCATGCTGTCGGTAATTTTCATGGTCAAAAAACACCTGAGAAAGAGTGTTGGGTTTGCACCTGACATAATAAGTCTTTCAGTCTGGCCTGCGTCGCAGCATAAATAAAATTGCCCATCGAAATTCGTTTTACGCCCAGTGTCGATAAGGTGCTGAAGTCAGCCAGCTCAGGCATACACATTACGTTTAAGGGTAAAGGCACGTGGTGAACGATGGCGGTAATATCCTCCGCGCGGGTGACGCAAGGCACAAAAAAACCGCATGCGCCGTGTTTGGCGTAGAGTTGACCGCGATAGAGCGTTTGAACCAGCGCATCTTGTACGTTGAGAAGAAAGGTATCGGTGCGGACATTAACAAACAGACCGGGACAGGCGCGGGTGATTTCCTGCAGTTTGACGGCAAAGCGCTCCGCATCGTCAAGACGACGCGTACTATCCACCACATGACTATCCTCGAGATTTATTCCACTCACGCCGAGATGCGCCAGACGCCGGATATTGTCAATGATGTGGCTGGTTGTCGCGCCGTAGCCCGCCTCTAAATCGACGCTTAACGGCAGTTCGCTAACGGTTTTGATGCGTGAGACGACATAAAACAGCTCGTCAAAACTCATCTCTTCGCCATCTTCATACCCTAACATTGCGGCGATAGCAGCGCTGGAGGATCCCAGCGCCTGATAACCAGCCTGCTGAGCAGCCTGAGCGCTGCTGGCATCCCAGACATTGGCAAGCAACAAAGGTTGGTTTTGCTGGTGAAGCGCATTAAAGTCCATTCTTTTCTCTCGCGGTAGTGTTTTCCTGACTGTGCCGCGTTGTGCTTATTTGCCACAACCGAAAACTGGACGACTATTTTTTATAAGTAGATTCTTATCATTCGCCCGTGAGAGAGATAAATAAAAAGGCCATGATTTATCATGGCCCTGGATACCGAAATACATTAACAAACGAGAAAGCGTTACTCGATATTCTGGATTTGCTCGCGCATTTGCTCGATGAGTACCTTCAGCTCAATCGCGGAGTTGGTCACCTCGGCGTTAATCGATTTTGACGCCAGGGTGTTCGATTCACGGTTGAACTCCTGCATCATAAAGTCGAGACGGCGACCCACAGCTTCTTTCTTCTTCAGAATGTTATAGGTCTCTTTAACGTGCGCTTCGAGACGGTCCAGTTCTTCGGCAACGTCGATACGCTGCGCCATCAGCACCAGCTCTTGCTCAAGGCGGTTATTTTCCAGCTGCACTTCCGCATCTTCCAGCTTGGCGACCAGACGCTCGCGCTGCCACTGGAGAATTTCCGGCATATGAGCGCGAACTTTCGCTACTTCGCCGCTCACGCCTTCAAGCCGCTGCTCGATAAGCGCTTTCAGGGCCTGGCCTTCCGTTTCGCGGGCGACGATGAAGTCGTCCAGCGCGCCGTCAAGAGCGGCCAGAATGTCGGCGGCGATGGCGTCGAGATCCTGCTCTTTGGCGGCCATCACGCCCGGCCAGCGCAGGATATCAACCGGGTTGATTTCCCCTTCATCGCTCTGCATTTTCACCCAGTTGGCAGCGTTTACCAGCTGTTTAGCCAGCTTTTCGTTGAGGATGAGTTCACCCTGAGCGCTGGGATCTTGTTCAAAACGCAAGGTGCATTCGACTTTACCGCGAGTCAGGCGGGCGCGAATGCGCTCGCGTACCACGGGCTCCAGACTACGGAACTGCTCCGGCAGGCGGAAGTACGTTTCCAGATAGCGCTGGTTTACCGAGCGCAGCTCCCATGCGGCGCTACCCCAGTCACCCTTGATTTCACGGCGGGCATAGGCGGTCATACTGCGGATCATAGGCGTTCCTGTTTTCGTAATAATGAATGCAAGGATTATAGCCGTGCGGGCGGTGACTTAACAGGAATAGTGATGAAATACTTCAAGGACGATTGTTTTAAGGGATATCGCCGCAAAGTTATTTTCGCCAGGGGCTGTAGGTGGGGTTATATATTATGGGAATCCGTAGTTAATATTTTCTGATATTAGATGCGGGCATGGAATTCGGATGCCTTTGTACAAATGCATATACCGCCAGACAAGCTATTCTGTGAGTTTTAGGAAGTATAACCACCAGAAATGAGATAGGGTATTACCTTTAAGCATTATGTATGTTTTTTTTGCATTGATTACTATAAATTTATTAAAACTTTGGTGATTGTATTTATGGTGAGAATACTGTTGTATTAATTATATCTAATTGTTTTGTTTTGGCCTTTTTAAGTTTTATGCGGTATTGTCCGACTGAAAGAACGCTAGTATAGTCGTTTAAGATGAGTTCTATAAAAAGGATTTTAATATGGACGCTATCTTTGACAGAGTCGTAAGGGAATTTTTTCCAAATACAACCATACCTTTTTGGAAAAAATGGCTGTTCAGGACGGCATTTGGCAATAAGGTATTTTCTCGCTTAATATATAACGAGCGACTCGTTAATAAAAATGGGGTCGAGTGGGTTAATGCAGTTGTTGAACTCCTTGAGTTGAAATGTGAAAGCGAACACCACCAACTTAACAACATACCTGGGCATGGGGCTACGGTTGTTATTTCAAATCATCCGACGGTTATCGATGGACTTAGCTTAATACATACGGTCTCCCGAGTCAGGAGTGATATAAAAATAATAGCTAATCACGTTTTGCCAATTATATTCCCCCAGGTATCGGAACTTACCATTGGAATTGAGAATATGGCCGGTAAGATGAGCCATAAAAAATTCCGCGAGATGAACGATCACCTGCGAAAAGGAGGCGTATTGATTATATGTCCTGCGGGTAAGCTGGCTAACTGGTCTCTTTCCGGGTTACAGGAGCATAAGTGGAACCCCGGTTTTTTACAGCTTGCTATGAGAAATAATGCAGCATTGGTACCAATTCATATTACGGGAGCAAACAGTAAGATTTATTATCTTACTGCAACATTCTGGCGGCAACTGTCGAACATGATGGTTATTCGTGAAGCTCTCCGCCATCATGGCAAGACCATGAAAATCAATATAGGACAGCAAATAGCCTTATCCTCGTTTAAAGAATACAATAAAGATCTTTCTGCCGCGGCAAATGTATGTTTGACGCACCTCCAGAGTATAGCGAAGAATGGCCCGGCTATGTTAGATACGATTGCGCCGCAAGAATTAGAACCAGGTAAAAAGGAGCTAATTAGCGCAATAGAGGAGTGCGAAATATTAAGGCAGTTTGAAGACGGTAGAAAACTAGTGATATATCGCTGTAATACTAACCGAACCTCACCTATTATTGATGAGTTAGGGCGCTTACGCGAACGCTGTTATCGCGATATTGGTGCCGGAACTGGTAACGACCGAGATAACGATGTTTTTGATGAAAGTTATTATCATATCATTTTGTGGGATCCTTCTGATGTGGAAATCCTGGGAGCATATCGTGTTATGCCCGTTGGCGAGCAGCTGGCCCAACATGGTGTAACAGGCCTCTATAGCAACAGCTTGTTTAAATACCATGATAATGCCTATTCCTGTTTAGAGAAGTGTGTGGAAATTGGCCGCGGCTTTATTCAGAAACCTTATCAAAAAAGTAAGGTGCTTGATTATTTATGGCAAGGGATATTTGACTTTATAAAAAGATATCCGGACTATAAATACTTGCTGGGTGTGCTGACCATTCCTGGAACTTTTCCTGAAAAAGTACAGAAACTCATCATCAGTTTCTATAATATATACTTTTCCTCGACAGCTGATTTTTGTTCGCCGATAGCATTGTTCACTGCCGAAAATGTACAGGATGATACTCCATTTTGTGGCGAAGATTTTAGAGCAGACTGGAGCATGCTCAATCACCTGCTGAGAGAAGAAGGTTATGAACTTCCCTGGCCTTTTAAACAGAGTGCTAAATGGTTCTCCCCGGGCGGATCGTCGATTCTTGCATTCACAAAAGATGATTCTTTTAATTCGATAGCTGGGTTAAATCTGAGCTCTATAGATAAATTGAATGAAAGCTACGTTAAGCATTATTTAAAAGATTAAACTGACGATGGCTGTACGGTCCTGGAGCGAGCGTGCCTTAATCCAGACCGTAATGATAAGGGAAATGATATACGTATGGATGCGTTTTAATGCGAAAGCCAATAAATATATTTATTATATTGATATCGGTGCTGATACTCACCGGATGTGATAACAAATCAGATAACATGTTATCCGGTTATTCACATGGAGAATTTGTATACCTTTCATATTCTGGTAATGAAAAAATAGAACGGATCTTGATCAATAAAGGAGATAACGTCGCCGCAGGACAGGAGTTAGTGAAGATTGAGTCCTTCGATGCGCAAAATATTTTCCTGCGCGCTGAGGAAAAACTATCAGCAGAGAGCGCTCTATTACGAAATCTGGAATCTGGAGAACGGCCTGAAGAGCTGGATATTATACGTTCGCAGATTAAAAAAGCACAATCGGCAGAATCCCAGGTAAAGCGGCAGCTTGGGCGATATCGTAATCTTTACGCCAATCATGCCATATCGCTTGCGGAATGGGAGGATATCCGGGATGAATTAACTCAAAAAGGCGCACAGGTTGAAGAGTTAATTAATCAACTCAAAGCACGGCAACTCCCTGCCCGGCAGGATGAGATTAGCAAGCAGCGCTCAATGGTGGCCGCGGCAAAACTCGAACGGGATAAGGCGCTGTGGGATGTCCAGCAAACGACGATTGTTTCTCCGGTCAATGCTAAAGTCTTCGATATTATTTATCGTGCCGGGGAGCGCCCTTCTGCTGGTAAACCAATAATCAGTCTGTTACCTCCTGAGAATATAAAAGTACGCTTCTTTATACCCGAGGCGAAGCTCGGTAAATTTAAAATCGGATCTAAGGTAAAACTTATATGCGATGGTTGCGCTGAGCCCATTGCTGGCGTTATTAACTATATCAGCCCTGAGGCCGAGTTTACGCCTCCAGTTATTTATAGTACGAAACGTCGTGAGAAGCTCATTTTTATGGCGGAGGCTATCCCTGCGCTGCAGCAGGCAGGGNGGATGAAAATCGGCCAACCGTTTGATGTGGAGATTATTGGCGATGAATAATCTTTGTATTGATGTAAAAAATCTCAATAAACATTTTGGCGAGCATCACGTCGTAAAGGATTTCTCTTTACAGGTAGCAAAAGGCGAGATCTATGGTTTTCTCGGTCCGAACGGTAGCGGAAAAACGACATCGATTCGAATGATGTGTGGTTTGATTACGCCGGATTCCGGTGAAGGTACTTGTCTGGGTATGGATATCTTTACGCAGCGGGAAAAAATAAAAAAAAAGATAGGCTACATGACCCAGTATTTCTCAATGTGGGGAAATTTAACTATTCGGGAAAACTTACTTTTTATTGCGCGGTTATATAGCCTCGATCGGCGTAGAGAGCGGGTTGAACGTGCGCTTTCTGAGTTAGGCCTCACTGCCCGACAGCACCAGCTGGCTAAGGAGCTTTCTGGGGGCTGGAAGCAAAGAATGGCCCTCGCCGCCTGTATGTTGCATGAACCTGTTTTGCTATTTCTGGATGAGCCGACTGCTGGCGTGGATCCCAAGGCGCGGCGAGAGTTCTGGCAAATGCTGCACCAGCTCTCTGACCGGGGGATCTCGATACTGGTGAGCACGCATTATATGGATGAGGCTGAGCGCTGCCATAAGGTTGCCTATCTATCTTATGGTCGGCTGCTGGCGAATGGCACTATTGCGTCGATTATCGCCTCCCAGAATTTGATCACCATGCGAACCAGCGGCGCCGGTCTGACGCTGCTTGAAAGCCAGCTACAGCGCTTGCCGGATATTGAGCAAACGGTCATTTTTGGCAATCAGCTTTATATTACATCCAGAGATGAAGCGAAGTTAAAATCCGCGCTTTTTGCCTTTACGCAACAGGGTTATGAGTTCTGTAAGGTGGATACCAATCTGGAAGATGCATTTACCTACTTGATGAAAAATAATTGTGAAAAAAATTAATTTTAGCTTCTCCATTACGCGGTGGATTGGCGTGGTTATTAAGGAAATTCACGAGCTACGCCGTGATAAAGTCAGCATCAGTATGGTGCTCCTGACACCTCTTTTTCAGCTGATCATTCTTGGCTATGCCATCAATATGGATCCGCATAATCTTCCGACCGCCTTACTAAATTATGATACCGAACGCATGAGTCAAATCTTTGTGACGGAAGCGCAAAATACCGGGTATTTTTCGATGATTCCTGTCGATTCAGAAGAGGCGGCGCAGAAAGCCTTTGTGCGGGGGGATGTCACTTTTATCGTGACGATCCCTGAGGGGTTTACGCGCAAGTTACTGCGTGGAGAAAAGCCACAACTATTAATTCAGGGGGATGCCATCGATCCGATCACCACGGGGAATGCGCTCAGCGCCCTTGTGCAGGTGGTGAAGTCGATGTTTCAGCACGATTTGCCGGGCGACATGCGTGTGGTGCAAAAAGAGGATGATTTCGAGCTTATCATTCATCGCATGTTTAACCCTGAGGGGATAACCCAGTTTAATACTATTCCCGGTATTATGGGGTCTATACTCAGTACAACGTTAATCCTGATGACCGCCCTGTCTATTACCCGCGAGCGAGAAAACGGGGCGTTAGAAAATTTACTGGTCTCTCCGTTGTCCGGGCTTGAGGTCATTATTGGGAAAATAACGCCTTTTGTTATCATTGGTCTGTTTCAGGCGACGTTAATCCTGATTGTCGCCGTTTTGTTGTTCGATATCCCCCTTCACGGTAGCGTCTTCCTACTATTTTTTGTGCTGTTAATTTATGTCTTTCTTTGTCTGTCAATTGGTATCGGTATTTCTGGCTTAGCACAAAACCAGCTGCAGGCGCTGCAAATGTCGTCATTTTATTTCATCCCTTCACTTATGCTGTCCGGATTTGTCAGCCCCTTTATTAGTATGCCAGACTGGGCGAAAGCCATTGGCTCCTGTTTACCGTTGACCTACTTCATCCGCCTGGTTAAGGGCATTATGCTGAAAGGCTATTCAGCAACGGCATTGTTGCCTGACCTCTTGCCGCTGATAGGCCTGGCGGTGATTGTCATTGGTGTGGGGTTGAAATCTTATCGTAAAACGCTGGACTGACATTATCGGCGCGTCCGGCTGGAGTGGGCATAGGCTTTTTGCCATGAAATTCGTATAATGCGCCCTCACATTCGTTTCAAGCCGGAGATTTCTATCATGCGTCCAGCAGGCCGTAGCGCTAATCAGGTGCGTCCCGTCACCCTGACCCGTAATTACACAAAACACGCTGAAGGCTCCGTGCTGGTCGAATTCGGTGATACCAAAGTGCTGTGCACTGCCTCTATTGACGAAGGCGTTCCGCGTTTCCTGAAAGGCCAGGGCCAGGGCTGGATCACCGCTGAATACGGCATGCTGCCGCGTTCTACGCACACGCGTAACGCGCGTGAAGCGGCAAAAGGCAAGCAGGGCGGCCGGACGATGGAAATTCAGCGCCTGATTGCCCGTGCGCTGCGCGCAGCGGTTGACCTGAAAGCGCTGGGCGAATTCACGATTACTCTCGACTGCGATGTACTGCAGGCCGACGGCGGCACCCGCACTGCCTCCATTACCGGTGCCTGCGTGGCGCTGGCCGATGCGCTGAATAAGCTGGTCGCCGCCGGCAAGCTGAAAACCAATCCGATGAAAGGGATGGTGGCCGCGGTCTCCGTCGGTATCGTAAATGGCGAAGCCATCTGCGATCTGGAGTACATCGAAGACTCCGCCGCGGAGACCGACATGAACGTGGTGATGACCGAAGATGGCCGTATTATTGAGGTGCAGGGCACTGCGGAAGGTGAGCCGTTTACCCATGAAGAACTCCTCACTCTCCTGGCGTTAGCCCGAGGGGGGATCGAGTCCATTATCACGACGCAGAAGGCGGCGTTAGAAAATTAATGATTAAGGCGACTGAGAAGTCGCCTTTTTTTTGCGCTTTATCCTTCATCACACCTGCGAAGGGGAGCGCGCAGTCTGACAATGATGAAAAGTACCAAAGGAGCGAATCCATGAAGCCGTATCAGCGCCAGTTTATTGAGTTTGCGCTTAGCAAGCAGGTTCTTAAGTTTGGCGAATTCACGCTGAAATCCGGGCGCAAGAGCCCCTATTTCTTCAACGCCGGCCTGTTTAACACCGGGCGCGATCTGGCTCTGCTGGGCCGTTTTTATGCCGAGGCGCTGGTGGATTCCGGAATTGAGTTTGACCTGCTGTTTGGCCCGGCCTACAAAGGAATCCCAATCGCCACCACCACCGCGGTGGCGTTAGCCGAGCATCATGACCGCGATCTGCCTTACTGCTTTAACCGCAAAGAGGCAAAAACCCATGGCGAAGGCGGCAATCTGGTCGGTAGCCCGCTGCAGGGCCGGGTAATGCTGGTGGATGATGTGATCACCGCCGGTACGGCGATTCGCGAATCCATGGAGATTATCCAGGCCCAGGGCGCGCAGCTGGCGGGCGTTCTGATCTCCCTGGATCGTCAGGAACGCGGCCGCGGCGAGATCTCCGCCATTCAGGAAGTGGAGCGGGATTACGGCTGCCAGGTTATCTCAATCATCACTCTGAAAGAGCTGATCGCTTACCTGGAAGAAAAGCCGGAGATGGCGGAACACCTGGCGTCAGTTCGCGCCTATCGTGAAGCCTACGGCGTCTGATGATGCGCCCGGCAGCCTCGGCTGCCGGATTTCCGCTATATCAGCTTAGCGCCCTGCGCATTGACGTACAGCGAATAGATTGACGTGCTGGACGCCATAAACAGACGATTGCGCTGTTCGCCGCCAAAGCACAAGTTCGCGCAGCGCTCTGGCAGTTTAATGGTGCCGATATGCTTACCCTGTGGATTGAAGATCCGCACGCCGTCGAGTTCTTCGTTTCCGCTTCCCCATCCGCACCACAGATTGCCGTCTGCGTCGCAGGCGATCCCATCGGCGGTACCGTTCCCACAGTCGAGATATACCCGTTTATTTTTCAGCGTATTGCCTTCCACATCCCACGCCAGAATTAAGCGGTTCGGTGTCGCCCGGCTTTCCACCACGTATAAGGTCTTTTCGTCCGGCGAGAAACACAAACCATTTGGCCCTTTTACGTCGCCCAGTACCACGCTCAGTTTGCGGCTTTCCGGCTCCAGACAATAGACGTTTTGCGGCAATTCTGATGTTGCTTTGTGGCCTTCGTAAAAACCACTGATGCCAAATGGCGGATCGGTAAACCAGATGGTGCCGTCTGACTTCACAACGATATCGTTTGGAGAATTGAGGCGATGACCCTGGTAGCTATCGGCCAGTACGGTAACAGACCCATCGTATTCGGTACGCGTAATGCGGCGGGTGTCGTGCTCGCAACTGATTAAGCGCCCCTGTCTGTCGCGGGCGTGACCATTGCTATAATTGGCCGGGTAGCGAAAGACGCTGGTTTCTCCGCTGACTTCATCCCAGCGCATGATGGCGTTATTCGGAATGTCGCTCCACAGCAGCATTCGCATGTCGCCGAACCAGACCGGGCCTTCCGCCCAGCGGAAGCCGCTGGCGATGCGTTCGACCTTTGCGCTGGCAAGCATATAGCGACGAAAGCTATCATCGACGGCCACGATGCGTGGGTCCGGATAGCGTTCAGAGGGGGCCCATGCTGCGAAGCTTTTTTGACTGACCAGTAGCGATGCGGTTGCCAACCCGCCTATCTTCAGTAAATCCCGCCGTGACGTCGCCATCAAATCTCTCCTTGTCGGGTGGTGTTGGGGGAGGGTGAAATGTTCAGCAAGCTGGATAGTAGGAAAGGAAAGCGGAAACGCGCATTGGGCAATTCAACCAATGGCCCTGGGATTTGCGACAAACTTACGCAGATTGCGAGGAGAATCATGCAGCCTGGCGGCTGCATGTGAGGATTTACTGCAGCTGTGCGGCGACCAGCGGCCAGCGGGCGTCGAAATCATCCGTCGGACGATATTTGAACTCGCTGCGCACAAAGCGCGACAGCATGCCCTCGCAGAAAGCCAGCAGCTGGCTGGCCAGCAGGGTTTCGTCGAGGGTGTAGCCTTCGCCTTCGCGCATTTTTTTCTCGCGCATTACCTGGCGTAGCTGCGCTTCGATGCGCTCAAAAAGCTGGTTGATGCGACCCTGAAGCCGGTCCTGTTCGAACATCAGCGCGTGCCCGGTGAGGATACGCGTCAGCCCAGGATTACGCTCGCCAAAGCCAAGAATCAACAGAACGATCAGGCGCAGGCGCGCGGTGGTGTCCTTTTCATCTTTCAAAATCAAATTGATGCGCGTAATCAGACTGTCTTCAATGAACTCGATCAGGCTGTCAAACATGCGGGTTTTGCTGGGAAAATGGCGATACAGCGCGGCTTCAGAGACGCCGACGGAAGCCGCCAGTTTCGCGGTGGTAATACGCTGACTACCATCTCTGGATTCCAGCATCAGCGCCAGAGATTGAAGTATTTCTTCGCGACGATTCCGTTTCGCAGTTTGCTTTTCTGCCATGTTTTAAAATACCCCTGAAAATAAGCACTTGTCAGGCAGACATCCACAACGCGACCGCAAACCAGGGCTTGCGGTAATGTTATTGCGTTATGCGCGTTGGGATGCAGATTCCGTGTTGCTGGGCTTATTTACGCCCTGAGTGACCGAAGCCGCCTTCGCCGCGGTCGGTGGCATCGAAGGATTCCACCAGGTTAAATTCCGCCTGAACGACCGGCACAAAGACCATCTGTGCGATACGTTCGCCCGGCTCGATAATAAAGCTCTGCTGACCGCGGTTCCAGACGGACACCATCAGCTGCCCCTGGTAATCGGAGTCGATAAGGCCCACCAGGTTGCCCAGGACTACGCCATGCTTATGACCCAGGCCGGAGCGCGGCAGGATCACCGCCGCCAGAGAGGGATCGGCGATATGAATCGCAAGGCCGGTCGGCAACAGCGTGGTTGCGCTCGGCGCCAGCTCTACGGCGTCGTCGAGACAGGCTCGCAGGTCAAGTCCGGCGGAGCCGGAGGTGGCATAGGTCGGCAGCGGAAATTGCTGGCCGACACGCGGGTCCAGAATCTTAACGTCGATTTTTTTCATCATAACGGGTCACGATCTCGTCGAGTAATAATTGGCCCAGGAGTTCCTTGCGCTCAAGTGGTAAGCGCTTTTCCCCATCCTGCCAGAAAAGGTGTAGTGCGTTGCTGTCGCTGTTAAAGCCCTGATTAGGCTGGGAAACATCGTTGGCGCAAATCAGGTCGAGGTTCTTGCGGGCACGTTTTTGCCGCGCATATTCTTCCACATTATTCGTTTCGGCGGCAAACCCAACGACGTAGGGGCGATGTGATTTTAGCGCCGCGACCCCGGCCACGATATCCGGGTTTTTAACCATTTTTATTGTTAATTCATCACCTTGTTTTTTTATTTTATCTTCGGCGATGACGGCGGCGCGGTAATCCGCTACCGCGGCGCAGCCAATAAAAATGTGCTGCTGCTGGGCGCCAGCCTGGACGGCCGCTTCCATCTCCAGCGCGGTAGTGACATCAATGCGCTGCACAAACGGCGGGGTCGGTAGCGATACCGGCCCGCTGATCAAGGTCACGTTCGCGCCCCGCTGCGCTGCGGCGGCGGCAATCGCGAAGCCCATCTTGCCAGAGCTGTGGTTGGTGATATAACGCACCGGATCCAATGGCTCACGGGTCGGGCCCGCGGTAATCATGAGGTTGAGATGTTGCAAATCTTTGACAGGGGGGGCGAAATGCTGCGCGGCCATGTCTACGATAGTTAACGGATCGAGCATTCTCCCCGGGCCGACGTCGCCGCAGGCCTGGCTACCGCTGTCTGGTCCCCATAGCAGCAGCCCGCGGGTAGCGAGCGTCTGCAGATTATGCTGGGTGGCCTGCGCGCGATACATCTGCTGGTTCATGGCGGGCACCACGGCAACCGGGGATGGGGTGGCAAGACAGATCGTCGACACCAGATCGTTGGCCATGCCGGCCGCCACGCGAGCGATTAAATCGGCGGTCGCTGGGGCGAGGATCACCAGGTCGGCCCATTTACCGAGCTCAATATGGCCCATTGCCGCTTCCGCCGCCGGATCGAGCAGGCTGTCGGAAACCGGATAGCCGGATACCGCCTGCAGGCTGAGTGGGGTGATGAACGCTTTTGCCGCCTCCGTCATCGCGACACGCACTTCCGCGCCGCGTTCACGCAGCCGGCGCACCAGTTCCGGGGTTTTATACGCCGCGATGCCGCCGCTGACGCCCAGGACGATTTTTTTACCCGCCAGAGTCATCATGATGTCTTCCTGTTGCCGTAGACCAGAATCCGCGCATCTTATCACAATCCTGCCGCCGTCGTGCCTCTGCCGGGCATTCACTTTGCGAGCGGCTACGCAGGGTGAAAATCGGCGGGTCGGCAGCGCCGTCAGGCTGTGCCAAGATAGGCTGATTCATCCAGGAGGGCGCATGGACGGAATGGAAAATCTGATGCCACGGGAGAAGATGCTGCAATACGGCATCGAAACGCTAACGGATGTTGAGCTGCTGGCGCTTTTTCTGCGCGTCGGCACGCGTCGTCAGGATGTGCTCAGCTATGCCCAGGCGTTACTGCAGCGTTTTGGCTCACTCTACGCTCTGCTTTCCGCTGATAAAGCGCAACTGATTGCTGTGGACGGACTGGGGCTGGCGAAATATGCGCAACTGAAGGGCATTGCCGAGCTGGCGCGACGCTATTTTAGCTCGCAGCTGGTCGAGGAGGCCGCGCTGGTCACCCCCTCGATGACGCGCGAGTTTTTACAAAGCCAGCTGACGGAAGAGGAGCGCGAGATCTTTATGGTGATCTTTTTAGATAATCAGAACCGGGTGTTGAAACATAGTCGTCTTTTTTCTGGTACTCTTAGCCACGTTGAGGTGCATCCGCGAGAAATTGTACGCGAAGCCATCAAAGTGAACGCCGCCGCCGTGATCCTTGCGCATAATCATCCCTCCGGTAGCCCGGAGCCAAGTCAGGCCGACAGACTGATTACCGAAAGGGTGATAAAATGTTGTAGATTCATGGAGATACGCGTGCTTGATCATCTGGTTATCGGCCGCGGTGCGTATGTATCTTTTGCCGAACGTGGCTGGATTTAGCCCCGAACTGGCGATCCTTCGGGATCTTTGTCTGTTCGGGACTTGAGCACATCGCCGAGTCAGCGTATACTACGCCACCTTTGAGAATCTCGGGTTTGGCATTTGGGCCTGGCAGTCGAGAGTTCACATTGAACTGCGATGACCAGGCTGTAAAGCCTGACGAGGCGCCAATACCCCATACGAAGCTCGAGCTAATTTGATTTTTGGAGAATAGACATGTCCCGAGTCTGCCAAGTTACTGGCAAGCGTCCGGTGACCGGTAACAACCGTTCCCACGCACTGAACGCGACTAAACGCCGTTTCCTGCCGAACCTGCACTCTCACCGTTTCTGGGTTGAGAGCGAGAAGCGTTTTGTCACCCTGCGCGTATCTGCTAAAGGTATGCGTGTAATCGATAAGAAAGGCATCGATACAGTTCTGGCTGAACTGCGTGCCCGTGGCGAAAAGTACTAAGTACTTAGAGGAAATAAATCATGGCTAAAGGTATTCGTGAGAAAATCAAGCTGGTTTCTTCCGCTGGTACTGGTCACTTCTACACCACCACGAAGAACAAACGTACCAAACCGGAAAAAATGGAACTGAAAAAGTACGATCCGGTTGTACGTCAGCACGTTATCTACAAAGAAGCTAAAATCAAATAATTTTAGCCTCCTTGTATAAAAACCCCGCTTCGGCGGGGTTTTTTGTTTTTAAAACTCCCCCATATTGCTTTCACATACTCCCTTTTCAGTCACCTGTCCGTGAAGCACAATACGTCGGGTAAACGGAGGAAAATCATGCCTGAATTACCAGAGGTTGAAACCAGCCGCCGCGGCATCGAGCCGCACCTGGTTGGCGCAACCATTCTGCACGCCGTCGTGCGCAACGGACGGCTGCGCTGGCCGGTTTCCGAAGAGATTTATCGCCTGAGCGACGTTCCGGTTCTCAGCGTGCGTCGCCGCGCCAAATACCTGCTTCTGGAGCTGCCGGACGGCTGGATCATCGTCCATCTTGGGATGTCGGGGAGCCTGCGCATCCTGAGCGAAGAGCTGCCTGCTGAAAAACACGATCACGTTGACCTGGTCATGAGTAACGGCAAGGTGTTGCGCTACACCGATCCACGCCGCTTTGGCGCCTGGTTGTGGACCAGAACGCTGGAAGGCCATCCGGTACTGGCCCATCTTGGCCCGGAGCCGCTCAGCGACGCGTTCAACGCCGACTATCTCCAGCAAAAATGCGCGAAGAAGAAAACCGCGATCAAACCCTGGCTGATGGATAACAAGCTGGTGGTGGGCGTGGGGAATATCTACGCCAGTGAATCGCTGTTCTCCGCCGGGATCCATCCTGACCGGCTGGCGTCCTCGCTGTCGCGGGAAGAGTGTGAGCAGCTGGTGAAGGTGATTAAGCTGGTCCTGCTGCGTTCGATAGAGCAGGGCGGCACCACGTTAAAGGATTTCCTGCAAAGCGATGGCAAGCCGGGCTACTTCGCCCAGGAGCTACAGGTCTATGGCCGCAAGGGCGAACCCTGCCGGATCTGCGGCACGCCGGTCGTCGGGACCAAACATGCCCAGCGGGCGACCTTTTATTGCCGTCAGTGCCAGAAATAGTCTCAGGAACAGGAATGTTTGTCGGCCAGGTCAGCGGGCCTGCGGGTGCGCATCTGGTGGGCCGGGGGCGTTTGTAGTCCAGGTCAGCGTAGCGCCATCTGGCACAAAGACCGGGACAGAGCCGGTGTGAATGACCCAGCGGCGCAGTGCTGCGCCAGCCAATATGGCTCATGTCCCGGCAGATGCGTTACTTCAACTTATTCAACAGCGCCTGATGCACATTAGCTGGCAGAAAGTGAGAAACGTCGCCCTGGTGGCGCGCCACTTCCTTCACCAGTGAGGAAGAGATAAACGACCACTCTTTGCACGGCATCAGAAACACGCTCTCAAGGGTGGGCATCAGGTGGCGGTTCATATGAGCCAGCTGCATCTCATACTCGAAATCCGCCACCGCCCGCAGGCCGCGGATCAGGATATTGGCCTGCTGCGCGCGCGCGAAATTGGCCATCAAATCACTGAAGCCGATAACCTCCACGTTCACCAGGTGGGCCGTCGCCTGCTCTGCCAGCGCAATGCGCTCATCAAGGCTGAACATCGGCTTTTTACTCGGGCTGGCGGCGATAGCCAGCACCACTTTATCGAACATACTTGCCGCGCGGGTGACAATATCGATATGACCGTTGGTGATGGGGTCGAAGGTACCCGGATAGATCGCTTTTGTGCTCATGATGACTCTTTCTCCGAGTAGCCGTGGCTCAGCGCCCACAGCTCGGTATATTTCGTAAACGTATACTGCGCGTTGACCATCGCCAGTAACCATCCCTGTTTACCGTCCAGCACCCCACCGCGCAACAGCAGCGTCTTGAGGAACGCGCCCAGCGTATGGCTGAAAATCCCTGCCATCGAGGTCTTCTTGCCCTTCTGGTGACGCTCAAGCGCCCACGCGGCGGCATACGCCAGCTGTTTTTGCTGGAAGCCAGCGAAGTCGCGGCAGGTCAGGTGCAGGAGATCGCCGGTCAGCGGAATAACCTCGGCGCCCAGGCTATCCAGCGATTCATGGACCAGATTATCGTTATAGCGGTAACGGGCGCGTTCGTACAGGCGCAGGACGCGATCGGGATACCAACCGCTGTGGCGCATAAAGCGTCCGAGAAAATAGTTACGGCGGGCGATGCTGTAGATGGCGCCGCGCTGGGGGGCGTCCAGTACCTTAAGAATAGCCTGCCTGAGTTCTGGCGTGACGCGCTCATCGGTATCGATCATCAACACCCAGTCACCGGTGGCGTAATCCTGCGCGCGCTGGCGCTGAATGCCATAGCCTCGCCAGTCGGTATGGGTATAGACCTGGGCGCCGAGGCGGCGGGCCAGCTCAACGGTGTTGTCGGTGCTGCCGGAGTCGAGGACGATAATTTCATCCGCCCAGCTAACGGAGCCCAGACAATCCGGCAGCAGGTCGGCGGCGTTTTTAGCGATCATCACCACGGAAAGCCGGTTCGACATTAATGACTCCGCTGCGGCAGGTAAGGTTGCAGTAACTGTAGCAGACGCGACAGCGCGCCCTGGTTCTGGTGCAGCACTTCCACTGCGTGACGGCCATACCACAGACGGTAATCTTCATCGGTCAGGAGCGTGGACACCTCCCTGACCAGCGAATCGGCATCGGTAACGGTGATCAGGCCATCGTCCTGCTGCAGCTTGGCGCAGATATCTTTGAAGTTGAAGGTATGCGGGCCCATCAGCACCGGAATGGCGTGCGCCGCCGGCTCGAGCGGGTTATGGCCGCCGCGCTCCACCAGGCTGCCGCCGACGAAGGCGAGGTCGGCAATGCCGTAGAGCAGCATCAGCTCGCCCATGGTATCGCCAATGACTACCTGGGTACTGGAGGAGGGGATCTCGCCGGTGCTGCGCAGAGTAAAGCTCATCCCAGCCTTTTGTACCATCTCACGGGCGTCGGGGAAGCGCTCCGGATGGCGGGGAACAAGGATCAGCAGCAGGTTCGGGAAAGTCTCCAGCAGTTTTTTATGCGCCTGGAGGATGATTTGTTCTTCACCGTCGTGGGTGCTGGTGGCAATCCAGACCTTGCGGTGCGGTGCCCATTGCCGACGCAGCGTCACCGCCCGGGCCGCCAGCTCTGGCGTTACGGAGATATCGAATTTCAGGCTGCCGGTGACCGCCAGCTGGTTGCGCTTCAGCCCCAGAGAGAGGAAGCGGTTACCATCTTCTTCATTCTGCGCGGCGATAAGCGTAATGCGGCTCAACAGGCGGCGCATAAAGCCGCCCAGTTTGGCATAGCCTTTGGCGGAACGTTCGGACAGGCGCGCGTTGGCGATCACCAGCGGGATCTTACGCTTATGCAGCGCGGCCACCATATTCGGCCACAGCTCGGTCTCCATAACGATCACCAGCTTCGGCTGAACGGTGTTCAGGAAGCGGTTCATGGCGCCGGGCAGATCGTAGGGCAGATAGACGTGATGAACATCTTTGCCAAACGCCGACATGGCGCGCTCGGAGCCGGTCGGCGTCATGGTGGTGACAGTGATCGGCAGAGAAGGGTAGCGGTGGCGCAGGGCGCGGACCAGCGGAATGGCGGCTAAGGTCTCGCCGACGGAAACGGAGTGCAGCAGAATGCCATCCGGCTCTACCTTGTTCTGACAGAAGCCATAGCGTTCCGCCCAGCGTTTGCGATAGGCAGGAGCCTTACGACTGCGCAGCAGCAGCCGCAGCCACACCAGCGGCTGAATAAGGTAAAGTAGGGTGGTATAAAGCAATTCCAAACTATTTATCCGTTCTCTGTTTTGGCGGGCAAATTCTAAGCATTTAGCCCGCGTAAAGCTATCTCTTTGGCGGAAACAGCGGGTTTTTGGTCTATCCCGCGTGGCGATAACGCTTAATACGCAGATAACGGCGTCCCAGGCGCCAGCGTAAACGGAAAGTACAGGCGTTTTTCCAGATTAACCGCCAGATACCGCGGTCGAAGAACTCGTTAATAATAACATGCTTTTTGGACTCATCTTTCATGCTATCGAAGGTATGGATGATCCCCAGGCCTTCTTTGGCGATCTGCCAGCGACAGGCGGCGATATGGCGTACTTTATCCGGGTAGCGCTGGTTAATCGCCTCCAGCATCTCCAGAATCTTCATATAGTGGCGCGCCGAACGCATCAGCGTGTCGTCGTTGTCCGGCTTATGCGACACCGACTCAGAGTGAATGTAGTAATCATAGAACTGCTGACTGGTGTACTGCACGCGCTCCGCGGCCAGCAGGGCTTCTGTGGTCCATGGGATATCCTGATGGCGCAGGCCAGGCTCGAAATGGAAGTGATGCTGGCGGATAAAGTCGTGACGATAAATATTAAGCCAGGTGACGTGCAGAAACTTCCGCGAGTCCAGGGCCTGCTTAAGCCAGACATGGCCCGGCAGCACACCCGTCGAGGGCAGGCGATCCAGTGGGAAGATCGGGTGGCTCTCGCGGCGCTTTTCGTACACATAGGTGCCGTTGCAGGTGGCGATATCGAGATGTTCTTTCTCGGCCATCTCCAGCAGCGTGCGATACATGCCCGGATAGAGTTTGTCGTCGATATCCGGAAACGCGAGATATTTGCCGCTGGCGGCGGCGAGGCCGGTATTGCGCGCGACCGAGACGCCCTGGTTTTCCTGCTCCAGCACCTGGACGTTCTGCAGCCGCTCCTGCCATTCGGCGATCACCGCCAGGCTGTTGTCTGTCGAACCATCGTTCACCAGGATCAGTTCATAGCTGTCCAGCTGCTGCTGTTCAATGCACTCAAAGAATTGCGCTAGAAATTTCTCACCGTTGTAGACGGCAGCCACGATGCTCAATAAAGGCGTTTGACTCATAAATCTTCGATCCTGGTTAACTAACGGCGTCAGGTGCGCTGCAGCTGACGGTACTGCTGACAAATGGATACGACGCTGAATTTTTCCAGCGCGGCATCGTCGATGGCCGGCGGGTTATGGTAAATGCTTTGCATCGTCTGAGCCAGCGCCGGACTGGTGAGATCCGCCAGACCGCGGGCAAGTTCGCCGGTGAGGATCTCGGTGACGCCGCCGGGGCAGCGGGTGCTGGCGACAGGAGTATGTAACAGCAGCGCCTCCACCACCACATTGCCGAATCCTTCGCTATCGGAGCTCAAAACCAGCATCCGTGCGCCTTTGATCCACGGTAAGGGGTTTTTCTGAAAGCCTTTGAACCACACCCGATCGTCAATGTGCAGCGTTTTTGCCAGCTGGCGCAGGCGCTGCTCTTGCTCCGGTTTTCCCTGGCCTAGCAGCACCAGCGGTGCGTCGATGCCGCTCTGCGCATAGGCTTCAAGCAGGCGGTCATGGCGTTTGCCCGGATGGAAGCGACCGACGTGAATCAGGTAGTCACCGTCCGGGCGCTCGCTATCGGCTTCCGCCTCGGCGCGCAGGGCAGTGATATCGAAGGGATTGTAGATGGTTTTCAGCTGTGCCGGGCGCAGGGCAAACTCTTCCACCAGATCTCGCCCCACCGCGTCGGAAACCGTCACCACGTTGCGACCCTGATAAATTCGCTTAATTTTCTGCTGCTTCATCCAGCGGTCAAAGCCGGTGCGGTGCCCGAGATAGGAGGCAGAGAATACGCCGTGCAGACAGAACCAGACGTTACGCTCGCGCAGCGCCCGGCTGCGGGCGACGATGCGGTCGGTTTTGTGCAGGTTGGAGAGCACAAGGTCAAATTGCCCCTGCTGTTCGGCCCGCACGACTGCGGCATCCAGCTGGCGGGCGCGGCGGGACAGCTCGGTCAGCTTGCGCCACGGTTTACGGCAGCGATCGGCAACTACCTGGTAGTCGAGCCCCTCGGGCAATGGGTACTCGCAGACATCGCGCAGCGAAATGAGCGACACCCGATCGCCGTCGCGCAGGAACTGTGCCGCCAGGGTCAGGACCACTTTTTCCGCGCCGCCGCCGGGTAAACCGTCAATCACAAATAAGATGCGCATCGTTAATTCACCAGATCCTGATAAAGAGAAAGCAGCTGGGTTGAGAGTCGCTCGCTGGTGCAGGCCATAATGCGCTCGCGGGCGTGACCGCCTTCCGCGGAGCTCAGCGCGCGCGCGGGCAGGGCCATTACCGCCTGCTGTAGCGCCGGGATATCCAGAGCGTCGCAGACGTAACCATTGTGGCCGTCAACGATAAACTCCGCCCCGCCGCAGCCGGTGGTGGTGATCACCGGCAGACCGCAGGCCATCGCTTCGAGAATGACGTTGGGGAACGGATCGTAGAGGGTGGGCAGCAGCAGACCATCGGCCATCTGATAGAAGGGCAGCGTCTCCGACTGCATGCCGAAGAAGCGCACCCGCGCTTCGCAGCCGAGACTCTTCGCCAGCGCCTGATAGCGCGGCTGATCCTTATCTTTGCCAACCACCAGCAGATAGCGATCGGTGGGGGCGATGGCGCGGATTGCCGCCGCCAGTCCCTTGCGCTCAAAGCCGGAGCCGACGTAGATCAGGCAGGTCGCCTGCAGCGGTAGCTGCCATTTGGCGCGTAAGGCGGCAAAGGTGTCTTCGTCCGGCGGCAGGAAGCGCTGGTTGTCAATGGCGTTGTAAATAACGTGGATCTTCTCCGCCGGCAGGCCAAAGTCTTCGATAATCTCGCGCTTGATCATCTCGGCGTTGCAGATCACCCCGCGCAGGAGTGAGTCTTCATACATCTCGCGTTCCGCCTGCATGACGTAGCGGTGGTAACGGTCGGCGAACAGCAGGCGGCTTTTCCAGGCCGGTAAAATGCGCGAGCGCTGCTGCAGCCAGCGGCGATGAACGCCATCGCCAGCGCGGTAGAGATCGCAGCCGGGAATACGTTCATGGCTCTGCACCAGGTCGAAGGACTCGCGCTGCCAGAGCGCGCGCGCGGCGTTGGCAAAGCCGCGCTCGCGGCTGATGCGCCCCCATTTACGTGGGTTACAGATATGGATCTGCCAGTCCGGTTTCACCGGCCCCTGCCATTCGCGGGTGATGACGTTCAGTTGCAGATGACTGCTGTCGAGGGCTTCCAGCGCGCGGGAGACAAACCGTTCTGCGCCGCCGTCCGGGCGGTACTTCTGCCGCACCAGAGCCAGCCTGAATTTACTCATGCCAGTACCTTTTTCGCCGCCGCGATCACGGCGTCGGTAGGAATTAAATCAAGATAACGTTCGTCGGTGTTGGTGTTGATAGCGTCCGGATCGGGCAGCGGACCGAAGTCGCCGGCCCAGATCACCTCGCCTTTCGCCTGCCACGGACGCCAGAAGGTCAGCTTCGAGGGACCGAACAGGGCGACCAGCGGAGTGCCAAGGGCTGCAGCCATATGCATCGGCACCGAGTCGACGCCGATAAACAACCGGGCATGATCGATCACCGCCGCCAGCTGGCGCAGCGTTAACTGGCCGGCTAAAGAGTGTAGTCGCGCCTGCGGGCAGCCGGCGATGATGGTATCCACCATCTTCTTCTCTCTTGCATCGGGGCCGGAGGTGAGCACCACCGCGTATCCTTCGGCGGACAGCGCGTTGATCAGGGCGCTCATCCGATCTTCGCGCCAGCATTTAAAGAACCAGCGCGACGTCGGCTGGATGACGATGTAGTGTTCCCGGAAGTCCTCCGGCAGCAGGGCGCGGCTGGCGGCCCAGTCTGCTTCGCTGTAGCCCATCCGCGTCGGCGCATCGTTCAACTGGAGACCGAGCGGAGCGAGAATAGAGAGATTCTGCTGTACCGTATGCAGCTGGTTGTGCTGTTGGGTGGAGGCCAGCGCGGTGTGGCAATAGCGCCAGACCGGGTGGCGGCGCTTCGGAAAATCAAAACCAATCCGCGTCGCGGCGCCGGTCAGTTTGCTGATAACCGCGCTCGGCCACTGGTCGGCCAGGTTAAGCACCATATCGTACCGCTGCTGGCGCAGCGTCTGAATGAGCTGCCATTGCATCTTCAGCTGATACCTTTTTCCCTGCTTTTTCCAGCGGCGATCGAGACCATAAATATGGTGGATATCGGGGTTGGCTGCGAGCATATCCCGGGTCTCTTCATACAACAGGACATCCACGCTGGCGGCGGGGTACTGCTGTTTCAGCGCGTGAATAAGCGGCGTGATCAGCAGCATGTCGCCATGATGGCGCAGCTTAATGACCAGGATCCGCGCCGGGTTCAACGGGCCGCGGGAGAGGGTTTCAGGCGTCATACTCTGTTCTTCATCCAGGATAAGGGTTCCGATTCTAGGGGATCAGACAGATTGAGAGAAGCGTTGTATTGCTCTACCATGACCCGATACGTATGGCCTGAGGACGTTTTCGTGCACAATCCCGCATTTCTCATCACGATTGATACAGAGGGCGATAACCTCTGGCAAAAACATGACAGCATCACCACCGAGAATGCGCGTTATCTTCCGCGTTTTCAGCAGCTTTGCGAAAAGTATGGCTTTAAACCGGTCTATTTGACCAACTATGAAATGGCCATCGACCCCTTTTATATCGAATTCGCCAGAGACGTGATTGCCCGCGGCACCGCGGAAGTCGGCATGCATCTGCATGCGTGGAACAGCCCGCCGACCGAGCCGCTGACCGCAGATGACTGGCGCCATAAGCCTTATCTTATTGAATACAGCGACGCTATGATGCGTGAGAAGGTCGACTATATGACGCGTCTGCTGGAGGATACCTTCCAGACCAAAATGGTTAGCCATCGCGCCGGGCGCTGGGCCTTTGACGAGCGCTATGCGCGTCTGCTGGTGGAGTACGGGTATCAGGTGGATTGCTCGGTGACCCCGCGGGTGAACTGGAAGACCGCCAAGGGGGCGCCGCAGGGCGATGGCGGGACCGATTATCGCCGCTTTCCGCAGCATGCCTATTTCCTCGATGAAAATGACATCAGCCGCGAGGGTCACTCGCCGCTGCTGGAAGTGCCGATGAGCATCCAGTACAAGCACTCAGCGTGGATGAACAGCGTGAAGCAGGGCTACGACCGCCTGCGCGGCAAAGTGCGATCCCCCTCCGTACACTGGCTGCGACCGATGGGCGGCAATGTGGAGACGATGAAAAAAGTCGTCGAACAAACGTTGACGCAGGGCAATGACTACGTGGAATATATGCTCCACTCTTCAGAGTATATGCCCGGCGGCAGCCCCACGTTCAAGAATGAACGGGATATTGAGCGTTTATACGCTGACCTCGAAGCCTTTTTTAGCTGGCTGGCGCCGCAGGTGAAGGGCATGACGTTGGCAGAATATTACCAGCGGAAAATTACACAGCGCTAACACAGCTCAAGGTACCGTATGCGTATCCTTAAACAATTAACGCGGAAAAAGAATGCCTTTTTCCGCGGCATTAAATTTAATTTAATTAACTATCGATACAGAAATAAGCCGGCGCGTAAAGCGTTCGACCCAGCGGCTGTGCGCCGCGTACTGCTATTGCGTCTGGATGATAAAGTCGGTGATATGGTGGTCACGACAGGTTGCGCCAGAATACTGGCCGAACGGGGATATCAGGTTTCGGTGTTAACCGGACCAATATGCAGCGAAATATTAGCAGGCTCAGAATTCATTCAGCAAGTATATTTATATCGGCCCCGCATGTCCTTAAATACGTTGCGGGCGGCGGGTTTTGATGCGGTTATCGATTTTGATGACGTGACCAGCTATGAACGCTTTAAATTACTCGCCGATTTACGGGCGACCAGCGTGATTGGTTTTAATAAAGAGCCCTATAAACTTTACGATCACTCAATCGCTTTTTTTGACGGCAACAGCCATATTTCCCTGCGCTATAAGCAGGTGGTGAAGCTGTTTGGCATCGTTGACGACCGCCCGTATCACTATCATCTCCCCGGCTGCCGCCATGAGCGGGAGAAAGTGGCCCGCTTGCTTTCTCAGGCCGGAGAGGTCGAACTGCGTATCGCCATTAACCCTTTTACCGCCTCCGAGGATAAAGACTTCTGTCGTCACCAGGTGGCGACCCTGGTCGAGCGGCTACATGCTCTGCCTTACCGGGTCTGTATCGTGATGGTGGGGCGCAGTGAAAAAATCCGCCAGCTGGGGCTGGATATGGCGCTGTACATCGCCGACAGCACCATCAACTCCGCCGTAGAAGTGATCCGCAGCTGTGATTTAGTCATTACGCCGGACACCTCTATCGTGCATATTGCCCGGGCTTTCGATAAGCCGATGGTGGCGGTCTATAACAAACGCAAACTCAAGAATACCGGGCTGCCCGGCTATCACATCTGGGCGCCGGGCTATGACAAGGCGAAGCAGATAGTCTGTGAAGAAGCGAATGTCGCCGATGTGGCGATTGAGTCGGTGTGGCCCGTGATTAAAGAGCAGGCCGACCGGCTGGTCGCCGCCCGCAGTTAATTTAAAAAGTTAATATAAAAAGGGCCGCTGACGGCCCTTTTTGTTAGCGTTTTTCCGCCAACCCTTTGCTGAGCGCAATGCCCAGCGGCAGCCAGAACAGCACCCAGGTTTCCCGGGGATTGCTGATGATAAACATCCCCTGCGAGGCCATAAACACCAGCGCGTAAAACAGGATCGCCAGACTGTAGCGGCTGTCGGTATGGCGCTTGCGCCACGCCTGCCATAGCCCGCAGGCAATGATCGCCAACAGCAGCAGTAACCCCACGATGCCGCCTTTCAGCAGGGCGCCCATATACACACTGTGGGTGGTGGTGATGTGCTCGCCGCTGTAGTTGATGAAATCCAGTTCATAGCTGAAACCGCGTCCCAGCCACGGCTGGCTGGCCATCTCCGACAGCGTATGGTGCCAGATGCTCAGGCGCAGCCCGCTTTGGGTGCCCAGCTCCTCGAAACGGGCGAGCAGCATGTCGCCCACCGGCGTCATGACCAAAAGCAGCGCTACCAGCACGGCCAGCGCCGCGGCGATCAGCAGGTTGCGGCGGGTGAAGACGTGCAGGTGCAGCGTACAGCCGACCGCCAGCACCAGGGCGATGATCGGCCCGCGGCTTTGGGTGAGCAGCAGCATCACCAGCATGATGACCACCGGCAGATAGAGCCAGTGGCTGGCTTTTTCTTTCAGTAGCATGCCGCAAATTAAAATGCCGATGCCGCAGTAACCGGCAAGGTCGATAACGTTCGTTGGTCCGGGGTTCTCGGGGGAGACCGCTCGTTCGGTGAGAACCAGCGTATGGTCGATAATCAGCGTCCACAGGGAGAGCACGGTGATCCCGCCGACCACCGCCAGCATCGCCAGTCGGCGGGTTCGTCCGTCCCTGAGCAGCATCGTCATCAGCAACAGATACCCGGTCAGATACACGCCGTGGGTGATCGGCGAGTCAATATGCTGCGGCGTATGGCCCCACACATTACTGAGGGCGTAATAGATAAAGAAAGCCGCCAGCAGCGTCCAGGTCTGCCACTGCTCGCGTAACACCCCGGCCAGCGCCTGGCGGTTTTCCTGGCGTACCAGCGACAGCAATAGCAGCAGGATCGATAAATGCAGCAGATTATTGGTCCGGGTGGACATGCAAAAAATCGCGCTGAAAAATAAAAACAAAGGAAAGACAATCGAGTAACCCTGTCTGGCGAAGTTACTCACTTTTAAAGTACTCATTAAACGCAACCTTTTCGAAGATAGTATCCGGCACAGCGCTTTCTGGGGAAAAATTAATCACCCGAATCTGGCGTTGCTGCAGTACCTGCGCGGCATGCGCAAAGGAGGGCATGACGAGGGTATCCACTTTTGTTGCCAGGTAAGAAGGCAATTTTTCTTGTTGTGTTTCGTAGAATCGCGGCTGGTTAAAGTTGGTCATATCCAGGCCGCTCACCAGGATAGTATTGAAGCCCAGCCAGGCGAGAATTTGCAGCGCCCAGTAGACCACCGTGCCGGCATCAAAGATGCCCTGGCGAATATCGGTGCTAAAACAGATATCCGGGCGCTGAGGATGAAAGCACATCGCCGCATTCTGCTGGTAAGTGCGCTTTATCGCTTCGCTGGCGACTTTCGGCTGGTAAATCTTATAGCAACCGTCCTCAATCAACGCCAAACGGCAGCGCAGCGCGTCCCCATAGCGATCGACGATTTTGGCGATCCCGTGCATGGTGGTGAACAGCAAAATATCCGGCTGGCTGACAATGGCGCGGATAATGTCCGGCTTCTTATCGAAAAATTCCATGTCGACGATGGTATAGAGCGAAAAGTGCAGCCGGTCGGCAAGATGCCAGGCGCCATTGACGCCCATCACCGGGATCGTTTTCGACAACAGGGAAAAATCGATATTGCGGGTTGAGGGGCCGGTGGCGGTCAGCAGGACTTCGCCCTGCATACTGTTTTTCAGCGCGCTCAGGCTGACCAGCGGCACCGTTTTCCCTTTATAGCGTAACGCGCTGATTTCGCCGCTTGGCGCACGCGCAATACGGGTAAAAGGCCACAGATTTTCATTGTGGCGATACGCGCGAGGGCGCGTATAGCGGTAGATCTGCTTAAACAGGGATCCCATCAGAGCAGCCCCTGATTTTGCAGGAGAAGATGAATCCGGCTGGCCGCAATATCGCCGGTGCTGGCGCTGTTTTCCGGCCGCACGATATGCTGGTTTTTACCGTATCCGCCAATCAGCCCCGGGTCGGTCGGGCCGTAGAGCGTAAAGTTCGGTTTATCCAGCGCGGCGGTCAGATGGCTCAGCCCGGTATCGACCGAGACGACGGCCCGGGCGCCGGCCAGAACCTGCGCCACCTGCTCAAGGCTCATGCGCGGCAGCACTTCAACATACTCCCGGCCTTCCGCCAGCCGCTTCGCCCGCGCCTCTTCGTGCGGGGCCCCCCACGGCAGCTTAATGTGGACGCCGCTGTCGGCCAGCAGATCGAGAAGCTCCTGCCAGCGGGTTTCCGGCCAGTGCTTATCGTCGCGGGTGGTGGCGTGCAGAAACACCAGATAGGGCGCGGCAGCGCTAGCCTCGTGCTGCAGGAAATGGCGCGCAATGGCGTAATCCCCCTGGGTCTGGGGTTTCGCGTAGCCAAGGCTTTTGGCGAACAGCTCACGGGTACGCTCCACCGCGTGCTGCTGTTTCGCGATATGGTGGCGGCGGTTGTAAAACAGGCTCGCCAGCGGCTCGCGGGCCGTTTGCCAGTCAATACCGTGCTTGACGCCGTGCGCCAGGCGAGTAACCAGCGCGGCGCTTTTCACCAGCCCCTGGGCGTCGATGATGGCGTCATACTTTACCGCCTGAACGGCCTCGCGAAAGGCTTGACGCTCGGCTTTGATCGGCGCGGAGAACCAGGCTTTGCGCCAGCGGCGGATCGCCACCGGGATCACCCGCTCGACGCTTTCATGCCAGGAGGGGATCTGCGCGAAACCCTCTTCAACCACCCAGTCGAAGCGGATGCCGGGGATAGCCTGCGCGGCATCGGTTAGCGCGGGCAGCGTGTGCAGCACGTCGCCCATGGAGGAGGTTTTAACGATCAATACCCGCATCCGTTACGCTTCCTCGTGCTCGGTTTTTTCCGCTAACAGTTCGTTTAGCTCTTGCAGGACGCGTTCTGGGGTGATGTCGATCAGGCTCTGATGATAGCCTTCGGCGGCATCGCCTTTGCGCACCTTGTGGTAGCCGGTAATCAGACGGATAACCCGCGCTTTATGCGACAGCGGCGGGGTAAAGTCCGGACTGCTCGGGCCATACAGCGCCACCAGCGGGCGGTCCAGCGCCGCGGCGACGTGCATCAGCCCCGAATCGTTAGTCACTACAGCTTTACAGGCGGCGATCAGAATGACCGCCTGCTCCAGCTGGGTTTCACCCGCCAGATTACGGCACCAGGCCTGCTGCTCGCTGCTGAGGGCGGCGATGATCTCTTTGCCGGCCTCGTTATCTTTCGCCGAGCCGAAAAGCGCAATCTGATAGCCATCGTCGATAAGCTTTTTCGCCAGCGCAGCATAGTGATAGTGCGGCCAGCGTTTGGCCGGGCCGAACTCCGCGCCGGGGCAGAAGCCGACGATCGGCCGATCGTAGGACAGGTTAAAAGCGCTGCAGGCCTGCGACTTTTCCCCTTCGTTGACCTGCAGCTGCGGCCACAGCAGCGGCTGCGGCAGATCTTTGGCGCAGCGCATCACGCCGTTGTCGTAGGCCAGCGCCACGTAGCGTTCCACCATCAGCGGCCAGGCGTCTTTGTCCAGCACCCGGGCGTCGTTGAGCAGTCCGTAGCGCATCTCGCCGCGCCAGCCGGTGCGCAGCGGGATATTGGCAAAGAAAGGGACTAATGCCGATTTAAACGAGTTCGGCAGCACGTAAGCGCGATCGTAGCGACGTTCGCGCAGGCTGTGGCCGAGCTTACGGCGTTCGCCGATAGCCAGCGCGCCGTGACCCAGCGGCATCGGGATCGCTTCGTTCACTTCCGGCATGCGCGAAAGCAACGGACGGCACCAGGCTGGAGCCATCACGTCGATAATCGCCTGGGGATAGCGCGCCCTGAGCGTACGATAAAGACTTTGCGACATCATCATGTCGCCCACCCAAGACGGGCCTACCACCAATATTTTCATGCTTGTTTCTTACGCGTCGCGGTTTAGCCAGGCCATATATTCCGTTACGCCTTCGGCAACGGTTTTGAACGGTTTGTCATAGCCCGCTTTGCGCAGGTTAGTCAGATCCGCCTGTGTGAACGCCTGGTAGCGGCCTTTCAGTTTTTCCGGGAACGGGATGTACTCGATGCTGCCTTTTTTGTGGTACGCCAGGGTCGCATCGGCAACCGCCTGGAAGGATTCCGCACGGCCGGTGCCGAGGTTGAAGATGCCGGAAACGCCGTTTTCCCAGAACCACAGGTTGACGTCAGCCACGTCGCCCACGTAGACGAAGTCGCGCTTGAAGCCGTCGCTGCCTTCGAACAGTTTCGGGCTTTCGCCATTATTCAGCTGGGTATTGAGGTGGAAAGCGACGCTCGCCATGCTGCCTTTGTGGCCTTCGCGCGGCCCGTAGACGTTAAAGTAGCGGAAGCCGACGATCTGCGAATTGGCTTCCGGCAGGATCTGGCGGACGTATTCGTCGAACAGGAATTTGGAGTAGCCGTAAACGTTCAGCGGCTGTTCGTACTCGCGGGACTCGATGAAGTCGCTGGTGCGTCCGCCATAGGTGGCCGCGGAGGAGGCGTACAGGAACGGGATTTCGCGCTCCAGGCAGTAGTGCAGCAGCTCTTTGGAGTACTGATAGTTGTTGTCCATCATGTACTTGCCATCCCACTCGGTAGTGGAAGAGCACGCGCCTTCGTGGAAGATTGCTTCGATTTCACCGAACTCTTCACCCGCCATAATCTGGATCAGAAAGTCTTCTTTATCCATGTAGTCAGCGATGTTCAGGTCAACCAGGTTTACAAACTTGGTGCCGTCTTTCAGATTGTCGACAACCAGAATGTCGGTGATGCCTTTGTCATTCAGCGCTTTAACGATGTTGCTGCCGATAAAGCCTGCGCCGCCGGTAACGATGATCATAACTGTACCTTTGAAGTTGGGAGCCCGGAGACAATCCGGACATGAATGCTCTTATCATATCACCACATGAGCAAGCCTACAGCCATTCGCAGAATAAGGTGCTGGGCTGACGTGATTTATGCTGCAAATAATTCATTCAGGCCTGCATCATCTCGTATCAGCGTATAGCTTTGGGTAATATGTGCCAAATTTTGCCGAATCTGGAGAGTTGCAATGCGTGGTGATTTCTACAAACAGTTAACTAGCAATCTGGAGACCGCTCGGGCCGAAGGGTTGTTCAAAGAAGAGCGCATCATCACCTCGGCGCAGCAGGCGGACATTACCGTCGGCGACAGCCACGTGATTAACTTCTGCGCCAATAACTATCTGGGTCTGGCGAACCACCCGGAACTGATTGCCGCGGCGAAATCCGGCATGGACAGCCACGGTTTCGGGATGGCCTCGGTACGCTTCATCTGCGGCACCCAGGATACGCATAAGCAGCTGGAGAAGAAGCTGGCCGATTTCCTCGGTATGGAAGATGCGATCCTCTACTCCTCCTGCTTCGACGCCAACGGCGGCCTGTTTGAAACGCTGCTCGGCCCGGAAGACGCCATTATCTCCGACGCCCTGAACCATGCCTCGATCATCGACGGCGTGCGTCTGTGTAAAGCGAATCGCTTCCGCTATGCCAACAACGATATGCAAGAGCTGGAGGCGCGTCTGAAAGAAGCTCGCGAGGCCGGCGCGCGTCACGTGCTGATCGCCACCGACGGCGTGTTCTCGATGGATGGCGTGATCGCCAACCTGCAAGGCGTTTGCGACCTGGCGGATAAATACGATGCGCTGGTGATGGTCGATGACTCCCACGCCGTCGGCTTCGTCGGCGAAAACGGCCGCGGCTCCCACGAATACTGCGATGTGATGGGGCGCGTCGACATCATCACCGGCACGCTGGGTAAAGCGCTGGGCGGCGCCTCCGGCGGCTACACCGCCGCGCGCAAAGAGGTGGTTGAGTGGCTGCGCCAGCGCTCCCGTCCGTATCTGTTCTCCAACTCTCTGGCGCCGGCCATCGTGGCCGCCTCCATCAAAGTGCTGGAGATGGTTGAAGAGGGGGCAGACCTGCGCGATCGCCTGTGGGCTAACGCGCGTCTGTTCCGCGAAAAAATGACCGCGGCAGGCTTCACGCTGGCCGGCGCCGACCACGCCATCATTCCGGTGATGCTGGGCGAGGCGGTGGTGGCGCAGAACTTTGCCCGCGAGCTGCAGAAAGAAGGGATCTATGTCACCGGCTTTTTCTATCCGGTGGTACCGAAAGGCCAGGCGCGTATTCGCACCCAGATGTCGGCGGCGCATACCCCTGAACAAATTGAGCGTGCGGTGGAAGCCTTTACCCGCATCGGCAAACAACTGGGCGTCATCGCCTAATAAGGGTATGAGATGAAAGCGTTATCCAAACTGAAAGCGGAAGAAGGCATCTGGATGACCGACGTACCGGAACCGGAAGTCGGCCATAACGATCTGCTGATTAAAATCCGCAAGACCGCCATTTGCGGGACCGACGTGCACATCTACAACTGGGATGAGTGGTCGCAGAAGACCATTCCGGTGCCGATGGTGGTCGGTCACGAATATGTCGGCGAAGTGGTGGGGATTGGTCAGGAAGTGCGCGGCTTTAAGATTGGCGACCGCGTCTCCGGCGAAGGGCATATCACCTGCGGCCACTGCCGTAACTGCCGCGCGGGCCGCACCCATCTGTGCCGCAACACCATCGGCGTGGGCGTCAACCGCCCGGGCTGCTTTGCTGAGTATCTGGTGATCCCGGCCTTTAACGCCTTTAAAATCCCCGACAATATCTCTGATGACCTGGCGTCTATCTTCGACCCGTTCGGCAACGCGGTGCACACCGCGCTCTCCTTCGATCTGGTCGGGGAAGACGTGCTGGTTTCCGGCGCCGGTCCGATCGGCGTGATGGCGGCGGCGGTAGCGAAACACGTCGGCGCGCGTAACGTGGTGATCACCGACGTCAACGAGTACCGTCTTGAGCTGGCGCGCAAAATGGGCGTTACCCGCGCGGTGAACGTGGCCAAAGAGAACCTTAATGACGTGATGGCCGAGCTGGGGATGACCGAAGGTTTCGATGTGGGTCTGGAGATGTCCGGCGCGCCGCCGGCGTTTCGCAGCATGCTGGATACCATGAACCACGGCGGCCGTATCGCGATGCTGGGTATCCCGCCGTCGGATATGTCCATCGACTGGACCAAGGTCATCTTCAAAGGGCTGTTTATCAAAGGTATCTATGGTCGCGAAATGTTCGAAACCTGGTACAAGATGGCGGCGCTGATCCAGTCTGGTCTGGATCTCTCACCGATCATCACCCACCGCTTCGGCATTGATGACTTCCAGAAAGGTTTTGACGCGATGCGCTCCGGCCAGTCCGGTAAAGTGGTTTTGAGCTGGGACTAACCCCCCATGCTGGCGTAAAAATCAGCAAAAAAGGCGCCTGCGGGCGCCTTAATTTAGATTTGGATAACATTTTTAGCCTGCTTAATATTAAGCGCACAATTTCTACATCGATTTTACGGTTATTCGCTTATACAGTGTGTTTAGTCGCAGTTTAACTTTGTAACTATCATGCTTAAACTCTCCGTATGCTTACTGACCTGTAACTCTGCGCGCCTGCTGATGGAGGTGCTGCCGCCTCTGCTGAAGGTGGCCGATGAATGTATCGTCGTCGACTCCGGCAGTACCGACGAAACCGTCGCTATTTGCCAGCAGTTTGGTCTCACCGTCCATCACCATGCCTATAAAGCCCACGGCGCGCAGATGAACTATGCCATCGGACTGGCCAGCCATGACTGGGTGCTGTGCATGGACAGCGACGAAATTCTTGATAATGACGTGGTGGCGGCCATTCAGGCGCTAAAAGCGGGGGAGGAGCCTGAGCCGACCTGCGCCTGGCGTCTGCCGCGCTACTGGTTTGTGCTAGGCAAACAGGTACGGACTATCTACCCCATTTCCTCACCGGATTATCCGGTGCGCCTCTTTAACCGCCAGCAGGCGCGGTTTAACGATCGGCCGGTGGATGACCAGGTGGTCGGACACGCGAGCTCCGTCAGGCTGCCGGGCTTCGTTCGCCACGATACCTTTTATTCGCTGCATGAAGTGTTTAATAAGCTGAACAGCTATACCACCCGGCTGGTGAAGTACCAGCAGATCAAACCTTCGCTGACGCGGGGGATCGTCAGCGCCATTGGCGCTTTCTTTAAGTGGTATCTGTTTAGCGGGGCGTGGCGCTATGGCAAGGTCGGCGTGGTGACCGGCCTGTACGCGACGTTTTACAGCTTTCTGAAATATTTTAAGGCGTGGTACGCCCACGAAGATAACCAGGCGCCCGTCGCGCAAAAGCGAACGGACCCCTGAGTGGTCTAGTTGCCGGGATTGTCCCAGCCCTGCCATTTGAGGCGATAGTACTGGACCAGCGCGCTCTGGCTGATGCTATCGCTGAGGATAGTGAAGAAGCGGCTGGCGTTCACAGGCTCCAGCGGGCGCTTCGGCTTGCAATACTTCACGCCGTGGAACGGATTACGCGGCTTCTGCTGCGTTTGTTGCGCGGGCGGCTGAGCGTAGTTTGGCGTCGAATTGTCGACCTGCGGCTCGTTGAGCAGGCTGCTCGGGCGCACCAGCGTGATATCCGGCGGCAGATTATAGACCATCTGCTGCAGCACCCGCACCGTCGTCGGATGCGGATGGCCAATGGCTATCGCCGAACCGTTACGCCGCGCCAGGGCGATGGCGCGGTTGAACTGGGTGCGGATATCGGCTTCATTCTGCGTATCGTCAAGAAACACCTTGCGCTTAATCACCTTCACCCCGGTGCCCTGCGCGGCGCGCATGGCCTGGGTATTGCCGATGGTCACGCTGTCGAGAAAATAGAGATTGTAGCGCTCCAGGGCCTGCATCACCTTCTGCATGCCAAACAGGTTGGAGGTCATCGCGCTGCCCATATGGTTATTCAGCCCGACGGCGTAGGGGACTTTGCCGTAAGCTTCGCGAATGATGCGCTCGATCTCCTCGCTGCTCATTTCGGGACGCAGGGTGTCTTTTTCCAGCGGCTGTTTGCTGAGCGGCGCCATCGGCAGGTGGATGAGCACTTCATGGCCCAGATTATGCGCTTTCGTGGCCATTTCCCGGGCGTGCGGCGCGTTCGGCAGCACGGCGACGGAGATAGTTGCCGGCAGCGCCAGCACCTGATTTTCGGTCTGCGGGCGGTAGCCAAAATCGTCAATAACGATGGAGAGTTTGCCAGCGAACGCTGGCGCCGCCAGAGCCAGCGAACCGGCTACGGCAAGAGCAATTGCGCGAAATTGAAGCAAAACTTATCTTCCCAACCACGGCTGTGGATTGACCGCCTGACCCTGGCGGCGAATTTCGAAATAGAGCGACGGACGGCCCTGACCGCCGCTGCTGCCTACGAGCGCGATAGGCTGACCGGCACGCACCTGCGTACCTACGCTGACCAGCGCGCTTTGGTTATAGCCATACAGGCTCATGTCGCCTTTGCCATGCTCGACCACCACCACCAGACCATAGCCCTGCAGCCAGTCGGCCAGAATGACCCGACCATCGGCAATGGCTCTGACTTCGGTGCCTTCAGACGCGGCGATAACCATCCCTTTCCAACGTAGTTCACCTTGCAGCTGTTCGCCATATCGATGAAGGAGCGGACCGCGAACCGGCCAGAACGCCTGACCGCGCGGCGAGCCCAGTCCGCCGGTGCGTGACATCAGCGAACGCTCGCTTTCCGTTGGTTTATAGGTGGTGCCTTTGCGCGATGCTTCCTGCTGGCGGTCGCGCACCGCCTGCNCATCGCGTGCTTCCCGATCGGCTCGGGCTTTGGCGGCAGCCTCCGCCTGGGCGATACGACCGCGTAGGCGCGATTCGTTAGCCCGCAATTCACTTAACTGTTGCTGACCTTGCTGAATGGAGGATTCCAGTCCGGAAAGGGTCTTTTTCCGTTCGTTACGCGCCTGCTCCAGCTTCGCCTGCTGAGCTTTTTGCTCGTAGACCAGCGTCTGCTGCTGGCTCTGCTTCTCTTCGAGCATCGACTTTTGCACCGCCATCTCTTCGCGCGTTTTCTTCAGTTCCGCGATAGTCTCCTGGCGGGCCTGGTTGAAATAGCTGAAATAGACCTGCATCCGCTGATTGCGCTGGCCCTCTTCACCGCTGAGCACCATCTGGATGCCGGTATGCGGCCCCTGGCGGAAAGCGGCATCGAGCTGCGCGGCGAGGTTCCGCTCCTGAGACGCGCGCTGGCGCTCCAGCTTCGCGAGAGCGGCGTTCATCTCGTCAATCTGCTTATTGAGCTGGTTCAGGCTATCCTGGGTTTCGCGCAGTTTGCGGGCCGCGGCGGCGATCGCCTCTTCCTGCGCTTTGAGCTGGGCGAGCAGGCTTGCGCGCTGCTGCTGCTGTTGCTTAATCGCCCGCTGCCTGGCGGCGATGTCGGCCTGGATGGACTTTAGCTGATCGCGATCGTCGGCATGCGCAGATGACGCGCACAGCAATACGCCAGCGCTGAGCGCGCTGGCGTAAAGGACGGATCGAACTGCCGCTGCGATCCATGTAGTTGAATACATCGCCTTTCCCCTCATGGGGAAGGATTATTCCACGATGAACAGCGGCTTGCCAGTCATCTCTTGCGGGATTTCCATTCCCATCAGCGACAGCATGGTCGGGGCGATGTCGGAAAGTTTGCCGCCGTTGACCGCTTTGACCGCTTTATTACCGACGTAGATCAGCGGAACCGGCAGATTGGTATGGGCGGTGTGCGCCTGGCCGGTGGCCGGGTCGCGCATCTGCTCGGCGTTGCCGTGGTCGGCGGTGATCAGCAGTTGGCCGCCAACGGATTCCACCGCCTGAGCCACCTGGTCGATGCAGCGATCCAGCGCTTCAACCGCTTTTACGGCTGCTTCCATCACCCCGGTATGGCCAACCATATCGCCGTTAGGGTAGTTACAGATGATGGTGTCGTATTTTCCGCCTTTGATGGCGGCGACCAGTTTCTCGGTCAGCTCGGCGGAGCTCATTTCCGGCTGCAGATCGTAGGTCGCCACTTTCGGCGAGTTAATCAGGATCCGCTCTTCGCCTTTAAACGGCTCTTCTACGCCGCCGTTGAAGAAGAAGGTGACGTGAGCGTATTTTTCAGTTTCGGAGATGCGCAGCTGGGTTTTATCGTGCTTCGCCATCCACTCGCCGAAGGTATTGGCCAGCGAGGCGGGCGGGTAGGCGCAGGCGACTTTGATGTCGGCGGCGTATTCGGTGAGCATCACGAAATCGAGATTAACCACTTTCTTACGCGCAAAGCCGTCGAAGTCGGCGCTGACGAAGGCGCGGGTGATTTCACGCGCGCGGTCGGCACGGAAGTTCATGAAGATCAGCGCGTCGCCGTCTTCCATCGCGGCATCGGCCTGGCCGGCGGCGCGGATAACGGTCGCTTTCACGAATTCGTCGTTTTCGTCACGGGCGTAGGCGGCCTGCAGACCTGCGACGGCGGTATCGGCCTGGAATTCGCCTTTGGCCAGGGTCAGCAGATCATAAGCTTGTTCCACGCGATCCCAGCGGTTGTCGCGGTCCATGGCGTAATAGCGGCCGATGAGCGACGCGATGCGACCTTTGCCCAGCGCGGCAAATTTGGCTTCGAATGTCGCCAGCGTTTTTTCCGCACTGCGCGGCGGCGTATCACGGCCGTCGAGGAAGGCGTGCAGGTAGATCTTCTCAGCGCCGCGCTCTGCCGCCAGCTCCACCATCGCCATGATGTGATCTTCGTGGCTGTGGACGCCGCCTGGCGACATCAGGCCCATGATATGTACTGCTTTGCCGGCGGCAACCGCTTTATCGACCGCGGCGGTCAGTACCGGGTTGGCGAAGAAGGTGCGTTCTTTAATTTCCACATCGAGACGGGTCAGGTCCTGATAGACGATACGACCGGCGCCCAGGTTGACGTGGCCTACTTCGGAGTTCCCCATCTGACGGTCCGGCAGGCCGACTTCGAGGCCGGATGCATCGATCAGGGTATGTGGACGTTTGGCCCACAGCGCGTCCATTACCGGCGTTTTAGCGCTATAAATGGCGTTATCCTGTTGGTCTTCGCGATAGCCGTAGCCATCCAGAATCACCAGTACCATAGGTTTTTTAGAAACCGACATTGCGACAACCTCATGCTCAAAGACAGAAATTTTGCGTAATTTTACTACAGCTGAATCGTTTAAATCCCCGTGAAAGATCAAAGAAAGGGAGCGGCCGGGCCGCGCCGGGTCAGCGAGAGCGGCTTTTTTTCGCCACCGCCCGCAGAAAATACATTACATCGCGCTCACTGGCTGTAATTGCCGCAAGGCACAGGTATACTCCTTTCCTGGTTTTTTTCTCACTTAGTCGGGAGTTGTAACCCCCCATGCAAGAAATTATGCAATTCATCGGCCGTCACCCGGTCCTGAGCATCGCGTGGATCGCGCTGCTGGGTGCGGTAGTGTTCACCACCTTCAAGGGGCTGATGTCGAAAGTTAAAGTCATCACCCGTGGTGAAGCGACGCGTCTTATCAATAAAGAAGATGCGGTGGTGGTCGACCTGCGTCAGCGTGACGATTTCCGTAAAGGCCATATTGCCGGCGCTATTAACCTGCTGCCCAGCGATATCAAAGCCAATAACGTCGGCGAGTTGGAAAAACACAAATCGCAACCCATTATTGTGGTAGACGGTTCCGGCATGCAGGCGCAAGAGCCCGCCAGCGCGCTGAACAAAGCCGGGTTTGAAAAAGTCTTTGTACTGAAAGAGGGCATTGCTGGCTGGAGCGGCGAAAACCTCCCTCTGGTACGCGGCAAATAACTTACCTCGCGTGGTGATGCCGCCGCGTTTTCTCCTTCACGCCTGACGTGAAGGGAACACAGGCTGCGGCGTAAAACCCTCAGGGTAACAACAGGAGTGAAGTCATGGCCAATATTGAGATCTACACCAAAGCGACCTGCCCGTTCTGCATCCGCGCGAAAGCGCTGCTGAACAGCAAAGGCGTAACGTTCCATGAGTTGCCGATCGATGGCGATGCCGCGAAGCGTGAGGAGATGATCCAGCGCAGCGGACGGACGACGGTTCCGCAGATTTTTATTGATGCGCAGCACATTGGCGGCTGTGACGACTTGTATGCGCTTGATTCACGTGGTGGACTTGATCCCCTCTTGCGCTAATTTTTGCGCGCTTTCCCTGGCGGAAGCGCGTATTTAAGGACAACACGAAAGGGTTTTACTATGTCAGAACAAAACAGCACCGAAATGACCTTCCAGATCCAGCGTATCTATACCAAAGATATCTCTTTTGAAGCGCCGAACGCGCCGCAAGTTTTCCAGAAAGACTGGCAGCCGGAAGTTAAACTTGATCTGGATACCGCCTCCACCCAGCTGGCTGAAGGCGTTTATGAAGTGGTGCTGCGTGTGACCGTGACCGCTGCGCTGGGCGAAGAAACCGCGTTCCTCTGTGAAGTACAGCAGGGCGGTATTTTCTCCATCGACGGCATCGAAGGCACCCAGATGGCGCACTGCCTCGGCGCATACTGCCCGAACATTCTGTTCCCGTACGCGCGCGAGTGCATCACCAGCCTGGTTTCCCGCGGTACCTTCCCGCAACTTAACCTTGCGCCAGTGAACTTCGACGCGCTGTTCATGAACTATCTGCAGCAGCAGGCTGGCGAAGGTGCTGAACAACATCAGGATGCCTGATGAACGCACTTAATGCTGCAATGACTGTGATCGGTGCCGGCTCTTACGGCACCGCTCTTGCCATCACCCTGGCAAGAAATGGCCACCACGTTGTGCTGTGGGGCCATGACCCGAAACATATCGCGACGCTGCAACACGATCGCTGCAACGCCGCGTTCCTTCCCGATGTGCCTTTCCCGGATACGCTGCATCTTGAGAGCGACCTGGCCACCGCGCTGGCCGCCAGCCGCGACATCCTTGTCGTGGTGCCGAGCCATGTATTCGGTCAGGTGTTACGCCAGATTAAACCGCTGATGCGTTCCGACGCGCGGCTGGTGTGGGCCACCAAAGGCCTGGAGGCCGAAACCGGCCGTCTGCTGCAGGACGTGGCGCGTGAAGCGCTGGGCGATGATATTCCGCTGGCGGTGATCTCGGGGCCAACCTTCGCCAAAGAGCTGGCCGCCGGCCTGCCGACGGCGATTTCGCTGGCGGCCACGGATCCGCAGTTTGCGGAAGACCTTCAGCGCCTACTGCACTGCGGCAAAAGCTTCCGCGTCTACATCAACCCGGACTTTATCGGCGTGCAGCTCGGCGGCGCGGTGAAAAACGTCATTGCCATCGGGGCAGGTATGTCGGACGGCATCGGCTTCGGCGCCAATGCGCGTACGGCGCTGATTACCCGTGGGCTGGTGGAAATGTCCCGCCTCGGCGCGGCGCTGGGCGCCGATCCGGAAACCTTTATGGGCATGGCCGGCCTCGGTGACCTGGTGCTCACCTGCACCGACAACCAGTCCCGTANCCGTCGCTTCGGCATGATGCTCGGCCAGGGTATGGACGTGCAGAGCGCCCAGGACAAGATTGGCCAGGTGGTTGAAGGCTACCGCAATACCAAGGAAGTTCGCGTTCTGGCACAGCGTTTAGGTGTCGAAATGCCAATAACCGAGGAAATTTATCAGGTATTGTATTGCGGAAAAATTGCGCGCGAGGCAGCATTGACCTTATTGGGTCGCGCCCGCAAGGACGAGCGCAGCAGCAATTAGCTTTCCTTTGTCACCTGAATGACCCTGCCAGCGCAGAACTGGCAGGTCATTACTATATCGCCTGGAGTATGCAATGCCGTGTGAAGAACTGGATATCGTCTGGAATAATATTAAAGCCGAAGCCCGGGCTTTGGCTGACTGTGAGCCGATGCTCGCCAGTTTTTACCACGCAACGCTACTCAAGCATGAAAATCTCGGCAGCGCGCTGAGCTATATGCTGGCCAACAAGCTGGCTTCCCCGATTATGCCGGCGATCGCCATTCGCGAAGTGGTGGAAGAGGCCTACGCCGCCGATCCGGAAATGATCGCCTCCGCCGCCTGCGATATTCAGGCGGTGCGCACGCGCGACCCGGCGGTGGATAAATACTCCACGCCGTTGCTCTATCTGAAGGGTTTCCATGCCCTGCAGGCCTATCGTATCGGCCACTGGCTGTGGACTCAGGGGCGACGCGCGCTGGCGATTTTCCTGCAAAATCAGGTCTCCGTCTCTTTCCAGGTGGATATCCACCCGGCGGCGAAAATCGGCCGCGGGATCATGCTCGACCATGCCACCGGCATTGTGGTCGGCGAAACGGCGGTGATTGAAGATGACGTCTCTATTCTGCAGTCGGTCACCCTCGGCGGGACCGGTAAAACCAGCGGCGACCGTCATCCGAAAATTCGCGAAGGCGTAATGATTGGCGCCGGGGCGAAGATCCTCGGCAATATTGAAGTCGGGCGTGGGGCAAAAATCGGCGCAGGCTCAGTGGTGCTGCAGCCGGTGCCGCCGCACACCACCGCGGCGGGCGTACCGGCGCGTATCGTCGGCAAGCCGGAGAGCGACAAGCCGGCGATGGATATGGATCAGCATTTCAACGGCATCCACCACACCTTCGAGTACGGCGACGGGATTT
>NZ_JAZARW010000001.1:4277383-4333169 GCF_036233805.1 Klebsiella sp. EMBS2024 | reverse complement strand
AATCCGGGACCCACTCAGGTTAGCTGCGCAAGACCGCGCCAGGATACCCCAGCTGGCGCCAGGCTTCATACACCACCACCGACACCGCGTTTGACAGGTTCATACTGCGGCTGTCCGGCATCATCGGAATACGGATTTTCTGCTCCGGCGGCAGGGCATCGAGGATGCTGGCCGGCAGACCGCGGGTTTCCGGGCCAAACATCAAGAAATCGCCGTCCTGATAGCTCACTGCGCTGTGCGCAGGCGTGCCTTTGGTGGTCAGGGCGAACAGACGCTGCGGCTGCGCGCTGGCGACAAACGCCGCGTAATCCGCATGGCGCTGCACGGCAGTGAACTCGTGATAGTCCAGTCCGGCGCGTCTCAGGCGTTTATCGTCCCAGGTGAAGCCCATCGGCTCAATGATATGCAGACTGAAGCCCGTGTTGGCGCACAGGCGGATAATATTCCCGGTGTTCGGCGGGATCTCTGGTTCGAATAACACGATGTTCAGCATACTGCCCCCTTAATTGCGGGGGGCAGAATAGCAGATATTTGGCGAACCCTCACCCTGAGGGAGAGGGGCGGCGTAAGGGAAAACGTGGAGAATTACGCGGCGTTATTCTGCTTCAGCGCATCGAAGGTCTGCAGCGCTTCGGCGTTCTGCACCAGCGAATCACGGCTGATTTCACGGATGCTTTTCGCCCCGGTGAGGGTCATCGCCACTTTCATCTCTTTCTCGATGAGGTTCAGCAGATTCGCCACGCCCTGCTTACCGTGGGTCGCCAGGGCGTACAGGTAAGCGCGGCCCAGTAGCACGCTGTCGGCGCCCAGAGCGATCATCCGCACCACGTCGAGCCCGTTACGGATGCCGCTGTCGGCGAGAATAGTGATGTCGCCTTTCACCGCGTCGGCAATTGCCGGCAGGGCGCGGGCCGAGGAGAGCACGCCATCGAGCTGGCGGCCGCCGTGGTTGGAGACGACAATGCCGTCAGCGCCGAAGCGCACCGCGTCGCGGGCGTCCTCCGGATCGAGGATCCCTTTGATCACCATCGGACCGTCCCAGAAATCGCGGATCCACTCCAGGTCTTTCCATGAAATCGACGGATCGAAGTTATTCGCCAGCCAGCCAATGTAATCCTCAAGCCCGGTCGGTTTGCCGAGATAGGCGGAGATATTGCCCAGATCGTGCGGGCGACCGTTAAGGCCGACGTCCCACGCCCACTGCGGATGGGTGACGGCCTGCCAGTAGCGGCGCAGGGCGGCGTTCGGGCCGCTCATGCCTGAATGGGCGTCGCGGTAGCGGGCGCCGGGAGTCGGCATATCGACGGTAAAGACCAGCGTCGAGCAGCCGGCGGCTTTGGCGCGCTCCAGCGCATTGCGCATAAAGCCGCGGTCGCGCAGGACATACAGCTGGAACCACATCGGGCGCTTGATGGTCGGGGCGACCTCTTCGATCGGGCAGACGGAAACGGTAGAGAGGGTGAACGGAATGCCTTTGTCGTCCGCCGCGCCGGCGGCCTGCACTTCGCCGCGGCGGGCGTACATCCCGCACAGCCCGACCGGCGCCAACGCCGTCGGCATCGCCAGCTTCTCGTTGAATAATGTCGTTTCCAGACTCAGGTCCGACATATTGCGCAAAATACGCTGGCGCAAGGCTACATCGGAAAGGTCCTCGACGTTGCGGCGCAGGGTATGTTCGGCGTAGGCGCCGCCGTCAATATAGTGGAACAGAAACGGCGGCAGGATACGCTGTGCGGCGGCGCGATAGTCGCTGGCGGCGGAAATAATCATCACGAGTTCTCCCTGGAATTTTCATTGTGGTCACCGGGCAGGCGGGTAATTCGCGCCTGGCGGGCCTGGTCTTCATCAAAACGTTTGATGGTGGCGTGGACAAAGCCTAAGTGGCCCATCATCGCCTGGCGCGCCGCCTCGGCGTCGCCGGCGACAATCGCCTCCATGACGGCCTGGTGCTGTTCGGTCAGGCGGGCAAACACCGGCGGCACCTGATACATGCGCTGGCGGCTCTGCTTAACGGAGGAGTGCAGCAGGTCGAAAAAGCCGCGCATGGTTTGCAGGAGCACCACGTTATGCGAGGCTTCGGCGATCGCCAGGTGAAAGCGGACATCCGCCTGCGAGGCGATATCCGGGTCTTCACTCTGGGTCGCTTCAAAGCACAGACGAATTTTTTCTTTATCGGCGTCGGTGGCGCGCATCGCCGCGTGCCACGCGGTGCTGGCTTCGATGGCGTGGCGGGCCTCGAGGATATCGAAGCTGTAGTCCGGGTCATCGGCCAGCAGCGTCTTCAGCGGCTGGACGATGTTTTGCTCTGACCACGGCTCATGCTGAAAACGGACGAAGGTGCCGCCGCCGCGACGGCTCAACAGCACCCCTTCATTGACCAGCATCGCCAGCGCTTCGCGCAGGGAATTGCGTGAGACGCCGAGCTGGGCGGCGAGCTGGCGCTCGGCGGGCAGTCGCATGCCCGCCTCCAGCTGTTGTTCTTCAATCAGCGCCCGGACGCGACGCGCCACGTCGTCGGCCAGGCGTTTAGGCATCACTATCACGGGATCATCCAGGTTAAAACGTAGGCCTGCAGCGTGGTGATCAGCCCCACCATGCAGGTGAAGATCAGGCTATGTTTGACGGTAAAGCGGAACAGATCCGACTCTTTGCCCACCAGGCCTACCGCGGCGCAGGCGATGGCGATCGACTGCGGGGAAATCATCTTGCCGGTAACGCCGCCGGTGGTATTGGCCGCGACCAGCAGAATATCGGAGACGCCAATCTGCTGCGCCGCCGTTGCCTGCAGCGCGGCGAACAGGGCGTTAGACGAGGTGTCCGAACCGGTCAGGAATACCCCCAGCCAGCCAAGGAACGGCGAGAAGAAGGTAAACGCGTGGCCGGTATGGGCCAGCGCCAGGGCCAGCGTCGACGACAGCCCGGAATAGTTAGAGATAAAGGCGAACGCCAGCACCATGCCGATAGAGTAGATCGGCAGCGCCAGATCCTTCAGCGTCCCGGCGAAGGTGGTCAGCGCATCTTTCGGCTTCATGCGCAGCCAGACGATGGACAGCAGGGCGGCGAACAGAATGGCGGTGCCGGTTGCCGACAGCCAGTCGAATTTATATACCGCGGCGTAGGGCGTTGCGGCGCTAACCACCGGCGGCATACGGGCAACCATTTTGTCGAGGAATGGTACCGAAATATTGATAACGAAGTCATACATCGCGCCGCCAGGAGCGAACAGCGCTTTGAATGGCGGCACGCTCCACAGGGTCACGGTGGCGGTCAGGAACAGGAACGGCGACCAGGCGCGGGTCACTTGTCCCGCCGTGTAGCGTGTGCGGGCCAGCGTCATATCCACCTGCGAGGCGCCGAGATCGCCGAAGCGGAAGATGCGTACCGGCTGCCAGCGTTTGAGGAACAGGGTCAGACAGACCAGGGAGACCAGCGACGAGATGATATCCGGCAGCTCCGGGCCAAGGAAGTTCGAGCTGAGGTACTGGGCAATAGCGAACGAACCGCCTGCGACTATCACCGCCGGCCAGGTCTCTTTAATGCCGCGCCAGCCGTCCATAATCGCCATGATCCAGAACAGCACGATAATGGTCAGGAACGGCAGCTGGCGGCCCACCATCTGGCCGATGGCGAAGCTATCGATACCGGTCACCTGGCCGGCGACCAGAATCGGGATGCCCATCGCGCCGAAGGCCACCGGCGCGGTGTTGACGATCAGGCACAGGCCAGCCGCATACAGCGGGTTAAACCCGAGACCAACCAGCAGCGCGGCGGTAATCGCGACCGGTGCGCCGAAACCCGCCGCCCCTTCGAGAAAGGCGCCGAACGAGAAGCCGACGATCAGCATCTGCAGGCGCTGGTCCGGCGTAATCGACAGAATCGATGAGCGGATGATGTCGAACTGTCCGGTCTTCACCGAGATTTTATAGACGAAGACCGCGGCGATAATAATCCACGCTATAGGCCACAGGCCGTAGAAGAAGCCGTAGACCACCGAGGCTAAGGCGCGGTCCACCGGCATTTTATAGAACAGTAAGGCAACGACCAGCGCGATTGCGACGGTCCAGGTGGCAGCGATGTAGCCTTTCAGTTTGAGCTTAATCAGCGCAAAAAAGAAAAACAGAATCGGTAGCGATGCGATAAGACTGGATAGCCAGATATTACCGGCGGGATCGTAGTTTTGTTGCCAGAGATTCATGCAGGGTCTCCATCGGGCCGCCAGGAGAGGAGGGCTGAGTCTGCGCTCATTGCCGATCCCACCGAAAGTAAAATTGGCCCGGCCAATTAAGGGTATCAGGGTTGATGACAATGAATGGTTAATCAGATGTTACTCTTAAGCAACGTGTTTGTGATGGGTTTTGACGGATTTGTGAACTGCCAGGGGGTGGATGAAATTATTGGTTGGACCAATCGACCCGGCTGAAGGTAAAAATGTGGGGGAGTGAAGACAGAATAGCCCTCTCCGTACGGAGAGGGCTGGGGATCAAAATTCGCTGCGGGCGAAACCGGTCATCTCTTTCAGACCCATTTCCCGGCCCAGGGCGGTCATCGGATGGACAACCACCAGGCCGCGAACGCTTTTCTTCAGCTTGCCCATATCGGCCTGCTCTTTTTTGGTAATCGCGCGGCGGAACGGCAGGCTCATCAGTTTCTGCGCCTCTTTGCTCAGCTTCTGGCTCTGGACGGAACGCAGACGTTCAATCTCCGTTTCCAGAGTGGCTTTTTCTTTTTCCAGTTCAGCATATTTATCGGCGGCTTCCACCAGCGACAGCTCGGCCTGCTGGTGGCGGATGGCGTCGAGACGATCGCTCAGACGCTTGATTTCATTCTTTTCGACTTCTTTCATGGTGATTTGATCTGTTAATAAAGGGGCTTCATTCGCCTATAGTATGTGCCGTGACCGCTATTGTTGATAGCTATTTATCAAAAATTCGCCATTTGTCGCCGGCGGAATGCAATATCATTTATCGCTAATAATTTGAATTTTATTAATATTCCGCCTAATACCCGTTCTAATTTCATTTCTGTGAAGCCTGTCGGCAGATAAGCACGTTTTCCTTAACCCACGCTGGTGAATTGGCTAATGCTTAATCAGATTATTCCCAAAAGGAGGACGTGATGGCAAAGATCGGCGACGGCGTACCACGTTTAATCGACAAAGCGGTTGATTTTATGGCTTCCAGTCAGGCGTTTATGGAGTATTTGAAAAAGTCTCCGCGTCTGCAGCATGTACCGCGAGACATTCCTCAGGATAAGGAAGCGTTGTTCCTGCAGCGTCTGGAATATTATCGTCAGCTTTACCGGCCGACCTGCGACCAGACGGAACCGGAATCAGAGCGTTGATTTCTGAAAGGCTTTTTTTAAGCTGATTCGTGAAATCAGCTCAGTCAGGGACAGCACCATCGTTGAGCGCACCATCTGCTGGTAACGCAGTTTCTGCATTGCCAGCAGTTCGGCATCGCTGTCATCAAATTGCGGCGTTGGCGGCAGGGCGGCGACGCAGTGCAGTTCGCCGAACGGACCGATAATTTCGTCGTCGGTAAAGCTGTACTCATTGCCGTCGTGGTTAAGCTCTTCGCGCAGGGCCATCAGCAGCTCAGCGTCTTCATATTCGGCACGACTTATCACCCCAAGGCCATAAATCAGCTTCAGGCGTACAGAGAGATCGCCGAGCGGCCCGCTGCCCTCCAGCAAGGGCTCGACGGCGTATTTCACCGCGTAGTCGTCTTTACGGAACACCTGAAGCACCAGAATATTGACCGCTTCCGTTAACAGCTCGACGGTGGCGATCAGGAAGCTTCGTACGGTTTTGCCAGCATTCAGACGCTCAAGCACACGGTTTTCAAATGCTTGTGTTTCTTCCATCATTGCCTGCATATCTGACAGGAGTCGTAATGGGCGCGACGTCGGCCGCGCCAGGTTGTGCATCATTTTTCCGCGTTGTAGTCGTTAACGGCCTCCGCGACGACATCACTTGCGGCATCCAGGCCGGAAATCTGCGCCAGCGCGGCCTGCGGCCCCTTGTCGGCGATCAGTGCCGCCAGCTCCTGCGCCTGCGGATCGTCTTCGCTACGGAAATGCATCGCCGCCGCAATCCCTTTCACCAGGTTGCGGTGCGGCAGCCCGTATTCCAGTGTACCCAGCAGCGGCTTAATTAAACGGTCGCCAGCGCTCAGTTTGCGCAGCGGCTGACGGCCAACGCGCTCAACATCGTCTTTCAGGTACGGGTTCTCGAAACGACCAAGTATTTTCTGGATATAAGCCGCGTGCTTCTGCGGGTCAAAGGCGTAACGTTTGATCAGCACCGCGCCGCTCTCTTCCATCGCGCCCTGCACGACGGCACGAATTTTCTCGTCGAGGATCGCGTCGCGAATCGTCTGATGGCCCGCCAGTTTTCCGAGGTAGGCGGTTATAGCATGCCCGGTGTTCAAGGTGAAGAGCTTGCGTTCGACAAATGCCATCAGGTTATCAGTTAATTCCATCCCCGGGATAGTCGGCAGCGCGCCCTTGAACTGAGTCTTATCGACAATCCATTCGCTAAAGGTTTCCACGGTGACTTCCAGCGGGTCATGAGTGGCGGAAGCCGATGGCGGCACAATACGGTCAACGGCAGAGTCGACAAAGCCGATATGCGCTTCCACCCACGCTTTATCTTCTTCCGCCAGCGCGTTAAACACGTGGCCTTTTAACTGCGTGGTGCCGCGCACCATATTTTCGCAGGCGATGATGTTCAGCGGGCGTTCGGTGCCCTGCGCTTTGCGCTGCGCCAGCCCTTTGGCGATCGCTGGCGCGATGCGCTCGAGCACGACGGGACCGACGGCGGTGGTGACCAGATCCACCTCAGCGATCAGGTCCACAACCTCATCGCCGATGCTGCTGACGGCATTGACGCCGGAGACGGTGTCCACCTGCTCATTCTCACCGACGACGTGAACCTGATAGCTATGACGGGCATTCAGGGCATCAAGTACGGTCTGATTGACATCGGCAAACGTCAGTTCGATGCCCGCGTCGGCCAGCAATTTACCGATAAAGCCACGTCCGATATTACCTGCGCCAAAATGTAATGCTTTCATAGTATTAACCTTCAATTAATGTTTTCACCTGAGAGGGCTGGGGTGAGGCCTTTCCCCTCACCCCAACCCTCTCCCAAAGGAGAGGGTTGGATAGCGTTGATTATTTATTTAACAGCGCCAGAACTTCGTCGACGCTGGTGGTTTTCGCCAGGCGCTCAATCACGGTTTCGTCATCCAGGGCGTTAGTCAGACTGGTGATAACCTGAATGTGCTCGTTATTACGAGCGGCGATGCCGATGACCAGACGCGCGACTTCATCTTCTTCTTCACCGAAGCGCACGCCTTCCGGGTACTGGCAGAAGACGACGCCGGTTTTCAGCACGCGGTCCTTCGCTTCGATGGTGCCGTGCGGTACCGCGATGGACTCGCCGAGATAGGTCGAGGTCAGTTTTTCGCGGTCCAGCATCGCCTGCACATATTCCGGCTCGACGTAGCCGCCTTTCACCAGCTGCTCACCGGCGAAGCGAATGGCTTCTTCTTTGGTGGCTGCTTTGCGACCGAGGAAGATGTTATCCGCGCCCAGCTGGAACAGGTTGTTGTTAGTATCGTCAAAGCTGTCTTTCAGGCTATCGGTGACTTTGACTTCGTTGTCGATGTGGCGCTGGGCCGCGACCAGGCGCTCGGTCAGGCTGGTGTACAGACCGCTGTCGAGGAAGTTGGTCAGCGAAATATGCTGCGCCTGCGGTACCTGGCGCATGGCGCGCTCGGTAAGGTCGCGGTGGGTGATGACCAGGTCAACATCCGGCGGCAGGTTATTGATTGCGCTGTTGGTGACCGAGATGTTGCTCAGCCCGGCATCCTGCACTTTCTTGCGCAGTACCCCGGCGCCCATGGCGCTGGAACCCATCCCGGCGTCGCAGGCGACGATGATTTTACGCACATGGCTCAGGTCGTTGGTGACATTGCCGGCCGCCAGCGGGCTGGCGCCTTTGGATTCCGCTTTCATGTCATGCATACGACGCGTTGCGGCTTCGATATCGTCTTCTTCTTTGACTTTGCTGGTCTTGAGCAGAACCGCAGAGACCACGAAGGAGACCGCCATCGCTGCGATAATCGCGGCGATGTTAGCGAAGTAGGCGCCTTTCGGCGTCATCGCCAGTACCGCCAGAATGGAACCCGGGGAAGCCGGGGAAACCAGACCGCCATTGAGGATAGTCAGGGTGAAGACACCGGTCATCCCGCCGAGGATAACGGCCAGGATCAGGCGCGGGTTCATCAGCACGTACGGGAAGTAGATTTCATGGATACCACCCAGGAAGTGGATGATAGCCGCCCCGCCTGCAGACTGTTTTGCGCTGCCGCGGCCAAAGAACATGTACGCCAGCAGAACGCCCATCCCTGGACCCGGGTTAGCTTCAATCAGGAAGAAGATGGATTTACCCAGCTCGTGGGACTGCTGAATACCCAGCGGCGAGAAGATACCGTGGTTGATGGCGTTGTTAAGGAACAGGATTTTTGCCGGTTCGACGAAGATAGACGCCAGCGGCAGCATGTCGTGCGCCACCATAAAGTTAACGCCAGCCGCCAGAATTTTCGACAGAACTTCGACCGCCGGGCCGATGCCGAGGAAGGCCAGAATGGCGAGGATCATCCCGATGATGCCGGCGGAGAAGTTATTCACCAGCATTTCAAAACCGGATTTGATCTTACCGTCTACCCAGTTATCGAATTTCTTGATGCAGTAGCCGCCCAGCGGGCCGGCAATCATGGAGCCGAGGAACATCGGCATATCCGCGCCGACGATAACGCCCATGGTGGTGATCGCCCCGACCACGCCGCCACGTTCGCCGCCGACTAATTTACCGCCGGTGTAACCGATCAGCAGCGGCAGCAGGTAGGTGATCATCGGACCGACCAGCTTCGCCAGCGTTTCGTTTGGCAACCACCCTGTCGGAATGAAAAGCGCGGTGATGATACCCCACGCGATAAACGCGCCGATATTCGGCATCACCATATTGCTGAGGAAACGACCAAAGCTTTGCACTTTGATCTTGATATCGGATGACATAAAACACCCCTTCTTCTGTTTTGCGTAGCGCGCAGGCTTAAAGCCCGAGGTTTGTTGTTAATGTGGCGGCAGAGGTAGCCGGGCCCTGATTGATAGTGCGAAATCTGGCACTGAATCGTTTAGCTGTCCAGCCAGCGCCCTTTTATGTGATTTGGATCACATGAATATAGGGGGCTAAGAGGGTTTTGTAGTGATGATGATCACAAAATTACTGTGTAAAAAAACAACACAGCGCCTTTTTAGCCGCTGATCTGCCTTTTTGTGTGATATTTGTCACATTTTTGTTTCGTGTTTTTGTTGTTTGTTTGTGATTTTGATCACAAAGAATTTCGCGAGGGGTTTACGCCGCTGTGATCTCGGCCCGGTTTTGCTTCCACGCCGGGATGACCCTGTAACTAAGCAACCTTAATTGCCGAATAACTTTTTTACGCCGGATGGCATAAATGAAAGGCGTGAATTATGCTCAAAATAGCGGGGCGAATATCAGTATATTGTGAATAAAATCAGATAAATAATTCCCGTAAAGCCGAACCGATAGAGCCACTCAGCGCGTCGAGAAAGGCGAGGCGCTATTTACGATTGACCCGGCGCCCTATCAGGCGCGAGTCGACCGCCTGTAGGCCAACCTGGTAACGACGCTGTACTGTATTAACGTCCCCAAGCCGCAGCTCTCTGAGGCNAAGCCAATACCACCCGCGTGTCGACGGAACGCGATCGCTTGAACAAGGGCTATCAGCATTACCCGATGGTATCTACGCGCAGGTGGCGGTCTACTCCGACCATTTCACCCACGTCTCGGTGATGCGTAAAGTGCTGCTGCGGATGACCAGCTGGATGCACTACCTCTATCTCGATCATTAATGCGATCCGCGGCAGGTTGAACCGGACGCTCACCTGCCTTTTGTCCTGCCCTGAGCCATACTCATATCTTTGTTGGCGATAATTTGTTGGCGATAAGGAGCAGGCTATGAAACTGATCGGCAGCTACACCAGTCCCTTTGTGCGCAAAATATCGGTGATCCTGCTGGAAAAGCGCATCCCTTTTGAGTTTGTCAACGAATCCCCCTACAGCGAAAGCAACGGTGTGGCGCGCTATAACCCGCTGGGCAAGGTACCGGCGCTGGTTACGGACGACGGTGAGTGCTGGTTTGACTCCCCGGTCATCGCCCAGTATCTGGAGCTGCTGGGCGTGGCGCCGCCGATGATCCCCGCCGACCCCAGAGCCGCTCTCAGGATGCGCCAGCTAGAGGCGCTGGCGGATGGCGTGATGGAGGCCGCCCAGGCGCTGGTGCGTGAAAAGGCTCGCCCGGGCGCGCAACAGTCAGAGCAAGAACTGCTCCGCCAGCGGGAGAAAGTGGCTCGCGGTCTCGACAGGCTGGAAGCCTGCGCGGCAGACGGAACGCTGCGCGGCGACGAGGTTAATCTGGCGACCATTTCCACGGCCTGCGCCATTGCTTATCTGAACTTTCGCCGGGTCGCGCCCGGCTGGTGCGCCACCCGGCCGCAGCTGGTGAAGCTGGTGGATGCGTTGTTCCAGCGCGCCAGCTTTGCGCGCACTGAACCGCCGCGGACTTGACCCAGGCAGGTAACAGTTTGCGCAAGGAGGCGTTACAATCGCCGCTGATTGTTGACTCCCTCTCCCGTCGGGAGGGGGGAAAATAACTTACCGCCAGGCCCATTCATGACTACCGAAATTCGTGCGCTTTATACCCGGCTTCCGGCCATTGACCACTTACTACGCGACCCCGCTTTTTCTCCCCTGCTGGCGCAGCACGGCCATTCGCAGGTGGTGGCGCAGCTGCGCCAGATGCTGGATGAGGCGCGGGAGCAAATCCGCCAGTATCAGACACTGCCGGACTGGAGCCATGACTGGCCGAGCGCCTGCGCGCAGCGGCTCACCGCCGGCCAGCGGAGCGCCCTGCGTCCGGTGTTTAATCTCACCGGTACGGTATTGCATACCAATCTGGGGCGCGCCATTCAGGCGGAGTCGGCTGTGGAGGCGGTCGCCAGCGCGATGCGCGCGCCGGTGACGCTCGAATATGATCTCGACGACGCCGGGCGCGGCCATCGCGATCGCGCCATTGCCGATCTGCTGTGCCAGATCACCGGCGCGGAAGATGCCTGTATCGTGAACAACAACGCGGCGGCCGTTCTGCTGATGCTGGCGGCCACCGCCAGCGGTCGCGAAGTGGTGGTCTCTCGCGGCGAACTGGTGGAGATCGGCGGGGCATTTCGCATCCCCGACGTGATGCGCCAGGCGGGTTGCCAGCTGCACGAAGTGGGTACCACCAACCGCACCCATGTCAAAGATTATCGCCAGGCGGTGAATGACAATACCGCGCTGCTGATGAAGGTCCACACCAGCAACTACAGTATTGAGGGCTTTACCAAAGCCGTCGACGAAGCGGAGCTGGCGGCCATTGGCCGCGAACTGGATGTTCCGGTGGTAGCCGACCTGGGCAGCGGGTCGCTGGTGGATCTCAGTCAGTATGGCCTGCCAAAGGAGCCGATGCCGCAGGAGATGATCGCCGCCGGGGTGAGCCTGGTCAGTTTCTCCGGCGACAAGCTGCTCGGTGGCCCGCAGGCCGGGATTATCGTCGGCAAACGCGCGCTGATTGCCCAGCTGCAAAGCCACCCGCTGAAGCGGGCCCTGCGCGCCGATAAAATGACCCTCGCGGCGCTGGAGGCTACGCTGCGCCTCTATCAGCACCCGGAGGCGCTGAGGGAGAAATTGCCGACGCTGCGCCTGCTCACCCGTCCGGCGGAGGAGATCCGCCGGCTGGCTGAACGCCTGCAGCCTGACCTGGCGGCACACTATGCTGATTTTGCCGTCAGCGTGGCAGCTTGCCAGTCGCAGATTGGCAGCGGCTCGTTACCCGTCGACCGCCTGCCCAGCGCGGCGTTGACCTTTACCCCGCATGACGGCCGTGGTAGCCGGCTGGAGGCGCTGGCGGCCCGCTGGCGCGCGCTGCCGTGTCCGGTGATTGGCCGCATTTATGACGGTCGGCTCTGGCTGGACCTGCGCTGTCTGGAAGATGAAACCCGCTTTATGGAGATGTTGTTACGATGATTATTGCCACCGCTGGACATGTTGACCACGGCAAAACGACGCTGCTGCAGGCGATAACCGGCGTAAATGCCGATCGTCTGCCGGAAGAGAAAGCGCGGGGAATGACGATCGATCTCGGCTATGCCTACTGGCCGCAGCCGGACGGGCGGGTGCTGGGATTTATTGACGTTCCCGGGCACGAAAAGTTTTTGTCCAACATGCTGGCGGGGGTAGGGGGTATTGACCATGCGCTGCTGGTGGTGGCCTGCGATGACGGGGTGATGGCGCAAACCCGCGAACACCTGGCGATCCTGCAGTTGACCGGAAAGCCGACGCTGACCGTGGCGCTCACCAAAACGGACCGCGTGGCGGCCGCCAGGGTGGAGGAGGTCCGGGCGGAGGTCGAGCAGACTCTGCGCGAGCTGGGCTTTGACGCCGTCGCTTTCTTTCCCACCGCGGCGGCGGAAAACATCGGTATTGCGGAACTGCGCAGCCATCTGCTGCAGCTTGCGGAGCGCCCCCGCCCGCAGCAGCAGCGGTTTCGCCTGGCGCTGGATCGCGCTTTTACCGTCAAAGGCGCGGGGCTGGTGGTCACCGGGACGGCGCTCTCCGGCGAAGTACGGGTCGGGGATACCCTATGGCTTACCGGCGTCAACACGCCGATGCGCGTCCGCGGCCTGCATGCCCAGAATCAAGCGGTTGAGCAGGCGCACGCCGGACAGCGCATTGCGCTGAACATTGTCGGCGATGCGCAAAAAGAGGCAGTGCACCGCGGCGACTGGCTGCTCTCCTCACCACCGCCGGAGCCAGCAGAACGGGTGATTGTCGAGTTGCAGTGCCATACGCCGCTCAGCCAGTGGCAGCCGCTGCATATTCACCATGCTGCCAGCCACATTACCGGCCGGGTGTCGCTTCTTGAGGGCAACCTGGCGGAGCTGGTGCTGGATACTCCGCTGTGGCTGGCGGATAACGACCGGCTGGTGCTCCGCGATATCTCTGCTCGCTTGACGCTGGCGGGCGCACGGGTGGTGACGCTGGATCCTCCGCGTCGCGGCAAACGTAAACCGGAATATCTGCAGTGGCTGCACGCCCTGGCAGCGGTCGGCGCTGACGATGCGCAGGCGCTGGAGCTGCATCTGCAGCGGGATGCCGTCCGGCTTGAGCACTTCGCCTGGGCGCGGCAGCTCAGCGAAGCCGGAATGGCGGCCCTGATCCAGCGACCGGACTATCTGCAGGCCGGACAGCGCCTGCTTAGCGCGCCGCTTGCCGCCCGCTGGCAGCGAAAATTGCTGGATGCCCTTGCGCGCTACCATGAGCAGCATCGAGACGAGCCGGGCCCTGGCCGGGAGCGCCTGCGCCGCATCGCGCTGCCGATGGAAGATGAAGCGCTGGTGCTGCTGCTGATTGAGCAGATGCGCGAGAGCGGCTTAGTCCACAGCCATCACGGCTGGCTGCATTTGCCGGAGCATAAAGCCGGGTTTACCGACGAGCAGCAGGCGGTCTGGCAGAAGGTGGAGACTCTGTTCGGCGACGATCCGTGGTGGGTGCGCGATCTTGCGCGCGAAGTCCATGTTGAAGAGTCCCTGATGCGCGCGGTGCTGCGCCAGGCGGCGCAGCAGGGGATGATTACCGCGATCGTCAAGGATCGTTACTACCGCAACGATCGCATTGTGCAGTTCGCCCAGCGGGTGCGCGAGCTGGATCGGCTGCGCGGTTCAACCTGCGCGGCGGATTTCCGCGATACCTTAAACGTAGGGCGGAAGCTGGCGATCCAGATCCTGGAGTATTTCGATCGGATTGGCTTCACCCGCCGTCGCGGCAACGATCATATCCTGCGCGATAAGGCGTTGTTCCGGTAATCATTAACGTCGGCTCCCCGGCGGACTTTGTGCCGGGGAGCTGGCGAAAAGAACTTGTTAAAACCACTACGTGAGACCGCCGAAGCAATTTCGCGTGAGCTGGGTTTCACGGTGCGTGAAGCGTCAGGCAAATGACCACATCCTGCCGGCCATCTGACAAAAAACAGCGCTGATTCCATTCAAGATCAAAGCGCGGGCAGGGGATATTCTGGCACCCTGCGGTTTTATCCCCAGGGAGCAGAGGATGAACCAGTTTCTTATTGCCAATGCCCAGCGGTGCATCGGCTGTCGTACCTGCGAAGTGGCCTGCGCGGTGGCGCACCAGCAGGCGCAGGATGTCGCCGCCCTGTCGACGAACCATTTCGCGCCGCGTATCCGGGTGGTGAAAAGCGGTGACATATCGACGGCGATGGCCTGTCGGCAGTGCGAGGATGCGCCCTGCGCCAGCGTTTGCCCACAGGGGGCGATTCAGCGCGACAATGACGTCTGGTGGGTCGACCAGCGGCGCTGCATCGGCTGCAAAAGCTGCATGGTGGCCTGCCCGTACGGCGCGATGACCGTTACGGTAATGAACCAGCAGGCGCAGGCGTTGAAATGCGATCTATGCCATCACCGCGCCGAAGGACCGGCCTGCGTGGCCGCCTGCCCGACGCAGGCGCTGCGGGTGATGGTTCCCGCGGAGCTGGAAGCGCTATGCGCGCAAAAACGCCAGCGGCTGGCGCTGGCGTGAATGGGGTCGCTGACGAACGTTACCCGCCCGCGGCGTCCGAGATTATGCTTCCTGTTCGCGCCAGGCAAATTCAACCTCTTCGGCGAGGATTTTCACTCCGGCTTCGATTTTTTGCGGGTCCGGTACATAGTTCATGCGCATACACTGGTGGGTGTGCGGCCACGGTTTATCCAGACCAGGGAAGAAGTAATCCCCCGGCACCATCAGCACGCCGCGCTTTTTCAGCCGCTGATACAGCAACTCGGTGGAGATCGGCAGATCCTTAAACCACAGCCAGAGGAAGATTGCCCCCTCCGGTTTGTGAATAAGGCAGCGCTCCTCCGGCAGATAGCGGCGAATAATGGCGATGGTTTCCTGCACCCGCTGGTAATAGAAGGGCTTGATCACCGTCTCTGACAGGCGCAGCAGATCCTGTCGTTTAATCATTTCGCACATCATTGCCGGCCCGATGCCGCCAGGGGCGAGGCTGATAATGCCATTCATGTTGCTGATGGCGGTGATGATTTTTTCGTTGGCGATGATAATCCCGCAGCGGCTGCCCGGCAGGCCCAGTTTGGACAGGCTCATACACAGCACGATGTTCGGATTCCACAGCGGTCGGGCGTCGCTAAAGATAATGCCCGGGAACGGTACACCGTAGGCGTTATCAATCACCAGCGGGACCCCGTGCTGATTCGCCAGCGCATCCAGTTTGATCAGCTCTTCATCAGTGATGACGTTGCCGGTCGGGTTGGTGGGGCGCGAGACGCAGATCATCCCGGTCTCTTCCGTCACCTGCAGATGCTCAAAATCAACATGGTACTTAAACTGGCCTTCCGGCAGCAGTTCGATGTTCGGCCGGGTGGCAACGAACAGATCCTCTTCCAGACCGGCATCGGCGTAGCCGATATATTCCGGCGTCAGTGGGAACAGTACCTTACGGGTGGTGCCATCTGCCCGACGGCCTGCAAACAGATTAAATAAGTAGAAAAATGCGCTCTGACTGCCGTTTGTTAGCGCAATATTCTGTGGTTCGATCTCCCAGCCCAGCTCGTCGCGCAGCATATTCGCCAGCAGAGCCAGCAGCTCGCTTTTGCCCTGTGGACCATCATAATTACAAAGCGCATCAAGGGCTTTGCCATTATCCAGCATGTTGGCCAGCAGCTGCTGGAAGTAGTCATTCATTTCCGGGATCTGAGCGGGGTTGCCGCCGCCCAGCATAATAGCGCCCGGCGTGCGCAGACCGTCATTAAGGTCTTCCATCAAGCGGGTGATGCCTGAATGACGGGTGAATTTGTCGCCGAAAAGGGAAAATGTCATCGCGAATAGTCTATCGGTGGTTCTGGAAAGTGGCTAACCATAACGCCAGCGCTGGCGTGGTGCAAATCGGCGGGAGGAGGCGGGTTTTTATCTTTATCCTGTATATTGCTATTTTGTTAGCATTTTGTTCTGAATGGTGGCTCCCCGCAGGGCGGAGAGCCACATGTGGATTACTGCTGCTGCCCGGCCCAGATGACCATCACTTTGTCTTCACCGCTCTCACGCACGAACCCGTAACCACGTGGCATCGACAGCGTTGTCTGTTTGCCCATGCCGATTGCCGGATGGCGAGCGCGGAACTGGCCGATCTTCTGCCAGTGGGTAACGCTGCGGGCCGCCTTGCCGTTGACATCCTGCCAGTTCATCTCCGAGCGGGTACCCTGCAGCGGGTCCGAGCCGGTGGGGCCGAACGGGCGCGATGATTCGTCGCCATAGAAAATCTGCACGGCGCCAGGGGCCAGCAGCAGTAGCTCCGCCGCGGTGGTGCCGCCTTCGCGGAACAGCCGCGTATCGTGCGAGGAGAGGTAGCTCAGGACGTTAAAGCTCTGCAGCTTGTCCGCCATTTGCTGCCAGGTGAGGTCAATATTGGCCATACAGGTCGCCGCTTTCGCCGCCTGGTCCTGGTAGTCGAAATTGATCATCGCATCAAAACCGTGGCGATAATAATCGCTCTGCATCACTCCATGTCCCCAGGCTTCGCCGGTCATCCAGAACGGCGCCGCATCCAGCGCTTTATCCGGATTGGCTTTCTTCCACTCCGCCAGCGCGGCGGTGGCCTGGGTTTTTAACTGCTGCCAGGCGTCCATCTCCACATGTTTGGCGGTATCGACGCGGAAGCCATCGATGCCGTAGTCACGTACCCACTGGCTCAGCCAGTGTGTCAGATAGTCGCGCGGCGTATAGCCCGGGATCGCTTTCGCTGCGGTGTCTGGTTTATGGTTATAGAAGTTCGGCAGGCCTGAGACCTCCTTCGATTCGGTTTTCAGGTCCGGCAGGAAGGCCAGCGACATGGTGAGATCGTCATAGCCCGGATTGTCGTAATCGCCGATATCGGTGCGGATCCACTTCTTACCCCACCATTTCTCCCACCCGGCTTTGTCGCTGAAGTTGATATAGTCGTTAAAGCTGTGCCAGGTCTGTCCCGCGCCCGGCTTCCAGTCCGTCCAGCGCTCGCCGAGAGTTTTTTTCAGCTCATCGCCTTGCAGATACAGGGAGCCGAACTGGAACTCCTGCATGTCGGCCAGGGTGGCGTAACCGGCATGGTTCATCACCACGTCGAACAGAATACGTATTCCGCGCTTATGCGCTTCATCCACCAGTCGGCGGAGATCCGCTTCGGTCCCCATGTTGGCGTCCAGTTTCGACCAGTCCTGGGTGTAATAGCCGTGATAAGCGTAGTGAGGGAAATCGCCCTTCGTGCCGCCGCCGACCCAGCCGTGGATCTGCTCGAGCGGGGAGCTGATCCACAGGGCGTTAACTCCCATCTGCTGCAGATAATCCAGCTTGCTGGTTAATCCCTGCAGGTCGCCGCCGTGGAAGGTGCCGATCTCCTGCATGCCGTCTTTATGGCGACCATAGCTGTTGTCGTTGGCCGGGTTACCGTTTACGAAGCGATCGGTCAGGACGAAGTAGACGGTGGCATTGTGCCAGTCAAACGGCGCCGGGGCGGCCGTCTCGGCACGCTCGAGTAGCAGCAGGCCATTGCTGCCGAAGGCGGGCTGCAGGGTGATTTTGCCGCCGCTGACGGTCGCGACATTACCGCTGTAGAAATCGCGGACCTTGCTGCCCTCGGCGAAGGTTTTGCTGACGTCGATGGTCAGAGGTTTTCCGTCCCACTTCGGACACTGGCGGATCTGCGGCGCCGCGGCGCTGGTCTCTTTTTCCTCCAGCGAAATCATCATCGTTGGCGTGCCGGAACGGGTATCCACCTCCAGGGTATACAGACCCTGGCGGAAGATGCGCCATTGCGGCGGTGTGCCGCGACAGGGCTCCATGGACAGCATCTGGTTGAGCTTAATGCCGCCGGAAGGCTGCCAGCACTGCTGGTCAAAATTTAGCTGCAGGGGACGTGTACCCTTCTCAACCACTTTCTGGCTGATGAATCGGCCGGTCCCTTCTTCGGTAAAAGCAGGAAAGTCGGTGGTAGTCCAGGCGGCAAAGGCCATCCCAGGCACGAATAACGTGGCAAGCGCAGCGAGTTTCATTGCGAGATCCTGTGAGCGGTTTTTATCTAGTGTGCCTTGTCGCCGCGCGGGTGAACTCCTCCTGACGCGCGTTTTACCAGGAGGATGAAAAGGGGTGAGTGACACCGCTCAAAAAATAGGCTAAAAATGAGACGAAGCTAGCATTTTCGCGCTGGCGATGCGCCGCAGAAACCGATTTCAGATGACAGCAATTCGGAATTGGACTATTTCTGTTGATGCCCTCAGTGCGTATTTTTGATACTATTAGCGATTCAGCTATCGTTTTTTTGTGAAAAACAAGGTGTTGGAATGCATATATCCGACCAGGAGACCTGATGATATCGAATCCCATACGACGATATGGGGCCGCCATACTTATGTTACTAACCTGCATCTTTTCAGGTAGTGTGTTGGCGACAACGCACACAGCGACAAAGAGTCATAAAGCCCCAACGGTAAAGAAGATAAGTAGTACTAAGGTAAGCAGTAAACAAGAGTATTCTCGCAATAGTGTAAAGAGCAGTTCACTTCCTGACTTGCGAAAATACCCTTCCGGAACACCAAGGAAAAAAGCGTTTCTCCGGACGGTCATGCCTTATATTACCAAGCAGAATCAGGCGATTACTGCGGATCGTAACTGGCTTATTTCCAAGCAGTACGATGCTCGCTGGTCACCGACTGAGAAGGCGCGCCTGAAGGATATCGCTTCCCGTTATAAGGTGAAGTGGTCAGGCAATACGCGTCATGTGCCCTGGAACGCGCTGCTTGAGCGTGTCGACATTATTCCGAACAGCATGGTGGCGACCATGGCGGCGGCGGAAAGTGGCTGGGGTACCTCCAGGCTGGCGCGCGAGAATAACAACCTGTTCGGCATGAAGTGCGGCGCCGGTCGCTGCCGCGGCGCGATGAAAGGTTACTCGCAGTTTGAGTCGGTAGAGCAGTCGGTGCAGGCTTACGTAACAAACCTGAACACCCACCCGGCCTATTCTTCTTTCCGCAAGTCGCGCCTGCAGCTGCGCAAGGCGGATCAGGAAGTAACCGCCAGCACCATGATTCATAAGCTGAAGGGGTATTCGACCAAAGGGTCGAGCTACAACAACTATCTCTTCGCGATGTATCAGGACAATCAGCGGCTCATCGCCGCCCATCTGTAATCCGGATGCCCGGCCTTGTCGCCGGGCATTTTTTACCCTACAGCATCACCTCGCTGTGCCGATCGCGGTACTCCTTCGGCGTCACGTCGTACTCCTTCTTAAACACCGAATAGAAATATTGCAGCGACGGATAGCCGCACATCTGCGAAATCTCATTGATCGACAGACTAGTGGACACCAGCAGGCTGCGCGCCTTTTCCAGTTTTTCGCTGTGGATCACCGTGTGGATGGTCTCCCCGACCTCCTCTTTGAAGCGTTTTTCCAGATTAGAGCGAGAGATGCCCACGGCGTCGAGCACCTGTTCCACCTTGATGCCTTTGCAGGCATTGTTGCGAATGTAATGCATCGCCTGTATCACGGAGGGATCGTTTAACGACCGGTAGTCGGTGGAGCGTCGCTCAACGACGCGCATCGGCGGGATCAGCTGGCGCTGCAGCGGGAGGGCCTCGTTATTCAACAGCCGGTGGAGTAATTTTGCCGCCTGATAACCCATCTGGCGGGTGCCCTGGGCGACAGAGGAGAGGGCGACGCGAGAGAGATAGCGGGTTAGCTCCTCGTTATCGATGCCGATAACGCACAGTTTCTCTGGCACCGGGATATGCAGCAGCTCGCAGGCCTGCAGGACGTGGCGGGCGCGGGCGTCGGTGACGGCGATGATGCCGGTTTGCGGCGGCAGGGTTTGCAGCCAGTCGGCGAGCCGGTTTTGCGCGTGCTGCCAGTTCTCCGGCGCTGTCTCCAGCCCCTGGTAGACCACGCCGCGATACTTCTCCTTCGCGACCAGCTGGCAGAAGGCATACTCGCGCTCTACCGCCCAGCGTTTACCGCTGGAGGCGGGGAGTCCGTAAAACGCGAAGCGGTGCACCCCTTTTTCCTTCAAATGGAGAAAAGCGCTTTCCACCAGCGCGGCGTTGTCGGTGGCGATATAGTGGACCGGCGGGTACTGCTCTGGCTGATGATAAGATCCGCCGACGCCGACGATGGGCACGTGGACATCGGCCAGCAGCTTTTCGATTTCGGGATCGTCATAGTCGGCGATAACGCCATCGCCCAACCACTCTTTGATGTTTTCGATGCGTGCCCGAAAGTCCTCTTCAATAAAGATATCCCACTCCAACTGGGAGGCCTGCAGATACTCGCCGACACCTTCAACTACCTGGCGGTCATAAGCTTTGTTGGCGTTAAATAACAGCGTAATACGGTGACGCTTTTCAAACATAGATAATGTTCCTGCTCTAACCCCGGTCATACCCCTTCATTCAAGATGTTGCCGATGGCCTGACTTACCACTCATCCCGGCCACGTACGCCGGTACGCGGCCGGGGGCGCNGTCTGCAACCCGAATGATGTTGGGTATACACTACCGGCTAATGCCCGAGATATTTCAAGCGCCTTATGGCGAAGTTTGGCGGTAGCGCAAAGAATTCAGACATTCTTCAGAGAGTCTCTCCTTATGCGCGCCGCTTGGTGGCAGAGTCCATCCACACCGCCAGCAGCAAAATGGCGCCTTTAACGATATATTGCCAGAAGGTGGCGACGTCCATCATGCTCATACCGTTATCCAGGGCCGACATAATAAACGCCCCCATTACCGCCCCGGCGACGCTGCCGATGCCGCCCGCCAGGCTGGTGCCGCCGATGACGCAGGCGGCGATGGCGTCCAGTTCGGCGATATTGCCCGCCGAAGGCGACCCCGCGCCGAGCCGTGAGCTGAGGATTAGCCCGGCAATGGCGACCATCAGGCCGTTAATGGCAAACACCGCCAGCTTGGTACGCTCGACGTTAATCCCGGACAGACGGGCCGCCTCCAGGTTGCCGCCGATGGCGTAGATGCGGCGACCAAAGGCGGTGCGGGTGGCCATAAACAGGCCCGCCAGCAGCAGGGCGGCGAGGATCAGCACCGGGGTTGGTACGCCGCGATAGTCATTGAGCAGCCAGATTGCGCCCAGCACAATCACCGCGGTAATGGCCTGGCGGCCGACGGCGGCGGTGGAGGACGAGGTCGCCAGACCTAACGCCTGCCGGCGCATCCGCCCGCGCCACTGCCAGACGATAAACACCGCCATGCCGACAACGCCGATGCCGAAGCCGATGCCGTCTGGCAGGTAGCTTTGGCCGATCTGCGACATCGCCGGACTGGTGGGCGAGACGGTGGTCCCGTTGGTGATGCCGATCAGAATGCCGCGAAACGCCAGCATCCCGGCAAGGGTGACGATAAACGAGGGCACTTTGCGATAGGCTACCCACCATCCGTTCCACGCCCCGAGCAGCAGGCCCATCACCAGCGTCACCAGAATGGTGAGCGGCAGCGGCCAGCCGAGCCAGACGTCAAAGATCGCCGCAGCGCCGCCCAGCAGCCCCATCATCGAGCCAACGGAGAGGTCGATTTCTGCCGAAATAATCACAAACACCATGCCGACGGCGAGGATGCCGGTGATGGCCGTCTGCCGCAGCAGGTTGGAGATATTGCGTGCGCTCAGGTAGGCGCCATCGGTAACCCAGGTGAAAAACAGCATAATGACGACGATGGCGGCGATCATCACGAAGACCTGGAGATTCAGCCCTTTTAGCGCCGGCAGGGTCGCGGGGGCGGTTGGGGTGAGTTTGATTTCAGACGACGTGTTCTTCGACATGGCGTTCGCTCCTCAGCGCGGCTTCCATCACCTGTTCCTGGGTCAGATGTTGATTAACCAAATTGGCTTTTAGTCTGCCTTCGTGCATGACCAGCACCCGATCGCTGAGACCGAGCACCTCGGGCAGTTCGGATGAAATGACAATGACCGCGATGCCCTGCTGCACCAGCTGGTTAATCAGTTTATAAATTTCATACTTCGCCCCGATATCGATGCCACGGGTGGGTTCGTCGAGGATCAGAATGCGCGGATTGAGCAGCAGACAGCGCGCCAGAATCGCCTTTTGCTGGTTGCCGCCGCTCAGACGGCCAATCGCCAGCTCCGGCGAGGAGGTTTTAATTTTCAAACGCTGAATGGACTGCTGAATGCAGTGCTGCTCGGCGGCGTCGTCCAGGCTACTCATTGCGCCGGTGAACTGGTTGAGCGCCGCGAGGGTAATGTTTTTGCCCACCGCCATCACCGGCACGATGCCGTCTTTTTTGCGGTCTTCCGGCACCATGGCGATGCCGTGGGCAATGGCCTGCTGGCAGTTAGAGATGCTCACCGGCTGGCCATCAATAAAGATCTCCCCTTGCCAGCGCCCCGGCCAGACGCCGAACAGGCACTGTACCGCCTCGGTACGTCCGGCGCCGACCAGCCCGGCGATGCCGAGGATTTCTCCGCGACGCAGGGAAAATGAGACGTCATTGACCCGTTTAATATGGCGGTTTACCGGGTGCCAGGCGGTTAAATGTTCAACCCGCAGGATCTCCTCGCCGTGGGCGTGCGGCTCGCTGGGATAGAGCGCGGTGAGCTCGCGGCCGACCATCATGGTGATGATATCGTCTTCGCTCATGCCGCTGGCATCGCGGGTGCCGATGTGCTGGCCGTCGCGGATCACGCAGATCGTATCGGAGATCGCTTTGACCTCATTGAGCTTATGCGAGATATAGATGCAGGCGATATCGTGGTTTTGCAGATCGCGAACGATCGCCAACAGCGTCGCGGTTTCTTGTTCGGTCAAGGAGGCGGTCGGTTCGTCGAGGATCAGCAGGCGAACCTGTTTATTCAGCGCCTTGGCGATCTCCACCAACTGCTGCTGACCAAGGCCGAGGTCGCCGACGCGGGTATCGGGCGAAATGGGCAGATTGACCTGCGCCAACAGTTTCTGACAGCGCAGCGTCATGGTTTCATAATCCAGCAGACCATGGCGGGAGATCTCGGCGCCGAGGAAAATATTCTCCAGCACGGTGAGATGTTTCACCAGCGCCAGCTCCTGATGAATAATGGCGATGCCTTTGCGTTCGGTATCGCGAATATGGTTTGCCTGCAGCGTTTCGCCGGCAAAAATAATCTCGCCCTCATAGCTTCCGTGCGGATAGATACCGCACAGCACCTTCATCAGCGTCGATTTCCCCGACCCATTTTCACCGCATAACGAGACCACCTCGCCTGCGTTCAGGCGCAGGCTGACGTTATCCACGGCTTTAACAGCGCCGAAGGTTTTGGTGATGTTCTTCATTTCGAGTAGCCAGGTCATAAAGACTCCGCAACAGTGATATCCGGCGGGATGAAAATGACGCCCCGCAGCGGGGCGTCAGCCATTACAGTTCACTCTTTTTATGGAAACCGTCTTTAATCACCGTGGCGTCGATATTCTCTTTATTTACCTCAATTGGCGTTAACAGGCGCGAAGGGACGTCTTTTAAGCCGTTATTCAGCGTGGTATCGGCCTTCGGCTGCTTATCGTTACCCAGCTCAACGGCGATTTCAGCGGCGTTGGTGGCCAGGGTGGTAATCGGTTTATAGACGGTCATCGTCTGGGTACCGGAAATAATGCGCTTCACGCCCGCCAGGTCAGCATCCTGACCGGAGATCGCCACTTTGCCGGCCAGCCCCTGGGCGGTTAAGGCCTGGATGGCGCCGCCGGCGGTGGCGTCATTGGAGGCGACCACGGCATCGATCTTGTTATTATTCGCCGTTAGCGCGTTTTCCATTATTTTCAGCGCGTTCTCCNGCAGCCAGCCGTCAACCCACTGATCGCCGACAATCTTAATTTTGCCATCATCGACATACGGCTTGAGAACCTTCATCTGTCCGGCGCGGAACAGTTTAGCGTTATTATCCACCGGCGAACCGCCCATCAGGAAATAATTACCCTGCGGCACTTTGTCGACCAGACTTTGCGCCTGCATTTCACCAACTTTTTCATTATCGAAAGATATATAGAAATCAATGTCGGCATTATTAATCATACGGTCATAGGCCAGGACTTTAATACCTTCCTGCTTGGCTTCTTTAATAACGTTACTGAGTACCTGGCCGTTATAAGGAATAATGACTAACACATCGACGCCGCGGTTGATCATGTTTTCAATTTGCGACATCTGCGTTTCTTCATTGCCATTAGCGGACTGGACAAAAACTTTGGCGCCTAAGGATTCCGCTTTATTGACGAAAATATCACGGTCTTTCTGCCAGCGCTCCAGACGCAGATCGTCGATGGCCATGCCAATCTTCACTTCTTTCGCCATCCCCGCCATGCTGGCGAGCAGGAGGGAGCTGGCGCAAAGCGTAAGGCAAAGGTTCTTTATCTTCATAATAACGATACCTTTTTTGTAAGGGTAGGTAAGACGAACGGAAAATAATGTTTGATACATGAGGTTGCGGATACGTTACAGATTCTTAACGCGGAAAGCAGGGCTGGCAATTACCGGTTCTTATTTTGCCGTTATGAAATTTCGTTTAATGTGCAAATTATGACGGCGATCGTATTTTATTCATGCACGCTCTTATTATTGCACTGGACTGTCTCTGACAAAGCGGCGCAACGGCGACTGGATATTATTTTTGCGAGCTGGCGCACGTTTGTGGATTCTCTCAATGGCGGTGTGAAATAACGTAATTGAGGAAAATGAAAGCGAAATTCTATATTGGCTTAAACCCGTCATACTTCAAGTTGTAGGTGGGTTGGTGACATTCGTTGCTCCGCCCCTGGTTACCGGGGACTTGCGCTCCTGCCGCCTTCCTGCAACTCGAATTATTTAGGGTATCTGATTGGTTATTCGCCGCATCTCTGAATATGGAGTTCTCTATGCAGACCTATTTCGATCAACTCGATCGCGTTCGTTACGAAGGCCCGAAATCCACTAACCCGCTGGCTTTCCGTCATTACAACCCGGATGAACTGGTGCTGGGCAAACGGATGGAAGATCATCTGCGTTTTGCGGCCTGTTACTGGCACACCTTCTGCTGGAATGGCGCCGATATGTTTGGCGTGGGCTCCTTTGATCGTCCCTGGCAGCAGCCTGGCGACGCCCTGGAGATGGCCAAACGCAAAGCCGATGTGGCGTTCGAATTCTTCCATAAACTCAACGTGCCTTACTACTGCTTCCACGACGTTGACGTCTCGCCGGAAGGCGCTTCGCTCAAGGAGTACAGCAATAACTTCGCCCGGATGGTCGAGGTGCTGGCTGAGAAACAGCAGCAGAGCGGCGTGAAGCTTCTGTGGGGGACCGCAAACTGCTTTACCAACCCGCGCTACGGCGCCGGCGCGGCCACCAACCCGGATCCGGAAGTATTTAGCTGGGCGGCCACCCAGGTGGTCACCGCCATGAATGCCACCCATCAACTGGGCGGTGAAAACTATGTGCTGTGGGGCGGTCGCGAGGGCTATGAAACTCTGCTGAATACCGACCTGCGCCAGGAGCGTGAGCAGATTGGCCGCTTTATGCAGCTGGTGGTGGAGCATAAGCATAAAATCGGCTTTAAAGGCACGCTGCTGATTGAGCCCAAACCGCAGGAGCCGACCAAGCATCAGTATGACTATGATGCCTCTACCGTTTACGGCTTCCTCAAACAGTTTGGTCTGGAAAAAGAGATTAAACTGAATATTGAAGCTAACCATGCCACGCTCGCCGGCCATTCGTTCCATCATGAAATTGCGACGGCCATTGCGCTGGGGCTGTTCGGCTCCGTTGACGCCAACCGCGGCGATCCGCAGCTGGGCTGGGATACCGACCAGTTCCCGAACAGCGTCGAAGAGAACGCGCTGGTGATGTATGAAATCCTCAAAGCGGGCGGCTTCACCACCGGCGGGCTCAACTTTGATGCGAAAGTGCGCCGGCAGAGCACCGACAAATACGATCTGTTCTATGGTCATATTGGCGCGATGGATACCATGGCGCTATCGCTGAAGGTCGCGGCGCGGATGATCGAGGACGGCGAACTGGATAAGCGCGTGGCCAGACGCTACGCCGGCTGGAACGGTGAGCTGGGGCAGCAGATCCTTAACGGGCAGATGACCCTGAGCGATATTGCCCAGTATGCCGCTCAGCATCAGCTGGCGCCGCAGCATCGCAGCGGCCAGCAGGAACAACTGGAAAACCTGGTCAACCATTATCTGTTTGACAAGTAATCATGCGGCGGCGCCCGGGGTGACCGGCGCCGCAACCAGGATGCTCTGTTCGCGCCACGCTCAGCCGTGGCGCGCGTTTAAGGAGAGGGAGTATGTATATCGGCATCGATCTGGGGACGTCGGGCGTCAAAGCCATCCTGCTCAATGAGCAGGGTGAGGTAGTGGCATCGCATACCGAAAAACTCACCGTCTCGCGTCCGCATCCGCTGTGGTCGGAGCAAGATCCCGAACAGTGGTGGCTGGCGACGGACACGGCGATGAAAGCCCTGGGCGCGCAGCATAGCCTGCGCGACGTGAAGGCGCTGGGCATTGCCGGGCAGATGCACGGCGCCACCCTACTGGATAAATCGTTACAGGTGCTGCGTCCGGCCATTTTATGGAATGACGGCCGCTGCGCCGAAGAGTGCCAGCTGCTGGAAGACAAAGTCAGCGCTTCCAGGCAGATCACCGGCAACCTGATGATGCCGGGCTTTACGGCGCCGAAGCTCTTATGGGTACAGCGCCACGAGGCGGCAGTGTTCAGCCAGGTCGATAAAGTGCTGCTGCCCAAGGATTATCTGCGCCTGCGCATGACCGGCGAGCTCGCCAGCGATATGTCTGACGCCGCCGGCACGATGTGGCTGGACGTCGCCCGGCGCGACTGGAGCGACGAGATGCTCGCCGCCTGCGATCTCAGTCGGGATGCGATGCCAGCGCTGTTCGAAGGCAGCGACGTCACCGGGCAACTGCGACCTGAGGTGGCGCAGGCGTGGAATATGCCGCCGGCGCTGGTGGTGGGCGGCGGGGGCGACAACGCCGCGGGCGCGGTCGGGGTCGGCATGGCCGATGCCGGTCAGGCGATGCTGTCGCTGGGCACCTCAGGCGTCTACTTCGCCGTCAGTGAAGGGTTCCTTAGCAAACCCGAAAGCGCGGTGCACAGCTTCTGCCATGCCCTGCCGGGCCGCTGGCATTTGATGTCGGTGATGCTCAGCGCGGCCTCCTGTCTGGACTGGGCGGCAAAATTAACCGGTCTCGCCAGCGTGCCGGCGCTGATCGCGGCGGCGCAGACGGCGGATGAAAGCGCCGGTCCGGTGTGGTTCCTGCCCTATCTGTCGGGCGAACGCACGCCGCACAACAACCCGCAGGCCAAGGGCGTCTTTTTTGGCCTGACGCATCAGCATGGGCCGGCAGAGCTGGCGCGGGCGGTGCTGGAAGGGGTGGGCTATGCGCTGGCGGATGGTATGGACGTGGTGCACGCCTGCGGCATCAAGCCGCAGAGCATCACGCTTATCGGCGGCGGGGCGCGCAGCGCTTACTGGCGGCAAATGCTGGCGGATATCAGCGGCCTGCAGCTCGATTACCGTACCGGGGGCGATGTCGGCCCGGCGCTGGGGGCGGCCAGGCTGGCGCAGCTGGCGGTTCACGACGAGGCAGACCGCCCCGGGCTGCTGAAGCCGCTGCCGCTTGAACAAGCCCATCGCCCGGACGATCGCCGTGTGGCCCACTATGCGCCGCAGCGGGAAACCTTCCGCCAGATTTATCAGCAACTGAAACCGCTGATGTCTTAGCCTCAGTCCGTCCGGCAGCGCCGGGCGGATTCCCTTCCTGAATGTCCCGGCTACATCCATCCATAAATGCGTATTTATTTATTCCGAAATCTCCGCTTTGTCGTACGTAATCTGAGGCATCGCCGAGGGAGTCGGTCATAATCAGCCCCTGTCGACCAGGGAGGTGAGATGATCACAAAACGCAATATTGCCAGGGGGATGATGGCGACAGGATCGCTGGTTTATCTGCTCGGTATCTGGCGGACCTGCCCGCTGTTCAGCGGCAAAGGGTATTTTCTCGGCGTGCTGGTGATGGGGATGTTTGCTGTTCTCGCCCATCAGCGCGCCAGTCAGTGGCAGGAACAGGACGACGGTTTTATTGCCTTATGCCGGCTGGTGCTGCTGCTATCGGTCGGCCTGCTGCTGGTCGGCGCCTGGTATGTACCGGCAGACTGGCATGAAAAAGCCGTCTATATCGCGGCATGGTTTGTCTGCTTATATGGCGCATCGGCAACCCCCGAACGGACCCGCATCGCCCGCGCGATGCAAAAAACGGAATAAGCGCCGCCCCGAGGCGCGTAAAAGGTAAAAAGTGATGGAAAACAAGCACGCGACGTATTCTCCTGCGTTTCATTTGATCTCCTGGATTGCCCTGATCGGCGGCATCGTCACCTATCTGGTGGGGCTGTGGAATGCCGATATGCAGTTGAATGAGAAAGGCTATTATTTTGCCGTCCTGGTACTGGGGCTGTTTGCCGCGGCATCTTATCAAAAGACGGTGCGCGATAAGTATGAAGCCATTCCGACCACCGCGCTGTACTACACCACCTGTCTGGTGGTCTTCGTTATCGCTGTAGGTCTGCTGGTTATCGGACTGTGGAATGCCACTCTGCTGCTCAGCGAGAAAGGGTTCTATGGGCTGGCGTATTTTTTGAGCCTGTTTGGCGCTGTTGCGGTACAGAAAAACGTGCGTGATGTCTGGGACCCGACGCGCTTACGGGAACCTCTCAGCGTGACGGAAGAGGGGCCTGAGACGTAAGTCGGGCCCCTCCGGGCGGCGGACCGTTAGCTGACCAGCCGGCGGCTATCAATCCGCTGCACCAGGCCTGACAGCAGCAGGCTGCCGAGCAGGGCGGCGCTAAATATCCACACAATATCCAGCAGCGGCCAGCGGGATAGCTCCAGATGGCTGGCGCGCAGCGCATGCACTATCAGGGCATGAAAGCCGTAGATCCCCAGCGAATGTCGCGCAATGCAGGCGATACCGGGCAGGGGACGCGCGTTAAGCCAGTTTTTGGCCAGCGTCAGCAGGGTGACCGCGCAAACAAACACCGCCGGTCCGCAGTAGAGATACCAGGTGTCGCCGAAGTCTCCGCGCCAGCGCAGCTCATGCAGCGTGCCGCGGGAAATGACCCACACGGCGGCGATGAACAGCGCGGCGCAGAGCGGTGTTAGCCATTTTTTATCGGTGTCCAGGGTGCCAATGGCTCTGCCCAGCACGCCGTAGAGCACGTAGTAGAAGGTGTCGCCGTTGATATAGAGGTTGACTGGCAGCCACTCAATCCCGGCGGCTTTAACGCTGACCATATTGGGGTTGGCCAGAATGCCGAGGATCGCCATCAGCGCCAGCAGCATTGTGCTACTGGTGGACTTAACCTGAAGCAGCGGCGAGAGCAGGTAGATGACGGTGATAGCAAAGAAAAACCACAGGTGGTAGAAGACGGGCTTCTGCAGCAAATTCTTTAACGACAGCTCGACGTTGATATGGGTAAACAGCGTGATATACAGCAGAGATAGCGCGCTATAGAACGCAATGCACAGGCCAATCCGCCAGAAATGGCGCGGCTGGGCGCTGCGTTCCCCAAAAAAGAGGTAGCCCGAGATCATAAAAAACAGCGGCACGCTGACGCGGGAGGCGGAATTGAGCAGATTGGCGATATCCCATTGCAGCAGGGTAATCGCATGGGGGTGAGTGATATACCAGCTGGTGCTGTGGATCATAACCACCATCATGCAGGCGATGCCGCGCAGGTTGGTGATCCAGTGTATCTTTTCTTGCATCAGTCCCTCAATGTCTGCTGGCGAAATAAGATATGACCTGCCCGGTTTCCCGGTGTCGCAATAGATTAGTCTGAGTTTTCGGTCACAGACTTGTCGCAGTTTCATGATATTCGCAAAATACCTGTAATACTGAATCTTTAAGATAACAACTTGCTAACAAGGCGGTGGAGGAGAACGTGGTGAAAGGTGTTGTTTCCGTCATGCTGGTGCTGCTCCTCGCGGGCTGCAGCGAGACCGTCTCCCCGCCGACGCAAAAAGCGCAGCGCGCTCGTATTACGCCGCAAACCACGCTCAATATGGCGCAGCTTTGCAAGGATCAGGCGGCTATCCGCTATAACACGCAAACGCAGCTCGTTGACGTGAACCACTTTGAACAATTCCAGGCGAGCTATGAGCTTTCTGGCCGTACCGGCAAGAATGAGCGTTTCATCTGTTCCTTTGACCCGGACGGCCAGTTTATGCATCTTTCGATGCGCTGAATCGACCCCGCCTGGCGTAAATTTCGTCCGTTTTCCTGAAACAACGCCGTTTCGTACTGTATATCTCGCAGCCAGCGGGTATACTGACTCCTTCCTTTAAATCCACACGTATCCAGCACGAAATCATATGCAAAAGTTTGATACCAGGACCTTCCAGGGCCTGATCCTGACCTTACAGGATTACTGGGCTCGTCAGGGCTGCACCATTGTTCAACCACTGGACATGGAAGTCGGCGCCGGCACCTCTCACCCGATGACCTGCCTGCGCGCGTTAGGGCCGGAGCCAATGGCGACCGCCTACGTGCAGCCTTCCCGTCGTCCAACCGATGGCCGCTATGGCGAAAACCCGAACCGTTTACAGCACTACTATCAGTTCCAGGTGGTGATTAAACCCTCGCCGGACAACATTCAGGAGCTGTACCTCGGATCGCTGAAAGAGCTGGGTATGGACCCGACCATTCACGACATTCGTTTTGTCGAAGACAACTGGGAAAACCCGACGCTGGGCGCCTGGGGTCTGGGCTGGGAAGTGTGGCTCAACGGCATGGAAGTGACGCAGTTCACCTACTTCCAGCAGGTCGGCGGCCTCGAGTGTAAGCCGGTGACCGGCGAGATCACCTACGGTCTGGAGCGTCTGGCGATGTACATCCAGGGTGTGGACAGCGTCTATGACCTGGTCTGGAGCGATGGCCCGCTGGGGAAAACCACCTACGGCGACGTGTTCCACCAGAACGAAGTGGAGCAGTCCACCTATAACTTCGAATATGCCGACGTCGACTTCCTGTTCACCTGCTTCGAACAGTATGAGAAAGAGGCCCAGCAGCTGCTGGCGCTGGAGACCCCGCTGCCGCTGCCGGCCTACGAGCGTATTCTGAAAGCGGCTCACAGCTTCAACCTGCTGGATGCGCGTAAAGCCATCTCCGTCACCGAGCGTCAGCGCTATATCCTGCGCATTCGCACCCTGACTAAAGCAGTGGCGGAAGCGTACTACGCTTCCCGTGAAGCGCTCGGCTTCCCGATGTGCAACAAGAATAAATAAGAGGCGGCCATGTCTGAGAATACTTTTCTGGTGGAAATCGGCACTGAAGAGCTGCCACCAAAAGCGCTGCGCAGCCTGGCGGAATCTTTTGCTGCGAATGTGACCGCGGAGCTGGATAACGCTGGCCTTGCGCACGGTAAAGTGGAATGGTTTGCCGCCCCGCGTCGTCTGGCGCTGAAGGTGGCCAACCTGGCGGCGGCGCAAGCCGATCGCGAAGTGGAAAAACGCGGCCCGGCTATTGCCCAGGCGTTCGATGCCGAAGGCAAGCCAAGCAAAGCGGCCGAAGGCTGGGCGCGCGGCTGCGGTATCACCGTCGATCAGGCCGAACGTCTGACCACGGACAAAGGCGAGTGGTTGCTGTATCGCGCCCATGTGAAGGGCGAAAGCACCGAAGCGCTGCTGCCGAACATGATTGCCAGCTCGCTGGCGAAGCTACCGATCCCGAAACTGATGCGCTGGGGCGCGTCTGACGTCCACTTCGTGCGTCCGGTACACACGGTGACTTTGCTGCTGGGTGACAAAGTGATCCCGGCCACTATCCTCGGTATTCCGTCCGATCGCGTGATTCGCGGCCATCGCTTTATGGGCGAGCCGGAGTTCACCATCGACCATGCCGACCAGTACCCGCAGATCCTGCTGGAGCGCGGTAAAGTCATCGCCGATTACGAACAGCGTAAAGCCAAAATCAAAGCTGATGCGCAAGAGGCGGCGCGTAAGATTGGCGGTCAAGCCGATCTGAGCGAAAGCCTGCTGGAAGAGGTCACCTCGCTGGTGGAATGGCCGGTGGTGCTGACGGCGAAGTTCGAAGAAAAATTCCTCGCGGTGCCGTCTGAAGCGCTGGTTTACACCATGAAGGGCGACCAGAAGTACTTCCCGGTCTACGACAACGCCGGCAAACTGCTGCCGAACTTTATCTTCGTGGCCAACATCGAGTCCAAAGATCCGCAGCAGATCATCTCCGGTAACGAGAAGGTGGTCCGTCCGCGTCTGGCCGATGCCGAGTTCTTCTTCAATACCGACCGTAAAAAACGTCTGGAAGATAACCTGCCGCGTCTGGAAACCGTGCTGTTCCAGCAGCAGCTGGGCACCCTGCGCGACAAGACCGATCGCATCCAGGCGCTGGCGGGCTGGATTGCTGAACAGATTGGCGCTGACGTGAACCACGCAACCCGCGCGGGCCTGCTGTCCAAGTGCGACCTGATGACCAACATGGTCTTCGAGTTCACCGACACCCAGGGCGTGATGGGGATGCACTACGCGCGCCATGACGGCGAAGCGGAAGACGTGGCCGTGGCGCTGAACGAGCAGTATCAGCCGCGATTTGCTGGCGACGCGCTGCCATCTAATCCGGTGGCCTGCGCGGTAGCGATTGCCGATAAGATGGACACCCTGGCGGGTATCTTTGGTATCGGTCAGCATCCGAAAGGCGATAAAGACCCGTTTGCGCTGCGTCGCGCCGCGCTGGGCGTGCTGCGTATCATCGTTGAGAAGAACCTGGATCTCGATCTGCAGACGCTGACCGAAGAAGCGGTTCGTCTGTACGGTGAGAAGCTGACCAACGCCAACGTGGTTGATGATGTGATCGACTTTATGCTGGGCCGCTTCCGTGCCTGGTATCAGGACGAAGGCTACGGCGTCGACACGATCCAGGCGGTACTGGCGCGTCGTCCAACCCGCCCGGCGGATTTCGATGCGCGTATGAAGGCGGTATCGCACTTCCGTACTCTGGAAGAGTCCTCCGCGTTGGCGGCGGCAAACAAACGTGTCTCCAACATCCTCGCGAAATCCGATGAGACGCTGAACGACATCGTTCACGCTTCGGTGCTGAAAGAAGCGGCGGAAATTAAGCTGGCGGGTAATCTGGTGGTGCTGCGCGACAAGCTGCAGCCGTATTTCGCCGCAGGCCGTTATCAGGATGCGCTGATTGAGCTGGCCGCGCTGCGCGAGCCGGTGGATGAGTTCTTCGAGAACGTGATGGTTAACGCTGAAGACAAAGATGTTCGCATCAACCGTCTGACGCTGCTGTCCAAACTGCGTGAACTGTTCCTGCAAGTGGCGGATATTTCTCTGCTGCAGTAAGCGTATCGGTAATAATAAAANACCTGCCTCAGGGCAGGTTTTTTTATACGTGAAATATAAATAGATGAACCATTAATAATTCTGTCATTGATATCTTCATTATTTACATTCATCGATAAGAAATGTTTTAGGAATATATAAACATAATTCCGAGAGGTATTTACGCTAGAATGGCGGCGGGTGCTTGAGACTATGTGTCTCAGGTATTCAGCGGGAGACAGACAGAGAAAAGCCCCACCTGATAGTAATCAAAGTGAGGCTCCCCTATGCATGAACACCATAAGAGTAGCCTCTTACTTGTTGAAAATCAACACTGGAGGCGAGGAATGCCGCAAAAGTATCTGTTGTTTGGCTTAGTAGTGATTTGCTTCACTATTTTATTATTGACCTGGATGGTTCGTGATTCGCTATGTGAATTACAGCGCAGGCAGGGAAATATTGAGCTGGTGGCATTCTTAGCCTGTGATATTAAACAGTAAGAGCATCTGGTGGGGATCTATCCCCACCATGCTTGCGGTGTCAGGCATTCTCAATGCACCCTTTCATTGTTCACCAAATAAATCATTTGCCTCCTGATATCAGGAGGCCTTTTTATTTTTACAAGATCGTTGAATAAAACAGGCTTGCAACGCATACCGGAGTGTGGCTATCCTATGTCCCGACGAATCCCTCGTCTCACCGGAGCGCGCCCCACAAATGAACAAACACGACTGATGAATTTCACGCCTTACCTCGCAGACCTTGCGGGTAGGGGAGTATTGATTTCATTCAGGAGTGCTTATGGCTCATTGCGCCCACATCCCCGCTTTTGTTTTACATCAGGTCACCTGTCAGTTTGCGACGGGACAGACCCTGTTTGGTCCGCTCAGCGTCTCGCTGGAACCGTCCCTTTGCGGCCTGGTCGGCCGGAACGGCGTCGGCAAGACGCGTCTGCTGCGTCTGCTGGCCGGTCTGGATTCCCCCGCCGACGGTCATATTGAACGCGCGGCTTCCATTGCCTGGGTGGCGCAGCAGCCGAACGTCACGCCAGAGATGACCCTCGCGGCGCTGCTGGGCTATGCGCCGATATTTGATGCCTTGTCTCGCCTTGAACAGGGTCAAGTGCTGGCTGCCGATTTCGATCTATTGGATGGCCACTGGGATCTCCCCGATCGCCTGAGTTTAGCTTTCCGTGAAGCCGATCTCCCGCCGTTCTCTGCCGATCGTCCCGTTTTTTCACTCAGCGGCGGCGAGCGGATGAAGGCTCTGCTGTGCGGCGCCTTTGTCTCCGGCGCCGATTATCTGCTGCTGGATGAGCCCACCAACCATCTGGACCGCCAGGGGCGGGAGTGGCTCTATCACCAACTGGAAAGCTGGCAGGGTGGGGCTCTGATCGCCAGCCACGACCGCGAGTTACTGACGCGGATGCCGAGGATTATTGAGCTGACGCCGACGGCGCTGCGCAGCTACGGCGGCAACTATGATGAATATCAGCGCCAGCGTATGGCGGAGCAGCAGGCTGCGCGCGCGGCGCTGGAGCATGCTGTGACCGAGCGACGGCGCACCCGCGCGCGAATGCAAAAGGAGCATGACGCCGCGCAGCGGCGCTCGGCTCAGACGCTGCGGACCGTTGATACGCTAAATATCGCCTCGTTTGAACGTGTGAAGTACAAAGGCGCGGCAAAAGAGCGCCCGGGAGCGCTGCGCCGTCAGCATCGTGAACAGAACAGCAGTCTGAATGCCGCCGTGCAGCAGGCGCGGGAGCGGGTTGAGGAAGAGACCCCAGTGATGTTTACCCTGCCGGGTAGCGAAGTGGCCGCCGGCAAGCAGGTACTGGTGGTGGAGTCATTACAGCTCGACCATGCGCCGGCTGCGCCGCTGAACTGGCGTATCGATGGCCCGATGCGCATCGCGCTAAAGGGGCCAAACGGCTGTGGCAAAACCACTTTGCTGAAAACGCTGTTGGGGCTGGAGCAGGCCGCGTCAGGCGATGTCCGGCTTTCGGTGAGCGCCGCTTACCTCGATCAACATCTGACGCAGCTGGATTTATCCCTGTCGGTAATGGCGCACCTGAGCCTGGAAGATACCCCACTGGATGAGGGCCTCCTGCGCACCCGCCTGGCGCAGCTCCAGCTGGGCGCGGATAAGGTCACTCTGCCGCTGTCGGCGCTCAGCGGCGGCGAGCGCCTGAAAGCGGCGCTGGCGTGCGTGCTCTGGCGACGCGAGCCTGCCCAGCTGCTTTTGTTGGATGAGCCAACCAACCATCTCGATTTAGCATCGACGCAGGCTATTGAAAGCGCGCTGGCGGCGTTTCCCGGCGCGATGCTGGTGGTGTCGCATGATGAGGCGTTTTTACAAGGTCTGAAGCTGACCCATAGTCTGGCGTGGCGGGAGACGAGCTGGCACTTTTCCCTGCTTTGAATGCCCGGTAGCCGCCATCTTATGCTGGCGGCTACTGGCGACAGATAAAAAAAATCCCCGCCATCAGGCAGGGATTCTCGATTCTTAGCGGCTTGAACTTACAGAGAAGTTACGTTGCCAGCTGCCGGGCCTTTAGCGCCGCTTTCGATGGTGAAGGATACTTTCTGACCTTCGTCCAGGGATTTGTAGCCATCGTTCTGGATAGCAGAGAAGTGTACGAACACGTCTTTAGAGCCATCGTCAGGAGTGATGAAGCCGAAGCCTTTGTCAGCGTTGAACCATTTTACGATACCAGTCATTTTACCGGACATAGTGAATTACCTTTAAAAAAATAAGTGAGCCTTGCGGCGTAGGGGTCTGGACTACAGATTTAAAGCGATAAAGGGAAAGTTCACTACGGGGGTATCTTTGGATAACCTTAGAAGGACTGCTCTATTCGACTGCTCTGTGGTCTGTACATCAAACCTGCGAGCATTAACGCACGTTCAGCACCTGATAGCAAACTTTTTTTTACGGTGCAGCGGCAAAAGCTCCCTTACTGGCCTTTGCCGCTGCGCGCGAGATTAATCGAGTAATTGTCGTGAAAGCTGTGGATTGGCCTGAATCAGGCGCATCAATTTCAGCTCGGTGGGAGACGGTCTGACCCGTCTCGACTCCCACTCTCTTACCATGGCGACGCTCACGCCCATGACGTTGGCAAAGTCGTCAATCTTAAGTCCAGTGCCTTTACGCAGCTGTTCAAATTCACTAAACACAGTGGACTTACGGTTTGAGGTAAGTTTCTGATTATCATCCTTAAAAACGATGTGTTCCAGGCTGCTCAGCAGTTCAAACACGGGATCTTTATATTCCATTGAGAACTCCTTTTATCACACAGCGGAAAAGATTTTTCTATAGCTCATTAAGAATAGTCAGAAAATGGCGCAAGGGATGGTAACGTCGGTGATTATTTGCCAACAGGCTATCGAATCTGCCCCGACAGCCAAACGGCAGCGTAGCCTAAAAGAATGATTATTAACGCGATGAGGTGGCTTCGAAAATTTTTGTAAACGGATAAGAAAAAAGCGGCAAAGCCGGCGCGGGGCGCCGGCTTATAGGGTTAGGCTTTCTGCAGGCTTCTCGCCTTATCTGTCGTCGCCGGCACGGATTTACTGACCCGGTACTTGATCAGCAGCGCAATGGCTGACAGGAACGCCGGGATGGCCAGCAGGGTGAAAATGGTCTCAAAGGAGAGCTGAGCCTGCATCAGGAAGGCGCCGCTGAACGCGCCGAGGATGCCGCCGAAGCGGCCGATACCCAGCATCCAGGCGACGCCGGTGGCGCGCCCCTGCGTCGGATAGAAGCCAGCCGCCAGCGCCGGCATCGACGACTGGGCGCCGTTCATAATGCTGCCGGCGATAAAGACCATCACTCCCATTAGCGCCAGGCTGCTGGTGGAGAACCCCACCAGGCAGACAAAAACGCCGGTCAGCAGCCAGCCGACGGCCACCACTTTATTGGGGTTGATCTTGTCCATCAGGGCGCCGAGGATCAGCACGCCAATCCCGCCGCCGAGCGGGAACAGGGCGGTGATAATTGAGGCCTGACTCATCGAGGCGCCGGTTTCACGGATGAGCAGCGGCAGCCAGCTGGTCAGCAGATAGAAAATCAGCAGACCCATAAAGTAGGTCAGGCACAGCATCACGGTACCCACCGCGTAGCGAGGAGAGAAAATGACGCCGATCGCGGATTTCTCTTTCACCTGGCCTGCTTCGCGTAGTACAAATTCCACTGTCTTCGGCAGCGGCGCGATATGGCGCAGAATAGCAGCAATGCGCTGCGCCGGGTGCTGCTTCACTACCAGATAGCGGACGGACTCTGGCAGCAGGAATATTAATGCCACCGCCAGCAGGAGGGGCATCACGCCGCCCAGCACCAGCACGCTCTGCCAGCCATAGTGCGGGATCATCCAGGCGGATAAAAAGCCGCCCAGCGAAGATCCCATCGGAAAGCCGACAAACATCAGGTTCACCAGCAGCGCCCGACGGCGCTCCGGCGCATATTCACTCATTAGCGTCGCGGCATTCGGCATCGCCGCGCCAAGGCCCAGACCGGTCAGGAAGCGCAGCAGCGTCAGCTGATTAAGGCTGGTGGCGAAGGCGGTGAGCAGGCTGAATCCGCCGAACACCACGATCGACATGATCAGCACTTTTTTGCGGCCGATGCGGTCAGCCAGCGGCCCTGCGGTTAAGGCGCCGACCGCCAGGCCCACCAGCGCGGCGCTCATCACCGGGCCGAGGGCCGATTTTTCCACGCCCCACTCTTGCACCAGGTCGGAGGCGATGAACCCGATAATTGCGGTATCGAACCCGTCCATCGCGACGGTGATAAAGCAGAGCGCAAGGATCATCCACTGGTAGCGGGTGAAGGGGTGCTCGTTGATAAAGGCCTGAATGTCGATGGTTGTCTTAGTCATACGGCTTTCCTGGCAGACTGAGCGAGGGACAGAGGTTTATTATTATCGTCGCCTTCGCGTCGTTGAGTTTGATTTGTGCGATAATCGAACATGTCGCCGTTAATCGCTCATTCATCAAATCATTGAAGTGCGAGGCAGGCAATCCAGACGCGTGCCAAAGCGTGCGATTATCGTCCGCTTTAAGGCGCAGTGCCGGGTTGTAGCTTTTTATTTATATTAATATCAATGACTTATGAAGTTCTGGCCCACCTGATCTTAAGACCATATTTGTGATGCGCATAACAGACGTTCTACAGCGCGACGATGGCGTGCAAAATGGTGTTTTTCCCGCGTAAGATTAGCAGGAAAGGGTATCCTGCGAGGCCGAGCTGGACTATCCTTGTCAGCGTCTGGCACGTGTGTGCCGTTGTGCGCTTTTTTTGGCTGAAAGGAGTAAAAAAATGGCGACAGGAAAGTCCTGCTCTCGCTGGTTTGCGGCTATGGCGGCCTTATTGATGGTGGTTAGCCTGAGTGGGTGTTTTGATAAAGAGGGCGATCAGCGCAAAGCGTTTATCGACTTCCTGCAGAATACGGCGATGCGTAGCGGTGAACGTCTGCCGACGCTGACCGCCGATCAGAAAAAACAGTTTGGGCCTTTTGTCTCTGACTACGCGGTGATCTACGGTTACTCGCAGCAGGTGAGCCAGGCGATGGACGCTGGTCTGCGCCCGGTGGTGGACAGCGTCAATGCGATCCGCGTCCCGCAGGATTATATGACCCAGCGTGAGCCGCTGCGTCAGGCGAACGGCGCGCTGGGCGTGCTCAGCCAGCAGCTGCAGAATGCGAAAATGCAGGCCGATGCCGCGCATGGCGCGCTGAAGCAGGCTGACGATCTCAAGCCGGTCTTCGATCAGGTTTACGCCAAGGTGGTGACGGCGCCAGCCGACGCGCTGCAGCCGCTGATCCCGGCCGCGCAGATCTTTACCCAGCAGCTGGTTCAGGTTGGGGATTTTGTCGCTCAGCAAGGGACGCAGGTGAGCTTTGTCGCCAACGGCATTCAGTTCCCAACCTCCCAGCAGGCCAGCCAGTACAATGCGCTGATTGGGCCGCTGGCGGCGCAGCATCAGGCGTTTAATCAGGCATGGACGGCGGCGGTGAACGCCACCCGTTAATGCTTCATCTGGCTGACGTTGGCTGCGGCGAACGGGCAGGATGATGGACAGGATGCAAAAAGAACCCGGGGAGGGCGGTTGCCGCCGTTACCCGGGTTTTTTTATGGCTTATTTTACCTGCGGATTGACGCAGTTTTTCTCTACGTTGCCGTTCAGGGCGTCGATCAGGTTGTCCACCGCACAGGCCGCCATATTGTAGCGCGTCTCATGGGTGGCGGAGCCGATATGCGGCAGCGCGACGACGTTCGGCAGGCTCAGCAGCGGTGAGTCCTTGGCCAGCGGTTCGTGTTCGAACACATCGAGACCGGCAGCGTGGATCTCACCGTTCTGCAGGGCGGCGATCAGCGCCTGCTCGTCCACTACCGGGCCACGCCCGGCGTTAATGAAGATGGCGGAAGATTTCATTTTGGCAAACTGCGCCTGACCGAACAGATGGTGAGTCTCTTCGCTCAGGGGCAGGATCAGGCAGACAAAGTCAGCCTCCTGCAGCAGGGTATCGAGATCGCAATAGCGGGCATTGAAGCGTTCTTCCGCCTGCGGATGCTGGCGACGCGCGTTATACAGGATCGGCATGCCGAACCCGAAGTGGGCGCGCTGCGCCAGCGCCATACCGATGCGGCCCATGCCGACGATGCCTAAGGTTTTATGGTGAACATCCGTGCCGAACCAGTCCGGACCAATGCTCTTCGTCCATTCACCCGCTTTGACGCGCTCCGCCACTTCCACCACCCGGCGCGCGGTACTCAGCACCAGCGCCATGACCGTATCGGCGACGGTCTCGGTCAGCACGGTCGGGGTATGCATCAGCAGCACCCGGCGGGCGTTCAGCGCCTCGACGTCGAAGTTGTCATAGCCAACGGAAACGGTGGAGGTCGCACGCAGCTTCGGCATCTTCTCCAGCAGCGCGGCGTCAACCTTTTCGCTGGAGCCCAGCAGGCCTTCAGCCTGGGCGAAGGCCTCAGCGTGCTGCGAAACGGTCTCCGGCCGCAGGTTTTTCACCTGAGTGACGGAAAAGTGCTCCTCCAGACGCTGTAGCAGGTCGTCGGGAAGCGTTTTATAGAGAATGACAGACGGCTTCATGCGAATCTCCGTAGTATGAGTCGTTCAGGCGTGATGAGCGCCAAGTGGAAGGTTTTGATTATTAGCAGGCTTAACAATCAAAGTCAGCCATACTGAGGCGAAAAGCGCTACCCCCATAAAAATATAGGACGCTGCGGGGCTGCCGGTGGCGCCGTTCAGGTAGCCGACAAACCACGAGCCGCAGAAGGAGCCCAGGGCGCCCATGCTGTTGATCAGCGCCATGGCGCCCCCGGCGACGTTGCGCGGCAGCATTTCCGGAATAATGGCGAAGAAGGGGCCGTAAGGCGCATACATTGCCGCCCCGGCCACCACCAGCAGGGTGTAGGAGACCCAGAAGTGGTTGGCGCCGACCGCCCAGGAGCCGATGAAGGCCAGTCCGCCAATCAGCAGCAGCGGCCAGACGAACAGCTTACGGTTTTGCAGTTTATCCGAGGCCCAGGAGACGACGATCATGGCGATGGTGGCCGCCAGGTACGGGACAGAAGAGAGCCAGCCCACTTCCACCATCCCCATATTTTCACCGCCGCTGCGGATAATCGACGGCAGCCACAGTACAAAGCCGTATACGCCGATACTCCAGGCAAAATACTGCGCGCAGAGCAGGATCACGTTGCGGGAGCGGAAGGCTTCGCCATAGTTACGCACCGCTTTGATGCCTTGCTGTTCACGATCCAGTTGTTCCTGCAGCGCCGCTTTTTCACTCTCCGCCAGCCAGGACACCTGCGACGGCTTATCTTTCACCAGCACCCACCAGCAGAAGGCCCAGATCACCGCCGGCACCCCTTCGATGATGAACATTTCCCGCCAGCCGAAGGCCTGAATCAGGTAGCCGGAGACTACCGACATCCACAGGACCGTCACCGGGTTACCGAGGATCAGGAAGGTGTTGGCGCGAGAGCGCTCTGATTTGGTGAACCAGTTGCTGATATAGATAAGCATCGCCGGCATCACCGCGGCTTCGACGACGCCGAGGATAAAGCGGATCGCCGCCAGCGCCGGGATATTATGCACAATACCGGTCAGGGAGGCGCAACCGCCCCACAGGATCAGGCAGATAAAGATCAGTTTGCGAACGCTGCGGCGCTCCGCATAGATAGCGCCGGGGATCTGGAAGAAGAAGTAGCCGAGGAAGAACAGCGCCCCCAGCAGGGAGGAGATCCCCTTGGTGATGCCCAAGTCTTCGGTAATGCCTGCCGCGGAAGCGAAGCTGAAGTTGGCGCGGTCGAGGTACGCCAGGCTATACGTGATAAACACGATAGGCATGATGTACCACCAGCGTTTCGTTGCATTTGTTGAGCTATTCATAGGCTTGCCTCTGTCAATGAGGAGACATACGTCCGTCGAAACGGACGCTGCTGTGCCGCGCTGCAGGTAGGGTACAGGACGGCTGTTATCGTTGCGTAGAAAAGTTACTCGCCCAGCGCGTCGCGAGTGGGCAGCCCCTCGCTGTCGCCCTGGACCTGAATCGCCAGCGAACCGATTTTATTGCCGCGGTTCACCGCCTGAAGCAGGGTTTTGCCTTCCAGCAGGGCGCTAATCACCCCGACGGCAAAGCCGTCGCCGGCGCCGACGGTATCGACGACGTTATCGACTTTAATGGCATCGACCGTTCCCTGTTCGCCGCTGGCGCTCTTGAACCAGGCGCCGTCGCAGCCGGTTTTAATGACTACCGCCTTGACGCCGCGGGAGAGATAGAAATCGGCAATCCCTTCCGGGGTCTGCTGGCCGGTAAGAATCACGCCCTCTTTCAAGCCTGGCAAAACCCAGTCAGCCTGGAAGGCGAGACGGTTGAGTTTCTCCACCATCTCGGCTTCGCTTTTCCACAGTACCGGGCGCAGATTGGGGTCGAAAGAGAGGGTTTTTCCTTCGGCTTTCATTACCTTCGCCGCATGCTCCAGCAACGCGTAAGAGCTCTCAGAAAGGGCCGCCGCGACGCCGCTCAGGTGCAGATGGCGGGCGCTGGTGAAGTAGTCGGCGCGAAAATCGTCCGGCGAAAGATGGCTGGCTGCGGATCCTTTGCGGAAATACTCCACAATGGGATCGGTTCCATTTTCGACTTTCGATTTCATCTGGAAACCGGTAGCGAAGCGGTTGTCGATGGCCACAGCGTGGCTATCGATCCCCTCTTTCGCCAGCGATTGCAGTACGAAGCGGCCAAAGCTGTCGTTGCCGACGCGGCTCACCCAGCCGACTTTCAGACCCAGGCGCGCCAGGCCGGTGGCGACGTTCAGCTCGGCGCCGGCGACACGTTTCATGAAATGCTCCACCTCGGCCAGATCCCCGGTTTCGGTGGCGACAAACATGGCCATAGCTTCGCCGATGGTGATGACATCTAAATTTTCCACGACTTAATCCTCGCGTAACAGGTTGACGTAGCGGCGGGTCACGGCCGTCAGGTCATGGCCAGTCAGCGGAAACTCGATTCCACGCGGCGCGTCGGCGGGAAGATTATCGAGCAGGGCCAGCCAGCGTTCGGCGGCCTGATCCGGCGGTACAGCGCGGAATTTCTCATGATGAGGCTCCGCCGCTTTAACATGAATATAGCTGACCGCCGGCGCAAGATGACGTGCCGCCTCTTCCGGCGAATCGCCAACCCACAGCCAGTTGCCCATATCAAACGTTAAGGTGATCGGCAGCTGATGGACCCGGCAGGCGGCTTTGAAGCGCTGCATCGGCGCCAGCTGGCCGCAGTCGGTCTGGTCATTCTCTACCACCAACGCCATGCCGCTGTCGCTGAGGATATCGCGCAGCTCATCCAACTGCTGATTGTGGAGGAAATGGCCAAGGGAGAGCTTCAGCCACAGAGCGTTCAGAGTTTGCGCTTCCGCGAGCAGCGTCGGGAGATCCGGGTTAAGCTCGCCGTTGTCGGTGAACAGCGCCTGCGGCGCGGAGTAGCAGGCCAGCAGGCCGTGGCGCTCAATGGTGGCCGCCAGCGAGGGCAGAGCGTTGAGCTCTTCCGCGCTGCACAGCTCGCGGCGGATTTCGACGCCGTCCGCGCCGGCGTTGGCGATAAACGGCAGGACAGCGGCCTGCCCGCCTAAGGATTTAACATGGTCATTACCATACGCAGCGGTAACGACAATAATTTTTCTGGCCATCGCGCTCTTACTCCCGGCGTTTGTTGCTTAATCTTCTTAATACGCTAGATGGTATCGGTTCCATAAGAAAGGGCGAGATGTTTAATTTATGATCGGCATCACGAAGGATCGTTAACGGGAGGTTGATCCGCGGACGATAAGCTCGCCGGAAAATACCCGTTCGCGGATGGGGTCGTTAGTGCCGGCAATGCGCCGAATAACCTGTTCGACCGCCGCGTAGCCGATCTGCCACGTCGGCTGTTTGAGGGTGGTAATACCGACGCCGGCCAGCTCCGCCCACTCCAGTTCGTCGAAGCCCAGCAGGCCGATATCGCTCCCCCAGATCAGGCCGACGCGCTTTAGGGCGCGGGCTACCTGCAGCGTCAGCGCGCCGTTGGCGGAGATGACCGCTTTGCGCATCCCGCGGTGGCGGGCATGGAACTGACGCAGGACGTTGTCCAGCATCGCGCCGTCGTTAAGCTGCACCTCGGCGTTTTCGGCCACCACGCCGTGGTGGCGGGCAAGCGTGGCGCGAAAGGCGCTCAGGCGCTCGCGACGGGTATTCACCGAGCCCAGCGGTTCGCTGAGAAACAGGATGGCCTCGAATCCTTTTTCCACCAGATGTTCGGTGGCGGTGGTGGCGGCCTGGGCGTTATCAAGCCCGACCACATCGCAGGCGAAATCGGGGATTTTACGGTCGATCAGCACCATCGGCAGGGCCGACTGCTGCAGGCGGTTCAGACCATCCTCCCGCATGCCGACCGCGTTGACGACAATACCCTCCACCTGGTAGCTGCGCAGCAGGTCCAGGTAGTGCAGCTCCTGATCGAGCTCGTTATTGGTATTACACACCAGCAGGGTGAAGCCCTTTTCCCGGCAGGCTGCTTCAATGCCGCTCATGACGTTGACCGAGTAGGGATTGGTGATATCGGCGATGATCAGGCCGATGAGGCGGGTTCGGCCGTGCTTGAGGCCGCGGGCCATCAGGCTGGGGCGGTAGTCGAGTTCGGCAATGGCTTTTTCAATACGTGATAACAGGTCGTCGGAAAGCAGATGCTTCTCGCCGTTAAGATAACGTGAAATGCTGGTTTTGCCGGTCTTTGCGGCTTTCGCCACATCGCTGATAGTTGCACGCGCCGCTTTCGCCATGGTGGCTTCCTTTGCTGAAAATCTGCCAACACCTTAGCGCGAAAAATAGCGATATCAAGCATTTTGCCCGGCAGAGCGGCTGCCGGGCGACATGAGGTTGCGCTTACTGCAGCGGGCTGAGGGTAATTTCCACGCGACGGTTCTGCGCTTTGCCTTCCGCCGTGCTGTTGCTGGCGATCGGGTTCGCCGGGCCCATGCCGGTGGTGCGAATGCGATTGGCCGCCACGCCCTGGGTGATGAGCGCGCTGGCGACGCTGTCCGCACGCTGTTGCGACAGACGCATATTCAGATCCTTGCTGCCGGTGCTGTCGGTGTAACCGACCACGTTAACAGCGGTTTTCTCATACTCTTTCAGCACCATGGCCACGCCGGTCAGGGTGTTGGCGCCGGCCGGCTTCAGGTTGGCGCTATTGCTGTCGAAGGTGACGTTATTCGGCATGTTCAGCACGATATTGTCGCCATTTCGCGTCACGCTGACCCCGGTTCCCTGCATTTTGTCGCGCAGCTTCGCTTCCTGCACGTCCATGTAGTAACCAATGCCGCCGCCGAGCGCCGCGCCGGCCGCTGCGCCAATCAGCGCGCCTTTGCCGCGGTCATGTTTGGAAGAGGAGAGCGCGCCGACGCCAGCGCCCACTAAGGAGCCAATACCTGCGCCAATACCGGATTTGCCTGCTTCACGTTCACCGGTATAGGGGTTGGTGGTGCAGCCAGAAATGGCCAGAGTGCCGCTGACCAGCGCCGCAATCATAAGTACGCGTTTTTTCATTTAATGTCCTTAATCCTTTTTATTCTTTGTCACAGCGAACGTGACGGTTGATTATGACGCGCGATTACGGAGAAAATTCCCCGGATACCATCTCTTTTTGTAAATAACATTGAACGGTTGCCCATCACGCCGTCATGACACCTGCATTCGCTGACCAGGAGCCGCCCTTGCCAACCTCATCTGCAACCAAAACCATCTTAACCGCCGCCCACTGGGGACCGATGCTGGTGGAAACGGACGGGGAAAACGTCCTCTCTTCCCGCGGCGCGCTGGCGACACCGTTTGCCAACTCGCTGCAAACGGCAGTGCGCGATCAGGTGCACAGCAAAACCCGCGTGCGCTATCCAATGGTGCGTAAAGGCTTCCTTGCTTCACCGGACAAGCCCCAGGGGGTCCGCGGTCAGGATGAATTCGTGCGGGTGAGCTGGGAGCAGGCGCTGGATCTGATCGATGCCCAGCATCGGCGGATCCGCGACAGCTACGGTCCGGCCTCCATTTTTGCCGGCTCCTACGGCTGGCGCTCTAACGGCGTATTGCATAAGGCGGCGACGCTGCTGCAGCGCTATATGAGCCTGGCGGGCGGCTATACCGGCCATCTTGGCGATTACTCCACCGGCGCGGCGCAGGCGATCATGCCTTACGTCGTTGGCGGCAATGAGGTGTATCAGCAGCAGACCAGTTGGCCGCTGGTGCTCGAGCACAGCGAAGTGGTGGTGCTGTGGAGCGCCAACCCGCTGAACACGCTGAAAATTGCCTGGAATGCCTCCGACGAGCAAGGGATCCCGTGGTTTGATCGGCTGCGCCAGAGCGGTAAGCGGCTGATCTGCATCGATCCGATGCGATCGGAAACCGTCGATTTCTTTGGCGATTCGATGGAGTGGATCGCGCCGCATATGGGCACCGACGTCGCGCTGATGCTGGGGATCGCCCATACGCTGGTGGAAAATGACTGGCAGGATGATGCGTTTCTTACCCGCTGCACCAGCGGCTACGATATTTTTGCCCGCTATCTGACCGGCGAAAGCGACGGCGTAGCGAAAACCGCTGAGTGGGCAGCAGCGATCTGCGGCGTTAAAGCAGATAAAATCCGCGAACTGGCGCAACTTTTCCACGAAAATACCACTATGCTGATGGCCGGCTGGGGCATGCAGCGTCAGCAGTATGGCGAGCAGAAACACTGGATGCTGGTCACTCTGGCCGCCATGCTGGGACAGATCGGCACCCCCGGTGGCGGGTTTGGTCTTTCCTATCATTTTGCCAACGGCGGCAACCCGACCCGCCGCGCGGCGGTGCTGGGCTCGATGCAGGGGAGCGTGGCCGGAGGCGTGGACGCGGTGGAGAAGATCCCGGTCGCACGAATTGTCGAGGCGCTGGAGAATCCGGGGGCGGAGTATCAGCACAACGGCATGGCGCGGCGCTTTCCCGATATTCGCTTTATCTGGTGGGCCGGCGGCGCCAACTTTACTCATCATCAGGACACCAACCGACTGATTCAGGCGTGGCAGAAACCGGAGCTTATCGTCATTTCCGAATGCTTCTGGACCGCCGCCGCGCGCCATGCCGATATCGTCCTGCCGGCGACCACCTCGTTTGAGCGCAACGATCTGACCATGACCGGGGACTACAGTAACCAGCATCTGGTGCCGATGAAGCAGGTGGTTGCCCCGCGAGATGAAGCGCGCGACGATTTCGCGGTCTTTGCCGACCTCAGCGAACGCTGGGAGGCGGGTGGCCGCGAACGCTTCACCGAAGGGAAGAGTGATTTGCAGTGGCTGGAGACTTTCTATCAGATGGCCGCCCGGCGCGGCGCCCAGCAGCAGGTGACGCTGCCGCCATTTGCCGAATTCTGGCAGGCTAACCAGCTGATTGAGATGCCGGAGGAGCCGGAGAATGCCCGTTTTGCGCGTTTCGCCGCCTTCCGCGCCGATCCCCAGGCCAACCCGCTGAAAACGGCGAGCGGTAAAATAGAGATCCACTCGCCGACCATCGCCGCTTTTGGTTACGCCGACTGTCCGCCGCATCCGATGTGGCTGGAGCCCGACGAGTGGCATGGCAACGCAGAGGCGGGGCAGCTGCAGCTGCTGTCGGCCCATCCGGCCCACCGTCTGCACAGTCAACTGAACCACACCGCGCTGCGCGAGCGCTATGCCGTCGCCGGGCGCGAACCGGTGACTATTCATCCGCAGGATGCGCAGGCGCGCGGGATTGTCGATGGCGATTTGGTGCGGGTATGGAACGCCCGCGGTCAGGTGCTGGCCGGCGCCGTGGTGACGGAGGGGATCCGCCCGGGGGTGATTTGCCTGCATGAAGGAGCGTGGCCCGACCTGGATCCGCAGGTCGGCATCTGCAAAAACGGGGCGGTGAACGTCTTAACCAAAGATATTCCGACATCCCGGCTGGGCAACGGCTGTGCCGGGAACACCGCCCTGGCGTGGCTGGAGAAATATACCGGCCCGGCGCTGCCGCTTACGGCATTTGATCCGCCGGCCAACGCATAATCCACGTCGGGTGCTGAGTATCGTCCTGCCATGCGCAGTCTTCAATCCGGAAGCCCTGCGCATGGTAGAAACTGACCGCCGATTCGTTCTTCTGATAAACCTCAAGGCTCAGCCAGGCGTAGTGCTGTTTGACTTCATCCAGCAGCGCCCGGCCAATACCCTGGCGGGTGGCGCCCGGCGCGACAAACAGCGCGCCGACGAAACGGGAGTCCAGCACGCTCACAAAGCCTTTTAACTCGCCATCCTGCTCCCAGACCCAGGTGCTGGCGGCGGGAAGATAGACATCCCGTACTACCGCGACGCTGTCGCGCCAGTAGCTTTCGCTGATAAAAGGATGGGCATGAATCGTGCTGTCCAGCCACAGCGCCAGCAGCGGCGCGGTATCTTCAGTGTCCCACTTGCGGATCATCCTGACCTCCAGGGTGACAGAAGCAGCCGGTGACATGGTCGTTGACCAGCCCACAGGCCTGCATAAAGGAATAACAGATTGTCGAGCCGACAAACTTAAAGCCGCGTTTTTTCAATGCTTTCGACAGCGCATCGGAGGCCGGCGTCGTGGCGGGAATTTCCGCCAGCGTCGCAGCGCGGGTCACCTGTGGCGCATTGTCGACGAAGGACCAGACAAAATCAGTGAACGACTCGCCATTTTCTTCCATCGCCAGATAGGCGCGGGCGTTGCCGATAATGGCCTGGATTTTTCCCCGATGGCGAATGATGCCGGTATCCTGCAGGAGTCGCTCGATATCGTCATCACCCATCGCCGCCACGCGCACCGGATCGAACTGGTGAAAAGCCTGGCGGTAGTTCTGCCGTTTTTTTAACACCGTGATCCACGATAAACCGGCCTGCTGGCCCTCAAGGCAGATCATTTCAAACAGCTGGCGACCCTCTTTTTGCGCCACACCCCATTCGGTATCGTGATACTCGATGTATAACGGATCCTGACTCACCCATCCGCAACGCTGCATAGCTGTTTCTCCCTCTGCGCTAAAAAAGTGGACGCCCGCCTTGACGGCTGAAAGATAAAGATAATAGTTAATACAGGGAAATCGTATCCCCACTAAAAACACAGCAATATTGCCGATTCGGCTCTTTTCTGGAGTCGCATTAATGATAATAAAGAAATGCAATGGCCTCCGGGGGTTCTTGATCCCGGCGAGCGTATCCGTCTGGGTGTCATGTGTCTCTGGAGCGAATGCCTGGCAACAGGAATATATCGCTATCGATACAAAAAGTAATACGTCGGAACGCTATACATGGGATAGCGATCACCAACCACGTTATGAAGATATTCTCGCCGAGCGGATGAAGTCCTCTGAGACGCCCGGCGGGCTGGCGTTAAACCAGGGGCTGGCGCCGCCGGACAGCGGCCGCGGCCTGAGCGTTGGCTGGAATTATCCGCTGGCAAACGGCGTAACCTCCGGGCCGGTGGCCAGCCTGCGCAGCGACGTCACCGCGCCGACGGTGAGAAACGCAGGCGAGGCGGGCTACGTTAACACGCTCGGCTGGCGCATGGATTATCAGGCGCTGTGGGGCGTGCATCCCTGGGCGCAGGTGAGCTATAACCAGTCGCTCGCCAGCGATGTCTGGGCGCCGATGACCCGTGCCAGGGGGGGAGGCTGGAGCGATGTCACCCTGGGCGCTGATATGCGGTTGGGATCCCACGTGGCGGCATGGGCAACGCTGTCGCAGGCGGATAACCTGCCGTCAGGGGAAAATACGCTCTATTTGATGGGGGTCAGCGCCAATTTTTAATCGGGAATTGTTACGCATTTGAAACGATGTGGTTATTGTTAAATCTCAGCAATGGCGCATTTCTGTGAGATAGCGCACGCTAACTTTTTGCCTGTAATTTACGGAATGAATGTTATGCAATGCCATTCATTCCAACATTAATGCATTTCATTCCCCGCTGATGGCAGTTCATGCCTTTTTCCCCCACTGGATGAGGGGCCTTCGCTATTGTGGCGGCAGTTAATTTATCAGGACAACTGCTATGAACGCTGCAAACCGTCAATCGACCCGCTGGCTGACACTGATCGGCACCATCATCACCCAATTCGCTCTCGGTTCGGTTTATACCTGGAGCCTGTTTAACAGTTCGCTGTCTGACAAACTGGGCGAGCCGGTCAGTCAGGTGGCTTTTTCCTTTGGTCTGCTGAGCCTCGGGCTGGCGCTCTCTTCGTCGGTCGCCGGCAANCTGCAGGAGCGCTTTGGCGTGAAGCGCGTCACCATGGCCTCCGGGATCCTGCTCGGCCTGGGCTTCTTCCTGACCGCGCACTCCAGCAGCCTGATGATGCTGTGGCTGAGCGCGGGTGTGCTGGTGGGGCTGGCGGACGGCGCCGGTTACCTGCTGACCCTGTCGAACTGCGTGAAATGGTTCCCGGAACGTAAAGGGCTGATCTCCGCCTTCTCCATTGGCTCCTATGGTCTCGGCAGCCTGGGGTTCAAATTCATTGATTCCCACCTGCTGGCCACCGTTGGCCTGGAAAAAACCTTCGTTATCTGGGGCGCTATCGTGCTGGTGATGATCGTCTTTGGCGCGACCCTGATGAAAGATGCGCCAAATCACCCGGCAGCCACCGCGGCCAACGGCGTCGTGGAAAACGACTTCACCCTCGCCGAATCGATGCGTAAACCGCAGTACTGGATGCTGGCGGTGATGTTCCTGACGGCCTGCATGAGCGGTCTGTACGTAATTGGCGTAGCGAAGGATATTGCCCAGGGAATGGTCCACCTGGATGTCGCCACGGCGGCCAACGCGGTAACGGTTATCTCGATTGCGAACCTCAGCGGTCGCCTGGTGTTAGGTATCCTGTCTGATAAAATCTCCCGCATTCGCGTGATTACCATCGGTCAGGTCGTGTCGCTGGTGGGGATGGCCGCGCTGCTGTTCGCCCCGCTGAATGCCTTGACCTTCTTCGCCGCCATCGCCTGCGTCGCCTTTAACTTCGGCGGCACCATTACCGTCTTCCCGTCGCTGGTGAGTGAGTTCTTTGGTCTGAACAATCTGGCGAAAAACTATGGCGTGATTTATCTGGGCTTCGGTATCGGCAGCATCTGCGGCTCTCTCATCGCTTCGCTGTTCGGCGGTTTCTACGTGACCTTCTGCGTGATCTTCGCCCTGCTGATCCTCTCGCTGGCGTTATCCACCACCATTCGTCAGCCGAAAAGCACGGTATATAACGAGGCGCACGCCTGAAACCTGCAGCGTGAAACGTGCCCCTGGTTATTTCCCTAAGCAAATAGTGCCAATCCAGCCAAATGTTTTGTAAATGTTTGGCTGGATCACATTCCCTCCTGATACTTTTCTCGTTCCCTGTGGTCTACTTATCGCGGTTTGTAGAGGTTTCTGATAACCAACCCTAACGCACCCTATTAGCCTACTGACTCGTGCCACAGCGTCAGGCGGTGTTTTATTCTTCTTTTTCCAGGTTTGCTTGCATGAAATATATTAGAACGATGACGCAGCAGAAGCTTAGTTTTTGGCTGGCGCTGTACATCGGCTGGTTTATGAACGTCGCCGTTTTTTTCCGGCGTTTCGATGGTTATGCTCAAGAGTTCACTTTCTGGAAAGGGCTTTCCGGTGTTGTTGAACTGGTTGCCACGGTATTTGTCACCTTCTTCCTGTTACGTCTTCTGTCGCTGTTCGGCCGCCGTATCTGGCGCATTCTGGCGACGCTGATTGTCCTGTTTTCCGCCGCGGCGAGTTACTACATGACGTTCCTCAATGTGGTGATTGGCTACGGGATCATCGCTTCGGTGATGACCACCGATATCGACCTGTCGAAAGAGGTCATCGGCTGGCACCTGATCCTCTGGCTGGTGGCGGTGAGCGCGCCGCCGTTGCTGTTCATCTGGAGCAACCGCTGCCGCCATACGCTGCTGCGCCAGCTGCGCACCCCGGGCCAGCGGGTTAAAAACGTGCTGATCGTGGTGCTGGCCGGACTGATTGTCTGGGGACCCATCCGCCTGCTAGAGCTGCGCCAGCATGATGTGGAGCGCCATTCGGAAGTGGATATGCCGAGCTATGGCGGGGTGATCGCCAACTCTTACCTGCCGTCGAACTGGTTGTCGGCGCTGGGTCTGTACGCCTGGGCGCAGGTGGATGAATCCTCAGACAACAAATCGCTGATTAACCCGGCGAAGAAGTTCACCTACGTCGCGCCGGAAGGTCTGGATGATACCTACGTGGTGTTTATCATTGGCGAAACGACCCGCTGGGACCATATGGGCATCCTCGGCTATAGCCGCAATACCACGCCAGAGCTGGAGAAAGAGAAGAATCTCGTCGCCTTCCGCGGTTACTCGTGCGATACCGCTACCAAACTGTCGTTACGCTGCATGTTTGTGCGCGAGGGCGGGGCGGAAGATAACCCCCAGCGGACGCTCAAAGAGCAGAATGTCTTTGCCGTGCTGCATCAGCTGGGCTTCAGCGGCAATCTGTACGCCATGCAGAGCGAGATGTGGTTCTACAGCAACACGATGGCCAACAATATCGCCTACCGCGAGCAGATTGGCGCCGAGCCGCGCAACCGCGGTAAGAGCGTTGACGATATGCTGCTGGTGGATGAGATGAAGCGCGGTATGGCGCAGGGCAACGCCTCCGGTAAGCATCTGATCATTCTCCACACCAAAGGCTCCCACTTTAACTACACCCAACGCTACCCGCGCAGCTTCGCCCAGTGGAAACCGGAGTGCGTCGGCGTCGACAACAAGTGCTCGAAAGCGGAACTGATCAATTCCTACGACAATAGCGTGACCTATGTCGATCACTTTATCGTCAGCGTCCTCGACCAGCTGCGGGATAAGAAAGCGATTGTGTTCTATGCCGCCGACCACGGGGAGTCGATTAACGAGCGTGAACACCTGCACGGTACGCCGCGCAAGATGGCGCCGCCGGAGCAGTTCCGCGTGCCGATGATGGTGTGGATGTCGGATAAGTACCTGGAAAATCCCGATCACGCCGCCGCGTTTGCCCATCTGCAGCAGCAGGCTGCGATGAAGGTGCCGCGCCGTCACGTCGAGCTGTACGACACCATTATGGGCTGCCTCGGCTATACCTCGCCGGATGGCGGGATCAATGAGAACAACAACTGGTGCCGGTGGAAAAAGTAAGGCCCGATAGTTTTCAGATTCTCGGGTCTGTTTTCCTTTCCTGAGCCCAGGATAAGCTAATCCCTCGCCGGCTGACGCCGCGCGAGGGATTTTTTTCGCACAGTGGACGTGTCTGGCAGGTGACCTCTTCTTCTTTGATTACCCCTGTTTCCTCGCTTCCCCTGTGCATGAACTTTTCATGGAGAGAAAGGATGAAGGTGATAAAGGGGTTGGTCCTACTGTGCCTGATGATGCTCGCGGGCTGCCAGTCTGAGGAAGAGACCAGCCAGTTCCTGCTGGCCTGTAAATACGATGCGCCAGCGACGATCGCAGCCATGCTGGATAACGGCATTGATGTGGATGGTCAGGATAAAACCGGCGTAAGCGGCCTGATGGTCGCTGCTGCGGAAAATCGTCGCGATGTGGTGGAATTGCTGCTTAAGCGTCGGGCGAAGCCGAACCTCCAGACGCGCCAGGGCGTCACGGCGCTGATGCTGGCGGCGGCGCGTGGCAGCGATACCGCGATTATCGGCGATCTTCTCCAGGCGGGAGCGTCGGTGAATCAGACCTCCATCGACAAGAGTACGGCATTGATGTCCGCCATCTCCGACGGCGGGGACATCAGAAACGACTATCAGCATATTCTGGCGATGAAAAAGCCCGATGCGCCTGTCGAAGAGGAGAGTACGCTGGACAAGATAGTTGGCGCAACGGCGGCGAAATCGCTGGCGACGGGCAATCGCGCGCTGATGACCGAAGACATGGCGTTACAACTGGCGCCCGGCGCGTTTAAGAAGAACGTCGACGAGATAGTGGCGCTGCTCCTCAAGCACGGCGCGGACGTGAAGGCTGTCAACGCGTCCGGGGAATCGGCCTTTTTCCTCGCTGTCGATCACGCGCGATCGGCGGAAACCATCACGACGTTGGCCAACGCCGGGGCGGACACCAGCCTGGCGGATAAATCCGGCACCACACCGCTGATGCTGGCGGCGGCGGGGGATGATCCCGATCTGGTGCTGGCGCTGTCGGCCTCCGGGGTGGAAGTGGATAAGCCGAACCGTGAAGGACTCACGGCGCTGCAGGTGGCGGCGGGTCAGGGGGCGCCTGCGGTGATCGCGGCGCTGGCGCAGCGCGGCGCAAAGGTGGACCAGCTTTCCGCCAACGATCTCAGCCCGCTGATGCTAGCGGTCAAAATGAATAATAAAGCCAATGTCGAGGCGCTGCTTGCGGCTGGCGCCAGCGTCAACCTCAGCAATAAGGCCGGCTATACGGCGATTGGCTACAGCCGGGCCGGCGAGGTTCGCCAGCTGCTGCTGGCACAGCATGCCGAGCTGAAGGGGCAGGCCGCGCATATGGCGCAAAGCGAACTGCAGTTTTGTGCTAATGCCTTTGCCGACAAGCTGGCATACAGCGACATCGCCCGGGCGGTGAATAACGATACCCGCCCGGATATTATGCGTCATCAGCAATCCTGCCCGGAGCTGGGGGAGCTGACGATGCTACTGGGAGAGTTTACATTCACCCCGGCGGGCGCGACCTATCTCGGCGAGCCGGTGACATGTAAGGTATCCGAGTATCGCAAAACGTTTGAGGTTAACTGCCGCTAAAAACGTTGAGCAACCGGCGATTCGCTGCTCAGGCTGCTGAGTTTCTCGCCGGTTGAGCGATTTTTTGAAAATAAGGCATTGACGGGTAGGCATCCCAGCAGTAAGATGCGCCCCGCATTCGGTGATTGGCGCAGCCTGGTAGCGCACTTCGTTCGGGACGAAGGGGTCGGAGGTTCGAATCCTCTATCACCGACCAAATTCGAAAAGCCTGCTCAATGAGCAGGCTTTTTTGCATCTGNGGCCNGNGAGGATGAGAACCTCCGGGGGCAGGAGGTTCGACTCGAGCGAAGCGAGAGAACGTTGCGTCAGCAACGGCCCGCAGGGCGAGCCACGAAGTGGTGAGTCATCCTCTATCACCGACCAAATTCGAAAAGCCTGCTCAATGAGCAGGCTTTTTTGCATCTGNGGCCAGTGAGGATGAGAACCTCCGGGGGCAGGAGGTTCGACTCGCGTTTCGTAGGCCCGCGCAAGCGNATGGACTGCACCCCAAAAGTTGGACACCCAACTGAGTAAGGTGCAGTTTTATGGCTAAACCAAAGTATTCCCCTGAAACAAAACTGGCTGTGGTTAATCATTATTTGTCCGGTAAAGACGGAGAACAGAGTACAGCCGACCTTTTTGGTATTGAAAGAACATCTGTCCGTCGCTGGGTCAGGGCATGGCAGTTCCACGGTGCAGAAGGCCTGACTGCAAAAAATAATCATTATTCCGATGAATTTAAACTCGTGGTCGTCCGGGCGGTTATCAGTGACCGCCTGACGATGCGTGAAGCGGCTGCCCGGTTTAATCTCTCCGCAGAAATACTTGTCCGGCGCTGGCTCGACGTGTACAACGATGCCGGAGCGGAAGGTCTTTTAAACATGCAATGCGGACGGCCCGGACAAATGACAAAGCCAAAAAATATCCCACCACTGACAGATAAAGAGCTGGAAAAACTCTCC
>NZ_JAZARW010000001.1:4277111-4277363 GCF_036233805.1 Klebsiella sp. EMBS2024 | reverse complement strand
ACTGCGTTATCTGCGGGCAGAGAATGCCTATCTAAAAAAGTTGAAAGCCTTGGTTCAGAGCGAAAAAAATGGCAAAAAGCCCTGATAATCAGTGAACTAAGGCATGAACACGCTCTGCGGGACCTTCTGCGGGCGGCCGGTATGTCCCGTAGCACGTGGTATTACAATATGAATGCACTGAAGCAAGGGGACAGGTATGCGGGTCTTAAAGAGAACATCAGGAAGATATACCACTATCACAAAGGTCGTTAT
>NZ_JAZARW010000001.1:4246268-4277069 GCF_036233805.1 Klebsiella sp. EMBS2024 | reverse complement strand
CGGATAAACCATAAAACAGTGCAGCGGCTGATGGCAGAACTGTCACTCCGGTCTGTGATAAGGGCGAAAAAATATCGTGCCTGGAAAGGGAGAACGGGCGAGGCCGCGCCCAATATCCTGAGCCGGAACTTCGGTGCGTCAAAAGCCAACGAAAAATGGGTAACAGATGTGACAGAGTTCCCGGTACAGGGAAAAAAGCTTTACCTGTCGTCAGTTCTCGATCTGTTTAACCGGGAGGTTATCGCCTACAGCCTGTCGGAAAGGCCGGTGATGGAGATGGTGAATACGATGCTGGACGGTGCGTTCCCGAAGCTCAGACCGGGAGATGCTCCGCTGCTGCACTCGGATCAGGGCTGGCATTACAGGATGAGGAGCTATCAGGAACGTTTAAAGGCGCATGGGATGACGCAGAGTATGTCGCGTAAAGGAAACTGCCTGGATAATGCAGTGATGGAAAACTTCTTCGGGACCCTGAAATCGGAGTGTTTTTATCTGAGGGAGTTCAGGAGTGTCAGTGCGCTAAGAAAAGCCGTAGAGGACTATATCCATTACTACAACAACGNGCGGATAAGCCTGAAATTAAAAGGCCTGAGTCCGGTAGAGTACCGAACCCAGGCTCTGAGAGCCGCTTAATATGAACCATCCAACTTTATGGGGTCAGTCCAGCAGCGCCGCCGGGCATCATCAGTGCACGACTGGCCAAAAATACCACCAAAATCACAATAAACGTCTTTACTCACGTTTTCAGCCGGCTATTCGCTATTTTGTGACATCTTCCATTGCATTTTTTTATCGATGAACAGATCTTTTTTCGCGAAGCTTATGGCTGAATGCAGCATTTTCCGCTGTGCGTTTTGACGTTCACGCTATTAATCGCTCACATATTGGTCACACAGCAAGAAATTTTTCTCATTTGCTGGCATTGTTTCCCACTGGGTGTTGCAAATTAATAAGGGCTTTATTCTGCTGAATTGCCAGTAGCATAAATTTCTCTGCTGAAAATAGCGTCCTGAAGTTTTTTTAATCTTTGCCTGCCGTTTCTCACGCTGGATGTAAAACCCGGCTGGCTGTATTGACGTTTCCCCATTCTGTTGACAGATTGTAGGGCATGAGGGGCATTTCATGGAGAATCCGTACTGCAACTCAGTCGTTTTTGCGAAAGGAATCCCCATCTCTCTCTACGCCTTCGGGCACCACCGACCGGACCGGGTAAAAAATAAATAAAGGTCCGGCGGATATATGCAAACAACATCACAATTTTGGAGCAGAATAATGAGTATTTCCTTGAAGAAATCAGGGATGCTGAAGCTTGGTCTGAGCCTGGTCGCCATGACCGTCGCCGCCAGCGTGCAAGCGAAAACCCTGGTTTATTGTTCTGAAGGCTCGCCGGAAGGATTTAACCCACAGCTCTTCACCTCTGGCACCACCTATGATGCCAGCTCCGTACCGATCTATAACCGCCTGGTCGAATTTAAAACCGGTACGACGGAAGTTATTCCAGGACTTGCTGAGAAATGGGAAGTCAGTGCGGATGGCAAAACCTATACTTTCCACCTCCGTCAGGGTGTGAAGTGGCAGGATAATAAAGACTTTAAACCAACCCGTGACCTGAACGCCGATGACGTGGTGTTCTCCTTCGATCGCCAGAAGAATACTAATAACCCGTACCATAAAGTTTCTGGCGGCAGCTATGAATACTTTGAAGGGATGGGCTTACCGGACCTGATTAGCGAAGTGAAGAAAGTGGACGATAATACCGTCCAGTTCGTCCTGACCCGTCCGGAAGCGCCGTTCCTCGCTGATCTGGCCATGGACTTCGCCTCCATTCTTTCGAAAGAGTATGCTGACAACATGCTGAAAGCCGGCACGCCGGAAAAAGTGGATCTCAATCCTATCGGTACCGGCCCATTCCAGCTGCTGCAATACCAGAAAGATTCCCGCATTCTGTATAAAGCCTTCCCGGGCTACTGGGGCACCAAGCCGAAGATCGATCGTCTGGTCTTCTCCATCACCCCGGACGCTTCCGTGCGCTATGCCAAGCTGCAGAAAAACGAGTGCCAGGTGATGCCGTACCCGAACCCGGCGGACATCGCGCGCATGAAGGAAGATAAGAACATTACCCTGCTGGAACAGCCGGGTNTGAACGTTGGTTATCTCTCCTTTAACACCGAGAAGAAACCGCTGGACGACGTCAAAGTACGTCAGGCGCTGACCTACGCGGTCAACAAAGAAGCGATCATCAAAGCGGTTTACCAGGGCGCAGGCCAGGCGGCGAAGAACCTGATCCCGCCGACCATGTGGGGCTATAACGACGACGTTAAGGACTACACCTACGATCCGGAGAAGGCGAAGCAGCTGCTGAAAGAAGCGGGCCTGGAAAAAGGCTTCACCATCGATCTGTGGGCGATGCCGGTACAGCGTCCGTACAACCCGAACGCCCGCCGCATGGCGGAGATGATTCAGGCTGACTGGGCCAAGATTGGCGTCCAGGCCAAGATCGTCACCTACGAGTGGGGCGAGTATCTGAAGCGGGCGAAAGCGGGCGAGCACCAGAGCGTGATGATGGGCTGGACCGGCGACAACGGGGATCCGGATAACTTCTTCGCGACCCTGTTCAGCTGCGCCGCGGCGAAAGACGGCTCCAACTACTCGCGCTGGTGCTATAAGCCGTTTGAAGATCTTATTCAGCCGGCCCGCGCTACCGACGACCACAACAAGCGTATTGAACTGTACAAACAGGCTCAGGTAGTGATGCATGACCAGGCTCCGGCGCTGATCATTGCTCACTCCACCGTCTATGAGCCGGTGCGTAAAGAAGTCAAAGGCTATGTGGTGGACCCGCTGGGCAAACACCACTTCGATAACGTCTCTGTCGAATAATAAGCACGATGCCTGACCCCCTCTCCCCGCGTGGGAGAGGCGGGGGGCGTATTCCCGCTATTCCGGGGAATGCTTTTGTGAGCAATACAGACGCCCTGTCGCCAGGCGGGGCGTCACTAGAGAGAATCCGGGTTATGTTGCAGTTTATTCTCCGACGTCTGGGACTAGTCATCCCGACATTTATCGGTATCACCCTTCTCACCTTTGCCTTCGTCCATATGATCCCCGGCGATCCGGTGATGATTATGGCGGGCGAACGTGGTATTTCCCCCGAACGTCACGCGCAGCTGCTGGCCGAAATGGGCCTTGATAAGCCGCTGTGGCAGCAATATGCCCACTATATCTGGGGCGTGCTGCACGGCGATTTAGGCATCTCGCTGAAAAGCCGCATTCCCGTGTGGCAGGAGTTTGTCCCACGCTTTAAAGCCACCCTTGAGCTGGGCGTCTGCGCGATGATCTTCGCCGTCGCCGTCGGCATTCCGGTGGGCGTGCTGGCTGCGGTAAAACGCGGCTCCATCTTTGACCACACCGCGGTGGGCCTGGCGCTGACCGGCTACTCAATGCCTATCTTCTGGTGGGGCATGATGCTGATTATGCTGGTTTCGGTACAGCTGAACCTGACGCCGGTCTCCGGGCGTATCAGCGATACGGTGTTCCTTGACGATACCCTGCCGCTGACCGGCTTTATGCTGATCGACACCGCCATCTGGGGCGAGCAGGGCGACTTTATTGACGCCTTAATGCATATGATCCTGCCCGCTATCGTGCTGGGCACCATCCCGCTGGCGGTGATTGTACGTATGACCCGTTCGTCGATGCTGGAAGTGCTTGGCGAAGACTATATCCGTACCGCGCGCGCCAAAGGCCTGACCCGGATGCGGGTGATCGTGATCCACGCGCTGCGTAACGCGATGCTGCCGGTGGTCACGGTGATTGGTCTGCAGGTGGGCACCCTGCTGGCGGGCGCCATCCTGACGGAAACCATTTTCTCATGGCCTGGTTTAGGTCGCTGGCTGATCGACGCGCTGCAGCGTCGCGATTATCCGGTGGTGCAGGGCGGGGTGCTGCTGGTGGCGACGATGATTATCCTCGTCAACCTGCTGGTCGACCTGCTGTACGGCGTGGTGAACCCGCGTATCCGGCATAAGAAGTAAGGGGCCATCATGTCACAAGTTACTGAAAATAAAGTTATCGCTGCGCCGGTACCCATGACTCCGCTGCAGGAGTTCTGGCACTATTTCAAACGCAACAAAGGGGCGGTCGTCGGGCTGGTATACGTGGTGGTGATGATCGTCATCGCGGTATTCGCCAACTTCCTCGCCCCCTATAACCCGGCGGATCAGTTCCGTGATTCGCTGCTGGCGCCGCCGTTCTGGCAGGACGGCGGCAGCCTGGCGCATCTGCTCGGCACCGACGACGTGGGCCGCGATATTCTGTCGCGCCTGATGTACGGCGCCCGACTGTCGCTGCTGGTGGGCTGCCTGGTGGTGGTTCTGTCGCTGATCCTCGGCGTGGTGCTCGGCCTGGTGGCGGGCTATTTCGGCGGAGTGGTGGACTCAATCATCATGCGCGTCGTCGATATTATGCTGGCGCTGCCGAGTCTGCTGCTGGCGCTGGTGCTGGTGGCTATCTTCGGACCCTCCATCGTCAACGCCTCGCTGGCGCTAACCTTCGTGGCGCTCCCGCACTATGTGCGTCTCACGCGCGCCGCGGTGCTGGTGGAGGTCAACCGTGACTACGTGACCGCCTCCCGCGTAGCGGGCGCCGGCGCGATGCGCCAGATGTTCGTTAATATTCTGCCTAACTGTCTCGCGCCGCTGATCGTTCAGGCGTCGCTGGGCTTTTCCAACGCCATTCTCGACATGGCAGCGCTGGGGTTCCTCGGCATGGGCGCGCAGCCGCCGACGCCGGAGTGGGGCACCATGCTTTCCGACGTGTTGCAGTTCGCGCAGAGCGCCTGGTGGGTAGTCACCTTCCCGGGCGTGGCGATCCTGCTGACGGTGCTGGCATTTAACCTGATGGGTGACGGTCTGCGTGACGCGCTCGATCCCAAACTGAAGCAGTAAGAGGTTCGAGATGGCGTTATTGAATGTAGATAAATTATCGGTGCATTTCGGCGATGAAAACGCGCCGTTTCGCGCCGTAGACCGCATCAGCTATAGCGTGAAGCAGGGTGAAGTGGTCGGTATCGTCGGGGAGTCCGGCTCCGGTAAATCCGTCAGCTCGCTGGCGATTATGGGGCTGATTGACTATCCCGGCCGGGTGATGGCGGACAAACTGGAATTTAACGGCCGCGATCTGCAGCGCATCTCTGAAAAAGAGCGGCGCCAGCTGGTGGGGGCGGAAGTGGCGATGATCTTCCAGGATCCAATGACCAGCCTCAACCCGTGCTTCACCGTCGGCTACCAGATTATGGAAGCGATTAAGGTCCATCAGGGTGGTAATAAGCAAACCCGCCGCCAGCGGGCCATCGACCTGCTGAACCTGGTGGGCATTCCAGATCCGGCCTCGCGGCTGGACGTCTATCCGCATCAGCTTTCCGGCGGCATGAGCCAGCGTGTGATGATCGCGATGGCGATTGCCTGTCGGCCAAAACTACTGATTGCCGATGAACCGACCACCGCGCTGGACGTGACCATTCAGGCGCAAATCATTGAGCTCCTGCTGGATCTGCAGCAGCAGGAGAATATGGCGCTGGTGCTGATCACCCACGACCTGGCGCTGGTGGCGGAAGCCGCGCATAAAATTATCGTTATGTACGCGGGTCAGGTGGTGGAGACCGGTGACGCGAAAGATATCTTCCGCGCGCCGCGCCATCCTTATACCCAGGCGCTGCTGCGCGCGCTGCCGGAATTCGCCCAGGATAAAGCGCGTCTGGCCTCGCTGCCGGGCGTGGTGCCGGGGAAATATGACCGTCCCAACGGCTGCCTGCTTAATCCGCGCTGCCCCTATGCCACGGATAAATGCCGTAGCGAAGAGCCGGCGCTCGCGGATCTGACCGGCGGCCGCCAGTCTAAATGTCACTACCCACTCGATGATGCCGGGAGGCCTGGATTATGAGTACGCAAAAGGCCGCCACGCCACAACCGCTGTTGCAGGCCATTGATCTGAAAAAACACTATCCGGTGAAGAAGGGGTTATTCGCCCCGGAACGGCTGGTGAAGGCGCTGGACGGCGTCTCCTTTACCCTTGAGCGCGGTAAAACGCTGGCGGTAGTGGGGGAGTCGGGCTGCGGCAAATCGACCCTCGGTCGTCTGCTGACGATGATTGAGATCCCCACCGGCGGCGAGCTCTATTATCAGGGGCAGGATCTGCTTAAGCACGACCCGCAGGCGCAGAAGCTGCGGCGGCAAAAAATCCAGATTGTGTTCCAGAACCCGTATGGTTCGCTGAACCCGCGTAAAAAAGTGGGGCAGATTCTGGAGGAGCCGCTGCTGATTAACAGCAGCCTGAGCAAAGAGCAGCGGCGTGAAAAAGCGCTGGCGATGATGGCGAAAGTGGGCCTGAAAACCGAGCATTACGATCGCTACCCGCATATGTTCTCCGGCGGTCAGCGTCAGCGTATCGCTATTGCTCGCGGGCTGATGCTGGATCCAGATGTGGTGATTGCCGATGAGCCGGTCTCCGCGCTGGACGTTTCGGTACGCGCCCAGGTGCTGAACCTGATGATGGATCTGCAGCAGGATTTAGGGCTGTCCTACGTGTTTATCTCCCACGACCTGTCGGTCGTCGAGCACATCGCCGATGAAGTGATGGTGATGTATCTTGGCCGCTGCGTGGAGAAGGGCACCAAAGACCAGATCTTCAACAATCCGCGTCATCCGTACACCCAGGCGCTGCTGTCGGCGACGCCGCGTCTGAACCCAGACGACCGGCGCGAGCGGATCAAGCTGACCGGCGAACTGCCGAGCCCGCTAAATCCGCCACCGGGCTGCGCCTTTAACGCGCGCTGTCGCCGTCGCTTTGGCCCCTGCACTCAGCTCCAGCCGCAGCTGAAGGACTACGGCGGCCAGCTGGTGGCCTGCTTTGCCGTCGACCAGGATGAGAATCCGCAAAAGTCCCACGCCTGATGGCGCGCTCCCGGTCCCATGGCCGGGAGCTTCTCTCCCGCCGTGGATAAAACCTGGCGCTTACGCATATTGCCGCAGTTTATGTCACGCTCTCAGAGCATTCTTCGTAGATTATCCGAAAAAATAAGCCTTTCAGTCCATTTTTATAGAATTAAAGAGAAATTAAAATGGTTCAGGTTTATTCTTTCGCTGATCTGACGCTATGATTTCATCATGACCTAATACTTTTATATAAAAACGACTGGGAAGCGTGGTGATTGCGGGAAGTTAAGGATGTACGCATACCTAAAAAATGGGGCTACCCTTCTGCAAGGGAAATGTTAGTGTAGCGATACTTCTGCCGTGGAATCATCCCGAAAATCAAATTCTAAACTATTATAACCCTGTCAATCGTGTGTATTGGTACGTCACCATCGGCGCGTTATCTGCCATCCCAGAAGCGTCACGATATTTTTAATATACCCAGAAAATAACAACAAACTTAATATGAAATTTTTAAAATCATGAGGTTATCAATGAACCATTATGATGATCTGCAGCGCTTTCAAGAAAAAACGCGGACGCAAAACCTCAACTTTCAGGATCTTTCTGCCGCCACGCGGGAACACGGCGACTGGGCGATCCTCAATCAGCTAAATCCCGGCGCCGAGAAACCCTCTTCTCTGGCGCTGGGAGGCTCGGTCTCCGCGCCGTTGCCGCAGTCGGTGCCCGCGGATCTGTTCCGCCAGGTAGAGGCGGCCGTAGCAGCGGCGCCAACCTCTGATCCTGTTGTGTCTGCCGCTTCGGCCGCGCCTGCTACTTCCCAGCCGGTCGTGGAGACCGCCGCAGCCGCACCGGAGCCGGTCAGGCAGGAGCCTGCGCCGACCCCTGCGCCTTCAATTCCGGCGTCGGAACCGGCCATGGCGCCGCCGCCGAGAATGGCCCCCCGACCCGCGCCCGCCGCCGAGAACTATGCCCACCTGTTCGCCGCGAAAAGCGCGGAGCCGGTGGCGAAAAATAAAGACCAGCCTTTGAAATCACTTCTGGAAAGGATCGCGACATGCCGTTGATTTGCGTCTGTTCACCGAAAGGCGGCGTAGGGAAAACGACCCTGGCGGCCAATTTAGCCTATTCGCTGGCGCGGACGGGCAGCAAAGTTCTGGCGCTGGATTTTGATGTCCAGAACGCGCTGCGTTTGCATTTTGGCGTACCGCTGAACGATGAGCGGGGCTATGTGGCGAAGGCGCTGGAGCTGCACGACTGGAGCCAGTGCGTGTTGAGCGCCGGCAGTAATATTTTCGTCCTGCCATATGGCGAAGTGAGCGAGGCGCAGCGTCAGGCGTTTGATGAGCAACTGACCCATAATGACCATTTCCTCCAGCGCGGTCTGTCCGCGCTGCTTAATTATCCCGGGCTTATCACCATCGCCGATATGCCCCCTGGACCTTCGCCCGCGCTAAAGGCGCTGACGGGGCTGGCGGACCTGCATCTTATCCCGCTGCTGGCGGATACCGCCTCGATGTCGACCCTGGCGCACGTAGAAAAGCAGCGCCTGACCGGCGCGGCGCTGAATCATAAGCACGGGCACTATTTCGTCATTAACCAAAGCGATAGCCGTCGCCAGGTCAGCCGGGACGTCACCAGCCTGATGGAAGAGAAACTGGGCGAGCGACTGCTTGGCGTGATCCATCGTGATGAAAGCGTGGTGGAGGCCAATGCCTCGCAGAAGTCGATCCTGGACTTTAACGCTTCCTCGGCAGCGGCCTTCGATATTGAAATCATGGCTAAAAAAATATCTTCGCTGTTGGGTATTCATATTGGCGATGGCACGGTGCACAGCCAGCCACGCATGTCAGGGCGTTAACTTTTTGCAGGGCTGCTGAATGAAAAAATCTCTTTTTTGGTTGCTGGCGCTGGTGCTGTCACCCGTCGCCGTGCTGGTGGTGATCACGCCGATGGACAGCCAAAAGCAGTATATTTTTGGTCTGTTAAGTATCGGTATTCTCTTTCTGATGGGCTTCAGCAAGCGCCGCAGCGTATCGGTCATTATGGTCGTCACGTCGCTGCTGATGTCCACCCGTTACATGTATTTTCGCCTCACGCAGACCCTGCACTTCAACTCGTCCATTGAAGCTATTCTCGGCATGGGACTCTTTCTGGCGGAAGTCTATATCTGGGTGATGCTACTGCTTAACTATCTGCAGACGGTCTGGCCGCTGAAGCGCGGCATTGTTCCGCTGCCGGATGATATGAGTAAGTGGCCGACGGTCGATATCTATATTCCGAGCTATAACGAACCGCTGGAGGTGGTGCGCGATACCGTCCTGGCGGCACAATGCATTGATTATCCAAAAGATAAAATGAAAATCTATCTTCTGGATGACGGTAAGCGCAGCGAGTTTGCCGTCTTCGCCGCCGACGTTGGGGTGGGCTATATCACCCGCAATGACAACAAGCACGCCAAAGCGGGGAACCTTAACCATGCGCTGACCCTGACTCAGGGGGAGCTTATCTGCGTTTTCGACTGCGACCACGTCGCCACGCGCGTGTTCCTGCAGGCCACCGTCGGCGGCTTCCTGAAAGACCCGATGCTGGCTCTGGTGCAGACGCCGCACTACTTCTATTCCCCGGATCCATTTGAACGTAACCTCTCCGTCGGACGCAACATTCCCAACGAAGGGATGTTGTTCTATGGCCCGATTCAGCAGGGGAACGACAACTGGAACGCCACCTTTTTCTGCGGCTCCTGTGCGGTGATCCGTCGCGAGGCGCTGGCGCAGATCGGCGGTTTCGCCGTCGAAACGGTGACCGAAGATGCTCATACGGCGCTGAAGTTTCAGCGTCTGGGGTGGAAGTCGGCCTTTCTCGATATCCCACTGGCCGCAGGCCTCGCTACTGAACGCCTGGTGGTGCACGTCATCCAGCGTACCCGCTGGGCGCGCGGGATGACGCAGATTTTCCGCGTCGATAATCCGCTGTTTGGCCGCGGGCTGACTTTTCAGCAGCGCTTGTGCTATCTCAGCGCCATGCTCTACTACCAGTTCGCGCTCCCGAGGGTGGTGTTTGTCACCGCCCCGCTGGCTTACCTGCTGTTTAACCTCAATATTATTTACTCTTCAGCGAGCCTGATCGTCTCCTATGCCCTGCCGCACCTGTTCCTCGCTATTTACGTTGGTTCGCGAATGAACGGCCGCTATCGCTACAGCTTCTGGGGGGAGATCTACGATATTGTGCTGGCCTTCCACCTGGTGCTGCCGACTCTGGTGACGATGATTTTCCCCAAACGCGGCAAGTTCAACGTTACCGATAAGGGGGGGCTGCTTGACGTCGGCTACTTCGATTTCACCGTGGTGCGCCCGCACCTGGTGGTGGCCTGCCTGCTGGCCCTGGGGGTGGTGGTCGGCATCGTCCGGGCGATTGGCCATGACTACTTTGGCTCGGATCCCAACGTTATCGCCCTCAACGTCGGGTGGGGGATCTACAGTCTGATCTTCCTGCTGGCGGCGATTGCCGTGGCGCGCGAAACGCGGCAGGTGCGAAAAACCATTCGTATCGATGTCGATATTCCGGTGGTGATCCATTACGCCAGCGGCATCGTCTCGCGCAGCCATACCGCGGACCTGTCGATGGGCGGCTGCCGCGTGGTCGCGCTTGATAATCGCCATCTGGAGGATGACATCGAAGAGATTGAGCTGATCCTGCAGTCCGGGGCTATCTCGATCCCTGCCCAGCTGGTCACCTCTGACGAGCGCTTCCTGCGCCTCAAGTTTGATGAAGATATTCCGCTTTCGCGCCGCCGTGAACTGGTGCGCGTGGTGCTGGCCCGCGCGGATGCGTGGATTAATCCGCCGCGCCCGCAGGATAACCCGTTCCGCTCCTTCTTCACCATTTTACGCTGCGTGTTCGAACTGTTCTGGCTGACGTGGAAAACCCGTCGCAGCCAGCGCAATCGGGCAACAGTGGCGAAAACGGCGCAGGAGGATGGGACGTTATGAAGCGATTAACCACGCTGGCGCTGCTGGCAGGGATGCTCTCTGCGCCTGCGCTACACAGTGAAGAACCGGGCTCCGGCGCCGCTGCCCCGCTGAGCTTCCCGCAGCTCAACGACGCGGCGGACAGCGAGCCAGGCGACGAACCTCCGGCTGCCTCGCCGGAGGAGGGCGCCTCTCCGGCAGCCCCCGCCACCGCCGGCGATGCGGCGGCGACGGCCCCTGCGCCGGTTATGCCGGACTTACCCCCGCCGGTGAGCGGCACGGCCGCGCCGGAGGTCATTCCTGTCGCTCCGGTCTGGGGAGGCGATCTGAATCTGGCGCAGATGGGGATGCCGGACGGGATTATCCTCAGCGGCGGCCAGCGACAGGGTGGGGTCAGCTTTACCCTGCCTGCCGATCAGGTGGTGATCCATTCGCAGCTCAGCCTTGCCGTTCGCGTATCGCCGGAGATGGCGAGCCGCAACGCCACCCTGCAGCTGATGCTCAACGGTCAACCGCTCGGCACGCTGCCGCTGGGCGCCGATGGCGAGGATGTCTCCCATTATCAGCTGGATATTCCGCCCGCGCTGATGGTCTCCAGCAATAACCTGAGCGTGAAGATCAACGATGGCGATACCCTGCAGTGCCAGCGTGACATTCATGATACGTCGCGGGTGACGGTGCTGCCCACGTCGCATTTCAGCTGGGAAAGCCAGCAGCTGAACATCAGCGACGACCTGAGCCACTTCCCGCGGCCCTTCTTTGACAGCATGCAGATGACCCCGGCGGACATTGCGGTCGCCTATGGGGCCAAGCCGTCGGCGGACGTCTTCAGCGCCGCGGCGCTGATCTCCTCCTGGCTGGGTATCCAGGCGGACTATCGCGGCATTGCCTTCAGCGCTCTGCGCGACCGTCTGCCGGAACGCCACGGCATCGTGATTGGCCATCCGGGGGAGCAGGTGGGCGGCATGATGCTGCCGGAAACCGATAAGCCGCTGCTGCGCATCATCGCCAACCCCGCCAATCCGGCCTATAAACTGCTGCTGATTGTCGGTAAAAACGATACGGCGCTGCGCATGGCCGCCTGGCGGTTAACCCGCGGCAACTTTGCGCCGCAAACCGCGACGCTGGATGTCGAACCGCAGACCATCCCGGTTGGCAAAGCATATGATGCCCCGCGCTGGATCCCCACCGATCGTCCGGTCAAGCTCAGCGAGCTGCTGCGTAAGGATCAAAGCCCGACCGTCAGCGGCGTCTGGCACGAACCTTTACGTATCGCCTTCCGCGCCGCGCCCGATCTCTATCTGTGGGATGGGGAGACCATTCCGCTACAGGTTGGCTACCGCTTCCCATCGGAAAGCTGGATTAATGAGGAAAAGTCCTTGCTGAGCGTAACGCTCAACGGCACCTTCCTCAACAACCTGCCGATGAACAAGCAGGGGCCGCTGGAGAAAGTCTGGCGCTACCTCGGGGGCGATGCGCGCCAGGAGCGCTTTACCATCCCGCTGGCGCCCTACCTGATTTACGGCGATAACCAGCTGTCGATGTACTTCAATGTGGTGCCAAAGGACGATGTTCCGTGTTCGGTGCTGCTGAATAACAATATCAAGAGCCGGATCACTGACGACTCCTGGATCGATTTGAGCAAGACGCGTCACTTCTCGCTGTTGCCCAATCTCTCCTACTTTGTCGGCGCCTCGTTCCCCTTCTCGCGGCTGGCGGACTATTCGCAGACGACCCTTCTGCTGCCGGCGGACCCGTCTGAAACCCAGGTGGCGACCCTGCTGAATCTGGCGGCACGCTCCGGGAACGCGACCGGCACCGCGCTGGCGAATAACCGCGTCGTGCTCGGGATGCCCACCGGCGGGGGGGATTTGCAGTCGCTGCGTGAACGTGACGTGCTGGCGGTCACCGCTCTCGATCAGCAGGCCTTTAACCAGAGCCTGCTGGCCGACTCACCCTACCGCCCGGTAGATAATGTGCTGAGCGTCCGCGAGCCAGACCTGTGGCAAAAAGTCCAGCGCCGGCTCACTGGCGACTGGACTTCCGCCAGCCTCGACGCCGATCGCTACTTTTCGTCGAGCAGCGCCTGGCGCGGGTTCATCAGCTATCGCTCGCCGTGGAATTCCACCCGCCTGGTGGTGGTGGCGCTGGCCAGCAATGATGACCAGCTGGCGCGACTGAAGACCGATCTGGAATCGCCGCGCATTAACGCCGGGATCCGCGGCGATACCGCGGTGATCACCAGCGATAACGGGGTGCGCAGCTTCCAGGTGAGTACGCCGTTCCCCAGCGGTCAGATGCCGTGGTACATGATGGCGGTCTGGTATGCCAGCCAGCACTCAGGTTTCCTGGCGGTGCTGGGGCTGATTGCCACCTCGATAATGGGACTGGCGCTGACCGCGATGTTTAAACGTCACGCCCGTAAGCGTCTGGGTTCGGGGGATAACCAATGAAAAGAAAGATAATAATAACGATGAAGACCTCCCGTCGGCTCACCACCTTCTGCCTCACCGGCGCGTTGACTCTCGCTGCCTCGGGCGGCGCGCTGGCGGCGGGGAACGACGCGGCGCTACAGGCGCTGTTCGCTCAGGCCAACTACTGGCATGAGAAATCTCATGACGAGCTGGCGATGGAGTCCCTGCAGAAGGTGCTCTCGGTGGATGCCAACAACACCCAGGCGCTGTATCTGATGGCGCTCTGGTCGCAGCAGGGCGGCGATATGCAGGCGGCGGCGCAGTGGCGCGCGCGGCTGGCGAAAGCGGCCCCTGACAGCCCGGGACTACAGGATCTGGACAACGCCAAAAAGATGTCGCAGATGCCGCAGGGCCAGCTCAACCTGGCCCGCCAGCAGGCGCGCGGAGGCAATATCCCCGGGGCGCTGGCGACCTGGCGCAGTATGTTCAATGGCAATACGCCGCCTGCCGGGCTGGCGGCGGAATATTACCTGACCATGGCCAGCGACAAATCGCTCTATCCGCAGGCTATCAGCGAGCTGCGCCAGTACGTGGCGCAGCATCCGCAGGAGAACGCCCCGCGGGTGGCGTTGGGCAAAGCGTTAACCTGGCGGGAAGAGACTCGCCGGGAAGGGATCGCCCTGCTCGAGCCGATGGCCAGCGGCAATAAAGAGGCGGACAGCGGCTTGCGCCAGGCGCTGCTCTGGCTGGGCCCGCAGGCCGGGGATGAGCAGTATTACGACACCTGGATGCAGCGGCATCCCCAGGACAGCGAAGTTCAGAATTACTTTCGCGAACGGCGCAGCGGTCNGGCGCGCGGCCAGGGCTACGCCAATCTCAACAGCGGCAATACCGCCGCCGCGAAGCAGCAGTTTGAAGAGGTATTGCAGACCAACCCCCAGGATGCCGATGCGCTGGCGGGCATGGGCTATATCGCCCAGCGCAGCGGCGACTACCAGGCCGCGTCGCAGTATTTGAGCCGGGCCGCGGACCTCGGCGGCGACGCCTCGGCGACCCGTCGTCAGCAGGCGGCCGATGCGCTGTTCTACGGCCAGCTGGCGCAGGCCCAGCAGGCCTATAAGCAGGGCAATATCAGCCAGGCGCTGGCGCTCTCCGCGCCGTTGGCGCAGCAGAGCGGGGCGCAGGGCGCCTCGGCGAAGCTGTTCCGCGCCGATGTGCTGCGGCACAACAAAGATTTGCCCCAGGCGGAGCAAACGCTGCGCTCACTGTTAAATGACGATCCGCAGAACGCGGCGGCGCGGGAAAACCTCTATTACGTGCTGCGCGAGCAGAATAAATCCGCCGAGGCGCAGGCGATGCTGCAGACGCTCCCGCAGAGCCTGCGGCAAAAACTGCAGCCGCGGGTGGTGGCCGGTATGCCGGGCGATGCCCTGCGCCGTCAGGCCCAGGCGCAGGTCAGCAGCGGTAACCCAGCCGGCGCCATTGCCACCCTGCGCGAAGGCGTCGCCCGCTATCCGGACGATCCCTGGCTGCGCCTCGACCTGGCCCGGCTGCTGCAAAAATCGGGTAACGGCAGCGAGGCCTCTTCGCTGATGTCGGCGGCCTATCGCCCCGGCGCCAGCAACAGTGCGCTGTATGCCGCCGCCCTGTTTGCCAGCGAAAACGGCGCCTGGCAGCAGGCGCAGACGCTGCTGGCGCGCATTCCCGGCGGCAGCCAGACCAGCGACATGCGCGATTTGCGCCAGCGGGTGAACTACAACCTGCAGTTGGTGACGGCCGAAAACTACCTGGCGCAGGGCAATACCATCGCCGCCAGCAATACCCTGCGGGCGATGGCCTCCACGCCGCCAAAAGCCCCGGCGGACGCCGGCAAGCTGGCGCGTCTGCTGGCCGAGAGCGGCGACCTGACCACCGCGGTCTCGCTGGTGCGCAACAATATCAGCAGCGGCGTATCCGGCAATGCCGGGGATTACGCCGATCAGATCGCCGTCCTGAATCAGGCCGGGCTGACCGGCGAGGCGCAGAACCTGATCAGCAATCCGCAGCTGCAGGCCAGCAGTACGCCGACGCAGCTGGCGAGCATTCGCAATGGCTATGTGATCAACGAAGCCGACCGCCTGCGCGAGCAGGGCAATTACGCTGCGGCGTATGACAAGCTGATCCGCGCTATGCAAAGCGATCCGCAAAATACCGATCTGATGTTCGCCATGGCGCGGCTGTACCAGAGCGGCAAAATGAACAAAGAGGCCGGGGTGGTCTATGACTACCTGATGACGCGCGATACGCCGAACCAGGATGCGCGCGCCGGGGCCATCGACGTGGCGCTGTCGGCGGGGAACAACGATCGCGCTGAACAGCTGGCCGGCGGTTTGCGCCAGGATAACTCCCCGGATCGCCTGCTGCTGCTGGTGAGAGTGGCGGAGGCCCAGGGACATCATCAGCAGGCGATGACCTATCTGCGCAGCGCCCGCGGCAAACTGCTGGGCATGCAAAGCACCAACAGTAGCGAAACGCCGACCGTCGGCGGGGTGCTGGCGGCGGATAACCCCTTTATCGGCGTGTCGCAAACGTCGGCGCCGACGCGGACGGCCTCCGCCTACGGGCAGTACATGCCGTGGCAGGTTGCCCAGTCGGCCGCCGCGCCTGGTTCCACGCTGCCGGGGATCCAGCGCACCGATCTGCCGGTGGACACCGCCCAGACGCGGATGCTGCGTCAGGTGGACACCATGATGGAGTCGCTGCAGGAGAAAACCGGCAGCTGGCTGCAGGGGGGAATGGACGTGCGTGGACGCGACGGCGAATCGGGCACCAGCAAGCTGACGGAGCTCCGGACGCCGCTGACCTGGTCATCCTCGCCGTTTGGCGACTCGCGCTTTGACTTTACCGTCACCCCGGTGTCGTTGAACGCCGGGACCGCCAGCGGCGACGCCTGGCGTCGCTACGGCGCCAACCCGCTGGCTAACGCGGTCTCCAACATGGTGAGTACCGCCACCAGCGAGCAGGCGGCGATCGCCTCGATGACCGAGGCGGAGCGGACGGCCTATTTCGCCAGCAATCCAGGGGCCGAGGCGTTAAGCGGCCTCGGCACCCTGAACGCGGCAGATTTCAATCCTACCACCAGCAGCGGGATGGAAAACCTGGCGAAGCTCGGGAGCTATGATGCGGGGCAGGTGGCCAGCTATCTCTCTTCGTCCAGCCGCAAGCCGAACGTTGACCAGACCAGCGGCTCGACCGATTCGCAGAAGGCCAATGGCGTCGAACTGGCGCTGGCGTTAAGCGGTGACGATTACCGGGTCGATATCGGCAGCACGCCGTTGGGCCAGGATCTTAATACCGTAGTCGGCGGGGTGAAATGGTCGCCCAAGCTGACCAACTATCTGTCGCTGATCCTCACCGGCGAACGCCGCTCGCTAACCGACAGCCTGCTTTCCTACGTGGGTCTGAAAGACGCCTATTCCGGGAAAACCTGGGGGCAGGTGACGAAAAACGGCGGCACCCTGCAGCTGAGCTATGACGACGGCGACGCGGGCTTCTATGTCGGCGGCGGTGGATACAGCTATCTGGGGCAGAACGTCGCCAGTAACACCAGTATCAACGCCAATGCCGGGGTCTATCTTCGTCCCTACCATGACGAATACCGCCAGCTGCAGGCCGGGTTGAGCATGAGCTATATGGATTACTCCAAAAACCTCAGCTACTTCACCTATGGTCAGGGGGGCTACTTTAGTCCGCAAAACTACGTCAGCGTATCGCTGCCGGTCAGTCTGACGGAGAAATATGATAACTGGACCATGAAGCTCGGCGGCTCGGTGGGCTATCAGTCTTACAGTCAGGATAAGAGCGCCTATTTCCCGACCAATTCGGAGTGGCAACAGACCCTGGAGACGGCGGTGAGCAATGGGTTTGCCAAGGAAGCCTACTACTCCGCGACCTCGAAGAGCGGCATAGGGTATACCCTGCGCGCCGGGGCGGATTACAAGGTCAACAAACAAATGACCCTGGGGGGCCAGATTGGCTATGACACCTTCGGGGATTATAACGAAAGCACCGCCGGGCTCTATATTCGCTATATGTTAGGAGATCATTGATGATGACGGAGAACAATAACCCGGTGGTGATGACCTGGTTTCAGCAGCAGCAGACGCCTGCCGGATGGTTCGATCTGTTGATTATTATGGTCGAAGGTATGCTAAATAATGCCGGCGAGCTGGAAAGCCAGCCCTTCCTGCGTCAGATGGGCGCCTCGCTGGCGGAGACCCATCCGCTGCCGGCGTCGGAGACGGTGGGGGATCTGGAGGCCAATATCAACCGGCTGCTGACTCATTTTCACTGGGGCGTGGTGACCATCGATGTCGGTGAGGACGGCCTGCGCCTGCGCCATCAGGCGTTGCCGGTCAGCCGCGCCGAAGCGGGGCGCGTGCGCTGGTGCAACGCGTTCTGTGCCATACTCGAGGGGTTATATTCTCGCTGGCTGCAGAGTCAGGGAGGCAGTGCCCACGTGATACTGCAGCGTGAGCGGGTGTTCTCCGTCTCTGACGTTCAGTTTCTCTACTACCATCCATAAAGAGTGAATTTATGCCCCTGCGTGCTTTAGTGGCGGTGATAGTGACAACGGTAGTGATGCTGGTGCCCAGGGCGTGGGCGGATACGGCCTGGGAGCGCTATAAGGCCCGTTTTATGATGCCGGATGGTCGTATCATTGATACCGCCAATGGCAATGTGTCGCATACGGAAGGTCAGGGCTTCGCCATGCTCCTGGCGGTGGCGAATAACGATCGTCCGGCGTTCGACAAGCTGTGGCAGTGGACGGACAACACCCTGCGCAACAAGTCTAACGGGCTGTTTTACTGGCGCTATAACCCGGTGGCGCCGGACCCTATCGCCGATAAAAACAACGCCTCCGATGGCGATACCCTGATCGCCTGGGCGCTGCTGCGCGCGCAAAAGCAGTGGCAGGATAAGCGCTATGCGATTGCCTCTGACGCCATCACCGCCGCCCTGCTGAAGTCTACGGTGGTGTCTTTCGCCGGTCGCCAGGTAATGCTCCCGGGTGTGAAAGGGTTCAACCTCAATGATCACCTGAACCTTAACCCTTCCTATTTCATCTTCCCGGCCTGGCGCGCCTTCGCGGAGCGGACGCATCTCACCGCCTGGCGGACATTGCAGAGCGACGGACAGGCGCTGCTGGGGCAAATGGGCTGGGGGAAATCACATCTACCCAGCGACTGGGTGGCGCTGCGGGCGGATGGCAAGATGCTGCCAGCCAAAGAGTGGCCGCCGCGGATGAGTTTCGATGCGATCCGTATCCCGCTGTATCTCTCGTGGGCCGATCCGCACAGCGCCTTGCTCGCGCCCTGGAAGGCCTGGATGCAGAGTTACCCGCGCCTGCAAACCCCGGCGTGGATCAACGTCAGCACCAACGAGGTGGCTCCCTGGTATATGGCCGGCGGCCTGCTGGCGGTGCGCGATCTGACGCTGGGTGAACCGCAGGAGGCGCCGCAGATTGACGACAAGGATGATTATTACTCTGCCAGCCTCAAGCTGTTGGTCTGGCTGGCGAAACAGGATCAGCGCTAAATACGGTGATTGATTTGCCGCCTTCCCCGCCCGTATGCCTGCGGGCTGAGAAGGTAGAATGGGAACGTCTCACGATGTAAGGCCGCCAACATAGGCGGCCTTGTCGCTTATTGCGGATAAGGCACCCAGCTACCGCCATTCAGCTGGACATAAGGCTTGCCCTGATACTGGATGACGATGGCGTTGGCGTTCTCGGACACCGCCGCGCTCTGCGGCAGGTTGGCGACATACTGCTGCCAGTTGACGCTGTCCTCGCTGAACATTTTGCCGTCGAGGGCGCGCACCACCAGCTCCGACACCGCCAGATAACTGCTGGGCTGATCGATGATAATCGGCGCCCCTTCATGCGGCGCCTTCATGCCGAAGAATTTCACCGCCGTCGGGACGTTAGTGATCGACGGGCTTGGAATATCGCGCAGGCCAGATACCTGCATCTTATCGCCCTTCAGCGCGCCGCCGTGTTCCGGCACCACCACCACCATCACTTTCCGCCCCGATTTCTCCAGCTCGGTGAAGAAGTTATCCAGGTCATCAAACAGCTTCTGCGCCCGCACTTTGTAGTCTGCGGTTTTGCTTTGTCCCGGGAAGTGGTTGCCGTCATGCAGCGGCAGGGTGTTATAGAAGGTGGCGTTCCGCGGATTGCTGCTGGCCTCTTCGGTCTTCAGCCAGCGGTTGAGGACCGCCAGATCCTCATACACCGGGGAGCCGTCAAACGCCTGCAGGCTGACCGGCAGGCCGCTCTGGTCCATCAGCGGACTCTGCATGCCGCCCAGCGAACGCAGTTCTTTCAGGAAGTCGCCGAACAGACCGTTATGGCCGAGCATCAGCTGCTGGTTGAAGCCGAGCTTCGCCAGGTTTTCAAACAGGTAGCAATCGGCGCCGGACGGCTGATACAGGTTAGTATGCGACAGCTGGCCGCAGCTGGCGCGCAGCAGGCGCACCGCCGCCGGGCCGCTGTAGGAGGTCGCGGAGTTAAAGTTTTTGAAGACAATATCAAAGTGCTTCCATAGCGGATGATCCATCAGACCGGCGGCTTCAATATCCGACCAGGAGAGGGAGCAGATGTTGATCACCAGCAGGTCAAACGGCTGCGCATCCGCCGGCAGCTGGTCCGGGAACGGCGTCTTGCGCTTCTGCTCGGCGGCATAGAAAGCGTTCAGCCAGTTGGTCAGGTTGGCTGAGGTCGGCGGCTCGGTCTGCGGCGGAATATCGCTGTTGGCGGGGCTGGACGCGGCGCCAGCGGCGGCGTTGGCCCCGGTATTGGCCTGTGCGGTCGTGGCGGCGGCCGTGGTGGGCTGACCGGAGGGCCATAGGGTAAAGGCCGGCAGCAGCGGGCTGACCGCCAGCCAGACGACCATTGCCGAGACAAACACGGTGACGCGCAGCCACTGGCTGATAAACAACCATAGCACCAGCAAAACAAAGAAGGCGCCAACCATGCTCCAGTTGATAAAGCGGACAATCAGATCCCAGATATAGCTGGCGCTGAAGCCGGCGATTTGCGACCCCTGGCTAAAAATCGACTCTGGCCCGGGCAGCCAGGTATCGTGCCAGAACAGCGCGAATCCCAGCGGAATAGCGATCCAGTGGCGGATACGGTGTAGCTTTTCGCGCGGGATCGGCACCAGCAGAAAGGCGAGAAATACCAGGTTCAGCATCGGATGGAAATTGAGATACCCGGCCCACAGCAGGGCAAACTTGACCAGAAAGTAGAAGTTCCAGCCGCCAAGGCCGCGCCAGTACTGCCAGAGCGGAAGCGGTGCCGCGGTCGTTTTTTTATTTGTCATTTGTTCGCTTTGCCTTGCTTAACCGTTGTTCCCCGGCGTAATACCCCTGCCGGTTTCACGTAACGGGGTTTAAAGAACATCAGTCTTAACGTCGTGCGGATCCGGCGCTGATAGTGGCGCGTCAGGTAGCCCAGCGGAAAAAACAGCAGGGCGCAGAGCACCACCAGTTGCAGAATATCGGCGAGAGACATCATCAGGCTTGCTCCTCGCGGGTGGTTAACCGGAGTGGTTCGGGGTAGCGTCGCCAGTGGCGTCCATCGTGGGTGGCGTTAATGGTCTCGTTTTTACCGACCGAGAGAGGCAGCGGCGTGTTCCAGCGCGCCGGCTCGACGCCGCGCATGATTACGATTTCCGAGAGGATTTGCTTGTCTTCAAACCACACCATACGGTTAGAAAAAATATCGCCGGTCGGCAGCGGGAAAATGTGGTTTAGCGCGGTATCGAGGTCATTGATCCGGCAAAACGACAAAAACAGCACCAGCCGGTTATTGCCGATGGTCATGATGTCGCCCATCCGGTTAGGTTTGCATAACGTCAGCGCCTGCTCAACGCGCAGCCCCGGCGCCGGGCGCAGGGCCACCATCACGCCTTTGCTGTCGGGTGGAAGCAGGGTATTGGTCATCACGTTGTGTACCGCTTCGCAGAAGGCATCCCACTTCTGGTAGCCGCGCCGCTTTAACGGCTGACTCCAGGTCAGCAGGGTGGCAAAATCTTCCGGGATATGGCGGGAGAACTTTTGGTTCTGTACGCTTTCGATTAGCGTCAGGCAGCGGGAGAGCGATGCGCTGCTGGGGATCACCAGGCTGGCGCCGCTGCTGAGCAGTAGCCGCTCATCGGTCGCGCGCAGGCTCGGGGTTTGTTCACGGACGATGATTTTCAGCGCCGTACCGCGCTGGCGACGTAGGGTATGAATATAGCGGCCCAGCTGTTCAATTTGCGTATTTTGGGTAATGGAGAAGAGGATCGTCGCCGCTTGCGCGGTGCGCCCGGCGTTGAAGACCTCGTCGTTGGTGTCAAACAGCGTCCAGTATTCCGACAGCGGCGGGGCGCCTTCCAGCACGCGCACATGGCTGAGGATCGCTTTTTCGTCGCTGCGCGGCTGCACGCTGGTTTCAGCGTCCTGCGCTAATCGCCAGCCAGCGTCATCATGTTGCACCATCAGCTGCTGTTGGGCGCTGATACCCTTATCGCTTCCCCACCAGGCAATATCAAAGATATGCCGGTCGCCCTGGTAACGAATACTTGCCAGTCCGGAAAGGAAGCGGTACTCACGTAATAAGGGAGTCAGCTGCCGATCGATTTCCTGCGCGGAATTGATCGCTAAGAACGCGCAACGGTGATATTGCGCCCAGCGGCTGGTCTTTTCTACCCAGGCGCATAACTTTTCATTATTTATATTTTGCCAGGCATTTTCAGCGCATAGCAGAATAAACAAATAATTGCCAGGTTCGAGGGAGCAGACTAAATCGCGGTGTATTTCCTCCAGCGCCTGCGGGCGATTCGGCAGGGTGAACAGCGCGATATTATCCGGACCGTGAGTATGATCTAAGGAAATGATATCCTTGGGTTTGTTTCCCATAACCAGCGCGGCAACGTGGCTGTTTTTCGCCTGCGCGGCCAGCGTCTGATTAAACAGGCTGACGGCATCGGCATAACGGTCGACGTTGAGCCACCATACTCCGCCGACCGGCATATGGCACACTTCATCCCATAATGATGAAATACCCAAAGTAAATACATTATCCACGGCATCCCTCGTGCGCCCTGATTGACACTGAATAAGTTTACTAGCGAAACCGACAGAGTAAACCTAACATTGAAATTAAAGGTCATCAGTTTTAGCATGTACACCTGCTTTTAAGGATGAGCTGTATACGTCCTCTGGTTTAATAATAAATTTCGAACGGACAGAGATATGCCAGCAAAAGATCCTGCGGTACCCACGGACGCCACGCTGGGGTACACCTTTCAAAATGATTTTCTGGCGCTTAGCCGGGCATTTTCCCTGCCGGATATTGATTATCATGATATTTCCAGGCGCGAACAGCTGAACGCGGCGCTGAAGCGCTGGCCGCTGCTGGCAGAGTTTGCAGAGAAAAAATAAGGAAGCCGGAGATGGCTATTCTGGGATTACAGGGCGTGCGCGGGGGAACTGGCGTCACGTCCATTACGGCTGCACTCGCCTGGGCCCTGCAATTGCTCGGTGAAAGCGTGCTGGCGATCGACGCCAGCCCGGATAATATGCTGCGCTTTTTCTTTAATACCGATATCCATCATCAGGACGGCTGGGCGCGGGCGCTGCTCGACGGCCGGGACTGGCGTGACGCGGGCTTGCGCTATACGCAGCATATCGATCTGCTGCCGTTTGGCCAGCTCAGCGCCGGCGAAAGAGAAAATGTCGACCAGCTGCAGCCCACCCTGGGGGCGATAGCGGAGGCAGTACAGCAGCTACAGGGCCAGTACCGCTGGCTGCTGCTGGATCTGCCGGCGGGTTATTCGCCGTTGACTCGCGAGCTGCTGACGCTTTGCGATCGCTCGCTGGTGGTGGTTCATCCCGACGCCAATAGCCATATCCGTCTACACCAGCAGCCCCTCCCGGCCAACGGCGATATTCTGATTAACGATCTGCGGGTCGGCAGCCACCTGCAGGAAGATCTCTACCAGCTGTGGCTGGAGAGCCAGCCGCGCATCCTGCCGGTGACGATTCACCGCGACGAGGCGATGGCCGAGTGCCTGGCGGCGAAACAACCTCTTGGGGAGTATCGTCAGGATTCGCTGGCGGCGGAAGAGGTGCTGACCCTGGCGAACTGGTGCCTGATCCACTATTCCGCCGGGAGAGCGGCATGATCCGCCTCAGTACGCTGCTGCTGGCCCCGCCGGTGGGGGAGCGGCTGCGTGCGCGCTATGATGACTATCGGCAGCACGGCGCTTCGTGGCTGTCGGCGTCGCTTGGCTGTCTGTGGGCGTCGCTGGTCTGGGCGCTGATGCCGCTGGAGACGCCGCGCTGGCAGGCGATTCTGGCCCGCCATGAAACCTATTTTCCCCACATAAATCCGCATCGCCCGCGTCCGCTGGATCCGCTGCGCTACCTGCTGCAATCCCTGTGGTTACTGACGACGCGCGTGCCGGAGCCGGAGAAAAAGGTCAACTGGCGTTCGCTGGCGGCGCTGGAAGGGGTGCACGGTCGCTATACGCAGTGGCTGGAAAAATTGCCTGAGCAGATGAACGCCCGGACCGGCCATCTGGATAAACAGAAAGAGCTGGCACACCTCAATCCTAAACTGCGCCGGGCGATCCTTGGGGGGGTGACCTTCTGCTCGCTGGTGCTGGCGCTGATGTGTATTACGCAGCCCTTTAACCCGCTGTCGCAGTTTATCTTCCTGATGCTGCTGTGGGGCGTGGCGCTGCTGGTGCGACGCATCCCGGGCCGTTTCTCGGCGCTGATGCTGATCGTGCTGTCGCTGACGGTGTCGTGCCGCTATATCTGGTGGCGCTATACCTCGACGCTGAACTGGAACGACCCGGTAAGTCTGGTGTGCGGGATCATTCTGCTGTTCGCAGAGACCTACGCCTGGGTGGTGCTGGTGCTGGGCTACTTCCAGGTGGTCTGGCCGCTGAATCGCCAGCCGGTGCCGCTGCCGGAGGACATGGATTTGTGGCCAACTGTGGACATCTTCGTCCCCACCTATAACGAAGATCTCAACGTGGTGAAAAACACCATTTACGCCTCGCAGGGTATCGACTGGCCGAAGGACAAGCTGAACATCTGGATCCTCGACGACGGCGGACGGGAAGCGTTTCGCCAGTTTGCCAAAGATGTTGGGGTGCACTATATCGCCCGCACCAGCCACGAACACGCCAAGGCCGGCAACATCAATAATGCGCTGAAATATGCCAAAGGGGAGTTCGTCTCGATCTTTGACTGCGACCATGTGCCGACGCGCTCGTTTCTGCAGATGACCATGGGCTGGTTTCTGAAAGAGAAAGAGCTGGCGATGATGCAGACCCCGCACCACTTCTTCTCGCCCGATCCCTTTGAGCGCAACCTTGGTCGTTTTCGCAAAACGCCGAACGAAGGGACGCTATTCTACGGCCTGGTGCAGGACGGGAACGACATGTGGGACGCCACCTTCTTCTGCGGCTCCTGCGCCGTTATCCGCCGCGGCCCGCTGGACGAAATTGGCGGGATAGCCGTCGAAACGGTGACCGAAGATGCCCACACCTCGCTGCGTCTGCACCGGCGGGGATATACCTCCGCCTATATGCGTATTCCGCAGGCGGCGGGGCTGGCGACGGAGAGTTTATCCGCGCATATCGGCCAGCGCATCCGCTGGGCGCGCGGGATGGTGCAGATATTCCGCCTCGATAATCCGCTGTTTGGCAAAGGCCTGAAGCTGGTGCAGCGCGTCTGCTACGCCAACGCCATGCTTCACTTTCTCTCCGGTATTCCGCGCCTCATCTTTCTCACGGCGCCGCTGGCCTTTTTGCTGCTCCATGCCTATATCATTTATGCGCCAGCGCTGATGATCGCGCTATTCGTGTTGCCGCACATGATCCACGCCAGCCTGACCAACTCGAAGATTCAGGGCAAATATCGCCATTCGTTCTGGAGTGAAATTTACGAGACGGTGCTGGCCTGGTATATCGCGCCGCCCACTTTTGTGGCGCTGATCAACCCGCATAAAGGCAAGTTCAACGTCACCGCGAAGGGCGGGCTGGTGGAAGAGGAGTATGTCGACTGGGTGATCTCCCGGCCCTATATCTACCTGGTGCTGCTCAATCTGGTCGGCGTCGCGGTGGGGATCTGGCGCTTCATGTACGGCCCGGAAAATGAAATCCTCACCGTCTGGGTGAGTATTGTCTGGGTATTCTACAACCTGATTATTCTTGGCGGCGCGGTGGCGGTCTCGGTTGAAAGCAAGCAGGTTCGCCGTTCGCACCGTGTCGAAATGAGCATGCCGGCGGCTATCGCCCGCGAAGATGGTCACCTGTTCTCCTGCACCGTCCACGACTATTCCGATGGCGGACTGGGGATCAAAATTAACGGCGACGCGCAGGTGCTGGAAGGCCAGAACGCCAGGCTGCTGCTCAAACGGGGACAGCAGGAGTATGCCTTCCCGGTCAGGGTCGCGCGGGTCAACGGCAGCGAAGTGGGGCTCCAGCTGCTGCCGTTAACCAACCAGCAGCATATCGATTTTGTGCAGTGTACGTTTGCCCGCGCTGATACGTGGGCGCTTTGGCAGGATAGCTTCCCGGAAGATAAGCCGATGGAAAGCCTGCTGGATATCCTCAAGCTGGGCTTCCGTGGCTATCGTCACCTGGCGGAGTTTTCGCCGCCGTCGGTGAAGGTGGTTTTCCGCGCGCTCACTTCGCTGGTGGCCTGGATAGCGTCGTTTGTACCCCGACGCCCTGAACGCGCCGCGCCGACGCTCTCTGCAGACCCGGCAATGGCTCAACAATGATGATAATGCGATGAAAAGAAAACTTTCCTGGATGTGTGCAGTAGCGGTGGGCATGTGCAGCTGGTATCCACTGGTCTCTTACGCGGCGCCGGCCGCGGTGGCGAACGCTGCCCCTGGCGTTCAGCCGCAGGCCGCGACCCCGGCTGCGCCGATCGTGGTGGGCGAGCCGACGGCGACCCTCGCCGAACCGACCGCTCCGGCGGCGCTGGCCGAGAACGTGCCGCAGCGGGAGGTGAAGCTGAGCTTTGCCACCATCGCGCCGCCGCCCGGCAGCATCGTGCTGCGCGGCTCACGGCCTGACGCGTCGGTCGAATTCGGCATGCGCAGCGATGAGCTGGTCGCCAACGCGCTGCTCAATCTGGAATACACCCCATCGCCCTCGCTGCTGCCCGTGCAGTCGCAGCTGAAAGTCTATCTCAACGATGAGCTGATGGGCGTTCTGCCCGTCACTAAAGAGCAGCTGGGGAAAAAGATCCGCGCGCAGCTGCCGATTGACCCGCTGTACATCACCGACTTCAACCGCGTACGGCTGGAGTTTGTCGGCCACTACCGCGACGTCTGCGAAAACCCGGCCAGCAGTACGCTGTGGCTGGACGTCGGACGCGAAAGCTATCTGGATCTCACCTACCAGTCGCTGAAGGTAAATAACGATCTGTCACACTTCCCGGTGCCGTTCTACGATCCGCGCGATAACCGTCCGCTGAAGCTGCCGATGATTTTCCCGGGCTCGCCAGCGGTCACCCAGCAGCAGGCGGCGGCGATAGTCGCCTCCTGGTTCGGCAGCAAGGCCGGCTGGCGCGGCCAGCAGTTCCCGGTCTATTTCAATGAACTGCCGGATCGTAACGCCATTGTCTTCGCCACCAACGACAAGCGTCCGGACTTCCTGCGCGATCATCCGCCGGTCAAGGCACCGACCATCGAAATGATCGACAACCCGAACGATCCCTACGTCAAGCTGCTGGTGATTTTCGGCCGCGATGATAACGACCTGCTGCTGGCGGCGAAGGGGATTGCTCAGGGCAATATTCTGTTCCGCGGCAGCAGCGTCACCGTGGACGGCATCAAAACCCTGCAGCCGCGTCAGCCTTACGACGCGCCGAACTGGGTGCGCACCGACCGTTCGGTCACCTTTGCTGAGCTGAAAACCTATGAGCAACAGCTGCAGTCCAGCGGCCTGGTGCCGGATGCCATCACCGTGGCGCTTAACCTGCCGCCGGATCTCTATCTGCTGCGGGCCAACGGCATCGATATGGATCTGAAATACCGCTACACCATGCCGCCGGTGAAGGACAGCTCGCGGATGGATATCAGCCTCAACGACCAGTTTCTGCAGTCGTTCAGCCTTAACAGCTCCCAGGACGTGAACAAACTGATCCTGCGCCTGCCGGTGCTGCAGGGGCTGCTGGACGGCAAATCGGAGGTCACCATCCCCGCGCTGCGTCTTGGGGCGGTCAACCAGCTGCGCTTTGACTTCCAGTATATGAACCCGATGCCCGGCGGCTCCATCGACAACTGTATTACCTTCCAGCCGGTGCAGAACCATGTGGTGATTGGCGACGATTCGACCATCGACTTCTCGAAGTATTATCACTTTATCGCCTTGCCAGACCTGCGCGTCTTCGCCAATGCGGGCTTCCCTTACAGCCGTATGGCGGACCTTTCCGACACGCTGGTGGTGGTGCCGAAGGCGCCGACCCAGGGCCAGGTGGCGACGCTGCTGCAGGCGCTGGGGGGCATCGGTTCGCAGACCGGTCTGGCGGCGATTAATCTGCAGATGACCGACGATGGCAACCAGATCAAGAATAAAGACGCGGATCTGCTGCTGATCGGCGCGATCCCGTCGTCCCTCAAGGACGACACCAAAATCAACCTGCTGGTCGAGGCGACCAAAAGCTGGGTGAAAATGCCGATGCGCCACTATGACCTGGCGAGCATTTATCCCGACGATGAGGCCCGCACGCCCAATACCCGCACCGACATTACCTCTTCCGGGCCGATGGCGGCGGTGATTGGCTTCCAGTCGCCGTATAACGATCAGCGCAGCGTGGTGGCCCTGCTGGCCGACAGCCCGCGCGGTAATGAACTGCTGACCAACGCCCTCAACGACAGCGGTAAGCGGGCAGCGATGTTTGGCTCGGTGGCGGTGATCCGCGAATCCGGCGTCAACAGTCTGCGGGTGGGGGATATTTACTACGTGGGTCATCTGCCCTGGTTCGAGCGCATCTGGTTCGCGCTCTCTAACCACCCGATACTGCTGGCGATCTTCGCCGCCATCAGCATTGTGCTGCTGGCATGGGTGCTGTGGCGCATGCTGCGCATCATCAGCCGCCGCCGTCTTAGCCTGGATGATGAGTAAACCATGATGAAAGTACTTTGTGGCGCGGTGCTCTCGGCGCTGCTGCTGGCGGCGGGCCAGGTGGGCGCCGCCTGCCAGTGGCCCGCCTGGGAGCAGTTTAAACAAGCGTACGTCAGCCCCGAGGGACGGGTGATTGACCCCAGCGATGCGCGCAAAATCTCCACCTCCGAAGGGCAGAGCTATGGCCTGTTTTTCGCCCTGGCGGCCAACGATCGCGCAGGGTTCGACAAACTGCTGACCTGGACGCAGAACAACCTGGCGGAAGGCGATCTGAAACAACATCTGCCGGGCTGGCTGTGGGGCAAAAAGGACGATGAGCAGTGGACCCTGCTGGACAGCAACTCGGCGTCCGACTCGGATCTGTGGATAGCCTGGGCGCTGCTGGAGGCGGGCCGCCTGTGGCAGCAGCCGCAGTACACCGAGACCGGTAAAGCCCTGCTGGCGCGGATTGTCGCTGAAGAGACGGTGGCGGTACCGGGCCTCGGCACGATGCTGCTGCCGGGAAAAGTCGGTTTTGCCGATGACAGCGGCTGGCGGTTTAACCCCAGCTATCTTCCGCCGCAGCTGGCCACCTACTTTGTGCGTTTTGGCGCGCCGTGGCCCGCTCTGCGCGACAGTAACCTGCGCCTGCTGCTGGAGACCGCGCCGAAAGGCTTTACCCCGGACTGGGTGCGCTATGAGAAAGGGAAAGGCTGGCAGCTGAAAACCGAAAAGCCGCCGATCGGCAGCTATGACGCGATTCGCGTCTACCTGTGGGTGGGCATGCTCCATGATGGCGATAAGCAGAAAGCGCGTTTGCTGCAACGCTTCGCGCCGATGGCGGCGCAGACCACGGAGCAGGGGGTACCGCCGGAGAAAGTGAATATCGCCACCGGCAAAACCAGCGGTCAGGGGCCAGTGGGCTTCTCCGCGGCAATGCTGCCGTTTTTACAGGACGACGAGGCCCGGTCGGTGCAACGCCAGCGCGTCGCCGATAACTATCCCGGCGCGGATGCCTACTACAGCGCAGTTCTGACGCTGTTCGGCCAGGGTTGGGATCAACACCGTTTTCGTTTCACGGCGAGTGGCGAATTACAACCTGACTGGAACCAGGAATGCGCAAGCTCTCACTAAGTTTACTCACGCTGTCCCTCGGCGTTGCGCTGCTGCCGTTAGCGCAGGCGGCGACGACGCCTGCCCAGGAGCATCTGCTGGAGCAGGTCCGCCTCGGCGAGGCCAGCAATCGTGAAGACCTGGTGCGCCAGTCGCTGTACCGTCTGGAGCTGATTGATCCCAACAACCCGGAGCTGATTGCCGCGCGGATGCGCTATCTGCTGCGTCAGGGGGATGCCGCCGGGGCGCAAAAAGAGCTGGAACGACTGACGAAGCTGGCGCCGGACTCCCCGGAGCTGAAGGCGTCGCGCAATGAGATGAAAAGCAACACCGGCGAGGGCCGCCAGGCGCTGCAGCAGGCGCGACTGCTGGGCGTGGCCGGGAAGGTCGATGAAGCCATCGCCGCCTATGAAAAACTGTACGGCGGGGTGCCGGATGACGTTGACGTCGCCATTGAGTACTGGACGCTGGTGGCGCGCCTGCCGGCCCGCCATAGCGAAGGCGTCAGCCAGTTGAAAAAACTGAACGCCAGCGCGCCGGGCAACGTCAGCCTGCTGACTTCGCTGGCGAAGCAGATGTTCGCCGATAACAAACCGCAGGAGGGGTTCGCCTATCTGGCGGAGATGGCCCGATCGGCCTCGGGACGCGGTATCGCCGCCGATATGTGGTTCAGTGAGGTGAAAAGCATGCCGGTGAGTAAGGCCAGCGTGCAGGCGTTGCAGCAATTTCTTCTGCAGTTTCCCACCGGCTCGGTGGCGGCGAACGCCCGCGTTCTGCTCGACCAACAGCAGGCGCAGCTGCAGGATCCGACTTTCCGCGCCCGCTCGGAAGGGCTNGCGGCGGTCAAGTCCGGGAATACCACGCATGCGGTCGCGGATCTGCAGAAAGCCGTTCAGGCCGACAGCCGCGACAGCGACGCGGTGGGCGCTCTCGGCCAGGCCTATTCCCAGCGCGGCGACCGCGCGCGGGCAGTGGCGCAGCTCAGTAAAGCGATTGCCATGGACCCTGACAGCCCGAACCGCGGCAAGTGGGACAGCCTGCTGCAAACTAACCGCTACTGGCTGCTGATAAAGCAGGGGGATAACGCCCTGAAAGCCGGCCAGCTTTCGCAGGCGCAGAACTATTATGCCCAGGCGCAGCGGGTCGATCGCACCGACAGCTATGCCGTGCTGGGGCTGGGGGACGTCGCGGCGGCGCGCAAAGAGGNNGC
>NZ_JAZARW010000001.1:4181386-4246263 GCF_036233805.1 Klebsiella sp. EMBS2024 | reverse complement strand
AGCGCTATTACCAGCAGGCGTTGCGCCTGGATCGCGGCAATAACCTGGCGGTGCGCGGCCTGGCCAACCTCTATCGCGCCGAATCGCCGGAGAAAGCCAGCGCCTGGATCGCCGGCCTCCCTCCCGCTCAGCGGCGCAGTATCGATGATATTGAGCGCAGCCTGACTAACGACCGGCTGGAGAAACAGGCGCAGGCTCTGGAGAGCCAGGGCAACTGGGCGCAGGCGGCGGAAGTTCAGCGTCGGCGCCTGGCGCTGGATCCGGACAGCGTCTGGATAACCTACCGTCTGGCGCGGGATCTGGTCAGCGCTGGCGAACGCCAGGAGGCCGACGCGCTGATGCGGACGATGGTCAACCGCCAGCCGCAGGACGCCGAACGGGTCTACGCCTCGGGACTCTACCTGTCGGGGAACGACCAGGACGATCTGGCTCTGGCGCAAATCGCCGCTCTGCCGCGCAGCGCGTGGACGGATAACATTCGTGAACTCGAAGCGCGCCTGCAAAGCGACCGGGTGCTGCGCCAGGCCAACCAGCTGCGCGACAGCGGCGACGAAGCGCAGGCGATCGCCCTCATCAAACGGCAGCCCGCCTCGGTGCGCTATGATCTGACGCTGGCCGACTGGGCGCAGCAGCGCGGCGACAGCCAGACGGCGATTGCCGACTATCAGCGGGTGCTGCGTCAGGAGGCCGACAACGGCGATGCGCGCCTCGGCCTTGCGGAAGTCTACCTGGCCGAGGGCGATAAACCGGCCGCCCGGGCGCAGGTCATGCAGCTGAAAGGCGCAGAGACCGAATCCATGAACATGCAGCGGCGGGTGGCGCTGGCGCGAGCTGGCCTTGGCGATACCGCTGACGCGCAACGGATTTTTAATCAGATTGTGCCGCAGGCGAAGGCGCAGCCGCCCTCGATGGAGAGCGCGCTGGTGCTGCGCGATGTCGCGCGCTTTGCCACCCAGAGCGGGGCGCCGCAGCAGGCGCTGACGCACTACCGGGAAGCGATGGTGGCCTCCGGCATTACCCCCGCGCAGCCGCAGGATAACGATACTTTTACGCGGCTGACGCGCAACGACAGCCATGATGACTGGCTGAAGCGTGGGATCCGCAGCGATGCCGCCGACCTTTATCGTCAGCAGGATCTGAACGTCACCCTGGAACATGACTTCTGGGGTTCCAGCGGCACCGGCGGCTATTCCGACCTGAAGGCGCATACCACCATGCTGCAGGTGGATGCTCCGCTGGCGGATGGCCGGATGTTCTTTCGCACCGATCTGGTCAATATGGATGCCGGCAGCTTTTCCACCCACAGCGACGGGAGCTACTCGCCCAGCTGGGGCACCTGCGGGGAGATCGCCTGTACCAGCGGCAGTAAAAATCAGACCGACAGCGGGGCCAGCGTAGCGGTCGGCTGGAAGAATGACACCTGGAGCGGGGATATCGGCACCACGCCGATGGGCTTCAATGTCGTCGATGTGGTGGGGGGGCTGAGCTACAGCAGCGACGTCGGGCCGGTGGGGTACACGGTCAACGTCCACCGGCGGCCTATCTCCAGCTCGCTGCTCTCCTTTGGCGGGCAGAAGGACAGCAGCAGCCATACCGGCGCCACCTGGGGCGGCGTCCGCGCCGACGGCGGCGGCCTGAGCCTGAGCTACGATCGCGGGGAGGCTCACGGCATCTGGTCCTCGCTGGGCGCCGACTCGCTGACCGGTAAAAACGTGGCGGATAACTGGCGCGTGCGCTGGATGACCGGGTACTACTACAAGGTCATCAACGAGAATAATCGTCGCGTCACCGTCGGCCTCAACAATATGATCTGGCACTACGACAAAGATCTCAGCGGCTACACCCTCGGCCAGGGCGGCTATTACAGCCCACAGGAGTATCTCTCGTTCGCCGTGCCGGTGACCTGGCGTCAGCGCACCGAGAACTGGTCCTGGGAGCTCGGCGGGTCGGTGTCATGGTCCCATTCGCGCACCCAGACGCAAGCCCGCTATCCGCTGCTGAACCTGATCCCGTCCGACTACCGGCAGCGCGCCAGCGAGCTGACGGAGGAGGGGAGCAGCAGCCATGGATTCGGTTACACCGCCAGAGCGCTGGTGGAGCGGCGGGTGACCAGCAACTGGTTCGTCGGCGCCGCGGTCGATATTCAGCAGGCGAAGGATTACACCCCGAGCCATGCGCTGCTTTACGTCCGCTACTCGGCGGCCGGCTGGCAGGGGGATCTGGATATGCCGCCCCAGCCGCTGGTGCCCTACGCCGACTGGTAGCAGAATAGGCTGAATTACGTTACAGAGCGCCACTCCGCGACGCGCTTCGCGTATACTCGTGAGGCGTTGCCCACCGTTGGCCGTCGGGGATGTATCCCGGCGTCCGCGCCNCCGCGCGGAAATATCCCGTCACTTCATCCCTCGCGGGCGTGGGCGAAGNATTTAANTATATAATCAGCCTGAAACGACCGGGATTGAAGGATTGATACCGGGTATGTATTCAGTATCAGTGGAGAACACCGTTGCGCGTCAGCCGTTCACTTACAATCAAACAGATGGCGATGGTCGCGAGCGTGTCCATGGCCTTTGTATTGGTTTTTTGTACTATTTTGCTGTTTCACTTTGTGCAACAGAGTCGCTTTACCACGGCCACGCAGTTAGAAAGTATCGCGCGATCCGTTCGCGAACCGCTGTCTGCGGCTATTCTGAAAGCCGATATTCCGGAAGCGGAAGCCATTTTAAGCCGTATCCAGCCTGCTGGCATCGTCAGCCGGGCGGATGTGGTATTGCCGAACCAGTTCCAGGCGCTGCGGATGCGATTTATCCCCGAGCGGCCGGTGCCGGTAACCGTCACCCGGCTGTTTGAACTGCCGGTGCAGATTTCGCTGCCCATTTATTCGCTGGAGCGGCCGGCCAACCCGCAGCCGCTGGCCTATCTGGTGCTGCAGGCCGACTCCTATCGCATGTATAAATTCGTCATGAGCGCCCTTGCTACGTTAGTGACTGCTTACTTACTTCTGGTGCTGATGCTGACGGTGGCGCTCACCTGGTGCATCAACCGGCTGATGGTTCGCCCTCTGCGGCGTATCGCCCGCGAGCTGAACGATCTCTCCCAGCAGGAGCGTCTTGGCCATCAGCTGACCCTCCCGCGCCTGCACCATGACGACGAGATCGGTATGCTGGTGCGTAGCTATAACCGCAACCAGCAGAGCCTGGTCCGCCAGCATGATGAGCTGTCCATCCAGTCGACCCGCTTCCCGGTCTCCGAGCTGCCGAATAAAGCCTTTTTGCTGGCGATGCTGGAGCAGACGGTGGCCCGCCCGCAGAGCGCCGCGCTGATCGTCGTCGCCTGTGAAACCCTGCAGGACGCCGCCGGGGTCCTCAAGGAGAGTCAGCGCGAAATGCTGCTCCTGACGCTGGTGGAGAAGCTGCGGGCCGCGATCCCGCCGCAGATGGTGCTGGCTCAGGTGAGCGGGTATGACTTCGCGATTCTCGCCGATGGCCTCGCCGAACCGTGGCAGGCGGTAACGTTAAGTAAGCAAGTGCTCACTATTATTAATGAGCGTTTACCGCTGCATGGGCTGCAGCTGCGGCCCTACGCCAGCGTCGGGATCGCCATGTTCCACGCCGGGCTCAGCGCCGAGCAGTTTTACCGGCGCGCGGTGTCGGCCGCTGTCACCGCACGACGTAAAGGCAAAAACCAGATCGAGTTCTTCGATCCCGAGCAGATGGAAAAGGCTCAGCGCCGCCTGATGGAAGAGCACGACATTATGACCGCGCTCGATAACCAGCAGTTCGCGATCTGGCTGCAGCCGCAGGTGGCCTGCGCCAGCGGCGAGATCTGCGGCGCCGAGGTACTGCTGCGCCAGCGGCAGGCGGATGGCAGCTGGTCGCTACCGCCGGCGCTGATTGAGCGCATTGAATCCTGCGGGCTGATTATCCCGGTCGGCTACTGGGTAATGGAAGAGGCCTGCCGCCAGCTGGCGGCCTGGCAAAGCCAGGGGATTATGCTGCCGCTGTCGGTCAATGTTTCGCTGCTCCAGCTGCTGGAGCATGACCGCGGCGAGGAGATGCTGAAGCTGATCGCCCGCTACCGCATCGCCCCGGGCACCCTCATCCTCGAGGTGACGGAGAGCTGCCGGATGGACGATCCGCAGGATGTGATGGCCCGGTTGCGACCGCTGCGCGAGGCCGGGGTGCAGATTGCGCTGGATGATTTTGGCATGGGTTATGCCGGGTTGCACCAGCTGCAGCAGATGAAAGCTCTGCCGGTGGATATTCTGAAAATCGATAAGGTATTCATCGATATGCTGCCGGAGGATGTCAGCATGGTGCCGGCGATGATCCAGCTCGCGCGCGGCCTGTCGCTGCGTATCGTGGCGGAAGGGGTGGAGAACGACGCCCAGTACCGCTGGTTGCAAGCCGCGGGCGTCGAGGTGCTCCAGGGCCATCTGTTCGGTTGCGCTTTGCCGCAGGAGGCATTCAGCGCGCGCTATCTCTCCCCGGCCCGGGAGGATGAAAATTTGTAAATGTTTTGTTGACTTGTGCGAGTCAGCTCAAAGATTTTAACAATTGCGTTGCACTTTCGGCGTTAGTTATTTCTGAAATGTTTCCAGGGTGTTATTTTTAAGCCACAGACGTCAAATATCCCTTCTTGATCTGTGGTTATTCCCAAAGGANACCCTATGAAAACCTCTATCTTTAAAAGCCTCTATGTCCAGGTGCTGACGGCCATAGCGATCGGTATTCTGCTGGGCCATTTTTACCCGGAACTGGGCGCGCAAATGAAACCCTTTGGCGACGCCTTCGTTAAGCTGATTAAAATGGTGATTGCTCCGGTTATCTTCTGTACCGTCGTGACGGGGATCGCCGGGATGGAAAGCATGAAAGCCGTTGGCCGTACCGGGGCGGTGGCGTTGCTCTATTTCGAAGTTGTCAGCACCATCGCGCTGATTATCGGTCTGATTATCGTCAACGTGGTGCAGCCGGGCGCCGGGATGAACGTCGACCCGTCGACGCTCGATGCGAAAGCGGTGGCGGTGTACGCTGAGCAGGCTAAAGATCAAGGGGTAGTGGCCTTTTTACTGGATGTGATCCCGGGCAGCGTCATTGGCGCCTTCGCCAGCGGCAACATTCTGCAGGTTCTGCTGTTCGCCGTCCTGTTTGGTTTTGCCCTGCACCGTCTGGGCAGCAAGGGCCAGCTGATTTTCAACGTCATTGAAAGCTTCTCCCAGGTTATCTTCGGCATTATCAATATGATCATGCGCCTGGCGCCGATCGGCGCCTTCGGAGCCATGGCCTTTACCATCGGTAAATATGGCGTCGGCACCCTGGTGCAGCTGGGGCAGCTGATTATCTGCTTCTATATCACTTGTATCCTGTTCGTGGTGGTGGTGCTGGGGAGCATCGCCCGGGCCACCGGCTTCAGCATCTTCAAATTTATCCGCTATATCCGGGAAGAGCTGCTGATTGTGCTGGGGACCTCCTCATCAGAATCGGCGCTGCCGAGAATGCTCGACAAGATGGAGAAGCTGGGCTGCCGCAAATCGGTGGTGGGCCTGGTGATCCCGACCGGCTATTCGTTCAACCTCGATGGCACCTCTATCTATCTGACGATGGCCGCAGTCTTTATCGCCCAGGCGACCAACAGCCATATGGATATTTTCCATCAGATCACCCTGCTGGTGGTGCTGCTGCTCTCCTCGAAAGGGGCGGCAGGGGTGACCGGCAGCGGCTTCATCGTGCTGGCGGCGACCATCTCGGCCGTCGGTCATTTACCGGTGGCTGGTCTGGCGCTGATCCTCGGTATCGACCGCTTTATGTCCGAAGCCCGCGCGCTGACTAACCTGGTGGGTAACGGCGTTGCCACGGTGGTGGTGGCGAAATGGGTGAAAGAACTGGATGCCAAACAGATGGATGACGTTCTGAATAACCGTGTTCCGGCGAACAAAACGCACGAATTATCCTCTTAAATCCTCCTCTTAGGCCCGTACTCCCTTGCTGGAGTACGGCCTCCTGCGCATAATTAGAGGTCATTCCCGCCCGGCGGGAATGACACGAAATGATTATTTTACGTTGTCATGCGACATTTTCGTCTCCGTGTGGTCTAACCGACGTATTTCACTCTCACTTTTTTCGGCAGCCCGTCAGTGGGGTGCTGTTGTAACCAGGAATGTTCATCAGGGGTTCACATGCAGGGCACAACAATTAAACTCTTAACGGGCGGTTTGCTGATGGTAGCGGCGGCCGGTTATGTGCAGGCAGAAGCGCTCCAGCCTGATCCGGCCTGGCAACAAGGGACCTTAGCGAATGGTTTGTCGTGGCAGGTATTGGCCACGCCGCAACGTCCCAGCGACCGTATCGAAGTCCGTTTGTCCGTCAATATTGGCTCGCTGAGCGAAAGCACTCAGCAGAGCGGTTTCAGCCGCTTTATTCCCCGCCTGGCGTTGACGCAAAGCGGCAGCCTGCCGACGATGCAGGCGCGCTCTTTATGGCAGCAGAGTATTGACCCGAAGCGTCCTCTGCCGCCGGCCATCGTCTCCTACGATTACACGATGTTTAATCTCAGCCTGCCCAATAACCGCAACGATCTGTTGAAAGAGGCGCTGAGCTGGCTGGCGGACGCCAGCGGTAAACTGGCCATTACGCCTGAATCGATCAATCATGCGCTGCAGGGCAGCGACATGGTGGCGACCTGGCCACTGGATACCAAAGAGGGTTGGTGGCGCTATCGCCTGAAAGGGTCCACCATGCTGGGCCATGACCCCGCCGCGCCGCTGAAGCAGCCGATCGACGTGGCGCAGCTGAAAGACTTTTATCAAAAATGGTACACCCCCGACGCCATGACGCTGATCGTGGTGGGGAATGTCGACAGCCGCAGCGTTGCCGAGCAAATCAATAAGACCTTTGGCGATCTGAAGGGCAAGCGGGAAACCCCCGCAGCGGTGCCGACCTTATCGCCGCTGCCTACCGTGCCGGTCAGCATCATGACCAACGCGGTGCGTCAGGACAAACTGTCCATCATGTGGGATGCGCCATGGCAGCCGATCCGCGACTCCGCGGCGCTGCAGCGCTACTGGCGTGACGATCTCGCCCGTGAAGCGCTGTTCTGGCACGTGCAGCAGAGCCTGAGCAAAAATAACGTGAAGGATATTGGCCTTGGCTTTGACTGCCGGGTGCTATATCAGCGCGCGCAGTGCGCCATCAACATCGATTCCCCGGGCGAGCGCCTGAACAACAACCTGAGCGTGGTTTCGCGCGAGCTGGCGAAAGTGCGGGACAACGGCCTGCCTCAGGAGGAGTTTGACGCGCTTATCGCTCAGAAAAGCCTCGAGCTGCAGAAGCTGTTTGCCACCTATGCGCGCACTGACACCGACATTCTGATGAGCCAGCGCATGCGCTCCCTGCAGAATCAGGTGGTGGACATCGCGCCGGAGCAGTACCAGAAGCTGCGTCAGGAGTTCCTCAACTCCCTGACGGTGGACATGCTGAACCAGTATCTGCGCCAGCAGCTCTCGCAGGACATGGCGCTGGTGCTGCAACAGCCGAAGGGCGAACCGGAATACAATATGAAGGAGCTGCAGGCCACCTGGGAAAAACTGATGGCGCCGAATCCGGCGGCCACGGCGGCTAGCGGCAGCGCCGATACGGTTGACGCCCACAGCGAGGCCAGCGACATCCCGCCGGGGCAGTAACCTAACGCCTCTCCGGCGCGCCAGCGGTGGCCGGAGAGCGCTTTGTGCGGAGAATTACTGCGGCATCGCTTCCCGCGGGATGATCGCCCCGCGATACTGGATCACCGTGCTGGCGGTCAGGTGTCCGCGTCTGGCGGCGGATTCGGCATCGCCGCCGGTAAGGCGAACGGCCAGGTAGCCGGCGCTGAAGGAGTCTCCGGCGGCGGTGGTATCCACCACCTTCTCTTTGGCCAGCCTGACGGCCGGCACTTCCCGCAGCGGTTGCCCGCTAACCGAGACCAGGCAGGCATCCGCGCCGCGCTTCACCACCACCTCTTCCACGCCGGCGGCGTGGGTGCGGGCGATCACCTCAGCAACCGGTTTTTCTCCCCACAGCGCGTCTTCATCATCGAGGGTCAGAAACGCGATATCGGTGCAGGCGAGCATCTCCTGATAGACCTGCTGCGTTTCCGCCTGGCTGGCCCACAGGCGCGGACGATAGTTGTTGTCGAAGATCACCTTGCCGCCGTTGGCGCGGCACTCACGCAGCAGCGTGAACAGCTTGTCGCGGCTGGCCGGGCTGAGAATGGCGAGACTGATGCCGCTCAGATAGAGATAGTCGAAAGTGGCCAGCTCTTCGCAAATCGCCGCCGCGCGATCGCTCTCCAGCCAGAACTTTGCCGCCGCCTCGTTGCGCCAGTAGTAGAAGGTGCGCTCGCCGGTGTCATCGGTTTCAATGTAATACAGCCCCGGCAGGCGGTCGGCCATCCGCTGGATAAGATCGGTGTTGACGTTTTCCTGTTGCCAGCTGTCGAGCATCTGCTGGCTGAACGCATCGGTTCCCAGGGCGGTGACGTAGTGGACGCTCAATGCGCTGGCATCCGTCTGCCGCGCGATATAGACCGAGGTGTTTAAGGTATCGCCGCCAAAGCCGCGGTTAACGGCCCCGTTTTTCTCTGACAGCTCAATCATGCATTCGCCAATAACGGCAATTTTTTTAGACATAGCCAGAACCTGCAATGGAATCGATATAAGCGCTAGTGTGCGCTGCGCTGTTTTGCTGGTCAATCATATTAAAACATCGTTCCATTATTTTTTTGACCTGACGCGCGTAATGTGACGAAAAGCGCATTTCCAGGATAAACGCCGCTTTTTGACTATATTCAGGACTGACGTGATGCAAAAGGAGCGGAGTAGGGATGAGCAGAACCCGTAAAACGTTGGTTATCATCACAGGAACGATACTATTGCTGATCGTTCTTTTCTTTATCGTGCTGGCCACCTTTGACTGGAACCGGCTGAAGCCGACGATCAATCAGAAAGTGTCCGCCGAACTTAACCGCCCGTTCGCCATCCGCGGCGATCTCGGCGTGGTCTGGGAGCGGCAGCCGGACGAGCGCGGCTGGCGCAGCTGGATCCCGTGGCCCCACGTACACGCGGAGGATATCGTGCTGGGCAACCCGCCGGCCATTCCCCAGGTGACCATGATCCATCTGCCGCGGGTGGAGGCGACCCTTGCCCCGCTGGCGCTGCTGAGCAAAACGGTGTACCTGCCGTGGATCAAGCTGGAGCAGCCCGACGTACGGTTGATCCGCCTGGCGGAAGACAACAATAACTGGACCTTTCAGCTGGCGGGCGATAAGCGTACTTCGGGCGACAGCGCGCCCTCCAGCTGGTCCTTTCGCCTCGATAATATTCTCTTTGATCGCGGGACTATCGCCATTGACGACAAGATCACCCGCAGCGATATCACCATCCTCGTCGATCCCCTCGGCAAACCGCTGCCGTTCAGCGAAGTGACCGGCACAAAGGATCGCCATAGCGCGGCGAAACCAGGCGACTATGTCTTTGGTCTGTCGCTGAAGGGCCGCTACAAGGGCCAGCCGGTCACCGGCAACGGGAAAATCGGCGGCATGCTGGCCCTGCGCAGCGCAAGCGCCCCCTTCCCATTGCAGGGCGACTTCCACTCCGGTAACACCCGGGTAGCGTTCAGCGGCACGGTCAGCGACCCGCTCAACGTCGGCGGCATTGACCTGCGGCTAAAATTCGCCGGCGACTCGCTGCGCGATCTCTACGACCTGACCGGCGTGCTGCTGCCGGAGACGCCGTCATTCTCCACCGACGGCCGCCTGCGTGCCGACTTTACGCAAAAAAACCGCATGCGCTTTAACTATCAGAATTTTAACGGCCGAATCGGCGATAGCGACATTCATGGCTCCCTGACCTACACCACCGGCAAGCCGCGGCCGAAACTCAGCGGCGATATGGAGTCGAAGCAGCTGCGTCTGGCGGACCTCGGGCCATTAATCGGCGTCGATTCCGGCAAAGGGACGAAGAAAAGCGCTTCGCGCCAGGCGGGGGACCGGCCGCAGCCGGCGGGTAAAGTGCTGCCGGCGGACCGCTTTGAAACCGACAAGTGGCAGGTGATGGATGCCGATGTGCGCTTTAAGGGCCGGAGAATTGAGCACGGCGGCACCCTGCCGATCAGCGATCTGTCGACCCATGTGATTCTGGAGGATGGTGTCCTGCGCCTGCAGCCGGTGCGCTTTGGCCTGGCCAACGGGTCGATTGCCGGCAGCGTACACCTGCAGGGCGATAAAAAGCCGCTGCAGGGTGAGGCCAATCTGCAGGCGCGACGCCTGAAGCTGAAGGCGCTGATGCCAAACGTCGAGATGATGCAGAAAACCCTCGGCGAGATGAATGGCGACGTCCAGCTGCGCGGCAGCGGCAACTCGGTGGCGGCCCTGCTCGGCAACAGCAACGGTAACCTGAAGCTGCTGATGAACGACGGACTGATCAGTCGCAACCTGATGGAAATCCTCGGTCTTAACGTCGGTAACTACCTGATCGGCCAGATTTTTGGCGATGAGGAGGTTCGGGTAAACTGCGCCGCGGCCAATATCGACGTAACCAATGGCGTCGCCCGGCCGCAGATTTTTGCCTTCGATACAGAAAACGCGCTGATCAATGTGACCGGGACCGCCAGCTTCGCCTCCGAGCAGCTGGACCTGACCATCGATCCGGAAAGCAAAGGCTTTCGGGTAATCACCCTGCGTTCCCCGCTGTATGTCCGGGGCACCTTTAAATCGCCGCAGGCGGGGGTGAAGGCCGGGCCGCTGATTGTCCGCGGCGCGGTAGCGGCGGCGCTGGCAACCCTGGTGACGCCGGCCGCCGCGCTGCTGGCGCTGATCTCCCCGGCGGAGGGCGATAGCAACCAGTGTCGGACCATTTTGTCGCAGATGAAAAAGTAGAGGAGAGCCCTGACGCCGGGGGCGTCAGGGCGAAGGATCACAACGACTGGTGGCGGGTCTCGTGGGTCAGCAGCAGGGCGATCAGCGTCAGCGCCGCCATCGCCGCCAGATAGGTGCCGACCGCCGCGAGACCGTAGTTACCCTGCAGCCAGGCGGCAATGTACGGCGCGACCGAAGCGCCGAGGATCGACGACACGTTATAGGAGAACGACGCGCCGGTGTAGCGCACTTCCGTCGGGAACAGCTCCGGGAGCAGCGCGCCCATCGGGCCAAAGGTCAATCCCATCAGGCTTAAGCCCAGCAGCAGGAAGGCGAAGACCAGCAGCGGATTGCCGGAGCCCAGCAGCGGTTTAAAGGCGAACAGGGCGAACAAAATAATCATCGTGGTGATGATAATCATGCTCTTGCGACGACCAAAAGCGTCCGCCAGCAGGCCGGCGACAGGCACCATTACGCCAAAGCCAATNACCGCCATCATCAGCATCCACAGCACTTCGTTACGCGGCAGACCCAGGCCATTCGGCGCCGCGCCGGTGCTGAAGGTCATCGAGTAGACGGTCATGATGTAGAACAGGGTATAGGTGGCCAGCATGATGAAGGTGCCCAGCACCGTCACCCGGACGTGTTTGGTCAACAGGGTACCCAGCGGGATTTTGACCTGTTTTTTCGCCGCCGCTACTTTGGCGAAGACCGGGGTCTCATGCAGCGAGACGCGAACATACAGACCGATGATCACCAGCACCGCGGAGAAGATAAACGGCACGCGCCAGCCCCACTCCATAAACTGCTGGTCGGTCAGCAGCCAGGAGAGCAGCAGGAAGGTGCCGTTGGCGAAGAAGAAGCCGATCGGCGCGCCCAGCTGTGGGAAGGAGCCGTACAGGGCGCGCTTGCGCGCCGGGGCGTTTTCCGTAGCCAGCAGCGCTGCGCCGCCCCATTCCCCGCCGAGGCCAAGGCCCTGACCGAAACGCGCCAGCGCCAGCAGCATCGGCGCGACAATGCCAATGCTTTCATAGCCGGGCAGCAGGCCGATCACCACGGTGGAGATCCCCATGGTTAACAGCGAGGCCACGAGGGTGACCTTCCGGCCGACGCGATCGCCGAAGTGGCCAAACAGCGCGGAGCCGATCGGCCGGGCGACGAAGGCGATGGCGAAGGTGGCCAGCGACTGCAGGGTGGCCGCAGCGGCATCGCCCTGCGGGAAAAAGATATGCGGGAAGACGATGACCGCGGCGGTGGCATAGATGTAGAAGTCGAAAAACTCAATGGCGGTGCCAATGAGCGAGGCGACAACAACCTTGTTGCGTGAGTTGACCGGGGCGGTTTCCTGCGTGTTTTCGAGAGTGGTGGCTGTGGCTTGCATAGATCTTTCTTATTTTTGCGCGAACGAAAAGCCATATAGCCACAGCCACAGGGACATTTCAATCTGTAACAAACGCGGGAAATGGGCAAAAAAGAGGCAAAAAGCGGATAATTTTTACACCAGTAAAAATAGTTCTATGAAATGCTTCACACAATTAAAAAGATAGAGAATAAAACCAGTTTTGAGTTAAATAAAAGTTACATGCTGGATTTATCTGCTGAAATCAAGCGCGAGGATGAATTTTGCCTCTTTTATTCATCCTCGCAATACCTCAGCGGTGGGTTTTGCCCGGCATCCGCCGGTCGTCTTTATACTCCGCGGTGGCGATCCACGCGGCGCAGAATAGCGTCAGGCGGGCGAAGAAATAGAAAAAGGCCATCAGCCCCAGCACCGATCCGAACGCCGCCCCGGAGGGGGATTTCACCAGCGCCGGCAGCGTCCAGGTCATGACGATTTTTATGATTTCAAAGCCAATCGCCGCGATAAGCGTGCCGCGAAACAGGGCCTTGCGCCGCGGACGATGGCGCGGCAGGCGCCAGAAAATCCAGAAAAAGAGCAGATAGTTGGCAAAAATCGAGATGGCGAGGCCGATTAGCCGCCAGGCGGGTTTCAGCCATTCAATGTTGTCGAGATACAGCGCGGAGATAATCATCTGCTGGGCGGAGCCGGCGACGGAGGTGATCGACAGCGTAATAATCAGCGCCACCAGCAGACCGATCAGCGAGATAAGATCGCGGAAGTACTTTACCCAGATTTTCTCCTCGTCCTGCGGCCGGCGCTCCCAGACGTCGCGCGATTGAGCGCGGATCGCTTCGCGCAGGTTGCCCATCCAGTTAATACCGGAATAGAGGGCGACCAGCAGGCCGACCAGACCGACGGCGGTGCGCTGTTGCACCGCGGTGTTGATGGTGTTTTTCAACGTTGCCGCCAGCGTTGGGTCGCTGACGTTTTGCAGAATTTTGTCGAAAATGTCCTGCAGCAGGGTTGGGTGCCAGGCCAGCACGAAGCCGGCGGCGGCAAAGGAGACCATCAGGATCGGGATCATCGACAGGAACGAGAAATAGGTGATAGCTGCCCCAAACTGATTGCCGAGCCGGTCATTGAAGCGCTCTGCGGCGCGCAACAGATGGGCGATCACCGGGTTGCGCTGCACTTTGGCCGCCGTTCCGGTGACGGTCTTCAGCGCCTGGCTGGCTTTTTGCCCGACGGCGGTGTCATTAAGGGCCTCGAGCGTGCTTTTGCTTTTCTCCGGCTGCGTATCCGGTTCCTGTGGCGGGCGTCGATCGTCGTTTTCCGGCGTCATACGTAATTTCTTCCTTTTTTACAGCGAGATTCAGCAAAAAGTATACCTTAAATGCCGTATCCTGCAGGAATGCCTCTCCCCGCCGCCCGTTTTCCAGCCGCGCCGCTCAATCGACATACGCTTTCATCAGTCCGCCCAGCCACTCCATAAACAGATTTACCCGGCGGGAGAGATTGCGCCGGTGCGGGTAGATCAGCGAGACCGGCAGCGGCTCGGCGCGGTACTGGGGCAGGATCTCAATCAGGTCGCCGGCGCGTAACGCCTCGCGCACGCCGGTGCGTGGCACCTGAATAATCCCCAGCCCGGCGATACAGGCTGCCTGATAGGTTTCCGTACTGTTGACCGTCAATATGCCGCCGGTTTTTACCCAGCGCACCGCGCCGTCGATCATTACCTCAAAGCCGGGGGGACGGACCCCGAGGGTGCTGGCGTAGTGGATCAGGGCATGATCCGCCAGATCCTCCAGGGATTGCGGATAGCCAAAACGCGCCAGATAGTCCGGGCTGGCGCAGTTAATTTGCGTCAGCTTGCCCAGCGGGCGGGCAATCAGCCCTGAGTCTTTGAGCGCGCCGACGCGCACCACGCAGTCAAACCCCTCGCGGATCACGTCCACCAGCCGATCGCTGCTGCTCAGCTCCAGTTCGATGCCCGGATACTGCTGTAAAAAAGTCGGCAGATGCGGGATCACCATTTTTTTAGCAAAACCGACCGGCATATCCACCCGCAGCCGGCCGCTGATGCTCGCCGGATCGTGCTGGAACATGCCGTCCAGTTCGTCGAGGTTGCTCAGCAGATCTTTCGCCCGCTCGTAGTAGACCATCCCATCCTGGGTGAGCTGGACCCGGCGGGTGGTGCGGTGCAGGAGCCGCACGCCAAGATGGCTTTCCAGGGCCTGAATCTGTCGCGAGACGCTACCCTTAGGTAGCGCCAGGGTCTCGGCGGCGCGGGAGAAGCTCTCCAGATCCGCTACGCGAATGAATAACTGCATTGCATGAATTTTATCCATGCCGATCGCCTATTGTTGTTGTTACTGAAACAGTAAAACGAAATATAGCGTATTTATTGTTGCATGAGCAGTTAATAAGCTACAACACAATCACAACGCAACCTGAAAGGGGNCTTCTGATGACACAACGTATCGCTTTAGTGACCGGCGGCAGCCGCGGTCTGGGTAAAAACGCCGCGTTGAAGCTGGCGGCAAAGGGAACCGATATTCTTTTGACCTATCACAGCAACCGCCAGGCGGCCCTCGACGTGGTGGCGGAAATAGAGCAAAAAGGGGTCAAAGCGGCAGCATTAGCGCTGAACGTCGGCGATTCCACAACATTTGACGCATTCGCCAGCGAGGTGGCGCAGGTGCTGGCGCAGAAGTGGGGACGCACAACCTTTGATTATTTACTGAACAATGCCGGGATCGGACTCAACGCGCCCTTCGCCGAGACCAGCGAAGCGCAGTTTGACGAGCTGATGAATATCCAGTTCAAAGGGCCGTTTTTCCTGACCCAGCGTCTGCTGCCTCTCCTGCAGGATGGGGGGCGTATCCTCAATGTCTCCAGCGGCCTGGCGCGCTTTGCCCTGCCGGGCTATGCGGCCTACGCCGCGATGAAGGGGGCGATGGAGGTTCTGACCCGCTATCAGGCGAAAGAGCTGGGCGGACGGGGGATATCGGTGAACATCATCGCGCCGGGGGCCATTGAGACCGACTTTGGCGGCGGGGAGGTGCGCGATAACGCCGAGGTGAATCGGCATATCGCCGCCCAGACTGCGCTGGGGCGCGTTGGGCTGCCGGATGATATCGGCGACGCCATCGCCGCCCTGCTCAGCGATGAGCTGGCGTGGATGAACGCGCAGCGTGTGGAAGTCTCGGGCGGGATGTTCCTCTGATCCTGACTGCCCCCAGCCTGTGACCGGCGGTGCGCTACGGCGCATCGCCCTCCCCACGCAGCCGACCGAACAGCCAGTCGTTGTGCCAGCGTCCGTTGAGCCAGTAGTTTTCCCGCAGCTCCCCCTCCAGCCGGAAGCCGGCTTTGAGCAGTAACTGCTTAGACGTCTCGTTGCCGGCGGTGACGCTGGCGGTCAGGCGGCGGACGCCGCCGGTGGTAAAGGCGTAGTCGCACAGCGCGCGCAGCGATTCGTAGCCGTAGCCCCGACCCTGCGCCGCCGGGGCGAAGAGAAAGCCAACCTCGGCAATGTCGCGCTGATGATGCTGGTAACCGGTCAGGCCGAGCGGGGTATGGGTCAGCCTGTCGCGCACCACCAGGCACAGCCAGTGTTCATCCCCGGGCGTCCACGGCGGCAGCCGCGAATCGAACGCCTCGCGGATGGCCGCCTGCGGTCGGGGATCGGCGACGTAGAGCATGACCTGCGGATCCTGCTGCAGGGAAAGAAAAAACGACCAGTCGTCCAGCTGCAGCGGTGAGCAGCGCAGGCGCGGCGTCAGAAGTTCAGGCATAAGCGTCGTTCCGGGCAGGGCGAATCCTCTGAACATAGCAGGAGAAAGCCGCCGGGAACAGCCCGACTAGGTTGGCTCACCGTACAGGCCAATCAGTCGGCGCACCACGCCGTTGGTCCAGCCAAAGCCATCCTGCAGGGGATACTCCCCGCCGCCGCCCTCATGGGGGACGCCGGTGGCAATATGGTATTTTTCAATCAGCTTGTGATGCTGCTTGTAAAAGTGGTTGACCGTCTGCAGCCAGCTCCAGGCAATCTCATCTCCCAGCGGATCCTGGCCGTAACGTTTAAATCCCTGGATCGCCATCCACTGCAGCGGCGCCCAGCCGTTGGGTTTATCCCACTGCTCACCGCTTTCGTATTCGGTGGCCATGATCCCCCCGGGGGTGAGCAGGCGGGCCCGCACCGCATCGGCAAGGCGTTCTGCCTGTTCGTGGGTCGCCAGGCCGACGTAAAGGGTGACGATACTGGCTGCGGAAAACAGCGCCAGCTGTTCACGGCGCCAGTCATAATCGCGGAAACAGCCGTTCTCATCATCCCACAGATAGCGGTTGACCGCCGCCCGCCGATCCTGGGCCTTCTGGCGGAAGGCCGTCTCCGTCTCGCGATCGCCCTTCAGGCCGGAGAGGTTGGCAATGGTCGTCTCCAGCTTGAACAGGAAGGCGTTCAGGTCGATGGGGATAAACTGCGTCGTGCGGATGCTGGCCAGCCGCGTGATATCCCGCAGCCAGCGGCTGGAGTAGTCCCAGCCGGACGCGGCGCCCGCCCGCAGGTCGCGGTACACTTCATTGGCGGGCCGCCCGGAGTGTCGGGCGGTCTCCACGTCTTCGCGCCACGACTCATCCCGCGGCGTGTCACGGTCGTCCCAGTAGCGATTGAGCAGGGAGCCATCCGGCATACGCACCACGTGGCGATACGCCTGGTGCGGGATCAACGACTCGGCCCCGTCCATCCAGAAGGCGTGCTCCATCTTCAGATGGTCCAGATAGCGCTTCGCGCCACGCACACCATCCTCTTCAAAGAGTTCGACCATCAGGGCGAACACCGGCGGCTGCGAGCGGCTGAGGTAGTAGGTGCGGTTGCCGTTCGGAATGTGGCCGTAGGTTTCAATCAGCCAGGCAAAGTTATCGGCCATGCATTTCAGCAAATCTTCCCGGCCGCTCTCCGCCAGCCCCAGCATGGTGAAATAAGAGTCCCAGTAATAGGTTTCGCTAAAGCGACCGCCGGGCACGATGTAGGCCTGCGGCAGCGCCAGTAGCGATGACCACGGGATATGATCCTGAGGCTCGCGGGTCAGCACCGGCCACAGCTTGTCGATGTGTTCTTTCAGGGTCAGGCTGGGGTCGGAGATATAGATGTCGCTCTGGCTCTCCGGCAGCCAGAAGTTGTCCTCAACGAACTGCCGCAGATCGAAGTCGGGCTGGCGTTTGACCTTGCGGTAGTTCCGCAGGATGTCCAGCGGATCGTGTTTCGGTGCGCAGTCGGGGAAGGTTTTGCTGTCCGCGAAAATGCGTGATTTCTGCACGTTGGTAAACAGCTCAAGATAGCGATCCGCCGGGGTGAGGGCATCGGACGCCGGAAGCCCCTCGATCACCTCAGGCTCCGGTTCAGCGTCTATCATCTCATCCAGCTTTAATTCGTACGGATCGGCTTCGTAGCAGGGATCGATGTCGATCCTTAACTCGTCGTCTTCAACGTGGCGTAATTTCTGGCTGAACATAGCGATACGGACCTCCGGATAGCGTGAGTTCGGGGCCGGGCATACCCGGCCTTGTCTATTAAGCGTAGACAGTCGCTTCGGTGAGTGTGAAGCAAACTGTGCGTGAGATCACGCTTTTCCGCCGAGAAGAAAAGCTGCCATTTCAAAGTACGCTGTTGATAAGTAATTAAAAATTGTACATCCTGGCGCAGATGAAATTCGGAGCATTCATTATGCAACAAAATTTTATCCCGGGGCGCTCACTCCCACGCCGCCTCCAGCATCTCCAGCAGCTGTTCGCCGCTCAGGCTGACCGGGTTGGCCTTCATCGATGAGGAGGTGCTGGCGGCCAGCGCCGCCGGTTCCAGCGCATCGCGCGCTACGCCGAGGTCGCGCAGGGTGCCAAGGCCAGCGCGATGGCTCCATTCCCGCAGACTGTCCCAGACCTGATCCACAGGGACGTCCAGCCCGTCGGCCAGCCAGCGGCGGACATCGTTAACGCGCTGGCGCAGGCCAGGGTCGTTGATCTGCGACTCATTGAGCGCCAGGCCAAACGGCAACAAACTGCCGCATAGGGCGCCGTGCGAGGCGCGGCTCAGGCCGCCCAGCGGGCCGGCGAGGCCGTGGATCACCCCCAGCCCGGCGTTCGCCAGCGCCAGTCCGCCGCACAGGCTGACCCAGGCCATCTCGTCGCGGCTGGCCGGACACTCTTGTTCCATCAGGATTTTTAGCGCGCGAATTCCCCGCGGGATCGCCTGCTGGCAGAGAGCATCGGTGAAGGGAGTGGCCCGGCTGCAGAGCCAGGGCTCGATCACCTGGGTCAGGGCGTCGAGGCCGGAGCTCAGGGTGATGCTCCGCGGCGCGTTGTCGGTTAGCGCCGGGTCGACAATCGCCAGGTCAGGCAGCATTCGGTCGTCGCGCAGGCTCACTTTCCGCTGCTGTTCCGGAACGTTGATCACCGCATTTTTGGTGACCTCCGCGCCCGTGCCAGCGGTGGTGGGGATCGCCACGAACGGCAGGGGACTGGCTTCCAGCTGACGGCCCGTTCCCACCACCTCCAGATAGTCGATCACCGGGCCAACGGCGGGGACCAGCGCCGCAATCGCCTTACCGGCGTCAATCACCGCGCCGCCGCCGAGGCTGACCACCGCTCTGATCCCTTTCTCGCGCGCCAGCTGGACGCCCTGCTCGATATCGCTAAGCCAGGGTTCGCGACTTATCGCCAGCGTCGTGACCGCAAGCTGCAGCGCCTCCAGCTGCTGGCGGAGAAACGCCGCCCGCTGCGGGCTGGCGCCATGCACCAGCAGGATTGGGCCGCCCTGTTGCGCCAGCCAGGGGGCGGCGCTCTCGGCCTGACCACGGCCAAAACGAATATTTGCAGGCATCAAAACGGTAAAAGGGGTCAACATGTCGGGTTCCTTTTCGGCAAACAGGCTGGAATCAACTATACACATTATCCAGCGCTCTGCCTTGTTGCTGGCTGGCAATAGAGTAGAGTGAATGAACTGTCTTTTATGGCTGAGGAATCGCTGACGATGCTAACAATTCTGGGTAAACGCTCTTCAATCAATGTACGGAAAGTGTTGTGGACCTGCGAGGAAGCCGGGCTGGCGTACCAGCAGGAAGATTACGGCAGCGGATTTAAGCCCCTGGATACGCCTGAGTTTCAGCGTCTGAATCCTAACAGCCTGGTGCCGGTGTTACTGGACGATGACTTCGTGCTCTGGGAGTCGAACAGTATCTGCCGCTATCTGGCGCGCAAAGCGGAGCGCTGGGATCTGCTGCCCGCCGAGCCGCAGCCCGCCGCCGAGGTGGAGCACTGGATGGACTGGCAGGCGACCGAGTTTAACACTGCCTGGCGCCATGCTTTTATGGGGCTGGTGCGTAAAGATCCGCGCTTTCAGGATCCGGTGGCGATTAAAGAGAGTATTGCCGCCTGGACCCACTGCGTGCGCATTGTTGAAGCGCAGCTGCAGCGTACCGGGGCGTGGGTAGCCGGCGAGCGCTTCACCCTGGCCGATATCGTGCTGGGGCTGTCGGTGCATCGCTGGAAAATGACCCCTTTCGCCCATCCGGAGATGCCAGCCGTGGAGCGCTGGTATATGGCGCTCAATCAGCGCCCGGCGTTTATGCGCCATGGCAATAACGGCGTGGCCTGAGCATAAAAAAAGAAGCCCCTGGGGGCTTCTTTTTATCATCCGGCGATCGCGTCTTAGCGCATGGTGACGAACTCTTCTGCCGCCGTCGGGTGAATGGCGACGGTGTTGTCGAAGTCTTTTTTGGTGGCGCCCATCTTCAGGGCCACCGCAAAGCCCTGCAGCATCTCATCCATCCCGAAGCCGATGCCGTGGATGCCGACAATCTTCTCTTCCGGGCCGACGCACACCAGCTTCATGCGGCACGGCTGACGGTGAGAGGTCACGGCGGTATACATCGCGGTGAAGGAAGATTTGTAGACCTTCACGGCGTCGTCGCCGTACTGCTCGCGCGCCTGCGGCTCGGTCAAGCCGACGGTGCCGATTGGCGGATGGCTGAAGACCACGGTCGGGATGTTGCTGTAGTCCAGATGCTCTTCCGGTTTGTTGTTAAACAGGCGTTCGGAGAGACGTCGGCCTGCGGCCACGGCGACCGGCGTCAGCTCAACGGCGCCGGTATTATCGCCCACCGCGTAGATGCCCGGCACGTTGGTGTTCTGGAATTTATCAACGATGATGTAGCCTTTATCGTTGGTTTTAACGCCCGTTGCCGCCAGATTGAAGTTGTCGGTCGCCGGTTCGCGGCCAATCGCCCAGATCAGGCAGTCAACGGTCTGGCTGCGGCCATCTTCCAGCTCCAGCGTCAGGCTGCCGTCGGCATTCTTCACCACCGCTTTCGGGATCGCATTGGTATGCAGCTGCGGGCCTTCGGCGTTCATCACTTCCACCAGGGTATCAACGATCAGCGGATCGAAGCTGCGCAGCGGCGCGTGTTTACGCACGAACAGGTGGGTTTCGGCGCCGAGGCCGTTAATCACCCCCGCCAGCTCAACGGCGATATAGCCTGCGCCGACCACCGCCACGCGCTTCGGCAGCGCCGGCAGTTCGAAGAAACCGTCGGAATCAATACCGTATTCGACGCCCGGAATATCCGGGTGGCTCGGCCGGCCGCCGGTGGCGATCAGGATATGGTCAGCGGTGATGATCTCGCCGTTGACTTCCACGGTGTGGGCATCGACAAAGCGCGCGAAGCCTTTGATCACGTCGACTTTATTCTTACCCAGTACGTTGTCGTAAGAGGTATGAATACGGTCGATATAGGCGCTACGGCTGGCGACCAGCTTCTCCCAGTCAAAATGGTTGATGGTGGTATCGAAACCGTAGTCCGGGCCGTAAAGATGAATCGCTTCGCGGATCTGCGCCGCATGCCACATCACCTTTTTCGGCACGCAGCCGACGTTGACGCAGGTGCCGCCCAGCTCTTTGGCTTCAATCAGCGCGCACTTCTGGCCGTACATGGCCGCGCGGTTAATTGAGGCGATACCGCCGCTACCGCCGCCGATGGCGAGGTAATCATAATGTTTGCTCATGCCCATATGTCCTTAATCGTTGATTGCCGCGATTGTAGCGCGAGGCTTAAAAGGTTCCACCGATGGTTGCGATTACTCCGGTACGATCCAGCTGACGGTGGCGTGGCCGGTGCCGGTCGGAACCAGTTTGCTGTGCAGCCACGGCAGCACGTTATTCATCTGCTGCTCCAGCTTCCACGGCGGGTTGATGACGATCATCCCGGAGGCGGTCATGCCGCGCTGGTCGCTGTCCGGACGCACCGCCAGCTCAATCTGCAGGATTTTGCGGATGCCGGTGGCTTCTAACTCTTTGATCATGCGTTTGATTTGCGCGCGCAGCACCACCGGGTACCACAGGGCGTAGGTGCCGGTGGCGAAGCGTTTGTAGCCTTCGTTAATCCCGGTGACCACCGCCTGATAGTCGGTTTTAATTTCGTACGGCGGGTCGATCAGAATCAAACCGCGGCGCGATACCGGCGGCAGCTTGGCTTTCAGCTGCTGGTAGCCATCGGCTTTATCGATGCGCGCGCGGCTGTCTTTCTGGAATTCAGCGCGCAGCAGCGGGAAGTCGCTCGGGTGCAGCTCTGTCATCTGCAGGCTGTCCTGCTCGCGCAGCAGCTGGCGGGCAATCAGCGGCGAGCCCGGGTAGTAGCGCAGCTGGCCGTTACGGTTGAAGTGTTCGACTACCGAAATATACGGCTCCAGCTCCGCCGGCAGGTCGTCCTGCTGCCAGATGCGGGCGATGCCTTCAAGATACTCGCCGGTACGTTCGGCGTGCTCGCCGCTCAGCTGATAGCGGCCCGCGCCGGCGTGAGTGTCCAGGTAGAGAAACGGTTTTTCTTTCTCTTTCAGTGATTCAATGATCAGGCTCTGAACGGTGTGTTTGAGGACGTCGGCGTGGTTGCCTGCGTGAAAGCTGTGGCGATAACTGAGCATGGATGCAGAGATTCCGGGAAGTAAACAAGTTAACCGATAGTTTACCGCAGATCGGCCGAGATTACCGCTGCGCCGCCGCGCTGTTTCATTTCTGCCAAAAGCGTTGCAAAACATAACGCTGTCATAAAAACGTCANACGGCCGCGCTAGCGTCGGATACAGGCAAGGTAATTATTTGAATAAAAGGAAAAATAATGAAAAGGCAACTCTCGCTGCTGGCCGTCGCGCTGCTGCTGGCGCAACCGGTTCTGGCTAAAGACATCCCGCTGAACAGGGCGGCGGCCCTCGCCAATAGCGTGACGCCGGCTGCCTCCAGCCAGGCGTATGACGATCTTGAGCAACAGGCGCTGACGCAGCTACGCCACGCTCTGCAGGGGAATGCCGCCACGCTGACCCGCGATCGGCTGGCGCACACCAAACAAAACCAAACTCAGGCCGATACCGCCTGGCTGAAGGCCAGCGGCTATGACTTCCAGACCCGGGCCAACCAGCAGGCGGGCATTGCGCTGCTGTCGGCGTTCAGCACCCTGCCGGAGACCGTCGTGAAGCAGAATCTGGCGACGGTGACCGCCATCAATCGCGACGCCGTGCAGACCACGCGCCGTCAGGCGCTGGCCGATGCGGAAGGCATTAGCTACCTCTACTTCCTCAGCGACGCGCTGGGGCCACGCCTTGGCAAAGCGTTTCTGACCGCCTATGACCAGGGCGCGCTGGGGAAAGCGGCAGCGTTGATCAAAGCCTCGGAGGTCAGCACCGGCGAGGCGAAAAAGCACTTCAACAATCCGCGGCCGTTTCTGGTGCAGGGCAACACCATTCACCTGGTGCCTGACGATGTGGTGGTGAAAGATAACCAGCCCTACACCGCCGACGGCGGCTCGTTCCCCAGCGGCCACACCAACACCGGCTATACCGATGCGCTGCTGCTGGCGGCGATGATCCCGGAGCGCTACGACGCGCTGGTGGCGCGCGGCGCCCGCTATGGCTACTCGCGCATCGTGCTGGGCGTCCACTACCCGCTGGACGTGATCGGCTCGCGAATGGTGGCCGAGCGCAACGTGGCCCACTATCTTAACGATCCGCACTACCGGGTATTATTTAACGAAGCCCGCGATCAGCTGCGCGCCGCGCTGGCGAAGGCCTGCGGCACATCGCTTGCCGAGTGCGCGAAGAGCAGCGTGAAAGACGATCCCTGGCGCGATCCGGCGATGCGTGATTTCTCTCGCTTCACCATGACCTACGATCTGACGCAGCAGAAGGGTCCGCAGCCGCGTTTACAGGTGCCGGAGGGGGCGGAAGTGCTGCTGGAAGATGCCCTGCCGCATCTGTCAGCGGCCCAGCGTCGGGCGCTGATGGTCAACACCGCGCTGCCGGCGGGTTACCCGCTATCCGGCGCCACCCCCGAACAGCAATTCTGGCAGCGGCTGAATCTGTCGGCGGCCTGGGAGATGGCGCAAAAAAGGCATTAATGTGGTTTCCGGCACGCTGCACTGCGTGTCGCGCTTTTCCGGCAACGGGCGGACTTATCGCAGCAATACCCAGGCTGACGCACCGCCCGTCATTGAAATTCCCCCAACTATCCCCCATTCTAGATCTCATGCATAAGCGCCGGACGCGCGCTTCATTCACCCTTTTCAACAGGACAGCGCATATGACCAATCCATTATTGACGCCTTTCTCCCTGCCGCCTTTTTCTGCGATCAAACCAGAGCACGTGGTCCCTGCGGTCACCAAAGCGCTGGAGGATTGCCGGGCCGCGGTGGAAAGCGCGGTGGCGCATGGCGCGCCGTATAGCTGGGAAAATCTTTGCCAGCCGCTGGCGGAAGTGGACGATGTGCTGGGACGCATCTTCTCGCCTGTCAGCCATCTGAATTCGGTTAAAAACAGCCCTGAACTGCGTGAGGCCTACGAACAGACGCTGCCGCTGCTCTCCGAGTACAGCACCTGGGTCGGCCAGCATGAAGGCCTGTATAAAGCCTATCGCGACCTGCGCGATGGCGATAACTACGCCACGCTGAATACCGCGCAGAAAAAAGCGGTTGATAACGCGCTGCGCGATTTTGAATTATCCGGGATTGGCCTGCCGCCGGAGGCGCAGAAACGCTACGGTGAAATCGCCGCGCGCCTCTCTGAGCTGGGCAACCAGTACAGCAACAACGTCCTCGACGCCACCATGGGCTGGAACAAGCTGGTGACCGATGTCGCTGATCTGGCCGGCATGCCGGAAAGCGCGCTGGCCGCCGCTCAGGCTCAGGCGCAGGCCAAAGAGCAGGAAGGGTATCTGCTGACCCTGGATATTCCGAGCTATCTGCCGGTGATGACCTACTGCGATAACCAGGCGCTGCGCGAAGAGATGTATCGCGCCTATTCCACCCGCGCCTCCGATCAGGGCCCGAACGCCGGGAAATGGGATAACAGCCCGGTGATGGCGGAGATCCTCGCCCTGCGTCACGAGCTGGCGCAGCTGTTGGGCTTTGACAGCTATGCGTATAAATCCCTCGCCACCAAAATGGCGAAGGATCCGCAGCAGGTGCTCGATTTCCTCACCGACCTGGCAAAACGCGCCCGTCCGCAGGGCGAAAAAGAGCTGGCCCAGCTGCGCGCCTTCGCCAAAGCCGAGTTTGGCGTCGATGAGCTGCAGCCGTGGGACATTGCCTACTACAGCGAAAAACAGAAGCAGCACCTCTACAGCATCAGCGATGAGCAGCTGCGCCCCTATTTCCCGGAAAACAAAGCCGTTAGCGGCCTGTTTGAAGTGGTTAAGCGCATTTACGGTATTACCGCTAAAGAGCGTACCGATGTCGATGTGTGGCATCCGGAAGTGCGCTTCTTCGAGCTGTATGACGAACACAACGAGCTGCGCGGCAGCTTCTATCTCGACCTGTATGCCCGCGAGCATAAGCGCGGGGGGGCCTGGATGGACGACTGCGTCGGCCAGATGCGTAAACTGGATGGTTCCCTGCAGAAGCCGGTCGCCTACCTGACCTGTAACTTCAACCGCCCGGTCAACGGCAAGCCGGCGCTGTTCACCCATGACGAAGTGATCACCCTGTTCCACGAGTTCGGCCACGGTCTGCACCATATGCTGACCCGCATCGACACCGCCGGGNTTTCCGGCATCAGCGGGGTGCCGTGGGATGCGGTCGAGCTGCCGAGCCAGTTTATGGAGAACTGGTGCTGGGAGCCGGAAGCGCTGGCGTTTATCTCCGGCCATTATGAAACCGGTGAACCGCTGCCGCAGGAGCTGCTGGAGAAAATGCTGGCGGCGAAAAACTACCAGGCGGCGATGTTTATTCTGCGCCAGCTGGAGTTCGGCCTGTTCGATTTCCGCCTGCATGCGGAGTACAAACCGGAGCAGGGAGCGAAAATCCTTGAAACCCTGGCCGAGATTAAAAAGCAGGTCGCCGTGGTGCCGGGGCCGACCTGGGGCCGCTTCCCGCACGCCTTCAGCCACATCTTCGCTGGCGGCTATGCGGCAGGCTACTACAGCTACCTGTGGGCCGACGTGCTGGCGGCAGACGCCTTCTCACGCTTCGAAGAAGAGGGGATTTTCAACCGTGAAACCGGTCAGTCGTTCCTCGACAATATCCTGAGCCGCGGCGGTTCCGAAGAGCCGATGGAGCTGTTCAAACGCTTCCGCGGGCGTGAGCCGCAGCTGGACGCGATGCTGGAGCATTACGGGATCAAAGGCTGATTGCTACGTGAAGATCTGCTTAATTGATGAAACAGGCGCCGGTGACGGCGCCTTATCTGTTTTAGCCGCCCGCTGGGGGCTGGAGCAGGATGACGATAACCCGATGGCGCTGGCGCTGACGACGGAGCATCTGGAGCTACGCAAGCGCGATGAGCCCAAGCTTGGCGGCATCTTCGTCGATTTCGTCGGCGGGGCGATGGCCCACCGGCGCAAGTTTGGCGGNGGCCGCGGCGAAGCGGTGGCTAAAGCGGTGGGTATTAAAGGCGATTACCTGCCGGATGTCGTCGATGCGACGGCCGGGCTGGGACGCGATGCCTTTGTGCTGGCGTCGGTCGGCTGTCGCGTGCGGATGCTGGAGCGTAATCCGGTGGTCGCCGCGCTGCTCGATGATGGCCTGGCGCGCGGCTATGCTGACGCGGAAATCGGCGGCTGGCTGCAGGAGCGGCTGCAGCTGATCCACGCCTCCAGCCTGACGGCGTTAACCGATATCACCCCGCGCCCGCAGGTGGTCTACCTCGATCCGATGTTCCCGCATAAGCAGAAAAGCGCGCTGGTGAAGAAAGAGATGCGCGTCTTTCAGTCGCTGGTGGGGCCGGATTTAGACGCCGATGGTCTGTTGGCGCCAGCGCGTCAGTTGGCGACCAAACGAGTGGTAGTCAAGCGCCCGGATTATGCGCCGCCGCTGGCGGATGTCGCCACGCCGAACGCGGTGGTGACCAAAGGACATCGGTTTGATATTTACGCCGGTACGCCGGCGTAATTTTTCGCCGTTGTGATATCACCCGGATAGCGGGCAAAGCGCCTTATCCGGGCTACCAAATTGTAGCGCGAGCCGGGAACCGCAATATTTGAACAAACGGCGCCAGTGGATCGGCCATCTCAAACGGTTATTCGGCGCTGGCCGGGGTATTAATCATCCGGTTCAGCCACGGCACCATCAGCGCCATTACCACCGTGACGCCCAGCGTCACCAGGCCAATTTTACTGAACACATTGGTGTAGACCGGCAGGGTCTGCAGCGGGTCGGTGATGTTTTCCGGCACCGCGGTAAAGGTCGCCACATAGCCGCCCAGCAGGAAAGCGGCGGCCTGGGTCAGAAACCACATCCCCAGAATAAAGCCCATCAGATGCTGCGGCACCAGCGCGGCAACCATCGCCAGCCCCAGAGCGCTGATTAACAGTTCGCCCAGACTCTGGAACAGATAGACCAGCACAATAAACCACGGCGAGGTTAACCCCTGGGCGTCGGCGAACCACATCCCGGCCGCCGCGGCGGTCAGGAAGCCCAGCGCGCAGAGGAACATCCCGAGGGTAAATTTCACCGGCATGGTCAGGTCTTTACCCTTATGACCGAGATGGGTGTAGATCGCCGCCAGCACCGGGCTGGCGACCACTACCCAGAAGGGATTCAGCGCCTGGAAGCTGACCGGGTTGATGGTAAAGCCAAGGATCTCATGATGGACGTTGTTGATGGCGAAGAAGTTCAGCGAGGTCGGCATCTGGGCATACAGAATGTAAAACAGCACCGCCTCGATCATCAGAATAAAGGCGACGAACATTTTGTTGCGTCCAGTTTTATCGAGGCGAAACGCCTCACGGAAAAAGAACGCAATAACCACGACCGACAGAACAATCAGCACCAGGTTGGCGATCATCACGTTATGCATCAGCCAGGCGCAGAGAAAAATCATTACCACCGTACCGGCCAGCACCAGCGCCAGATTGCGTAGGCTGAGGGGGCGATGATCCGGCTCGGAGCCAATATCTTTCACCATCCCGCGGCAGGCGAAGTAGACCAGCAGCGCGATAATCAGCCCCGCGCCGCACAGGTTATAGGTTACCGCGTAGCCAAATTTTTCGGCGATCACCGGCGCCAGCGACAGCGACAGCAGCGAACCGATGTTTATCGACATATAGAACAGGGTAAATGCCCCGTCGAGACGGGCATCCTTCGGCGGATAGCATTTGGAGAGCAGGCTCGCCGGGTTGGCTTTAAACAAACCGTTGCCGACGGCGATGGTGCCGAGAGCGATAAAGATCAGCTGCGGTTTCAGCAGCGACATCCCGGTCATAAAGTAGCCGATAGCCAGCACAATGGCGCCGAGCACCAGCGTGCGTTTGGTCCCCAGCAAATGGTCGCCCACGTAGCCGCCGATGGAGATCAGCCCGTAAACCAGCGCCGCGAAGGCGCCGAAGGTGATAAAGGCCTGTTCCTGAGAGAAGCCCAGCTGTTTAACAAAGAAGACCGCCAGGATCCCCTGAACGCCGTAATAGCCAAAACGTTCCCAGAGCTCCACAAAGAAGATCATAAAGAACGGACGAGGTTGCTGCAGCAAGCCCGTAGGTGCAGTTGTATTCATATTCCTTCGCCTTGTATTACTTTCCCAAAAAGTATGAACGCGTATGCCAGAACGCGCCGAAAATGTCTGATAACTCGCCATGCTGCGGTTATTGGCTTATGGAATAGATTATTATATAGATATTTCGCCGAATAACTGGTTGATCACACTAATTGAATGGCGATTTTATGGATTGAAGTTCTGCCGCATGGCGAGGGAAAGCGAAAATAAAAAACGCCCGCATCGGCGGGCGTATTGCGCGGATAAAACGAGACGGTTATTCGTCTTCTTCGTCGCGCAGCGGGACGATCAGCATGTCGACATGAACGGTGTTAATCAGCTGGCGGGCAGAGGACATCAGCTTGCTCCAGAAGTCCTGATGATGGCCGCAGACCACCAGGTCCATATCGTATTTTTTAATCGCATCGACCAGCACCTGGCCAAGGTCGCCGCTGCCGCTCAGGGTCTCGGTGATGGGATAGCCTGCGTTGGTCGAGAGCTCGGTCAGCGCGTGATGGGTCTCTTCGGAGATGCGTTTTTGCATGTCGCCGAGGTTAACGTCAATCAGCCCGGTGTAGAGGTCGGAGTAATTCACATCCACATGGATCAGGGAGACTTTCGCGTTATACGGGCGGGCCATAGAAACGGCTTTTTCAACCAGTACTTTACTCTCCGGGGACAGGTCTACTGCAATCAGAATATGTTTGTAAGCCATAGTGTTACTCCTTCCATAAGTTTGTCGATGACCATTGGACCTGACAGCTGGCGCTGCCGTTTCGCCCGCGTCCTGCGTGCTACATTCGCGGGAGGGTAGCCTTTAAGGACTTCATTGTAGAAGATATTTCCTACCTTATAGCGCCCCCCNCACTCCGTCAATGCACTGGGTTCACCTAAAAGTTAAACAAATTTATCCGTCTTACGTATTGATAACGAATAACCTTGTGGTAAAAAAATTAATGGATCTCCTACACTATTTAATGAGCCGGTCGGAAAAATAAATGTGATCGGAATCGCACTCTTTACGGTATCGTCGTGGGTTATTTGGGGAGCGGTAGCCGCGGAGGTTTTCTCCGTAGGCGGGTCGCCGGGGAGGAGGTATGATCAGCACTATTGCGCTGTTTTGGGCCCTGTGTGTCGTTTGTGTGGTGAATATGGCACGCTACTTCTCATCGTTGCGTGCATTATTGGTGGTGCTACGTGGTTGCGATCCCTTGCTCTATCAGTATGTTGATGGCGGCGGCTTTTTTACCTCGCACGGGCAGCCCAGCAAACAGATGCGGCTGGTGTGGTATATCTATGCCCAGCGCTACCGTGACCATCACGATGATGAATTTATTCGTCGCTGCGAACGTGTTCGTCGCCAGTTTATCCTGACCAGCGCCCTGTGCGGCCTGGTGGTGGTGAGCCTGATTGCGCTGATGATCTGGCACTAACGTTTCAGAATAAAAAAACGGGCCAGCAAGCTGGCCCGTTTTGAACGAATAACGCTTAAATCAGTTTCAGGGAGAGCCAGTAAAGGACGCCTGAAAGGATAATCGCTGCCGGCAGGGTCAGCACCCAGGCCATCAGAATGCTGGTCACCGTCTTTTTCTGCAGACCACCGCCATCCACCAGCATCGTCCCCGCTACCGAGGAGGAGAGTACGTGGGTGGTGGAAACCGGCATCCCGGTGTAGCTCGCCAGACCGATAGAAACCGCTGCGGTCATCTGAGCCGACATCCCCTGAGCGTAGGTCATGCCTTTCTTACCAATCTTCTCACCGATGGTGGTCGCCACGCGGCGCCAGCCGATCATGGTGCCGATACCCAGCGCCAGCGCGACAGCCATGATAATCCAGATTGGCGCGTACTCGATGGTGCTCAGCATATCGGTTTTCAGTTTCTTCAGCAGACGCTGGTCGTCAGCGCTCACATCCGGCAGCTTCGCCACCTTGTCGGTGGTGTCGGAGATGCAGAGCATGATGCGACGCAGCTGGCCGCGCTGTTCCGGTTTTAGCGACTCGTAGTTCTCAACGCCGGTCAGCATGGTTTTGACGCGGTCAAGGGCGTTGATGGTGTTCGCCGGATGGCAGTGGAACTCGCCATTGGCCGCGGTATTGGTATCCGGAGAAGGCACCAGCTGATCGACGCCGGTGGCTTTTTTCAGCAGTTCAGGACGCTGCTGGAAGAAGGTTTCCACGTTGTTGACCGCATCGCGGGTACGGGTGATTTCGTAACCAGAGGCATTCATATTCACCACGAAACCCGCCGGCGCGACGCCGATCAGCACCAGCATCACCAGGCCAATGCCTTTCTGCCCATCGTTAGCACCGTGAGAGAACGACACGCCAATAGCAGACAGGATCAGCGCGATACGGGTCCAGAACGGCGGCTTTTTCTTACCGTCTTTCTTTTCACGCTCTGCGGGCGTCAGGTGGATACGCGCGCGTTTTTTGGTTCCGCTCCAGTAGCGACGCAGCAGGAAAATCAGGCCGCCCGCGATCACCAGACCGACGATCGGCGAGATGATAAGCGAAGCAAAAATACCGATGACTTTCGGGATATTCAGCGCATCAACCACGGAAGTACCGGTCATCAGCGCATTGGTTAAACCAATGCCGATGATGGCGCCAATCAGGGTATGAGAACTGGAAGCTGGAAGACCGAAGTACCAGGTGCCGAGGTTCCAGATGATCGCCGCCAGCAGCATAGAGAACACCATGGCGAGGCCATGTGCGGAACCCATGTTAAGCAGCAGATCGGTCGGCAGCATATGCACGATGGCATAGGCTACGCTGAGACCGCCCAGCAGAACGCCGAAGAAGTTGAAGAGCGCCGCCATCGCCACAGCGAGCTGTGAGCGCATTGCGCGAGTGTAGATAACCGTAGCCACCGCGTTTGCGGTATCATGGAAACCGTTAATCGCTTCGTAAAACAGTACAAAAGCTAAAGCAAGCAATAATAATAGTCCGGTATGTAAATCCAGACCGGCAAATAAATGTAGCATAGGACGTTACGCCATTTTGAGGACATGAACGCGGCGCATTATCAGTGACTTTAGCGGCGCGGGCAAAGTGAAATATAGACTTTTTTTGATTTTCTTCCTGTTTAGGTTTTACCCTGTTGGGAGTAATCCTATATCTTTCAATGATGTATCTAATGCGGGATTTTTCCCGCTGGTGTGACCAGAGTGAAATATTTACAAAACCCGACAATTGGGGAACGAGGAACGCGGTGTGGAAAGGTTTGATGCCATTGTCGTTGGCGCCGGAGCGGCGGGAATGTTTTGCGCAGCGCAGGCGGGCCAGCTTGGCTGCCGCGTCCTGCTGCTGGATAACGGCAAAAAGCCGGGGCGAAAAATTCTGATGTCCGGCGGCGGCCGCTGCAACTTTACCAACATGTATGTTGAACCGGCGGCCTATTTGAGCCAAAACCCGCATTTTTGCAAATCTGCCCTGGCGCGCTACACCCAGTGGGACTTTATCGAGCTGGTCGGTAAATACGGCATCGCCTGGCATGAGAAGACCCTCGGCCAGCTGTTTTGCGATGATTCGGCGGAGCAGATCGTCAATCTGCTGCTCGCGGAATGTGAAAAGGGCGGCGTGCAGATCCGTCTGCGCAGCGAAATCCTCAGCGTGGAGCGCGATGAACAAGGCTACCGGCTACAGGTGAACGGCGAAACGCTGGTGACCAAAAAGCTGGTGATCGCCTCCGGCGGTCTGTCGATGCCGGGGCTCGGCGCCTCGCCGTTTGGCTATAAAGTCGCCGAGCAGTTCGGCCTGAAGGTGCTGCCGACCCGTGCGGGGCTGGTGCCGTTTACCCTCCACAAGCCATTGCTTGAGCAGCTGCAGGTCCTCTCCGGCGTGTCGGTGCCGTCGACCATTACCGCCGAGAACGGCACTCTGTTTCGCGAAAATCTGCTGTTCACCCACCGCGGCCTTTCCGGACCGGCGGTGCTGCAAATTTCCAGCTACTGGCAGCCCGGCGAGTTCGTCACCGTTAATCTGCTACCGGACTGCGATCTTGATGACTTCCTTAACGAGCAGCGCAGCGCGCATCCCAACCAGAGCCTGAAGAACACCCTGGCGATGCAGCTGCCGAAGCGGCTGGTGGAGTGTCTGCAGCAGCTGGGGCAGATACCTGATGTGACGCTCAAGCAACTGAACGTTCGCGATCAGCAGACGCTGGTGGAGACGTTAACCGCCTGGCGCGTGCAGCCGAACGGCACCGAAGGCTACCGGACGGCGGAGGTGACCCTCGGCGGCGTGGACACCAACGAACTCTCGTCGCGTACTATGGAGGCGCGTAAGGCGCCGGGTCTCTACTTTATCGGCGAAGTGATGGACGTTACCGGCTGGCTCGGGGGGTATAACTTCCAGTGGGCGTGGTCAAGCGCCTGGGCCTGCGCGCAGGCGCTGGTGGAAGGGTAATCTACGCGTCCGGGCGCCCTGGTGCCCGGACGTATATGATCAGTTCAACCCAAGAAAATACTGGGCGATTTTGAAATAGATAATCAGCCCGGTGCCATCAATCAGCGTGGCGATAAAGGGCGCGGAAACTACCGCCGGGTCAATGCCGATCCGCTTAAGCACCATCGGAATGACCGAGGAGACAATCGCGCTCCACAGGGTAATGCACACCAGCGTCAGGCTGACGATGAGCGTGATTTCCATGCCAATCCCCATCATCCAGGCGCGCAGGCAGCCCGCCAGGCCCAGGGTCAGGGCAATCAGAAACGAGGTCGATACCTCTTTGCGGATCACCCGCCCCATATCGCGCAGTCGCACTTCCCCCAGCGCCATCGAGCGCACCAGCGTCGAGGTGATCTGCGTTCCGCTGTTGCCGCCGGTGCCGATGAGCAGCGGAATAAAGAAGGCCAGCGCGATGGCCGATTCCAGGGCTTCTTCGAAATGCTGCAGTACGCTGCTGGTGTAGGCTTCGGCCACGAACAGCAGCAGCAGCCACACCGAGCGTTTTTTCCACAGCGTCCAGGGGCTGATCTCGAGGTACGGTTTTTCCAGCGGCAGCGTTGCCCCCTGCAGCTGAGCATCTTCGGTGACGTCATCCTCCAGCAGATGGGCGATCTCCTTCTCCATCAGGCAGCCGACCAGCTCGCCTTTATCGACGACGGGGACCAGGTCGAGGCCGCGCTCGCTGAGCTCGGCAATCACCTGCTGGCGCTCATCGTCAGGTTTGACGCGAAACAGGCAGCTGTCCATCAGGTGGCGGATAGACTGGTTGATATCCGTTTCCTGGAGTAGCTTTTTGACCGACAGGCTGCCACGCAGCTTCTTGCCGGCGACGACAAACACCTGCCCGGGAATATCATCGCTGGCCAGTTGGGAGATAAAGTGTTCGCGCGCCTCATGAACGCTGAGATGTTCCTGCAGCGTAATAAAATCGGTACGCATGTACTGGGCGATCGCATCGCCGTCGAAGCCAGAGGTCGCCTGATGGGCGGCGCAGAGTTGAATGGAAGACATGTTTAAAAATCCCTATAAAAAATCACTCATAGGGGCGAACAAGACAGGGTTAGCGCAGGCAGATCCCTACGTCCTGGTTTTAGCACTGCATAACGTATCTGAACGGTCATGACCGCCAGAAGTTACCTTGGCAACACCTTGATTCGATGGAAGCCTGTATTTCCCTGAGTGGTCTCTCTCGATACCAACAGGGCGGTAACTTGTATTTATGCAGGAGCCTCGCCATAACGAGATCGTTAAATGAGGCGCCATTATTGGCGAAGAGGGATAATTCACAAAGCGTATAGTTTATGTGGTTTATCAACTGTTGATAAACCACCCAAGAATTTTCAAATAATTAATCATCCGCTAAACACTGCAAATGCCCATGGCGCACGCCGCGCTGGGCAATCACGTCGTCGGCAAAATGCTGTACCTCGGCCATATCACCTTTCAGCACCGCAATCTCCAGGCAGTCGTCATGACTGATATGTACATGCAGCGTGGCGACGGAGAGATCGTGATGATGATGCTGGGTGGCCACCAGCCGGCTCGCCAGTTCGCGTTTCTCATGTTCATACACGTACGACAGGACGGCATACCCGCGCCGTGATTCCGGCGACGGAGGATCCTGGTTGAGGGCGTCGCGCAGAATATCGCGTACCGCCTCCGAACGGTTGTGGTAGCCGCGGCGGGCGCTTAGCGCATCGAGGGCGGCCAGCAGGTCATCATCAAGGGTCAGGGTTACGCGCTGCATGGCATGGCCTCGTTAAGCAGAGTGGCAGGAAAAGGGGGGAGCACCGCCTGCTGGAGCGCCTGTCCGGCAGGGGAACGCAGGCGTAGCGGTAGACTAACCGTTGCGGTTTCGACGATGCGCCCGTGCTCCATCACCAGCACTCGCTGGCAAAAGCGCTCCACCAGCCGCAGGTCATGGGTGATGAACAGGCAGGCGGTGTCAAACTGCGCCTGCAGACGCTTCAGCAGGGCGATAATCTCCGCCTGCAGCAGCAGATCGAGATTTGAAACCGCTTCATCAAGGATCAACAGCTGCGGCCGTACCGCCAGGGCGCGTGCCAGGCAGACGCGCTGCAGCTGTCCGCCGCTGAGCTGCGCCGGGCGCTTATCGAGCAGCGACGGCGCGAGGTCGACGGCCAGCAGCATCTCTTCCACCCGCCGCGCACGCGCCTCACGCGACAAGCACAACAGATGGCGCAGCGGCTCGCTGACGATCTCGCGCACCGTTTTGCGCGGATTCACCGCGCTGAAGGCATCCTGAAATACCAGCTGAATATCACGGCGGAAGGCGCCGATGGCCTCGCCCTTCAGGGCAGTCAGCGGCGTGCCGCGCCAGGCAATATCACCGTGCTGCGGCGTTTCCAGACCCACCAGCATCCGCGCCAGGGTGCTTTTCCCACAGCCGCTGCGTCCGAGCAGGGCCACCGTTTCGCCGGGGGCGATGGCGAGATGGATCGCATGCAGGACCCTGCCGTGGTGAGGATAATCGTGACTCACCCCGGTAGCGCTGAGTAAATTCATGGTGTTTTCTCCAGACCGTATAACGCCAGATGCGCGGCCAGCAGGCGCTGGCTGAGCGGGTGCCGCGGGGCGCTAAATAGCGTATTCACATCGCAGTGTTCAACGAGGCGACCGTTCTCCATCACCGTTACGTGATGCGCCAGCCGCGCCACGACGCCCATGTCATGCGTCACCAGCAGCAGTCCCAGACCGCGCCTGGCGACAATATCCGCCAGCAGGTCGAGGATGCGCGCCTGGGCGATGGCATCGAGATCGGTCGTCGGCTCGTCGGCGATGATAAAGGGCGCGCGGCTGAGCAGGGCGAGAGCGACCATCATCCGTTGCAGCATGCCCCCGCTCATTTCAAAAGGGTAGCGCTTCAGTAGCGCCCGCGGATTGTCCAGACCGACCTCCTCCATCGCTGCCAGCAGCACGGCGTCATTCGTTTCACGACCCGCTGCCCGGCAGGTTTCCCGGGCATGCGCGGCCATGGTCTGCAGCGGGTTAAAGGCGCTACGCGGGTTCTGCATGATGGTGGCGATGGTCGCCCCGCGCAGCTGTTCGCCGTGCACCGGAATGCCGTCGAGAAGCACCCGGCCGGCGGTTTGCCTGACGCCGGGCGGCAGCAGGCCCAGCGCGGCGGCGCAGGTCAGCGATTTTCCGCAACCACTGCTGCCGAGCAGCGCCAGCACCTGGCCGCGGCGCAGGGTGAAGGAGACGTCGCTGACCAGCGGTCGGTCAGCGGCAAGCGAGATCTGTTCCAGTTGGATCTTCTGCGGCATCAGTGGCTATGCTCCGCGATCAGGTGGGGATCGAGACGATCGCGCAGCGCGTCGCCCAGCAGGTTAAAAGCCATCACGCTGATGAACAGCGCCAGCCCCGGCCAGACCATTTGCAGCGGCTGGGTCCAGATATACTGCCGGGCGTCGTTGATCATCACCCCCCATTCCGCCGTCGGTGCGCTGACACCGAGACCGAGGAACGACATGCCGGCTACGTGAAGCATCATATGGCCGATATCCAGCGAGGCGAGCACCAGCAGCGAGGGGATCACCGCGCCGGCCAGATGGTCGCTGAACAGCCGCCACTGGCTGGCGCCGCTCAGACGGGCGGCGAGGATAAATTCGCGCTGGCGCAGGGAAACCACCAGGTTACGCACCATTCTGGCGTACCAGGCCCAGTGTGACAGCGCAATGGCGAGGATCACATTGGTCAGCCCGGTACCCAGCACTCCCACCATAAAGAACGACAGGATCGAGGTCGGAAAAGTCATAAACAGTTCGGCGATGCGCATCAGGCCGCGGTCGGCACGGCCGCCCAGCAGTCCGGCGCTGCCGCCGACCGCCAGGCCGATCAGCAGCACCAGCAGCAGACAAGCCATCACCGCCCCCAGCGAAACGCGGGTGGCGGCCAGCAGGCGTGAGAAAATATCCCGGCCGAGATGATCGGTGCCGAGCCAGTGCGCTGCGCCCGGCGGCAGCAGCCGCTGCTGAAGGTCAATCGCCGCTGGATCCCAGGGCAGCCACCAGCCGCTGCCGATGGCGATGACCGCCAGCAGCGCGATGACTAACAGGGCGAGTTTTACCGGCCAGCGAAAACTTTGTAGCCCTCTCATGCGCTCACCTCCTCGTGGCGGCGCAGGCGCGGGTCGAGCGCCGCGTTAAGCACATCCACCGCCAGATTAGCCAGCACGAACACCGTCACCATCATCAGGGTAAAGCACTGGATCACCGGGTAATCGCGATTGAAAATGGCGGAAACCGCGTAGCGGCCGACCCCGGGCCAGGCAAAGATATTTTCGATAATCATGGTGCCGCCGATCAGCTCCCCAATGTGCATGCCCATGGCGGTCACCACCGGCAGGGTGGCGTTGCGCAGGATATGTCGGCGCTCCACCTGGCGCGCGCTCAATCCGCGCAGCCGCGCCCATATCACGTGACGCTGGCTGGCGGCGTCCAGCATGCTGGCGCGCAGCAGGCGGGCGTTGATCGCCAGCGACATAAAGGCGATGGAGACGGCGGGCAAAATCAGGTGCTGCCAGTCGCCATACCCCATCGCCGGGAGCCACTGCAGATGCACGGAAAAGAGCATCACCAGCAGAAAGGCCAGCCAGAAGTTGGGCATTGAGACGCCGAGGAAGGCAATCAGCCGTACGACATAGTCCGGCAGGCGATCGCGATGGCGCGCCGCCCAGATGCCCAACGGCATGGAGGTGACGAGGATCAGCGCCAGCGCCGCGCCGGTGAGCAGCAGGGTGGCCGGCAGGAAGTGCAGCAGGTCGTCCAGCACCGGGCGCTGGGTGGCATAGGAGAGACCGAAATCCAGGTGCAGCGCCCGCCATAGCCAGTGCAGATACTGTATTGCCAGCGGCTGGTTGAGCCCCAGCAGCTCGCGGGTCGAGGCAACCATCTCTTCAGTGGGCGGCAGGTTCGACAGGCGTAAATAATCCAGCGCCGGGTCGCCGGCGCCGAGCCGTAGCAGCAGAAAGATGATGGCGGAGGCGGCGAGCAGCAGCGGGATCAGCAGCAGCAGGCGGCGTAAAATATAGCGTAGCATTATGGCGTTACCGGGGTAATCTGGTCGAAAGGGATCTCGCTGGTCACCGGGGCGAACGGGATCTCCCCGACCTCCTGGCGCGCGACCGACATCAGCGAGACATAGCTGATGGGCAGATACACCGCGTTCTGATGCAGACGGGTCAGCACATCATGGTACAGTTTTCTCCGCTGCGCCTCGTCCCCGGTGGTCAGCACTTCACTAATCTCTTTATCAATCAGTGCCTTGTCTGGCAGGCCGCGCTGGGCCTGGTAATCCGCATGCGACGGGACGCGCATTGAGCTTAAAAAGGCATGCGGATCGTAGGGCGCGCCCCAGGTGCGATTGAAGATCATGCCGAAGCGGCCTTCGCGCTGGCGCGCGTAAATGCTGCTTTCCTCCTCGCCCACCAGGGTGACCTGCACGCCGACCTGCCGCAGATTGGCCTGAATAATTTCGGCCATCGATTTAGCCAGCGCGTCGGTGCCAATAAACGCCAGCTCAATCGCCAACGGTTGCCCGGCTTTTTGTCGCCAGGGCTGGCCCTCCAGCTGCTGCCAGCCGGCCTGTTCCAGCAGGGCGCGGGCTTTTGTCGGGTCGTAACGGCGCGGCGTCAGATCCTGCGGGGCGTAGGGGACGGAGGGGGCAAACAGGGTGTCGGCAACCTGCTGGGTGCCATACAACACGCTATCGACAAGGGTCTGTTTATCGACGGCGTAGTTGAGCGCCTCACGAACCGCCTGCTCGCGGGTCGGGCCCTGGCTGGCGTTTAGCGCCAGCATTACCGTCTCCGCCGGGGCGAACAGGCGCGCCACGTAGCCGGGGTGATGGCGAAAGCGTTCGAAGGTGTCCAGCGGCAGCAGCCCTTCATCGCCGTAGAGCATATCGATTTCCCCGGTTTCGAACGCCACCGCCCGGCTGGTGGCGTCAGGGATCACCTTGATGGTGATTTGCTGTAGCGCGGGTTTGCGACCCCAGTAGCGCTCATTGCGCACCAGCACATCGCGCTGATTGAGCTGCGAGCTTGCCAGCCGCCACGGGCCGGTGCCGATCGGGGCTTTAATGCCCCTGGCGGTGCCGCCATCGATAAACTGCGAGGGGGCGATGAAGCGGAACGGGCGGGGCAGGGCCAGCTCTTGCAGTAAGGGGGCGTAGGCGCTTTTCAGGGTGATCTGCAGCTCGGTGGCGCTGAGGGCCCGCACGTCGGTTATTTGGTTGGCGAGCTCAAGCCAGGCGTGGCGTTGGCGGTTGGCCAGCACCGCCTGAAAATTGGCCGCCGCGGCCTGGGCGTTAAACGGTTCGCCGTTGGAGAAGGCCACATCGTCGCGCAGGGTGAACCACCAGGTTTTTCCGTCGGTGGAGTGACGCCAGCGGGTTGCCAGCCATGGCTGTACGCTGCCGTCAGCCTGATACTTCACCAGCGGTTCATAGACCATGCTTTGGGCAAACATCTGGTTGGGCGTATAGAGATGGGGATTCAGCGGGCCGACGTTAACCGGCCAGGCGGTGGTGAGCTGGTACGGCGCGGCCTGAGCCAGCAGAGGGACGCAGGCGACCAGCGCCAGCAGGGTGAGGCGGATAATAGACAAGACGGCAATCTCAACGACAGGAAAGTATGACGATTTTAGTTATTCATCATACTTTGGGAGTAACCTGGATCAATATTGCGCCGGAAAGTATAAGAAAATCGTATCATTACGCCCAGGCGACCAGCGCCGCCTTACCCCTCAGGGCGTCCGGAACAACGCCAGCAGCGTGGCCACCTGTTCGTCGATCGGCGCTAGGTCCCGCTTGACGATCAGGTGCAGCGGCGTCGCGCGGCGCGCGCCATGGCTGAGGGGCAACCGCTTCAGCACGCCCTGATCGAGATGGGGGCGAATGCGCTCCTCCGGCAGCCAGCCGAAGCCGACCTGATACATCACCGCATCAATGGCGGCATCAATGGTGGAGAAGGTCCAGGCGTCTCGCGGCGCCTGGCCATCGCCGCCCTGATCGGCAATGCGCACCAGCGGCCACGGCGCCAGCGCGCTATCCTCCAGCGGTCCGTCCAGCGCGGCGAGAGGGTGGTCGCGGTGGGCGACGGCGATGAAATCAATATTCATCAGCCACTCCCCGCGGCCGGTAATATCCTGGCGGCGGGTTAGCACCATCACATCGGCTTCCGTCCGCGCCGCGCTCTCGTCATCCAGGTTTTCCAGCACTTCGGTGAGCCTGACCTGGGTCTGCGGATAGCGCTGCTGAAACTGGCGTAAAATCGCGAACAGCCGCTGGCGCGGGAAAATACTGTCGACCACCAGATCCAGGCGGGTCCGCGCCCCGTTGCGCAGAGTGGCGGCGTGCGTCTCGACGTAGGCGAAGGCCTGCAGCAGCGGCTTGACCTGATTCAGCAGTAGTTCGCCAGCCGGCGTCAGCACCGCCCGCCGGCCGGACGGCGCCAGCAGCGCCACGCCTAAGCGCTCCTGCAGCAGCGCGAGGTTATAGCTTACCGATGACTGACTGCGATTGGTCTCCTCCGCCGCTCTGGCAAAGCTCCCCAATTCCACTACCTTTTCGAGTAACGCCCACTGCTCCAGGGTTGTCTTGTGCATAATCAATCTAAAATTTGAATATATTTAATCCAAACATAGCGTTATTCATTCATTTTTTTAAGACGTATGCTGTCCTCAACAAAACAGAGGAGAATAAATGATGAGCACTTTCGACAAACATGACCTCAGCGGCTTTATCGGTAAACATCTGGTCTATACCTACGACAACGGCTGGAACTACGAGATTTACGTCAAAAATGGCCACACCCTCGACTACCGTATTCACAGCGGCATCGTCGGCAATCGCTGGGTGAAAGATCAGGAAGCGTACATTGTGCGGGTGGGGGAAAGTATCTACAAAATCTCCTGGACCGAACCGACCGGCACCGACGTCAGCCTGATCGTCAACCTGGGCGACAAACTGTTCCACGGCACTATTTTCTTCCCGCGCTGGATCATGAATAACCCGGAAAAAACCATCTGCTTCCAGAACGACCATATTCCGCTGATGAATTCGTATCGCGATGCCGGCCCGGCCTACCCGACGGAAGTGATTGACGAGTTCGCCACTATCACCTTCATTCGCGACTGTGGCGCGGATAATGACGAGGTCATTAATTGCCCGGCGAGCGAATTGCCTGCGGATTTTCCTGCAAATTTGTAATTCAGCAGAAATAACTTTGTGATCTGCGCTAACTTTTTGTCATTAAGCGTGACAATGACAGAATAATAAATTGTGAACTGGTTTAGTTCTCGTTTAATTTCAACTATTGCGTTCCTGTTCTCTTTTTCGTGACAGGAACGCTCCTCCGTCAAATTTCTGCCATAAAAAACACCTATCATACTGTTTATTAATAAGTTATTTCTTGTTCTAAAGAAATATTAATTTCTTAATATTATCCTAAGCAAGGTCGACTACATTAATAGTGGTCGAGATACCCTGAAATGGAATGCCGTGCTGAACTCACTTCATTTTAATTTCGTTTAAGTCCGCAGGCGCAGGATATTTTATTCTAACGACCCAGATTCGTGCGTGGGTCATCTACAGAACAGGATGATGATGAGCGATTTTTTGCCTTTTTCGCGCCCGTCGATGGGCGACGCAGAGCTGGCAGCCCTGCGTGAAGTTTTAGCGTCGGGCTGGATCACCACCGGGCCGAAGAATCAGGCACTTGAAGCGGCATTCTGCCAGCTGACCGGCAACCGTCATGCGATTGCCGTCAGTTCAGCGACCGGCGGGATGCATGTGACCCTGATGGCGCTGGGTATTGGTCCCGGCGATGAAGTCATTACGCCGTCCCAGACCTGGGTCTCCACTCTCAATATGATCTGCCTGCTGGGCGCCACGCCGGTGATGATCGATGTCGATAACGACAATCTGATGATTACCCCTGCAGCGGTGGAAGCGGCGATCACCTCGCGTACCAAAGCGATAATTCCCGTGCATTACGCCGGGGCGCCAGCCGACATTGACGCCATTCGCGCGGTGGGCGAGCGCCATGGCATTTCGGTGATCGAAGACGCCGCCCATGCGGCCGGTACTCATTATAAAGGCCGCCACGTGGGCTGGCAGGGGACCGCCATTTTCTCGTTCCACGCGATCAAAAACATGACCTGCGCCGAAGGCGGGCTGATTGTCACCGATGACGACGAGCTGGCCTCCCGCATCCGTAGCCTGAAATTCCATGGTCTGGGCGTGGACGCTTATGATCGCCAGACCCACGGCCGCGCGCCGCAGGCGGAGGTGATCACCCCGGGCTTCAAGTACAACCTTGCCGATATCAACGCCGCTCTGGCGCTGGTCCAGCTGGAAAAACTGAGCCACGCCAATCAGCGCCGGACTGAGATTGCCCAGCGCTACCTGCGCGAGCTAGCGGACACGCCGTTTAAACCGCTGAGCGTCCCGACCTGGGAGCACCAGCACGCCTGGCATCTGTTTATCATCCGCGTCGATGAGGCCGCGTGCGGCATCAGCCGCGACGCGCTGATGGAAAAGCTGAAGGCGATGGGCATCGGCACCGGCCTGCACTTCCGTGCGGCCCATACGCAAAAATATTACCGCGAGCGCTTCCCTGAGGTTTCCCTGCCGAATACCGAATGGAACAGTGCCCGCATCTGCTCTCTCCCGTTGTTCCCGGATATGACCGATGACGATGTCACTCGCGTTATCTCCGCACTGCGCCAGTTGTCAGGACGTTGATATGCTTACTTACCCTCCCGTGAAGAAGGTCTCGGTGGTTATCCCGGTTTATAACGAACAGGATAGCCTGCCGGAACTGCTTCGTCGTACGGATGCCGCCTGCGCCACCCTGGGGCGGCAATATGAAATTCTGTTGATCGACGATGGCAGCAGCGACGATTCCGCGCGCATGCTCACCGAAGCCGCCGAGGCGGAAGGCAGCCACGTCGTCGCCGTGCTGTTAAACCGTAACTACGGCCAGCACTCGGCGATCATGGCCGGCTTCAGCCATGTAACCGGCGATCTGATTATTACCCTCGACGCCGACCTGCAAAACCCCCCGGAGGAGATCCCGCGGCTGGTGGCGAAGGCTGATGAAGGTTACGACGTGGTGGGCACCGTCCGCCAGAACCGTCAGGACAGCATCTTCCGTAAAACCGCGTCGAAGATGATCAACCGCCTGATCCAGCGCACCACCGGCAAAGCGATGGGCGACTACGGCTGCATGCTGCGCGCTTACCGCCGCCATATCATCGACGCCATGCTCAACTGCCATGAGCGCAGCACCTTTATCCCGATCCTGGCGAATACCTTCGCCCGGCGCGCGGTCGAGATCCCGGTGATGCACGCCGAGCGCGAATTCGGCGACTCCAAATACAGCTTCATGCGCCTGATCAACCTGATGTACGACCTGGTGACCTGTCTGACCACCACGCCGCTGCGTCTGCTCAGCATTTTCGGCAGCGTGATTGCCCTGCTGGGCTTCGCCTTCGGCCTGCTGCTGGTGGTGCTGCGTCTGGCCTTTGGCCCGCAGTGGGCGGCGGAAGGGGTGTTTATGCTCTTCGCCGTGCTGTTCATGTTCATCGGCGCCCAGTTTGTCGGTATGGGCCTGCTCGGGGAGTATATCGGCCGCATCTATAACGACGTGCGCGCCCGCCCCCGCTACTTTATTCAACGTGTTGTTCGCCAGCCGGAAACGGCATCTAAAGAGGAAGATCGTTCATGAAAGCCGTAGTCTTCGCTTATCACGATATGGGCTGCACCGGTATCCAGGCTCTGCTGGACGCCGGGTATGATATCGCTGCTATTTTCACCCACCCGGATAACCCTGGCGAAAACCATTTCTTTGGCTCCGTGGCGCGCCTTGCCGCCGAGCAGGGCATTCCGGTGTGGGCGCCGGAAGACGTGAACCATCCGCTGTGGATTGAGCGTATCCGCGAGATGAAGCCGGACGTGCTGTTCTCCTTCTACTATCGCAACCTGCTGGGCGATGAGATCCTCAATCTGGCGCCGAAAGGGGCGTTCAACCTGCACGGTTCGCTGCTGCCAAAATATCGCGGCCGCGCGCCGCTGAACTGGGTGTTGGTCAATGGCGAAAGCGAAACCGGCGTCACCCTACACCGGATGGTGAACCGCGCAGACGCTGGCGATATCGTCGCCCAGCAGGCCGTGGCGATTGGCGCGGATGACGCCGCCCTGACGCTGCATCGTAAGCTGTGCGCCGCCGCCACTGAGCTGCTGAGCCGGGCGCTGCCGGCGATCCTCGCCGGCACCACCGATGAGCGTCCGCAGGATCACAGCCAGGCAACCTATGTGGGGCGTCGTACCCCGGAAGATGGCCGGCTGGACTGGGAGCTGCCGGCACAGACNCTGCACAATCTGGTGCGTGCGGTCTCGGATCCGTGGCCGGGCGCCTTCGGCTACGCCGGAGCGAACAAGTTTATCGTCTGGAAATCCCGCGTTCGCCACGATTTGCCAGCAGCTAAACCGGGCACCGTGCTCTCCATTGCTCCGCTGATCGTCGCGTGCCAGGACGGGGCGCTGGAGATTGTCACCGGCCAGACCGAACGCGGCGTGTACATGCAGGGCGCTCAGCTGGCGCAGGCGCTGGGCCTGGTGTCCGGGGCGGTGATCAGCAGCAAACCGGTGGTGGCGATTAAGCGTCGCACCCGGGTGCTGATCCTCGGCGTCAACGGCTTTATCGGTAACCACCTGACCGAGCGCCTGCTGCAGGACGACAACTATGAGATTTACGGTCTGGATATCGGCTCCGACGCCATCAGCCGTTTTCTCGACTGTCCGCGTTTCCACTTTGTGGAAGGCGATATCAGCATTCACTCTGAGTGGATCGAGTATCACATTAAGAAATGCGACGTGGTGCTGCCGCTGGTGGCCATCGCCACGCCTATCGAATACACCCGCAACCCGCTGCGCGTGTTCGAGCTGGATTTCGAAGAGAACCTGAAAATCATCCGCGACTGCGTGAAATACAATAAGCGCATTATCTTCCCGTCGACCTCGGAAGTGTACGGCATGTGCACCGACAAAAACTTCGACGAAGATAGCTCCAACCTGGTGGTGGGGCCGATCAACAAACAGCGCTGGATCTACTCGGTCTCCAAGCAGCTGCTCGATCGCGTGATCTGGGCCTATGGCGATAAGAACGGCCTGAAGTTCACCCTTTTCCGTCCGTTCAACTGGATGGGGCCGCGTCTGGATAACCTTAATGCCGCGCGTATCGGTAGCTCCCGCGCCATCACTCAGCTGATCCTCAACCTGGTGGAAGGGTCGCCGATCAAGCTTATCGAAGGCGGCAAGCAGAAGCGCTGCTTCACCGACATCAGCGACGGTATCGAAGCGCTGTTCCGCATCATCGAGAACAAAGACGGCCGCTGCGACGGGCAGATCATTAACATCGGCAACCCGGATAACGAAGCGAGTATCAAAGAGCTGGCCGAAATGCTGCTCGCCTGCTTCGAACGTCATCCGCTGCGCGATCGCTTCCCGCCGTTCGCCGGCTTCCGTGAAGTGGAAAGCAGCGATTACTACGGAAAGGGCTACCAGGACGTTGAGCATCGTAAGCCGAGCATCCGCAACGCCAAACGCTGCCTGAACTGGGAGCCGAAGGTGGAGATGGAAGAAACGGTCGAACACACGCTGGACTTCTTCCTGCGCACGGTTGAACTGGTGGACGATAAAAATCCATGAAACAGGTCGGCTTACGCATAGATGTCGATACCTTTCGCGGCACGCGGGACGGCGTTCCGCGGCTGCTGGAGCTGCTGGGCCGGCATGGGATCCAGGCAAGCTTCTTCTTCAGCGTCGGGCCGGACAATATGGGGCGCCACCTGTGGCGCCTGGTAAAACCGAAGTTTCTGTGGAAGATGCTGCGTTCCAGAGCCGCCTCGCTGTACGGCTGGGATATTCTGCTGGCCGGCACCGCCTGGCCGGGGCGCCGCATCGGCGCAGGGAACGAAGCGGTGATCCGCGCCGCCGCCGAATCTCATGAAGTCGGCCTGCACGCCTGGGACCACTACAGCTGGCAGGCGTGGAGCGGCGTCTGGCCGCAGGAACGGCTGGCGCTGGAGGTTGAGCGCGGCCTGCTGGAGCTCGAGCGCATCATCGGCCGGCCGGTGACCTGCTCGGCCGTCGCCGGCTGGCGCGCCGATCAGCGGGTGGTTAAAGCCAAAGAATCCTTCGATTTTCTCTACAACAGCGACTGTCGCGGCACGCGGCCGTTTCTGCCCCAGCTCGGCAGCGGCGTCTCTGGTACCGTGCAGATCCCGGTCACGTTGCCGACCTGGGACGAGGCGGTGGGCACGGCGGTGGATATCGCCGGCTTTAACCGCTACCTGCTGGACTGCATCCATCGCGATGCGGGCGTGCCGGTCTATACCATTCACGCTGAAGTGGAAGGCATTGCCTACGCCGATCAGTTCAATGAACTACTGACCATGGCGGCGGAAGAAGAAATTCAGTTTTGCCCACTGAGCCAGCTGCTGCCCGCTGACTTTAGCGAGCTGCCCTCAGGCAAAGTGGTTCGTGGTGAACTGGCTGGCCGGGAAGGCTGGCTCGGACGTGAACAATTACTGACTTCGGGTATTTGATGAAAAGCATTCGCTATGGCGTCTCTCTGATTGCGCTGTTTGCGCTGTATTATCTGCTGCCGCTCAATTTCCGTTTGCTTTGGCAACCCGACGAAACCCGCTACGCGGAGATCAGCCGTGAAATGCTGGCCACCGGCGACTGGGTGGTACCGCATTTTCTCGGCCTGCGCTACTTCGAAAAACCGATTGCCGGTTACTGGATCAACAGTATCGGTCAGTGGCTGTTTGGCCATAATAACTTCGGCGTACGCTTCGGGTCGGTCTTCGCCATCACCATGACCGCCCTGCTGGTGGCCTGGCTGGCGTGGCGGATCTTTCGTGATAAGCGGGTAGCTATCCTGTCGCCGATTATCTTCCTCACCGCGATGCTGGTGTATGCGATTGGCACCTATGCGGTGCTGGACCCGATGATCACCCTGTGGCTGGCGCTGGCGATGTGCAGCTTCTGGGGCGCGGCGCAGGCGCAGAGCCGCAGCGGCAAAATACTGGGCTACGTGCTGCTGGGCGTCGCCTGCGGGATGGGGGTGATGACCAAGGGCTTCCTGGCGCTGGCGGTGCCGGTGGTGGGCGTTCTGCCGTGGGTGATCGCCCGTAAACGCTGGCGTGAAGTGCTGACCTACGGCTGGCTGGCGGTAATCGTCTGTACGCTGGTGGTGCTGCCCTGGGGGCTGGCTATCGCTCAGCGCGAGCCGGACTTCTGGCGCTACTTCTTCTGGGTCGAGCATATTCAGCGTTTTGCTGAAAAAGACGCCCAGCACAAAGCGCCGTTCTGGTACTACATCCCGTTCCTGATCGCCGGCAGTCTGCCGTGGCTGGCCCTGCTGCCGGGGGCGCTAAAGCGCGGCTGGCTTGAGCGCGATGAGGCCCGCGGCGCGCTGTATCTGTTAGGTTGGGTGGCGATGCCGTTCCTGTTCTTCAGTATCGCCAAAGGCAAACTGCCGACCTATATTCTGCCGTGCTTTGCGCCGCTGTCGATCCTGATGGCCCGCTACGCGCTGGAGGCCGCAAAGACCGGCGCGAAAGCGTTGCGCATCAACGGGATGATCAACCTGGGCGTTGGTTTGCTGGGGCTTATCGCCGTGCTGGTGGTCTCGCCGTGGGGCTTCATGCATAGGCCGGTGTGGACCAAGATTGAGCTGTATAAATGTCTGCTGGCGGCGATCGCTTTTGCCGTCTGGGCGCTGATGGGCTGGCTGGCGATGAAAGACTCTGGCCGCCGCTGGAGCCTCGCCGCGCTCTGTCCGCTCGGCCTGGCGCTGCTGGTGGGCTTCGCCATCCCGGACCGGGTTATCGACAGCAAACAGCCGCAGTTCCTTGTGGAGATCGTCAGCGAATCCCTGCAGCCCAGCCGTTACGTCCTGACCAACAACGTTGGGATCGCCGGCGGCCTGGCCTGGGAGCTGAAGCGAAGCGATATTATTATGTTCGACAAACAGGGTGAGCTGAAGTACGGTCTCGACTGGCCGGATGCTCAGGGAAGCTTTGTCAGCCAGGCCGGTTTTGCCGACTGGCTGGCCGCGCATCGTCAGCAGGGGCCGGTCTCGCTGGTGCTGTTGATGGATAAAGGAGAGAGTATGCTCGACTTACCGTTACCGAAACCGGATAACGCCTACGAGCTGGGCCGGGTCGTTTTCCTTCAGTACCTGCCGCAATGAGCGTCTGGATCTGTCTGGTGTGCGCCAGCCTGCTGAGCTGCGCCGGACAGCTCTGCCAGAAACAGGCGACCCGCCCGTCCCGTCGCGGACGGCGGAGTCGCCATATACTCTTCTGGTTGGGGATGGCGCTGTTATGTCTGGGCTGCGGCATGCTGCTGTGGCTGAGCGTCCTGCAGTCTATTCCGGTCAGCATCGCCTATCCGATGCTGAGTCTGAATTTCGTCTGGGTTACCCTCGCGGGCTGGGGCATCTGGCATGAGCCGGTCGCCCGTCGCCACTGGCTTGGCGTCGGGTTGATCGTCGTGGGCATTGTCATTCTGGGGACCAGCGTCTGATGGGCTTTTTCTGGGCATTACTCAGCGTCGGCCTCGTCAGCGCCGCGCAGTTGCTGCTGCGCAGCGCCATGGTGGCCTTGCCGCCGCTGACCGATATTGTGGCATTTCTCCAGCATCTGCTGCATTTCCAGCCCGGGACTTTCGGCCTGTTTTTCGGCCTGCTGGGCTACCTGCTGTCGATGGTCTGCTGGTACTTTGCCCTCCATCGCCTGCCGCTGTCGAAAGCGTATGCGCTACTGAGCCTGAGCTATATCCTCGTGTGGGCCGCCGCCATCTGGCTGCCCGGCTGGCATGAGCCGTTCTACTGGCAATCGCTGCTGGGCGTGGCGATCATCGTCGCCGGCGTATTGACCATCTTCTGGCCGGTGAAACGCCGCTAGCCGGGGAGCCGGCTTTTGGGACGGCCCGGGCCGAGCAGGATCGCCAGCTTGCTGCCTCCGACGGTGGTTTCCATCCAGATTTTACAGACGCTGGTTAACGGCACCGAGAGCAGCATTCCCACCGGCCCCAGCAGCCAGCCCCAGACCAACAACGACAGGAACACCACCAGGGTCGACATCCCCAGCCGGTGGCCCATCATGCGCGGCTCCACCATGTTGCCCAGCACCATATGCACCACCAGAAACAGCGCCCCTACCAACAGGCACTCATAGATGCCGCTGAACAGCAGCGCCTGCAGCATGGGGGGGATAGCGGAGATGGCGGAGCCAATGTTCGGCACATAGTTCAGCAAAAACGCCAGCACCCCCCACATCAGGGCGAACTGTACCCCCATCGCCAGCAGCCCCAGCCAGACAATCAGCCCGGTCCACAGGCTAATCAGCGTCTTCAGCGCCAGATAATGGGTGACGCCTTTCAGCGCCCGGTGCAATCCGGCGATATGCAGGCGCGGGTTATTGAGGGCAAAACGCAGTTTGTAGGGCAGGTGGCGAACCTCAAACAGCATAAAGATCACCGTCATCACCAGCAGCACGATGCTGGCCATCGCCCCGGAAAGCTGGGTCATCAGCGTCGTGGCCCAGGTCATCAGCCGTTCTGAATCCATGCGCCGCAGCATCCGCTCCGGATTGATATGCAGATTAAGGAAGGGGAGATACTCCTGGAGCTGGAGGATCTTGCGCGTCAGGGCGCGGTTGAAATCGGGCAGCATGGCGACAAAGTCATTGAGCGACGCCGCCAGCACGCCGAGCAGCGCGGTGAGCATCACCAGCATCGCCGTCACCACCAGGGTAATGGCGAACGGACGCCGCACCCCGCGGCGAATGAACCAGGTGACCAGCGGGTTGAGAACAATAGCGAAAAACAGCGCCAGCAGCAGCTGCACCAGGATATCGGCGGCGGCGTGGATCCCGGCGAGGATAATCACCAGCGCCGCCAGCTTAAGTAAAATATGAAGCCCGGCTTTATCAGCCTGCGGAGGGGACATAGGTATTCCTTTTATGAGTCGCGCCAGATAAGTGTAGCGGTTCGCCGACTGCCAATATTCCGAAAGGAGGGCTGCTTTTCCGCCGACAGCGTGGTAATAGTGAAAGCTGGTTGTCGAAATCTGGTGGAACCTGATGCCCGAACCCGTCGCCGAACCGGCGCTTAATGGACTGCGCCTCAATCTGCGGATTGTCTCTGTCGTTATCTTTAACTTTGCCAGCTACCTCACCATCGGCCTGCCGCTGGCGGTGCTGCCCGGCTATGTTCATGATGTCATGGGCTTTAGCGCTTTCTGGGCCGGGCTGGTGATTAGCCTGCAATATTTCGCCACGCTGCTCAGCCGCCCGCATGCCGGGCGCTATGCCGACCTGCTGGGGCCCAAAAAGATTGTCGTCTTCGGCCTCGGTGGCTGCTTTTTGAGCGGTTTAAGCTATCTGCTGGCCGCCTGGGGCAGCGGCTGGCCACTGATTAGCCTGCTNCTGTTATGCCTCGGACGGGTGATCCTTGGTATCGGCCAGAGCTTCGCCGGCACAGGCTCGACGCTGTGGGGCGTCGGCGTGGTCGGTTCGCTGCATATCGGGCGGGTGATCTCGTGGAACGGGATTGTGACCTATGGGGCGATGGCGATGGGCGCGCCGCTCGGCGTGCTGTGCTATTCGCACATTGGCCTCAGCGGTCTGGCCGGGGTCATTATGGCGGTAGCGCTGGTGGCTATCCTCTGCGCGCTGCCCCGCGCGGCGGTGAAGGCTGCCAAAGGCAAAGCGATGTCGTTTCGCGCGGTGCTCGGCCGCGTCTGGCCCTACGGCATGGCGCTGGCGTTGGCCTCCGCCGGCTTTGGGGTGATCGCCACCTTTATCACGCTATTTTATGACGCCAAAGGTTGGGACGGCGCGGCTTTCGCGCTGACATTATTCAGCTGCGCATTCGTTGGCGCGCGGCTGCTGTTTCCCAACGCCATTAACCGACTCGGCGGGCTGAACGTGGCGATGCTCTGCTTTAGCGTGGAGGCGATCGGCCTGCTGCTGGTCGGCTTTGCCGATACGCCGATGATGGCGAAAATCGGTACTTTCCTTACCGGGGCTGGCTTTTCGCTGGTCTTTCCGGCGCTGGGCGTGGTGGCGGTGAAGGCGGTGCCGCAGCACAATCAGGGGTCGGCGCTGGCGACCTATACCGTGTTTATGGATTTGTCGTTGGGCGTCAGCGGGCCGCTGGCCGGATTGCTGATGGCGTGGACCGGGATCTCGATGATTTATCTCGCCGCGGCGGGGCTGGTGATGGCGGCGCTGCTGTTGGGCTGGCGGCTAAAAAAACGGCCCCCGGTTAGCGAACCGGAGGCCAGCGCACCAGGCCAGTAATTACTGGATGGTGAGGGTGTTGATGATGCTTTCCGCTTCGGTCTGCGCCTGCTGCTGGTTATCCGCCGGCAGGGTGACCTGCAGGGTCAGCAGCTTGTCATCCACTTTGCCGAGGATCACGGAAGACCAGGCGGTCTGCCCCTTGGCGGAGATGATGCTGTCCAGCTGCTGCAGGGTATGGCCTTTAATCTCCAGCGGTTTATTGCTCACCACCTGCAGCTGCGGGTCGCGGCTGCGCTGCTGATCTTCCAGGCGTTTCGCCAGCACCGCCAGATCTTCATTGGTGCTGTCGCCGACGATGACGATGACCGCTTTCTGGCCGGTAGCGTCAGAGTAGACGTGCATATTGTTCGCCTGGGTACCCAGTTTGCCGCTCTGGTCGGCCATGCCCGCAGGCAGGGTGAAGCTCAGCTTGCCATCCAGCAGGCTGATTGCCTGGCCGCTGGCATTGCTCTCCGCTGCTGCGCCAACGGTTGGCGCTTTTGAATCGCTGTTATCGCAGGCGGCAAGCCCCATCACCAGCAGGCCAATACCGACATATTTAACCAAATTGCGCATTGACATCTTCCTTTCGATAAACGGCCACTAATGGCTCATCCGGCTATCTTAACACATCAGCCCGCGAGTACCTTTAACTCGGCTGTAATGCCGACAAATCAGATTTATCCGCCAGTCTTTTCAACAGCATATTTAACAGCACGCCGTACATCGGCAGGAAGAAAATGATGCTGATAAGCACTTTAAAGCTGTAGTCGACGAGGGCGATTTCCCCCCAGTGGGCGGCCATAAACGGGTCCGGGCTGCGCCAGAAAGCGATAAAGAAAAACGCCACGGTATCGCTGATGTTGCCGAACAGCGTCGAGGCGGTAGGGGCCAACCACCAGCGGCGGCTCTGCCGCAGGCGGTTAAAGACGTGAACGTCGAGGATCTGCCCCAGCGCATAGGCCATAAAGCTGGCGACGGCGATGCGCGCGACGAAGAGATTAAAGGTGCCCAGCGCGGCAAAGCCCTGCCATTCGCCCATGTAGAACAGCGCGGAGATGCCGTAAGAGATGGCCAGCGCCGGGACCATCACCGCGAAAATGATGCGTCGCGCCAGCGGGGCGCCAAAAATTCGCACCGTCAGGTCGGTGGCGAGGAAAATAAACGGAAAACTAAACGCGCCCCAGGTGGTATGGAAACCAAAGATGGAGATCGGCAGCTGAACCAGATAGTTGCTGGAGGTGATGACCAGCAAATGAAATAGCGAAAGCCAGACGAGCGCTTTTTTGCGCTGTACGGTAGTAAACGGATTCATATTGTGACCTTTTTATGCCCGTCATGCTTCAGGTGAATGAGCAATCGGCAGCGGAACGTTGGGGTGAGGGAACCCAATTAAAAACGGCTGCATGATACTGCGTTGCCGGCGTAATGCAATGGTTGTTTTTCGCGCAAACGTTAACCTGGCTTGCGTACTGGCGAGCAGGGGGTAAACTAGGGCCGTTTTGTTGACGTGAGACTAAAATGAGCGAACTTTTCTCCACTCCTGACCACACCCTGGATGCCCTGGGACTCCGCTGCCCGGAGCCGGTCATGATGGTGCGTAAAACCGTGCGGACGATGCCGGTGGGCGAGACGCTGCTGATTATTGCTGACGATCCGGCCACCACCCGCGATATCCCGGGATTCTGCCGCTTTATGGAGCATGAGCTGGTGGCCCAGGAAACCGAAGCCCTGCCGTACCGCTACCTGATCCGCAAAAGCCACTGAGCCTCTCCCGGATGGCGGCGCGTAGCGCCTTATCCGGGCTACCCGACGGTCTGGAACCGTAGCCCTGCTAAGCGTAGCGCGAGCAGGGAAGCCGGTATCGATGCTACAACTTCTTACGCAATAACCGCAGCGCGTTAGCCGTTACCAGCACGGTGGCGCCGGTATCCGCCAGCACCGCCAGCCACAGACCGGTCAGGCCGAGCAGGGTGGTGACGAGGAAAATCCCCTTCAGCCCTAAGGCAATCGCGATGTTCTGGCGGATATTGGCGTGGGTGGCGCGCGCCAGGGAAATCATCTGCGCCAGGCCGGTCAGACGGTTATGGGTCAGCGCGGCGTCGGCCGTCTCCAGCGCCACGTCGGTTCCGCTGCCCATGGCGATGCCGATGGTGGCCGCTTTCATCGCCGGCGCGTCGTTGATACCGTCCCCGACCATCGCCAGCGGCGCGTCGGCATTCAGCGCTATCACCGCGTTGACCTTGTCCGCCGGTAGCAGACCGGCGCGGAATTCCAGCCCCAGTTCGCTGGCGATGGCCGCCGCGGCGCGCGGGTTATCCCCGGTAAGGATCACCCCCTGAACGCCCAACTGATGCAAAGCATCCACCGCCTGACGCGCGTCGTCGCGCAGGGTATCGCGCAGCGCCAGAATGCCGAGCAGCGTCTCGCCGCGCATCACCAGCACTACCGTTTGCCCGGCGCTTTCCAGCTGCTGGATCTGCGCCTCATGCTCTGCCGGGGCGGCTTTGCTGGCGGCGCAGATCAGGATGCGGCTGCCGTTGACTTCGGCTTCGATACCAGAGCCCGCCAGCGCCCGCTGGCCGCTGGCAAGCGGAATGCTCAGCTGACGCCGCTGCGCTTCACGGACGATAGCCTGCGCCAGCGGGTGGCTGGAGCCTTGCTCCACCGCCGCCGCCAGCGCCAGCAGCGCGTTGTCGTCAACTTCGGCCGTGGCAATAACCGAAGTCACCTGCGGCTGGCCGACGGTCAGGGTGCCGGTTTTATCGAACGCCACCTGGCGCACCTGGCCCAGCTGCTCCAGCGCCGCGCCGCCTTTGATTAGCGCCCCGCGGCGGGCGGCGACCGCCAGGCCGGAGGTGATGGCCGCCGGCGTGGAGATGACCAGCGCGCACGGACAGCCGATCAGCAGCAGCGTCAGCCCTTTATAAATCCACGGCAGCCAGGCGCTGGCGAAGAACAGCGGCGGGACAATGGCGACCAACAAGGCCACGACCATAATGGCCGGGGTGTAGATCCGGCTGAAGCGGTCGATGAAGCGCTCGATTGGCGCCCGACGCTCCTCAGCCTCTTCAATCAGCTTCAGGATGCGGTCGATGGCGCTGTCGCCCGGTTCGGATATCACGGTAAGCTGCACCAGGCGATCGACGCTGGTGGCGCCCGCCGCTACCCGTTCCCCGGCCTGACGCTCCACCGGCACCGACTCGCCGGTCAGGGCGCTTTCATCAAAGCTGGCAAACGGCGACAGCAGTTGTCCATCCGCCGGCAGACGCCCGCCGGCAGCCACTTCAATCACATCTCCGGGACGCAGGTCGCGCTGGGCGACGGTTTCCCGCACGCCGTTGCGCAGACGGATGGCGGTGTCGGGCTTCAGCGCCATCAGCGCGCTCACCCCCTGCCGTGCGCGGCTGGCGGCCCAGCCTTCGAGACGCTCGCCGATCAGGAACAGCAACAGCACCATCGCCGCCTCCGCGGTGGCGCCGATAAACAGCGCCCCGATGGCGGCGACGCTCATCAGCGTTTCAATGGCGAACCAGCTCCCGCTCTTGATCAGGCGTAGCGCCTGGCGGGCAACCGGCCACAGGCCAACCAGGGTGGTGGCAATAAAGGCCAACTGACCGGCAGGGTGGTTGGCCTGCTCCAGCCCCCAGCTCAAGGCCATCATGATAACCAGCGTCAGTAACGGCAGATTGTCGCGCAGCAGCGACCCTCGGGTTTGCTTAGCTGCGGGAGCATCGGCATCGCGCAGCGTATACCCCGCCTGGCGGACCGCGTTCTCAACCTGAGCGCGGACATCGCCCTCGGCGTTAACCAGCAGCTTTTCTGTGGCGAACAGCACCTGGACCTGACTGACCCCGGGCACCTGACGGACCGCGGTTTCCACCTTGCGGGCGCAGGCGGCGCAGTCCATGCCATCTACCTGCCAGCGGTAGCGGGCGTCGCTAAGCGCTTCGGCGGCAGGGGCGGACTCTGTGGCGCAGGCGTGATCTGTACAGCAGCTCTCCGCCGGGGCGGTTGCTGGCCGCATGGTGAAAGACGAGAATTGTGGAACTTTTTTATCCTGCGCGTCTGGAGTCGACATGGCACCCTCCGGGAAATGATAATTTTCTCATTAGCCGTAGGATACACTCTGGAGTCGACTCCAGAGTCAAGGACTAAATTACAGGTACAGCGCGCGCACGATCAGGAAGTGGCCGGCAAAGTAGAACGCGGCGGCGATGGCGTTATCGGCGCGGAAGCGGCGACGATAGTGGCTCACCAGCCACACGGCATTGCTCAGCAGCAGCAGGGCTGCGCCGGCGAAACCGGACAGCGCGGTGTTGGTGGGGCGGGCAAACCACAGCTCACCGGCCAGCCAGACCATTACCAGCGTCATTCCGATAAAGGTCAGCACCGGCATTTTCATCTCTTCCAGCCGACTCCAGATCACCGCCATTAGCAGGGCGCCGAATACCAGCAGCACCAGCGGCAGCGGCCAGAAGAACGACAGCGTCAGCTGGCTGGCGAACCAGATGGTATACAGCAGATGTGACAGGAAGAAAGCGCCCACCGCGTACATCACCCGCTGGCGCGGCAGCAGGGTCAGGGCGTCGCCGAGCAGCGAGGCGCACAGGCCAGCCAGCACCAGATAGCTGATGGCATTGAACATCGGCGCCTGCCAGGCCAGTAACAGCAACAGAATCAGGGTGACAGGTTTAAAAAACCAGCGTCGCCATGCCGGCCCACGATAGGATGCATCGACATAAAGCCATGCGGAGAAACAGACAGCAATAAATGACCAAAGCATAGTAAGTCCCTGTATCTGTTATCATAAAGAAAGTTACGGATGCGTGATGCTACTACNCAGTGTAGTGGTTTGGTGTAGCAGATGACAATGTTATTCCCGACGCAGTATGCTGATTCCTGATATTTTTTATGGGTAACCCTAATGAGTAAAATGCCCCTCTTTTTTGTTCTGGTCGTCGCGGTGATTGTGGTGGCGGCTTCGTTTCGCTATGTCCAGCAGCGCCGTGAGAAACAGGCGAATGACGCCGCGCCGTTGCTACAAAAGCGGGTTATCGTCAGCAATAAACGGGAAAAAGTGATTAACGATCGGCGCTCGCGGCAGCAGACGGTGACGCCTGCAGGCAGTGAGATGCGCTATGAAGCGAGCTTTCGCCCCGAAAACGGTGGGCTGGAGGTGGTGTTTCGCCTTGACGCGCCGCAATATCACGCGCTGAGCGTCGGCGATCGTGGGATGTTGAGTTATAAGGGCACAGCGTTCGTGGCGTTTACGCCCGATCCCTGAGCCCTTTTCAGGACTATTTTTTCAGCGTCGCCTTCAGTTTTTTCTGCCAGGCGACGAGCTCAAACACGCCGAAAATAAAAATGCGGATTTGCTCAAAGCGGCTCAGCGGCGGCGCCTCTTTCGGCTGCGTCGCCTTGAGCAGCGTCAGCTGCAGACCGTGCATCAGGATCATGAAAATCAGCGCGACGTTGACAAAGATATTCAGCGGCTTCGGGAAGGGCTGAAACAGATTCAATAACAGAAAGGCCCAGACGCACAGCATCAGCAGGCGGCCTAAATTAATCAGCATGGTGCTCTCCTTGGGCCTCACGTTGGTAAAGACGGTAGGCGACCTGTCCGGCCACTTTTTCACGATACAATTGCCAGTTAGCCGGCACCGGCGGTAAGCCGTTTTCGACTTCGCTTTCGACGTACACCAGGGCCTCATCGGCCAGCCAGCCTTGTGTCTCCAGCAGACGTAGCGTCTCCTCCAGCAGCCCCTGACGGAACGGCGGGTCGACGAACACGATCTGGTGCGGGGTCCCCGGCTGGCTCAGGAAGCTGAGGGTGTTGGTGGTGATCACCTTGCCGCGATCCGCTTTCAGGGTGGCGAGATTTTTTTGCAGCTGCTGGGCTACGCCGCGCTCCATCTCCAGCAGCGTGGTGCTGGCCGCATAGCGGGACAGCGCTTCCAGCCCCAGCGCGCCGCTGCCGGCAAAGCAATCGAGGCAGTGCGCGTCAACAATGGACGGCGCCAGCCAGTTAAAAAGGGTTTCGCGAACCCGGTCGGTGGTCGGCCGCAGGCCCGGGCTCTCCGGCACCGGTAATTTACGGCCGCGCCATTGCCCGCCGATGATGCGGATCTGGCCGCTGCCCGCGTGGTTTGGTTTTTTCATCTNTCTGCTCAAGTCTCAACTTCCAGCCTGCTATTCTAGCGATCGACGGCGGTTGACGAAACCTTAATCCGGGGGCGGTGCTGCGAGTTAAGTTAAGTGATAGACTATCCAACTAATTTCATCATTTTTTCAGCTTCTGATGAAGCTGCGCCATGAATAAACAGCGAGGAGTGTGGTCGCAAATGGCAAAAGAGAAAAAACGTGGCTTCTTTTCCTGGCTGGGCTTTGGACAGAAAGAACAGGCACAGGAAACCGAGACTGAGCAAAAAGTAGAAGAACAGCAAGCGGTTGCCGAAGAGATACCGGCGGTTGAAACCCCTGCTGAGCCGAGCGCGCCGAAAGCAGACCCGGAGGCGTTTGCCGAAGACGTCGTCGAAGTGACCGAGACGGTGGTCGAAAGCGAAAAAGCGCACCTCGCGGAGCCTGCCAGCGCGCAGGAAGAAGAGTGGGTGGAAACGCCTGCTCTGACCGAAGAAACGCCTGTTGTTGAACCGGAGCCCGCGGTCAGCGAACCGCCTGAACAGCCTGCGGTGGTTGAGCCGCTGGCGGAAGAGGTTATCGCCGAACCGGTGGTGGCGGAAGCCGTAGCAGAGCAGCCTGTGGAAGGCATCGTTGTCCAGCCGCAGGAGACAGAAGCGCCCGAAGAGGACGCGCCGTTAAGCGATGAAGAGCTGGAAGCGCAGGCGCTGGCGGCCGAAGCGGCAGAAGAGGCGGCGGTAGTGGTGCCGGCGCCCGAGGACGAGGCGCCGCTTGAAGCGCTGGTTCAGGAGCAGGAAAAACCGACAAAAGAAGGCTTCTTCGCCCGCCTCAAACGTAGCCTGCTGAAAACGAAGCAAAATCTCGGTTCCGGATTTATCAGCCTGTTCCGCGGTAAGAAGATCGACGATGATCTGTTTGAAGAGCTGGAAGAACAGCTGCTGATCGCCGACGTCGGGGTGGAAACCACCCGCAAGATCATTACCAACCTGACGGAAGGCGCCAGCCGTAAGCAGTTGCGCGATGCGGAAGCGCTGTACGGCCTGCTGAAAGAAGAGATGGGCGAGATTCTCGCCAAAGTAGACGAGCCGCTGAACGTTGAAGGCAAAACGCCATTTGTTATTCTGATGGTCGGCGTGAACGGGGTGGGGAAAACCACTACCATCGGCAAGCTGGCGCGTCAGTTTGAACAGCAGGGTAAGTCGGTGATGCTGGCGGCGGGGGATACCTTCCGTGCGGCGGCGGTGGAACAGCTGCAGGTCTGGGGCCAGCGTAATAATATCCCGGTGATCGCCCAGCACACCGGCGCCGACTCCGCCTCGGTAATTTTCGACGCCATTCAGGCGGCGAAGGCGCGCCATGTTGACGTACTGATTGCCGATACCGCCGGGCGTTTGCAAAATAAATCGCACCTGATGGAAGAGCTGAAGAAGATTGTCCGGGTAATGAAAAAGCTGGACGTCGACGCGCCGCACGAGGTGATGTTAACCATTGACGCCAGCACCGGGCAGAATGCTATTAGCCAGGCCAAACTGTTCCATGAGGCGGTAGGATTGACCGGGATCACCCTGACCAAGCTGGACGGCACCGCCAAAGGCGGCGTGATCTTCTCGGTGGCCGATCAGTTCGGCATTCCGATTCGCTATATTGGCGTCGGCGAGCGTATTGAGGATCTGCGTCCGTTTAATGCGGGCGACTTTATTGAGGCACTTTTTGCCCGAGAGGATTAAGAATGATTCGCTTTGAACAAGTCAGCAAAGCCTATCTCGGTGGGAGACAAGCGCTGCAGGGGGTGACCTTCCACCTGCAGCCGGGCGAGATGGCGTTTCTGACCGGCCATTCCGGCGCAGGGAAGAGTACCCTGCTGAAGCTTATCTGTGGTATCGAACGGCCCAGCGCCGGGAAAATCTTCTTCAGCGGTCATGAAATCAGCCGTCTGAAGAGCCGTGAGGTGCCGTTCCTGCGCCGCCAGATCGGTATGATTTTCCAGGACCACCATTTGCTGATGGATCGTACCGTGTATGACAACGTGGCGATCCCGCTGATTATCGCCGGCGCCAGCGGCGATGATATTCGTCGTCGCGTCTCGGCGGCGCTGGACAAGGTTGGCCTGCTGGACAAAGCGAAGAATTTTCCCATTCAGCTCTCCGGCGGTGAGCAGCAGCGCGTGGGAATCGCTCGCGCGGTGGTCAACAAGCCGGCGGTGCTGCTGGCGGATGAACCGACCGGCAACCTCGACGAGGCGCTCTCGGAGGGGATTTTACGTCTGTTTGAAGAGTTTAACCGCGTCGGGGTGACGGTACTGATGGCCACGCACGATCTGGGGCTTATCTCCAGTCGTCCGTACCGCGTGCTGACGCTTAGCGACGGCCATCTGCATGGAGGCATTCGGGGTGAATAAGCGCGACGCAATGAACCAGATTCGCCAGTTCGGCAGCAAGTTCGATCGCCTGCGCAACGCCGCGGGCGGCGGCGGTGGCGGGCGCAATGCGCCAAAACGGCCGAAAGCGGCGCCTAACCCGGCCTCGCGTAAGAGCAACGTATTCAACGAGCAGGTGCGCTATGCCTGGCACGGCGCGCTGCAGGATCTAAAAAGCACGCCGCTGGCGACCTTCCTGACGGTAATGGTCATCGCCATTTCGTTGACCCTGCCAAGCGTCTGCTACATGGTCTACAAAAACGTCAGCAGCGCGGCGTCCCAGTATTATCCCTCGCCGCAGATCACCGTTTATCTGGAAAAAACGCTGGATGACGATGCCGCGGCGCGGGTGGTGGGCCAGCTGCAGGCGGAGCAGGGCGTCGACAAGGTAAACTATTTGTCCCGTGACGAGGCGCTGGGGGAATTCCGTAACTGGTCTGGCTTTGGCGGCGCCCTGGATATGCTGGAGGAGAACCCGCTGCCGGCGGTCGCCATCGTGGTGCCGAAGCTGGATTTCCAGAGCACCGAGGCGCTGAATACCCTGCGCGATCGGGTAACGCGGATCCAGGGCGTCGATGAAGTGCGGATGGACGACAGTTGGTTTGCCCGTCTCTCCTCGCTCACCGGGCTGGTAGGACGCGTGTCGGCGATGATCGGCGTGCTGATGGTGGCGGCGGTGTTCCTGGTGATCGGCAACAGCGTGCGCCTGAGCATCTTCGCCCGCCGCGATACCATTAACGTTCAGAAGCTTATCGGCGCCACCGACGGCTTTATCCTGCGTCCGTTCCTCTACGGCGGAGCGATGCTGGGCTTTTCCGGCGCGTTTTTATCGCTGATCCTGTCGGAGATTCTGGTAATGCGCCTCTCGTCGGCGGTGACCGAAGTGGCGAAAGTCTTCGGCACCCAGTTTGAGCTGAGCGGCTTAGGCTTCGACGAGTGTCTGTTGATGTTGATCGTCTGCTCGATGATCGGGTGGGTAGCCGCCTGGCTGGCGACAGTGCAACATTTACGTCACTTTACTCCCGATTAATAAAAGCGTGATATAATCTTTCCCTGCTGCAATGAGTTCCTGTTCGCAGGGAAAGATACCGCAAGCTTGTTCCCCTTTTCCTGCCCTCACTTTTTCATCGTGGTGTCACATTTTGTGCGTAATTTATTCACACCGTTGCATGGAACTTGTGGATAAAATCACTGTCTGATACTAATGTGAGTGATATTCTCGTTGCTCATGAATGCTGGCATGCTTGTTGCCTGATGGGGACAAGAACGCGTCAGAAGATATCAATTGAGAGGATTTGAATGACCAAAGAAATGCAAACTTTAGCTTTAGCCCCCGTTGGTAACCTGGAATCGTACATCCGGGCCGCTAACACTTGGCCGATGCTGTCGGCTGATGAAGAGCGGGAGCTTGCTGAAAAGCTGCATTACCAGGGCGATCTGGAAGCAGCGAAAAAGCTGATTCTGTCTCACCTGCGCTTTGTTGTTCACATTGCTCGTAACTACTCGGGCTATGGCCTGCCGCAGGCGGATCTGATCCAGGAAGGCAATATCGGCCTGATGAAAGCCGTGCGTCGCTTTAACCCGGAAGTGGGTGTGCGCCTGGTCTCCTTCGCCGTGCACTGGATTAAAGCCGAAATTCACGAATACGTGCTGCGCAACTGGCGTATTGTGAAGGTCGCTACCACCAAAGCACAGCGTAAGCTGTTCTTTAACCTGCGTAAAACCAAACAGCGTTTGGGTTGGTTCAACCAGGATGAAGTGGAAATGGTGGCCCGTGAGCTGGGCGTGTCGAGCAAAGACGTCCGCGAGATGGAATCCCGTATGGCGGCCCAGGACATGACCTTCGACATGTCGTCCGACGATGAGTCAGACAGCCAGCCGATGGCGCCGGTCCTGTATCTGCAGGACAAAACGTCTAACTTTGCCGACGGCATCGAAGACGATAACTGGGAAGAGCAGGCGGCGAATAAGCTGACTGACGCGATGCAGGGCCTGGACGAGCGTAGCCAGGACATCATCCGCGCCCGCTGGCTGGACGAAGATAACAAGTCCACGCTGCAGGAACTGGCCGACCGCTACGGCGTCTCCGCAGAGCGCGTGCGTCAGCTGGAAAAGAACGCCATGAAAAAACTGCGTGCCGCTATCGAAGCCTGATACGCCACGCCTGCCTGATACCTGATATCAGGCTCCACGATAACGCCCCGCCTCAGGTTGGGGCGTTTTGTTTTTCTGCGTCCTCCCGGAGCAGGAGCATCTGCGGGCAGTGCGTCTGCAGGCAGTCGAGTAAGACGCTGAACGCCGACGCCATCTGCTCTTCGGGCTGGCTGGCGAATCCCATCAGTAATCCTTTCTTGCGCGCCGCCGTCAGGTAGTAGCGCGACAGCGGCCGCACCAGAATGTGCCGCGCATTGGCCTCTCTGGCGATCGCCACATCGTCAGCCTCTGCGGGCAAATTGAGGATCAAATGCAGCCCGGCATTATCGCTGAAGTCAGACAGGGCGTACGGCATACAGTGCCGCTGGATAAGCTCAGTTAAAAAGGCCCGGCGACGGCTGTAGAGCAGCCGCATACGGCGGATATGGGCCGAATAGTGGCCGGCGGTAATAAACTCCGCCAGCGCCATCTGGATCAGCGAATGGCCGCCGCGGTAAAGCTCGGCATGGGCGTGCTTCAGATCGCTGACCAGCGGCCGCGGGATCACCACGTAGCCCAGGCGCAGGCCGGGATAGAGCGTCTTGCTGAAGGTGCCGATATAGACCACCGGGGCGTCGGCGACCAGACCCTGCAGGGCGGGGATCGGCTGACCGGAAAAGCGAAACTCGCTGTCATAATCATCTTCGACGATCCAGCTCCCCTGCTGACGGGCGAGCGCCAGCAGGCGCTGGCGGCGCTCAAGGCTCATCACCGCGCCCAGCGGATACTGGTGGGAAGGCGTAACGAAGATCAGCCTCGGCGCATCGTCAACCGTCTCCGGCGGGCACAGGCCGTTGGCATCGACGGTCAGGGGCTCTGCCCGAACGTCGTTCATCGCCAGCACGTGGCGGATCCCCCAGTAGGAAGGCTCTTCCACCCACGCCAGATCGCCGTTATCACACAGCATGCGGGTGACCAGATCGATCGCCTGGTGGATCCCCTCGGTGATAAGAATTTGATCTGACTGACAGTGGACGCCGCGCGACACGCGCAGATAATCCACCAGCGCCTGCTGCAGTTCCGGAGTGCCGCCGTTGCAGCTATAGCTGAGCCGCTCCGGTTTGGGCCGACGGCTGATGCGGGCCTGGATCTTACTGAACAGCGGGTGGGGAAAGGCGTTAACGTCCGGCACGCCGGGTATAAACGCTCCCCACTGGCGCGGGCTGGCGCTGACCTGGCCGAGCAGATGCTGGCCTCGGCGTGAAAGATGCGCCGTCGGTGCTGCGATACTGCTGTTTTCTTGCTGACCTTTAGCCGTCAATGAGCTCTCAGGGGCGGTTTGGGCAACGAATGTTCCGCTTCCCCGACGGGAAACCACATATCCTTCCGCCAGCAATTGTTCATAAGTTGTTAATATGGTGTTTCTTGATACGCCAAGTTCGCCCGCCAGGTCCCGCGACGGCGGCAGACGGCTTTGCGGCGCCAGCGAACCGTCGAGGATCGCGCGGCGCAGCGCGTTATATAAGCGTTTGTGCAGAAGAGGATCCCGCTCTTCCTGCAGACGGACCAGCACCAGGTCACCCACCAGCGAACGCAATTGGATCCCTCAGATATTCAAAATTGGTACTCGATTATAGGGCCAACTCCTGTGTAAATAAACGACATCGTTTCTAATTTGTTGCGATAACGTGACATACACGACAGGAGATTCGCAGGTGAAAAGCTCAGAACTGAATCAACGTCGCCAGCAGGCGACGCCGCGCGGCGTAGGCGTAATGTGTAACTACTTTGTCGAGAAGGCGGAAAACGCCACGCTGTGGGATATCGAAGGCAATGAGGTGATCGATTTCGCCGCCGGGATCGCCGTGTTAAATACCGGTCACCGCCATCCGAAAGTGGTCGCCGCGGTTGCCGACCAGCTGCAGGCGTTCACCCACACCGCCTATCAGATTGTGCCGTACGAAAGCTATGTTTCGCTGGCGGAGCGTATCAACGATCTGGCGCCAATTGACGGGCCGGCAAAAACGGCTTTCTTCACCACCGGCGCGGAAGCGGTCGAGAACGCGGTGAAAATCGCCCGCGCTTACACCGGTCGTCCGGGGCTGATTACCTTCGGCGGCGGTTTCCACGGCCGTACCTTTATGACCATGGCCCTCACCGGTAAGGTCGCGCCCTACAAAATCGGCTTCGGGCCGTTCCCGGGCTCGGTGTATCACGGCGTTTACCCCAATGCGGCGCATGGCGTGACCACCGCGGATGCGCTGAAAAGCCTGGAGCGCATTTTCAAAGCGGATATTGCGCCGGACCAGGTAGCGGCCATCATTCTCGAGCCGATCCAGGGGGAAGGCGGCTTTAACGTCGCGCCGGCCGATTTTATGCAGGCGCTGCGCGACCTGTGCGATACCCACGGCATTCTGCTGATCGCCGATGAAGTGCAGACCGGTTTCGCCCGTACCGGCAAGCTGTTCGCCATGCAGCACTATGAGGTGAAACCGGATCTGATGACGATGGCGAAAAGCCTCGCCGGCGGTTTCCCGCTGTCGGGCGTCGTTGGTCGCGCCGAAGTGATGGATGCGCCAGCCCCAGGCGGGCTGGGCGGAACCTATGCCGGTAACCCGCTGGCGGTGGCCGCGGCGCACGCGGTGCTGGATGTGATTGCCGAAGAGCAGCTGTGTCAGCGCGCTGAACAGCTGGGTAGCCATCTGCAGGAAGTGCTCAACCAGGCGCGCGCTACCTGCCCGGCGATCGTTGATGTCCGCGGCCGGGGGTCGATGGTGGCGGTGGAGTTTAACGATCCGCAAACAGGCGAACCGTCGCCGGAATTCACCCGCCTTGTGCAACAGAAAGCGCAGGAGAACGGCCTGCTGCTGCTGAGCTGTGGCGTCTACGGCAACGTGATCCGCTTCCTGTATCCGTTGACTATCCCCGACGCCCAGTTCTCGAAAGCGCTGGATATTCTGGCGCGCGTACTGAAGAGCTAACGTCTCCCCGGCGGGCTGCGGCGGCAGGGAAGCCGAACAGAAACAGGACGCCGCAGCCGGCTGTTTATGCTCAGCGTGAGTGGTTTATCACCCTGATATCACCTTTTTTCCGGCGGTGACAACCGCCGGAGTAAAACGGA
>NZ_JAZARW010000001.1:4177326-4180059 GCF_036233805.1 Klebsiella sp. EMBS2024 | reverse complement strand
AAGTATTATGTCTGAAAACTCCACCTTTTCTCCCGTCCTCACCGGCCGGGAACGTACGGCTGTCCCTGCAAAATCTCTGAGCTTCGTCGAAGGGGTATCGATGATTGTCGGTACCAATATTGGCGCGGGCGTCCTTTCTATCGCCTATGCGTCGAGCAAAGCGGGCTTCTTACCGCTGCTATTCTGGCTGGTGCTGGTGGGCAGCCTGACGACGGTGACTATGCTCTATGTCGCGGAATCCACGCTGCGCACCCGTAAACATCTGCAGCTCAGTGGATTATCGAAGCGCTACGTCGGCGGCTTTGGCGCGCTGATGATGTTTCTCTCCGTCTGCGTCAATAGCGTCGGGGCATTGACGGCGTATATGACCGGCAGCGGTAAGCTGCTGCACTCCCTGTTTGGCATCTCGCCGGCGCTGGGCAGCGTGCTGTTTTTCGTTCCGGCGGCAGGGGTACTCTACCTGGGGCTGAAGGCGATCGGCCGCGGTGAGAAATTTATCAGCATCGGCATGGTGGTGATGATCTCGGTGCTGGTGATTGCCACGCTGTTGAAAGAGACCACCCGCGTCGGCTATCTGCTCGACGGCAACTGGCTGTATATGGTTCCGGTCTTCAACGTCGTGGCATTCTGCTTCTCGGCACAGTATATCGTGCCGGAGATGGCGCGGGGCTTCGCCGACAAACCGGAAAAACTGCCTAAAGCCATCATGGTCGGCATGGCGCTGACCTTTACCCTGCTGGCGCTGGTGCCGTTGTCGGTGATCTCGCTTAACGGTCTGGACAATATCTCGGATGTGGCCACCATCTCCTGGGGGCGGGCGCTTGGCGAATGGGCCTTCTTCTCAGCCAATCTGTTTGCGCTGTGCGCGATGCTGACCTCCTACTGGGGACTGGGCGGCAGCTTCCTGACCAATATCTTCGATCAGTTCCGCCTGGGGAATGACGAACAGCCCGCCCGGCGCCTGATGGTGCTGCTGGTGGTGGCGATCCCGCCGTTTGTACTGGCCTATAGCGGCATGGTTTCCTTCGTCAACGCGCTCTATTTTGCCGGGGTGTTCAGCGGCGTCATTTTATCGATTATGCCGATCCTGATGCTCAAGGGCGCCCGCCAGCGTGGCGATCTGACCCCGGGCTGGACCTGTCCGGCCTGGATGACCCATCCGCTTATCCAATGCTTCATTGTGTTGTTGTATCTTTGCAGCGCCGCCTACGCGATAGCATCCGCGGTGGGCTACCTACCCGCAGGCTGGTAATCAGGCTCTGTTTTGCACCGCGTCCGGTTCATGCTGGCGCGGTTTTTTTATTTGTCACTTATCTGTTACATAGCCCGCAATTTAGTCGTTTCAAATTCCTCAGAATGACGGTATGTTTAGCATAGTGTGCTGCAAAAGCGCGGGCAGCCCCCGGTTGATTAGCTATCATATGCTTTTCCTATCGGTATAAACAAAATAATGCGCTAATAAACAACATCACAACAAATGCAAAAACCATAATAATGGGGAGCCTCAGGATGAATATGAAGGGTAAAGCGTTACTGGCAGGATGTATTGCCTTAGTTATGAGCAGCGCGGCGCTGGCGGAAGATATCAAAATCGCGGTAGTCGGGGCGATGTCCGGCCCGGTGGCCCAGTACGGCGACCAGGAGTTTACCGGCGCAGAGCAGGCGGTAGCGGATATCAACGCTAAGGGCGGCATCAAGGGCAATAAGCTGCAGATCGTCAAATATGATGACGCTTGCGACCCGAAACAGGCGGTAGCGGTAGCCAACAAAGTGGTCAACGACGGCATCAAATACGTTATTNGTCACCTGTGTTCCTCTTCCACTCAGCCGGCGTCTGATATCTATGAAGACGAAGGCATTCTGATGATTACCCCGGCAGCGACTGCTCCGGAGCTGACGGCGCGCGGCTATAAGCTGATCCTGCGCACCACCGGTCTGGACTCCGATCAGGGGCCAACCGCGGCGAAATACATTCTCGACAAAGTGAAGCCGCAGCGTATCGCAGTGGTACATGACAAACAGCAGTACGGCGAAGGTTTGGCCCGTGCGGTGCAGGATGGCCTGAAAAAAGGTGGGGCAAACGTGGTCTTCTTCGACGGGATCACCGCCGGTGAGAAAGATTTCTCCACCCTGGTGGCGCGCCTGAAGAAAGAGAATATCGATTTCGTCTACTACGGCGGCTATCACCCGGAAATGGGCCAGATCCTGCGTCAGGCGCGCGCCGCCGGTCTGAAAACCCAGTTTATGGGCCCGGAAGGCGTAGCGAACGTCTCCCTGTCTAACATCGCCGGCGAGTCGGCGGAAGGCCTGCTGGTAACCAAGCCGAAGAACTACGACCAGGTGCCGGCGAACAAACCGATCGTGGATGCGATCAAGGCGAAGAAACAGGATCCGAGCGGCGCCTTCGTGTGGACCACCTACGCGGCGCTGCAGTCGCTGCAGGCAGGCCTGAATCAGTCTGACGATCCGGCGGAAATCGCTAAATACCTGAAAGGCGCGACAGTAGACACCGTGATGGGCCCGCTGTCGTGGGATCAGAAAGGCGACCTGAAAGGCTTTGAGTTCGGGGTCTTTACCTGGCATGCGAACGGTACGGCGACCGACGCCAAATAATTTAACCGGCGCCTTTCACGCTGCAAATGCGTTGTCTGCGGCCCTCAACCCCGGTCACTTACTGATGTAAGCTCCCGGGGATTTCGGGTATTGACGCCTTTTTGCAACGCGAAATGCTGG
>NZ_JAZARW010000001.1:4164237-4176661 GCF_036233805.1 Klebsiella sp. EMBS2024 | reverse complement strand
GCCCTCAACCCCGGTCACTTACTGATGTAAGCTCCCGGGGATTTCGGGTATTGACGCCTTTTTGCAACGCGAAATGCTGGGTTAAATGAGGGGCGCCTTTCCCACTGCAAATGCGTTGTCTGACCCCGGTCGCGCTGCGCTTACCNNNNCTACAGTCGCCAGGTAGCCCGGCTAAGCGAAGCGCCGCCGGGTTCTTCCTTGGTCATGCTCCGCTTATTGGGGCTACGGCTTAATGCTTTTCCCAACCATTCTGCTGGGCGCTAAAGCCGAGCGCCTGCATAAAGGCCGCCATCACGCCGCGGTCCTCCACCCCATGGTCGGCGACGCGCCAGCTATTGATCGCCGGGTTATCACGCAATGTCTCTTCCACTAAGTATTGTCCGACGCCGCGGCGGCGGGTCACTTCACGCACGCACAGATCGCTGAGCTCACCTTCGACGCCGCCCAGGGTAACGCGCACGGCGCCCAGCAGGCGCTCGTTAAAGCGGGCGGCGTAGAGACGATGGTTTTCATCAAGGGTCAGCGTCGACAGATCCTGCGACGGCCAGATTTTCCCCAGATCAATGCGATCCTGATCGCTGAAGTGCTGTAAACGGATAATGGTCAGTTTCATGGGCGGCAAATCCAGTGCAAAACAGAGGCGCCAGTGTACCCAAAATTGCTGTCTGGCGGAGCGCTGTTTTTTGCGCGTACATCAGGGGATTCGTTTTCCTGGCGTTGTCAGGGTAGCGCAATCCGTCATGGATCGAAAAATAAGCAGAATTTTAACCTAATGTGCAGCGTTTTATTCCGCCTTATGTATCGTTATTTTATGCTGCAGGATGGACTTTTTTTTGTTTATCTTCACCAAAATACAGAATATTATCTTTGCTTAATCGACTGAAAAATAGAGGTTTTAATCTGTTTTTTAGTGAAAAACTGCGCTAAACCATTAAACTCAATGGTAAAAATGGCGTTGTTTAATAAAAGCACAGAATGCTTTTTAACCATAAAAATACAAAACATTTACACCACATCACGAACGGGGTTCTGCAGCATGAAAAGGAACGCGAAAACCATCGTCGCGGGCATTGTCGCATTAGCGATGTCGCACGCGGCGATGGCCAAGGATATTAAGGTCGCCGTGGTCGGCGCGATGTCGGGTCCAGTGGCCCAGTGGGGCGACATGGAGTTCAATGGCGCGCGTCAGGCGATTAAAGACATCAACGCCAGCGGCGGCATTAAGGGCGACAAGCTGGTGGCCGTCGAATATGACGACGCCTGCGATCCGAAGCAAGCGGTCGCGGTGGCCAACAAAATCGTCAACGACGGCATTCAGTACGTTATCGGCCACCTGTGCTCCTCTTCCACCCAGCCGGCTTCCGACATCTATGAGGATGAAGGCATCCTAATGATCTCCCCCGGGGCGACCAACCCGGAGCTGACCCAGCGCGGATACCAGTACATCATGCGTACCGCCGGCCTCGACTCCTCGCAGGGGCCGACCGCGGCGAAATATATCGTCGAGAAAGTGAAACCGCAGCGTATCGCCATCATTCATGACAAGCAGCAGTACGGCGAAGGGCTGGCGCGTTCGGTGCAGGACAACCTGAAGAAAGCCGGGGCCAACATCGTCTTCTTCGATGGCATCACCGCGGGGGAAAAAGATTTCTCCGCCCTGCTGGCGCGCCTGAAGAAAGAGAACATCGACTTCGTCTACTACGGCGGCTACTACCCGGAAATGGGCCAGATGCTGCGCCAGGCGCGCTCCGTCGGGTTGAAAACCGTGTTTATGGGGCCGGAAGGGGTCGGCAACGCCTCGCTGTCCAATATCGCGGGCGCCGCGGCGGAAGGCATGCTGGTGACAATGCCAAAACGCTACGATCAGGACCCTGCCAACAGCGCCATCGTCAACGCGCTGAAAGCGGAGAAGAAAGATCCGAGCGGACCGTACGTCTGGATCACCTATGCCGCCGTTCAGTCGCTGGCGCAGGCGATGGACAGAACCGGCAGCCAGCAGCCGCTGGATTTAATCAAAGATTTGAAAGCGCACGGGGCGAAAACCGTGATTGGGCCGCTGACCTGGGATGAAAAAGGCGATCTGAAGGGATTTGAGTTTGGTGTCTTCCAGTGGCACGCCGACGGCTCTTCGAGCGCGGCGAAATAAGCGCTGAAGACGAGTTATCCCTCCGCCTGCGAACCGCGGGCGGTTTGAAAAAGGTTACCTTATGTCCGAGCAGTTTCTCTATTTTCTGCAGCAGATGTTTAACGGCGTCACGCTGGGCAGTACCTATGCGTTGATCGCCATCGGCTATACGATGGTGTACGGCATTATCGGCATGATCAACTTCGCCCACGGCGAGGTCTATATGATTGGCAGCTATGTCTCCTTCATGATCATCGCCGCGCTGATGATGATGGGCATTGACACTAGCTGGCTGCTGGTCGCCGCCGGATTCGTGGGCGCCATTGTGATTGCCAGCGCCTACGGCTGGAGCATTGAGCGCGTGGCCTATCGGCCGGTGCGTAACTCCAAGCGCCTGATTGCGCTGATCTCCGCCATCGGGATGTCTATCTTCCTGCAGAACTACGTCAGCCTGACCCAGGGCTCCCGCGACGTGGCGCTGCCGAGCTTGTTTAACGGCCAGTGGGTCGTCGGCCACAGCGACAGCTTCTCCGCGACGATCACCACCATGCAACTGGTGATCTGGGTGGTGACCTTTATCGCCATGCTGGCCCTGACGCTGTTTATTCGCTACTCGCGGATGGGGCGCGCCTGCCGCGCCTGCGCGGAAGATCTGAAAATGGCCAGCCTGCTCGGGATTAACACCGACCGCGTCATTGCCCTGACCTTTGTCATCGGCGCAGCGATGGCGGCGGTGGCCGGCGTGCTGCTGGGGCAGTTCTACGGCGTGATTAACCCCTACATCGGCTTTATGGCCGGGATGAAGGCGTTCACCGCCGCCGTGCTCGGCGGGATCGGCAGTATCCCTGGCGCGATGATCGGCGGCCTGATCCTGGGTATTGCCGAGGCGCTCTCTTCCGCCTATCTCAGCACCGAATATAAGGACGTCGTTTCCTTCGCGCTGCTGATTCTGGTGCTGTTAGTGATGCCGACCGGCATTCTGGGCCGCCCGGAGGTGGAAAAAGTATGAAACCGATGCAAATTGCAATGGCGCTGCTCTCTGCCGTGATGTTCTTCATTCTGGCGGGCGTCTTTATGGGCGTGCAGCTGGAGCTGAACGGCACCAAACTGGTGGTCGATACCGCCGCCGATATTCGCTGGCAGTGGATCTTCATCGGTACCGCGGTGGTCTTTTTCTTCCAGCTGCTGCGGCCGCTGTTCCAGAAAGCGGTTAAGAACGTCTCCGGGCCGAAGTTTATTATGCCGGCGATTGACGGGTCGACGGTGAAGCAGAAGCTGTTCCTGATCGCCCTGCTGGTGATTGCCGTGGCCTGGCCGTTTATGGTGTCGCGCGGCACGGTGGATATCGCCACCCTGACGACGATCTATATCATCCTCGGCCTCGGGTTGAACGTGGTGGTCGGCCTTTCCGGCCTGCTGGTGCTAGGCTACGGTGGGTTCTATGCCATCGGCGCGTATACCTTTGCGCTGCTGAACCACTATTACGGTCTTGGCTTCTGGACCTGTCTCCCGCTGGCCGGCCTAGTCTCCGCGGCGGCCGGTTTCCTGCTGGGCTTCCCGGTGCTGCGTTTGCGCGGCGACTACCTGGCGATTGTGACCTTAGGCTTCGGCGAGATCGTGCGCATTCTGCTGCTCAACAATACCGAGATCACCGGCGGGCCGAACGGCATCAGCCAGATCCCGAAACCGACCTTCTTTGGCCTCGAATTTAGCCGCAGCGCCCGCGAAGGCGGCTGGGATACCTTCAGCAACTTCTTCGGCGTCAAATACGATCCCTCCGACCGGGTGATTTTCCTCTACCTGGTGGCGTTGCTGCTGGTAGTGCTCAGCCTGTTCGTCATCAACCGCCTGCTGCGAATGCCGCTGGGCCGGGCGTGGGAAGCGCTGCGTGAAGATGAGATCGCCTGTCGTTCGCTGGGCCTGAGCCCGACGCGCATCAAGCTGACCGCCTTTACCATCAGCGCCGCGTTTGCTGGCTTCGCCGGCACGCTGTTCGCCGCGCGCCAGGGCTTCGTCAGCCCGGAATCCTTTACCTTCGCCGAGTCAGCCTTTGTGCTGGCGATCGTCGTGCTGGGCGGGATGGGCTCGCAGTTCGCGGTGATCCTCGCGGCTATTCTGCTGGTGGTCTCGCGCGAGTTGATGCGTGACTTCAACGAATACAGCATGTTAATGCTCGGCGGCCTGATGGTGCTGATGATGATCTGGCGTCCGCAGGGGCTTCTGCCAATGACGCGCGTGCAGTTGAAGCTGAAAAACGGTCAGGCGAAAGGAGAGCAGGCATGAGTCAGCCATTATTATCCGTTAGCGGCCTGATGATGCGTTTCGGCGGTCTGCTGGCCGTCAACAATGTGTCGCTGGAGCTCAGAGAGCGCGAGATCGTCTCGCTGATCGGCCCCAACGGCGCCGGGAAGACCACCGTCTTTAACTGCCTGACCGGTTTTTACAAGCCCACCGGCGGCACTATTCTGCTGNGCGACCAGCACCTGGAAGGGCTGCCGGGTCAGCAGATTGCGCGGATGGGCGTGGTGCGGACCTTCCAGCACGTGCGCCTGTTCCGCGAAATGACGGTGATTGAAAACCTGCTGGTGGCGCAGCATCAGCAGCTGAAAACCGGGCTCTTCTCCGGCCTGCTGAAAACGCCGGCCTTCCGTCGGGCGCAGAGCGAAGCGCTGGACAGGGCCGCCACCTGGCTGGAGCGTATCGGCCTGCTGGAGCATGCCAACCGTCAGGCCAGCAACCTGGCCTACGGCGACCAGCGTCGGCTGGAGATTGCCCGCTGCATGGTGACCCAGCCGGAAATTCTGATGCTCGATGAACCGGCGGCGGGGCTGAACCCGAAAGAGACCAAAGAGCTGGACGAGCTTATCGCCGAGCTGCGTAACCATCACAACACCACCATCCTGCTTATCGAACACGATATGAAGCTGGTGATGGGCATTTCCGATCGCATCTACGTCGTGAACCAGGGAACACCGCTGGCCAACGGGACGCCGGAAGAGATTCGTAATAACCCGGACGTGATCCGCGCATACCTTGGTGAGGCATAAGATGGAAAACGCGATGTTAACTTTTGACAACGTCAGCGCCCACTACGGCAAGATTCAGGCACTGCACAACGTCAGCCTGCATATCAAACAGGGCGAGATCGTCACGCTTATCGGCGCCAACGGCGCGGGGAAAACCACCCTGCTCGGCACGCTGTGCGGCGACCCGCGCGCCTCCAGCGGGCGCATTGTCTTTGACGGTAAGGATATTACCGACTGGCAAACCGCGAAGATCATGCGCGAGGCGGTGGCGATCGTTCCGGAAGGGCGGCGCGTCTTTTCGCGTATGACGGTGGAAGAGAACCTGGCGATGGGCGGTTTTTTTGCCGACCGCGATCAGTTCCAGACCCGCATCAAATGGGTGTATGAGCTGTTCCCGCGTCTGCATGAACGCCGTATTCAGCGCGCCGGCACCATGTCCGGCGGCGAGCAGCAGATGCTGGCGATCGGTCGCGCCCTGATGAGCCAACCGCGCCTGCTGCTGCTGGATGAACCGTCGCTGGGGCTGGCGCCGATTATCATTCAGCAGATTTTCGACACCATCGAGCAGCTGCGCGAGCAGGGAATGACGATCTTCCTGGTTGAGCAGAACGCCAACCAGGCGCTGAAGCTGGCCGACCGCGGCTATGTGCTGGAGAACGGCCACGTGGTGCTGGAGGACACCGGCGACGCGCTGTTGGCCAACGAGGCGGTGCGCAGCGCCTATCTCGGCGGTTAATTCATCGCAACCCGGCGTTATTCACTTCGCCGGTTTGTAGCCCGGGCGAGGCGCTTGCGCCGACCCCGGGAGCCGATCGCAAGAATACATTTAAAAGAGCCTGTTGGCTCTTTTTTTGTACATGTATGTTGTACAATAAAAGAGTACAGCTTAGGAGGTTTTTATGAGAACGGTTAACTATAGCGAAGCCCGGCAAAATCTGGCCGATGTGCTGGAAAGCGCAGTGACAGGTGTACCTGTGACCATTACCCGTCGTGGGCATAAATCTGCAGTCATCATTAGTGCAGAAGAGTTTGAACGCTACCAGGCGGCCAGAATGGATGATGAGTTCGCGGCTATCATGGCGGTTCATGGTGATGAGATCAGGGAGCTTGCGGATAAATGACGCTGCAGATTATCTCAGCGGAAGAGATAATACAGTTTCACGACAGGCTGCTCCGCGTCACGCCTGGCGTTGCCGGTATGCCCGATCCGGGGCGTGCCGAAGCGATAATGTATAGGGTGCTAAACAAAATTGAATATGAAGGTGTGACAGACGTGTGGCGACTCGCTGCGATGCATCTGCTGGCGATTTCTCGCGGTCATATATTTAATGATGGTAATAAGCGTACGGCACTGTTTATCACCCTGCTTTTTTTAAAGCGAAATGGAATTATATTGCCAGCGAATCCAGACTTCGTCGGCATGACCGTCGAGGCAGCAGCAGGGCAACTTACCCTGGAACAGATTGTCGCGCGTTTGCGTGGATGACGGTTAACTCGTTGCAACCCGGCGGCTTCGCCGGTTTGTAGCCCGGGCGAGGCGCTTGCGCCGACCCCGGGAGCCGATCGCACGAATATTATCCGTGTCTCAGCTCCCACTTTACTTCCCCCGTCCTTTCATCGGCTTGTCATCTCTCTGACCCGTTACTATCTTTTTTTTGTAATAAAAAAGTTATTTTTCTGTAATTCGAACATGTCATGTTACCCCGCGAGCATAAAACGCGTGAAATCGCGCATCCGGCACAACAAGAGAGATAACCGATGATATCGTTACGACATACAGCTTTAGGACTGGCGCTGAGCCTGGCTTTTGCCGGTCAGGCCCTGGCGGTTACCACCATCCCGTTCTGGCACTCAATGGAAGGCGAGCTGGGTAAAGAAGTGGATTCTCTGGCGCAACGCTTTAACGCGGCCAATCCTGATTACAAAATCGTTCCGGTATACAAAGGCAACTACGAGCAGAGCCTGAGCGCCGGTATCGCCGCCTTCCGTACCGGCAACGCGCCGGCTATCCTGCAGGTGTATGAAGTCGGTACCGCCACCATGATGGCGTCAAAAGCCATTAAGCCGGTCTACCAGGTGTTTAGCGAGGCGGGCATCAAGTTTGATGAATCGCAGTTCGTACCGACGGTGGCCGGGTATTACACCGATTCGAAAACCGGCCATCTGCTCTCCCAGCCGTTTAACAGCTCTACCCCGGTGCTCTACTACAACAAAGACGCCTTCAAAAAAGCCGGCTTAGATCCGGATCAGCCGCCGAAGACCTGGCAGGATCTGGCGGCCTACACCGCGAAGCTGAAAGCCGCCGGGATGAAGTGCGGCTACGCCAGCGGCTGGCAGGGCTGGATCCAGATTGAAAACTTCAGCGCCTGGCACGGTCTGCCGGTGGCCACGAAGAATAACGGCTTCGACGGTACCGACGCGGTTCTTGAGTTCAACAAGCCGGAGCAGGTGAAGCATATCGCGCTGCTCGAAGAGATGAACAAGAAGGGCGATTTCAGCTACTTCGGGCGTAAAGACGAGTCTACCGAAAAGTTCTATAACGGCGACTGCGCCATTACCACTGCCTCGTCCGGCTCGCTGGCCGATATCCGCCAGTACGCCAAATTTAACTACGGCGTCGGCATGATGCCTTACGATGCCGACGTGAAAGGCGCGCCGCAGAACGCCATCATCGGCGGGGCCAGCCTGTGGGTGATGCAGGGCAAAGACAAAGAGACCTACACCGGCGTGGCGAAGTTCCTCGACTTCCTGACCAAACCGGAAAACGCCGCCGAGTGGCACCAGAAAACCGGCTACCTGCCGATCACTACCGCGGCCTACGATCTGACGCGTCAGCAGGGCTTCTATGATAAGAACCCGGGCGCCGATATCGCTACCCGCCAGATGCTGAACAAGCCGCCGTTGCCGTTCACCAAAGGTCTGCGCCTGGGCAACATGCCGCAAATCCGCACCATCGTCGATGAAGAGCTGGAGAGCGTGTGGACCGGCAAGAAAACCCCGCAGCAGGCGCTGGATTCCGCCGTGCAGCGCGGGAACCAGCTGCTGCGTCGCTTCGAGCAAGCGACCAAATCGTAATCTGTAACTTGCCCGGTGGCGCTGCGCTTACCGGGCCTACGATGTGCCCTATGTAGGCCGGGTAAGGCGTAGCCGCCACCCGGCATTGTTCAGGAACCCAATCTCAATGTCATCATCCCGTCCGGTATTCCGCTCGCGCTGGCTGCCCTATGTGCTGGTCGCGCCGCAGCTGATTATCACGTTGATTTTCTTTATCTGGCCCGCAGGCGAAGCGCTGTGGTACTCGCTGCAGAGCGTCGATCCCTTTGGCCTTTCCAGCCAGTTCGTCGGCCTGGATAACTTCGTTGCGCTGTTCCACGATCCGTACTACCTGGACTCGTTCTGGACCACCATAAAATTCAGCGCCCTGGTGACCGTCAGCGGCCTGCTCATTTCACTGTTTTTCGCCGCGCTGGTCGACTATGTGGTGCGCGGTAGCCGCTTTTATCAAACGCTGATGCTGCTGCCGTACGCCGTGGCCCCCGCCGTCGCGGCGGTGCTGTGGATCTTCCTCTTTAACCCCGGGCGCGGGCTGATCACCCATTTCCTCGGCGAGCTGGGCTACGACTGGAACCATGCGCAGAACAGCGGCCAGGCGATGTTTCTGGTGGTCTTCGCCTCGGTGTGGAAGCAGATAAGCTACAACTTCCTGTTCTTTTTCGCCGCGCTGCAGTCGATTCCGCGTTCGCTGGTTGAGGCCGCCGCCATCGACGGCGCCGGGCCGATTCGTCGCTTCTTTAAGCTGGCGCTGCCGCTGATTGCGCCGGTGAGTTTCTTCCTGCTGGTGGTCAACCTGGTTTATGCCTTCTTCGACACCTTCCCGGTGATCGATGCCGCCACCGCTGGCGGCCCGGTGCAGGCGACCACCACTCTGATCTACAAAATCTATCGCGAAGGTTTCGCCGGGCTCGATCTATCCGCTTCCGCCGCGCAGTCGGTGGTGCTGATGTTCCTCGTCATTATCCTGACGGTGGTGCAGTTCCGTTACGTTGAAAGTAAGGTGCGTTACCAATGATTGAGAACCGTCGCGGGCTGACGATTTTCAGCCACACTATGCTGATCCTGGGTATCGCCGTCATTTTATTCCCGCTGTACGTCGCCTTCGTGGCGGCGACGCTGGATAACAAATCGGTATTTGAAACGCCGATGACGCTGCTTCCCGGCGGACATCTGCTGGAGAACATGAAGACCATCTGGGTGAACGGCGTCGGCGTCAACAGCGCGCCGTTCTGGCTGATGATGCTCAACAGTTTCATCATGGCGTTCGCCATTACGGTCGGCAAAATCGTGGTGTCGATGCTTTCGGCGTTCGCCATCGTCTGGTTCCGCTTTCCGCTGCGTAACCTGTTCTTCTGGATGATCTTTATCACCCTGATGCTGCCGGTCGAGGTGCGTATTTTCCCGACGGTGGAGGTGATCGCCAACCTCAACATGCTCGACAGCTATGCCGGGTTAACGCTGCCGTTGATGGCTTCGGCCACCGCTACCTTCCTGTTCCGCCAGTTCTTTATGACCCTGCCGGACGAGCTGATTGAAGCGGCGCGTATCGATGGCGCTTCGCCGATGCGCTTCTTTCGCGACATCGTGCTGCCGCTGTCGAAAACCAACCTCGCCGCGCTGTTCGTCATCACCTTTATCTACGGCTGGAACCAGTATCTGTGGCCGTTGCTGATTATTCAGGATGTGAATCTTGGCACCGCCGTCGCCGGTATTAAAGGCATGATCGCCACCGGCGAAGGTACTACCCAGTGGAATCAGGTGATGGCGGCGATGCTGCTGACTCTGATCCCGCCGGTCGTCATCGTTTTAGCCATGNAGCGCGCGTTTGTGCGTGGCCTGGTCGATAGTGAGAAATAAAATGGCTGGTTTAAAACTACAGGCAGTAAGCAAAAGCTGGGATGGCAAAACCCAGGTAATTCAACCGTTGACGCTGGACGTGGCGGACGGGGAATTTATCGTCATGGTCGGCCCGTCGGGCTGCGGGAAATCAACGCTGCTGCGGATGGTCGCGGGACTGGAACGGGTGACCAGCGGCGATATCTGGATCGATCGTAAACGGGTGACCGAGATGGAGCCGAAAGATCGCGGCATCGCGATGGTGTTCCAGAACTATGCCCTTTATCCGCATATGAGCGTGGAAGAGAACATGGCGTGGGGGCTGAAGATTCGCGGCATGGGTAAGGGATTGATCGCCGAGCGGGTGCAGGAGGCGGCGCGCATTCTTGAGCTGGATGGTCTGCTCAAGCGCCGCCCGCGGGAACTGTCCGGCGGCCAGCGCCAGCGCGTGGCGATGGGCCGCGCCATCGTGCGTGACCCGGCGGTATTCCTCTTCGACGAACCGTTGTCAAACCTCGACGCCAAGCTGCGCGTGCAGATGCGTCTGGAACTGCAGCAGCTGCATCGCCGCCTGAAAACCACCTCGCTGTACGTCACCCATGACCAGGTGGAGGCGATGACCCTCGCCCAGCGGGTGATGGTGATGAACAAAGGCGTTGCCGAGCAGATCGGCACCCCGGTGGAAGTGTATGAGAAGCCAGCCAGCCGCTTTGTGGCGAGCTTTATCGGCAGCCCGGCCATGAACCTGCTGGAAGGGCGCATCAGCGATGACGGCGGTCGCTTTGAGCTGGCGGGCGGCATGCAGCTGCCGACGAATCATGAGCACCGGCGTCACGCTGGGCGTAAAATGACGCTCGGTATCCGTCCGGAGCATTTTATCTTAAGCTCGCAGGCGCAAGGTGGTATTCCGCTGCTGATGGACACCCTGGAAATTTTAGGTGCCGATAACCTCGCTCACGGGCGCTGGGGCGAACAGAAGCTGGTGGTCAGACTGCCGCACCAGCAGCGCCCGGCGGCAGGCAGCACGCTATGGCTGCATCTGCCTTTGGAACATCTGCACCTCTTTGATGGTGAAACAGGACAACGCGCATGAGTAACTGGCCTTATCCCCGCATCGTCGCCCATCGCGGCGGCGGTAAACTGGCGCCGGAGAACACCCTGGCGGCTATCGACGTCGGCGCCCGCTACGGGCACACGATGATTGAATTTGACGCCAAGCTGTCGAAGGACGGGCAGATCTTTCTGCTGCATGACGATAATCTCGAACGCACCAGCAATGGCTGGGGCGTGGCGGGAGAGCTGGCGTGGGACGATCTGCTGAAGGTCGATGCCGGTAGCTGGTTCAGCCGTGAATTTAAGGGCGAGCCGCTGCCGTTGCTCTCCCAGGTGGCGGAGCGCTGCCGTCGTCACGGCATGATGGCGAATATCGAAATTAAGCCGACCACCGGGCTGGGGCCGCAGACCGGCAGAGTGGTGGCGCTGGCCGCGCGCGATCTATGGCAAGGCATGACCGCGCCGCTGCTCTCCTCTTTTGAAATCGACGCCCTGGAGGCGGCGCAGGAAGCCGCGCCCGAGCTGCCGCGCGGGCTGCTGCTGGATGAGTGGCGCGATGACTGGCGCGAATTGACCACCCGGTTGGGCTGCGTGTCGATTCACCTCAATCACAAACTGCTGGATGCGGCGCGGGTGGCGAGCCTGAAACAGGCCAGCCTGCACATTCTGGTGTACACGGTCAATAAACCCCAGCGCGCCGCCGAACTGCTGTGCTGGGGCGTAGACTGCATCTGCACCGATGCCATTGATGTCATCGGGCCGAATTTCCAGCCTTAAGACGGATTTGCGGCGGACGACCTTTACGGATTAGTCTGCCGCAGCATTCCACCGTTGTTATTTGGCCGCACCTGCTGCGGCGCATTCAGATTGCCGCCCTGGGCCGCGCGCTGCTGATTAGTCTGCAGCTGGTTTTGCAAATGCTGCTGCTGCGAGCGGGTCTGATTGTTCAGATCCTGCTTCAGCATGCTCTGCTGCTGCTGTTGCTGGATCTTCATCTCATTTTGCATGCGCTGCTGGCTGGGGACCACGTAACCCGGCTGGTTAGGGTTGTTATTAATATTGATCGGCTGGGCTAATACGCCAAGCGGCATCAGCGCCGCCAGAAACAGAATCGCTTTCATGGTTTTCTCCTCCCGTGCGTGGGATCACTTAAGTGTACCTCGAATCTGCCATAACAATGATTTTTTAGGAGTTATCAACCAGGCTTAAGCGGGGAATGAAACCTACCTTTCAGGAGTAAGACAATGATAAAAACAACAATATGGCGTCAGGTGGTCATCGCTGCGTTGCTGGCGGGGGGCAGCTTTACCGTCGCCGCCAATCCGCCACC
>NZ_JAZARW010000001.1:4162315-4164227 GCF_036233805.1 Klebsiella sp. EMBS2024 | reverse complement strand
GTCTCTTATGGCGTAGAGGAAGATGTGTTCCACCCGGTACGCGCCCGGCAGGGGATGGTGGCCTCGGTGGACGCGCTGGCGACCCGCGTCGGCGTGGATATCCTGCGCCAGGGCGGTAACGCTGTCGATGCGGCGGTAGCGGTAGGCTACGCGCTGGCGGTCACCCATCCGCAGGCCGGGAATATTGGCGGCGGCGGTTTTATGATGCTGCGGACTAAAGACGGCAAGACCACGGCGATCGATTTCCGCGAAATGGCGCCAGAGCAGGCCACCCGCGACATGTTCCTTGACGACCAGGGCAACCCGGACAGTAAAAAATCACTGACTTCGCATCTGGCCTCCGGCACGCCAGGCAGCGTCGCCGGTTTCTCCCTCGCGCTGGAAAAGTATGGCACCATGCCGTTGAACAAAGTGATCCGTCCGGCGATTAAGCTGGCGGAAGAGGGGTTTATCGTTAACGATGCGCTGGCGGACGATCTGAAGACCTACGGCAGCGAAGTGATCCCGCAGCATGAAAATAGTAAAGCGATCTTCTGGAAGAACGGCGAGCCGCTGAAGAAGGGCGATCGGCTGGTGCAGAAGAACCTCGGTAAGAGCCTGGAGCTGATTGCCGAGCACGGCCCGGACGCCTTCTATAAAGGGGCCATCGCCGACCAGATCGCTGACGAGATGAAAAAGCACGGCGGGCTAATCACCAAAGCCGATCTCGCCGGCTATAAGGCTGTGGAGCGTACGCCGGTTAGCGGCGAGTATCGCGGGTATGAGGTTTACTCTATGCCGCCGCCGTCCTCCGGCGGGATCCATATCGTGCAGATCCTCAATATCCTCGAAAACTTCGATATGCAGAAATATGGTTTTGGCAGCGCCGACGCCATGCAGGTGATGGCGGAGGCGGAGAAACACGCCTACGCCGACCGCTCTGAATATCTCGGCGACCCTGACTTCGTCAACGTGCCGTGGCAGGCGCTGACCAGCAAGGCTTACGCCAAAGCGATCGCCGCCGAGATTGATGTCAACAAGGCGAAGCCTTCCAGCCAGATCCGTCCGGGCAAGCTGGCGCCCTATGAAAGCAACCAGACCACCCACTTCTCGGTGGTCGATAAAGACGGCAATGCGGTGGCGGTGACCTATACGCTGAATACCACCTTCGGTACCGGCATTGTGGCCGGTGATTCCGGCATTCTGCTCAATAACCAGATGGATGATTTCTCGGCGAAGCCCGGCGTGCCTAACGTCTATGGTCTGGTGGGCGGCGACGCCAATGCGGTGGAGCCGAAAAAACGCCCGCTGTCGTCAATGTCGCCGACCATTGTGGTGAAAGATGGCAAAACCTGGCTGGTGACCGGCAGCCCGGGCGGCAGTCGGATCATCACCACCGTACTGCAGATGGTGGTCAATACCATCGATTTCGGGATGAACGTCGCGGAAGCCACCAACGCGCCGCGTTTCCACCATCAATGGCTGCCGGATGAGCTGCGGGTGGAGAAAGGCTTTAGCCCGGATACCCTCAAGCTGCTGGAGGCGAAGGGGCAGAAAGTGGCGCTGAAAGAGGCGATGGGCAGTACCCAGAGCATCATGGTGGGACCGGACGGCATGCTGTATGGCGCCTCCGATCCGCGTTCGCCGGATGATTTAACGGCGGGGTATTGATGTGTTGCCCGGTGGCGCTGCTGCGCTTACCGGGCCTACAACTGCACGAACGCAGGCCGGGTAAGGCGAAGCCGCCACCCGGCAACACGCTACTTCATTCTCGCCATATAATACGCATCCACATACTCACCGTTGCGCAGCGCGTAACGCCTGCCGGTGCCTTCGATCTCAAAGCCGTACTTCTTATACACCGCAATCGCCGGGGCATTATCGGCGAACACCGTCAGCTCAATACGCTCGACGCGCAGCCAGTTGTCGCACA
>NZ_JAZARW010000001.1:4043513-4161926 GCF_036233805.1 Klebsiella sp. EMBS2024 | reverse complement strand
TTGCAAAAAAAAGTAGACAAGTGCGAATGAGAATGATTATTATTGTCCTGCATTCAGGGAGACCCTTGCGGAAAGCCTGAAAGCACGACATTGCTCACATTGCTTCCAGTATTACTTTAGCCAGCCGGGTGCTGGCTTTTTTTTTGCTGCTATCTCAGGCGCTCTGCGGCCTGACGGGCTCCGCGTCGGCTTTGGAGGGTGCGTCTGCTACCAGACCGAGAATATGACTTTTGTTCTCCGCGGCGGCCAGCAGTTCAGCGCGACCGCTAAAAACGCCGCCTTTCTTGATCGCCAGCGCGCGATAGGCGAGGGTACCCTCCAGATGGCCGTGCTCCTCGATGGTGATGCTGTCGCCATGACACTGGCCCTGCACCTTGCCGTCAATTATTAGCTCCCGGCAGCTGACGTTGCCCTCCACCTGGCCTTCACGCATTACCTTAATCAAATGCTCTTTGGCCTCAATGTTGCCGGTGACCTGACCGTGGATATAGACATGGCCGCTGGCGACTATATTGCCGACGAAATGCACCCCGCTGGCGATGACCGTAGTCTCGTGTTTTTTGCTGGCGACCGCTTCGGGTTCTGGGTTAATTGCCGGAGGCGTGGCTGCTTCTGATATCTGAGGTTCCGTTTTATTTTTCTTAATAAACATCGCGTTAATCTTGTTCCGTTGGCTATGGAGGAGGAAAGCGATAAGCGCGCAGGCGGCCGCCAGGCGCGCCAGCGCGCTTGCATCGACAGACCAGGCGATCAGCGCGAGAAGCCAGAAAAAAAGGGCGCCGTTTATGGCGAGATACTGTTTGTCCATCAGCAGCGGCTGGCTACTCCGTTAGTCATCAGCAACCTCCTGGTTTGCTCTCCACTTATCCGCAGTTTTGCCATGGCGATCAAGGTTTTTTGCCGAAAACCGTTGATTTAATCACTTATTAATCAATAAGTTATTAATAATTACGTATGAGTGATACTCGAACTATTTTCCTAACGAATCTTCACTGCAAGCGAACAGAGAGGATGAAGTGAGGGACCGGCTTGCGCTATGGTTGAAGGTAGCTCATTAACTAAGGACAGCGTTATGACTCTGCACTGCGCATTTATTGGCTTTGGTAAAAGCACCACCCGCTATCACCTTCCTTACGTTTTGCACCGCAAAGACCGCTGGCAGGTAGCGCACATTTACCGCCGCCGGGCGAAGCCCGAGGAGCAGGCGCCGCAGTATTCCCATATTCATTTCACCAGCGACCTTGAAGAAGTATTAAACGATCCACTGGTCAAGCTGGTGGTGGTCTGCACTCACGCCGACAGCCATTTTGAATATGCGAAAAAGGCGCTGGAGGCGGGGAAAAACGTGCTGGTGGAAAAGCCGTTCACCCCGACGCTGGAGGAAGCAAAAACTCTGTTTGCCCTGGCGAACAGCAAAGGCCTGACGGTGACGCCCTATCAGAACCGCCGTTTCGACTCCTGTTTCCTGACCACCAAAAAGGTGATTGAGAGCGGGAAACTCGGCGAACTGGTGGAGATCGAAAGCCATTTCGATAATTATCGCCCGCTGGCGGAGACCAACCCCGGCGGTCCGCAAAACGGCGAGTTCTATGGCCTTGGCGTGCATATACTGGATCAGATCATTTCGCTGTTCGGCCGCCCGGACCATGTCTCTTACGATCTGCGCTCGCTGCGCAATAAAGCCAACCCGGATGACACCTTTGAAGCCCAGCTGTTCTACGGCGATATGAAGGCCATCGTTAAGACCAGCCATCTGGTGCAGATCGATTACCCGAAATTTATCGTTCACGGGCACAAAGGTTCGTTTGTGAAGTACGGCATTGACCAGCAGGAGACCAGCCTGAAGGCCAATATCATGCCGGGCGAGCCGGGATTTGGCGCGGACGACAGCGTTGGCGAGCTGGTGTATGTCAACGAGGCAGGGGAGATGGTGCGCGAAGCGGTGCCGCTGGAGAGCGGCGATTATGGTCGGGTGTACGACGCGCTGTACGACACCCTCGTCAACGGCCAGCCGAATTACGTCAAGGAAACTGACGTTCTCACCAATATGGAGATCCTGCAGCGCGGCTTTGAGCAGCCTTCACCGGCCACCATTACCCTTACCCGATAAGTCAAATTGGCTCCTCTGCGCTTGTTCATATTTTTTGAACAGAGGAGTCAATTTTCACCCTCTATGATCGCCGGCGAAATGGGTCCACACTGACTCCATCGACAACATACGGGGGTGCAACATGATCTATTTACGCAAAGCGAACGAACGTGGCCACGCTAACCATGGCTGGCTGGATTCCTGGCATACTTTCTCTTTCGCCAACTATTATGACCCGAACTTTATGGGCTTCTCGGCCCTGCGGGTGATTAACGACGACGTCATCGACGCCGGTCAGGGCTTCGGTACCCACCCGCACAAAGACATGGAGATCCTGACCTATGTGCTGGAAGGGGCGGTGGAGCACCAGGACAGCATGGGCAACAAAGAGCAGGTGCCGGCGGGCGAGTTCCAGATCATGAGCGCGGGTACCGGGGTGCGCCACTCTGAGTACAACCCGAGCAAAACCGATCGTCTGCGTCTGTATCAGATCTGGATTATTCCGGAAGAAACCGGCATTACCCCGCGCTACGAGCAGCGCCGCTTCGACGCCGCCCAGGGCAAACAGCTGGTGCTGTCGCCGGATGCGCGAGATGGCTCGCTGAAGGTGTACCAGGATATGGAACTCTATCGCTGGGCGCTGCTGAAAGATGAGCAGTCGGTTCACCAGATTGCCGCGGAACGCCGCGTGTGGATCCAGGTGGTCAAAGGCGAAGTGACCATCAACGGTACCAAAGCCACCACCAGCGACGGTTTGGCCATCTGGGACGAGCAGGCGATTTCGGTTCATGCCGACAGCGATAGCGAGATCCTGCTGTTCGATCTGCCGCCGGTTTGATAGTTATCTGAGCCAGGTTAAATAAATTGCGCAGCCTTCCCTCATGTTAGGGAAGGTTGCGCTTTGTCCGTGATAAACTGAGAAAATGTTTNNNGTTGATCACAGTCAGGACGATGAAAAAGAAAAGACCCGTACTTCAGGATGTAGCCGATCTTGTCGGCGTGACCAAAATGACGGTCAGTCGCTATTTACGCAACCCGGAGCAGGTCTCCGAAGCGCTGCGTGGCAAGATTGCCGTTGCCCTCGATGAACTGGGTTATATTCCCAATCGCGCCCCTGACATTCTTTCCAACGCCACCAGCCGCGCCATCGGCGTGCTGCTGCCGTCGTTAACCAATCAGGTCTTTTCGGAAGTACTGCGCGGTATCGAAAGCGTCACCGACGCCTTCGGCTATCAAACCATGCTGGCGCACTACGGCTATAAGCCGGAAATGGAAGAGAAACGCCTCGAATCGATGCTCTCCTGGAACATTGATGGCCTGATCCTCACCGAACGCACCCATACGCCGCGCACCCTGAAGATGATCGAAGTCGCCGGCATTCCGGTGGTGGAGCTGATGGACAGCCGGTCGCCGTGTCTCGATATTGCCGTCGGGTTTGATAACTTTGAAGCCGCCCGGCAGATGACCGCGGCGATCATCGCCCGCGGCCACCGCCATGTCGCCTATCTGGGGGCGCGTCTTGATGAACGTACTATCATCAAACAGAAGGGGTACGAGCAGGCGATGCTTGACGCCGGGATGACGCCCTACAGCGTGATGGTGGAGCAATCCTCGTCCTATTCTTCGGGGATTGAGCTGATGCGCCAGGCGCGCCGCGAATATCCACAGCTCGACGGCATTTTCTGCACCAACGATGACCTCGCGGTCGGCGCGGCGTTCGAGTGCCAGCGTCTGGGGCTGAAGATCCCCGATGATATGGCGATCGCCGGGTTCCACGGCCATGATATCGGCCAGGTGATGGAGCCGCGGCTGGCCAGCGTCCTGACCCCGCGCGAGCGAATGGGGCGCATCGGCGCCGAACGGCTGCTGGCGCGCATTCGTGGTGAAGCGATTACCCCTAAGATGTTAGATTTAGGTTTCACATTGTCACCGGGCGGATCAATTTAAACTGACAAGTTTGAAGTAGATCACACATATTCACATCTGGCACGAATGGATATTGCTTCTCCACAGGTCCGGCATGACAATGTTACCGATAACAGTTACCTGTAACAATTAACCGATACGCCGCCTTCGCGCTGGATGAGTCAGCCCCGGCGCGGCGTACCAGTCCAGTGGGAGGACGCTTTGAGCACGACTAACCATGATCACCACGTCTATGTCCTGATGGGCGTTTCCGGCAGCGGAAAATCCGCTGTCGCCAGCGAAGTGGCGCATCAACTGCATGCCGCGTTTCTTGACGGCGACTTTCTCCATCCGCGCAGCAATATCACCAAGATGGCCTCCGGCGAGCCGCTCAACGATGACGACCGCACGCCGTGGCTGCAGGCGCTAAATGACGCCGCGTTCGCCATGCAGCGTACCAACAAGGTGTCGCTGATCGTCTGCTCGGCGCTGAAGAAGAGCTATCGCGACATTCTGCGCAAGGGCAATCCGAACCTCTCCTTCATCTACCTGAAAGGCGATTTCGACGTGATCGAAAGCCGTCTGAAGGCGCGTAAAGGGCACTTCTTTAAAACCCAAATGTTGGTGACGCAGTTTGAAACGCTGCAGGAACCAGGCGCCGACGAGAGCGATGTGCTTATCGTCGATATCGACCAGCCGCTGGAAGGCGTGGTGGCCAGCACCATCGAGGTGATCAACAAAGGCAGTCACTAGTGAGTACTTTAACGCTTGTTTTAACAGCAGTCGGCTCGGTATTGCTGCTGCTGTTTTTAGTCATGAAGGCGCGAATGCACGCCTTCGTGGCTTTGATGGTGGTTTCTATTGGCGCCGGTCTCTTCTCCGGCATGCCGCTGGATAAAATCGCGGCGACGATGGAGAAAGGGATGGGCGGTACGCTGGGCTTCCTGGCGATCGTCGTCGCGCTCGGCGCGATGTTCGGGAAGATCCTGCATGAAACGGGGGCGGTCGATCAGATTGCCGTCAAGATGCTCAAATCCTTTGGCCACAATCGCGCGCACTATGCGATTGGTCTCGCCGGACTCATCTGCGCGCTGCCGTTGTTCTTCGAAGTGGCGATCGTACTGCTGATTAGCGTCGCCTTCTCGATGGCGCGCCATACCGGTACTAACCTCGTGAAGCTGGTGATCCCGCTGTTTGCCGGCGTTGCCGCCGCCGCGGCGTTTCTGTTGCCTGGACCGGCGCCGATGCTGCTGGCGTCGCAAATGCACGCCGACTTTGGCTGGATGATCCTGATTGGCCTGTGTGCGGCCATTCCGGGGATGATTATCGCCGGTCCGCTATGGGGCAACTTCATCAGCCGCTACGTCGAATTGCATATTCCTGACGACGTCACGGAACCGCATCTCGGCGAAGGCAAAATGCCCTCCTTCGGCTTCAGCCTGGCGCTGATCCTGCTGCCGCTGGTGCTGGTTGGCCTGAAAACCATCGCCGCGCGCTTTGTGCCGGTGGGTTCCACTGCCTACGAATGGTTCGAGTTTATCGGCCACCCGTTCACCGCGATCCTGGTGGCCTGCCTGGTGGCGATTTACGGTCTGGCGGTACGTCAGGGAATGGCGAAAGACCGGGTGATGGAGATTTGCGGCCACGCGCTGCAGCCGGCCGGGATTATTCTGCTGGTGATCGGGGCTGGCGGCGTCTTCAAGCAGGTGCTGGTTGACTCCGGCGTTGGCCCGGCGCTTGGTGAAGCGCTGACCGGAATGGGGCTGCCGATCGCTATTACCTGCTTCGTACTGGCGGCGGCGGTGCGTATCATTCAGGGCTCTGCCACCGTGGCGTGCCTGACGGCGGTCGGCCTGGTGATGCCGGTGATTGAGCAGCTGAACTACAGCGGCGCGCAGATGGCGGCATTGTCTATCTGTATCGCCGGCGGCTCGATTGTGGTAAGCCACGTGAACGACGCCGGCTTCTGGCTGTTCGGTAAATTTACCGGCGCCAGTGAAGCCCAGACGCTGAAGACCTGGACCATGATGGAAACCATCCTTGGCACCACCGGGGCGATTGTCGGTATGATCGCCTTCCAGCTGCTGAGCTAAGCCCGCTCATCTCCCGCTCGCGGGAAATAAAAAGCCAGGGTAACGCTGCTTACCCTGGCTTCTTTGCAATAAGCCGCCCTTTTTCCCTCTTTTCCTTGCCAGCTATTGGCCCTTATTAGCGCTACGACGATGCTCGTATCCCTCGTCAGCCCTTGCTGTGACTGGGTTTGTCGCTTTTTTTTGGCAAGCGGAAAAGCACCAGATTTCACGCTTAATCCATAATCAGGATCAATAAAATAGCGACGGAAAATATTCCATTCCCCGGGGGATTTCCCCGATAATCGTTGCGCTTTTGACGACGACCAGCGACGGTGGACAATGTGCAGGATAAGTTGCTTTTCTGATTGTTCAGCAATCATTGATTAATTTCACTTGCGACTTTAGCTGCATTTTGTAAGGTGAGGGATAATCCAGTTGGAAACTGGCCAGGCACAAACAGCACACACCTCGCAGGAATACGTTATGAAAAATGTTGGTTTTATCGGCTGGCGCGGAATGGTCGGCTCTGTCCTCATGCAACGCATGGTTGAAGAGCGCGATTTCGACGCCATTCGCCCGGTGTTCTTCTCTACCTCCCAGCTGGGACAGCCAGCGCCGTCATTCGGCGGTAGCACCGGTGGCACGCTGCAGGATGCGTTCGATCTGGACGCTCTGAAGGCGCTGGACATTATTGTCACGTGCCAGGGCGGCGATTACACCAACGAGATTTACCCGAAGCTGCGCGCAAGCGGCTGGCAGGGTTACTGGATTGACGCGGCTTCTTCGCTGCGCATGAAGGACGATGCGATCATTATCCTCGACCCGGTTAACCAGGATGTGATCACCGCCGGCCTGAACAACGGCGTGAAAACCTTTGTCGGCGGCAACTGCACCGTCAGCCTGATGCTGATGTCCCTCGGCGGCCTGTTTGCTCAGGATCTGGTGGAGTGGGTCAGCGTGGCGACGTACCAGGCGGCTTCCGGCGGCGGCGCGCGTCATATGCGCGAGCTGCTGAGCCAGATGGGGCAGCTGCATAATCATGTGGCCGCGGAGCTGGCGGACCCGGCTTCCGCCATCCTGGATATTGAGCGCAAAGTGACGTCGCTGACCCGCAGCGGCGAGCTGCCGGTCGATAACTTTGGCGTACCGCTGGCGGGCAGCCTGATCCCGTGGATCGACAAACAGCTGGATAACGGTCAGAGCCGCGAAGAGTGGAAAGGCCAGGCGGAGACCAACAAGATCCTCGCCACCTCGTCCGTTATCCCGGTAGACGGCCTCTGCGTTCGCGTTGGCGCGCTGCGCTGCCACAGCCAGGCGTTTACCATCAAGCTGAAGAAAGATGTTTCTATCCCGACCGTTGAGGAGCTGCTGGCCGCGCACAACCCGTGGGCCAAAGTGGTACCGAACGATCGTGAGATTACCATGCGCGAGCTGACCCCAGCCGCGGTGACGGGCACCCTGACCACCCCGGTAGGACGCCTGCGTAAACTGAATATGGGGCCGGAGTATCTATCGGCCTTTACCGTTGGCGACCAGCTGCTGTGGGGCGCCGCGGAGCCGCTGCGCCGGATGCTTCGCCAGCTGGCGTAAGCCCAGGATGAACAGAAAGGGGGTCTTCAAGCCCCCTTTTTTTTTGCGTAATACAAGGAGTAAACGCGGATGTTAGATTTTTCCCCACGGAGGTAACTCAGCCTTGGCTATGCTTTAAGTAAGGAATTCCTTACCTGAAGGTGGGACGGAGCAGGAGGATGCTGAGAGCACTGCGCCGTTCAGGTCANNNNAAGTCGCCAGTTACAGGAATGAGCGACACTTACAACAGGATGAAAGCATGTCTAATCATATTGATAGAGACGTGATTAATGCGCTAATCGCCGGTCATTTCGCGGATCCCTTTTCCGTGCTCGGCATGCACCGTACTGACGCCGGGCTGGAAGTGCGCGCATTATTACCCGATGCCACCGACGTGTGGGTTATTGAACCGAAAACCGGACGCAAAGTCGGCAAGCTCGAATGTCTCGACTCGCGTGGTTTCTTCAGCGGCGTCCTGCCGCGGCGTAAAAACGCTTTTCGCTATCAGCTGGCCGTCACCTGGCACGGGCAGCAGAATCTGATCGATGACCCTTATCGCTTTGGTCCGCTGTTGCAGGACCTTGACGTCTGGCTGCTGTCGGAAGGGACGCACCTGCGCCCTTACGAAACGCTGGGCGCGCACGCTGCCACCATGGACGGCGTCACCGGTACCCGTTTCTCGGTGTGGGCGCCGAACGCCCGCCGCGTATCGGTGGTGGGGCAGTTTAACTACTGGGATGGCCGTCGCCACCCGATGCGATTCCGCAAAGAGTCCGGGATCTGGGAGCTGTTCGTTCCCGGCGCGCATAATGGCCAGCTGTATAAATTCGAACTGATTGACGCCCACGGCAATCTGCGGGTCAAAGCCGACCCTTACGCCTTTGAGTCGCAAATGCGTCCGGAAAGCGCCTCGCTTATCTGCGACCTGCCGCCCAAAGTGGAACAGCCAGCGGACCGCAGAGCGGCGAACCAGTTTGATGCCCCGATCTCTATCTATGAAGTGCATCTCGGCTCCTGGCGCCGTCATACCGATAATAATTTCTGGCTGAGCTACCGCGAGCTGGCCGACCAGCTGGTGCCCTATGCGAAATGGATGGGCTTCACCCATCTCGAACTATTGCCGGTTAACGAGCACCCGTTCGACGGCAGCTGGGGCTATCAACCCACCGGGCTCTATGCGCCGACCCGCCGCTTCGGCACCCGCGACGATTTCCGTTACTTTATCAATGCTGCGCACGCCGCCGGGCTGAACGTCATTCTTGACTGGGTGCCCGGCCACTTCCCGGCGGATGATTTTGCCCTTGCCTCGTTTGACGGCACTTCGCTGTATGAGCACAGCGATCCGCGCGAGGGGTATCACCAGGACTGGAATACCCTGATCTACAACTACGGACGTCGGGAAGTCAGCAACTACCTGGTGGGTAACGCGCTGTACTGGATCGAACGCTTCGGCATCGATGCGCTGCGGGTCGACGCGGTGGCCTCGATGATCTATCGCGATTACAGCCGCAAGGCGGGAGAGTGGATCCCCAACGAATACGGCGGTCGGGAGAATCTGGAAGCCATTGAGTTTCTGCGCAACACCAACCGCATCCTTGGCGAACAGACGCCGGGCGCGGTCACCATGGCGGAAGAGTCCACCGATTTTGCCGGGGTGACCCGTCCGCCAGCCGGCGGCGGCCTCGGTTTCTGGTTCAAATGGAACCTCGGCTGGATGCACGACACCCTGGATTACATGAAGCTCGATCCGGTGCATCGCCGCTACCATCATGACAAAATGACCTTCGGCATGCTCTACAACTACACCGAGAATTTTGTGCTGCCGCTCTCCCACGATGAAGTGGTGCACGGCAAAAAATCGATTCTCGACCGCATGCCGGGCGATGCCTGGCAGAAGTTCGCCAACCTGCGCGCCTACTACGGCTGGCTGTTCGCCTTCCCGGGGAAAAAGCTGCTGTTTATGGGCAATGAGTTCGCTCAGGGCCGCGAGTGGAACCATGACGTTAGCCTCGACTGGCATCTGCTGGAGGGCGGCGACAACTGGCACCACGGCGTCCAGCGGCTGGTGCGCGACCTGAACCATACCTACCGGCATCATAAAGCGCTGCACGAGCTGGATTTTGACCCCTACGGCTTCGAATGGCTGGTGGTCGACGACCATGAGCGCTCGGTGTTTGTCTTTGTACGCCGTGACCGGGCGGGCAACGAGATTATCGTCGCCAGCAACTTCACGCCGGTGCCGCGCCACGACTACCGCTTCGGCATTAACCAGCCGGGCCGCTGGCGCGAGGCGCTAAATACCGACTCCATGCACTATCACGGCAGCAATCAGGGCAATGGCGGCGTGGTGGAAAGCGACGCTATCGCCAGTCATGGCCGCGAGCATTCGCTGTCGCTGACCCTGCCCCCGCTGGCGACGATCTGGCTGGTCCGGGAGGCGCAATGACCTCACTCGCGGCAGGCAAACCTGCGCCATTGGGCGCCAGCTATGACGGCAAGGGGGTGAATTTCGCCCTCTTCTCCGCCCATGCGGAGCGGGTGGAGCTGTGCGTATTCGACGAGCAGGGCAACGAGCAACGCTTCGATCTCCCGGCGCGCAGCGGCGACATCTGGCACGGCTGGCTGGCCGCCGCCGGGCCGGGCCTGCGCTACGGCTATCGGGTACATGGTCCCTGGGACCCGGCGCAGGGGCACCGCTTTAACCCGGCCAAGCTGTTGATCGATCCCAGCGCCCACCGGGTCGAGGGCGATTTGCCTGACGATGAGCGCCTGCACGGCGGCATGTGGCAGCCCGATCGCCGCGACAGCGCCGCGGTCGCGCCAAAATCGCAGGTGGTGGATCTGCGCTATGACTGGCGTGGCGATAAACCGCCGCGTACCCCATGGGGGGAAACGGTGATTTATGAAGCGCACGTGAAAGGGCTCACCTTGCTTAATCGGCAGCTACCGGAAGCCATTCGCGGAACCTATAAAGCGCTGGGCCACCCGGCGATGATCGCTTACTTCAAATCGCTGGGCATCAGCGCCCTTGAGCTGTTGCCGGTGGCGCAGTTCGCCAGCGAGCCGCGACTGCAGCGGATGGGGTTAAGCAACTACTGGGGCTACAACCCGTTGGCGTGGTTCGCGCTGGATCCGCGCTACGCCAGCGACCCGGATCGCGCCCTGGATGAGTTTCGCGATGCGGTTAAGGCGCTGCATGCCGCCGGTATCGAAGTGATTCTGGATATCGTGCTCAACCATAGTGCGGAAATCGATCTCGAAGGGCCCACCGTCTCCCTGCGCGGAATCGACAACCGTAGCTATTATTGGGTAAGGGAGGATGGCGATTATCACAACTGGACCGGGTGCGGTAATACGCTCAATCTTAGCCACCCCGGCGTGGTGGAGTGGGCGCGCCAGTGTTTGCGCTTTTGGGTGGATGAGTGCCATGTCGACGGCTTTCGCTTCGACCTCGCCTCAGTGATGGGGCGGACGCCGGAATTCCGCCAGGATGCGCCGCTGTTCGAGGCTATCCGCCGCGACAGCGTGCTGTCGCAGGTGAAACTGATTGCGGAACCCTGGGATATCGGCCCGGGCGGCTATCAGGTGGGTAATTTCCCACCGCTGTTCGCTGAATGGAATGACCATTTTCGCGATAGCGCCCGACGCTTCTGGCTACAGCAAAATGTCTCCCTGGGGGATTTTGCGCAACGTTTCGCGGCCTCCAGCGATCTCTTTGCCCGCGATGGCAAGCCGCCATCGGCGACGGTCAACCTGGTGACGGCCCACGATGGCTTCACGCTGCGCGACTGCGTTTGTTTCAATCAGAAACACAATGAGGCAAACGGGGAGGAGAATCGCGATGGGACTAACAATAACTACAGCAACAATCATGGTATAGAAGGATTAGAAGCGAATTTTGCGGTGATTGAACGGCGGCGNGCCAGCGCGCATGCGCTGCTGACGACGCTGCTGCTGGCTCAGGGGACGCCAATGCTGCTGGCGGGCGATGAACAGGGCCACAGCCAGCACGGCAACAATAATGCTTACTGCCAGGACAACGCCTTGACGTGGCTGGACTGGCGCCAGGCGAACCCGGGATTAACCGCCTTTACCGCGGCGCTGATCCACCTGCGGCGCCGTATTCCGGCGCTCACCCGCAACCGCTGGTGGCAGGAGGGGGATGGCAACGTCCGCTGGCTTAATCGCAACGCCCAGCCCCTGACTGCCGCGGAGTGGCAGCAGGGGGCCGCGTGTATGCAGATCCAGTTGTCGGATCGCTGGCTGCTCACGCTGAACGCCACCGCAGAGGTGGTGGATATGGTTTTACCCGAGGGGGAATGGCGCGCCGTTCCTCCATTCGCCGGAGAGGATAATCCGGTCATCATGGCTGTCTGGCATGGGCCCGCGCACGGAGTGTGCGTATTTCAAAGGTCGTAAGCCCTGAAGCTTTCGGTTGGACCCGTGGCGGCGGCGCGGCGGGATGAGCTGGAAAGCGGGGGTGTAAAAAGGAGTTAATCATGGTTAGGCTTGAAAAAAACGATCCGCTGATGCTGGCGCGTCAATTACCCATCAAATCCGTGGCGTTGATCCTCGCGGGCGGGCGTGGCACCCGGCTGAAGGATCTCACCATTAAGCGTGCGAAACCTGCCGTTCACTTTGGCGGCAAGTTCCGTATTATCGATTTCGCATTATCTAACTGCATTAACTCAGGGATCCGCCGCATCGGCGTTATTACCCAGTATCAGTCGCACACGCTGGTGCAGCACATCCAGCGCGGCTGGTCGTTCTTCAGCGAAGAGATGAACGAGTTTGTCGATCTGCTGCCGGCTCAGCAGCGCGTGCATGGCGAAAATTGGTATCGCGGCACGGCGGATGCGGTGACGCAGAACCTGGATATCATCAGCCGCTACAAGGCCGAGTACGTGGTGATCCTCGCGGGCGACCATATTTATAAGCAGGACTACTCGCGCATGCTGATCGACCATGTCGAAAAAGGGGCGCGTTGCACCGTGGCCTGCATGCCGGTGCCCATTGAAGAGGCATCCGCCTTCGGCGTCATGGCGGTCGACGAAAACGAAAAAATCATTGAGTTTGTCGAGAAACCCGCCAACCCGCCGGCGATGCCGACCGACCCGACCAAATCGCTGGCCAGCATGGGCATTTATGTCTTTGACGCCGCCTATCTTTATGAGCTGCTGGAAGAAGACGATCGCAACGAGAACTCCAGCCACGATTTCGGTAAAGACATCATTCCGAAGATCACCGAAGCTGGCATGGCTTATGCACATCCTTTCCCGCTCTCCTGCGTGCAGTCCGACCCGAACGCCGAACCTTACTGGCGCGACGTGGGGACGCTGGAAGCCTACTGGAAGGCTAACCTCGATCTGGCGTCAGTCACGCCGGAGCTGGATATGTACGACCAGAACTGGCCGATCCGCACCCATATGGAATCGCTGCCGCCGGCGAAGTTCGTGCAGGACCGCTCCGGTAGCCACGGCATGACCTTGAACTCGCTGGTTTCCGGGGGGTGCATTATCTCCGGGTCGGTGGTGGTGCAGTCGGTGCTGTTCCCGCGCGTGCGGGTGAATTCGTTCTGTAACATTGATTCGGCAGTCTTGTTGCCAGATGTCTGGGTGGGGCGCTCATGCCGCCTGCGTCGCTGCGTGATTGACCGCGCCTGTGTTATCCCGGAAGGAATGGTGATTGGTGAGAATGCGGAAGAGGATGCACGCCGCTTCTATCGCTCAGAGGAAGGTATCGTGCTGGTGACCCGCGACATGCTGCGGAAATTAGGGCACAAACAGGAGCGCTAATGCAGGTCTTACATGTATGTTCTGAGATGTTCCCGCTGTTAAAGACGGGCGGTCTGGCGGACGTCATCGGCGCACTGCCGGCGGCGCAAATCGCGGAGGGTATCGATACGCGCGTACTGTTGCCGGCGTTTCCCGATATCCGTCGCGGCGTGGTGGATGCCCAGGTGGTGACCCGCCGGGATACCTTCGCCGGGCGGATCACGCTGCTGTACGGCCACTTTAACGGCGTGGGGATCTACCTGATAGACGCCCCGCATCTCTATGACCGTCCGGGGAGCCCTTACCACGATACCAACCAGCACGCTTATCCCGACAACGTCCTGCGCTTTGCGCTGCTGGGCTGGGTGGGAAGTGAAATGGCCAGCGGACTGGATCCGTTCTGGCGCCCGGATGTGGTGCATGCCCATGACTGGCACGCCGGCCTGACGCCGGCCTACCTGGCGGCGCGCGGACGCCCGGCTAAATCGGTGTTTACCGTGCACAACCTGGCGTACCAGGGGATGTTTTACTCCTGGCATATGAATGACATTGAGCTGCCGTGGTCGTTCTATAACATGCATGGCCTCGAGTTTAACGGGCAGATCTCGTTTCTCAAGGCCGGCCTCTACTACGCCGACCATATTACGGCGGTGAGCCCGACCTACGCGCGCGAGATCACCGAGCCGCAGTACGCCTACGGCATGGAGGGGCTGCTGCGCCAGCGCCATCATGAAGGTCGGCTGTCGGGAATTCTCAACGGCGTTGACGACGGTATCTGGAGCCCGCAAAACGATCTGCTGCTGCCGATGCGCTACGATCGCGACACTCTGGAGGAGAAGGCGGAGAACAAGCGTCAGCTGCAGATTGCCATGGGCCTGAAGGTCGATGATAAAGCGCCGTTGTTTGCCGTCGTCAGCCGTCTTACCAGCCAGAAAGGGCTGGACCTGGTGCTTGAAGCGCTGCCGGGTCTGCTTGAGCAGGGCGGCCAGCTGGCGCTACTGGGCGCCGGCGATCCGGTGCTGCAGGAAGGTTTCCTCGCCGCCGCCGCCGAACACCCGGGCAAAGTGGGTGTGCAGATTGGCTACCATGAGGCCTTCTCCCACCGCATTATGGGCGGCGCCGACGTCATTCTGGTCCCGAGCCGCTTTGAACCCTGCGGCCTGACTCAGCTGTATGGTCTGAAATACGGGACGCTGCCGCTGGTGCGCCGCACCGGCGGTCTGGCGGACACCGTCGCTGACAGTTCGCTGGAGAATCTGGCCGATGGTCTGGCGACAGGGTTTGTCTTTGAGGACAGCAATGCGCTGTCATTGCTGCGCGCTATCCGCCGCGCCTTTGTCCTCTGGTCGCGCCCGTCGCTCTGGCGCTACGTGCAGCGTCAGGCGATGAATATGGATTTTAGCTGGCAGGTTGCCGCGAACTCCTATCGCGAACTTTATCAACGCTTGATGTAACCACTGGAGTCATTGTTATGAATGTACCCTTTAGCTATGCATCACCGACGCTGAGCGTTGAGGCGTTAAAGCATTCTATTGCCTATAAACTGATGTTTATCATCGGTAAAGATCCGGCCATCGCCAACAAGCATGAATGGCTTAACGCCACGCTGTTTGCCGTTCGCGATCGCATGGTGGAGCGCTGGCTGCGCTCCAACCGCGCGCAGCTCTCCCAGGAAGTGCGCCAGGTGTACTATCTGTCGATGGAGTTTCTGATCGGCCGCACCCTCTCGAATGCGCTGCTGTCGCTGGGCATTTATGACGATGTGAGCAGCGCGCTGGCGGAGATGGGGCTCGATCTCGAAGAGCTGATCGATGAAGAGAATGACCCCGGGCTTGGCAACGGCGGTCTGGGCCGCCTGGCGGCTTGCTTCCTTGACTCCCTGGCGGCGCTGGGTCTGCCGGGACGCGGTTACGGCATCCGCTACGACTACGGGATGTTTAAACAGAATATTGTCGATGGCCGACAAAAAGAGTCTCCTGACTACTGGCTGGAGTACGGTAACCCGTGGGAGTTTGAGCGCCACAACACCCGCTATAAAGTGCGCTTCGGCGGCCGCATTCAGCAGGAAGGAAAGAAAACCCGCTGGATTGAGACGGAGGAGATCATTGCGGAAGCCTACGACCAGATCATCCCCGGCTTTGACACCGACGCCACCAACACACTGCGTCTGTGGAGCGCGCAGGCCAGTAGCGAAATTAACCTCGGTAAATTCAACCAGGGCGACTACTTCGCCGCGGTAGAGGATAAAAACCACTCCGAAAACGTCTCCCGCGTGCTCTATCCGGACGACTCGACCTACTCCGGCCGCGAGCTGCGCCTACGCCAGGAGTATTTCCTCGTGTCGGCCACGGTGCAGGATATCCTGAGTCGCCATTACATGTTGCATAAGACCTATGACAACCTGGCGGACAAGATTGCCATCCACCTGAATGACACCCACCCGGTGCTGTCGATACCGGAGCTGATGCGTCTGCTTATCGACGAACATAAGTTCAGCTGGGACGAGGCGTTCGAGGTGACCTGTCAGGTCTTCTCCTATACCAACCACACCCTGATGAGCGAAGCGCTCGAGACCTGGCCGGTGGATATGCTGGGTAAAATTCTGCCGCGCCATCTGCAGATTATCTTCGAGATTAACGACTATTTCCTCAAGACTTTGCAGGAGCAGTATCCGAACGATACCGACCTCCTCAGCCGCACCTCGATTATCGACGAGTCTAACGGCCGCCGTGTGCGGATGGCCTGGCTGGCGGTAGTGGTCAGCCACAAGGTCAACGGGGTGTCCGAGCTGCATTCCCGACTGATGGTGGAGTCACTGTTTGCCGAATTCGCCAAAATCTTCCCAATGCGCTTTATCAACGTGACCAACGGTGTGACGCCGCGCCGCTGGCTGGCGCTGGCCAACCCGCCGCTGTCGAAAGTGCTGGATGAGCATATCGGCCGCACCTGGCGGACCGATCTGAGTCAGCTTGATGAGCTGAAACAGCATATCGACTACCCGATGGTCAATCAGGCGGTGCGTCAGGCCAAGTTTGAGAACAAACAGCGGCTGGCCAGCTATATTGCTCAACAGCTCAATGTGGTGGTCAATCCGAAGGCGCTGTTTGATGTGCAGATCAAACGTATCCATGAATACAAACGGCAGCTAATGAATGTGCTGCACGTCATCACCCGCTATAACCGGATCAAGGCCGATCCGCAGGCCGAGTGGGTGCCGCGGGTGAATATTTTCGCCGGTAAGGCGGCCTCGGCCTACTATATGGCCAAGCACATTATTCACCTGATCAACGATGTGGCGGCGGTGATCAATAACGATCCGCAGATTGGCGACAAGCTGAAGGTCGTCTTTATCCCCAACTACAGCGTTAGCCTGGCGCAGCTGATCATTCCGGCGGCAGACCTGTCGGAACAGATCTCCCTCGCAGGCACTGAAGCTTCCGGCACCAGTAATATGAAGTTTGCCCTTAACGGCGCGCTGACTATCGGCACCCTTGATGGGGCAAACGTGGAGATGCAGGAGCACGTGGGCGAAGAGAATATCTTTATCTTCGGCAACACCGCGGAAGAGGTGGAGGAGCTACGTCGCAGCGGCTATAAACCACGCGAATATTACGAGCAGGATGAAGAGCTCCACCAGGCGCTGACGCAGATCGGTGCCGGCGTCTTCAGCCCGGCAGAACCGGGGCGCTACCGCGACCTGCTGGATTCGCTGATTAACTTTGGCGACCACTACCAGGTTCTGGCGGACTATCGTAGCTATGTGGACTGCCAGGATCGCGTCGACGAGCTGTATCAAAACCCGGAAGAGTGGGCCTATAAGGCGATGTTGAATATTGCCAACATGGGCTACTTCTCTTCTGACCGGACGATCCAGGAGTACGCGAAATATATCTGGCATATCGACCCGGTAAGGCTGTAAGCCAGTCAATGCAACGCCACACAACACAACGGGGCCATTTGGCCCCGTTGTGTTGTGTGGCGAACGTTTTATTCGGAAAAGTGCCGGGGAGGATTCAGGCTATTGCGGGAATATACTATTGACGTGAATTCGCCAGCAGTACGATAAATGCTCAATAAGTTTACGTTCATAGCCTATGTGGGATGTAGAAACGACGGATACGTTTGATACCTGGTTCGAATTACAAAGTAGAGCTTTAAAAGAGGATATGTTGGCCACGATGCTCATCCTGTCTGAGTTTGCTCCGCAGCTTGGGCGCCCGTATGTTGATACGGTGAAAGATTCAACGTTTCAGAATATGAAAGAACTGCGGGTTCAGCATCATGGGCTCCCCATCCGCGCCTTTTTTGCTTTTGATCCTCTGCGGAAAGCTATCGTTTTATGTGCGGGCGATAAGGATGGCATGAATGAGAAACGTTTTTACAAAGAGATGATTACTCTGGCTGACAGAGAATTCAGCCAACACCTGACTAAGGAGCGATAATGGCCACGCTAAAAGAACTCATGGCGAAACAGAGTCCTGATAGCCAGCAGCGTATTGCAGCGAAAGCGGCAGAGATACGCCAGTCTGTCGCTTTAAACTTGCTTCGAGAAGAGTTGCAAATGTCGCAAACAGAGATGGCTGCGGCTATGGGGGTAAAGCAGCCAACGATCGCTAAAATGGAACAGGCAGATAACGACCCTCGGCTTTCGACCCTAAAACGCTACATTGCGGCATTGGGGGGAGAACTCAGTATAAATGTCACATTGCCGACTGGAAAAAAAGTCTCGTTTAATTTGTGAACAGGTATCCGGGCCAAGCGCAAGCCATAGCCCGGGTATTTCTCTCCTGGCGCCACGCGATGTCAGGACGCTAACGACAGTTCAGACTTTCCCGCATGCTGCGCCAGCCATTCGCTGATGCGCGCCTGCTGCTCGGCAGTCAGCCACATACCCTGTTTGGTTCGACGCCAGATGGCGTCATCCAGGCTGCGCACCCACTCGTGCTCCACCAGATATTTCAGCTCGGCTTCATAAAACTCGTGGCCGAAATCTTCCCCGAGATCGCTCAGGGCGCTGGCTTCCTTCAGGATCCACTCGCTGTTGCTCCCGTAGGTGCGGGCATAATGGCGGGCCAGTGATTCACTGATGAACGGGAAGCGACGGCGCAGTTTTGCCGCGTAGTCGTCGCGGTCGCCGCCGATATCGCCGCCGGGGAGCACCGCGGTTTTGGTCCATGCCGGGCCGATCCCTTTGTAATAGGGGGTCAGTTTTTCCAGTGCATGCTCGGCCAGTTTGCGATAGGTGGTCAGCTTGCCGCCGAAGACGGACAGCAGCGGCGCCTGACCGTTCTCATCGTGAATATCCAGGGTATAGTCGCGGGTAATGGCCTGCGGCGAATCCGACTCGTCGTCGCACAGCGGACGGACGCCGGAGTAGGTCCAGACGATATCGTCCCGGCTGAGGGTCTTTTTAAAGTGCGCGTTATAGACGTTCAGCAGATAGTTGATCTCTTTATCATCAATGGCCACCGCTTTCGGATCGCCCTTATACTCGACGTCCGTCGTGCCGATGATAGAGAACTCATCCATCCACGGAATAACAAACACTATGCGTTTATCTTCGTTCTGCAGAATATAAGCCTGTTTCTGGGTATGCACCCGCGGCACCACGATGTGGCTGCCCTTGATCAGACGGATGCCGTAAGGCGAGCGCAGATGCATCCCTTCGTCGAAGAACTGTTTGACCCATGGGCCGGTGGCATTGACCAGGCCGCGCGCCTTCCAGGTAAACTTCTCACCGCTATCAATATCTTCCGCTTCCACCACCCACAGGCCATTCTCACGTTTCGCCGAGATAGCGCGGGTGCGGGTACGCACTTCGCCGCCTTTGCGGACGACCATCTGCGCGTTGGCCAGCACCAGGCGGGCATCGTCGACCCAGCAGTCGGAATATTCGAAACCGCGCACAATTTCCGGTTTAAGTACCGATTCTGCGCCAAAACGCAACCCGGTGGATCCCGGGAGGCTGGTGCGTTTGCCCAGATGATCGTACATAAACAAGCCGATACGGATCATCCATGCCGGGCGCAGATGCGGGCGATGCGGTAGGCGAAAGCGCATCGGGAAGGCGATATGCGGGGCCATTTTTAACAGCACTTCACGCTCGGCCAGCGCTTCGCTGACCAGACGGAACTCATAGTGTTCGAGGTAGCGTAGCCCGCCGTGGATCAGTTTGGAACTGGCGCTGGAGGTGGCGCAGGCGAGATCGCGCGCTTCCAGCATCAGTACGGATAAACCACGCCCGGCGGCATCTGCCGCGATACCGGCACCGTTGATGCCTCCGCCTATCACAATCAGATCTTTGGTTTCCACGTTCTTACCCTCTCACACTTTCGTTTAAGCTCATAAATGCTCGATATCGCTCACTATAGCAAACAAACGCGCTTTTGGTAACATCAAAAAAACATTTTGAAGTGATGGGTGTAACATATTGGCGTTTCTTTACCGCCTGACGGTACACTACAGGGTAAAATTGGGCCGGCCATCGCCCGTCATGACGAGAAAGAGAAGAGAATCATGGAACAGTTTGAATGCATCAATGTTGAAGAAGCGCACCAGAAACTGCATCAGCAGACGGCGGTACTGGTCGATATCCGCGATCCGCAAAGCTATGCGATGGGTCATACGCCGGGCGCGTTTCATCTGACCAACGATACGCTGGGCGCGTTTATGCGTGACAACGACTTTGACACGGCGGTGATGGTGATGTGCTATCACGGCAACAGCAGCAAGGGCGCCGCGCAGTATCTGCTGCAGCAGGGGTTTGATAAGGTCTATAGCGTTGACGGCGGGTTCGACGCCTGGCATCGCCATTTCCCGGCGGAAGTGGCGCGCGGGACGTTTTAACGACTGGCAGGTATACTATCCCCCTTTGTGTGGAATAAGCGATTCGCTGCATGTTAATGATTACCTCTTTTGCCAACCCGCGGGTGGCCCAGGCGTTTGTCGATTATATGGCGACGCAGGGGATTATCCTGACCATCCAGCAGCATACCCAGAGCGACGTCTGGCTGGCTGATGAGAGTCAGGCCGGGTGCGTCAGGGCTGAGCTGGCGCGTTTTCTCGAAAACCCGGCGGACCCGCGCTATCTGGCGGCGAGCTGGCAGTCCGGACAGACCAATAGCGGGTTGCGCTATCAGCGCTTTCCTTTCTTTGCCACGCTGCGGCATAACGCCGGTCCGTTCACCTGGGCGATTCTGCTGATCTGCATCGCGGTGTTCATCCTGCAAAATCTGCTGGGCGATCAGCCGGTGATGATTTGGCTGGCCTGGCCCTACGATCCTTCGCTGCAGTTCGAAGCCTGGCGCTATTTCAGCCATGCTTTCATGCATTTCTCGCTGATGCATATTCTCTTCAACCTGCTATGGTGGTGGTATCTTGGCGGCGCGGTGGAAAAGCGCATCGGCAGCGGCAAGCTGGTGGTGATCACCGTCATCAGCGCTCTGCTAAGCGGCTTCGTGCAGCACCAGTTTAGCGGCCCGTGGTTTGGTGGCTTGTCGGGCGTGGTCTACGCGCTGATGGGCTACGTCTGGCTGCGGGGCGAGCGCGATCCGCAGAGCGGTATTTATCTGCAGCGCGGGTTGATACTCTTCTCTTTAGTGTGGTTAATTGCTGGCTGGTTTGATGTTTTCGGCATGGCGATCGCCAACGGCGCGCACGTGGCTGGTCTGGCGACCGGCCTGGCGATGGCGTTTGTTGATACCTTACATGGGCGAAAACGCGCATAAAGACTTACCGACAGGGGTCGGGTAGGCGACATTTTTCCAGGGATATTTCATGAAACAAACACAACGTCATGACGCCATTATCGAGCTGGTAAAAAAACAGGGTTACGTCAGCACGGAAGAGCTGGTTGAGCAGTTCGCGGTAAGCCCGCAGACCATCCGCCGCGACCTGAACGATTTAGCCGAACAGAAAATGATCCTCCGCCATCACGGCGGCGCGGCGCTGCCCTCCAGCTCGGTGAACACCTCCTGGCACGATCGCAAAGCGACCCAGACGGCGGAGAAAGAGCGTATCGCCCGGCGGGTGGCCAGCGAGATCCCGGACGGGGCGACGCTGTTTATTGATATCGGCACCACGCCGGAAGCGGTGGCGCACGCCCTGCTCGATCACAACGATCTGCGGATTGTGACCAATAACCTTAACGTCGCCAACACGCTGATGGTGAAAGAGGACTTCCGCATTATTCTCGCCGGCGGCGAACTGCGTAGCCGGGACGGCGGGATTATTGGGGAAGCGACGCTGGACTTTATCTCGCAGTTCCGCCTCGACTTCGGCATTCTCGGCATCAGCGGCGTAGACAGCGATGGCTCGCTGCTGGAGTTTGATTATCATGAAGTGCGCACCAAGCGGGCGATCATTGAGAATTCACGCCACGTGATGCTGGTGGTGGACCATACCAAGTTTGGCCGCAATGCGATGGTCAACATGGGCAGCATCAGTATGGTCGATGCGGTCTATACCGACGTGCTGCCGCCGGCCGGCGTGCTGAAGGTGATCACTGATAACAACCTTCAGCTGGAGCTGTGCTAAACGGCAACGGCGTCGTCAGACGCCGTATCCCATCATCTTAAGTAACTGCTGGGCATGCTGTACCGCGTCCTGCCGGTGGGCGACGCCCAGTTTCTGATACAGGTTGCGAATGTGGGTCTTGATGGTGGTGGCCGCCACGTCAAGCTCGCCGGCAATCTGCTCGTTGCTGTAACCGGAATAGATTAAGCCAAGCACCTGCCACTCGCGCTGGGTCAGCGGGCTGGTGCGGATAAGCTCCGGCACCTCCGGATGATTCAGCAGTCGCTCGACGAACCCTTCGTCAAAGTGGGCGAATTTGTGGCGATGATGCTGGTTGATGTCGCGCAGAATACGCTGGGCGCGATGCTGCTCCAGCTCCGGCAACGTGTTCAACTGGATCAGCTGGCGCAGCTGCTGGGCCATCGCCTCGCCTTCAATCACAAAGTGGTTGATAAAACCGGTGCGGTTGGCGAGCGTCAGGGCTTCCAGCAGGGCTTTCTGCGCTTCGCTCTTGCGTCCTGACTGCCAGTACAGCTGGTTGAGCAGCAGCAGGTTGCGGTTGAGATCGCTCATCAAACGCAGCGAACGCGCATTTTCGTTCAGCTCTTCCAGCACCATTTCCGCCGGTTCGAAGTCGCCCAGCAGGATCTGTGCCCGGGCAATGTTGCGCCACTGGCTCTGCAGGAAGTGGTTGTTGGCGAACTCCGGCTTTGGCGTCTGGCGCAGCCAGTTGGCCGCCGCGGTTTTATCACCGGTCATCTGCCAGTAGATCACTCGCACCTTATCGGCGTTGGAGACCCAGTCGCTGTGATAGTGACCATTACCGAGCAGGTTTTCCAGCCGGTTCAGGTGGCTGCGGGCATTATCCAGATCGCCGCGCGCCAGTGAGCACTGGACCATCAGCGCCAGGCACTGCAGCTGCTGCTGCGGCTGATAGGTGGAGAGCACGTCCATCCCCTGGCGGGCGCAAGCTTCAGCCTCGTCGAGGCGCGCCCATGCCCACAGCAGCTGAGAACGGATGCGCAGCAGGAACTCATGCATCGGCAACTGCTCAAGATGCTGTTCGCGTACCAGCTGGAAGGCTTTCTCCTGGCTCTCCCAGGCGGCCTGCAGGAAGCCCTGGGCGAAGAGGATTTCGCTTTGCTGAATGATGCTCCACAGGGCGTAATGCCATACGTCGTGACGGCGGGCCATCTGTTCGGTCTGCTGCATCACGGCGAGGGATTTGGTCAGCTTCCCCTTACAATGGAGAACTTCGCCATGCACCGATGTGGCGACGATGCGGCTGTAATAGTTGGCCAGCGGCAGCTCTTCCAGGGCCACCATTGACAGACGTTCCGCCTCGTCCTGGTCGCCATCGTTAATCGCCACCTGCGCGCGCAGCGCGTTGAAGTCGCCATGCATCGCGGTGTCCATTTCCACACTCATCTCCTGCTCGGCGCGCGCCAGCAGGGTATTGACTTCGCTGTAGCGATGCTGGCTCTGCATCAGCCAGGCCTGGAGCAGGATCAGGCGCGGATTTTCCAGCAGATTGGACCATGGCAGCGCCGCCAGCGACTGCTCCAGTAGCCCCAGCTCGCTATGGTTAAACATGCCCCAGGCATGATTGAGCAAGATATCGCGCAGCATTTTGGCATCGCCGGCCGCCAGCGCATGGTGGATGGCCTCGCTGGGGAAACCTTGCGCCATCCAGCTTTCCGCCGCGGCGCGGTGGATCTCCGGTAGTTCAACCGCCAGCTCCCACTGACAGCGCTGGCGCAGGAAGCTGCCAAACAGCGGGTGATAGCGGAACCATTCGCCGGAATCATCCATCCGCTGCAGGAACAGCCCCTGGCGTTCGATCTCCTCCAGCTGCATCTGGCCATTCTCTTCGCCGGTGACGCGCACGATTAACGCGTCGTTCATTGAGCGCAGCAGAGAACTCTTCAGCAAAAAGTTGCGCGTGCGGGCGTCAACGTTATCCAGCACTTCATCCACCAGATAATCCGACAGATGGCTGGCGTTAATCCCGGCGAGGCGGCGGGCGGAGTGTTGGGCGGAGGAGTTATTCTGGCGGGCGGAGAGGGCGATGAGTTGTAGCGCGGTGGCCCACCCGGCGACATCGTCGCACAGCCGGCTACTGTCGTCGGCTTCGATAGGCGATGTCAGACGACAGTCGAAAAATTGTTTCGCCTCCTGGTGGGTAAAGGCCAGCTGCTGACTGCCAATCTCCAGAAGCTGATCGCGGACGCGCAGATTGGCAATGCCCAGCTGCGGCAGGTTACGCGACAGGACCACCAGGGTCATATTCTCCGGCTGATGGCGCAGGAAAAAGCGCATCGCGTCATGGATCACCGGATTATTGATCAGATGGTAATCATCAATGACGAGATACAGCGGGCGCTGCCAGTCGGCAAGTTCAATAAACAGCTGCGCAAAAAGAGAGGAGAGACTGGCGTACTGGCGTTTTTGCACCATCGCTTCACTGGCCGCGCAGTGGTTGCCGGTAGCCTGCTGAATCGCCGCGATCAGATAGCTGGCAAAACGCTCCTGCTGGTTGTCGCCTTCGTCCAGCGAAAACCACCCAAGATCGTTTTTACCCGCGGCCCACTGAGAAATGAGCGTTGTCTTACCGTACCCGGCAGGACTGGTGATCAGCACGAGACGATAATTGTTCGCGCCGGAAAGTTTCGCCAGTAAGCGCTCACGAACCACAGTGTGTTCAAGGCGGACCGGACGACTTAATTTGGACGGAATCAACATAGTTCTACATTTCGCTGTGCAAGAGAGAGGTTGCGATTTTTTTTGCGCTTCGTAATTAATATCTAATAAGGTCGGTGATTATGAAATTTATTGCAAGTTATGTCCGAAGTTTATGCTCTTGAATTTGCTCTATGTCACAAATTTTGACATTGGCTGAGAATGGGAAAAAATCGCAGGCAGGACTGGTCGGCCGCGGTTTTCAGGCGGTAGCTGGCGGAGTGTGGGTGGATTTATTTTACGCTAAGAGTAGTTGTTTGTTTTTATTAAATTATTGTCAGCGATTTCTTAGAAGTAATCTTTTTTGCGGGTCAATGCGATGAAAGGTGCTTATTTCTTCAGGGGCCTCTATTTATTTTGTTAATAACGTGGCGAGGAACTGGAAGATTTTTTACACGTATTGGCCTGTAACAAATTTTTAGCTACCGGAGGTAACCTCTCAATTGTCATATCGCGGTGATTTTTACAGCATATTTTTGCCTTCTCGCCCACACTATAGTGTTCAGGATCACACTTTTCGCTCATCCCCGCCACTCCTCCCTGTCTAATCCCCGTCAGGATGAGGACGATGAATCGGGAGGTCGGCACACTAGCGCCATCGTTTTAGTAAAGGACCCGGATCTCATTATGTCACAGACTACATTTAACAAAGCTCAGTTTCAGGCTGCACTGACGCGTCAGTGGCAGCATTTTGGTTTACAGTCCGCTTCCGAGATGACACAGCGTCAATGGTGGCGCGCAGTCAGCGGAGCGTTGGCGGAACTCCTGGCGGCGCAGCCGGTAGCGAAACCGGCGCAAGGACAGCGTCACGTTAACTACATCTCAATGGAGTTTCTGATTGGTCGTCTGACCGGCAACAACCTGCTCAACCTGGGCTGGTACGAGGGCGTCAGCGACGCGCTGAAAGGCTACGATGTCAACCTCACCGATCTGCTGGAAGAAGAGACTGACCCGGCGCTGGGTAACGGTGGCCTGGGACGTCTGGCAGCCTGCTTCCTCGACTCCATGGCGACGGTGGGGCAGTCGGCGACCGGTTACGGTCTCAACTACCAGTATGGCCTGTTCCGCCAGTCTTTTGACGATGGCCAGCAGATGGAAGCCCCTGACGACTGGGGGCGCAGCAGCTACCCGTGGTTCCGTCATAACGAAGCGCTGGATGTCCAGGTAGGTATCGGCGGGAAAGTCAGCAAAAACGGCGAATGGCAGCCGGCGTTCGTCATTACCGGCGAAGCCTGGGACCTGCCGGTGCTTGGCTATCGCAACAACGTCGCCCAGCCGCTGCGTCTGTGGCAGGCCAAACACGCTCATCCGTTCAACCTGACCAAATTCAACGATGGCGATTTCCTGCGCGCCGAGCAGCAGGGCATCGACGCGGAAAAACTGACCAAGGTGCTGTACCCGAACGACAACCATCAGGCCGGTAAAAAACTGCGCCTGATGCAGCAGTACTTCCAGTGCGCCTGCTCAGTGGCCGATATCCTGCGCCGTCATCATCTGGCAGGCCGCAAGCTGGCCGAACTGGCGGATTACGAAGTGATCCAGCTGAACGATACGCACCCGACCATCGCCATCCCGGAGCTGCTGCGCGTGCTGATCGACGAGCACCAGCTGAGCTGGGACGACGCCTGGGCGATCACCAGCAAAACCTTTGCTTACACCAACCACACCCTGATGCCGGAAGCGTTGGAATGCTGGGATGAGAAGCTGGTAAAAGCGCTGCTGCCGCGCCATATGCAGATCATTAAAGAGATCAACGACCGCTTTAAACAGCTGGTGGACAAAACCTGGCCGGGCGATAAGCAGGTCTGGGCGAAGCTGGCGGTGGTGCATGACAAACAGGTTCGGATGGCCAACATGTGCGTGGTGGGCGGCTTTGCTGTCAACGGCGTGGCGGCGCTGCACTCGGATCTGGTGGTAAAAGATCTGTTCCCGGAATATAACCAGCTGTGGCCGAACAAATTCCATAACGTGACCAACGGCATCACGCCGCGCCGCTGGATCAAGCAGTGCAACCCGGCGCTGGCCTCGCTGCTGGATGAGACGCTGAAAAAAGAGTGGGCCAATGACCTCGACCAGCTGATCAACCTGGAAAAATATGCTGACGATGCGGCGTTCCGTCAGACTTATCGCGATATCAAGCAGGCCAACAAAGTTCATCTGGCTGAGTTTGTGAAGCAGCGTACCGGGATTGAGATCAACCCGCAGGCGATCTTCGATATCCAGATCAAACGTCTGCACGAGTATAAGCGTCAGCACCTTAACCTGCTGCATATCCTTGCGCTGTACAAAGAGATCCGCGAAAACCCGCAGTCCGACCGCGTACCGCGCGTCTTCCTGTTCGGCGCGAAAGCGGCGCCGGGCTACTATCTGGCGAAAAACATTATTTTTGCCATCAATAAGGTAGCGGAAGCGATCAACAACGACCCGAAAGTCGGCGATAAGCTGAAGGTGGTCTTCCTGCCGGACTATTGTGTATCGGCAGCAGAAAAACTGATCCCGGCGGCGGATATCTCCGAGCAGATCTCCACCGCGGGTAAAGAAGCCTCTGGCACCGGCAACATGAAGCTGGCGCTGAACGGCGCGCTGACCGTCGGGACGCTGGATGGCGCTAACGTGGAAATCGCTGAGCAGGTGGGCGAGGAGAACATCTTTATCTTCGGCCACACGGTTGAAGAGGTGAAAGCCCTGAAAGCGAAAGGCTACGATCCGCTGAAATGGCGTAAAAAAGACAAGCTGCTCGATGCGGTGCTTAAGGAGCTGGAGAACGGCACCTACAGCAACGGCGACAAGCATGCCTTCGATCAGATGCTGCACAGCCTGCTGCAGGGCGGCGATCCGTACCTGGTGCTGGCCGATTTCGAAGCCTACGTAGCGGCGCAAAAACGGGTAGATGAGCTGTATCGCGACGAGGAGGCCTGGACCCGCGCGGCTATCCTCAACACCGCGCGCTGCGGCATGTTCAGCTCCGACCGCTCGATCCGCGATTATCAGCAACGTATCTGGCAGGCGAAACGCTAAAGGAAGGCCTATGGAGAGTAAACGCCTCGATAATGCCGCGCTGGCGGCGGGCATCAGCCCCAGCTATATCAACGCGCACGGCAAGCCGCAGTCTATCGCGGCTGTCACCAAACAGCGCCTGCTGGATGCGATGCATCGCTCTACCGCCGCCACGAAAGTGGCGGTTAACCCGCTGCCGAACGTGAAAATTTTCACTCACGGCAAAAAAATGTCGCTGCCGGTGGCAGGACGCGGTGAGTATCAGTGGATCCTGACTACTGAGGACGGTAAGCAGTATCAAGGGAAAACCCGCGGCGGCGAGACGCTGCCGCTGCCGGCCAAACTGCCGGAGGGGTACCACTCCCTGACCCTCACCCAGGAGGGGGAGCGCTGGCACTGCCGGACTATCGTCGCGCCAGCCCGCTGCTATGAGCCGCAGCCGCTGAAAGAGGGGAAAAAGCTGTGGGGCACCTGCGTGCAGCTGTATACCCTGCGCTCAGAGAAAAACTGGGGGATCGGCGATTTTGGCGATCTGCGGGCCATGCTGCCGGAAATCGCCCGCCGCGGCGGGTCGTTTATTGGCCTTAACCCGATTCATGCCCTCTATCCGGCGAACCCGGAGAGCGCCAGCCCCTATAGCCCGTCTTCACGTCGCTGGCTGAACGTTATTTATATCGACGTCAACGCGGTTGAAGATTTCCAGCGTAGCGAAGAGGCGCAGGCGTGGTGGCAGTCTCCGGCAACGCAGCAGGCACTGCAGGCGGCGCGGGAAACGGACGATGTGGATTATACCGCCGTCACTACGCTGAAAATGACCGCGCTGCGTATGGCATGGAAACAATTCTCTCGTCGTGAAGATGAGCAGATGACAGCGTTCCGCGAGTTTGTTCTGCGCGAAGGGGAAAGCCTCTACTGGCAGGCGGCTTTCGATGCGCTGCACGCCTGGCAGGTACAACAGGACCCGCTGCGCTGGGGCTGGCCGGCCTGGCCGAAGGCCTTTCAGGATATCGACAGCCCGGAGGTGAAAGCCTTCTGCGTTGAGCATGAGGATGACGTCAGTTTCTATCTTTGGCTGCAGTGGCTGGCCTGGAGTCAGTTTGCTGCCTGCTGGGAAACCAGCCAGCGTGACGGCATGCCGATCGGCCTCTACCGCGACCTGGCGGTGGGCGTCGCCGAGGGCGGGTCGGAAACCTGGTGCGATCGTGAACTGTACTGCCTGAAAGCATCCGTAGGCGCGCCGCCGGATATTCTGGGCCCGCTGGGCCAGAACTGGGGCCTGCCGCCGATGGATCCGCATATCATTGCCGCCCGCGCCTATGAGCCGTTTATCGACCTGCTGCGCGCTAATATGCAGAACTGCGGCGCGTTGCGCATCGATCACGTGATGTCTGTGCTGCGTCTGTGGTGGATCCCGTATGGTGAAACCGCCGACCATGGCGCTTACGTTCAGTATCCGGTCGACGATCTGCTGTCGCTTCTGGCGCTGGAAAGCCAGCGTCATCGCTGCATGGTGATCGGTGAAGATCTGGGCACGGTACCGGTGGAGATCGTCAGCAAGTTACGCAACAGCGGCGTCTATTCTTATAAGGTGCTCTATTTTGAGAGTGATGCAGAGAAAACGTTCCGCGCGCCGGCGCTGTACCCGGAGCAATCAATGGCTGTGGCGACGACGCACGACCTGCCCACTCTCCGCGGCTACTGGGAAAGCGGCGATCTGACGTTAGGTAAAGCGCTGGGCCTCTATCCTGATGAGGTGGTGCTGCGCGGACTGTACCAGGACCGCGAGCTGGCGAAACAAGGGCTGCTGGACGCACTGCATAAGTACGGCTGTCTGCCCAAGCGCGCCGGCCATAAGGCCTCGCTGACGAGCATGACGGGGATCCTCAACCGGGGGATGCAGCGTTATATTGCCGACAGCAACAGCGCCCTGCTGGGCCTGCAGCCGGAAGACTGGCTGGAGATGGCGACGCCGGTTAACATTCCGGGCACCAGCACCGAGTACCCGAACTGGCGCCGGAAGCTGTCCGTCACCCTGGAGCAGATGTTTGCCGATGAACGGGTCAATAAGCTGATTAAGGATCTGGATAAACGGCGCAAGGCGGCGAGCAAGAAAGCCGCCTCCTGATAACTTCCTGCCGCGCGCTCCTCTGCGCGGCGAAGAGCATGTCCGATAAAAAAGGCCGGCCCGCTTCACGCGGACCGGCCTTTTTCTGTGGCGGGAGTGACCTTACACCACCATCCCCAGCAGCAGACAGCCCACCAGGCCGCAGACTGAGATAATGGTTTCCAGCACCGACCAGGACTTGATGGTCTCGCCGATGGTCAGGTTAAAGTACTCTTTGAACAGCCAGAAGCCCGGATCGTTGACGTGGGAGAAGATAACGCTGCCGGAGCCAACGGCGATAACCATCAGCTCCGGGCTGACGCCGGTGGTGGCGATCAGCGGCGCGGCAATCCCGCCCGCGGTGATGGCGGCTACGGTCGCCGAACCCAGCGCGATACGCAGCACCGCGGCGATAGACCACGCCATAAACAGCGGAGACATGTTCGATTCGTGCATGATAGAGGCGATGTATTTATCCATGCCGCTATCCACCAGCACCTGCTTGAAGGCGCCGCCGCCGCCGATGATCAACAGCATCATGGCGATGATTTTGATCGAAGAGGTCAGGGTATCGTTGATCTGCTCCATGGAGCGGCCGCGGTTCAAACCGAAGGTGAACAGGGCAATCAGTACCGCAATCAGGGTGGCCATCACCGGGTCGCCGAAGAACTCGGCAATTGGCAGGAAGGCGTGGCCTTTCGGCAGGATCATCTCAGCCACGGCGCGCATCGCCATCAGGATCACCGGAACCAGCGAGGTCCAGACGCTGACGCCAAAGCCTGGCATCTCTTCTTCAGTGAACACTTTCGGGTTATGCAGGCCTTCCGGGATCGGCTTATCTATCCCTTTCAGGAAGCGCGCAAACACCGGTCCCGCCAGGATAACCGTCGGGATAGCCAGAATGGTGCCGTAGAGCAGCGTTTTGCCCATATCGGCATGGAAGATGGTGGCGATCGCGGTCGGACCCGGATGCGGCGGCAGGAAGCCGTGGGTGACGGAGAGCGCGGCTGCCATCGGTACGCCGACGTACAGCAACGGAATACGGGCCGAGGCGGCGATGGTGAACACCAGCGGCAGCATCAGCACGAAGCCCACTTCATAGAACAGGGCGAAGCCAACGGTGAAGCCGGTCAGGACCACCGCCCACTGAATATGCTTCTTACCGAACTTATTGATAAGCGTGGTGGCGATACGCTGGGCGCCGCCGCAGTCTGCCAGCAGCTTACCGAGCATAGCGCCGAAGCCCATGATCAGCGCGAGGCTGCCAAGGGTGCCGCCAACGCCGTTTTTGATGGAGACGATCACTTTATCCAGTGGCATACCCTGCATTAATCCGACGGCGAGCGCCACCAGAACCAGCGCAATGAAGCCGTTCATTTTGAAACGGATCATTAACAGCAACAACAGGGCAACCCCGATAGCAACGATGACTAATGGCATGATTTACCTGGCCTTAATTTGTTATGGGTAACGTCAAAGTTCGAACCTGTAGAGCATCCGCTCCGTCAGGGAGCAAAATAGTCTGGCACCGTAAACGCTTGCATTATCCTTACCCAGAGAAAGGATAGCTGGCTATTTTTTTGCCGGTGGCGCCTGAAATGGATGATACGGGTAACATGTGAGGGTTGAGAATCACCTGACGGGGGAAAATGTTAAATATGAGACTTAAGTCATACTCTTTCCCCGGTTTTTGCCGGTCGTTTAGCGAGAGATGTTGCGCGGTAACACAGAATGGATCACGGCGATCCGGCGGCAGGCTGCCGCCGGAGGAAGGGTTTAGTAGTAGGAGTGCTCGCCGCGCTGGTGCTCGGTCAGATCGCGAACCCCTTTCAGCTCCGGAAACTCGTTCAGCAGCTGTTTTTCAATACCTTCTTTCAGGGTCACGTCGACCATCGAGCAGCCGTTGCATCCGCCGCCGAACTGCAGGATAGCCAGACCGTCGTCGGTGATCTCCATCAGCGATACGCGGCCGCCGTGGCCTGCCAGCTGCGGGTTAATCTGCGACTGCAGCAGGTACTCGACGCGCTCCATCAGCGGGGCATCGTCAGAGACTTTGCGCATTTTGGCGTTCGGCGCTTTCAGCGTCAGCTGCGAGCCGAGCTGGTCAGTGACGAAATCAATTTCAGCGTCTTCCAGATAGGGCGCGCTGAGCTCATCGACATAGGCGGTCAGCTGTTCAAATTTCAGCGCCGTGTCGGTGTCTTCCACCGCATCCGGTGGGCAGTAAGATACGCCGCACTCAGCGTTTGGGGTGCCGGGATTAATCACAAATACGCGAATTTGCGTCCCTTCTTCCTGATTTGCCAGCAGTTTGGCAAAGTGCGCTTGTGCAGCATCGGAAATACGGATCATAGCGTTGGCCTAATAGTTGACTATTTTACTGGGTTATAATACGCCCATCAGCGGGGGTCTACAAGGTACGGCACAAACACCATACCTGAACCGTCGCGGCGCCGTTTCGCAAAAGCAGGCGGGATATCTCAGCGACGGTGCTGCCGGTCGTGACGACATCATCCACCAGAGCGATATGGAGTCCCTGCACGGCAAATTCAAGCTGAAAGGCATTTTTCAGGTTCTGCCTGCGCTGGCGGGCATTGAGCGAATGTTGGACGGCGCCGGCTCGCTGGCGAGTCAGGCCTTCGCGATGCCAGACGCATCCTCGCCAGCGGGCTAACGGTCGGCACAGTTCGTCGCACTGATTATAACCCCGGCACCAGCGACGGCGATGCCATAGCGGCACGCCGACCAGAGCGTCTACTGGCGGCAAATCGTCACGCTGCAGAAGGCGCTGCAGCAGCAGACGCGCGAGGGCGGGGCCCAGCTCCGGGCGATGGTGAAACTTCAGCTGCTGCACCAGACCGCTCAGCGGCGGGCGATAGTCATTGACCGCCACCAGCCGATGCCAGGGAGGCGGCTTTTGCAGGCAGCGGCCGCAGGGGTGACGGGATGCCGCCGCCGGCAGGCCGCACTGCGGGCAGAGCGGGGGACAGGCGAGCAGGGCGCGGCTGCAGCGGGAGCAGATCCCCCAGCGGGCGACTGCCAGCGGCATTTGGCATAGCCAGCATAAGCTGTGTGCTGTTAGCATATTTGGCCTTCTGTCCAGTAAAAAGAGAACGGTAACGGATGAACGACATCTGGTGGCAAACAATCGGCGAAGGAGATTGTCATCTTGTGCTGCTGCACGGCTGGGGGCTGAACGCTCAGGTATGGGATTGCATCACGCCGCAGCTGGCTTCGCATTTTACCCTCCACCTGGTGGATCTGCCGGGCTATGGCCGCAGCGGCGGGTTTGGGGTGATGTCGCTGGAGGCGATGGCGCAGCGGGTGCTGGAGCAGGCCCCTCCACAGGCGGTGTGGCTGGGCTGGAGCCTGGGCGGGCTGGTGGCCAGCCAGGTCGCGATTATGCGTCCGGAACGCGTGCAGGCGCTGGTGACGGTTGCCTCTTCCCCCTGTTTCGCGGCTCGTGACGACTGGCCCGGCATCAAGCCCGAGGTGCTGGCCGGATTTCAGCAGCAGCTGAGCGACGATTTCCAGCGCACCGTCGAGCGATTCCTCGCCCTGCAAACCATGGGCACAGAGAGCGCGCGTCAGGATGCGCGGGCGTTAAAGCAGGCGGTGCTCTCGCTGCCGATGCCTTCCGCCGAGGCGCTGAATGGCGGACTGGAGATCCTCAGAACCGTCGATCTGCGTCAGGCGCTGGTCAGGCTGCCGATGCCGTTTCTGCGGCTGTATGGCCGGCTGGATGGACTGGTGCCGCGCAAGATCGTCCCGTTGCTGGATGACCTGTGGCCGGAAAGCGAGTCAATCCTCTTCGATAAGGCCGCGCATGCGCCGTTTGTTTCCCATCCCGCGGCCTTCTGCGAGCCGCTGCTGGCGCTGAAGACGCGGCTGGGGTAATTTTTTTTGCCGCGCCATGGTAAAAGGGCCATTCCTAGCAATACTTAGGTTGTTACGGTGGTTGATTATTTCAATCCGCCACCGTGACCTACAATAACAACCTTATGGAGAGTAGAGGCTATGAAACTTGTTACAGGAATGGTTGCATCTCTGGTGATAGGCACCCTCTCTTTCGGCGCATTCGCCGCGAAAGAGATCCAAAAAGAAGACGTGGCGAAGATGAATCTGACCAAGGTCGGTAGCATTACGACCTCCAGGACGACGTCGCCGATGGATGCCCGACGCGATCTGTCGAAAAAAGCCGATGAACTGGGTGGGAAATACTTTGTGGTGATTGCCGGGCAGAAAAACGAAAAAACCGTACACGCGAACGCTGACGTTTATAAATAATCCAGTCATAAGAAAACGGGCCTGCTGGCCCGTTTTTCATAGCTGTCTTAATCGTTTTACCTCGTTGCGCGACCTGGCCTGACTCCTTTCATCGCAGCGCCCACCACTCCTGCCGGCACGCCGCTTTCCCTTCAGGGCAACTTTTACAGCTGCCGGAGAGGCAGCCCTCGCTCGTTTCGCTGATCCGGACCACCTTACCCATGGCTTCCATTCGCTCAAGCATGGCGTCAATCAGCGGCTGAGGCGTCTGCAGGCGAGCACTGAGCTGTTTCGCCTCCATGCGGCCCTGCAGGGCCAGCATATCGCGGACTTCCATTAACGACGCCACAGTCCCTCCTTAGTGGCAATCGCCAGCCGGGCTGGAACAGCAGGAGGCCGGCGTTTTTCGCGTGGCCAGCAGCGAGACGTCCACCCGGCTGCGCGCCCGGCGCAACAGGCCGAAGAGCACCACGTTGAACAACACTACCGCCAGGATACATACCAGACTGTAGCGCGGGTGATCGCTAAAGCTAACGGTCTGGTAATAGAGCGTCGAGAGCGAATAGGCGATATTCAGCCCCCACAGGATGGAGAAGGTCATCCAGCCGCGGCTTGATTCGCGGGCGATGGCGCCCATCACCGAGATGCAGGGAATATAGAGCAGGACGAAGATCAGGTAGCTGTATGCCGCCGCCGCGCTGCCAAATTTACTGCCCATCACCCCCATGGCGCCGGTGGCCATTTCGCCATCGCCTTTGCTGGCTTCGATGGGGTTGGCCAGGACGCTGAGGCTGAAGGTGTCTTTCAGTCCCTGCCATGTCTCATCGACGGCGGCGAGCAGTTCTTCGCCGAGACTGAAGGTCTGCGGATTGAATTCCTCATTCTGGATATCTTCGGCGGTATAGAGGGTGTTCAGCGTACCCACTACCACCTCTTTCGCCATCGCGCCGGTAAACAGGCCGACGGTGGCCTGCCAGTTATCTTCATGCACGCCGATCGGTTTAAACACCGGCGTAATGACCCGGCTCACCGAGGCCAGCGCGGAGTCGTTGATGTTGTCGACGACCTTACCGCTCAGTGAGAAGCTGTTCAGCGCGCTGAGGAAGATGCTGACGATGACGATCACCTTCCCGGCGCGCAGCACAAAGCCTTTCAGGCGCTGCCAGGTCTGGATAATCAGGCTCTTGATATGCGGGACGTGGTACACCGGCAGCTCCATCACGAACGGCGAGGCTTCGCCGCGCATAATGGTGTGCTTCAGCATCAGGCCGGTGAGGATGGCCATCACAATGCCCAGCACATAGAGCGAGAAGACCGCCAGCGCGCCGTTCTGCCCAAAGAAGGCGGCCGCGAAGACGGCGAAGATCGCCAGCCGCGCGCCGCAGGACATAAACGGCGCCATCATAATGGTCATCAGACGCTCGCGCGGCGCGTCAAGGGTGCGGGCGCCCATCACCGACGGCACGTTGCAGCCAAAACCGACAATCAGCGGGACGAAGGATTTCCCCGGCAGGCCGAGGGCTTGCATCAGGCGATCCATCACAAAGGCGGCGCGCGCCATGTAGCCGGAGTCCTCAAGGAAGGAGAGAAACAGATACATCATGCCGATCTGCGGCACCAGCGGCAGCACGGTGTTGATACCGCCGCCGATCCCCTGGGCGAGGAACACGGTCAGCCAGTCCGGGAAGTGCAGGGTGTAACCCAGCCATTGAATGCCATGCACAAAGATCGCGACCGAGCCGGCATCGAAAATCGGCTGCAGCGCGCCGCCGATGTTGATCGCCAGCAGGAACATCAAGTACATGACAAAGAGAAAAATCGGCAACCCGAGGAAGCGGTTGAGGATCACTTTGTCCATCGCGGCGGTGAAGCGGCTTGGTTCGGCGGTCAGGGTATTGCTGACGGCGTCGCAAATGGCGGCGATGGTCTGATAGCGCGCGTCAGCGATGTGCAGCGCCGGGTCGTCGATCTCGTCGCTGAGATTCGCCAGAGCGATATCCAGTTTATCGGCGGCGTCGCCGGCATAGGCCCGGCTGTAGATATCGCCCTCCAGCATCTGCAGACCCAGCCAGCGCCGCTGCCGGGGCGGGATCTGCGCTGACATCTGCTGCGCCAGCAGGTCAGCTTCGCGCAGCAGCGGCTGCGGATAGTGGACCAGCTCAAGATCGCTGTTCGCCTGATGACGGTCGAGGGCGATCTTCAGCGCTTCGATCCCCCGTCCGCGAGTCGATACCAGCGGAATGACCGGGCAACCGAGACGGGCGGCGAGGGCGTCGATATCGATCCGCACCTGCTGCTTTTCGGCGATATCCAGCATGTTCAGCGCGACGACGCAGGGGATCCCCAGCTCGAGCAGCTGCAGCGTCAGATAGAGGTTGCGCTCGAGGTTGGAGGCATCGACCACGTTAATCAGCATGTCGGCGTCGCCGCTCAGGATGTAGTGGCAGGCAATCTGCTCGTCCAGCGAGGTCTGCGAGGAGATGGTGGTCAGGGAGTAGGTTCCCGGGAGGTCGACCAGCGTGACCTGGTGGTCAGTGGTGGCGAAAATCCCCTCTTTACGCTCAACGGTCACCCCAGCCCAGTTGCCCACGCGCTGGCGAGCGCCGGTCAGCTGATTAAATAAGGTGGTCTTGCCGGAATTAGGATTACCAATTAAACCAACGGTTAATTTTTGCATATTTCAGACTCTTGTGCCGGGCCAGCCGTTATTGTGCAACCGCTTCCAGTTCGATTAAGGCGAGATCTTTTTTGCGTAATACCAGACTGACGCGTCGGGTTTCAATATGAACAGGATCGCCGAGCGGCGCCACGCGAACCACATGAAAAGAGGAACCGGGCAGCATGCCGAGGGAGAGCAGTTTCTGACGGTATGCTGGGCTAATATCGCGAGAAAAACCGGTAATTTTCCACGCACTATCAGGTGTGAATTGCATAGGGCCTACTTGTCTATCGCTAACCGAAGAAGAATTTTCCGGACGCCTGGAGGCAGTTGCGCCGGGGACCGTAGCCAACGAAAAAAGAAAAAACGTTCTGTAATCGATGATAATGAGAATGGTTTTTATCATCAATACATATGATGCGCTGCAGGCTATTTTTAAAGTGAAAATCACCTTTTTATTGATATGCCGCAAAGTCAGCCTGTAATCAAAAATGCGCGAAATATTATTTCGGCGATCTAATGTTTAATTAAGGTTTCTGAAGTTAACGAAATGAAAATATTAATTTCGCTGCCTTTCAGGNGTGGAATAAAAGCAGGTTATCAGAAACAACTGAAGCTGTTTTGCGCGTGATGGCGATGGCCTGGTCATGAAAAAAAGCTGCCCCTGAAAAAGGGGCAGGGAGAGTTTAGCGTTTTTTACCCATCGCTGCGGCGAGGGCATCCATCATCGCGCTGTTGCCGGCAGGCTGCGCCTCGCGACCGCGGGGTTTGGCGGCTTTCGCAGCCGGGCGATTTCCCTGCGGGCGCTCCTGACCACCGCCGCGGCGGGCGTTGCTGTCGCCCGGCTGCTCGTCGAGACGCATGGTCAGGGCGATACGCTTACGCGGCAGATCGACTTCCATCACTTTGACCTTGACGATGTCGCCCGCTTTCACCACGGTGTGCGGATCCTCAACAAACCGGTCAGAAAGCGACGAAATGTGTACCAGTCCGTCCTGATGAACGCCGATATCAACAAACGCGCCGAAGTTGGTGACGTTGGTGACGGCACCTTCCAGAATCATTCCCGGCAGCAGGTCATTCATGGTCTCCACACCATCGGCGAACTTCGCGGTCTTAAACTCCGGACGCGGATCGCGGCCCGGTTTTTCCAGCTCTTTGATAATGTCGGTGACCGTCGGGACGCCAAACTTCTCATCGGTGAAGTCCACTGCCTTCAGGTGGCGCAGCGCACTGCTATTGCCCATCAGATCTTTTAGCGCCTGCTGGGTGGCGGCCAGAATACGTTCGACCACCGGGTAAGCTTCCGGGTGAACGGTGGAGGCATCCAGCGGGTTGTCGCCGTGGTTGATACGCAGGAAGCCCGCGCACTGTTCAAAGGCTTTCGGCCCCAGACGGCTGACTTTCAGCAGCTGCTGGCGATTCTGGAACTGACCATTCTCGTCGCGCCAGGCGACGATGTTCTGCGCCATCATGCGGGTCAGGCCGGCGACGCGGGTCAGCAGCGGAACGGAGGCGGTGTTCAGGTCAACGCCGACGGCGTTCACACAGTCTTCCACCACCGCGTCCAGCTTACGCGCCAGCTGGGTCTGGCTGACGTCGTGCTGATACTGGCCGACGCCAATGGATTTCGGGTCGATTTTCACCAGCTCGGCCAGGGGATCCTGCAGACGGCGGGCGATGGAGACCGCGCCGCGCAGCGACACGTCGAGGTCCGGAAACTCCTGCGCCGCCAGCTCGGAGGCGGAGTAAACGGAAGCCCCGGCTTCGCTGACGATCACCTTCTGGGCGGTGACCTTCGGGAACTGTTTCTGCACGTCGAGGAAGAAACGCTCGGTTTCACGCGAGGCGGTACCGTTGCCGATGGCCACCAGCTCAACGTTGTACTTCTCACACAGCGCGGCGACGGCGACGGCCGCTTTGGCGGCCTGGCCGGTGTGGGGATAGATGGTATCGGTAGCGACCAGTTTACCGGTGGCGTCGACGACGGCCACTTTCACCCCGGTGCGCAGGCCCGGATCGAGTCCCATGGTGGCGCGCAGCCCGGCGGGCGCGGCCATCAGCAGATCGTGCAGGTTGCGGGCGAAGACGTTGATTGCCTCGTCCTCCGCGCGTTCGCGCACGGTGCCCATCAGCTCGGTTTCGAGATGCATCAGGACTTTGATCCGCCAGGTCCAACTGACGACGCCTTTACGCCAGCTGTCCGCCGGGGCGTTATTCAGGCGCAGGCCCAGGTGGTCGATAATAATTTGCTCGCCGTGGCTCTCTTTCGGCGGCTCGTCAAACTGCGGGTCAGCGTTTAAAGAGAGCTGCAGGACGCCTTCGTTGCGACCGCGGAACATCGCCAGCGCGCGATGCGACGGCACGGTGGCGATCGGTTCATGGTGATCGAAGTAGTCGCGGAATTTAGCGCCTTCCTCTTCTTTACCGCTGACGACGGTGGAGACCAGGTGGGCGTTTTTCCACAGATAGTCACGGACCTTCGCCAGCAGCGCGGCGTCTTCGGCAAACCGCTCCATCAGAATATAGCGCGCGCCGTCCAGGGCCGCTTTGCTGTCGGCTACGCCCTTATCGGCATCAATATATTTTGCGGCCTCCGCTTCCGGATCGTGGGCCGGTTCGTTCCACAGCAGGTCAGCCAGCGGTTCGAGCCCGGCTTCGATAGCGATCTGCCCGCGTGTACGGCGCTTCGGCTTGTAGGGCAGGTAGAGATCTTCCAGTTCGGTTTTGCTGAGCGTGGTGTTGATGGCTTTTTCCAGCGCGTCGGTCAGTTTGCCCTGTTCAGCGATGGATTTGAGGATCGCCTGACGACGGTCTTCGAGTTCGCGCAGATAGCCGAGGCGAGTTTCCAGATTACGCAGCTGCGTGTCATCCAGACCGCCGGTGACTTCTTTACGATAACGTGCAATAAACGGCACGGTGTTCCCTTCATCAAGCAGGCGAACGGCAGCTTCTACCTGTTCGGCTCTGGCCTGAAGTTCACCCGCAATAATGCGGCAGAGCGAATCATTCATCATGGCTTTTAATTCATCTTTAGGGTCAAAAAACAGGGACTAGTTATACGGACTGACGGCTAAAAATACCAGCCGCGCCGGGCGTCTCTCGGAAAGTTCTTGTCTATTTAACGTATTCGATCTCGTTGACATACCAGCTGGCTTCGCCCGCCGGCGTGTTGACGATGGCCAGATCGCCAACCTCTTTTTTTAACAGTGCGCGCGCCATCGGCGAGTCGATGGAGATATAGTCTTTGCGGCCAAAAATTTCATCGTAACCGACGATGCGAAAGCGCTTGATATCGCCTTCATCGTTTTCAATCTCTACCCAGGCGCCGAAGAAGACTTTACCTTCCTGTTGCGGCGAGTAATCGACGATTTTCAACTGTTCCAGACATTTGGTCAGATAGCGGACCCGGCGATCGATCTCCCGCAGGCGCTTTTTGTTGTACTGGTAGTCCGCGTTCTCGCTGCGGTCGCCGAGGCTGGCGGCCCAGGTCACCTTTTTGGTCACTTCCGGACGCTCCTGGCGCCACAGGTAGTCCATCTCCTGCTTCAGTTTTTCATATCCCTCGCGGGTGATCAGCGGCGTTTTCATCGTGAGTTCAACCTTCTGACTGTCTGTCGTTGCGCACAATTTGTAGCGCGTAATAATACCGACAGGATAAATACTGTGTCTTATGATTAAATGTATACTTAACCTGCTGTTAAATATGCTTTGTAACAATTTAGCCTGGAATATATACCAGATTTAGCTGGTGAGCGCGCCGGGCTTTTTTGAGAATACGCACTGACTATTGCAGTGAACCTTTGGGAGTACAAACAATGCAAGAGAATTATAAGATTCTGGTTGTGGATGACGACATGCGCCTGCGTGCGCTGCTCGAGCGTTATCTGACCGAGCAGGGCTTCCAGGTTCGTAGCGTGGCGAACGCCGAACAGATGGATCGTCTGTTAACCCGTGAATCCTTCCACCTGATGGTGCTGGATCTGATGCTGCCGGGCGAAGATGGTCTCTCTATCTGCCGTCGTCTGCGCAGCCAGAGTAACCCGATGCCGATCATTATGGTGACGGCGAAAGGTGAAGAGGTCGATCGGATCGTGGGCCTGGAGATCGGTGCTGACGACTATATTCCGAAGCCGTTTAACCCGCGCGAACTGCTGGCCCGCATCCGGGCGGTGCTGCGCCGCCAGGCGAACGAGCTGCCGGGCGCGCCGTCGCAGGAAGAGGCGGTTATCGCCTTTGGTAAATTCAAACTGAATTTAGGCACCCGCGAGATGTTCCGTGAAGACGAGCCGATGCCGTTGACCAGCGGCGAATTCGCGGTCCTGAAGGCGCTGGTGAGCCATCCCCGTGAGCCGCTGTCGCGCGATAAGCTGATGAACCTCGCCCGCGGCCGCGAATACTCTGCGATGGAGCGCTCCATCGACGTACAGATCTCCCGCCTGCGCCGCATGGTGGAAGAGGACCCGGCGCATCCGCGCTACATCCAGACCGTCTGGGGTCTGGGCTACGTCTTCGTCCCGGACGGTTCTAAGGCATGAAACGCGTGCGCTTTTCGCCGCGCAGCTCCTTTGCTCGCACACTGCTCCTGATCGTCACCTTGCTGTTCGTCAGCCTGGTGACGACCTATCTGGTGGTACTGAATTTCGCGATCCTGCCGAGTCTCCAGCAGTTTAATAAAGTGTTAGCCTACGAAGTGCGTATGCTGATGACCGACAAACTGCAGCTGGAGGATGGCACCCAGCTGGTGGTGCCCCCGGCGTTTCGTCGTGAAATTTATCGCGAGCTGGGGATTTCGCTCTATTCCAATGAAGCGGCGGAAGACGCAGGCCTGCGCTGGGCGCAGCATTATGAATTCTTAAGTCAGCAGATGGCCCATCAGCTTGGTGGCCCCACAGAGGTGCGGGTAGAGGTCAATAAAAGCTCCCCTGTGGTGTGGCTGAAGACCTGGCTGTCGCCCAATATCTGGGTGCGGGTGCCGCTGACCGAGATCCATCAGGGCGACTTCTCGCCGCTGTTCCGCTATACCCTGGCGATCATGCTGCTGGCGATAGGCGGCGCCTGGCTGTTTATTCGTATTCAGAACCGCCCGTTGGTGGATCTGGAGCACGCGGCGCTGCAGGTCGGGCGCGGCATTATTCCGCCGCCGCTGCGCGAGTATGGCGCCTCCGAAGTGCGTTCGGTGACGCGCGCCTTTAACCATATGGCGGCGGGCGTGAAGCAGCTGGCTGATGACCGTACGCTGCTGATGGCCGGGGTCAGTCATGATTTACGAACCCCGCTGACCCGCATTCGTCTGGCCACCGAAATGATGGGCGAGCAGGACGGCTATCTCGCGGAGTCGATTAACAAAGATATCGAAGAGTGCAACGCCATCATCGAGCAGTTTATCGACTATCTGCGCACCGGGCAGGAGATGCCGATGGAGCTGGCGGATCTGAATGCGGTGCTGGGGGAAGTGATCGCTGCGGAGAGCGGCTATGAGCGGGAAATCGCCACCGCCCTGCAGGCCGGCGAAATTCCGGTACGTATGCACCCGCTGTCTATCAAGCGCGCGCTGGCGAATATGGTGGTCAACGCGGCCCGCTATGGCAATGGCTGGATCAAGGTCAGCAGCGGCAGCGAAGCGAGCCGGGCCTGGTTCCAGGTGGAAGATGACGGACCGGGGATTAAACCTGAGCAGCGGGAGCACCTGTTTCAGCCGTTTGTACGCGGCGACAGCGCCCGTAGCACCAGCGGCACCGGGCTGGGGTTGGCGATTGTTCAGCGTATTATCGACAATCACAACGGCCGGCTGGAGATTGGCTCCAGCGAACGCGGCGGGTTACTGATCCGCGCCTGGCTGCCGGTGCACCGGATGCTGGCGCCGATGAAACCCGCCAGGGAGAGCTGATCGCGCCCGCGGTTAGCTGCTCAGGATGTTGCACAATAAAAAGCCGGGCAAGCCCGGCTTTTTCACCTTTGCGCCCGTTAGCGCTGCGGTCCTGCCGCCACCAGCGCGGCGCCCGCTGGCGTATCGGTATACTTCTCAAAATTCTCAATAAACAGCTTCGCCAGCTGGTCGGCTTTTTCCTGCCACTGCTCCGGGGAACCATAGGTGCTGCGCGGATCGAGGATGTGGGTATCCACGCCCGGGAGCGCCGTCGGGATCTGCAGGTTAAACATCGGCAGGGTAAAGGTCTCCGCGTTGTCCAGCGAGCCATTGAGGATGGCGTCGATGATCGCGCGGGTATCTTTAATCGAGATGCGCTTGCCGGTGCCGTTCCAGCCGGTATTGACCAGATAAGCCTGCGCGCCAGCCGCCTGCATGCGTTTGACCAGCACTTCGGCGTACTGCGTCGGGTGCAGCGACAGGAAGGCGGCGCCGAAGCAGGCGGAGAAGGTTGGCGTGGGTTCGGTTACGCCGCGCTCGGTGCCGGCCAGTTTGGCGGTAAACCCGGACAGGAAATGGTACTGCGTCTGGTCGGCGGTCAGGCGGGAGACCGGCGGCAGGACGCCGAACGCATCGGCCGTCAGGAAGATCACTTTGGTAGCGTGACCCGCTTTAGACACCGGCTTAACAATGTTGTCGATGTGGTCGATGGGGTAGGAGACGCGGGTATTTTCGGTCTTTGAACCGTCATCGAAATCGACCGTGCCGTCGGCGCGTACCACCACGTTTTCCAGCAGGGCGTTGCGGCGGATGGCGTGATAGATATCTGGCTCGGCCGCTTCAGAGAGCTTGATGGTCTTGGCGTAGCAGCCCCCTTCGAAGTTAAACACGCCGTCGTCATCCCAGCCATGTTCGTCATCGCCAATCAGGCGGCGTTTCGGGTCGGTGGAGAGGGTGGTTTTGCCGGTGCCTGAGAGGCCGAAGAAAATGGCGACATCGCCTTTCTCGCCGACGTTGGCTGAGCAGTGCATGGAGGCGATGCCCTTCAGCGGCAGCAGGTAGTTCATGATCGAGAACATCCCTTTCTTCATCTCGCCGCCGTACCAGGTGCCGCCGATCAGCTGAATGCGCTCGGTGAGGTTGAAGGCGACGAAGTTTTCCGAATTGAGGCCCTGCTCTTTCCACTGCGGATTGGTGCATTTCGCGCCGTTCATCACGATGAAGTCGGGCACGAATTCAGCCAGCTCTTCATCGCTCGGACGGATGAACATGTTTTTAACGAAGTGCGCCTGCCAGGCCACTTCGGTAATGAAACGTACGCTGAGACGGGTATCGGCGTTGGCGCCGCAGAAAGCGTCGACGATAAACAGGCGTTTACCGGACAGTTGCTGGGTCACCAGCCCTTTCAGATGCTGCCAGGTTTCCTGCGAAAGCGGCTTGTTGTCGTTTTTACCTTTGCCTTTATCGGACCACCAGACGGTGTCGCGGGTGGTGTCGTCGCGCACGAGATACTTATCTTTCGGAGAACGACCGGTAAAAATGCCCGTGTCGACGGCGATAGCACCCAGAGTGGTTAATACGCCACGTTCGTAGCCTTCCAGGTTCGGGTCGAGCTCTTCCTGAAACAACATGTCGTAGCTGGGGTTGTGGACGATATCCTGGACGTCATTGATACCATAAGCCTTGAGATCCTGCGGGGTTAAACCATGATTAACGCGCATGTCACTGCTCCTTAGCCAAGATGTACTGCTGTAAATTGTAGGGTTAATTGCCGGGTATTGACCGCGACCAGGCTCATAGATTTACGTATCTCGACATTCCTCAGAATGACGATAAAAACGGTGACTCCTGTCACGAAGTGGAGTGGATTATCTCAGGAAATGGGTGGATGGTGGGGTTGGATGTTTCTCAATGGTTAAAAAGTAATTAAAAAAACTGCCGAAATGTGAATGTAATCGCTTTCCTGAAATTAAATTACGTAACTCTTTCAGGGAAAATCGATTCAACTCGCGAATAAATTAAAAGTCAGGCACAACGCGACAAACAACATTGCCGCCCTGTGCCTGAGAAAGATGCGGGGATTAATGAACCTGCGGGTCGGCCGGAGAGGCGTTATTACGGATCTCGGCGATGTCCATGGCATTGAAGATATAGTGGTTACCGCAGTAGTCGCAGTGCATGTCAATTTCGCCTTCGTCGGCGAGGATGCTATCAATCTCTTCATCCGGCAGCGTCTTCAGCGCGCCGGCACAGCGTTCGCGGGAGCAGGTGCACTTGAACTCCACGCTCTGCGGGTCGTAGACCGTGACTTCTTCTTCATGATACAGGCGCCACAGCACATCATTTGCCGGCAGGGTGAACAGCTCTTCCGCCTTAATGGTCTCGGTAAGCGTCGCCAGGTGCTCGAAGTCGGCAGTCTGGGCATCCTGCGCCGGCATCACCTGCAGCAGCATCCCGCCCGCCATCGGCTGGCCTTCATGATCGCCGGTGCGGATGATAAGGCGCGTCGGCAGCTGCTCTGAACGCTGGAAATAATCTTCCAGGCAGGCGGCCAGCGTATCGCCTTCCAGACCGACCACGCCCTGATAGCGCTCACCTTCTTCCGGAGAGATGGTAATGACCAGGTAGCCGTTGCCGACCATCGTTTTCAGATCCGCATCGTCCGCAATCTCGCCCTGCACGCGCGCGACGCCGCGCAGCTGCTGCTGGTTATTGCCGTTGATCACCGCCAGCTGTAAAGGGCCATCCCCCTGCAGCTGTACGGTAATGTCGCCGGCAAACTTCAGCGTCGCGGTCAGCAGACTGGTGGCGACCAACAGCTCCGCCAGCACCGTTTTGACCGGTTGGGGATAGGTGTGATTCGCCAGAATCTGTTCCAGGGTTTCCGACACCGTCACCAGCTCGCCGCGCACGGCATAGTTTTCAAACAGATAACGATGTAATTGATCGTGTTGAGTCATAATCATCTCTCTTTCTGGCGCGAGTTATTCACTCTCGCCGTGTTTAAATCTCATCAGGTCGCGGCGCTCTTTCTTGTCCGGACGTCTGTCAGGGTGCGGCATGGTCAGGGCGTTCATTTTGCGCGCCAGGGCCATTTTTTCACGCTTCTCGATACTCTCCGCCGTCTCTTCATACAGGTTGACGGCTTCGCTTGCCGGGCGGCGCTGTTCGGTAATGCCGATAATGCGCACCGTCCGCTCGTCGTTGCCCTGGCGCAGCGTCAGCATGGCGTCGAGTTCGACGATTTTTCCGGGTTTGCTACGTTGTCCGTTGTAATGCACCTTGCCGCCTTCAATCATTTCCCGCGCCAGCGCGCGGGTTTTGTAAAAGCGGGCGGCCCAAAGCCATTTGTCCAGTCTGACGGTTTCGGTGGGCTTCTCTTTCATCGCCTCTCCTTCGGGGTAAGCGAAAGGATCAGTCGTCGGTAATCATTCAGCCCCGGATGGCGCAGATACTGCTTTTCCGCCAGTCCGGAGTCAGGATTGGTAATACCCAGGCAGTAACGAATGCCAAACTCCCTCGCGGCATCCAGTATCGCCTCGCTGTCGTCGACAAACAGCGTTTTGTGCGCCTCAAGGCCAGTTTCCTCCGCCACGGCGCGCCACAGACGCTGATCCTCTTTCGGATAACCAAATGTGTGGGTGGAAAGTAATAAATCAAGGTGCGCGTCCAGGCCGGTGTGTTTGAGCTTCACCGCCAGATTGTGGGGATGGGCATTGGTCAACAGAATGCGTCGCTTACCGCAGGCCTTGAGCGCATCAAGGAACGGCACGGTATCCTCGCGCAGCGTGGCGCGCGGACCTTGTTCGCTGGTCATCGCACAAATATCCAAACCCAGGCGCTCGCTCCAGTAATCCAGACAGTACCAGTTTAGCGTATGCTGCACGGCGTGATACTCCTGGCGCATGGCGTCTTTCGCCTCCTGCAAATTGAGGCCGCGGGCGGCCCCCCAGGTTTCAGGCACCAGCGTTTGCCAGAAGTAGTTGTCGAAGGCGAGGTCCAGGAGCGTGCCGTCCATATCCAGCAGAACGGTATCGACCTCCTGCCAGGCGATATCAAAGTGCATGATGACTCTCCAGCGAGCGGAAAATGGGCGACAGGGTATCACACCCTGTCGCCGGGAAAATTAATCTTGCGAGTCAGATGAGGGGAGCAAAACCGGATTAAGGCAGCTTTCGTAATATTTCTGAATCTCTTCCATACGCTGACGATGGCGTTGATAACGACGCAGGGCCTGCACGGCGTGGTAAGCCATGCACCCCACCATTGACAGCAGCAGCAGGGTGATGCCCAGATAACGCCACAGGCCGCTGCGGTCGGGGATGCGATGCAGGTTGATATGCTGCGTGCCGTTGGCGTCAGTAAACAGGTTGGTAACGATACCTTCGGCATGGAAGGGGGTATGCATGAGCATACCGGCCAGCCGCCGCAGTTCGCCCCACTGCTCATGGGCCGGATAATCATACAGACTCACCGCCGGCCACGGCTGATTGACCAGTACGCTGCCCTCATCGCTGGCGATAAGAAAACCGCCGGGAGCCGGGCTGTTCAGCGCCTGCGCGGCCCGTGAGGTTTCGCGTATCACAAAGGGCGCGGTTGAGGTGGTCACCAGATTCTCCAGCGACTCGGCGCTGACCGGCCGCAGCAGCACGTTCACGCCATCCAGCTTGCCGGCGGTGGCGCGCTTGGTTAACGTTTCCCAGTTACGGGTATTGCCAAGATTGACCAACGCATTCTTCAGCCGCAGGCAATCATCCTTTGCCGAGCAGAGATCGTTAGTTTTCTGCACGATATCGCCGAAATCATCCAGTAGCACCATGCCTGATTTCTGAATGGCGGAGCGTAGGGCAGGGCTGACGCGGGAATCATCGTCGGTTTCCGGGTGCAGCTGGCGCTGGACGGACTGCATCAGGGCGGTCGCTTTGCTGACAATGTCAGACTCCGGCAGCGGCAGAGGAGGGGCGTCGTTCCACACAATCTGTGAACAATCGAAAGGCAGGAACGGCGAATCCTCTTTGGCGGACCAACTGCCCGGCGTGCGGATATTACACATCCCGGTACCGGTCAGGCGCAGCGTATCGCCAATGCGCACATGGGCTTTTTCCAGCTGGCTGACGGTAGTGGCTTCAATCGTTTGCGCGCCCTTCAGCCACGACAGGGTGAACTTAAACGGCATATTCAACGGTACGCTGGCCCACAGCATAATCACCACCACCAGGGCGCCGGCGGCGATAATCGCGCTGCGTAGCCAGTACTGCAGCGGGAAGTTTTTCACTTCATCATGAAGCGACAGGTAGCGTCCCTGACGGGCCACGTGGCGGTTGAGATAGATATCAATATCGGTCTGCTGCCCCAGGTCCTGGGCAATCCAGGGTTGCCAGTGGCGCGGATAGATGAGATCGATAATGCCCAGCGAGATGTTATTGATTTGCTCCTGATCGTTTTCGCCAAACAATCCCCAGCGCTTAGGGACGCCCCGCAGGCAATGGATTTCGCGCAGCGCGGCGCGACGCGGCGGGGCATAAATCCCCCACAGTCCGGCGGCGAGCAGCAACAAACCTGCGGCGACCAGCCAGGGGGTAAAGACAGCTGGCCCAATCAGGCTGAAATAAAAGAACAGAAAGGAGGCGACGATCAGGATCGCTTCGCGCAGCCCGTCCGGGCGATTCAGAGCGTGTTCTTCAGGCGTTTCCCGACGGATCTGCCGCAACTCTACCTGCTCGCTCTCTTCGCCGCGAATGGAGGCCTGGGTGGCCGAAGCGCGTTCCAGGGCGTAGCTTTGCGCTTCCTGGCGATAGTCGCTCAGGCTATGACCGTTAAGGGTGATAACCAGCGGCAGGCTGTCGGTGGGGATCAGCTCGACGCTGTTTTCATCGTTGATATGCTGTTCCCAGAACGGCGGCAGATGAACTTCAACCGAATCGAGGAAATAGCGCCATTTATTCGGCGCGTCGGTGGTGATCCCGTAGCGGGTGATGGCGCGTGTCACCGCATAGACGGTATCACTCTGTTCGTTCAGCGCCAGAGCGACAGGCGCGCTGGTCGCACCGGACGCCGGCACCTGCTGGGCGTGGCTCAACTCGGCAACATACTTCTCAATAGCCTGGCGCTCATCCGCAGGAAGCTGCCGCGTGGTAGCGTCGCTAAAGGCGTGCAGTAGGGGGAGTCGGCGGCGTCTGGCGTGAGCGCGATACCACCATCCGATGAGCAATACGCAGATTAGCAGAGCTGTAAGGAATATCAGAAAGGTGCCCATGCCCATCCCATCAAAGTTATTTTTTTCTTACGAAATCGTCGGTGAACGTGAAGACTAACGTCAAGCTGCAGTGTTAGCGGCGCACCTGCTTACAGGGTAGTGAATATGTCATGCAGCAGCGCACAAGCTTACCAAAAACGTTAAAGCGCAGAAATCGGTAAATTCTCAAAGCGAATTCAAGCTATTGACTTTTTTATCTTTATTACTTTTCCCCCTGCAGGGAAAAGGTTACAACTCTGTAAATAAGTAGCAATTTGGATTGCCGAAAGCGTGTTGCGTATCGCACAATGACTGCTTAATCACAGCATAGACCGATGACAATGAGCAAATCATTACAAAAACCCACCATTCTCAATGTTGAAACTGTCGCCCGTTCGCGCCTCTTTAATGTCGAAAGCGTCGATCTGGAGTTCAGCAACGGTGTGCGTCGCGTTTATGAACGTATGCGGCCTTCCACCCGTGAAGCGGTGATGATTGTGCCGATTGTGGATGATCACATTATTTTGATTCGTGAGTATGCCGTGGGGACGGAGTCCTACGAGCTGGGCTTCTCCAAAGGGCTGATTGATCCAGGTGAAACCGTGGATGAAGCGGCCAATCGCGAGCTGAAAGAAGAGGTTGGCTATGGCGCCAATAAGCTGACGTTTTTGAAGAAGCTCAGTATGGCCCCCTCCTACTTCTCCAGCAAAATGAATATCATGGTGGCGGAAGATCTCTATCCGGAGTCACTGCCGGGCGATGAACCTGAGCCGCTACCGCAGGTGCGCTGGCCGCTGGCGCAGCTGATGTCGCTGCTGGATGAAGAAGATTTTAACGAGGCCCGTAACGTCAGCGCGCTGTTTTTAGTGCGGGAATGGCTGCAGGCCCAGGGCCGACTCTGAACGAGCGTCCACGCTAAGCAGCAATAAAAAAGCGCCCGCAGGCGCTTTTTTTGTCAGAACAATTCGTGGGTTTCACCGCCGCCGTCAGTCAGGGTGGTGCCCACCTCACGGACTGCCTGCTGGGTGGGCTGGGTTCCTTCAATAAAGTACTCCGCCCGGCTATTGCCCCCGTTCGCCAACTGACCAGTGCTGCGGTCGATATTCACCGTGACGATACCCGGCGGCGGAGTTAACGGTTCTTCCGGAACGCCTTCCAGCACGCTCTTCATAAAGCTGTCCCAGGCCGGCTGGGCGCTTTTGGCACCGCCTTCATAGCCAGAGATCTGATCTTTAATCGCTCCGGAGGCGGTGGTCCGGCCAAGATCGCGACGATGATCGTCAAAGCCGATCCAAACCGAGGTCACCACGCCCGGTCCGTAGCCTGAGAACCAGGCGTCCTTCGAGCTGTTGGTGGTCCCGGTTTTCCCACCGATGTCATGCCGCTGCAGATCGCGTCCGGCGCGCCAGCCGGTGCCCATCCAGCCCGGCTCGCCAAAGATGTTGCTGTTCAGCGCGCTCTTGATCAGGAAGGCCAGCGGTGTGTTAATCACATGCGGCGCGTATTCCTGTGCGCCGCTCTGCGCGACCAGCGACTGGTTGGCCTGCTCCAGCTGCGGCTGCGGCGGCACGTTGCCATTCTGCGGTTCCGCGGAGGTGGCGACATCTTCCACATCCTTGTTTTCCAGCACGTTGGATTTTGGCGTATCGCCGTAAATTACCGGTAAATCACACTGCGGACAGGCAATTTTCGGACGCTCCTCGAAGAGGACCCCGCCCTGATCGTTCTCAATCTTACTGATAAAGAAAGGATTGACCAGGAAGCCGCCGTTGGCCATCACCGAATAACCGCGAGCGACCTGCAGGGGCGTAAAGGAGGCTGAGCCCAGCGCCAACGATTCCGTGTGGACAATGTTCTGCGCCGGGAAGCCAAAGCGCTGCAGATACTCGGCGGCGTAGTCTACGCCCATGGCGCGCATAGCGCGCACCATCACCACGTTTTTCGACTGCCCCAGGCCCTGGCGTAAACGAATCGGACCGGCATACTGCGGCGGCGAGTTCTTCGGCCGCCAGTCGGAACCTGCGCCCGCATCCCAGCGCGAGATCGGCACATCGTTGAGCATACTTGCCAGCGTTAAGCCTTTATCCATCGCGGCGGTATAGAGGAACGGTTTAATGTTGGAGCCGACCTGGCGCAGCGCCTGGGTGGCGCGGTTGAATTTGCTCTGGTTAAAGTCAAACCCGCCGACAAGGGCAATAATCGCGCCGTTTTGCGGGTTAATGGAGACCAGCGCTGAGTTGACGTCCGGGAGCTGGGACAGCCACCAGCTGTCACCCACCTTGCGTACCCAGATCTGCTGCCCGGCCTGCACAACGTCGTTGACTTTACGCGGGGTCGCCCCTTGCTGCGTATCTGAGATAAAGCGACGGGCCCAGCGCACGCCCTCCATCGTCAGCGAAACGGAGTCGCCGTTAGCCAACAACGCGACAGCCTCCTGGGCATTCGCGGAGGTGACCACCGCCGGGAAAAGCGGACCGTAGCCAGACTGACGCTTCAGCGAATCGACGATCTTCTTCGTCTCCCACGGCGTTTCGCCGACTTTCCACAGTACGCTGGCCGGGCCGCGGTAGCCGTGACGCATATCGTAATCCAGCACGTTATTGCGTACCGCCTGCTGGGCCGCCTGCTGGTTTTTACGGGTAATGGTGGTGTAGACCCGATAACCATCTTCGTAGGCCTGCTCACCGTAGCGATTCACCATCTCCTGGCGCACCATTTCACTCAGGTAAGGGGCGGAGAAGGCGATTTTCGGCGCGTGATAGCTGGCGTCGATGGGTTCGCTGCGCGCCTCATCGTATTGCGCCTGGGTGATGTACCCTTCGCTCAGCATACGCGACAGCACCACGTTGCGACGGGCGGTCGCGCGATCCATCGAATAGAGCGGGTTAAAAGTGGAAGGCGCTTTCGGCAGACCGGCAATCACCGCCATCTCACTCAGGGTCAGCTGGTCGATAGGTTTGCCAAAATAGACCTGCGCCGCGGCGCCGACGCCATAGGCGCGGTAGCCGAGGTAGATCTTGTTCAGATACAGCTCAAGGATTTCATCTTTATTCAGCAACTGCTCGATGCGGATGGCCAGAAAGGCCTCTTTAATCTTACGCATCAACGTCTTCTCGGGGCTGAGAAAGAAGTTACGCGCTAACTGCTGGGTGATGGTGCTGGCGCCCTGGGAGGCGTGGCCTGAAAACATCGCCACGCTGGCGGCGCGGAAAATACCTACCGGATCGACGCCGTGGTGCTCATAGAAGCGGCTGTCTTCGGTGGCGATAAACGCTTTCACCAGCTCGGGGGGAATTTGCTGCAACGTCACAGGGATACGGCGCTTTTCGCCGTACTGCGCAATAAGCTCACCGTCGGCGCTATAGACCTGCATCGGGATCTGCAAACGCACATCCTTCAGGGTTGCGACGTCGGGGAGTTGCGGCTCTATGTATTTGTAGAGGCCAAAAATCGAGCCTGCTCCCAGCAGTACGCAACAGACTGCAAGGATCAATAGATACTTTACGAACTTCACCGGTGTTTTCCCATTTAGTTTTATTTGGGCAGTTTATAAACAAACGCGCGGTAGTATAAAGGCAAGCCAGGTGCATTGATATAGCCGGGCAGTTTTGCCGGATAAGGAGATCGTAAGCATGGCTTTCAGAAACTGGCGGCTTGGAATGCATATCCAACAGGATAGCATTGCCATTGTCGCGCTATTGCATGAACGTTCACACTGGGCGCTGCGCCGCTGGTGGCGTATCCCATTGCCGCCGGGGCTGGTACGTCAGGGAATGGTGGCGGACGTCAGCGCACTCGGTTCGCGGCTGGCCGCCTGGCGGCGGGAGCTACCGGCGCAGCATCAGGTTAGTATCGCCTTTCCCGCGGTGCGCACACTGCAAAAGCGTCTTCCGTATCCCCAGTTCGTCCTGCGGGAGCGGGAACAGGCGATGTGGGTAGCCAGCGCCATGAGCCAGCAGCTGGCAATGCCTGCCTCCGCGCTATGTATTGATTATGCGCCCACCTCGCGGGATGACGGCTGGCAGGTTACGGCGGCGCAGCGGCTGGATATCAATGTTCTGCGGGAGCTGGCAGGGCGGCTGCGGCTGCGGGTGGCGGCCATCGTACCGGATGCCAGTGCGCTCGGCGCCTTTTTCCCCTGGATGACTGCGGCAGACCAGGGCCTGGCGTGGCGGGATGAAAAGCGCTGGCTGTGGGCGACCCGTGAGGCCTGGGGCAGTGACGCCTGCGCTGATGTCGGGTCCTTAAGCCAGCTGGCGGGGCAGCTTCAGGTTCCGCTGCGCCTGTGTATTGACGCGGGCGATGAGGCCAGTCGCTTTGATGTCTGGCAAGTGATTCACCGTCGGCAGCCCCCGCTGCCAGCCGATGGCGATCGTTACGCCATTGCCCTTGGGCTGGCGCTGGGAGGCGGGCGGCATGACGCATGTCGTTAATCTTCTTCCCTGGCGCGACCTGCGTCGCCGCCAGCGCCTGCGCTACGTCCTGTTGTTAACCATCGGCATTGTGCTGCTGGGCGGGATGGGCCTGCTGGTGAGCCGAACGGCGCGTCTGCAGCGCGACTTCCTGGCGACGCTTCACACGACGGCCGACGCGCAGCTGCTCGCTTCGCTTAAGCAGCGCGAGCAGGCGATGCGTGAGGCGTGGCAGCAGCATCAACGGCAGCGCCAGCAGTACCAGCGCAGATCGGCGATCGCCGCCTGGCAACCCAGGCTGCAGGCGCTGGCGGCAGATCTGCCCGCGCAGGCGTGGCTGACGCGGCTGGAGTACCAGGGCGTACTCCTCACGCTGGACGGCCTGGCCCTTAACCTGCAGGCGTTAACCAGCGTGGAGTCTGCGCTGACTCGCGTCGCGGGATTCGCGCCGGCAAAAGCCGGCGGGACCCAGCGCGACGCCGAAGGGCGTTGGCAGTTCAGTTTTACCCTGACGGGAGCGCGCGCTGATGCGGATTAACCTTCGGGGCGCCTGGACGGGGCTGCCGATCCTGCTCGCAATGGGGCTGTCGGGAGGCGGCGTGGCGCTCTGGCGCGATCTGCGCCCGCCGCAGGCGGCGGTAACCCGTGATGCGGCGTTGCAAACGCAGTGGCGGCGGATCATGGCGCTGCGCATCCCCGGCGAGGAAAATCCCGGGGCGCGCATCGACACGCAGTCATTTTCGCCCATAGCCATTCCGCTCTCCGGAGCGAAGCTTATCGCCTGGCGTCCGCAGGGAAGCGGCGGCGAGATGGAGCTGACCCTGTCCTGGTCAACGGTACCCGCGCTTTTTTCCTGGCTGGCGCGCTGCGGGATGAATCCGCGTTCGTTTTCGCTGGGCCGTGAGGCGCAGACGCTCCGCCTGCGACTGCTGCTGGAGGCGGAAGATGAGCGGTAAACGCTGGATCTTCCTGTGGCTACCGCTGTCGCTGCTGGCGGCCGAGCGTGACCCTTTCCAGCCGGTTGAGGATCCCTGCCGCACGGCGCAGCTTTCGCAATGGCGCTATGGCGGGGCGGTTGGGGATGATGCTGGCTGGACGGGGTTTCTGCAGGATGGGAACGGAAAGTGGCGACGGGTACGCATGGATGAGCAATTGCCCACGGGCTGGCGGGTGAGCCGGCTGACGGCCGGTGAGCTGGACATCGTCACGTCTTCGGGATGTGAACCGCCAGCGTGGCGCTGGCAACGTGAAGGGAAACAACATGATGCGATGGATAAGCCTGCTGCTTCTGCTGCTGCCGCTGGCGGTGGCCCCCGCCGCCCGCAATGATAAACCGGTTTCGCTGGTGATTGACGATGCGCCAGTGGCCCAGGTGCTGCAAGCTCTGGCCGAAATGAACCATAAGAACCTCGTCGTCGCGCCGGACGTCAGCGGCACGCTCTCCCTGCGTCTGCAGAAGGTTCCCTGGAGCCAGGCGCTGCGGGCGGTAGCGGATAGCGCGGGTCTCTCTTTGCAACAGCAGGGGACGGTCATCTACGCGCACACTCAGGCCTGGCAAAAGGCAAATCAGGCGCAGCGTGAAGCCGAACAGGAGAAACGCCTGCAGAACCTGCCCCTGCAGGCGGAGAGCGTGACCCTGCACTTTGCCGACGCTGAGGAGCTGGCTAAAAGCGGCGGAAAGCTGCTCAGCGCCAGGGGACACCTGATGGCGGACAAGCGGACTAATCGGCTGCTGATCCGCGATGATGCCCGGCACCTGCCGGCGTTGAAGGCCTGGGCGCAGGAGATGGATCTGCCGGTCGGCCAGGTGGAGCTGGCCGCCCATATCGTGTCGATGAGCGAAACCAGCCTTCGTGAGCTGGGGGTGAAGTGGCGGCTTGCGGAAGCCGGAAGCCCGCCAGGCTCCGGGCAAATCACCACCCTAAGCAGCGATGTATCGGTAAACGATGCCAGCACCCGCGCAGGGTTTAACATCGGCAAGATCAACGGTCGCTTGCTTGAGCTGGAGCTATCCGCGCTGGAGCGCAAGCAGCAGGTCGAAATTATTGCCAGCCCGCGTTTATTGGCCTCCCACATGCAGCCTGCCAGCATCAAGCAGGGAAGCGAGATCCCCTATCAGGTTTCCAGTGGCGAAAGCGGCGCCACTTCGGTGGAGTTCAAAGAGGCGGTGCTGGGCATGGAGGTCACGCCGACGGTGCTGCAGCAGGGAAGAGTGCGGCTTAAGCTGCGAATAAGCGAGAATACGCCAGGCCAGGTGCTGAAGCAGGAAAACGGCGAAGCGCTGGCCATCGATAAGCAGGAGATAGAGACCCTGGTGGAAGTTCGCAGCGGCGAGACTTTAGCGTTGGGCGGCATCTTTTCGCAGAAAAACAAAACCGCCCGCGACAGCGTCCCGCTGCTTGGCGATATCCCGGTACTGGGACGTCTGTTTCGTCGTGACGGGAAAGATAATGAACGTCGCGAACTGGTTGTCTTTATTACGCCACGGATTCTGGCAGTACGTTAAGCAGGTTTTTCATGCTAAACACGTTTCAGGTGTTTGACGTGAGGACGGATTTAGCATACAAGGGGTACCGATTTGAGAGTCGGGTACGACATCAATCCTCCCTTTATTGTCCNNCTTTATTGTCCGGCGATTTTATTCAGTTGCCAAACCAGCCGGAGTATTGAGATAATTTTTAGTCTGACTCTCGCTCTATTGCATATGAGGTTTCAGTTCATGCCCTGCGGCGCTGGGTGTCTGCGAAGCGGGTTTATCATTAACGAATAGTCTTAGTAGTACCGAAAAAATGGCAGAGAAACGCAATATCTTTCTGGTTGGGCCTATGGGTGCCGGCAAAAGCACTATTGGGCGCCAGTTAGCCCAACAGCTCAACATGGAATTTTACGATTCTGATCAAGAGATTGAGAAACGCACTGGCGCTGATGTGGGCTGGGTCTTCGATGTTGAAGGCGAAGAAGGCTTCCGTGACCGTGAAGAGAAAATTATCAATGAGTTGACGGAAAAACAGGGGATTGTGCTGGCGACTGGCGGCGGCTCTGTAAAATCCCGTGAAACGCGTAACCGTCTCTCCGCCCGCGGCGTGGTGGTCTACCTGGAAACTACGATCGAGAAGCAGTTGGCCCGTACGCAGCGCGATAAAAAGCGTCCTTTGCTACAAGTCGATGCGCCGCCTCGTGAAGTGCTGGAAGCGCTGGCTGACGAGCGTAACCCGCTGTATGAAGAGATCGCCGATGTGACTATCCGCACAGACGATCAGAGTGCGAAAGTCGTCGCGAACCAGATTATTCATATGCTGGAAAGCAACTGATTCTGGCTTAATAAAAGTGCGTCAGAGTAATAGTCATTGAGGTGGATGTCGCGTTATGGAGAGGCTTACTGTTACCCTCGGGGAACGTAGTTACCCGATTACCATCGCGGCTGGTTTGTTTAACGATCCAGCTTCCTTCCTGCCACTCAAGTCGGGCGACCAGGCTATGCTGGTCACCAACGAAACGCTGGCGCCGCTTTATCTGGATACCGTCCGCTCTGCGCTGGAGCAGTCAGGGGTCAACGTTGACAGCGTCATTCTGCCAGACGGCGAGCAATACAAAAGCCTGGCGGTGATGGATACCGTGTTTACTGCGCTGTTGCAAAAACCACATGGCCGCGACACCACTCTGGTGGCGCTTGGCGGGGGGGTGATCGGTGATTTAACCGGTTTCGCCGCGGCAAGCTATCAGCGCGGCGTGCGTTTCATCCAGGTCCCTACCACCCTGTTGTCGCAGGTCGACTCGTCGGTCGGCGGCAAAACCGCAGTGAACCACCCTCTCGGCAAAAACATGATTGGCGCCTTCTGGCAGCCGGTTTCCGTGGTAGTTGATCTTAACTGTCTGAAAACTCTGCCGAAGCGCGAGCTCGCTTCCGGACTGGCTGAGGTCATCAAGTACGGGGTGATCCTGGATGGTGAATTCTTCAGCTGGCTGGAAAACAACATTGATGCGCTGCTGGCGCTGGACGATACCGCCATGGCGTACTGCATTCGCCGCTGCTGTGAACTGAAAGCGGAGGTTGTGGCAGCCGACGAGCGTGAAACCGGGTTACGTGCTTTACTCAATCTTGGACATACCTTCGGCCATGCTATCGAAGCGGAAATGGGCTACGGTAACTGGCTGCATGGCGAAGCGGTGGCGGCAGGTATGGTGATGGCGGCACGCACGTCCGAACGGCTGGGGCAGTTCCGCGCGCAGGATACTCAGCGCATTATCGATCTGCTCAAGCGTGCAGGCTTACCGGTACGCGGCCCGCAGGAAATGAGTGCGCAGGCGTATTTGCCCCATATGATGCGCGATAAAAAGGTACTGGCTGGCGAAATGCGGCTGGTGCTCCCGCTCGCAATAGGAAGCAGCGAGCTGCGCGGCGGAGTGCCGCACGATGTGGTTCTTGGCGCGATTGCTGATACTCAGCAGGCGCAACAATAAGAAGGTCTGGCCGCGTTCGCGCGGCGTTATCATTTCGGGTGATGTGCAATAATCGTGAGCATAAGCCTTTTAGTGGGGTGTTAAATGGATGATTTCAAACCAGAAGACGATATGAAAGCCGATCGCAACGATCGTCGTGCTGGTCGTTCCCGTCAGTCTTCCGAGCGTGATGCCGATCCGCAGATCAATTTTGACGATGTTGATCTTGATGCCGATGAAGGCCGTCCGACGCGCGCTGGTAAGGCCCGTCGCGAGCGTGAAGAGGAAGAGTTCGAAGAAGAACTGGATGCGCAAGACGAGGAGATGCTCGAAGAGCAGCCTGTAGAGCGTCGTCCGCGCAAGCGTAAAAAAGCGCCGGCCAAACCGGCCTCCCGCCAGTACATCATGATGGGTGTGGGGATTCTGGTGCTGCTGCTGTTGATCGTGGGTATCGGTTCCGCACTGAAATCGCCATCCTCTTCCAGCCAGCAGACCGCTTCCGGCGAGAAGAGCATTAATCTGTCTGACGACCAGTCCGCCAGCATGCCTGCTGCGGGCCAGGACCAGACTGCCGCCGCTAACAGCACCTCACAGCAGGACGTAACGGTACCGCCTATTGCCGCGAACCCGACGCAGGGCCAGGCAGCGGTTGCGCCGCAGGGCCAGCAGCGTATCGAAGTTCAGGGCGATCTGAACAATGCGTTGACCCAGCAGCAGGGCCAACTGGACGGCGCCGTGGCTAACTCGACGCTGCCGACTGAACCGGCTACCGTCGCGCCAATCCGGAATGGTGCCAATGGCACCGCGGCGCCGCGCCAGGCGACCGAGCGTCAGACAGCAGCGACCCCGCGTCCGGCTGAACGTAAGCATACCGTTATCGAAGCGAAGCCGCAGTCGAAGCCACAGGCCGTGGCGAAAACGCCGGTAGAATCGAAGCCGGTCCAGCCGAAGCATGTTGAAAGCACGGCGACCACCGCTCCGGCGAAAACGTCCGTCAGCGAAAGCAAACCGGTGGCCACCGCTCAGAGCAAACCGACCACGACGACCGCAGCGCCAGCGGCAACGGCAGCTGCGGCAGCGCCGGCAGCGAAGAGCGGGAAGACGGCAGGTGACGTCAGCTCAATGAAAACTGCGCCGTCGGGTCACTATACTTTGCAGCTCAGCAGCTCCTCTAACTACGACAACCTCAACAACTGGGCGAAGAAAGAGAAGCTGGATAAATATGTTGTCTATGAAACGTCGCGTAACGGCCAACCATGGTACGTGCTGGTGAGCGGTATCTATGCATCGAAAGATGAAGCGAAACGTGCTGTCACCTCGCTGCCGGCGGACGTGCAGGCGAAAAATCCATGGGCAAAACCGCTGCATCAGGTTCAGGCTGACCTGAAATAATGCCGTGGGGTAGTCTTAAGCGCAGGATGCTGTCGGAGCTTTCTCCACAGCCGGAGAACGTGTAATTAGTTAGGCAGCATGAAAAAGAATCGCGCTTTTCTGAAGTGGGCAGGGGGAAAGTTCCCCCTGCTTGACGATATTAAAAAGCATTTGCCGGAAGGCGAGTGCTTGATCGAGCCCTTTGTGGGCGCCGGGTCGGTATTTCTTAATACCGACTTTTCTCGTTATATCCTCGCGGATATCAACAGTGACTTAATCGGCCTGTACAACATCGTCAAACTGCGCACCGACGAATACGTCGCCGCCGCCCGTGAGATGTTTACCCCGGAAAATAACGTCGCTGAGCGCTACTACCTGTATCGTGATGAATTTAACCAAAGCCAGGATCCGCTGCGTCGCGCGGTGCTGTTCCTGTATTTGAACCGTCACGGCTACAACGGCCTGTGCCGCTACAATCTGCGCGGCGAGTTCAATGTGCCGTTTGGCCGTTATAAAAAGCCCTATTTCCCCGAAGCTGAGCTCTATCATTTCGCCGAGAAGGCGCAAAACGCCGAGTTTTACTGCGAATCTTACGAAGAGTGCATGCAACGTGCGGATAGCCGCACAGTGGTGTATTGCGATCCGCCCTATGCGCCGCTAACGGCGACGGCGAACTTTACCGCCTACCACACCAACAGTTTCAACCTGGAACAACAGGTACTGCTGGCGCAAAAGGCGGAATCGCTGATGAAAAAGCGCATCCCGGTGCTGATTTCCAACCACCGCACGCCGCTGACGCAGGAATGGTATAAAAACGCGGCAGAAACGCATATTGTGAAGGTGCGGCGCAGCATCAGCAGCAACGGTGGTACGCGTAAAAAGGTGGACGAGCTATTAGCGCTCTACCGTCCGCCTAAGACCAAATAAATTTCAAGGAGATGCGGATGAAGCAGTATTTGATTGCCCCTTCGATTCTGTCGGCTGATTTTGCCCGTCTGGGTGAGGATACCGCGAAGGCGCTGGCGGCGGGTGCGGATGTCGTGCACTTCGACGTTATGGACAACCACTACGTGCCAAACCTGACGATTGGCCCGATGGTGCTGAAGTCACTGCGTAATTACGGTATTACCGCGCCAATCGACGTTCACCTGATGGTGAAGCCGGTCGACCGCATCATTCCTGATTTTGCCGAAGCCGGCGCCAGCATTATCACCTTCCATCCGGAAGCCTCCGAACACGTCGATCGCAGCCTGCAGCTTATCAAAGAGCACGGCTGTAAAGCGGGCCTGGTGTTTAACCCGGCGACGCCGCTGAGCTACCTCGATTACGTGATGGATAAGCTGGACGTGATCCTGCTGATGTCGGTTAACCCGGGCTTTGGCGGCCAGTCCTTTATTCCCCAGACGCTGGATAAACTGCGTGAAGTGCGCCAGCGCATCGATGCGTCCGGCTACGACATCCGCCTCGAAGTGGATGGCGGCGTGAAAGCCAGCAATATCGGCGAAATCGCCGCGGCGGGTGCGGATATGTTTGTTGCCGGTTCGGCGATCTTCGGTCAGCCGGACTACAAGCAAGTCATTGATCAAATGCGTAGTGAATTAGCGAAGGTGAGTCATGGATAAATTACAGGCGATCCGCGGCATCGCATTTGATCTCGACGGCACGCTGGTGGACAGCGCGCCGGGTCTAACCTCGGCGGTTGATAACGCCCTTTACGCCCTGGAGCTGCCGGTGGCGGGAGAAGAACGCGTTATCACCTGGATCGGAAACGGCGCCGATGTCCTGATGGAGCGGGCGCTGACCTGGGCTCGTCAGGAGCGAGCAACGTTACGTGCGGCGATGGGCAAGCCTTCCGTCGACGATCATGATATTCCGCAAGACGAGCAGCTACGCATTTTGCGTAAACTGTTTGACCGCTATTACGCCGAAGCGGCGGAAGAGGGCAGTTTCCTGTTCCCGGCGGTGGCCGATACGCTCGGCGCGCTGCATGCCAAAGGCCTGCCGCTGGCGCTGGTTACCAATAAGCCGACGCCGTTTGTCGCCCCGCTGTTGGACGCGCTCGATATTGCGAAATATTTTACCGTGGTGATTGGCGGCGATGACGTGCAGAATAAAAAGCCGCATCCGGAACCGCTGCTGCTGGTGGCGGAAAAGCTCTCTCTGGCTCCAGCCGAGCTGCTGTTTGTCGGCGATTCGCGCAATGATATTCAGGCGGCCAAAGCGGCAGGCTGCTGCTCTGTTGGTCTGACCTACGGTTATAACTATGGTGAACCGCTTGCGCTGAGCGAGCCGGACTATCTCTTCGACCAGTTTAACGAACTCTTACCCGCTCTCGGGTTACCGCACAGTGAAACTCAGGAATTGAAACATGACTAAGCCCATCGTTTTTAGTGGCGCACAGCCCTCAGGTGAACTGACCATTGGCAACTATATGGGTGCGCTGCGTCAGTGGGTAAACATGCAGGACGATTACCACTGCATCTATTGCATCGTGGACCAGCACGCCATCACCGTGCGCCAGGATCCGCAGCAGCTGCGCAAGGCGACGCTGGACACCCTGGCGCTGTATCTGGCCTGCGGCATCGACCCGCAGAAAAGCACTATCTTCGTGCAGTCGCACGTGCCGGAACATGCCCAGCTAGGCTGGGCGCTGAACTGCTACACCTATTTCGGCGAACTGAGCCGCATGACTCAGTTTAAAGACAAGTCAGCGCGCTACGCGGAGAACATCAACGCCGGTCTGTTTGATTATCCGGTACTGATGGCCGCTGACATTCTGCTGTACCAGACCAACCTGGTTCCGGTGGGCGAAGATCAGAAACAGCACCTTGAGCTAAGCCGCGATATCGCCCAGCGTTTTAACGCCATCTACGGCGATATTTTTAAAGTGCCTGAGCCGTTTATCCCTAAATCCGGCGCGCGCGTGATGTCGCTGCTGGAGCCGACGAAAAAGATGTCCAAGTCCGACGACAACCGCAACAACGTCATCGGCCTGCTGGAAGATCCGAAATCGGTGGTCAAGAAGATTAAACGTGCGGTCACCGACTCCGACGAGCCGCCGGTAGTGCGTTACGATCTGAAAGAGAAAGCGGGCGTCTCCAACCTGCTGGATATCCTCTCCGCGGTTACCGGGAAAACTATTCCTGAGCTGGAACAGCATTTTGAAGGCAAAATGTATGGCCACCTGAAAGGCGAAGTCGCCGAAGCGGTATCGGGCATGCTGATTGACCTGCAGGAGCGCTATCACCGTTTCCGTAACGACGAAGCGTTTCTCAATCAGGTGATGAAAGACGGTGCGGAAAAGGCCAGCGCGCGGGCTTCTCAAACCCTGAAAGCGGTATACGAAGCGATTGGCTTTGTCGCCAAGCCGTAAGCGACGCAACAGCTAAAAGGGCGGGATGCTATCCCGCCCTTTTTTATGCCTGTCACTTTATGGGAGGCAAGGTTAATGGTTCGAAAACCAGTTCAGTTTATCCCGCAGACCGACCACGCGGCCGACGATGATCAGCGCCGGGCTGGCCATCTGCTGCGCCAGAATATCCAGTTGTCCTAAGGTGCCGCTGACCACTTTTTGCGTCACAGCGGTGCCGTTCTCGACGATGGCGGCGGGCATATCTTCAGCCATGCCGTGAGCGATAAGCTTCTCGCGGATCGCCGGCGCCTGGTTCAGACCCATGTAGAACACCAGGGTTTGCTTCTCCACCGCCAGGTTCGCCCAGTCCAGCTCGCCGCCGGTTTTCAGGTGGCCAGTGACCAGGCGGACGCCCTGCGCGAAATCGCGGTGGGTCAGGGGGATCCCCGAATAAGCGGAGCAGCCGGAGGCGGCGGTAATGCCAGGCACAACGGAGAAGGGGATGCCCGCCTCGCAAAGCGTCTCCAGCTCTTCCCCTCCGCGGCCAAAGATAAAGGGATCGCCGCCTTTCAGCCGGACCACGCGTCTTCCTTTTTGCGCTTCGCGCAGCAGGATCTGGTTGATCTCCTCCTGCGGGACGCAGTGGTAGCCTGAGCGCTTGCCGACGAACACCCGATCGGCATCGCGGCGCACCAGATTCATGATGTCATCGGAGACCAGCCGATCATAGACCACCACGTCAGCCTGCTGGATCTGCTGCAGGCCTTTGAGCGTGAGCAGCCCGGCGTCACCGGGGCCGGCGCCAACCAGCACCACCTCGCCGCGATGCTCCAACGGCTCCGTCAGCAACTGCTCAGTGGTATCCGCGACTGCCTGCCGATCGTCATTAGCCAGCGACTGCGCCAGACGGTCGTTAACAAACAGCTTCTCCCAGAAGCGGCGACGCTCGCCTACGGTGGCAAACTGCTGCTTAACCCGCGCGCGCAGATGGCCGGCATAGCGGGCCAGCTGGCCGAGATGCAGGGGCAGAATTGACTCCAGTTTCTCGCGCAGCAGGCGCGCCAGAACCGGTGATGTCCCGCCCGAGGAGACGGCGACCATCAGCGGCGAGCGATCGATGATCGACGGCATGATAAAGCTGGCCTGGCGCGGGGCATCCACCACGTTACAGAAGATACGCCGCGCTTCGGCCGCCTCGCTAACCTGCTGGTTGACCGTCTCATCATCAGTAGCGGCGATGGCCAGCCAGCAGTTATCCAGCAGCGAGGGGATAAACTCCCCCTGCACCAGAGTTAGCATCTGTGAATCAGCCCACACCTGAAACTGGGGCGTGAAGTCGAGCGCATTGACCGTGACGTTAGCGCCAGCATCCAGCAGCAGACGGGCTTTGCGTTCGGCGACATCCCCGCCGCCAACCAGTAAACAATCGCGCTGGCGCAACTGGCAGAATATGGGTAAGTGATCCACAGAATAACCTCATAAAAATAAGGGGTAGAAAACGAGTGGTCGTAGAATAGCAGCAAAGGTAATACAAAACATGCGACATATCCCGCACTCATGCGCTGTCGGTCAGAACTGTTACTTATATCTCCCCCCGTGGCCGGGGGGAGGGAGAAGGACTTACGCTTTAAGCTGAACGTGTCCGTCTTTCACGCGAGCGTCGAAGCGGGCGATAGAGTGGCTGGCATCTTCCATGCACAGGCCGTCGCTTAGACGGAAGCGCTGTTTTTTCAGCGGGCTGGCGACCCATAGCGCGCCGTCATGCTCGGCGATAATCCCGCGAGACAGTACGCTGGCGTTGAAGAACGGATCAATGTTGCTGATGGCGAATACTCTGTCGTCATGGTAGGGACGGAAGATCGCCACCTGCTGCTGACCGAGCAGGGCGCAGACGCCGGTGGCCGGCAGGATGTCGTCGATGCTGCAGATATTTACCCACTGGCTCATGCTTTTTCCTCCACCAGAGTAACCGGGATACGCTCATACGGCGTGGCCGGGCGGTGCTGGTCACGTTCCGGCACCACCTGAACGTTCGGGTCGCGCTGGTCGCTGTTGATAAAGTGTTTGAAGCGGGTCTGCGCCGCCGGGTTGTTGACGGTCTCGGTCCACTCGCAGGCGAAGGCGGCGCGCAGGCGAGCCAGTTCTTCTTCCAGATGGTCGTTCAGACCGAGCTTGTCATCGATGATGACGCTGCGCAGATAGTCGATACCGCCTTCCATATTGTCCAGCCACGGGGCAGTGCGGGTCAGCTTATCGGCGGTGCGGATGTAGAACATCATAAAGCGGTCGAGATATTTGATGAGCGTATCGCGATCGAGGTCCGCGGCCAGTAGATCGGCGTGACGCGGTTTCATCCCGCCGTTACCGCACACGTACAGGTTCCAGCCTTTCTCGGTGGCGATGATCCCGACGTCTTTGCCCTGAGCCTCGGCACATTCGCGGGTGCAGCCGGAGACGCCGAACTTCATTTTGTGCGGGGTGCGGATGCCTTTGTAGCGGTTTTCCAGTTCCACGCCGAAGCCGACGCTGTCGCCAACGCCGTAGCGGCACCAGGTGCTGCCGACGCAGGTTTTCGCCATTCGCAGCGCTTTGGCGTAGGCGTGGCCGGTTTCGAATCCCGCTTCAATCAGCTGCCGCCAGATCTCCGGCAGGTCGTCTTTCTGCGCGCCAAACAGGCCGATGCGCTGAGAGCCGGTGATTTTGGTGTACAGATTGAATTCACGCGCGATACGGCCCACGGCGACCAGCCCTTCCGGCGTGATTTCGCCGCCAGCTGAGCGCGGGATCACCGAATAGGTACCATCTTTCTGAATGTTGGCGAGGAAATTGTCGTTGCTGTCCTGCAGCGGCGTGTGCTGCGGCTTGAGGATGTACTCATTCCAGCAGGAGGCCAGCAGGGAACCGACGGTCGGCTTACAGACTTCACAGCCGTAGCCCTGACCGTGTTTTTCCAGCAGTTCGTCGAAGGTTTTAATGCCTTCCACGCGGATCAGGTGGAACAGCTCCTGACGGGAGTAAGCGAAGTGTTCGCACAGATTGTTGTTGACCTCAATGCCCTGTTTCGCCAGCTCGGCGTTGAGCACCTGAGTGACCAGCGGAATACAGCCCCCGCAGCCGGTCCCGGCTTTGGTTTCCGCTTTCAGCGCCGCCACGGTGTGGCAGCCTTTGTTGATAGCGGCGATCAGGTCGCCTTTGCTGACGTCGAAGCAGGAACAGATCTGCGCGCTGTCCGGCAGTTTATCCACGCCGATGGACGGCTTGCCGCTGCCGGCGTGGGCCGGGAGGATCAGCGAATCCGGGTTTTCCGGCAGCTCGATGGCGTTGAGCACCAGCTGCAGCAGATTGCCGTAGTCGCTGGTATCGCCGACCAGCACCGCGCCGAGCAGCGTTTTGTTGTCGGCGCTGACGATCAGGCGCTTATAAACTTCTTTGCTTTCGTCGAGATAGACGTAGCTACGGGCGCCCGGCGTGCGGCCGTGGGCATCGCCGATCCCGCCCACGTCCACACCCAACAGCTTCAGCTTGGCGCTGAGGTCGGCGCCGGTGAAGCTATTTTCACTGCCGAGGAGATGGTCGACGGCCACCTGGGCCATTTTATAGCCGGGGGCGACCAGACCGTAGACACGGTTGTTCCAGCTGGCGCATTCCCCGATGGCATAGATATCCGGATCGGAGGTCTGGCAGCTATCGTTGACCATGATGCCGCCGCGCTGGGCGACCGCCAGCCCGCACTGGGTGGCCAGCTTATCGCGCGGGCGGATCCCGGTTGAGAAGACGATGAAATCGACCTGCAGCTCGCTACCGTCGGCGAAGTGCATGGTTTTGCGCGCCTCGGTGCCCTGCTGAACAATCTCTTTGGTGTTTTTGCTGGTGTGAACTTTCACGCCCATGCTTTCGATTTTGCGCCGCAACTGCTCGCCGCCCATCTGGTCGAGCTGTTCGGCCATCAGCATCGGCGCGAATTCGATAACATGGGTTTCCACGCCGAGGTTTTTCAACGCGCCGGCCGCTTCCAGGCCGAGCAGGCCGCCGCCGACTACCGCGCCGCGTTTGCTGCGGCGGGCGCAGGATTCGATGGCGTTAAGATCTTCAATAGTGCGATAGACGAAGCAATCCTGGGTTTCCGCGCCTTTAATCGGCGGGATCCACGGGTATGAGCCGGTCGCCATAATCAGCTTGTCGTAGAACACGGTACGCCCGGCGCTGGAGTGGATCACTTTCTCCTGGCGGTTGATGGTGATCGCCCGTTCGCCGACCAGCACCTTGACGCCGTGTTTCTCATAGAAACCTTCGCGTACCAGCGACAGTTCTTCCGCAGTGTGATGGGAGAAATAAGACGACAGGTGGACGCGGTCGTAGGCGATACGCGGTTCTTCACAGAACACGGTAATGTCGAACTGTCCGGCAGGCGCCTTATCGAGAAGCTCTTCGATAAAGCGATGGCCAACCATGCCGTTACCGATAATAGCGATTCTGACTTTGCTCATTTTTGCCTCGATTTCTTTTCTATTACCGCCTACCTTAACGATTCAGCCATCAGGCTTATTGATGCAAATCAATGACAACCTCACCTACCACTTAATGGGTATGCGTTTGATTTGTCAGTATTTTTATAAGTCATGGAAAATGCTGACTTTTCCTTTTTGCTGATTTTGTGTACAAGAATTGGGTAAGCCGCGATTGGGGTTAGACAGAAAACAAGCCGTATTGAATAGAGAGGGTGATATGACAGCAGCGCCGCTTTGGTTGATTCAGAACGTACGCCTGGCAGACCGCGACGGCCTGTGGCAAATAGCCATTGATAAGGGCCGCTTTGGCGCGATCACGCCGATGGGGGAGGCACACGATGAAAGCTACGAGGTATTGAACGCTCGCGGCGGGCTAGCGATCCCGCCTTTTATCGAGCCGCATATCCATCTGGATACCACCCAGACGGCCGGCGAGCCGAACTGGAATCAGTCCGGTACTTTGTTCGAGGGGATTGAGCGCTGGGCGGAGCGGAAAGCGCTGCTCAGCCATGAGGACGTCAAAGCCCGGGCGTGGAAAACCCTGAAGTGGCAGATCGCCAATGGCGTGCAGTTTGTCCGCACTCATGTCGATGTTTCCGATCCCACGTTAACGGCGCTGAAGGCGATGCTGGAGGTCAAACAGGAGGTGGCGCCATGGGTCGAGTTACAGATTGTCGCTTTCCCACAGGAGGGGATCCTCTCTTACCCCAACGGCGAGGCGCTGCTGGAGGAGGCCCTCAAGCTGGGGGCGGACGTCGTCGGGGCGATCCCGCATTTTGAGTTCACCCGTGAATATGGTGTGGAATCGCTGCATATTGCCTTCCGTCTGGCGCAGCAATATGACCGCCCACTGGATATTCACTGCGATGAAATTGACGATGAGCAGTCGCGCTTTGTTGAAACCGTTGCCGCGCTGGCGCTGAAAGCGGGGATAGGGCCGCGGGTAACGGCCAGCCATACCACCGCTATGCACTCCTATAATGGCGCTTATACCTCGCGTCTGTTCCGCTTGCTTAAGCTCTCCGGCATCAACTTTGTCGCCAATCCGCTGGTGAATATTCATCTGCAGGGCCGGTTTGACGACTACCCGAAGCGACGGGGCATTACCCGGGTGAAGGAGCTGTTGGCGGCGGGGATCAACGTTTGCTTTGGTCATGATGACGTCTTTGACCCGTGGTACCCGCTGGGGACCGGCAATATGCTGCAGGTCCTGCATATGGGGCTCCATGTTTGCCAGCTGATGGGCTACCAGCAGATCAACGACGGCCTGCAGCTTATCACCGACAACAGCGCCCGCACGTTTGGCCTCGAGGATTACGGCATTGTCAGCGGCAACCCGGCTAACCTGATCATTCTCCCGGCGGAGAATGGCTTTGAGGCCGTCCGCTGCCAGGTGCCGGTGCGCTGGTCAATTCGCCAGGGAAGGGTGATCGCGACCACCCAGCCGGCGCAAAGCTGGATCCAAACTGACCGCGGTGGCGAGGAGCTTTCTTTTATGAGGAACAGCCCCCTTGCGGATGCAAAGGGGCCGAAGGCTTAGTGAGACGCCGCCTGAGCGTTGTTCTGGCGATGACGGGAGACGAAGCCGAGGATAAAGCACATTACGAATACCACGGCATAGAGGCCGTTAGCGGTGTGCAGCGCGGCCAGGGGACCGCTGGCCGCCACAATCGGGCCGGTGACCACGAAAGTGAGCATGGTGCCGATGGTGCCGCAGGTGAGGATAAAGTTCACCAGCTTCGGCGAAGCGACCCGCGTCTGCTGCGAACCGAGCGTAATGATCGAGGTGTAAATGGCGCTGGAGAAGAAGCCCAGGGTCAGAATAAACCACGGCATATGCTCCGGCGAACCATTGATAAACAGGTACATCAGCACCGTCGCGAGCCCGGCGAGGACGGTTAAGATACGCTGCAGGTCGAAGAAGCGCAGGATGAAGCTGAATGACCACATGCCGATCATGTAGGACATCCAGAAATCGCTCACCAGTTTACCGGCGTCGCCGAGGCTCATGCCCAGGCTCTTCGCATATTCCGGTACCCAGGAGATAAAGCCCAGCTGACCGAGGATGTAGCACAGCGCCGCAACGGAGAGGAACAGCACGCCGATGCCCCACTTCTCTTTCACCACCGGCTGGCTGTTTTCGCTCTGGGCTTTTTTGCCCAGCACCGGAAAATCACAGCCGAAAGTCAGGACGAAAATAGCGACATACACCAGACCAATACAGGCGTAGACCCAGTACCACTCGATGCTGCGCGCCAGCAGGACGGCGGCGACCATCGGGAAAATCATGCCCGCCATGCTAAAGAAGGAGTCGGTAAACAGCAGACGTGCCCCGCGCTGACGGCCTTCATACATATGGGTGATCAGGAAGGTCCCGATCGACATGGTGATCCCGCTCACCAGGCCAAGAACGAACATTGACGCGGAGAACAGCGCCAGGCTGTGGCTGAGCATCAGGCCGGTCACCGCCAGCACCATCAAAATAAAGCCAAAGCGCAGCTGAGTTTTCAGCGGCACGATTTCCATCAGCCAGGCATTGAGGAAGATGGAGATAAGAATACCGGCGTTCAGAAAGGTAAAGGTGTTGCTCATACTGGAAACGGGCAGATGGAAATAATCCGCAATGTTACCCATCACCATCCCGGTGACGATCACCAACGCGCCGGTCAGGGCGTAGGAGAAGAAGCTGATCCATGTGAGCTTAATACGGTTGCTGTTAGTCATGACTGGCCTGTGAATAGAAAGGTAAAGCGCGTTGACGCTGCGCCGGGCGGACAGATTTTATTCGTTCAGGTGATGTAATTAAATGTTTATTGTGAAATGGGTTATCTTTTGCATGTTTTAATGTGATCTGCATCACGCTTGTTCGCTGCAAAGGAGATCGTTTGCGCGGTTACAATTATTACAGCTAAGTAAAATTTGGTAAAAGGCTGGCCCAGGATGCAAAGGCTCTTTAGAATCAAGGCACTCGCTTTTATTCTGCTCCGTTAAGGAATTTCCATGCTCAAATCAACACTGGCGGCGATGGCTGCCGTTTTCGCTATTTCAGCGTTCTCCCCGGCCATGGCGGCAAAGGGCGATCCGCATGTGCTGCTGACCACTTCGGCAGGTAACATTGAGCTTGAGTTAAACAGCCAGAAAGCCCCGATTTCCGTGGATAACTTCCTGAAGTACGTCAACAGCGGCTTCTACAACAACACCACCTTTCACCGCGTGATCCCGGGATTCATGGTGCAGGGCGGCGGCTTTAACGAACAGATGCAGCAGAAGCAGCCTAACCCGCCGATCAAGAATGAAGCAGACAACGGCCTGCGCAACACCCGCGGCACCATCGCGATGGCGCGTACCGCCGATCAGGATAGCGCCACCAGTCAGTTCTTCATCAACGTGGCGGATAACGCCTTCCTCGACCATGGCCAGCGCGACTTTGGCTATGCGGTATTCGGCAAAGTGGTGAAGGGGATGGATGTTGCGGATAAGATCTCTCAGGTCCAGACCCATAACGTTGGTCCGTACCAGAATGTGCCGACCAAACCGGTCGTAATCCTCTCTGCGAAAGTGCTACCCTAATCCTCCCGCGGCGCGGTGGTCTATCGCCGCGCCCGGTCACCTCCCGGCATAACCTGAAATTGCTGCTTATACTTGTGGCACACAGGGGACGATATGGGGGGCGACGATGCGTCCACTCACCGATAAGCAAAAATCCCGACTCTGGGAACAGACACGCAATACCAATTTTCAGGCCAGCCGTCGCCTTGAAGGCGTGACGGTGCCGCTGGTTACGCTGACTGCCGAAGAGGCGCTGGCGCGTCTGGCGACGTTGCGGAGGGAGTATGAGCGATAAATTCGGCGATGAACGCGATCCTTATCTCTATCCGGCGCTGAACGTGCTGCGCAACCGTCTCGGCATCCGCCAGGCTAAAAATCTGCAGCAGGCCGCCTTTGAGATGACAGCGCTGCGGGCGGCCACTCTGCCGCTGGGCCCGCGGGTGCGCGGCTTACCCTATCTGTGCGCTATTCATCACCAGTTGTATCAGGATCTGTTTGACTGGGCGGGCCGCTTGCGTGAAGTGAACCTCTACCTGGGCGATACGCCGTTCTGCCACTTTGCCCGGATCGAGGAGGAGGGGAATGCCCTGATGCAGGCCCTTGAGCAGGAGGATTATCTCAATGGCCTGCCGCGCGATACCTTCATCGAACGCCTGAGCTGGTTCTATGGTGAAATTAATGTGCTGCACCCTTTTCGTCTTGGCAATGGCCTGACCCAGCGCATTTTCTTTGAACAGCTGGCGATACATGCCGGCTACCTTCTTAACTGGCGTGACGTTGACCCCGCCGGCTGGAGTGCGGCCTGCCAGCAGAGCGCGATGGGCGATCTGGCCCCGCTGGTGGCGATCTTTCGCAAAGTGGTAAGCGAAGCGCGGGAATCTGAGTAGAATAGCCCGGTTTTGATTGTTCCGGAGCCGCTATGATCCTGCTTATCGATAACTATGACTCTTTCACCTGGAATCTGTATCAGTACTTCTGCGAACTGGGGGCGGAAGTACTGGTCAGGCGCAACGATGCGTTGACGCTGGAGGAGATAGCGGCGCTGGCGCCGGAGAAAATCGTGATCTCGCCAGGCCCCTGTACGCCGGATGAGGCGGGGATTTCCCTCGCGGTTATCCGCCACTATGCCGGAAAAACGCCGCTGCTGGGCGTCTGTCTCGGGCATCAGGCGATCGCCCAGGCGTTTGGCGCGACTATCGTGCGGGCGGCCCAGGTCATGCATGGCAAAACCTCGCTTATCGAGCATAACGGCGAAGGGGTGTTTCAGGGGCTGAATAATCCCCTGACGGTGACCCGCTATCACTCGCTGGTGATTGACCCGCCGACGCTCCCGTCCGAGTTTAACGTCACTGCCCGCAGCGCCAGCGGTGAGATTATGGGGATCCGTCACCGCGAATGGGATCTCGAGGGCGTGCAGTTTCATCCGGAAAGCATCCTCAGCGAGCAGGGCCATCAATTGCTGGCCAACTTTTTGAAACGGTGATTTTCAGTTGCTATTGACTGATTTTTTATGCATATTTTGTGATTAGATTATCATAATCGCATCTGCGTAACGAAGAGGGATGGGCAAGACATGGCAACTGAACAACCGGCAATCACCCGCGCCACATTCGATGAAGTTATTTTGCCAATTTATGCACCGGCAGAATTCATCCCGGTGAAGGGGAAAGGCAGCCGCGTCTGGGATCAGCAGGGGAAAGAGTATATCGATTTCGCCGGCGGTATCGCGGTGACGGCGCTTGGCCATTGCCATCCGGCGCTGGTGGCGGCGCTGCATCAGCAGGGCGAAACGCTGTGGCACACCAGCAACGTCTTTACCAATGAGCCGGCGCTGCGTCTGGGACGTAAACTTGTCGAGGCTACCTTCGCCGAGCGCGTGGTGTTTATGAACTCCGGCACCGAAGCCAATGAAACGGCCTTTAAGCTGGCGCGTCACTATGCGGTGACCCGCCATAGCCCGTATAAAACCAAAATCATCGCCTTCCATAATGCCTTTCATGGCCGCTCCCTGTTTACCGTTTCCGTCGGCGGTCAGCCGAAGTATTCCGATGGTTTCGGCCCAAAACCGGCGGATATTGTCCATGTTCCCTTCAACGATCTGCAGGCGGTAAAAGCGGTGATGGATGACCACACCTGCGCGGTGGTGGTGGAGCCGATTCAGGGCGAAGGCGGCGTGACGGCGGCCACGCCGGCTTTCCTGCAGGGACTGCGCGAGCTGTGCGATCAGCACCAGGCGCTGCTCGTCTTTGATGAAGTACAGTGTGGTATGGGGCGTACCGGATCGCTGTTCGCCTATATGCACTACGGCGTGACCCCGGATATTCTGACCAGCGCCAAAGCGCTGGGCGGCGGCTTCCCGGTCAGCGCCATGCTGACCACCCACGAGATCGCCAGCGCCTTCCATGCGGGCTCCCATGGCTCAACCTACGGCGGCAACCCGCTGGCCTGCGCGGTCGCCAACGCCGCCTTCGATCTGATCAATACCCCGGCGGTGCTGGATGGCGTGAGCGCGAAGCGCGAACTGTTCGTCAAACACCTGCAGCGGCTGGATGCCGAGTTTGATCTGTTCAGTGATATACGCGGGATGGGCCTGCTGATCGGCGCGGAACTCAAGCCGCAGCACAAAGGCCGCGCGCGTGATTTCCTCTATGCCGCGGCCGACGCCGGCGTCATGGTGCTCAACGCCGGGCCGGACGTGATGCGTTTTGTTCCCTCGCTGATCATCGACGAGCAGGATATTACTGAAGGGATGGCGCGCTTTGCCCAGGCGGTGGCAAAGGTGATTAACGGCTGATCTTCCGCAGCCAGATGCCATGGTGCGGCCGCTGACGCCATGCCACTGATGAAATGGTGTGCATGGTGTTCAGATGGCCCAGAATGCGTTGCAGATGCTGCTCCAGGGTGCTTAACGGACCGATCGGCGCCTCGCTTTCCGGCGACTCCATAATATTGGCATCCCCTGCGCTGCCGGGACCATCGCTGTCCAGCCGCTGCTGGCAGCGCTGCAGCGCAATCTCACAGGATTCGAGATAGCGCTGGGCAAGATCCGGGGTCAGCATCGTATGCTCCCGGGCCAGGGTGGTCATAGCGTTGATGTGTTCGACGATAAACTGGCTGTGCGTCACCCACAGCTTCATATCTTCCAGATAGTGGGTATTAAACCCGGGTTCCTGCATCGCCTGATTCAGGGAGTTGTAGAGCGCGTTGTGCGCCTGGTTGACGCGCATGCGTTGATAGGCCAGCGCGGGGGCTTTTGGATCGGCGCTGAGGATCAGGCGAATTGCCTGCTGGTCGGCCTCCAGCGCATCGTGGGCGTTTTTTTTCAGCAGGCCGCTTTGCCACTGCGGCCACAGCCAGACCATCCCGCTGAAGGCAATCAGGCAGCCGATAAGGGTGTCGATCAGCCGGGCGATAATAAACTGTTCGCCGTTAAGCGTCAGCAGCTGCAGGGTATATACCGCCGTCACCGTAAACCCAACCATCGCCCAGCCATAGTGTTTGCGAATGATCAGATAGCTGAGCAGGGTAATCAGCAGCATCCCGCTCAGGGTGTAGCTCTCCGGAACGTGAAAATGCAAGGTCAGCCCGGCGATCGTCAGGCCGGCGAGCGTCCCCGCCGCCCGGTGAACAATACGCACCCGGGTGGCGCCATAGCCGTTCTGGGTGACGAAAAGCACCGTCATCAGGATCCAGTAGGGCTTAGGCAAGTGCAGGGCGTTGCCCATCAGGCTGGCGACGCTCAGCATCACGCTGATGCGGGCGGCATTGCGCAGCGCGGGCGATTTTAGCGACAGGTAGTTCTTTAGCGCAGGCAATAGCGGTAAACGACGCTCTTTGTCGGCCATCAGGTCCCGGGCATACAGCGGGCGCTGGGTATGCAGCACCCGGGCGATGCGGCTGAAGTGCCAGGCGCAGAAGTGGCCGACCGGGTTATCCGGATGTTGTCTGGCGATCTTTTCCAGAGCCTCGATCTGTTTATCCATCTGAAAGCGCTTTGGAAAGCGATGATAGAGCATGTCATCCGCCAGCACGCGCAGGCGGGCGGCGACGGTCTGCGCGTTCCAGCGGATCACCGCTTCGGCATGGCTGCGTTCCACCAGCTTTTGCACCTCTTCCGGCTGATGCAGGCTGACCGAAATATGCTCCTGTAGATCCAGCCCCATCTGAAACGCCCGCAGCAGGCGCTTATGATCGTTGCGTTGGTTAGCGGCCAGCATATGCATCTGCTGATAGCACTGGGTAATCAGATCGACCACTTTCTGCTGGCGGGTGAGCAGCGGCGGCAGGGCGGTCGAGGGATCGGTATGCTGGGTCAGCAGGCTGTATTTGGCTTCACAGTAGTCCGCCAGCTCCCGGTAAAGCAGGCTAAGCGACTCCCGTAGCGGCTGTTCGCGCCACAGCCAGAACCAGAACCAGTTAAACACGCCGTACCACAGCGTGCCGAAGGCGTAGATCAGCAGCGGCTCCCAGATGGGCATATTGCCCGCCAGGCTCAGGGTAAAGATGGCGGCGATCAGCGACGCGGGCAGCAGCCGCGCGTGCAGCGAACTGATCTCCGCGGTAACGCCGAGCAAGAGCGCCAGGCCGCTGAGAATAAACGGCAGGGGTATCGCCTGGGCAAGCAGCAACTGCACCACCAGACTGCATCCGGCAAACAGGCAGCCGCCGATAATCAGGCGTTTGAAAAAGCGCTTATGCGGGGTATCAAGACCGGCAATGTTGCAGCAGGCGGGGACTAAGGAAAATAACAGCCCCTGCTGGAGATGGCCGAGCAGAAGACCGATGGCCACGGGCAGACACAGCACCAGCGTTTGCCGCAGTGCATAGTTGACTTCCGGGTGGTAAATCAGCCTGCGCCACATGAGGGAAAAACAAAAACGGCGTACTGCGGGAGCAATACACCGCTTAGCAACTTAACGGGTGCCGTAGACGACGATGGTTTTACCGTGCGCGGAAATCAGGTTCTGATCTTCCAGCATTTTCAAAATACGACCAACGGTTTCACGAGAGCAGCCGACGATCTGACCAATTTCCTGGCGGGTAATTTTAATTTGCATACCGTCCGGGTGGGTCATGGCATCCGGTTGCTTCGCCAGGTTCAGCAGCGTCTGGGCGATACGGCCCGTCACGTCGAGGAAGGCCAGGTTGCCCACTTTCTCAGACGTGACCTGCAGACGGCGAGCCATTTGCGAAGAGAGACGCATCAGAATGTCCGGGTTCACCTGGATCAGCTGACGGAATTTCTTATAAGAGATTTCGGCCACTTCACATGCGGTTTTCGCCCGTACCCAGGCGCTACGCTCCTGACCCTCTTCAAACAGGCCTAATTCACCGATGAAATCGCCCTGGTTGAGGTAGGAGAGGATCATCTCTTTACCTTCTTCATCCTTGATGAGTACAGCCACGGAGCCTTTAACGATGTAGTACAGCGTTTCTGCTTTTTCACCCTGGTGGATCAGCGTGCTCTTTGATGGGTACTTATGAATGTGGCAATGAGACAAGAACCATTCAAGGGTAGGGTCTGTTTGCGGTTTGCCAAGCACCATGCGCGGTTATCCTCTGTTATAAGCTATCTCCGGGCGCCGACACTACACGGCGTCCGGGCATGCAATCGTATTGTTTCCCTATACCTGGGAAGCTGGCTGATGATTTTTCGACAGCCCGTAATGTGAACTCCTCTGCATACATGCAGTACATCAATGTATTACTGTAGCATCCAGACTGTTTTAGCATAGCTTTCGCCGCATGTCTCCTGGTGTCTCGCTTCAGCATGACGCAGGTCGCCTTCCGTTGCGAGAATTGTTATGTGCGCGTAATCTGACAGGAATATTGCGATACTGGAGTTAAATTTTATGCAAGCGCGTGTGAAATGGGTAGAAGGGTTAACCTTTATCGGGGAGTCCGCATCGGGACACCAGATTCTGATGGATGGCAACTCCGGGGATAAGGCTCCCAGCCCGATGGAGATGGTGCTGATGGCGGCGGGCGGTTGCAGTGCGATCGATGTGGTCTCCATTCTGCAAAAAGGTCGTCACGACGTGACCAATTGCGAAGTGAAGCTGACCTCCGAGCGTCGCGAAGAGGCTCCGCGTCTGTTCACGCATATTAATCTGCATTTTATCGTCACCGGCAAGGCGCTGAAAGATGCCGCGGTCTCCCGGGCGGTGGACCTGTCGGCAGAGAAATACTGCTCGGTGGCGCTGATGCTGGAAAAAGCGGTGAACATCACTCACTCCTATGAAGTGATCGAGGCGTAGTCTTCGCCTGCCGTTGTATCGAATCTCAACCCCGGCCAGGCCGGGGTTTTTTGGTTAGCCTATCTTACGGCCTTCCATCAGGCGCTCGACCAGCGGCGTCATGATAAGTTCCATCGCCAGCCCCATTTTACCGCCCGGCACCACCAGGGTGTTCATGTGCGAGATAAACGAGCCCTGCAGCATCGCCAACAGCCAGGGGAAATCGATATTCTGCAGATTGCGGAAATGGATCACCACAAAGCTCTCGTCCAGCGAGGGGATCGCTTTGGCGGCAAACGGGTTGGAGGTGTCCACCGTCGGCACGCGCTGAAAGTTGATATGGGTGCGGGAAAATTGCGGCGTAATGAAGTTGATGTAATCTTCCATCGAGCGGACGACCGAGTCCATCACCGCCTCCCGGGAGTGGCCGCGTTCGCTGGTGTCGCGAATAAGCTTTTGGATCCACTCGAGGTTAACGATAGGCACCACCCCGACCAGCAGGTCGACATGGCTGGCGACATCATGCTGCGGCGTGACAACCCCGCCGTGCAGCCCCTCATAGAACAGCACGTCTGTCGGCTCCGGCAGCGGCTGCCAGGGGGTAAAGGTCCCCGGCACCTGATTCCACGGCACGGCTTCGTCATAGGTGTGGAGGTATTTCCGCGACTGACCTTTGCCGTGGCGACCATAGTCGACAAAGGTCTGCTCCAGCAGGCCGAAGTCGTTCGCCTCCGGGCCAAAGTAGCTGATATGTTTGCCCTGATCCCGCGCCTTACGGATCGCCATGTCCATTTCCGGGCGGGTGTAGCGATGAAAGCTATCGCCTTCCACCTCCGCGGCGTGCAGGTTTAGCTGCGCGAAGATTTTGCGAAAGGCAAGGCTGGTGGTGGTAGTGCCCGCGCCGCTGGAGCCCGTGACGGCGATCACCGGATGTTTGGCAGACATAACAACTCCCTGGTTAAACGATGTAGTGGCGTCGCCTTAGCCGTTAAACAGCGCGCGCGGCATAATATTGACTGTCTCATGCAGTTCCGACCACACAAGGACCGCCTCTCCGCGTTTCAGCTGCTGTTTTACATCGGCGACTTTATCGGCAAGTGAACGTTCATGTTCACCATAATCGGTGCCTTCACGTAACACAAAGCTTTCAATCAGGTTATCCAGCGTTTCGGGATCCAGATCCTGCCAGGGAATAATCATACGGGAACCTCCAGCCAGCGGTTTAACCAGTCGGGAATGCGTCTTTCCAGCCACATCTCCGGTTTACGCAGAGTGCCGCTAACAAAACCAACGTGGCCGCCTTGCTCGGTCAATTGATACTCTACGTTCGCGGGCAGTTGCTCCTGCGGCGGAATAGAGTGGTGATCCATAAACGGATCGTCTTTCGCGTGAATGATGAGCGTCGGCTTAGTGATATCGCTGAGCCGCGGCATGGCGCTGCATTGCCGGTAATAATCCAGCGCATCGGCAAAGCCATGGATTTTGGCGGTGATCATATCGTCAAATTCCCGGATGCGGCGCATCCCTTTGAGCTGGCGTAAATCGACGGGCAGCGAGCCCGGGTACGCTTTCAGCTTGCGTGAAGCGTTGGCTTTTAACAGATTGAGCAGATAGCGCTGATAAACCCGCGAGAAGCCCTTATCCATATGATAGCTGCAGGCTTCGAGCATGAAAGGCGCGGAGACGATCACCGCCGCATCCAGCGGGCAGCGGTCGCCTTCTTCTGCCAGCAGGCAGCCCAGCATATTGCCGCCCAGCGAATAGCCGACGGCCGCGGTCGGCGCGGGACCAAACTCGCGCTTCAGCCAGTGCAAAAACCAGGTGCCATCTTCCGTTTCGCCGGAGTGATAGATGCGGTGATTGCGGTTAGGTTCGCCGCTGCAGCCGCGGAAATGCATCACCACGCCCAGCCAGCCGCGCTGCATCGCCGCGTGGATCAGACCATGGGCGTACGGGCTGTGCAGACTGCCTTCCAGGCCGTGAAAAACGACGAGGCGCGGCTTATGGCGCGCCTGGTGCGGGTCTTCGCTCCAGGCCAGATCGACAAAATCGCCGTCCGGCAGCTCAAGGCGCTGCCAGTGCGGGGTAAAGCGCAATTTACGGCGAATCAGCCGCGGCAGCATGGTTTGCAGATGACGATTGCCCACGCCGCGCATCGGATGGAACTCACGCGAATCGTTTTCGGGGGGCGTCATGTCTGTGGGGATGATTTCAACCATAGCACCAGAACAATTAATAAACGTGATGATGACTATACCGCGCAGGGCATGCAGGGGGTTAGCCAATATGTGGTCTTGCGGCCAGTGACGCCAGCTTACAGCAAAAACAAATCATTGATGTCGCTGATGGCCAGGCCATGAAGAGGGCAGAAACCCACCCTGCCAGCGGCAGCGTACGCGCAGGCAGGATGAAGAGGAAGAGTTTAGCCTTCCTGAAGCATGCGCTCCAGCTGCTCCTGGGCCTCCAGCCAGGCCATCTCGCACTCCTCCAGCCCGGACTTCGCGCTGGCCTGTTGCTGCAGGCATTCGGTCAGCTCGGCTTTACGTGAGGCGTCATAAAGCTCACTGTCGCCAAGTTTTTCTTCCGCACTGGCCAACTGCGCGTTGAGCTTGTCCATCTCTTTTTCCAGACGGGCGATCTCTTTGCGCAGCGGTTGGGTCTGGCTGCGCAGCTCCGCTTCCCGACGTTTCTGGTCTTTGCGCGCCTGGGCGCTATTGCCGCTCTCTTTTGGCGCCTCGCCGCTCTGGGACTCCTGTTTTTGCGAGTCGCTGAGCCACTGCTGATAATCTTCCAGATCGCCGTCGAACGGCTCGACTTTACCATCGTGGACGAGGTACAGATCGTCAGTGGTGGAACGGATCAGGTGCCGATCGTGCGATACGACCACCAGCGCCCCTTCAAAGTCGATCAGCGCTTCGGTTAAGGCCTGACGCATATCGAGGTCAAGGTGGTTGGTCGGTTCATCGAGCAGCAGCAGGTTAGGGCGCTGCCAGACGATCAGGGCCAGTACCAGGCGCGCCTTTTCTCCACCGGAGAAGCGGCGGGTTTCTTCGCTCACCTTATCGCCCTGGAAACCAAAGCCGCCGAGATAATCACGCAGCTTCTGCTCCAGCTCCTGCGGCGCCAGACGCGCCAGGTGCTGCAGCGGCGACTCATCGGCGCGCAGGAATTCCAGCTGATGCTGGGCGAAGTAGCCGAGCTTGATGCCTTTCGCGAGGCCGATCTCGCCGCTTACGGGCTGGAGCTCGCCTGCCAGGAGCTTAATCAGCGTCGACTTCCCGGCGCCGTTGCGGCCCAGCAGGCCGATACGCGAGCCCGGCACCAGGTTAAGCTTGATGGAGTCGAGAATTATACGCTCGCCGTAGCCGGCGCTGACTTTCTCCATCTTCAGCAGCGGGTTAGGCAAGCTCTCCGGCTGGCGGAAGCTGAAGTGGAACGGGTTATCCACGTGCGCCGGAGCGATAAGCTCCATCCGCTCCAGCATTTTGATCCGGCTTTGCGCCTGCTTGGCCTTGGTGGCTTTAGCACGGAAGCGATCGATATAGCTTTGCAGGTGCGCGACGCGCTGCTGCTGGCTTTCGTACATCGCCTGCTGCTGAGCGAGGCGGGTGGCGCGCTGCACTTCAAACGAACTGTAGTTGCCGGTGTACTCAAACATTGTCTGCTGTTCAATATGGATAATTTTGTCGACGATAGGATCGAGAAAATCGCGATCGTGGGAGATGAGGATCAGCGTTCCCGTATAGCCCTTCAGCCACTTCTCCAGCCAGATCACCGCATCGAGATCGAGGTGGTTAGTCGGTTCATCGAGCAGCAGCAGATCGGAGCGGCAGATCAGCGCCTGGGCGAGGTTAAGGCGCATACGCCAGCCGCCGGAAAAATCGCTGACCGGCCGCTCAAGCTGTTCATTGCTGAACCCCAGACCGTGCAGCAGGCTGGCGGCGCGCGAACGGATCGTCCAGGCGTCGATGGCGTCCAGCTTACCGTGGACGGTGGCGATAGCATGACCGTCGTTGCGTTCGTTAGCCTGCTGGAGCGCGGCCTCCAGCTGGCGATACTCTCGATCGCCGTCAATGACATAATCGATTGCCGGCTGCGGTAGCGCCGGGGTTTCCTGATTCACCCAGGCCAGCTGCCAGTTGCCGGGATAGGTCATACTGCCGCCGTCAGCGCTTATCTCGTTTTTCAAAAGCGATAGCAGCGTCGATTTCCCGCAGCCGTTTTTCCCCACCAGACCGACCTTTTGGCCAGGATTGATGGTAGCGGTGGCGTTGTCCAGCAGGACGCGTACGCCGCGACGAATTTGTAACGAGGAGAAAACAATCATAAGGCGCCGTATGTTCAGACTATGTTAATTTGTCATTATGATAATGTAGTGTGGAAGCGAATCGCTTCACCGGGCCGCCATGGTAGCCCAAAACGAAGACGATACACAAAGTCATTCTGGCTGTGTCAAAACGCCGGGGCTGTGCAGGCCGCCAGAAGACCTACGGGAGGGGAATGATGTCTCAGACAGCGAAAGTGTTGCTGCTGTATGCCCACCCAGAATCTCAGGATTCCGTGGCCAACCGGGTTTTATTAGAGCCGGCCTTACAGTTGCCGAACGTCACCGTGCACGATCTCTACGCGCACTATCCGGATTTTTTTATCGATATTGCTTACGAACAGGACCTGCTGCGCCAGCATGAGGTGATTGTTTTCCAGCACCCTTTATATACCTGGAGCTGTCCGGCGCTGCTTAAGGAGTGGCTGGATCGTGTGTTAAGCCGCGGCTTCGCCAGCGGCGCCGGAGGGAACGAACTGGCGGGAAAGTACTGGCGCAGCGTGATCACTACCGGCGAGCCTGAGAGCGCCTACCGTCGCGATGCTAATCGCTATCCGATGAACGATATTTTACTTCCTTTTGAACTGACCGCCGGCATGTGCCGTATGCACTGGATGAGCCCCATTATCGTCTACTGGGCCCGGAGGCAGCAGCCAGAGGAGCTGCGCAGCCGCGCCCTGGCCTACCGGGACTGGTTGGCCAACCCCATCGCCGCCGGAGGTGTCCATGGCGGGATCTGATTTGCTGCTGGCGGGGGTGTTGTTTTTGTTCGCGGCCGTCATCGCCGTCCCTCTGGCTTCAAGACTGGGGATTGGCGCGGTGCTGGGCTATCTGCTGGCCGGGATCGCCATTGGTCCGTGGGGGCTCGGGTTTATCAGCGATGTGGATGAAATTCTCCATTTCTCTGAGCTCGGCGTAGTGTTTCTGATGTTTATCATCGGCCTGGAGCTCAATCCCGCCAAGCTATGGCGACTGCGGAGCCCCATCTTCGGCGTTGGCGCGGCGCAGGTGATGCTCAGCGCGGCGATCCTCGGTGGGTTGCTGATGACGACCGGGTTTTCATGGCAGGCGGCGGTGGTCGGCGGGATCGGCCTGGCGATGTCTTCCACCGCCATGGCGCTGCAGCTGATGCGTGAGAAGGGAATGAGCCGCAGCGAAGCGGGACAGCTAGGCTTTTCGGTGCTGCTGTTTCAGGATCTGGCGGTGATCCCGGCGCTGGCGCTGGTGCCCCTGCTGGCCGGTTCAGCGGATGAGCATGTGAACTGGTTGACGGTCGGCATGAAGGTCCTGGCCTTTGCCGGGATGCTGATTGGCGGACGCTATCTGCTGCGGCCGGTGTTCCGTTTTATCGCCAGCTCGGGGGTCAGGGAGGTGTTCACTGCCGCCACGCTGCTGTTGGTCCTCGGATCTGCCCTGTTTATGGAGGCGCTGGGGCTGTCGATGGCGCTGGGCACCTTTATTGCCGGCGTGCTGCTGGCGGAAAGTGAGTATCGCCACGAACTGGAGATCGCTATCGATCCGTTCAAGGGGCTGCTGCTCGGGTTGTTCTTTATTTCCGTCGGCATGGCGCTGAACCTTGGCGTACTGTATACCCATCTGCTGTGGGTGGCTGTGAGCGTGGCGGTGCTGGTGGCGGTAAAAATGCTGGTGCTCTATCTGCTGGCCCGTCTCTATGGCCTGCGAAGTTCCGAGCGGATGCAGTTCGCGGGCGTATTAAGCCAGGGCGGCGAATTCGCGTTTGTCCTCTTTTCGCTGCCCGCCTCTCAGCGGTTGTTTCAGCACGACCAGATGGCGCTGCTGCTGGTGGCGGTAACGTTGTCGATGATGACGACGCCGCTGCTGATGAAGGGGATAGATAAGCTATTGTCGCGACGGCTGAACCCGGCGGACGATACCGGTGAGGCGCCGTGGGTGGAGGATGACAAGCCGCAGGTGATTATTGTCGGGTTTGGTCGCTTTGGTCAGGTCATTGGTCGCCTGCTGATGGCCAATAAGATGCGTATTACGGTACTGGAGCGGGACATCAGCGCGGTAAATCTGATGCGCAACTATGGCTATAAAGTCTATTTTGGCGATGCCACCCAGCTGGAGCTGCTGCGCTCGGCGGGAGCGGAAGAGGCGCAGTCGATCGTCATCACCTGTAATGAGCCAGAAGATACCATGCGGCTGGTGGAAATGTGTCAACAACACTTTCCACATCTGCATATTCTGGCCCGCGCTCGCGGGCGCGTTGAGGCGCATGAGCTGCTGCAGGCCGGCGTGACGCAGTTTTCTCGTGAAACTTTCTCCAGTGCGTTGGAACTGGGGCGCAAAGCGCTCATCACCCTCGGGATGCATCCTCACCAGGCCCAGCGCGCGCAGCTGCACTTCCGACGCCTCGATATGCGAATGCTGCGCGAGCTAATGCCAGTGCATACTGATACGGTACAGATATCACGCGTGCGGGAGGCCCGGCGCGAACTGGAAGAGATTTTCCAGCGCGAAATGCAGAAAGAGAGCCGGCAGCTGGACGGCTGGGACGAGTTTGAATAAAGGTAAATCTTATGGCAGTGCGTAAACGTTTTATTGCCGGGGCGAAATGTCCGGCGTGCCAGGCGCAGGATTCGCTGGCAATGTGGCGTGAGAATAATGTCGATGTTGTTGAGTGCGTTAAGTGCGGTCATCAGATGCGTGAGGCAGATAAAGAGGCCCGTGAGCATGTACGCAAAGAGGAGCAGGTGATTGGCATTTTTCATCCCGACTAGCGTTATCCGTCGGCTTTTTTTAAGCTAAAGGGTACACGGCAGCAGAATTCCGCTACAATCTGCGCCACTATTCTTCCCATCTCAGGAGATATCATGAAAGTAGCAAAAGACCTGGTGGTCAGCCTGGCCTATCAGGTACGTACAGAAGACGGTGTGTTGGTTGATGAGTCTCCGGTAAGCGCGCCGCTGGATTACCTGCACGGTCACGGCTCCCTGATTTCCGGCCTGGAAAACGCGCTGGATGGCCACGAAGTGGGCGACAAATTTGACGTTGCCGTCGGCGCTAACGACGCTTACGGTCAGTATGACGAAAACCTGGTGCAGCGTGTACCGAAAGACGTCTTCATGGGCGTTGATGAACTGCAGGTTGGCATGCGCTTCCTGGCGGAAACCGATCAGGGTCCGGTACCAGTAGAAATCACTGAAGTTGAAGACGACCACGTTGTGGTTGATGGCAACCACATGCTGGCTGGCCAGAACCTGAAGTTTAATGTGGAAGTCGTCGCCATCCGCGAAGCGACTGCGGAAGAGCTGGAGCACGGTCACGTGCACGGCGCGCATGGCCACGATCACGATCATGACCATGGTCATGACGGTTGCTGCGGCGGCCACGGCCACGATCATGGTCACGACCATGGTAAAGGCGGCTGCGGCGGCCACGGTGGCTGCGGCTGCCACTAATCTTTGCGCTTCGGCACGAAGACGACAAAAAAGCGGGGAAACCCGCTTTTTTTACGCCTCAATAGTGCGGCGGTGGCGTTTCTTCCGCCTGGGAGGCGATATGGGAGGGTTGGGTCGCCTTCAGCTTCTCGATCATCAGACGCATATGCTCCCGCATCTTCGCCATCTCGATCTCGTGGGCGGTCACGGTTTTGTTGAGGTCTTCGATGGTGATTTCCTGAAACGCCAGCCGGCTTTCCAGCTCCGCAAGGCGCGTTTCTAATGTGCTATCGTGCATGGGTAACCTCTTTAGTCTGATCCTGCGGGCGGATTCTACTTAAGTTTCCCCTGGCGCGCAGCATCGCTGCGCCGTACAGGAAACTTATTCATACAAAAATAGTCCTAAAAGAGGCGATATTCAGGAACGTCCGTATGTAGATTTTAACGGCAACGTTCTATAGTACGTTTTTTGCTTTTTACGATAACCCTGGGGCGAGAGGCCCCGGCCCTGGAGAAATGGATGAAATCACTGTTTAAAGTAACGCTGCTGGCGGCCACAATGGCCGTCGCCCTGAATGCACCGCTGACCTTCGCTGCAGATACGGCAACGAAGGCAGCCCCGGCGGCTGAGAGTAAATCGGCATTTAAAAATGACGATCAGAAATCGGCCTATGCGCTGGGCGCGTCCCTGGGGCGTTACATGGAAAACTCCCTGAAAGAACAAGAGAAGCTGGGCATTAAGCTGGATAAAGCCCAGCTGATCGCCGGCGTACAGGACGCGTTTGCCGATAAGAGCAAACTGTCCGACCAGGAGATCGAACAGACTCTGCAGGCCTTTGAAACGCGCGTGAAGACCGCGGCTCAGCAGAAAATGGAAAAAGACGCCACTGAGAACGAAGCCAAAGGCAAAGCTTTCCGTGACAACTTTGCCAAAGAGAAGGGCGTGAAAACCTCAAAAACTGGCCTGCTGTATAAAGTCGAGAAAGAAGGCGCTGGCGATGCGCCGAAAGACAGCGATACCGTGGTGGTAAACTACAAAGGTACCCTGATCGACGGTAAAGAGTTTGATAACTCTTATACTCGCGGCGAGCCGCTCTCTTTCCGTCTCGACGGCGTGATCCCGGGCTGGACTGAAGGCCTGAAGAACATCAAGAAAGGCGGCAAAATCAAGCTGGTTATTCCGCCGGACCTGGCCTACGGTAAAACTGGCGTCCCGGGCATCCCGGCCAACTCTACGCTGGTCTTTGATGTAGAACTGCTGGATATCAAACCGGCGCCGAAGGCAGATGCACAGCCGGAAGCCGCAGGCGATGCGAAAGCCGCGGACGCGAAAGCTGACGCTAAGAAGTAATCAGGTTCAGGCCGCCGTCTCGTCAGAGGCGGCGGCTTTTTTATTGAGCGCAGATATAATTAAAACTGGAAAGATCCTCAGGCGCTGTATTACTTTAGATAGCTTAATAATGATGATGAGCCTGCCCTGACAATAACGACAGGCTCCTGAAAAGGAGTGCTTTTTTTCATGTCCAGGTCGCTTTTAACCAATGAAACCAGCGAGCTTGACCTGCTGGATCAACGTCCCTTTGACCAGACCGATTTCGATATTCTCAAATCTTATGAAGCGGTAGTGGACGGGTTGGCGATGCTCATCGGTTCGCACTGTGAAATCGTGCTGCATTCTTTGCAGGATCTGAAATGCTCTGCCATCCGTATCGCCAATGGTGAACATACCGGCCGCCAAATCGGTTCACCGATTACCGATCTTGCGCTGCGCATGCTGCACGATATGACGGGCGCCGATAGCAGCGTTTCCAAATGCTACTTTACCCGTGCTAAAAGCGGCGTACTGATGAAGTCGGTGACGATTGCCATTCGCAACCGCGATCACCGGGTGATTGGTCTGCTGTGTATCAACATGAATCTGGATGTGCCGTTTTCCCAGATCATGAGCACCTTTATTCCGCCAGAAACGCCTGAAGTGAACTCGCCGGTGAACTTTGCTTCTTCGGTAGACGATCTGGTCGCCCAGACGCTGGAGTTCACCATTGAAGAGGTGAATGCCGATCGCAGCGTGTCTAACAATGCGAAAAACCGTCAAATCGTGCTGAATCTCTACGAGAAAGGGATCTTCGATATTAAAGACGCTATTAACCAGGTAGCCGATCGTCTGAACATCTCCAAGCACACCGTCTACCTCTATATTCGCCAGTTCAAAAGCGGCGATTTCCAGGGACTGGATAAGTAATGCGTTTTGCCCTCACGGTGACCGGCCCAGCCTATGGCACGCAGCAGGCGAGCAGCGCCTGGCAATTTGCCCAGGCCGTGCTGCAGGAAGGCCATGAGCTGGCGTGCGTTTTTTTCTATCGCGAAGGCGTGCTTAACGCTAACCAGTTGACGGCGCCCGCCAGCGATGAGTTCGATCTGGTGCGCGGGTGGCAATCCCTCCACGATGAGCACGGCGTCGCGCTGCATATCTGCGTAGCGGCCGCCCTGCGTCGTGGCGTAACGGACGAACGCGAAGCGCAACAGCTCGCTCTGCCTGGCCACAATTTGCAGCCGGGTTTTACCTTGAGCGGGCTCGGCGCGCTAGCGGAAGCGGCGCTTACTTGCGATCGGATGGTGCAGTTCTGATGAAACGTGTGGCTTTTGTATTTTCCTCTGCGCCGCACGGCAGCGCCGCCGGCAGGGAAGGCCTCGATGCCTTATTAGCAACCTCCGCGCTCACCGACGATATTGGCGTGTTTTTTGTGGGCGACGGCGTGTTTCAGCTGTTACCCGAACAGCGGCCTGGCGCTGTGCTTGCCCGCGACTACATCGCTACCTTTAAATTGCTGTCGCTATATGATATCGACCAGTGCTGGCTGTGCGCCGACTCAGCGCGAGAGCGCGGCCTGGATCCCGCGACCCCGTGGGTGGTGGATGTCGAATGCCTGGCGCCGGATGCCCTGCGCGCCCGTCTGCATGAATTTGATGTGATTTTGCGTTTCTGAGGCCCCCATGCTCCATACGCTCAGTGTTTCCCCCTGGCATGCCGACATCGCAGCGATGCTTCGTTTGATGGAGCGCGGCGACGATCTGGTACTACTGTCTGACGGCGTCACCGCGGCCATCGCCGATGGTCGCTTCCTTGAGATCCTGCAATCCGCCCCCATAACCCTATACGTGCTGCAAGACGACGTTGACGCCCGCGGGCTGGCTGGTCAAATTGCGGACAGTGTCGGCAGGGTTAGCTATACTGATTTCGTCAGACTCACAGTCAAACATGCCGGTCAGTTGGCCTGGTGATGGCGGGATCGTTGTATATTTCTTGACACCTTTTCGGCACCGCCCTAAAATTCTGCGTCCTCATAATATATGAGGCGATTTATTACGTGTTTACGAAGCAAAAGCTAAAACCAGGAGCTATTTAATGGCAACAATTAACCAGCTGGTACGCAAACCACGCGCGCGCAAAGTTGCAAAGAGCAACGTGCCAGCGCTGGAAGCCTGCCCGCAGAAACGTGGCGTATGTACTCGCGTATATACCACCACTCCTAAGAAACCGAACTCCGCACTGCGTAAAGTTTGCCGTGTGCGTCTGACTAACGGTTTCGAAGTCACCTCCTACATCGGTGGTGAAGGTCACAACCTGCAGGAGCACTCCGTGATCCTGATCCGTGGCGGTCGTGTTAAAGACCTTCCGGGTGTTCGTTACCACACCGTTCGTGGTGCGCTTGACTGCTCCGGCGTTAAAGACCGTAAGCAGGCTCGCTCCAAGTACGGCGTGAAGCGTCCTAAGGCTTAATGGTTCTCCGTTAAGTAAGGCCAAACNNTTTATCTTAATGTCATACTAAACTCTTAGAGTTTTGGACAATCCTGAATTAACAACGGAGTATTTCCATGCCACGTCGTCGCGTCATTGGTCAGCGTAAAATTCTGCCGGATCCGAAGTTCGGATCAGAACTGCTGGCTAAATTTGTCAATATCCTGATGGTAGATGGTAAAAAATCTACTGCAGAAACTATCGTATACAGCGCGCTGGAGACCCTGGCTCAGCGTTCTGGTAAATCTGAACTGGAAGCCTTCGAAGTTGCGCTCGAAAACGTGCGCCCGACTGTCGAAGTTAAGTCCCGCCGCGTAGGTGGTTCTACTTATCAGGTTCCAGTTGAAGTTCGTCCGGTCCGTCGTAATGCCCTGGCAATGCGTTGGATCGTTGAAGCTGCTCGTAAACGCGGTGATAAATCCATGGCTCTGCGCCTGGCGAACGAACTCACTGATGCTGCAGACAACAAAGGTACTGCAGTTAAGAAACGTGAAGACGTTCACCGTATGGCCGAAGCCAACAAGGCGTTCGCTCACTACCGTTGGTAATCCCTTCGGAGTCATAGTCACCAGGCGGGCGCTTCAGATGAGTCGCCCGCTCTGGATAACTTAACTGAACGCCTAAAGAAATAAACGAGGAATCAAATGGCTCGTACAACACCCATCGCACGCTACCGTAACATCGGTATCAGTGCGCACATCGACGCCGGTAAAACCACTACTACCGAACGTATTCTGTTCTACACCGGTGTAAACCACAAAATCGGTGAAGTTCATGACGGCGCCGCTACCATGGACTGGATGGAGCAGGAGCAGGAACGTGGTATCACCATCACTTCCGCTGCGACTACTGCATTCTGGTCTGGTATGGCCAAACAGTATGAACCGCACCGCGTAAACATCATCGACACCCCGGGGCACGTTGACTTCACTATCGAAGTAGAACGTTCCATGCGTGTTCTTGATGGTGCGGTAATGGTTTACTGCGCAGTTGGTGGTGTTCAGCCGCAGTCTGAAACCGTATGGCGTCAGGCAAACAAATATAAAGTTCCGCGCATCGCGTTCGTTAACAAAATGGACCGCATGGGCGCTAACTTCCTGAAAGTTGTTGGTCAGATCAAAACCCGTCTGGGCGCGAACCCGGTTCCGCTGCAGCTGGCAATTGGTGCTGAAGAAGGTTTCACCGGCGTTGTTGACCTGGTGAAAATGAAAGCCATCAACTGGAACGATGCAGACCAGGGCGTAACCTTCGAATACGAAGATATCCCGGCTGACATGCAGGACCTGGCTGATGAATGGCACCAGAACCTGATCGAATCCGCAGCTGAAGCTTCTGAAGAGCTGATGGAAAAATACCTGGGTGGTGAAGAACTGACTGAAGAAGAGATCAAAAAAGCTCTGCGTCAGCGCGTTCTGAACAACGAAATCATCCTGGTAACCTGTGGTTCTGCGTTCAAGAACAAAGGCGTTCAGGCGATGCTGGATGCGGTAATTGATTACCTGCCATCCCCGGTTGACGTACCTGCGATCAACGGTATCCTGGACGACGGTAAAGATACCCCGGCTGAGCGTCACGCAAGCGACGACGAGCCGTTCTCTGCACTGGCGTTCAAAATCGCTACCGACCCGTTCGTGGGTAACCTGACCTTCTTCCGCGTGTACTCCGGTGTGGTTAACTCTGGTGATACCGTACTGAACTCCGTGAAAGCTGCACGTGAGCGTTTCGGTCGTATCGTTCAGATGCACGCTAACAAACGTGAAGAGATCAAAGAAGTTCGCGCGGGCGACATCGCTGCTGCTATCGGTCTGAAAGACGTAACTACTGGTGACACCCTGTGTGACCCGGATGCGCCGATCATTCTGGAGCGTATGGAATTCCCTGAGCCGGTAATCTCCATCGCCGTTGAGCCGAAAACCAAAGCTGACCAGGAAAAAATGGGTCTGGCTCTGGGTCGTCTGGCTAAAGAAGACCCGTCTTTCCGCGTATGGACTGACGAAGAGTCTAACCAGACCATTATCGCCGGTATGGGTGAGCTGCACCTCGACATCATCGTTGACCGTATGAAGCGTGAATTCAACGTTGAAGCGAACGTCGGGAAACCTCAGGTTGCTTACCGTGAAGCGATTCGCGCGAAAGTTACCGATATCGAAGGTAAACACGCCAAGCAGTCTGGTGGTCGTGGTCAGTACGGTCACGTTGTGATCGACATGTACCCGCTGGAGCCGGGCTCTAACCCGAAAGGTTACGAGTTCATCAACGACATCAAAGGTGGTGTAATTCCTGGCGAATACATCCCGGCCGTTGATAAAGGCATCCAGGAACAGCTGAAAGCTGGTCCGCTGGCAGGTTACCCGGTAGTTGATATGGGTATCCGTCTGCACTTCGGTTCTTACCACGACGTTGACTCCTCTGAGCTGGCGTTTAAACTGGCTGCGTCTATTGCCTTTAAAGAAGGCTTTAAGAAAGCAAAACCAGTTCTGCTTGAGCCGATCATGAAGGTTGAAGTAGAAACTCCGGAAGAGAACACTGGTGACGTTATCGGTGACTTGAGCCGTCGTCGCGGTATGCTGCGCGGTCAGGAATCCGAAGTAACCGGCGTTAAGATCCACGCTGAAGTACCGCTGTCCGAAATGTTCGGTTATGCAACTCAGCTGCGTTCTCTGACCAAAGGTCGTGCATCATACACCATGGAATTCCTGAAGTATGATGATGCGCCGAACAACGTTGCTCAGGCCGTTATTGAAGCCCGTGGTAAATAATCCACAGGATTAAAACCTAAGTCCCGTGCTCTCTCCGAAGGGGAGAGCACTATAGTAAGGAATATAGCCGTGTCTAAAGAAAAATTTGAACGTACAAAACCGCACGTCAACGTTGGTACTATCGGCCACGTTGACCATGGTAAAACTACCCTGACTGCTGCCATCACTACCGTTCTGGCTAAAACCTACGGTGGTTCCGCTCGCGCATTCGACCAGATCGATAACGCGCCGGAAGAAAAAGCTCGTGGTATCACCATCAACACCTCTCACGTTGAATACGACACCCCGACTCGCCACTACGCGCACGTAGACTGCCCGGGCCACGCCGACTATGTTAAAAACATGATCACCGGTGCTGCGCAGATGGACGGCGCGATCCTGGTTGTTGCTGCGACTGACGGCCCGATGCCGCAGACTCGTGAGCACATCCTGCTGGGTCGTCAGGTAGGCGTTCCGTACATCATCGTGTTCCTGAACAAATGCGACATGGTTGATGACGAAGAGCTGCTGGAACTGGTTGAGATGGAAGTTCGTGAACTGCTGTCTCAGTACGATTTCCCGGGCGACGACACCCCGATCGTTCGTGGTTCTGCTCTGAAAGCGCTGGAAGGCGACGCAGAGTGGGAAGCGAAAATCATCGAACTGGCTGGCCACCTGGATACCTATATCCCGGAACCAGAGCGTGCGATTGACAAGCCGTTCCTGCTGCCGATCGAAGACGTATTCTCCATCTCNGGTCGTGGTACCGTTGTTACCGGTCGTGTAGAGCGCGGTATCATCAAAGTAGGTGAAGAAGTTGAAATCGTTGGTATCAAAGAAACCGCGAAAACCACCTGTACTGGCGTTGAAATGTTCCGCAAACTGCTGGACGAAGGCCGTGCTGGTGAGAACGTAGGTGTTCTGCTGCGTGGTATCAAACGTGAAGAAATCGAACGTGGTCAGGTACTGGCTAAGCCGGGCACCATCAACCCGCACACCAAGTTCGAATCTGAAGTGTACATCCTGTCCAAAGATGAAGGCGGCCGTCACACTCCGTTCTTCAAAGGCTACCGTCCGCAGTTCTACTTCCGTACTACTGACGTGACTGGCACCATCGAACTGCCGGAAGGCGTAGAGATGGTAATGCCGGGCGACAACATCAAAATGGTTGTTACCCTGATCCACCCGATCGCGATGGACGACGGTCTGCGTTTCGCAATCCGTGAAGGCGGCCGTACCGTTGGCGCGGGCGTTGTAGCTAAAGTTCTGGGCTAATTCGTTAGCTTTGAATTAAAAAGGGCGCTTCGGCGCCCTTTTTGCTGTCTGTCATTCAGCGAAAAACGGATTTTTGCTGGCTATTCATATCGTGCGTTGCGGCGGATAATGAGCAAATGGTCTATTGTAATCATAACCATTCTCATTTAATATTTGTGCATAAATTGAACGGGAGTTTCTATGTACGTTTGTTTGTGCAATGGCGTCAGCGATAAAAAAATTCGTCAGGTTGTGCGCCAGTTTCAACCGCAATCTTTTCAGCAATTACGTAAGTTTGTTCCCGTGGGAAATCAATGCGGTAAGTGTGTTCGTGCCGCGCGTGAAGTGATGGAAGATGAATTAACCACCATGCCGGAATTCAAAGAAATCGCCTGAAGTCCACGCTTCTCTTTTGACATCCCTATAGGCCGGACTACGCTTCAATGAGTGGAAGCGGAGGGACTATATAATGAAAGGTGATGTCAAAATCATAAGTTATCTCAATAAATTATTGGGAAATGAGCTAGTCGCAATTAATCAGTACTTTCTTCATGCGAGAATGTTTAAAAATTGGGGCCTGATGCGCCTCAACGATATTGAGTACCACGAATCCATCGACGAAATGAAGCACGCCGATAAGTATATCGAGCGTATTCTTTTTCTCGAAGGTATCCCTAATCTGCAGGATCTCGGCAAACTTGGCATCGGTGAAGATGTGGAAGAGATGCTGCGGTCCGATTTGAGGCTGGAGCTGGAAGGGGCGCAAAATTTGCGTGAGGCTATTGCCTATGCCGACAGCGTCCATGACTACGTCAGCCGCGATATGATGATTGAGATCCTGGCGGATGAAGAAGGCCATATCGACTGGCTGGAAACCGAACTCGATTTGATTGGCAAAATCGGTCTGCAAAATTACCTGCAGTCGCAGATCAAAGTGTCAGATTAGCCAGCGTCTGCCACCCGCACCAAAAACCCGCGGCCGCCAGGAATGGCCCAAACGGCAGCGGGTTGCTTCTTCTCCATTTGCTCCTCCCGCCGCAACTGGCGTATAAACCTGCTCCTGCCCACGCTATGCCGGCGAGTAGCGAGGCAACCAGGACCAACTGCGGCAGCAATCGCCAGCCATGCCAGGCGCCGAGGGCGGCAAGATATTTTATATCTCCATAACCCAACCCTTCATAGCCGCGGATACCGCGGTATAGCCAGTAAATCGCAGCCAAAGAGAGATAGCCCGCTATCGCCCCCCAGACGGCATCATGCAGCTGGTGCGGCGCCAGACAGAGATAAAAAAGTAAACCACTCCACAGCAGGGGACAGGTGTAACGGTCGGGCAGCAGACCGTGGCGCAGATCCTGGTGGCATAATGCCACGGTCAAACCGCTATAGCACAGCAAGAAGGGGAGGGCGGCGAGCATAGNNGACCCCGCAATGATCGATGAACATTGCGTCACTATGCTCATCCTCTCCCGTTCAGCACAAAAGGCATTTTCCGGGAATGGATCCCACAATCCGCGCTCTTACTCCGCATTGCAGCCCCGTACAGCGCGCTAACGCGAAGGCGCGCAAATCCTGGTGATGATTTTCTAAACAGCACTTGCGTCGCGCCAGAATTTGCGTATAATGCGCGGGCCTGTCAAAGTTGACGGCCGGTTCAATATGAACCCTGGTAATCGCATTTGGGTTATCAAACAATGTCCCCAATCGGGGGACTATGTAAGAACGGTTACACTCTCCCATCAATCGTAATGGGTATGAGGAGTAATCATTTCGTCTATAAAATAATTGGAGCTCTGGTCTCATGCAGAACCAAAGAATCCGTATCCGCCTGAAAGCGTTTGATCATCGTCTGATCGATCAATCAACCGCGGAAATCGTCGAGACTGCTAAGCGCACTGGTGCGCAAGTCCGTGGTCCGATCCCGCTGCCGACCCGCAAAGAGCGCTTTACCGTTCTGATCTCCCCGCACGTCAACAAAGACGCGCGTGACCAGTACGAAATTCGCACTCACAAGCGTCTGGTTGACATCGTTGAGCCAACTGAAAAAACCGTTGATGCTCTGATGCGTCTGGATCTGGCTGCCGGTGTAGACGTGCAGATCAGCCTGGGTTAATCAGGTCATCGAGCGATTGAGAGGTTGAAACAATGATTGGTTTAGTCGGTAAAAAAGTGGGCATGACCCGCATCTTCACTGAAGATGGCGTTTCTATCCCAGTAACCGTAATCGAAGTTGAAGCAAACCGTGTTACTCAGGTTAAAGACCTGGCTAACGATGGCTACCGCGCAATCCAGGTTACCACCGGTGCTAAAAAAGCTAACCGTGTAACCAAGCCGGAAGCGGGTCACTTCGCTAAAGCTGGCGTTGAAGCTGGCCGTGGTCTGTGGGAATTCCGTCTGGCTGACGGCGAAGAATTCACCGTAGGTCAGAACATTAGCGTTGAACTGTTTGCTGACGTTAAAAAAGTTGACGTAACCGGTACCTCTAAAGGTAAAGGTTTTGCTGGTACCGTTAAGCGCTGGAACTTCCGTACCCAGGACGCTACTCACGGTAACTCCTTGTCCCACCGCGTTCCGGGTTCTATCGGTCAGAACCAGACTCCGGGCAAAGTGTTCAAAGGCAAGAAAATGGCAGGTCAGCTGGGTAATGAGCGTGTAACCGTTCAGAGCCTGGACGTAGTACGTGTTGACGCTGAGCGCAACCTGCTGCTGGTTAAAGGTGCTGTCCCGGGTGCGACCGGTAGCGACCTGATCGTTAAACCAGCTGTGAAGGCGTGAGGAGATAGCAATGGAATTAGTATTGAAAGACGCGCAGAGCGCGCTGACTGTTTCCGAAACTACCTTCGGTCGTGATTTCAACGAAGCGCTGGTTCACCAGGTTGTTGTTGCTTATGCAGCCGGTGCGCGTCAGGGCACTCGTGCTCAGAAGACTCGTGCTGAAATCACTGGCTCCGGTAAAAAACCGTGGCGCCAGAAAGGTACCGGCCGTGCGCGTTCTGGTTCTATCAAGAGCCCGATCTGGCGTTCCGGTGGCGTGACCTTCGCTGCTCGTCCGCAGGACCACAGTCAAAAAGTTAACAAGAAGATGTACCGCGGCGCGCTGAAAAGCATTCTGTCCGAACTGGTACGTCAGGATCGTCTGATCGTTGTCGAGAAGTTCTCTGTTGAAGCGCCGAAAACTAAGCTGCTGGCACAGAAACTGAAAGACATGGCTCTGGAAGATGTGCTGATCATCACCGGTGAGCTGGACGAGAACCTGTTCCTGGCCGCACGTAACCTGCATAAGGTTGACGTACGTGATGCGAACGGTATCGACCCGGTTAGCCTGATCGCCTTCGACAAAGTCGTAATGACTGCTGATGCTGTTAAGCAAGTTGAGGAGATGCTGGCATGATTCGTGAAGAACGTCTGCTGAAGGTGCTGCGCGCACCGCACGTTTCTGAAAAAGCGTCTACTGCGATGGAAAAAACAAACACCATCGTTCTCAAAGTTGCTAAAGACGCGACCAAAGCAGAAATCAAAGCTGCTGTGCAGAAACTGTTTGAAGTCGAAGTCGAAGTCGTTAACACCCTGGTTGTTAAAGGGAAAGTTAAACGTCACGGACAGCGTATCGGTCGTCGTAGCGACTGGAAAAAAGCTTACGTCACCCTGAAAGAAGGCCAGAATCTGGACTTCGTTGGCGGCGCTGAGTAAGTCGGAGGAGTAATACAATGGCAGTTGTTAAATGTAAACCGACATCTCCGGGTCGTCGCCACGTCGTTAAAGTGGTTAACCCAGAGCTGCACAAGGGCAAACCTTTTGCTCCGTTGCTGGAAAAAAACAGCAAATCCGGTGGTCGTAACAACAATGGCCGTATCACCACCCGTCATATCGGTGGTGGCCACAAGCAGGCTTACCGTATTGTTGACTTCAAACGCAACAAAGATGGTATCCCGGCAGTTGTTGAACGTCTTGAGTACGATCCGAACCGCTCCGCGAACATCGCGCTGGTTCTGTACAAAGACGGCGAGCGCCGTTACATCCTGGCCCCGAAAGGCCTGAAAGCTGGCGACCAGATTCAGTCTGGCGTTGATGCTGCAATCAAAGCAGGCAACACCCTGCCGATGCGCAATATCCCGGTTGGTTCTACCGTTCATAACGTAGAAATGAAACCAGGTAAAGGCGGTCAGCTGGCTCGTTCCGCTGGTACTTACGTTCAGATCGTTGCTCGTGACGGTGCTTATGTCACCCTGCGTCTGCGTTCTGGTGAAATGCGTAAAGTCGAAGCAGACTGCCGCGCGACTCTGGGCGAAGTTGGCAATGCTGAGCATATGCTGCGCGTTCTGGGTAAAGCAGGTGCTGCACGCTGGCGTGGTGTTCGTCCTACCGTTCGCGGTACTGCGATGAACCCAGTAGACCACCCACATGGTGGTGGTGAAGGTCGTAACTTTGGTAAGCACCCGGTATCCCCGTGGGGCCTGCAGACCAAAGGTAAGAAGACCCGCAGCAACAAGCGTACTGATAAATTCATCGTACGTCGCCGTAGCAAATAATTTTAGAGGATAAGCCATGCCACGTTCTCTCAAGAAAGGTCCTTTTATTGACCTGCACTTGCTGAAGAAGGTAGAGAAAGCGGTGGAAAGCGGAGACAAGAAGCCCCTGCGCACTTGGTCCCGTCGTTCAACGATCTTTCCTAACATGATCGGTTTGACCATCGCTGTCCATAATGGTCGTCAGCACGTTCCAGTATTTGTTTCCGACGAAATGGTCGGTCACAAACTGGGTGAATTCGCACCGACTCGTACTTATCGCGGCCACGCTGCTGATAAAAAAGCGAAGAAGAAATAAGGTAGGAGGAAGAGATGGAAACTTTAGCTCAACATCGCCATGCTCGTTCTTCTGCTCAGAAGGTTCGCCTTGTAGCTGACCTGATTCGCGGTAAGAAAGTGTCGCAGGCCCTGGATATTCTGACCTACACCAACAAAAAAGCTGCTGTACTGGTCAAGAAGGTACTGGAATCTGCCATTGCTAACGCTGAACACAACGATGGCGCTGACATTGATGATCTGAAAGTTGCGAAAATTTTCGTAGACGAAGGCCCGAGCATGAAGCGCATTATGCCGCGTGCTAAAGGTCGTGCAGATCGCATCCTGAAGCGCACCAGCCACATCACTGTGGTTGTGTCCGATCGCTGAGACTCTGGAGACTAGCAATGGGTCAGAAAGTACATCCTAATGGTATTCGCCTGGGTATTGTCAAACCATGGAACTCTACCTGGTTCGCGAACACCAAAGAATTCGCTGACAACCTGGACAGCGATTTTAAAGTACGTCAGTTCCTGACTAAAGAACTGGCTAAAGCGTCTGTATCTCGCATCGTTATCGAGCGTCCGGCTAAGAGCATCCGTGTGACCATTCACACCGCTCGCCCGGGTATCGTTATCGGTAAGAAAGGCGAAGACGTAGAAAAACTGCGCAAGGTCGTAGCGGATATCGCTGGCGTACCTGCACAGATCAATATCGCCGAAGTTCGTAAACCTGAACTGGACGCAAAACTGGTTGCTGACAGCATCACTTCTCAGCTGGAACGTCGCGTTATGTTCCGTCGTGCGATGAAGCGTGCTGTACAGAACGCAATGCGTCTGGGCGCTAAAGGTATCAAAGTTGAAGTTAGCGGCCGTCTGGGCGGCGCGGAAATCGCACGTACCGAATGGTACCGTGAAGGTCGCGTACCGCTGCACACTCTGCGTGCTGACATCGACTACAACACCTCTGAAGCGCACACCACTTACGGTGTAATCGGCGTTAAGGTATGGATCTTCAAAGGTGAGATCCTGGGTGGTATGGCTGCTGTTGAACAACCGGAACCGGCTGCTCAACCTAAAAAGCAGCAGCGTAAAGGCCGTAAATAAGGAGCGTCGCTGATGTTACAACCAAAGCGTACAAAATTCCGTAAAGTGCACAAAGGCCGCAACCGTGGTCTGGCGCAGGGTACGGATGTTAGCTTCGGCACTTTCGGTCTGAAAGCTGTTGGCCGTGGTCGTCTGACTGCACGTCAGATCGAAGCAGCACGTCGTGCTATGACCCGTGCAGTTAAGCGTCAAGGTAAGATCTGGATCCGTGTATTCCCGGACAAACCGATCACCGAGAAGCCGCTGGAAGTTCGTATGGGTAAAGGTAAAGGTAACGTGGAGTACTGGGTTGCCTTGATTCAGCCGGGTAAAGTCCTGTATGAAATGGACGGTGTACCGGAAGAGCTGGCCCGTGAAGCATTCGGCCTGGCAGCAGCGAAACTGCCGATCAAAACCACCTTTGTAACTAAGACGGTGATGTAATGAAAGCAAAAGAGCTGCGTGAAAAAAGCGTTGAAGAGCTGAACGCTGAGCTGCTGAACCTGCTGCGTGAGCAGTTCAACCTGCGCATGCAGGCTGCAAGTGGCCAGCTGCAACAGACTCATCTGCTGAAGCAAGTGCGTCGTGATGTTGCACGCGTTAAGACTTTACTGACTCAGAAGGCGGGTGCGTAATGACCGATAAAATCCGTACTCTGCAAGGTCGCGTAGTTAGCGACAAAATGGAGAAATCCATTGTTGTTGCTATCGAACGTATGGTGAAACACCCGGTTTACGGTAAATTCATCAAACGTACGACCAAACTGCACGTACATGACGAGAACAACGAATGCGGTATCGGCGACAAGGTTGAAATCCGCGAATGCCGTCCGCTGTCCAAGACTAAGTCCTGGACGCTGGTTCGCGTTGTAGAGAAAGCGGTTCTGTAATAGAGTACGCATTCTCGATACGGATAAACGGCTCAGCGATGAGCCGTTTATTTTTTCTACCCATATCTGGTTTGTGGTGTTATAATGCCGCGCCCTCGATATGGGGCTTTTTAACGACCCTAATTTTCGGGTCTCAGTAGTAGTTGACATTAGCGGAGCACTAAAATGATCCAAGAACAGACTATGCTGAACGTCGCCGACAACTCCGGTGCACGTCGCGTAATGTGTATCAAGGTTCTGGGTGGCTCGCACCGTCGCTACGCAGGCGTAGGCGACATCATCAAGATCACCATCAAAGAAGCAATTCCGCGTGGTAAGGTCAAAAAAGGTGATGTGCTGAAGGCGGTAGTGGTGCGCACCAAGAAGGGTGTTCGTCGCCCGGACGGTTCTGTCATTCGCTTCGATGGTAATGCATGCGTTATTCTGAACAATAACAGCGAGCAGCCTATCGGTACGCGTATTTTTGGGCCGGTAACTCGTGAACTTCGTACCGAGAAGTTCATGAAAATTATCTCTCTGGCACCAGAAGTACTCTAAGGAGCGAATCATGGCAGCGAAAATCCGTCGTGATGACGAAGTTATCGTGTTAACCGGTAAAGATAAAGGTAAGCGCGGTAAAGTTAAGAATGTCCTGTCTTCCGGCAAGGTCATTGTTGAAGGTATCAACCTGGTTAAGAAACACCAGAAGCCGGTTCCGGCTCTGAACCAACCAGGCGGCATCGTTGAAAAAGAAGCTGCAATTCAGGTTTCTAACGTTGCAATCTTCAATGCGGCAACCGGCAAGGCTGACCGTGTAGGCTTTAGATTCGAAGACGGTAAAAAAGTCCGTTTCTTCAAGTCTAACAGCGAAACTATCAAGTAATTTGGAGTAGTACGATGGCGAAACTGCATGATTACTACAAAGACGAAGTAGTTAAGAAACTCATGACTGAGTTTAACTACAATTCTGTCATGCAAGTCCCTCGGGTCGAGAAGATCACCCTGAACATGGGTGTTGGTGAAGCGATCGCTGACAAGAAACTGCTGGATAACGCAGCAGCTGACCTGGCAGCAATCTCCGGTCAAAAACCGCTGATCACCAAAGCACGCAAATCAGTTGCAGGCTTCAAAATCCGTCAGGGCTATCCGATCGGCTGTAAAGTAACTCTGCGTGGCGAACGCATGTGGGAGTTCTTTGAGCGCCTGATCACTATTGCTGTACCGCGTATTCGTGACTTCCGCGGCCTGTCCGCTAAGTCTTTCGACGGTCGTGGCAACTACAGCATGGGTGTCCGTGAGCAGATCATCTTCCCAGAAATCGACTACGATAAAGTCGACCGCGTTCGTGGTTTGGATATTACCATTACCACTACTGCGAAATCTGACGAAGAAGGCCGTGCTCTGCTGGCTGCCTTTGACTTCCCGTTCCGCAAGTAAGGTAGGGTTACTTAATGGCTAAGCAATCAATGAAAGCACGCGAAGTAAAGCGCGTGGCTTTAGCTGATAAATTCTTCGCTAAACGCGCTGAACTGAAAGCTATCATCTCTGATGTGAACGCAACCGACGAAGATCGTTGGAATGCCGTTCTCAAGCTGCAGACTCTGCCGCGTGATTCCAGCCCGTCTCGTCAGCGTAACCGCTGCCGTCAAACAGGTCGTCCGCATGGTTTCCTGCGGAAGTTCGGGTTGAGCCGTATTAAGGTCCGTGAAGCCGCTATGCGCGGTGAAATCCCGGGTCTGAAAAAGGCTAGCTGGTAATTGTCACCAATTGAATCACGGGAGTAAAGACAGATGAGCATGCAAGATCCGATCGCGGATATGCTGACCCGTATCCGTAACGGTCAGGCCGCGAACAAAGCTGCGGTCACCATGCCTTCCTCCAAGCTGAAAGTGGCAATCGCCAACGTGCTGAAGGAAGAAGGTTTTATCGAAGATTTTAAAGTTGAAGGCGACACCAAGCCTGAACTGGAACTTACTCTCAAGTATTTCCAGGGCAAAGCTGTTGTAGAAAGCATTCAGCGTGTCAGCCGCCCAGGTCTGCGCATCTATAAGAAAAAAGATGAGCTGCCGAAAGTTATGGCCGGTCTGGGTATCGCAGTTGTTTCTACCTCTAAAGGTGTTATGACTGATCGTGCAGCGCGCCAGGCTGGTCTTGGTGGCGAAATTATCTGCTACGTAGCCTAATCGGAGGAAAAAATGTCTCGTGTTGCTAAAGCACCGGTCGTTGTTCCTGCCGGCGTTGATGTAAAAATCAACGGTCAGGTTATTACGATCAAAGGTAAAAACGGCGAGCTGACTCGTACTCTCAACGATGCTGTTGAAGTTAAACATGCAGATAATGCACTGACCTTCGGTCCGCGTGATGGTTACGCAGACGGTTGGGCTCAGGCTGGTACCGCGCGTGCCCTGCTGAACTCAATGGTTATCGGTGTTACCGAAGGCTTCACTAAGAAGCTGCAGCTGGTTGGTGTAGGTTATCGTGCAGCGGTCAAAGGGAATGTAGTAAACCTGGCTTTAGGTTTCTCTCACCCGGTTGATCATCAGCTGCCTGCGGGTATCACTGCAGAATGTCCGACTCAGACTGAAATCGTGCTGAAAGGCGCTGATAAGCAGGTGATCGGCCAGGTTGCAGCAGATCTGCGCGCCTACCGTCGTCCTGAGCCTTACAAAGGCAAGGGTGTTCGTTACGCCGACGAAGTCGTGCGTACCAAAGAGGCTAAGAAGAAGTAAGGTAACACTATGGATAAGAAATCTGCTCGTATCCGTCGTGCGACCCGCGCACGCCGCAAGCTCCAGGAGCTGGGCGCAACTCGCCTGGTGGTACATCGTACCCCGCGTCACATTTACGCACAGGTAATTGCACCGAATGGTTCTGAAGTTCTGGTAGCTGCTTCTACTGTAGAAAAAGCTATCGCTGAACAACTGAAGTACACCGGTAACAAAGACGCTGCAGCAGCTGTGGGTAAAGCTGTCGCTGAACGCGCTCTGGAAAAAGGCATCAAAGATGTTTCCTTTGACCGTTCCGGGTTCCAATATCATGGTCGTGTCCAGGCACTGGCAGATGCTGCCCGTGAAGCTGGCCTTCAGTTCTAAGGTAGAGGTGTAAGATGGCTCACATCGAAAAACAAGCTGGCGAACTGCAGGAAAAGCTGATCGCGGTAAACCGCGTATCTAAAACCGTTAAAGGTGGTCGTATTTTCTCCTTCACAGCTCTGACTGTAGTAGGCGATGGTAACGGTCGCGTTGGTTTTGGTTACGGTAAAGCGCGTGAAGTTCCAGCAGCGATCCAGAAAGCGATGGAAAAAGCCCGTCGCAATATGATTAACGTCGCGCTGAACCACGGCACCCTGCAGCACCCGGTTAAGGGTACTCACACGGGTTCTCGTGTATTCATGCAGCCGGCTTCCGAAGGTACCGGTATCATCGCCGGTGGTGCAATGCGCGCCGTTCTGGAAGTCGCTGGGGTTCGTAACGTTCTGGCTAAAGCGTATGGTTCCACTAACCCGATTAATGTGGTTCGTGCAACTATCGACGGTCTGGAAAACATGAAGTCCCCGGATATGGTCGCTGCCAAGCGTGGTAAATCCGTTGAAGAAATTCTGGGGAAATAAACCATGGCAAAGACTATTAAAATTACTCAAACCCGCAGTGCAATCGGTCGTCTGCCGAAACACAAGGCAACGCTGCTTGGCCTGGGTCTGCGTCGTATTGGTCACACCGTAGAGCGCGAGGATACTCCTGCTGTTCGTGGTATGGTCAACGCGGTTTCCTTCATGGTTAAAGTTGAGGAGTAAGAGATGCGTTTAAATACTCTGTCTCCGGCCGAAGGCTCCAAAAAGGCGGGTAAACGCCTGGGTCGTGGTATCGGTTCTGGCCTCGGTAAAACCGGTGGTCGTGGTCACAAAGGTCAGAAATCTCGTTCTGGCGGTGGCGTACGTCGCGGTTTCGAGGGTGGTCAGATGCCTCTGTACCGTCGTCTGCCGAAATTCGGCTTCACTTCTCGTAAAGCGATGATCACCGCAGAGATCCGTCTCTCCGATCTGGCTCACGTAGAAGGCGATGTAGTAGACCTGAACGCGCTGAAAGCGGCTAACATTATCGGTGTCCAGATCGAGTTCGCGAAAGTGATCCTGTCTGGTGAGGTAACTCGTCCGGTAACTGTTCGTGGCCTGCGTGTGACTAAAGGTGCTCGTGCTGCTATCGAAGCTGCTGGCGGTAAAATTGAGGAATAAGTAGCAGATGGCTAAACAACCGGGATTAGATTTTCAAAGTGCCAAAGGTGGCCTTGGCGAACTGAAACGCAGACTTCTGTTTGTGGTCGGTGCGCTGATAGTGTTCCGTATTGGCTCTTTTATTCCGATCCCTGGTATTGATGCCGCTGTACTTGCCAAACTGCTTGAGCAACAGCGAGGCACCATCATTGAAATGTTCAACATGTTCTCTGGTGGTGCTCTCAGCCGTGCTTCTATCTTTGCGCTGGGGATTATGCCGTACATTTCGGCATCGATCATCGTGCAGCTGCTGACGGTGGTTTATCAACCGCTAGCGGAACTGAAGAAAGAAGGGGAGTCTGGTCGTCGTAAGATCAGCCAGTACACCCGCTACGGTACTCTGGTGCTGGCGATATTTCAGTCGATCGGTATTGCTACCGGTCTGCCGAATATGCCTGGTATGCAAGGCCTGGTGATTAATCCAGGCTTTGCATTCTATTTCACCGCTGTTGTCAGTCTGGTCACAGGGACTATGTTCCTGATGTGGCTCGGCGAACAGATCACTGAACGTGGTATCGGTAACGGTATCTCGATCATTATCTTCGCCGGTATCGTTGCGGGACTCCCGCCGGCCATCGCCCATACTATCGAGCAAGCGCGTCAAGGCGACCTGCACTTCCTCCTGTTGCTGTTGGTTGCAGTATTAGTATTTGCAGTGACCTTCTTTGTTGTATTCGTTGAGCGTGGTCAACGCCGCATTGTGGTAAACTACGCGAAACGTCAACAGGGTCGTCGTGTCTATGCTGCACAGAGCACACATTTACCGCTGAAAGTGAATATGGCGGGGGTAATCCCGGCAATCTTCGCTTCCAGTATTATACTGTTCCCGGCAACCATCACGTCATGGTTCGGGGGTGGTACTGGTTGGAACTGGCTGACAACAATTTCGCTGTATTTGCAGCCTGGGCAACCGCTTTATGTGTTACTCTATGCGTCTGCAATCATCTTCTTCTGTTTCTTCTACACGGCGTTGGTTTTCAACCCGCGTGAAACAGCAGATAACCTGAAGAAGTCCGGTGCATTTGTACCAGGAATTCGTCCGGGAGAGCAAACGGCGAAGTATATCGATAAAGTGATGACTCGCCTGACTCTGGTTGGTGCGTTGTACATTACTTTTATCTGCCTGATCCCGGAGTTCATGCGTGACGCGATGAAAGTGCCGTTCTACTTCGGTGGGACCTCGCTGCTTATCGTTGTTGTCGTGATTATGGACTTTATGGCTCAAGTGCAAACTCTGATGATGTCCAGTCAGTATGAGTCTGCATTGAAGAAGGCGAACCTGAAAGGCTACGGCCGTTAAAACTGGTCGCCCGAGAAGTTACGGAGAGTAAAAATGAAAGTTCGTGCTTCCGTCAAGAAATTATGCCGTAACTGCAAAATCGTTAAGCGTGATGGTGTCATCCGTGTGATTTGCAGTGCCGAGCCGAAGCATAAACAGCGCCAAGGCTGATTTTTTCGCATATTTTTCTTGCAAAGTTGGATTGAGCTGGCTAGATTAGCCAGCCAATCTTTTGTATGTCTGTACGTTTCCATTTGAGTATCCTGAAAACGGGCTTTTCAGCATGGTGCGTACATATTAAATAGTAGGAGTGCATAGTGGCCCGTATAGCAGGCATTAACATTCCTGATCACAAACATACCGTTATCGCTTTAACCGCTATTTTCGGTATCGGCAAAACCCGTTCTAAAGCCATCTGCGCTGAAACGGGCATCGCTGAAAATGTTAAGATCAGTGAGCTGTCTGAAGAACAAATTGATATTCTGCGTGAAGCAGTAGGTAAATTTGTCGTTGAAGGTGATCTGCGCCGTGAAATCACCCTGAGCATCAAGCGTCTGATGGACCTTGGTTGCTACCGTGGTTTGCGTCATCGTCGTGGTCTCCCGGTTCGCGGTCAGCGTACCAAGACCAACGCACGTACCCGTAAGGGTCCGCGTAAACCGATCAAGAAATAATCGGGGTGATTGAATAATGGCAAAGGCACCAATTCGTGCACGTAAGCGTGTAAGAAAACAAGTCTCTGACGGCGTGGCTCATATCCATGCTTCTTTTAACAACACCATCGTTACCATCACTGATCGTCAGGGTAACGCACTGGGTTGGGCAACAGCCGGTGGTTCCGGTTTCCGTGGTTCTCGCAAATCCACTCCGTTCGCAGCTCAGGTTGCAGCAGAGCGTTGCGCAGAAGCCGTAAAAGAATACGGCATCAAGAATCTGGAAGTTATGGTCAAAGGTCCGGGTCCGGGTCGCGAATCTACCATTCGTGCACTGAACGCCGCTGGTTTCCGCATCACTAATATTACTGATGTGACTCCGATCCCTCATAACGGTTGTCGTCCGCCGAAAAAACGTCGCGTATAACGCTGCGTTTTCCAGGTTAGTTGGAGAAAGAAAATGGCAAGATATTTGGGTCCTAAGCTCAAGCTGAGCCGTCGTGAGGGCACCGACTTATTCCTTAAGTCTGGCGTTCGCGCGATCGATACCAAGTGTAAAATTGAACAAGCTCCTGGCCAGCACGGTGCGCGTAAGCCGCGTCTGTCTGACTATGGTGTGCAGTTGCGTGAAAAGCAAAAAGTTCGCCGTATGTACGGTGTGCTGGAGCGTCAGTTCCGTAACTACTATAAAGAAGCAGCACGTCTGAAAGGCAACACCGGTGAAAACCTGTTGGCTCTGCTGGAAGGTCGTCTGGACAACGTTGTATACCGTATGGGCTTTGGCGCCACTCGTGCTGAAGCACGCCAGCTGGTTAGCCACAAAGCGATTATGGTAAACGGTCGTGTTGTTAACATCGCTTCTTATCAGGTTAAAGCGAATGACGTTGTCAGCATTCGTGAGAAAGCGAAAAAGCAATCTCGCGTGAAAGCCGCTCTGGAGCTGGCTGAGCAGCGTGAAAAGCCAACCTGGCTGGAAGTTGATGCTGGCAAGATGGAAGGTACGTTCAAGCGTCAGCCGGAGCGTTCTGATCTGTCTGCGGACATTAACGAACACCTGATCGTCGAGCTTTACTCCAAGTAAAGCTTAGTACCAAAGAGAGGACACAATGCAGGGTTCTGTGACAGAGTTTCTAAAACCGCGCCTGGTCGATATCGAGCAAGTGAGTTCGACGCACGCCAAGGTGACCCTTGAGCCTTTAGAGCGTGGCTTCGGCCATACTCTGGGTAACGCACTGCGCCGTATTCTGCTCTCATCGATGCCGGGTTGCGCGGTGACCGAGGTTGAGATTGATGGTGTACTGCACGAGTACAGCACCAAAGAAGGCGTTCAGGAAGACATCCTTGAAATCCTGCTCAACCTGAAAGGGCTGGCGGTGAGAGTTCAGGGTAAAGATGAAGTCATCCTTACTTTGAATAAATCTGGCATTGGCCCTGTGACCGCAGCCGACATTACCCACGACGGTGATGTCGAAATCGTCAAGCCGCAGCACGTGATTTGCCACCTGACTGATGAGAACGCTGCTATTAGCATGCGTATCAAAGTTCAGCGCGGTCGCGGTTATGTGCCGGCTTCTGCCCGAATTCATTCGGAAGAAGATGAGCGCCCAATCGGCCGTCTGCTGGTCGACGCCTGCTACAGCCCTGTAGAGCGTATTGCCTACAATGTTGAAGCTGCGCGTGTAGAACAGCGTACCGACCTGGACAAGCTGGTCATCGAAATGGAAACCAACGGCACAATCGATCCTGAAGAGGCGATTCGTCGTGCGGCAACCATCCTGGCTGAACAACTGGAAGCTTTTGTTGACCTACGTGATGTACGTCAGCCAGAAGTGAAAGAAGAGAAACCAGAATTCGATCCGATCCTGCTGCGCCCTGTTGACGATCTGGAATTGACTGTCCGCTCTGCTAACTGCCTCAAGGCAGAAGCTATCCACTATATCGGTGATCTGGTACAGCGTACCGAGGTTGAGTTGCTGAAAACGCCGAACCTGGGTAAAAAATCTCTTACTGAGATTAAAGACGTGCTGGCTTCCCGTGGACTGTCTCTGGGCATGCGCCTGGAAAACTGGCCACCAGCAAGCATTGCTGACGAGTAACCGGATCACAGGTTAAGGTTTTACTGAGAAGGATAAGGTCATGCGCCATCGTAAGAGTGGTCGTCAACTGAACCGCAACAGCAGCCATCGCCAGGCTATGTTCCGTAACATGGCAGGTTCGCTGGTTCGTCATGAAATCATCAAGACGACCCTGCCGAAAGCGAAAGAACTGCGTCGCGTAGTTGAGCCGCTGATTACTCTTGCCAAGACTGATAGCGTTGCTAATCGTCGTCTGGCATTCGCCCGCACTCGTGATAACGAGATCGTGGCAAAACTGTTTAACGAGCTGGGCCCGCGTTTCGCGAGCCGCGCCGGTGGTTACACTCGCATTCTGAAGTGTGGCTTCCGTGCAGGCGACAACGCGCCGATGGCATACATCGAGCTGGTTGATCGTGCTGAGCCGAAAGCAGAAGCTGCTGCAGAGTAATCTGTAGTAACGTAAAAAAACCCGCCCTGGCGGGTTTTTTTATATCTACCCCATCCCCATTTCACTACACTATCTGTACTCTTTTTGTTCATCCCCTGGAGCCGTAGAATGTGGTTGCTGGATCAGTGGGCGGAACGTCATATCCTCGATGCCCAAACCAAAGGTGAGTTCGATAATTTACCCGGCAGCGGAGAACCGCTGACTCTCGATGACGATTCACATGTGCCGGCGGAGTTGCGGGCAGGCTATCGCCTTCTGAAAAATGCAGGATGTCTTCCTCCGGAACTGGAGCAACGCAAAGAAGCGTTGGCTCTGGCAGACTTACTGAACGGCGTCCGTCAGGACGATCCGCGTCATGCCGAACTTAGCAAACGCCTTGCCCTGCTCGAGCTGAAGTTACGTCAGGCAGGTCTGAACACCGACTTTTTACGCGGTGAGTACGCCGATGCGTTGCTGCAAAAAATAAATCAGGAGTAAATATGTATCGTATTGGTGAACTGGCAAAACTGGCCGACGTGACGCCTGATACCATCCGCTACTATGAAAAGCAGCAGATGATGGATCATGACATACGCACCGAGGGAGGATTTCGTCTGTACTCGGATAACGATCTTCAACGGCTGCGCTTTATTCGTTATGCCCGACAACTGGGTTTCACCCTGGAAGCGATCCGCGAATTATTGTCGATCCGCATCGATCCGGAGCATCATACCTGTCAGGAGTCGAAAGGGATCGTTCAGGCGCGATTAAGTGAAGTCGAGGCGCGGATTAAAGAGCTACAGACGATGCGCCGCTCTCTGCAGCGGCTCAACGATGCCTGTTGCGGCACTACCCACAGCAGCGTTTACTGTTCTATCCTTGAGGCCCTTGAACAAGGGGCCAGCAACGGCAATGGCGGACGTTGATTTTTTAAACGCGCGGATCTACACTCGCGCCGAGTTTATACATATACCGGAGTAACTATGAGTCGCTATCAGCATACTAAAGGACAAATTAAAGATAACGCCATTGAGGCACTTCTCCACGATCCGTTATTCAGGCAGCGCGTAGAGAAAAACAAGAAAGGGAAAGGAAGCTATCAACGTAAAGATAAACATGCAGGAAGGGTTGATCGGGAGGCCAGTGGCAAGCAAGCGAATCGCTTTTTTACCACTGGCCTTCTGCTTTCTCTGCTGATTAAGAACGGTTGTTTTGTTCTTTCAGCAGATCGCGAATTTCGCTCAGCAGAACTTCTTCTTTAGAGGGAGCTGGCGGTGCCGCCGGAGCCTCTTCTTTCTTACGATTTAACTTATTCATCAATTTAATCGCCATGAAGATGGCAAACGCGACGATGATGAAATCGAAAACGTTCTGAATGAATACCCCATAATGCATCACCACAGCCGGGACATCGCCCTGGGCATCACGTAGCGTGACGGCAAACTGTTTAAAATCGATCCCGCCAATCAACAGGCCGAGTGGCGGCATAATAATATCCGCGACCAGTGATGAAACAATTTTACCGAATGCTGCACCGATGATCACACCCACTGCCAAATCGACAACGTTCCCGCGCATCGCGAATTCGCGAAACTCTTTTAAAAAACTCATTTTATTCTCCTTGTGCCAGCTGACGTTGTAAGTTTAACAAATGTATTTTCATTTGCCATTCCCAGCAGATAGTTACTGCAAAATATTAACCTTTGAATAATAAGGGATAATAAAAAGGCGCCTGTTCGGCGCCCTGGGAATTACAGGAAGAAAGGACTTGGCTGGAACAGCCTTTCGACATCGGAAATAAACTTCTTATCGGTCAAAAACATGATCACATGGTCGCCCTGCTCGATCCGTAGATTATTATTGGCGATCATCACGTCATTGCCCCGCACGACGGCGCCGATGATCGTGCCCGGTGGAAGCTTGATCTCGTCGATCGAACGCCCGACTACCCGGGAGGTGCTCTCATCGCCGTGCGCGACTGCCTCAATCGCTTCTGCAACGCCGCGGCGCAAGGAGGAGACGCCGACAATATCGGCTTTACGGACATGACTGAGGAGTGCGGAAATTGTGGCCTGCTGAGGCGAAATCGCAATATCGATGACGCTACCCTGGACCAGATCCACGTAGGCTCTGCGCTGGATTAGCACCATCACTTTTTTCGCGCCCATTCGCTTGGCCAACATAGCCGACATAATATTGGCTTCGTCGTCGTTAGTGACGGCAATAAACAGGTCCACCTGGTCAATATGCTCTTCAGCCAACAGCTCCTGGTCCGATGCATCCCCGTAGAAGACGATAGTATGCTGCAGCTTTTCCGCTAGCTCAGCGGCTCGCTGCTGATTACGTTCGATAAGCTTAACGCTGTAATCTTTTTCCAGCTTATGGGCCAGACCCGCGCCAATATTGCCCCCGCCGACCAGCATAATACGCTTATACGGCTTTTCCAGTCGCTGCAGTTCACTCATGACCGCGCGAATATGCTGCGAGGCGGCAATAAAGAAGACTTCATCTCCGGCCTCGACAATCGTCGAGCCCTGCGGGCGGATGGGGCGATCGTGGCGGAAAATGGCGGCCACGCGCGTATCGATATGCGGCATATGCTCCCGCATAGTGGATAAGGCATTCCCCACCAGCGGGCCACCATAATAGGCTTTTACTACCGCGAGACTGACTTTTCCTTCGGCGAAGTTCACGACCTGCAGCGCGCCGGGATATTCGATCAGACGGTGGATGTTGTCGATGACCAGTTGTTCCGGAGCGATTAAGTGATCGATGGGTACCGCTTCAGAGTTGAAGAGCTTTTCCGCATCACGAACGTAATCAGGCGCACGAATACGCGCTATGCGGTTTGGCGTATTGAACAATGAGTAAGCGACCTGGCAGGCCACCATGTTGGTTTCGTCCGAACTAGTGACCGCTACCAGCATATCGGCATCATCGGCTCCCGCCTCGCGCAGTACGCGAGGGTGAGAGCCATGCCCCTGGACGACACGCAGATCGAACTTATCCTGCAGGCTGCGCAGACGGTCGCCATTGGTATCAACCAGCGTAATATCATTGTTCTCGCCGACGAGGTTTTCCGCCAGCGTGCCGCCGACCTGGCCGGCGCCCAGAATAATAATCTTCATCTGCAGTGACCCATTAGTTCCGACGTTTGATTAGCTTAGCGTAAAAGAAGCCATCACCTTCTTCCACGCCCGGCAGATTTTGCTGCCCGGGGCTCGCCGGCGTGCCGGTGGCGTGAAGTTCTGCATCCGGAGTTCGCGCGAGGAAAGCGGCAATTTGCTGACTGTTCTCTTCCGGCAGAATAGAACAGGTTGCGTAAACCAGCGTGCCGCCTGGCTTCAGGTGCGTCCAGGTGGCATTGAGGATCTCGGCCTGCAGTTGGGCTAACTCGGCGATATCCCGATCCCGGCGCAGCCATTTGATATCCGGATGGCGGCGAATAACGCCGGTTGCGGAGCAGGGAGCATCCAGCAGAATACGATCGAACTGCTCATTGCCACACCACTGCTCAGGGAAGCGGCCATCGCCCTGTTTTACATCCGCTTTTACACCCAGACGCTTCAGGTTGTCATAGACGCGGGACAGACGCTGTTCATCAATATCCACCGCCATAACCTGAGCCTGGGGAGCGACTTCCAGAATATGCGTCGTCTTCCCGCCCGGCGCCGCGCAGAGATCGAGAATGCGTTCGCCATTTTCCGGTTGCAGGTAGCGCATACAGCCCTGAGCCGAGGCGTCCTGGACGGTCACCCAGCCTTCGGCAAAGCCTGGTAACGCGTGGACCGGAGCAGGGGTGGCCAGGCGTACGGCGTCCGGATAATCAGGGTGGGTAAAGCCCTCTAAACCGGTCTCGTTAAGCAGGGCAAGCCACTCATCCCGGGAATGATGGTTGCGGTTAACGCGCAGCCACATCGGCGGGCGCTGGTTGTTCGCCTCGACGATCTCCTGCCACTGCTGCGGCCAGGCCTGCTGCAGGCGTTTCAGCAGCCATTTGGGATGAAGATAGCGGTTTTCATGCTCAGCAAATTCGGCTAACAACGCTTCCTGCTGGCGCTGGAACTGGCGTAGCACGCCGTTGATTAGCCCTTTAAGCTGCGGGCGTTTAATGGCCACCGCGCCTTCTACCGTTTCCGCCAGCGCGGCGTGTGGTGGAATGCGGGTGTAGAGTAACTGATAGAGACCAACCATGATCAGAAAGTGCACGGTGCGCTGTTTGCCGGTCATCGGACGCGCCATTAGCTTGCTGATAAGCCACTCCAGCTGGCTTAGAGTACGTAGTACACCAAAGCACAACTCCTGCAGTAGCGCTTTATCTTTATCGCTGACTTTCTGCTGTAGAGGGGGCAGTACGTTGCTTAAAGACTGCCCTTTTTCAACAACTTGCTCGATAGCCTGGGCGGCCAGGCTGCGTAAATTTATATTCTTTTTCATAAGCGCAAAAATAAAAATGCCCGGCGAACCCGGGCTTCAGAAGAGACGACCGTCAGGCGAGACGGGTGCCAGGGATAAACCACTCCCGGCGGGAATTGAGTAAGTCCTGGGCGCTCATCGCTTTTTTACCCGCAGGCTGTAGCGACTCCAGGCTGAGGATCCCATCCCCCGTGGCGATCTGAATACCCTGTTTGGTTGCTGCCACGATAGTACCCGGTTCGGCGTGAGCGGCTTCGGCGATGACCGATGCCCGCCACACTTTTACCGGTTGTCCGTCAATTTCCAGCCAGCTCATTGGCCACGGATTAAACGCGCGGATGCAGCGTTCCAACTGCGCAGCGGAAAGCGACCAATCGATACGAGCCTCTTCTTTACTCAGCTTTTCGGCATGGCACACCAGCGATTCATCTTGTACTTCAGGCCGTGCGGTGCCGTTGGCCAGCTGGGCTAACGTTGCCAGCAGCCCCTGAGGGCCGAGCTCGGCCAGCTTATCGTACAGGCTGCCGCTGGTATCCTCTGCGGTAATGGGGCAGGAAAGCTTATACAGCATATCCCCCGTATCAAGGCCGACGTCCATCTGCATGATGGTTACGCCAGTTTCGCTATCCCCCGCCCACAGTGAACGCTGAATAGGCGCTGCGCCACGCCAGCGCGGTAGCAGCGAGCCGTGAACGTTGATACAGCCCAGACGGGGCATCTCCAGCACCGCTTTAGGCAGAATCAGACCGTACGCCACTACCACCATAATATCGGCGCCGAGATCGGCGACTAACCGCTGGTTATCCTGCGGACGCAGGGAGGATGGCTGGAACACAGGTAAGTTATGGGCTTCTGCCAGCACTTTTACCGGGCTTGGCATCAATTTTTTGCCGCGACCAGCAGGGCGATCAGGCTGAGTGAATACGCCAACAACCTGATGTTCAGACGACAGCAGCGCATCAAGATGACGCGCTGCAAAATCAGGGGTGCCGGCGAAAATGATACGTAGTGATTGTGACACGGTATTCCTTGTTATCAGGCACGGGAACGTAAACGATCCAGTTTCTCTACCTTCTGACGAATGCGCTGTTGTTTGAGTGGTGACAGATAGTCAATAAACAGTTTGCCGACCAGGTGATCCATCTCATGCTGGATACAGATAGCCAGCAGGCCATCGGCCTCCAGTTCAAACGGCTTACCATCGCGATCCAGTGCCCGGATCTTCACTTTTTCCGCACGCGGCACCAGGGCGCGCTGTTCAGGAATAGACAAGCAGCCTTCTTCAATACCGGTTTCGCCATCTTTCTCCAGCATTTCCGGGTTAATTAATACCAGCTGCTCTTCACGATTTTCCGACACATCAATAACGATAATGCGCTGATGGATATCGACCTGGGTTGCGGCCAGACCGATGCCTTCCTCGGCGTACATGGTGTCGAACATATCATCGACGATACGCTGAATTTCCGCATTCACTTCTTTGACCGGCTCGGCGACTTTGCGAAGGCGCTCGTCCGGAATATGTAACACTTGCAAAACTGCCATAAAGTTCCAGAGTCGTATTCAGGAGTTGATAAGATTATTAGCTCTATTCTAGACAAAACCCCCTGCAATTGACAGTCTCACTGTCCAATCGCAAAGATTGTCAATACCGCTTATGGCAGGGGGTAAGGATGACGCCCGACGAGATTTGGCTGCGGCTGATGAAGGTCAGTAGCTTGTATGGCGACAGGATGGTAGAGGTCGCTCAGCGCTTATGCGCAGCCGCCAGCGTTGATCGTGAAGCGCTGCATGCCGTCGGGATGACCGCGGCGCAGGCAAAGTTATTTTTCCGGCTTGACGAGCATGAGCTTGACGAGACGCGGCGCTGGCTGGAACAACCGGATCATCATCTGTTACGGGGTGACGATCCGCGCTATCCATTGCGGTTAAAGGCTATCGCTGATTACCCCGGCGCGTTGCTGGTCAGCGGCGGCCTCGCCCTGCTTCACAGCGCGCAGCTTGCCGTTATTGGCAGTCGCTCGCACTCCTGGTATGGCGCCCGCTGGGGGAAACTGTTCAGCGAAACGCTGGCGCATAAAGGGATTACCATCACCAGTGGGCTGGCGTTAGGCATTGACGGGGTCGCGCACCGCGGCGCGCTGGCGGCGGAGGGTAAAACTATCGCGGTACTGGGCAATGGGCTGAGTCAGGTTTATCCGCGGCGCCATGCAACTCTCGCCCGGCAGATCATCGACAATGGCGGTACGCTGGTATCTGAATTTCCACTCATTACGCCGCCGCTTCCCGCACATTTCCCCAGGCGCAACCGGATTATCAGCGGCTTAAGCCTGGGCGTGCTGGTGATTGAGGCGGCGTTGCGAAGCGGATCGCTGGTCACCGTCCGCTGCGCCCTGGAGCAGGGAAGGGATGTGTTCGCCCTGCCTGGCCCGATAGGCAATCCGGGATCGGAAGGCCCGCACTGGTTAATTAAGCAAGGCGCGGTGCCAGTGACCTCGCCAGAGGATATTGTGGAATACTGGCATAACGAGCTGGCCTGGCTGACTGATACGTCTGATTCGATAAATATTTGCGTCGATCAGCCGTCTGTAGCATTGCCATTTCCGGAGCTCCTGGCTAACGTAGGAGATGAGGTAACACCTGTTGACGTTGTCGCTGAACGTGCCGGCCAATCTGTGCCAGTAACCGTAGCTCAGCTACTTGAACTGGAGTTAGCAGGCTGGATCGCAGCTGTACCCGGCGGCTATGTCCGATTAAGGAGGGCAAGCCATGTTCGACGTACTCATGTATTTGTTTGAAACTTACATCCATAGCGAAGCAGAAATGCGCGTGGATCAGGACAAACTGACGCGGGATCTTACCGATGCGGGTTTTGAGCGGGAAGACATCTATAACGCGTTAATGTGGCTCGAGAAACTGGCTGATTATCAGGAAGGTCTCGTTGAACCCATGCAGCTCGCTTCCGACCCGCTCTCTCTTCGGGTATATACCGAAGAGGAGTGCCAGCGTCTGGATGCCAGTTGCCGGGGGTTTTTACTCTTCCTCGAGCAGATTCAGGTGTTGAACCTCGAAACGCGAGAAATGGTGATAGAGCGCGTACTGGCGCTGGATACGGCGGAATTTGAGCTGGAAGACCTGAAATGGGTCATCCTGATGGTACTGTTCAATATTCCGGGCTGTGAAAACGCCTATCAGCAAATGGAAGAATTACTCTTCGAAGTAAATGAAGGTATGCTGCATTAATCTTTTTGCAGCAACATCGAGTTGTTATGACCAAATCAGCACTGTTTTCGGTGCGTAAAAATGAGCCCTGCCCGCAGTGCGGGGCCGAACTGGTGATCCGTTCCGGGAAACATGGCCCGTTTCTCGGCTGTTCGCATTATCCGGACTGTGACTATATTCGTCCCCTGAAAAGCCAGGCGGACGGGCATATCGTTAAGGTGCTGGAGGGGCAAGAGTGCCCATCGTGCGGTGCGGTTATGGTGTTACGCCAGGGGCGTTTTGGGATGTTCATTGGCTGTAGCCGCTATCCGGAATGTGAACATACCGAGCTGATTGATAAACCCGATGAGACGGCTATCGCTTGCCCGCAGTGCGGACAAGGCCATCTGGTCCAGCGTCGTTCCCGTTTCGGTAAAACCTTTCACTCCTGCGATCGCTATCCTGATTGCCAGTTCGTTATCAATTTTAAACCGGTGGCGGGCGAATGCCCTGAATGCCATTACCCGCTGTTAATAGAAAAGAAGACGGCGCAGGGGCTCAGACGCTTCTGTGCCAGTAAACAATGTGGAAAGCCGATCCCGGCGGAATAAATCAGTGAACAATAACCTGCCCTCAGAAGCCGTCGCCCATGCCGTGGCGGTCCTGAAAAATGAACATGTCATCGCCTATCCCACCGAAGCTGTGTTTGGCGTCGGCTGCGACCCTGACAGCGAAACGGCCGTTATGCGCCTGCTGGAGCTGAAGCAGCGTCCTGTTGAGAAAGGATTGATCCTTATCGCCGCCAGCTTTGAGCAACTGAAGCCCTATATTGATGATTCACGGTTAAGTGACTCACAGCGGGAAGCCATCTTCTCTTGCTGGCCGGGACCGGTGACGTTTGTATTCCCGGCGCGTCCTGAAACGCCGCGCTGGCTGACTGGACGTTTTGATTCACTGGCCGTACGCGTGACTAACCATCCGCTGGTAATCGAATTGTGCGAAGCCTACGGAAAACCACTGGTTTCGACCAGCGCCAATCTCACCGGGCAACCACCGTGCCGTACTACCGCAGAGGTCCATGCTCAGTTTGGCGACAGCTTCCCGGTGGTGGATGGCGCCACGGGCGGCCGGCAAAACCCATCTGAAATCCGTGATGCCCTGACGGGTGAACTGTTCCGCCAGGGGTGAACCATGGAAACCTATGCCGTTTTTGGTAATCCGATCGCGCACAGCAAGTCGCCTGCTATTCATCAGCTGTTTGCCCGCCAGTTAGGAATTACTCATCCTTATGGACGTGTACTGGCGCCGCTGGACGATTTTGTCTCTTCTCTGAATCAGTTCTTTGCAGAAGGAGGAAAGGGGGCCAACGTCACCGTTCCTTTTAAAGAGGAAGCCTTTGCGCGTGCCGACGAACTGACAGAACGCGCAGCGCTGGCGGGAGCAGTAAACACCCTGAAACGCCTGGAAGATGGCCGTTTACTGGGGGACAACACCGACGGTATTGGTCTTCTGAGCGATCTGGAACGCCTGGGATTCATTAAGCCACGCCAACGGATCCTGCTGGTTGGTGCTGGTGGGGCATCTCGCGGGGTTCTTTTGCCGCTTCTGTCGCTGGGATGCGCCGTCACGATCGTGAATCGCACCTATTCTCGTGCCCGTGAGTTAGCCACTCTCTTCGCCCATACCGGGAGCGTTAGCGCAAGGGAGATGGATACCTTATCCGGGGAAACATTCGATCTGATCGTCAATGCGACGTCCAGTGGAATAGACGGTGATGTACCAGCTATCCCGGCATCTATTGTCAACGCTGACGTATATTGCTATGACATGTTTTACCAGAAAGGGCCGACACCGTTTCTTCACTGGTGCCAGCAATATGGCGCAGTCCACTGTGCCGATGGGCTGGGAATGCTGGTGGCGCAAGCCGCCCATGCTGTTCTGCTATGGCACGGCGTTCTGCCGGCTATCGCTCCGGTCATTGAAACGCTGCAGCAGGAACTGAATGCATGAATCAGGCGATTCAGTTTCCTGACCGGGAATCATGGGATGCCGAACGGCAGGGCGTGGTTTTTCCCGTGCTGGTGAATGGGATGCAATTAACCTGCGCAATTTCAGGGCAAATCTTGCAGCAGCGTTTCGGCGCAGAGGGGCCAGCGCAGTGGCTGGCCGCCTTCCAGGAACATCGTTGGGATCTAGAGGAAGAGGCAGAAGCATTGATCCGCGATGGTCAGGAAGATGCTCAGGGCTGGATCTGGTTATCCTGATCCAGGTACTCATTTTTCCATTTCACATAGTTATTTGCTGAATACTTGAGTCCTTCCCGTTCCGCCTCTGTCAGGGGGCGGATCTGTTTGACCGGATTGCCAAAGTAAAGGTAGCCGCTTTCCAGCTGTTTGTTCTGCGGAACCAGACTGCCCGCACCAATCATGACGTCATCGCCAACGACGACACCATCTAATAAGATCGAACCCATACCAACCAGTACGCGGTTGCCGATAGTGCAGCCGTGCAGCATCACTTTATGACCAACAGTTACATCCTCACCAATGATCAGCGGATTTCCCTCCGGCTTATAAGAGGACTTATGGGTCACATGGAGAACGCTACCGTCCTGAATATTGCTGCGTTGACCTATCGATACATAGTTGACGTCGCCGCGAATGGCCACCAGAGGCCAGACGCTGACGTCATCGGCAATTCTGACATCGCCGATGACAACGCTGGATGCGTCAATCATGACGCGAAGACCGATTTGTGGGAAAAATGCTTTGTAGGGGCGCAGCTGAGCAGACATATAGACCTCANNNNTACGGGAACGTAAGAAGACTTTGGTGGCTTTTATCTCCCTGTGCAACCCCTGAAAACGGTGAAAATTGAGCAAATCGTGCAATTACACGGCGAAAAGGGTGAAAAATCACCATTCAGAAAAAAAGATCGAAAAAAGGCTTGTGCAAAAAAATGGGATCCCTATAATGCGCACCCACTGACACGGCAGATGTGAATCACTTCACACAAACAGCCGGTTCGGTTGCAGAGAAAAATCCTGAAAAACGGGTTGACTCTGAAAGAGGAAAGCGTAATATACGCCACCTCGCGACAGAGCGCTAAAGCGCGTCGCAACTGCTCTTTAACAATTTATCAGACAATCTGTGTGGGCACTCAAAGTGACATGGATTCTTAAC
>NZ_JAZARW010000001.1:4041568-4043492 GCF_036233805.1 Klebsiella sp. EMBS2024 | reverse complement strand
ACCAAGTCTCAAGAGTGAACACGTAATTCATTACGAAGTTTAATTCTTTGAGCATCAAACTTAAATTGAAGAGTTTGATCATGGCTCAGATTGAACGCTGGCGGCAGGCCTAACACATGCAAGTCGAGCGGTAGCACAGAGAGCTTGCTCTCGGGTGACGAGCGGCGGACGGGTGAGTAATGTCTGGGAAACTGCCTGATGGAGGGGGATAACTACTGGAAACGGTAGCTAATACCGCATAATGTCGCAAGACCAAAGTGGGGGACCTTCGGGCCTCATGCCATCAGATGTGCCCAGATGGGATTAGCTAGTAGGTGGGGTAACGGCTCACCTAGGCGACGATCCCTAGCTGGTCTGAGAGGATGACCAGCCACACTGGAACTGAGACACGGTCCAGACTCCTACGGGAGGCAGCAGTGGGGAATATTGCACAATGGGCGCAAGCCTGATGCAGCCATGCCGCGTGTGTGAAGAAGGCCTTCGGGTTGTAAAGCACTTTCAGCGGGGAGGAAGGCGTTAAGGTTAATAACCTTGGCGATTGACGTTACCCGCAGAAGAAGCACCGGCTAACTCCGTGCCAGCAGCCGCGGTAATACGGAGGGTGCAAGCGTTAATCGGAATTACTGGGCGTAAAGCGCACGCAGGCGGTCTGTCAAGTCGGATGTGAAATCCCCGGGCTCAACCTGGGAACTGCATTCGAAACTGGCAGGCTAGAGTCTTGTAGAGGGGGGTAGAATTCCAGGTGTAGCGGTGAAATGCGTAGAGATCTGGAGGAATACCGGTGGCGAAGGCGGCCCCCTGGACAAAGACTGACGCTCAGGTGCGAAAGCGTGGGGAGCAAACAGGATTAGATACCCTGGTAGTCCACGCCGTAAACGATGTCGATTTGGAGGTTGTGCCCTTGAGGCGTGGCTTCCGGAGCTAACGCGTTAAATCGACCGCCTGGGGAGTACGGCCGCAAGGTTAAAACTCAAATGAATTGACGGGGGCCCGCACAAGCGGTGGAGCATGTGGTTTAATTCGATGCAACGCGAAGAACCTTACCTGGTCTTGACATCCACAGAACTTTCCAGAGATGGATTGGTGCCTTCGGGAACTGTGAGACAGGTGCTGCATGGCTGTCGTCAGCTCGTGTTGTGAAATGTTGGGTTAAGTCCCGCAACGAGCGCAACCCTTATCCTTTGTTGCCAGCGGTCCGGCCGGGAACTCAAAGGAGACTGCCAGTGATAAACTGGAGGAAGGTGGGGATGACGTCAAGTCATCATGGCCCTTACGACCAGGGCTACACACGTGCTACAATGGCATATACAAAGAGAAGCGACCTCGCGAGAGCAAGCGGACCTCATAAAGTATGTCGTAGTCCGGATTGGAGTCTGCAACTCGACTCCATGAAGTCGGAATCGCTAGTAATCGTAGATCAGAATGCTACGGTGAATACGTTCCCGGGCCTTGTACACACCGCCCGTCACACCATGGGAGTGGGTTGCAAAAGAAGTAGGTAGCTTAACCTTCGGGAGGGCGCTTACCACTTTGTGATTCATGACTGGGGTGAAGTCGTAACAAGGTAACCGTAGGGGAACCTGCGGTTGGATCACCTCCTTACCTTAAAGAACCTGCCTTTGTAGTGTCCACACAGATTGTTTGATAAATAATAAATTTCAAAATGTACTGCGAAGTGCATTGTGAAATTTTGCTCTTTAAAAATCTGGATCAAGCTGAAAATTGAAACGACACACAGTTAATGTGTGTTCGAGTCTCTCAAATTTTCGCAATCAGAAGTGAAACATCTTCGGGTTGTGAGGTTAAGCGACTAAGCGTACACGGTGGATGCCCTGGCAGTCAGAGGCGATGAAGGACGTGCTAATCTGCGAAAAGCGTCGGTAAGGTGATATGAACCGTTATAACCGGCGATGTCCGAATGGGG
>NZ_JAZARW010000001.1:4040025-4041524 GCF_036233805.1 Klebsiella sp. EMBS2024 | reverse complement strand
GTTAACGAGGCGAACCGGGGGAACTGAAACATCTAAGTACCCCGAGGAAAAGAAATCAACCGAGATTCCCCCAGTAGCGGCGAGCGAACGGGGAGCAGCCCAGAGTCTGAATCAGCTTGTGTGTTAGTGGAACGGTCTGGAAAGTCCGACGGTACAGGGTGATAGTCCCGTACACCAAAATGCACAGGTTGTGAACTCGAAGAGTAGGGCGGGACACGTGGTATCCTGTCTGAATATGGGGGGACCATCCTCCAAGGCTAAATACTCCTGACTGACCGATAGTGAACCAGTACCGTGAGGGAAAGGCGAAAAGAACCCCGGCGAGGGGAGTGAAAAAGAACCTGAAACCGTGTACGTACAAGCAGTGGGAGCACCTTCGGGTGTGACTGCGTACCTTTTGTATAATGGGTCAGCGACTTATATTCTGTAGCAAGGTTAACCGTATAGGGGAGCCGCAGGGAAACCGAGTCTTAACTGGGCGTTAAGTTGCAGGGTATAGACCCGAAACCCGGTGATCTAGCCATGGGCAGGTTGAAGGTTGGGTAACACTAACTGGAGGACCGAACCGACTAATGTTGAAAAATTAGCGGATGACTTGTGGCTGGGGGTGAAAGGCCAATCAAACCGGGAGATAGCTGGTTCTCCCCGAAAGCTATTTAGGTAGCGCCTCGTGAATTCATCTTCGGGGGTAGAGCACTGTTTCGGCTAGGGGGTCATCCCGACTTACCAACCCGATGCAAACTACGAATACCGAAGAATGTTATCACGGGAGACACACGGCGGGTGCTAACGTCCGTCGTGAAGAGGGAAACAACCCAGACCGCCAGCTAAGGTCCCAAAGTCATGGTTAAGTGGGAAACGATGTGGGAAGGCACAGACAGCCAGGATGTTGGCTTAGAAGCAGCCATCATTTAAAGAAAGCGTAATAGCTCACTGGTCGAGTCGGCCTGCGCGGAAGATGTAACGGGGCTAAACCATGCACCGAAGCTGCGGCAGCGACACTATGTGTTGTTGGGTAGGGGAGCGTTCTGTAAGCCTGCGAAGGTGACCTGTGAGGGTTGCTGGAGGTATCAGAAGTGCGAATGCTGACATAAGTAACGATAAAGCGGGTGAAAAGCCCGCTCGCCGGAAGACCAAGGGTTCCTGTCCAACGTTAATCGGGGCAGGGTGAGTCGACCCCTAAGGCGAGGCCGAAAGGCGTAGTCGATGGGAAACAGGTTAATATTCCTGTACTTGGTGTTACTGCGAAGGGGGGACGGAGAAGGCTATGTTAGCCGGGCGACGGTTGTCCCGGTTTAAGCATGTAGGCTGATTNTCCAGGCAAATCCGGATAATCAAGGCTGAGGTGTGATGACGAGGNACTACGGTGCTGAAGTAACAAATGCCCTGCTTCCAGGAAAAGCCTCTAAGCATCAGGTAACATTAAATCGTACCCCAAACCGACACAGGTGGTCAGGTAGAGAATACCAAGGCGCTTGAGAGAACTCGGGTGAAGGAAC
>NZ_JAZARW010000001.1:4038275-4039948 GCF_036233805.1 Klebsiella sp. EMBS2024 | reverse complement strand
AGTCGAAGATACCAGCTGGCTGCAACTGTTTATTAAAAACACAGCACTGTGCAAACACGAAAGTGGACGTATACGGTGTGACGCCTGCCCGGTGCCGGAAGGTTAATTGATGGGGTTATCCGTAAGGAGAAGCTCTTGATCGAAGCCCCGGTAAACGGCGGCCGTAACTATAACGGTCCTAAGGTAGCGAAATTCCTTGTCGGGTAAGTTCCGACCTGCACGAATGGCGTAATGATGGCCAGGCTGTCTCCACCCGAGACTCAGTGAAATTGAACTCGCTGTGAAGATGCAGTGTACCCGCGGCAAGACGGAAAGACCCCGTGAACCTTTACTATAGCTTGACACTGAACATTGAGCCTTGATGTGTAGGATAGGTGGGAGGCTTTGAAGCGTGGACGCCAGTCTGCGTGGAGCCAACCTTGAAATACCACCCTTTAATGTTTGATGTTCTAACGTTGGCCCCTTACCGGGGTTGCGGACAGTGTCTGGTGGGTAGTTTGACTGGGGCGGTCTCCTCCCAAAGCGTAACGGAGGAGCACGAAGGTTAGCTAATCCTGGTCGGACATCAGGAGGTTAGTGCAATGGCATAAGCTAGCTTGACTGCGAGCGTGACGGCGCGAGCAGGTGCGAAAGCAGGTCATAGTGATCCGGTGGTTCTGAATGGAAGGGCCATCGCTCAACGGATAAAAGGTACTCCGGGGATAACAGGCTGATACCGCCCAAGAGTTCATATCGACGGCGGTGTTTGGCACCTCGATGTCGGCTCATCACATCCTGGGGCTGAAGTAGGTCCCAAGGGTATGGCTGTTCGCCATTTAAAGTGGTACGCGAGCTGGGTTTAGAACGTCGTGAGACAGTTCGGTCCCTATCTGCCGTGGGCGCTGGAGAATTGAGGGGGGCTGCTCCTAGTACGAGAGGACCGGAGTGGACGCATCACTGGTGTTCGGGTTGTCATGCCAATGGCACTGCCCGGTAGCTAAATGCGGAAGAGATAAGTGCTGAAAGCATCTAAGCACGAAACTTGCCCCGAGATGAGTTCTCCCTGAGACTTTAAGTCTCCTGAAGGAACGTTAAAGACGATGACGTTGATAGGCCGGGTGTGTAAGCGCAGCGATGCGTTGAGCTAACCGGTACTAATGAACCGTGAGGCTTAACCTTACAACGCCGAAGATGTTTTGGCGATTTGAGAGAATTTTCAGCTCTGATACAGATTAATCGATACGTCGGTAAGACGTGTTGATAAAACAGAATTTGCCTGGCGGCACTAGCGCGGTGGTCCCACCTGACCCCATGCCGAACTCAGAAGTGAAACGCCGTAGCGCCGATGGTAGTGTGGGGTCTCCCCATGTGAGAGTAGGGAACTGCCAGGCATCAAATTTAGCGTGCTGATATGGCTCAGTTGGTAGAGCGCACCCTTGGTAAGGGTGAGGTCCCCAGTTCGACTCTGGGTATCAGCACCACTTTTTAGGTTAAAGTTCGGCACGTTGTAAAGAATTTGCCTGGCGACAATAGCGCGGCGGTCCCACCTGACCCCATGCCGAACTCAGAAGTGAAACGTCGTAGCGCCGATGGTAGTGTGGGGTCTCCCCATGTGAGAGTAGGGAATCGCCAGGCATCAAATAAAGCAAAAGGCCCAGTCGAAAGACTGGGCCTTTTGCTTTTGTGTTATCTGT
>NZ_JAZARW010000001.1:4032274-4038106 GCF_036233805.1 Klebsiella sp. EMBS2024 | reverse complement strand
TAGCGGGTCAGAGCAACGATCCCTAACGTGAGGCCGGCTACCGCGGCCGCACCCCCGGCGATTGCGCCTGCGGTTTCCCAGTTGTCTTCTGTTGTGCCTTTCATACAGGTATTGGTATGGACTAAGCGGCCTTGCGAGTCATAAACCGGTACGCAGGGAGAGTCATGGGCACAGCCTGCCAGCAGAGAGGCCAGCAGCGCCACGATTAAATACTTTTTCATGATATTACCTCTGGATAATCCGCTGGGTTGTACTGAAAGCCAGTGCAGAACGGAATGGCTTATTTTATCACCGCGAATTGTCCGGGCCGGAGGCCGAAATCATCTCAATATATGAGCCGCGTAAATATCGTGAAGATAAGCCCGGGAATATGCAGAAAAGATGGAGAGAAAGATTGTGATTCAGCGATGCTGCGTGCGATGGCGGTTGCCAGACTGTGGCGCGTTTAGCTGGCTGCCAATATTGCATGCGAAAAAAAGCGCCCGCAAGGGGCGCCTTCAAGACATAGCCGAGTTATTCAGCGTGCCGGGTAAAGCGTCGTCTAACGACCACGAAGAACACCGGAACAAAGAAGATTGCCAGCAGCGTCGCGGTCAGCATCCCGCCCATCACGCCGGTGCCAACCGCATTCTGCGCCCCGCTGCCGGCACCATGGCTAATCACCAGCGGCATGACCCCGAGAATAAAGGCCAGAGAGGTCATCAGAATAGGCCGCAGGCGCATCCGCGATGCCTCCAGCGTGGCCTCAATGATCCCTTTCCCTTCTTTCTCCATCAGATCCTTGGCGAACTCGACGATCAGGATCGCATTCTTGGCCGACAAACCGATCGTGGTCAAGAGTCCGACCTGGAAGTAAACGTCATTATTTAGCCCACGCAGCGTGGCGGCTAACAGCGCGCCAATGACCCCCAGCGGAACCACTAACATGACTGAGAAGGGGATCGACCAGCTCTCATACAGCGCCGCCAGACACAGGAAGACGACGATCAGCGAGATGGCATAGAGCGCAGGCGCCTGGTTGCCGGAGAGCCGTTCCTGGTAAGACATCCCGGTCCAGTCATAACCGATGCCGCTCGGCAGTTTACTGGCCAGCGTTTCCATCAGCGCCATGGCTTCCCCGGTACTTTTGCCTGGCGAAGCTTCACCGAGGATCTCCATAGATGGCAACCCGTTGTAGCGCTCCAGGCGCGGCGAGCCATATATCCAGCGTGAAGTGACAAAGGCGGAGAACGGCACCATTTCGCCGTTGGCGCTACGAACATACATGTTGTTAATGTCGCTCGGCAGCATACGGAAGTGGGCATCAGCCTGAACGTACACTTTTTTCACGCGGCCGCGGTCAATAAAGTCATTGACGTAGTATCCGCCCAGCGCGGCTGATATCGTTTCATTGATATCGGAGAGCGATACGCCCAGCGCCTGCGCTTTTTCCTGATCGACATCCAGTTTGAACTGAGGGGTATCTTCCAGCCCATTAGGGCGTACCCGAACCAGCTGATCCGGATGCTGTTTCACCATGCCCAGCAGTTGATTGCGCGCCTGGGTCAGAGCGGTATGACCGAGTCCGCCCTGGTCGATCAGTTCAAAGTCGAAGCCGGTGGCGGTACCCAGCTCAATAATGGCTGGCATGTTGAACGGGAAAACCATGGCGTCTTTGATCTGGCTAAAGGCTACGGTGGCCCGCTTGATGATGGACTCCACGCTGTTTTCATCGCCGCTGCGCGCTTCCCAGGGCTTCAGGCTGACAAACGCCATACCGGAGTTTTGTCCCTGGCCGCTGAAGCTGAAGCCGTTAACGGTAAAGACGCTTTCGACGTTGGCCTTCTCGTTATGCAGGTAGTAGTCGGTCACCGTATCCAGGACCTTCTGCGTGCGCTCTTGGGTAGCACCGGACGGCAGCTGGATCATGGTCAGGAAGACGCCCTGGTCTTCGTCGGGCAGAAAGGACGTGGGCAAGCGCATGAACAGCACGGCCATCCCCACGACGATCAGCAGGTAGATCACCAGATAACGGCCAGTTCCACGTAAAATACCGCTGACGCTGTTGGTATAGTGGTTAACGCTCTGGTCGAAGCGGGCGTTAAACCAGCCGAAAAATCCTTTTTTCTCATGGTGTTCAGCTGAGGCTGGCTTCAACAACGTGGCGCAGAGCGCCGGAGTCAGTACCAGCGCAACCAGCACGGAGAGCGCCATGGCGGAGACGATGGTGATTGAAAACTGACGATAAATCGCGCCGGTTGAGCCGCCGAAAAAGGCCATCGGGACAAATACTGCGGAGAGCACCATGGCGATACCCACCAGCGCTCCCTGGATCTGCGACATAGATTTTTCCGTCGCTTCTTTTGGCGAGAGCTTCTCCTCAAACATCACACGTTCGACGTTTTCCACTACTACGATAGCGTCATCGACCAGCAGACCTATCGCCAACACCATGCCAAACATTGTCAGCGTGTTGATGGAGTAGCCAAACATCGACAATACCGCGAAGGTTCCCAACAGCACCACGGGTACGGCAATGGTTGGAATGAGCGTTGCGCGCATGTTCTGCAGGAACAGATACATGACAAGAAAGACGAGAATAATTGCTTCAAAAAGCGTTTTGACCACTTCGTGAATGGAGATTTTGACGAAAGGGGTCGTATCATACGGATAAACCACCTTCATCCCCTGAGGGAAGTAGGGCTGCAGCTCGGCCAGCTTCGCTTTAATCGCGGTGGCGGTATCCAGGGCGTTGGCGCCGGTCGCAAGCTTAATACCCAGACCAGAGGCAGGTTTACCGTTAATTCTGGCGACAACGTTATAGTTCTCTCCCCCCAGCTCAATGCGGGCGACGTCTTTCAGATGGACGACAGAGCCATCGGCGTTGACCCGCAGCGTGACCTTGCCAAACTCCTGCGGATCTTTGAGCCGCGTCTGAGCGATGATTGACGCGTTCAACTGCTGGCCTTTCAGCGCTGGCGTACCGCCGAGCTGACCCGCGGCGATCTGATCGTTCTGGACCTGCAGCGCATTGATGACGTCCACCGGCGTCAGGTTGTATTTATTCAGCAGGTTGCCATCCAGCCAGACGCGCATAGCGTACTGCGCGCCGAACAGCTGCACATCGCCCACGCCGTTGAGGCGGCTAATAGGATCTTTGACATTGGAGGCAACATAGTCAGAAATATCGTCCTGGGTGGTGGTCGGGTTATCAGAGATAAAGCCGGCGACCAACAGGAAGCTGCTACTGGATTTCTCGACGCTAATCCCCTGCTGCTGTACTTCCTGGGGCAGCAGCGGCGTGGCCAGCTGCAGTTTGTTTTGCACCTGTACCTGGGCAATATCGGGATCGGTACCCGATTTAAAGGTGAGCGTAATGGTTACCGAACCGGCAGAGTCGCTGGTCGACGACATATACATCAGATTGTCGATGCCGTTCATATTCTGCTCGATAACCTGAGTGACCGTATCCTGTACGGTCTGGGCATCTGCACCGGGGTAGGTGGCGGAGATCGCTACCGCAGGAGGGGCGATTGTCGGGTACTGAGCTATCGGCAGCTGCAGGATGGCCAGGCCGCCGGCAATCATCATAATGATAGCCAGCACCCAGGCGAAGACCGGTCGATGAATAAAAAACTTAGACATGGCTGGGTATCCTTATTGCACGGCCGGCGCCGCACGCTCCACTTCCGCTTTGACAGTGACGCCTGGACGGACTTTCTGTAAGCCGCTGACAATCACTTTATCGCCCGGCTTCAGCCCACTGGTGATAAGCCACTTATCGCCAACGGCCTGAGTCGCGACCACTTCCCGGGTTTCAACCTGGTTTTTGTCATTCACCAGCATCACGGAGGCATCACCACGCGGCGTGCGGGTCACCCCTTGCTGCGGTACCAGGATAGCCTGCGGATCGACGCCTTCGTCTATGCGGGCACGGACGAACATCCCCGGCAGCAGGACATGCTGCGGGTTAGGGAAGATAGCGCGCAGAGTAATTGAGCCCGTACTTTCATCAACAGTGACGTCAGAAAACTGCAGTGAACCTTTGAGCGGATAGGCCTGGCCGTTCTCCATGACCAGCTCAACGCTTTTGGTATCACCGCCGCGCTGCAGGCTTTCCTGCTTAAGGCGCATGAAGTCATTACTGGACTCCGTCACGTCGACATAGATGGGATCGAGCTGCTGGACGGTAGCCAGGGCATCCGACTGGCCGTTGGTGACCAGCGCCCCTTCGGTGACGCTCGATTTACCGATGCGCCCGCTAATGGGGGAGGTTACTTTGGTGTAGGCCAGGTTGATACGGGCCGTTTCCACGGCAGCTTTGGTGGCGATGACATCGGCATCGGCCTGGCGGGCGGTGGCCACTGCCTGATCGTATTCCTGCTGGCTGATATATTTAGTACCCAGCAGTGGAACGTAGCGTTTCACCGTCAAATGGGCGATAGCGGCCGCGGCTTCGGCTTTGGCCTCATCGCCTTTGGCGCTGTTCCACGCCGCCTGGTAGGTCGCCGGATCGATCTGATAGAGCGACTGGCCTGCTTCGACATCACTTCCTTCAACAAAGTTACGCTTCAGAATGATACCGCTCACCTGGGGGCGGACTTCCGCTACGCGAAAAGCAGAGGTTCGGCCCGGCAGTTCGGTGGTGACTGATAGCGGCGCGCTGTTCACGACATGGACCGTAACCTGCGGCGCCTGCGCATGGGGTTGCTGGTTGTCAGAATTATCGCAACCGGTTAGCAATAAGGCCGAGATAATTAAACCGGATAAAAGTGTCACTCTGGCGTGAGTCGTCATGGCGGTTCCTTATAGATTACGTACCCAATCAGGCGGCGAATCTGTGAAAGAAAGAGGGAATCAAAAAGCAGTTTGCCATCCTACAAATAAACGCCGTTGGATGTAAGAGATACTTATTTTTAAGCAATCAGCAAGGCACGCAAAAACAAAAAAATGGTCACTGTAGTATTGCGATTTATCGCAATTGTAAAAGTTGATAAATAGACATTATTTCAGTGAATGTATTTTCCGGTGATATTCACTTGAATAATTAATTCTCTTTTCGCATCAGGATTAACTTGTCTGCATTTTTGCTAAATAATACTTCATGGCAAATGCTAGATTAATTCTAATTAAGAATATCCTATATTATCTGCTTATCGGGAAGTGGGGCCTTGTATGGCAAGAAAAACAAAAGAAGAGGCGCAGCGCACGCGGCAGCTCCTGATTGAGTCCGCAATCCAGCAGTTCGCCCTGCGCGGAGTAACCAATACCACCCTGACGGATATCGCCGATGCGGCGGGAGTGACTCGCGGCGCGGTGTACTGGCATTTTGCCAGTAAGACGGAGCTGTTTAATGAAATGTGGCAGCAGCAGCCGCCGCTTAGAGATTTGATTCAGCCCAGTCAGGCCATAGAGTACGAACAGGAACCGTTAAATGCTTTACGCGAGCGGTTTATTGCAGGCCTGCGCTATATTGCTGCGAATCCTCGACAGCGCGCTCTGATGCAAATTCTTTATCAGCGCTGTGAGTTTTCCAGTGATATGCTTTCGGAATACGAAATTCGCCAACGTATTGGTTTTAATTATTCACTCATTGGCGGCATCCTGCAGTGCTGCGTGCGTAACAATATATTGCCAGCCGAAACAAACATTGAGGTGATATTAATTGTTTTACACAGTGCTTTTTCCGGGCTGATTAAAAACTGGCTGCTCGATCCGCAACGCTTCGATCTTTATCAGCAGGCGCCTGCGCTGGTGGATAATATAATGGCGGTGGTCTGTGCTGCGCGTTTATCGGGAGGGCCTGCGCTACGGCTGGTGAATTAGTAATGAGTTCTGTTGGCGCAGATAATA
>NZ_JAZARW010000001.1:4003486-4032269 GCF_036233805.1 Klebsiella sp. EMBS2024 | reverse complement strand
GGCGCTTCCCCATGCCGAAGAGCGCCTTTTATATCAAGCAAGCAACTGACTAGTATCAGTTCATGCCGTATTTTTTCAGTTTTTTACGCAGCGTACCGCGGTTGATGCCCATCATCAGAGCAGCGCGGGTCTGGTTACCACGGGTGTATTGCATCACCATGTCCAACAGGGGCTGTTCAACTTCAGCCAGTACCAGCTCATACAGGTCATTCACATCCTGACCGTTCAGTTGAGCAAAATAGTTCTTCAGTGCCTGTTTAACCGAGTCACGCAGGGGCTTTTGAGTTACCTGATCCTGAGAGTTAACGGTAGAAACGGTCAGTACGTCAGAATTTACGCGTTGTTCGAACATAGTTCTGTCAGCTCTTTATTTCTATTACGCAAAATTTTCGAAGTATGCCTCCAACGCCTCCAGCTGTTCGCTGGCATCCTCAATGGCGTTGAATGTGCGCCGAAACTGGTCATCTGGAGCATGTTCCTGAAGATACCAGGAGACGTGTTTACGCGCGATTCGGTACCCTTTTGCCTGACCATAAAAGTCATGCAACTCCCGAACGTGCGCACAAAGCAAGCGCTTCACCTCTGCCAGCGGCAGCGGGGGCAGCAGCTCTCCAGTGTCCAGATAATGCTGGATTTCCCGAAAGATCCAGGGTCTTCCCTGAGCTGCACGGCCTATCATCAGGGCATCAGCCCCTGTATAGTCGAGCACAGCTCTGGCTTTAAGCGGGTCAGTAATGTCGCCATTCGCGATAATCGGAATGGAAACTTTCTGCTTAACTGCCCGAATACTGTCGTACTCAGCGTCTCCGTTAAACAAACAGGCGCGGGTGCGTCCGTGAATAGTCAGAGCCTGAATGCCACACTCTTCGGCCAGTTGGGCAATCTCTACGCAGTTACGGTGTTCCGGTTCCCAACCGGTGCGAATCTTGAGAGTCACAGGAACGTCCACCGCGTTAACGACCGCCGTCAGGATCGACTTCACCTGGTCGGGGTACTGCAAGAGGGCTGAACCTGCAAGCTTGCGATTCACCTTTTTCGCCGGGCATCCCATATTGATATCAATAATCTGGGCGCCGCTTTCCACGTTAATCCGCGCGGCGGCAGCCATCTCTTCCGGCACGCTACCGGCGATTTGCACGGTACGAATACCGGGCTCATCGATATGCACCATCCGTAAACGGGACTTGTCGCTCTCCCACACCTGTGGGTTAGAAGACATCATCTCGGAAACGGTTAAGCCCGCTCCCATCTCGTAGCACAGCGTCCGGAATGGTCTGTCAGTAATGCCAGCCATGGGCGCTGCGATCAGGCGATTTCTGAGCTGGTGGTGTCCGATGCGCATGAGTTAAGAAATGACCATACTGTGACTGCAAGGCGGCGTATATTACGCATTTTTTGCACGAGATGAAAGGCCAAACTTTGAGCAATCCTCTGTTGCAGATCAATGAATCCGGGACTAGCGTAAAAGGGATGAATAAATACTTATATTAATCATTGATTTAATGGATGATGGATAATTTGTGTCCATTTATAAAATCATAAAACTTCTCGATTTTTCTTGGATAAACTGGCCGCATGGCGATATAAAACGCTGTTTTTGTAGCCAAAAAAGTGCTCTGTAGTGCGATCTGCCTCTCATTTCCTGGCATTATTTGGTGGCTACTGGAAACAAAAATGCGGCCCGTAGGCCGCATCGCGCTTAGTTTTTCCGGCCGGTAATCCGGCACCACTCTTCCTTCTCGACCACCGGGTCAAGGGCGAAGAGATCGGCATAGGCTTCACAGACGCTCTCCGCCTGGCTGGCAAGGATGCCGGAAAGCCCCAGCAAACCGCCTGAAACGGGCAGGACGCTGATTAACGGCGCCAGCTCACGTAACGGGCCTGCCAGGATATTCGCGACCACCACGTCGGCTTTCATCGACTCCGGTTGGTCCTGAGGAAGATAGAGCTCCAGGCGTTCAGAAACGCCGTTACGCTGCGCGTTATCACGACTGGCCTGAATAGCCTGCGGGTCGATATCAATCCCGATTGCTTTTGCCGCCCCCAGCTTCAGTGCGGCAATCGCCAGGATGCCGGAGCCGCAGCCGAAATCAATCACCGTTTTTCCGTTGAGGTCGAGTCCATCCAGCCACTGCAGACACAAGGATGTCGTCGGATGCGTACCGGTGCCAAAGGCCAGACCCGGATCGAGCATCACGTTGACGGCATTTTCATCCGGAACATCGCGCCAGCTTGGGCAGATCCATAGCCGCTCCCCGAAGCGCATGGGGTGGAAGTTATCCATCCATTCCCGTTCCCAGTCTTTATCTTCCAGTTGCTCGATCTTATGCGCGAACCCGGCGCCCAGCAGCGGATGCTGCTCCAGTTGGGCAACGACCGCTTTCATATCGGTTTCAGCATCGAACAGGCCGATTACGTCGGTATCCCCCCACAGGCGGGTTTCCCCGGGCAATGGCTCAAATACCGGCGTATCGTGCGTATCCTGGAAGGTGATCGAGACCGATCCGGCCTCCATCAGCGCATCGCTAAGATCTTCAGCGTTCGCGCCGGTGGTATTTAGTTTCAGTTGGATCCATGGCATAGCAAAACTCTTTATTTATCAGTAGTCAAAATGGGGGGCTGTGGGGCGGGACGACCGAAACGGTTCCCCGCCACAAACGCCAGCAAACTCAGTAGCAGCGCGGGAACGATCGGGTGAAAGCCCAGAAACTGCACTTTCAGCGTGGCCAGTACGGCATACAGGACGCCGCCTACGATCATCGCGCTCAGCGCGCCAGCCGCGTTGGCGCGTTCCCAGTAAAGGCCCAGCACCAGCGGCCACAGGAAGACGGCTTCCAGGCCGCCGAAAGCCAGCAGGTTCAGCCAGATTATCATCTCCGGCGGCCGCCAGGCCGCGAGCAGCAACAAGACCCCCAGCAGGAGCGTGATGCCGGCGGACATGCGTTTAAGCCGCTTTTCGTTAGTCGCCTGATCCGGCCGCCAGTTCAGGTACAGATCTTTGATGATCGTAGCGGAACTTTGCAGAAGTTGGGCATTGATCGTCGACATAATCGCCGCCATCGGCGCGGCAAGGAAGATCCCGGCGGCAAAGGGCGGAAGCACTTTAACCATCAGCGTCGGGATCACCAGATCCGGCACGGTTAAATCGGGGATCACCGCCCGGCCTAATGCCCCAGCCAGATGCATGCCAAACATCAGGATCGCCACCACGATGGTGCCGATAATGATGCCGCGATGCACGGCTTTGCTGTCTTTGTAGGAGATACAGCGCACTGCGGTATGTGGCAGACCAATAACGCCGAAGCAGACCAGCACCCAAAACGAGGCCATAAAGGTTGGCGAGAGGATATCTTCCGCGCCCTGCGGGGACACCAGCTTGACGTCGATCGACTGCAGCGTCTCTACCGCATGGCCAACCCCCCCGGCGGCGTGGATCACGCCTACCAGCAGCACGATCGTGCCGATCAGCATTACCATGCCCTGCATCGTGTCGTTGAGCACGCTGGCGCGAAAGCCGCCATAGGCGGTATACAGCGCGATGCTGACCCCGAAGATCAGCAGGCCGGTATCGTAAGGAATACCGGCAGCCGTCTCCAGCAGGCGGGCGCCGCCGATAAACTGGACGGTCATGGCGCCGACAAAGGCCACCAGCAGACTCAGGCTGGCCAGCCAGACCAGCAGGCGGCTCTGATAGCGCGCAAACAGCATGTCATTGAGGGTGACAGCATTATAGCGACGCGCAAGGATGGCGAATTTTTTCCCCAGCACGCCCAGCGACAGCCAGATGGCGGGGAGCTGGATCATCGCCAGCAGCACCCAGCCCAGGCCGTATTTATAGGCGGCGCCGGGTCCGCCGATAAATGAGCTGGCGCTGATATAGGTGGCGGTTAGCGTCATGGCCAGCACGAAGCCGCCCATCGAGCGGCTGCCGAGAAAGTACTCATTAAGAAAGCTACCTGAGGCGCGTTTTCTCATGGCGTAGAGGGATAAACCGAACACCACCACCAGGTAGGCGATCAGGGGAATAATGACCTCAAACTGCATCATCGTCCTCCAGAGAAATATCGCGGAAAATCAGTTTGACCATCGCCCAGCACAGCAGAATGAACAGCAGCGGTACCAGCAGGCAGGCCATTTCAAACCAGTGTGGCAGGCCGGTAAAGCCAATAGCCACCCCCGGCAGATAGGCGGCGGCCAGCCAGGCGGCAAGGTAGAGAAGGGTCAGCCACAGCGCCCAGCGCGCTTCTTTGTGGGCCTGAACAAAGCGTTTGTCCATTTTTTGTCCCTTGAGGATGAAGAAAGCGGGGATTGTACCGCATGGTATAGATGAGGAGAGAGAAAAAGAAAAAAGGCCGGTTTACCCGGCCTTTTGCTGAGAGAGCAGAATTATTTTTCCTGCAAGCCGAGTTTTTTCTCCAGATAGTGGATATTGGTGCCACCATGCTGGAAATTCTCGTCGCTCATAATGCGCATCTGCAGATCGACGTTGGTTTTGATGCCATCGATGATCAGCTCCTGCAGCGCATTCTTCATGCGGGCAATCGCCACGTCACGGCTTTCGCCGTAGCAGATCAGTTTACCGATCATGGAGTCATAGTACGGCGGTACGGTGTAACCGGCGTAAATATGTGACTCCCAGCGCACGCCNAAGCCACCNGGCGCGTGGAAACGGGTGATTTTGCCNGGGCTCGGCAGGAAGGTGTTCGGGTCTTCGGCGTTGATACGGCATTCCACCGCATGGCCGCGAACTACCACTTCATCCTGCTTGATGGACAGCGGCTGGCCGGCTGCGATACGCAGCTGCTCTTTGATCAGGTCAACGCCGGTGATCATTTCAGTTACCGGATGCTCTACCTGGATACGGGTGTTCATTTCAATGAAGTAGAACTCGCCGTTTTCGAACAGGAACTCAAAGGTACCCGCCCCGCGGTAGCCGATATCCACACAGGCTTTCGCGCAACGCTCGCCGATGTAGCGACGCAGTTCCGGGGTGATGCCCGGCGCCGGCGCTTCTTCGACCACTTTCTGATGACGGCGCTGCATGGAGCAGTCACGTTCAGCCAGATAGATAGCGTTACCCTGACCATCCGCCAGCACCTGAATTTCAATGTGGCGTGGGTTTTCCAGGTATTTCTCCATGTAGACCATGTCGTTGTTGAAAGCCGCTTTGGCTTCCGCTTTGGTCATGGAGATGGATTGCGCCAGTTCAGCGTCGCTACGTACAACGCGCATACCGCGACCGCCGCCGCCGCCGGAGGCTTTGATGATCACCGGGTAGCCGATGCGTTTGGCATGGGCGCGGTTAGCGTCCATGTCGTCGCCCAGCGGGCCATCAGAACCTGGAACGGTCGGAACGCCAGCTTTCTTCATGGCGGTGATGGCGGACACTTTGTCGCCCATCAGGCGGATAGTGTCGGCTTTCGGGCCGATGAAGATGAAACCGGAGCGCTCAACCTGCTCAGCAAAATTAGCGTTCTCAGAGAGGAAGCCATAACCCGGGTGAATCGCTACCGCGCCAGTGATCTCAGCGGCGCTGATAATGGCCGGAATGTTCAGATAGCTTTTTACGGACGGAGCCGGACCGATGCAGACCGTCTCATCCGCTAACAATACGTGTTTTAGATCGCGATCCGCAGTGGAGTGCACAGCGACAGTCTTGATGCCCAATTCTTTACAGGCACGCAGGATGCGCAGTGCGATCTCGCCACGGTTAGCGATGACAATTTTATCCAGCATGTTCGCCTCGTTACTCGATAACTACCAGCGGCTCGTCGAATTCTACCGGTTGGCCGCTTTCGATCAGAATGGCTTTCACCACGCCGGCTTTGTCGGCTTCGATCTGGTTCATCATNTTCATCGCTTCGACGATGCACAGGGTNTCGCCCACGTTAACTTTCTGGCCAACTTCCACAAACGCTTTCGCGTCCGGGCTCGGCGTACGATAGAAAGTACCAACCATCGGGGAACGTACGATGTGACCACTGATTTCCGCTTTCGCCGGCGCTTCAGCCGCAGCAGCTGGTGCGGCAGTCGCGGCGGCAGGCGCCTGAGGCTGCATCATCGGCGCAGCATAAGCCTGCTGCATAACCGGATAGCTTGCGGCCGGTGCAGAGCGGCTGATGCGAACAGACTCTTCGCCTTCAGAAATTTCCAGTTCGGAGATACCTGATTCTTCAACCAGCTCGATCAGTTTTTTAATCTTACGAATATCCATGAGTGGGTTCCGTACTCTTTGTTTAGTGTGATTGTGACAGGCGTTTTACCGCCGTCTGTAAAGCGTATGAATAACCATCCGCCCCCAGCCCGCAAATGACGCCAGCGGCGACATCTGACAGATACGAGTGCTGGCGGAAGGGTTCGCGTGCATGCACATTGCTCAGGTGAATCTCGATAAACGGGATGTTCACGGCGAGCAAAGCGTCACGGATTGCTACGCTGGTATGCGTGAACGCGGCCGGATTAATCAGGATATAGTCCACGTTGTCTTTAGCCTGATGAATTCGGTCGATTAACGCATGCTCCGCGTTGGACTGCAGGTGATCCAGACTCACATTCAGCGCCGCCGCTTCAGATGTTAAACGGTTAACAATTTCAGCCAGCGTGAGAGGGCCATACTTCTCAGGCTCGCGGGTACCGAGCATGTTAATGTTTGGACCATTCAAAAGCAAAATGTGAAACTTCACTGCCATTGTGTGGCGATCTCCTGCCATTTTCGGGTAAAAAACAACATATACCTTCAATGCGCCCTTGTCACCTTTTCAGGGTCAGAAAACCCCGTCAGGAAAACCAAAGTCGCACATTATAACGATTTCGTAGCAATTGGCAGCTAAATACTGGTCTTATCAGGGAAGATTATCAACCGCTATCTGAAAAAGAGTCGCGGTTGATAAAGGATCTGCGGGAAACTGCACATTACCGGATTGAGCGCCACCACTGGCGGAACTTCTTGTAACGCCATGTCAATAGCCCTGCTGCCAGCAGGGCATATATAACGGGCTGCGGCGAGACGATCTTCACTGACCACAGGTAGTGTATCGGCGCGAGGATCGCCACCAGATAGACGAAGTTGTGTAAAAGTTGCCAGCGACGCCCCAGTTTTCGCTGCATCGCTTGCGTGGAGGTCACCGCCAGCGCCAGCAGAATCGCCCAGCTGATCATGCCCAATGTCAGATAGGGGCGGGTGATAATCTCCGAGCCCAGCAGCGCCAGATTGTTAATGCCCAGCTCCAGTAGGGTATAGCTGGTCAGGTGCAGCGTCGCCCAGGCAAAACACCATAAACCTAACAGCCGACGAACGCGAATCAATAATGGCTGCTTCGCATAGCGCGCCAGCGGAGAGACCAGCAGCGTCGCCAGCAGAAACTTAAGCGCCATTCTGCCGGTAAAGTGCTGGATATCCTTGGCTGGATCGGCGCTAAAGTAGCCCTGGTGCCCGGCCCAGAATAACCAGACCAGCGGCAAAAACCCCGCAAGGTGAAGTAAAACCTTCAGCCAGACGATCTGTTTGACGGTGAAACGCACTAGAAGTTCTCCCGCAGATTCATGCCGCGATACAGCGACGCCACTTCGTCGGCATAGCCATTAAACAGCAACGTCGGTTGACGCTTCACATCGAGCACGCCGCCGGCGCCGATAACCCGCTCGCTAGCCTGCGACCAGCGGGGGTGATCGACGTGCGGATTGACGTTGGCGAAGAAGCCGTATTCGTCCGGCGCCGCCAGGTTCCAGGTGGTTGGCGGCCGCTCGCGGGTCAGCTCGATACTAACAATGGATTTTATGCCTTTAAAACCGTACTTCCACGGCACGGTCAGGCGGACCGGCGCGCCGTTTTGCGGCGGCAGCGCTTTGCCATACACCCCGACGGTGAGTAGCGTCAGCGGGTGCATCGCTTCATCCAGCCGTAGCCCCTCCACGTAAGGGTAAGCGAGCCCCCCGCCGATAAACCGGTCTTTCTGGCCGGGCATTTGATCCGGAGCATAGAGGGTTTTGAAGGCCACATAGCGCGCGCTGCTGGTGGGCTCCACCAGCGCCAGCAGTTTATGCAGCGGGAAGCCGACCCAGGGGACCACCATCGACCAGGCTTCCACACAGCGCATACGATAAATGCGCTCTTCCAGCGGGAAGCGTTTGGTCAGATCGTCATGGTCAAGGGTCAGAGGTTTCGCCACTTCGCCACCGATGGTGAGCGTCCAGGGATCGGTGCGCAGGCTACCCGCGTTCGCCGCCGGATCGGCTTTATCGAGGCCGAATTCATAAAAATTATTGTAACCGGCGACCTTATCTTCCGGGGTAAGCGTCAAATTAGCCTGCCACTCGGCGGGTTTAGCAAACTCCAGGGCCTTGCCCGCTGGCGCTGGTGGGCGGTCGTGGCCTTTAAACCAGTCCAGCAGGTCGGCCTGCGCGGCGGCGGGAAGGGAAAGCGCGGTCGCGCTGATGCCCAGCATTTTCAGCATCTGGCGCCGCTTGAGCATAAAAACGGATTCGGCCGTGACGTCGGCTTCCGTCAGTTTTTTTCTTTTCATGGTGTCCTCCGTCATGCGTTTTCCTAAGCATGACGGAGACGGCGATGAATGGCGAATATGTCACGAAAAATTGCACATTAGGATGAGGAGCCGCCGCCGAAGCAGAGGCGCGGTCGTCCAGGAATCATCGGAAAGTGGCGCAAGACGTTTCCTTTGCCGCGCATGACCCGGCATCTTTAGCAGGGAAAAGGGGGCGGTAAGCTGGCCAGACGGTATAGCGGTAATAATTTGCGCCGCCGGCGCGGGTTTGTCATCCTGCGTCTAAAATTAAAGCGCTTCTGGCGCAGGCCGCAGGCGGGCGACGATTGGCAAATTTTTTCTGCAAACTATACTCGCTATCGGCATACTTTTACCGATAATACGCATTCCATTGCCAGACTCGCCATCTTTGATAGTATGCGTCGCGCTTTAAAAGGTTAATGCTTGCGGCAAGGCGCGCGCCGGCACGGGAGCCTGATGGTTCATCGGGTAGTCATTCACTCGCGGAGTTAACACAGGGATGCGATTAACGACGAAGTTCTCAGCCTTTATTACGCTGCTAACTAGCCTGACCATCTTTGTCACGCTGATTGGCGCTTCGCTGAGTTTTTATAACGGCATTGAGAACAAGGTCGAAAACCGCGTTCAGGCGGTGGCGACCATGCTGGATAACCGGCTCATCACCACCTCTTTCGATAAGCTTGAACCGCAGTTGGATGAGCTGATGACGCCGATCGAGATCGTGCATATCGATTTCATGCTCAACGGCAAACCGCTCTACAGCCATTCCCGACCCGATAGCTATCGCCCGCTCGGCAGCCATGAGCAATTCCGTGAGATCACGGTTCAGTCGCTTAAACATCCTGGCATTACGCTGCATCTGGTCTACGTTGACCCGATGGTGAACTATTTTCGTTCGCTGTCGATCACTGCCCCGCTGTCGATCTCCATTGGCTTCATGGTGGTGATTATTTTCTTCGCCGTCCGCTGGATCCGCCGCCAGCTGGCCGGCCAGGAGCTGCTGGAGCTGCGTTCCACGCGTATCCTGAGCGGCGAGCGCGGGCCGCAGGTGCGCGGGTCGGTCTATGAATGGCCGGCCAGCACCAGTAGCGCGCTGGATATGCTGCTGTCGGAGCTGCAGTTCGCCAGCGATCAGCGCAGCCGGATGGATACGCTTATTCGCTCCTACGCGGCGCAGGATTCGAAAACCGGACTGAATAACCGCCTGTTTTTTGACAATCAGCTGGCCACGCTGCTGGAAGACCAGGAGAAGGTGGGAGCCTACGGCATCGTGATGATGATCCGTCTGCCGGAGTTTGATCTGCTACGGGACAACTGGGGACGGGCGGCGGCCGAAGAACATTACTTTACGCTTATCAACCTGCTCTCTACCTTTATTATGCGTTACCCCGGCGCGCTGTTGGCGCGCTATCACCGTAGCGACTTCGCCGTGCTGCTGCCGCACCGTACGTTGAAAGAGGCGGATAGTATCGCCGGCCTGTTGCTGAAGGCGATGGATGCGCTGCCTCCAACGCGTATCCTCGATCGCGACGATATGATGCATATCGGCATCTGTTCTTTCCGCAGCGGGCAATCGGCGGCGCAGGTGATGGAACATGCGGAAGCGGCGACGCGCAACGCGGTGCTGCAGGGCAGCAACAGCTGGTCGGTCTATGATGACACCCTCCCGGAGAAAGGTCGCGGCAACGTTCGCTGGCGAACGCTGATCGAACAGATGCTGAGCCGCGGCGGGCCGCGGTTGTACCAAAAACCAGCTGTCACCCGCGACGGGCGGGTACATCATCGTGAACTGATGTCGCGGATGTACGACGGTAAAGAAGAGGTGATTGCAGCGGAATACATGCCGATGGTGCTGCAGTTTGGCCTGGCGGAGGAGTATGACCGCCTGCAGGTAACGCGCCTGCTGCCGTTTTTAGGCTTCTGGCCCGAGGAGAATCTGGCGCTCCAGCTGTCGGTGGAGTCGCTGATCCGTCCGCGTTTCCAGCGCTGGCTGCGCGATGCCTTGATGCAGTGTGAAAAATCGCAGCGTCAGCGGATTATTTTTGAACTTGCAGAGGCAGATGTTTGTCAATATATCGGCCGTCTGCAGCCGGTTATGCGATTGGTTAACGCTCTGGGCGTTCGGGTGGCAGTGGTTCAGGCGGGGTTAACCCTGGTTGGAACCAGCTGGATCAAGCAGCTGGATGCGGAGCTGATCAAACTGCATCCGGGTCTGGCGCGCAACATCGAAAAGCGCAGCGAGAACCAACTGCTGGTGCAAAGCCTGGTGGAAGCCTGTAAAGGCATGCCTATGCAAGTTTTTGCGACGGGCGTACGCAGCCGCAGCGAGTGGTTGGTACTGTCCCAATGCGGTGTCACGGGCGGGCAGGGGGAATTTTTTGCCGCCTCACAGCCACTTGACACAAATGTGAAAAAATATTCGCAAAGATACTCGGTTTGATCTGCCGTTTAGCGTGATTTCACGTAGAATAACGCGCGCCATCGTGAAGGGGGTGTGCTTGTCTACCTGCCGGATCATCGCAATGTAAATGCCAGTGACCCTCCTTTGACAGGTTACAAATTCAGGCGTGGAGCGCTGCTGAAGATTTCAGCAATGAACGGAGTCGGGAAAATTTGTAACAAAGGAAATGAACTGCACTAATTTTCACCGCAGCAGGTGATTTTTGCGCCTTGTCGCTGCTGCGTGTGGTTGGTAAAGTAAGCGGATTTTGTTTTCCGCCCCAGCTTTCAGGATTATCCCTTAGTATGTTAAAAAAATTTCGTGGCATGTTTTCCAATGACCTGTCCATTGACCTGGGTACCGCGAATACCCTTATTTACGTAAAAGGACAAGGCATCGTATTGAATGAGCCTTCCGTGGTGGCCATTCGTCAGGATCGTGCCGGATCGCCGAAAAGCGTCGCCGCCGTGGGTCATGAAGCGAAGCAGATGCTCGGCCGTACCCCGGGTAATATCGCGGCGATTCGCCCGATGAAGGACGGCGTTATCGCTGACTTCTTCGTGACGGAAAAGATGCTGCAGCACTTTATCAAACAAGTGCACAGCAACAGCTTTATGCGCCCGAGCCCGCGCGTGCTGGTGTGTGTACCGGTTGGCGCAACCCAGGTCGAACGTCGCGCTATTCGTGAATCCGCGCAGGGCGCAGGCGCCCGTGAAGTCTTCCTGATCGAAGAGCCGATGGCGGCAGCGATTGGCGCAGGCTTACCGGTTTCTGAAGCGACCGGCTCCATGGTGGTGGATATCGGTGGCGGTACCACTGAGGTGGCGGTTATCTCCCTGAACGGCGTGGTCTATTCCTCTTCTGTACGTATCGGCGGTGACCGCTTCGACGAAGCCGTTATCAATTACGTGCGTCGTAACTACGGCTCCCTGATCGGTGAAGCGACCGCTGAACGTATCAAGCATGAAATCGGTTCGGCTTACCCGGGCGATGAAGTGCGCGAAATTGAAGTGCGCGGTCGTAACCTGGCGGAAGGCGTGCCACGCGGCTTCACCCTGAACTCAAACGAAATTCTTGAAGCGCTGCAGGAGCCTCTGACCGGCATCGTGAGTGCGGTCATGGTTGCCCTTGAGCAGTGCCCGCCGGAACTGGCGTCTGATATCTCTGAACGCGGGATGGTTCTCACCGGCGGTGGTGCGCTGCTGCGCAACCTGGACCGTCTGTTAATGGAAGAAACCGGTATTCCAGTCGTGGTTGCTGAAGATCCGCTGACCTGCGTAGCGCGTGGCGGCGGCAAGGCGCTGGAGATGATCGACATGCACGGCGGCGACCTGTTTAGCGAAGAGTAGTCAGCCTGAAGGTCCGGGGCGGCATACGAGCTGCCCCTGGTCTTTACTGACACGAGAATACGCATAGCCTATGAAGCCAATTTTTAGCCGTGGCCCCTCGCTACAGATTCGCCTTATTCTGGCGGTGCTGGTGGCGCTTGGCGTGATTATCGCCGACAGCCGCCTGGGTACGTTCAGTCAAATCAGAACGTACATGGATACAGCCGTCAGCCCTTTCTACTTTGTCTCTAATGGTCCCCGGGAACTGCTCGACAGCGTATCGCAGACGCTAGCTACCCGCGACCAGCTCGAACTGGAAAACCGTGCGCTGCGCCAGGAGCTGTTGCTGAAAAACAGCGATCTGCTGATGCTGGGCCAGTACAAGCAGGAGAACGCGCGCCTGCGTGAACTGCTTGGCTCGCCACTGCGCCAGGACGAGCAAAAAATGGTGACGCAGGTCATCTCAACGGTCAACGACCCTTACAGCGATCAGGTGGTTATTGACAAAGGCAGCGTGAACGGCGTCTATGAAGGCCAGCCGGTTATCAGCGATAAAGGCGTCGTGGGGCAGGTCGTGGCCGTGGCGAAAATGACCAGCCGGGTGCTGCTGATCTGCGATGCCACTCATGCGCTGCCGATCCAGGTTCTGCGTAACGACATTCGCGTCATTGCCGCCGGTAACGGCTGCACGGACGATCTCCAGCTTGAGCATCTGCCGGCAAATACCGATATTCGCGTCGGCGACGTGCTGGTGACCTCCGGTCTCGGCGGTCGTTTCCCTGAAGGGTATCCGGTCGGGGTAGTCTCCTCGGTGAAACTGGACACCCAGCGCGCCTATACCGTGATTCAGGCGCGTCCGACGGCCGGGCTGCAGCGCTTGCGCTATCTGTTGCTGCTGTGGGGCGCCGATCGTAATGGCGCTAACCCGATGACCCCGGAAGAGGTTCATCGGGTGGCTAACGAACGTCTGATGCAGATGATGCCGCAGGTACTGCCTGCGCCGGATGCGATGGGGCCGCAGATGCCGGCGCCCGCCACCGGGTTGACGCCGCCTCAGCCGTCGCAGCCTGCAGGGGGGCAATAGTGGCAAGTTACCGTAGCCAGGGACGCTGGGTTATCTGGCTCTCGTTTCTTATCGCGCTATTGCTGCAAATTATGCCCTGGCCGGCGGACATCAGCGTTTTCCGGCCCAACTGGGTATTATTGATCCTGCTGTACTGGATCCTCGCGTTGCCGCACCGGGTAAACGTGGGGACGGGTTTCGTGATGGGGGCTATTCTTGATCTCATCAGCGGTTCAACGCTCGGCGTTCGCGCGCTGTCTTTAAGCATCGTCGCCTATCTGGTCGCGCTGAAGTATCAGCTGTTCCGTAACCTGGCGCTGTGGCAACAGGCGCTGGTGGTAATGCTGTTATCCCTGGCCGTGGATATCATTGTTTTCTGGGCAGAGTTTTTAGTGATCAACGTCTCTTTCCGTCCGGAAGTATTCTGGAGTAGTGTAGTAAACGGCATCCTCTGGCCATGGCTCTTCCTGCTGATGCGTAAAGTGCGTCAGCAATTTGCAGTGCAATAAGGTTGATATGACAACTCTGTATCTCGCTTCTGGTTCCCCGCGTCGGCAGGAACTGCTGACTCAGCTTGGTCTCGCTTTCGAGCGTCTGGTTCCTGGTATTGAGGAGCAGCGCCAGCCGCAGGAGAGCGCCCAGCACTATGTCGTCCGCCTGGCGCGCGAAAAAGCGCAGGCCGGGGTGGCGATGGCCACCCGCGATTTGCCGGTGCTGGGAGCGGATACGATTGTCATTTTGAACGGCGAAGTGCTGGAAAAACCGCGCGACGCCGAACACGCTGCAGCGATGCTGCGTTTGCTTTCCGGCCACACCCATCAGGTCATGACCGCGGTGGCGCTGGCGGATAAGCAGCAAACGCTGGACTGTCTGGTGGTCACGGAAGTGACCTTCCGGCGGCTCAGCGAGCAGGATATCGCCGATTATGTGGCCAGCGGCGAGCCTTTAGATAAAGCAGGTGCATACGGTATTCAAGGGTTGGGTGGTTGCTTCGTCAGGAAGATTAATGGCAGCTATCACGCCGTAGTCGGCTTACCGCTGGTGGAAACGTATGAGTTGCTCAGTAACTTTAACTCACTGCGTAAAGGAAAGGGATAAAGATGACGGCTGAATTATTAGTTAACGTAACGCCATCCGAAACGCGCGTTGCGTATATTGATGGCGGTATTCTGCAGGAAATCCATATTGAGCGTGAAGCGCGACGCGGAATAGTAGGCAATATCTACAAAGGTCGTGTTAGCCGAGTGCTGCCGGGAATGCAGGCGGCTTTTGTAGATATTGGTCTGGATAAGGCGGCGTTCCTTCACGCCTCCGATATCATGCCGCATACCGAGTGCGTCGCCGGTGAGGAGCAAAAGCAGTTTACCGTGCGCGATATTTCGGAGCTGGTGCGCCAGGGCCAGGACCTGATGGTCCAGGTGGTTAAAGATCCGCTGGGTACCAAAGGCGCGCGTCTGACCACCGATATTACCCTGCCTTCCCGCTATCTGGTCTTTATGCCAGGCGCCTCCCACGTGGGGGTCTCTCAGCGGATTGAAAGCGAAGCCGAGCGCGAGCGCCTAAAAAAGGTCGTCGCAGAATATTGCGATGAGCAGGGCGGGTTTATCATTCGCACCGCTGCGGAAGGCGTTCACGAGCAGGAGATGGCCGCCGATGCCGCTTATCTTAAGCGCGTATGGACCAAGGTGATGGAGCGCAAAAAGCGCAACCAGACCCGCTATCAGCTGTATGGCGAGCTGGCTCTGGCCCAGCGCGTGCTGCGTGATTTTGCCGATGCGCAACTGGATCGCATTCGCGTCGACTCGCGCCTGACCTATGAGGCGTTGCTCGAATTCACCGCCGAATATATCCCGGAAATGACCAGCAAGCTGGAACACTACAGCGGCCGTCAGCCGATATTCGATCTCTTTGACGTTGAGAACGAAATTCAGCGCGCGCTGGAGCGTAAAGTCGAGCTCAAATCGGGGGGCTATCTGATCATCGACCAGACCGAGGCGATGACCACCATCGATATCAACACCGGGGCCTTTGTCGGGCACCGCAATCTTGACGATACGATCTTCAATACCAACATCGAAGCCACCCAGGCGATAGCCCGCCAGCTACGTTTGCGTAATCTCGGCGGCATTATCATCATTGATTTCATAGACATGAACAATGAAGATCACCGTCGACGGGTGTTGCACTCTTTAGAGCAGGCGCTGAGTAAAGATCGGGTGAAGACGAGCATTAACGGCTTCTCCCANCTGGGCCTGGTGGAGATGACCCGTAAACGCACCCGTGAAAGCGTGGAGCATGTGCTGTGCAACGAGTGCCCAACCTGCCACGGACGTGGAACGGTAAAGTCGGTGGAAACGGTGTGCTATGAGATTATGCGTGAGATCGTCCGCGTACATCATGCTTATGATTCCGATCGCTTCCTGGTCTATGCTTCCCCTGCGGTGGCGGAAACCCTGAAAGGGGAAGAGTCGCATGCGCTGGCGGAAGTGGAAATCTTTGTCGGCAAGCAGGTGAAGGTACAAATTGAGCCGCTCTATAATCAAGAGCAGTTCGATGTGGTTATGATGTAAGACACCGCGTCATTGTGCGGCTGACAAGGAGAGAGGCGTGAGGCGACTGCCCGGGATTTTATTGCTCACCGTGGCAACATTGATTGTTATCGTCGCGCTGCTGGTGAGTGGCTTGCGTCTCGTGTTGCCACAGCTCGACGCCTGGCGTCCGCAGCTGCTGGAGAAGATCTCCACCCTCACCGGTACGCCGGTGGACGCCTCGCAGATCACCGCCAGCTGGCAGACTTTTGGTCCGACGTTAGACGCCCGCGATATCCATGTCGGGCTGAAAGATGGCGGCACAATGGCGGTCAAGCGCGTAACCCTGGCGCTGGATGTCTGGCAGAGCCTGCTGCATATGCGCTGGCAGTTCCGCGACCTCACCTTCTGGCAGCTGCAGGTCCATACCAATACCCCTATTCAGACCAATGACGGTGGCGAAAGCCTGAAAACCGACCGCATCAGCGATCTCTTTTTACGTCAGTTCGATCACTTTACTCTGCGCGACAGCCATCTGAGCTTCCTGACTCTTTCCGGTCAGCGGGCGGAGCTGGCGGTTCCGCAGCTGACATGGCTTAACGGCAGGAACCGTCATCGCGCCGAGGGGCAGCTCAGCCTCTCCAGCCTCACCGGCCAGCATGGCGTCATGCAGGTGCGGATGGATCTTCGCGATGAGGATGGCCTGCTGAATAAAGGCCGGGTCTGGCTGCAGGCGGATGATATCGACGTCAAACCGTGGCTGGGACGCTGGATGCAGGACAATATCGCCCTGAAAAGCGCCCGCTTCAGCCTCGAAGGCTGGATGACCATTGAAAAAGGTGATGTGGCCAGCGGCGACGTATGGCTGAAAAAAGGGGGCGCCAGCTGGCAGGGCGATAACGAAGTCCATCATTTGTCGGTGGATAACCTGACGGCGCATCTCTCCCATGATAAGCAAAGCTGGGCCTTTTATATTCCCGATACGCGGATCGCTATCGATGATAAACCCTGGCCAAGCGGAGCCCTGGCGATGGCGTGGATCCCGGCGCAGGACGTTGGTGGCGACGATCGTCAGCGTAGCGATGAGTTACGTATTCGCGCCAGCAATTTGGCCCTCAGCGGCCTGAGCGGGTTACAGCCGTTTGCTGATAAGCTGGCGCCTTCTCTGGGCGAACTCTGGCGAACCACGCAGCCTGGCGGCAAAATCAATTTGCTGGCTCTAGATATCCCCCTGCAGGCGACGGAGAAAACGCGTTTTCAGGCGCAGTGGAGCGATCTGGCGTGGAAGCAGTGGAAACTCCTGCCGGGGGCAGAGCACTTCTCCGGCAGTCTGAATGGCAGCGTTGAGCACGGGGAATTACGCGCTCATATGGCGAAGGCGCTGATGCCGTATGCCGGCGTCTTCCGCGCGCCGCTGGAGATAGCCGCTGGCGAAGCCACGCTCAGTTGGGTGAAAAACGACAAAGGGTTTATGCTTGATGGCCGCGATATAGACGTGCAGGCGACAGGCGTACGCGCCCGCGGCGGCTTCCGCTATCTGCAACCGCAGGGGGACGATCCCTGGCTGGGTATTCTGGCGGGCATCAGCACCAATGACGGTGGCCAGGCATGGCGTTATTTCCCGGAAAATCTGATGGGCAAAGCGCTGGTGGACTATCTCAGCGGCGCGATTAAAGCAGGGCAAGCCAGCGATGCGACGCTGGTGTATGGCGGCAATCCGCATCTATTCCCTTATCCGCATAATGAAGGCCAGTTCCAGGTTTATGTTCCGCTGAAGAACGCCACTTTTGCCTTCCAACCGGACTGGCCGGCGTTAACCGGGCTGAACATCGACCTCAATTTTATCAACAACGGCCTGTGGATGCGGGCGGATAAAGCGATGCTTGGCAACGTGACCGCCAGCAATCTCGATGCCGCGATCCCGGACTATGCGCAGGAAAAACTGCTGATTGATGCCGATATCAAAGGCCCGGGCAAAGAGGTTGGACCTTACTTTAATACTACGCCGCTGAAAGAGTCGCTCGGGGCGGCGCTGGATTCCCTGCAGCTGGATGGGGATGTGAGCGCTCGCTTACATCTGAATATCCCCCTCGACGGCGAGATGACCACCGCGAAAGGCGATGTGCGCCTGCAGAATAATAGCCTGTTTATCAAACCGTTAGATACTACGCTGCAGAACCTGAGCGGTAATTTCAGCTTTGTGAATGGCGATCTCAATAGTCAAACGTTGAGCGCGACCTGGTTTAATCAGCCGTTGAACCTCAATTTTTCCACCCGCGAAGGTGAAAAAGCGTTTCTGGTGGATGTCGGGATGAATGCCAACTGGCAGCCGTCGCGCACCGGGCTGCTGCCGAAAGCCGTGAGTGAGGCGTTGAGCGGTAGCGTCCCGTGGGATGGCAAGGTCGCTATCGAACTGCCGTACCATGGCAATGCCAGCTATAAGGTCGATATCAACGGCGATCTGAAGAATGTGAGCAGTCGCTTACCTTCGCCAGTCAGTAAGCCCGCCGGCGAACCCCTTCCGGTCAAAATTAACGTCGCCGGCGGCCTGAGCAGCTTCGACCTGACCGGCTCCATCGGGGCGAAGAATCATATTAACAGCCGCTGGTTGCTCAATCATAAGCTGACGCTGGATAGAGCGATCCTTACCACTGACAGCAAAGGGTACTCTCCGCTGCCCGATCAGTCCGGTATCGAGCTCAATCTGCCGCCGATGGATGGCGCGCAGTGGCTGGCGCTCTTCGAGAACGGCGCGGCAAATGAAGTGAGCAGCAGCGTGCTCTTTCCACCGCGCATTGTGCTGCGTACGCCGTCGCTGGCCCTCGCGGGTCAACAGTGGAACAACGTCAGTCTGATGTCCCAGCCGGTCGCCGGCGGCTCGCAGGTTGAGGCGCAGGGGCGTGAGATCAATGCCACATTGACGATGCGCGACAATGCTCCGTGGCTGGCAAATGTGCGTTATCTCTATTTCAATCCGGCCAGCGCCAGCGGCCAGAACGCAACAAAGAATGTGGCCCCCCAGACGGCGACCCGGCTGGATTTCCATGGCTGGCCCGATCTGCAGCTACGCTGTGCGGAATGCTGGCTGTGGGGACAAAAATATGGTCGCATCGATGGGGATGTGGCGATCAAAGGGGATACCTTAACGCTCTCCAACGGCCTGGTGGATACCGGGTTTGGCCGGCTGACGACCAACGGCGTGTGGGTGAACTCCCCTTCAGGGGTTCGAACCTCGCTGAAAGGCAGACTGCACGGCAATAAGACGGATGCATTTGCGGATTTCTTTGGCGTCTCCACGCCGGTGAAGGATTCGCCGTTTGATATCGACTACGATCTGCACTGGCGCGCGCCGCCCTGGTCACCCGATGTCGCGTCGCTCAATGGCATCATTAAAAGCCACCTGGGCAAGGGGCAGTTTACCGACCTGAGTACCGGGCACGCTGGCCAGCTGCTGCGTCTGCTGAGTGTGGATGCCCTGCTGCGTAAACTGCGTTTCGATTTCAGCGATACCTTCAGCGAAGGCTTTTACTTCGATTCGATTAACAGTACGGCATGGATTAAGGATGGCGTACTGCATACCGATGATACGCTGGTGGATGGCCTTGAAGCGGATATTGCTATGAAAGGGTCGGTCGATCTGGTGCGTCGCCAGCTGGATCTGCAGGCGGTGGTGGCGCCGGAGATCTCCGCGACCGTCGGCGTGGCGGCGGCCTTTGCCGTCAACCCCATCGTCGGCGCGGCGGTATTTGCCGCCAGCAAAGTGCTGGGTCCGCTGTGGAATAAAGTTTCGATTCTGCGCTACCGCATCACCGGCCCGATTGACCAGCCGCAGATCAATGAAGTGCTGCGCCAGGCGCGCAGCAATAAAAAGCAATGATTTGACGATTGCCAGGAATTGCCGCAATCTCAATAGATAGCCTTCTGTATTTCCGCCTGTCAGGCGGCAACAAACGAGTAGCATAACGATGAGTCTGAACCTGGTAAGTGAACAATTACTGTCGGCAAATGGCCTGAATCATCAGGACCTGTTTGCCATTCTTGGTCAACTGACCGAGCGCCGCCTCGATTACGGCGATCTCTATTTTCAGTCGAGCTATCACGAATCCTGGGTTCTGGAAGACAGCATCATTAAAGATGGGTCGTACAATATCGACCAGGGCGTAGGCGTGCGCGCCGTCAGCGGCGAAAAAACGGGCTTTGCCTACGCCGATCAGATCAGCAAACTGGCGCTGGAGCAGAGCGCCCAGGCGGCGCGGACCATTGTGCGCGACACCGGCAATGGCAAAGTGCAGACCCTCGGCGCCGTAGAGCATCGTGCCCTGTACACCAGCATCGACCCGCTGCAGAGTATGACCCGGGAAGAGAAGCTGGATATTCTGCGCCGGGTAGACAAAGTCGCCCGGGCGGCGGACCAGCGGGTGCAGGAGGTTTCAGCCAGCCTGAGCGGGGTGTATGAGCTGATCCTGGTCGCCGCCACCGATGGCACTCTGGCCGCCGACGTTCGTCCGCTGGTTCGTCTTTCCGTCAGCGTGCTGGTGGAAGAGGATGGCAAGCGTGAGCGCGGCAGTAGCGGCGGTGGCGGGCGTTTTGGTTATGACTATTTCCTCGCCTCCCAGGAGGGCGACGTGCGGGCCGATGCCTGGGCGAAAGAAGCGGTGCGCATGGCGCTGGTCAACCTCTCGGCGGTCGCCGCCCCTGCGGGGATGCTGCCGGTGGTGCTCGGCGCCGGCTGGCCTGGCGTCCTGCTGCATGAAGCGGTCGGCCATGGGCTGGAAGGCGATTTCAACCGGCGTGGCACCTCGGTCTTTAGCGGCCATATGGGGGAATTAGTCGCCTCTGAGCTGTGCACCGTAGTGGATGACGGCACCATCGCCGATCGCCGTGGCTCGGTGGCCATTGATGACGAAGGGACGCCGGGGCAATACAACGTGCTAATCGAAAACGGCATTCTGAAAGGCTATATGCAGGATAAACTCAACGCGCGCCTGATGGGCGTCGCACCGACCGGCAATGGCCGACGTGAGTCGTATGCCCATCTGCCGATGCCGCGTATGACCAACACCTATATGCTGGCGGGCCAGTCGACGCCACAGGAGATTATCGAATCGGTCGACTACGGTATCTTTGCGCCTAACTTCGGCGGCGGGCAGGTGGATATCACCTCCGGTAAATTCGTCTTTTCCACTTCCGAGGCCTATCTGATCGAAAAAGGGAAGGTCACGAAGGCGGTGAAAGGGGCCACGCTGATTGGCTCCGGCATTGAGACCATGCAGCAGATTTCGATGGTGGGCAACGACCTGCGCCTGGATAACGGCGTCGGCGTCTGTGGCAAAGAGGGCCAGAGCGTGCCGGTGGGCGTCGGCCAGCCGACCCTGAAGGTCGATAACCTTACCGTCGGCGGCACCGCCTGATCCTGACCTGGTTCCCGGCGCTGCCGGGAACCGCTTCACCGGGCGATCCCGCGCCCGTGCATGCCCTGATAGATCTTCGCCACGTCGACAAAATACTCCGTCAGATAGTTGATACAGACCTGCACTTTCAGCGGCAGTTTATCCTTTTCCGTATACAGGGCGTAGACCGGTCGCGGATCGGACTGATAGCTGGGCAGCAGGATCTCAAGCTCACCGCGGTTGATCTCTTCGATCGCCCACATTAAGGGTACATAGGCGATACCCACCCCGGCGGTCAGCCAGCGCACCAGCGTCATAGGGTCGTTGGTCACGAAGCGCCCCTGCGGGGTCAGGCGGGTCGAGATCCCTTCCGGCGCGATAATGACAAACTCATTGTCCGGCCGCACGCTATATTCCAGCCAGGCATGTCCGGCAAGGTCGGCCGGTTTCTCTGGATTGCCAGCCTGCGCCAGATAGCTTTTAGCGGCGCATAATACCATCGGCATTGAGCCCAGGCGGCGGGAAAAAAGGCTGGAATCCTGCAGGGCGCCCACGCGGATCACCACGTCAAGGCCGTCGGCGATCAGGTCTGGCGCAGGTATGCCGGTGACCAGATTAACAGAGAGCCCGGGGTATTCTTTGAGCATTTTCGCCGTTATGCGCGCCAGAACATTCTGTGCCATAGTTGAAGAGCAGCCGATGCGCAGCGTCCCGATGGGGGTATTGTTAAATGCGTATAATTGCTCATGGACATCCTGCGCTTCAAACAGCATCCTACGGCAGCCCTGGTAATAGATTTTACCTGCTTCAGTTAAGCCAAGGCTGCGGGTGCTGCGGTTGAGCAGCTTTACCTGCAGTTCATCTTCCAGTTTGGCGACGGTCTGACTGATCGAGGAAACGCTCATCTGAAGCTGGCGGGCCGCTGCGGTGAATGAACCTAATTCGACCACTTTGGCGAAAACGGACATGCGTTTTAATCGTTCCATTATTCACTCTGGCTTAAAAGTGATTTAGATCACACATTGTAGATAATGCGGCAATCGTTACGTTAATATATTGTTAGCTACATAATAAACGCATCTGCTCACTACCTGTACGCTTCTTATTCAAGGTCATCATGAGTCTGTTTCCTGTCATCGTGATTTTCGGCTTATCGTTTCCGCCGATCTTCTTCGAGTTGCTTTTGTCGCTGGCTATCTTTTGGCTGGTGCACCGACTGCTGGTTCCGACCGGCATTTACGATTTTGTCTGGCACCCAGCACTGTTTAATACGGCGCTCTATTGCTGCCTTTTTTATTTGATATCGCGCTTGTTCGTTTGAGGTTGATGTGAAAACACTAACAAGAAATATCCTCCGTACTGCCATTACCGTGATACTGGTCATTCTGGCCTTCGTGGCGATTTTCCGCGCCTGGGTTTATTACACCGCCTCGCCGTGGACGCGTGATGCGCGCTTTAGCGCCGACATTGTGGCGATTGCCCCCGACGTCTCCGGGCTGATTTCTCAGGTAAACGTCAAGGATAACCAACTGGTTAAGAAAGACCAGGTATTGTTCGTTATTGACCAACCTCGTTACCAAAAAGCGCTGGCGCAGGCGGAAGCTGATGTCGCCTATTATCAGACGTTAGCTCAGGAAAAACGTGTCGAAGCCGGTCGGCGTAATAAGCTTGGCGTACAGGCGATGTCGCGGGAAGAGATTGATCAGGCGAACAACGTACTGCAAACCGTTGAACATCAGCTGGCGAAAGCGGTCGCTAGTCGCGACCTGGCCAGGCTAGATCTGGAGCGGACGGTCATTCGCGCCCCTGCGGATGGCTGGGTGACTAACCTTAACGTCTACACTGGGGAATTTATCACCCGTGGCTCCACGGCGGTGGCGCTGGTGAAAGAGAATACGTTTTACGTCATGGCCTATCTGGAAGAGACCAAACTGGAGGGCGTCCGTCCAGGCTATCGTGCGGAGATTACCCCGCTGGGCAGCAGCAAAACCATTAAAGGGACGGTGGACAGTATCGCTGCGGGGGTGACCAACGCCAGCAGCAGCAGCGACTCGAAAGGGATGGCCTCGGTCGACTCCAACCTTGAGTGGGTGCGTCTGGCGCAGCGTGTGCCGGTGCGTATTCGCCTCGATCACCAGCAGGGGAATCTGTGGCCATCGGGCACCACGGCGACGGTAGTGATCACCGGTCAAGAAGATCGTGATACCAGCCAGGCCAACTTCTTCCAGAAACTGGCTATGCGCCTGCGCGAATTTGGTTAATCGCTATGGGGACATATACCATTGCTCCCCGGCATCTCCGCTTTGCCATTAAGCTTGCATGCGCGGTGGTGCTGGCGCTGTTTGTCGGTTTCCATTTTCAGCTCGAAACGCCGCGCTGGGCGGTACTGACGGCAGCGATCGTCGCCGCCGGGCCGGCCTTTGCTGCTGGCGGCGAACCGTACTCCGGCGCGATCCGCTATCGCGGTATGTTGCGTATTGCCGGGACCTTTATTGGCTGTATTGCGGCGCTGGTTATCATCATCCTGATGATCCGCGCGCCTCTGCTGATGATGCTGGTCTGCTGTCTGTGGGCCGGGTTTTGTACCTGGGTTTCGTCGCTGGTCAAGGTCGAAAACTCCTATGCCTGGGGGCTGGCCGGGTACACCGCGCTGATTATCATTATTACCATCCATACCAATCCGATGCTGGCGCCGCAGTTTGCTGTCGAACGCTGCAGCGAAATTGTCATCGGTATTGTCAGCGCCATCGTCGCCGATCTCCTGTTTTCGCCGCGTTCGATTAAAAAAGAGATCGACCTCGAGCTCGATAATCTGCTGATTGCACAGTATAAGCTGATGCAGTTATGCGTCGCGCACGGTGAAAAAGAGGAAGTGGATCAAGCCTGGGGAGCGCTGGTACGCCGCACTACGGCGCTGGAAGGTATGCGTAGTAACCTGATTATGGAATCCTCACGCTGGGCAAAGGCGAATCAGCGCCTGAAGGCGATCAACACCCTTTCGCTAACCCTTATCACCCAGGCTTGCGAAACCTATCTGATTCAGAACTCACGCCCGGAAATGGTCACGGACGACTATCGCGAGCTGTTCGCCGAGCCGGTTGAGACGGTGCAGGATGTTCACCAGCAGCTGAAGCGCATGCGCCGCTTCCTGACCTGGAAAGGCGAGCATAATACCCCGGTCACGATTTATAGCTGGGTGGGCGCCGCCACGCGTTACCTGCTGCTTAAGCGCGGCGTGGTGGGGAATACTAAAATCAGCCGTATCGAGGATGGCGTGTTGCGCGGCGAAACGGTGGTTAAAGTGGAGTCCGCCGAACGTCATCACGCGATGGTGAACTTCTGGCGCACCTCTGTCTCCTGTATTCTCGGAACGCTATTCTGGCTGTGGACGGGCTGGACCTCAGGCAGCGGCGCGATGGTAATGATCGCCGTGGTTACCGCGCTGGCGATGCGCCTGCCAAACCCGCGTATGGTGGCGATAGACTTCCTCTATGGCACCCTGGCGGCGTTACCGTTGGGCACCTTGTACTTCCTGGTGATCATGCCGGCGACGCAGCAGAGCATGCTGTTGCTTTGCATCAGCCTGGCGGCGATGGCGTTCTTTATCGGGATCGAAGTGCAGAAAAGGCGTCTCGGATCGCTGGGGGCGCTGGCGAGCACCATCAACATTCTGGTGCTGGATAACCCGATGCAGTTCCAGTTCAGCCAGTTCCTCGATAGCGCGCTGGGGCAGATCGTCGGCTGTTTCCTCGCTCTGATGGTTATTCTCATTGTCAGGGATAACTCCCGGGCCAGAACCGGTCGGGTGCTGCTGAACCAGTTTGTCTCCGCGGCGGTCTCTTCGCTGACCACCAACTCGGCGCGTCGCAAAGAGAATCATCTGCCCGCGCTCTATCAGCAGCTGTTTTTATTACTCAATAAATTCCCAGGTGACGTCGCCCGTTTCCGTCTGGCCTTGACGTTAATCATCGCCCATCAGCGCTTGCGCGATGCGCCCGTGCCGGTGAACGGCGATCTCTCCGCCTTCCATCGTCAGCTGCGACGTACCGCGGACCATGTGATCTCCGCCGGCAGCGATGATAAGCGTCGGCGCTATTTTACCCAGCTGCTGGCGGAGCTTGATGTCTATCAGGAGAAGCTGCGGGTCTGGGAGGCCTCGCCGCAGGTCACCGAGCCGGTACGGCGACTGGTTGAGATGTTGCATAAGTACCAGCATGTGCTGACCAGCAGCTAACCCATAAACCGACGCCCAGGCGTCGGTTTTTTTATCGCTATACTTAACGGCGACAGAAAGAGAAGCGGGAGGGGCTGTCATGACCACCTATACGTTTGATTTTGACGAAATCGCCGAACAACAGGATTTCTACCGGGAGTTTTCCCGAACCTTCGAGCTGGCTCAGGATAAGGTCAACAACCTGGATTCGCTATGGGACGCAGTGACCGGTGGCCTGCTACCGCTGCCGCTGGATATTGAGTTCATCCATTTAAATGACAAGCAGCGCCGGCGCTTTGGCGCATTGATTTTATTGTTTGATGAAGCAGAGGAAGAGCTGGAGGGGGAGTTGCGTTTTAATGCCCGACAAGCATAAAAAAGCCCCCGGCAGGCGGGGGCAAGTCGTCGAAATAAGACGACGAGGGTTTATTTGTACAGCTCAGCGGTGGCGTGCCAGCTATCGCCGGTACGTGCTTCAATAATACGGTAGCTGCTGGCGCCTTCTTTCTCGGCTTTAGCCGCCAGTTCCTGACGCATGTCCATTGGCGCACTACCTACCTGGGATACGGAGATGGTGCCCATGGATTGCAGATTTTGGGCTTGCTCTGCGTTCACTTGCTGGACAGCCGCGCTGGCACCGAAAGAGAGAAGGGAAGCCAGGCCAAGGGATGCGATGATCATTGCGCGTTTCATAATCTTTACTCCAGTCTTTGTTTTGCCGCGGCGGGGCGATGTATGTCGCCGGGCCGCGGTAGAGAATTTTTGTCAGGTTAATCGTTGACGTCTAAAACTTATTTATACAGCTCAGCAGTGGCATGCCAGTGGTCGCCAGTGCGGGCTTCAATAATGCGGTAAGAAGAAGCCCCTTCTTCCTGCGCTNNNNGTTCAGCATTTCATGCATATCCATCGGGGAAGATGCTACCGCGCCGACGGAAACCGTGCCGATGGCCTCGCGGCCCTGGGCCTGCTCGCTGTTGATAATATCAGCGGCGAAAGCGCCAAACGACACGACGGACAGGATGCTGATAGCAGCTACAGTGGTTTTGATTTTCATGATGTTCACCTCGTCGAATCTTTTTGTTGGGGGTCTTTGTTTCGTGACCCTCATCACAAAACCAAGTATACACTAATCACCAAAAATATTAATACCATGCTAATTGTTTTGTGCGTTAATAGTTACAATAGATTGCGCTTTTTATAACGGATAAGAATTAAAAATGACACGTTAGCGACAGCGATAAGATTTATTTCTAATAAATTCATAAAGGTATACGAATTTGATCTTTTGTGCGTTTTACGATTTTCGCGTTAGTAAAAGAACGTATAGACGGCGTAAATGACACTAAGTGTTAAATAGTTGTTGTGCCAGAAGGGGGGAGAGGCAAAAGAAAAGGGAGTCGCCCTCTGACGGTAGCCAGAGGGGAATTACTCAGAGTTCCTGCTCAAACAGAACCAGAATGGCGTCGTGCAGATCTTTCACCGTAAAACCGCGCGCAGGCGTGGTAAAGATGGTGTCATCCCCGGCGATACTGCCAAGAATGCCTTCCGCTTTGCCCAGCGAGTCGAGAAGACGGGCGATCAGCTGCGCGGCGCCGGGGCTGGTATGAATCACCACTACGGCATCGTTATAGTCGATATCCAGCACCAAATTCTTCAGCGGGCTGGAGGTGGTCGGTACCCCAAGCTCGGCAGGCAAGCAATAGACCATTTCCATTTTGGCGTTACGGGTACGTACCGCGCCAAATTTGGTGAGCATGCGGGAAACCTTCGATTGGTTGATATTCTCGAAGCCCTCTTCCTGCAGCGCCTGGACGATCTCTCCCTGCGAGCTGAATTTCTCTTCTTTAAGCAGCGCTTTAAACGCTTTAACCAGTTCTTCTTGTTTTGCCGAACTTCGCATAAGTCACCCAGATTATGGTGGTAAAATCAACATCATTATGCATAACCATGAATTTTTATGCAAATAATCCGCGAAAGGATAGGTCAATAATGTTATGAAGGGGGCATATTTTAGCAAAAAAACCGTATAAGGAACATGTTCTCATCACAACGCTTAAAGCCATGTAAAAGTAAATGAAATGTTATTGAGTTGGTGTTGTTTTGCGCAACTGGCTGGGTGTATTGTAACCAATAGTCGATCCGGTACTTCGCTTTGCTGGATGGTCAGTCAGGAAGCATAAAGTGCGCCGCTGTTCTATTGCTACGCACAATAATGCATTCTTCAGCCATAATCATTGTAATTGTTCATCTTGTGAATTAAGGTCCAGGCGACGGAATAACGAAAGACTAAATTAACCATAATAAGGAGTTTAGGATGAAAGTTGCAGTCCTTGGCGCTGCCGGTGGTATCGGCCAGGCGCTTGCCCTACTACTTAAGACCCAACTGCCTTCAGGTTCAGAGCTCTCGTTGTACGACATCGCTCCGGTTACGCCGGGCGTGGCGGTAGATCTAAGTCATATCCCCACAGATGTAAAAATTAAAGGATTTTCCGGTGAAGACGCTACTCCGGCGCTGGAAGGCGCGGATGTAGTGCTGATCTCCGCGGGCGTGGCGCGTAAGCCCGGCATGGATCGTTCCGACCTGTTTAATGTGAATGCGGGTATCGTGAAGAACCTCGTGCAGCAGATTGCCAAAACCTGCCCGCAGGCCTGCATCGGCATTATCACCAACCCGGTGAATACCACCGTGGCTATCGCCGCCGAAGTACTGAAAAAAGCCGGCGTGTACGATAAAAACAAACTGTTCGGCGTTACCACGCTGGATATCATCCGTTCCAATACCTTTGTGGCGGAGCTGAAAGGTAAATCGGCAACCGAGGTGGAAGTCCCGGTCATTGGTGGTCACTCCGGGGTCACCATTCTGCCTTTACTGTCGCAGATCCCCGGCGTCAGCTTTAGCGATCAGGAAATTGCCGACCTGACTAAACGTATTCAGAACGCCGGTACTGAAGTCGTGGAAGCGAAAGCGGGCGGCGGGTCGGCGACCTTGTCGATGGGCCAGGCGGCTGCCCGTTTTGGTCTCTCTCTGGTTCGCGCCATGCAGGGGGAAAAAGGCGTGGTGGAGTGCGCCTACGTGGAAGGCGACGGCCACTATGCGCGTTTCTTCTCCCAGCCGCTGCTGCTGGGGAAAAACGGCGTGGAAGAGCGACAGTCTATCGGCAAACTCAGCGCCTTTGAACAGCAGGCGCTGGAGGGCATGCTGGACACCCTGAAGAAAGATATCGCGCTCGGCGAAGACTTCGTCAACAAGTAATCTCGCCCTAACAGAAGAGCCGGAACCGCTGTTCCGGCTTTTTATT
>NZ_JAZARW010000001.1:3998300-3998925 GCF_036233805.1 Klebsiella sp. EMBS2024 | reverse complement strand
GCGAAGGCTTCACCCTGATGTTTCTCGGCATGGGCTTTGTGCTGGCGTTTCTGCTGCTGCTCATCTTTGCCATCCGGGGAATGTCCCTCGCCGTCAACCGCCTGTTTCCCGAGCCGCCCGCCGCTCCCGCAGCGACGCCGGCCGCCGTCGCGCCCGCCGACGATTTCGCCCGCCTGAAGCCGGCGATTGTCGCCGCCATTCACCACCATCGCCGTCTTCACCCTTAATTCACGGAGGAATTCATGACCGTTGCCATTACCGATGTCGTCCTGCGCGACGCCCACCAGTCCCTGTTCGCCACCCGTCTGCGTCTCGACGATATGCTGCCCGTTGCCGCTCAGCTGGACGACGTCGGCTACCGCTCGCTGGAGTGCTGGGGCGGCGCCACCTTTGACGCCTGCATCCGCTTTCTCGGCGAGGACCCGTGGGTCCGCCTGCGCGAGCTGAAAAAGGCGATGCCGAAGACCCCGCTGCAGATGCTGCTCCGCGGCCAGAACCTGCTCGGCTACCGCCACTACGCCGACGACGTGGTGGAGCGCTTCGTGGAGCGCGCCGTCAAAAACGGCATGGACGTCTTCCGCGTCTTCGANGCCATGAACGACCCGCGCAACATGCAGGCCGCCCT
>NZ_JAZARW010000001.1:3997494-3997810 GCF_036233805.1 Klebsiella sp. EMBS2024 | reverse complement strand
GTCGCCCAGNTGCNGGGCGGGATGCTCACCAACCTCGAAGGCCAGCTGAAGCAGCAGAGCGCCGCCCACCGTCTGGATGAAGTGCTGGCGGAAATCCCCCGCGTGCGCGAGGACCTCGGCTTCATCCCGCTGGTCACCCCGACCTCGCAGATTGTCGGCACCCAGGCGGTGCTCAACGTCCTGACCGGCGAGCGCTATAAAACCATCGCGAAGGAGACCGCCGGTATCCTGAAGGGCGAGTACGGCCGCACCCCGGCGCCGGTGAACGCCGCCCTGCAGGCGCGGGTGCTTGAGGGCGCCGACCCGGTGACCTGCC
>NZ_JAZARW010000001.1:3996595-3997038 GCF_036233805.1 Klebsiella sp. EMBS2024 | reverse complement strand
TGATTCTGGAAGCCATGAAGATGGAGACCGAAATCCGCGCCGCGCAGGCCGGGACCGTGCGCGGTATCGCGGTGAAAGCCGGCGACGCGGTGGCGGTCGGCGACACCCTGATGACCCTGGCGTAAGGACGAGGAGCGGAAATGGAAAGTCTGAACGCCCTGATCCAGGGCATGGGGCTGATGCACCTCGGCGCCGGCCAGGCCATCATGCTGCTGGTCAGCCTGCTGCTGCTCTGGCTGGCCATCGCGAAGAAGTTCGAGCCGTTACTGCTGCTGCCGATTGGCTTCGGCGGCCTGCTCTCCAATATCCCGGAGGCCGGGCTGGCGCTCACCGCCCTAGAGAGCCTGCTGGCTCACCACGACCCGGCGCAGCTGGCGGTGATNGCCGCGAAGCTCCACTGCGCGCCGGACGTCCACGCCATCAAAGAGGCACTGGCGCTGGCC
>NZ_JAZARW010000001.1:3995668-3996034 GCF_036233805.1 Klebsiella sp. EMBS2024 | reverse complement strand
ATNNTCTGCTTCGGCAACCTGATGCGCGAGAGCGGCGTGGTGGAGCGGCTGAGCGATACGGTGCAGAACGCGCTGATCAACATCGTCACCATCTTCCTCGGGCTGTCGGTGGGGGCCAAGCTGGTGGCGGACAAGTTCCTGCAGCCGCAGACGCTGGGGATCCTGGTGCTGGGGGTGATCGCCTTCTGCGTGGGGACCGCCGCCGGGGTGCTGATGGCGAAGCTGATGAACGTGTTCAGCCGGCACAAAATCAACCCGCTGATCGGCTCGGCGGGGGTGTCGGCGGTGCCGATGGCGGCGCGGGTGTCGAACAAGGTGGGTCTGGAAGCGGACGGGCAGAACTTCCTGCTGATGCACGCGATNGGC
>NZ_JAZARW010000001.1:3928012-3994874 GCF_036233805.1 Klebsiella sp. EMBS2024 | reverse complement strand
ACCGGGTTTCTGGTCAGATTCCCGGCCGGTCCGGTATTTAGCGATTAACGTGGCTCCCCAAACGGGGAGCCGTTTAGTTGGTGGCCGGGTATTCCTGGACGGCGATATGGAGCGTGATTTTCTTATCATCACGCATGATGACCACCGGAATTTCCGATCCCGGGCGGATCTCGGCCACCTGATCCATCGTCTCCAGTGCCGAGACGGCGGGTTTGTCATTCACGGAGATGATTACGTCGTTGGCGCGGATCCCGGCTTGCGCCGCTGGACCGTCCGGGGCGACATCGTTAACGACGATCCCCTGAATCTGATCGATCCCTCCGCCCTGCGCGTGCAGCGGGGCGATCTCCCGGCCGCTAATGCCGATATAGCCGCGGATCACCCGGCCATCGCGGATCAGTTTATCCATAATTTTGGTCGCTAACTGGAACGGGATCGCAAAGCCAATGCCTTCCGGCGTTTCGCCGTCATTGCTCTTGTCAAAGGAGAGGGTGTTAATCCCCATCAGCTCGCCGAGAGAGTTCACCAGCGCCCCGCCGGAGTTACCGTGGTTGATCGAGGCGTCAGTCTGCAGGAAGTTCTGGCGGCCGGTCGGATTGAGGCCAATGCGCCCTGTGGCGCTGATAATCCCCTGGGTGATGGTCTGCCCCAGGTTATAAGGGTTGCCAATCGCCAGCACCACGTCGCCGATGTGCGGCGTGCGTTTCGGATTGATCGGGATCACCGGCAGCCCGCCGGTAGCATTGATCTTGAGCACGGCGAGATCGGTGAGGGAATCGGATCCTACCAGCAGCGCTTCGAAGACGCGGCCGTCCTGCAGGGCGACGATAATCTGATCGGCATCGTTGATAACATGCTTGTTGGTCAGGATATAGCCGCGCTGATCCATAATCACCCCTGAGCCAAGCGTCAGCTGATTATGGCTGGTGCTGTTCAGGGCGCGGTTATAGACGTTCACCACGGCGGGCGCCGCGCGGCGCACCGCGGCGTTATAGCTCGCCGGGGAGTCGTCTGCCGTATCGTTCTGGGTAGTCGGCGCCAACTGCCACTGGCGCAGCGAGGGCATCAGGGCCAGCAGCAGACCCCCGACAAGCAAACCGATGAGTACTGAACGTAATAACTTTCCAGGCATGATGCAGATATCGTTAATGAATGGTCAGGCGCAGCATAGCATGAGTTGTCCGGACATCGCACATGGCGGCGATGCCCGGAGAGACAATCAGCGCAGCAGCAGATAGATGCTTTCGTTGCCGCGGATCACGTTCAGGGCGATGACCGGCGGTTTGCCTTCGAGCGCTTTGCGCAGTTCGGCAATCGAGTGAATACGCTGCCGGTTAAGGCCAATGATAATGTCATCTTTATGTAGGCCGACCTGGGCGGCGGCGCTGCCTTTATCCACATTATCGATCACCACTCCTTTGGTGCCATCTTTCATCTGGCCGTCGCTGAACGAGGCCCCCTGCAGCGCCGGGATAATCAGTTCCGCGCTGGCGGTTGAGGAGGTGCTCTTATCCAGGGTCACTTCGACATCGACCGGCTTTCCGTCGCGCAGCAGGCCCAGTTTGACCTTGGTACCCGGCTCGGTGGTGGCGATCCGCGAACGCAGTTCGGCGAAACTGTTCAGCGGTTTGCCGTTCAGACTCACGATGACGTCCCCGGATTTAATCCCCGCTTTGGCGGAGCCGGAGTTTGGCAGGACTTCACTGACGAAGGCGCCGCGCTGAACGTTGAGATTCATCGCTTTGGCGATGTCGGCGCTCATTTCCATGCCTTTAATGCCCAACAGGCCGCGCTTGATTTCGCCAAACTGAATAAGCTGGTCGGCGAGGGTTTTCGCCATATTGCTTGGAATGGCAAAGCCGATGCCGATGCTGCCGCCGCCCGGCGCGAGGATCGCGGTGTTGATCCCGATAAGCTCGCCGTTGAGGTTCAGCAGCGCGCCGCCGGAATTGCCGCGGTTAATCGAGGCGTCGGTCTGAATGAAATTCTCCAGCCCTTCAAGGTTCAAGCCGCTGCGGCCAAGGGCAGAGATAATGCCGGATGTGGCGGTCTGGCCAAGGCCGAACGGGTTGCCGACGGCGACGGCGAAGTCGCCGACGCGAAGTTTATCAGAGTCAGCAATGGCGATTTGCGTCAGGTGGTCTGGCTTAATCAGCTGCAGCAGAGCGATATCGCTCTGTTCATCGCTCCCGACCAGTTTGGCATCGAACTCACGGCCATCGTTCAGCTGGACGCTGATCTTCTGCGCCTGATTGATGACGTGGTTATTGGTCAGCACATAGCCTTTCGCCGCGTCGATGATAACGCCGGAGCCGAGCCCTTCAAACGGCTGCGCCTGCTCCTGCGGGGCGTTATCGCCAAAATATTTTTTCAGCTCTTCCGGCATATTGAGCGTCGGCGAGGCAGTGCCTTCCACCTGTACGCTAACCACCGCCGGCAGAACCTTTTCCAGCATCGGCGCCAGGCTTGGTAACGCGCCCTGGCCGGGCACCTGAGTCGGTAAGGATGCCGCTGCCGGAGGCAGGACCGACAACGATAACCCAATGCTTAACGCTAACGCACTCAACAGCAAAGTCTGTTTCTTCATTAGATGCTGGCTCTCGTAACCTGAGGTGTATGGAAAAATGTCCTGAATAACCTGATGTTATTGAATTTTTGCACAGGTAACAACGTGGGGACTGGTTTAAATTGTAGCCGGGAAGTGGGGGAAGGAGCGGGCGCGACGGGCGCGCCCGGAGAATATTTTAATCGCAGCGAGGCTTAATCGCGTTTTGCGCCTCCGCGCAGTAAACCGGATGCGCCCTCGGAGTAGTCGCGCGGCATCTGGACCGGCGCCTGATCGTTGCTGGCTTCAGACTCTTCCAGACGGTTGCGGAACGGGTTGGCGTCTGCCATCGAGTCCGGCAGCAGGTTGTTAGAGCTTTTCGCCATATGCTGATATAGCTGACGATAGTCGTGCGCCATGTTATCCAGCAGTTCGGCGCTACGCGCAAAGTGGCTCACCAGCTCTTCACGGTACTCTTCAAGCTCGGCTTTATTCTTTTCCAGTTCGTACTGCAGCGCCTGCTGTTGGCGCAGTTTGCGGTTGCCGAAACGCATGGCGACGGCACCAATGATGATACCGACGACTAACCCAATTAGCGCGTATTCCCAGGTCATGAACATCTCCCGTTGTATTGTGGTTCCGTAGGGTGGCTCTTAGGCTCTCCGCCTGCGCCCGATAGTGCCACTATAACCGCTAATTCCACAGAAGTGGAATCCTGGCGTATCATCGCGTAGTGTAGAACGGCCTTTTTTTCGTCAATCGTGAGCTTCGGCATTACGGTTTTCAAGGAATAACAATTAGATCATGCAAAGCCTGTCTCCAACATCGCGTTACCTTTTAGCCCTGAAAGAGGGCAGCCATCAACCCGACGACGTCCAGCAAGAAGCGGTGAGCCGCCTTGATACCATTTACCAGGAACTGCAGACGCAGCCCGCGCCGGTCGCGTCAGGCGGCGGTTTGCGCGCGAAATTCGGCAAACTGCTGGGTAAGCGCGAGCCGGCTGCCGGGACGGCACCTGTCCGCGGCCTGTATATGTGGGGCGGCGTGGGGCGAGGCAAAACCTGGCTGATGGACCTGTTTTACCAGAGCCTGCCGGGCGAGCGTAAACAGCGCCTGCATTTCCATCGTTTCATGCTGCGCGTACACGAAGAGCTGACCACCCTGCAGGGACATAGCGACCCGCTGGAGATCGTCGCCGACCGCTTTAAAGCGGAAACCGACGTGCTCTGTTTCGACGAGTTTTTTGTCTCCGATATTACCGACGCCATGCTGTTGGGCGGGCTGATGAAAGCCCTGTTCGCCCGCGGCATCACCCTGGTGGCGACCTCCAATATTCCGCCGGATGAACTCTATCGCAATGGCCTGCAGCGGGCCCGTTTTCTGCCGGCGATCGACGCCATCAAGCAGCATTGCGATATTATGAACGTCGATGCCGGCATCGATTATCGACTGCGTACCCTGACGCAGGCGCACCTGTGGCTGTCGCCGCTGAATAACGACACCCGCGAACAGATGGATAAATTGTGGCTCGCGCTGGCGGGCGCGCCGCGCGCTGCCGGGCCGACGCTGGAGATTAACCATCGCGAGCTGCCTACCCTCGGCGTAGAAAACCAGACGCTGGCGGCGTCATTCGCCACGCTATGCGTGGATGCGCGCAGCCAGCATGACTATATCGCGCTCTCCCGACTGTTCCATACGGTGATGCTGTTCGACGTGCCGGTGATGACCGCGCAGCTGGAGAGCGAGGCCCGCCGCTTTATCGCTCTGGTGGATGAGTTCTACGAGCGCCATGTAAAGCTGGTGGTCAGCGCGGCAGTGCCGCTGTACGACATTTACCAGGGCGAGCGGCTGAAGTTTGAGTTCCAGCGCTGTCTCTCGCGTCTGCAGGAGATGCAGAGCGAAGAGTACCTCAAACGTCCGCATATGCCCTGACAGGGGACTTTTTCAGGCGGATTCAGGGCCGCAAGGCCGCCCCGGGCGCGGCCTGAAAAATCTCATAAAGGGGTCGATCTTTGACCCCGACTTCTCTATAATCTTGCGACCCCACGTTACGAGAAGGTTTTTTTCCCGAAACTTTCTATGCGCCGGCATAGGCTATTCGAAGGGGTAGGTTTGCTGGACAATGTCGTGTGAACCTCAACTGACTAAACGTTTGGGTGTTCACCAACGTGTAACTTATTATTTGGGTAAGCTTTTAATGAAAACTTTTACAGCTAAACCAGAAACCGTAAAACGCGACTGGTATGTTGTTGACGCGACCGGTAAAACTCTGGGCCGTCTGGCTACTGAACTGGCTCGTCGCCTGCGCGGTAAGCACAAAGCGGAATACACTCCGCACGTTGATACCGGTGATTACATCATCGTTCTGAACGCAGAAAAAGTTGCTGTTACCGGCAACAAGCGCGAAGACAAAATGTACTACCACCACACCGGCCACATCGGTGGTATCAAAGAAGCGACCTTTGAAGAGATGATTGCCCGCCGTCCTGAGCGTGTGATTGAAATCGCGGTTAAAGGCATGCTGCCAAAAGGCCCGCTGGGTCGTGCTATGTACCGTAAACTGAAAGTTTACGCGGGTAACGAGCACAACCACGCGGCACAGCAACCGCAAGTTCTTGACATCTAATCGGGATTATAGGCAATGGCTGAAAATCAATACTACGGCACTGGTCGCCGCAAAAGTTCCGCAGCTCGCGTTTTCATCAAACCGGGCAACGGTAAAATCGTTATCAACCAGCGTTCTCTGGAACAGTACTTCGGTCGTGAAACTGCCCGCATGGTAGTTCGTCAGCCGCTGGAACTGGTCGACATGGTTGAGAAACTGGATCTGTACATCACTGTTAAAGGTGGTGGTATCTCTGGTCAGGCTGGTGCGATCCGTCACGGTATCACCCGCGCTCTGATGGAGTACGACGAGTCCCTGCGTTCCGAACTGCGTAAAGCTGGCTTCGTTACTCGTGACGCTCGTCAGGTTGAACGTAAGAAAGTCGGTCTGCGTAAAGCACGTCGTCGTCCGCAGTTCTCCAAACGTTAATTGTTTTCTGCTCACGCAGAACAATTTGCGAAAAAACCCGCTTCGGCGGGTTTTTTTATGGATAAAACGGCTGTTATCCACAAGCATAGCGCCGGTTCTCGCCACTTTTTCAGCATTTCCAGAATCCCCTCACCACAACGTCTTCAAAATCTGGTAAACTATCATCCAATTTTCTGCCCAAATGCTGGTGATTGTTCATTTTTTGTTTTATTCGTGAACGAAGGTGACATCGCGCTAATGGGGTTTTTACATCTGGCTGGTCATGAGTGGCCGGCAGCAGTACAAAATTCTGAATATACCTGGAGGTTTTCATGGCTGTCGCTGCCAACAAACGTTCGGTAATGACGCTGTTTTCTGGTCCTACTGACATCTATAGCCATCAGGTCCGCATTGTGCTGGCCGAGAAGGGTGTCAGTTTTGAGATAGAGCACGTGGAGAAGGATAACCCGCCTCAGGATCTGATTGACCTCAACCCGAATCAAAGCGTACCGACGCTGGTGGATCGTGAGCTCACTCTGTGGGAATCCCGCATCATTATGGAGTATCTGGATGAGCGTTTCCCGCACCCGCCGTTAATGCCGGTTTATCCGGTGGCGCGTGGTGAAAGCCGCCTGTATATGCAACGTATCGAGAAGGACTGGTATTCGCTGATGAACACCATTCAGAGCGGTACTGCAGCGCAAGCTGATGCTGCGCGTAAGCAGCTGCGTGAAGAACTGCTGGCCATCGCGCCGGTCTTCACCCAGAAACCTTACTTCCTGAGCGATGAGTTCAGCCTGGTGGACTGCTACCTGGCGCCGCTGCTGTGGCGTCTGCCGGTTCTTGGTGTGGAGCTGGTTGGCGCTGGCGCGAAAGAGCTCAAAGGCTATATGACTCGCGTATTTGAGCGTGATTCCTTCCTCGCTTCTTTAACTGAAGCCGAGCGTGAAATGCGCCTCGGTCGGGGCTAAATAATGGATGTATCACAGCTGACGCCGCGTCGCCCGTATCTGTTACGGGCGTTTTATGACTGGCTGCTGGATAACCAGCTGACGCCGCACCTGGTGGTGGATGTGACGCTGCCGGGCGTGCTCGTGCCGATGGAGTACGCGCGCGATGGGCAAATCGTTCTCAATATTGCCCCGCGTGCGGTAGGCAATCTCGAGCTGGCGAACGACGAAGTGCGCTTCAACGCGCGCTTTGGCGGGGTACCACGCAACGTGTCTGTCCCGCTGGCTGCGGTACTCGCCATCTACGCCCGTGAGAACGGCGCTGGTACGATGTTCGAACCGGAAGCGGCCTATGACGAAGACGTCAGCAGCCTCAACGATGATGACGTCGCGCCGGAGAGTGAAAGCGAAACGGTGATGTCGGTGATCGATGGCGATAAGCCGGATAATCACGACGACGATCCTGACGACACGCCGCCGCCGCGCGGTGGTCGCCCGGCGCTGCGCGTGGTGAAGTGAATCCCTTCTCTGACAGGCCCTGCGGGGCCTGTTTTTTTGTCTGTCCGCTTTGTTAACTCTGCCACAAACGAGGCGTCCCATGGCTGGTATCGTCATCGCCACAGGTAGTTTTTAGGGAGCAGACATGTCTTTACTCGCACAACTGGACCAGCGTATCCGTCATCATGGCGGATTAATAGTCTCCTGCCAGCCGGTGCCGGGCAGTCCGCTGGATAATCCCGCTATCGTCGCGGCAATGGCGCTGGCGGCTGAGCAGGCGGGAGCGGTAGCGCTGCGCATCGAAGGCCTGGCCAACCTGCAGGCCGTTCGTCCGTTAGTGACAGTGCCCGTTATTGGGTTGATCAAACGCGATTTGCCCGATAGCCCGGTGCGTATTACGCCATGGCTGGAAGATATCGACGCGCTGGCGCAGGGCGGAGCGGATATTATTGCTATTGACGGCACCCAGCGTCAGCGTCCGGCGTCAGTGTCGGCGCTATTAGCAGAAATTCATCAGCTGGGAAAAGTGGCGATGGCCGATTGCTCATCTCTCGACGATGCTCTCGAGTGCTGGCAGTTGGGGGCTGAGATTGTCGGGACGACTCTCTCCGGCTATACCGCAGAGGAGACGCCGGATGAGCCGGATCTGGCGCTGGTGCAATGCCTGAGCGTGGCGGGCTGCAGAGTGATTGCCGAAGGGCGCTATAACACGCCTGCCCAGGCGGCGGAGGCGATGCGTTGCGGCGCGTGGGCGGTGACCGTCGGCTCGGCGATTACCCGCCTGGAGCATATCTGCGGCTGGTATAATACGGCGCTGAAAGCGGCGGTTTGCCCGGCGAATGAGCAATAAAAAAGCCCGATGACGTTAACCATCGGGCTTTTATGCGTGAGGCTCCGGACCTAATCAGACTTCAAGGTAGTTGAGGATCCCGTCCGCCGCTTTACGGCCTTCGGCAATCGCGGTGACCACCAGATCGGAACCGCGAACGATATCGCCACCGGCGAAGATTTTCGGGTTGCTGGTCTGGAAGGCGTTTTCGCTGCCTTCCGGGGCGATAATACGGCCCTGGGAGTCCAGCTCGACGCTGTGCTTCGCCAGCCACTCCATGCTGTGCGGACGGAAGCCAAACGCCATGACTACGGCGTCAGCCGGCACCACGTGCTCAGAGCCGGGGACGATCTCCGCGCGGCGGCGGCCCTTCGCATCCGGCTGGCCCATTTCGGTGCGCGCCATCTTCACGCCGCAAACCTTACCGTTGGCATTCACTTCCACGCCCAGCGGCTGGACGTTAAACTGGAACTCAACGCCTTCTTCGCGCGCGTTTTTCACTTCGCGTTTTGAGCCGGGCATGTTCTCTTCGTCACGGCGATAGGCGCAGATCACGTGCGCCGCATTCTGACGGACGGAGGTGCGTACGCAGTCCATCGCGGTGTCGCCACCGCCGAGCACCACCACGCGTTTGCCTTCCATGCTGACATAGGGCTCATCGGCGGTTTCACCAAAGCCCATGATCTGCTTAGTGTTAGCGATAAGGAACGGCAGCGCGTCGTAAACACCCGGGGCGTCTTCGTTGTCCAGTCCACCGCGCATCGACTGATAGGTCCCGACGCCGAGGAACACCGCATCGTACTCCTTCAGCAGGTCGTCGAGCTGCACGTCGCGGCCCACTTCGGTATTGAGTTTGAACTCAATGCCCATGCCGGTGAAGATCTCCCGGCGGCGGGTCATCACCTCTTTTTCCAGCTTGAACGCTGGGATACCGAAGGTCAGCAGGCCGCCGATTTCCGGATGGCGGTCAAATACCACCGCCTTGACGCCGTTACGGGTCAGCACGTCGGCGCAGGCGAGGCCCGCCGGGCCAGCGCCGATGATCGCGACGGTTTTACCGGTCGGCTTCACGTCGGAGAGATCCGGACGCCAGCCCATCTCGAATGCCTTATCGTTGATATAGCGTTCGATGTTGCCGATGGTCACCGCGCCGAACTCATCGTTCAGCGTACAGGAGCCTTCACACAGGCGGTCCTGCGGGCAGACGCGCCCGCAGACTTCCGGCAGAGTGTTGGTTTGATGCGACAGCTCGGCCGCTTCAAAAATACGCCCCTCGTTGGCCAGCTTCAGCCAGTTCGGGATGTAGTTATGCACCGGGCACTTCCATTCGCAGTACGGGTTGCCACAGGAGAGGCAGCGATCCGCCTGCGCCTTGGCCTGGCCTTCTGAAAACGGCTCGTAAATTTCCACAAACTCAATTTTACGGATCTTCAGCGGTTTCTTTGGCGGATCAACGCGCTGCAGGTCGATAAATTGATAAACGTTCTGACTCATCTTAACCCCTTACTGCGCCTGCACCCGCAGCTCAGCTGCGGAACGACTACGGTGACCCAACAGTGCTTTAACATCGCTGGACTTTGGTTTAACCAGCGCAAACTTCGCGGAGAAGGCCGGCCAGTTGGCGAGGATCTCTTCGCCGCGTTGCGAACCGGTAAGCTGTACGTGCTCGGTGATTAAACCGCGCAGGTGCTCTTCATGGATGGCCAGAGAATCAACGTCCAGCACTTCCACCAGCTCCGGGTTCACGCGTTTGCGGAAGTCGCCATCTTCATCCAGGACATAGGCAAAGCCGCCGGTCATCCCTGCGCCAAAGTTGACGCCGGTTTTTCCGAGCACGCAGACGATGCCGCCGGTCATATATTCGCAGCCGTTGTCGCCGATGCCTTCCACCACGGTGATGGCGCCGGAGTTACGCACGGCGAAACGCTCGCCCGCGCGGCCTGCGGCGTACAGACGACCACCGGTCGCGCCGTACAGGCAGGTGTTGCCGATAATACTGGCTTCATGGCTGCGGAACGCAGAGCCCACCGGCGGACGAATGGCCAGCAGACCGCCCGCCATGCCTTTCCCGACGTAGTCGTTGGCGTCGCCAGTCAGATGCAGTTCCACGCCGCCGGCGTTCCACACGCCGAAGCTCTGGCCCGCGGTGCCGCTAAAGTGAGCGACGATCGGGTCGCCCGCCAGTCCCTGGTCGCCATGGGTCTGGGCGATATACCCGGACAGCGAGGCCCCCACGGAGCGGTCGGTGTTACGGATATCAAACCAGAACGTCTTGCTCTGCTTTTCATCCACGTACGGTTTCGCCTGCTGCAGCAGCTGGGCGTTGAGCACGCCGTTATCGAACGGTGGGTTGTTCTCGGTGCAGTACAGCGCTTTGCCCGGATGCGGCTCTGCGGTCTCCAGCAGTTTACCCAGATCCAGTTTCTGCTGCTTGGCGGTGAACCCATCCAGCTCTTTGAGCAGATCGGTGCGGCCAATCAGATCCACCAGACGCTTGACGCCCAGCTGGGCCATCAGCTCGCGGGTCTCACGGGCGATAAATTCAAAGTAGTTGGTCACTTTGAACGGCAGACCGTGATAGTGATTCTTACGCAGTTTGTCATCCTGGGTCGCCACGCCGGTAGCGCAGTTGTTCAGGTGGCAAATACGCAGGTATTTACAGCCCAGCGCGACCATCGGGCCGGTACCGAAACCGAAGCTCTCCGCGCCGAGGATCGCCGCTTTGATGATATCGAGACCGGTTTTCAGGCCGCCATCCACCTGCAGACGGATCTTATGACGTAGACCGTTAGCGACCAGCGCCTGCTGGGTTTCCACCAGGCCGAGCTCCCACGGACAGCCGGCATATTTCACCGAAGAGAGCGGGCTCGCCCCGGTGCCGCCGTCGTAGCCGGCGATGGTGATCAGGTCGGCATAGGCTTTGGCCACGCCGGTGGCGATGGTGCCAACGCCCGGCTCAGAAACCAGTTTGACCGAAATCATCGCTTTCGGATTGACCTGCTTGAGGTCGAAAATCAGCTGCGCCAGATCCTCGATAGAGTAGATATCGTGGTGCGGCGGCGGGGAAATCAGCGTGACGCCCGGTACCGAATAGCGCAGTTTGGCGATGTACGGGGTGACTTTATCACCCGGCAGCTGGCCACCTTCACCCGGTTTCGCCCCCTGGGCGACTTTGATCTGGATGACGTCGGCATTGACCAGGTAGGCTGGCGTGACGCCGAAGCGGCCGGACGCGACCTGCTTGATGCGCGACACTTTATTAGTGCCGTAGCGCGCCGGGTCTTCACCGCCTTCACCGGAGTTGGAGAAGCCGCCGATGCTGTTCATCGCTTCCGCCAGCGACTCGTGCGCTTCCGGGCTCAGGGCGCCGATCGACATCGCCGCGGTATCGAAGCGTTTAAACAGCTCCTTCGCCGGCTCTACTTCGTCGATGCTGATGGCGTCTTCGCCTGGGTTGAGCGCCAGCAGGTCGCGCAGCGTGGCCGCTGGACGTTCGTTAACCAGTTTCGCGTATTGTTGATAATCGCTGTATTCGCCGCTCTGCACGGCCTGCTGCAGGGTGCGCACCACGTCCGGGTTGTAGGCATGATATTCGCCGCCGTGCACATATTTCAGCAAACCGCCCTGGGCCAGTGGCTTACGCGCCAGCCAGGCGCGTTTCGACAGATTCAGCAGATCCTGCTGGAAGTCGTCGAAGCTGGCGCCGCCGATGCGGCTGACCACGCCCTGGAAGCAGAGCTCGGAGACATCGCGATGCAGACCGACCGCTTCGAACAGCTTCGAGCAGCGGTAGGAGGCGATGGTCGAGATCCCCATCTTGGACATGATCTTATACAGACCTTTATTGATACCGTTGCGATAGTTCAGCATCACCGCACGGTACGGTTTATCGATGGCTTTGCTGTCGACCAGCTTCGCCAGCGTTTCGTAGGCGAGGTATGGATAGATAGCCGTCGCCCCAAAGCCGAGCAGCACGGCGAAGTGGTGCGGATCGCGGGCGCTGGCGGTTTCAACGATGATGTTGGCATCGCAGCGCAGGCTTTTATCGACCAGACGGGTCTGGATCGCGCCAACGGCCATCGGCGCCGGTACCGGCAGACGGTCTTTGGCGATGTTGCGGTCAGAGAGCACCAGCAGCACGGTGCCGTCGCGCACCATTTGCTCCGCTTTATCGCACAGCGCTTTCACCGTCTCGCTGAGGGAGGCCTCTGCCGGGTTGAACGTGATATCGAGGACGTCGGCGCGATAGTGCTCTTCTTCCATCGTCGTCAGCTGTTTAAAATCGGAGTACAGCAGGATCGGCGATTTGAAGCTCAGACGATGCGCCTGGCCTTCCGCTTCGCAGAAGACGTTCATTTCGCGACCGATGCTGGTAGCCAGCGACATGACGTGCGCTTCGCGCAGCGGGTCGATCGGCGGGTTAGTCACCTGGGCGAACTGCTGACGGAAGTAATCGTAGATAATGCGCGGCTGGCTGGAGAGCACGGCGAAAGGCGTGTCATCGCCCATCGAACCGACTGCTTCCTGGCCATTTTCGCCGAGCACGCGCAGGACGGAGTCCAGCTCTTCCGCGCTGTAGTTAAACTGTTTCTGGTAGCTGGCGAGCGTGTCGTCATCCAGCTGGCGGCTGCCAACCTCTTCGTCCGGCAGATCTTCGAACGGCACCAGGCGACGAACGTTTTTCTCCATCCACTCTTTATACGGATGGCGGCTCTTCAGATCGTCATCGGTTTCCGCTGAGTGCAGAATGCGTCCGGCACGGGTATCGATAACCATCAGCTCGCCCGGGCCCACGCGGCCTTTCTCGACCACTTCGTCAGGCTGGTAATCCCAGATGCCGACTTCGGAGGCGCAGGTGATGAGCTTATCTTTGGTAATGACGTAGCGCGCCGGGCGCAGACCGTTACGGTCGAGGTTACAGGCCGCGTAGCGGCCATCTGACATGACGATGCCCGCCGGGCCGTCCCACGGCTCCATATGCATGGAGTTAAAGTCGAAGAACGAACGCAGCTCCGGATCCATATCCGGGTTGTTCTGCCAGGCTGGCGGCACCAGCAGACGCATGGCGCGCACGATGTCCATCCCGCCGGCCAGCAGCAGCTCCAGCATGTTGTCCATAGAACTGGAGTCGGAGCCGGTTTCGTTAACGAACGGCGCGGCGTCGTGCAGGTCAGGGATCAGCGGGGTCTGGAACTTATAGGTACGGGCGCGGGCCCACTGGCGGTTGCCGGTAATGGTGTTAATTTCACCGTTGTGCGCCAGGTAGCGGAACGGCTGCGCCAACGGCCAGCGTGGTACGGTGTTGGTGGAGAAGCGCTGGTGGAACAGGCAGATAGCCGACTCCAGGCGCAGGTCCGCGAGGTCCAGGTAGAAGCGCGGCAAATCCGCCGGCATACACAGACCTTTATAGATGTTGACCAGATTGGACAAGCTACAAACGTAGAAATCCTTGTCTTCCTGCAGGCGTTTTTCAATGCGACGACGCGCAATAAACAGACGGCGCTCCATATCGCGCGGGCGCCAGCCAGCCGGGGCGTTGACAAAGATTTGCTCAATACGGGGCAGCGAGGAGAGGGCGATTTCACCGAGCACGCCTTCGTTGGTCGGCACATCGCGCCAGCCGACAATCGACAGGGTCTCAAGCTGAAGTTCTTCTTCAACGATGCGGCGCGCCGCTTTAGCCAGCTCAGGATCTTTATTCAGGAACAGCATCCCAACGGCGTAGTTTTTGGCTAAACGCCAGCCGCGCTCTTCGGCAACGATGCGGAAGAAACGATCGGGTTTTTGCAGCAGCAGACCGCAACCGTCGCCGGTTTTACCATCGGCAAGGATTGCGCCACGGTGCTGCATGCGGGCCAGTGCGTGTATTGCGGTTCGCACTACCTTGTGGCTAGGTTCGCCTTCTATGTGGGCGATCAGGCCGAAACCACAGTTATCCCTCTCAAGGGATTTGTCGTACAACATATCAGTGAACCTCCCCAGGCTCTACGGACACCCTCCGATACCGATTGCGCACAGGCACAGAAAGAGCATGGCGACGGGGTTTACACCTCGCATTCGCCCTCTTTAAATCCTTTTCGCATCGGTACACAAGTTTGAGGACTTGCTGTTAAGAGGGAATCTCAATTACTGCATAAATATGATGAGCAGAGTGCTCATCCAGAAAGCTTCCAGCGGATTCCCAACTTATCGGGAATCCACACTTACGTCAAATGGCAATCTTATTAATACAAAAATGTGCTATACACAAGTTAACTAATTGTTATTAAAGAAAATAATGGCAATTTTTATGCTTTGAATACGCCTGCTGGTGGTGCGGCTAGTGTGATCTGTCTCACTGTGCACGCGGCTTTGCATTACCAATATGCGCTGAAATATATTTCATTATTAGCATATTTGACTGCAATATTTTTAAATACTGGACATTAATACCGTTTTTTACCAGAAAGCAGATTAGGGCAATGCGAAGATAAAATATAAGGAAAACTCATCACCTGGTGGTTGAATGAAATTGCAGTAATCTTGATTGTTTATGCAATAGGGTTGGTCGCCGCGCTGACGATTGATCCAGGTCATCGCCGTCGGTGACGAAAAGTGGCAGGCTTGGCCCCCTTTGTTGAGGGCGGTCTATCAGATTATGCAGTTACAGAAATTAGTCAATATGTTTGGTGGGGATCTTATGCGTCGCTATGGCGAAAAGGTCCATAAGCTAACGCTGCACGGCGGTTTTAGCTGCCCAAACCGCGACGGCACGCTGGGCCGCGGCGGTTGCACTTTCTGTAACGTGGCATCGTTTGCCGATGAGGCGCAGCAGCATCGCTCTATCGCCGAACAGCTCGCTCATCAGGCGCAGCTCGTCAACCGGGCGAAGCGCTATCTGGCCTATTTTCAGGCCTACACCAGCACCTTCGCTGAAGTGCAGGTGCTCCGTTCAATGTATCGTCAGGCCGTCAGTGCCGCAAATATCGTTGGCCTGTGCGTCGGCACCCGCCCGGACTGCGTTCCGCAGGCGGTCCTTGACCTGCTGAGTGAATACCATCAGCAAGGGTATGAGGTATGGCTGGAGCTGGGGCTGCAAACTGCTCATGATAAGACCCTGCATCGCATTAACCGTGGACACGATTTCGCCTGTTATCAGCGTACCGCGCGCCTGGCGCGAGAGCGGGGGCTGAAAGTCTGTGCGCATCTGATCGTCGGTCTGCCCGGAGAGAGCCAGGGGCATTGTCTGCAGACGCTGGAGCAGGTAGTGGCGACCGGCGTGGATGGGATCAAATTGCATCCACTGCATATTGTGAAAGGCAGCATTATGGCCAAAGCGTGGCAGGCCGGGCGTCTCGATGGCATTGAGCTGGAGGCGTATACCGTCACCGCTGGAGAGATGATCCGCCATACGCCGCCGGAGGTGATCTACCACCGTATTTCCGCCAGCGCCCGTCGGCCCACGCTGTTGGCGCCGCTGTGGTGTGAAAATCGCTGGGCCGGCATGGTTGAACTGGATCGTTATCTGAATCAGCAGGGCGCTCAGGGCTCGGCGCTGGGCCGTAGCTGGGTTGCTCCCCAGGCTGAGTGAGAAGTACGAGCGTGATGTCCGGAACAATGCCGGACATCGCGCTCCAGCCATTTATGCCTGGCTGGCTTTCATCGTCACACGCGGAGTTTTGATCACGAACAGCACCAGCAGGGCGCCAAGCGCGGCGATAGTGCCGGCGAGAACGAAAGCGCTGTCAAATTTACCAGTAGACTGCACGATATAGCCGGTAACAATCGGCCCCACGATGCCGGAGACGCTGCCGATAAGATGGATAAAGCCGCTGGCGCCGCCGACGCGGGATTTATGCACCACGTCCTGGATAATCGCCCAGTAGATCGCCCCGGTTACATAGAGGAAAAAGATGGAGACCGACATCAGCAGAACGGCAGGCACGACGCTGCTGACGGTACCCGCCAGTCCCACGCAGATAGCGGCCATCAGCAGGCATACCACCAGCACAATTTTGCGCGACAGCAGCAGGCGCCCGGTGAGTTTAAAAATTTTATCGGAAATATAGCCCCCAAGCGCCAGACCGACAAAGCCGACTATCCATGGGATCATAGTGGTAAGGCTCATCTGTTTAATATCCAGATGGTGCTGTTGTACCAGATAGGACGGGAACCAGCTGAGAAAGAAAAACAGAATATAGTTGTAGCAGAAGAAGGCAAAGGCCGTTACCAGAATAATTGGCTGTTTCAAATAATAACCCAGCGAGTGAGCTGTTTGATTTTCTATTGTTTCCAGCGCGACTTCTTCTTCTTTCATTTTATTAATCAGCTTAAGTTCTTCCTGGCTGACTTTTTTGTGCTTTTCGGGCGAATTAGCGGCAATGAAAAACCACGCTATCATCCATACAATACNGATAGCGAAAATAATCATAAAAGCCGGGCGCCAGCCGAATGCCAGGGCCAGGTAACCGACGATGGGGCCGGCGACCGCGCCGCCCAGCGGAGAGCCTGCGCTGAGAAAGCCGACGGCGGTAGCCGCTTGCTTTTTAGGAAACCAGCCGTTGATCATCTTGTTCGCCGATGCGCAGATCGGGCCTTCCGCCATCCCGAAAAGCACCCGCAGCACCAGCATGGAATAAAAGCCGGTGGCTACCGCGGTTAAGCCGCAAAACAGCGACCACAGACCGACCGCCAGGCCCATTACCAGCGTTGCGCCAAACTTATCCACGGCCAAACCGCCAATAAAATTAAATACCGCGTAGCCGAAGAAAAAGCTGCCGAAAATAATGCCGAATTGTTCAGCGTTAAGTGCAAGGTCCTTTTCAATCATCGGGACCGTAATGGATAATGCCACCCGGTCCAGATAATTTATCATATATACTAAAAATAATAACAGGACGATAATCCAGCGGATATTTTTTCCCATGATAACACCATGCTCATTATATTATTTATATCAGGCGCGGCGGATACGCAGATATCCGTCGGCCGTTATTCTATACGATGCCGGTTTAACCCAGCTGCAGCAGCACTTTGCAGCAGGTCTTACGGTCGTTAGCAAAAATCTCCATGGCCTCTTTCACCTGCTCCAGCGGCATACAATGGGTGATTAACGCCTCCGGACGAATAAGGCCTTTCTCCATCCAGTCGATGACCAGCGGAAAACGCCCGCTGTTCAGCCGGGAGGAGAAAATAGAAATTTCTTTACTGGTGATGCTTTGCTGAGTGAGGGTTGAGGCCTCGCCGGAGAAACCGAGTATACCGATGCGGGCGGCGGGGGANGCGAGGAGAATGGCTTCCTGCAGGATCGCCGGGTGGCAGGCGGCATCAATGACCAGCGTGGGGGCAAGCTGCCGCTGCGCCAGCTGTTCCGCGAGCGGCTGGTCAGTGTTATCGAGCGTCAGATCGGCGCCGTTTTCCCGGGCCATCTGCAGACGTTCGGCAATGCGATCCACGACGATCACCTGCTTAACGCCATATACCCCCTTTAGCGCCTGAATGATTGTCAGCCCCATCGGGCCAGCGCCGTAAACTAGGGCAATATCTTGCGCCGTGGGCTGCAGCTGGGCGGTAATATTTGCCGCGATGGTAAAAGGCTCAACCATCGTTGCCTGACGGTCGCTGATAGCCTCGGGGATGCGCCAGGCATTTTTCGCCGGCACGCAGGCATAGTCGCTAAATCCCCCGTCGCGGTGAACTCCTATGACCTGGAGCTGCGTACAGACATTCGGCCTTCCTACCGAGCAAGGATAACAATGGCCGCAGCTGACAACGGGGTCCACCGCGACACGCTCGCCGATGCGTGCCGGAGATACCTGCTCGCCGACGGCGTCGATGATGCCATAGAATTCATGGCCGATGACGCGGGGATATTTCGCGAAAGGGTTGTGGCCGTGATAGATGTGTACATCGGAACCACAGATCCCGGCAAAAGCAATTTTCACCCGTACTTCATGGGCGCCCGGAACTGGAACCGGACGTGATTCAATGTTCAGTTGGCCTGGCTCTTTGACGACGACGCTTCTCATTTTGATTCCTTCCATTGTCTTTTTTCTGAACAAATTACGCTACTTTTATTACCATACAAGTATGCAAAAGATCATAATCAGGCCTGGATCACATTTGAGAAAGCTCGGCAGAAAAAGCCATGGCATGATTAATCTATTGAAATAAATTGAAAAAAATTATGAATGCACCGACGCATTCACCGCTGGCGAGCCGGTCGGCAGGAATGTGATCGCTATCACGACAGCCAACGCTCATTCATCTATGATTGCTGGTATGGTAGTAGGGTAAATTAAACTAAGTTGAGCAGGTGAAGACAATGCAGATGACAATGCGCTGGTTTGGACCAGAGGAAGACAAGATTTCATTAGAACATATTCGCCAGGTGCCTGGCGTTGAGGGGGTGGTCGGCGCGCTCTACGACGTCGCGGTGGGCGAAGTATGGCCGGTGGATAAAATTGAGCGTCTGGTCGATCAGGCCCATGCCGCAGGCCTGAAAATGGAGGTGATCGAGAGCGTCAACATCCATGACGACATCAAAATCGGCCTACCTACCCGTGACCGCTATATTGCCAACTACCAGCAGACCATCCGCAACCTTGCCCGCTTTGGCGTTAAAGTCATCTGCTATAACTTCATGCCGGTTTTCGACTGGATGAAGACGGATATGAACTACGTCCTGCCGGATGGCTCGCTGACGATGGCGTTTGAGAAGAAAGATATCGATAAGCGGCTGGAAGACGTGGTGAAGGAGGTGCTTGAGAATTCAAACGGCTTCGCCTTGCCGGGCTGGGAGCCGGAACGGCTGGCGGAGGTGCAGACCCTGTTTGCCAAATATAGCGCGGTGGATGATCAGAAACTGCGGGAGAACCTGGTTTATTTTCTGCAGGCGGTGATCCCGGTTTGCGAAGAGGTTGGGGTGAAAATGGCGATCCACCCGGACGACCCGCCGTACTCCATTTTTGGCCTGCCGCGGGTGGTCAAAAACCGCGACGATCTGGACTGGATCTGCCGGGCCGTCGATTCACCCGCCAACGGCATTACGCTCTGCACCGGCTCGATTGCCGAAGATCCTGATAATGACGTGTACGCCATCCTGGCCGAATTTACGCGGCGTAAGCGAATTCATTTTGCCCACGTCCGCAATATAAAGCTGATACAGGATAAAGACTTTTACGAGTGCGCCCATCCGTCAGAATACGGCTCCCTCGATATGTACAAAGTGATGCAAGCGCTGTATGACAACGGATTCGACGGCTATATTCGCCCGGATCATGGTCGCTTTATCTGGGGAGAGACCGGACGGCCGGGCTATGGCCTGTTCGACCGCGCCCTCGGCGTAACCTACCTGAAAGGACTCTGGGAGGCGTTAAGCAAGCGTTAATCCCTCTTCTGATCCCCCTCTTTTGCGGCTGGTTCGCCTCAGCGGCCGGCCGCCGTATCGACTCCTGCCCGCATTTTTTGCACAACTTACAGCGCATTGCTCAGAATTGAGTATTATTGTGCGGAGTTGTCGTGAAGGAATCCCCTATGAAGCAAATTCGTATGCTGGCGCAGTATTATGTCGACCTGATGATGAAGCTGGGTCTGGTCCGCTTTTCGATGCTGTTGGCTCTTGCGCTGGTGGTGCTGGCCATCGTGGTACAGATGGCGGTTACCATGGTGCTGCATGGCCAGGTTGAAAGTATCGACGTTATCCGCTCTATCTTCTTTGGCCTGCTGATCACGCCTTGGGCGGTCTACTTTCTCTCGGTGGTGGTGGAGCAGCTCGAAGAGTCCCGGCAGCGTCTTTCGCGGCTGGTGGACAAGCTGGAGGAGATGCGTGAGCGCGATCTAAAGCTGAACGTCCAACTGAAAGATAACATCGCGCAGTTGAATCAGGAGATTGGCGAACGTGAAAAAGCGGAAGCCGAGCGCGAAACCACCCTCGAGCAGTTGAAGATTGAGATGAAAGAGCGTGAAGAGACGCAGATCCAGCTCGAACAGCAATCCTCCTTTCTGCGCTCTTTCCTTGATGCTTCCCCGGACCTGGTCTTCTATCGCAATGAGGATAAGGAGTTTTCAGGCTGTAACCGGGCGATGGAGCTGCTGACCGGCAAAAGCGAGAAACAGCTGATCCACCTCAAACCGCAGGACGTCTATAGCGAAGAGGCGGCGGAAAAGGTACTGGAGACCGACGAGAAGGTGTTCCGCCATAATGTATCGCTGACCTATGAGCAGTGGCTGGACTATCCCGATGGCCGCAAAGCGTGCTTTGAAATCCGCAAGGTCCCCTACTACGATCGCGTTGGTAAGCGTCGCGGCCTGATGGGCTTCGGCCGCGATATCACCGAACGTAAACGCTATCAGGACGCTCTTGAGCGCGCCAGCCGGGATAAAACCACCTTTATTTCCACCATCAGTCATGAGCTGCGTACCCCGCTAAACGGGATCGTCGGGCTGAGCCGAATTTTGCTGGATACCGAACTGACCAGCGAACAGGAAAAATACCTGAAAACTATCCATGTCTCGGCGGTGACGCTGGGGAATATCTTCAATGATATTATCGACATGGACAAAATGGAGCGCCGCAAGGTGCAGCTCGATAACCAGCCGGTGGACTTCACCAGCTTCCTTGCCGACCTTGAAAACCTATCCGGCTTGCAGGCACAGCAAAAGGGGCTGCGCTTTGTGCTGGAGCCGAGCCTGCCGCTGCCGCATAAGGTAATCACGGATGGGACCCGCCTGCGGCAGATCCTGTGGAATCTTATCAGTAACGCCGTGAAGTTTACCCCGCAGGGCGGAGGGGTGAACGTCCGCGTGCGCTATGACGAAGGCGATATCCTGAATTTCGAAGTGGAAGACTCCGGAATTGGTATTCCTGAAGCGGAACAGGACAAAATTTTCGCCATGTATTACCAGGTCAAAGACAGCCACGGCGGCAAACCGGCCACCGGAACCGGGATTGGTCTCGCCGTCTCGCGTCGCCTGGCGCGTAATATGGGCGGTGATATCAGCGTTACCAGCCAGCCGGGTAAAGGGGCGACCTTTACGCTTACCGTCCATGCGCCTGCCATTGCGGAAGAAGTGGAAGATACGCTGGCGGAAGACGACATGCCATTACCGGCGCTCAACGTGCTGCTGGTTGAGGACATTGAGCTCAACGTTATTGTGGCCCGTTCAGTGCTGGAAAAACTGGGTAACAGCGTTGATGTGGCGATGACCGGGAAAGCCGCGCTGGAGATGTTTGAGCCAGGCGAATATGACCTTGTGCTGTTGGATATTCAGTTACCGGACATGACCGGACTGGATATTTCCCGGGAACTGAAACAGCGCTTTGCCGCTGACGAGCTACCGCCGCTGGTCGCCCTCACCGCCAACGTGCTGAAGAATAAGAAAGAGTATCTCGACGCCGGGATGGACGATGTATTGAGTAAGCCGCTATCGGTGCCAGCGCTAACGGCCATGATCAAGAAATTCTGGGATGCACCGGATGAGGAAGCGCAGGAAGCGCCGGCGGCCGATCTGCATAAAGCCGACGCGGTGCTGGATACCGATATGCTGGAGCAATATATCGAGCTGGTGGGACCGAAGCTTATCAACGATGGCCTCGCGGTGTTTGAGAAGATGATGCCGGGCTACATGTCCGTTCTGGAGTCTAATCTGACCGCCCGCGACCAAAAAGGGATTGTCGAAGAGGGGCATAAGATCAAAGGGGCGGCCGGTTCTATCGGACTGCGCCACATCCAGCAGCTGGGCCAGCAGATCCAGACTCCGGATCTGCCTGCCTGGTCTGATAATGTCGCTGAATGGGTTGAAGAGATGAAATCCGAGTGGCAAAACGATGTAGCGGTACTGAAGGCGTGGGTGGCGAAAGCCAGCAAAAAATGACCCCGGACAGACCGGGGTGCGCGAATACTGCGCCAACACCAGGGAACTGGTGGTTGAGCCAGTGTTGTTTGAGTGATGTTGTTACGTGGCGCAACCGAAGAAGTGGATTGCTCGCTCATTAAGATAGCAAAGCTTAACTAATTTGTTACATGAATCAGTAAAATATGTGAAGCATAGCGAGTTAATCGACATTTTTGACTGGTTTCAGCGAGTTGCATGGAGGAGCGAAAGCGATGAAAAAAATTGGTGTGGTACTGGGCGGCTGCGGCGTGTACGACGGCAGTGAAATCCATGAGGCGGTGATTACCCTGCTGGCGATCGCGCGCAACGGCGCGCAGGCAGTGTGCTTTGCGCCCGATAAACCGCAGCGCGATGTCATCAACCATCTAACCGGGGAGGCGATGCCAGAGCAGCGCAATGTGCTGGTGGAAGCAGCGCGTATCGCCCGCGGCGACATCCTGCCGCTGGCGCAGGCGCGTGCGGAGACGCTGGACGCGCTGATCGTCCCTGGCGGCTTCGGCGCGGCGAAAAATCTAAGCAGCTTCGCCGCCGAGGGCAGCGAATGCCAGGTGGATCCCGATCTGCGGGCCCTGGCGCTGGCGATGCATCAGGCCGGCAAGCCGCTGGGCTTTATGTGCATTGCCCNGGCGATGCTGCCGAAGATCTTTGCGTTTCCGCTGCGGATGACCATTGGGACCGATCTTGATACCGCCGATGTGGTGGAAGAGATGGGGGCAGAGCACGTGCCTTGCCCGGTCGACGACATCGTGGTGGATGAAGACAACAAAGTGGTCACCACTCCGGCGTATATGCTGGCGGAGGACATTGCGCAAGCCGCCACCGGAATTGAGAAGCTGGTGGCCCGCGTGCTGGCGCTGAGCGCATGAGGCTCCGCGTTGCGCCCCTTGCGCTATTAAAACGTCTGGCATTGCGTCTGCTGCTGATCGCCGCCGTTTTCTGGGGCGGGGGGATCGCGCTGTTTAGCGTGCTGCCGGTGCCGTTTTCGGCGGTGATGCTTGAGCGGCAGGTGAGCGCCTGGCTGTCCGGCGATTTCCATTATCTGGCGCATTCCGACTGGGTTGCCATGGATAAGATCTCCCCATGGATGGGGCTGGCGGTGATTGCCGCCGAAGATCAGAAGTTCCCGGAACACTGGGGGTTCGACGTGTCGGCGATTGAGAAAGCGCTGGCGCACAATGAACGTCACGAGACCCGCATCCGCGGCGCGTCAACGCTGTCGCAGCAGACGGCGAAAAACCTGTTTTTATGGGATGGCCGCAGCTGGCTGCGTAAGGGGCTGGAAGCCGGGCTGACTGTCGGGATCGAAACCGTGTGGAGTAAAAAGCGGATCCTGACCGTCTACCTGAATATTGCCGAGTTCGGCGATGGGATATTTGGTGTGGAAGCGGCCGCCCAGCGCTATTTTCATAAACCCGCCAGTCAGCTGACGCCGGGGGAAGCGGCTCTGCTGGCCGCGGTGCTGCCGAACCCGATCCGCTATCGCGCTGACGCGCCGTCAGGCTATGTGCGCAGTCGTCAGGCCTGGATCTTACGCCAGATGCGACAGCTGGGCGGGGAAGGGTTCATGCGCGAGCATAAGCTCTATTAGCGGGTTACTCCGGCGCCGGGGCTGGTACAATCGCCAGTCGTCCGCCGCCGGGAAGCGTCACGTTTAGTCTTCGTCAAAGCCAGCGTTAAACAGGGCAATCACCGCGGCGAGGGCTTCAACTTCCTGCGGACCGCTGGCCTCCACCTCTATCTGTCGCCCTTTCGCCGAGTCCAGCATCAGCAGGGCAATCACGCTGTTGGCTTCCGCCTCCGTGCCTTCATCGTTGCGCAGCAGTACTTCGGCATCGAAATTCTGCATCAGTTCGAACAGCTTCATCGCCGGGCGGGCGTGCATGCCCAGCTTATTGGTGATTTCAACGGTCTGCTTTACGGTCATGATTTACGTTTTTCCAGCGTCCGATGACGAGACTGCACGTTCTTGCCGCGCGAGCGGAAGTAGTCAGCCAGTTGTTCAGCAATATAAACCGAACGATGTTTACCGCCGGTACAGCCAATGGCCACCGTCAGATAGCTGCGATTGTTGGTCTCCAGCATCGGTAACCATAGCTCAAGATAGCTTCGGGTCTGATAAATAAAGTTGTGCACTTCAGTGTGCCGATCGAGGAAGGCGGCCACTGGTTTATCCAGACCGGTCATTGGACGCAGTTTCGGATCCCAGTGCGGGTTGGGCAGAAAGCGCACGTCAAAGACGTAATCGGCATCGATCGGAATACCGTGCTTGAAGCCGAAGGATTCGAAGACCATCGTCAGTTCACGCTCGCGTTTACCCAGCAGTCGGGTACGCAGCATCTCGGCCAGCTCATGCACCGACATTTCCGACGTATCGACGATCAGATCGGCGCGGGAGCGCAGGGGCTCCAGCAGATCGCTCTCTTCGTCGATGGCGCTTTCCAGCGACAGATTCTTGCTNGACAGCGGGTGCAGACGACGGGTGTCGCTGTACCGGCGGATCAGGGTATTGCGGTCGGCATCAAGGAACAGCAGCTGCGGAGAAAAACATTCCGGCAGATTCTGCATCGCCTGCTCGAATATCTCCGGGGATTCCGGCATGTTACGCACGTCGATGCTGACGGCCGCGGAGATATTACGGTCAGCCAGCGACCGCGCCAGGTCGGGCAGCAGCACGACCGGCAGGTTATCCACGCAGTAAAAGCCCATATCTTCCAGCGCTCGCAGAGCGACGGATTTCCCCGAGCCCGAGCGGCCGCTGACGATCATCAGTACCATGTACCGTTTCTCCTCAGTACGATAAAGGATAAGGTGCGACTGCCGTTATGCGTCATCGCTGCTTCCTGCTTCGGTGATGATCTCATACAACTCTTCATCGCTCTGCGCCGCGCGCAGGCGACGACAAATCGCTTTGTCCGCCAGCCGTTTGGCCACCAGGGAGAGCGTATGCAGGTGAGTTTTTGTCTGGTCGGCCGGCACCAGCAGCGCGAACAGCAGGTCGACAGGTTGATTGTCGATCGCGTCGAAGGCGATGGGGGTTTCCAGCTGGACAAAAACGCCGACAGCACGCAGCGTATCCTCTTCCAGTTTTCCGTGGGGAATGGCGATACCATTGCCGATCCCGGTACTGCCCATTTTTTCGCGGGTGAGGATCGCTTCGAACACCACCTGCGGCGGCAAACTTAACTGTTTGGCGGCCAGTTCGCTGATGATTTCCAGAGCACGCTTCTTGCTCTGGCAGTGCACCTGGCTACGGGTACATTCCTGGTTCAGGACGTTGCTCAGTTGTAGAGCCGAATCGTTGTTCATCATAATTTCACCTGAGCGCCCCCGCGCCCGTCGCCGATGATATCCAGCGGCGGGCGCAAGGGGGCCCGGACAATTAGTGTTGTTTTAGTTTATCTTTGTGCTTCGTTAACTGTCTTGCCAGCTTGTCGATAAGACCATCGACAGCCGCATACATATCCTGCCCTTCCGCACTGGCATGGATTTCGCCACCGTTGACATGCAGATTCGCGTCCGCAATTTGCGTCACTTTCTCTACTTTTAACACAATATAGACCTGATTGATCCGGTCGAAAAATTGCTCCAGCTTGCTGAACTTCGCCGTAACGAATTCGCGCATCGCAGGCGTAATTTCGACGTTGTGTCCTGTAATGTTGAGCTGCATAGTGTCTTCCTTATCGGTTATGTCAGACCAGTTGTTTACGCTGGTTTGACGGCGGGATGGATAAAGACTCTCTGTACTTCGCGACAGTGCGGCGCGCCACCATAATACCCTGCTCGGACAGCATGGAGGTGAGCTTACTGTCGCTCAACGGCTTCGCGGGGTTTTCCGCGGCGATGAGCTTCTTCACCAGCGCGCGAATCGCCGTCGACGAGGCTTCGCCTCCGCCTTCGGTATTCACATGGCTGGAGAAGAAATACTTCAGTTCAAAAATACCGCGCGGACTGTGCAGATATTTTTGCGTGGTGACACGGGAAATCGTCGATTCATGCATCTCGACGGCCTGGGCGATATCGGCCAGCACCATCGGCTTCATATACTCTTCACCCTGTTCGAAAAAAGCCTGCTGCTGCTCTACGATGCAGCGGCTGACGCGCAGCAGGGTATCGTTGCGGCTTTCCAGACTTTTAATCAGCCAGCGGGCTTCCTGCAGATTGCTGCGAATGAACTGGCCGTCGGCGTCATTGCGGGCGCTGTTGCCCATTGCCGCATACTGCTGATTTATTTTCAACCGTGGAATGCTGTCGGCGTTGAGCTCGACGGTCCAGCGGCCGCTCACCTTGCGCACCAGCACATCCGGGATGACATATTCCGGTTCGCTGGTCTGAATGGACTGGCCAGGGCGAGGATCCAGGGACTGGATCAGGTTGACCGCCTCTTTAAGCACCTCTTCTTTCAGGCGGGTGACTCGCATTAGAGTGCGGAAATCATGGTTGGCCAGCAGATCAAGATGGTCGCTGATAATCAGCCGGGCCTCTTCCAGCCACGGCGTCTCTTTAGCAAATTGCGACAGCTGGATCAGCAGGCAGTCGCGCAGATCTTTCGCTGCGACGCCAACCGGATCAAAACGCTGGATTCGCTTGAGGACCGCTTCCACCTCCTCCAGGCCGATCTCGTCATCGCCGATGCTGTCGACAATATCTTCAATCTGAATCGTGAGGTAGCCCGTATCGTCGACGGCGTCGACGATAGAGGTGGCAATAGCGCGGTCGGTGTCGGTGAAAGGCGTCAGCTCAACCTGCCACATCAGATAGTCCTGCAGCGTCTGGGTGGTCTCGCCTTGATAGACGGGAAGCTCGTCGTCCTGATAGTCGACGCCGTTACCCGACGGCGTGCCAGCGGTATAGATTTCATCCCAGCTGGCATCGAGAGGCAGTTCGTCGGGCATCTCTTTTTGCTCAAGCGCATCGACGGTATCGAGGGACTCGCGGTCCTCCACCTCTTTTGCCTCTACCTCGTCGTGAAGATCGGTTTGCTCAAGCAACGGGTTACTTTCCAGCGCTTGCTGGAGCTCTTGCTGGAGTTCTAACGTGGACAACTGCAGCAAACGAATCGCCTGCTGCAGCTGCGGCGTCATGGCAAGCTGTTGGCTAAGCCTTAATTGCAAACCTTGCTTCATGTTCAGGGTAAATATCTCCGGCTAAAACGTCTGTAACCTCTACCCTATCAGAGTCTGAAGTCTTCCCCAAGATACACGCGCTTAACCTGCTCATCTTCGAGGATCTGCTGCGGTGTACCATGAGCGATAAGGTGTCCCTGACTGACAATATACGCGCGTTCGCAGACCGCGAGGGTCTCACGGACGTTATGGTCGGTAATCAGAACGCCGAGACCGCTGTCGCGCAGGTGCTCAATGATGCGTTTAATATCGATAACGGAGATCGGATCCACGCCGGCAAAGGGTTCATCCAGAAGAATAAATTTCGGATTCGCCGCCAGCGCGCGGGCGATTTCGACGCGGCGGCGTTCACCACCGGAGAGCGCCTGACCGAGGCTGTCGCGCAGGTGCTCAATATGAAACTCTTCCATCAGCTCTTTAGCGCGATCTTCCCGTTGCTCGCTGGTTAGATCGTCACGGATCTGCAGGACCGCCATCAGGTTGTCATAGACGCTGAGGCGACGGAAAATCGACGCTTCCTGCGGCAGGTAGCCGATGCCCCGTCGCGCGCGCGCGTGCAGCGGCAGCAGGCTGATGTCTTCGTCATCGATGATGATATTGCCTGCGTCGCGGGGCACAATCCCGACCACCATGTAGAAGGTGGTCGTTTTACCGGCGCCGTTCGGGCCGAGCAAGCCGACAATCTCGCCCGAGTTAACGGTGAGACTGACATCTTCCACCACGCGGCGGCCTTTATACGCTTTAGCGAGATTCTTCGCAGTTAAGGTTGCCATAACGGATTAGTTACTCTTCTTTTGCTGGTTGCCGCTTTTATCCTGCAGCTCGGACGGCACCAGAACGGTGGTGACGCGTCGACCTTTATCGCTGAAGGCCTGCATTTTTTGCTCTTTCACCAGATAGGTGATCTTGTCGCCCTTGATGTTGCTGTCGAGCTGTTCCAGATAAGCGTTGCCCGTCAGCACGACGTAATCGTTCTGCAGCTCGTAGCGCATTTTCGACGCCCGGCCTTTTACCGGCTTGCCGTTATCCTGCATCTGATAGAAAGTAGCCGGGTTACCGAAACCTTCGATCACCTCTTTGCCTTTCTCGTTGCCCGGACGGGTGACCACCACTTTATCAGCGTTAATCTTGATCGTCCCCTGGGTCACGACCACGTTACCGGTGAAGGTGACGACATTGCCCTGCATGTCCAGCGACTGCTGATCGGATTCGATATGGATCGGCTGATCGGTATCGCCCGTCTTGGCGAGGGCCGGCAGGCTGGCGGCCAGTAACGCGCCGGCGAGCGCAATCTTAAGGCTGAGTTTGTTTGTTCTGAATTTCATAAGAGGTTCTCACCTTTTCAATCAGCTCGGCATTTTTGCTGCGAAGGTTTCCACGCATTTTCAGGCCGCTGGAATTAAATGTGGTGCCGTATAACGTCACCATGTCATCGGAGGTAACGTCCTGCGTTACCAGATTTATCTGGGCGTTATCCGTCGTAATTTTGCGCAGTTGAGAATCTGGCGCGAGCGCATTCACCTCAACGTGCCCGTAAAGATAGAGCATCCGGTCATTCGTCAGCTTCGCTTTGTCTGCTCTGACCGACCAGGTAGGCACCTTGTTAGTATCAAAGGTGGTCATCACCGGTTTGGTAAACCAGGAGACCTCCTGATCGGAAAAATATTCCACGTGCTCGGCAATCAGCCGATAGCTCAGGGCGCCTTCCGGACTGTATACCACGGTGTCGGTATGTTCGCTTTTATACGTAGGGTCGTTAGGATTGACCTCCGGCTGGGCCGTGTCGTCCGTATTCGCCAGATTCAGGCCGATAAGGATCAGCGCGAGCAGCGACAGTAAAATGATAACCCAACGTCTGGTTTTACTCATATTGATTGCCCTTTGGCCTCATCCAACTTGCCCTGCGCCAATAGTAACAAATCGCAGACTTCGCGTACCGCGCCGCGTCCGCCGTTAATTCGCGTGACATAATTCGCCCGCGGTAGCAGCAGCGGATGCGCATCGGCGACGGCGACGCTAAGGCCCACTTCGGCCATCACCGGCCAGTCAATCAGATCGTCGCCGATGTAGGCGACTTCTTCCGGCCGCACGTGCAGTTTGTCCGTCAGATCGCGGAACGCCAGCAGCTTGTCCGACTGCCCCTGGTACAAATGCGTGATGCCCAGCGTCTGACAGCGATCTTCTACCAGTTTAGCTTTTCGCCCGGTAATAATCGCCACTTCAATACCCGAGGTCAGCGCGCAGCGGATACCATAGCCATCGCGGACGTTAAACGCTTTCAGCTCCTCGCCGTGATTACCCATATAGATAAGCCCGTCGGATAATACACCGTCGACATCAAGGATCAGTAGACGGATCTTCGCCGCGCGATCGACAAACGCCTGGCTTACCGGCCCGTAGCAGGTCGCTAACTGAGCATCAGCATTATTCATTATTTTTTCCTTACTTACACTACGCCCGCGCGCAGCAGATCGTGCATATGTACCACACCCAGCAGATGGTCGCCATCGGCAACCAGCACGCAGGTGATATGACGGGATTGCATCAGGTTTAACGCATCCACCGCCAGAGTGCCGGGGCGGATGCGGATACCTCCCCGGGTCATGACGTCGGCAATGCTGGCATCGCGCATATCAACGCCGGTATCGAAGACCCGGCGCAGGTCACCGTCGGTAAAAATACCGATGATGTTCATATCGTCATCGCAGATAGCGGTCATGCCTAAATTTTTACGCGTGATTTCCAGCAGCGCATCGCGCAGGGTCGCCTGCAGGCCGATGTGCGGGATTTCATCACCGGTATGCATAATATCATTGACCCGCAGCAACAGCTTACGACCGAGTGCGCCGCCCGGATGCGACAGGGCGAAATCCTCAGCGGTAAAGCCGCGGGCTTCCAGCAGGGCGACGGCGAGGGCATCACCCATCACCAGCGCGGCGGTGGTGCTCGACGTGGGCGCCAGTCCTAACGGGCAGGCCTCCTTCGGCACTTTCACGCACAGATGGATATCCGCCGCGCGCGCCATGCTGCTCTCCGGCCGGCTGGTGATACAGATAAGCTTCACCTGCTGGCGCTTGAGGACCGGGATCAGCGCGAGGATTTCATTCGATTCGCCGGAGTTCGACAGCGCAATTACCACATCCTGCGGCGTGACCATACCTAAATCACCGTGCGCCGCTTCGCCGGGGTGGACAAAAAATGCCGAGGTGCCGGTACTGGCGAAGGTTGCCGCCATTTTGCGGCCGATGTGGCCGGATTTGCCCATCCCCATCACCACGACTTTCCCGCCGCAGCGGAAAATCGTTTCGCAGGCATGGGTAAAGTCTTCATTTATGTATTGATCGAGCTGGGCCAGACCTTCACGTTCAATTTCCAGCACCTGACGGCCTGCCTGTTGAAAGTCAAAATCCGTGGGCAAATCTATTTGCGGCATGATGTTATCCCGAATCATTCAACGAAGAGCGGTGCTGTCCAAAACAGCATCGCCAACCAAACCACAAAGCCGCCGACCAGCAGCGCGCCAACCAGTCGTCCCGGCTGCTGCTGACGGCGCCAGCACAGCACTGCGAAGATCAGGCTGACCAGCAGCATCACGCCATAATCGCGAGTGAAGGCTTCGGTCGCAAAGCTCCCCGGCGCGATCAGCGCCGGTAAACCCAGCACCAGTGCGATATTAAGGATATTGGCGCCGATGATATTGCCGATGGCAATATCATCTTCCCCTTTCCGCGCCCCGGCGATGGCGGTGGCCAGCTCCGGCAGGCTGGTGCCTATCGCCACCACCGTCAGGCCGACGGTCAGTTCGCTGATGGCGAAATAGTTTGCCAGCACTGTACTGTTATCCACCACCATGCGGGTCGCCATCGGCATGACGATCATCGCTACCCCTAACCAGAGCAGGGCGACCGGCAGCGACCCTTCGCGTGGCAGCTCCGCCAGCTGTTCGCGGGTCAGGCTATCGCTTCCCTGGCGCTCCGCCAGGCGAGCGATTTTGATGGTGAACAGCAGCCACAGAAGCGCTAACGCCAGTAAAAATAGCCCGTCGAGACGGGTCAGTTGTCCATCGTAGAGCACCAGTCCCGCCAGCACGCTGACCAGCAACATTAGCGGTAATTCGCGGCGCAGAATATCAGAATGCACGGTAAATGGCCTGAGTAAGGCGGCGAGACCGAGGATCAATAAGATATTGGTGATATTAGATCCGAGCGCGGTGCCGACCGCCAGATCGGTCTGCCCGTGCAGCGAGGCCGCGGTGGCGACCATGATCTCAGGCAGGCTGGTGCCGATACTGACCACTGTCATGCCGATGATCAGCGGCGGGATCCCCAACATACGACACAGGATGGAGGCGGCATAGACCAGACGATCGGCACTGTAGACAACCAGCAATAAACCAATAATTAACAGAGCCGTCGCTAAGAGCATCTAAAGTCCTTTCTTCAGGTATAATCGTCGCCTCGCTGGGTTATCCCTACGCAGCGTAACGAATTCTTAATTTTGACTTTATGTGTGCCAAAAGTAAAACAAATGCCAGCTTTCGCTAACCTGTGCAGGTAAGATTCTGTAAAAATGTTGTGATTGTGGCGCAAGAAAGGGCCATGCTTGCCCGTCAGGTGTTTAGTAAGGATGATTTTATGAGCCAAACTCAGGCGAATTTAGTTGAAGTGCGCGGTATCCGCTTTTCACGCGGCGATCGTGTGATCTTCGACGACATCTCGCTGTCGGTGCCACGCGGTAAAATTACTGCGATCATGGGACCTTCGGGGATCGGCAAGACTACCCTGTTACGCCTGATCGGCGGCCAGATCCCGCCGGACAGGGGAGAGATCCTGTTTGATGGCGAGAACGTGCCGCAGATGACGCGTTCGCGTCTTTATACGGTGCGTAAGCGGATGAGCATGCTGTTCCAGTCCGGCGCGCTGTTCACCGATCTCAATGTCTTTGACAACGTTGCCTATCCGCTGCGCGAACATACGCATTTGCCGCCTGCGCTGCTGCATACGACGGTGATGATGAAGCTGGAAGCGGTGGGGCTACGCGGTGCGGCGAAGTTAATGCCTTCTGAGCTTTCCGGTGGGATGGCGCGCCGCGCCGCCCTGGCGAGAGCCATTGCCCTGGAGCCGGATCTGATTATGTTCGACGAACCGTTCGTCGGGCAGGATCCCATCACTATGGGCGTGCTGGTGAAGCTGATTTCTGAACTCAACAGCACGCTGGGTGTCACTTGCATCGTGGTTTCGCACGATGTGCCCGAGGTGCTTAGCATCGCGGACTACGCGTATATCGTGGCGGATAAAAAGATTGTCGCCCACGGTAGCGCCCAGTCGCTACGGGAGAATACCGATCCTCGGGTTCGTCAGTTCATTGATGGTATTGCCGACGGTCCGGTGCCGTTCCGTTATCCTGCTGGCGACTATCACCATGATTTATTAGGCATAGGGAGTTGAGCGACTCATGCTGTTTAATGCGCTGGCCGCGCTAGGTCATCGCGGTATTAAAACCACCGCGACGTTTGGACGCGCCGGATTAATGCTTTTCAACGCCGTTGTCGGCAAACCAGAGTTTCGCAAGCACGCGCCGCTGCTGGTTCGTCAACTCTATAACGTCGGCGTCCTGTCGATGCTGATTATCATTGTATCGGGCTTGTTTATCGGTATGGTGCTCGGGCTGCAGGGGTATCTAGTGTTAACCACCTACAGCGCAGAGACCAGTCTTGGCATGCTGGTGGCGCTGTCGCTGCTGCGTGAGCTGGGGCCGGTGGTCGCCGCGCTGCTGTTTGCCGGCCGCGCCGGGTCGGCGCTGACCGCCGAGATTGGCCTGATGCGGGCCACGGAACAGCTCTCCAGTATGGAGATGATGGCGGTGGATCCGCTGCGTCGCGTCATTTCCCCACGCTTCTGGGCCGGTGTCATTTCGCTGCCGCTGCTGACGATTATCTTCGTCGCGGTAGGGATCTGGGGCGGTGCGCTGGTGGGGGTGAGCTGGAAAGGCATTGACGGTGGTTTTTTCTGGACCGCGATGCAAAATGCCGTCGACTGGCGAATGGATCTGGTGAACTGCCTGATTAAGAGTCTGGTGTTCGCTATTACGGTAACCTGGATTGCGTTATTTAATGGTTATGACGCTATCCCCACTTCCGCCGGGATTAGCCGGGCGACAACGCGTACCGTGGTGCATGCGTCGCTGGCGGTTCTGGGGCTGGATTTTGTGCTGACTGCGCTGATGTTTGGGAATTGAGTTCATGCAAACGAAAAAAACTGAAATCTGGGTAGGGGTGTTCTTACTGGTGGCGCTGCTGGCGGCGCTGTTTGTCTGCCTGAAGGCGGCGAACGTCACCTCGCTACGCACCGAGCCGACTTATCGCCTTTATGCGACTTTCGATAACATCGGCGGCCTGAAGGCGCGCTCGCCGGTGCGCATCGGCGGCGTGGTAGTGGGGCGGGTAGCGGACATTACGCTCGATCCGAAAACCTATCTGCCACGCGTGGAGCTCGATATCGATGAGCGCTACAACCATATCCCGGATACCAGTTCGTTGGCGATCCGCACCTCTGGCCTGCTGGGCGAGCAGTACCTGGCGCTGAACGTCGGTTTTGAAGACCCGGACCTCGGGACGACTATCCTTAAAGACGGCGGCACTATCCAGGACACCAAGTCCGCCATGGTGCTGGAAGATCTGATTGGTCAGTTCCTTTATAACAGTAAGGGCGGCGACAATCAGAATTCTGGCAATGATAAGGCCGAGGCAGAAGGTCATACTGACGCGACGCCGGCAGCCGGCACGACGCATTAATTTCAGGAGAAATACGATATGTTTAAACGCTTACTCATGGTCGCCATGCTGGTGATTGCCCCGCTGACCGCCGTCCAGGCCGCAGATCAGTCCAATCCGTATAAGCTGATGAATGAAGCGGCGCAGAAAACCTTCGATCGCCTGAAGAATGAACAGCCGAAGATTAAAGCTAATCCTAACTATCTGCGCGACATCGTCGACCAGGAGTTATTGCCGTATGTACAGGTGAAATATGCCGGCGCGCTGGTGCTGGGCCGCTATTACAAAGAAGCGACCCCTGCGCAGCGTGAGGCCTATTTTGCCGCCTTCCGTGAATACCTGAAGCAGGCCTACGGTCAGGCGCTGGCGATGTACCATGGGCAGACTTACCAGATTGCTCCGGAGCAGCCGCTGGGCAGCGCAACCATCGTTCCGATCCGCGTCACTATCATCGACCCGAACGGTCGTCCGCCGGTACGTCTTGACTTCCAGTGGCGTAAAAATACCCAGACCGGCAACTGGCAGGCCTACGATATGATCGCGGAAGGGGTGAGCATGATCACCACCAAACAGAATGAGTGGAGCGATCTGCTGCGCACCAAGGGCGTTGATGGCCTGACCGCGCAGCTGAAAGCGATCTCTGCGCAGCCGATCACCCTGGAACAGAAAAAATAATGAGCGGGCAGCTGAGCTGGACTNGCGAGGGCGAGACGCTGGCGCTGCACGGGGAGCTGGATCAGGATCTGCTGGTCCCGCTCTGGGAGGCGCGCGCCCAGGCGACGGCGGGAACGGCGATCATCGATCTCAGTCAGACCACGCGCGTGGACACCGCGGGCCTGGCGCTGTTAGTGCATTTTATGGCGCTGATTCGCCGTCAGGGCCGGGAAGCGCAGCTGGTCGGCAAGAGCGAAAACCTGCAAACGCTGATCGGTCTTTACAACCTGCCTGCCGATCTGATCTGATAATCTTTTCAGTGCCTTAGCACTGAAGCTATTCCGAAAGCCCTGGCAATCTTTTCGCCGGGGCTTTTTGCTTGTTTAAGACCGCGCCACTTTCCTCTAAGATGTTGGGCTGTTTTCACTATCAGATAAATTTGAGCCCATGGAAAATCATGAAATTCAGACCGTGCTGATGAACGCACTCCCCCTCCAGGAAGTCCACGTCTCTGGCGATGGCAGCCACTTTCAGGTTATTGCTGTGGGTGAGATGTTCGATGGCATGAGTCGGGTGAAAAAGCAGCAGAGCGTCTACGCGCCGCTGATGGAATATATTGCCGACAACCGCATCCATGCGCTGTCGATCAAGGCCTTTACTCCGCAGGAGTGGGCGCGAGACCGCAAACTCAATGGCTTCTAAGCTGTGGGGGATCCCCTGCAGCGTATGTGAATTTTTAATAGAGAACAGAATCAATGGATAAATTCCGTGTTCAGGGGCCGACTCGCCTTCAGGGTGAAGTCACCATCTCCGGGGCAAAAAACGCCGCCCTGCCAATCCTCTTTTCCGCGCTGCTTGCCGAAGAGCCGGTAGAGATCCAAAACGTACCTAAGCTGAAAGACATCGATACCACCATGAAGCTGCTGAGCCAGCTGGGCGCGAAGGTCGAGCGCAATGGTTCGGTATGGATTGACGCCGGCCCGGTCGATGTATTCTGTGCTCCGTACGATCTGGTGAAAACCATGCGCGCCTCTATCTGGGCGCTGGGCCCGTTGGTGGCACGTTTCGGTCAGGGGCAAGTTTCTCTGCCTGGCGGCTGCGCTATCGGCGCGCGTCCGGTCGATCTGCATATTAGCGGTCTGGAGCAGCTGGGCGCCGAGATCAAACTGGAAGAAGGTTATGTCAAAGCCTCGGTCAGCGGTCGCCTGAAAGGCGCGCATATTGTGATGGATAAGGTGAGCGTCGGCGCCACCGTAACCATCATGAGCGCAGCGACGCTTGCGGAGGGAACGACGATTATTGAAAACGCCGCTCGCGAGCCGGAGATTGTCGATACCGCCAACTTCCTGAACGCGCTGGGCGCAAAAATCACAGGCCAGGGTAGCGATCGCATTACCATCGAAGGCGTGCAGCGCCTGGGCGGCGGCGTCTACCGTGTGCTGCCTGACCGTATTGAAACCGGGACTTTCCTGGTGGCCGCGGCGATTTCCGGCGGCAAGATCCTCTGCCGTAACGCGCAGCCGGATACCCTGGATGCCGTACTGGCGAAGCTGCGCGACGCCGGGGCTGACATCGAAACGGGCGAAGACTGGATCAGCCTCGATATGCACGGCAACCGTCCGAAAGCGGTCAACGTGCGTACCGCGCCGCACCCGGGCTTCCCGACCGATATGCAGGCCCAGTTCACGCTGCTTAACCTGGTAGCGGAAGGGACCGGCGTGATCACCGAAACGATCTTTGAAAACCGCTTCATGCACATTCCGGAGCTGATCCGTATGGGCGCGCACGCGGAGATCGAGAGCAATACCGCTATCTGTCACGGCGTGAAGCAGCTTTCTGGCGCGCAGGTGATGGCGACCGATTTGCGCGCGTCGGCGAGCCTGGTGCTGGCCGGCTGTATCGCTGAAGGGACCACCATCGTCGATCGCATCTATCATATCGATCGCGGCTATGAGCGTATCGAAGATAAACTGCAGGCGCTGGGCGCCAATATTCAACGCGTGAAGGGCGAGTAACCGCGTCCTGACAGCGCCCCGGGACGTTGTTCCGGGGCGCTGTCGAGCAATCACATCACTTGTCGATCTTCTTCTGACGCATCATCTGCGTTCTGTCGATAAACTCATGAGTCACCGGGTCGTGGTAGCGTGACGGCCAGATGACCCACGGCTGCGTTTCCAGCGCTGTGGCGATAATCAATTCGCCTTTCGGCCAGGGGCGGGTCAGGGCGTTCGCCAGCGTTGAAGAACTTAGTCCGTGCCGTCGCGACTCTGCCGCCAGCGATGTTCCCCGTTTACGTAATCCCGCAACAATATCTGCGGGATGCCAGTCGATGAACTTATCCATAAATTCTCCTGGTGTTAAAGGTCCAGATCGTCCCACATGGGCGATAGAGACACTATACCCGCGTACTATGTAGGGTTCTAACAAGTTCTGTTAAAGCGCCGGAATATTCAGAATCTATCAAGATATTCGGAAGTTTAGGGAGAGAAATGGCATTTTACTGGAACTTTCCCGCGCGTCGCGCGGGAAAGGAGGGGGGATTAATGATCGCGCTGGACTGCAATATGCGCCAGCCCAATCAAGGCTTCGCGCCAGGGCGTGTCCGGGAGGATCTGCAGCGCGGCAATGGCTTTGTCAGCTTCTTCTTCGGCACGCTTCTGCGTCCATTCCAGCGAACCGCAGGTCGCCATCGTTTCCAGCACAGCATCCAGTAGATGGCGGCCGTTGCCTTGCTCGATCGCACCGCGGATCATCGCTGATTGATCGGGTGTGCCATGGTGCATGGCGTGCAGCAGCGGTAGCGTGGGTTTACCTTCGTTCAGGTCGTCACCGACGTTTTTACCGAGCCGCTCGCCGTCAGAGCTATAATCGAGTAAATCGTCGATTAGCTGGAAAGCGGTGCCGAGATAGCGGCCATAATCCTGCAACGCGCGTTCTTCTTCCGCAGTGCAGTCGGCCAGCAGTCCCGCACACTGCGAGGCAGCTTCAAACAGGCGCGCCGTCTTGCTGTAGATAACGCGCATGTAGTTCTCTTCGGTGATATCCGGGTCATTGACGTTCATCAGCTGCAGCACTTCGCCTTCGGCAATGACGTTCACCGCTTCCGACATGACCTCAAGGATCTTCAGCGAGCCCAGCTGGGTCATCATCTGAAAGGCGCGGGTATAGATAAAATCGCCGACCAGCACGCTGGCGGCATTGCCAAACGCCGCATTGGCCGTGGCTTTGCCGCGACGCATATCAGACTCATCGACGACGTCGTCATGCAGCAGGGTGGCGGTATGAATAAATTCAATCAGCGCGGCAATGGTGACATGCGCGCTCCCCTGATAGCCCACCGCGCGTGCGGCGAGCACAGCAATCATCGGGCGAATGCGTTTGCCGCCGCCGCTGACGATGTAATAGCCTAACTGATTGATAAGCTGAACATCGGAGTTGAGTTGCTCAAGAATCGTCGCATTGACACCCGCCATATCTTGCGCGGTTAACTCATTGATTTTTTCTAAATTCATCGCAAAAGCCGGGCCAAATGTCCTGTTACCATGAATCCAGGTGGGATCACAGAAGGATTAAGACAGAATTAAAAGAAGATATGATTGTACTGAAAAATTGCCGTAGATAAACGTTGTCGTGAAAGTTGTGTTTTTTTTCTGCATTGATCGCTAATCGCTCTTGTCAAAGGCTCGCGTTTTGCGTAATATTCGCGCCCTATTGTGAATATTTATAGCGCACTCTGAATCACATAAAGAGGTGCGCGGAAGCGGAGTTTTATATGTACGCGGTTTTCCAAAGTGGTGGTAAACAACACCGAGTAAGCGAAGGTCAGACCGTTCGCCTGGAAAAGCTGGACATCGCAACTGGCGAAGCTGTTGAATTCGCTGAAGTGCTGATGATCGCAAACGGTGAAGAAATCAAGATCGGCGTTCCTTTCGTTGAGGGCGGCGTAATCAAAGCTGAAGTTGTTGCTCACGGTCGTGGCGAGAAAGTTAAAATCGTTAAGTTTCGTCGTCGTAAACACTATCGTAAGCAGCAGGGCCATCGTCAGTGGTTCACTGATGTGAAAATCACTGGCATCAGCGCCTAAGACCTGAGGAGTAGATTTAAATGGCACATAAAAAGGCTGGCGGCTCGACTCGTAACGGTCGCGATTCAGAAGCTAAACGTCTGGGCGTAAAACGTTTCGGCGGTGAAGCAGTTCTGGCAGGTAGCATCATCGTTCGTCAACGTGGTACTAAATTCCACGCTGGTACCAACGTTGGTTGCGGCCGTGACCACACTCTGTTCGCTTTGACTGACGGTAAAGTCAAGTTCGAAGTTAAAGGCCCGAAAAACCGTAAATTCATCAGCATCGTTGCTGAATAAGTTTTTCGCGTCCCGGTAACGGATGAAAGCCCCGCAACACGTTGCGGGGCTTTTTACATTCGTCTACCGGAAAATTTTTGCAGGGAAACAGGCATGAAGCAGCAGGCTGGGATTGGCATTATTCTGGCGCTTACCACCGCAATGTGTTGGGGAGCGTTGCCGATTGCAATGAAACAGGTTCTCGAGGTGATGGCGCCGCCTACGGTGGTCTTTTATCGCTTCCTGATGGCCAGCATTGGGCTTGGCGCGATCCTCGCGATCAAAGGCAAACTGCCGCCGATGCGAATTTTTCGCAAGCCGCGCTGGCTGGTGTTATTAGCGATTGCCACCGGCGGTCTGTTCGGTAACTTCATCCTGTTTAGTTCTTCCCTGCAATACCTCAGCCCCACGGCTTCTCAGGTCATCGGCCAGCTATCGCCGGTGGGGATGATGGTGGCTAGCGTCGTAATTCTGAAAGAGCGCATGCGCGGCACCCAGGTGGTGGGCGCGTTGATGCTGCTCAGCGGGCTGGTGATGTTCTTCAATACCAGTCTGATTGAAATCTTTACCCGCCTGACGGACTACACGTGGGGGGTAATTTTCGGCGTTGCTGCCGCTACGGTGTGGGTAAGCTACGGCGTCGCGCAAAAGGTGTTATTGCGCCGTCTGGCATCACAGCAGATACTATTTTTGCTGTACACTTTGTGTACGATTGCATTACTGCCACTTGCTGAGCCCGGAGTGATTTCCCGGTTAAGCAGCTGGCAACTGGCATGCCTGATTTTTTGCGGGCTGAATACCCTGGTCGGCTACGGGGCGCTGGCGGAAGCCATGGCGCGCTGGCAGGCGGCGCAGGTCAGCGCGTTAATCACCTTGACGCCACTGTTTACGCTACTGTTTTCTGATTTATTATCAATGGCCTGGCCCGATGTTTTCGCCAGACCGATGTTAAACCTGATTGGTTATCTCGGTGCGTTTGTCGTGGTTGCGGGCGCGATGTATTCCGCCATCGGTCATCGTCTTTGGGGACGTTGGCGTAAGCGAGAGGCGGTAGTACCGCTGCCCCGCTCAGGCGAATGATTTACGGAGAGTAAAATGAAGTTTGTAGATGAAGCAACGATCCTGGTCGTAGCAGGTGACGGCGGCAATGGTTGCGTAAGCTTCCGCCGCGAAAAGTATATTCCGAAAGGCGGTCCGGATGGCGGCGATGGCGGCGATGGCGGCGATGTCTGGCTGGAAGCGGACGAGAACCTGAACACCCTGATCGACTACCGTTTTGAAAAATCGTTCCGCGCCGAACGTGGGCAGAATGGTCAAAGCCGCGACTGTACCGGTAAGCGCGGTAAAGACGTGACGGTAAAAGTGCCGGTCGGCACCCGGGTTATCGATCAGGGCACCGGCGAGACCATGGGCGATATGACCAAACACGGTCAGCGTCTGATGGTGGCGAAAGGCGGCTGGCACGGTTTGGGCAACACCCGTTTCAAATCGTCCGTTAACCGTACGCCGCGTCAGAAAACCATGGGTACCCCGGGTGATAAACGCGACCTGCAGCTGGAGCTGATGCTGTTGGCCGATGTCGGGATGCTGGGCATGCCGAACGCCGGCAAATCCACCTTCATCCGTGCGGTCTCCGCCGCCAAGCCGAAAGTGGCTGACTATCCGTTTACCACCCTGGTGCCAAGCCTGGGCGTGGTGCGTATGGACAATGAAAAGAGCTTCGTAGTTGCCGATATCCCGGGGCTGATTGAAGGCGCAGCGGAAGGGGCTGGCCTCGGTATCCGCTTCCTCAAGCACCTCGAGCGCTGCCGCGTACTGCTGCACCTCATCGATATCGATCCGATCGACGGCTCCGATCCGGTTGAGAATGCGCGCATTATCATCGGCGAGCTGGAGAAATACAGCGAGAAGCTAGCCTCCAAACCACGCTGGTTAGTTTTCAACAAGATTGACCTGATGGACAAGTCCGAAGCCGAAGCCAAAGCCAAAGCGATTGCCGAAGCGCTGGGTTGGGAAGAGAAATTCTACCTGATCTCCGCGGCTAGCCAGCAGGGCGTGAAAGAGCTGTGCTGGGACGTGATGACCTTCATCATCGAAAACCCGATCGTGCAGGCGGAAGAAGAGCAGAAGCCGGAGAAAGTCGAGTTTATGTGGGACGACTATCACCGTCAGCAGCTTGAAGAGGCCGAAGCCGAAGCAGAAGATGACGAAGACTGGGATGACGACTGGGATGAGGACGACGAAGAAGGCGTCGAATTCATCTACAAACGCTAATCCTGACTTCTCTGGATCAAAAAGGGCCGCATCTGATGCGGCCCTTTTGTTTTAATTGTTCTGGTACAAATCTTTATACAAGCGGCTTTCAAAGCGGACCAGTGGGATGCGGCGATTGCGCTGATCAGCTGGCTCCACGGCGTATCCGGAGAGATATTGCACGAAGGCCACCTTTTGTCCGCTGGCGGTAGTGATGAAGCCTGCGAGGTTATAAACCCCCTGGAGCGACCCGGTTTTCGCCGAAACTTTACCATCGACGCCCGCCTGATGAAGACCGGCGCGATACTGCAGCGATCCGTCATGGCCCGCCAGCGGCAGCATGGAGATGAAGTTGAGCTCGGTATCGTGCTGGGCGATATACTGCAGCACCTGCATCATGGTCGCCGGGGCGATCAGGTTGTGGCGCGACAGGCCAGAGCCGTCGGCGATGATAGTATTGCCGAGATCGACCCCAGCCTGTTGACGCAGGATCTGCCGTACGGCATCGGAGCCCGCCCGCCAGGTGCCAGGTACGCCGAACCGGGCGTGGCCGATGGTGCGAAAGACGGTGTCGGCAATCATGTTGTCTGACTTCTTCAGCATGATCCGCAGCAGATCGTGCAGCGGAGCCGACTGGCTGGTTGCCAGCACGGTGCCGGGCTCATTGGCCAGCGTCTGGCGCAGCAGCGTGCCGCTGTAGGTGATCCCCGCCTGGGCCAGCTCGGCTTTGAGGATCGCTCCGGCATAGCTGGCGCCATCCTGAATGGCGAAGGCCAGAGGCAGCGGCTCGCTACGCTGCGGCAGGCAGCCGGTGAGAGTATAGCGATTGAGATCGCCCGGCACCACGTCGAGCTCGCAATACTGCGCTTCCGATGAGCCACGCGCCAGCGTTCGCACCTGGCTGAACATGGTGACCGGATAATAGGATGCAACGCGAATGAAGGCGACATCGCCCGGTTTCTGCGCGCTATACAGCGAGACAGAGAAGCAGTTACGGTCGACAATCGCCGCCGCCGGCGGGGCGCTGAAGCACTGCGTCAGGTCGTTCCACGGCCAGCCGGGCGCTTTGTCATGGCTGGCGAAGACCGACGTATCGATGAGCACATTGCCTTCGATACGCTGCACGCCGGCTTTTTTCAGCGTCGCCACCATATTGCGAATATCCTGCCGTTTAAGCGTCGGATCGCCGCCGAAGCGTGCAATCAGGTCGCCTTTCAGCACGCCGCCGTCAAGGGAACCTTTGGTTTCCAGCGTGGTGGTAAAGCGAAAATCGGGCCCCAGTTGCAGCAGTGCCGCCAACGCGGTGATGACCTTTTGCGTACTGGCCGGGAGCGCCATTTGCTGGCTGTGATAGTCGATTTCCGGCGTCGATGCGCCGACCTTTTGCGCCATAAAGGCAAGGTTCGCACCGGCGGGAAGCTGGTTGATGTACTCGTCAATATTCGCCGCCTGAGCGCTAAGCGCTATACCGGCGGTCAATCCGATGATAAATCTGGGAAATCGCATAATCTCGCGCTAACAACCTGAAGCCAGGCCGTCATACTACGGTGCAACGCCCAGTAAAGTAAACGATGACCCATAATGAACTTCGGGGTAAAATACCCATCAAATGAAAAATTGCTGCTGACCTGGGGAGTGTTTCCCGGGTCGGTTTCTTTTTGCTCGTGTCCTGCCCGTGGGCAGGACAGGTGGCGGAGCGGAGCTATCCGTTCCCTGAAGGAATGATAAAGAGGTATAACTAATGCAAGCGATTCCGATGACCTTACGTGGCGCTGAAAAACTGCGCGAAGAACTGGATTATCTGAAGTCTGTGCGTCGTCCTGAAATCATTGCCGCTATTGCTGAGGCCCGTGAACACGGCGATCTGAAAGAGAATGCCGAGTATCACGCCGCGCGTGAGCAGCAGGGTTTCTGCGAGGGGCGTATCAAGGATATCGAAGCGAAGCTGTCTAACGCGCAGGTTATCGATATCACCAAAATGCCGAACAACGGCCGGGTGATTTTTGGTTCTACCGTCAGCGTGCTGAACCTCGATACCGACGAGGAACAGACCTACCGCATCGTGGGCGATGACGAAGCTGATTTTAAGCAGAATCTGATCTCCGTGAACTCGCCGATCGCTCGCGGTCTGATCGGCAAAGAGCAGGATGACGTCGTGACTATCCGTACCCCGGGTGGGGAAGTGGAATACGAAATTACCAAGGTTGAATACCTGTAAGGCGTATTTCCCGCTACGATGTTTATAGATTGTAAAGAAAGGAAAAAGGCCGCATAGCGGCCTTTTATCAACGTCAGGAGCATGGCATTTTGCTCGCCTGGCCGCAGAAATCCCTCGTTTTACACAAAGTTGTGTCGAGATTCAGGATATTCTTAGCGTGGCAGCGAGATTTTACGCTCTGGCGTTGGGCGGTACAGAACCAGCGTTTTACCGATGACCTGTACGTTACAGGCGCCGGTTTCGCGTACGATGGCTTCCACGATCAAGGCTTTTGTTTCGCGATCTTCTGAGGCGATCTTCACCTTGATGAGTTCATGGTGCCCTAACGCTTGTTCGATCTCGGCCAGTACCCCTTCGGTCAAACCATTGTTGCCAAGCATAACTACCGGCTTGAGCGGATGTGCCAGACCTTTCAGGTGCTGTTTTTGTTTAGTACTCAGATTCATCGTATTTTTTTGCTTACGTTGGGATTGAAAACGGGTCATTCTACCGCCATCTCCCATATATCGCCAAACTACCGCGTCGATTTTTACGCAGTAAAGTACGATGAACCCGAACGGGAATGTTAAATGACAGGTAAAAAGCGTTCTGCCAGCTCAAGCCGCTGGCTTCAGGAACACTTTAGCGATAAATATGTTCAACAGGCACAGAAAAAGGGGTTACGTTCCCGTGCCTGGTTTAAACTTGATGAAATACAGCAAAGTGACAAAATTTTTAAGCCGGGGATGACGGTAGTCGACCTCGGTGCTGCTCCCGGTGGCTGGTCGCAGTATGCGGTCACGCAGATCGGCAACAGCGGCCGCATCATCGCTTGCGATCTTTTACCAATGGATCCAATCGTTGGTGTGGACTTCCTTCAGGGCGATTTTCGTGATGAATTAGTCCTGAAAGCGTTACTTGAGCGAGTGGGCGACAGTAAAGTCCAAGTTGTCATGTCCGATATGGCGCCGAATATGTGCGGAACACCGGCGGTGGATATTCCCCGGGCTATGTATCTGGTAGAACTGGCGCTTGAAATGTCTCGTGATGTATTAGCGCCAGGTGGTAGTTTTGTAGTGAAGGTGTTCCAGGGCGAAGGCTTCGATGAGTATCTTCGAGAAATTCGCTCCCTGTTTACGAAGGTCAAAGTTCGTAAGCCGGACTCTTCCCGCGCTCGTTCGCGTGAAGTGTATATTGTAGCGACCGGGCGTAAACCATAACCGGCAGATTTCAAACGAAAGTTTGAAAGAAACTGGATATAGAGTATCCTGACGCTGTTTTTAACACAGTTGTAATAAGAGGTTAATCCCTTGAGTGACATGGCGAAAAACCTAATACTCTGGCTGGTCATTGCCGTTGTGCTGATGTCAGTATTCCAGAGCTTTGGGCCCAGCGAGTCGAATGGCCGCAAGGTGGATTATTCTACCTTCCTGCAAGAGGTCAATCAGGACCAGGTTCGCGAAGCGCGTATCAACGGACGTGAGATCAACGTTACCAAGAAAGATAGTAACCGTTACACGACTTACATTCCGGTTAACGATCCGAAGCTGCTCGATAACCTGTTGACTAAAAACGTCAAAGTTGTTGGCGAACCACCAGAAGAGCCGAGCCTGCTGGCTTCCATCTTCATCTCCTGGTTCCCAATGCTGCTGCTGATCGGCGTCTGGATCTTCTTTATGCGGCAAATGCAGGGCGGCGGCGGGAAGGGCGCGATGTCCTTCGGCAAAAGCAAAGCCCGTATGTTGACGGAAGACCAGATCAAAACCACTTTTGCAGACGTTGCCGGGTGTGACGAAGCGAAAGAGGAAGTCGGCGAGCTGGTAGAATACCTGCGTGAGCCGAGCCGTTTCCAGAAACTGGGCGGTAAAATCCCGAAAGGCGTCCTGATGGTCGGCCCTCCGGGTACCGGTAAAACGCTGCTGGCGAAAGCGATCGCTGGTGAAGCGAAGGTTCCGTTCTTTACCATTTCCGGTTCTGACTTCGTCGAAATGTTCGTCGGTGTGGGCGCTTCTCGTGTGCGTGACATGTTCGAACAGGCTAAGAAAGCCGCGCCTTGCATCATCTTCATCGATGAAATCGACGCCGTCGGCCGCCAGCGTGGCGCAGGCCTGGGCGGTGGTCACGATGAACGTGAGCAGACCCTGAACCAGATGCTGGTTGAGATGGACGGCTTCGAAGGTAACGAAGGTATCATCGTTATCGCGGCGACTAACCGTCCGGACGTTCTTGACCCCGCGCTGTTGCGTCCGGGCCGTTTTGACCGCCAGGTGGTGGTTGGCCTGCCGGATGTTCGCGGTCGTGAGCAGATCCTGAAAGTGCATATGCGTCGCGTTCCGCTGGCGCCGGATATCGATGCGGCAATCATTGCGCGCGGTACCCCGGGCTTCTCCGGTGCGGATCTGGCCAACCTGGTCAACGAAGCGGCGCTGTTTGCTGCCCGCGGCAACAAACGCGTTGTGTCGATGGTTGAGTTCGAGAAAGCGAAAGACAAAATCATGATGGGTGCGGAACGTCGCTCCATGGTGATGACGGAAGCGCAGAAAGAGTCTACTGCTTATCATGAAGCGGGCCACGCGATTATTGGTCGCCTGGTGCCGGAGCACGATCCGGTGCACAAAGTGACGATTATCCCGCGCGGTCGTGCGCTGGGTGTGACCTTCTTCCTGCCGGAAGGCGATGCAATCAGCGCCAGCCGTCAGAAACTGGAAAGCCAGATCTCCACCCTGTACGGCGGTCGTCTGGCGGAAGAGATTATCTACGGTCCGGAACATGTTTCTACCGGTGCGTCCAACGATATTAAAGTGGCGACGAACCTGGCGCGTAACATGGTGACCCAGTGGGGCTTCTCCGACAAACTCGGTCCGCTGCTGTATGCGGAAGAAGAGGGTGAAGTCTTCCTCGGCCGTAGCGTCGCGAAAGCGAAGCATATGTCCGATGAAACCGCGCGTATCATCGACCAGGAAGTGAAATCGCTGATTGAGCGTAACTACGGTCGTGCTCGCCAGCTGCTGAACGACAACATGGACATTCTGCACGCGATGAAAGATGCGCTCATGAAGTATGAGACCATCGATGCGCCGCAGATTGACGACCTGATGGCTCGTCGCGAAGTTCGTCCGCCAGCGGGTTGGGAAGAACCTGGTTCTTCTAACAACTCTGACAACAATGGCACGCCTCGTGCGCCGCGTCCGGTTGATGAACCGCGTACGCCGAACCCGGGCAACACCATGTCAGAGCAGCTGGGCGACAAGTAAGCTACCGCTGTTGATGCTTGTTTAACCTTAAAACCCCGGGCGTCCGCTCCGGGGTTTTTCTTTTTTAACCTCTTCAGTCTCAGGGATTTTGTGATGAAACTTGTAGCCCAGGGCTCAACCCTCGATCTCTCTCACCCCCACGTGATGGGTATTCTAAATGTGACGCCTGACTCCTTCTCCGATGGCGGCGCCCATAATTCGCTGATTGAGGCGGTGAAGCATGCCAATCTGATGATCAACGCCGGCGCGACCATCATTGATATCGGCGGTGAATCGACGCGGCCAGGGGCGGCTGAGGTTAATGTGGAAGAGGAGCTTGCGCGGGTGATACCGGTGGTTGAAGCCATTGCCCAGCGCTTTGAGGTATGGATCTCAGTGGATACCTCCAAGGCGGAGGTTATTCGCCAATCGGCCAGGGCCGGGGCGCATATCATCAACGATATTCGTTCGCTGACCGAGCCCGGCGCGCTGCAGGCTGCCGCGGAAACCGGACTGCCAGTGTGTCTGATGCATATGCAGGGACAACCAAAAACCATGCAGGAGGCGCCGAAGTATGAGGACGTCTTCGCCGATGTTGAGCGTTTTTTTAATGAGCACATTGTGCGCTGCGAACAGGCGNGGATCGCAAAAGAAAAATTGCTGCTCGACCCGGGATTCGGTTTCGGTAAAAATCTCTCCCACAATTACCAACTGTTGGCCAGGCTTGGGGAGTTTCATCACTTTGGTCTGCCGCTGCTGGTCGGTATGTCACGTAAGTCGATGGTAGGTCAGTTGCTGAACGTCGGGCCGTCGGAGCGGCTGAACGGCAGCCTGGCGTGTGCCGTCATTGCAGCAATGCAGGGCGCGCAGATTATCCGCGTCCATGATGTCAAAGAAACGGTAGAAGCGCTGCGCGTGGTGGAAGCCACCCTCGCCGCTAAGGGAAAAAAACGTTATGAGTAACCGCAAGTATTTTGGCACCGATGGTATTCGTGGCCGCGTCGGCGATGCGCCGATCACTCCGGAGTTTGTGCTCAAGCTGGGCTGGGCGGCGGGCAAAGTGTTAGCGCGTCACGGTTCGCGTAAAATTATCATCGGCAAGGATACCCGTATTTCGGGCTATATGCTGGAATCGGCGCTGGAAGCTGGACTGGCGGCAGCGGGGCTCTCTGCGTCGTTCACCGGGCCTATGCCGACACCGGCCATCGCCTACCTGACGCGCGCCTTCCGCGCCGAGGCGGGGATTGTTATCTCTGCTTCACATAACCCTTTCTACGACAACGGCATTAAATTCTTCTCCATTGAGGGCACCAAGCTGCCGGATGATGTCGAAGAGGCGATTGAAGCCGAAATGGAGAAAGAGCTCACCTGCGTGGATTCGGCTGAGCTGGGCAAAGCCAGCCGTATCGTTGATGCGGCGGGGCGCTACATTGAATTTTGTAAGGGTACCTTTCCCAACGAACTGAGCCTGGGCACGCTGAAAGTGGTGGTGGATTGCGCGCACGGCGCGACCTATCACATCGCCCCTAATGTCTTCCGCGAGCTGGGAGCCCAGGTTATCGCGATGGGCTGCGAGCCAGACGGTCTCAACATCAACGAAGAGGTCGGCGCCACTGACGTGCGGGCGCTGCAGGCGCGCGTGCTGGCGGAAAAAGCCGATCTGGGTATTGCCTACGACGGCGATGGCGATCGGGTGATTATGGTTGACCACGAAGGCAATAAAGTCGATGGCGACCAGATCCTCTATATCATAGCCCGGGAAGGATTGCGTCAGGGGCAGCTGCGCGGCGGCGCCGTCGGCACGCTGATGAGTAATATGGGGCTGGAGCTGGCGCTCAAGCAGTTAGGCATCCCGTTTGCCCGCGCGAAGGTCGGTGACCGCTATGTACTGGAGATGCTCCAGGAAAAAGGCTGGCGCATCGGTGCGGAAAACTCCGGCCATGTGATCCTGCTGGATAAAACCACCACCGGCGATGGCATTGTTGCCAGCCTGCAGGTGGTCGCGGCGATGGTCCGCAACCACATGAGCCTGCATGACCTGTGCAGCGGCATGAAAATGTTCCCTCAACTGCTGGTGAATGTCCGCTTTACCGAGGGCAGCGGTAACCCGCTGGAGAATGAGCGCGTCAAAGCGGTGACCGCGGAAGTGGAGGCGGCGTTAGGAAAACGCGGCCGTGTCCTGCTGCGTAAATCGGGTACGGAGCCGCTGATCCGCGTGATGGTGGAAGGCGAGCATGAAGATCAGGTGCACGAGTTTGCGCACCGCATCGCTGAGGCGGTAAAAAGCGTTTAGCTTTGCCGGCTAAGTGGTTAAAAAGGCGGCGCTTGCCGCCTTTTTTATGATCGAAAATTGGCTTTTTGCTGTTTTTTTCTGCAGTTGATACAATGTGTCGAAATTGCCCTTGCGAAGGTCATTCGCTTTGGTTAGTATTCACACCCGCTTCAGTGGGAAACGTTAAAACGTCCCGCTTTATTGGTCGAAGCACTTGGTATGCGGCGAATCCGCAAGGAACAGGTTGATTATGTACGAAGCTCTTTTGGTTGTTTTCCTTATTGTAGCGATTGGCCTTGTAGGTCTGGTTATGCTGCAGCAAGGTAAAGGCGCTGATATGGGAGCCTCCTTCGGTGCAGGCGCTTCCGGCACACTGTTTGGGTCCAGCGGTTCTGGCAACTTTATGACCCGTATGACCGGCATCCTGGCTGCGCTGTTCTTCATCATCAGTCTGGCGCTGGGTAATATCAACAGCAACAAGACCAGTAAAGGAAGTGAGTGGGATAATCTGAGCGCGCCGAAAACGGAGCAAACTCAGCCAACTGCGCCGGCTCAGCCGACCAGCGATATCCCGCACTAAGTATTCTGTACCGAGGTGGTGGAATTGGTAGACACGCTACCTTGAGGTGGTAGTGCCCTAACGGGCTTGTGGGTTCGAGTCCCATCCTCGGTACCAATATTCCAGAAAAAAGACGCTGAAAAGCGTCTTTTTTTGTTTTTGTCCCCGCTGGACATTTATTTATAAACATCTCTTCGCTGGTTGCCTCCTTTTACTGTCGTTAAAGTCGCCTCGTCAAATTAACAGAGGTGAAGTGACACAATGAACAAGATCGGGTTGCTTATCGTCGCCGGCGTGCTCGGTTTAGCTGGGTGCAGTTCAACATCGCCCTCCCAAACAGTGGAGATGATTAATGCGCTAACCGTACCGGTATCGCCCAGTGAGTCTGGGACTACAGCGAATCATGCCCAGGCGGTGAGGCGCTATTTCCAGGACAATACGGCACTGATTAGTCGCCTTAACCATTCGTTGAAAAGTCATTATCTGCAGGACGTGGAGCGCCGCGATGTGTTCGACAGACACAGCGAGGCGTATAAAGTGTATGGCGCCCTGACCCGCCTGGAGCAGATGGCGTCCATGAATGAGGTTTACCGCAAAGAGAATAATGTTGCGGGCCTACAAGAGATCAACCGCGTACTGAAAAGCGTGCCGCTGACCAGCTGAGAATGAAACAGGGACTGCTGACCGGCAATCCCTGTGAAGAGTTAAAAGCGGAAGTTAACCCCGGCGTAAGCGCCGTCGGCCAGGGTGTTATCGCGATTGCCCTCTTTCCCTGCCATATCAATATAGCGATAGCCAGCTTCGATATTCAGAGATGGGAGCACGTTAAGGCGTACCCCGGCATTGGCCTCCACATAATCCTCAACGCCGCTGGACATTGAGTCCGGTGAGTAATAGCCCTCGCCGAAAAGCGTGAAATACTGACCAAGGGGGAGTTCAGCGCCACCACCGGCGGCGATGGCGTAACCTTCATCACCATCTTTTGGATTCAGATAGACCGCCTTACCGCCCAGGGTCATCAGAAAAGGGCCAAGGTTAAAGTTATAACCCATTCCCAGTCCTACACTATCTCCGTCGTTGTCGCTATGGGCCCACTGAGAACTGAACGTCATACCCGGTTCCCCGGCGCCAAAGCTGGCGGACAGATTGGTAAACTCGGCGCCAGCTTCTCCATGCAGGTTAACGGCTGCGCAGGCAGCGCTGCTGGCTCCCAAAGCGATCGTTACGGCAACCATTTTTGCAGCAATAGACTTCATTATTAAATTCCTTCAGATAAAAAAAAGCCCGATATGGGCGTTCGGGCATAATTAACGGGTTCGTGCATCTCATTGTTATGGTCGCGGCAGGCGAGGGGGCAACTCTCGCTACCGCCGCACACGTCTGGCCGATTTCCGCTGGCATATCCTGAGCCGGTGCAGACCCGGCGGTTAACGCCGTTTGTGGTCGTCTGCTGGCGAACTCAGTAATAGATTGTCTTCCGGGAAACCCAGGCGCTTAGCATAAAATTTTTGTTCTTTTAGCGGTAACGGTTATTGGTTTAAATTTAAACATCTTCCCCGCTGCAGCAAATAACAATAAATGATAGGAGGAGTGCGGGTCAGAATTTTTCAGGAAGTGAGACGATATTTTGTAAATAACCGCCGCGGGCAAAGGTAATATAACCGCCTTTCTTTAATGCTGACAATACATTGAGAATACTGCTACGCGACAGAAGGGTCCTGTCCTGAATATACTCAAGAATAGATACCCGCTGTCGGGTCTCTTCGCTTAATAGCATCATCTCCAGCAGATGGTTACGGATGACCGAATAGGTACGCTGCTGCAGGACCAGATCGTCACGATACACCATATACGAGGTATGATAAGCCAACAGGCTGGTCACCTCTTCCCATAGGTTATGCTGACGAAAAAGCGCCGAAGCCAGGTCATAGTCGATCCGTAGCAGTTCGCATGATACCTCGGCTCGCAGGCTGTGGCTGCGGCTGGGCTGCAGCATTTCCGCCACGCCGAAAAGATGCGGCTCATAGACGGTCACCATCAGTAGCCTGTCGGAATTACGAATAATCGACAGCTCGCCTTTTTTAAAAATAAAGAGCTGGGTTTTGCCTTTATATTCCCATGTCAGTCTTTTTCTGGCGATTGCGTTAACGGGTGTCGCGTGTGGCTCAAGTACATCGATCAGTCGGTCAATGGTCTTTTGCGGCCTGATCGGCGGTTTAATATTCATGATGTGTATCACCAGATATGAATTAATCAATTGAGGCTATTATAGTCAACAGTTTTGCTGGTCTGGCGATAAGGAAAAAATGCGTCATGGCATTTTTTTTACGTTGGTGGGTCATTCAAAATAAAAAGCCGGCGGTGAGCCGCCGGCGGAAAGCAACATTGTCAGGCGATTATTTGCCTTTGTTTTCCAGATTTTCAACCTGCGGTAAACCGGTTGCCGAGGAGGCGCTCAGCAGGCCAGACTGGGCATAGCCGAACAGCTTCTCGCGGGTATCGGTGATGTCCAGATTACGCATGGTCAGCTGGCCGATACGGTCTGCGGCAGTAAACATGGAATCGCCTTTTTCCATGGTCAGACGCTCCGCTTTATAGGTCAGGTTGTCTGATACCGTATTAAGGATCGAGTAGTCGTTACCGCGACGCAGTTCGAGGGTGACTTCGCCGGTGATCTGGCTGGCGACCCAGCGCTGCAGCGAATCACGCAGCATCAGCGCCTGGGAATCAAACCAGCGGCCCTGATACAGCAGGCGGCCCAACTGGCGACCGTGGGCGTGATATTGCTCAATCGTATCTTCGTTATGGATACCGGTCAGCAAACGCTCGTAGGCAATATGCAGCAGCGCCATCCCCGGAGCTTCATAAATGCCGCGGCTTTTCGCTTCGATAATCCGGTTTTCAATCTGGTCGCTCATGCCCAGGCCGTGACGACCGCCGATGCGGTTGGCTTCCAGCATCATCTCGACGTCATCGGCAAAGGTTTTACCATTCAGCGCCACCGGATGGCCCTGCTCAAAGCGTACGGTGACCTCTTCCGCAGGGATCTTCACGTTTTCGTCCCAGAACTTCACGCCCATAATCGGGTTGACGATCTTGACGCTGGAGTTCAGGAATTCGAGATCTTTCGCTTCATGGGTCGCGCCGAGCATATTGGAGTCGGTGGAGTAGGCTTTCTCGACCGACATCTTGTAATCAAAGCCGCAGGCGATCATAAATTCGGACATTTCGTGACGACCGCCGAGCTCATTGATAAAGTCGCTGTCCAGCCACGGTTTGTAAATCTGCAGTTCAGCGTTGGTCAGCAGGCCGTAACGATAGAAACGTTCGATATCGTTGCCTTTATAGGTGCTGCCATCGCCCCAAATGTTAACGCCGTCTTCTTTCATCGCCGCCACCAGCATGGTGCCGGTGACCGCGCGGCCTAGCGGCGTGGTGTTGAAGTAGGTCAACCCACCGGTGGTGTTATGGAAAGCGCCACACTGAATCGCGGCGATCCCTTCTGCGACCAGCTGTTTGCGGCAGTCGATCAGACGGGCGCCTTCAGCGCCGTACTCTTTCGCGCGGCGCGGGATAGCATCGTAGTCGTCTTCGTCCGGTTGACCCAGGTTAGCGGTATATGCATAAGGCACGGCGCCTTTTTTGCGCATCCATAACAGCGCGGCGCTGGTATCCAGTCCACCAGAGAAAGCGATACCAATACGTTGACCAACCGGGAGATGCTTGAGAATCGTCGTCATAAAATAAAACCCTGCTCGATAGACTGTGGTGAGTTCGACCCAACAACCTTAACTGCATTTTTATGCATTAATTGTGAGTATTCATTTAACCATCTTTTACTGGCGACAGGAAGTGCTTCATCATCTTTTTGCTAAAAAAGCCTGAAATACCAGCACAAACGGCAATCGGGGACGCTAAAAAGCATGTTGACAAAATATACTAATCGCCGTTACAATTCATCTCGATTTTATGTCCCGTCTTCGGTACCAAATCCCAGCAGTATTTGCGTCTTTTGCTCAAAAAGAGTAAAATATGCCACGTTTCAGGCGCGGGGTGGAGCAGCCTGGTAGCTCGTCGGGCTCATAACCCGAAGGTCGTCGGTTCAAATCCGGCCCCCGCAACCACTTTCCCATTAAGTACTTTTTCAAATATACTGTGAGGACTAGGTGTCCTTCGTAGCCGAATTTGAAAGAATTCTTGCGGAAGGTGTTCCAGATCGCCATGGCGATCTCAGGGTTCAGTTATCTAAAGCCCCGATTTATCGGGGTTTTTTGTTATCTGACTTCAGAATAACTGGGCTATACGCCCTTTTTTTATGTCTTGGGGGTGGGTTTGTCCACATTAGAGCAAAAATTGACAGAGATGCTCACTGCGCCGGTTGAAGCGCTTGGCTTTGAGCTGGTCGGCATCGAATTTATTCGCGGTCGCACATCCACACTGCGCATCTATATTGATAGTGAAGATGGCATCAACGTTGATGATTGTGCTGATGTGAGCCACCAGGTAAGCGCCGTCATGGATGTCGAAGACCCGATCACTGTCGCTTACAACCTGGAAGTCTCTTCGCCTGGTCTTGACCGTCCGATGTTCACCGCCGAACACTATCAACGTTTCACCGGCGAAGAAGTTGCGCTGGTGCTGCGCATGGCGGTTCAGAACCGCCGCAAATGGCAGGGCATTATCAAAGCGGTAGACGGTGAGATGATCACGGTAACCGTCGAAGGCAAAGATGAAGTGTTCGCGCTGAGTAACATCCAGAAGGCGAACCTGGTTCCCCACTTTTAACAGTCTGGATTGAGGTGAAAGGCCCCGATGAACAAAGAAATTTTGGCTGTTGTTGAAGCCGTTTCCAACGAAAAAGCGCTGCCGCGTGAGAAAATTTTCGAAGCGCTGGAAAGCGCGCTGGCAACGGCCACCAAGAAAAAATACGAACAAGAGATCGACGTTCGCGTTGAAATCGACCGCAAGAGCGGCGATTTCGATACCTTCCGTCGTTGGCTGGTTGTAGAAGAAGTCACCCAGCCGACGCGCGAGATCACGCTGGAAGCAGCGCGTTTCGAAGATGAAAGCATGAACGTCGGCGACTATGTCGAAGATCAGATCGAATCTGTTACCTTCGACCGTATCACCACCCAGACCGCTAAGCAGGTTATCGTGCAGAAAGTCCGCGAAGCCGAGCGCGCGATGGTGGTCGATCAGTTCCGCGAGCACGAAGGTGAGATCATCACCGGCGTGGTGAAAAAAGTGAACCGCGACAATATCACACTGGATCTGGGTAACAACGCTGAAGCCGTGATCCTGCGTGAAGATATGCTGCCGCGTGAAAACTTCCGTCCGGGCGACCGCATTCGCGGCGTACTGTACGCTGTCCGTCCGGAAGCGCGTGGCGCCCAGCTATTCGTCACCCGTTCCAAACCTGAGATGCTGATCGAACTGTTCCGCATCGAAGTGCCGGAAATCGGTGAAGAAGTGCTGGAGATCAAAGCGGCGGCTCGCGATCCGGGCTCTCGTGCCAAAATCGCGGTGAAAACCAACGACAAGCGCATCGACCCGGTTGGCGCTTGCGTCGGTATGCGCGGTGCGCGTGTGCAGGCCGTGTCGACTGAGCTGGGTGGTGAACGCATCGATATCGTCCTGTGGGATGATAACCCGGCGCAGTTCGTGATTAACGCTATGGCGCCGGCAGACGTCGCGTCCATCGTGGTGGATGAAGATAAACACACCATGGATATCGCGGTAGAAGCGGGCAACCTGGCGCAGGCGATCGGCCGTAACGGTCAGAACGTCCGCCTGGCTTCACAGCTCAGCGGCTGGGAACTCAACGTCATGACCGTTGACGATCTGCAGGCTAAGCACCAGGCGGAAGCGCATGCCGCTATCGATACCTTCACCAAATATCTTGATATTGATGAAGATTTCGCGACAGTGCTGGTTGAAGAAGGCTTCTCCTCGCTGGAAGAGCTGGCCTATGTGCCGATGAAAGAACTGCTGGAAATCGACGGTCTGGATGAAGCCACCGTTGAAGCACTTCGTGAGCGTGCGAAAAACGCACTGACTACGCTGGCGCTGGCTCAGGAAGAAAGCCTGGGAGATAACAAACCTGCCGATGATCTGTTGAATCTCGAAGGTCTGGATCGTGCCCTGGCATTCAAACTGGCTGCCCGTGGTGTTTGTACGCTGGAAGATCTCGCCGAGCAGGGCGTTGATGACCTGGCTGATATCGAAGGGATGACCGACGAGAAAGCTGGCGAGCTCATCATGGCCGCTCGCAACATTTGTTGGTTCGGCGACGAAGCGTAATAAACTGTAGCAGGAAGGAACAGCATGACAGATGTGACTATTAAAGCGCTGGCCTCAGAGATTCAGACCTCTGTGGATCGCCTGATACAGCAATTTGCTGACGCAGGCATCCGCAAATCGGCTGATGATTCTGTGACCTCGCAAGAGAAACAAACTTTGTTGACGCACCTGAACCGTGAACACGGCTCGGCGCCAGACAAGCTGACGTTACAGCGTAAGACGCGCAGTACGTTGAATATTCCAGGTACCGGTGGAAAGAGTAAATCGGTACAAATCGAAGTCCGCAAGAAACGCACCTTTGTGAAACGCGATCCGCAAGAGGCTGAACGCCTGGCCGCGGAAGAGCAGGCGCAGCGTGAAGCGGAAGAGCAGGCCCGTCGTGAAGCTGAAGAAGCAGCGAAACGCGAGGCGCAATTAAAAGCTGAACGTGAGGCCGCAGAACAAGCTAAACGTGAAGTCGCTGATAAAGCGAAACGTGAAGCTGCGGAAAAAGACAAAGTGAGCAATCAACATACCGACGAAATGACCAAAACCGCCCAGGCTGAAAAGATCCGTCGCGAGAACGAAGCCGCGGAATTGAAGCGCAAATCGGAAGAAGAAGCACGCCGCAAACTTGAAGAAGAAGCGCGCCGTGTAGCGGAAGAAGCACGCCGTATGGCTGAAGAAAACGAAAAAAATTGGTCTGAAACCTCAGACAGCCCGGAAGATAGCAGCGACTATCACGTCACCACATCACAGCATGCTCGTCAGGCTGAAGATGATAACGATCGTGAAGTCGAAGGCGGTCGCGGCCGTAGCCGTAGCAGCAAAGCGGCTCGTCCGGCGAAGAAAGGCAACAAACACGCTGAATCGAAAGCTGATCGTGAAGAAGCCCGCGCGGCCGTTCGCGGCGGTAAAGGCGGTAAGCACCGTAAAGGTTCCGCTCTGCAGCAGGGCTTCCAGAAGCCAGCGCAGGCCGTTAACCGTGACGTCGTAATCGGCGAAACCATCACCGTTGGCGAACTGGCTAACAAGATGGCGGTGAAAGGTTCTCAGGTCATCAAAGCGATGATGAAGCTGGGCGCCATGGCGACCATCAACCAGGTCATCGACCAGGAAACCGCACAGCTGGTTGCCGAAGAGATGGGCCACAAAGTTATCCTGCGTCGTGAAAACGAACTGGAAGAAGCCGTAATGAGCGACCGTGACACCGGCGCGGCGGCTGAACCGCGCGCACCGGTCGTGACCATTATGNGTCACGTTGACCACGGTAAAACCTCGCTGCTGGACTACATTCGTTCTACCAAGGTTGCCTCCGGCGAAGCGGGTGGTATTACCCAGCACATCGGTGCTTACCACGTCGAAACCGACAACGGCATGATCACCTTCCTGGATACCCCGGGCCACGCCGCGTTTACCTCCATGCGTGCTCGTGGCGCGCAGGCGACGGATATCGTGGTTCTGGTGGTGGCGGCAGACGACGGCGTGATGCCGCAGACTATCGAAGCTATCCAGCACGCTAAAGCGGCGCAGGTACCGGTGGTAGTGGCGGTGAACAAGATCGATAAGCCAGAAGCCGATCCGGATCGCGTGAAGAACGAACTGTCCCAGTACGGCATCCTGCCGGAAGAGTGGGGCGGCGAGAGCCAGTTCGTCCACGTTTCCGCGAAAGCGGGTACCGGCATCGACGACCTGCTGGACGCGATCCTGCTGCAGGCTGAAGTTCTTGAGCTGAAAGCGGTCCGCAACGGTATGGCGAGCGGCGCGGTCATCGAATCCTTCCTTGATAAAGGTCGTGGTCCGGTAGCTACCGTTCTGGTTCGCGAAGGTACTCTGCACAAGGGCGACATTGTTCTGTGCGGCTTCGAATATGGCCGTGTGCGCGCGATGCGTGACGAACTGGGTCGCGAAGTGCTGGAAGCGGGTCCGTCCATTCCGGTGGAAATCCTCGGCCTGTCCGGTGTGCCGGCTGCCGGTGATGAAGTGACCGTAGTGCGTGACGAGAAAAAAGCGCGTGAAGTGGCGCTGTATCGTCAGGGCAAATTCCGTGAAGTTAAGCTGGCGCGTCAGCAGAAATCTAAACTGGAAAACATGTTCGCTAACATGACCGAAGGCGAAGTTCACGAAGTGAACATCGTACTGAAAGCGGACGTACAGGGTTCTGTCGAAGCGATTTCCGATTCCTTACTGAAACTGTCTACCGACGAAGTGAAAGTGAAGATCATCGGTTCCGGCGTAGGTGGTATCACCGAAACCGACGCTACCCTGGCAGCAGCATCCAACGCGATTCTGGTTGGCTTCAACGTTCGTGCCGATGCCTCTGCGCGTAAAGTTATCGAAGCGGAAAGCCTGGATCTGCGTTACTACTCCGTCATCTATAACCTGATCGACGAAGTGAAAGCGGCGATGAGCGGCATGCTGTCTCCGGAACTGAAACAGCAGATCATCGGTCTGGCTGAAGTGCGTGATGTCTTCAAATCGCCGAAATTCGGCGCCATCGCGGGCTGTATGGTTACCGAAGGGACGATCAAACGTCACAACCCAATCCGCGTTCTGCGTGACAACGTGGTTATCTATGAAGGCGAGCTGGAATCCCTGCGCCGCTTCAAAGATGACGTTAACGAAGTCCGTAACGGCATGGAATGTGGTATCGGTGTGAAGAACTACAACGACGTTCGCGTTGGCGATATGATCGAAGTGTTCGAAATCATCGAAATCCAGCGTAGCATCGATTAATCATTTGATGGCTAAGCAGCCGGGGAAGCGAAGCGCCACCCGGCAATCATTTTAAAAAGGGGCTTTTGGCCCCTTTTTTGTCTTTATTCTGGAGAACTTATTATGGCGAAAGAATTTGGTCGCCCGCAGCGTGTGGCCCAGGAGATGCAAAAAGAGATTGCCATCATCCTGCAGCGTGAAATTAAAGATCCGCGTCTGGGCATGATGACCACCGTTTCCGGTGTGGAAATGTCCCGTGACCTGGCCTATGCCAAGGTGTATGTCACCTTCCTTAACGACAAAGATGAAGCCGCGGTGAAAGCGGGCATCAAAGCGCTGCAGGAAGCTTCTGGCTTTATCCGCTCTCTGCTGGGGAAAGCGATGCGTCTGCGCATCGTACCGGAACTGACTTTCTTCTACGACAACTCACTGGTAGAAGGGATGCGTATGTCCAACCTGGTCACCAGCGTGGTGAAACACGACGATGAGCGTCGTGTGAACCCGGACGACAGCAAGGAGGACTGATGAGTCGTCCTCGTCGTCGCGGCCGCGACGTGCATGGCGTATTGTTGCTGGACAAGCCTCAGGGCGCCTCCAGTAACGATGTGCTGCAAAAAGTAAAACGTATTTATAACGCCAACCGCGCCGGGCATACCGGCGCGCTGGATCCGCTGGCGACCGGTATGCTGCCGATCTGCCTTGGCGAAGCGACCAAGTTTTCCCAGTATCTGCTGGACTCCGATAAGCGTTACCGCGTGATCGCCAAACTTGGCCAGCGCACGGATACCTCCGATGCCGACGGTCAGGTGGTGGAAGAGCGCCCGCTGACTTTTAGCGACGAACAGCTGGCGGCGGCGCTGGACAGCTTCCGCGGCGAGACGCAGCAGGTGCCGTCGATGTATTCGGCGCTGAAATATCAGGGCAAGAAGCTATACGAATATGCTCGCCAGGGTATTGAAGTTCCGCGGGAAGCCCGGCCGATAACCGTCTATGAGCTGCTGTTTATTCGCCGCGAAGGCGATGAGCTGGAACTGGAGATCCACTGCTCGAAAGGCACCTACATCCGGACGATTATCGATGATTTAGGTGAGAAGCTCGGCTGCGGCGCGCACGTGATTTTCCTGCGTCGCCTGGCGGTAAGCAAATACCCGGTCGAGCGGATGGTGACCCTCGAGCAGCTGCAGGCGCTGGTCGATGAGGCGGCGGCGCAGGATATTCCTGCCGCTCAGTTGCTTGATCCGCTGCTGATGCCGATGGACAGCCCGGCCTCGGATTACCCGCTGGTTAATATTCCAGAAACCTCCGCAGTCTACTTTAAGAACGGCAACCCGGTACGTCAGTCAGGCGCGCCGCTTAACGGGCTGGTGCGAGTGATGGAGAGCGAGTCCGGCAAGTTTCTCGGCATGGGCGAAATTGACGATGAAGGCCGCGTGGCCCCGCGTCGTCTGGTGGTGGAATACCCGGCGTAAGCGCTTTTCTTGCGATAAAAGCCTGCTACGAGTAGAATATCGCCGCTTAACGTCCGCTAACGTGTTTTAACATTTTCGGGCGTTGCATCAGGGGTCGCTGAATTAGAGATCGGCACCCTTTCTTTCTTTTAATTTTTGGAGTTATAAAATGTCTCTAAGCGTTGAAGCTAAAGCAAAAATCGTTTCTGAGTTTGGTCGTGGCGAAAACGACAGCGGTTCTACCGAAGTTCAGGTTGCACTGCTGACCGCACAGATCAACCACCTGCAGGGCCACTTTGCAGAGCACAAAAAAGATCACCACAGCCGTCGTGGTCTGCTGCGCATGGTTTCTCAGCGTCGTAAACTGCTCGACTACCTGAAACGTAAAGATGTTGCCCGTTACTCTGCGCTGATTGAGCGTCTGGGTCTGCGTCGCTAATTCTGCGAGTTTCAGAAAAAGGGGCCTGACGGCCCCTTTTTTCGACCGGGCGGCAGCAATTCATTCAAAACTCATGTATTGTTGCTAGTAATGATCTTCATGCAGAGGTTCGCGCGGCTAATGAGAGGCTTCATCCGCAGGGGCGGGTAAAGGTTGTCATTAGTCGCGAGGATGCAGAAGATCGGGTCAATAGACGCTATGTCGTGGATATGGCGTGATTTATAGATAAAAAGGATAGAATTTTGCTTAATCCGATCGTTCGTAAATTCCAGTACGGCCAGCATACCGTGACCCTGGAAACCGGCATGATGGCGCGCCAGGCAACGGCCGCTGTGATGGTTAGCATGGATGACACTGCGGTATTCGTTACCGTTGTGGGTCAGAAAAAAGCGAAGCCAGGCCAGGACTTTTTCCCGCTGACCGTTAACTACCAGGAGCGTACCTACGCTGCCGGTAAAATCCCGGGTGGTTTCTTCCGTCGTGAAGGCCGTCCAAGCGAAGGCGAAACCCTGATCGCGCGTCTGATTGACCGCCCGGTTCGCCCGCTGTTCCCGGAAGGCTTCGTTAACGAAGTTCAGGTTATCGCCACCGTCGTTTCCGTTAACCCGCAGGTTAACCCAGACATCGTCGCGATGATCGGTGCTTCCGCTGCGCTGTCGCTGTCTGGTATTCCGTTCAATGGCCCAATCGGCGCTGCGCGCGTGGGTTACATCAACGACCAGTACGTACTGAACCCAACCCAGGAAGAACTGAAGTCCAGCAAACTGGACCTGGTGGTTGCCGGTACCGAAGCGGCCGTGCTGATGGTGGAATCCGAAGCGGAACTGCTGAGCGAAGACCAGATGCTGGGCGCGGTGGTCTTCGGCCACGAGCAGCAGCAGATTGTTATTCAGAACATCAACGACCTGGTGAAAGAAGCCGGTAAACCGCGTTGGGACTGGCAGCCGGAAGCGGTCAACGAAGCGCTGAACGCGCGCGTGGCTGCGCTGGCTGAATCCCGTCTGAGCGATGCTTACCGTATCACCGACAAACAAGAGCGTTACGCTCAGGTTGACGTGATCAAATCTGAAACCATCGCCACGCTGGTTGCTGAAGATGAAACCCTGGACGCTAACGAGCTGGGTGAAATCCTGCACGCCATCGAGAAAAACGTGGTTCGTAGCCGCGTACTGGCCGGCGAGCCGCGTATCGATGGCCGTGAAAAAGATATGATCCGTGGTCTGGACGTTCGTACCGGCGTTCTGCCGCGTACTCACGGTTCCGCGCTGTTCACCCGTGGCGAAACGCAGGCGCTGGTTACCGCGACTCTGGGTACCGCACGCGATGCGCAGAACATCGACGAACTGATGGGCGAGCGCACCGACTCCTTCCTGTTCCACTACAACTTCCCTCCGTACTCCGTAGGCGAAACTGGCATGGTGGGGTCTCCGAAGCGTCGTGAAATCGGTCACGGTCGTCTGGCGAAGCGCGGCGTACTGGCCGTGATGCCGACTATTGAAGAATTCCCGTACACCGTGCGCGTGGTATCGGAAATCACCGAATCTAACGGTTCCTCTTCCATGGCTTCCGTCTGCGGCGCCTCTCTGGCGCTGATGGACGCGGGCGTGCCGGTAAAAGCCGCTGTGGCGGGTATCGCAATGGGTCTGGTGAAAGAAGGCGACAACTTCGTCGTGCTGTCTGACATCCTCGGTGACGAAGACCACCTCGGCGATATGGACTTCAAAGTTGCGGGTTCCCGCGACGGTATCTCTGCGCTGCAGATGGATATCAAAATTGAAGGTATCACCAAAGAAATCATGCAGGTTGCATTGAACCAGGCTAAAGGTGCGCGTCTGCACATCCTGGGCGTGATGGAGCAGGCGATTAACGCGCCGCGCGGCGATATCTCTGAATTCGCACCGCGTATCCACACCATCAAGATCAACCCGGACAAGATCAAAGACGTTATCGGTAAAGGCGGTTCTGTTATCCGTGCCCTGACCGAAGAGACCGGTACTACCATCGAGATCGAAGATGACGGTACCGTGAAGATCGCAGCGACCGACGGCGACAAAGCGCAGCATGCTATCCGTCGTATCGAAGAGATCACCGCTGAGATCGAAGTTGGCCGCATCTACAATGGTAAAGTGACCCGTATCGTTGACTTTGGTGCATTCGTTGCCATCGGCGGCGGTAAAGAAGGTCTGGTTCACATCTCGCAGATCGCTGACAAGCGCGTTGAGAAAGTGACTGACTACCTGCAGATGGGTCAGGAAGTACCGGTTAAGGTTCTGGAAGTTGACCGCCAGGGCCGTGTCCGTCTGAGCATTAAAGAAGCAACTGAACAGACTCCGTCTGCCGCAGCGCCGGAAGCTCCGGCTGCCGAGCAGGGCGAGTAAGGTTGCCGTTAGCCCTCCGCTTTTGCGGAGGGCGTTTTACGGGCAGGACGCCTCGTTTGCAGCCGGGGAACAGGACGTTCATCCAATCGTTGTCTTCGGGAGTGGGAAATGAAGCCTTTTTTGCGCTGGTGTTTCGTGGCGACAGCTCTCACGCTGGCAGGATGCAGTAGCACCGCCTGGCGTAAGGACGCCGTCCTCGCAGTACCATTGCAACCGACTTTACAGCAAGAAGTGATTCTGGCACGCATGGAACAAATTCTTGCCAGTCGGGCTTTATCCGATGACGAACGCGCACAGCTTTTATATGAGCGCGGAGTGTTGTATGATAGTCTCGGTCTGAGGGCACTAGCGCGAAATGATTTTTCACAAGCGCTGGCAATCCGACCCGATATGCCGGAAGTATTCAATTACTTAGGCATTTACTTAACGCAGGCAGGCAATTTTGATGCTGCCTATGAAGCGTTTGATTCTGTACTTGAGCTTGATCCAACTTACAACTACGCGCACTTGAACCGCGGTATCGCCCTGTATTACGGCGGCCGGGCTAAGTTAGCGCAAGATGATCTGCTGGCGTTTTATCAAGACGATCCCAATGATCCTTTCCGTAGCCTGTGGCTTTATATCGCCGAGCGTAAACTCGACGAGAAGCGGGCGCTTGAAGCACTCAGAGAGCGCTTAAACAAGTCGGATAAAGAGCAATGGGGATGGAACATTGTCGAGTTCTACCTTGGCGACATTAGCGAAAAAGAGCTGATGACTCGTCTGAAGGCAGACGCAACGGATAACACCTCGCTCGCTGAGCATCTCAGTGAAACCAACTTCTATTTAGGTAAGTACTACCTAAGTCTGGGGGACAAGGACAGCGCTACGGCACTGTTCAAACTGGCGGTCGCCAACAACGTACACAACTACGTTGAGCACCGATACGCATTGTTGGAATTATCGCTCTTGGGCCAGGAGCAAGATGACCTGGCAGAATCGGACCAGCAATAGCTGACGAACACATCAGCCCATAGTTTTTTGCTTGCCATCACCTTCGCGGGTGAGGGCGTTGTTGTTCGTTAATACACCTACTTTGAGCCGGTTCACACTTTTCAATGAAAATTACCGTAAATTTTCACGATGAGTTATGTAGACTGGCCGCCATTAATTTTGAGGCACACGTACTACATGGCTGAATTCGAAACCACTTTTGCAGATCTGGGCCTGAAGGCTCCTATCCTTGAAGCGCTCACCGATCTGGGTTACGAAAAACCATCTCCGATCCAGGCTGAGTGCATTCCGCATCTGCTGGACGGCCGCGACGTTCTGGGTATGGCCCAGACCGGTAGCGGTAAAACCGCAGCATTCTCTTTACCGCTGCTGAACAACATCGATCCTGAGCTGAGAGCACCGCAGATTCTGGTGCTGGCGCCGACCCGCGAGCTGGCGGTACAGGTTGCTGAAGCAATGACGGAATTCTCTAAACATATGCGCGGCGTGAACGTGGTTGCCCTGTACGGCGGCCAGCGTTATGACGTGCAGCTGCGCGCCCTGCGTCAGGGTCCGCAGATCGTCGTCGGTACCCCGGGTCGTCTGCTGGACCACCTGAAGCGCGGCACCCTGGACCTCTCCAAACTGAGCGGCCTGGTACTGGATGAAGCAGATGAAATGCTGCGCATGGGCTTTATCGAAGACGTAGAAACCATTATGGCGCAGATCCCGGAAGGGCATCAGACCGCGCTGTTCTCCGCCACCATGCCGGAAGCTATCCGTCGCATTACCCGTCGCTTTATGAAAGAGCCGCAGGAAGTGCGCATTCAGTCCAGCGTGACGACTCGCCCGGATATCAGCCAGAGCTACTGGACTGCCTACGGCATGCGTAAAAACGAAGCGCTGGTGCGTTTCCTGGAAGCGGAAGACTTTGATGCGGCGATTATCTTCGTCCGTACCAAAAACGCGACCCTGGAAGTAGCTGAAGCGCTGGAGCGTAATGGCTACAACAGCGCGGCGCTGAACGGCGACATGAACCAGGCGCTGCGTGAGCAGACTCTGGAACGCCTGAAAGATGGTCGTCTGGATATCCTGATTGCGACTGACGTTGCGGCCCGTGGCCTGGACGTTGAGCGTATCAGCCTGGTGGTGAACTACGACATCCCAATGGATTCTGAATCCTACGTTCACCGTATCGGCCGTACTGGTCGTGCCGGTCGTGCTGGCCGCGCGCTGCTGTTCGTTGAGAACCGCGAGCGTCGTCTGCTGCGCAACATCGAACGCACTATGAAGCTGACCATTCCTGAAGTGGAACTGCCTAACGCGGAGCTGCTGAGCAAGCGTCGTCTGGAAAAATTCGCCGCGAAAGTTCAGCAGCAGCTGGAAAGCAGCGATCTGGATCAGTACCGTGCACTGCTGGCGAAAATCCAGCCGACGGCGGAAGGTGAAGAGCTGGACGTGGAAACGCTGGCTGCTGCGCTGCTGAAGATGGCTCAGGGCGAACGTTCGCTGATCGTTCCGCCGGACGCGCCGATGCGTCCACGTCGTGAATTCCGCGATCGTGACGATCGTTTCGACCGTCGTGGCGACCGTAATGATCGCGGCCCGCGCGGCGATCGCGAAGATCGTCCGAAGCGTGAGCGTCGTGACGTGGGTGACATGGAGCTGTATCGCATTGAAGTGGGTCGCGATGACGGCGTTGAAGTGCGTCATATCGTTGGCGCGATCGCCAATGAAGGCGATATCAGCAGCCGTTACATCGGTAACATCAAGCTGTTCGCTTCTCACTCCACCATTGAGCTGCCGAAAGGGATGCCGGGCGAAGTGCTGCAGCACTTTACTCGTACCCGTATCCTGAACAAGCCGATGAACATGCAGCTGCTGGGCGATGCGCAGCCGCGCACCGAACGTCGTGGCGGCGGTGAGCGTCGCGAAGGCGGCCGTGGCTTTGGCGGCGAGCGTCGTGAAGGCGGCCGTGGCTTCGGTGGCGAACGTCGTGAAGGCGGTCGTGGTGAAGGACGTCGTTTCAGCGGCGAACGTCGTGAAGGCCGTGCGCCGCGTCGTGACGATGCATCCGCGCCGCGCCGCGATGACTCAGCCGGTCGCCGTCGCTTCGGTGGCGATGCGTAATCAACGCCGCCCGCTAGCGTAAACTAAATAATACAGCCCCGATCGTCATGATTGGGGCTTTTTTTATTCCCTTTGTACTCGTGTACTGGTACAGTGCGTCATGCTCAACGTGAGCGAAGTATTTTCGACTGGAGAATTCGGTAAATGGCGACACTAACCACTACGGCAACCTGTCCGTCTCTATTTGGCGGCGTGGTGATTATCGGCGGCACGATTATCGGCGCGGGCATGTTCTCGCTGCCGGTGGTGATGTCCGGCGCGTGGTTTTTCTGGTCGCTGGCGGCGCTGGTCTTCACCTGGTTCTGCATGCTGCACTCCGGTTTGATGATCCTCGAGGCCAATCTTAACTACCGCATCGGCTCCAGCTTCGACACCATTACCAAAGACCTGCTCGGCAAGGGCTGGAACCTGGTGAACGGTGTATCAATCGCCTTTGTGCTCTATATCCTGACCTACGCCTATATTTCGGCGAGCGGTTCGATCCTCCACCACACCTTCAGTGAACTGTCGCTGAAGGTGCTGGCGCGCGCGGCGGGCTTCGGCTTTGCGCTGCTGGTGGCGTTTATCGTCTGGATGAGCACCAAAGCGGTGAGCCGCATGACGGCTATCGTACTGGGCGCTAAGGTGATCACCTTCTTCCTGACCTTCGGTAGCCTGCTCGGGCACGTCGAGCCGACGACGCTATTTAACGTTGCGGAGAAGAATGCCTCCTATGCGCCATACCTGCTGATGACGCTCCCGTTCTGCCTGGCCTCGTTTGGCTATCACGGCAACGTGCCGAGCCTGATGAAATACTACGGAAAAGATCCGCGCACCATCATCCGCTGCTTAACCTACGGTACGCTGCTGGCGCTGGGTCTGTATGTCGTTTGGCTGCTGGTGACGATGGGTAACATCCCTCGTCCGCAGTTTATCGACATTGCGCAGAAGGGCGGCAACATTGATGTGCTGGTGCAGGCGTTGAGCGGCGTGCTGAATAGTCGGAGTCTGGATCTGCTGCTGGTGGTGTTCTCGAACTTTGCTGTCGCCAGTTCGTTCCTCGGCGTGACGCTGGGGCTGTTCGACTACCTGGCGGATCTGTTTGGCTTTGACGATAGCGCGATGGGACGCTTTAAAACCGCGCTGCTGACCTTTATCCCGCCGATGATTGGCGGACTGGTCAAACCCGATGGTTTCCTCTACGCCATCGGCTATGCTGGCCTGGCGGCGACGATCTGGGCGGCGATTGTACCGGCGCTGCTGGCTCACGCCTCACGCAAACGCTTCGGCAGCCCACAGTTCCGCGTTTGGGGCGGAACGCCAATGATTGTGCTGATCCTGCTCTTTGGCCTCGGCAATGCGGTTGTACATATCCTGTCGAGCGTCAATCTGCTGCCGGTTTATCAGT
>NZ_JAZARW010000001.1:3915832-3927965 GCF_036233805.1 Klebsiella sp. EMBS2024 | reverse complement strand
TACCCCAACAGCTCCTCTTTCACCTGCATCGCTAAATCGAAAGAATGCAGACGCGCCTGGTGGTCGAAGATCTGGCCATTGACCATGATTTCGTCCGCCTCGGTTTCACGCAGAATCGACTCTAGCCCATGGCGGACTTTAGTTTTATCGCCGACCAGCGACATGCTCAGTGCCTGCTGTACACCATACTGCTCGGACGCTGACCACAGCTGATGCATATTTTCCACCGGCGGCGGCAACTGCCCGGTCTCGCCGCGACGCAGCTTCACAAACGCCTGTTGCATGGAGGTGAAGAGAAACTCCGCATCGCGGTTGCTGTCGGCGGCGATGATATTGATACACACCATCGCGTACGGTTTTTCCAGCCGCGCCGAAGGTTTGAAATTGCTGCGATACAGATGCAGGGCCTGGAACAACATATCCGGCGCGAAGTGCGAGGCGAAGGCAAACGGCAGGCCGAGCTGCGCCGCCAGTTGCGCGCTATAGAGGCTTGAGCCCAGCAGCCATACTGGAATGCGCTCCCCGTAGCCGGGAACCGGGCGCACGTGCGGGTTCGGATCGCGGGCGTCAAACCAGTCCACCAGTTCCGCTACATCGCGCGGGAAATTATCGACATCGCCGCTCATATGGCGACGCAGGGCGCGCATGGTCGGCTGATCGCTGCCCGGCGCGCGGCCAAGGCCGAGGTCGATCCGCCCGGGGTAAAGGGTGTTCAGGGTGCCGAACTGCTCAGCTATCACCAGTGGAGAGTGGTTAGGCAGCATCACGCCGCCGGACCCGAGATGCAGGGTAGTGGTGTTGGCGGCGAGATAGCCAATCAGCACCGAGGTCGCTGCGCTGGCAATGCCGACCATATTATGGTGCTCCGCCAGCCAGTAGCGATGATAGCCGCGCGATTCGGCCAGCCGGGCGAGATCCAGAGAGTGGGTAAAGGCTTCTTTGGCAGAAGATCCTTGCGGGATCGGCGCCAGATCGAGCACCGAGAATGGAACAGATTTGTCAGTCATAAAGGCTCACTTTGCTACAGCATCGTCATCAGATTGAAGGTCTTCTTCCAGCCTGGCGCATCCTGGACGCGCCAGCCAGAAAAGCTGCATCTTTAATAATGCATTAAAATCTGAGCACTGTTGTTAACAAAGTGAGCGGTTTATCAGGCCTGAAGCACCAGTCCTGGCAATCGTTTCCAGTAGCCGTTGCAATCGCTATTGCTGGTGAGATCCAGCGGCGCAGCGCCGTTTTCGTTGGCGCGGAAGGCCTCGAGCATGGCGAAGGTCTCGTTGCCCATCGGCGACAGGCGCACCATATCCACCAGGCCGTGCATGGAGGTCAGCTCATTGCCCAGGTTATAGACGTAGCCGCTCATGGTCTGAATACCATTGAGCACGAACACCTGCTGGTTCTCCTGCGACAGCATGCTGCGCCCGGTAGGGTACTTGATGCAGCAGGTTTCGCACTCGTCCTTTGGCCGGTCTTCCGAGCGGGCGGTAAAGCAGCGCGCGGAATAAGCCAGCGGCAGATGGCCGTAGCTCAGCACTTCGACTTCAAACTGGTTGCGGATACCCAGCTCTTCGCACTGGGTCAGTAAATTAGCCAGCCAGTCGCGGGAGAGTTCCACCGGCATGCACCAGCGCACCATGCCCTGTTTCCGCAGCAGGCGCAGGGTAACGGCGTTGTAGCAGTTCAGCGCATGCCCGGCGACGAACGGTAGCTTGCGTTCGGCGCAGAGATTTACCACGCCCAAATCACTGGCCTCAATCAGAAATTCGCCGTTATCGACATAGCGCTTCAGCTCGCCCAGTTCAGAAGAGGCCTGCACCAGCGCGAGAGTGGAGAGCACCACCTGCTTGCCGCTAGCGGCCAGCGTTTTCGCCATTTCGATCCAGTCGCCAACTTTGGTGGCGCGGCGTTTGCTGCATACCGCTTCGCCGAGATAAATGGTGTCGGCGCTGCAGTTTGCGGCCTGCTGGTAAAAATCTTCCAGCGTCTCTTTTGGCCAGTAGTACAGCACCGGCCCTAATGAATATTTCATGTTTCTCACTGCCATTTACGGTGATAAGCGCCAAGGGTAGTTTGTGTCCCCTCGGACATGGCGCCCAGGGTCTCCATCCAGGCGGACTGCGGTACGAAATTCTGCGGATCGGCTTTGCAGCGATCGATCGCCTGGCGCCAGACTTTCGCCACCTGGGTCACGTAAGCCGGGCTGCGCTGACGGCCTTCGATTTTCACCGAGGCGATATTGGCGGCCATCAATTCCGGCAACAGTTCTAGGGTGTTGAGGCTGGTGGGCTCCTCCAGCGCGTGATAGCGCTCGCCATCAACCAGGTAGCGGCCTTTGCACAGCGTCGGATAACCGGCATTTTCGCCATCCTGATAACGGTCAATCAGCACTTCGTTGAGACGCGATTCCAGCCCCTGCGGCGTTTGCTGCCAGCGTACGAAGCGGGCAGGCGAACAGGCGCCGACGGTGTTGGGCGATTCGCCGGTCAGGTAGGAAGAGAGATAGCAGCGGCCTTCCGCCATGATGCACAGGCTGCCGAAGGCGAAGACTTCCAGCGGCACCGGCGTAGCGCGGGCCAACTGTTTCACCTGATGAATAGACAACACGCGCGGCAGTACGACGCGCGCGACGTCGAAGTTGCGATGATAGAAGCGAATGGCCTCTTCATTGGTGGCGGAAGCCTGCACCGAAACGTGACGCTCAATGTGTGGGTAACGCTCCGCAGCGTACTCCAGCATGGCGATATCGGCAAGAATGAGCGCATCGGCGCCTAGTTGAGCGGCCATATCCACTGCTCGCTGCCAGCGGGCGTAGCCGTCGGGATGAGCGAAGGTATTGATGGCGATATGCAGCTTACGACGGTGCTGATGCACAAAGCTGACGGCTTCCTGCAGTTTCTTTTCGGTGAAATTAAGGCCGGCAAAGTGGCGGGCGTTGGTATCATCTTTCAGCCCGATATAGACGGCATCGGCGCCGTTTTCGATGGCCGCCTTAAGCGCCGGAAGGTTACCGGCTGGGCAGAGCAGCTCCATAATTTTTCCTGAAAAATGCGGCCCGTCAGGGACGCTGAATGGTTAACGAGCAGGGATTTTAGTTAACCTTCTGGTGACAATTTTTGATTTGAGGCAGTTAAAAGTGTATTGGCGGCGCCAATAACTGGCGGCCGTCATCGCGTTTTTGTTGATTTACGCCGCTATGTTGTTTATGTGATATGGCACAATAGCGGAACTATTGCATTCATGGAGTAAAGCTTGTGTTGGATAAACTGCGTTCCCGGCTGGTCCACTTTGGCCCGTCTTTAATGAGCGTGCCGGTTAAGCTGGCGCCTTTTGCCCTCAAGCGCCAGGTGCTGGAGCAAGTGCTGAGCTGGCAGTTTCGCCAGGCGCTGGCGGAGGGGGAGCTGGAGTTTCTTGAGGGGCGTTGGTTAAGTATTCATGTGCGTGACATCGGTCTGCTGTGGTATACCTCGGTAGTCGATGGTCGACTGGTGGTCAGCCAGCAGGCCGACGCCGACGTCAGCTTCAGCGCCGACGCCAGCGATCTGTTAATGATCGCCGCGCGCAAGCAGGATCCGGATACGCTATTCTTCCAGCGTCGTCTGGTCATTGAAGGCGATACGGAGCTGGGGCTGTATGTAAAAAATTTGATGGACGCCATTGAGCTCGAGCAGATGCCAAAAGCGCTGCGCGTGATGTTGCTGCAACTGGCGGATTTTGTCGAAGCTGGACTGAAGAGCCCGCAGAAACCTGAACAGACATCGGTAGGTGAGGCATGCTGATTCGAGTGGAGATTGGGATTGATGCACCGGGAATCGACGCGCTGCTGCGTCGTACCTTCGGCCGCGATGCCGAAGCGCAGCTGGTGCACGATCTGCGTGAAGATGGACTGATCACGCTGGGGGTAGTGGCGACGGATGATGAAGGCCAGGTGATCGGCTACGTTGCCTTCAGCCCGGTGGCGGTGGAAGGTGAGGAGCTGCAGTGGGTCGGCCTGGCGCCGCTGGCGGTAGATGAACGCTACCGCGGACAGGGCATTGGCCGGCAGCTGGTTTATGAAGGGCTGGACTCGCTGAATGAGTTTGGCTACGCCGCGGTGGTGACGCTGGGCGACCCGGATTTATACCGTCGCTTCGGCTTTGAACCGGCCGCGCGCTTCGATCTCCGCTGCCGCTGGCCGGACAGCGCCGAGGCGTTCCAGGTTCACCGTCTGGCGGATGACGCCCTCGACGGCGTCCATGGCCAGGTAGAATACAGCGAGCACTTTAATCGTCTTTAAGCCTTGCCAGCAGGGTTTCGAAGGCATCCTCTCCGGCAACGAGGCGCTCTTTTTCGCGCTTCGTTAGCTGCTTGACGCGATATTCCAGTCGCAATGCAAGTGAGTGTTCACCAACTTCGTGGCTAAAGGCCAGCTGCAGGTCGCCTTTGCCGCGCAACGCCTTTGCACCTTTTCCCGCCTGATGCTGGCGAAAGCGGCGTGGCACGTCGGTGGTGATGCCGGTATAAAGGCGATTATCCGCGGTTCGAATGAGATACAGAAACCAGCACACGGTCACAAAGTCACTATGGTAAGGTGTGTGCACCATAGCATAATGGAGAAGAAAGATGGATACGCTTGCCGCCATTGGTCGCTGGCTGAGTAAACAGCACGTCGTCACCTGGTGCGTCTCCCGTGAAGACGAGCTGTGGTGCGCGAATGCCTTTTACGTCTATGACCCGGATACCGTGGCCTTTTATCTGCTCAGCGAGGAGCACACCCGCCATGGCCAGATGACCGGACAGAGGGCGAAGGTGGCCGGCACGGTTAACGGCCAGCCAAAAACGGTGGCCCTGATCCGCGGCGTGCAGTTCAAAGGCGAGATCCGTCGTCTGAGCGGTGACGAAGAGGCGCGAATGCGCCAGCGCTACGTCAAGCGCTTCCCGGTGGCCCGCATGCTGTCGGCGCCGGTATGGGAGATTCGTCCGGACGAAATCAAATTTACCGACAACACGCTGGGTTTCGGGAAAAAATTACACTGGCGGCGTGATGCCGGCGCCGAGCAGGCGTAGCGCTTCGCGATTGAAGGCCGGTAGATCGTCCGGCGTTCTGCTGGTGACCAGCTGTTCGTTATCGACCACCACCTCCTGGTCGTAAAACTCGCCCCCGGCGTTTTTCACATCCACCACAATCGGTTTCACCGCCGTGAGCTTACGTCCGCGGATCACATCGGCGCTGATCAGCAGCTGCGGGCCGTGGCAGATGGCAAACACCGGCTTACCGCCGTTGACAAAATCGCGGGTAAAGGTGACGAAGCGTTCATCACCACGCAGCTGGTCGGGAGAGTAGCCCCCGGGCAGCAATAAGGCATCAAATTCACCCGGTGTGACGTCATCGATGGCTCTGTCGATGGCGACCTCGGCTTCTCCCTGCTTACCCTTCACCGTTTTGCCAGCCTGCTTTTCGATCGTGATGACCTGATGCCCGGCGAGCTTAAAGGCTTCGGCGGGAGAGGTAAATTCAGAATCTTCAAAGTCGTCGGTAATGAGGACGGCTATCTTTTTACTCATGCTTCCTCCACTGTCTGGATGGTCAATGAGGTAATTCCATGATGATGGTGGATACTTACCTTGTAAGGTATTAAGCCTGGAACATGAGCCTGAAAGTGCAAGGCGGAGAATTCTGTAAAGGAGAACCAATGAGTCAGGTATTATTAACCGGCGCGACCGGGTTAGTTGGCGGTCACTTACTCCGGCTGCTGCAGAATGAGCCCCGTATAAGCACCATCGCCGCGCCGACGCGTCGCCCGCTGGCGCCAGCGGAAGGTGTCTTTAATCCTCACGATCCCCAGCTGACCGATGCCCTGGCGCAGGTGGTTGACCCGGTGGATATCGTCTTCTGTTGCCTGGGAACGACGCGCCGGGAGGCCGGGAGCAAAGAGGCCTTCGTCCATGCTGACTACACGCTGGTGGTTGATACCGCGCTGACCGGCAAACGACTGGGTGCGCAACATATGCTGGTGGTTAGCGCGATGGGCGCCAACGCCCACTCGCCGTTTTTCTACAATCGGGTGAAGGGAGAAATGGAGGCGGCGCTGATTGAGCAAGACTGGCCGCGGCTGACCATCGCCAGGCCGTCGATGCTGTCAGGCGAGCGGGAAAAAAAGCGGGCCAATGAGACCTTCCTCGCACCATTGTTCCGGCTCTTGCCGGGGAACTGGAAATCCATTGCGGCCCGCGATGTGGCGATCGCCCTGCTGGCGGAGGCGCTGTCGCCCACCCACGAAGGGGTGCGAATTCTGTCATCATCGGAACTACGGGAGCGCGCCGCGCGGCAGGCTGAATAGCGGTTTGCAAACGCAGGCTTCCGGCGTAGTATTCACGGCTTCAATTCATATCCACATTTCTTGCTGGGGAATGCTATGGCTGGTCAGTCTTCATCTCAGGCGGCGTCACCATTTCAATGGTGGAAACCCGCGCTTTTCTTTCTCGTCGTGATTGTTGGTCTGTGGTACGTCAAATGGCAGCCGTACTACGGGAAAGCCTTCACCGCTGCGGAAACCCACAGTATCGGTAAATCCATTCTCGCCCAGGCCGACGCTAACCCGCTGATGGCGGCGTGGGACTATGCGATGGTTTACTTCCTTGCCGTCTGGAAAGCGGCGGTGCTCGGCGTGCTGCTCGGGTCATTGATTCAGGTTCTCATTCCGCGCGACTGGCTGCTACGCACCCTGGGACAATCGCGGTTTCAGGGCACGCTGCTGGGAGCGATTTTCTCGCTGCCCGGCATGATGTGCACCTGCTGCGCCGCGCCGGTCACGGCCGGGATGCGCAAACAGCAGGTGTCGATGGGCGGGGCGCTGGCGTTCTGGATGGGGAACCCGCTGCTCAATCCGGCGACGCTGGTGTTTATGGGTTTTGTTCTGGGCTGGCAGTTTGCGCTGGTTCGCCTGGTGGCGGGTCTGGCGACAGTATTAACTGTGGCGACGCTGGTGCAGAAATGGGTGAAAGAGGCGGCGACGCAGTCGGTAGCGGTGCCTGCTGCACCGTCGGAAGCGACTCAGGGCGGCTTCTTTAGCCGCTGGCTTCAGGCGCTGTGGACGCTGTTCTGGAACACGATCCCGGTTTATATCCTCGCGGTGCTGGTGCTGGGAGCGGCGCGCGTCTGGCTGTTCCCGCACGCCGATGGCGTGGTGGATAATACGTTGTTCTGGGTTATCGCGATGGCGATCGCCGGCTGCCTGTTTGTGATCCCTACCGCGGCGGAAATTCCGATTGTGCAGACAATGATGCTGGCGGGTATGGGGACGGCGCCCGCGCTGGCGCTGCTCATCACACTGCCGGCAGTGAGCGTGCCGTCGCTGATTATGCTGCGTAAAGCCTTCCCGGCCAAAGCGCTGTGGCTGACGGGCGGACTGGTGGCGCTGTGCGGGGCGATTGTCGGTGCGCTGGCGCTGGTGTAGTTTGCCGTAAACGTACGCATAGCCGGATTGGATGCCGGGTGGCGGCTACGCCTTACCCGGCACACAACGTACAGGGGGCGGTAGCCCGGCTAAGCGCAGCGCCAGCCGGGAAACTGCAGCTTTATTTAATGTAGGTAAAGGCGGTGGTCACCCGGGATACGCCGCTTACCCGGCTGGNAATATCCGCCGCCGCCCGGCCTTCGCGGTCGGTCACCAGCCCCATCAGGAAGACTTCGCTGTTTTCCGTGGTTACTTTCACGTTCGAGGATTTGACCTGATCGGTGCTCAGGAGCTGCGAACGCACCTTGGTGGTAATCCAGGTATCAGACGAGGCGGTGCCTAAACCAATCGGCTGGCCCTGGCGCACTTCATTAAACACTTCCGTGGTCCCTTCCACGCCCATGGCGATTTGCTTGGCGCGCGCGGAGAGGTCCGGCGTCGGCGACTGGCCGGTCAGCAGAACTTTGCCCTGATAAGCGGTGACGTTGATACGGGCCTGTTTCTTAATCTGTTCATCTTTCGACAAGGCGCTATTGACGCGCAGTTCCAGGGTACTGTCATCGACCTGGGTTCCCACCGTACGCGGGTCCGTTGCGGCTTTGGTGCCGACTGCTGCCGTTCCGACTACCGCGGCGGCAACGCAGCCCTGCAGCAGTAGTGCAGAAAGCAGGATGGCGAGGGGCGAGAGAGCCTTCATGTGTTCTCCTTAATCGTCCTGGTGTGGAAAAAGAGTGTTATCTATCAAATCGCACAGACAGTTGACGGTCAGCATGTGCATCTCCTGGATACGCGCGCTGCGATGGGAGGGGATGCGGATTTCGACATCCTGTTGACCTAACAGGCCCGCCAGCTCACCGCCGTCATAGCCGGTTAACGCGACGATGGTCATGTCGCGGGTCACGGCGGCTTCCACCGCCTTGACGATGTCCCGACTGTTTCCGCGCGTAGAGATCGCCAGCAGCACATCGCCGGCGTGTCCCAGGGCGCGCACCTGCTTGGCGTAGATCTCGTCATGCAAGCGATCGTTAGCGATGGCGGTTAAGACCACATTATCGGTATTTAGTGCAATGGCAGGTAAACCAGGGCGTTCCGTTTCAAAGCGATTAATCATGCTGGCAGCAAAATGCTGTGCGTTGGCGGCGGAGGTGCCATTACCACAACAGAGGATTTTGTTGCCGTTAAGCAGGGACTGGACGAGCGTCATCGCCGCCCGGGAGATGGCGTCCGGGAGTGCTTCCGCTGCGGCAATTTGGGTTTGAATGCTTTCGGTAAAGCAGGCTTTGATTCTGTCGAGCACGGGATCCCTTACTTCTGGTATTACGCTATTCGCCAAAGGCGTTTTTTAGCCATTGGATGTCGTTTCCGGTGAAGGCTACCACATCGAAACGGCAATCCACAGTCTCAAAGCTCCCATTCTGTCGGCAGAGCCACAAACGGGCGGCTTTAAGCAGTCGTTGTTGTTTTTGCGGAGTGACGCTGGCTGCCGCATCACCGTACCGGGCGCTACGGCGGTAGCGCACTTCGATAAAAACGGTGACCGTGCCGTCGCGCATGATAAGGTCAATTTCGCCGCCACGCTCGCGGGCATTGGCGGCGATAAAACGCAGGCCCTGGCCTTCCAGCCAGCGGCGAGCCTGGTTTTCCCAGGCATCGCCGGTCTGTTTGCTTAGCTGGCCGGAACGATTTTTCCCTGCTGGTACTTGAGCCATGACAGTTTCCTGTTAATCACGCAATCCTGGTTGGCCGTCAGATCGCCGGTATTGCCGTTCAGCTCGAAGCCAGGCGTCTGGCGCATTTGCGTGAAGTGATTTGCCAGTGACCAGGCGTCAGCGCCCATGGCATACAGACGTGCCAGCGAGTAGTCATTACGCACCGCGGACAGCGCCTGCTGCATTAGCGACGGATTGCTGCCGGCCAGCATTGGGATCTCACTATACTGCAAGCCTTCAATCTCCAGACGGAAATCCGGCCCCGCGGTGCCCTGGGCGCTGCGCGAGCTGGCGTACAGGGTGACATTGCTCTGGCTGCCGTTGCGCATGGCGATCATCGGTTTGATATAGGCAATCTGTTCCGGGGTGGCGAGGATATAGGCCGCATCGACGCTGCCGCCGCTGCTTACCGGCATCTCATCCGCACTGCCGAGGATGCTGTTCTGCGCTGATGGCAGGGTGGAGACCGGGGTGCCGCTCAGCGCAATGCCCCCGCCGCCGTTCACGCCGGCGCGCAGCTCGGCCGTGGATCCAAAACGCTGCTGCAGGACGCTGGCGCCGCCCAGCTTCAGCCACTCGTCGGCAAAAGCGCTAACCACACGATCGCCCAGCGCGCCGCGCGGAACCAGCAGCAGCGGGGTCTGTTTCCCCTGTTGGTGGATATGTCGGGCGGCGTCACGCGCTTCGTCTTCCGGAGAAAGCGCGAAATAGCAGAGGTTAGCGCGGCTTTCGACTTTTTCCGGCTGGTTGAGGGCCAGCACATTGAGCGGCGTGTTGCTCTTGATAACCTCTTCAACGTTTTCTTTCAGCAACGGCCCAACCACCAGGGTGGCGCCATCCTGCTGCGCCTGGGCGAGCAGCTGGCTTATCGGCTGGCTGGTGGTGTCGTAAATTTTCAGTTCCGCAGAAGGGTTAGCGGCGGTTGCGACCACGGGCTGCGGCTGTGCGGCCGGCGCGGTAACCGGCTGGGTGGCCGGGGAAGCGGTAGTCTGCGGCGTGGCGGATGTTGCCGGCGCCTGGGCTGCCGGTTCCGCAGCAGGCGCTGCCTGGTCCTGCGTCGGGGCCTGAACCGGATCAGCGCGGCTTCCGGCGGCGGTAAGATCGCTGATTTCTGCCTGCGACGGACTCACCACATCATCATTACCGGAGACATTCGCCGCCTGGGCGACCTGGGCGGGAACCGCGCTGCCCGTCACCGACGGCGCGCCGTTTTTAGCGGCTTCAAAGCCCTGCTGGATAGTGCGGCCGAAGATCGACGCCTGACCGTTCAGCGGCAGAAAAAGCGCAATCTTGTTGATGGACGCAGGCTTATAGTTTTGCATATTCACAAGCGCCGTCGGCAGCATTTTAGCGCCCGGGTTTTGCGGATAGCGCGTCTGCCAGTCTTTAACGCCCGCTTTCAGTAGCGTCGGATCGTTGCGGTTGTCAAACCACATCCGCTGCAGATCCAGCCAGCCCTGGAGGATATTTTCATCGGCGTTGATCACCAGCGCATTGGCCTGGTCCTGGGGCATCGAGGTGAGCGCTTGCCAGGTCGCATCAATATTTTTCTGACGCTGTTTGGCGTCACTCAGCAGCGGCTGCTGGGCGATTAAGGCGCGCAGCAGGGTCAGCGATGGTTTGCCCTGGCTGGCATCGATTTGCGCCTGCCAGTAGCGCGCCTGCTGAGGCTGCTCAAGGTTTGTCGGATCGATCTTAGCCAGCAGATTACGGGCGGCCTGATAATCGTTCTGCGCCAGCTTCACTTCCACCGCCAGCAGCGACTGTTCACGGGCCTGAGTGCTGTTCAGGTTCGCCGGCAGCTGGTTAAACAGGTCGATAGCCTGCTGCTTCTTCCCTTCCTGCAGTAGTGCACGAATGGCGAGTAATTGCCAGTTGGTCTTGCTATCATTCGTGCTTTGCTGCATCTGCTGTAAGTAGAAACTGGAGTTGGCCTGCGACGTACCCTGCATAAACGCCGCGCTTTGATCCTGCGTGTGGGTGCCGCAGCCAGCAAAAATAAGAGTCGCCAGCAATACGGGCAGGCAGCGCGCGGGCTTAGAACGAAGAAATGTTGACGGTACCATAAGTGTCCAGTGATATTTTTTTGGCTCAATGCTCAATATTAAATCGGCAATACGGACGAGACAATGAAACAACACGAATCAGCGGATAATTCTCAGGGGCAGCTCTATATTGTGCCCACTCCGATAGGAAATCTGTCTGATATCACGCAGCGTGCACTGGAAGTGCTGCAAGCCGTTGATTTAATTGCAGCGGAAGATACCCGTCATACCGGTTTGCTGCTGCAACATTTTGCGATAAACGCCCGTTTGTTTGCGCTTCACGACCATAATGAGCAGCAAAAGGCGGAAACCCTGCTTGCCAAACTGAAAGAAGGGCAAAACATCGCGCTGGTTTCCGATGCCGGCACGCCGCTGATTAACGATCCTGGTTACCATCTGGTGCGCACCTGCCGCGAAGCGAATATTCGCGTGGTACCGCTGCCGGGCCCCTGTGCGGCTATCGCCGCCCTGAGCGCCGCCGGCCTGCCTTCCGACCGTTTCTGTTATGAAGGCTTCCTGCCGGCGAAATCGAAAGGCCGCCGCGATACCCTGAAAGCGCTGGAAGAAGAGCCGCGCACCCTTATTTTCTATGAGTCGACCCACCGTCTGGTGGAGAGTCTGGAGGATATCTGCGCGGTACTGGGAGAATCCCGCTATGTGGTGCTGGCTCGTGAGCTGACCAAAACCTGGGAGTCGATCCATGGCGCGCCGATTGGTGAGCTGGTGGCGTGGGTGAAGGAAGATGAAAACCGTCGCAAAGGCGAGATGGTGCTGATCGTCGAAGGTTTCAAGGCTCAGGAAGAGGCGCTGCCGGCGGCCGCGCTGCGTACTCTGGCGCTGCTGCAGGCGGAGCTGCCGCTGAAGAAAGCCGCCGCGCTGGCCGCGGAAATCCACGGCGTGAAGAAAAACGCGTTGTATAAGTACGCCCTGGAGCAGCAGGGGGAGT
>NZ_JAZARW010000001.1:3895444-3903066 GCF_036233805.1 Klebsiella sp. EMBS2024 | reverse complement strand
CGCTTTTCTTGCCGCCCAGCATCCCTAACCAACAAGCCCGGATAGATCCGGGCTAAAAGTGGTTAAATCCTTACGCTCTCGATCAGGTTACCGGCGCCGGGTTAAATACCGCCAGCTGGTTGTGCAGGCCCCATTGATCGGAGAAGGTTTTTTTGCGTCCGCTGGCGACGTCGAGAATAAATTCGAACAGCTTCCGCCCGACATCCTCAATCGTCTCTTCGCCAGTGGCGATGGTCCCGGCGTTAATGTCCATTAAGTCATACCAGCGGTTGGCCAGCTCGGTACGGGTCGCCATTTTTATCACCGGTACCGCCATCAGTCCGTACGGCGTACCGCGACCGGTGGTGAATACCTGCACCGTGATGCCAGAGGCTACCTGCTGGGTGCCGCAGACAAAATCGCTGGCGGGGGTTGCGGCGTAAATGAGGCCGCGTTTGGTCGGACGCTGCCCCGGAGAGAGCACCTCAACGATGGCGCTTTTCCCTGATTTGGCAATCGACCCCAGCGCTTTTTCCACCACGTTGGCCAGACCGCCTTTCTTGTTGCCGGGGGAGGGGTTGGCGCTGCGGTCGGTTTTGCCCATATCAAGATAGTTATCGTACCAGGCCATCTCTTCCAGCAGACGTTTACCGACCTCTTCGTTAATCGCCCGCGGCGTCAACAGATGAATGGCGTCGCGTACTTCGGTCACTTCTGAGAACATCACCGTCGCGCCGCAGCGCACCAGCAGGTCGGACGCGTAACCTACCGCCGGGTTGGCGGTCACGCCTGAAAAGGCGTCGCTGCCGCCGCACTGCATCCCGACCACCAGCTCAGAGGCCGGGCAGGTTTCCCGCTGGCGCTGGTTCAGTTTCGCCAGGTGGCGCTCGGCGACCTGCAGAATGTCATCGACCATCGATTTAAAACCAACATGCTTTTCATCCTGCAGGCTGACGATGCTGGCGCTGTCCACCGGGATACTTTTGACGTCTTCCGTGCCCTGCAGCAGGCGTTCCGGCTGCAGCTTCTCACAGCCGAGGCCAATGACCATCACCTCGCCGCCGAAGTTTGGGTTGAGGGCGATATTATGAATGGTGCGAATCGGCACTACCGCCGCCGGCGCATTAATCGCCACGCCGCAGCCGTAGAGATGATTCAGGCCCACCACGCCATCGACGTTGGGATAGTTTGGCAGCAGGTCGCGTTCAATGATTTTCACCACGTAATCGACCACGCCAGCGACGCAGTGCACGCTGGTGGTAATACCCAGCAGATTCTTGGTACCCACGCTGCCGTCAGCATTGCGGTAGCCTTCGAAGGTGTAACCTTCCAGCGGCGGTAGCGGTTCAGGCACTTTAGTGGCCAGCGGCAGGGTATTCAGCGGCGGGGCGGTGGGCAGCTCCACCAGCGACTCGTCAATCCAGCTTCCCTGCGGGATATCGCGTACGGCATAGCCAATGACTTCGCCGTAGCGGATGATTTCACCATGGGCGGGGATATCCACCAGGGCAACTTTGTGACCCTGCGGGATATGCTCGACGAGCGTCAGGCCGTCCGGGAAACGCGTTCCGGCGGTTAAGCCGCGATCGTTGACAATAATCGCCACATTATCTGTCGGGTCAACTTTAATATAAAACGCGGTCGGCGATTGTTGTCGAATTGCAATGTCAGCCATTGTCCAGTCATCTCCAAACAGGTGCTAATAATAAAATAAAACGTTAATTCATTTGCTACGTATCAGTATGATGGAATAAAGGATGTCAGCTGAGTTGATTTTAAAATGTGATCGGCATCACTCCTTTTTATGACGCTAACCTCTGCAGGGCAGGCAATCGTAAGAAGTGTGGATTAGCGCCCATGACTTATGGCATAAGCACAATTATGGCTTTAAATAATAACTTTATATTGTGGGTATGCATAGTGTCTGGCGGGGGCGTGCTGATTATACTGAGTCATGTTTTTGAGGTGATCGATATGCGAATAGACAGTTTCAATATCGTCTTTTAAATAAATCAGAAGCCACTTAAAAAAATTATAAAAGGTGTTCTGTGCCCGAGGAATGTCTAAATGATTCTGGATTCTACATTAGATGAAAAAAAAGGAATACCGACCCGCTATTTAATTCTGTTGATGATATTTGTGGTGACGGCAGTGAACTATGGCGACCGCGCGACCTTGTCTATCGCCGGTACTGAAGTTGCGAAAGAGCTGGGGCTCAGCGCGGTGTCGATGGGATACATTTTTTCCGCCTTCGGCTGGGCTTATCTGCTGATGCAGATCCCTGGCGGCTGGCTGCTGGATAAATTTGGCTCGAAAAAGGTTTATTCATACAGTCTGTTTTTCTGGTCACTGTTTACCTTCCTGCAAGGCTTTATTGATGTGTTCCCGCTCGCCTGGGCCGGGGTCTCCATGTTCTTTATGCGTTTTATGCTGGGCTTTTCCGAAGCGCCCTCGTTTCCCGCCAACGCCCGCATTGTGGCGGCCTGGTTTCCGGCCAAAGAGCGGGGTACGGCTTCAGCTATCTTTAATGCCGCTCAGTACTTCTCGCTGGCTCTGTTCTCGCCGCTGCTCGGCTGGCTGACCTTCGCGCTGGGCTGGGAACATGTCTTTACCGTGATGGGGATAATAGGGTTTGTGCTCACCATCATCTGGGTGAAGTTTGTGCATAACCCCACCGATCATCCGCGAATGTCGGCCGCGGAGCTGAAATATATCTCAGAAGGCGGCGCAGTGGTCGATATGGACCATAAAAAAGAGGCCACCCCGGCGGCCGGGCCGAAGATGGACTATATCCGCCAGTTGCTGACTAACCGAATGATGTTAGGCGTATTTTTCGGTCAGTATTTCCTGAATACCATTACATGGTTCTTCCTGACGTGGTTTCCGATCTACCTCGTGCAGGACAAGGGAATGTCGATTCTGAAAGTGGGGTTTGTGGCTTCGATTCCGGCGCTGTTTGGCTTTGCTGGCGGCGTACTGGGCGGGCTGTTTTCGGATTATCTGATTGGCCGCGGCTGCACGCTGACTTTTGCGCGTAAGCTGCCCATTGTGCTGGGAATGCTGCTGGCGTCGTCCATCATCCTGTGTAACTACACGGCCAGCACGCCGCTGGTCATTACGCTGATGGCGCTGGCGTTCTTTGGCAAAGGCTTTGGCGCGCTGGGCTGGCCGGTCATCTCGGATGTCGCGCCGAAGGAGATTGTTGGCCTGTGCGGCGGGGTATTCAACGTCTTTGGCAATGTGGCCTCGATCGCCACGCCGCTGGTTATTGGCTACATCGTGAGCGAACTGCACTCATTTAATGGCGCACTGATTTTTGTTGGCGGCTCCGCGCTGATGATGATGGTCTGCTACCTGTTTGTGGTTGGCGATATCAAACGTATGGAATTGCAGAAGTAAGCAACGATTAACGCAAGGTAAAAATCATGGATAACGCAATTTTTCCGAACAAATTTAAGGCCGCGCTGGCGACGCATCAGGTGCAGATTGGCTGCTGGTGCGCTTTGGCTAACCCGATTAGCACCGAGGTGCTAGGTCTGGCGGGGTTCGACTGGCTGGTGCTGGACGCGGAACACGCGCCAAACGACGTCACCACGCTCATTCCGCAGCTGATGGCCCTGAAAGGTAGTTCCAGCGCGCAGGTAGTCCGTGTGCCGACCAATGAACCCATCATCATCAAGCGCATGCTGGACATCGGCTTCTATAACTTCCTGGTGCCGTTTGTCGAGACGGCTGAACAGGCGGCGCAGGCGGTGGCTTCGACCCGTTATCCGCCGGAAGGGATCCGCGGGGTCTCCGTTTCCCACCGCGGCAATATGTTTGGCACCGTGCCGGACTACTTCGCCCAGTCCAACAAGAACATTTCCATTCTGGTGCAGATTGAGAGCCAGACCGGAGTGGACAACGTCGAGGCGATTGCCGCGACCGAGGGCGTGGACGGTGTGTTTGTCGGCCCGAGCGACCTGGCCGCCGCCTTAGGCCATTTGGGCAATGCCGCCCATCCTGAGGTGCAGCGCGCTATCCAACATATCTTCGCCAGCGCGAAGAAGCACGGTAAGCCAAGCGGCATTCTGGCGCCAGTGGAAGCCGATNCGCGCCGNTATCTGGAATGGGGCGCGACCTTCGTCGCCGTTGGCAGCGATCTGGGCGTCTTCCGTTCTGCAACCCAGAAACTTGCCGACGCGTTTAAAAAATAATCACCAGGATGAAGAGAGAGAACATTATGACAATCAAAGTAGGTTTTATCGGTCTTGGCATTATGGGCAAACCGATGAGCAAAAATTTGCTGAAAGCGGGTTACTCGCTGGTGGTGTCTGACCGTAACCCGGAAGCGATTGCCGACGTGATCGCCGCTGGCGCTGAGACCGCGACGACGCCGAAAGCGATTGCCGAACAGTGCGAGGTGATCATCACCATGCTGCCGAACTCTCCGCATGTTAAAGAGGTGGCGCTGGGTGAAAACGGCATTATTGAAGGGGCGAAACCGGGCACCGTAGTGATCGATATGAGCTCCATTGCGCCGCTGGCGAGTCGGGAAATCAGCGAAGCGCTGAAAGCCAAAGGTATTGATATGCTGGATGCGCCGGTGAGCGGCGGCGAACCGAAAGCCATCGACGGCACGCTGTCGGTCATGGTCGGCGGCGATAAAGCGATCTTCGATAAATACTACGATCTGATGAAAGCGATGGCCGGCTCCGTAGTGCATACCGGCGATATTGGCGCGGGCAACGTCACCAAACTGGCTAACCAGGTGATTGTCGCGCTGAACATCGCGGCGATGTCTGAAGCGCTGACCCTGGCGACTAAAGCCGGCGTCAATCCGGATCTGGTTTATCAGGCTATTCGCGGCGGTCTGGCGGGCAGTACCGTGCTGGATGCGAAAGCCCCGATGGTGATGGACCGTAACTTCAAACCGGGTTTCCGTATCGACCTGCATATTAAAGATCTGGCCAATGCGTTGGATACCTCACACGGCGTGGGCGCCCAACTGCCGCTGACGGCGGCGGTGATGGAGATGATGCANGCGCTGCGCGCGGACGGTCTCGGCACTGCAGACCATAGCGCGCTGGCGTGCTATTACGAAAAACTGGCGAAAGTGGAAGTCACTCGCTAACAAGAAGGGCGCCCTGCGCGCCCTGTTATGCTTGCCTTGCGCGGCACTGTCAGGCTACAAAATTATGAAAATCGTCATTGCCCCAGACTCTTACAAAGAAAGCCTTTCTGCCAGCGAGGTAGCTCAGGCGATAGAAAAAGGATTTCGGGAAATTTTCCCTGATGCACAGTATGTTTCCCTGCCCGTCGCCGACGGCGGCNAGGGGACGGTGGAAGCCATGATTGCCGCCACCCAGGGAAAGGAACATTTCGCATGGGTAACGGGTCCGCTGGGTGAGAGAGTGAAGGCCTGCTGGGGCATGTCCGGCGACGGCGTCACCGCGTTTATTGAGATGGCGGCAGCCAGCGGTCTGGGGCTCGTTCCGCCCGACAAACGTAACCCGCTCATCACCACTTCACGGGGTACCGGGGAGCTAATATTACAGGCGCTGGAGCATGGTGCGGAACGGATCATTATCGGCATCGGCGGTAGTGCGACCAACGACGGTGGGGCGGGTATGATGCAGGCGCTAGGCGCCCGCCTCTGTGACGCCGAGGGACAAGAGATCGGCCATGGCGGGGGCAGTTTGAGCCGTCTGAGCCGGATCGATCTTTCCGCCATCGATCCGCGCTTACGTGACAGGATGATCCACGTGGCCTGCGATGTTACCAATCCGCTGGTAGGCGAGCGTGGGGCGTCGCGGATCTTTGGCCCACAGAAAGGGGCGACCGAGGCGATGATCGTCGAGCTGGATCGTAATCTGGCGCATTATGCCGACGTCATTAAGACGTCGCTGCAGGTGGACGTGAAGTCGATCCCCGGCGCGGGAGCGGCCGGCGGCATGGGTGCGGCGCTGATGGCCTTTCTCAATGCGGAGCTGCGCAGCGGGATTGAGATCGTTACCGAGGCGCTGAAGCTGGAAGAACAAATCCATGACTGCTCACTGGTGGTCACCGGGGAAGGGCGGCTCGATAGCCAGTCTGTTCACGGTAAGGTGCCGGTGGGGGTGGCCCGGGTGGCGAAGAAATACCGTAAGCCGGTGATCGGTATTGCTGGCAGCCTGACTCACGATGTCGGCGTGGTTCACCAGCACGGTATCGATGCCGTATTCAGCGTGTTAACTTCCGTTTCGACGCTGGAAGAGGCATTTCGCGGGGCGTTTGATAATATTTACCGCGCGTCGCGTAATATTGCTGCCACCCTGCAGGTTGGGATGACCACTGAGGGATGACAACGGGCGGTAAACCCTCTATACTGCGCGCCGAAGCTGACCAGACAGTCGCCGCTTCGTCGTCGTCCTCCTTCGGGGGGAGACGGGCGGAGGGGAGGAAAGTCCGGGCTCCATAGGGCAAGGTGCCAGGTAACGCCTGGGGGGTGTCACAGCCCACGACCAGTGCAACAGAGAGCAAACCGCCGATGGCCCGCGCAAGCGGGATCAGGTAAGGGTGAAAGGGTGCGGTAAGAGCGCACCGCGCGGCTGGTAACAGTCCGCGGCACGGTAAACTCCACCCGGAGCAAGGCCAAATAGGGGTTCATAAGGTACGGCCCGTACTGAACCCGGGTAGGCTGCTTGAGCCAGTGAGCGATTGCTGGCCTAGATGAATGACTGTCCACGACAGAACCCGGCTTATCGGTCAGTTTCACCTTTTACGCAAAAACCCCGCTTCGGCGGGGTTTTTGCTATTCGAATAGCGGAGAAAGGATGAATGACTGTCCACGACGCTATACCAAAAGAACGCGGCTTATCGGTCAGTTTCACCTTTTTTATGTCAAAACCCCGCTCCGGCGGGGTTTTTGCTATCTGAACCCGTGACGCGGATGAATGGCTGTCCACGACGCTATACCAAAAGAAGGCGGCTTATCGGTCAGCTACCGTTATTTAACCACCTTAGGATTCTGTAGCGTCGGGATCGTGGAATCTTGCACCTGATGAACCTGGCCGACGATCGTGGCGACGCTGCCGTTGCTTAAAGCCTCTACGTCTGCGCTGTTATGCGAGCCAAAATTAAAGGTAAGACGTTTATCCGTTTTATTCTGTTCATCTCGCATGGTCACGATAAAATAGTAGCTGCCGGCGATACCGCTCTTCCGACGAATGTCGACAATCACCCCGCGTACCTTGACCCATTTACCCAGATAATCGCTGCTGGCCTTCGCCGGGTTGAGAGTAAACGGCTGCAGGAACTGAGCCACTGAATACGTCTGCATCGAAGCGACGGCGTCATCTCCGGGTTGAAATAATTTGTCTCCCGCGGAATAAAAGGCTTTAGAAGCCAGGCCGCAGCCGCTTAACAGCGAGATGACAAAAACCAGCGGTAATACGCGAAAACGTAATAACATCTCAATCTCCTTATCTATTTTTAAATGATATCCTTGATGCGCTGGATAACGTAATATGCGCTAATTAAATTAAAGNAAAAGTCACCACTGTCAAATATTTTGCTTGCTGTTGAAGTTAAAATAAAACCTGGTGATGTTAGGGCGTCAACTATATAAGTTAACACGGTATTCATATTTTATATGTTTTAGTGAAGTATATTAGTGCTGTGGA
>NZ_JAZARW010000001.1:3872179-3895438 GCF_036233805.1 Klebsiella sp. EMBS2024 | reverse complement strand
ATGTTTGGCTATCATTTTTTACATTTATTCACTGCGCCCTGTAAAATAATAATCCGCTATTTCTGCCACCTTTACTTCAGGAAAAAAAATGAAATTGATAACCCGTATTGCCTTTGCCACGCTGTTGACCACCGGTTTCTCTATCACGGCTCAGGCCGCAGACGTTAAGGCGGCGCCAGCACCGGCGCAGGATCCTATTGTTCAGCACTTAAAACTTACCAACGATCAGGTTGCGAAAATTAAAAGCCTGCATCAGCAGTTGGAGAGTAATGTCCAGCAGATTTCCCAACAGGAAATTAAAGACGGGGCTCTGATAAACGTGATTGATTCCGGTAAATGGGATGAAAAAGCGGTCAACGATCAGCTGGCGGCCTTCAGCAAGATTGATCAGCAGGTGCGTTATTACCGCGTGAAGTACTATTTTGAGGTGAATAAGGTACTGACGCCGGAGCAGCGCACGCAGGTGAAAAAAGATCTTGCCGACGCGCTGAGTGAATAATGCCATCGGCCCCTCGCGGGGCCGATATCTTCTTCAGGCCATTAATGAAAATCAACCCAGCCATTTTGCCGTTTCAGGCGAGACTTTCTTCATCCCGCAGGCGGATCTCCGCTTCGGCAACAATGGCTTCCAGTTCGCTAAGCATCTCATCATAACCAAAGCTGGCGGCCCCGGCGACTTGCGGTTGCACCGGGGCTAACGGCGTTGGTGACGCCTTTTTTCTGTTTTTCTTCTTACTCACTGACAGACTCCATCACTTCCGTTGTTACACCGGTAAATCTATCAGCAAAGCGCGCAGCGGCGTATCGGCGACGAGGGTAATGTTAGCTTCGTCACGAATAAATGCGCCGTCACCGCAGGTGAGAGCCTGCTTTTGCTGTTCCTGTGCGACGGCATGGACGGAGCCGTGAATCGACTGCAGGTAGGCGCGTGGACCATGTAATTGCACGTTGATCTGCTCACCTTTCTCCAGCGCGATATGGTAGACCCAGGCCTGTTGGCGAAGCTGGAGGCTGTTATCCCCGCCCTCCGGAGAGGCCAGCAGCTGCAGCGTCGCGTCTGCGACATTGATTTTCTGCTGCAGCGGGTTTTCCCGCTGCGGGCAGGCATCAAGCCAAAGTTGCATTCGCGTTAACGACTGCTCTTTACTCAGATTATGCTCGCTATAGCTCACGCCAGGCTGGGTGGCGATCAGCAGCGCTTCACCGGCTTTGGCCTGCATGTGGTTGCCGTCGCTGTCGCGATACTCCGCTTCGCCTTCCAGAATCAGGTTCAGGATATCGACTTTTGGGTACGTTCTGGCCTGGAAGGAAGCGCCGGGCGCCAGCACTTCCTGGTTGAGGACGCGCAAGGATGCGAAGCCCAGTAATTTCGGGTCGAAGTAGTGGCCAAAGGAGAAGGTGTAGCGGGCCTGCAGCCAGCCGAAGTCTGCTTGTCCGCATTGTTTGGCTGTTCGGGTAGTAATCATGTTCTTGACCTCTCTTTACACTAAATCAATGGTAAAGGTATGGACGCTGTATTGTTAGCCAGATATTCTGCCCGGTATGTTCAAATTTCCTGAATGAGAAAGCGATGGCCAAAGAGAGAGCATTAACGCTGGAAGCGTTACGCGTGATGGATGCGATCGACCGGCGCGGAAGCTTCGCTGCCGCAGCTGATGAGCTGGGACGCGTGCCTTCCGCCCTGAGCTACACCATGCAAAAACTGGAGGAGGAACTGGACGTGGTGCTGTTTGACCGCTCAGGTCATCGCACGAAGTTCACTAACGTTGGAAGAATGCTGCTGGAGCGCGGGCGCGTGCTGCTTGAAGCGGCGGATAAACTCACCACCGATGCTGAAGCCCTGTCGCGTGGTTGGGAAACCCACCTGACGATCGTTACCGAAGCGCTGGTGCCCACTCCGGATCTGTTTCCGCTGATTGAGAAACTGGCGACTAAATCAAACACCCAGCTGTCGATTATCACTGAGGTGCTGGCCGGCGCCTGGGAGCGGCTGGAGCAGGGGCGGGCGGATATCGTTGTCGCACCGGATATGCATTTTCGTTCCTCTTCGGAGATTAACTCGCGCAAACTCTATTCGGTGCTCAGCGTGTACGTCGCGGCGCCGGATCACCCGATCCATCAGGAGCCGGAGCCGCTCTCTGAGGTTACCCGCGTGAAATACCGCGGCGTCGCGGTGGCGGATACCGCGCGCGAGCGGCCCGTTCTCACCGTTCAACTGCTGGATAAACAGCCGCGTTTAACGGTGAGTACGATAGAAGATAAACGTCAGGCGCTACTGGCCGGACTGGGCGTGGCGACTATGCCCTATCCGCTGGTGGAGAAGGATATTGCCGAAGGTCGCCTGCGGGTCGTCAGCCCGGAATACACCAATGAAATTGACATTATCATGGCCTGGCGACGGGACAGTATGGGCGAAGCGAAGTCCTGGTGTCTGCGTGAGATCCCCAAGCTGTTTGCCGGCAGATAGTGATGAAGACGCTCCTCCCGCTAGCGGGAGGAGCAGGAAGATTAGTAGGAAAAGGGTTTCGGATCGGGCCCGAAGCGATTATTGCCTTCGGTGCCGCGCTGGCAGTTAAAGATCAGGATCACCAGCCAGCCGATGACCGGGATCAACAGCAGCAATAGCCACCAGGCCGAACGATCGGTGTCATGCAGACGGCGAAATTGCACCGCCCACCACGGTAAAAAGACCAGTACGCCATAGATAGTGGTCAGAATGCCTTCGCCGCCAGCCCGCTGCCAGCCCAGCATTTTATCGATGATGCTCAATACGCCGGTCAGGATGAGGTTGACCAGAATAAACATCCAGTACTCTTTGCGCCGCGCACGGCCGCCAAATCCTATATAGTTTTTTAATACCTTGAGATACCAGTCCATTTCTACGCCTCAATTAACCGTCAATCACTTGTTTTTTAAGCGATCACAATAAGAATAGACGTGAATGAATGGTGGGTAAATATCTGTTTTCTGAATTATTGGGCGCCATCACTGGCGCCCGACAGATCAACGGAAGCGCTGATCGCGACCGTGCGGTTCGTTGAGATCCTGCTGCGGCCCAATGGAAATAATACCGGTAGGGTTAATGGTTTTATGGCTGCGGTAATAGTGGTGACGGATATGCGGAAAACTCACCGTCTCGGCGATACCCGGCATCTGGTAGATGTCGCGCAGGAAACCGTACAGATTGAGGTAATCGCTGATGCGCCGTTTATCGCATTTAAAATGGGTCACATATACCGGGTCGAAGCGTACCAGCGTTGTCCACAGGCGAATGTCGGCTTCCGTTAGCTGATTGCCCGTCAGATAGCGATGCTGGCCGAGGATCTGCTCCAGCCGCTCCAGCGAGGTAAAGACCGCATCCACCGCTTCGTCGTAAGCTTGCTGGCTGGTGGCAAAGCCGGCTTTATACACGCCGTTGTTGACGTTGTCATAGATCCAGCCGTTCAGCTCATCGATTTGTTCCCGCAGCGCTGGCGGGTAGTAATCCCCGGCCCGGGCGCCAAGGCCATCGAAGGCGGTATTGAACATGCGGATGATTTCTGCCGACTCATTGCTGACGATGGTCTGCTGTTTTTTATCCCACAGCACCGGCACGGTCACGCGTCCGGTGTAGTGCGGGTCGGCGTGCAGATACAGCTGATAGAGAAAGTCATGCTGGTAGAGGGTATCGCCGGTGGCTTCCGGGAAGCTATCGTCAAAGGTCCAGCCGTTTTCCAGCATCAGCGGATTGACCACGGATACGGGGAGAAAAGGCTCCAGACCTTTTAATTTACGCATAATTAACGTGCGATGCGCCCACGGGCAGGCGAGAGAAACATACAAATGATAGCGATCCTTTTCCGCGGCAAAACCGCCTTCACCGCTGGGGCCAGCCGCGCCGTCGGCGGTCAGCCAGTTACGGAAGGCGGAAACGGAACGTTTAAAACGCCCACCGGTGGATTTTGTGTCATACCAGGTATCCTGCCAGACGCCGTCAACTAATTGTCCCATCTTTGCTCCTCCTTCAGACTACAGATAGCAAAAGCGAGGAGTGGTCTCCTCGCTTTTTTCATTCATTCAGTATAGTGCGCTTACCATTTCTTATTCAGTACACGGTCAATACTGAAGGCGCCCGGTCCGGTAATGGCCAGCAGCAGGTAACCGCCCGCAATGGTCAGGTTCTTCATGAACATCAGGGAGTTCACGCCTTCCGCAAAGTTGCTATGGAACAGGAACGCGGTCAGCAGCGTAAAGCCCGCAGTGAACAGCGCGGTGGTCCGGGTCAGGAAACCGAACAGAATCGCCAGACCGCCGCCGAACTCAAGGAGGATGGTCAGCGGCAGCAGCGCACCCGGGACGCCCATGGCTTCCATATACTGCTGGGTTCCCGCATAACCGGTGATTTTGCCCCATCCTGCAGTGATAAACAGAATCGGCATCAGAATACGCGCTACCAATACACCAACATCTTCTAATTTTTTCATTTGTTACTCCAGAAAACCCAAAGGGCGGCGGTTTTGTTTTTTAGTGCAATCCCGCGTAGTTACGCGGTGTCGCTGTCGATGGAGAGGATAGTAGCGAGGCGGAGAGGGAATTGTTAGCAAGGAAAACTGTAGATCTATTTCAAAGTTTCTGAGCAATCAGTACGCGGAGGCGAAAGTGTACCGAACGCGATGGGCCACCACCGGTCCTGGTATGGCGTGAGGTAAAGGGCGTCGTAGAGAAGGGCGCGCTACGGAAAAGGCGCATGTTGCTGCGAACAGCGTGCAGTAAGGGACAGGGAAATGGCAGAGCGTGGGCGCCAGGGAAAGCGCCCACGCTCAGGGCCGCTAGCGAACTGCCGACTGGCGCAGGATCCCGCGCACCAGGCGCCAGGTGCTCCAGAGTCCGAGTCCGCGTTTGGTCCAGCGCATTAAAAAATGCGGATGTCGTACGGACCATACGGCCATCAGACCGCTGCCAACCATCAGCCACGAACGTAAACTCAGCAGCGTATGCCAGCCGCGGTCGAAGGGCGCAGTCGCCTCGTGCCAGTGACGGCGGCAGGCGCTGAGCTCCAGCCGTTGCTGCTGGATCTGGCGCAGCAGCTGCGTCTTTTGCCGTTCACGCTCCTGTCGGCCATTCACGATTTATCCTCCTCCAGAAGGGCACGGTCGTTCTCCAGCTCTTTACGCGTTAGACGCAGCAGCGTGGAGCGGCGCGCCTTACGTAGGGTTAGGATACCCACGATCGCGGCGGCGAGGAGCAGCACAACGGTGGTGGCGATCATCACGTGCAGGCGGTACTGAGCGTCAACGGCCCAGATAACCAGCACCAGCAGACTCATGAGGCCAAACGCGGCAAACAGCAGCGTCAGTCCGGTCATGATCAGCAGCTGGAAGAGGTTGGCTTTCTCCTCCTCCAGCTCCACGACGACCAGACGCAGCCGCGTTTCCACCATTTCGACCAGCAGCGTGACGATGCGCTGACCAATGGAGAAAACGCGCTGACCCGGTCCCTGCGTGTGTTGAGTATTCGCCATAATCAGCGACGCGACAGCAGGACACCCAGCACCAGCCCGACGGCGGCGCCAATTCCTACCCCAGTCCACGGATTTTCGCGAACATAATCATCCGCTCGCGCGGCGGTCTCACGAGTTTGACGAAGAATCGCTTCGCTGGTTTCACCCAAACGAGCGCGGCTCTCTTTCAGCGCGCTCTCGGCTTTACTGCGCAGTTTACCCATCTCTTCTTTCGACTTGTCCGCCGAGGAATTTAGTACTTCCTCCAGGGTATCCGCCAGCGTTTTCAGTTCTGCACGAAGGTCGTCAGTCACATTCTCTTTAGCCATGTCGTTCTCCTGTAGCGTGGTCCGTGTTGCGAAAGTTAATGGTGATTAGTAATCCCGAGACTCCAGCGTTTTTAACTCCTGTTGCGCTTCATTGAGTTTATGCTGGCGTTTGTTAATTTTGTCCGCATCGCCTTTCTTCCGGGCTTCCTGCAGATCGCGCTGACGTTCAGCGATCTCTTCCCGCTGTTTGGCAATTTTTTGCTGATGATCGGCTTTAAGTTTACTGTCGCTACAGTTTTCCCGAACCTGACGTAGCGCGGTATTTAGCCCATCAATGCGACTTTGATTATGATGCTTTTCGGCGTAGCTGATCTCTCGTTGAATATCCTGCTCTTTTTCCTGGCAGGGAGAGGCGGCTAGGGCGCTGGCGCTAAGTGAAGTCAGGACCAGAAGCAGAGCGATGCGGTGTTTCATGGATAGTACCTTCCATTGTCTGAGGGGATACCCGGAGGATATACCCGTTCCCGTTGGTGAACGTGAATGCGTTGATTCCCGCAGGTTTAAGCATAGTAACAAATGCGGGAAACCACCAGACTGGGTTAAAAACGCAGTCTGGCGGCAGCTTACCCGAGGCGATGCGGCGCGTCGCGCAGGCGGGATAGCCAGGCGGTGGGCGAGTTATCGTCCTCCAGAAGGGCAATAATATAACCATGTGGCAGAGCGCGGCCGAGAACTTCTTTCGCCGCCGCGCCCTGGGCGGTGGAATCGAACTTAATCAGCAGACCATCCTTCTGTGGCGTGATGCTTTTAAAGCGGATGCCGTTGGCATCGAGATGATGCCAGACGGAGAAACCGTCCGGCATTCCGATACCCTGGCCAACCGGGCGTATCGCCAGCGTGGCCTCCTGCTGCTGCACCGCCAGCCAAAGCCAGAACAGGGCGCCGAGCAGAAGAGAACCACCCAGCAGCCAGCTGAACTGGCGCAGGGAAGGGCGTTTCATGACCATCATTAGCCCCGGCTTCTGTATTTTTTCTTCCACAGTACCACCAGCGAGCCGATCAGTCCGAAGACCAACAGGGCAACCGGCAGGAGCATCAGGCAGGACATCAGCTGATCTTCATACTTGAGGAATACCGGGGTTTTACCCAGCAGATAGCCAAGCGAGGTCAGGATGAGCACCCACAGCAGGCCGCTCATCCAGTTGAAAAACTGAAAACGGGCGTTATTAAGGCCGGAAAGCCCGGCGATGGTGGGCAGCAGCGTGCGTACGAAGGCGATAAAGCGGCCGATCAGCAGCGCGGAGAGCCCATGCTTATGAAACAAGTGATGCGCACGCTGGTGATAGTGCGAAGGCAGGTGTGACAGCCAGTTTTGCACGATCCGCGTATTACCCAGCCAACGCCCCTGAATATAGCTTAGCCAGCAGCCGAGGCTGGCGGCGGCGGTGAGCAGCAGCAAAGTTTCCGGAAAACCCATCGCCCCTTTGGCGATCAGCACGCCCACGAGCACGAGCAGACTATCCCCCGGTAAAAACGCGGCAGGCAATAACCCGTTCTCAAGGAACAAAATCATAAACAAGACAAAATACAGCATGCCTATCATGGAGGGATTCGCGAGCGTTTCGTAATCCTGAGCCCACAAGGCATTCAATAACTGGGTAAATAGTTCCATTCACGATTCCTGGTACATCGGTTAACGGCACGTCTGAGCGCGTGGCATATAGGGCGACAAGATTTTTATGAGATTATGGTCGCTGCTTAGGCGCTCTGAACGCTTCCCTGTATAAGACTGAAGTAAGTAAATACCTACCCCCAGAACGACAAAATGCATCTAATTGTAACAAATCACCTGACTTTCCGTCAGAGAAATTGCAACGTGTTGCTCGTTGATTTTGCTGATTGCGGAGATGGGAGGCGAGAGGATTTACACAGGCTGACACTATATATGACTTGCTTACTCCAGCCTCACTGTCAGACAGGCGCGCAGGGGGGCGCGCCGGAGGGATAAGGCCTTATTTCGCGGCGTTGACTGCGGTATCGAGATGAACGACTGGGTTTTCGGCAAATAAGTAGCGATCGGCATTAAATTCAAAGTCATCGCTGGTTTCGTTGAACAACATTTGCTTGGTATTTTCCAGATGCTGCCACATCGCCAGCTTGGCGGCGTTGGGATCTTTTCGCAGCAGAGCTTTCAGGATTTGATCGTGGTCGTCGCACCAGTTATCGACCGTACGCAGGTCGATATGCTCATGCAGCTTTTTCCAGTAGGGGTTATGCACGCGCTGGGTCCACATCTTTTCCACGATCGCCGCCAGCGCGCTGTTCTGCGTCGCCAGCGCCACCTGGACGTGAAACTGCAGGTCCCACTCGGAGTCGCGGAAACATTTCTCGTTACGCGCTTTCTCCTGAATCTCCATCAGCTTCATGATGTCCTGTTTGGTCACCTGAGTCGCCGCGAATTCGGCAATATTGCTTTCAATTAGCTGCCGCGCCTGCAGCAGTTCAAAGGGGCCATAGTTGGCGAACTCAAGGCTTTCATCGGCCACCTGCTGGTATTTCGGATGGTTGGAGATAACGTGGATACCCGACCCTTTGCGGACTTCGACATACCCTTCCACTTCCAGCATGATAATGGCTTCACGAACCACGGTGCGGCTGACGTTTTTTTCATCGGCGATGAAGCGCTCGGCGGGCAGCTTATCCCCTACAAGGTAGACACCTTGTTCGATGCGCGTCTTCAGCTCAGCGGCAAGCTGCTGATATAGACGGCGTGGTTCAATGATTTCCATATTCGCTCCCGGAAGATGGCGACAATATTCGATTTGTTATACCACTTTTACGCGCTTTCCACCACTGGCAGGCATGAAAAAGCCGCCTGAGAAGGCGGCTTGATCGGCGATTACCTTGCCATTCGATCTAACTCTGCGTGACCGGTTTGCGGCTGCTAAGCGGCGTCGAGTCATCGTCAGCCGGTTTGTTTTTCAGCACCGTCCAGATAACCAGCGCGCCCAGCAGGTCAAAGACGGCCAGTACCGCAAACAGCGGGCTAAAGCCGATGGTGTCTGCCAGCGCGCCGACGACCAGGGCGAACATGGTGCTCGCCAGCCAGGCGGCCATCCCGGTCAGACCGTTAGCGGTAGCGACTTCGTTACGGCCAAAGACGTCGGAAGAGAGGGTAATCAGCGCCCCGGACAGCGCCTGGTGAGCGAACCCGCCGATGCACAGCAGGGCAATCGCCACGTACGGGCTGGTGAACAGGCCGATCATCCCCGGGCCAATCATCAGCAGGGCGCCCATGGTGACCACCATTTTACGCGACACGATCAGGTTGACGCCAAACCAGCGCTGGAACAGCGGCGGCAGATATCCGCCGACGATGCAGCCGAGGTCGGCGAACAGCATCGGCATCCAGGCGAACATGGCGATCTCTTTCAGGTTAAAACCGTAAACTTTGAACATGAACAGCGGGATCCAGGCGTTAAAGGTCCCCCAGGCCGGCTCAGCGAGGAAGCGAGGCAGGGCGATACCCCAGAACTGACGGTTGCGCAGGATTTGCCACGGCGACATTTTCTTCGCGTTATTGGTCTGATGCTGAGACTCCTGACCGCCAATGATGTAGTCACGTTCTTCGTCAGATAATTTTTTCTGGTCGCGCGGGTGTTTGTAGAAGATAAGCCAGGCGATAGCCCAGGCGAAGCTCAATACCCCGGAGATGATGAACGCCATCTGCCAGCTGTGCATGACAATCGCCCACACCACCAACGGCGGCGCGATCATGGCGCCAATAGAGGAACCCACGTTGAAGTAGCCCACCGCGATAGAGCGCTCTTTTGCCGGGAACCACTCTGAGCTGGCCTTCAGGCCGGCGGGGATCATTGCGGCCTCCGCTGCGCCGACTGCGCCACGGGCCAGCGCCAGTCCACCCCAGCTGCCGGCCAGCGCCGTTGAGCCGCAGAATACCGCCCAGGCGATGGCGAAGAAGGCATAGCCAATTTTGGTCCCCAGAATATCAAGGACATACCCCGCGACGGGCTGCATAACGGTATAGGCAGCGGAATAGGCTGCAATGATATAGGAGTACTGTTGGGTCGAAATGTGTAACTCTTCCATCAGCGTCGGCGCGGCCGCCGCTACGGTGTTACGGGTCAGGTAGCCCAGCACGGTGCCCAGCGTCACCAGCGCGATCATGTACCAACGTAACCCTTTAATTTTACGCATGTAAACCTCATCGTCTGTTATCTTTCCGCATCAGGTGCGGCCTTTACCGAGCGCAATAAGCGGCCGGGAAAGCGAAACGGAGGATTCAGGAGGGTAGTCCCCTCTGGCCTGAACCTTACCATCAGTTGTTATGTTGAAAGTCGGTATCCATTCCGTATAAGCCGATGCCATAAGCACCGGTAATGCATTCCGTCGGTTTATATGTTGCGACGGCAGAAAGATAACTTGTCATACAACTTTAAAAGTTGAGAGCTGTCACAAAAGTGGGAAAGTTAGTGTGGTCTTTATCCCTTGCCTGGAAAGCCAGAGATGGCGCGCTCTGGCGAGGTGTTTTGCTCCAGGGCGGTCATTTTTTTATCGACGTTTATTGATCTAACTCACGAAAAACAGTTCGGTCTGTAGAAATTGGTGTGATAACTTTGTCAGCATTGTAGTCAATCATCTGAAAGGCTCCCGCACTGGAGCGAAGAGGACACGCGAATGACATCGTTTATGACTGAAGATTTTCTACTTGATACCGAGTTTGCCCGCCGTCTGTACCATGATTACGCCAAAGATCAGCCGATTTTCGACTACCACTGCCACCTTCCGCCGCAGCAGGTTGCCGAAAACTATCGCTTTAAAAACCTGTATGACATCTGGCTGAAAGGCGATCACTATAAATGGCGCGCAATGCGCACTAACGGCGTGCCGGAGCGTCTGTGTACCGGTGATGCGTCCGATCGCGAGAAATTTGACGCCTGGGCGGCCACGGTTCCGCACACTATTGGCAACCCGTTATACCACTGGACCCATTTAGAGCTGCGTCGACCTTTTGGTATTACAGGTAAGCTGTTGTCGCCATCCACCGCCGATGAGATCTGGGACCAGTGTAATGATTTGCTGGCTCAGGATGCCTTCTCCGCCCGCGGAATCATGAAACAGATGAATGTGAAGATGGTCGGTACCACCGACGATCCGATTGATTCTCTTGAGCACCACGCGGCTGTCGCCAAAGACAACTCCTTTGACATCAAAGTGCTGCCGAGCTGGCGCCCGGATAAAGCCTTCAACATCGAGTTGGCGACCTTCAATGATTATATGGCTAAGCTGGGCGAGGTATCCGATACCGATATTCGCCGCTTCGCTGACCTGCAAAGCGCCCTGACCAAACGTCTGGATCATTTTGCCGCACACGGCTGCAAAGTCTCCGATCATGCGCTGGACGTGGTGCTGTTTGCCGAAGCGACCGACGCCGAGCTGGATGACATTCTGGCGCGCCGCCTGGCTGGCGAGACCCTTAGCGAACACGAAGTGGCGCAGTTCAAAACCGCGGTGCTGGTGTTCCTCGGCGCAGAGTATGCCCGTCGCGGCTGGGTCCAGCAGTACCACATTGGCGCGCTGCGTAACAACAACCTCCGTCAGTTCAAACTGTTAGGGCCAGACGTCGGCTTCGACTCGATCAACGATCGTCCGATGGCGGAAGAGCTGTCTAAGCTGCTGAGCAAGCAGAACGAAGAAAACCTGCTGCCGAAAACGATTCTCTACTGCCTGAACCCGCGTGATAACGAAGTGCTGGGCACCATGATCGGTAACTTCCAGGGTGAAGGCATGCCAGGCAAGATGCAGTTCGGCTCCGGCTGGTGGTTCAACGATCAGAAAGACGGTATGGAGCGGCAGATGACCCAGCTGGCGCAGCTCGGGCTGCTGAGCCGCTTCGTCGGGATGTTGACCGACAGTCGCAGCTTCCTCTCCTACACGCGCCACGAATACTTCCGCCGCATTCTGTGCCAGATGATCGGCCGTTGGGTGGCTGCCGGCGAAGCGCCTGCGGATATCGCGCTGCTGGGCGAGATGGTGAAAAACATTTGCTTTAACAATGCGCGTGACTATTTCGCCATTGAACTGAACTAAGGCCAGAGGTCGGTTGATATGCAATACATCAAAATCCATTCGCAGGATAACGTCGCGGTCGCGCTGACGGATATCGCTGCCGGTAGCGTGGTGACGATTGATAATGACTCGGTCACCCTCGGCCAGGATATCGTTCGCGGCCACAAGTTTGCACTGCGCGCTATCGCGAAAGGGGAAAACGTCGTTAAGTACGGGTTGCCGATTGGCCATGCGCTGGCGGATATCGCGCCGGGCGAGCATGTTCATGCGCACAATACGCGCACCAATCTCAGCGACCTTGACGCGTATCGCTATCAACCGGACCTGGTTGCCCAACCGCCACAGCCTGCGGATCGCGAAGTGCAGATTTATCGTCGCGCTAACGGTGACGTCGGCGTGCGCAATGAGCTGTGGATCCTGCCGACCGTCGGCTGCGTCAACGCGATGGCCAGACAAATGCAGAACCGTTTCCTGAAAGAGACGTATGGCGCTGAGGATATCGATGGGGTACATCTCTTCAGCCACACCTATGGCTGCTCGCAGCTTGGGGACGACCATATCAACACTCGCACCATGCTGCAAAATATGGTTCGTCACCCGAACGCCGGGGCGGTGCTGGTGGTTGGCCTTGGCTGTGAAAACAACCAGGTGGAGGCCTTTCGCGAGACGCTGGGCGAGTTTGACCCGCAGCGCGTGCACTTTATGGTTTGCCAGCATCAGGACGATGAAGTGGAGGCGGGGGTTGAGCATCTGCATCAGCTGTATGAAGTGATGCGTCAGGATAAACGCCAGCCGGGCAAGCTCAGCGAGCTGAAGTTTGGCCTCGAGTGCGGGGGATCGGACGGCCTGTCGGGCATTACCGCTAATCCGATGCTGGGCCGCTTCTCAGACTATGTGATCGCCAACGGCGGCACTACCGTGCTGACCGAAGTGCCGGAGATGTTCGGCGCTGAACAGTTGTTGATGAGCCACTGCCGCGACGAAGCGACCTTCGACAAGCTGGTGACCATGGTCAATGACTTTAAGCAGTACTTTATTGCTCACGACCAGCCTATTTACGAAAACCCCTCGCCGGGTAATAAGGCCGGAGGGATCACTACCCTCGAAGATAAGTCGCTGGGCTGTACTCAGAAAGCGGGCTCCAGCCAGGTGGTGGATGTTCTGCGCTACGGCGAGCGCCTGAAGGTTCATGGTCTGAATTTACTGAGCGCGCCGGGCAACGACGCGGTCGCCACCAGCGCGCTGGCCGGCGCCGGCTGCCATATGGTGCTGTTCAGCACCGGTCGCGGCACGCCGTACGGCGGCTTTGTGCCAACGGTGAAGATCGCCACCAACAGCGAGCTGGCGGCGAAGAAAAAGCACTGGATCGACTTTGATGCCGGGCAGCTGCTCCACGGCAAAACGATGCCGCAGCTGCTGGAAGAGTTTGTGGATGCCATTGTAGCCTTCGCCAACGGTAAACCGACCTGTAATGAGCAGAATGACTTCCGCGAGCTGGCCATCTTTAAAAGCGGTGTTACCCTGTAAAGGCGTATTTGCGTTGGCGCCCAGAGGCTTGGTTTGTGTATCGGCCTGATAGCGTAGCGCCATCGGGCTCGTAACAGCGGCGTTTCAGCCAGTGAAGCGCCGTTTGTTTTTTTCAGTCAGGGAGCTTACATGACCGCGTATTGGCTGGCCCAGGGGGTCGGCGTCATCGCCTTTCTTATCGGCATTACCACCTTTATCAACCGCGATGAACGCCGTTTCAGGCTACAGCTGGCGGTCTATAGCGCTATTATCGGCGTTCATTTTTTCCTGATGGGCGCCGGGCCGGCTGGAATGAGCGCCGGGCTCAATGCGCTTCGCACGGTCATTTCCTTACGCACCCGTAGTCTGTGGGTGATGACAGTCTTTATCCTCCTGACGTTGATTCTAGGCCTGGGTAAACTGCAGCATGCCATGGAGCTGCTGCCGATCATTGGCACCGTCGCCAGCACCTGGGCGCTGTTTCGCTGCAAAGGGCTAACCGTCCGCTGCGTGATGTGGTGCTCCACCGCCTGCTGGGTCACGCATAATCTGTGGTTGGGTTCCATTGGCGGGACGCTGATAGAAGGCAGTTTCCTGATCGTCAACGGGCTGAACATCATTCGCTTCCGCCGGATGCAAAAGCGCGGTATCGATCCGTTTAAGGTTGAAAACGCAGTACAGGAAGAGAGCCCCTCCGCCCGATAGCGGAGGGGAAAGGCGTTATCCGCGCAGGGCGTTTTTCGCCAGCTGGTCGTCTTCCGCCATGCAGGCCGCGGCGGTAAACAGGGCGTCGGTGGAGGAGTTCAGCGCGGTTTCGCAGGAGTCCTGCAGCACGCCGATAATAAAGCCAACGGCAACCACTTGCATCGCCACATCGTTCGGGATCCCAAACATATTACAGGCCAGCGGGATCAGCAGCAGCGAGCCGCCCGCCACGCCGGAGGCGCCGCAGGCGCACAGCGAAGCGACCACGCTCAGCAGCAGCGCCGTCGGCAGATCCACCGGAATATTCAGCGTATGCACCGCCGCCAGCGTCAGCACGGTGATGGTGATTGCCGCGCCTGCCATATTGATGGTCGCCCCCAGTGGAATAGAGACCGAATAGGTATCGCGATCCAGATTCAGCTTCTCGCACAGCGCCATATTCACTGGAATGTTGGCGGCGGAACTGCGGGTGAAGAACGCGTAAACGCCGCTTTCGCGCAGGCAGGTGAGCACCAGCGGATAGGGGTTGCGGCGGATCTTCCAGAACACCAGCAGCGGGTTAATCACCAGCGCTACCAGCAGCATACAGCCCACCAGCACCAGCAGCAGCTGGGCATAGCCCCACAGGGTCTCGAAACCGGTGGTCGCCAGGGTGGAAGATACCAGGCCGAAGATCCCCAGCGGCGCAAAGCGGATCACCACTTTAACGATAAAGGTCACCGCGTGGGAGACGTCGTTGATCAGGTTTTTGGTGGTGTCGTTACCATGACGCAGGGCGAAGCCAAGCCCCACCGCCCACACCAGAATGCCGATATAGTTGGCGTTCAGCAGAGCGTCGATCGGGTTGGACACCATGCTCATCAGCAGGCCGCGCAGCACCTCAACAATCCCCGACGGCGGCGTGATGCTGTCGGCGGCGGTGGTTAAGTGCAGGGTCGAGGGAAAGAGAAAACTGAACAACACCGCGGTCAGCGCCGCGCTAAAGGTGCCCAGCAGATAGAGAAACAGAATGGGGCGTATACTGGTTTTTTGTCCGTGCTGATGGTTGGCGATCGAGGCCATGACAAGCATCAATACCAGCACCGGCGCTACCGCTTTTAACGCGCCGACGAACAGGGTCCCCAGCAGACCGACGGCGATAGCCGCAGGCTTAGAGACCAGCGCCAACAGTACGCCAAGCACCAGGCCGATTAAAATTTGTTTCACCAGGCTGCCTTGCGCCAGGCGGGAGAGCCACCCTGATGAGGGAGTGCGTGTTGTCATAATTCATTCCTTCCAGTGATGTAGCAAGCCATCCCAGCCACGTATTATTTTTTACGTTTATGTCAGGATGTAAGTAGATGTTTGCATAGTCGAGTATACGGAAAGAAAGACTGGCGGGAAGCGTAAAATACTGTGATTTTAATATGGATCTTATTTTTTAACTGCGTAGTAACATAATTGTGACATGAGCAGGTATTCTCGTTACGAGAACGTCTGCTATAGCTGATTACCGCGCCGCCAGCGAGGGCCGACGGCGCGGTAGCAGATTACTCTGGCAGTTTGCGCTGCTTGTCGTGCTGCCTGTTGACCCAGGCGTTAATCAGCAGCGTGGCGGCCAGGATGCCGCCCACCACGCCCAGCGAGATGGCAACCGGGATATGGTAGAAGTCGACGATCAGCATCTTCACGCCAATAAACACCAGGATCACCGACAGACCGTATTTGAGCATCGAGAAGCGCTCAGCGACCCCCGCCAGCAGGAAGTACATGGCGCGCAGGCCGAGGATGGCGAACAGGTTCGAGGTCAGCACGATAAACGGATCGGTGGTGACCGCGAAGATTGCCGGGATACTGTCGACGGCGAAAATCACGTCGCTCAGTTCCACCAGAATCAGCACCAGCAGCAGCGGGGTGGCGAACAGCACCCCGTTTTTACGGGTGAAGAAGCGCTCGCTCTCGATTTTATCGGTCATCCGCAGATGGCTGCGGATCCAGCGCACCAGCGGCTTATCGCCGATGCCGGAGTCGTCCTCCTTCGCCAGCGCCATCTTCACGCCGGTAAACAGCAGGAAGGCGCCAAAGACGTACAGCAGCCAGTCGAACTGCGAAATCAGCCAGCTGCCGGCGAAGATCATAATGGTACGCAGAACGATCGCGCCCAGTACGCCATACACCAACACCCGGCGCTGCAGAGCAGGCGGTACGGCGAAATAGCTGAACAGCATCAACCAGACGAAGACGTTATCGACCGCCAGCGCTTTTTCAATCAGATAACCGGTGAGGAAGGCTAAGGCCTGCGGATCGGCGACGGCCCGGCCCTGAGTTTGCACCAGATACCACCAGAAGGCGGCGTTGAACAGCAGAGAAAGCGTGACCCAGAGGATTGACCAGCCAGCGGCCTGCTTCATGGTCATGCTATGTGAACCGCGTCGTCCCTGAAGCAGCAGGTCGATTGCCAACATGATCGCGACAACGACAGCGAATCCACCCCATAGCAACGGCGTGCCGACAGTATTCATTTGATATTCCTTACATAAAAACAAAACGGCTGACGTCGGAAGACGGCAGCCGCTGCGCTTTTATGCATAGACCTCGCCTTCCGGCAAGGTCTCACTTACAACAACCAAAGTACATCGCGATGGGCTTTGGTTATTGCCCGGCGACCGGATGCGGTATTGCACGCATCGTAATGACGATCAACCGGCAAGGAAGTTACTCCCCTTTGCACGTAACAAAATATGTCACAGGGCGGTTTTCGTCAATGGCGGCCGGTCAGGCCTTTACACTCTTTTACGCCAGCGGCTGCGTATCGGCCGGGAAGATCACCCCGGTCTGGCGACGAATTTCGCTGGACAGTTTGGCGGTGATCCGGCTCACCGCCAGGCCCGGGTGATCCACATCCTGTGTCTCCACCAGCCGCGCAAAGGTCTCCGCCTCATACAGCATGGTATTAATGTGCTGGGGCTGCGTCAGGTCCTGGGCTTTACCGCCGCGCGGCACAAACGCCAGCTTCTGACATTCGGAGATTTTTTCGATCACTAACGCGCCGTCTTCGCCCTGAATTTCACTGGGGATCGCGGAATCGCTAACTTTGGAGTGATGCAGCGTCACGTCGAAGTCGCCATAGCTCAGCACCACGGTGCCCTGGGCGTCTACGCCGCTGTCCAGCAGGCTGGCGGTGGCAAGAACGGCCCGTGGCTCGCCCCACAGCGCCACAGCGGACGCCAGGCAATAGAAGCCGATATCCATAATCGAACCGTTAGAGAACGCCGGGTTAAAGGTGTTGGGGTTTTCGCCGTCAAGGTAGCGCTGATAGCGCGAGGAGTACTGACAGTAGTTGATAAAGGCTTTGCGTAGTTTGCCCACTTTAGCGAGCGTTTCTTTCAGTAGGAGAAAGTTAGGCAGACTGGCGGTTTTAAAGGCTTCAAACAGCACCACGTTATTTTCTTTCGCCAGCGCTATCGCCGCCTCGACTTCCTGCAGGTTCGACGCCAGCGGCTTTTCGCAAATGACGTGCTTCTTATGGCTCAGGAACAGCCGGGTCTGCGGAAAGTGCAGCGAGTTCGGGCTGGCAATATAGACCGCGTCAACGTCAGGGCTCTGTGCCAGTTCATCGAGCGAGGTAAACAGATGCTCGACAGGATAGTCTTTGGCGAAGGCTTGCGCCTGTTCGAGGCTGCGGGAGTAGATGGCGGTAAGTTTATATTTGCCGGTTTCATGGGCGGCATCGACAAACTGCTTGGTGATCCAGTTTGTGCCAACAACTGCGAAACGTATCATAAACGTTGACGAACTCCGTTAAAGGGAACCTGCCGCCACTCTATCATGCCGTCATGACAAAACCAGTGCGTCACTACGCAGAACGATTTAACGAAAGGTGCGTCAGCCACAGGCGGGTGTCGAACTCCAGCTGGTGGTACTGCGGCTCCATATGGCAGCACAGCTGATAGAAAGCCTTGTTGTGATCCTTCTCTTTCAGATGCGCTAGTTCATGAACCACGATCATCCGCAGAAAGGCTTCCGGCGCGTCGCGAAATACCGTCGCCACGCGAATTTCCGCTTTAGCTTTCAGCTTACCGCCCTGCACGCGGGAAATGGCGGTATGCAGGCCGAGCGCATTGTTCAGCACGTGGATCTTACTGTCATACATCACTTTGTTGATCGGCGCCGCGCCGCGCAGAAAGCGGTTTTTCAAGTCCTGGGTGTACTGATACAGCGCTTTATCGCTGTTAACGTCGTGCCCTTGCGGATAGCGCTTTTGCAGCACCTCGCCGAGGCGGCCTTGCTCGATTAACGTGGTCACCTGCGCCAGCAGCGATTCAGGATAGCCCTGTAAATAAATGAGTTTTGTCATCGTCTTATCATTATGTCTGTCAGGAGGGCAGTTCAGCCACGGTCATGGTAAAGACCAGCGGCGCGGTACCCTCATTGCGGTAACCGTGCTCTATTTCGGTGCGGGCCACCGCCGATTCCCCGGCCGCCACCGTGCGGCAGGTCTCGCCAAGCGTCAGCGTCAGCGCGCCGGCTTCCACGTGCAGCAGCTCGAAGGTTGTTGCCGGGTGGCCGGGCGAGGCAAAGGCTTCGCCGGGCTGCATCTCCCAGCGCCACAGCTCAATCATATTCGGCCCGGCGGTGCCGGCGAGGAGCCTGGCGCTGCCCCCCAGCGGGCCTTGCCAGAGGGTGGGGATCTGCTCGGCGGGAATAATATGCAACGCGGGTTCGCTTGCCACATTGACAATATCCGCTACCGATACGCCCAGCGCGGCGGCGAGTTTGCAGAGGATCGCAATGCTGGGATTGGCGGCCTCTTTTTCCATCTCGACCAGCATACCTTTGCTGATGCTGGCCCGGCGCGACAGCTCGTCCAGCGACATTTTTTTCGCTTTACGGTAGGCCTTCAGCCGCGTGGCGACGGCGCGACTTACCTGGTCGACATCAGATCCTGAATCGGTCGTTATATTGACTTTTACGTTCATTGGTCACTATGATGAAACAAATTGGTTATTACAGGATTATCGAATGCGTAGCGTAACGCCGTCAATCGAATCTGCGGTCAGCCGCCTGGCGCCGGGCTTTCGGGCATTAAGTATTGTGGTGGAGAGCGCGCCGGTGGCCGATCCCGCCGTCGCGGAGCAGGCGCTGGCCGAGGCCTGCCTGGCGGTGCAGCAGGATGATGTGCCCTGGGCGCAAGCGCACCTGGCGGCATGGGATGAAGCGTTCAGCGCCTTCGGCGCGAAGGCGAAACGTACCCCCTGTTCGGCGCAGGCGCTGCGCAAGCGGGTGCTGAAAGAGGGGAGCCTGCCGGCCATCGATCCGGTGGTGGATATCTACAACGCGATCAGCATTCGCTATGCCGTCCCGGTCGGTGGGGAAAATCTGGCCGCCTACCGTGGCGAACCGCGGCTGGCCATTGCCCGCGGCGATGAGCCATTCGATACGCTAAAATCGGCAGAGCCGGTAGTGGAATATCCGGAGCCGGGCGAAGTCATCTGGCGGGATGATATAGGCGTAACCTGCCGACGCTGGAACTGGCGACAGGGCGTGCGCACCCGGCTGGACAGCGGCGCGCAGACGATGTGGTTTATTCTCGAAAGCCTGCCGGCGATGCCGTTGTCGGCCCTGCATGAGGCGGGAGAGCGGCTGGTAGGTTATCTGCAGCAGCTGATGCCCGGCGCTCGCGCGTCGATAACGCTGCTGCGAGCCGATGACGAGGGCGATCTACGCTGAGCGGCGATGATCAGCGATCTCTCTTCAACTGGACAGGATTTGCGTATAAACTCGCGGGTTTTACTATTCCGGAGGCGGAGAGGCGATGAGCCAGGCAGAGTTAAACGGTGAGTTATTCACATTAGAGCGGTTCCCACCTAACGCTGAAGAAGAAGCGCTTCAGGCATGGGAAGCGGCGGATGAATATCTGCTGCAACAGGTGAATGACGTCGACGGCCTGACGCTCATCTTCAACGACGGCTTCGGCGCGCTCGCCTGCGCGCTGGCGGAGCGCAACCCGGTCAGTATCAACGACTCCTTTATTTCCGAGCTGGCGACCCGCCACAACCTGCGGATGAACGGTATCGATGAAGAGAGCGTGCGCTTTCAGGATAGCCTGAGCCCGCTACCGGCCGCGCCGGCGCTGGTGCTGATTAAGGTGCCAAAACAGCTGGCGCTGCTGGAACAGCAGCTGCGCGCCCTGCGCGAAATAGTTACGCCGGAAACCCGCATCATCGCCGCGGCGAAAGCCCGTGATGTGCACAACTCGACGCTGGCGCTGTTTGAAAAAATCCTCGGCACCACCACCACCTCGCTGGCGTGGAAAAAAGCGCGTCTGATCCGCTGCGTTTTCACCGCTCCTGAGCTTGCCGATGCGCCGCAAACCTACAGCTGGAAGCTGGACGGCACGCCGTGGACCATCCATAACCACGCCAACGTTTTTGCCCGCAGCGGGCTGGATATCGGCGCGCGTTTCTTCCTGCAGCATTTACCGTCTGATCTGGAAGGCGAGATCGCCGATCTCGGCTGCGGCAATGGGGTGATTGGCCTGCAGGCGCTGGCGCAAAATCCAAACGCCAGCGTGATGTTCACCGATGAGTCGCACATGGCGGTGGCTTCCAGCCGGTTGAACGTCGAGCGTAACCTGCCGGACGATATCGCACGCTGTGAATTCATGGTCAACAACTCGCTCTCCGGCATTGAGCCCGACCGCTTTACGGCGATTCTGTGTAATCCGCCGTTCCATCAGCAACACGCTATTACCGACCATATCGCCTGGCAGATGTTTAACGATGCCCGCCGCAGCCTGAAATACGGCGGCGAGCTGTACGTCGTCGGCAACCGCCACCTCGATTACTTCCGTAAGCTGAAGCGCGCGTTTGGTAATTGCACGACGATTGCGACGAACAATAAGTTTGTCATTTTGAAAGCAACCAAGGTGCGTAAGCAGCGCTGATTCTTGTCGCGGTTTCCCCCGGCTCGCGGCTGTCGCCTTAGCCGGGCTAGCGTACGGGATTATCGTGGTAGCCCGGGGAAGGCGCATCGCGCCGCCCCCGGGACAGGGCTAAATCGCCAGCGCCAGTTTAGTGCCCTGGGCAATCGCCCGACGCGCATCCAGCTCCGCCGCCACGTCGCAACCGCCGATGAGATGCACCGTTTTCCCCGCCGCGCGCAGCGGATCCGCCAGCTCGCGGCGCGGTTCCTGACCGGCGCAGATCACCACCTGATCGACCGCCAGCAACTGGAGCTCGCCGCCGATAGTCACATGTAGCCCTTCATCATCGATCTTTTCATAGCTGACCGCCGGGATCATTTTCACGCCGCGCGCCAGCAGCGTCGCGCGGTGGATCCAGCCGGTGGTTTTGCCGAGCCCTTCGCCCGGTTTGCTGGCTTTGCGCTGCAGCATCACAATCTGTCGCGGGCTTTTACTCAGTTGCGGGCCTTCAGCACTCAGCCCTCCCGCCGTTTGCAGGCTGGTATCGATACCCCATTCGCGGCAGAACTCGCCGATATCCTGGCTGGTGGCCGCGCCCGACTGGCTTAAAAACATCGCGGTGTCGAAGCCGATGCCGCCGCAGCCGATAATCGCCACCTTCGCGCCAACCGGCGCTTTATCGCGCAAGACATCAAGGTAGCTCAGCACTTTTGGATGATCGATCCCGTCGATCGCCGGCAGGCGCGGGGCGATACCGGTGGCGAGGATCGTCTCATCGAACGCCAGCAGATCGTCTGTCGTGACGCGGGTGTTCAGGCGTAGATCGACACCATGAAGATCGAGCATGGTGCGGTAGTAACGCAGCGTCTCGTGAAACTCCTCTTTGCCGGGGATCTGTTTGGCGATATTAAACTGACCGCCGATCTCCGGGAGCGCATCAAACAACGTGACGTGATGACCGCGGGCGGCAGCGTTTACGGCGAAGGCCAGACCGGCAGGCCCGGCGCCGACCACCGCCAGCCGTTTAGGCGCGTTGGCCGGCAGGACCGGCATCAGGGTTTCATGACACGCGCGCGGGTTGACCAGACAGGAGGTGACTTTGCCGACGAAGATCCGATCGAGACACGCCTGATTGCAGCCGATGCAGGTGTTGATCTGATCGGCGCGATCGTCCTGCGCTTTTGATATAAATTCGGCGTCGGCAAGGAACGGGCGGGCCATCGATACCATATCGGCATCGCCGCGGGCGAGAATTTCCTCCGCGACCTGCGGATCGTTAATGCGGTTGGTGGTGATCAACGGGATCGACACCGCGCCCTTCAGCTTGCGGGTGACCCAGCTGAAAGCTCCGCGCGGTACCGACGTGGCGATGGTCGGAATGCGCGCTTCGTGCCAGCCAATCCCGGTGTTGATGATGGTCGCTCCCGCCGCTTCAATCGCTTTGGCCAGTTCGGTGACTTCCGCCAGCGTGCTGCCGTCGTTGACCAGATCGAGCATCGACAGACGGTAAATGATAATGAAATCGTGGCCGGCGCGCTGGCGCACCGCCTTCACCACCTCTACGGCGAAACGCATGCGCCTGGCATAATCGCCGCCCCATTGGTCGTCGCGCTGGTTAGTGCGCGCGGCGAGAAATTCGTTAATCAGATAGCCCTCAGAGCCCATCACCTCGACGCCGTCATAGCCCGCTTCGCGCGCCAGCTGGGCGCAGTGGGCAAAATCATCGATCAGCGTCAGGATCTCATCGTGGCTCAGTTCATGGGGGGTAAAACGGTTGATCGGCGCCTGTAGCGCCGAGGGGGCCACCAGCGCGGGCTGGTAGCTGTAACGGCCGGTGTGCAGGATCTGCAGAGCGATTTTGCCGCCTTCCTGATGTACCGCATCGGTAATATGGCGATGATGCGCCAGATGGCTGGCGTCGTTGAGTACCGCGCCGCCGGCCATGGTGACGCCAGAGGGCGCCGGAGCGATGCCGCCGGTGACGATCAGCGCCACGCCGTGACGGGCGCGCTCGGCGTAAAAGGCCGCCAGCCGCTGCGCGCCGTCCGGCAGCTCTTCCAGCCCGGTGTGCATCGAGCCCATCAACACGCGGTTTTTGAGCGTTGTGAAGCCCAGCTCAAGCGGGGCGAAAAGCGACGGATAGCGGCTCATAGTGGCTTCCAATGTAAAATTATTGTTATGTGGTCGGATGAGTTACTAATTTAGCCATCGTGGAGAAAAAGGGAAAAGGGGAGTGCGGTGATTGTGATGGGATTCAAAGAACGGCGAAGCGTTGCCCCACACCCCGGCCCTCTCCCAAAGGGAGA
>NZ_JAZARW010000001.1:3835903-3872174 GCF_036233805.1 Klebsiella sp. EMBS2024 | reverse complement strand
AAAGGCGGAGCGGAACCGGTAGTTAGGGTGAGGGGGAAGACGCAACGCGCTGGCGGCGTTCCAGACCCGGCGCCTGCCACATCGACGTTGTCAGCCCGCTATCGACAAGGCCAAGCTGATCGGCGTACACCGTCTGCCACTTGCTCATCATCTCCTGATACAGCTCGCGATGCTGCGGATTTGGGGTGAACTCGCGGTGCCAGCTCACTAACCGCTCTCCGGTGCTGGCCATATCGTCATACAGCCCGGCGCCGGTTCCGGCGGCGATGGCGCAGCCCAGAGCAGTGGCTTCGCGGACGACCGGCACCCGCACCGGCAGGCCGGTGACATCGCTGAGGATCTGGCTCCACAGCGCGCCTTTAGAGCCGCCGCCGGCAAACACCAGGCTCTCGAATGTCACCCCGGAGAACTGCGAAATCTGGGCCAGGTTGCAGGCGGAGACAATCGCCGCGTTCTCTTCCAGCGCGCGGAACAGGGTCGCTTTATTGCACTTCTCCGGATCGATGGAGAGGTTAATAAACGACGGCGCGGCGTGGTACCACTGCTTAAAGTGCATAGCGTCGGAAAAAATAGGCATCACGCCGTGGGAACCGGCGGGGACGCGGCTGGCCATCTCCTCCAGCAGCGAATAGGCATCGACGCCGAGCCGCTCGGCAATTAGTTTTTCTTCAGCGCAGAAGGCGTCGCGAAACCAGCGCATGGTCAGGCCGGTAAAGAAGCTGATCGATTCCGCCTGCGCCATGCCGGGAATCACGTGAGGATTAACACGAATATTCATCTGCGGATCGGTGCGCACCTGCGGCAGGTTGACCACCTGCTGCCAGAAAGTGCCGCCGAGTACCGCAGTTTGCCCGGCGCGCACCACCCCAAGGCCCAGGCAGCCGAGCTGGACGTCGCCGCCGCCCATCACCACCGGCGTCCCGGCGCGCAGGCCGCTCTGCTGCGCCGCCGCTTCGGTGACGGCGCCCAGCAGGGTACCGGTCTCTTTGACCGGCGACAGCATATCGGCGCGCAGCCCGGCCATATCCAGCAGCGCCGGACGCCAGTCGCGGCTGAACAGATCGAGCATGCCGGTGGTGCCGGCGTTTGACGGGTCGACCGCCAGCTCGCCGGAAAGCTTCGCCGCCAGCCAGTCGCTGATCATGGTGATGGTTGCCGCTTTGCGGTAGATATCGGGGCGGTGGTGCGCCAGCCACAGCAGGCGCGGCATGGCGCTGAGCGCCAGGGTTTGTCCCGAGACCTCGTATACCTCGGATTCGAAGCGATAGTCGTGGATCTCCTTAAGCTCCGCCACTTCGCGGCTGGCGCGGGCATCGACGTTGGCGCAGGCCCAGATGGCCTCGCCGTTGCGGTCATAGAGAACGATGCCTTCGCGCATCGAACAGCAGGCGACGGACTGAATATCGGCGGCAGAGAGCCGGGCGGCGTCGAGCGCCTGGCGAATGCACTGGCAGGCCAGCTGCCAGTTGGTGGTAAGGTCGAACTCCATCGAGCCGGGGACGTTATCAACGCTCAGGTGTTTCCATTCGGCCTGGCCTACCGCCAGCTGGCGGCCATTAAGATCGAAAATAACCGCCCGAATGCTGCCGGTCCCGGCATCTAACGCTAACAGGTAACTCATGACATGCGCCTCGCTGTTGTCGCGCGGCGCCAGGCCGTCAGGAGGCCAGGGTAAGCACCGCGCGTGCTGTTGTCTCTTCCGTTACCAGGCCATTAATGCGCTTGCCAATCAGAGCGGCATAAATCGCCTGCGCTTTTTCTTCTCCCCCGGCGATGCCAACGATGGTCGGCAGCTGCGCTAGCTCATCAAGGGTCACGCCGAGCAGTTCCCGATGGATCTCCAGTCCTTCTACCGGCCTGCCGTCGGCCTGCAGGAAATAACCTAAAATGTCGCCGACCGCGCCTTTGCGGGCGTACATAAGCTGTTCGCCCTCGCTGATATAGCCGGAGCGCAGGATGGTCGCGTCGCGCCGCTGATCGATGGCGCCGATGCNAACCACCGCCGCGTCCGCCGCCGTCGCCGCGAGGATCACGTCGCGCACGCTCGACTCACGGCGCAGGATCTCGGCGACCTCCGCCGAAGAGACCCGCAGCGGCGCCGGGATAATGCTGACGCTGCAGGCGGCATCCAGCTGGCCAATACCGGTCATATACGGGCCGACGCCGCCGGAGAGGGTCACCAGCCGCACCTGCTGCGAGCCGATAAAGCCGCTGAGATGCTGCAGGCAGCTCATGGTGGCTTCGCCGAAACCGACTGCCAATAATTGCCCCGGTTGCAGAATGCCCATCAGCGACTGCGCCGCGCCGATACCCAGCCGGGTATTCATCGGCGGGGTGTTGAGCGCCGGCAGCACGCGGGCAATCTTGAGTCCAAAGCGCTGCTGGAGTTCACTTTCCAGCGCCAGACAGCCCTCATAGCGCGAGTTGATCTGCACGCGGATCACCCCGGACTGGCGGCCTTTCTCCAGCAGGCGAGAAATCTTCAGCCGCGGCAGCCCCAAACGCTCGCCGATGTCATTTTGCGTCAGGCCGTCGTGGTAGTAGCACCACGCCACCCGCGCCACCAGCTCTTCCTCGGCTAACGCCAGCCCGGCGTAGCGGTTCTCTTCCGTAATGCGTTTTTCGCTCATAAATTGAACTCTTATAAAAATTTAGATCATATGTTCGCTATTGCGCGGCCGGAAAGTGTGAGCCGACTGGCAAAACGGATCTTTCATCGCTGGCCCATTTTTTCCTGAGGATCTAAAGCGCCAAACTGTGATCTTCGCACGGTTGTAAATATAGTTCACCGTCTACGCTTTTNAACATTATTAAATTTAAAAATCATTTGTTCAAACGAGGCGCGACGATGAAGCCACTGCTTGAAGCTCGCCAGATCCGCAAACAGTTCTCCGGCGTTGCCGTGCTGAAGGGCATCGACTTTACGCTATGCGCGGGCCAGGTGCATGCCCTGATGGGAGGCAATGGCGCGGGTAAATCGACGCTGATGAAGATCATCGCCGGCGTCGAAACCCCGGATAGCGGTGAACTGACGATCGGCGACCGCGCGTTTGCGCGCCTCAGCCCGGCGCTGGCCCACCAGCTGGGCATCTATCTGGTGCCGCAGGAGCCGATGCTGTTTCCCAACCTCAGCGTGCGCGAGAACATTCTCTTTCGTTTGCCGAAGCGGGCGGATACCACCGCGCGACTGCAGGAAAAACTGCAGCAGCTGAACTGCCAGATCAACCTCGACGCCAGCGCCAGCACGCTCGAGGTAGCCGATCAACAGATGGTCGAGATCCTGCGCGGCCTGATGCGCGAAGCGCGGATCCTGATCCTTGATGAACCCACCGCCTCTTTAACCCCGGGGGAAACGGAGAGGTTGTTTAGCCAGATCCGCGCGTTACAGGCGCTGGACGTGGGGATCGTGTTTATCTCGCACAAACTGCCCGAAATCCGCCAGCTTGCCAGCCATATTTCGGTGATGCGCGACGGGGCGGTAGTGCTGAGCGGCGAGACCGCAACTTACCGCGATGAGCAACTGATTAGCGCTATGACGCCGGCCAGCCGCGACCATACGCTGAGCGACACGCAAAAGCTGTGGCTGGCGCTGCCGGGCAACCGCCGCACCCAGGCGCAGGATTTTCCCGTGCTGCGGGTGGAGGATCTTACCGGAGAAGGCTTTATCGATCTCAATCTGGAGATCCGCGCCGGGGAGATCGTCGGCCTCGCCGGGCTGGTGGGATCCGGGCGCACCGAATTTGCCGAAACCTTATACGGCCTGCGTCCACCACGCGCCGGGCGGATCTGGCTGGAGAATCGCGAGATTAGTAATGACAGCACCCGAGCCCGGCTGGCCAGCGGGCTGGTCTATCTGCCGGAAGACCGCCAGGTCTCGGGGCTGTTTCTTGATGCGCCGGTGCGCTGGAACACGGTGATGTTCAATCAGCCGTCGTGGTGGCAGCAGGGGAAACGGGAGGCGGCGGTGGTTGAGCGCTATCACCGGGCGCTGGGGATCAAGCTGGCCGATGGCGATCAGCCGGTGCGCACTCTCTCTGGCGGTAACCAGCAGAAGGTGCTGCTGGCGCGCTGTCTGGAGGCCAACCCGCTGCTGCTAATTGTCGATGAGCCGACGCGCGGCGTGGATGTCTCCGCCCGCGCCGATATCTATCAGCTGCTGAAAAGCGTCGCCGCGCAAAATGTGGCAGTGCTGATGATCTCCTCCGATCTGGATGAGTTCATCGGCCTGGCCGACCGGGTGCTGGTGATGCATCAGGGCCGCTACAGCGGCGAGCTGGCGCGGCAGGCGGTGACCGTCGATCGCATGATGACCCTGGCCTTTGGAGGGCAGGCATGAAAACGTTACTCAAGAATCGCGAACTGAGCGCCTTCTTTGCCATCGTGGCGCTCTTTGTTGTGCTGGTGGCGCTCAATCCAGCCTATTTCAGCCTGCAGACCCTGGCGATGATTTTCTCCAGCTCGCAAATCCTCTGCCTGCTGGCATTGGGCGCGACCCTGGTGATGCTGACCCGCAATATTGACGTGTCGGTAGGTTCGACCGTTGGGCTGTGCGCCATCGCCGTCGGCGTGGCGCTGAACAACGGTTACGGGCTGGCGACGGCTATCGCCTTCGCGCTGGCGATTGGCGCGCTGGCCGGAGCTTTTAACGGCCTGCTGGTGGTGGGGCTGCGCATCCCGGCGATCGTCGCGACGCTCGGTACGCTGGGGTTGTATCGCGGGGTGATGCTGTTGTGGACCGGCGGGAAATGGATCGAGGGTTTGCCCGACAGCCTGAAATCGCTCTCGGAGCCCGCGTTTATCGGCGTGTCGCCGCTGGGCTGGCTGGTGCTGGCGCTGCTGCTGGCAGGCGGCTGGCTGCTGTCGCGCACCGCATTCGGTCGTGATTTTTACGCCGTTGGCGATAACCTCGCCGCCGCGCGTCAGCTGGGCGTGGCGGTCAACCGCACGCGGATGCTGGCCTTTACTCTCAACGGTATGCTGGCGGCCTGCGCCGGGATCGTCTTCGCCGCGCAGATTGGTTTTGTGCCTAATCAGACCGGCAGCGGCCTGGAGATGAAAGCCATCGCCGCCTGCGTGCTGGGCGGGATCTCGCTGCTCGGCGGCACCGGCACGCTGCTTGGCGCGTTTCTCGGCGCCTTTTTCCTCACCCAAATTGACACCGTACTGGTGCTGTTCCGCCTTCCCGCCTGGTGGAATGACTTTATCGCCGGCCTGGTGCTGCTCGGTGTGCTGGTGCTCGATGGCCGCCTGCGTCAGGCGCTGGCCCGCCATCAGCGGGCGCTGAAGTACAGCCGTTTTCAGCCCGGTAACAAAGGAAGCAAACAGGTTGCCCGCTTTCCCGAACGCAAAAGCAAAGAGGTGGCTTAAATGAAGCTGAAGCTTAACTGGGAAAGCGCGCTGCTGGCGTTGCTGATCGCGGAAATCTTGCTATTCGGCGCTTTGAATCCGCGCATGCTGGATCTCAATATGCTGCTCTTTAGCACCAGCGACTTTATCTGCATCGGCATCGTCGCGCTGCCGCTGACGCTGGTGATCATCAGCGGCGGGATTGATATTTCGCTGGGCTCGACCATCGGCCTGTGCGCCATCGCCCTCGGGGTGATGACCCAGGCGGGCTGGCCGCTGTGGCTCGCGGTATCGCTGACGTTGCTCTTGGGGCTGCTGTGCGGGTTATTCAACGCCGCGCTGATTCACTACACCGGCATCAGCCCGCTGGTGATCACGCTTGGTACGCTATATCTGTATGGCGGCGGCGCGCTGTTGCTTTCCGGGATGGCCGGCGCGACCGGTTACGAGGGGATTGGCGGTTTTCCCGATAGCTTCACCGCCTTCGCCAATTTAACCCTCGCCGGACTGCCGCTGCCGCTGGTGCTATTCGCGATTATCACCTTTTTCTTCTGGCTACTGGCCCATCGCGGGCGCTTTGGCCGCCACCTCTTTTTACTCGGGCAAAACCCGCGCGCCGCGCGCTATGCCGCGCTGTCGGTGAACGGCATCCCGTACGTGCTGTATGGCCTGGTGGGCGTCGCCTCGGCGGTCGCGGCGCTGGTGATGGTCTCCTATTTCGGCTCGGCGCGTTCGGATTTGGGCCGCGACCTGCTGATGCCGGCACTGACCGCGGCGGTGCTCGGCGGGGCCAATATTTACGGCGGCTCGGGATCGATACTGGGTACCGCGCTGGCGGCATTGCTGGTGGGGTATCTGCAACAGGGTTTACAGATGGTCGGCATCCCCAACCAGGTGTCGAGCGCGCTGTCAGGGGCGCTGTTGGTTGTGGTGGTGATGGGGCGTTCGCTGAGCCTGCACCGTGAATGGGTGCGCGCGACCTGGCGGCGTCTTTTCTCGCATAAAACAATCGGAGCATAAAATGAAATTAAAACTGATCGTGCTGGCGCTGGCGATGAGCGTAGTCACCGCACAGGCGGCGGACCGCATCGCCTTTATTCCTAAGCTGGTCGGCGTCGGCTTCTTTACCAGCGGCGGCAACGGCGCGAAAGAGGCGGGGAAAGCGCTGGGCGTGGATGTTACCTATGACGGTCCCTCCGAGCCCAGCGTCTCCGGCCAGGTGCAGCTTATCAACAACTTCGTCAACCAGGGCTACAACGCGATTATCGTCTCCGCCGTCTCGCCGGACGGCCTGTGTCCGGCGCTGAAGCGGGCGATGCAGCGCGGGGTGAAAGTCCTGACCTGGGATTCCGATACCAAGCCGGAGTGCCGCAGCATCTATATCAATCAGGGCACGCCGCAGCAGCTTGGCGGCCTGCTGGTCGAGATGGCGGAAAAGCAGGTGACGAAGCCTACTGCCAAGGTAGCGTTTTTCTACTCCAGCCCGACGGTGACCGACCAGAACCAGTGGGTGAAGGAAGCCAAAGCCAAAATCGAAAAAGAGCATCCGCAGTGGCAAATCGTCACCACTCAGTTCGGCTATAACGATGCCACCAAATCGCTGCAAACCGCCGAGGGGATCTTAAAAGCCTATCCGGATCTCGACGCCATTATCGCGCCGGATGCCAATGCGCTGCCGGCGGCGGCGCAGGCGGCGGAGAACCTCAAGCGTCAGGGCGTGGCGATCGTCGGCTTTAGTACGCCGAACGTGATGCGCCCGTACGTTGAGCGCGGCACGGTGAAAGCGTTCGGCCTGTGGGATGTGGTTCAGCAGGGCAAAATTGCGGTTAACGTCGCCGATCGATTGCTGAAAAAGGGCGATCTTAACGTAGGCGACAGCGTTGAGGTGAAAGATATCGGCTCGCTGAAGGTCGAACCGAATAGCGTGCAGGGCTACCAGTATGAGGCGAAGGGCAACGGTATCGTGCTGCTGCCGGAGCGCGTGGTGTTCAGCAAAGAGAACATCAACAACTACGACTTCTGACGGAGGATGAGATGGCAGATTTAGACGATATCAAAGAGGGGAAAGACTTCGGCATCGACCGCCCGCAGCAGAATACGCTGTATACCCTGAAAGGCTGCGGCTCGCTGGACTGGGGCATGCAGTCGCGGCTGGCGCGCATTTTTAATCCGCACAGCAACCGCACGGTGATGCTGGCCTTCGATCACGGTTACTTCCAGGGGCCAACCACCGGGCTGGAGCGTATCGACCTGTCGATTGCGCCGCTGTTTGCCGACACCGACGTGCTGATGTGTACCCGCGGCGTACTGCGCAGCCAGGTACCGGCGTCCACCAATAAGCCGGTGGTGCTCCGCGCCTCCGGCGGCAATTCGATTTTAAGCGAACTCTCCAACGAATGCGTGGCGGTGGCGATGGAAGACGCGCTGCGGCTCAACGTATGCGCGGTGGCGGCGCAGGTCTATATCGGCAGCGAATACGAACATCAGTCGATCAATAACATCATCAAACTGGTGGACGCCGGCAATCGCTACGGTATGCCGGTCCTGGCGGTTACCGGCGTCGGCAAAGAGATGACCCGCGACGCGCGCTACTTCTCGCTGGCCAGCCGGATTGCCGCCGAAATGGGGGCGCAGTTTGTGAAGACCTATTTCGTTGAGGAAGGCTTTGAAAAAGTGACCGCCAGCTGTCCGGTGCCGATCGTTATCGCCGGCGGTAAAAAACTGCCGGAGCATGAGGCGCTGGAGATGTGCTGGCGGGCGATCGACCAGGGCGCGTCCGGGGTGGATATGGGGCGCAACATCTTCCAGTCCAGCGCCCCGCGCGCGATGCTTAAGGCGGTGAAAAAGGTGGTGCATGAGAATCTGAACGCGCGCGAAGCGTATCAGTTCTGGCAGGAAGAAAAACAGGGAGAGCTGAAATGAACGTCACGCTAGTGGAGATCAATATTAAACCCGAGCGGGTGGATGAGTTTCTCGAGGTGTTTCGCGCCAACCACGAGGGCGCGCTGCAGGAGCCAGGCAACCTGCGCTTTGATGTCCTGCAGGATCCCGAGGTGAAAACCCGCTTTTTTATCTACGAAGCCTATAAAGACGATGAGGCGGTGCTGGCGCATAAGAAGACGCCGCACTATTTAGCCTGCGTCGAAAAGCTGGAGGAGATGATGTCGCAGCCGCGGCAGAAGCGCAGCTTTATCGGCCTGTTACCGCAGGTGTGAGGGTTATCCTTCACCCTCTCAGAGGGAGAGGGTGAAGGACACTTTATTACGCTTCTTCGACCGAAACGCGCAGGGCCGCCAGCGCCTTGCGCGCCGCCTTCAGCACCTGTTCGCACTGCTCAAGGGTGAGGGTCAGCGGCGGTTCAATGCGGATCGTCTTGGCGTTGTTTAACGTCCCGGCGACCAGCACCCGCTGTCTGAACATCTCGCTGGCAAAGTCGTAGCCAATCTCGTTATCAACAAACTCGATAGCCATCAGCATGCCTTTCCCGCGCACTTCATTCACCAGGTCCGGATACTCCTGCGCCAGCAGGCGGAAACCGTCCAGCAGCATATCGCCTTTCTGCGCCGCCTGCGCCGGCAGGTTTTGCGTCAGCAGCACGTTGATCGTCGCCAGCGCCGCCGCACAGGCCAACGGGTTGCCGCCGAAGGTGGTGGTGTGCAGGAACGGGTTATCGAAGAGCACCGAGAAGACCTCTTCCGTCGCCACCGTCGCGCCGATCGGCATCACACCGCCGCCGAGCGCTTTCGCCAGACACAGAATGTCCGGCTGGACGTTCTCATGCTCGCAGGCGAACATCTTGCCGGTGCGGCCCATGCCGGTCTGCACTTCGTCGAGGATCAGCAATGCGCCAAACTCGTCGCACAGTTTACGGACCGCCGGTAAGTAACCCGCCGGCGGGAGGATCACGCCCCCTTCGCCCTGAATCGGCTCGAGGATCACCGCCGCGACGTCGTCGCCGGTTTTCTTGCACTCGCTCAGCATGGTGCGCATGGCGTTGATATCGCCGAACGGCACGTGGCGGAAGCCCGGCAGCAGCGGCATAAAGGGTTTGCGGAAGGTCGACTTGGCGGTGGCCGACAGCGCGCCCAGCGATTTACCGTGGAACGCGCCGCTGGTGGCGACGAAGGTAAATTTGCCGCGCGGAGACTGATAGGCTTTTGCCAGCTTCAGCGCCGCTTCTACTGATTCGGTACCGCTGTTGCAGAAGAAACTGTATTTGAGCTTGCCGGGCGTTAAGGCCGCCAGGGTTTTCGCCAGCATCGCGCGTAGCGGGTCCAGCAGCTCCTGACTGTGAAGCGGTTGTTTCGCGAGTTGATTCTCGACGGCGGATACCACAACTGGATTACGGTGCCCTACATTGAAGATGCCAAACCCACCAAGGCAGTCGATAAACTCCTGTCCCTGGGTGTCGACAAGCGTATTTAACCCTCCCGCTTGCCACTCTACGGCTCCGTAATCCCCGCCGGCTGTGACCGATTTTCGATACTCTAAAAACCCCGGATTCACATGCTCTTTAAAGTATTCCCTGACCTCCTGGTTAAGTGCTTTCATTTCCTCATGATCAAGCGTGCGCTTTTCAATGAGATTCAGTGCGTGTGCGCTGCAGGCCAGAGCCGATGCGCTGGAAGGTAACCTGTTCAAAATGTGCTCCTGGGGCGGACGTATCACACGATACTGGATTAAGTATTGCAGGGATTACGCCAGTTCGGCAGAAGCGGTGAAAATCGGGATAAATGCAAAGTAAAAGACGAATTGTGTAAAATTTAATCTCATTGCGCCACTATTGGCACGTTTTATTCCTGAGCTGACGAGATTTTCTGCCTGGCGGCAATGGTCGGGGCGATCCGCCGTGGTGCGGGCTGCCCCAGCGCGGGGCAGCCGGTGGTGAAAAAAGAGGCTTAGTCGAGCTGAGAGATCTCCATCGCCGCCCGGTCAATAATGCCGATGATCTGCTTGAGCTGGGCGGTACTGCTGGCCTGCTGGTTCACTTTCAGGTCGAGGACCGCTTTGAAGTTTTCCAGCGCGCGCTTCATCTGCGGATCGCGGCGCAGCTCGCAGCCGACCATCCGCGCCTGCAGGCGCTCCTGGATATGGGCCAGGTGCTCCTGGTTTTCGGCGTGCAGCTGTTTTCCTTCCTCGCTGATAAGGATTTTCTTGCGTCCGTTGTCGTCTTCCACGCTGATAAGGCCCTGGTCCTGGAGCAGATCCAGCGTCGGATAGATCACCCCCGGGCTGGGGCTGTAGTTCCCCTGGGTAAGCGTTTCGATCTCTTTGATCAGCTCATAGCCATGGCTGGCGCTGCGGCTGAGGATATCCAGAATGATCAGCCGCAGTTCGCCGTGGCCAAAGAAACGCTGGCGACGTCCGCCGCCGCGGCGGCCATGGTCGCCGTGTTCGCTGGGATCACCGTGGCGCCCGCGTGGCCCACGCCCTTCTTCATGATGATGTCGCATGGTTACCTCCTGCTGTTTTTGATATATCTAATTTATATCTAAAAAATGAATGTTCGCNATGCTGGTTGCTATTTATTTTTTAAGATGTTGATATATATGTGATTGTTTTCTGGATGTGGATTTTGATGCGGTTTGTTTTGACTATATCAAAAAAAGACTTGCATTCTTTTTAGTTGGCAATCATTATCATTTGCATCAAGTTTAGATATATCTATTTACCGTTCACGAAGGCAATCGATGATGACAAAAACCAAAGCAGACAAGTACCCGCAGCGTGTCCGCAATGAGCTGCGTTTCCGTGAGCTGACGGTGCTGCGCGTGGAGCGCGCAGGCGCGGCGTTCCAGCGTATCGTGCTGGGAGGCGAGGCGCTGGAAGGCTTCGCCTCTCACGGCTTTGACGACCATACCAAGCTTTTTTTCCCCGAGCCGGGCGCGGCATTTACCCCGCCGCAGGTGACCGAGGAGGGGACTGACTGGGGGGAAGGCGTGCGGCCTGCCACCCGCGACTATACGCCGCTGTACGATGCCGAACGTCACGAGCTGGCTTACGATTTCTATATCCACGATGGCGGTATCGCCAGCCGTTGGGCGCTGGAAGCAAAAGTGGGCGATAAGCTGGTGATCGGCGGCCCGCGCGGCTCGCTGGTGGTGCCGGAAGATTATGCCTGGCAGCTGTATGTTTGCGATGAGTCCGGCATGCCGGCGCTGCGCCGTCGTCTGCTGGGATTACGCCAGCTGCCGGCGAGGCCGCAGGTGACGGCCATCGTTACTATCGCCGATGCGTCGTATAAAGATTATCTGGCGGATCTCGACGGCTTTAACATCGAGTGGGTGGTGGGCCACAATCCGGCCTTCGTCGCCGAGCGTCTGGCGCAGGTGAAGGTACCGGCGGAGGATTATTTTATCTGGCTGACCGGCGAAGGCGCGGTGGTGAAATCGCTGCTGGCGCGCTTTGAAGACGAGAGCATCGATCAGCAGCTGGTGCGTTCCCAGGCGTACTGGCACAGCAAGTAAAAAGCCATCGTGGTAAAAGCCGGATAGCGGCGCGTCGCGCCTTATCCGGGCTACCGGCGGTGCCGTTTTTTGTCGGGTGGCGGCTTACGCCTTACCCGACCTGCTATTCGGCGGTGTTACGTCGCCCCGGTAAGCGCAGCGCCACCGGGGAAGGCTTAGCGTTCCGCCAGCGCCTTAAACACCATCGCCACCGCGTGGGCGCCGGGGTCCATGTTGCCGAGCAGGCTATCGCTGTTGAGATAGGACGCGCGTCCGGCGCCGGCTTTGCTTGACTGGCAGGTGCGATCCGCCCCGGCCTGCGCCGCGGCGAAAGCGGCCTGCAGATTCTCCGGTTCGGCCAGCAGCGCCGCCAGGGCCGGCTGCAGAGCGTCGATCATCGTCCGGTCTCCCTCATCGGCGCCGCCGTAAAACTTCATCTGTTCCAGACCGGCGTTCAGCGCCTCGGCCACGCTGGCGCCTTGCCCCAGCTTCTGCCCGGCAGCGGTGAAGAAGATAGACATCAATACCCCGCTGGAGCCGCCCATCACCACCGTCAGGCGTTCGCCGATCAGCGCGAAGAGCGTTGGCAGATCGTTCAGGGGCAGCTGCTGACGCTCGAGCCGCTCGGCAATTTCGCGCGCCCCGGCGGCGAAGGTGGAGCCGGTATCGCCGTCGCCTACTTTGGCATCCAGCGCGTTGAGATGTTCTTCAAGATCGATGAGGGCGCCGGTCACCTGCGCCACGTAATCGCCCACCTGTGGGTTGGCCGAGGGCGTAAAATCCACCCGGGCGCTGTCGAGGGTGGACGGCACGACGTTGATAGTCCGCGGCTGCACCGGCTTCTGCCAGCTGGCGGTTTCCACATCCGAAAGCAGCGCTTTCTCAATACTCTCCTCCAGCACGATGGTGGTCAGCGAGAAGCCTTTCATATCCAGCGCCGTCACCAGCGAGGCCGGGCCTATTAACCAGTCAATGCGCGCCTGCAGCGGGGTGTTGGCCAGCTCGCGGGTCAGAATCGCCATCTCAGCCACCGACACGCCGCCGAGGTTATTGAGCATCACCGCCAGGCGGCCGGTTTCCGGTAGGGCGGCGGTCAGTTTTTCCACCATCAGGTTAACGATTTCTGCACTGTTTTGCGTGGCGATCGTCGAGGCGCCCGGCTCACCGTGGATGCCCATTCCCAGCTCGGCGTGACCGGCCTGATGGCGCGGCGCGCTGTCGGCTTCCTGCGGCAGGTGGCAGCTGGCCAGCGCCACCCCGATGCTGGCGGTATGGCTGGCGGCGTATTGCGCTTCACGCAGGACGGTGGCGAGGTTGAAGCCGCGCTCGGCGAAATAGCCCGCCACTTTATGCACCAGAATGGTCCCGGCGATGCCGCGCGGCTGTTTGTTATCCGGCAGCGAAATATCGTCGCCGACGATCAGCATCTCCACGTTGTAGCCGAGTCGGCGCGCTTTCTCCGCCGCCAGACCGAAGTTAAGCCGATCGCCGGTGTAGTTTTTGACGATCAGCAGGCAGCCCGCCTCGCCGGTCACTGCCTGAATGGCGGTGAGCACCGCGTCGACGCTCGGCGAGGCGAACAGATCGCCGCAGACCGCGGCGGTCAGCATGCCTTTACCAATAAAGCCGACGTGCGCCGGTTCATGGCCGGCGCCGCCGCCGGAGATCACCGCCACGTTGTTTTTATTCAGATCGCGACGGACCACCACCCGGATCGCCGGGTCGCTCTCCAGACGGGCGAGGTTATTCCACGGGCTGGCGATAATGGTACCCTCAATCACATCGTTGACGAGGCTGGCGCGCTGGTTAAAAAAGAATTGAGACATAGTGGTTCCTGAAGAGTAAGCGAAAACTCACCCTCCGGAGGCAGGCCCCCGGAGCGGTAACGGTCAACGTGAATTTTAGTCACGGATAAGGCGCTGGTGGCGCATATCGAGCACGATAGTCTCGCCGGGCTGCACGCTGTTCAGCGCCTCGCCCTGCTGGCTCAGCCAGGCGATCCCCGCCGCGCGGGCGATAATCGCGCCGTGAGCCTGTTCGCTGCCATCGCGCAGGCACAGGCCTTTAACGAAGCTGGCATCCAGCTGTAAGACGGTTGAGGGATAAATGTTGTCGGCAATAATAATTGTTGGCTCGCCGGGCGTCGGCACTCTCTCCTGAACGCCCTGCAGATGGCGCAGGGTGCGCTGCAAAATATCTTCGATATCGATATAGCGCGCCTGCAGGTAGGGGTCATCCAGCTGGCGATACTGCTGGCTGAGCTCCATCAACACCTGATGCCATGCCCATTCCGCCGTGCATTGTTCGGTGAGCAGACGATCGTTGGCGGCATCAAACAGATCGTCATCGTCGAGCAGGGTGTGGTGCCCGGCGAAGATCGCCGCGATATCGGCGTGAAATTTATTTTCCGCCAGCTCGGTCAGGGCGATAAGATCCGCCAGCGTCTGGTCAATGGCCTGGCGCAGGCGCTGCTGCTCGCGGGCGGCATCGGCGGCAGCCGGGCGGAGCGGCTGGATCAGGGCCAGCGGATAGCGCAGGGCAGCGCCTTCGACGCGCTCGGGCGTTGCCGGAGCCGCTGCCGGTTGCGCCGCAGGCGATTCACCGAAGTTATCGGCGGCCAGCGCCTGAAACGCCGCCAGCGCCGCGTCGGCATCCGGACCGCGGGCCAGCAGGCGCAGCTTATCGTTGCGGCGGACCTGCAATAGCGCGATTTGGTTGAGGCTGTCCGGTTTGACGCACTTCCCGTTTTTCTCCAGCAGCAGATCGGCGTTAAAGCCCGCCAGCGCGGCGACCAGCTTCGACGCCGGACGCACGTGCAGGCCGTTATGATTGTTAATAATGACTGACACCGATTTTGTGTCGCCGTCGTCGGCAAGCATCGGCGCCGGCGCGGCGTCAGAAGTTGGCGAAGGTAAACCCAGCTGAACCCGCTTGGCCTCCAGGGCGCTCATGGCGTCGGCGATCACCTTGTCGATCCCGGCGCCGGAGGCAGCGCTGACGGTGGCCGCCAGCGTCCCTTCCACCAGCGGCGCGGCGCACAGTCGCACCTTCGCGGCAATCGCCGGATCGAGCAGATCGAGGGCGGTTTCGGCGCTGAGCAATGCGCTGCCGATATCCATCATCACCAGCACGTGATCGGTATCGGCCACGGATTCGATCGCCTCCATGACTTTAAGCGGATCGGTGCCGATCGGGCTGTCGGGATCGTCGATCCCGGCGGCGATCGCCAGTTTGCAGCCATCGTTGATTAACATCTGCCGGGCCAGTTCTCCGACACCTTCGCCCAGCCGGGCGCTATGAGAAACAATAACCAGGTTTACCATCGCGATTTCCTTACTCTTTGGCGGCGGCGGCCAGCATCTGAACCATAAACAGCACCGAGGTCGCGCCGGGATCCTGATGTCCGATGCTGCGCTCGCCGAGATAGCTGGCGCGGCCTTTACGCGCCTGCATAGTGATGGTGGCGTGGGCCGCACGCTCGGCCACTTCGCAGGCGGCATCCAGCGCGGCGGCGATCGACAGGTGCTGCTCGCTGGACTGGCGCAGGGAGTCCACCACCGGCAGCCAGACGTCGCACATGGTTTTATCCCCTGGCTCCGCTTTGCCGCGGTTGACGACACCGTCCGCACCTTCGCGGATCATCAGGTACAGCTCGTCGAGCGTCAGGCTCTGGTGGGCCTGGGTCACCTGCGCGGCGCGAATGAAGAAGGTGCCGAACAGCGGGCCGCTGGCGCCGCCGACGTTGGAGAGCAGCGTCATGCCGGTGTTTTTGAGGATAAAGCCAATATCTTTATCGGCAATCGACGGCAGCTTTTCGACCACTTTACTGAAACCGCGGTGCATATTGAGACCGTGGTCGGCGTCGCCAATCTCTTTATCGAGGCCGGTGAGAAAATCGCTCTCTTTGGTGAAAATATCGCCGCAGCGGTACAGCCAGTCGACGATTTGCGTTCTGTTCAGTGACATGTCGTGCTCCTTAGTTTCCCCAGTTCAGCGCCGGGGTGTGAACCGGGGCGTCCCATAGCGTCAGCGTCTCGTCATCCACTTTCAGCAGAGTGATGGAGAAGCCCGCCATATCCAGCGAAGTACAGTAGCTGCCGATGAGGTTGCGTTCGATGATGATGCCGGACGCTTCGCAGCGCTGGGCAAGGCGGTTATACACGCCATACAGTTCGGAAAGCGGAGTGGCGCCGAGGTTATTAACCAGCGCGATAACCCGGTCGCCGTTTTGCAGCGCGTTTTTGCTCTGCTGCACTTCCTGCCACGCGCCCTTGACGGTATCCCACTGGCGCAGCGTGCGGCTGTAAGCGCCGTTTTCCAGCAGGGTATCGAACATCTCATCGACGGTTTGGTCCAGCGAGCTGAAGCGGCGGCGGTCGATGCCCGGCTCGCCGTGAATGCCGACGCCGAACTCCATCTCGTCATCTTTCAGCGTAAAGGAGGGCTGCCCGGCAGCCGGTACGGTGCAGGCGCCGAGGGCGATACCAATCGAGTGGCCGAGATTGTTCAGGCGGCGGCCCAGTTCAGCGCAGGCTTCCAGCGAGTCGCCGCGCTCGGCGGCGGCGCCGACCAGTTTTTCGATCAGTACGGTGTTGGCGACGCCGCGACGACCGGCGGTATAGAGGCTGTCTTTCACCGCCACGTCGTCGTCGACCACCACGGTGGTGACTTTAATGCCGCTCTCATGCAGCAGCTCGGTGGCGGTCTCAAAATTCAGGATGTCGCCGGTATAGTTTTTGATAATTAGCAAGACGCCTTCGCCGCCGTCAATTTGCATCGCGCATTCAAACATTTTGTCCGGCGTCGGCGAGGTGAAGATTTCCCCCGGACAGGCGCCGGAGAGCATGCCCTGGCCGATATAGCCGCAGTGCATCGGTTCATGTCCGCTGCCGCCGCCGGAGAGCAGGGCCACCTTGCCAGCCACCGGCGCGTCGGTGCGGGTCACATACAGCGGGTCCTGATGCAGGGTCAGCTGCGGATGGGCTTTAGCCAGCCCCTGTAATTGTTCATTCAGTACATCTTCAACACGGTTAATCAGCTTTTTCATTATTCAGTGCTCCGTTGGAGAAGGTTCGATGCCGCCTCTCTGCTGGCGGAGGCAGTCATCGCGTAGGGGTATCGTCTGACGGTGGAGCGTGCCTGGCGATATGATGATTCTGGCTGAGCGGACGAAAAAAAGAATGCCCCGACGATCGGGTTTCATTACGAAACATTGCTTCCTGATTTTGTTTCTTTATGGAACGTTTTTGCTGAGGATATGGTGAAAATGCGAGCTGGCGCGCTTTTTTTCTTCTGCCATAAGCGGCGGTCAGGATAGCCGGCGAAGCGGGTGGGAAAAAANTTTTTGCTGATTTTCTGCCGACTGCGGGAGAAAAGGCGGTCAAACACGGAGGATTGTAAGGGCATTATGCGGCAAAGGAGCGGATCGGGATCGCAATCCTGACAGAGACTAGGGTTTTTTGTTCCAATATGGAACGTAAAAAATTAACCTGTGTTTCATATCAGAACAAAAAGGCGAAAGATTTTTTTGTTCCCTGCCGGCCCTACAGTGATCGCACTGCTCCGGTACGCTCCGTTCAGGCCGCGCTTCACTGGCCGGCGCGGATAACGCCAGGGCTCATCATGTCTACATGCGCACTTATTTGAGGGTGAAAGGAATGCTAAAAGTTATTCAATCTCCAGCCAAATATCTTCAGGGTCCTGATGCTGCTGTTCTGTTCGGTCAATATGCCAAAAACCTGGCGGAGAGCTTCTTCGTCATCGCCGACGATTTCGTAATGAAGCTGGCAGGAGAGAAAGTGGTGAATGGCCTGCAGAGCCACGATATTCGCTGCCATGCGGAACGGTTTAACGGCGAATGCAGCCATGCGGAAATCAACCGTCTGATGGCGATTTTGCAAAAACAGGGCTGCCGCGGCGTGGTCGGGATCGGCGGTGGTAAAACCCTCGATACCGCGAAGGCGATCGGTTACTACCAGAAGCTGCCGGTGGTGGTGATCCCGACCATCGCCTCGACCGATGCGCCGACCAGCGCGCTGTCGGTGATCTACACCGAAGCGGGCGAGTTTGAAGAGTATCTGATCTATCCGAAAAACCCGGATATGGTGGTGATGGACACGGCGATTATCGCCAAAGCGCCGGTACGCCTGCTGGTCTCCGGCATGGGCGATGCGCTCTCCACCTGGTTCGAGGCTAAAGCTTGCTACGATGCGCGCGCCACCAGCATGGCCGGAGGACAGTCCACCGAGGCGGCGCTGAGCCTCGCCCGCCTGTGCTATGATACGCTGCTGGCGGAGGGCGAAAAGGCCCGTCTGGCGGCGCAGGCCGGGGTAGTGACCGAAGCGCTGGAGCGCATCATCGAGGCGAACACTTACCTCAGCGGCATTGGCTTTGAAAGCAGTGGCCTGGCCGCTGCCCATGCAATCCACAACGGTTTCACCATTCTTGAAGAGTGCCATCACCTGTATCACGGTGAGAAAGTGGCCTTCGGTACCCTGGCGCAGCTGGTGCTGCAGAACAGCCCGATGGACGAGATTGAAACGGTGCTGGGCTTCTGCCAGCGCGTCGGCCTGCCGGTGACGCTCGCGCAGATGGGCGTCAAAGAGGGGATCGACGAGAAAATCGCCGCGGTGGCGAAAGCTACCTGCGCGGAAGGGGAAACCATCCATAATATGCCGTTTGCGGTGACCCCGGAGAGCGTCCATGCCGCTATCCTCACCGCCGATCTGTTAGGCCAGCAGTGGCTGGCGCGTTAATTCGCGGTGGCTAAACCGCTGGCCCAGGTCAGCGGTTTTTCTTTCTCCCCTCCGGCAGTCGCTGCCGGAGGGGTTCTCTATGGTACAACGCGGAAAAGGATATGACTGTTCAGACTCAGGATACCGGGAAGGCGGTCTCTTCCGTCATTGCCCAGTCATGGCACCGCTGCAGCAAGTTTATGCAGCGCGAAACCTGGCAAACGCCGCATCAGGCCCAGGGCCTGACCTTCGACTCCATCTGTCGGCGTAAAACCGCGCTGCTCACCATCGGCCAGGCGGCGCTGGAAGACGCCTGGGAGTTTATGGACGGCCGCCCCTGCGCGCTGTTTATTCTTGATGAGTCCGCCTGCATCCTCAGCCGTTGCGGCGAGCCGCAAACCCTGGCCCAGCTGGCTGCCCTGGGATTTCGCGACGGCAGCTATTGTGCGGAGAGCATTATCGGCACCTGCGCGCTGTCGCTGGCCGCGATGCAGGGCCAGCCGATCAACACCGCCGGCGATCGGCATTTTAAGCAGGCGCTACAGCCATGGAGTTTTTGCTCGACGCCGGTGTTTGATAACCACGGGCGGCTGTTCGGCTCTATCTCGCTTTGCTGTCTGGTCGAGCACCAGTCCAGCGCCGACCTCTCCCTGACGCTGGCCATCGCCCGCGAGGTGGGTAACTCCCTGCTCACCGACAGCCTGCTGGCGGAATCCAACCGCCACCTCAATCAGATGTACGGCCTGCTGGAGAGCATGGACGATGGGGTGATGGCGTGGAACGAACAGGGCGTGCTGCAGTTTCTCAATGTTCAGGCGGCGAGACTGCTGCATCTTGATGCTCAGGCCAGCCAGGGGAAAAATATCGCCGATCTGGTGACCCTCCCGGCGCTGCTGCGCCGCGCCATCAAACACGCCCGTGGCCTGAATCACGTCGAAGTCACCTTTGAAAGTCAGCATCAGTTTGTCGATGCGGTGATCACCTTAAAACCGATTGTCGAGGCGCAAGGCAACAGTTTTATTCTGCTGCTGCACCCGGTGGAGCAGATGCGGCAGCTGATGACCAGCCAGCTCGGTAAAGTGAGCCACACCTTTGAGCAGATGTCTGCCGACGATCCGGAAACCCGACGCCTGATCCACTTTGGCCGCCAGGCGGCGCGCGGTGGCTTCCCGGTGCTGCTGTGCGGCGAAGAGGGGGTTGGGAAAGAGCTGCTGAGCCAGGCTATCCACAATGAAAGCGAACGGGCGGGCGGCCCCTATATCGCCGTCAATTGCCAGCTGTATGCCGACAGCGTGCTGGGCCAGGATTTTATGGGCAGCGCCCCTACCGACGATGAAAATGGCCGCCTGAGCCGCCTTGAGCTAGCCAACGGCGGCACCCTGTTTCTGGAAAAGATCGAGTATCTGGCGCCGGAACTGCAGTCGGCCCTGCTGCAGGTAATTAAGCAGGGCGTGCTCACCCGCCTCGACGCCCGGCGCCTGATCCCGGTGGATGTGAAGGTGATTGCCACCACCACCGTCGATCTGGCCAATCTGGTGGAACAGAACCGCTTTAGCCGCCAGCTGTACTATGCGCTGCACTCCTTTGAGATCGTCATCCCGCCGCTGCGCGCCCGACGCAACAGTATTCCGTCGCTGGTGCATAACCGGTTGAAGAGCCTGGAGAAGCGTTTCTCTTCGCGACTGAAAGTGGACGATGACGCGCTGGCGCAGCTGGTGGCCTACTCGTGGCCGGGGAATGATTTTGAGCTCAACAGCGTCATTGAGAATATCGCCATCAGCAGCGACAACGGCCACATTCGCCTGAGTAATCTGCCGGAATATCTCTTTTCCGAGCGGCCGGGCGGGGATAGCGCGTCATCGCTGCTGCCGGCCAGCCTGACTTTTAGCGCCATCGAAAAGGAAGCTATTATTCACGCCGCCCGGGTGACCAGCGGGCGGGTGCAGGAGATGTCGCAGCTGCTCAATATCGGCCGCACCACCCTGTGGCGCAAAATGAAGCAGTACGATATTGACGCCAGCCAGTTCAAGCGCAAGCATCAGGCCTAGTCTCTTCGATTCGCGCCATGGAGAACAGGGCATCCGACAGGCGATTGCTGTAGCGTTTGAGCGCGTCGCGCAGCGGATGCGCGCGGTCCATGGCCGTCAGCAGGCGTTCGAGCCGACGGGACTGGGTGCGCGCCACGTGCAGCTGGGCAGAGGCGAGATTCCTCCCCGGGATCACGAACTGTTTTAACGGGCCGCTCTCGGCCATATTGCGGTCGATAAGCCGCTCCAGGGCGGTGATCTCCTCTTCGCCGATCGTCTGGCTCAGGCGGGTCAGGCCCCGCGCATCGCTGGCCAGTTCAGCCCCCAGCACGAACAGCGTCTGCTGAATATGGTGCAGGCTTTCCCGCAGCCCGGCGTCGCGGGTCGTGGCGTAGCAGACGCCCAGTTGGGATATCAGTTCATCGACGGTGCCGTAGGCCTCGACGCGAATATGGTCTTTCTCGATGCGGCTGCCGCCGTACAGGGCGGTGGTGCCTTTATCCCCGGTGCGGGTATAGATACGATACATTCAGTTTCTCTCACTTAACGGCAGGACTTTAACCAGCTGCCCGGCGTTGGCGCCGAGCGTACGCAGATGATCGTCGCTATCGGTGACGTGTCCGGTAGCCAGCGGCGCGTCCGCCGGCAGCTGGGCATGAGTGAGGGCTATCTCGCCGGACGCGCTGAGCCCGATACCCACCCGCAGGGGCGAGCTTCTGGCCGCCAGGGCGCCCAGCGCAGCGGCGTCACCGCCTCCGTCATAGGTTATGGTCTGGCAGGGGACCCCCTGCTCCTCCAGCCCCCAGCACAGCTCATTGATGGCGCCGGCATGGTGCCCGCGCGGATCGTAAAACAGGCGTACGCCTGGCGGTGAAAGCGACATGACGGCCCCCTCGTTAACACTCAGAATGCCTGGCGGAAAATCGCGGCAATCTCCTGCTCGTTGCCTTTACGCGGGTTCGAGAACGCATTGCCGTCTTTCAGAGCCATCTCCGCCATGTAGGGGAAGTCGGCCTCTTTTACCCCCAGATCGCGCAGATGCTGCGGAATACCGATATCCATCGACAGACGCGTGATAGCGGCGATGGCTTTTTCCGCCGCGTCGAGAGTGGACAGTCCGGTGATATTTTCGCCCATCAGTTCAGCGATATCGGCGAATTTCTCCGGGTTGGCGATCAGGTTGTAGCGCGCCACATGCGGCAGCAGGACAGCGTTGGCCACGCCGTGCGGCATGTCGTACAGGCCGCCCAGCTGGTGCGCCATGGCGTGCACGTAGCCGAGGTTGGCGTTATTGAAAGCCATCCCGGCCAGCAGAGAGGCATAGGCCATGTTTTCCCGCGCCTGCAGATTGCTGCCGAGGGCCACGGCCTGGCGCAGGTTGCGGGCGATGAGGCGGATCGCCTGCATGGCGGCGGCGTCCGTCACCGGGTTAGCGTCTTTGGAGATATAGGCCTCTACGGCGTGGGTCAGGGCATCCATCCCGGTCGCCGCGGTCAGGGCGGCCGGTTTACCGATCATCAGCAGCGGATCGTTGATAGAGACCGACGGCAGGTTGCGCCAGCTGACGATCACAAACTTCACTTTGGTTTCGGTGTTGGTCAGGACGCAGTGGCGGGTGACCTCGCTGGCGGTGCCGGCGGTGGTATTGACCGCGACGATAGGCGGCAGCGGGTTGGTCAGGGTCTCGATTCCGGCATACTGGTACAGATCGCCCTCATGGGTGGCGGCGATGCCGATGCCTTTGCCGCAATCGTGCGGGCTGCCGCCGCCCACGGTGACGATGATGTCGCACTGTTCGCGGCGAAACACGGCGAGGCCGTCGCGCACGTTGGTGTCTTTCGGGTTCGGCTCGACGCCGTCAAAGATCGCCACCTCGATCCCGGCCTCCCGCAGATAATGCAGGGTTTTGTCCACCGCGCCATCTTTAATTGCCCGCAGGCCTTTGTCGGTGACCAGCAGGGCTTTTTTCCCCCCCAGCAGCTGGCAGCGTTCGCCGACTACGGAAATGGCGTTGGGGCCAAAAAAGTTAACGTTTGGCACCAGATAATCAAACATACGATAGCTCATAATATACCTTCTCGCTTCAGGTTATAATGCGGAAAAACAATCCAGGGCGCACTGGGCTAATAATTGATCCTGCTCGACCGTACCGCCGCTAACGCCGACGGCGCCAATTACCTGCTCATTAAAAATAACTGGCAGGCCGCCGCCAAAAATAATAATTCGCTGTTGGTTGGTAAGCTGCAGACCGTACAGAGATTGTCCTGGCTGGACCGCTGGCGTAATTTCATGGGTACCTTGCTTCAGGCTGCAGGCGCTCCAGGCTTTATTCAGGGAAATATCGCAGCTGGAGACGAAGGCCTCGTCCATCCGCTGGATAAGCAGCGTGTTGCCTCCGCGGTCAACTACGGAAAACACCACCGCCACGTTGATCTCAGTGGCTTTTTTTTCCACCGCCGCCGCCATTTGCTGGGCGGCGGCCAGGGTGATTGTCTGAACTTGTTGGCTCTTGTTCATCATTCTCTCCCGCACCAGGGTAACGCTGGCGCGAATAGTCAGTAGGGGGCGATAGTAAAAAACTATTACCATTCGGTTGGCTTGCTTTATTTTTGTCAGCGTTATTTTGTCGCCCGCCATGATTTAGTCAATAGGGTTAAAATAGCGTCGGCAAAACGTAATTAAGGGCGTTTTTTATTAATTGATTTATATCATTGCGGGCGATCACATTTTTTATTTTTGCCGGCGGAGTAAAGTTTCATAGTGAAACTGTCGGTAGATTTCGTGTGCCAAATTGAAACGAAATTAAATTTATTTTTTTCACCACTGGCTCATTTAAAGTTCCGCTATTGCCGGTAATGGCCGGGCGGCAACGACGCTGGCCCGGCGTATTCGCTACCGTCTGCGGATTTCACCTTTTGAGCCGATGAACAATGAAAAGATCAAAACGATTTGCAGTACTGGCCCAGCGCCCCGTCAATCAGGACGGGCTGATTGGCGAGTGGCCTGAAGAGGGGCTGATCGCCATGGACAGCCCCTTTGACCCGGTCTCTTCAGTAAAAGTGGACAACGGTCTGATCGTCGAGCTGGACGGCAAACGCCGGGACCAGTTTGACATGATCGACCGGTTTATCGCCGATTACGCGATCAACGTTGAGCGCACAGAGCAGGCAATGCGCCTGGAGGCGGTGGAAATAGCCCGCATGCTGGTGGATATTCACGTCAGCCGGGAGGAGATCATTGCCATCACTACCGCCATCACGCCGGCCAAAGCGGTCGAGGTGATGGCGCAGATGAACGTGGTGGAGATGATGATGGCGCTGCAGAAGATGCGTGCCCGCCGGACCCCCTCCAACCAGTGCCACGTCACCAATCTCAAAGATAATCCGGTGCAGATTGCCGCTGACGCCGCCGAGGCCGGGAGCCGCGGCTTCTCAGAACAGGAGACCACGGTCGGTATCGCGCGCTATGCGCCGTTTAACGCCCTGGCGCTGTTGGTCGGCTCGCAGTGCGGCCGTCCCGGCGTGTTGACGCAGTGCTCGGTGGAAGAGGCCACCGAGCTGGAGCTGGGCATGCGTGGCTTAACCAGCTACGCCGAGACGGTGTCGGTCTACGGCACTGAAGCGGTATTTACCGACGGCGATGATACGCCGTGGTCAAAGGCGTTCCTCGCCTCGGCCTACGCCTCCCGCGGGTTGAAAATGCGCTACACCTCCGGCACCGGATCCGAAGCGCTGATGGGCTATTCGGAGAGCAAGTCGATGCTCTACCTCGAATCGCGCTGCATCTTCATTACCAAAGGCGCCGGGGTTCAGGGGCTGCAAAACGGCGCAGTGAGCTGTATCGGCATGACCGGCGCTGTGCCGTCGGGCATTCGGGCGGTGCTGGCGGAAAACCTGATCGCCTCTATGCTCGACCTCGAAGTGGCGTCCGCCAACGACCAGACTTTCTCCCACTCGGATATTCGCCGTACCGCGCGCACCCTGATGCAGATGCTGCCGGGCACCGACTTTATTTTCTCCGGCTACAGCGCGGTGCCGAACTACGACAACATGTTCGCCGGCTCGAACTTCGATGCGGAAGATTTTGATGATTACAACATCCTGCAGCGTGACCTGATGGTTGACGGCGGCCTGCGTCCGGTGACCGAGGCGGAAACCATTGCCATTCGCCAGAAAGCGGCGCGGGCGATCCAGGCGGTTTTCCGCGAACTGGGGCTGCCGCCAATCGCCGACGAGGAGGTGGAGGCCGCCACCTACGCGCACGGTAGCAACGAGATGCCGCCGCGTAACGTGGTGGAGGATCTGAGTGCGGTGGAAGAGATGATGAAGCGCAACATCACCGGCCTCGATATTGTCGGCGCGCTGAGCCGCAGCGGCTTTGAGGATATCGCCAGCAATATTCTCAATATGCTGCGCCAGCGGGTCACCGGCGATTACCTGCAGACCTCGGCCATTCTCGATCGGCAGTTCGAGGTGGTGAGTGCGGTCAACGACATCAATGACTATCAGGGGCCGGGCACCGGCTATCGCATCTCTGCCGAACGCTGGGCGGAGATCAAAAATATTCCGGGCGTGGTTCAGCCTGACACCATTGAATAAGGCGGTATTCCTGTGCAACAGACAACCCAAATTCAGCCCTCTTTTACCCTGAAAACCCGCGAGGGCGGGGTGGCTTCTGCCGATGAACGTGCCGATGAAGTGGTGATCGGCGTCGGCCCTGCCTTCGATAAACACCAGCATCACACTCTGATCGATATGCCCCATGGCGCGATCCTCAAAGAGCTGATTGCCGGGGTGGAAGAAGAGGGGCTTCACGCCCGGGTGGTGCGCATTCTGCGCACGTCCGACGTCTCCTTTATGGCCTGGGATGCGGCCAACCTGAGCGGCTCGGGGATCGGCATCGGTATCCAGTCGAAGGGGACCACGGTCATCCATCAGCGCGATCTGCTGCCGCTCAGCAACCTGGAGCTGTTCTCCCAGGCGCCGCTGCTGACGCTGGAGACCTACCGGCAGATTGGCAAAAACGCCGCGCGCTATGCGCGCAAAGAGTCACCTTCGCCGGTGCCGGTGGTGAACGACCAGATGGTGCGGCCGAAATTTATGGCCAAAGCCGCGCTATTTCATATCAAAGAGACCAAACATGTGGTGCAGGACGCCGAGCCCGTCACCCTGCACGTCGACTTAGTAAGGGAGTGACCATGAGCGAGAAAACCATGCGCGTGCAGGATTATCCGTTAGCCACCCGCTGCCCGGAGCATATCCTGACGCCTACCGGCAAACCATTGACCGATATTACCCTCGAGAAGGTGCTCTCTGGCGAGGTGGGCCCGCAGGATGTGCGGATCTCCCGCCAGACCCTTGAGTACCAGGCGCAGATTGCCGAGCAGATGCAGCGCCATGCGGTGGCGCGCAATTTCCGCCGCGCGGCGGAGCTTATCGCCATTCCTGACGAGCGCATTCTGGCTATCTATAACGCGCTGCGCCCGTTCCGCTCCTCACAGGCGGAGCTGCTGGCGATCGCCGACGAGCTGGAGCACACCTGGCATGCGACAGTGAATGCCGCCTTTGTCCGGGAGTCGGCGGAAGTGTATCAGCAGCGGCATAAGCTGCGTAAAGGAAGCTAAGCGGAGGTCAGCATGCCGTTAATAGCCGGGATTGATATCGGCAACGCCACCACCGAGGTGGCGCTGGCGTCCGACGACCCGCAGGCGAGGGCGTTTGTTGCCAGCGGGATCGTTGCGACGACGGGCATGAAAGGGACGCGGGACAATATCGCCGGGACCCTCGCCGCGCTGGAGCAGGCCCTGGCGAAAACACCGTGGTCGATGAGCGATGTCTCTCGCATCTATCTTAACGAAGCCGCGCCGGTGATTGGCGATGTGGCGATGGAGACCATCACCGAGACCATTATCACCGAATCGACCATGATCGGTCATAACCCGCAGACGCCGGGCGGGGTGGGCGTTGGCGTGGGGACGACTATCGCCCTCGGGCGGCTGGCGACGCTGCCGGCGGCGCAGTATGCCGAGGGGTGGATCGTACTGATTGACGACGCCGTCGATTTCCTTGACGCCGTGTGGTGGCTCAATGAGGCGCTCGACCGGGGGATCAACGTGGTGGCGGCGATCCTCAAAAAGGACGACGGCGTGCTGGTGAACAACCGCCTGCGTAAAACCCTGCCGGTGGTGGATGAAGTGACGCTGCTGGAGCAGGTCCCCGAGGGGGTGATGGCGGCGGTGGAAGTGGCCGCGCCGGGCCAGGTGGTGCGGATCCTGTCGAATCCCTACGGGATCGCCACCTTCTTCGGGCTAAGCCCGGAAGAGACCCAGGCCATCGTCCCCATCGCCCGCGCCCTGATTGGCAACCGTTCCGCGGTGGTGCTCAAGACCCCGCAGGGGGACGTGCAGTCGCGGGTGATCCCGGCGGGCAACCTCTACATTAGCGGCGAAAAGCGCCGCGGAGAGGCCGATGTCGCCGAGGGCGCGGAAGCCATCATGCAGGCGATGAGCGCCTGTGCTCCGGTACGCGACATCCGCGGCGAACCGGGCACTCACGCCGGCGGCATGCTTGAGCGGGTGCGCAAGGTAATGGCGTCCCTGACCGACCATGAGATGAGCGCGATATACATCCAGGATCTGCTGGCGGTGGATACGTTTATTCCGCGCAAGGTGCAGGGCGGGATGGCCGGCGAGTGCGCCATGGAGAATGCCGTCGGGATGGCGGCGATGGTGAAAGCGGATCGTCTGCAAATGCAGGTTATCGCCCGCGAACTGAGCGCCCGACTGCAGACCGAGGTGGTGGTGGGCGGCGTGGAGGCCAACATGGCCATCGCCGGGGCGTTAACCACTCCCGGCTGTGCGGCGCCGCTGGCGATCCTCGATCTCGGCGCCGGCTCGACGGATGCGGCGATCGTCAACGCGGAGGGGCAGATAACGGCGGTCCATCTCGCCGGGGCGGGGAATATGGTCAGCCTGTTGATTAAAACCGAGCTGGGCCTCGAGGATCTTTCGCTGGCGGAAGCAATAAAAAAATACCCGCTGGCCAAAGTGGAAAGCCTGTTCAGTATTCGTCACGAGAATGGCGCGGTGGAGTTCTTTCGGGAAGCCCTCAGCCCGGCGGTGTTCGCCAAAGTGGTGTACATCAAGGAGGGCGAACTGGTGCCGATCGATAACGCCAGCCCGCTGGAAAAAATTCGTCTCGTGCGCCGGCAGGCGAAAGAGAAAGTGTTTGTCACCAACTGCCTGCGCGCGCTGCGCCAGGTCTCACCCGGCGGTTCCATTCGCGATATCGCCTTTGTGGTGCTGGTGGGCGGCTCATCGCTGGACTTTGAGATCCCGCAGCTTATCACGGAAGCCTTGTCGCACTATGGCGTGGTCGCCGGGCAGGGCAATATTCGGGGAACAGAAGGGCCGCGCAATGCGGTCGCCACCGGGCTGCTACTGGCCGGTCAGGCGAATTAAACGGGCGCTCGCGCCAGCCTCTCTCTTTAACGTGCTATTTCAGGATGCCGATAATGAACCAGACTTCTACCTTAACCGGGCAGTGCGTGGCCGAGTTTCTTGGCACCGGATTGCTCATTTTCTTCGGCGCGGGCTGCGTCGCTGCGCTGCGGGTCGCCGGGGCCAGCTTTGGTCAGTGGGAGATCAGTATTATCTGGGGCCTTGGCGTCGCCATGGCCATCTACCTGACGGCCGGTGTCTCCGGCGCGCACCTTAATCCGGCGGTGACCATTGCCCTGTGGCTGTTCGCCTGTTTTGAACGCCGCAAGGTGCTGCCGTTTATTGTTGCCCAGACGGCCGGGGCCTTCTGCGCCGCCGCGCTGGTGTATGGGCTCTATCGCCAGCTGTTTCTCGATCTTGAACAGAGTCAGCATATCGTGCGCGGCACTGCCGCCAGTCTTAACCTGGCCGGGGTCTTTTCCACGTACCCGCATCCACATATCACTTTTATACAAGCGTTTGCCGTGGAGACCACTATCACGGCAATCCTGATGGCGATGATCATGGCCCTGACCGACGACGGCAACGGAATTCCGCGCGGGCCGCTGGCGCCGTTGCTGATTGGCTTGCTGATCGCCGTGATCGGCGCGTCGATGGGGCCGCTAACCGGCTTTGCGCTGAATCCGGCGCGCGACTTCGGCCCAAAACTGTTTACCAGTCTGGCCGGGTGGGGCTCGATCGCTTTTACCGGTGGCCTAGCGATCCCTTACTTTCTGGTGCCGCTGCTGGCGCCGGTGGTGGGGGCGATTATCGGGGCGTTTTTGTATCGCAAGCTTATCGGCCGCCATCTGCCGTGCGAATGCGGTATCGATGAGTAAAGCGGGACCCGCCGCAGCGCGGCGGGTTTCCCCGGCCTGATGCCGGGGGGGTTATTTTTTGATGACCGCGCTGAGATCGCCAAGTTTAGCGGCGGGGTTCTTGTGGCACTCCTGCAGCATTTTCGGTACCGAAACGGTCTCGACTTCATGCCAGTCAACATAGTCGCCGCCGCTAAAGTCGGTGTTGCGATTCACTACCCAGAAGGCCACCGGGGTCATGCTTTTTGGGTTCATATCCATAAATTCCTGACAGGTCATATTCTGCGGCGTGGTTTCCTCAACCGCGAACGCCGGGCTGGTCATCAGACAGAATGTGGTAGCCGCCACGGTCAATACGAGTGCTTTAGGTAAATTCATTTTCTTCTCCAGTGACAAAATAGGGCTTAAGCCTCAGCGTGCTTCATTTTATTGCGCAGGACCAACAAGCCGATGGCGCTAAATATCATTTCAACGCCGATAAAGGCGGTAATAAATAACCAGCTTTGCTGCGGGTTCATGGCCAGCCACAGGCAGGCGATAAGTAAATCCAACAGGCCGATAAAAATATTCCAGCCAGCGCCGCTTTGTTTGCGGGTTTGACATCCGTTAACGATGCGGGAAATACCGCCGAGAACAAATAAAAAGCCAAATAAAATGGCCAGACTGCTCATACCGTTGAGGGGATTGACGACAAAGCTCAGGCCGAGCACGATCCAGGCGATGGCGAAGATCAGCGCCACCAGGCGTGATTTCCAGTGCTGCTGGCGGAAGACAATCAGGCTGTACAGCGAATAGAAGCCGCAGATCATCAATAACATGCCGGTTACTGTGGCGAGATACCAGCCGGCGACCAACGGCCAGGCCAGACAACAGGCTCCGCAGATAAACAGCAATACCGCCATCAGGCAGGCATGCCGTTTATATCGAATGAAGACGCGTGGGCTAAACGCATTTAAGGTGTAATGGCTAAACATAAACATAATTGCTCCGCAGATCCCGGTTGGCGGCCTGACGCTGAATAAAAAGCGTGAGGGTTTATTCAGCGGGCCAAAAGAAAGGTCTGAGGAAAATAGTAGGCCGCGCGATCGGCAGGCGTAAATAAGAGCGCCGAGGCCACTTTATACGCCTGGTCTGACAGCTGTCAGACCAGGCCCGCAATATTACTTCCGGGCTCTGATTCTCAATGCCCGCGATATTTTTTAAGCTGGCTGCGTTTGGTGATGCTTACCGATTTTAATCAGGAGTCAACGATGAAAAAAGTCATTCTGGCGAGCCTGCTGGCAACCATGATGAGTACCTCTCCGGTATGGGCAACAGATAGCGCGACGGCAGCGCCAGCCGCGGCAGCCACGACGCAGGTACAGAAAGAAGCAGCCGATGTGCTGCAGGTGGCGGTGCAGGGCGCGAATGCGATGCGCGACATCCAGTTCGCCCGTCTGGCGCTGTTCCATGGCCAGCCGGATAGCGCCAAAAAACTGACAGACGACGCCGCCGCGCTGCTGGCCGCCGATGATGCCAGCTGGGCGAAGTTTGTGAAAACTGATGCTAAAGCCAAAATGATCGCCGATCGCTATGTGATCATTAACGCCTCTATCGCCCTGTCTGAAGACTATGTGGCCACGCCGGAAAAAGAGAGCGCTATCCAATCCGCCAACGAAAAGCTGGCGAAAGGCGATCAGAAAGGGGCTATCGATACCCTGCGCCTGGCCGGTATTGGCGTGATTGAGAACCAGTATCTGATGCCGCTTAACCAGACCCGTAAGGCGGTAGCGCAGGCGCAAGAACTGCTGAAAGCCGGTAAATATTACGAAGCGAATCTGGTGCTGAAGGGCGCTGAAGAGGGCATTGTGGTGGATAGCGAGATGCTGGTGGCAGGCAACTGATACTTGTTCCACCCTGAGAGAGCGCAGAGGAAAAAACTGACAAGGATGTCCCCTTAACGCTCGGGCAGGCGGACTGCCCGAGCGGAACGGCTAGCGGCCGATCAGGGCGTCGATTTCGCCATCGATCTCGCGCATGACGCCGGTGATGCGCTGTACCACCTCCAGACAGCTTGCCGGCGTCAGCGAATCAGGCCGCTTTGCCTCAAAAGGGGCGCACAGTTGTTGTAGCGCAGTAATCCCCAGAATTTGTGCTGAACCGTGCAGACGGTGCAGCGCCCGCAGAAAGATCTGCGGCTCATGCCGGGCGATTGCCTGTCCGGCAGCCTGTAAATCCGCGGCCGACGCATCGCGGAACGTCTCCAGCATCTCATTCATCAGCGCCTGGTCTCCCCCCGTATTCTCGCTCAGCACGCTGAGCTTCAGGTGCCGGGTAGCGTGAGGTGATGCGCGGCCCACCGCTAAACGGCTGAGCTCATGACTCAGCGTCTGGACCGACACCGGCTTAAACAGACACATATTCATGCCGCTGGCCAGACACGCCTCCCGCGACTGCGGCAGCGCGCTGGCAGTCACGCCCCAAATTACCAGGCCCGGATAGCGACGGCGTAGCGAGGCCGCCAGCGCCAGGCCATCTTTCTTCGGCATATTGAGGTCCGTTATCAGCAGATCGTAATGTTTGCTGGCGAGCTTATTCTCTGCCTCTTCACCGTCGCAGGCTTCATCGACGCTATAGCCGATAGTGCTGAGCTGGCGCTTGAGCAGTAGCCGGTTGGTGGGGTGATCGTCCGCTATCAGTATCGCCAGCCCGGGTAGAGCCTGCGGTCTGGCGGGCGACGCCTGCGGCGCGTGGATCGCGCAGCGGCTCGCCTTGACCGGCAGCGTGATGGTGAAAGTGGTCCCCACGCCCGGACGGCTGACCATCTCCAGGCGACCCTGCATCAGCGCAACCAGCTCTTTGCAAATGACCAGCCCCAGTCCGGAGCCGGTCTGCTGTCGTCCCTGGCGCGCCTGGGCATAGCGGTGGAAGAGGGTGGCCTGCTCTGCTTCACTGATCCCGCAGCCGCTGTCGCTAACCATGAGGGCCAGCTCTCCCTGTGTCTCATTCGCCGGCGTCAGCCGGCAGGAGACCTGAATTGCGCCTTCGACGGTAAACTTCAGCGCATTGCCGATGAGATTATTGAGGATTTGCCGTAGCGCCTGCGGGTCGACCCACAGCATGGTCCCTTCCTGCAGCGCATTATGGTAGTGCAGATCGATGCCCTTTTGCTGCGCCAGCGCGTCGAAGGTATGACACTGCTGCGACACTAACTGTGCGACATCGCTCCACTGCGGGGTAACCTGGTATTTTCCCGATTCAATCTTGTCGATATCAAGAATATTGCCGATAAGTCCCAGCAGGGTTTGCGCCGTCGACCCCGCCAGCTCGATCGCCTCTTTACGCTGGCCGACGTTCAGCTCAGGTTTCGCCAGCAGCTCCAGAAAGCCGACGATGGCGCTCACCGGCGTGCGCAGCTCGTGGCTCATGCTGGCCAGAAAGCGGCTCTTGGCTTTTGTCGCCTGAATCGCTTTGTCTTTTTCGCGCTCTAGCGCACAGGAGAGGGCCTCCTTCTGCGCCAGCTCCTCCTCGAGCCGCTGCTGGGAGTCTTTACGTTTGCGCACTTCCCGACACAGGGAGAGTCCCCAGCCGAGGCTGATGGCGATCAGCACCAGCGCAAAGGCGATCAGCTGGTAAAACTGGCGGCTGTACTGGCTCCAGTTCTCTATTTGCTGACTGGAGATTTTCGACCACTTCTCGGTCATCTGCAGAATATCCCGTGGCGGAATAACCTGCAGCGCTTTGTTAAGAATGGCGGCCAGCACCGGTTCATCGCGCGGGATGGCCAGCCGAATGGCCGCGACGGGGAGTCCATCAATGCGGGTGTAGTGCAGACCCTGTGGATAGTAGTGGTCGATCATATAGCGGGCGGAAAGCTCCGAGGCTACGGCGGCATCCACTTCGCCTTCCTCTACCATCTTCATGGCGACGCCAACGTTATCCGTTTCCACCCAGTTAATCAGCGGAAAACGCGCTTTCAGATCATGGGCGGCGATAGGCCCGACCGGCAGGGCGATCCGTGCCGAGCGCGTCAGCAGATGCTGGTCGGGGGCGCTGCCGCGGGCGACCAGCACAAAGGCCACGTTAATGAGCGGATCGCTGAGGGTGACGTAGGCCTGCGGCTGTGGGGTCAGGGTGGCGGCGGGCATGATCGCCCAGTCCTCTTTTTCCATGCGCTTTGCCAGAGCCTGACGGTTGCGCACCAGAATGGGGTCAAACTGCAGGCCGGTCTGGAGTGAGACAATATTCAGCATATCGGCCATGATGCCGCGTAGTTCATCCTCGTTATCCACCAGGGTAAATGGCGGAAAATAGGGGTTCACCAGCAGGCGGACGCGACGATGCTTCTGCAGCCAGCGCTGCTCTTCGGGGCTAAAGGTAAGCGGGGTATTGAGAAACGACAGATCGCCACGGTTGAGCCAGTTTTGCATGATCCGCATCGCGGTGTCGCTGTCGACGGCATGGATAAAACGGTCGAAGAGTTGATGCAGCTCTGGCCGATCGTCACGGGTGACAAAGCGGTTGTGTTGCTCCTGCTGACGAAAATAGTGCGCGATAACCAGCGATTGCGAGAAATATTTCGAGATGCAGTGGCCAGTGGTGATGTTGTTGCCGATAAAATACTGATTCTCGCCGCTGACCACCGAGGCGAGAGCCTGATAGTCGCTATCATAAAGGGTGATTTTGGCGTTGGGAAACGCCTGCTGAATAATATCGAAAAAAGCGCAATCGCGGGTGCAGGCCAGCGTGACGCGGCGGTCAGTGGTCAGCGGCGGCAGAGGGGATTTCAGCGAGGTGACCAGCGTCGGCCAGGTTTTAAGCAGCGGCGCGGATTGATCCAGGCCCGGGGCGAGCGCATCCCGGTGCGCCACCTGAGTGAGCAGGGTATCCACCTGGCGGTCGGCCAGGGCGGTGAGCGCCTGCTGCTCGGTGTCATACTGGCGGATAATCACCTTCAATCCGAGGCTGTGCGCCATCAGCGCCAGATAGTCGGCGTTAATGCCCTGATAACTTTTCTCGTCGCCGTCATAGACGATGGGCGTCCTCTCGGGAAGCCAGGTCCCGACGGTCAGCGTCGGCTGCGCCGCCAGCCATGCTTTCTCCTTACCGGTAAGCGGGATATCGATCGCCGCGATATGAGAATGGCTCTTCAGCTCCAGCTGTTTCATGGCATACGCGGCAGGCGAGAGGCTCAGCGCCAGCCCGACAACGACGGATAAAATAAGACGAACCGCCATGCCATCACCCTATTTTATTGCGTTGCGCAAAGTCATATAGCTCAAGCAGGGTGCTGCAGCCTAATTTATCCATCAGACGGACCTTATAGGTACTTACCGTTTTATTGCTGATGTTCATTTTGCTGCCGATGGTGGTGTAGTCGACGCCGCTGAGAATATAGCGGAACACCTTCATCTCCTGCGTTGACAGCGTATCCAGCCGGTCCTGATCGGTGATGCCGTGGGTGCAGAAGCGTTCCAGTGAAAAGGGGAAATAGCTGTAGCCATTATTGGCTGCCTCGATTGCGGCGAGGATATTATTCATTCCCTCTTTTTTACTCACAAAACCATTTGCTCCGCAGTCGGCGCTGCGTTTGCCGTAGAACAGTTCATTCTTAGCGGAAATGATGATGATTGTTCCCTGGTAGCGGCGTTTGCGCAGCTGCTCCAGCACCTCGATACCGCTGAGCTCCGGAATATCGACGTCGACGATGAGCAGGTCAGGCTGCATGCTTTCCGCGGTCTGCACGGCATGAGCGCCGCTGTCGAGCTCTGCCGCGACGGTAATACCGTTGCTGTCGAGAAGGTTGCGAATGGCGATACGTGCCAATGGATGATCGTCAATGATTATCGCATTCATGGAGGCGTAAATCCTGATATGAAAAAAGAAGGGCGATGCCTGGTGCAGGTGCGGCGGGGGTTATTTTTATCGATGCCGTTATAAGGCGTAATTGTAACACAAATCGTTTTGGGCCAGGGAAATATTGTGGAGCTGAGCCAGACGAATATATTTGCATAGCTGGATGACAGCTGTAGGAACGGGCGTTCACTTGCTTCAGCGCGGTCTGCTGTTAAAAAAAATGCAAACGATTAATCTGCTCTTATTAAGGTGAGTTCTCGGGAATATCGTCCGGCGACAACTGGCAGGTAAAATAATAACAATGGCGAAAGAAAAACGCGCCTTCTGGCGAAAATGGGTTTGGAAACATCTGATGGCAGGAATAACAGTACTGGCAATGAGTAGCGCCGCGGTGGGAAAGGATGTCATCCCCGATGAGGCGCGGACCCGAGATATGATGCGCTGTCAGGATTATCTGCAACTGGATCCGCGCGCCTGGACGCCGATGGTGATTTGGCTGATGAACGATCCTTTTTCACTGGAGCCGCCGGAGTGGACCGACTTCCATGAAGCCGAGCTGGTGCTGACGCCGATCCTCACCGAAATCTGCCGTCAGGAGCCGGATGTCTGGCTCACCTCGCTGCGGGAACGGCTCAATTCTTATCAGCAGGTGCGGTCGCTGAACTAAGCGACCGCGGTAAAACGGCAGAAAAAGTGACTAAATGCGCAGTTAGCGGCCTTCTTCTGCGCAAAGGCTCAGCAGCGGCCCGCTTTTTGCGACAGGGCGTCGCAGGTTTTGCTCGCTAGCGTCGGGTTGGCGCCTGCGCAGATGGCATCCGAGACGGTGCTACCGCCGCCCAGCGGGATCAGCCCGTAAAGCTTCGGCTCGGCGGCCTTCGTCACATAGCAGCGATGGCTGGTTTTGCCGATGGTGACCACAAAGTTGGTTTTCACATCCTGCTGCCTCGCATCGGAAATTGTCACCTGCGAAGCATCGACATTAAAAGCAAACGCGGCGGCCTATTTCATTTTCCGTCGCCATGGGTGGTTTAGCTACGCAACCCATTAATAACAGTGCCAGACAGGTACTGATTGATATATCCCGTATTTTCATCATTTCATCCTTTTTGTAAGTCAGCGGGTTATATATAAGAGCGGGGGGAGGAACGCGTTGATTTCGATCAGCTGGCGCAGGCTATGGTTATTTTTCGGAAATTGACCTGTGTTGTTACATTTATCGTGAGTAGTATGAATTCCAGCATTGCAGGAATGAAAGATATTTTAAGACTACGTTGCGTAGTTAGACAGAAGTCAACAGGAGTGCGGCGGTTATGGGCTGCCCGAAATGCTCTGAGCAATATTTTGCTAAGGCAGAATGCTATCTGTTTTAGCGTAAGCGCAAATTTTCCCTGCGTTATAACGGACTTTTTATCCTCTTAATGGGATAGCGACAACACGCTAAGCCATGCGCGCTGCTCAGCGGTTTGTGGTGCCATTTTAAAATTCAGGAACAAAAAAGCCACTCTTTCGAGTGGCTTAATTATATGATTTTNAATCTAAAATTTGGTGGCCCCTGTTGGGTTTGAACCAACGACCAAGCGATTATGAG
>NZ_JAZARW010000001.1:3773713-3803203 GCF_036233805.1 Klebsiella sp. EMBS2024 | reverse complement strand
AGTGGCTTAATTATATNANTTTAAATCTAAAATTTGGTGGCCCCTGTTGGGTTTGAACCAACGACCAAGCGATTATGAGTCGCCTGCTCTAACCACTGAGCTAAGGGGCCGTGGCGAGGGATTATAAAGTAACTGGCGATTGCAATCCAGCGTAAAGCGCGCAGCTGCTGTTTTTATAAACAATGCATTTTCAATCCTTTATAATCATGTTTTAGCCATACAGCCGGAGAAAACATGATTAGCGATATCCTTGNGCCGGGCCTGCGCGTTGTCTTTTGCGGTATCAACCCGGGGAAGTCCTCCGCCCATACCGGCTTTCATTTTGCCCATCCTGGCAATCGCTTCTGGAAGGTCATCCATCAGGCCGGGTTCACCGATCGGCAGCTCAGGCCGGAAGAGGAGCTGCAGCTGCTGGATACGCGCTGCGGCATCACCATGCTGGTAGAGCGTCCGACGGTGCAGGCCAGCGAGGTCGCCTTGCAGGAGCTGCGCAGCGGCGGCCGTGAGCTGGTGCGGAAGATTGAGGAGTATCAGCCGCAGGCGCTGGCGGTGCTCGGCAAGCAGGCCTTCGAGCTGGCCTTTAACCAGCGCGGCGCGAAGTGGGGGAAACAGGCCATGACCATCGGGACGACCCAGGTGTGGGTGCTGCCTAATCCCAGCGGCTTAAACCGGGCGACGCTCGATAAGCTGGTGGCGGCCTATCGTGAACTGGACGATGCCCTGGCAACCCGCGGCCAGTAGCGGAGAGAGGCGACTTTCCCGGGATGGCCACCTGAACGCCATAAAAAAAGCTCCCCGCAGGGAGCTTTTTAACAGGCTGTAGACGATGCCCCGCGACGATTAATCGTCGAGGAAGCTACGCAGCACTTCAGAACGGCTCGGGTGGCGCAGTTTACGCAGCGCCTTCGCTTCGATCTGACGGATACGTTCGCGGGTAACGTCGAACTGTTTACCCACTTCTTCCAGCGTGTGGTCGGTGTTCATGTCGATACCGAAACGCATACGCAGCACTTTCGCTTCACGAGCGGTGAGGCCGGCCAGCACGTCATGCGTTGCCGCGCGCAGGCTCTCGGTGGTCGCAGAATCCAGCGGCAGCTCGAGGGTGGTATCCTCGATGAAATCCCCCAGATGCGAATCTTCATCGTCGCCGATCGGCGTTTCCATGGAGATAGGCTCTTTGGCGATCTTCAGCACTTTACGGATTTTGTCTTCCGGCATCAGCATACGCTCAGCCAGCTCTTCCGGGGTCGGTTCACGGCCCATCTCCTGCAGCATCTGACGGGAGATACGGTTGAGCTTGTTGATAGTCTCAATCATATGCACCGGAATACGGATGGTGCGCGCCTGATCCGCGATAGAGCGGGTGATGGCCTGACGGATCCACCAGGTGGCGTAGGTCGAGAATTTGTAGCCGCGACGGTATTCGAACTTATCGACCGCTTTCATCAGACCGATGTTGCCTTCCTGAATCAGGTCGAGGAACTGCAGACCGCGGTTGGTGTATTTCTTGGCGATAGAGATAACCAGACGCAGGTTCGCTTCAACCATCTCTTTCTTCGCACGACGGGCTTTCGCTTCGCCGATGGACATGCGACGGTTGATATCTTTAACCTGCTCGATGGTCAGGCCGGTCTCTTCTTCAATCTGCTGCAGCTTCTGCAGGCCGCGCTGCACATCTTCTTTCACTTCCAGCAGCTTCTCAGACCACGGCTTGTTCATTGCCACCGCGGCGTTGAACCAGGTTTCGCTGGTTTCGTTGCCGGTGAACAGGGTGATGAAGTTTTTCTTCGGCATTTTGCACTGCTCAACGCACAGCTTCATGATGATACGTTCCTGAGTACGAACGCGATCCATCATGCTGCGCATGCTGTTGACCAGGTAATCGAACTGCTTCGGCACCAGGCGGAACTGCTTGAAGACTTCAGACAGCTTCAGGATCTCTTCCTGGGCGGCGGCATGGCTACGACCTTTGGCTTTGATGGTGTCGCGCGTCAGCTCGTACTGGGTACGCAGCTCGGCGAATTTCTCACGGGCCAGCTCTGGGTCGATGCTGTTGTCGTCATCGCTGTTGTCGTCGGCGTCTTCATCTTCGTCTTCGTCTTCGTCGTCATCCATCTCTTCCTGAGACAGCTCGGAGCCAACGTGGGTGGCGGTTGGCGCCATATCTTCTTCGGCGTTCGGATCGACGAAACCGGTGATCAGATCGGACAGACGGGCTTCTTCCGCTTCAACGCGGTCGTACTGCTCAAGCAGGTAGGTGATCGCTTCCGGATATTCGGCAACGGAGCACTGCACCTGATTGATGCCGTCTTCGATGCGTTTGGCGATGTCAATTTCGCCTTCACGGGTCAGCAGCTCTACGGTACCCATTTCACGCATGTACATACGCACCGGGTCGGTCGTGCGCCCGATTTCGGATTCCACGCTGGAGAGCACCTGCGCGGCGGCTTCGGCAGCATCTTCATCCGCGGTGTTTTCGGCAAGCATCAGATCATCGGCATCCGGTGCTTCTTCCATCACCTGAATACCCATGTCGTTGATCATTTGGATGATGTCTTCGATCTGATCGGAATCGACGATATCTTCCGGCAGATGGTCATTGACCTCGGCATAGGTCAGATAGCCTTGCTCCTTACCACGTTGGACAAGAAGCTTCAGCTGTGACTGCGGGTTTTGCTCCATAAGACGGTATCCACACTTAATTCGTTTGATTGGTGTCGGCAGACGGGCTGTCGACATTTAAAGCGAGGGCGTACTTATATTATTGCCGCTGCGCCTCTGCGCGGCTGTCGGGGGCTTCCCGATCGATACTCGGCACTTAAGCCGTTAAATACTTTTCCTTCACGTTGTTCTGCGCTTTCTTACTGCTTTGATACAACGTGAAGGATATTGTCTGTCATTTATTTTTTCGCCAGCTCCTGGCTGATGGTCCAGAGCTCCCGGCGTTCTTCACTGCTTAAACCGTGTGTGCGATCGCGAGCTATCAACTCTTCCTGTCGCAGTTCCAGCAGTGAATCAAACATATGGTTGAGCGAGTCGGTGAAGGTTTGTTCAGCGATATCTTTATCTGCTATATCGTCCCACATCGACAGTTTTTCAAGGGTTGCCGCCTCTTTTGTGCCGCGATATTGCTCTAAAAGTTGCCCGGTTGTCAGACCAGGCTGCGCCAGACAGCTCTTCACCAGTTCGCTGAACAGGCTCAGTCCCGGCATTTTGCGCGAGTCCAGTCCCTCCAGCGGCGGGACTAACGGCGCCAGATCCGGGTTTTGCACCAGCAGTCCTATCAGTATACGCATGGTCGTGCGTTTTAGCTGCGGTGCGGGACGCGGCGCGCCATTTTCCGCCTGTTTTGGCATTAATCGTTCAAGCTGCGCGTCATCTAAAATGCCCAGCTTATTGCCCAACTCCTGACGCAAATAGATGCGCAGCGTTTCGCCCGGGACCTGGGTTATCAGCGGCAGCGCCAGCGTACTCAGCTGCGCGCGCCCGTCCGGAGTACTCAGATCGACCTGCGGCAGCAGGCTGTTAAACAAGAACGTGGAGAGCGGCTGAGCCTGCTCCATCCGCGCCTCGAACGCCGCTTTGCCCTCTTTACGCACCAGCGTATCCGGGTCTTCGCCGTCAGGCAGAAACATAAAGCGTAGCTGGCGACCATCGGTCATGTACGGCAGCGCCGTCTCCAGCGCGCGCCAGGCGGCATCGCGGCCGGCCCGGTCGCCGTCGTAGCAGCAGATGACGTTATTCGTCACCCGGAACAGCAGCTGGATATGGTCGGCCGTGGTCGAGGTACCCAGCGAGGCCACGGCATAATTAATGTCGTACTGCGCCAGCGCCACGACGTCCATATACCCTTCGACAACCAGCAAACGCGGTGGTTCGGGGTTATCCTGCTGCGCTTCATACAGGCCATACAGCTGGCGGCCTTTATGGAATATGTCGGTTTCCGGGGAGTTCAGATACTTCGGCAGGGCATCGCCCAGCACCCGTCCGCCAAACCCAATCACCCGGCCTCGCTTATCGCGGATGGGGAACATCACCCGTTCGCGGAAGCGGTCGTAACTGCGTCCCTGATCGTTGGTGACCAGCATGCCGGCATCAATAAGCGACTGGCGGTTTTCCTGATTGCCGCCAAACCGTTTTAAAACGTTATCCCAACCTGGGGGAGCATAGCCGATGGCAAAGCGCGTAATCACCTCGCTGCTTAACCCCCGTTTCGCCAGGTACTGGCGCGCAGGATCGGCGGCGGGCTGCATCAGAGACTGTTGATAAAACGCATTCAGACCATCCAGTAACTGGTAGAGGTTCTGCCGTTGATGGCGCTCTATCTGGCTGGGTCCGTTGCCTGCTTCATAAGGCACTTCGAGGTTGTGCATGGCGGCCAGCTCTTCGACCGTTTCCACGAACTCGAGCTTGTCGTAGTTCATCAGGAAGTCGATAGCATTGCCGTGCGCCCCGCAGCCGAAGCAGTGGTAAAACTGTTTTTCACCGTTGACGGTGAAAGAGGGGGTTTTTTCGTTATGGAACGGACAGCACGCGTGAAAATTTTTGCCCTGCTTTTTCAGCTTTACCCGCGCATCGATCAGATCGACGATGTCGGTTCTGGCAAGCAGATCGCTAATAAATACACGTGGAATTCGTCCAGCCATAAGCCCCGTTATTTCTGATGACTATAAACGAAAATAAGCCGCGCATTCCTTTCGGAAGCACGGCCTTACAACTACAACTCGGTCTGAATTGAGAGCGTCGCTCTCAACAGATTAGTACAGACGAGTACGGCGTGCGTTTTCGCGAGCCAGTTTCTTCGCGTGACGTTTCACTGCAGAAGCTTTAGCGCGCTTACGTTCGGTAGTCGGTTTTTCATAGAACTCACGACGACGAACTTCCGCCAGAACACCTGCTTTTTCGCAGGAACGCTTGAAGCGACGCAGAGCTACGTCGAACGGCTCGTTTTCACGTACTTTAATTACCGGCATGTGCCTCTCACCTTTGATTAATTCGGTTTGCCGCTGGCCGCAATGCCAGCTTATTTCAAAATGGTGCGGAATTTTACTGCAACTACTGCTGCTTTGTAAAGCACCGGCGCCTTTTTTGAAAGGGACTTTTATAAGGGTGAGGAGTATACACGAAGAGAGCACCAGGGGTGAGCAAAGTTTTACATCGCCGGTCATTGGACCTACACTGCGCGGTATTGAAGCGAGGTAAAACAACTCATGCGTGTACTGGGCATTGAAACATCCTGCGATGAAACCGGCATCGCGATTTATGACGACCAGCAAGGTCTGTTAGCCAACCAATTGTATAGTCAGGTGAAACTGCATGCGGATTACGGCGGCGTGGTGCCGGAGCTGGCATCGCGCGACCACGTGCGCAAAACGGTGCCGCTGATCCAGGCGGCGCTGAAAGAAGCCCGTCTGACGGCGAAAGATATCGACGCCGTCGCCTATACGGCGGGTCCAGGCCTGGTCGGCGCGCTGCTGGTCGGGGCGACCGTTGGCCGGTCGCTGGCCTTCGCCTGGAACGTGCCGGCGATCCCGGTACACCATATGGAAGGGCATCTGCTGGCGCCGATGCTGGAAGATAATCCGCCGGCGTTCCCGTTCGTCGCGCTGCTGGTTTCCGGCGGCCACACCCAGTTGATTAGCGTCACCGGTATTGGTCAGTATGAACTGCTGGGCGAGTCGATTGACGATGCGGCGGGCGAAGCCTTTGATAAGACGGCGAAGCTGCTGGGACTGGATTATCCCGGCGGGCCGATGCTGTCGAAAATGGCGTCCCAGGGTACCGAAGGCCGCTTTGTCTTCCCGCGGCCGATGACCGACCGTCCGGGGCTGGACTTCAGCTTCTCCGGCCTGAAGACCTTCGCCGCCAACACCATTCGCAGCAACGGCGACGATGATCAAACCCGCGCCGACATCGCCCGGGCGTTTGAGGATGCGGTCGTCGATACGCTGATGATTAAATGTCGCCGCGCGCTGGAGCAAACCGGCTTTAAGCGTCTGGTGATGGCGGGAGGCGTGAGCGCCAACCGTACCCTGCGGGCGAAGCTGGCGGAGATGATGCAAAAACGCGGCGGCGAGGTGTTCTACGCCCGCCCTGAGTTCTGTACTGACAACGGCGCGATGATCGCCTACGCCGGCATGGTGCGTCTGCAAACCGGCGCCAAAGCCGAGCTCGGCGTGACGGTTCGCCCGCGCTGGCCGCTGGCCGAGCTGCCTGCCGCCTAACGCATCCTGAAACAGGCCGACGTCACGTCGGCCTGCCTTCCTGACTACTCCATACTTTTACACAGCGAGCAGATGGCTCCCTGATGCTTGTGCGAGTGCATCACGTCCGGGCGCTCGTACTCTTCCTCACAGCTAACGCATTGATACACGGTGGCGGAGGCGTTCCCCGCCGCGTCATAGCGCGGCTCGGCGATGCCGTCATCCACATGCTTAATATAGTAGCGCCCGCGGGTAAGGAGCCCCATCAGCGGGGTCATGACAAAGGCGACGACCAGCGCAATCAGCGGCGAGAACGGCGCCAGCGTCGCCCCCAGCAGACCGAAGAAGGCGCAGATCGACAGCCCGGCGGCCAGACCAAAGGAGACCACGCCCACCGGGTTAACGTTGTAGATCATGCCGCGACGATACTCCGGCTGCGCCGGCGCCAGCTTGAGCAAGCCTTTATTAAAGGTGATGTCGGTCGCCACCACCACGACCCAGGCGATGGCGAAGTTGGAGTAAAAGCCGAGGATCCATGACAGGGCGCTGAACATATCGCCCTCCATCAGCGCCAGGGCAATCGCCAGGTTGACCACCACAAAAATAATCCGTCCCGGATAGCGTTTGGTGGTGCGGGTCCAGGCGCTGGTCCACGCCAGCGAGCCGGAGTAGGCATTGGTGACGTTAATTTTGATCTGCGAGATCACCACCAGCACCACCGCCAGCGTCAGGGCCAGCCAGCCGGGCACCAGGTTATCGAAGACGCTGACGAACTGCTGCACCGGTTCGGTATTGTGCACCGCCGGGAAACGGGTCAACAGATAGAAGCCGAGGAAGGCGCCGATGATCTGTTTGATCGCCCCTAACACCACCCAGCCCGGACCGGCGGAAAAGACCGCCAGCCACCAGCTTTTACGATTCTCCGCGGTCTTAGGCGGCATAAAGCGCAGGTAATCAATTTGCTCGCCAATCTGCATGATCAGCGACAGGCATACCCCAGCGCCGAGCATGATGGCGGTAATATCCACCGTCGACGCGCTGTTTTTACCGGCGAAATGCAGGAAGCCGTCCACCAGCTGCGGATCTTTGACAATCAGCCACACCACCGGCACCACCATCAGCACCAGCCACAGCGGCGTGGTCCACACCTGCAGGCGGGTCAGGGCTTTCATGCCATAGACCACCAGCGGGAGCACCATCAGGGTGGCGATCAGATATCCTATCCACAGCGGGATCCCGAGGCCCACCAGCAGGCCCTGGGCCATGATCGAGCCTTCGAGGGCGAAGAAGATAAAGGTGAAGCCGGCAAAAATAATGCTGGTGATCACCGAGCCGAAATAGCCGAAGCCGGCGCTGCGGGTGATCAGGTCAAGGTCAATGTTGTAGCGCGCGGCGGTGATCGCCAGCGGAATGCCGGTGAGGAAGATCACCAGCGCCGCCACCAGGATCGAATAGATGGCGTTGCTGGTGCCCCAGGCCATACCGATACTGGCGCCGATGGAAAAGTCGGCCAGATAGGCGATGCCGCCCAGCGCGGTGACCGCGACGACGCCCGGACCCCAGCGGCGGAAGCTCAGCGGGGCGTAACGTAAGGTGTAATCTTCTAAGGTTTCCCGGGTACCGGAAGTCCGCGTTGTCGCGGGTAATTCAGGGTTAAGATCCAGTGATGACATAGTCATTCCTTAATGGTTAGGCATGACTTGAATTAGCAAACCTTATGCCATATTGCAGGGCAGGCGTGGCGCGGAGGTGGAGGCAGGATGATATAAAGAGAGAGCAGAGGCTGCACCATCCGGACGCGCTTGCGCCCGGCTGGTGCAACAGGCCTATTTGCCAAGCATGCCTTTGTCTTCGAGGAAGGCGATAATGGTGCTCAGGCCGTCGCCCTGCTTCAGATTGGTGAAGGTCCATGGGCGATCGCCGCGCATACGCTGGGTATCGCTCGCCATCACCTCCAGCGACGCGCCCACATAGGGGGCAAGGTCGGTTTTATTGATCACCAGGAAATCGGATTTGGTGATCCCCGGTCCGCCTTTGCGCGGGATCTTCTCCCCTTCGGCCACATCGATGACGTAGATGGTCAGATCCGCCAGCTCTGGGCTGAAGGTGGCGCTCAGGTTATCGCCGCCGCTTTCCACGAAGATAAGGTCGAGGTTACCGAACTTTTCACTCAGCGCTTCCACGGCGGCGAGGTTCATTGAGGCATCTTCGCGGATCGCCGTATGCGGGCAGCCGCCGGTTTCCACACCGACGATGCGTTCAGGCGCCAGCGCGCCCGCTTCGGTGAGGATGCGCTGATCTTCTTTGGTATAGATGTCGTTAGTGACCACCGCCAGCTGCCAGGTATCGCGCATCGCTTTACACAGTGCTTCCAGCAGAGCGGTTTTACCGGAGCCGACCGGGCCGCCGACGCCGACGCGCAGCGGGTGTTTATAAGAGTTCATGGCTTCTCCTAGGAACGGAATAATCGAGAGTATTGGGTTTCATGCCGGGCAGAGGCGATGGCGGCGAGCGGGGTGGCCGATCCGATATCGCCGTCCGGCGTGGCCAGCGCGCGGGGCATCTCGGCCGCGTAGTGGTCACAAAGACGTAAAATCAGCTGCTGGGCGGCCTGCTGGCCGAAGGGGACCAGCTTGACGCCGGCCATCACGGCGCTCTCAATCCAGCTATAGCCCAGGCTGAGGGCCATCTCGGGCAGGGCGATACGCCAGCGCACGCCGAGCCAGGCCATCCCGGCGAGCTGGCTTTGCTGGCACAGGGAGCGCCACGGCGGCGGACAGTCCGGCTGCCAGTCGCTCAGCAGACGGGCAAACGCCGCGCCGCGGTTGCGCTCTTCCTCCCGCAGTTCACGAGTTTCCCGGCAGGCCAGCAGATAGGCGGTCCAGCGCTGGGCCGCAGCGATATCGCCTTGTTCGCAGGCGCGGTACAGGCGGGCGAACAGCGGCAGGTCAACGGTAAAAAAGCCTTCCGTCATCTGGCGTCGCTGCCAGCGCTCGAAGGCCGCGACGTCCGGCACCCAGCCGGCTTCCACAGCCCACTCCAGCCCCTGGGACCAGCTGTAACCCCCTACCGGCAGGTTGCTGCTGGCCAGCTGCATCAGCCGCAGGCGTTGTTCCGCTGTCGACATGCTAGTGGCTGTGAGCGTGGTGGTCATGATGAGCATGATGATGACCGTGGCTCTCGCTGGCGTAAGCGCCGGCTTCCGGCTCGAACGGCAGCTGGCCAAAGGACACCGTCAGGCCGAACTGGCGCAGCATATCGTCCAGCACGTGATCGTGATGGTAGCGCAGCTCGCCCGGCATGATCTGCAGCGGCACGTGACGGTTGCCGAGGTGGTAGCAGGCCTTCGCCAGCATAAACGGATCGTCGCAGCGCACTACCGACACCCCTTCATCAGCGGCAATCACCTGCACAAACTCGGTGCCTTCTTCGTTGCTGAGCACATCGCCGCCGCGCAGCAGCAGGCCGCGGGGCAGCAGCAGGCCGGCTTCCCGGCCATCGTTGAGGGTGACCTTAACCCGGCTTTTGACGCGAACATCAATCGGCAGCGTAACGCTGGCGGTCGCGGCGGCGGGGATCTCCAGACGTTGAGTTAAATAAAGCATCCGCTCTCCTTAAAACAGAAAATATCGTTGCGCCATCGGCAGAACGTCTGCCGGCTCGCTGGTGATAAGTTCGCCATCCACCCGCACCTCATAGGTCTGGGCGTCGACGGTGATGTTAGGCTGCAGGCTGTTGTGCACCATGTCGGCTTTCTGCACCGTACGGCAGCCTTTCACCACGGCGATCGCGCTGCGCAGGTTCAGCCGCTCGGCAACGCCATTGGCTGCCGCCGCCTGCGACAGGAAGGTGAGGCGGCAGTGATGGCGGGCGCTGCCCAGCGCGCCAAACATCGGGCGGTAGTGCACCGGCTGCGGGGTCGGAATAGAGGCATTGATATCGCCCATCGGCGCGATGGCGATCATGCCGCCTTTGATCACGGTGGCCGGTTTCACGCCGAAGAAGGCTGGCGACCAGACCACGAGGTCAGCCAGCTTACCCACCTCAATGGATCCGACTTCGTGCGCGATGCCGTGGGTCAGCGCCGGGTTGATGGTGTATTTGGCGATGTAGCGCTTCACGCGGAAGTTATCGTTATCCCCGGTCTCCTCCGCCAGCGCGCCGCGCTGCACCTTCATACGATGCGCCACCTGCCAGGTGCGGAGAATCACTTCCCCGACGCGGCCCATGGCCTGCGAATCGGAGGAGGTGAGCGAGAAGGCGCCGAGGTCGTGCAGCACGTCTTCCGCGGCGATGGTTTCCCGGCGAATGCGCGACTCGGCAAAGGCCACGTCCTCGGCAATGTCCGGGTCCAGATGGTGGCAGACCATCAGCATATCGAGATGTTCATCGATGGTGTTGAGGGTGTAGGGCAGCGTTGGGTTGGTGGACGACGGCAAAATGTTTGGATGGGCGCAGGCGGTGATGATGTCCGGCGCATGGCCGCCGCCGGCCCCTTCGGTATGGAAGGTGTGGATGGTGCGTCCGCCGATGGCGGCGAGGGTGTCTTCCACAAAACCGGATTCATTGAGGGTGTCGCTGTGCAGGGCGACCTGAATGTCCATTTCATCGGCGACGGTTAACGCACAGTCGATCGCCGCCGGGGTGGCGCCCCAGTCCTCATGGATCTTCAGGCCAATGACGCCCGCCGCCACCTGCTCGCGCAGGGCGTCCGGCTGAGAAACGTTGCCCTTGCCCAGCAGGCCGATATTGACCGGCAGGCTGTCGGCCGCCTGCAGCATGCGTGAGATATACCACGGGCCCGGGGTACAGGTGGTGGCGTGGGTGCCCGCGGCCGGGCCGGTGCCGCCGCCGACCATGGTGGTCACGCCGGAGACCAGCGCCTCTTCCGCCTGCTGCGGACAGATCCAGTGAATATGGGTATCGATCCCGCCGGCGGTGACAATTTTTCCTTCGGCGGCAATTACTTCCGTCGCGGCGCCGATGGGGATGGTGACGTTGGGCTGGATGTCGGGGTTGCCGGCTTTGCCGATGGCGAAGATCCGGCCGTCCTTCACGCCGATATCGGCCTTAACGATCCCCCAGTGATCGACGATCAACGCGTTGGTGAGCACCAGGTCGACACAGTCGGCGGCCAGCATCTGCCCCTGGCCCATGCCGTCGCGGATCACTTTGCCGCCGCCGAATTTGACCTCTTCCCCGTAGGTGGTCAAATCGTCCTCCACCTCGATCCACAGCTCGGTATCCGCCAGGCGCACCTTGTCGCCGACGGTGGGGCCGAACATATCGGCATAGGCCTGGCGTGAAATATTACTCATCGTTTACCTCCAGAGGGCCCATGACCTCGCCGCGGAAGCCGAAGACGGCGCGGTGACCGGCCAAGGCCACCAGCTCGACCTCGCGTTTCTGGCCGGGTTCAAAGCGTACCGCCGTGCCCGCCGGGATATTCAGGCGATAGCCGGCGGCCTGCTGACGGTCGAACTTCAGCGCCGGGTTAACCTCGGCGAAATGGTAGTGCGAACCGACCTGAATCGGCCGATCGCCGTGGTTCTCAACGACCACGCGACAGGTTGCCCGGCCGGTATTCAGGGCTATCTGACCGGGCTTAACGTGATATTCACCGGGGATCATGGCGCTACCTCAGATAATCGGGTTGTGAACGGTGACCAGCTTCGAGCCGTCCGGGAAGGTGGCTTCGACCTGGATATCCGGGATCATTTCCGGGACGCCCTCCATCACCTGCTCGCGGGTCAGGACATGACGGCCTTCCTCCATCAGCGAGGCCACGCTTTTGCCGTCCCGAGCGCCTTCCATAATAAAGGCGCTGATCAGGGCCACGGACTCCGGATAGTTGAGCTTCAGGCCGCGGGCCAGGCGACGCTCCGCCACCAGCGCGGCGGTAAACAGCAACAGCTTGTCTTTTTCTCGGGGGGTCAGTTCCATAACGTTCTCTTAAGTCAGCCAGATTCGGGGAAGTACGGGAGATTTACCGGTGAGATGAGGGCGCAGAAACTGCCATACGTCGCGCATCACCCGCTGGCAAATCAGATTATCGTCACTGAGGAAACGCACCGTCAGCAGGCGGTCGGTCAGGCTGGCGCCGGCGTAGAGACCGAGCGGCGCCAGCGCGTCGCGCACCCCGTCGAGCAGGGCATCGGTAGCCGGATAGCACAGCAAAGTGCCGACCCAGGGACGTTCGGCGACGCTGGAGAGCTCTCCCTCCTGCAGCTGCAGGCGCTCGACCAGCAGCGGCTCATCGTCCACCCATACCTCCAGCCGGTTGCTGAGGGTGCCGTGGCTGAAGGTTTCGCCAATCACCGGGCGGCCAAGGCAGAGCAGATCCCAGGCCAGCAGCCTGCTGGAGGCGCAAAGATGAAAGGTAGTGAACAGCCGGGCATTGGCCCCGGGAAAGAAGATGGCATCCTGCGGGAGCCACTCCAGGGTCGCCTGCGGGGCAAGGGTCAACTGCTGGCGAACTAGCGCTTGCGCGCCGCTGCTGCGGTAAAACTTGCTGGCGCCAGGCATGGTTATCAGCGTATGGCAGCCGGGGGCAAGGTGCGCGCTAATTGTCAGCTCATCACCGCCGACGATGCCGCCGGGCGGGTGAAGCAGATAGAGGTGACAGGTCTCTTCTTCCGGGTAAAACGGGCGCTGGACGGTCAGCGGGCCGACGTGTTGGGCGCTGGCGAGAACGGTCTTGCCGCCGGCCTGCTGAAAGCGGAGATCCAGCGTGGCCTGCCAGCCTTTTTTGAGTGGTGGTAACACGGTGCCGTGCAATGTTGCGCCCCTGCAAAATCAAGATAAAACAGCAGCAATGAGTATTGATCGGCGGGAGTTTATCCCGGTCATACGAAACGCTTATGTCATCCGTAACCCGGAGCGTCGCGACGGGCGCGAGGGGAAAGCGGCATAACCGCTCCGGATTATTCACCCGGATAATCTTTGCCGTCAATATCCTGATCCGCAGCCTGGGCGCGGCGGAAAAGGCGGCGGATCGGGTTGCGCCGCGCCGCCAGCCGCCAGCGCAACTTTTGCCTTTCCATGCTGCTAACGTATTGTTACAAAAGGAGGATGTGGCGATGATCGCCTTTGATGGCGAGGAGGCGTAAAAGGGCGGATGAAAGGCGCGATTAGCGCAGGGGAGTTCCCCGGCTGGCGGAGCCGGGAGGGGAGATTACTTCTGCTCTGGCGTTTTTTTCTTCTTCACGCGGGTCCAGATTTTGCTCTCCTGGCGGCGCCACAGACGCTGAATGTTGTCGTGATGGCGCAGGAGGATCAGGCAGGAGAGCATCGACACCGGAAAGGTGTACTGCGGTTTGAACCACCAGACGTAGAACGGGGCGATCAGCGCGCTGACGATAGCGCCCAGGGAAGAGTAACCGCTGAGCAGGATGGTCAGCAGCCAGGTCCCGGCCATCACCCCGGTGAGATCGAGCCCGATGGGGGCGATAGCGCCGAAGGCCGTGGCGACGCCTTTACCGCCGCGGAAATGAAAGAAGACTGGCCAGATATGGCCCACGCAGGCGGCAATCGCCACTAACCCCAGCCAGAACGGCGTAAGGCCCAGCGCCCAGGCGCCCCACACCGGGAGCATGCCCTTCAGCACATCAAAAATAAGTACCGCTACGGCCGCCCCTTTTCCGCCAATTCGTAGTACGTTAGTGGCCCCGGGGTTGCCTGAGCCGCTGTCGCGTGGGTCGGGCAGGCCAGCAAGGCGACATACCAGAATGGCGCTGGAAATGGAGCCGCAGAGGTAGGCGAGGAGTACCAGTCCAGGCGCGATTGCACTCATAACGCTGTTCCGTTTTGAAAATGTCGTTGTATTCTCTGCATCTGTGGATAATACGCATAATTCGCCGGAAGTGGTATCCGGTTTAGCTAAAAAGCAGGCAGGGCGTGATGGATATTGTATTTATAGAGCAACTTTCGGTAATCACCACCATCGGTGTTTATGACTGGGAACAAACCATTGAGCAGAAGCTGGTGTTCGATATCGAAATTGCATGGGATAACCGCAAGGCGGCCGCCAGCGATGATGTCAGCGATTGCCTCAGCTATGCTGATATCAGCGAGCGCGTGATCGCGCATGTGGAGGGGGGGAAATTTGCGTTAGTGGAGCGGGTGGCGGAAGAGGTGGCCGACCTGCTGCTGGAAACATTCCAGTCGCCATGGGTGCGCATAAAAGTCAGCAAACCTGGCGCCGTGGCTCGCGCGGCAAACGTCGGGGTGATTATTGAACGTGGCCTTAATCTGAAACAAAACTTTTCAGGTCATACTTGTTAAACAAATTGCGTTTATACCGGTCATAGCATCCGGTCATCAGGCAATTTTACTGGCGATGTCCTTCCAGAACGGTGGACGAATCCGTGTGTACTTCCTGTACGCTGCGGATTACGCGCGCTCTGGCAGCCGGGTTGTGCCTGTTGAACGATACCGTGTTCCTGGTTTTTTTCATTTTACTTTTTTAAAGGGTTTAATTGGATGAGCGATATACACTCGCTGCTGGTGGCGGCAATATTGGGTGTGGTTGAGGGTTTGACAGAGTTTTTACCTGTTTCCAGTACCGGTCATATGATTATTGTTGGTCACCTGCTGGGGTTTGAAGGTGATACCGCAAATACCTTTGAAGTGGTGATTCAGTTAGGTTCGATACTCGCCGTGGTGGTGATGTTCTGGCGTCGCCTGTTCGGCCTGATCGGCATCCATTTCGGGAAACCGCCGGCGCATGAAGGCCAGGGCAGCGGCCGTTTGTCGCTTATCCATATCCTTCTCGGCATGATCCCCGCGGTGGTGATGGGGCTGATTTTCCATGACACCATTAAATCCTTGTTTAACCCGGTGAACGTGATGTACGCCCTGATTGTCGGTGGCGTATTGCTGATTGCAGCGGAAGTGCTGAAGCCGAAACAGCCGCGCGCGGTCGGGATTGACGATATGACCTACCGTCAGGCGTTCGTCATCGGCTGCTTTCAGTGCCTGGCGCTGTGGCCAGGTTTCTCCCGCTCGGGGGCGACTATCTCCGGCGGCATGCTGATGGGCGTCAGCCGCTATGCGGCCTCGGAGTTCTCTTTCCTGCTGGCGGTACCGATGATGATGGGCGCCACCGTGCTGGACGTCTACAAGAGCATCGGCTTCCTGAACATGGGCGATGTCCCGATGTTCGCCGTCGGCTTCGTGATGGCGTTTATCGTGGCGCTGATTGCGATTAAAACCTTCCTGCAGCTGATCAAACGGATCTCGTTCATTCCGTTCGCTATCTACCGCTTTATCGTCGCGGCAGCGGTGTACGTGGTCTTCTTCTAAGGCCTGCGCCCTCAGCCTTGCGGCTGGGGGCAACGCTGTTCCTTCCACTGCGCTACCGCCGCAATTCTCCGCCGCGTCAGCTCCTCGCGAATTTCCGCCCCTTTAAAGCCCGCCGCGACGACCTCTTTAGTGGAGACCGACTGCGCCACTTCCCAGGCCTCCAGCAGCAGGCGCCCCTGCGGGTAATCGCTGGCCTCGAAACCGGTGCGTCCGCGGACGTCGGCTTCGCTGGTGAGCGCGATCTGCTGCACGCGCTGCGGTTTGCGCCACGCGTCAATGCTGTCGAAGAGTTTGACGAGGGTTTTCGGCTGCAGAATTGGCAGGGTGTGGATTAGGTCATGGTACTCCGCCACCAGTTTCGCGAGATCGCGGATATCGTTCGGCACCCGCAGACGCGCGCAGAGCTGCTCCACCAGCTTGACTCCCGCCGGACCATGGCCGTGGTGACGCGGCCAGAGCGCCTTCGGCGTCAGCCCTTTGCCGAGGTCATGGCACAGGGTGGCGAAACGTACGTCGACATCCGGCGACAGCATCGCGGCCATCGTGACGGTCATCAGGGTGTGCAGGCCGGTGTCGATTTCCGGATGCCATTTCGCCGGGGCCGGCACGCCGTACAGGGCGTCAATCTCCGGGAACAGCACCTTGAGAGCCTGACAGTCGCGCAGCGTCTGGAAAAAGACCTGCGGGTTGCGAGTAGTTAATGCGCTTTCCGTCTCCTTCCACACCCGCTCCGGCGTTAAATGCGCCAGCTCGCCGGCCTCAACCATCGCGGCCATCAGGGCCTGGGTCTCTTCGGCAATGCGAAAACCGAGGTGGGCGTAGCGGGCGGCAAAGCGCGCGACGCGCAGCACGCGCAGCGGATCTTCACTAAACGCGGGAGAGACATGGCGCAGCAGGCGCTGACGGAGATCGTTCTGTCCGCCGTAGGGGTCGATAATTGCGCCGTCGGCATCCTGGGCGAGGGCATTGACCGTCAGGTCGCGGCGCAGCAGATCGGCTTCGAGGGTGACGTCCGGGGCGGCATAGCAGGTAAAACCGGTATAGCCCGCGCCGGATTTGCGCTCGGTGCGGGCCAGGGCATACTCTTCCCGGCTTTGCGGATGGAGGAACACGGGAAAATCGCGGCCTACCTGTTGATAGCCCGCGTCTAGCATCTGTTGCGGGGTGGCGCCCACCACCACCCAGTCTCGGTCTTTGACCGGCAGCCCTAACAGCGCGTCACGCACCGCGCCACCGACCAGATAACTCTTCACGCCTGATTCTCCCGTATCCGTTTTTCGCAAGATGATACGTAAGTCTGGCAGAGAAGACGAATTAGTTCATCCACCGGTCTTTGCGTTTGCGGCTTGGCACCAGATGCGGCAGCACCAGACCGAGCAGCAGACCGACGCCCAGCACACCGCCGCCGTACATAAACCACTGCATGATAATGGTGCGCTGTTTATCATCAAGCTGCAGATTTGCCGCATTCACCTTCTTCTGCGCGACAACCAGCTCGTTTTTCAACTTTTGGTTCTCGTCCTTCAGCGCGTTAATCACGCTGTCGCTGCCGGCGACTTTCTTCTGCATATCCGCCGTGCGCTGGTTCCAGGTGGCATCGATGTTATTCAGCTTATCGGTCAGCGTTTTGACCTGGTTTTCCAGATCCGGGACGCGGGTGCGCAGGCTGGGCTCGTTGCTCAGCTCTTTCAGCGGGATCCAGGCGGTACGGCCGTTGCTGTCGCGAATTTGCGCGTAACTGGTGCTGTCGTTCGTTTGCAGTACCGACACTTCTTCCCCGGCGTTGATGGTGCCGACCAGACGATAATTATCGCCCGGGCCGCTGCGAACCCAGGTGTTCAGCTCATCGGAAACGTAGCGCTTTTCTTCTGCGTGAACCGCCGTGGCGGCGCTAAGCGCGAGCAAAGTAAAAGTAATCAGGCGTAATTTTGGCATCAGGTCATCGTTTGGTCATAAAAAGTGGAACGATAGTAGAGGCATCGCCAGAGCGACGCAAAGTTTTCCGCCACAATCGGAATCATCCAGGAGGTGGCCCGGCAAAAAGCGCGTTGCATGGCGATTCACCGCAAAATACTATCTACTGACAAAAAATATTGTCGTAAGTTCGCCGCAATTTGTCGGCGCAGCACAGAAGCGGAAGAATTCAGTCATGGCTCAAGAAATCGAACTCAAGTTTATCGTCGCTCAGGATGGGGTAGAGACGCTGCGCGAGCAGCTCAATGCGCTCGAGGCGAAACATACGCCCGCGGGCCAGTTGCTGAACATTTATTACGAAACCGCCGATAACTGGCTGCGTCGTCACGATATGGGGCTGCGCATCCGCGGCGATCAGGGGCGTTATGNGATGACGCTGAAAATCGCCGGTCGGGTGGTCGGCGGCCTGCACCAGCGCCCGGAATATAATATTCCACTGGATAAACCGGAGCTGGCGCTTGAGCGCCTGCCGGCGGAGGTCTGGCCGCAAGGGGAACTTCCGGCCGCGCTGGCGGAGCATGTCCAGCCGCTGTTCAGCACCGATTTTGCCCGTGAACGCTGGGTGATCCAGGAAGGAAAGAGTGAGATTGAGATTGCCCTCGATCGTGGCGAAGTGAAGGCGGGCGAACATCAGGAGCCGATCTGCGAACTGGAGCTGGAGCTGCTCGCCGGGGAGACCGCCGATCTGCTGCGCCTCGCGCATCGTTTGCTGGAGAGCGGCGTCCTGCGTCAGGGGAGCCTGAGCAAAGCCGCGCGCGGGTATCATCTGGCGCAAGGTAACAATGAGCGTCCGGTGACCCGGCTGGCGGTGCTGCCGGTGGCAGCGAAGGCCAGCGTGGAGCAGGGGCTGGAGGCGGCGCTGGAGAGCGCCCTGGCGCATTGGCTGTATCACGACGAGATCTGGCTGCGCGGCAACGCAAAAGCCAAAGCGGAAATTCTGCTGGCGATAGCCCGCGTGCGCCATGCCCTCGTGCTGTTCGGCGGCATCGTGCCGCGTAAGGCGACCACCCACCTCCGCGCGTTGCTGAACGACGCCGACGCCGTTCTGCTGGCTGCGGACACCGCCGACGAAGCGTTATTCCGCACCGAGGTCGTTGGCGCCAAACTGGCCCTGACCGAATGGCTGGTCCAGCGCGGGTGGCGTCCGTTCCTCAACGAGGCGGGAGAGAAAAAAATAGCCGGATCGTTCAAACGGTTTGCCGATATTCACCTCTCGCGGGTGGCGGCCGAGCTGCGCAGCGCCGTGCAGCATCTGGCGGTAGAAGATGCCGCTGACCAGTTGCCGAAGCTGTCCCGCGACATCGACAGCGTCCAGCTGCTGGCGGGCGCCTATGGCGACGCCGTCGCGCCCTGGCTGGAGAACTGGCAGGAACTTCAGCGTGCGATAGAGCATGACGACCGCAGCGTGTTTGAATATTTCCGTCGCCAGGCGCTGGCTGCCGAGCCGTTCTGGCTGCATAGTGGAAAACGATAATTACAGGCCAGGGAGCCCTTATGATGCCGCTTTCTCCGCAGTTACAGCAGCACTGGCAGACGGTCGCTGACCGTCTGCCAACGGATTTTCCCGTTGCCGAACTGAGCCCACAGGCCAGGTCGGTGATGGCGTTCAGCGATTTTGTCGAACAGGGTGTGATCGCTCAGCCGGGCTGGCTGAATGAGCTTGCGGACTCCGCGCCGGCGGCGGAAGAGTGGCGGCATTACGAAGCCTGGCTGCAGGAGCGCCTGCAGGCCGTCACTGACGAAGCGGGGTTGATGCGAGAGCTGCGTCTCTTCCGCCGCCAGATGATGGTCCGCATCGCCTGGGCGCAGGCGTTGTCGCTGGTGCGCGAAGAAGAGACGCTGCAGCAGCTGAGCGTCCTGGCGGAGACCCTGATTGTCGCCGCCCGCGACTGGCTGTACGCCGCCTGCTGTAAAGAGTGGGGAACGCCATGCAACGCCGAGGGTCAGCCGCAGCCGCTGCTGATCCTCGGGATGGGAAAGCTGGGCGGCGGCGAGCTGAACTTCTCTTCCGATATCGATCTGATCTTTGCCTGGCCGGAGCATGGCGCCACCCGCGGCGGCCGTCGCGAGCTGGATAATGCCCAGTTCTTTACCCGCCTGGGGCAGCGGCTTATCAAGGCGCTGGATCAGCCGACGCAGGACGGCTTTGTTTATCGGGTGGATATGCGCCTGCGGCCGTTTGGCGACAGCGGGCCGCTGGTGCTCAGCTTTGCGGCGCTGGAAGATTATTACCAGGAGCAGGGGCGGGACTGGGAACGCTACGCGATGGTGAAAGCGCGGATCATGGGCGATAACGACGGCGCCTACGCCAGCGAACTGCGCGCGATGCTTCGCCCCTTCGTCTTCCGCCGCTATATCGACTTCAGCGTGATCCAGTCGCTGCGTAACATGAAAGGCATGATCGCCCGTGAAGTGCGGCGTCGCGGGCTGAAAGACAACATCAAGCTCGGCGCCGGCGGCATTCGTGAAATTGAATTTATCGTTCAAGTCTTTCAGCTGATCCGCGGCGGTCGCGAACCTGCGCTGCAGCAGCGCGCGCTATTGCCGACACTGGCGGCGATTGATGAGCTGCATCTGCTGCCGGAAGGCGACGCGACGCTGCTGCGCGCGGCCTATCTGTTCCTGCGCCGGCTGGAAAACCTGCTGCAAAGTATCAACGATGAACAGACCCAGACCCTGCCGCAGGATGAACTGAACCGCGCCAGACTGGCGTGGGGGATGCATACCGATGACTGGGAGACGCTGAGCGCGCAGCTGGCGAACCATATGGCCAACGTACGGCGGGTGTTTAATGAACTGATCGGCGATGACGAGGCTCAGTCGCCAGATGAGCAGCTGGCCGAGTACTGGCGCGAGCTGTGGCAGGATGCGCTGGAAGAAGATGACGCCAGTCCGGCGCTGGCGCATTTAAACGACGCCGACCGCCGCAGCGTGCTGGCGCTGATTGCCGATTTCCGCAAAGAGCTGGATCGGCGCACCATCGGCCCGCGCGGCCGCCAGGTGCTGGATCAGCTGATGCCGCATCTGTTGAGCGAAATCTGCTCGCGCGCCGATGCGCCGCTGCCTCTGGCGCGGATCACGCCGCTGTTGACCGGGATCGTCACCCGCACCACCTATCTTGAACTGCTGAGCGAATTCCCCGGCGCGCTGAAACACCTGATTACGCTCTGCGCGGCATCGCCGATGGTCGCCAGCCAGCTGGCGCGCCACCCGCTGCTGCTGGATGAGCTGCTGGATCCCAACACCCTCTATCAGCCGACGGCGACCGATGCCTATCGCGACGAGCTGCGTCAGTATCTGCTGCGGGTGCCGGAAGAGGATGAAGAGCAGCAGCTGGAGGCGTTGCGCCAGTTCAAGCAGGCGCAGCAGCTGCATATCGCGGCGGCGGATATCGCCGGCACCCTGCCGGTGATGAAGGTCAGCGATCATTTAACCTGGCTTGCCGAAGCGATCCTCGACGCGGTGGTGCAGCAGGCATGGGGGCAGATGGTGGCTCGCTACGGCCTGCCGACCCACCTGCACGATCGCCAGGGGCGCGGCTTCGCCGTCGTCGGCTACGGCAAGCTCGGCGGTTGGGAGCTGGGCTACAGCTCCGATCTCGACCTGGTGTTCCTCCATGACTGCCCGGCGGAGGTGATGACCGACGGCGAGCGGGAGATTGACGGCCGTCAGTTCTACCTGCGGCTGGCCCAGCGGATCATGCATCTGTTCAGCACCCGCACCTCGTCCGGTATTCTCTACGAAGTGGACGCCCGGCTGCGCCCTTCCGGCGCGGCGGGGATGCTGGTTACCACCGCTGACGCGTTTGCCGACTATCAGCAGAACGAGGCCTGGACGTGGGAGCATCAGGCGCTGGTGCGCGCCCGCGTGGTCTATGGCGACCCGGCGTTGCAGGCGCGCTTTGACGCCATTCGTCGCGATATCCTGACCACCCCGCGGGAGGGTGCAACCCTGCAGACCGAGGTTCGCGAGATGCGCGAGAAGATGCGCGCCCACCTCGGCAACAAGCATCCCAATCGTTTTGATATCAAAGCCGATGCCGGCGGGATCACGGATATTGAATTTATTACCCAGTATCTGGTCCTACGCTATGCCAGCGACAAGCCGAAGCTGACCCGCTGGTCTGATAATGTGCGTATTCTCGAGCTGCTGGCGCAGAACGACATCATGGACGAGGAGGAAGCGCGCGCCTTAACGCACGCGTACACCACCTTGCGTGACGCGCTCCATCACCTGGCCCTGCAGGAGCTGCCGGGACACGCGGCGCCAGAGGCCTTCAGCCGGGAGCGCGAGCAGGTCAGCGCCAGCTGGCAGAAATGGCTGATGGCTTAACTATAAAATCGGGTGTGCTATTATCGCGCGCAAAGTTTGCGTCTCGCAGGAGAGAGTCATGAAAGTAACGCTGCCGGAGTTTGAACGTGCAGGAGTGTTGGTGGTGGGTGATGTGATGCTGGACCGCTACTGGTACGGCCCCACCAGTCGTATTTCCCCGGAAGCCCCGGTGCCGGTGGTGAAGGTGGAAAATATCGAAGAACGTCCTGGCGGCGCGGCAAACGTAGCGATGAACATCGCCTCGCTGGGGGCAACCTCGCGCCTGGTGGGATTGACCGGGATTGATGACGCCGCCCGCGCGCTGAGCCAGGCGCTGGCCAACGTCAATGTGAAGTGCGACTTCGTCTCCGTCCCGACTCACCCGACTATCACCAAGCTGCGGGTGCTGTCGCGCAATCAACAGCTGATCCGCCTCGACTTTGAAGAGGGCTTCTCCGGCGTCGATCCGCAGCCGATGCACGAGCGCATTCAGCAGGCGCTGGGCTCTATTGGCGCGCTGGTCCTTTCGGACTATGCCAAAGGGGCGCTGACCAGCGTCCAGACCATGATCCGACTCGCACGTGAAGCGGGCGTGCCGGTGCTGATCGATCCGAAAGGCACCGATTTCGAACGCTATCGCGGCGCGACGTTGCTCACCCCGAACCTCTCTGAGTTTGAAGCGGTGGTGGGCAAGTGCCAGGATGAAGCGCAGATCGTTGAGCGCGGCATGAAGCTCATCGCCGAATTCGAACTGTCGGCGCTGCTGGTGACGCGCTCTGAGCAGGGGATGACGCTGCTGCAGCCGGGGCGTCCGCCGCTGCATATGCCGACCCAGGCCCAGGAAGTGTACGACGTGACCGGCGCCGGCGACACGGTGATTGGCGTGCTGGCGGCGACCCTGGCGTCCGGCAACACCCTGGAAGAGGCCTGCTATTTCGCTAACGCCGCGGCGGGCGTGGTGGTCGGTAAGCTGGGTACATCCACCGTTTCCCCTGTCGAGCTGGAAAACGCGGTCCGCGGCCGGGCTGAGACCGGCTTTGGCGTGATGAGCGAAGAGGAGCTCAAACAGGCGGTTGCGGCGGCGCGCAAGCGCGGCGAGAAAGTGGTGATGACCAACGGCGTCTTCGACATTCTGCATGCCGGTCATGTCTCCTATCTGGCGAATGCGCGCAAGCTGGGCGACCGTCTGATCGTGGCGGTCAACAGCGATGCCTCCACCAAACGTCTGAAAGGCGAAACCCGCCCGGTGAACCCGCTGGAACAGCGGATGATCGTGCTGGGGGCGCTGGAAGCCGTCGACTGGGTGGTCTCCTTCGAAGAAGATACTCCGCAGCGCCTGATCGCTGGCATCCTGCCGGATCTGCTGGTCAAAGGCGGCGACTACAAACCGGAGCAGATCGCCGGCAGCGAAGAGGTCTGGGCGAACGGTGGCGAAGTGTTGGTGCTCAACTTTGAAGATGGCTGCTCGACTACCAATATTATTAAGAAAATACAAAAAGATAGCGAAAAATAACTTTTTCGATATTCACCCGTGTGTNNGGTGAAACATCACGGCCTGCGATAGACGTATCGCGGGCCGTTTTTATTTAATCATGTGGAAAATGATTTAGCGCAATAAATAATCATGTTAAGCGCATTTTTCGTACAAATCGCGTTAAGGTAAGCGTAAATACTGAAGTGAGTAAAAGGCATATGACTGATCAGAACATCCACCGCTGAAGGAGTATGCGCATGAACCATAACGATATGTATTCAATGAAGAATTTTGATTTTTTGGCGCGGAGTTTCGCCAGAATGCACGCCCAGGGCCAGCCAGTTGATCTTCAGGCCATTGTCGGCAATATGGATGAAGAACATCGTGAATGGTTTTGCCAGCGCTATGAACTGTACTGTCGCCAGGTGAGTAGTCAGGCGGAAGCCGCCCATTAAGCCAAACGCAAAACGGGCCCCCAGGGGCCCGTTTTTTACTGCTGCTCTTCGCTGCCCGGCGTCGTCGCCGGGCGGTTTTCGAGGTCATTCAGGCGCTGCTCCAGCAGCGCCAGTTTTTCCCGGGTCCGCAGCAGCACCTGAGTCTGCACGTCAAACTCTTCGCGGCTAACCAGATCCAGACGGGTCAGCTGCGACTGCAGCGCCTGGCGGATTTTCTTCTCAACATCCTCACCCAGATCGCGAAGTCCTTTTGGCATCGACTCATGGACCTGGCGGGCGATTTGTTCAATTTTTTTCGGGTCAATCATGGTGGTTTCCTGCTCGGGTCGGATGATTGATCATTGTAGTGCGAACCAGGCCGCCTATAAACCAGAAATGTTTGAAGCTTATGCATTGCCGAGGATAGTCAATAGCGTTATAGTTATCTCGCTTATTCTCAGGGCGGGGCGAAATTCCCCACCGGCGGTAAATCAACCATGGCGTTGAAAGCCCGCGAGCGCTTCCCGTGACTACGGGAAGGTCAGCAGATCCGGTGTAATTCCGGGGCCGACGGTTAAAGTCCGGATGGGAGAGAGTAACGGCACAGTCGGGCCCAGGCCCGCTCGCGTTGACTTTTGCCGCTAAACCGGCGCTCCTAAGACTGCCCTGATTCTGGTAACCATAATTTTAATGAGGTTTTTTTACCATGAATCAGACGCTCCTTTCTTCTTTTGGTACCGCTTTTGAACGTGTGGAACACGCTTTGAACGCCCTGCGCGAAGGCCGCGGCGTGATGGTGCTTGATGATGAAGACCGTGAAAACGAAGGCGATATGATCTTCGCCGCTGAAACCATGACCGTTGAGCAGATGGCACTGACCATTCGTCACGGCAGCGGCATTGTGTGCCTGTGCCTGACCGAAGAACGCCGCAAACAGCTGGATCTGCCGATGATGGTAGAGAACAACACCAGCGCCTACGGCACCGGCTTCACCGTGACCATCGAAGCGGCCGAAGGTGTGACCACCGGCGTCTCCGCTGCCGACCGCGTGACCACCGTCCGCGCGGCCATCGCCGACGGCGCGAAACCTTCCGATCTTAACCGTCCAGGTCACGTCTTCCCGCTGCGTGCGCAGCCGGGCGGCGTACTGACCCGCGGCGGTCACACCGAAGCCACTATCGACCTCGTGACCCTGGCTGGCTTTAAACCGGCAGGCGTGCTGTGCGAGCTGACGAATGACGATGGCACCATGGCCCGCGCGCCGGAGTGCATCAAGTTCGCTCAGCAGCACAATATGGCGGTAGTCACGATTGAAGATCTGGTGGCCTATCGTCGCGAACATGAGCGTAAAGCCAGCTAAATAGCGGTTCGCTACGCCCGAGCACAGCCCACTTGTTAGTGGGCTGTGTTGTTTCTGCGCTTTAACCGATGCCCATCGTCTGGAGTACCACCAGGCTCAGCCCCATGACCGACATCCCGCACAGGACGCCGTAGCTTGGATTGCTTTGCGGATCGATCTCTTTCGCCAGCGGCATCAGTTCATCGACCGACAGCGCCACCATAATCCCGGCGACGGCAGCCATGATCGCGCCCATCACCAGCGGCGAGACCAGGCTCCCCAGAATCAACCACGCCAGCACGCCGCCCAAAATTTCCGCCATGCCGGAAAGCCCGGCCCAGAGCACCGCTTTGCTGCGCGAGCCGGTGGCGGCATACACCGGTCCGGCAACCGCCAGTCCTTCCGGAATATTGTGCAGGGCGACGGCAAGGGCGACGCCCATGCCAAGCTCGAGGTTGTTGCTGGCCGTGACATAGGTGGCGATCCCTTCCGGAAAGTTATGCAGGCTGATCCCCAGTGTCAAAAGAATAGCGGTGCGGCGTAAGTTGCGCGGGCGCGGCATGGCGGGAGTCATCAGATCCTGCGGGTGGGCGTGCGGCAGCAGGCGGTCAAGGCCAAAGTAGCCCAGCAGGCCGACAACAAACACTCCGTAGCCGAGCAGCGGCGACATGCCCTCGGCGGCCAGCGCGGCAGGCAGCATTTCCATCAACGAAATCAATAGCATAATCCCGGCGGCAAAGCCGAGGGAGAAGCCAAGCAGGCGGTTAGAGGGTTTCTGGCCAATCACGCCGAATATGGCGCCAATGAAGGTTGCGCTACCGGCTAACAGCGTCAATATTAAGGGTGATGACATCGCTTCTCTCCCTGTGAAAATAATTACATACGAGTATATTGCCTGAGGATGCGCGTACGGGACACGTCCCTTTACCGCGAATTACATTCAAATTTTCTGACGATCATCATCATGGTTATCTGAGTTTATCCTGGCGCAAAAGCGCGTAATGTGAGCACATCACATTGACACCCTAAGGATATCATCATGTCCCGTACCCGAATGCCCGCGTTGTTTCTCGGCCATGGCAGCCCAATGAACGTGCTGGAAGACAACCGTTATACCCGCGCCTGGGCTCAACTGGGCGAAACCCTGCCGCGTCCGAAAGCGATCGTGGTGGTCTCTGCGCACTGGTTTACGCGCGGTACGGGCGTAACGGCGATGGAGGCGCCGAAGACCATTCATGACTTCGGCGGTTTTCCGCAGGCGCTGTATGACACGCATTATCCGGCGCCGGGCTCTCCGGCGCTGGCGCAACGGCTGGTGGAGCTGCTCTCGCCGGTGCCGGTCACCCTCGATACAGAAGCCTGGGGATTTGACCATGGCTCGTGGGGCGTGCTGATTAAAATGTATCCGCAGGCGGATATCCCGATGGTTCAGTTGAGCATCGACAGCACCAAACCGCCGGCCTGGCATCTCGAAATGGGGCGGAAACTGGCCTCGCTGCGTGATGAAGGCATTATGCTGGTGGCCAGCGGCAACGTGGTGCATAACCTGCGCACCGCCCGCTGGCATGGCGAGAACACGCCGTACCCTTGGGCAGAGTCCTTCAATAACTACGTGAAAGCGAATCTGCAATGGCAGGGGCTGGACGAGCAACACCCGCTGGTTAACTACCTGGCACACGAAGGGGGCTCGCTCTCCAATCCGACGGCGGAGCATTTCCTGCCGCTGCTGTATGTCCTGGGGACGTGGGATGGCGTTGAGGCGATGACGATCCCGGTCGATGGTATCGAGATGGGCTCGCTGAGCATGCTGTCGGTGTTGGTTGGCGCCTGATGATAGCGCGCTCCGGCGGCATTTACCGTCGCCGGAGCGCGGCATTATTCGACGAAAATGTGCGGATAGAAGCGCGACAGATCCTGGGTGATCAGCGCCCGGTCTTCGCGAATACCGATCCCTGCAGGCTGGTCGTTGATGAGCCAGCTGCCAATCAGCGTATAGCTATCGCCAAACTTCGGCAGCGGGTAAAACGCCTGCACGATGGTGCCTTCTTCCCCGTACGGGCCTTCTACTGCCTCCACCACTTTGCCATTTTCAACGATCGACACGTTAGCGCCTTCGCGGGAGAAGATTGGCTTAATGACGTACTTCTCCATCTCCGGGTGAGCATCTTCGCTGAAGTAGGCCGCCAGCAGATTAGGGTGATTGGGGAACATCTCCCACAGCATCGGCAGCAGCGCCTTGTTGGAGATAATGCTTTTCCACGCCGGCTCCAGCCAGCGGACGCCAGCGTCTTCCAGCTTGGTGGAGAACATCTCCCGCAGCATAAACTCCCACGGATAGAGCTTGAACAGATTGCCAATCACCTGATCCTGCAGATCGGTAAACTGGCCTTTTTCGCCCAGGCCGATATCTTCAACGTAGAGGAATTCCGTCGCCAGCCCCGCTTCAGCGGCGCAGTCCTGCAGATACTGCACGGTACCGCGATCTTCAACGGTATCGCGGCAGCAGGCCATATGCAGCAGCTGAAAGCCAAACTGCTCGCGCAGCTCGCCGAAGCGATCGATCAGCTTTTCCTGCAAACTGTTGAACTGGTCGCTGCCCGCCGGCAGCTTGCCGGCGTTGAGCTGATCTTCCAGCCAGATCCACTGGAAGAAGGCCGCTTCATACAGCGAGGTCGGGGTGTCGGCATTGTTCTCCAGCAGCTTCGGTTCGCCGACGCCATCCCAGGCCAGGTCGAGACGTGAGTAGAGCGACGGCTGGTTGGTTTTCCACGACTGGCGTACAAAACCCCAGGTGTGTTTAGGGATGCGGAATTTGGTCATCAGCTCATCGCTGGCGATCACTTTTTCCACCACCTGGAGGCACATCTGATGTAGCTCAGCGGTGACCGCTTCCAGCTTTTCCACCTGCGCGAGGGTCAGCTTGTAATACGCCTCTTCGCTCCAGTAGGGCTCGCCGTACATGGTATGGAAGTTGAAACCGTACTCGGTCGCTTTCTCGCGCCAGTCCGGGCGCTCGGTAATACTGACTCTTTCCATGTTGCTTAGCCGCCCATTGAGCGAGAAGAGGACGTTGAGCCTGCGGCGCTACGCTGCATGGTCGACTGTTTCGCTACCGACTCGCCAAAGCCGCCGCGGGTGACGGTGGTGGTGGTGGCTGGCTTCGGCGCCATCGCGGTTTTCGGCACGTTCATGGTGCGGCCCGGCTGGGCGGCGCCATAGCTCTTGCCGCTGGCGTCAGTGTACTGACCGTAGGCCGGGCTGGCCGGATTTTTCGAGCTGAACAGCGGCTGCTGTTGCGCCATGCCGCCGCCCATCAGGCGGCCCATCATGTAGCCGGCCATCAGCGGCATCCAGAAGCTGCCGCTGCTTTGCGCCTGCGCCTGGTTTTCCGGGGCGACGCCCGCCTGGGCTGGCGTCTGCTGGCACTGGCCTTCGCCAAACTCGGCGACGCAGTCTTCGCGGGTGGCATACTTCGGCGCAGTGCGCTCTGCCTCTTTTACCGCGTTGGTGTAGGCCGTGGTGCATTCGGCTGCTTTGCCCGGGTTGGCGGCGGAGCAGTCATCGGCGTTCTGGTACAGCGACACCGTTTCGTCGCTTTTTTCACAACCGGCGAGCATAAAGACCGCGGTGACGGCCAGCGCGACCGGCGTCAGATGGCGTGCGCTCCAGCTTTTGCGGAACGACGAATGATTAATATTTTTTGTCCGTTTCATATTTGTCTTCCAGGACCCAGTGGTATGGCGTGTGTTAACGCTCAGGATAGAGGATGAGTGGTGGAAAATGAAGCGAAGAGGGGCGCTAAGCGGGGGATCTTTACGTTGCCTTACGTTTAACGCATCGCCTGTCCGACGGACAGGCGATGCGCATCACAGTATGAGAATTACTGACGGAACGGATTGCTGCCGCTGCTCTGGGTGGTCCGTGCGGACGCCGGCTTCACCGCCGCGGTAGTGTTGCCGTAGCCATCAGCGGTGGCATCCTGTTGCGGATTTTCCGGCGCGACGCTATCTGCGGAGGTGGAGATGGGTTTACCCAGCGTGTTGTTCAGGGCGACCAGATCCTGCTCGTTCAGGGTACCTAACGCCGACTTAATGTTCAGCTCGTTGATCAGGTAGTTGTAGCGCGCATTCGAGAGCTGCTGCTTAGCGTTATACAGCGTAGTGGTGGCGTCGAGGACGTCAACGATAGTACGCGTACCCACCGAGTAGCCAGCTTCCATGGCATCCAGGGAGCTTTGCGCAGAGACCACCGCCTGTTTGTAGGCGTTGATGCTGCTGATGGAGGCGTTCACGTTGTTAAACGATGAACGCACAGTCTGCACGACGCTGCGGTGGGCGCTTTCCAGCTGCTCGCTGGCGCCGACGAAGTTGTATTGCGCCTGTTTGACCTGCGAGGTCACCGCGCCGCCCTGATACAGTGGCAGAGAGAAGTTCAGGCCGATTTGGTTCTGCC
>NZ_JAZARW010000001.1:3768167-3773618 GCF_036233805.1 Klebsiella sp. EMBS2024 | reverse complement strand
GTCGGCAAATGGCCGTCCTGCGCCTGACGAATCTGCTCGCGGGCNAGGTCCTGGCTCAGACGCGCCTGCAGCAGCGACAGGTTGCGGTTCTCCGCTTCCTTCAGCAGGGCGTTGACCGCCTGCGGCTTGTTGGTTTTAAAGCCGTTCACGTTCAGGGAGGCCAGCTCCGGATAGTAATTACCGGTGACTTGACGCAGTCCTTCGACGGCGTTGTCGAGATCGTTACGCGCGGTGACTTCGTTCGCCAGCACGGCATCGTATTGTGAACGGGCGTTCTGTACGTCGGTGATCGCCACCAGGCCTACGTTAAAGCGCTGCGTGGTTTGATCCAACTGGCGGTAAATAGCCTGTTTCTGCGCTTCGGTATAGGAGAGCGTGTCGATGGCGGCCAGCACTTTAAAATAGGCCGTCGCGGTATTCAGAATCAGTGTTTGCTGATCGGTCTGATACGTGACATCCTGAATCCCTGCCGTTTTTTCCTGCAGCGTCAGGGCGCGCCATTTCGACATATCAAACAGAACCTGCGTTAACTGCAGCGAACCGCTGGTGACGTTAGAGTTGACGCCGTTGCTGTCGCGATAGCCATTGGTATAGGTATAATCCGCTCCCAGCCCAAGCTGAGGCAGTAATGGACTGCGCGCTTCGTTGATCTTTTCGAACGCGGCGTCACGATCGGCTGCCGATTTACGCAGATCGGGGTTGCTGATGCGTGCCTGCTGGTAAACCTGAAGCAGGTTTTCCGCCTGGCTCATGGCGCTGAACCCGGTCAGGCTCAGGCCGATAAGAATGGGGAGCAATTTCTTCATTTGCATTCCTTGTTGTGAAGCATTTAGCGCTGGTCTAATTCTAAGAAAAATTCCGCTGATTGTATCGATTCTGCCGCCGTAAAAAGTTGGCGTTACGTGCCATCCGGCGGTAATTTGCACCAATCTAACATACGGACCGTAAAACGGTAGCCAAACGGTTTGGAAATCCCTAATTTCAGATTCGCAGGACATGACAATGAGCAAACCCACGCAGCAGGGAATTACCTTCTCCAAAAATGATGTAGAAATTATTGCACGCGAAACGCTATATCGTGGTTTTTTTTCGCTCGATTTATACCGTTTTCGCCACCGCCTGTTTAACGGCGGCATGAGTCGCGAAATCACCCGTGAAATTTTTGAGCGCGGGCACGCCGCCGTCTTGCTACCCTTTGACCCGGTGCGCGACGAAGTGGTGCTGGTCGAACAAATCCGTATCGCCGCCTATGATACCAGCGAGAGCCCGTGGCTGCTGGAGATGGTCGCCGGCATGATTGAAGCGGGTGAAACGGTGGAAGATGTTGCCCGTCGGGAAGCGCTGGAGGAGGCCGGGCTTGAAGTTGGGCGGACGAAACCAATATTAAGCTATCTGGCCAGTCCCGGCGGCACCAGCGAACGGTTATCGATCCTGGTGGGAGAAGTTGATGCATCGACGGCAAAAGGCATTCACGGCCTGGCCGAGGAAAACGAGGATATTCGGGTGCATGTGGTGAGTCGGGAGCAGGCTTACCAGTGGGTAGAAGAGGGGAAAATCGACAACGCAGCCTCTGTCATCGCCTTGCAATGGCTGCAATTGCATTATCACAATTTACGAAATGAGTGGACAAAATGAAGCGTTATACACCTGACTTCCCTGAGATGATGCGCCTGTGCGAGACCAATTTCGCGCAGTTGCGCCGCCTGTTGCCGCGAACGGATGCAGCGGGTGAGAAGGTAAGCTATCAGGTGGGAAGCGCGCAGTATCGGTTAACGATAGTTGAATCGACCCGCTACACTACTCTGGTGGCAATAGAGCAGACTCTGCCTGCAGTGAGCTACTGGAGCCTGCCATCGATGACCGTCCGCCTCTACCATGACGCCATGGTGGCCGAAGTGTGTTCGAGTCAGCAGATCTTTCGCTTCAAAGCGCGATATGATTATCCTAATAAAAAGTTGCATCAACGCGACGAAAAGCATCAAATTAACCAGTTTTTGGCCGACTGGCTGCGTTACTGTTTAGCACATGGAGCGATGGCGATTCCGGTTTGTTAGCGTCGTTAAACCTAAGGACACCATTTGGAAAGCCTGTTAAACCTACCTCTGGCTGGTGAGGCCAGAGTCAGGATATTACAAATTACTGATACTCACCTGTTTGCTGAAAAGCATGAAACGTTGTTAGGCATCAATACCTGGGATAGCTATCAGGCCGTACTGTCGGCCATTCATGCCTCACAGCGTCCATGCGATCTGATTGTCGCAACAGGCGATCTGGCGCAGGACCACTCCTCCGCGGCCTATCAGCATTTTGCTGAGGGCATCGCGAGTTTTGCTGCACCCTGCGTCTGGCTACCGGGCAACCATGATTTCCAGCCGGCGATGTACAGCACCCTGCAGGAGGCGGGCATTTCCCCTGCCAAGCGCGTGTTTCTCGGCGATCGCTGGCAGATCCTGCTGCTCGACAGCCAGGTGTTTGGCGTTCCCCATGGCGAGCTGAGCGACTTCCAGCTGGAGTGGCTCGAACATAAGCTGGCGGAGGCGCCGGAGCGCTATACCTTACTCCTGCTGCACCATCATCCGCTGCCGGCCGGCTGCAGCTGGCTGGATCAGCATAGTCTGCGCAACGCCGGCGCGCTGGACAGCGCGTTGAGCGCCTGGCCGCGGGTGAAGCATCTTTTGTGCGGCCATATTCATCAGGAACTGGATCTCGACTGGAATGGCCGGCGCATGATGGCGACGCCGTCGACCTGCGTCCAGTTTAAACCGCACTGTGCCAATTTCACTCTGGATACGGTGTCACCGGGCTGGCGCTGGCTGGAGCTTCACCCTGACGGGACGCTGACCACCGAAGTGTGCCGCCTGGAAGGCGCCGCGTTTCATCCGGATATTGCTTCACAAGGCTACTGATGGCGACGCTCCTTTATCTGCACGGCTTTAACAGCTCTCCGCGCTCGGCGAAGGCGACGGCGTTAAAAACCTGGCTGGCGCAGCACTATCCTGAGATCACCATGGTGGTGCCGGAGTTGCCGCCTTACCCGGCGGAAACGGCGGAGCTGTTGGAGTCCATCGTGCTGGAGCACGGCGGCGAGCCGCTGGGGGTCGTAGGGTCGTCGCTGGGCGGCTACTACGCGACCTGGCTTTCGCAGTGCTTTATGCTGCCGGCGGTGGTGGTTAACCCGGCGGTGCGGCCGTTTGAACTACTAAACAATTTTCTCGGCCACAATGAGAATCCATACACCGGGCAGCAATATGTGCTAGAGTCTCGCCATATTTACGATCTCAAAGTCATGCAAATCGACCCGCTCGAAGCGCCGGATTTACTCTGGCTGCTACAGCAGACCGGGGATGAAGTGCTTGATTACCGCCAGGCCGTTCATTACTACGCCTCTTGCCGGCAGACGGTAGAGGAGGGCGGTAATCACGCATTTGTCGGCTTTGACGATCATTTCACTCAGATTATCGAATTTCTCGGCCTGCGCTAAACGGCCCTGAACGACCTACGAATACACACCATGACGCAATCTTCATATAATGCTGATGCCATTGAGGTACTCACCGGGCTAGAGCCGGTGCGCCGCCGTCCGGGCATGTATACCGACACCACTCGTCCTAACCATCTTGGTCAGGAAGTTATTGATAACAGTGTGGATGAAGCGCTGGCAGGCCACGCCAAACGCGTGGAAGTTATCCTTCATGCCGACCAGTCCCTGGAGGTCATTGACGATGGTCGTGGGATGCCGGTCGACATCCACCCGGAAGAGGGCGTGCCGGCGGTTGAGCTGATCCTCTGCCGGCTGCATGCGGGCGGTAAGTTTTCCAATAAAAACTATCAGTTTTCCGGCGGCCTGCACGGGGTGGGGATCTCGGTGGTCAACGCCCTGTCAAAACGCGTGGAGGTCAACGTGCGTCGCGACGGTCAGGTCTACAGCATCGCCTTTGAAAATGGTGAAAAAGTGGAAGACCTGCACGTCACCGGCACCTGCGGCAAACGCAATACCGGGACCAGCGTCCATTTCTGGCCGGACGAAAGCTTCTTCGACAGCCCGCGCTTTTCCGTTTCACGTCTGACCCACCTGTTAAAAGCGAAAGCGGTGCTGTGCCCGGGCGTGGAAATTGTTTTCCGCGACCAGGTGAACAACAGCGAGCAGAGCTGGTGCTATGCCGATGGCCTGAACGATTACCTGAGCGAAGCGGTGAACGGCCTGCCGCTGCTGCCGGAAAAACCATTCGTCGGCGCCTTCTCCGGCGAGACGGAGGCGGTGGACTGGGCGCTGCTGTGGCTGCCGGAAGGCGGCGAACTGCTGACCGAAAGCTACGTGAACCTGATCCCGACTATGCAGGGCGGGACGCACGTTAACGGTCTGCGTCAGGGGCTGCTCGACGCGATGCGTGAGTTCTGCGAGTACCGTAATATCCTGCCGCGCGGCGTGAAGCTGTCAGCGGAAGATATCTGGGATCGCTGCGCGTACGTGCTGTCGGTGAAGATGCAGGATCCGCAGTTCGCCGGGCAAACCAAAGAGCGTCTGTCGTCGCGCCAGTGCGCGGCGTTCGTCTCCGGCGTGGTGAAGGACGCCTTCAGCCTGTGGCTGAATCAGAACGTGCAGGCCGCGGAGCTGCTGGCGGAGATGGCCATCTCCAGCGCTCAGCGCCGTCTGCGCGCCGCCAAAAAAGTGGTGCGCAAAAAGCTGACCAGCGGTCCGGCGCTGCCGGGTAAGCTGGCGGACTGTACCGCCCAGGATCTGAACCGTACCGAGCTGTTCCTCGTCGAAGGGGATTCGGCGGGCGGCTCAGCCAAGCAGGCGCGCGATCGCGAATATCAGGCGATCATGCCGCTGAAGGGCAAGATCCTTAATACCTGGGAAGTCTCCTCCGATGAAGTGTTAGCTTCGCAAGAAGTGCACGACATTTCGGTGGCGATTGGTATTGACCCGGATAGCGATGATTTAAGCCAGCTGCGCTACGGTAAAATTTGTATTCTGGCGGATGCGGACTCCGATGGTCTGCACATTGCCACCCTGCTGTGCGCGCTGTTCGTAAGACATTTCCGTACCCTCGTGAAAGAGGGGCACGTCTACGTGGCGCTGCCGCCGCTGTACCGTATCGACCTCGGCAAAGAGGTTTACTACGCGCTGACGGAAGAAGAAAAAACCGGCGTGCTGGAGCAGCTAAAGCGCAAGAAGGGCAAGCCAAACGTCCAGCGCTTTAAAGGGCTCGGTGAGATGAACCCGATGCAGCTGCGCGAAACCACCCTTGACCCGAATACCCGCCGCCTGGTGCAGCTGGTGATCAGCGATGAGGACGAGCAGCAGACCACGGCGATAATGGATATGCTGCTGGCCAAAAAGCGTTCGGAAGATCGTCGCAACTGGCTGCAGGAGAAGGGCGATATGGCGGATCTGGAAGTGTAAGACCGCACGCTGCGCCAGACGTAAAAGGGAGCCTCAGGCTCCCT
>NZ_JAZARW010000001.1:3733656-3768151 GCF_036233805.1 Klebsiella sp. EMBS2024 | reverse complement strand
GCGTCGGCGGGCTTAGACGCCGGCCTGCAGGATACGGATGGTGGTCTCCAGCACATCGCCTTTGACCGCTTCCGACCAGGCTTTCATGTGCGGGGTTTGCAGGTGTGCTTCAAGATGCGCGACGCTTTCCCACTGCTCGACCATGACGATAGAGTCGGGCGCCGTGGTCTGGAAGCTGACGCCGGAGGCATGATCCACCAGCGGGGCATAGCCGTGGCAGCCGGCCTCCTGCAAAACGGTCGGAATAATTTTCGCGAACTGATCGAGAACCGCCTGGCGGTGGTGCTGGCCCGGGCGGGTACGGATTTCTGCAATCACTGTTAACATGGTTAACTCAACTCNTTCTGTGTGGATCTCGTCATACTCCAGGTTCCAATAACTCGAAATATGTAGAGCTAGACCCCTAGTTAACCAAAAATTTCCGCCAGATGCTTGCGATATTCTGCGATATACCGCGGGACATCAGGCATTTTTATCACGTCGTTGGCGATAAAGGTTGGCAATGCCTCCATGCCGAGGAACTGATTGGCTTTATGGAACGGCAGGTAAACGCCGTCAACGCCGACGCCGTGGAAGAACTGGTCTTTGTCGGTGAAGGCTTCCATCGGCGCGTTCCAGGTCAGAGAAAGCATATATTTTTTCCCCTGCACCAGGCCGCCGGAGCCATATTTTTTGCTGGCGTCGGAGCGGGTACGGCCATCGCTGGCGTACAGCGAGCCGTGGCCTTCGGTAAAGACGTCATCCATATATTTTTTCACCGTCCACGGAGCGCCCATCCACCAGCCCGGCATCTGCCAGATCACCACATCGGCCCACAGGAAATTCTGTACTTCTTCTTTTACGTCGTACTCGCTTTCGGCGCGAACGCTTTTAACATCGTGCCCGGCGTCGCGCAGATAACTCTCCGCGACCTCGGTCAGGGTGTCGTTCAGTTGACCATTAGAGTGCGCGAACTTTTTCGCCCCATTGATAATCAGGATGTTGCTCATTTTTTACCCTCATATATGAAAATTTGCCGACGATCTTACCCCGCGAAGCGGGGCAGTAAAATGAGCAAAATGTGCAAAGTCTTTTGCCAAATGAGCAATAATCTCGCTACCAGTACACGTGGGCCTCGAAGCCGCCGTCGCGCGCGTTGGCAAAATCAACCTGCATGCCGTGCAGCGAGGCGATGCGCCGGACGATCGACAAGCCCAGGCCGCTGCCCGGCGCCTCCTGCCCCGGCGGACGATAAAAACGCTCGCCAATGCGCGAGAGCGCCTGCGGGCTAATGCCTGGGCCGTTATCGCGCACCCGGAACTCGCGGGCGTTGAGCGTGATATCGACCTGGCTGCCGCGAGGGCTATAGCGTACGGCGTTATCCAGCAGATTGCGCACCAGCAGACTGAGCAGCAGCGGCTGGCCGGTGCGGACGATATGGCTGGCATTAAGATGCAGGCGCAGCTCAATCCCGGACTGCTGCGCCGGGTGATACATCTCCATCACTGCCGACTGCAGCAGATCGGCGATAGCGACCTGCTGCACATCATCCAGTTGGGCGAGCGAGTCCAGCCGCGACAGCGTCAGCAGCTGATCCACCAGTCGGGTGGCGCGATCGATCCCCTGGTGGAGCTGATCCAACGCTTTCTCACGCCCTTCGGGATCGTCCAGGGAGAGTTGGGCGACTTCGGTCTGCACCTTCAGCGCCGCCAGCGGGCTGCGTAGCTCATGGGCGGCATCAGTGGTAAACCGACGCTCGCGCAGCATGGCGTCGTGAGTGCGTCGGAACAGCTGATTCAGCGCTTCGACCAGCGGGCGAACTTCGGCGGGGATCTTCTCCACGCTGAGCGAATCCGCCGAGTCCGGCGCGCGCAGGCGCAGCGTGCGCGCCAGATTTTTCAATGGCGCCAGCTCGCGGCTTAACAGCACGATGAGCAGCACGAACATCAGCGGCAGGGCAACCATCCACGGGGTGAGCTGCGAGGTCACGATATCCATCGCCATTTCGCGCCGGTAATCCCACTCCTGCGACGGCGATGCGGTAGCGGCCGTCGGCGGTGGTTAACCACAGGAAACGCCACTCGTCATCGTCGTCACGCAGATAGCCATCGCTGAATCCCTCGCGCTGCGAATTCCACTGAATATCCTCTCCGTTCTCGCCGTCATTAAGCACCATTTTGCCGTCGCGGGTGAAGATGGCGAACGCCAGCGCGTCGTCGTCGATGTGCCCGTGGCGTACCTTTTTCTTTTCCCCGAGCAAGGCAGGCGGGGCGCGCAGTTCATCGAAATGCATGGCGCTCAGGCGGCGAGCGAACAGCAGCTGCTGGGTATCGAACAGCTTATCCAGCTTTTTGCTGGTCTGCTGCCAGGCGATAACGCTGGCCATTCCCCAGGCGGCGGTGGTCAGTACGGCAAACAGCAGCGTCAGGCGCAGGCGCAGGCTCAGGCGGGCAAGTCGTTTCATGCGTCACCCAGGGTATAGCCGATGCCGTGGACGGTACGGATAAAGTCGCTGCCGAGCTTGCGGCGCAGATGATGGACGTGAACTTCCACGGCGTTGCTGGAGACCTCGTCGTCCCAGGTGTAGAGCTTTTCCTCGATAAGCTTACGCGGCAATACGCGCCCGGCGTTGCGCATAAGCAGTTCCAGCAGGGCGAACTCCTTCGGCTTCAGCGCCAGGCTTTCGCCGTCGAGGCTGGCGGTTAAGCGGTTCGGATCGAGGATCACCTTGCCGTGGCGCAGTTCGCTGCTGCTCTGGCCGTGCGCGCGGCGGATCAACGCTTCGAGGCGCGCTGCCACCTCAATCAGGGCGAAAGGTTTGCACAGGTAGTCATCGGCGCCCAGGCGCAGGCCCTCCACCCGCTGGTTGAGGGCATCGCGGGCGGTGAGGATCAGCACCGGCTCATGGCGGCCTTTATCGCGCCATTCGCGCAGAATATCGAGGCCATCGATGCCGGGTAGGGTGAGGTCAAGGATTGCGGCGTCGTAGGGGGCGCTGTATAAGGCATTTTTGCCCTCCAGCCCGGCGGTAAACCAGTCAATGCTAAAGCCCATTTTGCTCAGCCCGGCTTTGATGCCGTCGCCGATAAGCTTGTCATCTTCCACCAGTAATATGCGCATGTTTCCCTCCGACGATCCCGTTTCTTTGCGCAGTAAACCGCGTTGAAGCGGGTGATGTACAGCATTAAAATTTCTTTTCTCCGCTTAAGAAGTCGTTAAGTTTTGTCGGGCGTAATAGGAGCCATACCAACACAAAAGGGAGAATATAAGATGAAAAAAATTGCTGCGATGACCGCGATTATTGCTTTGGTTTCCATGCCTGTACTGGCCGCCGGGCAGGGAGGATTCACCGGACCGTCTACTACCACTACCACCCAGGCTGGCGGCTTCACCGGGCCGAGCGGCGCGGTGACCACCGTGGCGAACGCCAAGTCGCTGCGTGATGACACCTGGGTGACCCTGCGCGGTAAAATCGTCGAGCGCATCTCTGATGACCTGTATAAATTCCAGGATGCTTCCGGGGTGATCAATGTCGATATCGACCACAAGCGCTGGAACGGCGTGACCGTCGGCCCGCAGGACACAGTAGAAATTCAGGGGGAAGTCGATAAGGACTGGAACTCGGTAGAAATCGACGTTAAACAGATCCGTAAAATCGCGCCATAAGTCTCCGTCGGATAAGCGCAAGATCGGTCAGGAATCGCGATCCTCGCTCTGTCAGAGTATGTCGCGAGGAGGAGACGATGAACGATATTAAGGCCAGCCCGGCGTATGTCGGGCGCTTCCAGCGCGTCTGTAGGTACATTGCGCGCCATCTTGATGAGCCGCTGTCGTTGGAGACGCTGAGCGCGATAGCGCACAGTTCGCCTTACCATTTTCACCGGCAATTTAGCGCTTATACCGGCATTCCATTGTACCGGTATATTCAGTGGTTGCGTCTGCGACGCGCCTGTTGGCGCCTGGCGTTCAACCCCCGCGATAAAGTCATCGATATTGCCCTTGATGCCGGATTTCAGAATGCGGAGTCGTTCAGTCGTGCCTTCCGTACCGCGTTTGACCAAAGCCCGACCCAATTCCGTCAACAACCGGACTGGGCCGAGTGGCATCGACGCGTACCGAAACATACGCTACAGGAGCAAACGTCGATGGACGTCAACATTATTTCGTGCCCCTCCACCCGGATAGCCGTACTGCAACATCGCGGTAGCCCGGACCTTGTCAACGCCACCGCCGCGCGTTTTATCGCCTGGCGTAAGACGAGCGGACTATCGCCCGTCGCCACCAGCGATACCTGGGGGATCGCCTGGGACGATCCGCAGACCACCCCGCAGGAGGCATTTCGTTTTGATATCTGCGGTACGGTCGATCGGCCGGTTGGTGAAAACGCCTTTGGCGTGATTAACGGCGAAATCCCCGGCGGACGCTGCGCCGTCGTGCGCCATCACGGCTCGCTGGACACGCTGGCGAACAGCGTTTGGTTTCTCTATCGCGACTGGTTACCCGCTTCAGGCGAGACGTTACGGGATTTTCCGGTGTACTTCCGTTACCTCAATTTTGTCCATGAGGTGGCTGAGCATGAACTGCAAACCGATATTTATCTGCCGCTGGCCTGATTAAGCGTGACGGAATCCTCAGNNNTCTCACGGCCTGTGACTCAGGGCGTGAGATCGGGTATTATCGCGGGTAGTTTTGCCGTCCGAACGGTCGGTACCCAGATTGAGGATCCACGATTAATGAGCGATATGGCAGAGCGCCTTGCGCTGCATGAATTTACGGAAAATGCTTACCTGAACTACTCCATGTACGTGATCATGGACAGGGCATTACCGTTTATTGGCGATGGCTTAAAACCGGTCCAGCGTCGCATCGTCTATGCGATGTCCGAGCTGGGGCTGAACGCCAGCGCGAAATTCAAAAAGTCCGCCCGCACCGTCGGCGACGTGTTGGGTAAATATCACCCGCACGGCGACAGCGCCTGCTATGAAGCGATGGTGCTGATGGCGCAGCCGTTCTCTTACCGCTATCCGCTGGTGGATGGTCAGGGAAACTGGGGGGCGCCGGACGATCCCAAATCTTTCGCCGCCATGCGTTACACCGAATCCCGCCTGTCGAAGTATGCCGAGCTGCTGCTCAGCGAGCTGGGGCAGGGGACGGTCGACTGGGTGCCAAACTTTGACGGCACGCTGCAGGAGCCGAAAATGCTGCCAGCGCGTCTGCCGAACATCCTGCTGAACGGCACCACCGGCATCGCGGTAGGCATGGCGACCGATATTCCTCCGCACAACCTGCGGGAAGTGGCCAAAGCGGCGATTACGCTGATTGAGCAGCCGAAAACCACCCTCGACGAACTGCTGGATATCGTACAGGGGCCGGATTTCCCGACCGAGGCGGAGATCATCACCTCGCGGGCGGAAATTCGCAAAATCTACCAGAACGGGCGCGGCTCAGTGCGCATGCGCGCGGTGTGGAGTAAAGAGGACGGCGCGGTGGTGATCAGTGCGCTGCCGCATCAGGTCTCTGGCGCCAAAGTGCTGGAGCAGATTGCGGCGCAGATGCGCAATAAAAAGCTGCCGATGGTTGACGATCTGCGCGACGAATCGGACCACGAAAACCCGACCCGTCTGGTGATTGTCCCGCGCTCCAACCGGGTGGATATGGAACAGGTGATGAACCACCTGTTCGCCACCACCGATCTGGAGAAGAGCTACCGCATCAACCTCAATATGATCGGCCTTGACGGCCGCCCGGCGGTGAAAAACCTGCTGGAGATCCTCAGCGAGTGGCTGGTGTTCCGTCGCGATACCGTGCGTCGCCGTCTAAACCATCGGTTAGAGAAAGTGCTGAAGCGCCTGCATATCCTCGAAGGTTTGCTGGTGGCGTTTCTTAATATCGATGAAGTGATTGAGATCATCCGCACTGAAGATGAACCGAAGCCGGCCCTGATGTCGCGCTTTGGCATCAGCGAAACCCAGGCGGAAGCGATTCTGGAATTAAAACTGCGCCACCTCGCCAAACTGGAAGAGATGAAGATCCGCGGCGAGCAGAGCGAGCTGGAAAAAGAGCGCGACCAGCTGCAGGCGATTCTGGCGTCTGAACGTAAGATGAACAACCTGCTGAAAAAAGAGCTGCAGGCCGATGCCGATGCCTTCGGCGACGACCGTCGCTCGCCGCTTCACGAGCGTGAAGAAGCGAAAGCGATGAGCGAGCATGACATGCTGCCGTCTGAGCCGGTGACTATCGTTCTGTCGCAGATGGGCTGGGTGCGCAGCGCCAAAGGACACGACATTGACGCCCAGGGCTTGAGCTATAAGGCGGGCGACAGCTGGAAAGCCTCGGCGAAGGGCAAGAGCAACCAGCCGGTGGTGTTTATCGATACCACCGGACGCAGCTATGCCATCGATCCGATTACTCTGCCTTCCGCGCGTGGCCAGGGTGAACCGCTTACCGGCAAACTGACCCTGCCGCCGGGCGCGACCGTGGAGCATATGCTAATGGAAAGCGACGATCAGAAACTGCTGATGGCTTCCGACGCGGGCTACGGTTTCGTCTGTACCTTCAACGATCTGGTGGCGCGCAACCGTGCCGGGAAAGCGCTAATCACCCTGCCTGACAACGCGCACGTGATGCCGCCGCTGGTGATTGAGGATGAGTCCGATATGCTGCTGGCCATCACCGCCGCCGGGCGGATGCTGATGTTCCCGGTCAGCGATCTGCCGCAGCTGTCGAAAGGCAAGGGCAACAAAATTATCAGCATTCCGGCGGCGGAAGCCGCAGCCGGCCAGGACGGTCTGGCACATCTGTTTGTTCTGCCGCCGCAGAGTACGCTGACCATTCACGTCGGCAAACGGAAGATCAAACTGCGTCCGGAAGAGCTGCAAAAAGTCACCGGCGAGCGCGGCCGCCGCGGTTCGCTGATGCGCGGGCTGCAGAAAATTGACCGCGTGGAAATTGACTCGCCGCGTCGTGCCGCGGCAGGCGATAGCGAAGAGTAAGCGCGTCTCCTCCCGTCTTTGACGGGAGGAGACGAAAAAATGCCGCAAAATCGTTGTTTATTCAGGCGTTGCGATTAACAATGTCCATCATCAGGGACCCAGGAAGAACGGTCCCGGCCTGCGCAGAACTTGTGAGCCTGCCTTCTGCCAGCAGCGAATAATTCTAAGCGGTTTGGGTTTTAGAGGTAGCTATGCTATTCATTTTTCGAGTAATTTTCGTGGTCATTTATTGCATCGTAGTGTGCGTACTTGGCTGTCTGTACTGCTTGTTCAGCCCACGTAATCCAAAACACGTTGCCACTTTCGGCCATCTGTTTGGCCGTTTATCTCCGGTATTTGGCCTCAAGGTAGAGCTACGCAAACCCGCCGACGCGGAAAGCTATGGTAACGCGATCTACATCGCTAACCACCAGAACAACTATGATATGGTGACGGCGTCGAATATCGTGCAGGCTCCGACGGTCACCGTAGGTAAAAAGAGCCTGCTGTGGATCCCGTTCTTTGGCCAACTGTACTGGCTGACGGGCAATTTGCTGATTGACCGTAATAACCGAACCAAAGCGCACGGCACTATTGCCGAAGTCGTCAACGCTTTTAAAAAGCGTAAAATTTCGTTCTGGATGTTCCCGGAAGGGACCCGCAGCCGCGGCCGCGGCCTGCTGCCGTTTAAAACCGGGGCTTTTCACGCGGCTATTGCCGCTGGGGTGCCGATTATTCCGGTGTGTGTCTCGAATACATCGAATAAAATAAAGCTCAATCGCTGGAACAACGGTCTGGTGATTGTGGAAATGCTGCCGCCGGTAGATACCACGCAGTTTGGTAAAGACAACGTGCGCGCGCTGGCGACGCATTGCCGCGAGCTGATGGCCGCCAAAATCGCTGATCTGGACAACGAAGTGGCCGAGCGCGAAGCGGCTGGAAAGCAATAAGACAGGAAACGCCGCCAACGCGCGCGTATTGCTGGCGGGAAACGAATTCCCTTTTTCATTTGTCAGTATGTCATGGAGTTAATATGTCACTCAGTCGGCGTCAGTTTATTAAGGCTTCCGGCGTAGCGCTGTGCGCTGGCGCCGCGCCGCTGAAGGCCCATGCCGCCGGCCAGCAGCCTGCGCTGCCGGTTCCGCCGCTGCTGGAATCTCGTCGCGGCCAGCCGCTGTTTCTGACGCTGCAGCGTTCCCACTGGTCGTTTACCCCCGGCACCCGCGCCCCCGTCTGGGGGATCAATGGCCGCTATATGGGGCCGACGATCCGCGTCTGGAACGGAGACGACGTCAAGCTTATCTACAGCAACCGCCTGACGGAGAACGTGGCGATGACCATCCGCGGTCTGCAGGTGCCTGGCCCGCTGATTGGCGGCGCGGCGCGCATGATGTCGCCGAACGCCGACTGGGCGCCGGTGCTGCCTATCCGCCAGAGCGCGGCGACGCTGTGGTATCAGGCCAACACGCCGAACCGGATGGCGAAACAGGTTTACAACGGTCTGGCGGGCATGTGGCTGGTGGAAGACGAGGTCAGCAAGAACCTGCCGATCCCTAACCACTATGGCGTCGATGACTTCCCGGTGATTATTCAGGATAAACGGCTGGATAACTTCGGCACGCCGGAATATAGCGAACCGGGCAGCGGCGGCTTTGTGGGCGACACGCTGCTGGTTAACGGCGTGCAGAGCCCCTATGTTGAAGTGTCGCGCGGCTGGGTGCGCCTGCGCCTGCTGAACGCTTCCAACTCCCGGCGCTATCAGCTGCAGATGAGCGATGGCCGACTGCTGCATGTGATTTCCGGCGATCAGGGATTCCTGCCGGCGCCGGTTTCGCTCAAGCAGCTATCGCTGGCCCCGGGGGAGCGGCGTGAAATTCTGGTCGATATGACTAACGGCGATGAAGTATCCATTACCTGCGGCGAAGCGGCGAGCATCGTCGACCGTATCCGCGGTTTTTTTGAACCGTCAAGCATCCTGGTCTCCACGCTGGTGCTGACGCTGCGTCCGACCGGGCTGCTGCCGCTGGTGACCGACAGTCTGCCGGTGCGCCTGCTGCCGACCGAGCTGCTCTCCGGTACGCCGATCCGCAGCCGGGATATCACCCTTGGCGACGATCCGGGCATCAACGGCCAGCTGTGGGATCCGCAGCGTATCGATATCACGGCGCAGCAGGGGACCTGGGAGCGCTGGACGGTGCGCGCCGACCGCCCACAGTCGTTCCATATTGAAGGGGTGATGTTCCAGATCCGTAATGTCAACGGCTCGTCTCCTTTCCCGGAAGATCGCGGCTGGAAGGACACCGTGTGGGTCGACGGGCAGGTTGAGCTGCTGGTCTATTACGCTCAACCGTCGTGGCCGCACTTCCCGTTCCAGTATCTGAGCCAGACGCTGGAGCTTGCCGATCGCGGCTCGATCGGCCAGATGCTGGTGAATCCCGCGCCGTAATCTCTTTGACCCTGGCCGGCGCACGGTCAGGGTTTGAGAAAATCCTCCTTCATTTCCACTATCATTCCGGCTTATAATCCACGCCCTTTTGGTTATTTTTTTATCATTTTCCCCGGAAGCAATATGAGCGCAATATCCCTGATCCAACCGGATCGTGACCTTTTTTCCTGGCCGCAATACTGGGCTGCCTGTTTTGGCCCTGCGCCCTTTTTACCGATGTCGCGTGAAGAGATGGATCAACTTGGCTGGGATAGCTGCGACATTATTCTGGTCACCGGCGACGCCTATGTCGACCACCCGAGCTTCGGGATGGCTATCTGCGGCCGCATGCTGGAAGCGCAGGGTTTCCGGGTAGGGATCATCTCCCAGCCGGACTGGAACAGCAAAGACGACTTTATGCGTCTGGGCAAACCGAACCTGTTCTTCGGCGTGACCGCCGGCAACATGGACTCAATGATCAACCGTTACACCGCCGACCGTAAACTACGTCATGACGATGCCTATACGGCGGGTAACGTGGCGGGCAAACGTCCGGACCGCGCTACCCTCGTCTACACCCAGCGCTGTAAAGAGGCGTGGAAAGATGTGCCGGTGATCCTCGGCGGCATCGAAGCCAGCCTGCGTCGTACCGCCCACTATGATTACTGGTCCGACACCGTGCGCCGCTCGGTGCTGGTGGACTCCAAGGCCGATATGCTGATGTTCGGCAACGGCGAGCGTCCGCTGGTGGAAGTGGCTCATCGCCTGGCGATGGGCGAAACCATCGACCAGATCCGCGATGTGCGCAATACCGCCATCATGGTGAAAGAGGCGCTGCCGGGCTGGAGCGGCGTGGACTCCACCCGTCTGGATACGCCCGGTAAAATTGACCCCATCCCGCATCCGTACGGTGAAGATCTGCCGTGCGCCGATAACAAACCGGTCGCGCCGAAAAAACAGGAAGCGAAAAGCATTACTGTGCAACCGCCGCGGCCCAAACCGTGGGAAAAAACCTATGTGCTGCTGCCTTCCTTCGAGAAGGTGAAAGGCGATAAGGTCCTGTACGCTCACGCCTCGCGCATTTTGCACCACGAAACCAACCCCGGCTGCGCCCGGGCGCTGATGCAAAAGCACGGCGAGCGCTACATCTGGATCAACCCGCCGGCAATCCCGCTCTCCACCGAAGAGATGGACAGCGTCTTCGCGCTGCCGTACAAGCGGGTGCCGCATCCTTCCTATGGCGATGCGCGTATTCCGGCGTATGAGATGATCCGCTTCTCAATCAACATCATGCGCGGCTGCTTCGGCGGCTGTTCGTTCTGCTCGATCACCGAGCACGAAGGACGCATAATCCAGAGCCGTTCTGAGGATTCGATCATTAATGAGATCGAAGCCATTCGCGACACCGTGCCCGGCTTTACCGGGGTGATCTCCGATCTCGGCGGGCCAACGGCCAACATGTATATGCTGCGCTGTAAATCGCCGCGCGCTGAGCAGACCTGCCGCCGTCTCTCCTGCGTCTATCCGGATATTTGCCCGCACATGGATACCAACCATGAGCCGACGATCAATCTTTATCGCCGCGCTCGCGAGCTGAAGGGCATCAAGAAGATCCTTATCGCCTCCGGGGTACGCTATGACATCGCGGTCGAAGATCCGCGCTATATCAAAGAGCTGGCGACCCACCACGTCGGCGGCTATCTGAAGATCGCCCCGGAGCATACCGAAGAGGGACCGCTGTCGAAGATGATGAAGCCGGGAATGGGCAGCTACGACCGCTTTAAAGAGCTGTTCGACACCTATTCGAAGCAGGCGGGTAAAGAGCAGTATCTGATCCCGTACTTTATCTCCGCTCATCCGGGGACCCGTGATGAAGATATGGTGAACCTGGCGCTGTGGCTGAAGAAGCATCGCTTCCGCCTCGACCAGGTGCAGAACTTCTATCCGTCGCCGCTGGCGAACTCGACCACCATGTATTACACCGGCAAGAACCCGCTGGGTAAAATTGGTTATAAGAGCGAAGAGGTGGTGGTGCCGAAGGGCGATAAACAGCGCCGTCTGCACAAAGCGCTGCTCCGCTACCACGATCCGGCAAACTGGCCGCTGATCCGTCAGGCGCTGGAGGCGATGGGCAAGAAGCACCTGATTGGCTCCCGTCGCGACTGCCTGGTGCCAGCGCCAACCCTGGACGAAATGCGTGAAGCGCGTCGCCAGAACCGCCATACTCGTCCGGCGCTGACCAAGCACACGCCGATCGCCCATCAGCGCCAGACGCCTGCCGCTGCTGGCGCGAAAAAACGCGTTAAGCCGAAGGCCGTATCACGCTAAGCGGCTGGCCCGGCGGGATCGCTCGCCGGGAACATCTGTGAAAAAAGGAGAGAGGTGATGACGCCGGTCATCCTGTCGCGACAACAACTGGACCAGCTCTGGGAGATAGACCGCAGCGAAATTATCGATACGCTCTACCGTCTCGATAACGGTCAGCTGCGGGCTTATCGGGAATATTATGACGTGCGTGGCTGGGACCCTCACGATCGTCAGGTTTATACTCCGATTCACGAGGCCTGTTACGATCGCGGCGGTATTTTTTTCGCCTTTTTTGACGATGAGCAGATGATTGCCGCAGCGGCGCTGGATACGCTGCCTCGCGGCATGAATGGCGAGCTGCGCCAGCTATTATTCTTTTATGTCGGGGCGGGAAAGCGCGGCCAGGGCTGGGGGCGGCGACTGTTTCAGTATGCCCTGTACCAGCTGCCAGAAATGGGGGCGTCCGGCCTCTATATCTCGTCGATCCCCAACAAAAACACCGTCGATTTTTATCTGGCTCAGGGATGTCGCTTAGCGGATAAGCCCGACCCGGCGCTGTTTGCGCTGGAGCCAGAGGATATTCATCTGGTCTACGATCGCCTTTAACGCCGAGGCGCTAAAGGCGATGGCAAGAGAGAGCATTATCCGCCGAACTGATCCGGGTCAGGACCGAGACGTTTACCCTGGTCCAGCTTCGCGATCGCTCCCAGCTCATCTTTGTCGAGACGGAAGTCCCAGACGTCAAAGTTTTCCGCGATACGCGACGGCGTGACGGATTTCGGGATCACCACCAGACCGCTATCAAGATGCCAGCGGATGACGATTTGCGCCGGCGTTTTGCCGTACTTATCGGCGAGCTGGTGGATGACTTTTTGATCGAAGACGCCTTCGCCGCCCTGGGCCAGCGGGCTCCAGGATTCGGTCTGGATCTTGTGGGTGGCGTTCCACGCGTGCAGCTGACGCTGCTGCATAAGTGGATGGAGTTCTATCTGATTGATCACCGGGGCGACGCCGGTTTCATCAATCAGCTTCTGCAGATGCGGTACCTGGAAATTACACACGCCAATGCTTTTGGTCAGCCCCTGCTGCTGCAGCTCGATCAACGCCTGCCAGGCCTCGACGTAATGGCCGATAGCCGGTACCGGCCAGTGGATTAAATAGAGATCCACATAGTCCAGCTTCAGTTTGCTGAGGCTCTCTTTCAGCGCCTCGTGCGGCCGTTTTTGATCGTCGTTCCACAGCTTGGTGGTGATGAAGAGCTCATCGCGGTTGACGCCAGCGCTGTGCAGCGCATTGCCGACGCCGGTCTCATTTTGGTACGCGGCGGCGGTGTCAAAAGAGCGATAACCGACTTCCAGCGCCTTATGAATGGCGGAGACGACTTCCTCGTTGCCAGCTTTCCACACGCCGAGACCCAGCTGCGGCATCAGGTTGCCGTCGTGCAGTTTTATAACGGTTGGATGTGTCATGCCTTCCTCCTGTTAATGAACTCGGCGAAGCAGGATCCGCCGAGGGGTAGCATTAAGTCTGGACGAAATAGCTAAAAACGGTAGTAAAAACACCTCTCCCCGGCGTTTGTTTAACGTAAGGAGAGGTGAATCAGGCGGGGAGCGCTTAGCGTGCAGCCTCGTAAATACGGCGGCTGACGTCCAGGGTGATATCCTGATGTTCGCCAAGTTTAGTCATGCCGTGCTCTTCCAGTTTCGCCAGCAGCGCCGGGATGGAGCTACCGTCGAGACCGTAATCGGAAAGGCGGGTCGGCACGCCCATCTGCTCGAAGAACTGACGCGTTGCGGCGATGGCGGCATCGATACGTTGGTCGTCAGAGCCTTCGGTAATATTCCACACGCGCTCGGCATACTGCAGCAGCTTCTCGCGCTTGGCATCGCGTTTCTCATTCCACAGCGCCGGCAGCACGATAGCCAGCGTCTGGGCGTGATCCAGGCCGTGCATCGCCGTCAGCTCGTGGCCGAGCATATGCGTCGCCCAGTCCTGTGGCACGCCTGCGCCGATCAGGCCGTTCAGCGCCTGCGTCGCCGCCCACATAATATTGGCGCGCACGTTATAGTTCTCCGGTTCCTGCAGGGCTTTCGGGCCATCCTCGATCAGGGTCAGGAGAATGCCTTCGGCGAAGCGGTCCTGGATTTTGCCGTCTACCGGGTAGGTCACGTACTGCTCGACGGTATGGACGAAGGCGTCAACCACGCCGTTCGCGACCTGGCGCGGCGGCAGGGTGTAGGTATAAACCGGATCGAGGATCGCGAACTGCGGCTGGACGTGCGAAGACATAAACGCGCGTTTGTCGCCGGTGGTTTTCCGCGATATGACCGCGCCTTTGTTGGATTCAGAACCAGTCGCCGGCAGAGTCAGTACCGAGCCCATTGGAATGGCGCTGGCAATTTTGCTGCCATAGGTTTCCAGAATTTCCCACGGATCGATATCCGCGTCGTAGTGGGCTGCTGCAGCGATAAACTTGGTGCCATCCAGCACCGAACCGCCGCCGACCGCCAGCAGGAAGGTCACTTTCTCTTCCCGGGCGAGTTTCACCGCATTCATCAGGGTTTCGTAAGACGGGTTCGGCTCGATGCCGCCAAATTCAAGGACATCCAGGCCATTCAGAGCGGTGAAGACCTGATCCAGGACGCCTGTTTTTTTGACGCTGCCGCCGCCGTAGGTGATCAGTACGCGGGCTTCCGCCGGGATCTGTTCACGCAGCTTTTCAATCGCGCCTTTGCCAAACAGAATGCGGGTTGGGGTATGCAGGTCGAAATTATTCATTGCTTAAGTCCTCCAAAGAGTAAAACCGTCGACAGGGACGATACCGCTGCCCGATGAAGGTTATTGTGGTCCTGGCGCCGTTGACCCTCAATGCACATTCCTGCCGATGTCTTGCCTATTTCTCCATATGGCTGGAGAATTTGTAGCGGCCTGCGCACAATGTACAGGTGAAGAAACATCGGGAGAGACGGTGGCAATGCAACACGCAGAGATATGTCGGACATTAACGGAGAAGATTAACCTGCTGAAAGATAAGCACGAAATGTTAAGTTCGTTGCTGCCTGACGTCCGTTTGCTGTACGGAACGCAACCGGGGCCCCGGACGCCGGTGATGTATCAGCCGGGGATCGTTTTTCTCTTTTCGGGCCATAAAATTGGTTATATCAATGAACGGACTTTTCGCTACGATACAAACGAATATTTACTGTTGACCGTGCCGCTACCTTTCGAGTGCGAAACCTTTGCCACCCCGGAGGTGCCCCTCGCCGGGATGCGCCTGAACGTCGATATCCTGCAACTGCAAGAGCTGCTGATGGATATTGGCGAAGATCCGCTGTTTCAGCCCGCGGTCGCCTCCAGCGGGATAAACTCCGCGGTACTCTCGGAGGATATTCTGTGCGCTGCCGAACGGCTGCTTGACGTGATGGAGCGGCCGCTGGACGCACGGATCCTTGGCAAGCAAATCGTCCGCGAAATTCTGTATTATGTGCTGACGGGGCCCTGCGGCGGCGCGCTGTTGGCGCTGGTCAGCCGGCAGACCCACTTCAGCCTGATAAGTCGCGTGCTCAAGCATATCGAAAGCCAGTACACCGAAAACCTCAGCGTCGATCGGCTGGCGGCGGAAGCGAATATGAGTGTGTCAGCGTTTCACCATAATTTTAAAGCGGTGACCAGCACTTCTCCTTTGCAGTATCTGAAAAACTACCGTTTGCACAAAGCACGAATGCTGATGATCCATGACGGCATGAAGGCCAGCGCGGCGGCGATGCGCGTGGGATATGAAAGCCCTTCGCAGTTCAGCCGCGAGTTTAAGCGCTACTTCGGTTTGACGCCGGGAGAAGACGCCGCGCGTATTCGCACGATGCAGGGGATGTAATACCGGGAAAGGTCGGCCGGGCGGGCGCAGGCCCCCCGGCAGGTAAGCGTCAGGCGCTGCAATATTTCTTTTTAATGACCACGAACAGCGTGCCGAGCAGGCCAGCCAGCAGCAGGGCAATCGGCAGGATCATCAGACAGGTCATCACCTGATCTTCATGGCGCTTCACAAACGGGATCATGCTCAGCGCATAGCCAAGACCCGTCACCACACAGACCCACAGCAGGGCGCTCAGCCAGTTGAAGAACTGGAAGCGGCGGTTCGGCAGGCCAGAAATCCCGGCCATGGTTGGCAGCAGGGTGCGGACAAACGCCAGAAAACGGCCCGCGAGCAGCGCCAGCAGGCCGTGGCGGTCAAACATGCAGGTGGCGCGCTGATGGTACTTATGCGGCAGATGCGCCAGCCAGCCTTTCACCGTTTGCGTATTGCCCAGCCAGCGCCCTTGCACATAGCTCAGCCAGCAGCCGAGGCTGGCGGCGGCGGTCAGAATGGCGATAGTGGGCACAAAGTCCATGACGCCTTTAGCAATCAGCGCGCCGGCGAGCAGCAGCAGGCTGTCTCCCGGTAAAAAGGAGGCGGGCAGCAGCCCGTTTTCCAGAAACAGGGTCGCGAACATAACCAGATATACAACGCCCACAACGTGAGGGTTCGCCAATGCGGCAAAATCATGTTGCCACAGCGCGGCGACAATCTCTTGAATGACAACCATGGACTTTCCTAAGTGGTACCGTATTGTTGACTAGTGTACTCCTGAAGAGGCCCGAGCACCTTGATCCCGGGCGCAACAAAAGCGGCCGCTTTGCTAAAAAGCGTCCGCTATTGTTGCCACTGACTGTCACTTTACACGATACGCGCGAAGCCCGCTGCTAAATCCGCCTGCAGATCGTCAACATTTTCGAGACCAATGTGCAGGCGGATCAGCGTGCCGCTGAAGTCGACTTCAGCATCCGGTCGAATGTGGGCGATTTGCTCCGGCTGGTTGGCGAGAATCAGCGACTCAAAGCCGCCCCACGAATAGGCCATACTGAACAGGCTGAAATTGTCGAGATACTCCGCCAGTTCGGCATCATTGAGGCGCTTGCTGAGCACAAACGAGAATAGCCCGCTGCTGCCGGTGAAATCACGTTTCCAGAACTCATGACCTTTACTGCCGGGCAGGGCGGGGTGGTTTACCCGCGCCACCTGCGGGTGCTGCGCCAGCCACTCGGCGATGCGCAGGCTGCTTTCATGATGCTGACGCAGGCGAACGCCCAGGGTGCGCAGGCCGCGGCTGGTCATATAGGCAGTATCGGCGTCCAGCATTTGCCCCATCAGGTAGGCATTTTCACGCAGCTGCGGCCAGCAGCGCGCGTTCGCCACCGCGGTGCCCACCATGGCGTCGGAATGGCCGATCAGGTATTTGGTGCCTGCCTGAATGGAAATATCAATGCCAAAATCCAGGGCTTTAAACAGGATCCCCGCCGCCCAGGTGTTATCGATCATGATAATCGCTTCCGGGGCGACCTGACGCACGGCGGCGACTATCGCCGGCACATCGTGCACTTCCATGGTGATCGAGCCGGGCGATTCGAGGAACACCACGCGGGTCTCAGGGCGAACCAGACGGGCGATATCGGCGCCGATTAAGGGATCGAACCAGCTGGTGGTGACGCCGAGTTTGGCGAGAATTTTGGTACAAAAGTCCTGGCTTGGCTCATAGGCGGTATTGGTCATCAGCACATGGTCGCCTTGCTCGACAAACGCCAGGATAGTGTTAGCCACCGCCGCGGCGCCGCAGGGGAAGAGGGCGCAGCCGGCGCCGCCTTCCAGCTCGCACATCGCTTCCTGCAGCGAGAAATGGGTCAGGGTGCCGCGACGACCGTAGAACAGCTCGCCGTTGGCCCGATTGCGGGTGGCGTGCTTTTTGGCCTCGACGGTGTCGAAAACCAGCGATGACGCGCGCTGGATAACGCTGTTCACTGAGCCCTGGGTGTACTTTTTGCTCCGCCCGGCGTTGACCAGCGCGGTATCAAGATGTTTATCAGCCATGTTGACGAACCTGTTTTTATACGTCTGGACGTCTAAACTAACATGAATCTGCTTTTCTGTACCAGCGCACCGCCGATACAGGCGAAAATTTTACCCGGCCCGCGGTTAGCCGCTTTTTTACTGCGTAAGCGCAAGGAAAATAAACGTGATTTGCTGCACAGTGTAAATACTAATGAGAACCACTATCAATTCGATGTCGTTTTGATATTATTGTGGGCAGATTTTGTGATTATCGTCGTGGAGATAGAGCGTGGGTAATAATTTGATGCAGGCGGATCTCTCCGTTTGGGGTATGTATCATCATGCCGATATTGTCGTTAAGGTGGTGATGATTGGCCTGATTCTGGCGTCGGTCGTCACATGGGCCATCTTCTTCGGTAAAGGGGCGGAAATCCTCGCCAGCAAGCGTCGCCTCAAACGTGAACAGCAGCAGCTGGCGGAAGCCCGCTCTCTCGATCAGGCCAGCGATATCGCCAGCGCCTTTGAGGCGAAAAGCCTCACCACCCAGCTTATCAATGAAGCGCAGAACGAACTCGAACTCTCTGCCGGTGCCGAAGACAATGAAGGCATCAAGGAACGAACTGGTTTTCGCCTTGAGCGCCGCGTTGCGGCGGTTGGTCGCCATATGGGGCGCGGAAACGGCTATCTGGCGACCATCGGCGCCATTTCCCCGTTTGTGGGCCTGTTTGGTACCGTCTGGGGCATCATGAACAGCTTTATCGGCATCGCCCAGACCCAGACCACCAATCTTGCGGTGGTAGCGCCGGGCATCGCAGAAGCGCTGCTGGCGACGGCCATCGGCCTGTTCGCCGCCATCCCGGCGGTGGTCATCTATAACATCTTCGCCCGCATGATCGGCAGCTACAAGGCCTCGCTCGGCGACGTCGCCGCTCAGGTACTCCTGCTGCAAAGCCGCGATCTGGACCTCAGCGCCAGCGGCGTGAAGCCGGTGCGCAGCGCGCAGAAATTACGGGTAGGTTGATCGGCTATGGCGATGCGTCTTAATGAAAACCTGGACGATAACGGCGAAATGCATGAGATCAACGTGACGCCGTTTATCGACGTCATGCTGGTTCTGCTGATTATCTTTATGGTGGCCGCGCCGCTGGCGACGGTCGACGTGAAGGTCAATCTGCCAGCCTCCTCCAGCCAGCCGCAACCGCGACCGGAAAAACCCATCTACCTGTCGGTGAAGGCGGATAAGAGCATGTTCCTCGGCAACGACCCGGTTACCGAAGCGAATATGATTAACGCCCTGGATAGCCTGACCGCCGGCAAAAAAGATACCACCGTCTTCTTCCGCGCGGATAAAACCGTCGATTACGAGACGATGATGAAAGTGATGGATACCCTGCATCAGGCGGGCTATCTCAAGATCGGGCTGGTGGGCGAAGAGACCGTCAAAGCGAAGTAACCTCCCCCTTTCCACTTTTCTCCTCAGGCTGGCCTTGCGCCAGCTTTTTAATAGGTGACGCAATAACTTGTAAGACCAATCTTATAGATGTGTGACAACTTTCTCAGTTAACAGAAAACATAAACCCGATGCGAAAAATGACAATAGGATAGTTTTTATCCTGCCTCTACAGTGAATACCACTTCATCTGAGAGGGATTATATTGTGAATCACGATAATAAACTGTCATTTGCGGAGAAGCTGGGATATGGCATGGGGGATGCAGCCTGCGGTATCGTTTACTCTTCGGTAACCATGTTTCTGACATGGTTTTATACGGATATTTACGGGCTTTCTGCTGCCGCAGTCGGAGTGATGTTCCTGGTGACGCGGGTTCTGGATGCGATTACCGATCCGCTAACCGGCATTGTTGCAGACCGTGTAAAGACCCGCTGGGGCCATTTTCGCCCGTGGCTTATCTGGTTTGCCGTACCTTATGCCGTGCTGGCGGTAATGACCTTCACGACTCCGGAATTTGGCGCATCGGGTAAACTGGTTTATGCCTACCTGACCTACACCTTACTCATGCTGTGTTACACCTTTATCAATATTCCCTACTGCGCATTGGGCGGAGTCATTACGCGTGATGAGAAGGATCGCCTTTCAGCCCAGTCATATCGTTTTACGATCTCATCTCTGGCCGGTCTGATGGTTTCTGTCGCAACCCTGTTCCTGGTGGATTTTTTCGGTAAAGAAAATAAGCAGTTTGGTTTTCAGGCGACAATGGGAATCATGGGCGCGATCGCTATTGTAATGCTGGCTTTTTGCTTCTTCTNTACCAAAGAACGCGTGGCTCCAGCTGTTGAACAGCAGGGGAGCATACGCGAAGACCTCCGTCAGCTGCTGGCGAATGACCAGTGGCGTATTGTGGCGATAATTACTTTTTTCTCCAGTATGGCCGGGGTTATGCGCAGCGCCGCCACGCTCTATTATGCAACCTACCTGATGTTAGGCGGTGTGGAGTCAGCGGCGGGAACGGCCATGAAATCAGCATTTGTTTCCACCAGCGTCGTTGGCACGATTATCGGCAGCATCGCCGCCGGATGGCTGGCCAAGCGCTATCGCGCGGTATCGCTGTTTAAAAATATCAACCTCCTGCTGGTCCTGGTTGGCGTCGTAATGTTCTTTGTGCCGCCGACCTGGCTGCCGGTGGTGTTCCCTTTATACTTCCTGGTCGGCTTCTTCCATCAGATGTACCAGCCGTTTAAATGGAACATGATGGCCAACGCTGCCGATTATGGCGAATGGAAATTTGGCCGTCGCATCACGGGATTATCCTATTCCGGTAATCTGTTTGCTTTGAAAATGGGCATGGCGGTTGCTGGCGCCGCCGTAGGTTTTTCGCTTGGGCTATTTGGCTATCAGGCGGGCGTAACGGCGCAGACTCCGCTGGCGACAATGGGAATTGTGGGGCTGTTAACCCTCGGTCCATCACTATCTTACCTGCTCCTGTGGTGGCTGGCGCGTTTCTATAAGCTTGATGACAAAATGATGCAGACAATTCAGCGCGAGCTGTCCATGCGTCAGCAGCAGGGGCATTCAGAGACGCATTTGCCGCTAAACGCCGTTCCGGAAAAGGCCTGAGGAGATGCGAAATATGACCCCTTCTGAATACCAGAATCCTATCTTATGCGCCGATTATTCCGACCCGGATATCGTGCGCGTAGGCGATGATTTCTTTATGGTCTCTTCCAGTTTTAACCATGTGCCCGCTTTACCGATCCTGCATTCAACGGACCTGGTTAATTGGACTATCATCAACCACGTTATGGATGAACTGCCGCTACCTGGTTATGACCGGTATCAGCCGGGTAAGGGCGTATGGGCGCCGTCGATTCGCTGGCACGATGGCAAGCTGTGGGTCTGCTTCAGCACGCCAGATGAAGGTATTTTTATCTGCCATACCGAGGATCCGTGGGGGGAATGGAGCGCTCCGCACTGCCTGCGCGAGGCCAGAGGTTGGATAGATCCCTGCCCGTTCTGGGACGACAATGGTCAGGCCTGGTTGGTACATGCCTTCGCCCATAGCCGCAGCGGCATCAAGCATAAACTGCAGTTGTTTGCGATGGCGCCGGACGCCAGCGAATTGCTGGGCGAAGGGCAGATTATCTATGACGGCTGCTGCGATTTACCTACCCTTGAGGGGCCAAAGGTTTATCAACGCGCCGGTTGGTACTACATCTTTGCTCCTGCGGGCGGGGTTGAAAATGGCTGGCAGACGGTACTGCGCGCGCGCCAGATGACGGGGCCCTGGGAAGCCAAAAACGTGCTTTTCCAGGGAAACACCTCGATAAATGGACCACATCAGGGCGGCTGGGTGGAGGGTGAGGAGGGCGAATGCTGGTTTGTTCATTTCCAGGACTTACACCTCTATGGCCGCGTGGTTCACCTCCAGCCGATGTCCTGGGGTAACGATGGCTGGCCGCGTATCGGTGAGCAGATTGGCAACTGCGGCGTCGGACAGCCGGTTTTACGTTGGCAGCGTCCTAAAGGGTTAACGCCTTCACCGGCATTGGCGCCGCAAACCAGCGACTATTTTGCGCAAGGCCAACCGGGAATACAGTGGCAGTGGCAGGCTAACCCCAGCCCTGAGTGGCTGCTGCCGGCGAAAGGCGAACTTCGATTACGCTGCGTCCCATTATCCGAAGTCGATGGACAGAGAGCGTTATACTGGGCGCCGCAGCTGTTGCTGCAGAAATTCCCGGCGCTAACTTTTAGCGCGAAAACAAGCGTAACGTTATATGCCGCTCAGGACGGTGATGCCGGAGGCCTGATCGTATACGGCGAACGCTACGCCGCTTTGCTGGTGGAGTTTGGGCAAGGGGGTTACCGGCTCGTGTGGCGACACGGTTGGATGAGCGATGCGGGCGTGGTGCGCGAAACTCGTCAGGTTCTTGCTGAGCTTAAGTGCGGCAAGTGTCAGCTGCAGGTGGCCGTAGGCGAAGGCGGCCTGTGTCAATTTTTCTGGCGAGCCGAGGAGGAGTGGCGGAAGGTTCCTCTTTGTTTTGCTGCCGGGAAGGGAAAATGGGTCGGCGCGAAATTTGGCCTGCTGGCTGCTTCAATGGTTGGCCTACAAAGCGAGGGCTACTCCGCTTTGCAGGACTTTGAGGTCATACTTTAAAGAAACCGTTTCTGGCCGCCTGCAGATGACGCGGGCGGCTGATGTTGCATAAGCGTTACCCTGTTGCGATATAATGGCGGCCGTTTATGTTAACTGACAGGATCTTATGGAACGCTTTCTGGAAAATGCTATGTACGCCTCGCGCTGGCTGCTGGCGCCGGTTTATTTTGGCCTCTCGCTCGGTCTGATTGCGCTGACCATCAAATTTTTTCAGGAGATCTTCCACATACTGCCGCATATTTTTAGCGTCAGCGAGTCGGATATGATTCTGACCCTGCTGTCGCTGGTGGATATGACCCTGGTGGGCGGTTTGCTGGTGATGGTGATGTTCTCCGGGTATGAAAATTTTGTCTCGCAGCTGGATATTAACGAGGGTAAAGAAAAACTCAGCTGGCTGGGCAAAATGGACGCGACTTCGCTGAAAAATAAGGTTGCCGCCTCCATCGTGGCGATCTCCTCTATTCACCTGCTGCGGGTGTTTATGGATGCGAAAAACGTCCCGGACAATAAGCTGATGTGGTACGTGATTATCCACCTGACCTTCGTGCTTTCGGCCTTTGTGATGGGCTACCTTGATCGTCTGACCAAAGTGAAACACTGATCCCTTCTCTCCCGGCGGTGTTAGCCGCTGGGCTGTTCCTCCCCGTTTTATGCTTTTCTGGGCTGGCGTATGTCCGGGCTTCTGCTTTGCTTAAAGAGCGCTTAACAACGGAGGCAGGGTGATGACGCGATTAACGGCCAAAGATTTCCCGCAGCAGTTGCTCGAATATTATGACTACTATGCCCACGGCAAAATCAGTAAACGCGAGTTTCTCCAGCTGGCGGGGAAATATACTGTCGGCGGGATGACCGCGCTGGCGCTGTTTAATCTGCTGAAGCCCGACTATGCCCTGGCAGAGCAGGTACCGTTCACCGACCCGGATATCCGCCCGGAGTATATTCATTATCCCTCTCCTGACGGTCACGGCGAAGTGCGGGCTTACCTGGTGACGCCGACAAAAATAGCCGACAAAGCGCCCGCTGTGGTGGTGGTGCATGAGAACCGCGGCCTGAACCCCTATATTGAAGATGTAGCCCGGCGGGTAGCGAAAGCGGGGTACATCGCGCTGGCGCCGGATGGCCTGAGCGCCGTCGGCGGCTATCCGGGGAATGATGATGAAGGCCGCGCCCTACAGCAGAAAGTCGATCCCGTGAAGCTGATGAATGATTTTTTTGCGGCGGTCGCGTTTATGGCGAACTATCCACAGGCGACGGGGAAGGTCGGTATCACCGGTTTTTGCTACGGCGGCGGCGTCAGCAACGCGGCGGCGGTGGCGATCCCCGAGCTGGCCTGCGCGGTGCCGTTTTACGGTCGCCAGCCGCCGCTGAAGGAGGTTGATAAAATTAAAGCGCCGCTGCTGCTGCACTATGCCGGCCTCGATAGCGGCATTAATGAAGGCTGGCCTGCCTATGAACAGGCGTTGAAGGAACACCATAAAGTCTACGAGGCCTATTTCTATCAGGGCGTGAATCACGGCTTTCATAATGATTCCACGCCGCGCTACGATCGGGCTGCGGCTGATCTGGCCTGGCAACGCACGCTGGCATGGTTTGAGAAGTATTTACGCTAGCGCAACAGTCATAAATAGCGCTACCGCTCGCTCAAAAAAACGCTATATAATTTATTATATAACGATTGGGAGGGCGCGATGGAAAATCATTTTGGCAAAGGCTTAATGGCGGGGCTACAGGCATCCTATGCTGACACCGCCGCGCATGCGGCGAATTTTTGCGCCGACTATAAACGCGGGTTTGTGCTCGGCTACTCGCACCGCATGTTTGAAAAAACCGGCGACCGCCAGCTCAGCGCCTGGGAAGCGGGGATCCTCACCCGTCGCTATGGCCTGGACAGGGATATGGTGATGGATTTCTTCAAAGAAGGTGGGTCGGGTATGGCGATGCGATATTTTCTGGCGGGCTATCGGCTGGAAAGCTAAACAGGACGGCTTCGCAGGCGGAACCGTCCTGTAGTGGGAACCCTTTCCCGTCAACGGGAAAGGGTGAAGACCTTACGCCTGGCGCTTATCTTCTGTTTGGGTGTCAAAGTCGCGGGCGTCATGGCGCTCATGCAGCTGCTCATTGAGCGGGCCGTTGGTGCGGTTGACGATGCGTCCGCGCTTGACGGCCGGGCGGTTGCCGACATCCTGCGCCCAGCGCAGCACGTTTTTATAGCTCCCGGCGTCGAGGAACTCCGCCGCGTTATAGACATTGCCCAGCACTACGTTGCCATACCACGGCCAGACAGCCATATCGGCGATGGTGTACTCCTCGCCGGCCACATAGCGACCGCGGGCGAGCTGTTTGTCCAGAACGTCGAGCTGGCGTTTGGCTTCCATCGTAAAGCGGTCGATCGCGTACTCGATCTTCACTGGCGCATAGTTATAGAAGTGGCCGAAGCCGCCGCCGAGGAACGGCGCCGCGCCCTGCAGCCAGAATAGCCAGTTGAGGGTTTCGGTGCGACCGGCAGGATCTTTCGGCAGGAAGAAACCAAATTTTTCCGCCAGATAGAGAAGAATGTTGCCGGACTCAAATACCCGGGTCGGCGGCGTGGTGGAATGGTCGCTGAGGGCCGGGATCTTCGAGTTCGGGTTGATCTCGACAAAGCCGCTGGAAAACTGATCCCCTTCGCCAATGCGTATCAGCCAGGCGTCGTACTCCGCGCCGCTGACGCCCAGCGCCAGCAGCTCTTCCAGCATGATCGTCACCTTCTGGCCGTTGGGCGTGCCGAGTGAGTATAGCTGGAGCGGATGGGTTCCCACCGGCAGGACGCGTTCATGAGTCGCGCCGGAAACGGGACGGTTGATGTTGGCGAACGCGCCGCCGCTGTTTTGCTTCCATTCCCACACTTTTGGTGGCTGGTAGTTTTGCTCTGACATGCTGGTTTGCCTTTTTCGTGGATGTACAAAAAGTGTAGCAGGTGACCTCAGGCCATAATCCGCGCGGCCCACACGCTGACATCATCGCCGCTGCCCAGATCCGGCTGCACCAGGCCGTTGACCATAAAGGTCGGCGAGACATGGATGCCGTTCTGACGGGCGTATTTACTGTGCCACTTGATCACGTCCTGCAGCTCCGGGCGGGCAAAGGCGGCCCCCAGCAGCACGTGACTGTAGCGTTCAATGCGCTCAATGATTTGCTGCGGCGTGGCGTTCATATTCGGCCCTCTGCAGTGATCGGTAAACTCAAACTCTTCACGATGGTCGGCCACGGCCTGCATCACCTTATGCGCCTGCTCTCTGCCGTGCTGCAGGGTGGACGCGGCGAGGATGCAGCGGACGATAACCCCGGAGAACAGATGCCACGGCTGCGACTGCAGGCGTATCTTGATGGTCACGTTATCGGCGCCGACCTCATCGAGCAGATCGTCGAGTTTATTAAACGCGCGGACAGAGTAGGGGCAGGTGGGCTCAAGGAACACCTCAAACGTCCGCGGGCCGTGTCCCCAGACCAGCGGTTGGGCATTCAGATGCGAGGGTGTGCTCATTGTCGACTCCTGATGTTGCGTTGTTTTTTTGTTATATCACCGACAACGATATCACTTTTGTTTCCGGCTGCAGGGTTATTTTCCTTAACGGCACGATTAGCGAAACGAATGAGTGGTATCATCGTTACACCTCTGTCTGGTAAGTGCCTGCGGCAGGATAAGAAGAGGGAGTTTTGTTTCGCCAACTGCCCGGGCTGCATTAATTTGAGGTCAGGCTAAATGAGCAAAGGATCGACAAGCAGTGACGCCCCGTTTGGGACATTGTTAGGCTATGCACCCGGTGGCGTAGCGATTTATTCATCGAATTACAGTAGCTTAAATCCGCAGGACTACCCGGATGACGCGACGTTTCGCAGCTACATCGGCAATGAGTATATGGGGCATAAATGGCAGTGCGTGGAGTTTGCGCGCCGCTTTCTGTTCCTGACCTATGGCTTTGTCTTCACCGATGTGGGGATGGCTTATGAAATCTTCTCCCTGCGTTTCCTGCGCGAAGTGGTCAATGACAATATTCTGCCGCTGCAGGCCTTCGCCAACGGCTCCCGCCGTCCGCCTATCGCTGGTTCGCTGCTGATCTGGCAGAAGGGGGGCGAGTTTAAGCACACCGGCCATGTGGCGGTGATCACCCAGCTTGTCGGCAATAAGGTGCGTATCGCCGAGCAGAACGTGATTCACTCGCCGCTGCCGCAGGGCCAGCAGTGGACCCGCGAGCTGACCCTCGAGGTCAACGACGGCCGGTACACCATCAAAGATACCTTTGCCGATACCGAAATTTTAGGCTGGATGATCCAGACCGCCGATACCGAACACAGCCTGCCGCAGCCGGTGCTGCCGGGCGAGGCGATGGCCATCAAAGGCGCGCGGCTGCCAAACAACGGCCAGTTTCGCGGTAAATGGCTGAACGAGAAAGACCCGCTGCAGAAAGCCTACGTGGCAGCCAACGGTCATTTCATCAACCAGGATCCCTATCAGTATTTCACCATCAGCGAAAGTGCCGAACAGGAGCTGATCAAAGCCACCAACGAGCTGCACCTGATGTATCTGCACGCCACCGATAAGGTGATGAAGGATGACAACCTGCTGGCGCTGTTCGATATTCCGAAAATTCTCTGGCCTCGTCTGCGCCTCTCGTGGCAGCGCCGCCGTCATCATATGATCACCGGGCGCATGGATTTTTGCATGGACGAGCGCGGGCTGAAGGTGTACGAGTACAATGCCGATTCCGCTTCCTGCCATACCGAAGGCGGGCTGATCCTCGAACAGTGGCTGAAGCAGGGCTACTACGGCACCGGCCACAATCCGGCGGAAGGTCTGCTCGATGAGCTGGCGGGGGCGTGGAAACACAGCCGGGCGCGGCCCTTCGTCCACATCATGCAGGACAAGGATCTGGAAGAGAACTACCACGCGCAGTTTATTCAGCGTTCGCTGACCCAGGCCGGTTTTGAGAGCAAAATTCTCTTTGGTCTTGATGAGCTGCGCTGGGACGCTGCCGGTCAGCTGATCGACGCCGACGGGCGGCTGGTCAACTGCGTCTGGAAAACCTGGGCATGGGAAACCGCCATTGAGCAGGTGCGCGAAGTCAGCGCCGAGGAGTACGCGGCGGTACCGATTCGTACCGGACATCCGCAGAATGAGGTGCGGCTGATTGACGTCCTGCTGCGTCCTGAAGTATTGGTATTCGAACCCCTGTGGACGGTGATCCCCGGCAACAAAGCCATTCTGCCGGTGCTGTGGTCGCTGTTCCCGCATCATCGCTATCTGCTGGATACCGATTTTGAGGTTAACGACGAGCTGGCGAAAACCGGCTATGCGGTGAAGCCTATTTCCGGGCGCTGCGGCAACAATATCGACCTGATCGGCCCTCAGGATGAACTTCTGGATAAGACCAGCGGCCAGTTTGTCGATCGCAAGAATATCTACCAGCAGCTGTGGTGCCTGCCGAAAGTGGACGGTAAGTACATTCAGGTGTGCACATTTACCGTCGGCGGTAACTACGGCGGTACCTGCCTGCGCGGCGATTCGTCGCTGGTGGTGAAAAAAGAGAGCGATATCGAGCCGTTAATCGTTTTGAAAGACAAAGCATGACGTACGAAACCCGGGTAGCGGCATACCCCTGTCCGGGTGACAACGTACTGAAAAGGATAGCCCCGGCATGGTAAGCGCCGCCGGGGAGCACCTGCAACAAAGCCAAGATAATTAACACAACAACAAGACAGAAAAGGAAAATAGTATGCACGATCGGCGTCTCGCCGCCCGCGCGGGTGAACTCAAGCCCTCCGCCGTCCGCGAACTTCTCAAGCACAGTAAACTGCCCGGCGTGATTTCGCTTGGCGGCGGCATTCCGGCCCCGGAACTGTTTGATACCGAAGGCCTGGAGCTGGCGGTGCAGAAGGTGATGAGCGAGCGTTTTAATGACGCATTCCAGTACGGTCTGACGGAAGGCTACCCGCCGCTGCGCCAGGCGGTGAGTGAAATTTGCCACTCCCGTGGCGTCGCCTGTTCAGCCGCCCAGGTCTATATCACCTCCGGCTCCCAGCAATCGCTGGATATCGTTGCCCGTACGCTGCTCGATCCGGGCGATACTATCGTCGTTGAGCGTCCCACCTATCTGGCGGCGCTGCAGGTATTTCAGCTGGCGCAGGCCAATATTCTCAGCGTTGACACCGACGATGACGGGATGCTGGTGGAGCAGCTGGCCGACCTGCTGGAGACCACCCGCGTCAAAGCTGTTTACCTGGTGCCGACGTTCGGCAATCCCGGCGGCAAAACGCTGAGCGAGGCGCGTCGTCGCCGGTTGGTTGAGCTGGCGAAAAAATATGATTTCGTCATTCTGGAAGACGATCCCTACGGCGAAATTAGCTTTACAGACGCCGTTCGGCGCCCGCTCTATCAGCATGCGGTCGAGCTGGGCTGTGAAGATCAGGTGGTTTACACCTCGACTTTTTCGAAAATCCTCGCGCCAGGGATGCGTATCGGCTGGATCGTCATGCCGGACTGGCTGGCGCAGCAGACGGTGATTGTGAAGCAGGCGGCGGATCTGCATACCAATATGCTGTCGCAGGTGATCACTGCGGAATACCTCAGTCTGAACCGGCTGGATAACCAGATTGCGTTGATTCGCGAAGACTACCGCAAGAAGTGCGTGGCGCTGGCCGATGCGCTGGAAAGCCGCCTTGGCGAGCACCTGGAATTCAGCCGCCCGCAGGGGGGGATGTTCCTGTGGGCGCGTTTCCGCTATCCGTTCGATACCATGGAATGGATGAAGAAAACGCTGGAAAACGGCGTGGTGTACGTCCCGGGTGAAGCGTTCTATCACGATAAGCCGGATACCCGTACCCTGCGTCTTTCTTACTCCACGGTGTCAGAAGCCGGATTGCTGACGGCCGTTGAGCGGCTGGCGGCCTCCCTGTAACGTCTCTGCTGTGCGCCGCTTTTCGGCGGCGCGCAGCCCTGCGTGACGTTAACGTCCAGCGCAGGGTCAATCCGTTTCGGCGATCCGGTCATCGAGCCAGACCAGCATCAGCGCTGCGAGAAAAGCCAGCGCAAAGGTTCCAATAAACAACCACATAGACGTCCCTCGCGGGTTAATTATTTTGCTGATTCTACCGGAGAGCGATCGTTGCGGTCGGCGATGGAGATTTTAGTTCCGGCGGAATGGCTGGCGAGAGAGAAAAAGTCATCGGCATCAATATCGAAGTTAAGAATAATTTCCCTGTATTTTCCACCGTTAATTAACGCTTTGGCTTCTTTAACACTACTGGCAATAATGACAGGCATCAGTTTTATCTCATTTTGAAAACTGTGAAGCAAAATAAGAGTTAGTTCGTACCAGATCAACTACTTTTTATCGTATTCCGCCGCAGAAAAAACGTCGTACTGTGACGCGACTACGACCGGATATTTTGTGACAGCGATCCGGTCATCAACAGCACAATCTTATTCGACGCTGGCGATATGCTGCAATTTTGCCAACTCGTCAGGATGATTTCCCCTGTTGTTTTTCGCGCAATATCTCGCCGCAGCGCTGCTTGTCCTGACGCAGCGCCTGCTGTTCCTGCGGGCTGAGCTGGCGCCAGGTATCCAGCATCCGCTGCCCCAGCGCCGGAAGGTAATGGGTTTTATGCAGCGCGTAGTCAGAATTTCCCCCCTCGACGATATTCTGCATATCGTGGAGGAACTGGCGGCTGTCGTCATGATCGATTATGCAAAATACCGCCCGGTAGTAAGCTTCATCTTCCTCGGTGTAATGCGGGGTGAACCACCAGACCAGCAGCGCGATAAGCGCCAGTAGCGGGATAATTAAGGATAATTTTTTCAACATCAGTTTTTCGGCCGGAGACAATCAGCCGTCAGTGTACCTGCAACGACGGCCTGATGTAAGCGCCGGCCCCGGCGGGCCGGCACAGGCTAGTAGCCGACCGGGTAGATGCGGCCGGTCTGAACGCCTTCAATGCTGCGGCGATAGGCCTGCGCCACGGCGGCGGCGGGAACGCTGGGGAAGCCCGGGAAAAAGTCGCCGTAGGCCGCCAGCGACTCGCTGAGCACGGTGGGGCTGATGAGATTGATGCGGATCCCGCGCGGCAGTTCGCAGGCGGCGGCGCGGACAAAGCCTTCCAGACCGGCGTTGACCGTCGTGGCATTGACCCCCTGAGCAATGGGTTCCTGCGCGACAATACCGCTGACCAGGGTAATCGACCCCCCGTCGCGCAGAAAATGCTGGCCGACCAGCGCCAGGCGAATTTGTCCCAGCAGCTTGTCCTGCAGCCCGAGGTTGAACTGGCTGTCGGTCATGGTGCTTAACGGCCCAAAGTGCAGATTGCCGGTGGTGGAGACGATGGCATCTACTTCACCCGTTTGGGCAAATAGCGCCTCGACGCTCTCCTGCGAGGTGATATCCACCTGATAATCTCCCCGGGTGCGGCCGACGCGGATAACCTCATGTCTCTGACTCAGTTCTTCGCTGACCGCGCGACCGATGGTGCCGCTGGCACCGATAACGATAATTTTCATGGCAGACTCCTGATGAGGTGAGAGGCTATTTTTTAATAAAAGTAATCTCGGACAAACTGGCTAAAAGTTAGAACATTACTAACCAGAGGTTAGCAATATGGACAAATTACGAGGGATGGAGACGTTTATTGCCGTGGTGGAGTGCGGCAGCTTTACCGGGGCGGCGTCGCGCCTGGGGCTGTCGGCGGTGATGGTTGGGAAATATATCGCCCAGTTGGAAAGCCAGCTGGCGACGCGTCTGCTGGAGCGTAACACCCGACGCCAGAGCCTCACCGACGCCGGGCGAGTCTATTTTGACGAAGCGAAACGGGTGATGGAGCAGGTCTCCATCGCCGAAAGCGCGGTCGAGCGGCTGCGGCTGGCGCCGGCCGGCACCCTGCGGGTGAGCGCTCCCACCTCGTTCGGCGCCAGCGTGATCGCGCCCCTGACCGCCACCTTCCTGCAGGTCTGGCCTGCGGTCCGGGTGGAACTGGATCTGACTAACCGGATGGTCGATCTGGTGGATGAGGGGTTCGATCTGGCGATCCGTATCGGCGAGATCCATCAGGAGGATCTGGTGGCTCGCTACCTGGCGCCGTATCGGATGGTGATCTGCGCCGCGCCGGCTTATCTGGCGCGTTACGGGACCCCCGGGACGCCAGAGGATCTCGCCGATCATCTCTGTCTGTCCCATACGGTCTGGACCGCCCGCAACGAGTGGCGGCTGCCGGGCGTAGAGGGAGAAGTGCGCTGGAAACGCGATGCGGTTTTGCGCTGCAACGATGGCTACGCGCTGCGCCAGGCGGCGATCGCCGGGGCCGGGCTGCTGATGCAGCCGGAGGTACTGCTGGCCGATGCGCTGGCCAGCGGCAGCCTGGTGCGCGTGCTGGAGGCGTGGACTCCGCAGNCGCGGCCTGTGCATCTGCTCTGGCGCCAGGATCGTCGGCCCCTGCCGAAGCTGACGCAGTTTATCGCCCACCTTCAGCAGGGAATGGCCGACGCGCTGACAACGACCCGCGCGTCGGAATAATCACTCCGCCCGCAGCGCCTGCTGCCAGTCGGCAATCAGATCGTTGGGATCTTCGATCCCCACCGACAGGCGGATCAGCTGCGGTGTGATACCGTTCGCCAGGCGTTTCTCCAGCGGGATCGAGGCATGGGTCATGCTGAAGGGCTGGCTCACCAGACTCTCCACGCCGCCCAGGCTCTCCGCAAGCGTAAACCAGCGCAGCTTGCTGATGATGCGCTCGGCGTAACCTTCATCGCCCTTCACCACCACCGAAATCATGCCGCCGGGCAGGGCCATTTGCTGGCGCGCCAGCTGATGATGCGGGTGCGAAGCCAGCCAGGGAAACCAGACTCGCTCCACTTCCGGCTGCTGTTCCAGCCATTCGGCGAGCTGCAGCGCGTTCGCGCTGTGGCGCTCCATCCGCAGCGCCAGGGTACGGATGCCGCGCAGCGTCAGGAAGCTGCTGAACGGGTCAAGCACGCCGCCTACCGCATTCTGCAGATAGCCAAGCTTTTCCGCGAGCCCGGAGTTATCGCCAACCACCGCCAGGCCGGCGACGACATCGGAATGGCCGTTGAGGTACTTGGTCGCGGAGTGCACCACAATATCAAACCCATGCTCCAGCGGGCGATGGATCGCCGGCGAAGCAAAGGTGTTATCGGCGACGCTGATCAGGTTATGGCGGCGCGCGATGGCGGCGATGGCGCTGAGATCCGCGAGCTTCAGCAGCGGGTTGGTGGGCGTTTCCACCCAGATCATGCGGGTGTCGGGGCGGATCGCCGCTTCAATTCCCGCCAGGTCGTCGGGTTTCACCCAGCTCACCTGCAGACCCGCGCTACGGCGGCGAACGTTTTCCAGCAGGCGGTAAGTGCCGCCATACACATCATCGACCGCCACCAGGTGACTGTCCTTATCCAGCAGCTCCAGCACGGTGGAGATGGCGGCCAGCCCGGAGGCGAACGCGTAGCCGCGCGTGCCGTTTTCCAGGTCGGCGATCGCCGTCTCCAGCGCGTGGCGGGTGGGATTCCCGCTGCGGGAATATTCATAACCGGTATGCTGCCCCGGCGCTGGCTGAGCAAAAGTGGAGGTGGCATAAATCGGCGGCATCACTGCGCCGTGGCTGTCGGTGAAGGTTCCGCTATGTACACTCAGGGTGTGGATAGATGACATAAAAAATTCCTTATTGTGCGACTCGGTTACGCCAGGCGGTCAATACATCGCTGCGGGTGACCAGGCCAAGAAAACGCGCGTTGTCAGCGATCACCGCCACCAGACCGCGATCGAGAATGGCCTGCAGTTCGCTCTCGGGCGCATGCTTATCGAGGGTTTCAACATGGCGACTCATCGCTTCGCTAACCGGTAGGGAGAAGCGTTGGCGATCGCCCTGTACGTGGCGGATCAAATCCCACTCATCGACGATGCCGACCACGCGGCCATCCTCCAGAACCGGCAGCTGGGAGATGTCATACAGCCGCATGCGGGTAAAGACCGCGGCCAGGGTGTCGTCCGGCGCGGCCGTGACGGTAGCGCCTTCGTCATGGCGCAGGGCGATAAAATCACTGAGATCGCCCTGTTCGGGGCGGGCGATCAGTCCTTGCTGGCGCATCCAGTCGTCGTTGAACATTTTGGACAGGTATTTATTGCCGCTGTCGCAGGCGAAGGTTACTACCCGTTTCGGACGGCTTTGCGTCCGGCAGTAGCGCAGCGCGGCGCTGAGCAGGGTGCCGGTGGAAGAGCCGGCCAGCACGCCTTCGACCTGCAGCAGCTGGCGCGCAGTCTGGAATGCTTCGCGGTCGCTGACGCGATACGCGGTATGTACCCCCTCCAGCCTGGCCAGCGGCGGGATAAAATCTTCGCCGATCCCTTCGACCAGCCAGGATCCCGTTTCGCCGTAGCGTCCGGTGTCGACCTGATCGGCTAGGATCGAACCCGCCGGATCGGCGAGAATAAATTCCGTTTTCGGCGAGTGCTCAGCAAACCAGGCCTGAAGCCCACCCAGCGTGCCGCCGGAGCCGACGCCGACGACGATGGCGTCGATGTCGCCCTCCAGCTGCTGATAAAGCTCCGGCGCAGTGGAGGTGGCATGGGCCAGCGGATTAGCGTCGTTGTTAAACTGGTCGATATAAAAGGCGCCCGGCGTTTCATCGGCAAGGCGGCGGGCATAATCCTGGTAGTAGGCCGGGTGGCCTTTATTGACGTCGGAGCGGGTGAGCAGCACCGTCGCGCCCAGCGCCCGCAGATGAAAGATTTTCTCGCGGCTCATTTTGTCCGGCACCACCAGGATCAGGCGGTAATTTTTCTGCGCCGCGATCAGCGCCAGGCCGAGACCGGTGTTGCCGGCGGTGGCTTCGATAATCGTTCCCCCGGGCGCCAGTTTTCCCTGGCGCTCGGCTTCATTAATCATCGACAGCGCAACCCGATCTTTAATTGACCCGCCGGGGTTCTGATTTTCCAGTTTTAAAAACAGACTGCAGGGCCCGGTATCCAGTTTGTGCAACTGGAGCAGGGGAGTATGACCGATCAGGTCGCTCACGGAATGAAAAAGTGACATAACCATTTACCCACTCGTTTAAGATATTTTTGCATACTAGAACTGTGAAAACGGTTGTTTAAAGAATATTTCTCTGTCATTTAGCGCAAAATGGAATATAAGATGCTATTTGGCCATCTGGAGGGAAAGCAGGGCAGCCACCTGGGCGGATCGATTTCCAGAAAAGGGCGTTTCTAGCCGCTTTTAGCGGGAAAATGGCGATTTTAATCAGTGTGTTATCTGATATCTGAAAATGTATTTGCGAAAAGATTCTATGGGGAATAGG
>NZ_JAZARW010000001.1:3711702-3721245 GCF_036233805.1 Klebsiella sp. EMBS2024 | reverse complement strand
GTGGTGCCCGGACTCGGACTAACGCCGCAGGCGTTGAACAGCGCGCGTGTCGCGCTGGCCCCGAAGGGGTGAGCCGCTGTGCGGCGAATAATCGAACGCAGTTCGATGGAGAGTCCGGCTACAGAAAAGCAAAAACCCGCCTTTTGGGCGGGTTCTTTAAATAGTGGTGCCCGGACTCGGAATCGAACCAAGGACACGGGGATTTTCAATCCCCTGCTCTACCGACTGAGCTATCCGGGCAACGGGGCGCATTAAACCGTAATCGCCGCGCCTCGTCAACGAAATTTATCTGTTTTGCAGCAGACTGAACAATCTATCACCACATTGCGCTAAAAGCACGCGTTTTCAGGCAAAAAACAGCGTCCAGGCCGCGGAAATCGGCATCGCCAGCACCAGCGCAGGCAGCATATTCACTACGGCAAACATTTTTATCCCGCAGATGCGCAGCCCGGTGGCCACCAGCAGCATGCCGCCGACGGCGCTGAAATCCGCCAGCATCATCGGCGTGGTAAGCGGCATAATGATCGCCGCGCAGGCTGCAAGAGTCAGCTGGATAAGCAGCATCGGTACGCTGATGGCGGCGACGGCAATGCCCAGGGTGCAGGCGAAGATGGTGGCGGTGAAAAAGTCGAGAAACGCTTTGGCAATCAGAATGCTGGCGTCGCCGGTCATCCCTTCGCGCATGGCGCCGAAGACGCCGGTGCCGCTGGCGCAGAACAGGACGATAATCGCCACATAGCTCTGAATATAAGACTCATGAGCCGAAGCCTTTTTCTTGCCTTTCGCTGACATCAACTGCTGGAGTTTACTGACCAGCGTATTGATGCCTTTTTCCATATTGCATATTTCGCCGAGCAGCGTCCCCACCAGGGTCGACAGCACCATCACCGGCAGATTGGCGCACTTAATGACCAGTAAAATGCCGATGCCCAATGACGCCAGGCCAAAAATAGAGGTCATTGCGGTGCGGATCCGTTCCGGCAACCGTTGGCTGAGTAAGGCGCCCAGCACACCGCCGACCAGCACCGCGCTGGCGTTAATGAAAGGTCCTGTAACCACGCTGACTCCTGTTAAAAATCCCTGATAACCGCATTATTATGGCGTTAACTTACCGGGAAAGCTTGTGTATCCGTGATATAAGTGCATACGGTTTTCATCTTGCGCCTGTTCGGGAAAGGTGCCATGATTGCGCGAATTTTCTCCTCCCTGATATGAGGCCGCCGATGACGACACAGCCATTATCTCGCCAGCGACGCCGCGCCCAGATGCGCGGGCTGCCTCATCTTGCTACGCTTACCCCTCTGTTCACCATGCGGTGAAGGACACGTATGCTCACTGTAGGGCAACAGTAAGATCGGACGCGTCTGCTTTTACTGATGTCCGGCGGTCGGAGCTGAATCCGTCAGACCCGGACACATCGTTGGGCAAGGTCTCCCTTGTCTGAGATTTTTACACTCCCGATACGGGCATTTGCGCTTATGAAATCCATGCACATTGCCGCCAGCTGCGAGCTGGTCACCCGCTTGTCCACCCACCGTCGCGTTGTGGCGCTGGACAGTACCGATTTTACCGATGTGGCGGCAGTCGTCATCTCCGCGGCCGACAGTCGCAGCGGCATCCTTACTCTCCTCAGGCGTAGCGGATTTAACCTGCCGGTCTACCTGCTGAGTGAGACGGCGGTCGACAAGCCGGAGGGGGTGCAGGCGGTGATCGCCGGTAAAGATCAGGAGTGGCTGGAGCTGGAGGCGGCGGCCTGTGATTATGAAGCGCGTCTGCTGCCGCCGTTTTTCAATACCCTGACCCAGTACGTCGAGATGGATAACAGCACCTTTGCCTGTCCGGGGCATCAGCACGGGGCGTTTTTCAAAAAGCACCCTGCAGGCCGTCAGTTCTATGACTTTTTTGGCGAAAATGTCTTTCGCGCCGACATGTGCAACGCCGATGTGAAATTAGGCGATCTGCTGATCCACGAAGGATCGGCCAAGCACGCGCAGAAGTTCGCTGCGAAGGTGTTCAACGCGGATAAAACCTACTTCGTCCTCAACGGCACCTCGGCGGCCAACAAAGTCGTGACCAACGCGCTGTTGACCCGCGGCGATCTGGTGCTGTTCGATCGCAACAACCACAAGTCAAACCATCACGGGGCGCTGATCCAGGCGGGGGCGACGCCTGTTTACCTGGAAGCCGCGCGCAATCCGTTCGGCTTTATCGGCGGCATTGACGAGCGCTGCTTTGATGAGCATTACCTGCGGGATCTCATCCGCGAAGCGGCGCCTGAGAAAGCCAATGCCTCCCGCCCGTTTCGTCTGGCGGTGATCCAGCTGGGGACCTACGACGGCACGGTCTATAACGCCCGCCAGGTGGTGGATAAGATCGGCCACCTCTGCGATTACATCCTGTTCGACTCGGCGTGGGTGGGCTATGAGCAGTTTATCCCAATGATGGCCGACTGCTCGCCGCTGCTGCTGGAGCTGACCCCCGACGATCCGGGTATTTTTGTCACCCAGTCCGTGCACAAGCAGCAGGCCGGCTTCTCACAGACGTCGCAGATCCATAAAAAGGATAACCATCTGCGCGGCCAGGCGCGTTTCTGTCCGCACAAGCGGCTGAATAACGCCTTTATGCTGCATGCCTCCACCAGCCCGTTCTATCCGCTGTTCGCCGCGCTGGACGTCAACGCCAAAATTCATGAAGGCGAGAGCGGCCGCCGCCTGTGGGCCGAGTGTGTGGCGCTGGGCATCGAGGCGCGCAAAGCGATCATCGCTAACTGCAAGATGATCCAGCCCTTTATTCCGCCGACGGTGGCGGGGCGCCCGTGGCAGGATCACCCGACCGAGGCGATCGCCCGGGAGCGCCGCTTCTTCAGCTTCGAACCCGACGCGCGCTGGCATGGTTTTGAAGGCTACGCGGACGACCAGTATTTTGTCGACCCGTGCAAGCTGCTGCTGACCACCCCGGGCATCGACGCGGAGAGTGGGGAGTACAGTGAGTTCGGCATTCCGGCGACTATTCTGGCGCATTATCTGCGTGAAAACGGCATCGTGCCGGAGAAGTGCGATCTCAACTCGATTCTGTTCCTGCTGACGCCGGCGGAAAGTGCCGAAAAAATGGCGCAGCTGGTAGCGATGCTCGGGCAGTTTGAACAGCATATTGAAGCGGATACGCCGCTGGCCGATGTGTTGCCGACCATCTATAACAAATATCCGGTGCGTTATCGCGACTATACCCTGCGCGAGCTGTGCCAGGAGATGCACGATCTGTACGTTAGCTTTGACGTGAAGAGCCTGCAAAAAGAGATGTTCCGTAAACGGAGCTTCCCAAGGGTGGTGATGAATCCCCAGGATGCCAACCACGAGTTTATTCGCGGCAACGTTGAGCTGGTGCGTCTGAGCGAGGCGGAAGGCCGCGTCGCGGCGGAGGGGGCGCTGCCGTATCCGCCGGGCGTGCTGTGCGTGGTGCCCGGCGAGGTCTGGGGCGGCGCCGTGCTGCGCTATTTCCTCGCGCTGGAGGAGGGGGTCAATATGCTGCCTGGCTTCTCGCCGGAGCTGCAGGGGGTTTACAGCGAGACGGATCCGGACGGCATTAAGCGGCTGTATGGCTACGTGCTGAAGGGATAAAAAAACGCCCCGCCGAACAGGCGGGGCGTTTTACTTTTGCCGATCACACGCTCTGCTGGGCGGCGGTCGGTTGTCTGACGTGTTTGTATTTGAACAGCGCCACGAAGGCAAAGGCCAGCACCAGCGAATAGCCGGCGAAAATCAGCCACACGCTCTGCCAGTCAGTGATCCCCTCGACGGTAAAGTGTTCGACGACTTTGCCGCTCACCATCCCGCCGAGAATACAGCCGAAGCCGTTGGTCATCATCAGGAACATCCCCTGAGCGCTGGCACGGATTTCCGGGCGCACCTCTTTCTCAACGAACACCGAACCGGAGATGTTAAAGAAGTCGAAGGCGCAGCCGTAGACGATCATCGACAGCACCAGCAGTACAGTGCCGAACGGCGTCGGGTCGCCAAAGGCGAACAGGCCGAAGCGCAGCATCCACGCCACAATACTGATAAGCATCACGTTCTTAATGCCGTAGCGGCTAAGGAAGAATGGGATGGTCAGGATAAACAGCGTTTCGGAAATCTGCGAAATCGACATCAGCACTGACGCGTGCTCGACGATAAAGCTGCCGGCAAACAGCGGATCTTTATCGAAGCTGTGCAGGAAGGTGTTACCGAACATGTTAGTGATTTGCAGCTCGGCGCCGAGCATCATCGAGAAGATAAAGAAGATAGCCATACGCTTGTTTTTAAACAGTGCAAAAGCGTTCAGGCCGAGCATCTCCGTCCAGCTTTGATTGCGCTGGGCGTTGGCGACCGGAATATGCGGCAGCGTCAGGGTGAACAGAGTCAGCAGGACCGACAGCGTCGCGCCAATGTACAGCTGCATATGGCTCAGTTCAAAGCCGGAGAAGCTCACGCCCCACATGGCGAGGATAAAGCCGATGGTGCCCCAGATACGAATTGGCGGGAAATCGGTGACAATATCCAGCCCCGCCGACTGCAGGCGGTAGTAGGAGATGGTATTGATCAAGCCAAGCGTCGGCATATAGGCCAGCGAGTTAAGCAGGATCACGAGGAACATCTCGCCCGGCGTGGTGACCTGCGCCGCGAGGTACAGCGTTAACGCGCCGACCAGGTGGCAGATGGCGTATACCCATTTGGCGCTGATCCACTTATCGGCGACGATGCCGAGCAGCGTCGGCATCAACACCGCGGCGATACCGAGCGAGCTATACACTGCGCCGATTGCCGCGCCGTCAAACTTCAGCGTGACAAACATGTACGAGCCAAGCGTGGTGAGCCAGCTCCCCCAAAGGCAGAACTGCAGGAACGACAGTATTTTGAGCTGCAGCTTAAGATTCATGTAGTTATCCTCACGAATGTGGGCTTGTTATGTTTTTAAAATAACATTAATCCCGTTATTTTGATGCGATTCTATCATTCACAAGCTTAATGCTTCTGTTAACTGCCGCAGAAAACCGAAAGATATTACAGAGTATGGCGGAGAATAAGCGCGGCCTCAGCGCGGGGCTGAGGCCGGAGTCGGGAGGAGGGCTATTTACGGCGGTAGCTTTTCTGCGCCGTATTAACTTTGTACAGATAGCGGCGCGATTCCGCCGACGGATGGCGGGTGGTCAGCGTCTGGTAGACGTCCCCTGGCGCCATGCTGTTGATAATATTGGCCGCCTGCACTTTATCGCTGGAGAAGACCCGCAGTACGCTGCCGGCGCCGCCGTTATAGGCAGTGATCACCGCGTAGCGACGCGAGGTGGGGTTATCGATGCCGGCGAGGTAAACATTGTTCAGCATCGCCAGGTAGGCGGTACCGGTGTCGATGTTATTCGCCGGGTCAAACAGATAGCTGCGGCTTGGCAGGCCGGATTTACCCTGGGAGCGGAAGACGTCTCTGCCGGCGCTGTGCTGGACCACCTGCATCAGCCCCATGGCGTCGGCATGGCTGACCGCATAGGGGTTAAAGGAGGATTCGGTCTGCATAATCGCGAGGATCAGCGACTCATCAACCCCATACTTACGCGAGGCCTGACGCACCATGCCGAGGTATTTATGCGCACGTTTGTCGAGGTGGTTCGGCACCAGGTTAATGGTGATGCTGTAGACCACGCGCAGGCCGTTGTTGCGGCTCTTCAGACGGGTTTGCAGCAGATAGTCGGCAAAGCGCGCGGCGCGCCACTCCCAGCGAATCGACGCCCCGGTGTTATCCACCACCTGGCCATAGAGGAACGGCTCTTTGGAGATCTGGATGTCATCGACATCGGAATAGAGGTCAATGGAGTTGGGGTCATCGCCCATCAACAGGGTTTTGACGATCGCCTGGCGCAGTCGTCCGCGAGGGTCGGTGCCGGCAATGGTCTCGACGGTGATCGTCCCTTCATCGAAGTTGATGTGGCTGCGGGTTTGATACTGGTCGGTGTACTTGACGTAGTCCTTTGGCCCGGCGAGCAGGACTTCGTTGTACCCCCAAATGTTCTCGATGTTGTGGGCGAACTGGCCCATCAAAATATCGAATCCGTTCGTGTCCTTGACCCAGGCCTCGTTGTATTCGGCGCCTTTTTTATTGGAGCTGGAACACGAAACGAGCAACGGCGCAATCAGCGCGAGCGCTAAGTATTTTTTCATCATTCCGGGCGTGCGTGTTGTGTTTGTTTTTTTAAAGGCCGCAGGGCCCTTACTGTTTTTCCGGCGGCGTGTAGCCTTCGATGTGCACATCTTTCCCTTCAAACAGGAACTGCACCATCTCCTGCTCAAGCAGTTTGCGGTGCTCCGGGTTCATCATGCTGAGCTTTTTCTCGTTGATCAGCATGGTCTGCTTGTGCTGCCACTGCGCCCAGGCTTCTTTGGAGATTTCGTTGTAAATACGCTTTCCGAGCTCGCCCGGATACAGCTGGAAATCCTGGCCGTCCGCTTCACGCTGCAGGAAGGTACAAAAAATGGTTCTGCTCATAATTAATCCTCTTTGATAGCCGAAAAATTTATACCGGCGCTCCGGCTTTTAGCTGTTGCAACAAGCGCTCCACGGGGGCCGCCAGACCGACCGACGGCGGCTGCGCTAAGTTATACCAGAGTGCGTTGCCTTCATCCATGCATGCGCCAGATGAGTGCACTGTAAGCCACATCGGCACAATATCCAGGTGGAAATGGCTGAAAGTGTGGCGAAAAGCGGTTAATTGCGTCAGATTATCGGCCTTTATCTGGCGCTGCGCCAGCCACTCGCGTAGCTCCGCTTCGTCTGCAAACTGCGGAAAACAGAACAACCCGCCCCACAGACCCACCGGCGGACGCTGGGAAAGAAACACCTCGTCGCCGTGCTGCATCAGCAGGAAGTAGCCGGTGCGTTCCGGGAGGGTCTGCTTCGGTTTTTTGCCCGGGTATTCCGCCCATGAATGGTTCGCGTAGGCCACGCAGCCGTTGCTCAGCGGACACAGCTCGCACTTCGGCTTCGAGCGGGTACAAACCATTGCCCCGAGATCCATCATCGCCTGGTTGAAGCGCTCGACGCCCTCTGCCGGGGTGACCTCTTCGCTGATGTCCCACAGCCGTTTTTCCACCTCTTTTTTCCCCGGCCAGCCGCTGACAGCATAGCAGCGGGCGAGCACGCGCTTCACGTTGCCGTCGAGAATCGGATAATGCTGACCGAGCGAAAGGGATAAAATCGCCCCCGCCGTTGAGCGCCCGACGCCGGGCAGCGCCGCCACTTCGTCAAAGGTCCGGGGGAATTCCCCGCCGTGCAGTGTGGCGACTTGCTGTGCGGCTTTATGTAAGTTGCGCGCCCGCGCGTAGTAGCCCAGACCGGTCCACAGATGCAGCACTTCATCCAGCGGCGCGTTGGCGAGATCCACCACCGTGGGGAAACGCGCCATAAAGCGTTCAAAATAGGGGATTACCGTGGTCACCTGGGTTTGTTGCAACATCACTTCGGAGAGCCATACTTTGTAGGGCGTCTTGGCGATTTGCCAGGGCAGGGTTTTACGCCCGTATTTGTCGTACCAGTCCAGAACCTGGGCTGAAAATTGCGTGGCGAGAAAAGTCAAAGCTACGGCTCCGGGATCGCGATTACAGGGGGGCAGATTGCAGCATAAGGGCGAGTGGCTGTAAACCCTTGCATCCGCCGGGTAACTTTGGATAATGCCCGTTTTCCGAACACATTCACAAGCAGACCAAACTTTTATGAAAAACGACGTCATCTCTCCGGAATTCGATGAAAACGGTCGCCCGCTGCGCCGTATTCGTAGCTTCGTCCGTCGCCAGGGCCGCCTGACGAAAGGGCAGCAGCATGCGCTGGATAACATTTGGCCGGTAATGGGCGTTGAATTCAACGATGCGCCGCTCGATTTCGCCGCCCTGTTTGGCCGTGACGCGCCGGTCACCTTAGAAATTGGCTTCGGGATGGGCGCCTCGCTGGTGGCGATGGCGAAAGCCAAACCGGAACAGAATTTCCTCGGCATTGAAGTACACTCCCCGGGCGTTGGCGCTTGTCTGGCTTCTGCGGAAGAAGAAGGCGTACAAAACCTGCGCGTAATGTGTCACGATGCAGTGGAAGTGCTACATACCATGATCCCGGATAACTCGCTGAATATGGTGCAACTGTTTTTCCCTGATCCGTGGCATAAAGCGCGTCATAATAAACGTCGTATCGTGCAGCCGCCTTTCGCTGAGCTGGTGAAAAGCAAGCTGAAGCTCGGCGGCGTCTTCCATATGGCGACCGACTGGGAAGCTTATGCCGTGCATATGCTGGAAGTCATGTCCTCGCTGGAAGGCTATCGTAACCAGTCGGCAAGCAACGATTACGTACCGCGCCCGGAATCGCGCCCGGTAACCAAATTTGAACAGCGTGGCCATCGTCTCGGCCACGGCGTATGGGACTTAATGTTCGAGAGGGTGAAATAATGGCCAAGAATCGTAGCCGTCGTCTGCGTAAAAAAATGCATATCGATGAGTTTCAGGAGTTAGGCTTCTCCGTCGCCTGGCGTTTCCCGGAAGGGACCAGCGAAGAGCAGATCGACCAGACGGTCAACGATCTGATCGAAGAGGTGATAGAGCCGAACAAGCTGGCCTTCGACGGCAGCGGTTATCTCTCCTGGGAAGGGCTCATCTGCATGCAGGAGATTGGTAAGTGCACTGAAGAGCATCAGGCTATCGTACGCAAATGGCTGGAAGCGCGTAAGTTAGAGGATGTGCGCACCAGCGAACTTTTTGACGTCTGGTGGGACTAAGTTTGACAAGGGTCGGCAATTGCCGGCCCGTTTTGTCTTAAGGGAGTTTTATGATGCGTAAAACGCTGCTGGCGGTGGCGCTCTCCATCACCGCTTTGTCTGCCCATGCGGACTACCAGTGTAGCGTCACGCCGCGTGACGATGTGATCCTCAGCCCGCAGCAGGTGCAGGTGAAAGGGGAAAACGGCGATCTGGTGATAAAGCCGGACGGCAATCTGACCTTTAACGGCAAGGCCTATGCGCTCAGCGCCGCCCAGCGCGAACAGGCGCAGGATTATCAGGCCAGCCTGCGCAGCAGCCTGCCGTGGATTGACGAAGGCGCGCGGTCGCGAGTCGAAAAAAGCCGCAAGGCGCTGGATAAAATCATTACCGAACAGGTTGGCGCCAACAGCAGCATGCACGGTCGCCTGACCAAACTGGATGCGCAGCTGAAAGAACAGATGAACCGCATAATTGAGCGCCGCAGCGATGGCCTGACCTTCCACTATAAAGCCATCGACCAGGTACGCGCCGATGGCCAGCAGCTGGTGAATCAGGCGATGGGCGGCATTCTGCAGGACAGCATTAACGAGATGGGGGCGAAAGCGGTGCTCAAAGGCGGCGGTAATCCGCTACAGGGCATTCTCGGCAGCCTCGGCGGCCTGCAAACGGCGATTCAGGAGGAATGGAAAAACCAGGAGGCCGATTTCCAGCAGTTCGGCAAAGATGTTTGCAGCCGGGTGGTATCGCTGGAGGACAGCCGCAAAGCGCTGGTTGGCTCG
>NZ_JAZARW010000001.1:3700243-3711631 GCF_036233805.1 Klebsiella sp. EMBS2024 | reverse complement strand
AGCAGGGAATTCAGGAACAGCTTACCGTGCTCGGTAATCTGCCAGTTCTGCTCGTCTTCCTGCAGGTAGCCCTGGGCTATCGCCGCGTCCAGCTGCGGGCGGATCGCCGCTTCCTCAAGTCCGGTATAGCGGCTAAATTCAGCGCGCGGCGCGGCCTCCAGCAGGCGAAAACGGTTCATAAAGAACTCAAACGGTTTATCCGCTTCTTCCACATCATGCTGACGCTCAAGGTAACGGCCTTCCATATACCCGCGCGGGTGGCGGGTTTTGGCGGTTCGCAGAATGCGTCCGTCAGGGAAGGTGATCTTGCCGTGCGCGCCGCAGCCGATGCCGAGGTAGTCGCCAAAGCGCCAGTAGTTGAGATTATGCTGACACTGGAAGCCTGGCTTAGCATAGGCGGACGTCTCGTACTGCTGATAGCCGGCGGCGCTCAGCAGCTGATGCCCCTGCTCGAAAATATCCCATAGCGCGTCGTCATCCGGCAGCACCGGCGGCCGGGAGCCGAACAAGGTGTTCGGCTCAATGGTCAGCTGGTACCACGACAGGTGCGGCGGGTTGAGGGCAATCGCCTGACGCAGATCGTCCAGCGCCTCCTCCAGCGACTGGTCCGGCAGACCGTGCATCAGGTCGAGGTTGAAGCTGCGCAAGCCGAGGCCGCTGGCGAGACGTGCTGCGCGCTTGGCTTCCTCCGGGCCGTGGATCCGCCCCAGGCGCTGCAGCTTCGGTTCGCTAAAGCTTTGTACGCCGATGGAGATGCGGTTCACCCCGGCGCGCTGATAATCAACGAAGCGATCGGCCTCCACGGTACCCGGGTTGGCTTCCATGGTGATTTCCGCCCCGGCGGCCAGCGGCAGGCAGGCGCGGACGCCATCCAGAAGGGTTTGCATGGCCGGGCCGGACAGCAGGCTCGGCGTTCCGCCGCCGATAAAAATAGTGCCTATTTCCCGTCCCTGGGCATATTGCGCATCAGCCTGCAGATCGTTCAGCAGATGCTGGACGTAGTCATCATGCGGCACCTCGCCTTTCAGCGCATGCGAATTAAAATCACAGTACGGGCATTTCTGCACGCACCAGGGAATATGGATATAGAGACTCAGCGGCGGCAAATTAGCCATTACGTAATGCTTCCAGTAACAGTTTCAGCGCCTGCCCGCGATGGGAAATGGCGCTCTTTTCTTCACGGCTCAGTTCGGCCGCGGTTTTCCCTTCTGACGGGACGAAGAAGATCGGGTCGTAACCGAAGCCGCCATGACCGGCGGCTTGTCGGGTGATTACCCCAGGCCAGCTGCCGTGGCACACCAGCGGCGTGGGATCCTCGGCATGGCGCAGATAGACCAGCACGCAGTGGAACTGGGCCTGACGCTGGTCGTCCGGCACGTCTTTTAACGCGTCGAGCAGCTTCTCAAGATTCTGCTGGTCGCTGGCATCGACGCCGGAATAGCGTGCGGAGTAAATACCCGGCGCGCCGCCAAGAGCATCGACGGCCAGACCGGAATCGTCGGCGATGGCCGGCAGGCCGGTGATCTGCGCCGCGTGGCGCGCTTTCAGAATCGCGTTTTCAATGAAGGTCAGGCCGGTCTCTTCCGCAGAGTCCACGCCCAGCTCGGTCTGAGCGACGATATCGAGACCAAAATCTTCCAGCAGCGAGGCCAGTTCGCGCACTTTGCCGGCGTTGCCGGTAGCGAGGACGACTTTTTGCATGATGAATCCTGTTTATTCAGTTAGCGCCGCGACCGCAGTCGGGATCTGTTGTGGGGCGATGATTTTAACTTGCTTATGGCGGCCCAGCTCGCCTTTTTCAATCAGTACCTGGCTTTTGGCGACGCGGAACTGTTTGGCGAGAAATTTCACCAGGTGGGCATTGGCCTGGCCATCAACGGGCGGGGCGGTAATGGCGACTTTAAGTTCGTCGCCATGTACGCCCACGATGCTATCGCGGCTGGCCTTAGGCTGAATGTACAGCCTCAGCACCAGCCCGTCAGCGCAGGTTTCAACGGCACTCATAGCGCCATCCACAGCCCCGGCAGCAGTACATTACCGGTGGCCTGCAGCACTTCGGCGATGCCCATATTGATTACGTACAACAGCAATACCAGCACCATCGGCGAGAAATCGATACCGCCCATCGACGGCAGCAGGTTGCGGATAGGGCGCAGCAGCGGGTCCGCCAGCTGCATCAGCACATACTCCACCGGGCTACGGCCCTGGCTGACCCAGCTCATGATCGCCATCAACAGTAGTACCCAGAAGATCAACGAGCCGATGGTTTTCAGCAGAATAAGCAGAGCGGAGATCCAGATGATCGGCTGGAAGGTGATCACCATAAACAGCACGATCGCTTTGATGACGCAGAGAATAAATGCCACCAGCAGCGAGGCGCTGTCAATCGGCCCCATTGCCGGGATAATCCGGCGCAGCGGTCCGACAATCGGCTGCGTGGCTTTCACCACAAACTGCGAAAACGGGTTGTAAAAGTCGCAGCGCGCCCACTGCATCCAGACGCGTAACAACACGACCATCGTGTAAAGCTCAATGACCGTTGAAAGCAGGAAAGTCAACGTCTTCATGGCGTTCCTCAGATTCCTTATTATTTGCTGTAGTCGCGCGCACCAAAAATGGCTGTACCGATGCGCACCATCGTGCTTCCCGCCGCGATTGCGGCTTCCATATCGTCCGACATTCCCAGAGACAACGTATCGACCGTGGGGTACCGCGTTTTTAATCGCGCAAATGCTACCGCCATTTGCCGGGCGACGGCAAACTGCCTTACATATTCTGACTCAGGCGCGGGGATGGCCATCAGGCCGCGCAGTTCCAGATGAGGTAACTCAGCGATCTCCGCCGCTAAGCCGTCGAGCGCTTCCAGCGGGATGCCGGATTTGCTCTGCTCATCGCTGATGTTAATTTGAATCAGCACCTTCAGCGGCGGTAAATGCGCCGGGCGCTGCTCGTTCAGGCGGGTGGCGATTTTCAGCCGATCGACGGTGTGGCACCAGTCAAAATGCTCTGCCACCAACCGGCTTTTGTTGGACTGCAGGGGGCCAATAAAGTGCCACTGCAGCCCGCTGACGCCAGCCTGCTGGAAATGGTTAATCTTCTCCACGCCCTCCTGGACGTAGTTTTCACCAAATGCCCGCTGGCCTGCCGCAATGGCTTCTTCGATCGCGCTCGCAGGTTTCGTTTTACTCACTGCAAGCAATGTCACTTCTTCTGGCGCACGCCCGCATCGGGCGGCAGCACCGGAGATTTTGTCCCGGACCTGTGCCAGGTTATGCGCAATATCGTTCATATTCCGAGGATGAGTTATGAAGCTGGAAGAAATCGTAGCCCTTAGTGTAAAGCATAATGTCTCCGATCTACACCTGTGCAATTCCGCCGCACCGCGCTGGCGGCGGCAGGGCAGGCTGCAGCCCGCGCCCTTTCCCGCGCCGGATATTGCGAATTTACTCAACGACTGGCTCGATGCCGCACAGTTACTGCACTGGCAGGAACACGGCCAGATTGACTTTGCGCTGAACCTGGCCTGCGGTGCGCGGCTGCGCGCCAGCGCCTTCGCCCATACGCGTGGGATATCGCTGGTGCTGCGTCTCCTTCCTGAACAGTGCCCGCGTCTGGATATGCTCGGCGCCCCGCCTGCGCTGAGCGAACTGCTGGCGGAAGAGAGTGGTTTGCTGTTGGTCACCGGAGCGACGGGCAGCGGCAAGTCGACCACCCTGGCGGCAATGGTGGGGCACCTCAATCAGCATCTTGATGGCCATATTCTGACGCTTGAAGATCCGGTGGAATTTATTCATCACAGCGAGCGCTGTCTGATCCAGCAGCGGGAAGTTGGCCGTCACTGTCCTTCGTTCGCCTCGGCGCTCCGCGTGGCGCTGCGCCAGGATCCGGATGTGATCCTGCTCGGGGAGCTACGCGACAGCGAAACCATTCGCCTGGCGTTAACCGCGGCGGAGACCGGGCACCTGGTAATGGCGACATTACATACCCGCGGCGCGGCGCCGGCGGTGGAGAGATTGATCGATGTCTTTCCGGCGGAGGAGAAAGATCAGGTTCGTAGCCAGCTTGCCGGAAGCCTGTGCGCGGTGCTGGCGCAAAAATTGTTACCTGCACGTCAGGGCGGGAGAGTTGCGCTATACGAGCTTCTGGTCAACACGCCAGCGGTGGCGAATTTGATCCGTGAAGGAAAAGTACATCAATTGCCTGGTGTGATGCAGACCGGGATGCAGGCCGGAATGTTGACCTTTACCCAGAGTTTTCAGCAACGTGTCGCTGCAGGCGCGCTATAAGATGAGAAAGAGATTGATATGACAGGTTAAATGATATGTTAGATGAATGTTTATTTGTTGTTTATTAATATTATTTGGTAATACAAATAACTTTTGATTATAAATTCAAATAACACATTCAGATTAGATATGTCGACAGTGAATACGCATTTCCAGGAAAAAAGTTTGATTATCTTTTGACAGCTTTGAGTCATTCGATTTATGCTGTTTGTGGGAATAGGNTGATTCTCATGGAATAACGTTTCAGTTTGTAAATTACCTTGGTGGTTTATAAATTCACGACTGTTTGTATCTTTTTTTATTCATTTAACCACCATGGCGGTGGGTAACAGCTAAGGAGAGTTTTAAGTGATTAATTTAAATGGAAATTCATCATCTTCTCGTCAGGTAACCTTTATTACCCACCCGTCTATTCAAAGCAAAGCCTTTGCCAGCTATCTGAGCGAAACCCTGATGGCACCGGTGGTTTTACAAAATATTAATAAACCGCTGGCGCAGCGTTTGGCAAAAGATTCTGTAATATTATTTGATATTGCAGTGTCAAATAAGAAATTAAACGGGGTGTGGCGGGATATTATTCGCCTGCAGGCAGATAATCCTCGTTTGTTGATTATTAATAGCGCACAAAAGTATGAGTTATACGAAATGGCGCAGTGGCCGGCTTTATATGGCGTGTTCCGTCATGACGATGATGAATCGCGCTTAATTGAGGGCGTTAAGGCCGTGCTGAACGGCGAGCAGACGGCTGAATTGAGCGTGATGCACCCGGCGATGTACGCTGCGGACCATGCATCGACTCCAGTAGAGAACTCGCCGCTGACCGAGCGGGAATGCGAGATCCTCAACGAACTGCGCTGCGGCGCGACGAACCTGGATATCGCCCGCGCGCTGTTTATCAGCGAGAACACGGTGCGGACGCACCTGTACAATGTGTTTCGTAAACTGAGCGTGAAAAATCGCACCCAGGCGGTGAGCTGGGCTAACGAACATCTGCGCCACTAAGCGGGTAAACGTGCGCCGTCAGCGGTCCGCCGGCGGCGCAGGAGGGCAGAGTTTAAAAGCTCTGCTCGAAGTAGCTTTCCAGTATGACTACGGCAGAGGCTGAATCGACGCTGCCTTTATTCAGCGCCCGGTAGCCGCCGTGTTCAAACAGGCCCGCGCGGGCCTCAACCGTACTCAGCCGTTCATCGTGGAGAAGGATCGCGACGCCAAAGCGGCCATGAATTTTATTGGCGAAATTACGCGCGCGCGCCGTCAGCGGTTGCTCGGTGCCGTCCATATTGAGCGGCAGGCCGACGATTACCGCCTCAGGCTGCCACTCTTTAAGCAGTTTTTCGATGACGTTCCAGTCCGGTTTACCGTCCTGCGCCTTCAGCGCCGGTAATGGTCGTGCGGTCGCGGTGATGCGTTGTCCCACCGCCACGCCGATGCTTTTGGTGCCAAAGTCAAAGCCGAGAAAGGTTCCGCTCATCACGCATGCCCCGCGACGCCTGGCATCGTCACAATGTCGATACCAATCAGTTTAGCCGCCTCGCGCCAGCGATCGGCGATCGGCGTACGGAAAAGAATATTCTGATCCGCCGGGGCGGTGAGCCAGGCATTATCTAAAATCTCCTGCTCCAGCTGCCCTTTCTCCCAAGAAGAGTAGCCCAACGCAACCAGCACGTTGCCCGGCTGCCGATCGGTTCCTAAGGTTTCAAGAACATCCCGCGAGGTGGTAATCACCGTGTTATCCGAGATGCGAATGCTCGAGGAAAAGTCAGAGGGCGGGGTATGCAAAATGAAGCCGCGGTCTTCCGCCAGCGGGCCTCCCAGCATCACCGGTTTATCCAGACGGATCTCTGGATTGCGCGGCTCCGGGACAATTTTGAGCTTCTCAAGGATCCCTTCCACCTGCAGATTTTCCAGCGGCTTATTGATAATAATGCCCATGGCACCCTCGTCGTTGTACTCGCAGATATAGACTACGGAGCGGCGAAAAATGGGGTCCTGAAGCGCGGGCATGGCAATCAGAAAGTGATGCTGTAAATTCATTGTCAGAGGTTCGTTCCTGGTTCAAAAAAGCAACACACAGTATGCGGGCAAAGTAGAATGGTGTCGATGCACTTTATCTGGCTGGCGCCCGAGTGGCGTCAGGCTGGCAACGTTTCACGAGCGCGGTAATCCGCGCTCGCTGCGCCAAAAGCGGACGTTGGTCCGCCGTCGTGCTTATTTATCGATACGTCTTTCGATAGCGTCCATCAGCATACCGGTGATCGAAATATCCGGGAAGGCGGCTTCGATTTCGCGTACGCAGGTGGGGCTGGTGACGTTAATTTCCGTCAGACGGTCGCCGATGATATCCAGGCCGACGAAGATAAGGCCTTTGGCCTTCAGCGTCGGGCCGACGCGGCGGGCGATTTCCCAGTCGCTTTCGGTCAACGGGCGGGCTTCGCCGCGGCCGCCGGCGGCCAGATTGCCGCGGGTCTCGCCACCCTGCGGAATTCGCGCCAGGCAGTAAGGCACGGGCTCTCCATCCACTACCAACACGCGCTTGTCGCCATCTTTAATGGCCGGCAGATAGTTCTGCGCCATGCAGTAGCGGCTGCCCAGTTCGGTCAGCGTCTCGGCAATCACCCCAAGGTTTGGATCGCCGGCTTTAACACGGAAAATAGAGGCGCCGCCCATGCCGTCGAGCGGTTTCATGATGATATCGCCGTGCTTTTCCCAGAAGGCTTTCAGCTGGGCTTTATTGCGGGTGACCAACGTTTCCGGAGTCAGTTCAGAGAACCAGGCGGTGAACAGCTTCTCGTTACAGTCGCGCAGACTCTGCGGCTTGTTGACGATAAGCGTGCCTTTCTCTTCCGCTCGCTCCAGGATGTAGGTGGCATAAATAAATTCGGTATCAAACGGCGGATCCTTACGCATCAGGATGACGTCAAGGTCCGCCAGCGGCAGATCCTGCTCGCCGGTGAAGTCATACCATTTATCGTAGTTCTGTTCGACGCTCAGCGTGCGCGTCCGGGCGCGGGCTTCGCCGTTGATCAAATAGAGGTCGTTCATCTCCATATAATGGAGTTCATAGCCGCGACGCTGCGCCTCCAGCAACATAGCGAAGCTGGTGTCTTTCTTGATGTTGATGGTTGCGATGGGATCCATCACGATGCCGAGCTTGATCATGGTTCTTCTCCGTTAACGCCTCAACCTAAGTCGCCAAAACGCACCTGTAGGGCGGTGATGGCGGTGAGCGCAGTAGTCTCTGTACGCAGAACGCGCGGTCCCAACAGGATATCAGTAAACTGGTATTGCGCGGTCATCGCTATCTCTTCAGCCGACAGCCCGCCTTCCGGGCCAATCAGCAGACGGACGCGTTCAACCGGCAGCGGCAGCGTGTTAATGCTGGCGCTGGCGCGCGGGTGCAGGTTGAGCTTCAGCCCGCTGTCCTGCTCGGCGCACCACGCCTCCAGCTGCATCGCCGGACGTATTTCCGGTACCACGTTACGACCGCTCTGTTCGCAGGCGGCAATAGCGATTTTCTGCCACTGCTGGATCTTTTTCTGCAAACGTTCGGCATCCAGTTTAACGCCGCAGCGCTCGGAAAACAGTGGCGTTATGAGGCTTACCCCGAGTTCGATCGATTTCTGGATGGTGAATTCCATTTTTTCGCCGCGGGACATCACCTGGCCTAAATGGATATGCAGCGGCGATTCCCGATCGTCAGGTTCGCCACTGAGCACCTCAACCGTAACGTTTTTCTTACCGGCCTCGGTGATGACCGCGTCAAACACCTGGTTACTGCCGTCAAAAAGCTGTAGGTGCTGACCGGCGGTCATGCGCAGGACGCGGCCGACGTGGTTGGCCGCGTCATCGCTCAGCGCGATCTGGCTGCCGACAATGAGGCGTTCTGGATGATGGATGCGAGGAATGCGCATGCTTGATATTCCGTTCGTTGCGCAGATGCCAGCTTCCCGCCATCGGGCGGGAAGCACAGGGCTGCAAATTAACAATTGCCGCTAGTGTAGGTTAGCTCTTTTGCGCCTGGCAAGCCTGCTGGACATACGGATTATGGTTGCCCTGCACTTTCGCGATGCGCTCATCACGTTCACATTCCCAGGCGGTGACCGGGTACTGTTTATTCCAGGCGGTAAACAGCTGAGTTTGCTGGCGGGAAAGATTCAGCTGATAGCGGTCGCGCATATAGAAGTAGGTGCGGGCGATGGCGCCGCGAGCGCGGGCAGGGGGCTCGGCGATTTTATCTTTAAAATCGACCTTCATGGTGCACTGGCCGTACTGGCCTTCACCGCCGTTCCACTGGCTGTACATAAAGTTGCCGCGATCGCCATTCACTTCTCCCACCGCCGGCTGCAGGTTGTGCATATCGCTTTCCATCTTGCGGTATTCCGGATCTTTGGCGCAGTTTTTACGTCCACCCTCCTGCCAGCACTGACGCTGATGGCCGAACTGCCATGCCGGCACTACGTGCTCCCATTCAACCCGGCTGGCGCGGTTCTCATTTTTACGCACTTTATAGCCGCAGGATTCCAAATCGATAACGCCTTTTTTCCCCTGCCAGTCGATTTTACAGCCGCAATAAAAATCGCCCGGAACGTCGGCATTCACTTTGACGCCAGCGGCTTTGGCCTGGGAAAAACTATTAATACCAGCGGCCGCAAGCGGACCACTGACTGCCGCGCTCAATACCGCTACGGCTAAAACATGCATACGGGACATCGTTAACTCCGTGTCAAAACGAGCCCGCAACGTAGCGAATGAGGGTGCCGGATGCAATCAGTCAGATCAGAAAGTTTCTAATTAATTCCGATGGTTATTTTTCAGCCACCAGCAGATCGCCGCAGCGAACGCAGCGGTAGGTGGCCTCGCCGCGAACCACCCGGTTATGGCGACGGACGGTGAGTTGGTGCTGCTGACAGCGACAGCGATAGGGGAAGGTGTTCTGGCGGACCGAAGCGAGTTCAAAGCGGTGGGTGCGACGCGCGGGAACGCCAAGGACGCTCTCCATCATCCATTTCCACTCTTTCCCGTGCGGCGCGACGCGGCCGAAATGCTGCCAGACCAGCAGGTGCGCCAGCTCATGCGGCACCACTTCATCGATAAACTCCCGCTGATTTTCCAGCAGCAGCACCGGGTTTAAACGAATTTCGTTTTTCTCCAGCCAGGCGGTGCCGGCGGAAGTACCACGCTGCTGGTAGACCAGCGTCGGTTCCGCATAGCGGCGTTCCAGCTTGCGATTCGCATTGGCGAGATGCTCCCGCAGGCTGCGCATGACGGCCTGCTGAATAGCGATGGGAATACGGGGCGTTTTCATAGCGCCAGAGGATAGTGCGGCGGAGGGGGGAGAGCAAGAGGAAGCTTCCTCCCGGGATGGGAGGAAGCTCAGGAAGGTTAATCGCGGGCACCGATCTCGCGCAGTGGACGACCCTGCATCAGGTTACGTTCAATATGTTCCAGCGAGACGTTTTTGGTTTCCGGGATCAGCCACAGCGTCAGCAGGATAAACAGCACGTTCAGACCGCCGTACACCCAGAAGGTATTGGCGCTGCCCAGCGAGTTGAGCATGGTCAGGAAGGTGGCGCCGACAATCATGTTGGCAATCCAGTTGGTCGCTGTGGAGCAGGTGATACCGAAGTCGCGGCCTTTCAGCGGCTGGATTTCGGAGCACAGTACCCAAATCAGCGGGCCGGCGCTCATGGCGAAACCGACGATGAACATCAGCAGCATCAGGACGGCGATGTACTGGGCGGTAGAGGAGTGAATGCCGATGTGCATCATGGTACCCAGGACGCCCATACCCGCGGCCATCACGATAAAGCCAAGGATCAGCGTCGGTTTACGGCCCCAGCGGTCGACCAGACCGATGGCGATAAAGGTGGCCAGCACGTTAGTCAGACCGACGATCACTGTCCCCCACATTTGCTCAGTGGTGTTGGCATAACCCGCCAGCTCAAAGATCTTCGGCGCGTAGTACATGATGACGTTCATCCCGGTGAACTGTTGCATCACCTGCAGCAGGATGCCGAGGAACACCGCGCGGCGGAAGTTGCTGTTGTCTTTAAACAGCGACCAGCCGGACTGTTTTACCTTCAGGCTTTCACGGATTTCATCGAGCTCGCGTTTCGCTTCGGCGCTGGTATCGCGCAGGCGCAGCAGCACGCGTTCCGCATCGACAAAGCGACGTTTGGCGGCGAACCAGCGCGGGCTGTCCGGCAGGAAGATAACACCGATCAGCAGCAATACCGCCGGAATGATGATAACCCCGAGCATCCAGCGCCATGCGCCGCTGTAGCTGAAAGCGGTGTCAGAGAGATAGGCGCCAAGGATCCCGATGGTGATCATCAGCTGGTACATGGAAATCATACTGCCGCGAATTTTTTCTGGCGCGATTTCCGACAGATACAGCGGAGCCGTATATGAGGCGACGCCCACCGCCAGGCCGAGCAGCACACGGGAAACCAGCAGGATCTCGACGTTTGGCGCGGCGGCAGAGAACAGCGAACCGGCGACGAAGAGGATGGCGCCGATCATCAGGCTCTTTTTCCGGCCCAGTTTGAAAGAGAGCCAGCCGCTGCCGACCGCGCCGACGGCAGCTCCGAACATCATGGAGCTGACCACCCACTCCTGGGTGTGGGCGGAAATCTGGAACTCATTGGCAATAAAGGGTAAGGCACCCGCAATAACACCGATATCAAGGCCGAACAGCAGGCCAGCCAGCGCGGCGAGGAAACAGACGAAGAACGTCATAGTCTTGTTCGAACGCCCTTGTTTTTTGTTGTCAGGCATAACGCCCTCCAGTTGAGTTATTGATTCTGTCGATGGTTAGGGTAGGACACTCGTCGGTAAAAAAACGTGACTATAATCACGGCTGTGTAATCGTTTCCACAAAGGTAAAGAAACGTAATTCATTAAATGCTTTTTAAATCAGCAATATAAACAAGGATAGACGACATTTTGAAAAACGGTAATCAGAGTTGACCGAAACAATATGTAACATTGTGAAAAATGGGTACAGGAGATAGCGTCTTTGGGCAGAAGGTGACAGTCTTTACTATGTAATCGCTTTCATTTTGTGGCGGCCGCGCGTTGAAATGGGGGCGCAGAAAAGGGG
>NZ_JAZARW010000001.1:3695055-3700235 GCF_036233805.1 Klebsiella sp. EMBS2024 | reverse complement strand
CGTAAATAAAAAGGCCAGCGCGAGGCTGGCCTTGAAGAGAGGAAGCGCGGAGATTATTTCAGACCGGCCGCTTCCCGCAGCAGCGCCGCTTTGTCGGTTTTTTCCCATGGGAAATGTTCGCGACCAAAGTGACCGTAGGCTGCGGTTTCTTTGTAGATCGGGTGCAGCAGATCCAGCATCTGAATCAGACCGTATGGACGCAGGTCGAAGAACTCACGCACCAGCAGGGTCAGCTGTTCAGAAGGCACTTTCTCGGTGCCAAAGGTTTCCACCATAATGGACGTCGGTTCTGCAACGCCGATAGCGTAGGAAACCTGAATTTCGCAACGATCGGCCAGGCCTGCGGCAACGATGTTCTTCGCCACATAGCGCGCCGCGTAGGCTGCGGAACGGTCAACTTTAGATGGATCTTTACCAGAGAACGCGCCGCCGCCGTGGCGAGCCATGCCGCCGTAGGTATCAACGATGATCTTACGACCGGTCAGACCGCAGTCGCCCATCGGGCCGCCAATAACGAAACGGCCGGTCGGGTTGATGAAGAATTTGGTGGACGCGTTGAGCCATTCGGTCGGCAGAATCGGCTTGATGATCTCTTCCATCACTGCTTCTTCCAGGGATTTCTGATCGATATCTTCCGCGTGCTGAGTCGACAGAACGACCGCGTCGATGCCGACGATTTTGCCGTCGTCATACTGGAAGGTCACCTGGCTTTTCGCATCCGGGCGCAGCCACGGCAGGGTGCCGTTTTTACGCACTTCAGCCTGACGCTGCACCAGACGGTGAGCGTAAGTCACCGGCGCCGGCATCAGCACGTCGGTTTCGTTAGTGGCGTAGCCAAACATCAGCCCCTGGTCGCCGGCGCCCTGTTCCAGCGGATCGGCACGGTCAACGCCCTGGTTAATGTCCGGAGACTGTTTACCAATGGCGCTCAGTACGGCGCACGAGTTGGCGTCAAAGCCCATATCGGAATGCACGTAGCCAATTTCGCGGACGGTGTTGCGGGTGATCTCTTCGATATCAACCCATGCGCTGGTGGTGATTTCGCCGCCTACCAGCACCATGCCGGTTTTGACATAGGTTTCACATGCGACACGCGCTTTCGGATCCTGCTCGAGGATCGCATCCAGCACGGCATCGGAGATTTGGTCAGCAATTTTGTCAGGATGCCCTTCTGATACGGACTCAGACGTAAAAAGGTGTTTTGCCATATTTTATTTCACCTGTGGACGATTCGGATAGCTCATACTGTTGTGTAATGTGGCTTTGGTGGATAATCAGCGCAAAGCCGCGCAGGTAGCGACACGAGCAGTCTGAGTGTTAATCAGTATAGACGGATTAACTTCTGGACGGCCATTTTAGGTCAAATCTTGAGCCCATTTCCAGCCTTTTTTGATGGCGGTCGCATTTATGGGAAAACCCGCCTGGCAAAATTTCCTGACAACCGCGCAAACAGGCACATTTTTATTTTGCTTTTTACCCCGCTTCTCGGTATAAAACGCCGCGCGCGGCTCATTAAAAAAGCGCACGGGGCATGGCCCTGTGGTGCCACTTCCAGCCGGGTTAAGCAGTCTGTATTTACAGAATCTCGCAGCGGCGTAGCGCCTGTTGCCCGGTATGTATAGCTTTGGCTTGTCGCCGACCCTGTCGCAGGGCGGTGTGGAGGTGATACCAGATAATGAACCAATGTTTTTCGTTTGATTCGTCGCGTCGTTCTGTCGCGCGTCAGCACTCCGCAACCTGCATCTCTCTCATGCAAACCAGCCGATGTTCACCCCATCTCGGCGCTTCTCAGGATTCCAGGGCCGGTCGGCCGTCAGAAAACTGAACAAGGGCGCTCTTGCCTGGCAAGAGTTTTCTCGTGGTTTCTCCGGACTGTCATACTCTGTTCGGCTACGTGTTTTACGATGATATGAATAAGAAACCGGTCGCGCAGTCGCAAAACCAGCAGATAGTGCTGGGCTTTAGGACTGTTCATGGGTTGTTATCGCATCTTTGGACTGCGATAGTAGTTAACTGTCTTACACTTATTATTAAAAATTGAGGTTCGCTATGTCTGACGACATGTCTATGGTTTCGCCTTCGTCAGCAGGCGAACACGGTGTACTACGTTCCATGCAGGAGGTAGCGATGAGCTCCCAGGAAGCCAGCAAGATGCTGCGTACTTATAATATTGCCTGGTGGGGCAATAACTATTATGACGTCAACGAACTGGGCCACATCAGCGTTTGCCCGGATCCGGACGTCCCGGAAGCGCGCGTTGACCTCGCGGAATTAGTCAAAGCGCGTGAAGCGCAAGGGCAGCGCTTGCCGGCGCTGTTCTGCTTCCCGCAGATCCTGCAGCACCGCCTGCGCTCGATCAACGCCGCCTTCAAACGCGCGCGTGAATCGTATGGCTATAACGGCGATTACTTCCTCGTCTACCCGATCAAGGTTAACCAGCACCGTCGCGTGATTGAATCGCTGATCCATTCCGGCGAGCCGCTGGGCCTGGAAGCCGGTTCGAAAGCGGAACTGATGGCCGTGCTGGCGCACGCCGGGATGACCCGCAGCGTCATCGTCTGTAATGGTTATAAAGACCGCGAATATATCCGTCTGGCGCTGGTGGGCGAGAAGATGGGCCACAAGGTCTATCTGGTCATTGAGAAGATGTCCGAGATCGCTATCGTACTGGAAGAGGCCGAGCGCCTGAACGTGGTGCCGCGCCTTGGCGTGCGTGCGCGTCTGGCCTCGCAGGGCTCCGGTAAATGGCAGTCCTCCGGCGGCGAGAAGTCCAAGTTCGGCCTCGCAGCGACCCAGGTGCTGCAACTGGTCGAAATTCTGCGCGAGGCAGGCCATCTTGAGAGCCTGCAACTGCTGCACTTCCACCTCGGTTCGCAGATGGCTAACATTCGCGATATCGCCACCGGCGTGCGTGAATCGGCGCGTTTCTACGTCGAACTGCATAAGCTGGGCGTCAACATTCAGTGCTTCGACGTCGGCGGCGGCCTGGGCGTGGACTATGAAGGGACCCGCTCGCAGTCCGATTGCTCGGTGAACTACGGTCTGAACGAATACGCCAACAATATCATCTGGGCGATCGGCGATGCCTGCGAAGAGAATGGCCTGCCGCACCCGACGGTGATCACCGAGTCCGGCCGCGCGGTGACTGCGCACCATACCGTGCTGGTTTCCAACATCATCGGCGTGGAGCGTAACGAATACACCGAGGCGACCCCGCCGGCGGAAGACGCTGCGCGTCCGCTGCAGAGCATGTGGGAAACCTGGCTGGAGATGCACGAGACCGGCAACCGCCGCTCGCTGCGCGAATGGCTGCACGACAGCCAGATGGACCTGCACGATATCCACATCGGCTACTCCTCAGGCACCTTCAACCTGCAGGAGCGCGCGTGGGCGGAACAGCTGTATCTGAACATGTGCCATGAGGTGCAGAAGCAGCTCGACCCGAGCAACCGCGCCCATCGTCCCATCATCGATGAGCTGCAGGAGCGAATGGCGGATAAAATCTACGTCAACTTCTCGTTGTTCCAGTCGATGCCGGATGCCTGGGGGATCGATCAGCTGTTCCCGGTGATGCCGCTGGAAGGGCTGAACAAGTCGCCTGAGCGCCGCGCGGTGCTGCTGGACATCACCTGCGATTCCGATGGCGCCATCGATCACTACGTGGACGGCGACGGGATCGCCACCACCATGCCGATGCCGGAATACGACCCGGAGAACCCGCCGATGCTGGGCTTCTTCATGGTTGGCGCCTATCAGGAGATCCTCGGCAACATGCATAACCTGTTCGGCGATACCGAGGCGGTGGACGTGTTCGTCTTCCCTGACGGCAGCGTTGAGGTTGAGCTGTCCGACGAGGGCGATACCGTGGCGGATATGCTGCAGTATGTGCAGCTGGATCCGAACACGCTGCTGACCCAGTTCCGCGATCAGGTGAAAAATACCGGTCTGGACGACGCGCTGCAGCAGCAGTTCCTCGAGGAGTTCGAGGCGGGACTGTACGGCTATACTTATCTGGAAGACGAGTAGCCGCTGATGCCCGGTGGCGCTGCGCTGACCGGGCCTGCGTATGTCGGCCGGATAAGGCGAAGCCGTCATCCGGCAGCATGCGATACTCACTTGAACCTGTATGCATTACCGGCGATAATTCACGCCAATAAGCGATTTATCTATCAAACCCTTCCTCGTCGGGCCTAACGACGCGGAGGGGTTTTTTTATACTTATTTTTTACGTTCCACGACTGTCAAAAGAGGTCATATCCATGAGCACTTTAGGTCATCAATACGATAACTCCCTGGTATCCAATGCCTTTGGCTTTCTGCGTTTGCCAATGAACTTTATGCCGTATGAAAGCGATGCGGACTGGGTCATCACCGGCGTGCCGTTCGATATGGCGACCTCCGGGCGCGCGGGCGGCCGTCATGGCCCGGCGGCGATCCGTCAGGTTTCCACTAACCTTGCCTGGGAGCACAACCGTTTCCCGTGGAACTTCGATATGCGCGAGCGCCTGAACGTGGTGGACTGCGGCGATCTGGTCTACGCCTTCGGCGACGCGCGCGAAATGAGCGAGAAGCTGCAGGCTCACGCCGAGAAGCTGCTGGCGGCCGGCAAACGTATGCTCTCCTTTGGCGGCGACCACTTCGTTACCCTGCCGCTGCTGCGCGCCCATGCCAAGCACTTTGGTAAAATGGCGCTGGTGCACTTCGATGCTCACACCGATACCTACGCCAACGGCTGCGAGTTCGACCACGGCACCATGTTCTATACCGCGCCGAACGAAGGGCTTATCGATCCGAACCACTCCGTACAGATCGGGATCCGCACCGAGTTCGACAAAGACAATGGCTTTACGGTGCTCGACGCCGGCCAGGTTAACGACCGCAGCGTTGATGACGTGATTGCCCAGGTGAAGCAGATCGTCGGCGACATGCCGGTGTACCTGACCTTTGATATCGACTGTCTGGATCCGGCGTTTGCGCCAGGCACCGGTACCCCGGTTATCGGCGGGCTGACCTCCGACCGCGCGATCAAGCTGGTGCGCGGCCTGAAGGACCTGAACATCGTCGGGATGGACGTGGTGGAAGTCGCCCCGGCCTACGATCAGTCCGAAATTACCGCTCTGGCGGCGGCGACCCTGGCGCTGGAGATGCTGTACATCCAGGCGGCGAAGAAGGGCGAATAA
>NZ_JAZARW010000001.1:3694918-3695048 GCF_036233805.1 Klebsiella sp. EMBS2024 | reverse complement strand
CCCGTCATACTTCAAGCTGCATGTGCGTTGGCAATAACTCGGCCTATCCCTGGGCCTCGCCCCTACGGGGCCAGCGCAAGCGCTGTTCAAAACGGCTAGCCGTTTTGTCCGGCAACTTATTTAGGGTNTA
>NZ_JAZARW010000001.1:3679216-3679357 GCF_036233805.1 Klebsiella sp. EMBS2024 | reverse complement strand
GAAGGTGGCGATAATCCCCTGGCCCCATTCGGCTTTATCCGGCAACCCATCGCGATAATCACGTTTGNTATAAGCGTTACGTAAAAAGAGTTCCAAGTGGCTGTCTTCAATAAAGCCCTGGCTATTTGATTGTTGGCTGGC
>NZ_JAZARW010000001.1:3675635-3678798 GCF_036233805.1 Klebsiella sp. EMBS2024 | reverse complement strand
CGCCTCCCGCTGTCGCTTATTTAATGCCGTCGGCCTTCATGCGATCGCGAATATGCTGCGCGCGGGCTTCCGATGCCGGGTGATCGTCAAACATAGAGCTCTGACGGCCGGCTTCCAGCTTGGCCAGTTTCTCGAAGCTGGTGGCCAGTCCCGACGGATTGATACCGCGCTTACGCAGCAGGTCGTAAGAGTAGTCATCCGCTTCCGATTCCTGACGCTGGGAGAACTGCGAGTTCACCAGTTTTTCGCCCAGATCGCCCAACTGAGACTGCGACAGGCTACCGACGATACCGCCCGCGGAGGCCGCCGCCGCACGCACGGCGTTGGTACCCAGGGCGACCTGCATGCCTTTCTTCACGTGGCCCAGCGCGACGTGGCCCATTTCGTGGCCGATCACCGCCTCGACTTCATTATCGTTCATCAGATCCATCAGCCCGCTGTAGACGCGGATGCAGCCGTTGGCCATGGCGAAGGCGTTGACATCCTTGGTCTCATAGACCTTGTAGTTCACGGGCTGACCATTGATGTTATCGCCCAGCGCAGCCGCGATTTTGTTCAGCCGCTGGCTGTATTCACTGTTGGCCGGGGCGATTTTCGCTTTGGCGTCCATCTCTTTACAGGCCTGGTCGCTTAAGGTTTTCACCTGCGCGTCGCTGAGAGAGTATGCCNGGAAGGCTTCGGCGCCTGAGCTGAGCAGACCGTTGGAGTCCATGTTCTGACATCCGGTGAGGGTTGCTGCGATCCCAAGAGCAAGTACGGTTGAGCGAATTTTCATTTTTATCTTCCACAATCTTATGGTTGTTTATCCGAAAATACGGCGACGGCAGGGAACCGTATTCTGCGTAAATTATAAAGAGTATCGCAGGATGCGGGCGAGCGGATTCCGGCGTAGCACAACCTGTTCCAGAGATTTCTTAAAGGGCAAAAGGATGCTCCATGTACATGACTTGTCGCTTGGGTTACATTGTTCACACTTTTTTCCGGCGTAGCCCAAAACGCGCTCTCGTCAAGTCGTTAAGGGCATGGCCTTCAACAGTCCGAACTGGAGTCAAAATGTCCTCACGTAAAGAGCTTGCTAACGCTATTCGTGCGCTGAGCATGGACGCTGTACAGAAAGCCAAATCCGGCCACCCGGGGGCCCCGATGGGTATGGCTGACATTGCCGAAGTGCTGTGGCGTGATTTCCTGAACCATAACCCGAACAATCCGGCCTGGGCTGACCGTGACCGTTTTGTGTTGTCAAATGGCCATGGTTCGATGCTGATTTACAGCCTGCTGCACCTCACTGGCTACGATCTGCCGATTGAAGAGCTGAAAAACTTCCGCCAGCTGCACTCCAAAACCCCGGGTCACCCGGAAGTCGGCTACACCGCAGGCGTGGAAACCACCACCGGTCCGCTGGGCCAGGGTATCGCTAACGCGGTCGGGATGGCTATCGCCGAGAAAACCCTGGCGGCGCAGTTCAACCGTCCGGGACACGATATCGTCGACCACTACACCTACGCCTTCATGGGCGACGGCTGCATGATGGAAGGCATTTCTCACGAAGTGTGCTCCCTGGCCGGTACCCTGAAACTGGGTAAACTGGTGGCGTTCTATGATGACAACGGCATCTCTATCGACGGCCACGTTGAAGGCTGGTTCACCGATGACACCGCGAAACGCTTTGAAGCCTACGGCTGGCACGTGGTGCGCGGCGTGGACGGTCACGACGCTGACGCCATCAAACGCGCGGTAGAAGAAGCGCGGGCGGTCACCGACAAACCGTCCCTGCTGATGTGTAAAACCATCATCGGTTTCGGTTCGCCGAACAAAGCCGGTACCCACGACTCCCACGGCGCGCCGCTGGGCGACGCCGAAATCGCCCTGACCCGCGAAGCGCTGGGCTGGAAACACGCGCCGTTTGACATCCCGTCTGACATCTATGCCCAGTGGGATGCCAAAGAAGCCGGCCAGGCGAAAGAAGCCGCATGGAACGAGAAGTTTGCGGCTTACGCCAAAGCCTTCCCGCAGGAAGCAGCCGAATTCACCCGCCGTATGAAAGGCGAGATGCCGTCTGACTTCGACGCGAAAGCTAACGAGTTCATCGCGAAGCTGCAGGCCAACCCGGCGAAAATCGCCAGCCGTAAAGCCTCGCAGAACGCCATCGAAGCCTTCGGCCCGCTGCTGCCGGAATTCCTCGGCGGCTCCGCAGATCTCGCGCCGTCCAACCTGACCCTGTGGTCCGGCTCTAAGCCGATCAACGAAGACGCTGCCGGGAACTACATCCACTACGGCGTGCGCGAGTTCGGTATGACCGCTATCGCCAACGGTATCGCGCTGCACGGCGGCTTCCTGCCGTACACCTCCACCTTCCTGATGTTCGTGGAATACGCGCGTAACGCGGTACGTATGGCCGCGCTGATGAAACAGCGTCAGGTGATGGTCTACACCCACGACTCGATCGGTCTGGGCGAAGACGGCCCGACTCACCAGCCGGTAGAGCAGGTGGCTTCCCTGCGCGTGACCCCGAACATGTCCACCTGGCGTCCGTGTGACCAGGTTGAATCCGCGATTGCGTGGAAATATGGCGTGGAGCGTCAGGACGGCCCGACCGCGCTGATCCTCTCCCGTCAGAACCTGGCGCAGCAGGAGCGTACCGCAGAGCAGCTGGCGAACGTGGCCCGCGGCGGTTATGTGCTGAAAGATTGCGCCGGCNNNCAGCCGGAGCTGATCTTCATCGCCACCGGTTCAGAAGTGGAGCTGGCGGTTGCCGCATGGGACAAACTGACTGCCGAAGGCGTGAAGGCGCGCGTGGTTTCCATGCCGTCCACCGACGCGTTCGACAAGCAGGATGCGGCTTATCGCGAATCCGTACTGCCGAAAGCCGTGACCGCGCGCGTTGCCGTGGAAGCGGGTATCGCTGACTACTGGTTCAAATACGTTGGCCTGAACGGCGCCATTGTTGGCATGACCACCTTCGGTGAGTCTGCGCCGGCTGAGCAGCTGTTCGAGGAGTTCGGCTTCACCGTTGATAACGTGGTCGCTAAAGCGAAAGCGCTGCTGTAATCGCTGGTACGGTGCGGGCTGATGCCCTCACCCCAACCCTCTCCCACAGGAGAGGGTGCAAACACCAAAACGGTAACCCCTGGGTTACCGTTTTGCTTTTATCTCGCCACCCGGC
>NZ_JAZARW010000001.1:3671795-3675629 GCF_036233805.1 Klebsiella sp. EMBS2024 | reverse complement strand
GTATCTGCTATTCCTGAACCATGTAATACGGTTGTAAATTATTCCAGAGAAAATGTGATGTGAGTCATATAGCTGGTTTATTGCGCTGGACAAACATTCCTTTTATTCCTCATTTCGCTTATTCTAGCTGAAGCGTTTCAGTCGTTTAAATGTTCGACAATTAATCAATCAGCCGCAGTTTGCAGCTGGTAAGGTTCCCCTCAGAGCGTTGCTGGATTACTCTGTCAGCCACCTCATAACAGGGACAGCCTTGCAGGAGATCTATGACCATTCGCATCGCGATTAATGGCTTCGGTCGCATTGGACGCAACGTGGTTCGTGCTCTATATGAATCCGGGCGTCGTGCGGAAATCACCGTGGTGGCAATCAATGAGCTGGCGGATGCCGCGGGCATCGCGCATTTATTGAAATATGACACCAGCCATGGCCGTTTCGCCTGGGATGTCCGTCAGGAGCGCGAGCAGCTGTTTGTTGGCGACGATGCCATCCGTCTGCTGCATGAGCCGACCATTGCGGCGCTGCCCTGGCGCGAACTGGCGGTGGACGTCGTGCTTGACTGTACCGGCGTATACGGGAGCCGTGAACACGGTGAAGCCCATCTTCAGGCGGGGGCGAAAAAAGTGCTCTTTTCCCACCCCGGCGGCAACGACCTCGACGCGACGGTGGTGTACGGCGTAAATCAGGATGAACTTCGCGCCGGGCATCGCATTGTCTCCAACGCCTCCTGCACCACCAACTGCATTATTCCGATCATTAAACTGCTCGATGACGCCTATGGCATTGAGTCCGGCACCGTCACCACCATTCACTCGGCGATGCATGACCAGCAGGTGATTGACGCTTATCATCCGGATCTGCGGCGTACCCGCGCGGCCAGCCAGTCGATCATTCCGGTGGATACCAAACTGGCGGCAGGGATCACCCGTATTTTTCCGCAATTTAACGACCGTTTTGAAGCGATTGCCGTGCGGGTGCCGACGATTAACGTGACGGCAATTGACCTGAGCGTGACGGTGAAAAAACCGGTAAAAGCATGTGAAGTCAACCAGTTGCTGCAAAAAGCAGCACAAGGTGCATTTCATGGTATAGTTGACTATACGGAATTACCGTTGGTCTCGACAGATTTTAACCACGATCCGCACAGCGCCATCGTCGATGGTACGCAAACCCGGGTCAGTGGCGCGCATCTGATCAAAACGCTGGTCTGGTGCGATAACGAATGGGGCTTTGCTAACCGAATGCTCGACACGACGTTAGCGATGGCGACTATTGGTTTCAGGTTCGACGCGTAAACGTCGACAAAACTTTATGAATCAACGAGAGGATTCACCATGTCTGTAATTAAGATGACCGATCTGGATCTGGCTGGTAAACGCGTTTTTATCCGTGCGGATCTGAACGTACCAGTTAAAGACGGGAAAGTAACCAGCGACGCACGTATCCGTGCATCTCTGCCGACCATTGAACTGGCGCTGAAGCAGGGCGCGAAAGTCATGGTTACTTCTCACCTGGGTCGTCCGACCGAAGGCGAGTACAACGAAGAATTCTCTCTGCTGCCGGTTGTTAATTACCTGAAAGACAAACTGTCCAACCCGGTACGCCTGGTTAAAGACTACCTGGACGGCGTGGAAGTGGCTGCCGGTGAACTGGTGGTGCTGGAAAACGTTCGCTTCAACAAAGGCGAGAAAAAAGACGACGAAGAACTGTCTAAGAAATACGCTGCGCTGTGCGACGTGTTCGTGATGGACGCTTTCGGTACTGCGCACCGCGCGCAGGCTTCCACCCACGGCATCGGCAAATTTGCTGACGTGGCGTGCGCAGGCCCGCTGCTGGCCGCTGAACTGGACGCGCTGGGTAAAGCGCTGAAAGAGCCAGCTCGTCCGATGGTCGCTATCGTTGGTGGTTCTAAAGTGTCCACCAAACTGACCGTTCTGGATTCCCTGTCTAAAATCGCTGACCAGCTGATCGTGGGCGGCGGTATCGCTAACACCTTCGTTGCCGCTCAGGGCCACAACGTCGGTAAATCCCTGTACGAAGCAGATCTGGTTGATGAAGCCAAGCGCCTGCTGGGCACCTGCGATATCCCGGTTCCGACCGACGTTCGCGTAGCGACCGAGTTCTCCGAAACCGCAACGGCAACCCTGAAATCTGTTAACGACATCAAAGATGACGAGCAGATTCTGGACCTTGGCGACGTTTCCGCACAGAAACTGGCTGAAATCCTGAAGAACGCCAAAACCATCCTGTGGAACGGCCCGGTTGGCGTATTCGAATTCCCTAACTTCCGTAAAGGGACTGAAATCGTGGCTAACGCTATCGCGGACAGCGAAGGTTTCTCCATCGCCGGCGGCGGTGACACCCTGGCAGCGATCGACCTGTTCGGCATCGCTGACAAAATTTCCTACATCTCCACTGGCGGCGGCGCATTCCTTGAATTCGTCGAAGGCAAAGTCCTGCCGGCAGTAGCGATGCTCGAAGAGCGCGCTAAGCAGTAATTCAGTTCAGGCGGGGAAACCCGCCTGTTTTTCAGCGCGCTTAAGGGCTCGCGAACCTTCTTCAACGGTCGAAGATACAGATACAGGACTAAGTAACATGTCTAAAATTTTTGATTTCGTAAAACCGGGCGTCATCACTGGCGACGACGTTCAGAAAGTGTTCCAGGTAGCGAAAGAAAACAACTTTGCACTGCCGGCGGTAAACTGCGTAGGTACTGATTCCATCAACGCCGTTCTGGAAGCTGCAGCGAAAGTTCGCTCTCCGGTTATCGTTCAGTTCTCTAACGGCGGCGCAGCGTTCATCGCAGGTAAAGGCGTGAAAACTGACGTTCCTCAGGGTGCTGCTATCCTCGGCGCTATCTCTGGCGCCCACCACGTGCACCAGATGGCTGAACACTACGGCGTGCCGGTTATCCTGCACACTGACCACTGCGCGAAGAAACTGCTGCCGTGGATCGACGGCCTGCTGGACGCCGGTGAAAAACACTTCGCCGCTACTGGCAAACCGCTGTTCTCTTCCCACATGATCGACCTGTCTGAAGAGTCCCTGCACGAAAACATCGAGATCTGCTCTAAGTACCTGGCGCGCATGGCCAAAATGGGCATGACCCTGGAAATCGAACTGGGCTGCACCGGCGGTGAAGAAGACGGCGTGGATAACAGCCACATGGACGCTTCCGCCCTGTACACCCAGCCGGAAGACGTGGATTACGCCTACACCGAGCTGAGCAAAATCAGCCCGCGCTTCACCATCGCCGCTTCCTTCGGTAACGTACACGGCGTGTACAAACCAGGTAACGTAGTTCTGACCCCGACCATCCTGCGCGACTCTCAGGAATATGTTTCCAAGAAACACAACCTGCCGCACAACAGCCTGAACTTCGTGTTCCACGGCGGTTCCGGTTCTTCCGCTCAGGAAATTAAAGACTCCGTCAGCTACGGCGTGGTGAAAATGAACATTGATACCGACACCCAATGGGCAACCTGGGACGGTATCCTGCAGTATTACAAAGCGAACGAAGCTTACCTGCAGGGCCAGCTGGGCAACCCGAAAGGCGAAGATCAGCCGAACAAGAAATACTACGACCCGCGCGTATGGCTGCGTGCTGCCCAGACTTCCATGGTGACTCGTCTGGAGCAGGCATTTAAAGAGCTGAACGCGATCGACGTTCTGTAAGAAAAATCTGTTTCTTACCCGGAAGCCCGCAGCAATGCGGGCTTTTTTATTATCTTAACAACAGGATAGCGTGGCAGAAAACTGTGATCCATTTGGCAAAACGTGCACTTATTGTTTACCCTATAACCTGACTGCCCTGTCGCAGGCTGAGTTATTTACTTC
>NZ_JAZARW010000001.1:3653661-3671790 GCF_036233805.1 Klebsiella sp. EMBS2024 | reverse complement strand
AGGGGATTCATAAGGAATGTTAAATGGAAGATTTGAACGTTGTCGATAGCATCAACCACGCCGGGACGTGGCTGGCACGCAACCAGGAGCTGCTGCTGAGCTATGCCGTCAACATCGTCGCGGCTATCGCTATCCTGATCGTCGGGATGATCGTGGCGCGCGTCGTCTCTAATACCGTCAACCGCCTGATGCTGGCGCGTAAAATTGACGCTACCGTGGCCGATTTTCTCTCTGCGCTGGTGCGCTATGCGGTTATCGCCTTTACGCTGATTGCCGCCCTGGGGCGGGTAGGCGTGCAGACCGCCTCGGTCATTGCTGTGCTGGGCGCCGCGGGTTTAGCCGTCGGTCTGGCACTGCAGGGATCGCTGTCGAACCTTGCCGCAGGCGTACTGCTGGTGATGTTCCGCCCGTTCCGCGCTGGCGAGTATGTCGACCTTGGCGGCGTGGCAGGTACGGTGTTGAACGTGCAGATTTTCTCCACCACCCTGCGTACCGCGGACGGTAAGGTAGTGGTGGTCCCGAACGGGAAAATCATCGCCGGCAATATCATTAACTTCTCCCGGGAACCGGCGCGTCGCAATGAGTTTATTATCGGCGTCGCTTACGATGCTGATATCGACAAGGTAAAGCAGCTGCTGACCTCGATTATCGAATCTGACGATCGAATTCTGCGCGATCGGGAAATGACCGTTCGTCTGAACGAACTCGGCGCCTCGTCGGTGAACTTCGTGGTGCGCGTGTGGAGCAAAAGCAGCGATCTGCAAAACGTCTACTGGGATATCCTCGAGCGTATCAAGCGTGAATTTGACGCCAATGGCATCAGCTTCCCTTACCCGCAGATGGATGTTCATGTGGTGCGCCTGCCGGAAAAAGCAGAGTAAAGCGCCTCTCAATAACTCAGGCCGGCCATGCCGGCCTTTTTCAATAGCTCATCATTAGTTGTTCTAATTAATGATTAATTCTTTCAATTTCCGCTAATAATTCATTCGCGCTATAGTCAGCGCCACTCTCGAACTCAGCGGATAAATCCTTATGTTTACTTATTACTTTCAGGGGCTTGCCCTGGGAGCGGCTATGATATTGCCGCTTGGCCCACAAAATGCCTTTGTGATGAATCAGGGGATCCGTCGTCAGTATCATCTGATGATTGCCCTGCTATGCGCGGTCAGCGACTTGCTGTTAATCTGCGCTGGCATTTTCGGCGGTAGCGCACTGCTGATGCAATCCCCGTGGCTGCTGGCGCTAGTGACCTGGGGCGGCGTGGCCTTTTTGCTGTGGTATGGCTTCGGCGCATTGAAAACGGCGTTCAGTCAGAGTCTTGAACTCGCCAATGCAGAGGTAATGCAGCAGGGGCGCTGGAAAATCATTATCACCATGCTGGCGGTGACCTGGCTTAATCCGCACGTTTATCTGGACACCTTTGTGGTGTTAGGCAGCCTGGGAGGTCAGCTGGCGGTGGAGCCGAAGCGCTGGTTTGCGCTAGGGACCATTAGCGCCTCTTTCCTGTGGTTCTTTGGCCTGGCGCTGTTAGCCGCCTGGCTGGCGCCGCGACTGCTTACCGCCAGAGCCCAGCGGATCATCAATATTGTGGTCGGCGCCGTCATGTGGTTTATTGCGTTTCAGCTGGCAAGAGAAGGCGTCAGCCATATCCAGGCGTTGCTTAACTAAGCGTTGTCCGATGGACTTTCCTGCTGTACGCGCTAAGCTTGCTGGCATGCGTCCCGTAAGGGCGATTTAAGTAACATGGAGAAACGACAGTGAAGTTAAAAGTCTTAGCCCTGGCGGCAACACTCGGATTGACCACGATGGCGGCACAGGCCAGCGAATTGCCGGATGGCCCGCACATTGTGACTTCAGGCACAGCAAGCGTTGCCGCGGTTCCGGACATCGCCACCCTGGCGATCGAAGTGAACGTGTCGGCAAAAGACGCCGCGTCGGCAAAAAAACAGGCTGACGATCGCGTTGCGCAATATCTTTCTTTCCTCGAAAAGAGCGGTATTGCTAAAAAGGACATCAACTCGGCGAATCTGCGTACCCAACCAGATTACGACTATCAGAACGGGAAAAGCATTCTGAAAGGCTATCGCGCGGTGCGCACAGTGGAAGTGACCTTGCGCCAGCTGGATAAACTCAACGGTCTGCTGGATGGCGCCCTGAAAGCGGGTCTCAACGAAATTCGCTCCGTCTCGCTGGGCGTTGCGCAACCGGATGCCTACAAAGATAAAGCGCGTAAAGCGGCGATCGACGACGCCGTGCATCAGGCGCAGGAGCTGGCCGCAGGCTTCCACAGCAAGCTGGGTCCGGTGTACAGCGTGCGCTACCATGTCTCCAACTATCAGCCGAGCCCGATGGTTCGCATGATGAAGGCCGCTGACGCTGCGCCGGTTTCTGCCCAGGAAACCTACGAGCAGGCGACTATCCAGTTTGACGACCAGGTCGATGTAGTCTTTGAGCTGCAGCCGGCGCAAGCCGCTGCTCCAGCCACCCCGGCGAAACCGGCGGAAACGCCGAAACCGGCCCAGTAAGCGATAGAAACAAAAAAGCCACTTCAGCGAAGTGGCTTTTTTATGCCCGCGGTTTAATCCTGACGCAGCACCTTGTGTCCGTAGTCAATGAGCGCATCGGTCACCCGGCGCATCATGCGGCTTTCCGGGGCGAAGCGGTGCCAGTAGAGCATGCGGCGCTGGAACAGGCCCGGGGTGAGATCGATAAGTTCGCCGCTGTTGAGCTCTTTTTCGATCTGCAGATGCGGGATCATACAGCAGGTGGTGCCCTGGCGCGCCAGCTGCACGAAAGCTTCCGACGAGTTGACGATGTGGCAGGGGACGCTGCCCGGCGGCAGGTCGAAGTTTTGCTGCAGGAACGCCTGATGCATATCGTCCAGATGGTCGAAGGCGACGACCGGCGCCTTAAGCAGCGCCGAACGCGTCACGCCATTCGGGAAATAGCGTTGCGCAAACTCTTTTGATGCGACAAACAGGTAATCGAGCGCCCCCAGCTGATCCACCAGGCAGCTTGGCAGCGCCTGCGGCTGGATACTCACTGCGCCCACTACTTCGCCACGGCGCAGGCGCTCCTGGGTGCGGGTTTCATCTTCCACCTGCAGGTTGAGACGAATAGGGGAGTCTGACAGAACGTTGGCCAGCGCCGGCAGCAGCCAGGTCGCCAGACTGTCGGCGTTCACCGCCAGCGACAGCAGCAGCGGCGTCGAGCCGGTTTGTTCATCGCCCAGCCACTCTTCCTCCAGCAGTTCAACCTGGCGCAACAGAGCCAGCAGTTTCTGTCCTTGCTCGGTGGGGCGCGGCGGCACGGTACGTACCAGCAGCGGCTGGCCGAACATATTTTCCAGCTGCTTAATACGCTGTGAGACGGCGGACTGGGTAATACATAGCTTCTGCGCGGCGCGCTCAAATCCTCGTTCCCTAATCACCGCATCCAGCGCTTGTAGTGTCCTGTAGTCCGGTCGTTTCATTATTCTGGCGTGCCCCCATAACTAATCGTTATCTCGCACTATGACATAAATTTTTATTTGATACAGACGAAATTGGTCTGTTCAGTTGTGTGATCTGCATCGCAGGGACATTTCCACTATCGATGTTCTATAATGCGCCACAGGCATTCACATCTCGGACCAGAATTATGACGCAGGATGAACTGAAAAAAGCGGTAGGTTGGGCAGCACTGCAATATGTACAGCCAGGGACTATTGTCGGCGTTGGCACCGGCTCGACGGCGGCCCATTTTATTGACGCGCTGGGCACCATGAAGGGGCAGATCGAAGGGGCGGTTTCCAGCTCCGACGCCTCCACCGAGAAGCTGAAAAGCCTCGGGATCACCGTCTTCGATCTTAACAGCGTCGATCGCCTGGGGATCTATGTTGACGGCGCGGATGAGATCAACGGCCATATGCAGATGATCAAAGGCGGCGGCGCGGCGCTGACCCGTGAAAAGATCATCGCCTCGGTCGCGGATAAATTTATCTGCATCGCCGACGCCTCCAAGCAGGTCGATATTCTGGGCAAGTTCCCGCTGCCGGTGGAAGTCATTCCGATGGCGCGCAGCGCCGTGGCGCGTCAGCTGGTCAAGCTGGGCGGCCGTCCAGAGTACCGTCAGGGCGTGGTGACCGATAACGGCAACGTGATCCTTGACGTGCACGGCCTGGAAATTCTTGATGCGATCGCGCTGGAAAACGCGATCAACGGTATTCCTGGCGTCGTCACCGTGGGGCTGTTCGCCAACCGTGGCGCCGACGTGGCGCTGATTGGCACTGCCGACGGCGTGAAGACCATCGTAAAATAGTCTGTCCGCAGGGAGCCGACCGGCTCCCTCGCAAATATTTTTTCACCAGGTGCAATTTGGTGACTTCTGTCACATTTATGCAACCATTCTGATTTACACGCTAGCATTTCTTCTCTTTCTGGTGTTTTGTCCTGCGATTTCCCTCTGGATGACATTTCTTCAGGACGGCGACGCAAACGTTCATATTGCCGCGATAGTTTTTTTTGATATGTTGCTGAGACGAACTTTCGTTCAGCACGACATCAGTTAAGACAAAACAGGACGGGGAAATGGCTAAGGTATCACTGGAAAAAGACAAGATTAAATTTCTGCTGGTTGAAGGTGTGCATCAAAAGGCAATCGATAGCCTTCGCGCAGCGGGTTACACCAACATTGAATTTCATAAAGGCGCGCTGGATTCAGAACAGCTGAAAGCGTCGATCCGTGATGCCCATTTCATCGGCCTGCGTTCCCGTACCCATCTGACTGAAGAGATTTTCGCCGCAGCGGAAAAACTGGTTGCCGTCGGTTGCTTCTGCATCGGGACCAACCAGGTCGATCTGAACGCCGCTGCGAAGCGCGGTATTCCGGTGTTTAACGCGCCGTTCTCTAACACCCGCTCGGTGGCCGAGTTGGTGATCGGCGAACTGCTGCTGATGCTGCGCGGCGTGCCGGAAGCCAACGCCAAAGCGCACCGCGGGGTGTGGAACAAGCAGGCGGTCGGCAGCTTCGAAGCGCGTGGTAAAAAGCTGGGCATCATCGGTTACGGCCACATCGGTACCCAGCTTGGCATTCTGGCGGAATCGCTGGGAATGCACGTCTTCTTCTATGATATTGAAAACAAACTGCCGCTCGGCAACGCCACTCAGGTACAGCATCTCTCCGACCTGCTGAACATGAGCGATGTGGTCAGCCTGCACGTGCCGGAAAACGCCTCTACCAAAAATATGATGGGTGCGGAAGAACTGGCGCTGATGAAGCCGGGCGCGCTGCTGATCAACGCCTCCCGCGGTACCGTGGTGGACATTCCGGCGCTATGCGATGCGCTGGCCAGTAAGCATCTGGCCGGGGCGGCTATCGACGTCTTCCCGACTGAACCTGCGACCAACAGCGACCCCTTCACTTCGCCGCTGTGCGAGTTTGATAACGTGATCCTCACACCGCATATCGGTGGCTCCACTCAGGAAGCGCAGGAGAACATCGGTCTGGAAGTAGCTGGCAAGCTGGCGAAATACTCTGACAACGGGTCAACCCTGTCGGCAGTTAACTTCCCGGAAGTTTCTCTACCGCTGCACGGCGGCCGCCGTCTGCTGCATATCCATGAGAACCGGCCGGGCGTCCTGACCGCAATCAACCAAATCTTCGCCGCGCAGAGCATCAACATTGCCGCCCAGTATCTGCAAACGTCGCCGCAGATGGGCTACGTGGTGATTGATATTGAAGCGGAAGAAGATGTTGCCCAGCAGGCGCTGCAGGCAATGAAAGCGATCCCGGGGACTATCCGCGCCCGTCTGCTGTTCTAATCATTTTTGCCTCTCGGGCAGGTCGCGTACCTGCCCGTTTTTTTGTTAATACTTTCCAGGCTGAATTTCTCGTCCCCGCGTACCTACCAACACCAGGTTTTTCCCGGGGTGATGACCGCCGGCAGCGGGATATCCCACTCTTCGCTCGGCAGGCTATCCACCTGCTGGCAGTCGTGCGCGTAGCCCACCGGCTGCAGGCGATACTGCTGCCAGTTTTGCAGCGTCCGGTCGTAAAAACCGCCGCCCATTCCCAGCCGTTGGCCACTGACATCGAAGGCCACCAGCGGGGTCACCAGCACATCGAGTTCAGCCAGCGGCAGCACATCCCGCACATCGAGCTTCGGTTCGCGGATCTTCAGGCGATTCACGATCAGTTGGCTCTGCGGATGGTAGTGTAAAAACAGCAGATTGCCGGGGCTAAAGGGATGCAGCACCGGGAGATATACCCGCTTGCCGGCGCGCCAGAGCTGGTCGATCAGCGGCTGGGTGTCCAGCTCGCCGTCAAAGGAGAGAAACAGCGCCACGTTGTGAGCGAGAACTATAGGCGGCCAGGCCATCATCCGCTCGGCGGCCTGTTGGGCAAACAGGCGCTGTTGCTCCGGGCTGAGTGCGCGTCGACGATCGCGGATCTGCTGGCGAATATGCTGACGGGAGAGCAGGGTATCGGGCTGTATAGTCATGCAGGTCTCGTTACGGGCTGGCGAAACAATAGGAGCAAGTGTAATACAGGGCGGCTTCAGCCGAAAACACGTATGGGGGATGATGCGAAGTAAAGAAGGGAATCTCCGAGATGCCGCCGCAGGCTGTAACCCTTGAACCCTTGGTTCAAGGTGAATGTGTCGTCACGGTTTTAAGGCTTCTCGGACGAACCGAGCATGCTCACCAACCGTGGAGCGCCACATTCTTGTGGTATGAAATATCGGCTCAGGGGACTGGCCCGCTTGCAAACATCTCAGAGAAATTTTGTTCTTGCGATTACTCTAACACAGTTAACTGCAAAGTGTTATTCAAACTTCGACCCTGGCTTTTCGCTTATGCGACCTTGCTCAAGCAATGCTTGTTCGATGGTCTGCTGAAGCATGCGAATGCGCTGCTCCATGCTGGAAGCGTAGTCGCGGGTCTTCGCTTTTTCCTGAGTCAACTCATAGCTGATGTTCAACGCCGCGATGAAGACCAGCTGCTCAGTATTTGTGACTCTAGTGCGTTCTTTTAAATCTTGCAACCGCTGATTAAGGTCTTCAGCTGCCTGATTCAGGGCATCCCTTTGTTCAGGCGGGCAATTCACTCGCAGTGAACGGCCGAAAATTTGGAGATCTACGGGTTGTGCAGACATGCCACCTTCCTGCTGATTGACTGCGCTGCCTTCACACCCTGGCCCGGGTCTGCGAAGGGGCGACACTATAGCTACCCTGGTGCGAAGATACAAGCCCTATTCTGGTTCACCAGGGTCCAAAGTGGTAGCATACCATGAATATTCCTCCCAACGATGACGAATGCGCATGTCTATACAGAACGAAATGCCTGGTTACAACGATGTAGACCAGTTACTGAACCAACAAGGGGTAGGTCTCACCCCGGCCGAAATGCACGGTTTGATCAGCGGATTGCTGTGCGGCGGCAACACGGACAGCAGCTGGCAGCCGCTGGTGCACGACCTGACCAACGAAGGTCTCGCCTTTGGCCATGAACTGGCTCAGGCGCTGCGTAACATGCATTCCGCCATCAGCGATTCACTGGATGACGACGGTTTCCTCTTTCAACTGTATCTGCCGGAAGGCGATGCGGTGAGCGTCTTTGACCGTGCCGACGCCCTCGCCGGTTGGGTCAACCACTTCCTGCTTGGTCTTGGCGTTAGCCAGCCGAAGCTGGATAAAGTGAAGGATGAAACCGGGGAAGCGATTGACGATCTGCGTAATATTGCCCAGCTGGGCTACGATGAAGACGAAGATCAGGAAGAGCTGGAGATGTCTCTGGAGGAGATTATCGAGTATGTCCGCGTTGCCGCACTGCTGTGCCACGACACCTTTGCCCGTCAGCAGCCAACCGCACCGGAAGTCCGCAAACCGACATTACACTAACTAAAATTCGTTCAGGGGGCGTCATGACTCAGCAGGAATTTCTATCGCGTCGCCAGACGCTGTTGGCGCAGATGCAGCCAGGCAGCGCGGCGCTGATTTTCGCCGCACCGGAAGCGGTGCGCAGTGCAGATTCGGAATATCCCTACCGGCAGAACAGCGATTTCTGGTACTTCACCGGCTTTAACGAACCGGAAGCGCTGCTGGTGTTGATTAAAAGCGATGAAACCCACAACCATAGCGTGCTGTTCAACCGGGTTCGCGATCTGACCGCTGAGATCTGGTTTGGACGCCGTCTGGGCCAGGAGGCCGCGCCGGCGAAGCTTGGCGTCGACCGGGCGCTGGCGTTCAGCGAAATCAACCAGCAGCTGTATCAGCTGCTCAACGGTCTGGACGCGATCTACTTCGCCCAGGGTGAATATGCCTATGCCGATGAGATTGTGTTCAACGCCCTCGAAAAACTGCGCAAAGGCTCGCGCCAGAATCTGCAGGCGCCGAACTCGGTTATCGACTGGCGGCCCATTGTGCATGAGATGCGCCTGTTTAAATCCGCGGAAGAGCTTGCCGTGATGCGCCGCGCCGGGGAGATCACCGCGCTGGCCCATACCCGGGCGATGGAAAAATGCCGCCCTGGCATGTTCGAATATCAGCTGGAAGGTGAAATTCTCCATGAATTCAACCGCCACGGGGCACGTTTCCCCTCCTATAACACCATCGTTGGCGGCGGCGAAAACGGCTGTATTCTGCACTACACCGAAAACGAATCTGAACTGCGCGACGGCGATTTAGTCCTGATTGACGCCGGCTGCGAGTATCGCGGCTATGCCGGGGACATTACCCGCACCTTCCCGGTAAACGGTAAATTTACCCAGCCGCAGCGCGAGATCTACGACATTGTGCTCGAATCGCTGGAGACCGCGCTGAAACTCTATCGGCCGGGCACCTCGATCTGTCAGGTCAACCAGGAAGTGGTGCGCATTATGATTACCGGCCTGGTGCGGCTGGGGATCCTGAAAGGCGAGATTGACGAGCTTATCGCCAACAACGCCCACCGCCCGTACTTTATGCATGGCCTGAGCCACTGGCTGGGTCTGGATGTGCACGATGTCGGTAATTACGACACCGACCGTTCGCGCGTCCTGGAGCCGGGAATGGTGCTGACCGTCGAGCCGGGACTGTATATCGCCACCGATGCCGACGTGCCGGCGCAGTATCGCGGCATCGGCATCCGTATTGAAGATGACATCGTGATTACCGAAGACGGTAACGAAAATCTCACCGCCGGCGTGGTGAAGAAGGCGGATGAGATCGAGGCGCTGATGGCGGCGGCGCGCCAGTCATGAGCGTGCTGATCGTCGGGGGCGGGATGACCGGCGCGACGCTCGCGCTGGCCATCTCCCGTTTGACTGGCGGCGCGCTGCCGGTCCACCTCATTGAAGCGCAGGATCCGCATTCTTCACGCCACCCTGGCTTTGACGACCGGGCGATCGCCCTGGCTGCGGGCACCTGCCAGCAGCTGGCGCGTATCGGTATCTGGCAACGCCTCGCCGAACGCGCGACGCCCATCCAGCGAGTACACGTCAGCGACCGCGGTCATGCCGGGTTTGTGAATCTGGCGGCCGCGGATTATGGCCTGTCGGCGCTGGGCCAGGTGGTTGAACTCCACGATGTCGGCCAGCGGCTGTTTGGTCTGTTGCGCGAGGCGCCAGGCGTCACGCTGCACTGTCCGGCGAAAGTGGAAGCGGTCAGTCGCAGCCAGGAGAGCGTCAGCCTTACGCTTGAGGGCGGCGAAATCATTAACGGTAAGCTGCTGGTGGCGGCGGACGGTTCCCGTTCGGCACTGGGCGCCCGCTGCGGCATCAGCTGGCAGCAGCAGCCGTATGAGCAGATAGCGATCATTGCTAACGTCAGCACCGCGTTGCCCCACGAAGGTCGCGCCTTCGAGCGCTTTACCGAGCATGGCCCGCTGGCGATGCTGCCGATGTCGCAAGGGCGCTGCTCGCTGGTGTGGTGTCATCCGCAGTCGCGCCGCGATGAGGTGCAGAGCTGGTCTGACGAACGCTTTTGTCAGGAGCTGCAGCAGGCGTTCGGCTGGCGGCTGGGGCGTATTACCCACGCCGGGAAGCGCAGCGTCTATCCGCTGGCCCTCACCACCGCCAGCCGCGCGGTGTCGCACCGCCTGGCGCTGGTCGGCAACGCGGCGCAGACGCTGCACCCGATCGCCGGGCAGGGCTTTAATCTCGGCCTGCGCGATGTGATGAGCCTGGCGGAATTACTCGCTGACGCCCATCTCAGCGGCGAAGATGTCGGTCATTATCCACTGCTGTGCCGCTATCAGGCGCGCAGGGCAGGGGATAAAGCCGCCACCATCGGCGTGACCGATGGGCTGGTGCATCTGTTTGCCAACCGTTGGGCGCCGCTGGTGGCGGGGCGCAACGTCGGTCTGATGGCGATGGAATTATTTACCCCGGCGCGCGATGCGCTGGCGCAGCGTACCCTCGGTTGGGTTCCCCGTTAAGGAGTAGAACGTGCAAAGTGTTGATGTTGCCATTGTTGGCGGTGGAATGGTGGGGCTGGCGGTAGCCTGCGGTCTACAGGGTAGCGGCCTGCGCGTCGCAGTGCTGGAGAAAGCAGAGCCGCGACCGCTGGCCGCCGATGCGCCGCCGGCGCTGCGCGTTTCGGCAATTAATGCCGCCAGCGAAAAGCTGCTGACAAAGCTGGACGTCTGGCGCGAGATCGTCGCCCAGAGGGCCAGCTGCTATCACGGTATGGAAGTGTGGGATAAAGACAGCTTTGGCCACATTAGCTTCGATGACCAGAGCATGGGCTTTAGCCACCTTGGCTATATTATCGAAAATGCCGTAGTGCATCATGCATTGTGGCAGAAGGCGCAGCGTTGCGCTGACGTTACCCTGCTGGCTCCGGCGGAACTTCAGCAGGTGGCGTGGGGCGAGAATGAAGCCTTTCTCAGCCTGCAGGACGGCAGCATGCTGACCGCGCGGCTGGTGATCGGCGCCGATGGCGCCAATTCATGGCTGCGCAATAAAGCCGATATTCCGCTGACCTTCTGGGATTACCATCATCATGCGCTGGTGGCGACCATCCGTACCGCTGAGCCGCATCAGGCGGTGGCCCGCCAGGCGTTCCATGGCGACGGGATCCTCGCCTTCCTGCCGCTCAGCGATCCGCACCTGTGCTCGATCGTCTGGTCGCTATCGCCGGGGGAAGCGCAGCGGATGCAGCAGGCTGATGAAACCACCTTCAACCAGGCGCTGAATATCGCGTTCGATAATCGCCTTGGCCTCTGCCAGCTGGCAAGTGAACGTGAAGTTTTCCCGCTGACCGGCCGCTATGCCCGTCAGTTTGCCGCCCACCGGCTGGCGCTGGTCGGCGATGCCGCGCATACCATCCATCCGCTGGCCGGGCAGGGGGTCAACCTCGGTTTTATGGATGCCGCCGAGCTTATTGACGAGCTGAAGCGCCTGCACGCTCAGGGCAAAGATATCGGCCAGCATCTTTATCTGCGCCGCTACGAGCGCAGCCGCAAGCACAGCGCGGCGCTGATGCTGGCGGGCATGCAGGGCTTCCGCGAAATGTTCTCCGGGAGCCATCCGGCGAAGAAATTTCTTCGCGATGTGGGACTCAAACTGGCCGATACGCTGCCGGGCGTGAAACCGCAGCTGATTCGCCAGGCGATGGGCCTCAACGATCTGCCTGCCTGGTTACGTTAACCGCGTCACACTTCTTTCACCCGGCCTGGGCGCCGGGTTTTCCCCCTCATTTGAAATATTCTAATTTCACCTCTTTTTTCGCATTAGATTTATTAATGCGTCCTTTTTTTTGTTAAAGAAATTAGAGCCGTAAAATCGCATAAAACACCATCATTACCTAATTGTCGCGCCGTTAATGTTAATTTTATGTGGCGTAAATCGCTTTTTTCCAGTCAATAACTCTGTAGGCTTTTCGGCGGATTTTAGCCATAAGCTAATGTGATGCCCTGAATGAGCTTATGGTTTAGCGCCGGGTTCGGTGGTAAGTTCAGGCCAAAGAGAACGTTTGCGTCGGCGTCCGTCAGCGATGCCGACGCCGAATTTCATGGCGCAAAATCGCCGACAATTTCGTGGCTGGTTCCGTTTTATTCGATGAGGAAAAGATGGCTCAACAGACTCCGTTGTATGAACAACACACGCTGTGCGGCGCGCGCATGGTGGATTTCCATGGCTGGATGATGCCGCTGCATTACGGGTCCCAGATTGATGAGCACCATGCGGTGCGCGGCGATGCAGGGATGTTCGATGTGTCGCATATGACCATCGTCGATTTCCACGGCAGCCGGATCCGCGAGTTCTTGCGCTATTTGCTGGCCAACGATGTGGCGAAGCTCACCACCCCAGGCAAAGCGCTCTACACCGGTATGCTGACCGCCTCCGCCGGCGTCATCGACGACCTGATTGTCTATTTCCTTTCTGAAGATTATTTCCGCCTCGTTGTTAACTCCGCCACCCGCGAAAAAGACCTCGCCTGGATCTCCGAACAAGCTGAACCTTACGGCCTTGAAATTACCGTTCGCGACGATCTGTCGCTGATCGCGGTCCAGGGCCCCCAGGCGAAAGCGAAGGCGGCGACGCTGTTTACCGACGCTCAACGTCAGGCCGTGGAAGGCATGAAGCCGTTCTTCGGCGTGCAGGCCGGCGACCTGTTTATCGCCACCACCGGCTATACCGGCGAAGCGGGTTATGAAATTGCGATGCCGAACGAGCAGGCGGCGGATTTCTGGCGCGGTCTGCTGGACGCTGGCGTTAAGCCGTGCGGTCTTGGCGCGCGCGACACCCTGCGCCTGGAGGCCGGGATGAACCTGTACGGCCAGGAGATGGACGAAGGCGTTTCCCCGCTGGCGGCGAACATGGGCTGGACTATCGCCTGGGAGCCCGCCGATCGTAACTTCATCGGCCGCGAAGCGCTGGAGATGCAGCGCGAAAAAGGCACCGAGCAGCTGGTTGGCCTGGTGATGACCGAGAAAGGCGTCCTGCGCGGTGGTCTGCCGGTCCGTTTTACCGATAGCGACGGTAATCAAAAAGAAGGCATTATCACCAGCGGCACCTTCTCGCCGACGCTGGGCTACAGCATCGCGCTGGCTCGCGTGCCGGCCGGGATTGGCGACACCGCGGTGGTGCAAATCCGTAACCGTGAAATGCCGGTAAAAGTGACTAAACCTGGTTTTGTACGCAATGGCAAAGCCATTGTGTGATTTCCCTTTTTTGGAGATGAATTGATGAGCAACGTACCAGCAGAACTGAAATACAGCAAAGAACACGAGTGGCTGCGTAAAGAAGCGGACGGTACCTATACCGTTGGGATCACCGAGCACGCGCAGGAGCTGCTTGGCGATATGGTTTTCGTTGACCTGCCGGAAGTGGGCGCCACCGTTGAAGCGGGCGCCGATTGCGCGGTTGCCGAATCCGTGAAGGCGGCCTCCGATATCTACGCGCCGATTAGCGGTGAAATCGTTGCCGTCAACGAAGAGCTGAACGACTCTCCGGAACTGGTCAACAGCGACCCGTATACCGACGGCTGGATCTTCAAGATCAAAGCCAGCGACGAAGCGCAGGTTGCCGCGCTGCTGGATGCCGCCGCGTATGAAGCTTTACTGGAAGACGAATAAATACGCTTCATCCTTCACGCTGCAGGGGCGTTGGCTTCCTGGCTCCCCCCGGTCACTTACTTTTGTAAGCTCCCGGGGAGTCGCTGTGTCGCCGCCTTCCTGCAACGCGAATGATTTTGCGTATTCTGGCCCGGTAAGCATCAGCGCTTGCCGGGCAAACCAGTCAGACAACCACGATTCACCGCACGTTTCAGGAACCATCGCTCATGACTCAGACTTTAAGTCAGCTTGAAAACCGCGACGCCTTTATTGAACGTCACATTGGCCCGGACGCTCAGCAGCAGCAAGAGATGCTGAAGACCGTCGGCGCGGATTCGCTTAACGCCCTGATCGGCCAGATTGTGCCGCAGGATATCCAGCTGGCGACCCCACCGCAGGTGGGCGACGCGACTACCGAATTCGCCGCGCTGGCGGAGCTGAAGGCGATTGCCAGTCGCAACAAGCGCTTCAAGTCTTACATCGGCATGGGCTATACCGCCGTGCAGCTGCCACCGGTCATTCAGCGCAACATGCTGGAAAACCCGGGCTGGTATACCGCCTATACCCCTTACCAGCCGGAAGTATCCCAGGGCCGTCTGGAGTCGCTGCTCAACTTCCAACAGGTCACTCTGGATCTGACCGGGTTGGATATCGCTTCCGCTTCGCTGCTCGATGAAGCCACCGCCGCCGCCGAAGCGATGGCGATGGCCAAACGCGTCAGTAAACTGAAGAACGCCAACCGCTTCTTCGTTGCCGCCGATGTCCATCCGCAAACCCTGGACGTGGTGCGCACCCGCGCGGAAACTTTCGGCTTCGACGTCATCGTCGATGACGCCGACAAAGTGCTCGATCACCAGGATGTCTTCGGCGTGCTGCTGCAGCAGGTGGGCACCACCGGCGAAATCCACGATTACAGCAAACTGATCGCCGAGCTGAAAGCGCGCAAAGTGATTGTCAGCGTCGCCGCCGACTTTATGGCGCTGGTGCTGCTGACGGCGCCGGGCAAGCAGGGCGCGGATATCGTTTTCGGTTCCGCCCAACGCTTCGGCGTGCCGATGGGCTACGGCGGCCCGCACGCGGCCTTCTTCGCGGCGAAAGATGAATTCAAACGCTCCATGCCGGGCCGGATTATCGGCGTATCGAAAGATGCGGCGGGGAATACCGCGCTGCGCATGGCGATGCAGACTCGCGAGCAGCACATCCGCCGTGAGAAAGCGAACTCCAACATTTGTACCTCGCAGGTTCTGCTGGCCAACATCGCCAGCCTGTACGCGGTATTCCACGGCCCGGCGGGTCTGAAACGTATCGCTGGCCGCATTCATCGTCTGACCGACATTCTGGCCGACGGCCTGCAGAAGAAAGGGCTGAAGCTGCGCCATGCCCACTACTTCGACACCCTGTGCGTCGAAGTGGCGGATAAAGCCGCGGTGCTGGCGCGTGCCGAAGACCTGCAGATTAACCTGCGCAGCGATATTCACGGCGCGGTGGGCATTACGCTCGATGAAGCGACCACCCGCGAAGATGTGCTGAACCTGTTCCGCGCCATCGTCGGCGACGATCACGGTCTGGATATCGATACCCTGGATAAAGACGTGGCGCTGGATAGCCGTTCGATCCCGGCGGCGATGCTGCGCGACGATGCGATCCTCACCCATCCGGTGTTTAACCGCTACCATAGCGAAACCGAGATGATGCGCTACATGCACGCCCTGGAGCGTAAAGATCTGGCGCTGAACCAGGCGATGATCCCGCTGGGCTCCTGCACCATGAAACTGAACGCCGCGGCGGAGATGATCCCGATCACCTGGCCGGAATTCGCTGAGCTGCACCCGTTCTGCCCGGTCGAGCAGGCGGAAGGGTATCAGCAGATGATCGCCCAGCTTTCCGACTGGCTGGTGAAACTGACCGGCTATGACGCCGTCTGCATGCAGCCGAACTCCGGCGCGCAGGGTGAATATGCTGGCCTGCTGGCGATTCGCCATTATCACGAGAGCCGCAACGAAGGCCATCGCGATATCTGCCTGATCCCTAGCTCCGCGCACGGCACCAACCCGGCTTCCGCGCAGATGGCGGGTATGCAGGTAGTGGTCGTTGCCTGTGATAAAAACGGCAACATCGATCTCGCCGATCTGCGTGAAAAAGCAGAGCAGGCGGGGGCCAATCTCTCTTGCATCATGGTCACCTATCCGTCGACCCACGGCGTGTATGAAGAGACCATTCGCGAAGTGTGCGAGATCGTGCACCAGTTTGGCGGCCAGGTTTATCTCGACGGCGCCAACATGAACGCCCAGGTCGGGATCACCTCTCCGGGCTTTATCGGCGCCGACGTTTCGCACCTCAACCTGCATAAAACGTTCTGCATTCCGCACGGCGGCGGCGGCCCGGGCATGGGCCCAATCGGCGTGAAAGCGCACCTGGCGCCGTTCGTGCCGGGCCACAGCGTGGTACAGATTGAAGGTATGCTGACCCGCCAGGGCGCGGTTTCCGCCGCGCCGTTCGGCAGCGCGTCCATTCTACCGATCAGCTGGATGTATATCCGCATGATGGGTGCGGAAGGGCTGAAGCAGGCGAGCCAGAACGCGATCCTTAACGCCAACTACATCGCTACCCGACTGAAAGACGCCTACCCGGTGCTCTACACCGGTCGCGATGGTCGCGTAGCGCACGAATGCATTCTCGATATTCGTCCGCTGAAAGAAGAGACCGGCATTAGCGAGCTGGATATCGCCAAGCGCCTGATCGACTTTGGCTTCCATGCCCCGACCATGTCTTTCCCGGTAGCGGGAACGCTGATGGTTGAGCCGACGGAATCGGAAAGCAAGGTCGAGCTGGACCGCTTTATCGACGCGATGCTGGCGATCCGCGCGGAAATCGACCGCGTCAAAGCCGGCGAATGGCCGTTGGAGGATAACCCTCTGGTGAACGCGCCGCACACCCAGGGCGAGCTGGTGGGCGAGTGGAACCATCCGTACAGCCGTGAGCTGGCGGTATTCCCGGCAGGGTTGCACAACAAGTACTGGCCGACGGTGAAACGTCTGGATGATGTCTACGGCGACCGCAACCTGTTCTGCTCCTGCGTGCCGATGAGCGAATACCAGTAAGTTTGCGTTTTAGCTAAACTTTTAAAGGCGCTGCGGCGCCTTTATTTTTTTGGAGGGAAGGTATGGGAATAGCTCTTATTAGCGGCGCGAGCCGCGGCATAGGCCGGGCGACGGCGCTGCTGCTGGCGCAGGAAGGGTATACCGTCGCGGTCAATTACCATCACAACATTAACGCCGCCACCGAGGTGGTGAATACCATTGTGGCGTCTGGCGGCAAAGCCACGGCGCTGCGGGCGGACATCAGCGATGAAGCGCAGGTGATGGCGATGTTTGAGGCGATCGACCGCATGGGCGAGCCGCTGACGGCGCTGGTCAACAACGCCGGGATCCTGTTTACCCAGTGTACGGTGGAGAGCCTGAGCGCCGAGCGTATTAACCGCGTGCTGGCCACCAACGTCACCGGTTACTTCCTCTGCTGTCGCGAGGCGGTAAAGCGCATGTCACATCGGCATGGCGGCAAGGGCGGGGCGATAGTTAACGTGTCGTCGGCGGCGTCGCGCCTTGGCGCGCCGGGGGAGTACGTTGACTATGCCGCGTCGAAAGGGGCGGTAGATACCCTGACTACCGGGCTGGCGCTGGAGGTGGCGGCGCAGGGGATCCGGGTCAACGGCGTGCGTCCGGGGCTGATTTATACCGAGATGCACGCCTCCGGCGGTGAACCGGGACGCGTGGATCGAGTGAAAGGTTCGCTACCGATGCAGCGCGGCGGCCAGCCGGAAGAGGTCGCTCAGGCCATTGCCTGGCTGCTGAGCGACAAAGCGTCGTATGTGACGGGTAGCTTCCTTGAACTGGCGGGTGGGAAATAACCCGTAGATGTCTATTGCCCGGCGGCGCTNCTGGACTGACCCCATAAAGTTGGATGGTTCATATTAAGCGGCTCTCAGAGCCTGGGTTCGGTACTCTACCGGACTCAGGCCTTTTAATTTCAGGCTTATCCGCNCGTTGTTGTAGTAATGGATATAGTCCTCTACGGCTTTTCTTAGCGCACTGACACTCCTGAACTCCCTCAGATAAAAACACTCCGATTTCAGGGTCCCGAAGAAGTTTTCCATCACTGCATTATCCAGGCAGTTTCCTTTACGCGACATACTCTGCGTCATCCCATGCGCCTTTAAACGTTCCTGATAGCTCCTCATCCTGTAATGCCAGCCCTGATCCGAGTGCAGCAGCGGAGCATCTCCCGGTCTGAGCTTCGGGAACGCACCGTCCAGCATCGTATTCACCATCTCCATCACCGGCCTTTCCGACAGGCTGTAGGCGATAACCTCCCGGTTAAACAGATCGAGAACTGACGACAGGTAAAGCTTTTTTCCCTGTACCGGGAACTCTGTCACATCTGTTACCCATTTTTCGTTGGCTTTTGACGCACCGAAGTTCCGGCTCAGGATATTGGGCGCGGCCTCGCCCGTTCTCCCTTTCCAGGCACGATATTTTTTCGCCCTTATCACAGACCGGAGTGACAGTTCTGCCATCAGCCGCTGCACTGTTTTATGGTTTATCCGCAGCCCCTG
>NZ_JAZARW010000001.1:3653307-3653457 GCF_036233805.1 Klebsiella sp. EMBS2024 | reverse complement strand
GGCTTTTTGCCATTTTTTTCGCTCTGAACCAAGGCTTTCAACTTTTTTAGATAGGCATTCTCTGCCCGCAGATAACGCAGTTCGGCCCTGAGCTCTTCGGGGGAGAGTTTTTCCAGCTCTTTATCTGTCAGTGGTGGGATATTTTTTGGC
>NZ_JAZARW010000001.1:3631232-3653259 GCF_036233805.1 Klebsiella sp. EMBS2024 | reverse complement strand
GCTCCGGCATCGTTGTACACGTCGAGCCAGCGCCGGACAAGTATTTCTGCGGAGAGATTAAACCGGGCAGCCGCTTCACGCATCGTCAGGCGGTCACTGATAACCGCCCGGACGACCACGAGTTTAAATTCATCGGAATAATGATTATTTTTTGCAGTCAGGCCTTCTGCACCGTGGAACTGCCATGCCCTGACCCAGCGACGGACAGATGTTCTTTCAATACCAAAAAGGTCGGCTGTACTCTGTTCTCCGTCTTTACCGGACAAATAATGATTAACCACAGCCAGTTTTGTTTCAGGGGAATACTTTGGTTTAGCCATAAAATTGCACCTTACTCAGTTGGGTGTCCAACTTTTGGGGTGCAGTCCACTGCGCTTGCCGGGCCTACGGGGTCAAAGCCGAATGGTAGGCCGGGTGGCGGATACGCCTTACCCGGCATAAAAACCGCTAAAGCCCGACGGTCTACCAGGAGGCCAGCCACAGCCGCAGGCGCATTCCCCAGCCGCTGGTCCAGCCGGTGGTAACCGACTTTACCTCGCCTTGAGAAATGACCACCAGCGTTGGCGTTACCTGGATATCCCACTGCCGCGCCAGCTGGCCGCTCGGATCATTCACCGTCGGCAGCGTCATTTTCTTCCTGGTCAGCCACCTCTCCAGCTTGACGTTATCGCCGGAACGCAGGGCTACCGTCAGCACATTGCCGCCGTCGGCGGCAAGCGATGCCACCGACGGCGTGGTATAGCGACAAACTCCGCACCAGGTCGCCCAGACGTACAGCAGCAGCGGCTTTTGCTGGCTCATGGCATGCAGATCCAGCGTCCTGCCGTCGAGTGTCTGCAGCGATGTGGCGCTGACGTTTTGCGGCAGCGCGGGCTGGCGAAAATAATCCACCGCCAGACTCACCGCCGCGCCAATCAGCAGCCACACCGCCAGCTCGCGCAGCCAGCGCCTGATTTTACTGGCCACGGGCTTTCGCCAGCTGCTCTTTCACCAGCCCCTCCAGCTCATCAGCAGGGATCGCGCCGGCCACCATCTGATCGCCGATGATGGTCGCCGGGGTGCCCTGAATATTCAGCACCTGCGACAAAATCAGGTTCATCTTCAGCGAATCCATGGTCTTGTCATCGATATTTACGCTATCGGTGGCGGTTTTCTTCTGCGCGGCGGCGATACTGGCGTCATCGTGATAGCCTTTTTTCGCCATCAGCCGCTGATGCAGCGCCCAGAATTTATCGGGCTGCTGACGCCAGGTGGAGAGCGCGGTTTTAGCGGCATTCACCGAACTCTGCCCTTTAAACGGCAGCAGCTTAACGATGAGCTGGATGTCCGGATTATCGTGGACGATTTTTTCCAGCAGCGGATCAAACTGTTTGCAGTAAGGGCAGTTGTAATCGGTAAACGAGACGATTGTGAGTTTTGGCTCTTTCGCGCCGGTGCGCGGGCTATTCGGATCGTTAAACAGCAGCTGGGCTAACTGGTCATTACCGTTCGATTGTGGTTCTTCCGCCGGGGCGGCGAAGCTGAAGGCCGATACGCACAGCAGTAATAAGGCGGTGATAGCTCTCATGTTATTTTCCTTTAGCGGCGGACAGGGTGGCGAGAAGGTGTTCGCGGTCTAACAGCGCAGGCAGAATCTGTCCCTGCGGCAATTCCGGTCCGTAAATCTGGTTAAACGGCACCGCGGCGCTGCCGCGAGCGGTTAAAAACTGGCTAATGTCAGCGGAGGGGCGGCTCCAGTCGCCGCGCAGGGCGACTACGTCTGGCGCTAACAGCGCCTGCTGGACGTCGTCGCGCAGCAGCACGTTGTATTTGTTGGCTTTACAGGTCACGCACCAGTCGGCGGTGACATCAATAAATACCCGCTTATGCTCCGCCAGGGCGCTGGCGATAGCCTGCTCGCTGAGCGGCTGCCAGTTAACCCGGTCGCGGCGCGGGCCCTGGCCGTCCTGTTGGGCAACAAAGGCGACGGCGCCCGCCACCACGATGGCCAGAGCGCCCGCGCGCAGCGCCGTCCGCCAGCGGTAGCGCCAGGCGGTGGCCACTAGCAGGGCGATGGCCAGAATCACCAGCAGGGTAAGCACCGGCGTACGGCCGATGTGGATCGTCAGCAGGCTGACCAGCCATAGCGCTGAACTAAGCATCATTAGCCCCAGCACCACCCGCAGATGATTCATCCAGCGGCCCGGGCGTGGCAGTCGTTGCGCCAGACCCGGCCACGCGACGATAAGCAGCCACGGCAGGCTCATGCCGATCCCCATGGCGAAGAAAATGCCCCACAGCAGCGGCAGGGGCGCCACCAGCGCCACCGACACGGCGGTACCGAGGAACGGCGCGGTACAGGGCGTCGCCAGCAGGGTGGCGAAGGCGCCCTGCCAGAAATGGCCCATTAAGCCGTTGCCGCCCCTGGTGGCGAGGAAAGTGCTGGCGCTGGAGGAGAGGCGGATTTCGAACAGCCCCAATAAACTGGCGCTGAACAGCACCATCACCAGCGCCATCGCGCCGATAAACCACGGGTTCTGGAACTGGATGCCCCAGCCGAGCGCCTGATTCCCCAGGCGTAGCGCGGTCATCATCAGCGCCAGCGCCAGGAACGAGACGACGATCCCGCACACCGAGGCGAGGAACTGCCGCCGCACCGCGCCGCGTTCGCGACCTTCGGTTTGCACCAGCGAGCCGAGCTTCATGGCCAGCACCGGCAGCACGCAGGGCATGACGTTGAGAATAAGCCCGCCGGCCAGCGCCATCAGCAGCACCCAGCCTAACGCCAGCCCCGGCGCGGCGCTGCCGGCGGCGACGGCGATTTGGCTTTCCTGCGCCTGACCGCTATCGGCCAGCACCAGCGACAGCGTTTTGCCGCTCAGGTCCGGCGCCGCTTCGCCCCAGCTGTCGGTGACTGGTACGGTGGCGGTCAACGTATCGCCGCGGCTGGTAAAGCTCGGCTTACCGAAATCGACATCCTCCATGCTGTCGATAAACAGCGCTGGCTGCTGCCAGCCGGCATCGCGGCGGGCGGTCACCGTCAGTTTGCCGCTGACGTAGCTGGCGGTCAGTTGCGAAGTCAGACCATCGCGCAGCGGCAGTGTGCCCATCGCGCGGGTAAAATCATAATTAAATCGCTCCCCCGCCGGAGTCGTCATATCCAGCGAAAAGGGGTAGTCAGTGAGAATGCAGACATTGCTGCAGGTAGAGAGCGTCAGGACGCCGCTAAGCGTCGGCGGTATCTTCCCGCGCAGCGTCATCGGGAAGCTGACGTCGCCGTGATAGCCCTGAGTGGAAATGCCCGCGACGTCGAAGCGCTGCGGCGTCGGCCAGCGCCAGTTCACCTCCAGCGGCGTGTGCCAGGCGATAGCCGGCGCGATGCCGCCTTCCCCTGGCGAGCGCCAGTAGGTTTTCCAGCCCTTTTCCAGCGCTACGTCTAAAAGCAGGCGAGTGTCGCCATTGCTCTCGGTTTGCGCCCGCAGGCGGACGCTGGCGTGTTGATTGTCGGCGGCGCGCAGCCAGCCGCTGTCGGCGGCCTGGCTGACGGGCAGCCATAGCCAAAGCAGGCAGACCAGTAGTCGCCTGAATACCATATACATAAGTTTGCTCCGTAAGTGATGAATTAACCTGAACTGTCAGGAGAATCAATCACTCACGGAAGATGCATAATCGCAGATGCACCCGCAATCGGGGTGGGGAGATAACGCGGGGAGGCCACTGGCGTTCGATACGCGGCGGGATCGCCGCCAGCACCGCCAGCAGCAGGGTGATAGCCAACAGCGCCCCTTCAAACAGCATCGGCGGAACGGCCATCAGCGACTTGGCGCTGAGCTCGCACGGCGTGACCGGCGCCTCGGCCTGATCCTGGTTTTGCTGTAGCGACGGGCTGTCGGCGGTGAGGTTCATGACCAGCGCGTGCATCCCGGCCATCCGTTGAGCGGTGCAGGTTAGCACCACCAGACAGGCCAGGAGGACAAAAAGAATGGCTTTGCGTTGTCGCTTAATCATGATTGCCTCAAATATTCACGAGGCTTATCTTAACGGGCGAACGGGTTTTGGCAATGGTAAAGCTGTAAAGAAGTGTCTGGCGGATAAGCAATTAGCCCTCCCCCGGCCGGGAGAGGGCGGTTAGTTACAGGTTCTCACCGTTGCTGGCGATGACCTCTTTGTACCAGTTAAAGCTCTTCTTGCGCGAGCGGGACATGTCGCCGGTGCCATCGTCGTGTTTGTTGACGTAGATGAAGCCGTAGCGTTTGCTGTACTGCCCGGTGGTGAAGGAGACGCAGTCGATGCAGCCCCATGGGGTATAGCCCAGCAGATCGACGCCGTCATAAGTGACCGCTTTGATCATCTCTTCGATGTGGGCGCGCAGGTAGTCGATGCGGTAGTCATCGTTGATGCTGCCGTCGGCTTCTACTTTGTCGTAGGCGCCAAAGCCGTTTTCCACGATAAACAGCGGCTTCTGATAACGCTCATACAGTTCACACAGAGAATAGCGCAGGCCGACCGGGTCAATCTGCCAGCCCCAGTCGGAGGCTTTGACGTGCGGGTTCGGCACGCTGCCTTCGAAACCGGAAATGGCGTCGCCAGTGCCGCCCTCGGCTTTCACCGCGTTGGTCATGTAGTAGCTGAAGCCGAGATAGGCGCAGGTACCTTCGCGCAGGATCTGCGCGTCGCCGTCTTCCATCCTGATGTTGAAGCCGCGGCGTTCCCATTCATTCAACACATAGCTCGGGTAGTAACCGCGCAGCTGGACGTCGGTAAAGACGTAGCGCTCGCGCATCGACTCCTGGGCGAACATGACATCTTCCGGTTTGCAGGAGTAAGGGTAGAGGGCGACCATCGCCAGCATGCAGCCGACCTGCATGTCCGGGTTGATGCGCCGCGCCGCTTTCACCGCCAGCGCGCTGGCCACGAACTGGTGGTGCAGCACCTGGTACATGGTCTCTTCCGGATTGTCATGCTCGGTATAGACCACCCCGGAGCAGCAGTAGCCGAACAGCGGCGCGCGCCAGTTGCGCTGGTTGTTGATCTCGTTAAAGGTCATCCAGTATTTCACTTTGTGCTTATAGCGCTCGAAGACCACTTCGGCAAAGCGCACAAAGAAATCGACCACTTTGCGGTTGGTCCAGCCGCCATACTGCTGCACCAGGTGCAGGGGCATCTCGAAGTGGGAGAGAGTGATCACCGGCTCGATGTTGTATTTCAGCAGCTCGTCGAACATGTCGTCGTAGAACTTCAGTCCCTCTTCATTCGGCTGGGTTTCGTCACCCTGCGGGAAGATGCGGGTCCAGGCGATAGAGGTGCGGAAGCATTTGAAGCCCATCTCGGCGAACAGTTTGATGTCTTCTTTGTAGCGACCGTAGAAGTCGACGGCTTCGTGGTTCGGGTAGTATTTTCCCGCTTCGACCTGGTGGGTGATTTCGCGCGGCACGCCGTGCGCCCCGCCGGTCAACACATCGCAGATGCTGGGGCCTTTGCCGCCCTGATCCCAGCCGCCTTCAACCTGATGCGCGGCGACCGCGCCGCCCCATAAAAAATCTTTCGGAAGGGTTAATTTTTTCATCCTGGCTAATCTCTCTAATAACTATTGTTCTCGAGTCTAGCAAAGTGAAAGTGAATGTCACGATATAACAAATTCCGCCAAAGGTAATATGTTACATCAAAAAAACAGGCTGTTATTTTTAGCTGATTTTGCGCGCTAATTTACGTCCGAGGGATTCGAGAATATAGATCACTGGAATTTGCGTTGTAATATCGTAGACCCCGCCAATGCGCGTCTGCGGCACGTGCCAGGAGAGATTGAAATCAGCCAGTTTGGCCAGCCGCGAATGCTCATGGCTGGTAATCGACATTACCTTGCAATGATGCAGACTGAACTGGCTGGCAAAGCGCAGGATCTCTTCCGTCTCGCCAGAGACGGAAAGCACGATCGCCAGCGCGTTGCGGGCCATATCGTTGGTTACCGGAAAATAGGGGTCGTCAATATGGTTGCTGAATTTACCGACGTTGGAGAAGAAGCGTGCGCCATATTTCGCCAGCGCGCCGGAGGTGCCGGCGCCGACAAAAATAATACGTTCGGAGGCGAGAATAATATCGACGGCCTGCTCGAGTAATTCATCGAACTCGTCATTATTGATGCTTTTAAAAAAGCTCATTATTTCGCTGGCGCCGATATTTGCCTGTTGAGGCTCATTCTGCTCGAGATATAATTTAAAGCGCACGCGAAATTCAGAGTAGCCCTCGCACTGCAGTTTGCGGCAGAAGCGTAACACGGTGGTCGTGGAGACCCCGGCGGCCTCGGCCAGTTCGCGGATGGTCATGTACATCACTTTGTCACGATTTTTAATGACGTAGTGGTAGACCATCATCTCAAGATTATTGAGACTGGCGACAGCGGCGTGGGAGAACATACTCACAGGGCGAACTCACAATTCATAATGACCAGGACGGAATTATATCATGCAGGCCAATGACATTACCTTTTTTCAGCGTTTTCAGGACGACATCCTCGCCGGGCGCAAAACCATCACCATTCGCGATGCAGCGGAGTCGCACTTTAAGCCCGGCGATGTGCTGCGCGTTGGGCGCTATGAAGATGACGGCTATTTTTGCACCATCGCCGTGACCGCGACCTCGACGGTGACGCTCGATACGCTGACCGAACAGCATGCGCAACAGGAGAATATGACTCTCGGGCAGCTGCGGCAGGTCATCAGCGACATCTATCCTGGCGAGAGCCAGTTTTATGTCATTGAATTCAAAACGCTTTAAGATAATCAGGAACAGCTGTGAGTTGAAATAAAAATGTAACTTTTTGATTTTAATGTATTTACAAATATACATCGTTTTATTTTAGCTAACAGGTGTTCACTGGAATCATTCTCAGTTACCCTAAGTGGGCAATGAAAGCGTTCTTGTTTTCACGGAGTCCAGTATGGTTCGCAAACCATTAATCACTCAGGGATATTCTCTGGCAGAGGAAGTTGCCAACAGCATCAGCCACGGGATCGGGCTGGTGTTCGGTATCGTCGGCCTTGTGTTGCTGCTGGTGCAGGCGGCGGATACAAACGCCAGCGCGACGGCGATCGCCAGCTACAGCCTGTACGGCGGCAGCATGATTATGCTGTTCCTCGCTTCCACGCTCTATCACGCGATCCCGCATCAGCGGGCGAAACAGTGGCTGAAGAAATTCGACCACTGCGCTATCTACCTGTTGATTGCCGGGACCTACACGCCGTTTTTGCTGGTGGGATTGAATTCACCGCTGGCGAAGGGGCTGATGATCGTCATCTGGAGCCTGGCGCTGCTGGGGATCCTGTTTAAGCTGACCATCGCGCACCGCTTTAAAATTTTGTCGCTGGTGACCTATCTGACCATGGGGTGGCTGTCGCTTATCGTGGTCTATCAGCTAGCAGTGAAGCTGGCGGTGGGCGGGGTAACGCTGCTTGCGGTTGGCGGGGTGGTGTACTCGCTGGGGGTCATCTTCTACGTCTGCAAACGTATTCCTTATAACCACGCTATCTGGCACGGCTTCGTGCTCGGCGGCAGCGTGTGTCACTTCCTGGCGATTTATCTTTACATCGGCCAGTCCTGATAAACATCCCACGGTGGCGCTNCGCTTACCGTGGCTACGATATTCTGCGGCCGGGTAGCCCGGCTAAGGCGCAAGCGCCGCAAGCCGGGAACTTTTCCTTAATTTTCTTCCAGCGAATACGGCAATGGTTTGATGCTCAGGCTGCCGGCATCGTCGCGTACACGGAACACGCTGTCCGGTTCCATGTCGTTATTCATCACTACCTGGACCATCAGGCTTCCGTCATCCAGCTGTACGGCTGCCAGCACCGTACCGGTGCGGCGCCAGTTGTCGCCCATCTTCAGCTCCAGGTCTTCCCCGGCTTCCGGCACCCGGCTGGCGGTCCCTGACAGCGTCCACAGCGCGCGCTTATTGGCGCCGCGGAATTTCGCCCTCGCGACCATTTCCTGGCCGGTGTAGCAGCCTTTTTTGAAGCTGATGCCGCCCAGCGCCTGCAGGTTGGTGGCCTGCGGAATGAACTGCCCGCTGTTGGCGCTGTCGATAACCGGCAGACCGGCTTCAATATTCAGCGCCAGCCACTGTTGGCTGTTGTTAAACTGCGCTTCGCCGCGCAACGCGTCGGTGACGCGGTTGGCGGTGTCGACATCGGTCACCAGCAGGAAGCGCTCGCCCGGGTGTTCAAACCACAGCAGGCTGGTGGCGCCTTCGCTGACCACCGGGGTGGCAGCGTCGGGCAAGGCGGCGAACAGCGGCGCCAGCGCGGCGCGCGCCTGGAAGCCGGCTACTCCCAGCAGAACCAGATCGTCGTTGGCGGCGATGGTGACTTTGGAGAAGACGGCATATTTTTTCAGCTCGGTCAGCTGCGCGTCGCGCAGGCTGCGGCGCTCAATCCACGCGAAGCCGCCCTCGCGACGGAATACGCGCAGGTTGCTCCACATCTTGCCTTTGGCATCACAGTGGGCGGCAAGCAGATGCTGGGCATCGGTGAGATGACTCACATCGGCGGTAATCTGCCCCTGCAGATATTTTTCGCTGTCCGGCCCGCTAATTGTCGCCAGCGCCCAGTCATCCAGGGTCATCAGCGTTAACGGCAGACGAGCGGAAGAGGAAGGCTGACGCGGAGGAAAAGGTGTAAAAGCCATAGTCATATCCTGAATCGCTTAACGCAGTGTGTGTGACCAATGGTAAAAGAGCTATAGTGCATTGCAAGTGCTTTCAACAGGCCATTTGTGCGCTGGCGTGAGACAGCCGCCTGACGCAGGGAATCAATAAACCCATCATTATTTTAAGGTTTTTATGGAAGGATGCTCGCATTCAGCGATATTCCTGTAAAGTTACGGCAGAAAACGGGTTAAACTAACCTATATTTTGCTGCTGGAAGGTCAACATGGACATTAACAATAAAGCACGTATCCACTGGGCATGCCGCCGCGGGATGCGCGAACTCGACATCTCCATCATGCCGTTCTTTGAGTATGAGTACGATACCCTCAGCGACGCTGACAAACAGCTGTTCATTCGCCTGCTGGAAAATGACGATCCGGATCTGTTCAACTGGCTGATGAACCACGGCAAACCGGCCGATGCGGAGCTGCAGCGGATGGTAACCTTAATTCAGACACGGAATCGGGAACGTGGTCCTGTGGCAATCTGATCTCCGTATCTCCTGGCGCGCGCAGTGGTTTTCCCTGCTGCTTCACGGCGTGGTGGCGGCCCTGGTGCTGTTGGTTCCCTGGCCGCTGAGCTATACCCCGATCTGGCTGCTGTTGCTGTCGCTGGTGGTCTTCGACTGCGTGCGCAGCCAGCGGCGGATCCATGCCCGTCGCGGGGAGATAAAACTGCTCACCGATTCCCGTCTTCGCTGGCAAAACGCCGAATGGGAGATCCTCGGGACGCCGTGGGTTATCAATAGCGGTATGCTGCTGCGTTTGCGCCATGTCGATACCCGGCGCGGACAGCATCTTTGGCTGGCGGCGGACAGCATGGACGCCGGAGAGTGGCGCGATCTGCGCCGGCTGGTGCTGCAAAAACCGGCGCAGGAGTAAGCCGCGTCAGGAAAAGTGTTCGGCCATTTCGCCGAGGATCTGCTCGCACCAGCTCTGGATGCGCTCGTCGCTCAGGTCGTACTGGTTGGTTTCATCCAGCGCCAGGCCAACGAACAGTTGGCCATCGGCGATCACCGGTTTCGGGCTGGTGAACTCATAGCCTTCGGTTGGCCAGTAGCCGACAAACTTCACGCCCTTGGTCGCCAGCTTGTCATGCAGCATGCCGAGCGCGTCAAGGAACCATTCGCCGTAGCCCAGCTGATCGCCCATGCCGTACAGCGCGACGATCTTTCCCTCGAGGTTCAGGGTGTCCAGCTGATCCCAGACCGCTTCCCAGTCTTCCTGAATTTCGCCGAAATCCCAGGTCGGGATGCCAAGGATCAGTACGTCGTACTGGCTCATCAGCGCGGGGGAGTCATCTTTCAGATTGTGCAGCGTCACCAGCTCGGGGCCGATGATATCGCGGATTTTCTCCGCGGCCATTTCGGTGTAGCAGGTACTGGAGCCGTAAAACAGACCTATATTCATCGCGTAAACATCTCGATTCTTGCCGTGAATGGCGGGCAGTGTACCAGAAAGGCGTCCTCTTAAGGCATAATGAGAGCGTTTAACGAACAAAGAGGCCGATGTGAAACAGGATCTGGCACTAATCGAACAGTTTCTCGATGCCCTTTGGCTGGAGCGCAACCTGGCGGAGAATACGCTCAGCGCCTACCGTCGCGATTTGACGATGTTAGTTGAGTGGTTGCACCATCGCGGCCTGTCGCTGGCAAGCGTTGGCAGCGACGATCTGCAGGCGCTGCTGGCTGAGCGGCAGTCCGGCGGCTACAAAGCCACCAGCACCGCGCGCCTGCTGAGCGCCGTGCGCCGTTTTTTCCAGCATCTGTACCGGGAAAAAATTCGCCCGGACGATCCCAGCGCGCTGCTGGCCTCGCCGAAGCTACCGCAGCGGCTGCCAAAAGATCTCAGTGAGGCGCAGGTTGAGCGCCTGCTGCAGGCGCCGCTGGTGGAGCAGCCGCTGGAATTGCGCGATAAAGCGATGCTGGAGGTGCTGTATGCCACCGGCCTGCGCGTCTCGGAGCTGGTGGGGCTGACGATGAGCGACATCAGCCTGCGGCAGGGCGTGCTGCGGGTGGTGGGAAAAGGCAACAAAGAGCGGCTGGTGCCGCTGGGGGAAGAGGCGGTACTGTGGGTGGAAAATTACCTCGAGTATGGTCGCCCCTGGCTGCTGAACGGCGTGGCGTCGGATGTCTTATTTCCCAGCCAGCGCGCCCAGCAGATGACGCGCCAGACCTTCTGGCATCGGATTAAACACTATGCCGTACTGGCGGGGATCGACAGCGAAAAGCTTTCCCCGCACGTGTTACGCCATGCGTTCGCCACGCATTTGCTCAATCATGGCGCCGATCTGCGCGTGGTGCAGATGCTGTTAGGACACAGCGATCTCTCCACCACGCAGATATACACCCACGTGGCGACCGAGCGTCTGCGACAACTTCATCAACAGCACCACCCGCGGGCGTGAGTGCTGAACAAAAGGACTGAGTATGAAAAAAGGTTTATTGATGTTCACCCTGCTGGCGGCCTCCCTTTCAGGAGCGGCGCACGCCGATAGCGCGGCAATTAAACAGTCGCTGGCGAAGCTAGGTGTGCAGAGCACCGATATTCAACCATCGCCGGTTTCCGGGATGAGCACGGTGCTGACCGACAGCGGCGTGCTGTACGTGACCGACGACGGCAAACATATCATCCAGGGGCCGATGTACGACGTGAGCGGCGCGCAGCCGGTCAACGTCACCAACCAGCTGCTGCTTGGTAAGCTGAACGCGCTGAGCAATGAGATGATTGTCTACAAAGCGCCGAAGGAGCAGCACGTCATCACCGTCTTCACCGATATTACCTGCGGCTACTGTCATAAACTGCACGAGCAGATGAGCGACTACAACGCGCTGGGGATCACCGTGCGCTATCTGGCTTTCCCGCGCCAGGGTCTGCAAAGCCAGGCGGAGCAGGACATGAAGGCCATCTGGTGCGCGAAAGATCGCAACAAAGCGCTGGATGACGCCATGAATGGTAAAGGCGTGCAGCCGGCGAGCTGCAGCGTAGATATCGCCAAACATTACACCCTCGGCGTGCAGATGGGCGTCAACGGTACGCCGGCGATGGTCCTCAGTAACGGCATGGTGCTGCCGGGCTATCAGGGGCCGAAAGAGCTGAAGGCGTTCCTCGATGAGCACAAAAAACAGACAAGCGGTAACTGATTCGCGTGAAACAACAGATACAACTACGCCGCCGCGAGGCGGTTGACGGCGTCGAACTCCCCGCCGACCTGCCGCCGCTGCTGCAGCGGCTATATGCCAGCCGCGGGGTGCGCAGCGCGCAGGAGCTGGAGCGCAGCGTCAAAGGCATGCTCCCCTGGACGCAGCTCACCGGCGTTGAAAAAGCGGTCGAGATGCTGCATGACGCGTTCCAGAAAGGGTTGCACATCGTGGTGGTCGGTGATTTTGACGCCGACGGCGCCACCAGCACCGCGCTCAGCGTGTTGGCCCTGCGCGCGCTGGGTTACGGCAACGTCTCCTATCTGGTGCCGAACCGCTTTGAAGACGGCTACGGTTTAAGCCCGGAAGTGGTCGATCAGGCCCATGCTCGCGGCGCGCAGATGATCATGACCGTCGACAACGGGATCTCGTCCCATGCCGGCGTCGATCATGCCCATGCGCTGGGGATCCCGGTGCTGGTGACCGATCACCATCTGCCGGGCGAGACGCTGCCGGCGGCGGAAGCTATCGTTAATCCCAACCTGCGCGATTGCGACTTCCCGTCAAAATCACTGGCCGGGGTGGGGGTGGCGTTTTATCTGATGCTGGCGCTGCGCACTTTTCTGCGCGATAAAGGCTGGTTCGACGCTCGCGGCATCCCCGCGCCGAACCTTGCCGAGCTGCTGGATCTGGTGGCGCTTGGCACCGTCGCGGACGTCGTGCCGCTGGATGCTAACAACCGTATCCTCACCTGGCAGGGGTTAAGCCGCATTCGCGCCGGCAAATGTCGGCCCGGTATTAAGGCGCTGCTGGAAATTGCCAACCGCGATCCGCAAAAGCTGGCGGCCAGCGACCTCGGTTTCGCCCTCGGGCCGCGCCTGAACGCGGCGGGACGGCTGGACGACATGTCGGTCGGCGTCGCGCTGCTGCTGTGCGACAACATCGGCGAAGCGCGGGTGCTGGCCAACGAGCTCGATGCGCTTAATCAGACGCGCAAAGAGATTGAGCAGGGGATGCAGGCGGAAGCGCTAACGCTCTGTCAGCAGCTGGAGCGCAGCGCCGATACCCTGCCCGGCGGGCTGGCGATGTACCATCCGCAATGGCATCAAGGGGTAGTCGGCATTCTCGCCTCGCGGATTAAGGAGCGCTTCCATCGCCCGGTTATCGCTTTTGCGCCTACCGGCGACGGCACGCTGAAAGGCTCCGGTCGTTCCATTCAGGGGTTGCATATGCGCGATGCGCTGGAGCGCCTTGATACGCTTTATCCCGGGCTAATCCTGAAGTTCGGCGGCCACGCGATGGCGGCGGGCTTATCGCTGGAGGAGGCGCGTTTTGAAGAGTTTCAACAGCGCTTCGGCGAGCTGGTGACCGAATGGCTGGATCCTGCGCTGTTGCAGGGCGAGGTGGTTTCCGATGGCCCGCTGGCGGCGGCGGAGATGAGCATGGAAGTGGCGCAGATGCTGCGCGACGCCGGGCCGTGGGGGCAGATGTTCCCGGAACCGCTATTTGACGGTCGTTTTCGCCTGCTGCAGCAGCGGCTGGTGGGCGAGCGTCACCTGAAGGTGATGGTCGAACCGGTTGACGGCGGGCCGCTGCTGGACGGTATCGCCTTCAACGTTGATACTTCCATCTGGCCGGATAACGGCGTGCGTGAAGTCCAGTTAGCCTACAAGCTCGACATCAACGAGTTCCGCGGCAACCGTAGCCTGCAGCTGATCATCGATCACCTCTGGCCAAATTGACAACAGTGTAGGAATAAGGGCGCGAATCCGGTAGAATTCCGCTCTTATCACCGCATTTTGACAAATCCATTAAAAGAAACCGACCATGTTTGAAATAAATCCGGTAAAAAACCGCATTCAGGACCTCACGGAGCGCTCCGACGTTCTTAGGGGGTATCTTTGACTANGATGCCAAGAAAGAGCGTCTCGAAGAAGTAAACGCCGAGCTGGAACAGCCGGACGTGTGGAACGAACCCGAACGCGCCCAGGCGCTGGGTAAAGAGCGTTCTTCCCTGGAAGCCATCGTAGATACCCTGGATCAGATGTCCCAGGGGCTGGAAGACGTTGCCGGCCTGCTGGATCTGGCCGTGGAAGCGGACGACGAAGAGACCTTTAACGAAGCCGTCGCCGAGCTGGATACCCTGGAAGAGAAGCTGGCGCAGCTTGAGTTCCGCCGCATGTTCTCCGGCGAATACGACAGCGCCGATTGCTACCTTGACATTCAGGCCGGTTCCGGCGGCACCGAAGCCCAGGACTGGGCCAGCATGCTGATGCGCATGTACCTGCGCTGGGCGGAAGCGCGCGGCTTTAAGACCGAAATCATCGAAGAATCCGAAGGTGAAGTCGCGGGGATTAAATCCGTGACCATTAAGATCATTGGCGATTACGCCTACGGCTGGCTGCGTACGGAAACCGGCGTTCATCGTCTGGTGCGTAAGAGCCCGTTCGATTCCGGCGGCCGCCGTCATACCTCCTTCAGCTCCGCGTTCGTTTACCCGGAAGTGGAAGACGATATCGATATCGAAATTAACCCGGCCGACCTGCGCATTGACGTATACCGCGCCTCCGGCGCCGGTGGTCAGCACGTTAACCGTACGGAATCCGCGGTGCGTATTACCCATATCCCGACCGGGTTGGTGACGCAGTGCCAGAACGACCGTTCGCAGCACAAGAACAAAGACCAGGCCATGAAGCAGATGAAAGCAAAGCTTTATGAACTGGAGATGCAGAAGAAAAATGCCGAGAAGCAGGCGATGGAAGACAACAAGTCCGATATCGGCTGGGGCAGCCAGATCCGCTCTTACGTGCTGGATGACTCGCGTATTAAAGATCTGCGTACCGGGGTGGAAACCCGCAACACTCAGGCGGTGCTCGACGGCAGCCTGGACCAATTTATCGAAGCAAGTTTGAAAGCAGGGTTATGAGGAACCAACATGTCTGAACAACAAGCACAGGGCGCTGACGCGGCAATTGACCTTAATAATGAACTGAAAACCCGTCGCGAGAAGCTGGCTGCGCTGCGTGAGCAGGGCGTCGCATTCCCGAACGATTTCCGTCGTGACCATACCTCTGACCAACTGCACGCTGACTTCGATGGCAAAGAAAACGAAGAGCTGGAAGCGCTGAACGTTGAAGTGGCCGTTGCTGGCCGCATGATGACCCGTCGTATCATGGGTAAAGCGTCCTTCGTGACCCTGCAGGACGTAGGCGGCCGCATCCAGCTGTACGTGGCGCGTGATGACCTGGCGGAAGGCGTTTATAACGACCAGTTCAAAAAGTGGGACCTCGGCGACATCATCGCCGCCCGCGGTAAGTTGTTCAAGACCAAAACCGGTGAGCTATCCATCCACTGCACCGAGCTGCGTCTGTTGACTAAAGCTCTGCGCCCGCTGCCGGACAAATTCCACGGCCTGCAGGATCAGGAAGCGCGTTACCGTCAGCGTTACCTGGACCTGATCTCCAACGATGAATCTCGTAAGACCTTCAAAGTGCGTTCGCAGATCCTGGCGGGCATCCGTCAGTTCATGGTTGGCCGCGGCTTTATGGAAGTAGAAACCCCGATGATGCAGGTGATCCCGGGCGGCGCTTCCGCGCGTCCGTTCATCACCCATCATAACGCGCTGGATCTGGACATGTACCTGCGTATCGCGCCGGAACTGTACCTCAAGCGTCTGGTGGTTGGCGGCTTCGAACGCGTCTTCGAGATCAACCGTAACTTCCGTAACGAAGGGATCTCCGTTCGTCATAACCCAGAGTTCACCATGATGGAACTCTACATGGCTTATGCGGATTATAAAGATCTGATCGAGCTGACCGAATCTCTGTTCCGCACCCTGGCGCAGGACATCCTCGGCAATACCGAAGTGCCTTACGGCGACCAGGTGTTCGACTTCGGCAAGCCGTTTGAAAAACTGACCATGCGCGAAGCGATCAAGAAATACCGTCCGGAAACCGAGATGGCGGATCTGGATAACTTTGATTCCGCGAAAGCGATCGCTGAATCTATCGGCATCAAAGTGGAGAAGAGCTGGGGTCTGGGCCGTATCGTGACCGAGATCTTCGAAGAAGTGGCGGAAGCGCACCTGATCCAGCCGACCTTCATCACCGAATACCCGGCGGAAGTTTCTCCGCTGGCGCGCCGTAACGACGTCAACCCGGAAATCACCGACCGCTTTGAATTCTTCATTGGCGGCCGTGAGATCGGTAACGGCTTTAGCGAGCTGAACGACGCCGAAGACCAGGCGCAGCGCTTCCAGGATCAGGTTGATGCGAAAGCCGCAGGCGACGACGAAGCAATGTTCTATGACGAAGACTATGTCACCGCGCTGGAACACGGCCTGCCGCCGACCGCTGGTCTGGGTATCGGTATCGACCGTATGGTCATGCTGTTCACCAACAGCCACACCATCCGCGACGTTATTCTGTTCCCGGCGATGCGTCCGCAGAAATAATCGCCCTTCGCGAAAAGCAAAAAACCCGGCTTGCCGGGTTTTTTTATGTCTGATGTGAGGTCCTAAGGCTGGCGTAGCCTGGCTCAGCGCAGCGCAAGCCGGGGATCCCGGATGGCGGCGTAAACGCCTTATCCGGGCTACGCAATGGCGCAGAACCGTAGGCCTGTGCAAGCGTAGCGCCGCCAGGCATTAATGACAGGCACAGGGCTGCGCCTGGACTGGAGAATAGTCAGCTTACCCGCGCAGACGCGCAACAAAGTCGGTCAGCGCCTGGCGGGCGTCCCGATTTTCCGCTTCCAGCACCATCCACGGGCTGAACGCCCACGGCGTGGCGGCCAGCGCGCTTAACATGGTTGCCAGGTCAACCCACTGATAGTCCATCACTTCATCGTCGTTAGGCTGCACTTCGCTTACCACGCGCGCGGCATATACCGGGCACACTTCATTCTCAACGATACCGTTTGGGGCGACCGCCCGGTAGCGGAAGGCCGGGTGAACCGGCGCGATATCAGAGATCTCCACACCGAGTTCGAAGCGACAGCGGCGCGTGACGGCCTGCTCGAAGGTCTCGCCCTGCTGGGGGTGTCCGCAGACCGAGTTGGTCCATACCCCGGGCCAGGCTTTTTTGCCCAACGAACGGCGAGTGACCAGCAACTGACCCTGCTGGTTAAACAGCCAGCAGGAAAACGCGAGATGTAAAGGGGTATCAAACGTATGGGCGGCATACTTCTCCAGCATACCGGCAGGCTGATCCTGCTCATCCAGCAAAATGACGTGTTCCCCGGCCATGACGACTCCTGAAAATAAAAAATGACCCGGCACAAACCCGCCGGGTCATGTACTCAGGCCACTAGGGTAGCCCATAAATGGGAGAAAGGCATTACCAAAACAAGCCCTGGAGGCAGCTCTGTGAACGGCAACGCGCAATAGCGAGGAGAGGCCGCCGCGCCGCGTGGCGCAAATATGAATTTCTGCCTGCCGCAGGCCGCGCGCTAGGGACGGGGGATAATGGTTTCGCCATCAGGGATGACGCCCTGCGCCGCGGACTGGTATGATATTCGCCCTGATTGCGAGGTAAGTGGTTGTGTTAAGTGCAGGATGCCTGATGATGAAACGCTTTTATATGACACTGATGCTGGCGGCAAGCCTGGTGCTGGCCGGCTGCTCCAGCACCTCCGATTCCGGTGGCACCTACACCGTTAAACGCGGCGATACCCTGTACGGCATCTCCCGCACCACCGGCACCAGCGTTCGCGATCTGGCCCGCCTGAATAACATCTCCCCGCCTTACACCATTGAGGTGGGGCAGAAGCTGAAGCTTAACGGCAGCAGTTCAACGAAGACAACGAAGAAAAAATCTTCCTCTACGCGCACCGCGGCGGTCACGCCTTCGTCCGCGGTACCTCAGTCCTCCTGGCCGCCGGTGGGACAGCGCTGCTGGCGCTGGCCGACCAGCGGCAAAGTGGTCCTGCCTTATTCCACCGCCGATGGCGGCAATAAAGGTATTGATATCGCCGGAACCCGCGGCCAGCCGGTGTATGCCGCCGGGGCGGGCAAGGTGGTCTACGTCGGCAATCAGCTGCGCGGCTATGGCAATCTGATCATGATTAAGCACAGCGAGGATTACATCACCGCCTATGCCCACAACGATAAGCTAATGGTGAATAATGGCCAGAGCGTGAAGGCCGGCCAGCAAATTGCCACCATGGGCAGTACGGATGCCGACTCAGTGCGGCTGCATTTCCAGATCCGCTACCGGGCGACAGCCATCGATCCGCTGCGTTACCTGCCGCCGCAGGGAAGTAAACCTAAGTGCTAAAAGGTTATTTTATCGCCAGTCAGCATCCAGCAGGCTTGTCACAGGGTGCGTAAGGGCTATAATGCTTCTCGCACCTCTTCGCGGGCGTAGTTCAATGGTAGAACGAGAGCTTCCCAAGCTCTATACGAGGGTTCGATTCCCTTCGCCCGCTCCAAATTCAAGTCTCCTGAAGTCTACCAAACTCAATTTTCCCTTAATAAATCAGCGGTTATAGCATTCTGTTAGTCTATTGAACTCCGACGGAGGACTCCGCTTTGGTTGCGGGATCGGCGTTTTGCGCTGCTGGCGCTGGAGTCGTAGCGTTTAGTGATATTTTCGCGCTTATCCTGTTTCCGCAGGATGAGCGATTTTACGCAACCGGCTCGCGCTGACGACGACCGATACCGCAGAGGCCGCGGCGGCGCTCCACAGCGCAACATGAATTGACCTTTCATCTGCTGCCAGCAGAACGGCTACGGCGGCGGCTCCCAGGCACTGCCCGAAAGTGCGCATAATGGATAAAACACCGGACGCATAACTCGCGTGCTCACGAATAACGTTTGAGAGCATTTCCCGGTTATTGGGACTCTGAAAGCAGCCAAACCCTATTCCGCATACCAGACTTCGCAGGCAGATATCCCACATTGAAGGTCTGGCGGGTAACGTCGCCAGCAGGATCAAACCGACGACAAATATCACCAGCCCCAGGGTGGATATCGCCGGGGCTGATATCGTGTCCGCCCAACGGCCTGCATGCGGCGCAATCAGCACGATCCCTAATGGCCACGGCGTAAACAGCAGGGCAGACACTACCGGACTGTAGCCGTATTCGCTCTGAAACAGGAAGGGTAGCGCAATAAAGGTGATCCCCTGGCTGACGAAAGCAACCATCGACGTGAAGGCCGCGAGGGTAAAACGTTCATTTTTAAACATGCTCGGCGGCAGTAAGGGATGACCCGTGCGGCGGATTTGCCAGATAAAAGCCATGCCGCTCAGCGCAGCGAGAGCCATCCAGCAAAGGCTGCCGAATTGAGAAGTAGCGTTCTGTAGGCTGTTCGCCGCCATGATCGTCGAACCCAACAGCAGCGCCGACAATATGGCGCCCACGGTGTCGAAGGGCGCCTGCATACGGATCGCATCCCGCGGCAGCGCTCTGACCGCCAGCAGTAAGGCGAGGGTGCCGGGAAGAACGTTTATCGCAAACAGCCATTGCCAGCTAAGGGTGTGAAGGATCGTACCGCCCAATACCGGGCCGATAGCGGAGCTCGAGGCAATGAGCAGGGCATGGAACCCCAGAATGCGGCCAAGTAAGCGTCCGGGAAATACGGACCTGAGTATTGCGGGGGCAATACTCAGCGTCGCCGCGCCGCCGATCCCCTGAAGCACGCGCATACCGATAAGCACTTCGGGCTTATTCGCCAGCGCACAACCCAGTGATGTCAGGGTAAAGGTCGTCAGGCCCGCCAGAAATACGGGGCGATAACCCAGACGGGCCGCAAGCGCCGCGAATATCGCCAGCGTCATCGCAGCCGCCAGCAGATACCCGTTGGCGAACCAGACGGCAATACTGGCAGGTACCTGCATCTCCTGAGCCATGGAGGGCAGGGCAATGTTGATCATGGTGCCATCAAACACGCCCATTAAGGTGGTGGTCATTATTGCGGCCATCACCCGTGCGCGCGCCGGGCCAGGCAGTCCTTCGTCGCCGGGTTGACTGGAAAAGAGCGTCATCATTTGTCCTCTGAGAAGAGTGTATGGATGACAAAACTATAAAGATGGCTTTTACCAGGCGGAAGGCGCACTATTTTCACTTTATTGTTGCGTCAAACGCCTTATCTTAATGTGCTGGGAGGAAGGGTAATGTCTGATCCCGATTTTAATTTGCTGGTAGCTCTCGACGTATTGCTGAGTGAAGCGAGTGTCGCAGGTGCGGCTCGTCGTCTGAACCTCAGCACTTCGGCCATGAGCCGGACATTAAGCAGGTTACGCGATGTCACAGGAGACCCGATCCTGGTACGCGCCGGGCGTAACATGGTACTGACCCCGTGGGCCGAAGCGACCCGGGATCGCGCCAGGCGTGCAGTGCACGATGCCAGGGCGGTATTACAGCCCTCAACTGAAACGTTCAGCGCGCAAAATCTGGCGCGTCTTTTTACCATCAGGGCAAACGATGGTTTTGTGGTGGCGTTTGGGCCTGCGCTTATAGCAGCGGTTGCCGACGCCGCGCCGGACGTCTGTATACGCTTCGCGCCTAAGCCGGAAAAAACGTCGCGCTATCTTCGGGAAGGGCTGGTTGATCTGGAGATTGGCGTTCAGAGTAATATGGGGCCAGAAATACGGCTGCAACGACTGTTTGAGGATCGGTTTGTTGGCGTCGTCCGTAAAGGGCACCCGCTGGCTAAGCAGGCTGAAATATGCGTGGGTGATTATGTCGCCTGGGGCCATGTGGTAGCGTCACCCGAGGGCGCGTTGCACGGATCCGTTGACGATGCGCTGGCCGAACTGGGGACAAAACGTAAAATTGCGAGCGTCGTACCGGGATTTCCGACAGCACTTTCCGTGGCGCTGGAATCGGATCTTATCGCCATGATACCCGCACTCTATTTACTCAATCAGCAGGTAACGGACCAGGTACACCTTTTCGAGCTGCCGTTCAAAAGCCGTCGTATTACGGTATCGCAGATGTGGCACCCAAGAATGGAACGCGACCCCGGTCACCGCTGGCTGAGAGAGCAAATTCTTGCGATATGCGGTGTGGCCCGGTCAGCCATGACTAAGGAGCCTGTATAGCGATTGCTATAACATCAATTTATATTAAATGTATAATTCAATTCATTGATATTTAATATAAAATACATCAATCGAAGTAGCGGTGTAGTAGCTAAATTGAGATGTCCATCTCTGGACCAAATAGACATGTCCGCGCTACCGTCTCGCCACAGCGATCGCTGCTTTCAAAGGATGAGACTCATGACGGCATACGGAACGGCAATTTTCTCAATGAGCGATGTGAACAGACTCACGATCGAAGTCTCCATACTTCGATAGACCGTTTATGTTCTTTCCGCGAGACCTAATCGAAAGCCCTCGTGGTACCTTTAAATTAACAATTAACGATAAATAAAGGACAGCTTCCCTGTCCTTTATTCTTTTTTATTCAGCTTTGCTCTCGCGCGCTCGCAATACCTCACCGACCACCGGGGCGGCGGTAAACGCATTTGGCCATCCCGCGTAGAACGCCGCCTGGGCGACCACTTCTCCGGCCTCTTCAGCCGAAAGCCCATTATCCATAGCTCTGTTTAGGTGGTAGCCAATCTGCGCGCTCTGTCCGGCGGCGATTAACGCGCTGACCGTCACCAGACTTCTGTCGCGGGGCGTAAGCGCGGGCCGTTGCCAGAGGTCGAGAAACAGCGGGTCGGCGGTAAATTTAACCAGGCCAGGCGAAATGGGGCCGACATTTTTTTCCACGGTGTCTGCACGCTGTTTCTCTACCTGTTCATTGAGTGGCAGCAGCGTTGGCGAGGCGGCGGGCAGGGCCTCTGCCGTCACGCCCCTGGCTTCAAAGATGGTTTTAGCGACGCTGACGGCTGACATCGCATTGGGCCAGCCAGCGTAGAAGGCGAGGTGAGTAATGATCTCTGACACTTCCGCTGGCGTCACGCCGCTATCGAGCGCAACGGCAATATAGTGCTTCAGCTCGCCTGGCTGGTTGCGGGCAATCAGCATCGCTACGGTCACGATGCTACGGTCGCGGGCGGACAGGGCGTCACGTTGCCAGAGGTCGTTGCTGATGGCCTCGCGGCCGAAGCGCGCCAGCGCCGGGGAGACCGCTTGAATATCAGCGTCCGCAAGGGTGGAAGGGGTAATTTTCATCATAGCTTCATCTCTTTGTTCGTGGGCATAAGTAAAATCAGACAGCACAAGCGACAAGGCTGCCGCGGCAATCACGTTTTTCAT
>NZ_JAZARW010000001.1:3622429-3631201 GCF_036233805.1 Klebsiella sp. EMBS2024 | reverse complement strand
GTTAGCGCGTCCACACCTGAGGACGGTCTTTGGCTTGCGGCGTGTTTTGCGCCATCACGCCTGTGAGGAAGTGCGGCTGATAGGCTTCTTCCAGATAACGGATGTCTTCCGGGCTCAGTTGAAGGGCTACAGCGTTGACCGCGCCGTCAACATGATGCTTTTGCGTGGCGCCGATCACCGGGGCGGTGACTTTAGTCAGCAGCCAGGCCAGCGAAATTTCGGTCATGGAGACCTGATGCCGTTCGGCAAGTTCGGCGACGCGGGCAATAATGATCCGATCCTGCTCTGCCGTGCCGTCGTATTTGCTCCGGGCATAATCATCTTCCACCTCTCGCCGCGTGTGGCCTTCTAAGCGGGAGAGACGGCCGCTGGCCAGCGCGCTATAGGGAGTCATGGCGATACCCTCTTCCGCGCACAGCCCGAACAGCTCTCGTTCATCTTCACGCATAATCAGGTTGTAGTGGCTCTGCACAGAAACAAAGGATGTCAGCCCTTCGCGTTCGGCAAGAGCGTTCGCCTTCGCCAGTTGCCAGGCATAGCAATTGGAAATGCCAATCGCGCGCACCTTGCCGGCGGTCACTGCGGTGTGCAGCGCCTCCAGCACGTCGATAACCGGGGTGTTGTAATCCCAGATGTGGTAGATGTAGAGGTCGATGTAGTCCATCCCGAGGTTTCGCAGACTCTGGTCAAGCGAGCGGGCTATCGCCTGTTTTCCGCTGATCCCCTCGGCAATCTGCGCGGCGGTTCGTGGCAGAAACTTGGTGGCCAGCACCACCTCCTCGCGTTTTGCCATCTCCCGCAGCGCCCGGCCAACGTACCGTTCGCTGGAGCCGTTCTGATAGGCGATGGCGGTATCGTAAAAATTGATGCCCTGTTCCAGAGCGTGGCGGATGATGTCCCGGCTGGCTGTTTCGTCCAGCGTCCAGCGATGCTGACCCGTTGACGGATCGCCAAACCCCATACATCCCATGCAGATACGGGAGACCAGTAAGTCACTCTTCCCGAGCCGGGTATACTGCATCGTTATTTTCTCCCTTTGGGTTATTCCACCAGAGTTTTAAGCCGCGCGATCAGTCTGGCCGCGTGTTCCCGGGCAAGCGTTTTTTGCTGAGCGATTTTGTCGGCATCCCGGTCGGCGTAGCTAATACCGCAGGTATAAACCGGCGCCAGCAGCTCAAGATTGCACAGCCTGGCCGTGGTCTCGAAGGGAAGGAGATACTCCTCAATGGCATGGCCAAAGAAACCGTCAGCGGTATAGAGCGCCTGTGGCGCTCCCGTGGTGAAGGAGAGGATCAGCTTTTTACCACCCAGTTTCGCCGTTGAGCCATGGGCGAAGCCGTGGACAAATACCTCGTCCAGCCACTGTTTCATTAACCCGGGCAGCCCATACCAGCTAAAGGGAAACTGCCAGACAATCACATCCGCCTGCAGCAGGCTTTCCTGCTCAGCGGCGATGTTGAATTTGCCGTCCGGATAGAGCCAGTCCAGACGACGGATTTCCGCATCAGGCAGGGCGGTCGCCAGCTCATCGAGGATGGTGGCGTTGGCGATGGAATGGTTAAGATCCGGATGCCCGGAAACGACAAGAATATGAGCCATTCCCAACGTTACTCCTGATGTTTAAATTCAGCAGAGAAGAGATTTTCCCAGCTAATAAACGAGCCGAGTGGAATACACTCGAAGGTTAATAGACCCGCTTTTGCCAGCGGAAATTCGGCCATGACATTATTCGCCTCTTCCACGGTGTCGCACTCGAGGAAAATAGCGACGCCGGGTCGATCCTGACGGAAATAGATGTCGCGAATAAAACCTGACTTGTACAGTCCCCAGGCGTGCAGGGCTTCTGCGGTAAGGTGCGGCGCATAGTGTTCCAGCGTCGCGCCGGGGGCAGGGATATCCAGACATAAAATTCGCATAGTTGTCTCCGGAAAGTCGTTGTCAGCGGGAAGAGACAAAAGTATACGAGCCGCAGGGGGGGAAGATTAGGCGGTCATTGACTTAAGAATATTTAGCCTGTACTTAATAATCAGGCGAGGGTGTCTTAAGGAGATGCTATGAATAACGCGCTTTATAATCAGATACGCATCTTTCAGAGCATTGCGCGCGAGGGCAATATCTCGGCCGCCGCGCGCAAGCTCGAAATCACGCCGCCGTCGGTCAGCAATGCGCTCAGGCTGCTGGAGGAGCATATTGGCCACCCCCTTTTTGTGCGCACTACCCGGCGTATCGAGCTGACGGAAACCGGGCAACAGCTGCTGGAGCAGACCGCCGCGGCGGTGGAGACACTGGAAAAGTCGCTGGAAATCATCCGCGACCAGAATCAGGAGCCCTCCGGGGCAGTGAGAATAACCCTCTCGCGCTTTGCCTACCTGCTTATTCTCAAACCGGCGATGGCGGCATTTTGTCAGCAATATCCGGGGATCCAGCTGGAAATATCGGTCTATGACGGTACCGTCAATATTATTGAAGAACGTTTCGACCTTGGGATCCGCTTTGGCGATATTCTCGAAGGCGGCGTGGTCGCCCGCCCGTTAATGAAGCCGTTTCGTGAAGGGCTATACGCCTCCTCTGCCTATCTTGCCGAATATGGCGTGCCCGCGATGCCTGCCGATCTCCATCATCACCGGCTGATTGGCTATCGCTTTATTACCAACAACCGCATCCTGCCGCTGATCCTCAATGACCACGGCGAGCAGCTCACCGTCGAGATGCCCGGACAGTTAATCAGCAATGATATTGACGTCATGGCCGACGGTATTCGCCACGGACTGGGGATTGGCCGTTTATTTGAACCTATCCTGCAATTACAGCCCGATCGTGAGCAGTTTATTCCCGTGATGGAGGACTACTGGAAAACCTATCCGCCGGTTTATCTCTATTACCCAAAAAACGCAGGCAGAACGAAAAGGGTGAAAGCCCTGATTGATTTCCTGATAATGCATGCCGCGGANGATGCAGAGAAAGTCGGGTCTTCCCGCTAGCGTTCAGCTCAGATCGTGCAGCGCTTTGTCCAGCGGCGGGGAAAGCTGAATATCCTGAAACGCAACCGCCAGTCCGCCACGCTCCGGTGAGCAGCACATGACGCCCGCTTTCACCGGGCCTGGCGGAAAGTAGCCGAGCCGCAGCAGCGGCCAGCGCTCGCCGTCGGTTGAATACTGCAGCCTTAACGCGTCGCCCTTGCGGGTCAGCCGCAGCCAGAAGGTGCGCGGGTCGCCGGGGAAAAGCCCGGTGGCCCAGTCGGAGTGGGTTAGCGTCAGTACGCTGCCGATGGCCGGGGCATCGTCATTGAATTCAATTCCCGCCTTCAGCCAGGTCTGCTCGTCGGCCATCATCATCAGCCCGGCCTGGTCGTAAAGCGTGGTGAAATCCGCACAGATTTTTGCCTGCAGGGTAAAATCGCCCGCCACTTCTGCGGCATAGAGATGGCCAGAGAAGCGCTCGAAGCCATACCAGGTATGGCGCCAGAAGTCGGTATGCTTATTAGTGACCACCGTCAGGCCGTCGGAATCGCGGCGCCACTCGGCAGGTTCATTGATCCAGTGAAAGTACGGCTGCATTTTTCCTCCGGGATATGCTTTCAGACAGGGTTATAACAGCGACTGCAGCGCGGGTGACGCCATGCTGGCCTCAAAGGGAATAATCTCTGTACGGGCGAGACCCAGCTGCTGGAAGGGATCCTGGCTCAGACGCGCTTGCAGAGTTTCCCGGCTATCGCATTTTGCCAGAATGACGCCGCCGGTGCGGGGAATACGGCGGCCGGAGGCGAGAAAGAGGCCGTCGGCATAGCCTTTTTTGAGCCATTCGATGTGGGCGGGGATCGCACGGTCAACCTCTTCGAGCGGTTTTATATACGTTAAAACAACCACATAAATCGTACTCATCCTGAAAGCCCTGGCAATCCAATGGGATCTCCAGCCTGACATATTTCGATGGTGGATAAAAGAAAACGCGGCATTTTTCCGTGCTATTTAGCAGGGATGGCGGGGCGCAACATCCCGGATGCTCATCGCAGACGTGAATTAATATATATGTTTTTACGCATGTATATTGATCTTTCTTTGTGGCCCCGTATGCTGTCCGTCACGCTTGAGGAGAAATCATGTCTTTATTGCCCCTGCAACTGTTCAAAAACCTCGCCGATGAAACTCGTCTGGGGATCGTATTGCTGCTCAAGGCGCGTGGAGAGCTGTGCGTGTGCGATCTCTGTACGGCGCTCGCCCAGTCCCAGCCCAAGATCTCCCGCCATCTGGCGATGCTCCGTGAGAGCGGATTGCTGCTGGATCGTAAACAGGGTAAGTGGGTCCATTACCGCCTCTCTCCGCAGATGCCGGCCTGGGCGGCGCAGGTGATTGAGCAGGCCTGGCTCAGTCAGCAGGAGGATGTGCGGCTGATGATCAGCAGACTGGCTGGCGGGCCGGGTTGCCGGTAAAAAATTTATCTTAACATATATGATTTTTCGAATGTGATTGGCGGAGGAACGATGTTGCTGGCAGGTACGATTTTTATCCTGACCCTGGTGCTGGTGATCTGGCAGCCGCGGGGGTTAGGGATCGGCTGGAGCGCGGCATTTGGCGCGGCGCTGGCGCTGGCCACCGGTGGCGTACAGGTAGCCGATATCCCGGTGGTATGGCATATCGTCTGGAATGCGACCGCCACCTTTATCGCCGTTATCATTATCAGCCTGCTGCTTGATGAGTCTGGCTTTTTCGAATGGGCCGCGCTGCACGTTTCCCGCTGGGGAAGAGGCCGGGGTCGTCTGCTGTTTACCTGGATTATCCTGCTCGGCGCGGCTGTGGCGGCGCTGTTTGCCAACGATGGGGCGGCGCTGATCCTCACGCCAATCGTGATTGCCATGCTGCGAGCGCTGGGGTTCAGCAAGGGAACGATGCTGGCCTTTGTCATGGCCGCCGGATTTATTGCCGATACCGCCAGCCTGCCGCTGGTGGTATCGAATCTGGTGAATATCGTTTCGGCAGATTTCTTTGCCATCGGCTTCAGGGAGTACGCTTCGGTGATGGTGCCGGTCGATCTCGCGGCGATCCTCACCACCCTGGCGATGCTGCACCTGTTCTTTCGCAAGGATATCCCGCCGGCCTGGGATATGGCGTTACTGAAAGCGCCGGCCACGGCAATAAAAGATCCAGCGACGTTCCGCACCGGCTGGGGCGTGCTGCTGCTGTTGCTGGCTGGCTTTTTCGTCCTTGAACCGCTGGGGATCCCGGTCAGCGCCATCGCGGCGCTCGGTGCCGGGATCCTGTTTGCTGTCGCGAAGCACGGGCGGGTAATTAACACCGGTAAGGTGCTGCGCGGCGCCCCGTGGCAGATAGTGATCTTCTCGCTGGGAATGTATCTGGTGGTGTATGGTCTGCGAAACGCCGGGTTAACGGACTATCTGACCACGGTGCTGAACATGCTGGCGGAGCGCGGCCTCTGGGCCGCGACGCTGGGCACTGGTGTTCTGTCGGCCTTCCTCTCTTCGATTATGAATAATATGCCCAGCGTACTGGTCGGCGCCCTGTCGATTGATGGCAGCGCGGCAACAGGGACGATCAAAGAGGCCATGATTTATGCCAACGTCATCGGCTGCGATCTGGGGCCCAAGATCACGCCAATTGGTAGCCTGGCCACGCTGCTCTGGCTGCATGTGCTGGCGCAGAAGTACATCACCATCGGTTGGGGGTATTATTTCCGCTGCGGCATCACCATGACCCTGCCGGTGCTGCTTGTGACGCTGGCCGCGCTGGCGCTGCGTCTCTCCTTCAACCAGCCATGAGAACGTACTATGAGCATCACCATTTACCATAACCCTGACTGCGGCACCTCGCGTAATACGCTGGCGCTGATCCGTAACAGCGGCGCCGAGCCCACCATTATCTATTATCTGGAGACGCCGCCGTCGGGTGATGAGCTGCGCCAGCTGCTCGCCGCGATGGGGATCCCGGTGCGCGCGCTGCTGCGGAAAAACGTCGAACCCTACGACGCGCTGGGCCTGGCGGAAGACCGGTTTACTGACGACCAGATAATCGACTTTATGCTTCAGCATCCGATCCTGATTAACCGTCCGATCGTAACGACGCCGCAGGGCGCCCGACTCTGCCGCCCGTCAGAGGTGGTGCTGGAGATCCTGACGGCGCCGCAAAAAGGCGCATTCGTGAAGGAGGACGGTGAGCCAGTCATTGATGCCGCAGGGCAGCGTGTGAAATAGCGCGCAGAATGGCGCCGGCTGTAGCAGCCGGCATGCCGTGTTAATCCTGCTGTATGGTAGGCTCTCCAGGTATGTAGCGCCTGGATTGCTGACAATATTCTCGCTTAGCGCTATTTCTCCACTATCCAGTCTGTTTCCCTTACTTTTCCTGCCGTTATACACCGCCTCTGCGCCGGTGGTTTATGTCTCTCGATAAATTATTAACTGTTTGTTTTTAATGGGTAAAATTTCTTTTTGTGCGTAATGATATAAAGTCAACGTCGTTTGCATTATTGCGANCATTAAATCTGTAAAACTAGATGTTTGTCGACTTTTCATCTAAAAAGGGAAGGTAAGGGGCTGGACAAAACCATTGCGTGGTTATCAAATGGTTAAAAATGCTCGTGTTTGATGTTAATACAAACAAATTATAAATCGTCAGCCTGCTTTATACGGTTAACTTGCGCTGCGGCGCACCTTACCTGGAGAATTTATGCATTCCTCTGTTAATAAAAACGAAAGCCGTACCTTTTTCGGCCATCCTTATCCGCTGGGCTCCCTGTTCTTCACTGAAATGTGGGAGCGCTTCTCGTTTTACGGCATCCGTCCTTTACTGATCCTGTTTATGGCGGCGACAGTGTACGACGGCGGCATGGGCCTGGCGCGAGAGAACGCCTCGGCGATCGTTGGGATTTTTGCCGGCAGTATGTATCTGGCCGCGCTGCCTGGCGGCTGGCTGGCGGATAACTGGCTTGGCCAACAACGCGCCGTCTGGTACGGCTCTATCCTGATCGCCCTGGGGCACCTGTCGATCGCTCTGTCAGCATGGCTGGGCAACGATCTGTTCTTTATCGGTCTGATGTTTATCGTCCTGGGTTCCGGGTTGTTTAAAACCTGTATCTCGGTGATGGTCGGCACCCTATATAAAAAGGGCGACGCGCGCCGCGACGGTGGTTTTTCGCTGTTCTACATGGGGATCAACATCGGCTCGTTTATCGCGCCATTGATCTCTGGCTGGCTTATCAAATCGCATGGCTGGCACTGGGGCTTCGGCATCGGAGGGATCGGGATGCTGGTGGCGCTGATCATTTTCCGTGTCTTTGCCNTACCGTCGATGAAGCGCTATGACGCGGAGGTTGGCCTCGATTCCACCTGGAACAGCCCGGTGGCGAAAAAGAATGGCGTTGGAGCGTGGCTGCTGGCGCTGGCGCTGGGAGTGGCGGTGCTGGTCACGCTTATCAGCCTGGGCACGATCGTGATTAACCCGGTAGCGGTGGCCAGCGTGCTGGTCTATGTGATTGCCGCCTCCGTGGCGCTCTATTTCATCTGGCTGTTCGTCTTCGCCGGACTCAACCGTAAAGAGCGGGCGCGCCTGCTGGTGTGCTTTATTTTGCTGGTCTCGGCGGCCTTTTTCTGGTCCGCGTTTGAACAGAAACCGACCTCCTTCAACCTGTTTGCTAACGACTATACCAACCGGATGATCGGCGATTTTGAGATCCCCGCGGTCTGGTTCCAGTCGATTAACGCCTTGTTTATCATTCTCCTCGCGCCGGTATTCAGCTGGGCGTGGCCTGCGCTGGCGCGTAAAAACGTTCGTCCGGGCAGTATGACCAAATTCGTCATTGGCATCCTGTGCGCAGCGGCNNCTTTGGCCTGATGATGCTGGCGGCGCAGAACGTCCTGAGCAACGGCGGGGCCGGTGTGTCGCCGCTGTGGCTGGTGGGCAGCATCCTGATGCTGACGCTCGGTGAACTGTGCCTCAGCCCGATTGGGCTGGCGACCATGACTCTGCTGGCGCCGGAGAGAATGCGCGGCCAGATGATGGGGCTGTGGTTCTGCGCCAGCGCGCTGGGTAACCTGGCGGCGGGCCTGATCGGCGGTCATGTGAAGGCCGATCAGCTGTCGCTGCTGCCGGACCTCTTCGCCCGCTGCTCCATCGCATTGCTGATCTGCGCCGCCGTGCTGGCCGTGCTGATTGTCCCGGTCCGCCGGATGCTGGAGAACAGCCGGTCCAGCGCCGCGCAAAAATCCCTCAGCAACGCCTGACGCGATCCTCAGGCCGGCCCTACGGGGCCGGCTTGTTTTTTGTCCAATCCCCGCCCCAGCAGAACAAAATCCCCTTTTCACAATGCGCGATGTCCCATAACGTGAGCGTGTTCTTTGAAATCACGTCGCTTTCCGGTCCATAGTGTAGTCAGGTTTACTATGTGGTTAATATAAGGACACACCTATGCCAGCAGTCATTGATAAAGCATTGGATTTCATCGGTGGTATGAATACGTCTGAGCCAGTACCACAGTCTATGGATGAAAGTACCGCGAAGGGAATTCTCAAATATTTAAAAGAACTAGGCGTACCCGCCACCCCGGCCGACGTCGCTGCGCGCGGCCAACAGCAGGGCTGGAGCGCTGGGTTTACCGATAAAGTGGCGGAGTGGGCTGAACGGGTCGCCGCCGGCGAACGGCTGGTGATAAAGCATCCGGAATTCTTTTCCACCTATATGCGGGAAGAGCTGCGCGCCCTGGTGTAATCGCCGCGCATCCACCCCGCCCCTTCAGCTTAATGCCTTCCCCTATTGGGAAGGCATT
>NZ_JAZARW010000001.1:3607406-3622251 GCF_036233805.1 Klebsiella sp. EMBS2024 | reverse complement strand
TGCCTTCCCCTATTGGGAAGGCATTTTTGTTACTGCCCTCGATAGCCGCCGCCCAGGGCTTTGATCAGGGTAATGTCGGTGCTTAGCCGCTGGGCCTCAATGTCCAGCAGCAACAGCTGCTGGGCGAGGACCGCCCGGCGGGCTTCTTCGGCGGCGTAGCGGCTGAGGAGGCCGCGCTGATAATGAGCGCGAGCGCTATCGGTGGTGGTCTGCGCCGCGGTGACTTTTAGCTGCTGCAGCGCGCGCTGCTGATTCAGGTCGTTAAGCTGGCTGGAACTGATGGCGACATCGCGAACCGCATCCAGCACCGCCTGGTTGTACTGTTTGATCAGGATGTTGCTGGCGGTGCGTACCGACTGCAGATTAGCGTTCAGACGACCGCCGTCGAAGATCGGCAGATACAGCCCGGGCAGCAGGTTGATCTGCTGGAAAGAGGACTTAAACAGATCCCCGACGCTCAGGGCGTTATAGCCCCAGAACGCTTTGATATCAAAATGGGGGTAGAAAGCCGCTTTCGCCGCATCGACCTGGCTCAGGGAGGCGGTGACGTAGCCGCGCAGCGCCTGCAGGTCCGGACGGCGGGCCAGCAGCTCGAAAGAGAGCGACGGCGGCAGCTTCTCCTGGAGCGCCGGCAGCGCCACCGGATGGATGGCCGGCATGCTCTGCGCATCGGCGCCGATAAGCGCCCGCAGGGTTTCACGATACTGGGTCAGCATCCCCTCGGCGCTAATGATTTGCTGGCGAGCGGCGAGCTGTTCGGCCTGGGCGTTGGCCACATCCACACTGTCTTCCAGGCCGCGCCGGGTCCGGTGCTCGTGGGCTTCCACCGAGAATCGGGCAATGCCCTCNAGCTCCTGCAGCAGCGCGATTTTCTGGAACGTCGCCTGCATGGCGAAATAGAGCTGCGCCACGCTGCTGGCGATGTCGAGCTCAATGCCGGCGGTCTCCGCCAGCCGGGCGTTTTTCTCGCCAATAGCGGCGGCGACCCGTGCGCGATCGGCCCCCCAGAGATCGATATTCAGCTGCGCCCCGACGCCAACGGTATTCAGCGTATACCAGGGGCCGTTTTTATCCACCGGCAGGGAGTATGAGTAGGGCCAGCTAAAGGATTTGTCGGTGATCCGCAGGCGGTTTTGCGCCGCGACGGCGGTGGCCTGCAGGCCCATCGCCGACCGGGCGAGTTCCACCGTGGACTGCGACTGGGAGATGCGCAGCCGGGCGGCCTGCATGGTCGGCGAGTTCTGCAGCGCCCGGTTGATCAGCATATTGAGCTGAGGATCATCATAGGCCTCCCACCAGCGGGCGGCCGGCCAGTCGCTGTTCGCCAGGTGGATCACCTGCGCCAGCTGGGCCTGCTGCGGATTGACGATGGCGACCTGGGCAGGCTCATCCTGGATCAGCGCGCAGCCGCTGAGCAGCGTCAGCGTCAGGGTAAAAAGAGTGCCGCGCAGGCGCGCGGAGAAAGGAAGGATCATCATGACGTTTTAGCCTGTTGCTCAGTCGCTATCGGTGTCGGCCCCCAGTCGGGCAGGGCGGCCAGCGCGGCGGCCAGCGCCGGGCCAAAGGGGTTAGTCAGGTCGGCGGTCAGCTGTTCGCCAGGCGCCGTCGCCTCCTGTTCGATACGTTCAGCGTAGCGCCGCAGCTGTTCGGCGCAGCGCGCCAGGGTCGGGTCTCCCGGCGCGGCGTTGAGTCGGTAGCCTTCGCTGAGGCGGGCGATCTCCTCGGCCTGGGCGAGGGTGGCGCGCATCGGCCAGTCTTTCGCCTGGGGCCAGGGGTGAGCATACGTGCCCAGCGGTTCTGCGCGAACCCGGTGGATCAGCGCTTCGCTGTCGGTGAAGGCGACAAGCAGGGGAGCCAGCGGAACCGCCTCCTTCGGGGCGGCGAGGCAGTCCGCCAGCCGGCGATAAAGTGCCGCAAGGCGGGTTTTCAGCTGCGGCGCTTCGCTGTCCGGCCAGAGATACAAATGAACAATGGAGGAGACCAGCACCCCGAGCAGGATGCCCAGCACCCGATCCCGCAGCTCGGTGAGGTTCGTCAGCGGAGCAAACCAGCTGAGAAAGGCCAGCGCAAAGGTGAAACCAATCTGGATCCCGGCGTAGGCGATACGCTCCGAGCCGGCGGCAATCCACGCCGCCAGCGCCAGCACCGGCAGGGACATCGCCAGCAGGCCCGTCAGCGAATCGGTCCAGGGCTGGACAAAGACGATTAACAGCAGCGCCAGCAGGGAGGCGAGCAGCGCCCCGCCGATGCGCAACCATGTCTTTTGCATCGTGGCGCCCAGCCCGGGTTGGGCGACGATCACGCAGCTCAGCATAATGGTATGTAGACCCTGCCAGTCGGCAGCGGTATAGAAGACATAGCAGATTAGGGTCGCCAGCAGGGTCTTGAGCGCAAAATGGAGATATGCCGGGTTGCGCCAGGCGTCCGGCGCCAGCAGGGGCGCCTTCTCCACCTCACCCTGCGGCAGGGCAACCGGCTCACCCTGCGCCAGCCGCTGCAGAGTGGTAGCCATCTCCTGCAGAACAGCGCGATTGACGCCGCGACCGCTGAGCGTCAGGGGAGGAATAGCGCCGTCAAACGGCCCCTCGCTAAGGGCGTTCTTCAGCTGAAGTACCGCCTGCGACAGCTGCTGGCGATCGTCACTATCCGCCTCGTCTGCTTGCAGCAGGGCCGCCAGCTGGTAGCAGCGCAAAGTGGCGGCCAGCCGCGAGCGCCAGGCCAGGGGATCGGCGGCGATCTCCGGTGTCGCCCGGCTGGCCTGGGCGAACAGCGACTGCAGCTGATTGAACTGCGCGGCGGTCTCGCCGAAGGTCGGTGGCGCTTCAGCGTCCGGGGCCGCCAGCCGCCGGGCGACCTCGTGCAGCATCCCGGCCAGGCTCGCCTTAAACTGGTTACCGGGAAAGGCCTGCTGAAAGCAGGCGTTGACCAGCAGGGTGACGAGGATCGCGGTGTTAATCGCCACCCACAGCCAAAGCAGCAGCCGCACCAGGATCTCGCTCTGGCTGGTCATCGACGGGAAGGTCTGAGCGTAAATCACCGCCAGCGCCACCACGAAAAAGGCCAGTCCCAGCTTGCCCAGCACCCGCATCAGATAGAGGGCGCAGAAAAAGAGCGCCACGGAGGCCGCCAGGCGGATCAGCGGGTAGTCATAGGTCCACTTGATGATCAGCAGCACGCCGCCGAGCGCCACGGTGACGGTGACAAAAAAGACCACGCTGACCAGCTTAATCATCAACACGTTAGGCTGGCTGACGTAGAACACGACGATCAGCGCAACGGCCAGGAAAGGGATCTGCAGGGTCATAAACAGGGTGATGAGCACCGCGCAGCTTAGCGTCAGGCGCAGCGTGTAGCTGGCGCGTCCCGGCGCGTCGCGCAGTTCCTGGCGTAAAAAATGGGCGAGAGGAAACATAGCGTCGCCCGGCTACGGCTGCAGCACGGCGCTGGCCGAGGCGCCCATGCGGAACAGTTCCGGGTCGGGATCGCTGACGGCGATTTTCACCGGGAAGCGCTGCGAGACGTGGACCCAGTTAATGCTTTTCTGGATCAGCGGCAGCCCTTCGATGACGCTCCCACCTTCGGGCAGGACCCCGGAGCCGACCGAATCCACCACCCCGTTAAAGGTCCGGTTGTGGTTGGTCATCACGGTGATCCGCGCCGCCACGCCGGGGCGCACGTTGTTCAGGTCGGTTTCGCGGAAGTTCGCGATCACATACCAGCGGTCGTCATCCAGCAGGGTGAAGACCGGCTTCAGCGCCGAGGCGTACTGGCCGACGGTGGTTTTCAGCGCCACCACCACGCCGTTGAACGGCGCGCGCACTTCGGTAAATTCCAGATGCAGTTCAGCGAGGGCGATTTGCGCCAGGACCCCGGCGCGTTGCGCCACCATGGCATCCACGCCGGTCACGGCCGCCGAGGCCTGTTTGGCCTGCAGCAGCGTGGCCTCCAGCTCCGCCCGCGCCGCTTTCTCAGCGGTGCGCGCCTGATCGAGATCTTCCTGGGAAGCGAACCCCTGCGGCACCAGCGGCTCAAGGCGGATACGCGTGGAGGTGGTCTGCTTAACCAGCGCTCTGGCGCGCTCGACGGCGGCCGCCACCGACTGGGCGTTATACTCTTGCGCTTTGATGGTGCGCTGGGTCAGCATGATCTGCGCGTCGAGGGTCGTCAGCCGGGCTTTCGCGTCATCGAGCATTGCCTGATAGGGGCGGGGGTCGATGCGGAACAACAGATCGCCTTTTTTCACCCGCTGGTTATCGCGAATGGGCATCTCCACGATGCGTCCGCTGACCTCGGGCACTACATCGATGGTATCGGCATAGACATAGGCGTCATTGGTCTCCGGCGAGGTTTGCAACTGCCAGATAACGAGGATCAGCGCCAGGATGGCGGCAAGGACCAGCGCCAGCAGAGGCCACTTTTTGCGTAACAGGGAAGTGCGGGAAGTTGTCATAAGCGATCAGTGAACAAAAAACAGAAACCACAGCAACGTGGCGAACAGGAACATCAGCGCGACGTAGCTGAAGACCAGGGGAGAAAAGCGCGGCTGCCAGCCTTTACGGGTAATCAGGATATGGCAGGGGATCAGTAAAAACGCACCGCCCAGTAAGCAGAAAAACCAGCCGGGAAAAGCAGCGCCCAATACCGGGATCTCTGGCGAAAGTGAGCAGCCGGAAAGCGGCAAGACGAGCAGTAACCGCGCCGGGCGGGCGATGGTGGCAATATGATTCAATGGAACATCCCTGAGTGATCATACCAGTGTGTCATGAGTGTAATCGCCTCGTTGCGGGAATGAAAGTCAACCGATCGTTGACTGCGGGATCCTTGCGCGATGGGAGAGCATGATGTGAGGCGTCAATTCCCGCGCTTGCGCATAGTCAGCCGCCACGGCGAGGGCTATGCTTAGCCTGAAAGATAAAAACGACCGAGGCAATGTCATGGATAAGGAATTACTGGAAGCCGGCTACCGGGCCTACACCGGGGAGAAAATCGACGTCTACTTTAATACGGCGATCTGTCAGCATTCCGGGAACTGCGTGNGCGGCAGCGCGAAGCTCTTCAACCTGAAGCGTAAGCCGTGGATTATCCCGGATGAAGTGGATGTCGCGACGGTGGTAAACGTGATTGATACCTGCCCGAGCGGCGCTCTGCAATATCGTCATAAATAAGCGAGGAGAAGATGGAAATACTGGAAGGGCATAACAAATTTTATGTTAACGACGCGCAGGGAAACCAGGTGGCGGAGATTGTTTTTGTTCCCACCGGCGAACACCTCAGCATTATCGAACATACCGATGTTGATCCCAGCCTGAAAGGCCAGGGCGTGGGGAAACAGCTGGTGGCGAAGGTAGTGGAAAAAATGCGCCAGGAGCAGCGGAAGATTATCCCTCTCTGCCCGTTTGCCAAACATGAATTCGATAACACCCGCGAATACGACGATATTCGCGCATGACGTACCGGCACCGGTGCTAACCGGTGCGCTTTTCTCGCACCCTCAACGATCCGCCGGATCGCGCTGGTGGGAAAAGCGGCGGATCAGATCCGGGAGATGTTCGCGCCGCATCGGTGGTGAAAACAGATAGCCCTGGAAGCGATCAATCCCCAGCGATTTTAACTGCGTAAATTTCGCCAGTGAATCCACCCCTTCCGCCACACAGCGACTGTCGCTTAACTGGCAGTAGTAGGCCAGGCTTTTTATTAGCGCAAGCGCCTTTGGATCGTGCTGGGCGTCGTTGACGATGCTCATATCCAGTTTATACGCATTGAAGTGCAGTCGACGCGCCGGAAAGATAACGCTCCCCTGAGAAAAGCAGTCGTCCAGCATCACGCGTACGCCAGCACGTTGCAGCTGCGCCACGTGGGCGGCGGAGCGGCTCTGATGGCGAAAATCGATAGTTTCAGCATATTCCAGCACCAGCCTTGTCACGCCCTCTGGCTGCCGAAGCTGCTGGCGAGCGGCTTCCACCATCCGCAGCAGGCTGTCACTGTCGGCGAGCGAGGAGGGTATGTTGACCGAAAAATAGAAGGTGCCTGGATACTCATTAATATTCTGCACGGCCTCCTGCAGAACAAAGGCCGTAAGCAGCAGCCAGGTGTAGTCGGCGCGGAAGTGCGGTAGAAAGGTCTGGGGGTGAAGTACCTGGCCGCGGTGGCGCCAGCGGATCAGGATCTCCACCCCCTGTAGCTGTGAGCGACTATCGACGATAGGTTGAAAAACCGGGAAGACCTGGCGATCGTGAATCGCTTGTACCCATTCCTGTTCAAACGCCGTCAGTGCGTTTGCGGGTGAGCGCGGCAGCAGCGTGCGCGGAAAGCGGGGGGCCAGATGCGGATGACATTCCACCAGCTTTTTCACCCCAGCCAGCCGCTGGGTGTAGAGCGTTTTCTGGCTCAATCCGAGACGTTGGGCCTGCTCGCCTATCGTCTGCCCTTGCAGCAGGGCGAGGATCACCTTGAGCTCGGCGTGGGTCAACCCGACGACCCGTTTTCCGTGGATCAGGGCGGCTTCGCCGGCAAGCCGCTCAAGCCGCGGCGCATTCTCCAGCCGATGGGCCAGCTCCGCGCAGGACAGATCGGCGGGGGCAGTATGGACGTTGCGCAGACGATCCGGATGACTCACCTGATAGAGCAGCGTTTGCCACAGCCAGATGGCCGGGCTGCGGCTCAGAATCAACATCGGTAACGGCGGCAAGGCCTCGTCGAGCAGCCTTGCCGCCTGGCGCAGCGTGGTGAGCATCCACAGGGGATCGTCAGGGAGATACACCACGATCCGCTTCACGGCAGCCAGCTCGCGCAGGGACACGCCCTCGACCGGCAGCTCAACGGGCCGCTTCGCGGCGTTCAGCATCAGCTGGCTCAACCCGCGGGCGGCCAGCGAGCAGGGCGAGAGGATATAATCGGTCATCATTGATAGACAAAGGTGATGCCGATGATCGACTGCACGTTGCCGGCGGTAACCTGGCCTGTGGTCCGGGCATAGGTGGCCGTCAGGCCGAGGTTGACCGGCGAGGTGCCGACGGTGCCCAGCGAGACCGTGCTGTTCGCCGGGACGGCGCTGCCGTTGCGCGTCAGCTGAACGCCTATCCCCTGCGCCGGCGAGGCGGAGGCGGTATTGGTGAAGATCGCGTTGGCGCTGTCCGCGGTGGTGCCGGAGAGGTAATACCCCAGCTGCTGGCTTTGCGCGCAGTGGACGGTGAGCGGCACGGCCATCGATCCCGGGTAGTCGGGGAGGGTGACGGTGACATCGCGGGCGGAGACATCGCAGCCGCCGGTAGGGACCACCACGTCGTTGTTGGCGTAAATGTTCCAGATGAACTGGAAGGAGTCGCTATTGTAGTTGTTGGTCTGATGCAGGATCAGCACCGCGATTAACGATCCTGCGGTGATGGCCACTCCACCGGCAGTGCTCACCGGCGTCAGATACAGGACGGCCGGCCAGGGTTTATCGGTCCGTGAATCATAAATCACCCGCGCGGTTTCCGTGGTGGTCGGGAACGGGTAAGAGGTGCCGTTATATTTCACGGTGCCTGAAAAACTCGACAGCACACCGCCATAGGCGGATCCGCGCTGCAGGGTCACGTAGTCGGTGATCGTTTCCGGATAGTCGTTATGGCAAAAAATCTGCGTGGAGAGGTCGACCACCAGGTTTTGCCCGACGTTCACCGCCGGGGTCAGGTTAACGTAGACGTTGGCTGACCCGCCGCCGATGGGAATCGTCGCCCCGGTGGCCGTTTTGCAGGCAAAGGACCAGGCGTTCATCGACCAGCCCAGCAGCNGGGTGGTGAACAGGGGGATTATTTTTTTCATCATGATGCTCTCCTGGCTCAGGCGTAGGTATAGGTGACGTTAATCACCGCCTGAATGGTGCCTTGCGTGGCGCCGCCGTTGACGGACAGCGCCCTGACCTGCAGCGGGAAGCGAGCGGACTGGCTGGCCTCATCCACCTGTACCGACTGGCTGCTGCCATTGTTCAGCGTGGTGCCGTCCTCGTTCTGCAGTTCGAGCTGAATATTGCCCGCCGTTCCCTGGTTTTTGTAATAGCCGGTGCTGTCCGCCGTTCCGCTGAAGGTGGCTTTCACCCGTGAAGTACCCACGGGGCAGTTGCTCAGATCCAGCGCCACGCTGTGCCAGGCCGATGCCGAGCCCGCACCGATCAGGCTAAAGGTATAGAGATCGCCCAGCTCGACGGTGGCATTGACGGTGGAAACCGTGCAGGGTCTGGCCACCACCTTGCCGTTGACGGTGAGAGTGACGTCGGCCGCCCGCAGGGAAGCGCTCGCGGTTAACAGGCCGGCCAGCAGCCAGCCCACATGAGTCCATTTCATTTCAGCCTCCGCTTACTGAAATTCCAGGGTGAATATCGCTGTCGCATTGACATGCCCGGCGGTGACGGGCACCTGAGTGGCCATCAGCCGGGCGTAAAAGTTGAGAATATTGGTCTGGCCCGGGGTCAGCGTGGTCCAGGTCATGGTGGATGACGGCGCATTGACCGGCAGCCGGGACTGCTGCTGATCGAGAATTTCCACCCCCATTCCTGCCGCCGCCGAGGCCCCGGCATCGAGTTTTAACAGGCTGGTGTTGATGCTGTCCGCCACGCCGGTGAAACCGACCTTCACCGCGGTGACGGAAGTGCCGCAGGGCGACAGCACGATGCGGAACGGCACCGGCGGCGTCGTCGCCCCAACGGCATAAAACTGCTTCGCGGCGTTATCCTGTAAATCGACAGTAAAATCCTTCGATTCGCCGGCTACCGCGCAGGCGTTATCGCGGACATAGCCGCTGATGGCGATCGTGCTATCGGCGGCAAGCGCAGCCGGTGCGCCCAGGGTGAACAGGGCGCCCAGCAGATACTGCAGTGTTCTCATCATGATCTCCTTAGCGGCACGCGACCGAAAGCTGACTGAGCGCCTGCTGCTGGCTCTCCGGCGGCAGACGGTAATCGGCCACGCACTGAGCGTCCGGGCCATCGCCCCATTTCACCCGCACTTTGCCCGCCAGCGCCATCCCGCTCAGGTAGACCTGGCCGTTGTCCGCGACGATGCTGCCGCTCTGGTTGCTGTCGCCGGTGGCGAGGGCGCCAAACGGCACCGGTTTGCCGCGATGGGTCAGCGTCATCAGGATCTTCATCCCCACCTGGGCGTTAAAGTTGGCGCGGACAATCGCCCCATGGGTGGGCACCACGCTGACCACCGCATCGTCAAGGTCGACATTGTCCGCCAGGGTGTTGGTATCCAGCGCGATCCGGTTTTCGCGATACTCAGTGGCATAAGGCAGGACGGCATACCCGCGCCAGTCGGTGCGTACCCCGGTCTGGTTTTCCACTTTCACGCCGCCGGCGCCGGGGGCTTTCACCAGCACCACGGTATCGTTTAACGGTTGGCTCAGGGTGATGCCGTTGGCGTGCGCCAGCACGCCGCCGCTGACCCCGTAGTAGAGCTGTTTAAAGCCATCGCTGCGGCTGTAGCCGACGTTGGCGTTGCCGTAGCCGCCGCGGTAGTTGAGGGCGGTGTAGCCTGTGCTCCCGTTGTCGCCGTTGCCGCCGCCGGCATAGCCGGTCTGCACGCTATAGCTGAGGTTGTTGTCTTCCAGCAGGGTGCCGTACAGGCCCGCCAGATTGGTCATGCGGCCATTGAGATCGTGCGACAGGCTGTAGCTGGCGCTGGCGTGCCGCCAGACCGAGCGGCTGTCGGAACGCAGCCAGTGGCTGAAGGGGATATTGATATTGATCGCCAGCATTTGATCGCGCCCCTGCTGCCAGGCGTTTTTTGTCAGGCTGTAGCTTAGCGACCAGTTGATATCGTCCACGGCGGCGTTGAGGCCGGCCTGCAGCTGCTCATCGGCATCGTCGGTGCCCCAATAGGTCTGGTGGCTACCGCTGAGATAGAGGGTGGCGGTGCGCCCCAGCTGCTGAGTCACGCTCAGCTGCACCTTGCCGCGCTTGCTGTAAGCCAGATTGTAGTAGTCGGTAAATTTCGGTTTTACCTGGATAACGCCGTCCTGGGTTTCCACACTGTAGCCGCTCATCCGGCGGTAAGTGGTATCGGCAAAGTTATAATAGCCGCGGGTAGAGTAGCGGTAGCCCACCAGCTGCAGGTTGGTGCCGGTCTCATCCAGGGATTTGTTATAGAGAAAACGCACCGACTGCCCCTGATGTTCGCTGTCGTCAGCCAGGGTGGCGTTGGCCTGAGTGATATCCAGCGACAGGGCGCCGAAATAGCCCATGTTTTTCCCCACCCCAAGGTTAAAGGCGCGATAGCGGTCTGCCAGCTGGGTGCCGCCGTAGAGCGTCCAGCCTGCCGGCAGGCCATGCATGGCCGTGCCCTGGAAAAAATCGGGCGTTTCCTGCTGACTGTTGCCGCTGCGGTACTCCCCGGCGGTGAGGGCGAAGCGGGTATGGCCTTCACGCTGGAGAACCGGCACCGTTGACCAGGGCACGCTGAAGACCTGGCGGGAGCCATCCGCTTCTTTGATCGTGACCTGCAGATCGCCGCCATTGCCCGCGGCGTAGAGATCGTCGATGGTAAATGGTCCCGGCGGCACTGTGCTCTGGTAGATTTCGTAGCCGTTTTGCCTGATTGACACCTGCGCCGTGCCGCGGGCGATCCCGTGGATCACCGGCGCAAAGCCTTTCTGGCTGTCCGGTAGCATATTGTCGTCGGAGGCCAGCTGGGCGCCGCGGAAGTTGATCCCGTCGAAGACATCGCCGTTGGTGTAGCTGTCCCCTAGGGTGAGTCGCGAACGCAGAGGCGTGATGTCCCGCTCAAGCCAGCTGTTAACGTGCTGCCAGCGATTCTCGTTGGATGAGGTGCTACCGCCGCTGCTGTAGCTCCAGGTGCTGTTATCGCGCAGACGCCAGGCGCCAATGTTCAGGCCGCTCTGTAGATTCAGATAGGCGTAACGGCTGCTGCCACCTGTGGTGTTATGGGCGTTATTGCCCGTGAAGTTATAGTTTATCAGCCCGGCGGTGATACCGTTATCCCACAGCTCCGGCGGAATATAGCCGCGCGCATGGTTACCCATAAATGCCTGGGGGACGGTGAGGTACAGGCGCTGCTGTCCGACGTCGAAGCGTGTGGTAGCTTCGCTGATAAGCGTGGTCAGCGGCACGCAGGCCGTGCTGTCCAGCGTCGCCATGCCCGGCACCCGACCAGTATCCACACCCATGCTCGCCAGCTGGCCGCGCGTCAGGCAGGGTGACAGACCGTGACCCTGGGCATCGGCCTGGAAAGTGACGTCCCGGGTGGTCATAAAACCATTGTTGAGATAAATATCGACGCGATAGGTGCCTGGCGGAACCTCCTGGCCTTTTTCAAATCCCGACAGGTCAGCCACCGCCGCCGGATCGTCAGCTAAAAAGCGGGGGTTAAAATAGAGGTCCGCCCGCGCGGCAAACGGCTGTGAGCAGAGCCACAGCGCCAGCGCCGGAGATACCAGGCGCCGGGCAGTTCGGCAACCTAAATGATCCAGTCCATATTTCCGATGTGACATTATCCCTCCGGTCCGACGTTGCCCGGCTGTCATTGCTTCTGGTCATGCGCAGCGTGTCCCGCGCGGCGGGGCGCTTCTGGGTTAGCGCAGCACGCCATTCATTTTCGGCGTCAGCGCGCCGTAATCATTAATCGTGCGATAGGTGATGGTGTTCCCGGCATCCGCGGGTAGCTTGACGCTGGTTTTGCCCATCGGCGGTACGAGGGCGTTCTCCAGAATGCGTGTCCCGGCGTTCAGTTCGGTCACCGTCAGGTAATAGGGGGTGGGGTTCGTCAGCGTCAGCGACGATCCGCTACGGCTAAAGGTCAGCTTTTCCGCCGCTTGATCCGGAGGCAGGGCCAGTTTTCCCGGACGGTAGTAGAGCTTGATGCGGCTGATAATCGCCAGCTGCAGGGTATTGTCGCTGAGCTTTGATTTATCCATCGAAGGGATCGCCTTCACGTTCATCCAGAACAGACTTTCCCGATCCTGCGGCAGCTGGTTATTGGTGGCGTCGATAATGCGCAGGGTGTTCTCTTTTTTACCCTGCATGGCAAACAGCGGAGGAGTGATGACAAACCGGCCGTCTCGCTGACCATCGGCATTTTCCACCCATGACTGAATAAGCCAGGTACTGTTGTCATCATTATTGGTCACCGCGAGCTGGACCTGCTTCTGTCCCGCCGGGTAGATAACCCGGGTCGCGCCAAGCGCAACGCCCGCCTGCGCGCTGGCGCTAAAGATACTGGCGGCGAAAAGCACACATCCTGCCAGTAAGCCATGCGCCATCGTTGCCGTTTTTCTCACATTATCTCCTTGTCTGCTCACCGTGTTGTCCTGTTTGTCTGCGGATTAATTACTGATAGGTCAATGAGAACCAGGCCTGGGCATTGGCTGCACCGCCGGTGACCTGGCGTCCGGTCGCCCGATATTTGGCGACGAAATTTAGCGTCGTCGGTCCGCGGTAGAGTGATATCCAGCGATCCGCTGGACGATTGAGCGGGAGCTGCTGGCCCTGGCTGTCGAATAGCGCAATACCGATCCCACTGGCGATCCCCGGACCTTCACCCACCGACAGCACGTCGGGGTTTTTTCCATCAGCCACGCCGTGAAAGGTCACACCCACATGCTGGCTGACCGCCGTACTGCAATCCTGTAAATGAATCGCGAAAGGGATTGGGTTGCTGTCTTCGCCGACAGCATGAAATCGATTACTGCTGATCTGCCCCAGATTGACCGTCATCTGCCGATCGCCGGCTTCGACGCGGCAGGAGCTCGCCATTATCAGGCCCTGAAAACGCATGCTGCCCCCCGGCAGCGTGACGTTCCAATGATTACCGGCCAGCGCCAGCGGAGGCAGTAGCAGCAGCAGACCAGATTTCATTCCCTGCATCGTTTCACTCCGGTTGAAAATAGAGAGCGGGCCCTCCTGGCCCGAATAGCTTCCCTGCCTGACTCGGGTCTTACTCGTACTGCACTTTGAACGTGGCATCCGCGTTCGCTATACCAGCCGTCGCTGCGCCGGTCGCGTAGTAACGTGCCTGGAACGGGATGATGTTGGGGCCGTCATTCAGCGTGGTCGCAGCACTGAAGGTGGCGCCGTCCAGTGCCAGTGGCGTACCGGTATTGTCGAGGATCTGCACGCCGACGTTGGTTGCGCTGCCGGCGGCAGAGTTTTGCAGGGCCAGAACGGTGGTATTGCTGCTGTCGATGGCCGTACCGGCGAAGGCGACGGACGCTTTGGTGGCTACCGTAGTGTCGCAATCATCCAGCTGGATGTTGAAACCGACGGCCGAACTGGTGCTCCCCGCCGTGGCCAGTTTCGCGGAACGCACCTGGCCTAACTGAACGGTTTGATCGATAGAGCCGGCATCCACCGCACAGGCCGCATTAACGACTTCTCCTTTAAAATGCACGGTCCCGCCGTTGACCGTGGTGGTATCGGCCAGAGCTGCCGTGGAGCTCAGTGACAGGGCTGACACAACAATCATTGCCAGTGTTTTGATTTTCATACTGTTTTCCTTTGAACGATGTCGAAATAACGAACCGGATTGGCAGCCGTTGTGCCTTCCAGGCATTTCAGATTTCAGCCGAGTGGTCCGGCTGCCGGCTCTGCACAGTTTTCGCCCAACCGATGAGACAATTGGGGCCATTTTGACTCGTTGGGATAAATGATCTGTATTTTGTGTCAATTTGGTATTCTTTAGTTTTAAATTCTGCCAAATTTGGTTTTTATGGTAATATAATCTGGTGTGGTGGGAGGGGGTGCGAAAGGAATAGCGATGGCGTTGGCGACGGATCGCCGGTGCAGCAGAGATATGGTTAGAGAAAATTGAGTAATTGCAGGTTTAAAAATAGATAATAATCAATGAGATATGATTTTTTTTGCGGAAATATGGCGCAGTGAGTTGCAAAATATGTCAAAACATTTTTATGATATAAACAGTTTGGCCCCAATTGACCTGTTCGTTATTTTTTTAATTCTTTAAAATCAATCTGTTATTTCATTTTTCGTCTTCTGGTCTTTTTCCTCTAAAAGATTATTTCTTTCCCAGATGCCAGCGAAACGTGCCGCATTACTGGCGGTGTAACGTACTGTGTGACGAATATTGCGATGTCCTAGATAATCCTGTATCAAACGCGTATCTGTCCCTCTTTCCGCCAGTTCATAGCCGCAGGCGTGACGCAGCATATGGGGGTGAGTGTGCGTGACGGTACCCGCATTTTCCCCGGCGGAGCGAATAATACGATACGCCTGCTGGCGGGAGAGCGCGGTGCCGCGGCGGGAGATAAACAGTGCGTCCGTTTTGTCCGCCGCTTTCCAGCCGGCACGGACCAGGCTCCAGCGCTCAATCGCCTCGCGCTCATCAAAACGCAGTGGATGAATCGTCGAAAAACCATTCTTTAATCGCCGCACATTAACCCGCCCTTCATGGAGATCCAGATCGTGATAATGCAGATCCAGCAGTTCGCTAATGCGCATGCCATGGCGAAAGGCCAGCAGAATGAGGCAGTAGTCCCGTTCGCCGGTAGGGCCCTGACGAGCAGCCTGCATCATGGCCTGAACTTCTTTGGCGGTTAGAAAACGACGTCGGTTCACAATAGTTGCTCCTGAAAATAGGTATGAATGACCGTCACAGCGAAACCATACGCCATGACGAAATAGGTTCTGTAATGCTAAAACGGTACAGGGTGAAGATGATTAATCACGAATTGATAACATATTACATTGCCAGACACTAAAAATATCGTCGGGTGATAATTCTTAATTTTAAAGATTTTAATCATCGGCTCAATAGTATCTGTGCGGGTTGCCGCCAGGTATATAAAATGAAAGGATATTTTTCACTACCAGCCGTTATTAAAAACACAGCCGCGGTAA
>NZ_JAZARW010000001.1:3515676-3607401 GCF_036233805.1 Klebsiella sp. EMBS2024 | reverse complement strand
CCCACCAATAAATACCCAGCCTTATTCCTGAGTAAACGCAGGGTTATATTAACTCTCAGTAATAAGGATTAAATAAGAACTTGTGGGAACAGTAATCCTAATTAACGCAGGGTTAATAATCATGAATATTTTAATTTGTCGACCGATCGCGATACAACGCCATCCATGGCGTCAAGGCTATTGGATCAGCGACGATCGCTGTTTGTCACGGGGATTGTCCCAGATGCCATAGAAGCGTCCCGCATTGCTGGCGGTATACCAGACGGTGTGGCGGATATTGCGATGCCCGAGATAATCCTGAATCAAGCGGGTATCGATCCCCATATTCGCCAACGCAAAGCCACAGGAGTGCCGCAGCATGTGCGGGTGGATCTCCAGTGGCAGCCCCGCCAGTCCCCCTGAGGACGCGATAATCTGATAAAACTGTTGGCGGGAAAGGGGATTACCTTTGCGGGAGAGAAATAGCCATTCGCTGGCGGCCTGCGGCCAGCTGCTGCGAATGGCCAGCCAGCGCTTTAGGGCGTAGATCTCTTTATCCAGCAACGGGTGGGTAGTCGAAAACCCTTTTTTAAGCCGATGGATGTAAACACATCGGGCAGCAAGGTCGATATCCGATATTCGTAGACGACAGATCTCGCTGGCGCGCAGACCATGGATGAAGCACAGTAACGTCAGGCAATAATTACGTGCAGCATAAGGACCGGTATCGGCCGCTTTAAGTAAAGACTCAATTTCATTCTGAGTCAGGAAGTTCCTTTTTTTTATGTCGGCGTTATTCGTCATGGTTTTCCCTTTTATTGCAGGCATATTTTTGGTTTTCCGAGCCTGCGTCAGGTCATTGTTAAATTTGACTGCCTTTTTATTTTGAAACAGCGTGGTGATAACGTTTTAATTTGCTACGAGCGCGAGCGGTATCATGGGCTAGCTCCATTGCTAACGATAAGAGGCCGCGATCTGAAGGGTAAAGAAAGGGTGAGCTGGCTGAACTGATGAATCTTTCCTGGGGGTTTCCACGTCCTGTACATCCCTGATCCTCTTGATGATACCCGCATGATGATGAAGGCTTGGGCTTCCGGCCACGGCAAGGCGGCTATCAATGCCGTCATGATTGATTGCCTGTTTACTGGGCAATGTCACCCCAGTAAACCAGCCTCCCTCGCCGACAACCTTCGGGAATGGCATGAGAAATTTCTCAGACAAAATACAACCTTAAGTCGTCTGGATAGCATTCACTGCAAAACTACAACAGTGATTAAACCATACTGCAAAAAGCCTGGTGATAATAGCATTGTCTGTAATAGAGCACATTACGCCGTATTTCAACGGGTAAGCTTAATCTGGTACATGCGGTTGAATGAGATGAAAACTCGTCACGGTCAACGTATACAGGAAGATATCAATGGGAGGTANTAGAGGACAGGTAAGTATTGCGACACGGTCTGGCGGCGGGTTGGAATGCTCGCTTCGGCGCGGGAAGGACTCACATCCAGGATACGCCGAAGCCTGCCGGTTCACCACTTTTCGTCACGTGCCTCCTGGCGCTTGTCGCTGCGCCAGGTGGCCTGTACGGAAAGCGATGGCAGCAGTAACCAGGGTAAGTAAGCCTCTTTTCATGGAAGTGATCCTGCTGAAGAGTACAATAAATAGCAGTTAAAGAATATTCTTGCCGGAAGCGCAGCATAATAACTGACAAAAAATGCTCGCCAAGAAATAACTTATTTATTTTTATCTGTGATTTTTTGAGTAATTATTCCTGTTAAAAGGTATTGGTAACCAATAACGCATAAAAAGATATAGCTGTGGTATGCTCAAGATATTGAGGCATTCTGCGCTAATACGGTGTCGGGAAGATAGCGATCGGTAGATAATGCGGAGCCTGGTGACTACGAACAATCCCGTGAACAGCTTCGACAAATTCCTCACCCTTCAGCGCTGACGCCTTCGCTCGCCTGTCGTAAAGTTGCTGTCAGGCGGTTTACGTTTACTACAATGGTATAACGATGACGACTCCGATTGCGCTCCGCGACTGGCGCCTGCTGGCGGCCGGGTGCGGCGGCCTTCTACTGCTGGCCGCCGCTATCACCTTGCACAGCCACTGGGGTGACTTTCTCCAGTGGTGTCTCGCCACCCAAATTACCCTGCATCGCTATCTGGTGATGTACCTTCTGTTGCTGAATAACCATCAGTACAGCGGCGGTATCTGGTTGCTGGTGGGGGCCTTTCTCTATGGCGTGCTGCACGCCGTCGGACCGGGACACGGTAAATTTATCGTGACGACCTACCTGAGCACCAATCAGGAGAGCCTGACGGCGGCGCGGGTGGTGCCCTTTCTCGGCAGCCTGTTGCAGGGCGTCACTGCGATACTCTTCGTCTTTATTCTTGCGGTGGGGCTGAATCTGGCCGCCGGCGATCTTAGCGCCAGCCGCTGGTACGTCGAGAAGATCAGCGCCCTGACCATCGGCGTCTTTGGGGCTTATGTTATCTTTCGCGCTCTGCAAAGCCTGTGGCCGGCAAAACAGGTGATTCGCCGTCTGACGCCAGCGCATCAGCATGACGCCTCGTGCGGCTGCGGCCATCACGGCGTGGGGCAGGATCTGCAGGGCGCTGACTGGAAGACGCGCCTTGGCGTGGTGCTGGCTATCGGCGTTCGGCCCTGTAGCGGGGCGATTATGATTTTATTATTCGCCAACGCGTTGGGGATTGTTAGCTGGGGCATCGCCGCGGTGATGAGCATGGCGCTGGGCACCGCGCTCTCGATCCTCGGTCTGTCGCTACTGGTTCACTATGCGCGCCATCGGACGGTCAAACGATTGGCCACGAATCACCGCCCGCGGCCCTGGCTGGTACCGTTGGTGAAGATCCTCGGCGGTCTGGCGCTGATCCTCTTTGCCGTGGGATTGTTTTTCACCGTGGTGCCGATCAGCGCCAACGGCGACTTTATCGCCGCTGGCTGTTAGCCCGTTTCCAGCAGTCGCATCAACACCCGCAGCGCCTGATCCAACTGCTGGCGTTCACCGTCACTGAGTCCTGCCAGCAGTTGCCGTTCGTTGTCGACGTGGGTTTCCACTGCGGCATCGATCCGTTCGCGTCCGGCGGAAGTCAGGGCGACCAGCATACTGCGGGCATCCTCCGGATTGGGCAGGCGGGTAATAAACCCGCGTTTCTCCAGCGCCTTCAGACGATGGGTCATGGTGCCGGAGGTAATCATCAGCGTGGAGAAGAGCTGGGTGGGCGAAAGTACGAAAGGCGCTCCGGCGCGCCGCAGCGTCGCCAGCATGTCAAACTCCCAGCGCACCAGATCGTGGCGCGTAAAGGCCACTTCCACCTGCGGCTCCAGCAGCATAGCGCATCGTTTCAGGCGACCTATCGGCCCCATGGGGCTGCAGTCGAGGTCTGGCCGCTCCCGCTGCCACTGGGCGAGGATGCGATCCACGGCGTCGATCGGCGGTGATTTGTCCATTAGTGCTCACTTGTCTTGATATCAAGATACTTGGCGGTACATACTTCACTCACTAATTTACCTTGAAGTGAAGATAAAATCATGGCTTTTCTCTCACGTAATCTGATTCTCGACCTGCTGCTCACCGCGCTGGCGCCCGCTATCTGGGGGACGACCTACATCGTCACCTCCCAGTTTCTGCCCCCTGACCGCCCATTTATTGCTGCGCTGCTGAGGGTGCTGCCGGCAGGTATCGCTCTTCTGATCTGGAGCCGTCGTTTTCCGCAACGCGGCGAATGGGCAAAGCTGATCGTTACCGGCATCTTAAATATCGGCGCGTTTCAGGCGCTGTTGTTCATCGCCGCCTATCGCTTACCCGGCGGGCTGGCGGCGGTGATCGGCGCGATCCAGCCGCTGCTGGTGATGCTCCTCGCCTGGTGCGTCGACCGGCAGCGCTCGCCCTGGCTGGCGGTGTTCTCCGCCATCGCCGGCATACTCGGTATGGCCATGCTGCTGCTGTCGCCGCACACCGTCCTCGACCCGCTGGGTATCGGCGCGGCGTTTCTCGGGGCGATCAGTATGGCGCTGGGCACCTGGCTCTCCCGGCGCTGGGCGCTCTCCCTGCCGATCGTCGCGCTGACCGGCTGGCAGCTGACGATCGGTGGGGTGGTGCTGGCCCCGGTGGCGCTGATCGTTGACCCTCCTTTGCATCAGATAACAGTGCTGCAGGCGGCCGGCTATCTGTGGCTGTGCCTGGCGGGCGCCATGCTGGCCTATGGCCTGTGGTTTCGGGGGATTGGCCGCCTCTCACCGGTGGCCGTGTCGGCGATGAGTCTGCTGAGCCCGGTGACCGCCGTGGTGCTGGGATGGATTTTCCTTGGACAAAAGATCCAGGGGATGGCGCTGGTGGGGTTGATCGTGGTGCTGGCGAGCGTGCTGTCTATCCAGCGCGCGCTGGCGCGCCAGGCGGCGGGAGCAAAAACGAAAAAAGCCCCATAACGGGGCTCGACATTGCTGCGTGCGGGGTGGGCGGCGGGAGCCAGACCAGCCACCCGCAGGCGGCCTGTCCGGCAGCTCCCTCTGCAACCATTCGCTTATTTAGACAGCTCGGCGGTCATATGGACCTGGTTGCCGGTATAGGCTTCGGTGATGTGGTAGGAAGCGCCTTGTTCTTTCGCAATGGTTGCGATTTTCGCTTCTGCGCTGTCCAGGGTGTCTGCTGTCACGCTCACCGGATGAGCGAAGCTAGCGAAAGAGACCAGGGAGAGCATACCGGCAGCGGCGAGTAATTTTACGTTTTTCATGGTGTTTGTCCTTTTAACTTTTATGGTGGAAAGCATGTTTGCTTTCGATGGACTTATAATAAGCCTGCTAACTATAACGCGCGTGGCAAAAAGTGCGATTTAGATCACATTTTTATGGCGGTTTGATGGCGAAAACATGATCGTTTATCTATTTTTTAANTNAAAAACAATGAATTAATGATTTATTTCTGGAAGGGGATATCACATGGGCTGCCCTTGTTCAGGGAGAGGAATGCGCCTCATTCATGCTTTCACCATTCGTTGTGTGAATGGTTTGGTGCTGTTTTCACCACCGCAAAGGCAGATTCAGACTTATCGCGATGGCCTTCCGAGGGCTTTTTCTGCATGCTGTTGCGGTCACTTTCTCTCGCTCTGGCGTTAGGCTTGCTGCGCTGTAAACAACCACCCTCGCGTTTTCATCTATCAATGACTGTTTATTAATAGTCGATGGTTATCTGTTATATAACTTAATGAAACGTGAACAAATGTATATTTGTCGGCGAATAAATAGCATTCTTTGACGCCGATAGCACCAGCGAACTTATATTTTTAGGTTCGTTACCTGACGCCTTAAATATTGCGGCTCCCGGTCAGTCGAAGATTCTATTAGCAGTGGCATAAATCAGCATCGCCTGATGTTTCTGGTTCTATGCGAATTCACAGTGTGCTCATTGATTCGTAATTCACTCTGACAAGGAAATGGCAATGAAAAAGGTTCTTCTTTCTGCAGCAATGGCAACCGCGTTTTTTGGCATGACTGCTGCCCATGCAGCTGATACCAATGTTGGCGGCGGCCAGGTTAATTTCTTCGGTAAAGTTACCGATGTATCCTGTACTGTTTCCGTTAACGGCCAGGGCAGCGATGCGAACGTTTACCTGTCTCCGGTAACCCTGACTGAAGTTAAAGCGGCAGCAGCGGATACTTACCTGAAACCGAAATCTTTCACCATTGACGTCTCTAACTGCCAGGCTGCTGATGGCACTAAACAGGATGACGTAAGCAAACTGGGCGTGAACTGGACCGGCGGTAACCTGCTGGCTGGCGCAACCAGCAAACAACAGGGCTACCTGGCGAACACCGAAGCTTCCGGTGCTCAGAACATCCAGCTGGTGCTGTCTACTGACAACGCTACCGCGCTGACCAACAAAATCATCCCGGGTGACAGCACTCAGCCGAAAGCGAAAGGCGACGCTTCCGCTGTAGCCGATGGCGCGCGTTTCACCTACTACGTAGGCTACGCCACCAGCGCGCCGACCACGGTAACCACCGGTGTGGTTAACAGCTACGCGACTTACGAAATTACTTACCAGTAATTCCGTCAGAAAATAAAACTGCCCCGCGATGGGGCAGTTAATAACAATAATAAAGCGGCAATGTCCGCCGCTTGTATTTTTATTCTGAGGTCAGCATGAAGCGTATTGCCCTTTTTTTCTGTTTCATTTTTAGTTTTGCGGCCCATGCCAACAATATTATTGTTAACGGTACCCGCTTTATTTATCCAGGAAATGAAAAAGAAATAACGGTACAGCTTTCAAATAACGCCGACCGTCCGGCGCTGGCGCAGGCCTGGCTGGATAACGGCGATGCCGATGCCACACCGGATACCATTACCACCCCGTTTATTATCACCCCGCCGATTTCGCGTGTTGACGCCAAGAGCGGCCAGACGCTGCGTATTAAGCTCGGTAGCAGCGCCGGTCTGGCGAAAGATAAAGAGACGCTGTGGTGGCTGAATCTGCTGGAAATTCCGCCGGTGGTGGCCAATCAGAAAAATGAAGGCCAGAACGTGCTGCAGCTGGCGATCCGTTCGCGCTTTAAATTTATTTATCGTCCTGCCGGACTGGGCAACCGCGATGCGGCGGCCGAGAAGCTGACCCTGACCGCCAGCGGCAGTGGTCTCGCCATCAACAACCCGACGCCGTTCTACATTACCGTCAGCCGTATTTCCCGCGACGGCGGTAAAGCCCTGAACAGCAAAACCGTGATGCTGGCGCCGCAGTCCAGCCAAACGGTGGCGCTCTCCTCCGCCGTCAACCGCGGCGAAACCCTGACCGTTAACAACATTAATGACTATGGCGCCGATGTCGCAGTGAAAGTGGCCGTTAAATAAGGGAAAAGCTAATGAAGCAGAGGTCATTCTGCCCGGGAAGATTAAGCACCGCGATCGCCATCGCGCTGTGCTGCTTTCCGCCATTTTCCAGCGGACAGGAAAACCCGGGAACGGTATATCAGTTTAACGACGGCTTTATTGTCGGCAGTCGCGAAAAGGTCGATCTGTCGCGCTTTTCGACCAGCGCGATTACCGAAGGCACTTACTCCCTTGACGTCTACACCAACGACGAGTGGAAAGGGCGCTACGATTTACGCATCGCGCGCGATAAAGATGGTCGGCTGGGCGTCTGCTACACCAAAGCGATGCTGGCCCAATATGGCATCGCGGCGGAAAAGCTCAATCCGCAGCTGAGCGAGCAGGAGGGCTACTGCGGTAGCCTCAAATCCTGGCGCAACGAAGAAAACGTCAAAGACAACCTGGTCCAGTCCTCCCTGCGGTTGAACATTTCGGTACCGCAGATCTATGAAGATCAACGCCTGAAAAACTATGTCAGCCCGGAGTTCTGGGACAAAGGTATTACCGCGCTCAATCTTGGCTGGATGGCGAACGCCTGGAACAGCCATACCTCTTCGGTAGGCGGGTCGGATAACAGCAGCGCCTATCTGGGCGTCAACGCCGGACTGTCGTGGGACGGCTGGCTGCTGAAGCACATCGGCAACCTGAACTGGCAGCAGCAGCAGGGTAAAGCGCACTGGAACAGCAACCAGACCTATCTCCAGCGCCCTATCCCACAGCTCAACTCCATCGTCAGCGGCGGGCAGATTTTCACCAATGGTGAATTTTTCGACACCATCGGTCTGCGCGGGGTTAATCTTTCCACCGATGACAATATGTTCCCGGACGGCATGCGCTCGTATGCTCCGGAAATTCGCGGCGTGGCGCAGAGCAACGCCCTCGTCACCGTGCGCCAGGGCAGCAATATTATCTATCAGACCACCGTTCCGCCCGGACCATTTACCCTGCAGGATGTCTATCCTTCCGGCTATGGCAGCGATCTTGAGGTCTCGGTGAAAGAAGCGGATGGCTCGGTAGAAGTGTTTAGCGTGCCTTACGCTTCCGTCGCCCAGCTGCTGCGTCCGGGAATGACCCGCTACGCGCTCTCCGCCGGTAAAGTGGACGACAGCGCGCTGCGCAACAAGCCGATGCTCTATCAGGCGACCTGGCAGCACGGGATCAACAACCTGTTGACCGGCTACACCGGGGTCACCGGTTTTGACGACTATCAGGCCTTCCTGGTAGGGACCGGGATGAACACCGGCATCGGCGCGCTCTCTTTTGACGTCACCCATTCGCGGTTGAAGAGCGATGCCCATGATGACTCGGGTCAGAGCTATCGCGCGACCTTTAACCGCATGTTTACCGATACCCAGACCAGCATCGTGTTGGCGGCGTATCGCTACTCGACGAAAGGTTATTACAACCTCAACGACGCGCTGTACGCCGTCGATCAGGAAAAAAATAGTCGCAGCAACTACACCCTGTGGCGGCAAAAAAACGGCATGACCTTCACGGTGAACCAGAACCTGCCGGACGGCTGGGGCGGGTTTTATCTCAGCGGCCGTATCTCCGATTACTGGAACCGCTCCGGGACCGAGAAGCAGTATCAGGTCAGCTACAACAATTCATTTGGTCGTCTCTCCTGGTCGGCGAGCGCGCAGCGCGTCTATACGCCAGACAGCTCCGGTCATCGCCGCGACGATCGTATTTCACTCAACTTCAGCTACCCGCTGTGGTTTGGCGATAACCGCACCGCCAACCTGACGTCGAACACCTCGTTCAATAACTCGCGCTTTGCCAGCTCGCAGATTGGTATCAACGGTTCGCTGGACAGTGAAAACAACCTTAACTACGGCGTGTCGACCACCACCGCCACCGGCGGTCAGCATGATGTGGCGCTCAACGGCAGCTACCGTACGCCATGGACCACCCTCAACGGCAGCTACAGCCAGGGCGAAGGCTATCGTCAGAGCGGCATTGGCGCCAGCGGGACGATGATCGCCCACAGCGGCGGCGTGGTGCTCTCACCGGAAAGCGGCTCGACGATGGCCCTGATTGAAGCCAAAGACGCGGCCGGGGCGATGCTTCCGGGATCGCCGGGCACCCGTGTGGACAGCAATGGTTACGCCATCCTGCCGTATCTGCGCCCGTACCGGATTAACGCCGTGGAAATCGACCCGAAAGGCAGCCATGACGACGTGGCCTTCGATCGCACCGTGGCGCAGGTTGTGCCGTGGGAAGGCAGCGTGGTTAAGGTCGCGTTCGGCACTAAGGTGCAGAACAACCTCACCCTGCAGGCGCGCCAGGCGAACCACGAGCCGTTGCCGTTTGCGGCAAGTATTTTCTCCCCCGACGGCAGGGAGATCGGCGTTGTCGGCCAGGGCAGCATGATGTTTATCAGCGATGCGAACGCCAAACGCGCGATTGTGAAGTGGAGCGGCGGGCAGTGTTCGGTGGATCTGGGACAGCAAACAACAAAGGATAGCGTATGTCGCTGAGGAAATTACTAAGGCTTTTTATCGTCTTAATGGCGCTGGGAACCACCTCGTCCTGGGCCTCCTGTACGCGTCTCTCATCGCCAACGGTGATGCTGGACATGGTGGTGGGCAGGGTGGTGGTGCCCCCGGATCTGCCGGTGGGCTCGGTGATCCTTACCCGCGACTGGACGATGAGCGCTCCCGGCGGGGCAAGCTATCGCTGTACTTCCGGCACCAACCGCTTTGCGGCGAAGATCGTGTCGCCAGGGGCCACGGACCTTGGAAATAAAATCTACTCCACCAACGTGCCGGGAATCGGCATGCGTTTCAGCCGCGGCGGCGCAACGGTAAATATCGTCTATCCCGACGTCTTTTCGTCCCGGGTATATAACACCACCAACTATTCCCTCGAAGGGTCGCGCTTTACGCTGCAGATTATCAAAACCGCGGCAACCACCGGCAGCGGCACCCTGGCGGCGGGTAAGTACACCTCCTACGACTGGGAGAGCGGCGGTAACCCGATCCTCGAAACCTATCTGAGCGCCAACGCCATCACCGTGGTCTCGCCCTCCTGTTCGGTGCTGAGCGGGAAAAATATGAATGTCGATGTGGGTTCCATCCGGCGCACCGACCTGAAAGGGGTCGGCACCACCGCCGGCGGGAAGGATTTTAATATCGACCTGCAGTGCAGCGGCGGCCTGAGTGAAACGGGATATGCCAACATTAGCACCTCGTTCTCCGGTACCCTTGCCACCAGCACTACCGCTACCATGGGCGCCTTGCTGAATGAAAAAGCCGGCAGCGGGATGGCGAAAGGCATTGGCATCCAGGTGCTGAAGGATGGCTCCCCGCTGCAGTTTAATAAGAAATACACCGTCGGCCGCTTGAATAATCAGGAGACCCGCTACATCACCATACCGCTGCACGCGCGTTTTTATCAGTATGGCCCGACGACCAGCACCGGCGAGGTGGAGTCGCATATGATCTTTAACCTGACGTACGATTAATACGGGAGGGGGAATGAAGGGATTGCCGAAAAACACTATCGCGTGGCTGCTATTTTGCGGCAGCCTCGCCGCCCCCTCGGCGTGGGGTTTTGAGACCAATTACGATCGCGGACGGGTCGATTTTGCCGGGCGGGTGACGGATATTTCCTGTAGCGTCGCGCTAAACGGCGGCCAGCATGCCGGCAGCGGTAATGTCTGGCTGGCGCCGGTCAGCCTGGCGGAAGTCCACGATCGCGGGGCCGGGGCGTTTATGAAACCGCAGCCGTTTACCCTGGCACTGTCAAACTGCCANCTGCGCCATGATGGTGGGGCAGCCTCGCAGGATGAGGTGCGTCGGGTCAGCGTGCGCTGGGTCGATGGTTTTTTACTGACGGCGGTCGGTAACGAAAACGCCGGGTATCTGGCCAATACCTTGCCGGATGGAGCGCAGAATATTTATCTGGCCCTATCGACTAACGATAATAATACTCTGGATAAGAGTAATAAAATTGTCCCGGCGGACCCGCAGCAAAATCAGGTGCGTTTGCAGGAAAGCGCGGTCAGCGGCGGCCTGTTCACCTATTACGTTGGCTATGTTTCGCCAACGCCGAAAAGCGCCACCAGCGGGCCGATTACCAGCTGGGCAACGTGGGAATTAGTTTATAATTAAGTGACGTTAAAAAGCCGGGAATTCCCGGCTTTTTTTACATGGCAATATCATCGGCGACCAGTTGTTCAATACTGACTTCCCGCCAGTAATGTCCCTGGATAGCAAACCACTCCATTCCCTGCAGCCATTCTTTATGGGCTTCGCTTTCCACACCTTCAATAATCACATTATGATGGTTGCGCGATAAAAAGGTCACCAGCGCATCCATCAGCTGGCGGCCGGACTCTTTGCGCATCAGGTGCCAGAAAAAATCCTTATCAATTTTCACATAGTCAAAGTGATAACCGCGAATAGCGTTAATTCCCGCGTAGCCGGAGCCGAAGTCGTCGAGCCACAGTGAGGTATCCTGTGGGCTCTGCCAGGCGGCAAGAGAATTATGCAGCAGATTCTCGGCGTTTTCGGTTACCTCGAAATGGACGCAGGTCAGGGCGGCGACTTTGGCTTTTATATCCTTCTGGCGCAACAGGTTCAGGATATGGTCATCAACGTTAATTGTTGCGGAAATATGGTTACGTAAAAACCAGGCTTTATGCTTTTCAATCAGTGCCAGTTGTTCGAGAAAAATACGTTCACGAACGGTGGCGGTAGCATGGCGGAAAAAATCTTCGGGGGAAATAGAAAGATTATCAAAGCGGCTTAAGCATTCCACCGCGACCAGAGTACCTTGTGGGGAAAACATTTTCTGAAAGACGTAGCGTACAGCGATATCATTACGAGATAAAATGTTGTCTTCGAATATTTTAGTGTTCATTATCCCTCTTCACGAGGTTAGTCAGACAATAGGCAGAGGATACATTAATTATAGGCTACCTGATGATTAATGGGAATGGCGGGAAATGTAAATCAACAGCGAATAAGTACGCTTTATCCGCTACTGATTTACCGGGAGAACATTTAGCATTGATGGAGAGCGGCAATACGCTGATTCATAGTGCGGGAATTATCAATACCCAGTTTTTGCATGATATGGATGCGGTGGCTATGAACCGTTTTATGAGCAATGCCGAGCAGGGCGGCAATACGCTTATTATTATTGTTGGCAATGAGCAGTTCGAGGATCTGACACTCCCGTGGTGAAAGCTGTTTGCGCAATCCTCGCGGCGGCAGTTCGCTGACGCCTTTGGCGCGCTGGACGATAGATGAAAAAAGAGTTAGCGGAGATTTCTCACTAATAATCATAGCGTTGTCAAAGTTTATCAACTCTCTGCACAGCCCGACAATGTCGCTTTTCACCATTAGCACCGGCTGCTGGCAGCGCAGCAGGGAAAGGCGGAGCGCATTCAGCAGATCGACGATTCTGATGGCAGAAATATCCTTATTAATTAAATTGAAAATAATCGTCTGGGCCAGTGGCAGATGTTTCTCATGGATGACATCGGCATAACTCAGTCGGGTGGCATTTTCATGGCTATCAATAAGGTAGTGATAGATTGAGTGACCAATGAGATTGTCATTGGTGTACAGCAATATACTGTCCAAGGTTGTCAGATTCTCTTTTTGCGCTTGGCTTCTAAGATCAGGTCCAGCAGTATCTTCTCTATTCTGCGCTGGTCATCGAGATGGCGGAACTTAAACTGGCAGGATATCTGATAGTAGCTCTCACTCTCTTCATTAGCGTTATCCAGGGTGATAACAATGACATTTTTGACCACCAGGTCGATGGTGATCTCGCCATATTCTGCAAGCATCAGTACGGCGTTTTTCAGTAAGGCGTTGTGGCTGAGGAATTTAAGATTCGGCGTTTTGGTCATCAATGCGCAACCGCCATCTGAAATGTCTTTGATATCGAAAAGATAGTTTTCGCCGTTTTTATGGCGGCCGCGGCAATAAAAGTCATGCTCATGGCGTAAACGAAAGCGGGGATCGCGGCGACGCTGCACTACCTGCAGGCATTCAGGCAATGAAAAAGCGTAGCGGATACCTTTATCGACACCGCTATTGTCATGTTTTGTCAGGGCCGCATTAAACTCTATTTTCCCTGAATCGCTATGCAGGAGAAAGCGAATTTTATGCCCGGACGGGATTTTGCGATGGGTCTGAATATGAAACTCGGCAAAGTCCACGCGCGTCAGTTGGGTTATGATACTGGTGTTGTTAAAAAATATTTCAATTTCAGTACGTTTGCGCAACTCCTCTCTGAAAATAGCAATAATTTCATACTTACTGGTCTTTATCGTTCCCTCTGTCATATGCATCCCTTGTAAATAGTTGTCGTGAGGCGTTTGATTTTTCTTATAGCAATAGCAACATTCTGATTGGGTTAATCAGATGTTTTTATGAGCGTTTGATGTTATTGACTATCTTTGCAGCCAGATTGATATGTATAAACTTGGAATTTGATATTGTATTTCCTGTAATCAAGAGTTTCGAATTTTGGTCATGACAAAAACGACAACGGCCTCCAAGCTGGAGACCGGTCGAAGGATAAAAACTTAAGTTTAATTAACGGGGATAATGAGAGAACGATCGTCGATCACGCCCCATTTGTAGGATCTATAGTGCCAGTAGCGGTGAGGTTTTTCCAGGCAAATATTGAGGAGGGATAGGGTTCCCTCCATTTTGTCTGGCAGGTCAGCGGCGCGCGGCGGTGGCGATATTATCGAGGGTGCGCAGCGCTTCCGCGGGCAGGACCAGCTCGGCAGCGGCAATATTTTCCGCGAGGTGCGTGCGGGAGGAGGTGCCGGGGATCAGCAGAATATTTGGCGCTCGCTGGAGCAGCCAGGCGAGGGCGACCTGCATCGGCGTCGCCTCAAGCGAAGCCGCGACCTCGTTCAACTCCTGCGCCTGCAACGGCGTAAAACCGCCCAGCGGGAAAAAGGGCACCCAGGCGATGTGCTGGGCGGCCAGCGCATCCACCAGCGCGTCGTCGGCGCGATGGGCAACGTTATAAAGATTTTGCACGCAGACGATGGGCGTCATTTTCTGCGCATCCGCGACCTGCTTTGCCGTCACGTTGCTGAGGCCGATATGGCGGATTAATCCTCGCTCTTTCAGTTCCAGCAGGGTGGCGAGTGGCGCCTCCAGCGAACCCTCCACCGGGCCGTGCGGGCTCAGCATACTGCGCAGATTAACCACTTCCAGTACCTCAAGCCCCAGGTGACGCAAATTGTCTTCAACGGCCTGGGTCAGTTCGGCGGGCGACATGGCCGGTAGCCAGTTGCCTTTCTCGTCACGGCGGGCGCTGACCTTGGTGACAATGCACAGATCGTCAGGGTAGGGGTGGAGCGCTTTGCGGATCAACTGATTGGTGACATGTGGACCGTAGAAATCAGAGGTATCGATATGGTTTATCCCGGCCTCGACGGCGGCCTGTAGTACGCGCACCGCTTCTTCAGGATCTTTGGGCGGGCCGAAGACACCGGGGCCGGCCAGCTGCATCGCGCCGTAACCTAAGCGATAGACCTGGCGATCGCCGAGCGTGCCGCGACCGGATAAGGTGACACTGGACATAAGAACTCTCCTCACGGTGGCTAAGCCGTAAGTGTAATCCGCTCACAAGGAAGGCAAGGGGGAGAATATTGTCAGAATGTGCGACAGCAGCTCAGGCAGCCGCTGTCGCCAGAGGGGATTAGCCGAAGAACATCACCGACACGCAGAGCAGGCCAACCACCAGCGTAATGGCGTTACCCACCGAGCGGTACGGCTTCAGCGCCGGAATGAGCCATGTCGACAGCGTGGGCATAATAAACAGGATCATGGCGATAAGCGGTCCGCTGATAGCGTAGATCATTGAGATCGCATTCGGGTTGATAAAGCACACCGCAAAAGTGAAGGCGGAGACCAGCAGGATCGACATCGCGCGGTTGAAAGCGCGGCTCTTACGCACGCCCAGCAGGCCCAGCGAGCTTTTGACGATTTCGCTGGCGCCCTCAATCACTCCGAAGTAGGTTCCGAGAAACGACTTCGACATAGCGACGACGGCGACGATGATGCCGGTCACCGCCAGCCATCCCGGCGCGCCTGGCACCATCGACAGGGCGGAGAGGATAGTCACCCCCTGATCGCGGGCGGTCTCTATATAGGTTGCCGGGATCGCCAGCAGACAACTGAAGACAAAAAACAGCACGCTGGCGCAGATGATGGTGTAGGCCACCTTCATGATTTTTTTGCATTTACCCATGGCCAGGTCGCCGTGTTTCTCCTGCTGATCGATAGCAAAAGTCGAGATGATCGGCGTATGGCTAAAAGCGAAAACCATCACGGGAATAGAGATCCAGACCTGGTGGAGCGTCTGCGGGCTGAACTGCATCTGGCTGGTGAGATGCTCCGGATGCCAGTCGCGGATTAAATAGAGGGAGAGAAACAGGAAACAGGCGATAAGCGGGAAGACCAGAAAGCCCATCACCTTGATGGTGACCTGCCGTCCCATGAGAAAGATCAGGTTGAGGACCAGCACGACCCCCAGACTCAGCAGCGCACGCAGCCCTGGGGTCATCGGCGTGCGATGCGCCACCTGTTCGGCCAGCGAGTTGGTGATGGCCACGGCGTAGATGAGCACCACCACAAAGAAGGCAAGGAAATAGAGGCCGGTGATCAGGTTGCCAATTTTCTTACCATAGTAGTGATTAACTGCGCCGGTGATCCCGGTTCCCGGCGCGATATTGGCCGAGAGAATAAACTGGCTCAGCGCTTTGTGGGGCCAGTAAGTGAGCGGCCAGGCGACCAGCGCGGTGATGAACAGCACAATGGCGCCAGCCGAACCCAGCTGGATCGGTAGAAATAGCGTCCCAGCGCCTACTGCAGTGCCATATAAGGCAAAACTCCATAGAGTTTCTTCTTTAGACCAAATTTTAGACATTATGCGACTTTATCAACCGTCAAACCAAAAAAAAGGAGTGCAATTTACCATATTTATGGTTCGTCTGTTGCGATAGTTTTTGGTGATAAAGTCGCGGCGGATCGTCGAAGATCCGCGCCGGGATTAACCGCGCGCCGTCTGGCGCGGGCGGCGGTGACGAATAACGCGCTCGCGCAGGGTGTCCCATACCCAGTTAAAGGCCATGGTGTAGGGCAGGAAGAAAAGCATAAAACCGATCTCCAGCATAAACGCCTGCAGCAGCGAGACGCCCAGCACGATCGCCACCATGGTGACGCCAATGATGACGAATCCGGTTTCGAAACCGAGCGCGTGCAGGGCGCGTACTTTCAGCTGGCGGGGGAAGCGGGAGACCGGCCACAGGCGATCGAACGCCGCGTTATAGATAATGTTCCATACCATCGCCAGGGTGGCGAGCAGAATGCTCAGTCCGCCCATCTCCACTACCGAGCGCTGCATCAGCCAGGCGGCGGTAGGGGCGAGGATCAGCGTCGCCAGTCCTTCGAAGGTGATGGCGTGGATAACGCGTTCGGTGAGCGTCTTGCGCTGATGTGGGGTCTGTTGCATGGCGAGCTACCTCCAGTTTTAGCCTGAACAGGAAATTACCCGGCAGTTTATGGAAAAATATGATAAACAAAAGATAAGACCCATCGATATTGTAGATACATCATGCGTTATTCACCGGAAGCCTTAACCGCCTTTGTCGAGGCGGTCGACAGCGGATCGTTCTCCGCCGCCGCCCGCCGCCTGCGGAAAAGTCAGTCGACGATCAGTACCGCCATCGCCAATCTGGAGGCCGATCTCGGCGTAACCCTCTTTGACAGGGCAACGCGGCAACCGACGCTGACCCCGCAGGGGGAGCAGGTGCTGAGCTATGTCAAAGCGATTCTCGCCGCCAGCGAGCGGCTGGACGAACTGGCTGTGTCGCTGTCCGGCGAGACGGAGCCGCGGCTGACCTTCGTGCTCTCCGATACTCTGCACCCGGACGTGCTGGAAGATCTGCTGGTGCAGTTTGACCGCCGCTTTCCTCATACCGAGTTTGAGTGTTTGATTGGCGAAGACGAGGATGTGATCGATCTCCTGCAAAAATCCCGCGCCCAGGTGGGGCTGATTGAGGCGAGGGAGCGCTACCCCACCGATATCGGCAGCACCCGCCTGCCGCTGCAGACGGCGATGGGCATTTATGTAGCCCCTGGCCATCCGCTGGCGGCGCAGGGTAAGGTCGCCTGGGATGAGCTGCGCAGCTGGCGCGAGCTGCGTTTGAGCACCTTTCTGGCCAGCGCCACCGAACCTGCCGCAGGCCAGGTCTGGTCGGCGCCAAACTACCTGCTGCTGCTCAGCATGGCGGCGCAGGGGTTCGGCTGGTGCATTCTGCCCAGCGCGCTGGTGGCGGAGTTTGCGCCGCAGGGCGGGCTGGTGGCGCTCGATATCCCCGGCTGGCCGCGGGCGATTTCAGTCGATCTGCTGTGGAATAAGAAAGCGCCGCCGGGAGCGGCCGGCAGCTGGCTGCGTCAGCATCTGCAGCGGCGTGAACGTTAACGAATAGCTGTTTCTTTGTGATTGGCTTCACTTTTTTTAAACAATTACAAAGTTTTTTGATAACAATTATCTAGTATATCGCTGTTTCTTTGCACAAATGCATGGGCAGGGGTAGAGGATGAAGGATGTCGTGATCGTCGGCGCGCTGCGAACGCCGATTGGCTGCTTTCAGGGCGCATTATCGCGCCATTCAGCCGTCGAGCTGGGGAGCGTGGTGGTGAAGGCGCTGGTGGAGAAGACGGGAATCGATCCGCACAGCGTGGATGAGGTGATCCTCGGCCAGGTGCTGACCGCGGGGACCGGACAAAATCCGGCGCGTCAGTCCGCTATTCGCGGTGGGCTGCCTAACACCGTATCGGCTATCACCATTAACGATGTCTGCGGTTCCGGCCTGAAGGCTCTGCACCTCGCTACCCAGGCGATCCAGTGCGGGGAAGCGGACGTGGTGATCGCTGGCGGCCAGGAGAATATGAGCCGCGCTCCGCATGTGCTTACCGACAGCCGCACCGGCGCCCAGCTGATTGACAGTCTGGTGCATGATGGGCTGTGGGATGCTTTCAACGATTATCATATGGGCGTCACGGCGGAAAACCTGGCCCGGGAATTTGGCATCAGTCGCGAGCTGCAGGACGCCTGGGCGCTCAGCTCACAGCATAAGGCGCGCAAGGCGATTGATTCCGGTCGCTTTCGCGATGAGATCGTCCCGGTTGTCACCGAGCATAACGGCGCGGCGCGCACCGTGGATACCGATGAACAACCGCGGGTGGATGCCAGCGCGGAAGGGCTGGCCAGCCTGCAGCCCACCTTCGATCGCCTTGGATCGGTAACCGCCGGCAACGCCTCAAGCATCAATGACGGCGCGGCGGCGGTAATGATGATGAGCGAGGCTAAAGCGTTGGAGCTGGGGCTGCCGATCCTTGCGCGGATCCGCGCCTTCGCCAGCGTCGGCGTCGATCCGGCGCTGATGGGCATTGCCCCGGTGCATGCCACCCGTCGCTGTCTGGAGCGGGCCGGCTGGCGGCTGGACGACGTCGATCTGATCGAAGCCAATGAGGCCTTTGCCGCTCAGGCGATCTCGGTTGGCCGGGTACTGGAGTGGGATGAGCGCCGGGTCAACGTCAACGGCGGCGCGATCGCCCTCGGCCACCCCATCGGCGCCTCCGGCTGCCGGATTCTGGTGTCGCTGGTGCATGAAATGATCAAGCGCGATGCCCGCAAAGGTCTGGCGACGCTGTGCATTGGCGGCGGCCAAGGCGTGGCGCTGGCGGTAGAACGCGCATAGCGCTATACCTCGATTTCCATGGCCTCCTGCGGGAGGCCTTTTTTATGCGCCGTGCTTTGCCGAACCCTTATTTTTCCCTCCCTCTTTCACTCTCCCCGGCGAAATTATTGAGCTTCGTCACGTCTTGTTGTGCCACCTTTTTTGAAACAAATAACTACGATCCTGGTCACTAAAACTATGGTGCCTAAAAAATAAAATGATGTTTCATAAAAACGAAATGTCATTTTATTTATTGTAAGGGTACCCTATGTTAAAACGCTCTCTGGTTCTCGCCGCCCTCTGCGGTATGTCTTTTGCAGCAACCGCGGTAACGATAGATTTACGTCATGAATTTATTGATGGCGGAAAGAGTGATAAAAGTAATGCTGACCGCGTCTCCGTTTCTCACCGCTTTGCCAACGGCTTAGGCTTTACCGTCGAGGCCAAATGGCGCTCAGGCGGCGACAACGGTTCGCAACCCTATTCGGACGTGGTGGGCAATGGCCATGAAGACACCATCAGCTGGCGCTGGAAAGCAACGTCGAACCTGTTCCTCACCCCCGGATTTACCATTGAGAGCAACGACAGCCGCTCCATCTACAAGCCGCACCTGCACGCGCAGTACAGCTTCGACAACGGCTTCTATGTCGCCGCTCGCTATCGCTATGAGTACACCCGCTACCCGAACAACGCCGGCAAAGGTGATGACAAAGTTAACCGCGGCGACGCGTGGGCCGGATTTGTCCTCGGCGACTGGCGTACAGAGCTGAACTATGTCTATGCCCGCAGCTCGGAAGGGGTCAGCCGCAACGACAATAAACCCTACTCGCAGGAATATAACGTGAAGGTGGCCTATAAGCTGGATAATAACTGGTCGCCGTATGGCGAAATTGGCAACGTCGGGGTCAATGACCGCAGCGATCGCCAGACCCGCTTCCGCGTTGGGGTGGCTTACTCGTTCTGACCGACCATTCATCCCTCATCGTTTGTTTTCCCCGGCGCCGTCAGCCGGGGTTTTTTTATGGGGGAAAGAGAAGGGACAAAAAAAGCCCTCCATGAAGGAGGGCAAGGCCAGTTACAGAAAGAAGTGTGGCGTGGATCAGGCGCTCAGCATTGACGGGTGCGCGGGTAATTTCGCGATATAGATGGCCGGTTTACCGTCTTTATCGGAGCTGAACAGAATGGCGCTATCGTCCGGGGTAAATGAGGGGTGCGGGTGCGTTACCTGGCGGCTGTTGGCCACCGTCGCCCACGAGGTATCATGGCGCGCGACGCGGAAGTAGCGCTTTTCCGCCACGTTAAAGACATACAGCCAGGGATCGTTATCAATGGAGTAGCCGCCGGTATCCTTGACATCCACCGGTGTACCTGAGCCATCGCCTACCAGCAGCGTGCCATCGAAATTGCTCATCAGATGCGAGCAGGCCGGCATCGTCATCAGGGCCTCGTTGACGCCGCTTTCGGGATCAAAGCGATAGATCGTCCGTCCCTGCTGGCCTTTCAGATAGGAGACGTAGATCAGCGCCGAACCGTCCGGCACCCAAAATTCATGAGTACAGCTTTCGCCTGGAGCATGCGCTTTGACTTTGCGAACATGGCTGCCATCCTCGTTGACCAGCCACATGCGGGCGTCCACCAGATCGTGCGGCCCTTCATGGCAGAAGGCGACGGTATGGTCGTCGAAGGGACGATAGATCGGGTGTCCCAGCCAGATTTTTTCCTCATGGATCACCTGGCTCTCACCGCTGCGCAGGTCGACGCGCAGCAGGCGGCAGTGCGGTCCTTTATGGAAGAAATCATGGAAAATCTGCCAGTCGTTGAGTGGCGTCCAGTCGCTTTTGGCAATCTCAATGCCCACCAGTTTGCTGCAATCGCTGTTTGCCACCCAGGTGCCATACCCTACCCAGTCATCGCTAACGCGATAAACTTCGCGCTCGGCGAGGGTGGTCAGGTTGACTTCCAGCAGGATACGGTCATTTTTCACGTAATAAAGCGACTTATCGTCCGGGGAGAGGAAGCCGCCGAAGGTGTTATCCCCGGCGCCTTCGGTTAGCTGGACGGCCTCGGCGCTGGCGATATTCAGCAGATAGTAGTTCCAGTGGCCGTCAAACTCGCCGGCGAACAGTAAATGGCTGCCATCGTTAAAAAAGCACTTCTGATAGAAGTAGTTGCGATGACAGGTGACCTCCGGGGGGGTTAAGCGGGTGACTTCCGCCCCGGTATCCGGATCGTGGCTGACGTGATAATTCAGTTTGACCCGCATGCCTTTAGCCATGTAGTGCTCCTTTCTTTCCTGCGATGCCGCTGGACCAGAGGCGTGTCGCTGAGTGATATGTTTTAAAAGACGGGTATTAATTTATCAAAACATTGTTTCATTATTTGTGATGGCTCACGCAGTTCAGCGTAATTCCCGCGTTTTCAGCGGGCTGCTGGCTTCGCTTCGGCACCTCTGCAGACAATCGGTTGAATCTTCATCTTTTCAAAACCTTTTCCGGCCTGGCGCGTGCCGGGAGGCTCCTTCGCTTTTTCTTTTTTTGTAATCATCATCATAAAAAATGAAACATCGTTTTAAATAATATTGAAAATGGCTGGGGGCGGGGCTAAGATGGCACCCATCAGCAAAACGGAACTCTGTTTTATTTTCATTATGGTGGGCTATGCCCGAGAGTTCGCCCCACGCTCAGTCGCGCCGCCGGCGCGGACCGGGCCGAGAGAACCTTGCCTGCAAACAGCAGGCTCTGAACGACTAAGGAACATAATATGATTCTTGATGCATTCTCCCTGCAGGGAAAAGTGGCCGTCGTGAGCGGATGCGATACCGGTTTAGGTCAGGGGATGGCCCTCGGGCTGGCGGAAGCGGGCTGCGATATTGTCGGTATCAATATCGTCGAACCGGTGGAGACTATCGAGCGAGTAACCGCGCTGGGACGCCGTTTTCTTAGCCTGACCGCCGACCTGCGCCAGATCGACGGTATTCCTCAGCTTCTGGAGCGGGCGGTGGCGGAGTTCGGCCATATTGATATTCTGGTCAACAATGCCGGCCTGATTCGCCGCGAGGACGCGCTGGCGTTCAGCGAAAAAGACTGGGACGACGTGATGAACCTCAACATCAAGAGCGTATTTTTTATGTCCCAGGCGGCGGCGAAACACTTTATCGCCCAGGGCAGCGGCGGGAAGATCATTAACATCGCCTCCATGCTGTCGTTCCAGGGGGGGATCCGCGTGCCGTCGTATACCGCATCCAAAAGCGCGGTGATGGGCGTCACCCGCCTGCTGGCCAACGAGTGGGCCAAACACAACATCAACGTCAACGCCATCGCCCCGGGGTATATGGCGACCAACAACACCCAGCAGCTGCGCGCCGACGAGCAGCGTAGCAGCGAAATCCTCGATCGCATTCCCGCCGGGCGCTGGGGGCTACCGGCCGATCTGATGGGGCCAGTCGTGTTCCTTGCCTCCTCAGCCTCCGATTACATCAATGGCTACACGGTGGCGGTGGACGGCGGCTGGCTGGCGCGCTAACCGTCCGCGATGGCCGGGGTCTGTGGTATCGCTCCGGCCTTCTGAGCAATTATTGTCCATACGCAAAAGTGCGGATCGTCCATACTCCTGAACACAGGTATAATGTTACCGCTCTGTATAAACAGGGTTATTAACTATTGGAAACGCATTTTTTGTTACTTTGAAAGTTTAATGTCCATCACAAAACCCATCCTGCCAGCAATATAGTCCATATCTTTGGCTTATCCTGCCTGACCCATTCATCCACCAGTCACGTACTTTCGTCTTATGTCTTACTCTGTGTGGCAGGAAAAAAATGACTTCAATCAGTAACGACTCTACATTATCGCCGCGGACGCAACGTGATACCCGGCGGATGAACTGGTTTGTTTCCATCGCCGCGGCGGTGGCGGGCTTGCTCTTTGGCCTGGATATCGGCGTGATATCCGGAGCGTTGCCCTTTATAACCGACCATTTCACCTTATCCAGCCAGCTTCAGGAGTGGGTGGTTAGCAGCATGATGTTGGGGGCGGCGATAGGCGCGCTGTTTAACGGCTGGCTGTCGTTCCGCCTTGGTCGTAAATACAGCCTGATGGCGGGGGCCGTACTCTTTGTGGCCGGCTCTATCGGATCCGCTTTTGCCGCCAGCGTGGAGGTGCTGCTGGTGGCCCGCGTGGTGTTGGGCGTGGCAGTCGGGATTGCCTCTTATACCGCGCCGCTGTACCTCTCCGAGATGGCCAGCGAGAACGTGCGCGGGAAAATGATCAGTATGTATCAGCTGATGGTCACCCTTGGCATTGTGCTGGCGTTTCTTTCCGATACCGCCTTTAGCTACAGCGGTAACTGGCGCGCCATGCTGGGCGTGCTGGCGCTGCCGGCGGTGATCCTGATCATTCTGGTCGTCTTTTTGCCGAACAGCCCGCGCTGGCTGGCGGAGAAGGGACGCCATATCGAAGCGGAAGAAGTGCTGCGGATGCTGCGCGATACCTCGGAAAAGGCGCGCGACGAGCTTAACGAGATCCGTGAGAGCCTCAAGCTGAAGCAGGGCGGTTGGGCGTTGTTTAAGGTCAATCGTAACGTGCGCCGGGCGGTGTTCCTGGGCATGCTGCTGCAGGCGATGCAGCAGTTCACCGGCATGAACATCATCATGTACTATGCGCCGCGTATCTTTAAAATGGCGGGCTTTACCACTACTGAACAGCAGATGATCGCCACCCTGGTGGTGGGCCTGACCTTTATGTTTGCCACCTTTATTGCGGTGTTCACAGTGGATAAAGCGGGCCGCAAGCCAGCGCTGAAAATCGGCTTTAGCGTGATGGCGCTGGGCACTCTGGTGCTGGGCTACTGCCTGATGCAGTTCGACAATGGCACCGCATCCAGCGGCCTCTCCTGGCTCTCCGTCGGCATGACCATGATGTGTATTGCCGGGTATGCGATGAGCGCGGCGCCGGTAGTGTGGATCCTCTGCTCCGAGATCCAGCCGCTAAAATGCCGCGACTTCGGTATCACCTGCTCGACCACCACCAACTGGGTGTCGAACATGATCATCGGCGCCACTTTCCTGACGCTGCTTGACGCGATTGGCGCCGCCGGCACCTTCTGGCTCTACACGGCGCTCAACGTGGCCTTTATCGGCATCACCTTCTGGCTGATCCCGGAAACCAAGAATGTCACCCTCGAGCACATTGAGCGCAACCTGATGGCGGGCGAGAAGCTGCGTAACATCGGTAATCGTTAATGTGAGGCGCGCGGCAACCACGGGCTGGCGACTTTGCGCGTCTCCCGATGGTTGTCGCCGTGAATGATATGCAGGGCGCTCAGGCGCCCGATGTCATAATGCGGCAGTTGCACTGTGGAGAGCGGCGGTAGAAACAGATCGCCAATGCCCACCATGTTGTCGTATCCCACTACCGCCACGTCCTGTGGAATGCGTAACCCCTGGCCCAGCAGCGTCTGATAGACCATAAACGCGATGCGATCGTTGCCGCAGATCACTGAGTCAAAGCCAGGTTTACCCTCGCGGATATGCGCCAGCACCACCGCCGGGATATCGTGGTAATGCTCATCGCCCTGGCCCATATACGAATGGCTCAGATGGTCCGGTTCGATACCGGCCTCCCGGCAGGCGCGCTCCAGCCCCCGGCGGCGGCGGATCGTCGCCGGCTGGCTGGCGGGTAAGTGCAGGCACAGCGGACGACGATAGCCAGCGGCAAGCAGGGCTTTCACCGCGTCGTACTGCCCCTGTTCATCGTCCGGGATATAGCTGGCCACCGGCTGGCTGAGGCTTTCGCAGTTGGCCAGCACGCAGGGCAGAGTCAGCAGTTTTTCCGGCAGCGGTACCTGGCGCAGGCCCATGGTGGTAAAGATAATGCCGTCCGGACGATGGGAGAGGAGCAGGTCGACCACCGCTTCCGGACGATCGTCAGAAAACATATTGACCACAAAGCTGTTCCAGCCGTGGGCGCGGGCCGTCTCTTCGATCGATAAGGTGATCTCCACCGAAAAGGGCGTGGTCACGGTATCCAGCGCCAGCACGCCGATGGTGCTGGGGGTGGCGCGCGCCCCGCGGATCTTCTTCGCCGACAGGTCGGGGACGTAGTTGGTTTCGGCGATGGCGGCCTGCACGCGGGCCAGTGTCTCAGGCTTCAGCCGCTCCGGGGTGTTCAGCGCCCGTGAGACGGTCATCAGAGATACATTCGCCAGTTTTGCTACATCTTTCAGGGACGCCATTTTTTCCTCCGCCATTGCCGCAGAGTACAGGCTATACAACTAAGTCGCTGATGTAAAAGAGTGAAACGATTTTCTGCTATCGCCGTCGTGAGCTATGTTGCGGTTGATTTTTGATCGCGATCGCATCTTCATTATGTTAACGTTAACTTTTGTGATTAACATCATATATCGCAGCGAATCCACCTGCGTTTTGTTTTTTGTTAACGTTACCATAATTGCATTCCTCTAACACGAGAATGTCATGATGAAAGCGCCTCACTCACACAGCTACCCGTTGCTCAGTGCCTTACTATTTTTCTTTTTTGTGACCTGGTCGTCATCCGGCTCCTTGCTCTCTATCTGGCTTCACCAGGAGGTTGGGCTGAAGGCAGGCGATACCGGTATTATCTATGCCGTACTGTCGGTTTCCGCGCTGTTTGCGCAAGTTTGCTATGGATTTATCCAGGACAAGCTGGGGCTGCGCAAACATCTGCTCTGGTATATCACCGCGCTGCTGATCCTCTCTGGTCCGGCGTATCTGCTGTTCGGCCACCTGCTGAAAATCAACGTCCTGTTGGGCAGCATCTTTGGCGGGATCTATATCGGTTTGACCTTTAACGGCGGCATCGGCGTGCTGGAATCTTACACCGAGAGGGTGGCGCGTCAGAGCCAGTTTGAATTCGGCAGGGCGCGGATGTGGGGCTCGCTGGGCTGGGCGGTGGCCACCTTCTTCGCCGGCCTGCTGTTTAACATCAATCCGCAGCTAAACTTCCTCGTCGCCAGCTGTTCCGGGCTGGTGTTCTTTATCCTGTTGGCGCGGCTGCGGGTCTCCTCGGCGCCGCATGCGATGCAGGAGGCGGTATCGGGCGGTAAGGTGACCCTCGAAGATGCGCTGCGCCTGCTGACGCTGCCGCGCTTTTGGGCGCTGGTCTTCTTCGTCATCGGCACCTGCATTTACGGCGTCTATGACCAGCAGTTCCCGGTCTATTTCTCATCGCAGTTCGCGACCCTGCAGGAAGGCAATGAGATGTATGGCTACCTCAACTCCTTCCAGGTGTTCCTCGAGGCGGCCGGCATGTTCTGCGCGCCGTGGCTGGTGAACCGCATCGGCGCCAAAAACGGTCTGATTTTCGCCGGCATGGTGATGGCGATGCGCATGGTGGCCTCCGGTCTGGTGGAGGGGCCGCTGCTGATCTCCATCACCAAACTGCTGCACGCGGTGGAGTTGCCGATACTGCTGGTGGCTATCTTTAAGTACAACAGCCTCAACTTCGATAAACGTCTCTCCTCCACCCTCTATCTGGTGGGCTTCGCCTGCACCAGCTCGATTATCGCCAGCGTATTGTCGCCGCTGGCGGGCTACAGCTATGAAAAATATGGCTTCGCCCAGTCCTACCTGATCATGGGCCTGCTGGTGTTCTGCACCACCTTTATTTCCATCTTCTTGTTGCGCTCCGGCAAATCCTCCGCCGATCCGCTGGTGTCGCAACCTACCGCTATCTGAATCAAAAAGAGTGAAAATGATGACTTACACAATCTCCCGGGCTGAACAGGTACTCCAGACACAACGCCAGGCGCTGAATCTGCGCTGGTATCCGCACTATCACCTGGCGGCCCGCGCCGGGTGGATCAACGACCCAAACGGTCTGGTGTGGTTCGACGGCTGGTACCATGCCTTTTATCAACATCACCCGTACTCCACCCAGTGGGGGCCGATGCACTGGGGGCACGCGCGCAGTAAGGATCTGGTGCACTGGGAGCATTTGCCGGTAGCCCTGGCGCCGGAGGGCCCGGAGGATAAAGACGGCTGCTTCTCCGGCTCGGCGGTGGTCGATGGCGATACCCTGGCGCTGATTTACACCGGGCATAAGTTCCACGGCGATCCTGGCGACGAAGCCAATCTGTATCAGGTGCAGTGTCTGGCCACCAGCCGNGACGGGATCCACTTTGAGCGCCAGGGGATGGTGGTCGACACCCCGCCGGGTATGCACCACTTCCGTGACCCGAAGGTCTGGCGTGAGGGAGATAGCTGGTACATGATCGTCGGCGCGCGCGAAGGCGATACCGGCCAGGTGCGGCTGTACCGTTCAGCCGATCTGCGCCAGTGGCAGGACGCGGGGGTGCTGGATGAAGCGGAAAGCACCATGGGCTATATGTGGGAGTGCCCGGACTTCTTCACCCTCAACGGCAAACGCGTTCTGATGTTTTCCCCACAGGGGATGCAGGCCGCGGGGTTCAGCAACCGTAATCTGTTCCAGAGCGGCTATCTGATCGGCGAGTGGCAGCCAGGCCAGCGTTTTATTCGCCATGGCGAATTCCGGGAGATGGATAACGGCCACGATTTCTATGCCCCGCAAAGCTTCGCCACCCCCGATGGCCGGCGGATCGTGATTGGCTGGCTGGATATGTGGGAATCGCCGCTGCCGGAGCAGCAGGACGGCTGGGCGGGCATGCTCTCCCTGCCGCGCGAGCTGAGCCTGAGCGCGGATGACCGCCTGCAGATGCGCCCGGCGAAAGAAGTGGAGAGCCTGCGCGGCGCCTGGTTCCCGTGGCCGGTCAGCACCCTGAACAACCAGCAGACGACGATGGTCGACAACTGCGAGGCGATGGAGGTGAATCTGCGCTGGGACTGCGCCCGCAGCAGCGCCGAGCAGTATGGTCTGCGCTTTGGCGATGGCCTGCGCATCTACGTGGATGCCCAACAGCAGCGTCTGGTGCTGGAGCGGCATTATCCGCAGTATGGCCTGTGCGGGACGCGCAGCGTGCCGTTGACCGCCGGGGCGGATCTCAACCTGCGAATATTTTTCGATAGCTCTTCGGTGGAGGTTTTTGTCAATGACGGCGAAGCCTGCCTGAGCAGCCGTATCTATCCGCAGGCTCCCCGCCGTGAATTAGCGTTATTTGCCTGGAGCGGCTCGGCGGCATTAACCGAAGCCGGCGCCTGGCAGCTCGAATAATAATAAGGCTGTTGTCGTTAATAACCCGTCTTTGACGATGGGCGGGTTATTATTGCCTGCATCGTCGTGCGTTACCCATTAATAAAAAATTCAGTTCATTCCATAATAAAAGGGTTTACCGATGAATAAAATCTGGGTCGGGTGTTTTCTGACGTCTCTGTATCTGCCATCCGTTATGGCGCAGGCGCCGTTATCGCTGGAGGAGCGACTGGCGCAAATGGAGCAGCGGCTAAAGGCGACGGAGGCGCGCGCCGCCAGCGCAGAGGCGGAAATTAAGACGCTGAAAGGCCAGCAGCAGGCCGCGACGGTCGCCCGCGCGGCGCCTGCTTCGCCGCGTTTGCAGCTAAATGANAATGNCGAATTAAAATTTTATGGCGACGTCGAATTTAACCTCGATGGCGCCAGTCGCACCGGCAGCCTGACGTCGGTCAAGACCAGCGCGAATAAAAGCTGGGCGCCCGGTGATAAAGAGCGCTGGGATATTAACGGTCGTATTCTGCTGGGTTTCGATGGCAGACGGAATGGCGCCGACGGGCAATATGCCGGATTCAGCGTGCAGCCTCTGGCGGATATGGATGGCAAAATGAATCTTGATGATGCGGCATTTTTCTTCGGCCAGCAGGATGACTGGAAAATAAAAATAGGCCGCTTTGAAGCCTGGGATATGTTCCCGCTGAATCAGGATACCTTTATTGAATATTCAGGTAATACCGCCAACGATCTCTATTCCGATGGCTATGGCTATATTTACATGATGAAAGAGGGGCGCGGGCGCAGCAGNAGCGGCGGTAACCTTCTGTTTAGCAAAACGGTGGATAACTGGTATTTCGAAGTTAACACCCTGGTGGAGGACGGCAGTTCGCTGTTTGTCGATCAGAACTATCATGGTAACGCGCTGGAAAACCGCAAAAATGTGGTGTACGTGCGGCCGGTGGCGGCATGGCAGTCCGGCGCCTGGTCGGCGGCCGCGGCGATAGAGAGCAATCTCGTCAACAATGCTTACGGCTATCAGAGCCAGAGCGGACGCTGGGTCGACCAGTCAAACCGCACCGGCTACGGGCTGACCATGAGCTGGAACACCCTGAAAAGCGATCCGCAGGATGGGGCGGTGGTCAATCTGAGTACCGCCCTGCTGGACGCGGCGGACGAAACCGACTTCAGCGCCGGGATCAACGCCCTTTGGCATCGCGTGGAGCTGGGCTATATCTATGCGCACAATAAAATCGACCAGTTCAATATGGCCGGGGTGACCAGCGAATGCGATGGCGATTGCGCTATCCTGGCGCCGGGGCGCTATGACATCCATACCCTGCACACCTCCTGGCAGTTGCCGAATATCATGGCGATGCCGAACTTCAATATTTACCTTGGCGCCTATGCCTCGTGGCTCGATTCCACGGCAGCGAAGAGCGGGAATCCCGATGAACGCTACGGCGCCCGGGTGCGCTTTAAATATTTCTTCTGACAGGGCCGTCTGGCAGACCCTCCCGCGGCGTGCGCCGCGGGAGAGTTCAGACGGGCAGGTTAGCGCATCGCGCGGCGCAGAATGCGGTCGGTCTGGCGCTGGAAGTCCTCGGCCGCTTCTTCCACCGACTTTTTACCGTAGTCGATGTACTGCAGGGTGGTGCCGAACTGGGCGACGATCTGCGGATCGTCGAAGTACGGGGAGACCGGCAGAGCGGTGGGCAGGGATTGCGCCAGCTTCAGGCCGGACACCGCCGGATCGTCGGCTTTGATTACCCCATCCTCGGTCAGGTAGGTGACCGCCGCTTTACTCAGCGGCACGCCGCGCTCCAGTCCAAGAATATCCACCCCTTCTTTGCTGTTCAGCAGGAAGTTAATCACTTTCGCCGCCGCCTGCGGGTTTTTCGTCGATTTGCCAATCGATAACATTTGCGCGGGCTTGAAGAACAGTCCGGCATCGGTGGCGCCCGGCAGCATCGGGTATTCCCCCAGCACCAGCTTCGCCGGCGGCTTCAGGTTATCGGAATATTTGTTGATGGTGGAGTTCCACATGTAGGTCCCGCCCCATTCGCCCTGGATCCACGGCTTCATTTCGTACATGTTGCTCTTGCCGAAGGAGGCATAGTAGCGGGTGTCCGGCATCACATGGCTGTCGATAAGCTTCTTATACATACCGAAGAAATCCGCCCACTGCGCTTTGCTGTAGGAGAATTTTCGCCCTTTCTCATCGATGGCCGGCTGATTGTATTTTTGCACCATATAAGAGTTGAGCAGGGCCAGCACGTCCTGGTGTTCGAGCACCACCGGGTAGTACTGTTTCCCGAGCTTGNTTTCGAAAGTTTTTCCCGCCGCCATGAGTTCATCCCAGGTTTTCGGGAAGGGGATGCCCGCCTTTTTCCATGCTTCGTCGTTAAAGTAGAAGACGCGGGCGGTGACGGAAATTGGAATACCGTTAAGCTTGCCGTTGACCGTGGTGGACTGCAGTTCTTTGGCGTCGAACTGGCTGAGGTCGATCTCGTCTTTCAGGGTATTCAGATCGTAAAAGCCATCGCCATTTTTCGAAAAGATCGGCAGCCAGTTCCAGTTGGTCTGCATCACGTCAGGCTCGGTACCGCCGGCAATCTGGGTGGTCAGGCGTGAAAGATGGCCGTCCCAGCCGGTGTATTCTGCTTTGACGTTGATGTCTGGGTTTTGTTTGTGGAATTCCTCCAGCGCCTTGAGGGTGACCTGATGGCGGCCGTTGCCCCCCCACCAGGACATACGCAGGTCGACGTCCTGCGCTAGCGAAGAGAAGGCGCTAAGGCCCAGGGTGGCGGAGAGGGTGGCGCTTATCAGCACGTTTTTCATTGTTATGCTCCAGGGTTCACAGAGAGAGGTTCTGTTCGGTTTTGGCGTCAAAGATGTGACACTTGTTGAGATCAAAGGTGAAATAGACTTTGCGATTCAGTCCCTTGGCAATCATCGGCTTCGCATCGTCCGACGGCACGCGGGCGGTCAGCTCATAATCAGCAACCCTGAGATAAACAAAGAATTCATGTCCCATGTTTTCTACGCGTACCATTTCACCCGCGCAGGAACCTTCGGCAAACGGTTCATCGGAGAGAGAGACAAACTCCGGGCGCACGCCAAAGAACACCTGCTGATTCTTATGGGTTTCAACTTTGCTTTGCAGCCGATCGTTGAGCGGCAGCCGCTGATCGCCCAGCGTCAGATGCAGGCGACCACCGTGCTCAACCAACTGGCTGGGACGAATATTCATCTCCGGCGCGCCGATAAACCCGGCGACAAACATATTTTTCGGCTGGTGGTAGAGATTGTCCGGGGTATCAACCTGCATAATGTGGCCGAGCTTCATCACGCAGATGCGGTCGCCCATGGTCATCGCTTCCGTCTGATCGTGGGTGACGTAGACGGTGGTCGCCGGTTTGCCAGATTTTTTCAACTGCTTATGCAGATCGGAAATGCGGATCCGCATCGAGGCGCGCAGCTTGGCGTCAAGGTTGGAGAGCGGTTCGTCGAACAGGAAGACGTCCGGTTTTTTGACGATCGCCCGGCCCACCGCCACGCGCTGCGCCTGGCCGCCGGAGAGCTGGCGCGGCAGGCGATCGAGCAGTTCTTCCAGTTCGAGAATTTTCGCCGCTTCTTCCACCTGTCTGTCGATTTGCGCCTTCGGCAGCTTGCTCAGCTTCAGGCCGAAGGCGAGGTTTTCGCGCACCGTCATATGCGGATAGAGGGCGTAGTTCTGGAACACCATCGCGATGCCACGGGATTTAGGCGCCAGGTTGTTGACGATTTTGTCCCCAATCCGCACCTCGCCGCCGCTGATGGTCTCCAGACCCGCCAGCATGCGCAGGGTGGTCGATTTGGCGCAGCCGGAGGGGCCGACGATCACCATAAATTCGCCATCGGCAATCTTCAGGTCGATACCATGCACCGCTTTAAACCCGTTGGAGTAGACTTTTTCCAGTTTGTTGAAAATCACTTCAGCCATGATATTTCCCTCTTAACCTTTGATTCCGCTGCTGGTCACGCCCTGCACGAAGTAGCATTGAGCCAGGAAGAAGACAATGATGGACGGCAGAATGGAGATGCTCGCCATTGCCAGAATTTCGTTCCACGGCGCGCCTTCCGTGACGTCGATAGACATTTTTAGCGCCAGCGCGATGGGATACTTATCGACGCTGTAGACGTAGATCAGCGGACCGATAAAGTCGTTCATCGACCACATAAACTGGAACAGCGCCACCGAGATAATGGCCGGCTTGAGGATCGGCACCACCACATACCACAGCACCTGGATGGAGTTGCAGCCGTCGATCTGCGCCGCCTCTTCCATATCGCGCGGCACGCCGCGCAGAAACTGGATCAGCATGAAGACGAAGAATCCCTGGGTGGCGAAGGCCAGCGGCAGGTACAGCGGCAGATAGCTGTTCAGCATCCCCATTTCGCGGAACATCAGGTACTGCGGGATCAGCAGGACGGTGCTCGGCAGCAACATGGTGGTGATAAGCGTTGCGAACCAGAACTTCTTCCACGGGATCTCAAAGCGTGCGAAGCCGTACGCCACGATGGTGGAGGAAATGATCGTTAACACCACTTTCGGGATCACATACTTAAAGGTGTTCAGCATATAGTGGCCGAAATGGTATTCGGTGCCGGTCTTCCAGCCGTTGATAAACCCGTCCCAGGTGGCGTGGGCAGGCCACAGCCCGAGGGTGGTGAAGATCTCATGGTTCGGCTTGAACGAGGCGGAGAACATCCACGCCAGCGGGTAGAGCATCAGCAGGCCGACGAATATTAGCACGACGTAGCGCACCACCCGGCTCACCTTTTCCCGGCGCAGCGTACGGGCGACCTCACGATCGGCGTCGCTCATCACCGGCGCCATCTGTTGAATATCAGCCATTTTTGCCTCCCTTATCGGCGGAGTAGAAGACCCAGTATTTCGATGACTTAAAGGCGATCGACGCAAAGACCGCCACGACGAGGAACAGCACCCACGCCAGCGCGGCGCCATAGCCCATGTCGAAGTACTTAAAGGCGGTATCGTAGATATAGAGTGAGAAGAGGTAGGTGTAATAGGTCGGACCGCCGCCGGTTATCACGTACGGGCCGGTAAACTCCTGGAACGCCTGGGTGGTCTGCATAATAAAGTTGAAGAAAATCACCGGGGTGATCAGCGGCACGGTGACCTTCATGAACATCTGCCACTTTGAGGCGCCGTCAATCATTGCCGCCTCATACTGCGACTGCGGAACGTTCTGCAGCGCGGCGAGGAAGATGACCATCGCGGAGCCAAACTGCCAGACGCGCAGCAGGGTGACCGACATCAGCGCCAGGGAGGGTTCCCCCAGCCAGTTGATGGCATCGATGCCAAAGACGGCGAGAAAACTGTTCAGCAGGCCGTCAATGGCGAACAGGGCGCGCCACAGCACGGCAATCGCCACCGAGCTGCCAAGGATCGACGGGATGTAATAGGCGGTGCGGAAAAAGCCGATGCCGCGCAGTTTGAAATTGAGCACAAAAGCAATGCCGAGGGCGAAAGCCAGTTTTAAGGGGATGGTTAAAAAGACGTAGGCAAAGGTCACCCCCATCGATTTCCAGAACAGGCTATCCTCGGTCAACATATAGCGATAGTTTTCGATGCCGTTAAATACCGGCGGGCTCATCAAGTCGTACTCGGTAAAACTGAGAAAGAAAGATGAAACAAAGGGAAAAGCGGTAAAGACGATCAGCCCGATGATATAGGGCGATATCCATGCCAATCCCAGCAGCTTGTTTTCATTCATACATACCTACCTGGCTTACGAGTTGTAATACGGATCCGGTGACGCCGCGCTGTCGGCCTTTTACGCCTGACAACGCAAAAATGTCTGAACGCTTCCTCTGCTTAACATGTCCTTGTTAATTAATGGGTTATTCTTTAACTGGTCTAGCAGGTAAGGGCTGACAGCCCCTTTTTTTATGCTGAACTGTTTTTTATAAAACACCGTTTTAATTTCATTTTATTGCGATTTGTTTCTGCGTCATGCAGATCAGGATGGAAATGTGATCAAAGTCGAAACGATGTTTCAAAAAGGTGAGGTGGTAAGCATTTTGGCCGTAAAGGGCGTCTGAAAGGAATGAAAAATTAGGCTTAACTGAGCGGGAAATATAATTACCAGGATAATGATTGTGGCCGCATCTTTTTATTGAAGGGCGCCGGGCAGTAACCGGGGACGGCGAACGCCCCCGTTATGGATTAGCCTTCAAGAAAATCTTCGCGAATGGGAGTAAAGGTATCGAGCAGCGTGCCGGGCTGCAGGCAGACGCAGCCGTGCATAATCCCCGGCCGCTTATACAACGTATCGCCGGCGCTGACGACGCGCGTCTCCTCGCCGATGGTGAACTCGAACTCGCCGGAAAGCACATAGGTGAGCTGTTCGTGAGGATGGTTATGCATCGGGCCGACGGCACCGGCGGCAAAATTCACCTCCACGGCCATCATTTTGCCGTCGTGGGCCAGAATGCGGCGGGTTACGCCATTGCCGAGGTCTTCAAGGGTGGTGTCTTTATGAAAAATAAACATCGGGCGATCCTGTTGTTAAAGTGAAACATTGTTTCATTTAACTTATCCCACTCTTCATGAAAAAGAAATACGCGGCCAGAGAAGTGGAAAGTTGATCACAAGTTTGCTTCACTGGCAGAAACGACATAAGGAGCAGAAGATGAAAACCATTGGCCTGTTAGGCGGCATGAGCTGGGAGTCCACGATCCCCTATTATCGGTTGATCAATGAGGGCGTTAAGGCGCGACTGGGCGGCCTGCACTCTGCCAGCCTGGTGCTGCACAGCGTCGATTTTCACGACATCGAAGCCTGCCAGTCCGCCGGCGACTGGGATCGCGCCGGGGAGATCCTTGCTGAGGCCGCGGTCGGGCTGCAGCAGGCGGGGGCCGAAGGCATTGTCCTGTGCACCAACACTATGCATAAAGTCGCAGATGCCATCGCCGCCCGCTGCCAGGTTCCCTTCCTGCATATTGCCGATGCCACCGGACGGGCGATTGCCGCCAAAGGTCAGCGCCGGGTCGCGCTGCTGGGCACCCGCTATACCATGGAGCAGACCTTTTATCGCGGTCGTCTGCAGGAGCAGTTTGCCATCGAGACGCTGATCCCTGAGGCTGACGATCGGGCGCAGATCAATCAGATCATCTTCGACGAACTTTGTCTCGGCACCTTCAGCGAGGCGTCGCGGGATTATTATCTGCAGACGATCGCCGCCCTGGCGGAGCAGGGGGCGGAAGGGGTTATTTTCGGCTGTACGGAGATTGGCCTGCTGGTGCCTGCCGAGCTCAGCCCGCTGCCGGTCTTTGACACCGCGGCGATCCACGCGGAAGACGCGGTCAACTTTATGCTCTCTGCAGGACCGACGCCAGCGGCGTGAGGATCTGCGGCAGACTCTGCTGCAGGTGGGCAACAAAGGCGTCGACCAGCGCCGAGCGCGGGCGGTGGAGAGGGCGGATCAGGCTGACGGTAAACGGCACCTCGACGCTGAAGCGGCGCACCACCACGCCGCTATCGGCATAGTCCAGGGCGGTTAACGGATTCACCACCGAGATCCCGGCGCCGGCGCGCACCATGGCGCAGATCGAGGCCGCGCTGTGGGTTTCGACCACCATCCGCCGTTTAACCTGATGCTCAAGGAATAGGGCGTCGAGCAGCTGGCGATAGCTGTCGGTGCGCGACAGGCTGATGTAGTTTTCGCCCTGAAAATCGGCGGGGGTCAGCGTCGCCTGCGCCGCCAGCGGATGGCCGGCGGGCAGCACGCAGACTTCATTCAGCGTCAGCAGCGGGGTGCGTTCGGTGCCCGCGGGGGTATGCAGGGTCTCCGTCAGGCCAAGGTCATGGCGCTGGGCGGAGAGCCACTCCTCCAGCAGCGGCGACTCCTGGGGGACGATCTGCAGGCTGACCTCCGGGTAGCGAGCGAGAAACGGCGGCAACAGCAGCGGCAGAAAGGACTGGGAAAACACCGGCAGACAGGCGATCGACAGCTCGCCCTGGCGGAACTCGCGCAGGCTCTCGGCGGCGCTGACGATACGGTCCAGGCCATACCAGGAGCGCTGAACCTCCTCAAACAAACGCAGGCCCTGCACCGTCGGCTGCAGGCGACCGCGGGTCCGCTCAAACAGCTGCAGGCCGAGCACCTTCTCAAAGCGCGCCAGCTCGCGACTGACGGTGGGTTGCGAGGTGTGCAGCATCCGCGCCGCTTCGGTCAGGTTGCCGGTGGTCATCACCGCGTGAAAGATTTCGATATGACGCAAATTGACGGCTGGCATGCGGTCTCCGTGAGGCTCGGCTGGAACCATATCATTTTTGCATAGAGTCGCGATAAAACGATATTTTTTATTCGTCTGTCACTGTGGCGTAATCAGAAAAAACAGCGACCAACACACGCACTGCACCGGAGTTCTTATGCCACACTCGCTTTACGCCACCGATACTGACCTGACCGCGGACAACCTGCTGCGCCTGCCGGCGGAATTTGGCTGCCCGGTCTGGGTCTATGATGCGCAGATTATTCGCCGCCAGATAGCCCAGCTCAGCCAGTTCGACGTGGTGCGTTTTGCGCAAAAAGCCTGCTCTAACATTCATATTCTGCGTCTGATGCGTGAGCAGGGGGTGAAGGTGGACTCGGTGTCGCTGGGGGAGATCGAGCGGGCGCTGGCGGCAGGCTACGATCCGCAGCAGAATCCCGAGGATATCGTCTTCACCGCCGATCTGATCGACGACGCCACCCTCGATCGGGTGAAGGCGTTACAGATCCCGGTGAACGCCGGCTCGATCGACATGCTGAGCCAGCTGGGCGAGGTGTCGCCGGGCCATCGCGTCTGGCTGCGCGTCAACCCGGGCTTTGGCCACGGCCACAGCCAGAAAACCAATACCGGCGGTGAGAATAGCAAGCATGGCATCTGGTACAGCCACCTGCCGGCGGCGCTGGAAGTGATGCGTCGCTATCAGCTGCAGCTGGTCGGGATCCATATGCATATCGGCTCTGGCGTTGACTATGGTCACCTGGAGCAGGTGTGCGGCGCGATGGTGCGCCAGGTCGTCGACTTTGGCCAGGATCTGCAGGCTATCTCCGCCGGCGGCGGTCTGTCGATTCCTTACCGCGAAGGTGAAGAGGCCATCGACACCGCCCACTATTATGGCCTGTGGAACCGCGCCCGGGAGCAGATCGCGGCCCATCTGGGGCACCCGGTGAAACTGGAGATTGAGCCAGGACGCTTCCTGGTGGCCGAGTCCGGCGTGCTGGTGTCGCAGGTGCGCAGCGTGAAAGAGATGGGCAGCCGTCACTTCGTGCTGATTGACGCCGGCTTTAACGACCTGATGCGCCCGGCAATGTACGGTAGCTATCACCATATCACCGCTCTGGCGGGGGATGGCCGGGATCTCAGCGCCGCGCCGCAGGTCGAAACCGTGGTGGCCGGGCCGCTGTGCGAATCCGGGGATGTCTTTACCCAGCAGGAGGGGGGCAAAGTCGAGACCCGCCTGCTGCCGGCGGTAGCGCCTGGGGATTATCTGGTGCTCCATGACACCGGCGCCTACGGGGCTTCGATGTCATCCAACTATAACAGCCGTCCGCTGCTGCCGGAGGTGCTGTTTGATGGCGGCAAGGCGCGGCTGATCCGCCGTCGCCAGACCATCCAGGAGCTGCTGGCCTTAGAGCTTATTTAAAAAAAGGTCCCGTCGTCACCGACTCGCGAAGCACCAGCGTGCCGGTAAACGGCGGGATCGTTTCTATCGGCTGCTGATTGGCAAGCTTGATCGCCTGGTCGATAGCCGTAGTGATCATGTTGTCGATCGGCAGATAAACCGTCGACAGCCCCGGCTCCAGCCATTTCGCGCTTGGCGCATCGTCGAAGCCAAACAGCGACACATCCTGTGGAATACGCAGCCCCGCCTGATGCAGCGCCTTTGACGCCCCCAGCGCCATATCATCGTTACAGGAAAACAGCGCGCTGAAGCGGGCTTTCTCGTCCAGCAGTTCCCGGCACAGTTCGTAGCCGCGGGTCATCGTCGAGTCTCCATACTTCACCCGGCTCGGATCCCACTCAATACCATGTTTTATCAGCGCGTTGCGGTAGCCCTGCAGGCGAGCCTGGCCGGTAGGGGTATGCATCGGGACGGTGATGCAGGCGATATCGCGGTGGCCCTGGGTAATCAGATACTCCACGGCCTGGAAGGCGGCTTCCTGCTGTTCGAAGAACACGCAGCGTTCGCGGGCCTGCGCCACATCGCGGTTAATCACCACCAGCGGCATGGCGATCGAGTTAATCAGCGACATGATCGCCTTCTCGCTCATGTGCCGGGTATAGAGGATGATCGCATCGCACTGCCGGTCGGCGAGCATCTGCACCGCTTCCTCTTCGCGCTCCGGCGTATCATGGCCGTCGGTGACGATAAGCTGCTTTCCCCAGGCTTCGGTCTGGCGTGACGCCTGCTGCAGCAGACGGCCAAAGTAGAAGCCGTCAAAGGTGGAGACGACCAGCCCGATACTATTGCTGGTCTGATTGGCCAGCGAGCGGGCAAGGAAATTGGGCCGGTAGCCCAGCTCTTCCATCGCTTTAAAGACCTGTTGGCGGGTGCTCTCTTTCACCTGACCTGTGCCGTTCAACACGCGGGAAACCGTCGCTTTCGAGACGCCTGCGCGAATTGAGACATCCAGCATTGTAGCCATTCATCGATTCCTGATTTCACGTGGTAAAGCGCAGTTTATCACAGACCGAAAAGGGACATATCGACGGGGCGGGGCGGAAAAACCATCGCGATCACGCTTTTGGCAGGAACTGACGAGCCGACAGACTCTGGTATGCCAATGTCGATTTTATCGGATATTTGGGATACCACTGTGCGCGTTGCGAGCGCTGTCACAGAACTATTTTTGCCTGGCGACTATGTTTTGGTATGCCAAAAGTCTCTGGCTGTTCACCTGGCCGCAATAAGCCCTTTACTCTGAGGTACTCTTTTATGGCATTACAGGACAAACTGATCGACGCGCTGGGGCGTTTCGCGACGACATTCAACAGCTATCGCTACATTATGGCGATCAAATCGGCGTTTATTACCCTGATGCCGGTGATCATCGTCGGGGCCTTTTCGGTGCTGATCTCCAATATGGTGCTGGATCCGAAGAATGGGCTCGCCAGCTTTTCCTCGCTCTCCTTTCTTGCGGCGCTGAAGCCGATCACCAGCGCGCTTAACTACGCTACGCTCAACTTCCTCAATATCGGCGCCGTGTTTCTGATCGGTATTGAGCTGGGGCGGATCAACGGCATCAAAAGCCTGTTTCCCGGCCTGTTGGCGGTGATCTGCTTTATCTGCGTCACGCCGACCACGGTGGAGATGATGGTCGATGGCCAGATGCACGTGGTGAAAGATGTCCTGCTGCGCCAGTTTTCCGATACCCGCAGTCTGTTCCTTGGGATGTTCATCGCCATTCTGTCAGTGGAGATTTACTGCTGGCTGGAAGGGCGCAAGGGACTGAAGATCAAAATGCCGGATACCGTGCCGCCGAACGTCTCTGCCTCTTTTTCCGCGCTGATCCCGGCGATCATCACTACCACCGCGATCGCCACCTTTGGTTTTCTCTTTCACCAGCTGACGGGAATGTATNTCTACGATGCGGTCTACCAGGTGGTGCAGCAGCCGCTGGAGCGGGTGGTGCAGAGCCTGCCGGGGATCCTGCTGCTGATGTTCGTCGCCCAGCTGTTCTGGGTGATCGGCATTCACGGCAACCAGATGATCAAGCCGATCCGCGAGCCGCTGCTGCTGGGAGCGATCACCGTCAATATGAGCGCTTTTGAGCAGGGGAAAGAGGTACCGAACATCATCACGATGCCCTTCTGGGATGTCTACATGAGCATCGGCGGCTCGGGGCTGACCATCGGCCTGTTGATTGCGGTGATGATCGCCACCAGGCGCAAAGAGATGAAAGAGATCGCCAAGCTGTCGATAGGCCCGGGGCTGTTCAATATTAACGAGCCGGTGATCTTCGGGATGCCGATCATGCTCAACCCGATCCTCGCCATCCCGTTTATCATCACCCCGCTGGTGACCGGCAGCATCGGCTATTTCGCCACCCTGACCGGCTTCGCCGGCAAGGCGGTGGTGATGGTGCCCTGGACCACGCCGCCGCTGATCAACGCCTGGCTCTCCACCGCCGGCTCGATGGGGGCGGTGGTGACCCAGCTTATCTGCATCGTCGTCGCGGTGCTTATCTATCTGCCTTTCGTCAAAATCGCCTCCCGCCGTGCCGATGCCGCGCAGCGTCAGGTAGACAATCAACAAACCGCCAACCCTGTCTGAGGAGCCTATGACTACCGTACGGATGACCATTCCCGATGATTTTATCCTTGGCGCGGCGGCTTCCGCCTGGCAGACCGAAGGCTGGAGCGGGAAAAAACCAGGGCAGGACTCCTGGCCCGATCTCTGGTACAAAAACGATCGCCACGTCTGGCATAACGGCTATGGCCCGGCGGTGGCCACCGATTTTATCAACCGCTTTCAGGAAGATGTGCAGCTGATGAAGCTGGCCGGGCTGACCCACTACCGCACCTCAATCAACTGGTCGCGCTTTCTGACCGACTATGAAAACGTCACGGTGGATGAGGAGTATGCGGCCTATTACGACCAGCTGTTCGATGCGCTGCTAGCCAACGGCATCACGCCGATGATCTGCCTTGAGCATTATGAATTGCCCGGCTATCTGCTGGAAAAGTATGGCGGCTGGGGGTCGAAAACGGTGGTTGAGCTGTTTGTGCGCTATGCGGAGAAGGTGTTTGCCCGCTACCACCCGAAGGTGACGCGCTGGTTTACCTTTAATGAGCCAATTGTGGTGCAGACTCGGGTCTATCTGGATGCTCTGCGCTGGCCCTATGAGCAGAACACCAGCACCTGGATGCAGTGGAACTATCATAAGGTGCTGGCGGCCGCCAGCGTCGTGAAGCGGTTTCGCGAGCTCGGCTATCCCGGGACCGTCGGCTGCATCCTCAATCCGGAGGTGACCTACCCACGCTCACGCGCCCCCCATGACCTGCGCGCGGCGGAGATCTACGATCTGTTCTACAACCGCATGTTCCTCGACCCGCTGGTGCACGGCGTCTGGCCGCCGGAGCTTCTCGCGCTGCTTGAGCAGCATCAGGTGACGTGGGAGACCAGCGAGGAGGATCTGGCGGTTATCCGCGAGCACACCGTCGATGAGCTGGGGATTAATCTTTACTACCCGCACCGGGTCAAAGCCCCGTCGCGGGCCTGGCATCCGCATACCCCGTTCCATCCGGCCTGGTATTATGAGCCGTTTGAGCTGCCCGGCCGGCGGATGAACGCCTCCCGCGGCTGGGAAATCTACCCGCAAATCATCTTTGATATGGCGATGCGGATAAAAAATGACTATCGCAACATCCCGTGGTTCGTGGCGGAGAGCGGGATGGGGGTGGAAAACGAAGGCCAGTTCCGTAACCGCGAAGGCGTCATCGATGACAGCTACCGCATTCGTTTTATCAGCGAACATCTGTGGCACACCCTGCGCGCCCGCGAGGCAGGGGCCAACTGCCAGGGCTATATGCTGTGGGCGTTTACCGACAACGTATCGCCGATGAACGCCTTTAAAAACCGCTACGGGCTTATCGAAATCGATCTGCAAAACCATCGCGCCCGGCGACCCAAAGCCTCGGCGCACTGGTTTCGTCAACTGGGCGAACGGCGTGAACTGGTGCTGGATATCGATGATGAATACCGCTAGCCGGGGGCAATATTTGCTAAGATAGCGGCGTATTTGACTCGCAGGCATGTAACGCACAGGTGATTTTGTGGAAAAAGCGATAGTTCCGCCGGAAAAGAAGCCCTATCAGGAGATTGGTGATGACCTGCGCGCCCAGATCGCGCAGGGGCGCTACCCGGTCGGGTCGCGTTTGCCGCCGGAACGCCATATTGCCGAAACCTATGGCGTCAGCCGGACCATCGTGCGCGAAGCGCTGCTGATGCTGGAGCTGCAGGGGACGGTGGATATTCGTCAGGGATCCGGGGTGTATGTCATGCGCATTCCCCACGAGAACGACAGCGAAGAGGAGCAGCTGCTCAGCAGCGACGTCGGCCCGTTTGAAATTCTCCAGGCGCGCCAGCTGCTGGAGAGCAACATCGCCGCCTTTGCCGCGAAAATGGCCACCCGCGCCGATATCGACAATCTGAAGCGGATTATTGAACAGGAGCAGCGGGCAATCGCTCTCAACGACACCGCGCAGGATAACGCTCGTCTGTTCCATCTGGTGCTCGCCGGGGCGACGCAGAACCAGATGCTGTTGGCGACGGTAGAGCGGATCTGGCTGCAGATGGACAGCAGCCCGCTGTGGCAGCAGTTCAATGTGCATATTGCCAGCCGCGCCTGGCGGCTGAAATGGCTCGGCGACCGGCAGACCCTGCTCGCCGCGCTGCGGCGTCGCGATGTAATGGGCGCCTGGCAGGCGATGTGGCAGCATCTGGAAAACGTCAAAAACAGCCTGCTGGAGCTGTCCGATGAGGACGCCCCCGACTTTGACGGCTATCTGTTCGACTCAGTGCCGATTTTTCAGGGGAAGCTGGTATGACGATCCTGCCGCTGTACGCTGCGCCGCAGTATGCCCCGCAGGTGACCGACTGGCTGTGGCAGGCCTTTGGCGGCGAGACGCTGCCGCGGCAATTCTTCGCCAGCATCGTGCAGCATAGCCAGACGGCGGAGGCGCTGCCGTTGACCTTTATTGCCGTGGAAGGCGAGCAGTTGCTCGGCACGATTGGCCTCTGGCGCTGCGATTTGATCAGCCGCCAGGATCTGTTTCCCTGGCTGGCGGCGCTGTACGTCGCGCCCGCCGCCCGCGGTCAGGGGCTGGCCGGAAAACTGCAGCGGCATGTGATCGATTATGCCCGCCGCGCGGGCTTTCGGGAGCTCTATCTCTACTCCACCTGCCGGGATTTCTATGAACGCTTCGGCTGGCGCTACATCGGCGAGGGGCTGGATTACCCGGCCACCGCCGTGCACCTCTATCGCTATGACTTATCGCCTTCCTGCGGGGCGACCACCGAGTGACGACGGACCAGCGTCGGGCTGAACAGATGGGTGATCTCCGGCGCCGGCCGCTGCTCCGCCAGGGCTAAAGCCAGCTCGGCCGCCTGGGTCGCCATCGTGACGATCGGATAGCGGACGGTAGTCAACCGCGGGCGGACATAGCGCGAAATCAGGACATCGTCGAAGCCAATCAGCGAAATCTCCCGCGGAACGTCGATGCCATTGTCATTCAGCACCCCCATCGCGCCGGCGGCCATCGAGTCGTTATAGCAGGCGACGGCGCTAAAGTGGCGGCCGCGGCCAAGCAGTTCGGTCATCGCCTGTTCGCCGCCGCTTTCATCCGGCTCGGCAAACGTGACCAGCCGGTCGTTGCACGGCAGGCCGCTCTCCTCCAGCGCCGCGTAGTACCCCTGCAGCCGATCTTCCGCATCGGAGATATCATGGTTTGAGCACAGATAGCCGATACGCGTGTGCCCCTGCTGGATCAAATGGCGGGTCGCCAGCCAGGCGCCGTAGCGGTCGTCCAGCGCCACGCAGCGGGTTTCATATCCGGGCAGGATGCGGTTGATCAGCACCATACCCGGGATCTGTTTCATCAGCCCGGCGAGTTCCTCATCGGGGATCATTTTGGCGTGCACCACCAACGCCGCGCAGCGATGGCGGATCAGCTGCTCTATCGCCTGGCGCTCCTTCTGCACGTTGTGGTAGCCATTGCCAATCAGCAAAAAATTGCCGGTGCGGTAGGCCACCTGTTCGACGGCTTTGACCATCGCGCCGAAGAAGGGGTCGGAGACATCGCCCACCACCAGACCGACGGTTTCCGTTGACTGCTGGGCTAGCGCCCGGGCGTTCGCGTTGGGGTGATAGTTCAGGGTTTCCATCGCCGCGCCCACGGACTGACGCGAAGCTTCGCTGGCTTTGGGAGAGTTGTTGATGACGCGGGAGACGGTAGCGACGGAGACTCCTGCGAGTCGGGCTACATCCTTAATAGTCGCCATACCATGCCTTTTCTAGGGTAAGCGTTTACATACTGCTATGTTACGGGAAAGAGCGGCAGATTCAAGGCGCGGCGGCGAAGGAATGGCGCAAATGTGATTCAGCGCGGGCTTATCGGTGACCTGTTTACATTGACGCGATCGGTAATTGAAACCGGCGCAGGAAAATACAAACCTTTGCTTACACTTTGCGATGCGCTGTTGCGAATGTTCGCTGGTTTGTTCGCGGATCCGGTTGATATTCTGGCTATCCCAGAGGTATTGATAGGTGGAGTCAACGTCACGTTGACCACTTTACTTACACCAGCCTGCGCAGATGCGCAGGTTTTTTTTTGCCCGCTATCGGCGTTGTTACAGATAGCGAAAATCGTAATACCTCGTTGCACTTAGGCTCACTCCCTTGCGTTTTCCCGCTGGCCCGTTACGGCCAAAAAACGTGACAATCGAGATCCCAGAGGTATTGATAGGTGAGTTTCTCAGGTACGCTCTTCGTACTGAACGTCTTACACCGACCTGCGCGGATGCGCAGGTTTTTTTTATTCCGAAAATCCCCCCGCTGCACTGCTTTCCCATGCCTTCTCGTGTAACCTGCTTTGACTCATCAACCGGTCACATGGAGTTGTTATGCTTTTGGGATTTTTCAGACTGCTGTTCAAGGGGTTATACCGGGTCAGACTGACCGGCGACACGCAGGCTTTATACCAGCAAAAGGTCTTAATCACCCCGAACCACGTCTCTTTCCTCGACGGCATTCTGCTGGCGCTGTTTTTGCCGGTCCGACCGGTTTTTGCGGTCTATACCTCAATCAGCCAGCGCTGGTTTATGCGCGCGCTGACGCCGATTATCGATTTTGTGCCGCTGGACCCGACCAAGCCGATGTCGATCAAACATCTGGTGCGCCTGATTGAGCAGGGGCGGCCGGTGGTTATTTTCCCGGAAGGGCGAATTTCGGTCAGCGGCTCGCTGATGAAAATTTATGACGGCGCCGCCTTTGTCGCCGCCAAATCGCAGGCGACCATTGTGCCGCTGCGTATTGAAGGCGCCGAACTGACGCCCTTCAGCCGGCTGAAGGGGCTGGTGAAACGTCGCCTGTTCCCGCGTATTCAGCTGCATCTCCTGCCGCCCACCCATCTGCCGATGCCCGAGGCGCCGCGCGCCCGCGACCGGCGCAAAATCGCCGGGGAGATGCTGCATCAGATCATGATGGAAGCCCGGATGGCGGTGCGCCCGCGGGAAACCCTGTATGAGTCGCTGCTGGCGGCGCAGGACCGCTTCGGCGCGCGCAAACCCTGCGTGGAGGATATCAACTTCCAGCCGGATACCTATCGCAAGCTGCTAACCAAAACCCTGTTTGTCGCCCGCATTCTGGAAAAATACAGCCAGCCGGGCGAGAAGATCGGCCTGATGCTGCCTAACGCCGGCATCAGCGCGGCGGTGATTTTCGGCGCTATCGCCCGCGGGCGTATTCCGGCGATGATGAACTATACCGCCGGGGTGAAAGGGCTCAGCAGCGCGATAGCCGCCGCGGAGCTCAACACCATTTTCACCTCGCGCACCTTCCTCGATAAAGGCAAACTCTGGCACCTGCCGGAGCAGCTGACCCAGGTGCGCTGGGTATTCCTGGAAGATCTTAAAGGCGATATCACCCTCGCTGACAAACTGTGGATTTTTGCTCATCTGCTGGCGCCGCGTCTGGCGCAGGTTAAGCAGCAGCCGGAAGACGCGGCGATGATCCTCTTCACCTCCGGTTCCGAGGGCAATCCGAAAGGGGTGGTGCACAGCCATAAGAGTCTGCTGTCCAACGTCGAGCAGATCAAAACTATCGCCGACTTTACCGCCAATGACCGCTTTATGTCGGCGCTGCCGCTGTTCCACTCTTTTGGCCTCACCGTCGGCCTGCTGACGCCGCTGCTTACCGGGGCGGAAGTGTTTCTCTATCCCAGCCCGCTGCACTATCGCGTGGTGCCGGAGCTGGTCTACGATCGCAACTGTACGGTGCTGTTCGGCACTTCGACCTTCCTCGCCAACTATGCCCGTTTCGCCAATCCGTACGATTTTTACCGCCTGCGCTACGTGGTCGCCGGGGCGGAGAAGCTGCAGGAGAGCACCAAACAGCTGTGGCAGGATAAATTCGGCCTGCGCATTCTCGAAGGCTATGGCGTGACCGAGTGCGCGCCGGTGGTCTCGATTAACGTGCCGATGGCGGCGAAGGTCGGCACCGTGGGCCGCATCCTGCCGGGGATGGACGCCCGCCTGCTGGCGATGCCAGGCATTGATCAAGGGGGGCGGCTGCAGCTGAAAGGGCCGAACATCATGAAAGGCTACCTGCGGGTGGAAAACCCCGGCGTGCTGGAAGCGCCTGCGGCGGAAAACCAGCACGGCGAGATGGAAGCGGGCTGGTATGACACCGGGGATATCGTTACCTTCGACGAGCAGGGCTATGTCCGCATTCAGGGCCGCGCGAAGCGCTTCGCCAAAATCGCCGGCGAGATGATCTCCCTCGAGATGGTGGAGCAGGTGGCCCTCGGCGCGTCGCCGGACAAAATGCACGCCACGGCGATTAAACAGGACGCCAGCAAAGGCGAGGCGCTGGTGCTGTTTACCACCGATAATGAACTGACTCGTGAAGCCCTGCTGCGCTACGCCCGCCAGCACGGCGTACCGGAGCTGGCGGTGCCGCGAGATATACGCTGGCTGAAACAGCTACCGGTGCTCGGCAGCGGCAAGCCAGACTATGTCACCCTGAAAAATATGGTCGACGAGGCGGAAACAACCCATGAGTGAGTCAGTACATACTAACCCTTCGCTGTACTCGAAAGGGATGCTGGCGGTGATCTGCGCCCAGTTCCTGTCGGCCTTCGGCGACAATGCGCTTCTCTTCGCCACCCTGGCGCTGATGAAGCAGCTCTATTATCCGGAGTGGAGCCAGCCGGTCCTGCAGATGTTGTTTGTGGGCGCTTACATCCTCTTTGCCCCCTTTGTCGGCCAGTTCGCCGATAGCTTTGCCAAAGGCCGGGTGATGATGGTGGCCAACGGCCTGAAACTGCTCGGCGCCGGCTGCATCTGCTTCGGCGTCAATCCGTTTATCGGCTATACGCTGGTGGGGATTGGCGCCGCCGCCTATTCGCCGGCCAAGTATGGCATTCTCGGCGAACTCACCACCGGCGATAAGTTAGTGAAGGCTAACGGACTGATGGAGTCCTCGACCATCGCGGCGATCCTGCTGGGCTCCATGGCCGGCGGGATCCTCGCCGACTGGCACGTGCTGGCGGCGCTGATCGTCTGCGCGCTGGTCTACGGCGGGGCGGTAGTGGCTAACCTGTGGATACCCAGGCTGCCGGCAGCGCGTCCGGGGCAGTCGTGGCGTTTTAAGCCAATGACGCACAGCTTCTTCAGCGCCTGCCGGACGCTGTGGCGCAACGGCGAAACCCGCTTTTCGCTGATGGGCACCAGCCTGTTCTGGGGCGCTGGCGTGACCCTGCGTTTCCTGCTGGTGATCTGGGTGCCGGTGGCGCTGGGCATTACCAGCAACGCCATGCCCACCTATCTTAATGCGATGGTGGCGGTGGGGATTGTGCTGGGTGCCGGGGCGGCGGCGAAGCTGGTGACCCTGGAGACGGTGTCGCGCTGTATGCCGGCCGGGATTTTGATCGGTATCGCGGTGATAGCCTTTGCGGTGCAGCAGTCGCTGCTGCCGGCGTTCGGTCTGCTGCTGCTGCTCGGGGTGTTCGGCGGGTTCTTTATCGTACCGCTGAACGCGCTGCTGCAGGAGCGTGGGAAACATTCGGTCGGGGCAGGTAACGCCATTGCGGTACAGAACCTCGGTGAGAACGTGGCGATGCTGCTGATGCTGGGGCTCTATTCCCTGGCGGTGAGCGTGGGCGTTCCACCGGTCGCCGTGGGGATAGGCTTTGGCGCGGTATTCGCCGTGGCCATTGCCGCGCTGTGGGTCTGGGGGCGGCGTAAATAACCTCCCGGCTTGCGCTGCGCTTGACTGGGCGAGGGGGTCGCCAATATCTGCTCTTCAGTAGCCCGGGTAAGGCGTATAAGCCTTACCCGGGGCTTTGCTTTCTTACGGCGCCGGGTAGGTATAAACCTGATGCACCGCCTCAATCTCCGCTAATACCTCTTCGCTCAGCTCAAGCTGCAAACTTTCCACGTTGGCCTGCAGCTGCGTCATGGTCGTCGCCCCCAGCAGGGTGCTGGCGACAAACGGCTGCCGACGCACAAAGGCCAGCGCCATTTGCGCCGGATCGAGGCCGTGGCGTTTGGCGATATCCACATAGGCCGCTACCGCTTTCTGCGACTGCTCGCTGCTGTAGCGCGTAAAGCGGCTGAACAGCGTATTGCGCGCCCCTGCCGGCTTCGCACCGTTGAGATACTTGCCGGTCAGTGTGCCGAAAGCCAGACAAGAGTAGGCCAGCAGCTCCACGCCTTCGAACTGACTCACTTCCGCGAGGCCGACTTCAAAGCTGCGGTTCAGCAGGCTGTAAGGATTCTGAATAGTCACGATCCGCGGGAGGTCGTGCTTATCCGCCAGGTGCAGATAACGCATCACGCCGAAGGCGGTTTCGTTCGACACGCCGATGTAGCGGATCTTCCCGGCGCGCTGGAACTCGGTCAGCGCTTCGAGGGTATCCAGCAGCGTCACGGCGGGCGCGGCGTCGGCCCAGGTATAGCCCAGCTTGCCAAAGCAGTTGGTTGGCCGCTGCGGCCAGTGAACCTGATATAAATCGAGATAATCGGTCTGCAGCCGCTTCAGGCTGGCGTGCAGCGCCTCGCGGATATTTTTGCGGTCCAGGACGTGATTGGGCCGAATGCTGCTGTCGTTATTGCGCGCGGGCCCGCTGACTTTCGAGGCGAGCACCAGCTTTTCGCGATTGCCGCGTTTCGCCAGCCAGTTGCCGACGTAGGTTTCAGTCAGCCCCTGGGTTTCCGGGCGCGGCGGGACCGGGTACATTTCAGCGACATCGATCAGGTTGATGCCGTTGGCAACCGCGTAATCGAGCTGCTGGTGGGCATCGGCCTCGCTATTCTGTTCGCCAAAAGTCATGGTTCCCAGCCCGAGGGTGCTGATTTCAAGAGAACTGTGTGGGATACGGTGATACTGCATAGCCAGCTTCCTTTTTATTTATAAGGTCAGGCATTCCCCGACAAAGGAGTATCAACATGGCAGAGGGTGAGAAAAAGAGNAAGTAAAAAATCAAAAAAGCCGGGTGACGAGGAGGGGCGGTGGGTGAAACCCGCGGCGTCCTGGTATATCCCGACTCTTCTCAAAAGACTGGTGGTCGGTAAGCGCAGCGTCAACAGAAGCTGGGGCCGACAGGGAAAGATTAACGCTTAATGATTTGCGAAACGTCGTCACGATTGATCTGCATTTTATTACCCTGCTGATCTTCGTAACTGATTAAACCGGTATCGTCATCCACGGTAGGTTTACCGTCGGTCAGGATCATTCGCCCATCTTTGGTCGCCATGACGTAATCGCTGCTGCAACCGGAAACCGAGAACGCCAGTCCTACGGCGGAAATCAATACTGCCCATTTCTTCATCGTCAACACCTCTTCAGTAGCTGCACCCCATACCCGTCTATTAATAGCCTGATTTGTGAGACATAAAAAGCAGTAAAGTCTGAAAAAGGGTTGCAGCCTGTGACCAGGCTGCAATTTTGTGGTTTACAGCGGGTTTTTCTTATTACGCAGCAGGTTAAGGCTCTCCACCGCGATAGAGAAGAACATGGCGAAATAGATGTATCCCTTCGGCACATGGACGTCGAAGCTTTCCAGCATCAGGGTAAAGCCGACGAGGATCAGAAACGACAGCGCCAGCATTTTCACCGAAGGATGACGGTCAACAAAATCGCCGATGGGTCGCGCGGCGAACATCATCACCCCCACCGCGATCACCACCGCCGCCATCATGATGAACAGATGATCCGACAGGCCGACGGCGGTGATGACGGAATCGAGGCTAAAGATGATATCCAGCAGCATGATCTGCACGATGGCGCCGAGGAAGGAGTGGACGTTGGTCTTCAGCCCCTCCTCTTCACCTTCGATAGATTCATGGATCTCTTTACTGGCTTTCCAGATAAGGAACAGCCCGCCGAGCAGCAAGATCAGATCGCGAAACGAGATCTCCTGACCGAAAACGGTAAAGAGCGGGTTGGTAAGCTTAACGACCCAGGCGATTGAGGCCAGCAGCGCCAGACGCATGACCATCGCGCCCATCAAACCGATCCGGCGCGCATGGGCGCGCTGGGCGGTGGGGAGCTTAGCCACGACCAGAGAGAGGAAAATAATATTGTCGATCCCGAGCACGATCTCCAGCAGCGTCAATGTGCCCAGCGCCAGCCAGGCGTTAGGATCGGTTATCCATGCAAATAACATTGTTCCAAGTCCTGCAAAATAGAAAGCAGCAATTATATGCAACCCCCAACGCAGAACAAAAAATTAATCGTGTTGTAACAAGAAATGGCGGGCAAGCAGAGCGGCGGTAAAATTCTTTTTCAGATAGAAACCGCGCGGCAGCGTGAGGATTGTCTCCCCGCGGGCGCCGATGGCTTCGGTCAGCGCCTTGCTGTTGGCGGCTTTCGGTCTTAACTGCAGTACCTCGCCGTGGCGGGCGGTAATGCGCTCGACCTCACCGAGAACAATGAGATCCATCAGCTCTTCCCAGTCCATGCGCAGCTGGCGCTCCTCGTCTTCGTCCGGGCTCCACAGCAGCGGTGCGCCGACGCGCCGCGCCGCCAGCGGGATGGTGCGTTCACCCTCCACCGGGATCCACAGGACGCGCTGCAGCTTATGCCGTACATGGCTGCTCTCCCAGGTGACGCCGCTATTGCCGGTTAACGGGGCGACGCAGACGAAAGTGGTCTCCAGCGGGCGTCCCCGGCTGTCGATGGGGATCGTTTTGAGCTCGACCCCCAGCGCGGCGAAATCCTGCTCGGGTTTACTGCCTGCGCTGGCGCCCAGCCACAGCTCCAGCAGAATGCCCGTCCAGCCTTTATCGCGCTTCAGATCGCGCGGAATGGGGATCCCCGCCAGCGCCGCCAGCTCGCCCAGCGAATAGCCGGCCAGCTGGCGGGCCTGGGCCAGCAGCTGTTCCTGACTTTGCGGCGGTGAGGCGAGCGGAGCGATAGCGGGCATAGGGCAATACCTTTGGTTAAAAAGTGAGCGCTAATTTTGCGCGTTGTGGATAGAGTTTACCGTTTTCTGAGTAACTATACCAATCTCATGATTTATATGGCTTTTTAAACTCATCATGCGGCTTATGAAAACGGTGTAAACGGGTTTTCCAGAACTGGTCACTGACAATAAACAGGATCTTACACCATGTTATCCACAGAAAAGTGGGATAACTGGGGAAAAGACTCACTACTGGTTCGATTTACAGCCTTGACGTGCGACGAAAATCGAATTTTTAGAGAAAATCTGCCGGTGGCCTGCGCGTAATCTGTGGATAAAATCGACATTGCTCGATCTTTCATCAGTCGGCGGATCGCATGTGTGATGATCGTCACGTTATGCTGTAATGTGTGAAAGGAATATATTCTAACTTTATGAATATGATACTATTATTTTCAGATGCTAGCGATGCGATGTTCGGATTACTCTGGGTTTTCCCGGGTTAATTCCGTACTTCTTCACAACTCTATCCACAGAAAAAGTGAATAAAATCGGCTGTCACGCGCTTTCATTGTTTATAACTCTGGCAATTACTGTGAGTTATTCAAATGTTATCCGTTCTCAGTGTGCGAACAGAGTGGTTTACCGTTTCCGGCGAGTGTGAAACAATCATTCACATTGAAGCTTATCTTGAGGTAGTCCGGTGATTGATGACGATGGCTACCGCCCAAATGTCGGTATTGTAATCTGTAATCGTCAGGGCCAGGTGATGTGGGCCCGGCGCTATGGTCAGCACTCGTGGCAGTTCCCGCAAGGGGGCATTAATCCAGGAGAATCCGCAGAGCAGGCGATGTATCGGGAATTGTTTGAAGAGGTCGGGTTAAGCCGTAAAGATGTGCGGATCCTGGCCTCAACCCGTAACTGGCTGCGTTACAAGTTGCCTAAACGTTTGGTGCGTTGGGACACAAAGCCGGTTTGTATCGGCCAGAAACAAAAGTGGTTTCTTTTGCAGTTGATCGGCAATGATGCGGACATCAATATGCAAACCAGCAGTACACCTGAATTTGATGGTTGGCGCTGGGTGAGTTACTGGTACCCGGTTCGCCAGGTGGTGTCGTTTAAGCGCGACGTCTACCGCCGGGTGATGAAAGAGTTCGCCAGCGTGACCATGTCGCTGGCGGAGAGCGCACCTAAGCCGCAAAACGCGCCTGCTTATCGACGTAAAAGAGGTTAAGCCACGCACATTATGCTCACTCGGTTGCGAGAAATAGTCGAGAAGGTCGCGAGCGCGCCGCGTTTAAACGAGGCGCTGGATATTCTGGTGACGGATGTCTGCCAGGCGATGGAGACGGAAGTCTGCTCGGTTTACCTGGCTGACAATGACCGACGCTGCTATTACCTGATGGCCACCCGCGGGTTAAAAAAACCTCGCGGGCGCACCGTTGCGCTGGCGTTCGATGAAGGCCTGGTGGGGCTGGTTGGCCGCCTGGCGGAACCCATCAACCTCGCCGATGCGCAAAAACACCCCAGCTTCAAATATATCCCCGCCGTCAAAGAGGACCGCTTCCGCGCCTTCCTTGGCGTGCCGATCATTCAGCGCCGCCAGCTGCTGGGCGTGCTGGTGGTCCAGCAGCGCGAGCTGCGTCAGTTTGATGAAAGCGAAGAGTCTTTCCTCGTCACCCTCGCCACCCAGATGGCGGCGATCCTCTCCCAGTCCCAGCTGAACGCCCTGTTCGGCCAGTATCGTCAAACGCGCATTCGCGCTCTGCCGGCCTCTTCCGGGGTGGCGATCGCCGAGGGCTGGATGGACGTCAGCCTGCCGCTGATGGAGCAGGTGTATGAAGCCTCGACGCTGGACACCGCCTCGGAACGCGAACGCCTGACCGGTGCGCTGGAAGAGGCGGCCAACGAGTTTCGTCGCTACAGCAAACGCTACGCCGCCGGGGCGCAAAAAGAGACGGCGGCGATCTTCGATCTCTACTCGCACCTGCTCTCTGACGCCCGCCTGCGTCGCGAGCTGTTTGCCGAAGTTGACAAAGGCGCCGTCGCCGAGTGGGCCGTCAAAAAGATCATTGAGAAGTTCGCCGAACAATTTGCCGCGCTGAGCGACGGCTATTTGAAAGAGCGGGCCGGCGATCTGCGTACCCTGGGCCAGCGTCTGCTGTTCCATCTCGACGACAGTATTCAGGGGCCCAACACCTGGCCGGCGCGCATTATCCTCGTGGCGGACGAGCTGTCGGCCACCACCCTCGCCGAAGTGCCGCAGGATCGCCTGGCCGGCGTGGTGGTGCGCGATGGCGCCGCCAACTCCCATGCCGCTATTATGGTGCGGGCCCTCGGCATCCCAACGGTGATGGGCGCCGATATTCAGCCCTCGCTGCTGCATGGCCATACGCTGATTGTCGATGGCTATCGCGGTGAGCTGCTGGTGGATCCTGAACCTGTCCTGTTGCAGGAGTATCAGCGCCTTATCAGCGAAGAGAACGAACTCAGCCGCCTGGCGGAGGACGATCTCCAGCGCGCGTCGGAGTTGAAAAGCGGCGAGCGGGTGAAAGTCATGCTTAACGCCGGCTTAAGCCCCGAGCACGAAGAGAAGCTCGGCAGCTTTGTTGACGGCATTGGCCTCTACCGCACCGAAATTCCCTTTATGCTGCAGAGCGGCTTCCCCTCAGAAGAGGAGCAGGTCGCCCAGTATCAGGGCATGCTGCAGATGTTTAACAGCAAACCGGTGACCCTGCGTACCCTGGACATCGGCGCGGATAAACAGCTGCCGTATATGCCGATCAGCGAAGAGAACCCGTGCCTCGGCTGGCGCGGGATCCGCATCACCCTCGATCAGCCGGAGATCTTTTTGATCCAGGTGCGGGCGATGCTGCGCGCCAACGCCGCCACCGGCAACCTCAGCATTTTGCTGCCGATGGTGACCAGTCTGGAGGAGGTGGATGAGGCCCGTCGGCTGATCGATCGCGCCAGCCGGGAAGTGGAAGAGATGATCGGCTACGCCATCCCACGTCCGCGCCTGGGGGTGATGCTGGAGGTCCCGTCGATGGTCTTTATGCTGCCGCAGCTGGCCAGCCGGATCGATTTTATCTCGGTAGGGACGAACGACCTGACCCAGTACCTGCTGGCCGTCGACCGCAACAATACCCGGGTCGCCAGCATGTATGACAGCCTGCATCCTGCGGTATTGCGTGCGCTGGCGATGATCGCCCATGACGCGGAGCGCTTTGGCATCGATCTGCGCCTGTGCGGCGAGATGGCGGGCGACCCGATGTGCGTGACGATCCTTATCGGCCTCGGTTACCGCCATCTGTCGATGAACGGCCGCTCGGTGGCGAGGGTGAAGTATCTGCTGCGCCGCATTGATATCGAAGAGGCGCAGGAGCTGTCGCGTCGCAGCCTCGATGCGCAGATGACCGCCGAGGTGCGCCATCAGGTGGCGGCCTTTATGGAGCGTCGTGGTCTCGGCGGCCTGATCCGCGGCGGGCGGTAGCGCCAGCCCGGGTGAGGCGTAAGCCGTAACCCGGGGATCCTCTGCTCGCACCCTCCGGCAAAGTAGGGTACCGCCGGGAAAACGGCATTCTGTTAGCATCCGTATACATATCTTTTACACGTTCGGCGCGGATCGCTCTTGTGGCTTATGCTATGATTCGCCTCCTTCGGCGTGCCCGTTTTGTTCGGGTATGGATCATCACCGCTGTCCACTTTCGGCGGAATAACAAGTCTTTATGGTGACAGATGAATAGTGGCTACCTGCATTTTCCGGAGTTCGATCCGGTCATTTTTTCTCTAGGCCCGGTCTCCCTCCACTGGTACGGTTTGATGTACCTGGTGGGCTTTGTCTTTGCGATGTGGCTGGCCACCCGTCGGGCGAATCGTCCGGGCAGCGGCTGGACGAAAAATGAAGTGGAAAACCTGCTCTACGCGGGCTTCCTCGGCGTCTTCCTGGGCGGTCGTATCGGCTACGTGCTGTTTTACAACCTGCCGGTATTTCTTGCCGATCCGCTGTATCTGTTCCGCGTCTGGGACGGCGGCATGTCGTTCCACGGCGGCCTGATCGGCGTGATCCTGGTGATGATTATCTTCGCCAGACGCACCAAACGCACCTTCTTCCAGGTCTCCGATTTTATCGCGCCGCTGATCCCGTTTGGTCTTGGCGCCGGGCGTCTGGGCAACTTTATCAACGGCGAGCTGTGGGGCCGCGTAGACCCGAGCTTCCACTACACGATGATTTTCCCGGGCTCCCGTGCCGAAGACCTGGCGCTTCTGCCGACGCATCCGGAATGGCAATCGCTGTTCGATACCTACGGCGCGCTGCCGCGTCACGCGTCGCAGCTGTACGAGCTGGCGCTGGAAGGCGTGGTACTGTTCCTGATCCTCAACCTGTTTATCCGTAAACCGCGCCCGACCGGCTCCGTTTCCGGTCTGTTCCTGATTGGCTACGGCCTGTTCCGCATCATCGTGGAATTCTTCCGCCAGCCCGACGCCCAGTTCACCGGCGGCTGGGTGCAGTACATCAGTATGGGGCAGATTCTTTCGATCCCGATGGTGCTTGCGGGTATCATTATGATGGTTTGGGCTTACCGCCACCGTCCGCAGCAACAGAATTCTTGAGGAACCATGAAACAGTATCTTGATTTGATGCAGAAAGTGCTCACCGAGGGCACGCCAAAAAATGACCGCACCGGCACTGGCACGATCTCCATTTTCGGCCATCAGATGCGTTTTAACCTGCAGGAAGGCTTCCCGCTGGTGACCACCAAGCGCTGTCATTTACGCTCCATCATCCATGAACTGCTGTGGTTCCTGCAGGGCGACACCAACATCGCCTATCTGCACGAGAACAACGTCACCATCTGGGACGAGTGGGCGGATGAGAATGGCGACCTGGGGCCGGTCTACGGCAAACAGTGGCGTTCCTGGCCTGCGCCGGACGGCCGCCATATCGACCAGATCAGCACGGTGATGAACCAGCTGAAAAACGACCCGGACTCCCGCCGGATCATCGTCTCGGCATGGAACGTCGGCGAGCTGGATAAAATGGCGCTGGCGCCGTGCCACGCCTTCTTCCAGTTCTACGTCGCCGACGGCAAGCTCTCCTGCCAGCTGTATCAGCGTTCCTGCGATGTGTTCCTCGGCCTGCCGTTCAATATCGCCAGCTACGCGCTGCTGGTGCATATGGTGGCGCAGCAGTGCGATCTGCAGGTCGGTGATTTCGTCTGGACCGGCGGAGACACCCATCTGTACAGCAACCATCTTGAGCAGACCAACCTGCAGCTAAGCCGCGAACCGCGTCCGCTGCCGAAGCTGGTCATCAAACGCAAGCCGGCGTCGATCTTCGACTATCGCTTTGAAGACTTCGAGATTGAAGGTTACGATCCGCACCCGGGCATTAAAGCGCCGGTGGCGATTTAANCCCCAGCAGAGATGACTAACCGGCGCCCGATGGCGCCGGTTTTTTTATGCCCTTCGCACCACCCGATGGGAGCGCTTTCCGTTACCACCGGGAGAAGGTTGTTTTCACCTGCNNNAGGCCACAGGTGGTTGCGGTGGGCGAAGTTGGGTAGACGTTCGCAAAAAAATGTTCTTCTGTCGAGTATGCAAAGCTTTTTTGCGTATCTGGCCGGGAAAGCTATTTTCCGTCGTCGCGCCAGGGCCAATCGCCGCGGCATACTCGACGCCATGAACAGAGAACATGGCTACACCCTGATGGAAACCCTGGTAACGCTGACACTGATGATGATCCTCAGCGTCGGCGGCCTGTACGGCTGGCAGCGCTGGCAGCAGCAGCAACGACTGTGGCAAACCGCCGTCCAGGTGCGGGATTTTCTGCTCTTTCTGCGCGATGACGCCAACGCCTACAACCGGGACCGCGTGCTTCGCGTCGGCCAGGACGAAGTGGGCTGGTGCCTGAGCGCGGAGGGGGAGGGGCCTGACTGCGCCTCGGGGACATCCTTCACGCTGCGCCCGCGCTGGCCGGGGATCACGCTGGCTGGCGTTACGCCTGGTCTGGGGTTTTATGGTCTGCGCAGCACCGCCTGGGCGGGGAATCTGCGGCTGCAGAGCGCGGCCGGCAGCTGGAGCATTGTGATCTCACACTGGGGGCGGATTCGTTTATGCCGCAGCGACAGCGCAGGAGGGTGTCAGTGAGCCGCCGCGGATTTTCCCTGGCGGAGGCGCTTATCGCCATGGCCATCGGCTCGCTGCTGCTGATGGGGGCCTGCCGCTTTCTGCCTGCCCTGCAGCGTCATATTCTGCGCCAGGGCGAACAGCTGGCCCTGGAGAACGAGCTGTGGCAGCGCGTGCATGCCGTGGGAAAACATCTTCAGCGCGCCGGGTACTGCCGGGGATCGTGCGGCGGAGCCGGGCTGGAGCTAGCCGCTGGCGGCGAGTGTCTGATTGTGCGCTGGGATGCGAACAGCAACGGGAGATGGGAAACCTCCCCCGCGGCAGCGGCGGAGAGCACCGGCTTTCGCCTGCGCGACGGCGCGCTGGAGACCCTGCGCGGGGCCAGCGACTGCCGCGGCGGCGGGTGGGAGAAAATCACCAACCCGGCCGCCATCGTGGTGACGCGCTTCTCGGTACAACGTCAGGTCACCCCGGGCTTCGCGCCGGAGCTGAGCGTGACGCTGGCGGCGCGCTCCGCGCAACAGACGGGCCTGACGAGCGAGGTTGAGCAGCGGGTGACGGGGTATAACCTGTGATCCGCCAGCGTGGAATGTCGTCGCTGCTGATGGTGCTCCTGTTGCTGACCCTCGGCAGCCTGTTACTCGAGGGGCTTAACCTGCAGCAGCGGGCGCTGCTGGCGCAAACCGCCAGCGAAACGCAGGCGATCCGCGATACGGCGATAGCCCATTCCGCGCTGCAGTGGGGAAAACAGCAGGTCTGGTCGGCGCAGGTGGCGCTGGCCTGCCGGGAGCAGGCGCCGCAGGGCTGGCGCGCCTGTCTGCGTATCTTCGGCGACGGTTCACTGGTGCTCAGCAGCGCCAGCGGCGAGGTGCAGGTCTGGCAGTCCGGCGAGGTGCGCGGCGGGCAGGTGCGTTTTTCCGCCCACGGCTGGAGCGATTTTTGCCCGCTCAGAGAGGCGAGCTTATGTCAAATGCCCTGAAGCGTCAGCGGGGGTTTAGCCTGCCGGAGACCGTGCTGGCGATGGCGCTGATGGTGCTGACGGTCACCGCGCTGGGCGGCTATCAGCGCGGAATGGCGCAAGGAATTGTCCAGTTGAACCAGACCCGTCAACTGTGGCGCGACGCGTGGCGCTATAGTCAGCTCTCCGCGCCGCCGTCGCCGGCACGCGGGCAGGTAAGCCGTATGCAGACATCGAGGCAAAGATGTGTCAGCATCACGGTAACGATCAGTAGACCCGTTGCAAAGCGGGTGCAGATGACCCGGCTGCATTGCCCGGTCAGCCAGTAGTCAGGAGCAATTATGTTAAGGGTATACCACTCAAACCGGCTGGATGTTCTCGAGGCGTTGATGGAGTTTATCGTCGAGCGCCAGCGGCTGGATGACCCTTTTCAGGCCGAAATGGTGCTGGTGCAGAGTACCGGCATGGCGCAGTGGCTGCAGATGACCCTGGCCGCGCGCTTCGGGATTGCCGCCAATATCGAGTTCCCGCTGCCGGCGAGCTTTATCTGGGATATGTTCGTGCGCGTCCTGAAAGATATTCCGGGCGAAAGCGCCTTCAGCAAGCAGAGCATGAGCTGGAAGCTGATGACCCTCCTGCCGCAGCACCTGGAGGAAGACGATTTTATCCTGCTGCGCCAGTATCTGAGTGATGACGGCGACAAGCGCAAGCTGTTTCAGCTGGCCGCCCGGGTGGCGGACCTCTATGACCAGTACCTCGTCTATCGCCCGGAGTGGCTGATGCGCTGGGAGGCCGGCCAGCGGGTGGAAGGTCTCGGCGATGCCCAGCAGTGGCAGGCGCCGCTGTGGCAGGCGCTGGTGAGCTATACCGCCGAGCTGGGGCAGCCGCAGTGGCACCGCGCCAATCTCTACCAGCGCTTTATCAGTACCCTGGAAAAAGCGGACGAACCGCCCGCCGGGCTGCCGTCGCGCGTCTTCATCTGCGGGATTTCCGCGCTGCCGCCGGTCTATCTTCAGGCGCTGCAGGCGCTGGGTAAGCATGTCGATGTCTATGTCTTGTTTACCAACCCCTGCCGCTACTACTGGGGAGACATTAAGGATCCGGCGTTCCTGGCGAAGCTGCTGTCGCGCCAGCGGCGCCATCACCGCGAGGCGCGCGCGCTACCTCTGTTTCGCGACACCGAGCAGGCGCCGGGGTTGTTTAATGACGCCGGGGAACAGGATGTCGGCAACCCGTTGCTCGCCTCCTGGGGCAAACTGGGGCGCGACTATATCTACCTGCTGGCAGGGCTGGAGCGCTATGAGGAACTGGACGCTTTTGTCGACATCGCCCCCGATAACCTGTTGCATAACCTGCAATCGGATATCCTCGAACTGCGCAACGCGGCGGTGGCCGGGCAGAGCGCAGAGGCATTCGCCCACAGTCGCGACAAACGTCCGCTGGCGCTGGATGACCGCAGTCTGAGCATTCACGTCTGCCACAGTCCGCAGCGCGAAGTGGAGGTTCTGCACGATAGGCTACTGGCGATGCTGGAGGCGGATCCGACGCTCACGCCGCGGGATATCATCGTCATGGTGGCGGATATCGACAGCTACAGCCCCTATATACAGGCGGTGTTTGGCGCAGCCAGCGGCGATCGCTGGCTGCCGTGGGCGATCTCCGACCGTCGCGCCCGAGAGTCGCACCCGGTGCTGCAGGCGTTTATCACGCTGCTCTCGCTGCCGGACAGCCGCTTCGCCAGTGAAGATGTGCTGGCGCTGCTGGACGTCCCGGTGCTGGCGGCGCGCTTTAATATCACGGAAGAAGGGCTGCGCTACCTGCGCCAGTGGGTGAACGAGTCCGGCGTCCGCTGGGGAATGGATGACGACAACGTCCGTGAGCTGGATCTGCCGGCGACCGGGCAGCATACCTGGCGGTTCGGCCTCACCCGCATGCTGTTGGGCTACGCGATGGACAGCCGCGAGGGAGAATGGCAGTCGGTGCTGCCGTATGACGAATCCAGCGGTTTGATCGCCGAGCTGGTGGGCAACCTCGCGTCGCTGCTGATGCAGCTTAATCTGTGGCGACGCGGCCTGGCCCAGCAGCGGCCGCTGGCGGAGTGGCTGCCGGTCTGTCGCGATCTGCTGAATGACTTTTTCCTGCCGGACAGCGAGACCGAAGCGGCGCTGGCGCTGATTGAGCAGCAGTGGCTGGCGGTTATTGATAGCGGTCTGGAGGCGCAGTATGGCGAGCAGGTGCCGCTGACGCTGCTGCGCGATGAGCTGGCCCAGCGCCTCGATCAGCAGCGGATCAGCCAGCGCTTTCTTGCCGGCCCGGTCAATATCTGTACCCTGATGCCGATGCGTTCGATCCCCTTTAAGGTGGTGTGCCTGCTGGGGATGAATGACGGGGTTTATCCGCGCACGCTACCGCCGCTGGGCTTTGATTTAATGAGCCAGAAGCCGCAGCGCGGCGACCGCAGCCGGCGCGATGATGACCGCTATCTGTTCCTCGAAGCGCTGATGTCCGCCGAGCAGACGCTGTATATCAGCTATATCGGCCGTTCGATCCAGGACAACAGCGAGCGTTTTCCTTCGGTGCTGGTGCAGGAGCTGGTGGATTATATCGGCCAGAGTCACTGTCTCGCCGGTGACGAAGAGCTTGACTGCGACGCCAGCGAAGCGCGGGTTAAAGCCCACATCACCCATCTGCATACGCGCATGCCGTTCGACGTTGCCAATTTCCAGGAAGACGAGAACAAGAGCTACGCTCGTGAATGGCTGGCGGCCGCCGGCCAGCAGGGAGAGGCGCATAGCGATTTTATACAGCCGCTCACCGCGCCGCCGATTGACAGCCTGCCGTTCGATCAGCTCCTGCGCTTCTGGCAGCACCCGGTACGCGCGTTCTTTCAGCAGCGTTTGCGGGTCAATTTCCGCGCCGAAGAGGACGATATTCCAGACGACGAGCCGTTCACTCTTGAAGGGCTGAGCCGTTATCAACTGAATCAGCAACTGCTCAATACGCTTATTGAGGAGCAGGACGTCTCGGCTATGTTCCGCCGCTTTCGCGCCGCCGGCGAGCTGCCGTATGGCGCCTTTGGCGAGCTGGTCTGGGAGACGCAGCGCCTGGAGATGCAGGCGCTGGCCGAGCGGGTGATGGCCGAGCGCCAGCAGGCGCAGAGCATGGAGATCGATCTGCAGTGCGGCGGCGTGAACCTGACCGGCTGGCTGCAGCAGGTGCAGCCGGACGGTCTGCTGCGCTGGCGGCCTTCGCTGCTGAGCGTCTCCCAGGGGATGCAACTTTGGCTGGAACACCTTGTCTACTGCGCCAGCGGCGGCACCGGCGAGAGCCGGCTGTTTGTGCGGAAAGAGGGAGAGTGGCGCTTTCCGGCGCTGGCGCCCGCCGAGGCGCAGGCGTACCTTAACGAGCTGGTGGATGGCTATTTGCTGGGGATGTCGCAGCCGCTGCTGCTGCTGCCGGAAAGCGGTGGCGCCTGGCTGAAAGCCTGTTACGACGCCGAAAAGGATGTCATCTTAATGGACGAAGAGACGCAGCAGAAAGCGCGGAGCAAATTCCTGCAGACCTACGAAGGGAACATGGTGGTCAGCGGGGAGGGCGCCGATATCTGGTATCAACGCCTGTGGCGTTCGCTGGAGCCGGCGCATTACGAAGAAATCATTGCCCAGACGCAGCGTTATCTGTTACCGCTATATCGTTACCATCGGTCCACACAAATTTAAATAGTATAAAAATTGCGCACTGAATGGCGGTTCATTTAATATGCGCAACGTATCACGGACTGATGGACATAAAAGGCTGCACGCTGTGCAGCGCAAGTTTGTTAATGATGAGGTTCGTGAATGCCCCGCAGTTTATGGTTCAAGGTTTTTGTTGTGCTGGCCGCCCTCTGGGCGCCGTTTAGTCAGGCCGACACCGGATGGCAGCCGATTCAGGAGACGATCCGCAAAAGCGAAAAAGATACGCGTCAGTATCAGGCGATCCGCCTTGATAACGACATGGTCGTGCTGCTGGTTTCCGATCCGCAGGCGGTGAAATCGCTGTCGGCGCTGGTGGTGCCGGTGGGATCCCTGCAGGATCCGGCAGATCATCAGGGGCTGGCGCATTTTCTGGAACATATGACGCTGATGGGGTCGCAAAAATATCCCCAGCCTGACAGCCTTGCAGAGTTTCTTAAGCTGCACGGCGGCAGCCATAACGCCAGTACCGCGCCCTACCGCACCGCGTTTTATCTTGAAGTGGAAAATGATGCGCTGGACGGGGCCGTAGATCGCCTGGCCGACGCCATCGCCGCGCCGCTGCTGGATAAAAAATATGCCGACCGCGAACGTAACGCGGTCAACGCCGAGCTGACGATGGCCCGGACGCGAGACGGGATGCGCATGGCCCAGGTCAGCGCGGAGACCATCAACCCGGCTCACCCGGCGGCCCACTTCTCGGGTGGCAACCTCGAGACGCTCAGCGATAAGCCCGGCAGCCCGGTGCTTGATGCGCTGCACACCTTCCGCGATAGCTGGTACTCCGCCAATCTGATGAAAGCGGTGATCTACAGCAACAAGCCGTTGCCGGCGCTGGCGCGCATGGCTGCGGACACCTTTGGCCGCGTGCCGAATCGTCAGATCAGCAGGCCGGAAATTACCGTCCCGGTGGTCACGGATGCGCAAAAAGGCATCATTATTCACTATGTGCCGGCGATGCCGCGTAAAGTGCTGCGCGTCGAGTTTCGCATCGACAACAACAGCGATCGCTTCCGCAGCAAAACCGATGAGCTGGTCACCTATCTTATCGGCAACCGCAGCCCGGGCACGCTCTCTGACTGGTTGCAAAAACAGGGTCTGGCGGAAGGTATCCGTGCCGATTCCGATCCGGTGGTAAACGGCAACAGCGGCGTACTGGCGATCTCAGCCACCCTCACCGACAAAGGCCTGGCGCACCGCGATGAAGTGACGGCGGCCATTTTCAGCTACCTCGACCTCCTGCGTACTCAGGGCATCGACAAACGCTATTTCGACGAACTGGCGCATGTGCTGGCGCTCGATTTCCGCTATCCGTCGATCAACCGCGACATGGACTACGTGGAATGGCTGGCGGACACCATGATCCGGGTGCCGGTCGAGCATGCGCTGGACGTAGTCAACATTGCCGACCAGTACGACCCGCAGGCGATCAAAGACCGGCTGGCGATGATGACCCCGCAGAACGCCCGCATCTGGTATATCAGCCCCCAGGAGCCGCATAACAAGACGGCCTACTTTGTCGATGCGCCGTATCAGGTGGATAAGATTAGCGAGCAGACGTTCGCTGACTGGCAGCACAAATCCCAGGCCATCCAGCTGCAGCTGCCGGCGCTCAACCCCTATATTCCGGATGACTTCACCCTTATCAAAAGCGATAAAGCCTGGCCGCATCCGCAGCTGATCCTTGATGAACCGACGCTGCGGGTGGTGTATGCCCCGAGCCAGTATTTTGCCAGCGAGCCGAAGGCGGACATCTCCCTGGTGCTGCGTAATCCCCAGGCGATGGACAGCGCTCGCCGGCAGGTGATGTTTGCCCTCAACGATTATCTCGCCGGCATCGCCCTCGACCAGCTCAGTAACCAGGCGGCGGTCGGCGGCATTTCGTTCTCTACCGGCGCTAATAACGGATTAATGGTCAATGCCAACGGCTATACCCAGCATCTTCCGGCGCTGTTCAGCGATCTGTTGCAGGGATACTTCAGCTATACGCCGACCGAGGAGCAGCTGGAGCAGGCCAAATCCTGGTATGCGCAGATGATGGATTCCGCCGAGAAAGGCAAAGCCTACGATCAGGCGATAATGCCGATCCAGATGGTCTCGCAGGTGCCGTACTTCCAGCGCGAAGTGCGCCGGGCGCTGCTGCCCTCCATCACTCTTAAAGAGGTGCTCGACTACCGCGCCAACCTGAAAACCAGGGGGCGTCCTGAACTGATGGTGATCGGCAATATGACCGCCGATGCCGCCACGACCCTGGCCCGCCAGATCCAGCAGCAGCTGGGCGCCGACGGCAACGAATGGTGCCGTAATAAAGACGTGGTGGTGAACCGGCAGCAGCTGGCGATCTTCAACAAAGCGGGCAACAGCACCGACTCCGCGCTGGCCGCGGTGTTCGCGCCGCCCAATGTGGATGAGTTCAGCAGCACCGCCGCCAGCACCCTGCTGGGACAGATTATTCAGCCGTGGTTCTACAACCAGCTGCGTACCGAAGAGCAGCTCGGCTACGCGGTCTTTGCCTTCCCGATGAACGTGGGGCGACAGTGGGGCATGGGCTTCCTGCTGCAGAGTAGCGATAAGCAGCCGGCCTTCCTCTGGCAGCGGTTCCAGGCCTTCTTCCCCACCGCGGAGGCGAAGCTGCGGGCGATGAAGCCGGAAGAGTTTGCTCAGCTCCAGCAGGCGGTGATAAGCCAGATGCTGCAGGCGCCGCAGACGCTGGGCGATGAAGCCTCGAAACTGAGCAAAGATTTCGATCGCGGTAATATGCGTTTTGATTCACGTGATAAAGTAGTGGCTCAGATTAAACTGCTGACGCCGCAAAAACTTGCCGACTTCTTCCATCAGACGGTGGTGGATCCGCAGGGCATGACGATCTTGTCCCAGATTTCCGGTAGCCAGAATGGCAAAGCGGACTATGCCCAGCCGAAAGGCGGCAAAGTGTGGGAAAACGTCAGCGCATTGCAGCAATCCTTACCCCTGATGCGAGAGAATGAATGACCGACACCGCTGAGTCTTTGGATCCCCTGCGCTTGCCCCTGATCGGCGAGCGCCTGATAGAAGCCTCTGCGGGCACCGGAAAAACCTTTACCATCGCCGCGCTGTATCTGCGGCTGCTGTTGGGGCTGGGCGGTGAGGCCGCCTATCCCCGCGCCATCAGCGTTGAAGAACTGCTGGTGGTGACCTTTACCGAGGCGGCGACCGAAGAGCTGCGCGGCCGTATCCGCAGCAACATCCACGAACTGCGCATCGCCTGCCTGCGCGGCGAATCCGACAATCCGCTCTACAGCGCGTTGTTGGCGGAGATCGCCGATAAAGACGACGCCGCGAAGACGCTGCTGCTGGCTGAACGGCAGATGGACGAGGCGGCGGTATTCACCATCCACGGCTTTTGCCAACGGATGCTGAGCCTTAACGCCTTCGAGTCGGGCATGCTGTTCGAGCAACAGCTGATCGAGGATGAATCCCGCCTGCGCTATCAGGCCTGCGCCGATTTCTGGCGCCGCCACTGCTATCCCCTGACCCGCGATATCGCGGCGGTGATCCACGACGTCTGGAAAGGGCCGCGCGATCTGCTGAAGTCCCTTGACCGCTGGCTGCAGGGCGAAGCGCCGCAACTTAAGTCGCCGCCAGCCCCTAACGAGACGCTGGCCGAACGCCATCAGCAGATCATCGCCCGCATTGACTCGCTCAAGCAGCAGTGGCGCGAGCAGGTGGGCGAGATCGAAGGCGTGCTGGAAAATTCCGGCCTTGACCGGCGGAAGTTTAATCGCGGCAACCAGGGCAAGTGGATGGAGAAAGTGAACGCCTGGGCGCAGGAAGAGACGTTAAGCTACCAACTGCCCGACGCGCTGGAGAAATTTGCCCAGTCGTTTCTGCTCGAGCGCACCAAAGCCGGTGGCGAACCGCCGGTGCATCCCCTGTTTAGCGCCGTAGAGTCGTTGCTGGCCTCCTCGCTGACGCTCACCGATCTGGTGCTGGCGAGAGCGATGGTCGAGATCCGCGATGCGGTCGCCCGCGAAAAGCGCCGCCGCGGCGAGCTGGGGTTTGACGATATGCTCAGCCGGCTTGACGAGGCGCTGCGCGGCGACAGCGGCGAGACGCTGGCCAGCGCCATTCGCCAGCGTTTTCCGGTGGCGATGATCGATGAATTTCAGGACACCGACCCTCAGCAGTACCGGATTTTTCGCCGCATCTGGCGCCGGCAGCCGGAGACGGCTCTGCTGCTGATCGGCGATCCGAAGCAGGCCATCTACGCCTTTCGCGGCGCCGATATCTTTACCTATATGAAAGCGCGCGGCGACGTTGCCGCGCACTACACCCTCGATACCAACTGGCGCTCCTCGCCGGGCATGGTGGGCAGCGTCAATCGGCTGTTCAGCCTCAGCGATAACCCCTTCATGTTCCACGAGATCCCGTTCCTGCCGGTGAAGGCGGCGGCGAAGAACAAGGGGCTGCGCTTTACCGTTGACGCGGCGGACGTACCGGCGATGAACGTCTGGCTGATGCCCGGCGACACTGTCGGGTCTGGCGATTATCAGACCTTTATGGCGCAGCTCTGCGCCACGCAGATCCGCGACTGGCTGAGCGCCGGTCAGCAGGGGCGCGCGCTGCTGTGGCGCGGGGAAACCTCGCGCCCGGTACAGGCTTCGGATATTACCGTGCTGGTGCGCAACCGGCTGGAGGCGGCGCAGGTGCGTGAAGCGCTGCAGACGCTGGGCATTCCCTCAGTCTACCTCTCTAACCGCGACAGCGTTTTTGAGACGCTTGAGGCCCAGGAGCTGCTCTGGCTGCTGCAGGCGGTGCTGGCCCCGGAGCGGGAAAATACCCTGCGCAGCGCGCTGGCGACGTCGATGTTTGGCCTGACCGCGCTGGATATTGAAAACCTGAACCAGGACGAGCAGGCGTGGGACGCGCTGGTGGAAGAGTTCAGCGAATACCGCCAGATTTGGCGGCAGCGCGGGGTGATGCCGATGCTGCGGGCGCTGATGACGGCCCGACATATCGCCGAGAATCTCCTGGCGACCCGCGGTGGCGAGCGGCGTTTAACCGACATTCTGCACATCAGCGAACTGCTGCAGGAGGCGGCCAGCCAGCTGGAAAGCGAGCATGCCCTGGTGCGCTGGCTGGCGCAGCATATCGCCGAGCCGGACAGCAACGCCGCCAGCCAGCAGATGCGTCTCGAAAGCGATAAGCACCTGGTGCAAATTGTCACCATTCACAAGTCAAAAGGGCTGGAATACCCCCTGGTCTGGCTGCCGTTTATCGCCCGGTTTCGTAAACAGGACCAGGCGTTTTACCACGATCGCGAGACGTTCGCGGCGGTGCTGGATCTGGGCCAGGATGAGGCCAGCCTCGAGCTGGCGGAGGCGGAACGACTGGCGGAAGATCTGCGCCTGCTGTACGTGGCCCTGACCCGCGCGGTCTGGCACTGCAGCCTCGGCGTGGCGCCGCTCAGCAGCCGGAAATCTGGCAACAGCGATTTCCACCTCAGCGCGCTGGGACGGCTGCTGCAGGCGGGCGAAGCCATGGACGCCGCCGGGCTGGCTGCGCGGCTGGCGGACTTCTGTCATGGCGATATTGCATTACAGAGACCGGGCGAACTGGATCTCACCCCGTGGCAGGCGCCCGCGGCGACCATCCCGCGATTGTCGGCGCGCGAGCTGCAGCGCCGCATCGCCGACGACTGGCGGGTGACCAGTTACTCCGGACTGCAGCAGCATGGTTTCAGCGGCGGGCAGGATTTGCTGCCGCGTCTGGATGTTGATGCCGCCGGCGTCGGCGAAGTCGTGGAAGAGCCGCAGCTGACTCCGCACCAGTTCCCGCGCGGCGCCGCGCCGGGGACCTTCCTGCACAGCCTGTTTGAGGAGCTGGACTTCACCCAGCCGGTGCCGGAAGGGTGGATGGCGGAGAAGCTGCAGCTGAGCGGGTTTGACGCGCAGTGGGCGCCGGTGCTGACCGACTGGCTGGGGGGCGTGCTGAAGACCCGCCTGCCGGGGCCGGATATCGCGCTCAATCAGCTTGCGGCGCGGGATAAACAGGTGGAGATGGCATTTTACCTGCCCATCGCCCAGCTGCTGACGGCGGAGCGCCTTGACGCGCTTATCCGCCAGTACGATCCCCTCTCTGCCGACACGCCGCCGCTGGATTTCCGCCAGGTGCGCGGCATGCTGAAGGGCTTTATCGATCTGGTCTTCCGTCACGAAGGCCGTTATTACCTGCTGGATTACAAATCCAACTGGCTGGGGGAAGATCGCGAGGCCTACACCCGGCCGGCGATGGAGCAGGCGATGCGTGCCCACCGCTACGATCTACAGTATCAGCTGTATAGCCTGGCGCTGCACCGCTATCTGCGCCACCGGCTGGCCGATTATGACTATGACCGCCACTTCGGCGGCGTGATTTATCTTTTCCTGCGCGGCATGGACGGGCAGGAGGGGGGGCAGGGGATCTTCACCACCCGGCCGGTGCGACCGCTGATTGACGGTCTGGATCAGCTTTTTGCCGGAGAAACTCAGGAGGAGGCCTCATGACTTTCGAACAACTACTGCTGGCGGCGGTGGAGCAGCGTCTGCTGCGGCCGCTGGACGTCCAGTTTGCCCTGATGGTGGCGCAAAACGACCCGCCGGCGGTCAAGCTGGCGGCGGCCTTGCTGAGCCGGGATGCCGGCGAGGGGCACGTCTGTCTGCCGCTCTCGCGGTTGAGCGGCGACGAGGCGCTGAGCGGTAAAGCGGGGGAGATCCGCGATCGGCTGCTGGCCGAAGCCGGCGCGCCGGAGGACTGGCCCGCACTGCTGCTCGCGTCGTCGGCGGTGAGCTGCGGCGATGCTCCGGCGCCGATGATTTTGTGCGGCGACCGGCTCTATCTCAACCGGATGTGGCGCAACGAGCTGACCGTCGCCCGCTTCTTCAATGAAGCCAACCGGGTGCTGGAGATGGATGAGGCCCGGCTGGCGTCAACCCTGAATGCCCTGTTCCCTGCCACCGGCGAAACCGACTGGCAAAAAGTGGCCGCGGCGGTGGCGCTGACCCGCCGCATCTCAGTGATCTCCGGCGGTCCCGGGACCGGGAAGACCACCACCGTGGCGAAGCTTCTGGCGGCGCTGATCCAGATCGAAGACAGCCCGCGCTGTCGTATTCGCCTGGCGGCGCCAACCGGGAAAGCGGCGGCGCGTCTGACCGAATCGCTGGGCGCGGCGCTGAGAAAATTGCCGCTGACCGACGCGCAGAAAGCGTTGATTCCCACCGAGGCCAGCACGCTGCATCGTCTGCTGGGCGCCCAGCCAGGCAGCCAGCGGATGCGCTATCACGCCGGCAACCCGCTGCATCTGGACGTGCTGGTGGTGGATGAAGCCTCGATGATCGACCTGCCGATGATGTCGCGGCTTATCGACGCGCTGCCGGCCCACGGGCGGGTGATTTTCCTCGGCGATCGCGACCAGCTGGCCTCCGTAGAAGCGGGGGCGGTGCTGGGGGATATCTGCGCCTGGGCGAGTTCGGGCTATACCGCCGCGCGGGCGCAGGAGCTGACCCGGCTGACCGGTTCGCCGGTGCCGGCGGGCGAGGGGGCTATCGCGGGCGCGCTGAGAGACAGTTTGTGCCTGCTGCAAAAGAGCTATCGCTTCGGTAGTCACTCCGGCATCGGGAGCCTGGCGCGGGCGGTGAACGCTGGCGCGCGCGCGGAGGTGAAGGCCACGCTGGGCCAGCCGTTTGACGATATCGCGCTTCATCCCCTCAGCACGACCGAAGAGTACGAAGCCATGCTCGGCGCGGCTCAGCAGGGCTATGAGCGCTACCTGCAGCTGCGCCGCGAGCGGGCCGAACCGCAGGCCATGCTGGCCGCTTTCAGCGAATTCCAGCTGCTGTGCGCGCTGCGCGAGGGGCCGTACGGCGTGAGCGGCGTCAATGAGCGGCTGGAGCAGCGGCTCAACCGACAGCGGGCGATCGCCCTGCCGCGCCACTCTCGCTGGTATGATGGCCGACCGATCATGATATCGCGCAACGACAGCGCGCTGGGGCTGTTTAACGGCGATATCGGCATCGCCCTGGAGCGCAACGGCGAGCTGCGGGTGTGGTTCCTGATGCCCGACGGCGCCATCAAGTCGGTGCAGCCGAGCCGTCTGCCGGAGCATGATACCGCCTGGGCGATGACCGTGCATAAATCGCAGGGCTCGGAGTTCGAACACGCGGCGCTGATCCTGCCGGCGCGCAGCGTCCCGCTGGTGACCCGCGAACTGGTCTACACGGCGATCACCCGCGCGAAACGGCGGTTGTCGCTCTATGCCGACGAGCAGGTGCTCTCCCAGGCCATTGTGACGCGCACCGAACGGCGCAGCGGCCTGGCGGAGATTTTCGCCGGGCGCGAAGCCCCCTGAGACGCCGGGTCCGGGCGATGGAAAATGCTGCAGCCGTTGCCCGGGCTGGCGGAAAAATCAGTAACTGAAGAACAGAGGGATAAGCCAGAGCGCCGAGATCGAGTTCATGGCGAAAAAGCGGACTGCTGCGCCGCCGGCCAGCGGTGGGGTGGAACAGCGGGCACAAAAAATCACCAGCGAGGAGATGAGAAGATTCATGCCGGACGTCAGGGCCAGCAGAAATAATATCGCGATGGCGGCGCCGAGCGCGGCATAGCCATGCTGATGATGGCGCTGGTTATCCCAGAGGAGCAGTATCATCAGCAACCACGGATAGAGGGCGACCGCGGTGGTAATGAGATTAATATGTCTGACCAGCCAGTTCGGTTTGGGTTCCATTCTTTAAGCGATCCTTACAGGGCGGGTGGCGGCCGCGGCGCCAGTCGACGTCCTGTCGACAGCCAATAGCATATCGGTGAGCCAGCGAGAAAGAAATGGCCTGCGCGGAAACCAGGAATTTCGCCCGCGTGCGTACGCCAGGCTGGCGGGAAGAGGGGCGGGAGACCGGCCGGGGATAAAGCGATAAGCGTCGCGCTATCCCGGGCCGTTAGATAGAGAGGAGAAGGGCTTAAGCGAGGTCGGCCATCAGCACCTTCGACCGGCGCTGATAGTTATACATCTGCTTTTTACTCTCCGGCAGCAGGTCGATATCCACCGGCGTGAAGCCGCGCTCCTGGAACCAGTGGATGCTGCGGGTGGTTAACACGAACAGCTTGCTCAGTCCCATCTGCCTGGCCTGAGCGGCAATACGCTCCAGCAGCACCTCTCCCCGCGACGAGCTCCGGTAATCCGGATGCACCGCCACGCAGGCCATTTCGCCGATCTTCTCTTCCGGGAAAGGATAGAGGGCGGCGCAGGCGATGGTGGTGTTATCGCGCTGAATAATGGTGAATTTGTCGATCTCCATCTCCAGCTGTTCGCGGGAACGGCGTACCAGAATGCCCTGCTGCTCGAGCGGGCTTATCAGCTCAAGAATACCGCCGATATCATTGATGGTCGCCCGACGGATCTGCTCCGCGCTCTCCATGACGATCTGGGTGCCGATGCCGTCGCGTGAAAACAGCTCCTGCAGCAGCGCGCCATTTTCCTGATAGCTGATCAGGTGGCAGCGCCGTACGCCGCTGCGGCAGGCCTTCACCGCCCCGCGCAGGAAGCGCACGGTGCCGGAGTTATAGTCTTCGTCTGCTTCCAGCTCTTCGACGCGGGCTTGCGCCTCATTAGGGAACAGTTCGGAGACAATTTCCCCGGCCTGGTTGTAAACCCCTTGCGACGAACAGAAGCCGATCATTTTCTCCGCCTTCAGCTTGATGGCCAGCTGGGTAGCGATCTCTTCCGAAGTCAGGTTAAAGCTCTCGCCGGTGACCGACACCGCGACCGGCCCCATCAGGACAATGGCGCCGCTGTCGAGCTGACGATGAATCGCCTCTTCGTCAATGCGGCGAATGCGTCCGCTGTGGCAATAATCGACGCCGTCATCGACGCCCAGCGGCTGGGCAATGATAAAGTTGCCGCTGACAACGTTGATATGGGCCCCCTGCAGCGGGGTGTTGTTGAGGCTCATCGACAGACGGGCGGTGATCTCCAGCTGCAGCATCCCCGCCGCCTGCTTAACCAGCTCCAGCGTTTTGGCGTCAGTCACTCGCGTCTGCTTGTGATAGACCGGCTCGTGATGGTGCTCGGCGAGGTTAGCGTCAATCTGCGGGCGGGCGCCATAGACCACCACCAGGCGAATGCCCAGGCTATGCAATAATCCTATGTCATTGACAATATTTGAGAAATTTTCATGCTCAATGGCTTCGCCGCCCAGCATGATGACAAACGTTTTTCCCCGATGGGCATTAATATAGGGAACAGAATGGCGGAATCCTTCTACCAGTTCAGTGCGACGTTCCTTCACCATGACAAACCCTCAATGCATGATTATTCGTAATTATTGTATTTTTATTCTGTTTTGCCGTTAAACGCAAGCCCCAATTTGAGGCTAAGCCGCGAAAAACATGTGACCCGGCGCAGGGTGTCAATGAATGTTTACCCTTTTATAGATGACAGGTTATATGCCTTTCGTTAAAGTTTCTGGTCAATCTGTTTGTTTTGGGTATAAATGCGTTTTTATTGCTTGGGAGTGGCATGTCGGGAAACAACTCTGGATTAAGCCGTCGCCGTTTATTGCAGGGGGCGGGCGCCATGTGGTTAATGAGCGTGAGCCCTGTTGGGCTGGCCGCCGCCGCGCGGGTGGTCGCTGTTCGCGTCTGGCCAGCATCGACCTACACCCGCGTCACGGTGGAATCGAATCATGTGCTGAAATACCGGCAGTTTGCCCTCAGTAATCCGGAACGGGTAGTGGTCGATCTGGAGGGGGTTAACCTGAACTCGGTACTGAAGGGCATGGGGGGCCAGATCCGCGCTGACGATCCCTTTATTAAGTCCGCCCGGGTGGGCCAGTTTGATCCGCAAACCGTGCGCATGGTCTTCGAACTCAAGCAGAACGTTAAGCCGCAGCTGTTTGCCCTCGCGCCGGTGGCCGGCTTTAAAGAGCGTCTGGTGATGGATCTCTACCCCGCCAACGCTACCGATGTTCAGGATCCGCTGCTGGCGCTGCTCGAGGATTACAACAAAGGCGATCTGGAGCGGCAGGTGCCGCCGGCGCAAAGCGGGCCGCAGCCGGGCAAAGCCGGGCGCGACCGGCCGATTGTCATCATGCTCGATCCCGGGCACGGCGGCGAAGACTCCGGTGCCGTGGGGAAGTATCGCACCCGCGAGAAAGATGTGGTGCTACAGATCGCCCGTCGCCTGCGGGCGCTGATCGACAAAGAAGGCAATATGAAGGCCTATATGACCCGCAACGAAGACGTGTTTATCCCGTTGAAAGTGCGTGTCGCCAAGGCGCAGAAGCAGCGCGCCGACCTGTTCGTGTCGATTCACGCCGACGCCTTTACCAGCCGCCAGCCCAGCGGCTCTTCGGTGTTTGCCCTCTCCACCAAGGGGGCCACCAGTACCGCGGCAAAATATCTCGCCCAGACGCAGAACGCCTCGGATCTGATCGGTGGGGTCAGCAAGAGCGGCGACCGCTATGTCGACCACACCATGTTCGATATGGTGCAGTCCCTCACCATCGCCGACAGCCTCAAATTCGGAAAGGCGGTGCTGGAGAAAATGGGCAATATCAATAATTTGCACAAGAATCGGGTAGAGCAGGCGGGCTTTGCGGTACTGAAGGCGCCTGATATCCCCTCCATTCTGGTGGAGACGGCGTTTATCAGTAACGTGGAAGAAGAGCGGAAACTGAAAACGGCCAAATTCCAGCAGGAGGTGGCCGAGTCGATCCTCGCCGGGATTAAAGCCTACTTCGCCGACGGCGCGACGCTGGCCCGCCGCGGATAACCACACAGGAAAGGGACATGGCCTTACTGAAAAGCGCCCATGGCGGCAATATCCGCGAGGCCGCCGCCCTGCTGGGCATAGCCCCCGGCGAGCTGCTGGATTTTAGCGCCAACATCAATCCGCTGGGGATGCCTGCCTCGCTCAGGCAGGCGATCGTTGACAACCCAGGCTGCGCCGAACGCTACCCTGACGTCGAGTATCAACAGCTGCATCAGGCGCTGGCTGCCCACCATCAGTTGCCGGCGGCGCATATCCTCGCCGGCAACGGCGAAACTGAATCGATCTTCACCCTCGTCCACGGCGTTAAGCCGCGGCGGGCGATGATCGTCATTCCCGGTTTTGCGGAGTACCGGCGGGCGCTGCAGACGGTGGACTGTGAGGTGGTGGAGTATGCCCTGCGGGAGCGCGATGGCTGGCAGCTGACCGACGCGATCCTCGATGCCCTGACTCCGGCGCTGGACTGCCTGTTTCTCTGCACCCCGAACAACCCCACCGGCCTGCTGCCGGAGCGGGGCCTGCTGGAAGCCATTGCGCAGCGCTGCCGGGCGCTGAACATCAGCCTGATCCTCGATGAGGCCTTCCTCGACTTTATCCCCGACCAGCCGGGGTTTATTCCTCTGCTGGCGCAGCATCCGCACGTCTGGGTTTTGCGATCGCTGACCAAATTTTATGCCATTCCGGGGCTGCGTCTCGGCTACCTGCTGAACGCTGATGCCCAGGCGGTGGCCCGACTGCGCGCGCGACAAATGCCGTGGTCCATCAACGCCTATGCCGCCCTGGCCGGGGAAATTATTCTCCAGGATCGGGCGTATCAGCGGGCCACCTGGCAGTGGCTGCAGGAGGAGGGAGCGCGTTTCTATGCGCAGCTGCAGGAGATGGCCGGGCTGACCGTGTGGCCCGGGCGTGCTAACTACCTGTTCTTGCGCTGCGACAGAGCCGATTTTGACCTGCAATATGCCCTGCTGCGCCAGCATGTGCTGATCCGCAGCTGCGCCAACTACCCGGGGCTGGATAGCCGCTATTTCCGGGTGGCGATCCGCAGCGCCGAGGAAAACGACCAGCTGCTGGCGGCGTTGCGCCGGGTGCTGGCCTGAGGCCTACTGCAGGATGACGCCCCCGGGCACCATTGCCAACAGATGCTGCTGCGGCCAGTGGGCGGCGATGTCGCTGTCTGCCAGCCGCCATTGCAGAAATTCGACGTCATGCCGACGGCGGTCCAGTAGCAGGCCGACGACGCTGCCGCTGTGCGCCACGTTGAGACCATAGAGCCCTGCGCTTTCCACCAGGTCCAGCAGCGCGTCAAACCCCGGCTTAGGCAACAGCTGCTGGCTGGCAATGGCGCTGATGGTCGCTGCTTCGCCCAGCAGCTGCGGGTTGCCGCAGTGGCAGGCCTGCTGTACTTTCTCCCACGCCAGCTGCAGCCGGGAGGCGTTTGCCAACAGGCCCGGCTCGCGCGGCAGCTGGTGATAGTCGGTGGTGCGCAGCGTCAGCGGGCTCTCCAGCACTAACAGGTCGAGCGCCGGCGGAGGGGGACAGGCGATTTGCGTGGCGGCGGTATTATGGTCGAACAGCGTCAGCTGGCGAAACAGGGTGCTGTCGGTAGGCTCCAGCGCGACGCACAGGCGCGCCAGCGTCGGCTCATCCAGTAGATGGCCCAGATGATGGGCGGTGGCGACGGCGGTGGCAGCGATATCGGCGGTGCTGCTGGCCATCCCTTTGGCCACCGGGATCGTTGAGTGCAGGGTGATGCGGATCTGCTGGCTCAGCGCTGGGGGGTAGCCCCAGTGGGCCAGCAGCTGGTCGACCATCGCCCGCGACAGCGGCCGCTCGTCTTTTCGCGGTACCCCGGTCTCGACCTCGACGGTGCTGTACCAGTCCACCGGACAGGAGACCAGCTTTTCGCTGCCGAGGATCCAGCCCTGGATAAGTTCTCCGCACGAGGCGGGACATTGTGCAACAGCCACGTTTTCACCTTTCCGCTTACCTTCGCCAGGGCGCATAGTGGCATGGCGACCCGCCGGTTACCATGATTCTCCGCAAGAGGAGGCGCGTCGTTTATGCCGACACCGCCAGCTCGCGCGCCTGCGGCAATGCAAGACGCATGACGTCGCGGGCAATCATTAGCTCTTCATTGGTGTTGATCACCGCCACTTTGACAAGCGCATTATCCGCCTGAATAAAGGTCGCGCTCCGCTGGTTTTTCTCGTCGTCCAGCGCGAGGCCGAGAAAATGCAAATTGCGGCAGATCGTCGCCCGCGCCCGGGCGGAATTCTCGCCTATGCCGCCGGTAAAGATCAGCGCGTCCAGACCTCCCATCTGCATGATATAGCTGCCGATAGTCGCGCGAATGCGTTCGGCAAACAGCGACAGCGCCAGAGCCGCCCGTTCGTTGCCGGCGTCAGCTGCCTGTTCGACGTCGCGGTAATCAGATGACACACCGGAGACGCCCAGCAGCCCGGATTCATTATTCAGCAGCTGGCTGAGCTGCAGGGCGGATTTCCCTTCTTTCTCCACCAGCCAGGGAAGGATCGACGGGTCGATATCGCCGCTGCGGGTGCCCATCATCACCCCGGACTGGGGAGTAAAGCCCATTGAGGTATTCACCGACTGCCCGCCTTTGATGGCGCAGACGCTACAGCCATTGCCCAGATGGCAGCTTACTACCCGCAGGGCGCTCAGCGGTACGCCCAGCTTTTCCGCCAGCGCGCTGCTGACATAGTGATGGCTGGTACCGTGAAAACCGTAGCGGCGAATGCCCAGCTCGGCGTAATAGCGCCAGGGAAGGGGATAGAGCCAGGCCTCCGGCGCCAGGGTCTGGTGAAAGGCGGTATCAAAAACCGCCACCGCCGGTACCGCGGGTAACAGCTGGCGAAAAAGACGAATGCCCAGCGCATTGACCGGGTTATGCAACGGCGCCAGCTCCGCCAGGCGCTCGATCTCCCGCAGGGTATCGTCGCAGACCAGCGCGGCGTCTTTGAAGCGTTCGCCGCCGTGGGCGACGCGGTGGCCAACGCCGTCGATCTCCTGCAGGCTGCTCAGGATCCCGCGGCCGGTCAGCGCCTCCAGGAGGAGGGTCACTGCCTCATGGTGATCGGCGATGGGCAGCGTCTCCTGCCATTTCTGTGCCGACGTTTTCAGCGTGAAGCGGGCCTCGGGCAGGCCGATACGTTCGATCAACCCCTGACAGAGCAACGCCCCCTGCGGCATGTTAAGCAGCTGAAACTTCAGGGAGGAGCTGCCGGCGTTAATCGCCATGATTTTATAGGTCATTGATATTCCTCTGCATTTAGGCAGGCGAACAGGTCATCAAGCCCGTCGCCGGTTAACGCGCTGGTGATAAAGATATGTCCGGCGCCCGCCGTCTCGAGCCATGTCCGGACCTGTTGCAGACGGGGCGGGGCGGCCAAATCGGCTTTAGTGATCACCCCGATGACCGGGCGGTTCATCGGGGCGGTAAACCCCGGAGAAAAAGGTGACCAGGGCGCATCGGCATTTAGTACCAGCGCGATGACATCGGCCTCGCAGGCGCTGGTGAGCAGTGCACTGTACAGGCAGCGGTTTTCCAGATATTCCCCGGGGGTATCGATGGCGGCCGGCGTCCAGACGATGGCCTGGGTTTTCTGATAGCGCAGGGTTTCGCCACGCAATACCTGGGTCAGCGAGGTTTTGCCGCACTGGCTGGGTCCGATTAGCATCAGGCGTTTCATGGGCTCAGGTCCGGGTAATTGGGCAAGCGGTGAAGCGCATCAGCTCACCGAGGGTGCGGGTGACCTGCCTGAGCGCGTACTCCACGGCGGAGACATCGCCGGTCAACACCACCGCGCCGGTGAAGCGATCGAGAAAACCGATCTCCACCGCGCCGGACTTGGTAGCGATGTCGCAGGCGATAATCGATGCTTCACTGGGGGTAATGGTAAGAATGCCGATGGCGGAGACCGCGTCCGGCAGACCCAGCTTTTTGAACAGATCTTTGCCAGGATTGGCAATGAGATGCGCCAGAGTGACCTGTTTGCCCGGGACATACTCCTGGATCATGCGTTCGGTAGGGGTTTGCGGTTCCATTATCCCTCCATCAGCTGTTGCCACAGCGCATCGTGCGGTCGCGGGATCACTGCCCGGTGAACCAGTAATCCTTTCTCGCCTGCGCTGTCGCTGGCCACCGTGACGGCGTTGTCGACATCGGCGATATCACCCGCCACCACCATGTAGCATTTGCCGCCGATACCAAACGCCATATGGACCCGCACCAGGGTGACGTTGGCCGCTTTCACCGCGTGGTCGGCGGCGCTGATGCACGCCGCCACGCTCCAGGTTTCGACGATCCCCGCCGCCTGCCGCTGCCCGACCACGTTGAGACCGCTGATCGCCGGTAGTACGCTGGGGTGAATGTTGGCCAGCACCAGGCTGTCCACCAGCATCTCCCCAGCGCGCGCGGTGCCGGCGGCGATTGCCTGCTGCACGGCGCCGACGTCGCCGCCGAGCATCAGCAGGAATTTCCCGGGGCAAAGGGTTCTGCAGAGCAGGAGCTGTACGTTCGCGCTTTTCAGCATGACGTCACCCAGCTCCATNCCCCTGGCGATGCTGGTCAGTTCTAAAATTCCGATAGCCTGGGTCATGATTAACCTCTTACAAGCGTAATGGCCTGCTCCGTGATGGCGGAGACCAGGCCGTCAATACTGGCGTGCACCGGCGCGCCGAGGGCGTCGGCGGGGATATCCGCCAGTAGCTGGCCGCGCGTTACCCGCTCTCCCGGCGCGACGCAGGGCACGGCGCTGATGCCGATATGCTGGCGCAGGGGCAGGGTGACGCAGGCCACCTCCGGCTCCACCGCCGTCAGCGGCGCTTCCTGATACCAGGGATCAAGTCCCAGTTTGCTGATGAGCCGCTTGACCGGCACCAGGCGGTGCTTCGCCATCTCGTCCGCCGGACGCAGCGGTCCGTCGTAGCGCAGGTTTTTCGCCCTCAGCTCACGTTTCAGCAGACGGTTGATGCGCATGGGGGAAATACCCACCGGGCAGGCGACGCTCTCGCAAACGTTGCACTCCGAACAGGTCAGGGCGCTGAGCAGCAGCGACGGGGTGGCCGCCTGGCGATAGTTCACCGCCCGCACCAGCAGATGAGGGGAAAGCTCATGGCCGATCAGGTGCCGGGGGCATAAATCTGTGCATAAACGGCACTGTTCACAGACGGTGCGGGCGATGGCGAGCAGCGTTCGTTCATCCTGCCGCCGTCGCTGGATCAATGGATGGTTGCCCGGGAGCACCAGCAGGCCGCCGGTGGTTTTGGTGACCGGTGTCTCGAGGGAGGTAATAAGCGAGCCCATCATCGGACCGCCGTTGATAAACCCCGGATCGTCAACCGTCGCGCCGCCGGCCAGATCCAGCACCTCGCGCAGCGATATACCCAGTGGTACGGCCAGCGTCAGCGGACGGGCGACGGCGCCATTGACGGTCAACGTCCGGCGAGTTACCGGATAGCCCTGTTCCACGGCTCTGGCGATATTGAGCACCGTCTGCACGTTATTGACCACCACGCCGACGCTGACCGGCAGCGCGGCAGGTGGTACGCGGCGTCCCGTCGCCAGCCAGATAGTGAGCACCTCATCCCCGGCCGGATAGACGTCAGGCAGAATATGCAGCCGGGCCCATTCCGGGAGTCGTGGGGTTAATGCCGCAATCGCCGGAGCATATTTCGCCTTCAGGGCAATGATCCCTTCCCGGGCGCCAGTGGCGGTCATCGCGTAACCCAGGCCGCGAATCAGTCGGTCAGCCTGCTGAGCCATCAGCTGTTGGTCAACCTTCAGCATCGGTTCGCATTCGGCGGCGTTCACCAGCACGGTGTCCACCCGGGCCTGCAGTTTGATGTGGGTCGGAAAGCCTGCGCCACCGGCTCCTACGACGCCAGCGGCCCGAACGCGTTCGCGGATCTCCGCTGCATCAATGCTTGATAGTGGCCCTATCGCTTCACTCATTGCAGGTTCTCCAGCAGTTGCGCGATGGCCGCGCCATCGACCGGACGCGGGTTGGTGCGCAGGGTGGCGTCGGCCAGCGCGGCCGGCACCATGGCGGGAATTCGCGATAAGAAAAGGGGATACTTTTCCTGCAGCGCGCCCTTGAGGGTGGGAATGGCGCACTGCTGTTTCAGCGTTTCCACCGCGGTAAGCAGCGCCTGGAAAGCCTCCTGTTCGCCAGCTGCGGGCGGGCAGAAGCGGCAGGCCCTGGCCAGGCGTGCATAGCGCTTAGCCGCTCGCGGCTCGCCGGCATTGAAGCGGATCACCGCGGTCAGCAGCAGCGCATTGGCCAGGCCATGGGGGAGGTGAAACTGGCCGCCAAGCTGATGGGCGATCGCATGATTGAGCCCAAGGCCAGCCTGGCTAAAGGCCATACCGGCGAGGGTTGATGCATTGTGCATTTTGCTGCGGGTCGCAATGCAGTCGCCCTGACGAATCGCAACGGGCAGGGCGCGAAACACCAGCCTGGCGGCCTTTTCCGCCAGCGCATCGGTAAAATCGGTGGCCTGCGGCGAGACCCATGCCTCCAGGGCGTGGGTCAGCGCGTCCAGCCCGGTATGGGCTGTGATGGTGGGCGGTACGCTAACCACCAGCGTCGGGTCGATGATCGCCATGTCGGGACAGAGCGCCTCATGGAACAGCGGGTACTTGATCCCTTTTTCCGGGTCGCTGATGACGCAGGCGCTGGTCACTTCCGAACCGGTACCGCTGGTGGTGGGGATCGCCACGCAGGTGTCGACAGGCAGACCGCCCTGCTGGCTGAACCAGACGATAGCCTTGGCGGCATCCATCGCCGAGCCGCCGCCGAAGCCGATCACCACCTGCGGACGCAGGGTCTGCATCTGCGCTATCCCTTTCGCCACGGTGTGAATGGTCGGATCCGGTGTAATATCGCTGAACACGCTGACGCGGTTGCTGGCGGGCAGCGCGGCGCGCAGTCGGTCAAGCAGCGGCGAGCGCGCCAGGAAGCCGTCGCAGACGATCCAGATGTGCTGATGGCTAAAGCGCTGCAGCGCGGCCAGGCTGCCCGGGCCGCTGTAGAGGCGCGTTTGCAGAGAAAAGGTATGCATGGCGCCCCCGGTTAGCGAATGGAAAAACCGTTGGTCAACACGCAGCGCCGCAGGCGGGCGAACGTCCGCGCGGAGGTGGTGCCTTCTCCGGTTGGCGTGGCGATGGTGAAGGTGGTAAACCCTTCGCCGCCGACGCCGATTCCCGCGTAAGACGGGCCATTTTTGACAAAAATGGAGGTCTGCAGGGTGCGTGCCGCCAGATTGAGCCGCGAGACATTCTGCGAGTGCATAATGGCGGTGTGGTGCAGACCCTCCTCAACGCGCAGGGCCAGCGCCAGGGCGCTGTCAAAGTCGGCGACCCTGACGATCGGCAGCACCGGCATCAGCTGCTCGCAGGTCACCCAGGGGTCGTTCGCCTCCACCTCGGCTATCAGCAGGCGAGGGGGGCGAGGCGGAACGGCGAGACCCGCCGCCGCCAGCAGCGCAGCCGGGCTTTTACCGACCAGTTTTTTATTCGCCGCGCCGTCGGGCAGGCAGACGGCACGCAGGGTATCGGCCTCCTGTCGGCTCAACAGCAGCGCGTCAAAATCCTGCATCTGCTGGATCAGGCGGTCAGCGACGGAGGCGACGACGATCAGGCTTTTTTCGGCGATACAGGGCAGGTTGTAATCGAAGGCGGCGCCGCTGATGATATCTTCGGCGGCTTTGACGAGATCGGCGGTTTCATCAACGATGCACGGCGGATTGCCGGCGCCAGCGCCGATCACTTTTTTACCGCTTTTCATGCCCATCGCCACAATGCCAGGGCCGCCGGTGATAGCCAGAACGGCAATCAGCGGGTGGGACATCATTTGCTGGGTGGCTTCAAAGGTCGGCTCGGCAACGGTCACCACCAGGTTACGGATCCCGCTGCAGCGGTAGGCGATCTCTTCGATCCTGGCGATAAGCTTCAACGAGACCTTTTTCGCGCCGGGATGGGGGCTGAAATAGACGCTGTTACCCGCCGCCAGCATGCTGATACTGTTGTTGATAATGGTTTCCGTTGGGTTGGTGCTGGGCGCCACGGCGCCAATAACCCCGAACGGCGAGTACTCAAACAGCACCATCCCGCCATCGCCGGTGAGGGCGCTGGTAGTGAGATCCTCTATGCCCGGCGTGTTTTCAAGAGCGGCTTTATTTTTCAGATATTTATCTTCTTTGTTGCCCATGCCGGTTTCCGTGGCGCTCTCTTCCGCCAACGTCGCCAGCTCGGGGGCCAGCGTCTCCCGCAGGGCGCTGATAATGGCGCTGCGGGTTTTTAGCGGACACTGCTGATAGCGGAGAAAAGCCTGATGAGCGGCGTCGATGGCGCTGCCGACATCGCAGAAAATGCCCTGCTCTTGCTGAGGGGCAGGGGGCGTCGGCGCGAGCTTTTCACTGAGGATGGTGCGGATAAGGGTTTCCAGTTCTGCTGTATTCATTGATGAGTTCTCACGTTAATGGCCGCCATGGCAGCCTGTGCAATAGCCATATCCTGCTCGACGCTGCCGCCGCTAATGCCGAGGCCGGCTATTAGCTGGCCATCGCGCCACAGCGGATATCCGCCGCCAAAGGTGACGACTTTGCCCTGCAGATGGCTCTCCAGACCGTACAGCGCAGCGCATGGCTGTACGGTCGTCGCGAGCTCGTGGGTGGCGGTTTTCATGGCGACGGCGGTCCAGGCTTTTTTCGGCGCCAGCTCGCTGCTGACCAGCAGCGCATCGGGCATTCGCCAGGTCACGGTTTCGGTGCCGTGTGCGTCAACGATGCTGATCACCACCGGCACCTGCAGCTGGCGGGCGTGTTCAATGGCCTGACGGATGAGCTGATGCAGCTCGTGAAAGGAGAGCGACCCGGCCTGGGCTTTGGGCGCGTCGGGCGCAGGCGACCTGCTGGCGGCCAGATAGCGGGCCGCGATCTCCGTCACAAGGCGGCGCTGGTGAGCGGCATGATCCTCGCTGCGCGCCAGGGCATACAGGCAGTCAGATAAGCGGTTCAGATAACGCAGCAGTATCTGACGGATAGTAACCTCTGCCCCCAGCTCGACCAGCCGGCGCTCCGCCCGTCTGGCAACGGTGCGGGCCAGGTGCAGACGGCTGGCGGCTTCACAGCGTCCGGGCAATACAAACTGGTGCAGCGCCGGCACGCGGGCCATCTCGCGATCGATGGTCTGCTCCAGCAGGGCAATCTCTTCGCTGCTGATATAGCGCTTACCCGGTGATGGCTGTTCGCTGTCGCTGGCGAGCTCCGCGCTGAACCAAAAAATGTGCTGCTGCAGGGCTTCGAGCAGGGTGCGCTGTTCCTCTTCAGCGACGGCGCAGACGCACAGGCTCAGCATGGCGTTCAGTTCATCCAGGGTGCCGTAGGCTTCGACGCGCGGATGCGTCTTGCTGACCCGCTGGCCGGTAAAGAGTGATGTACTGCCGGCATCGCCGGTTCGGGTATAGATAGCCACAGGCGCCCCCTTAGCGTGAAAGTGAGTCAACAATGCCCACGACGGCAAGATCGATGGCCTCATTCGGGCCGCTGAAAACGTGGCGTGCGCTCGAGCCGCTGCAGAGCAGCACCAGCTCGCCGACGCCAGCGCCAACCGAATCTACCGCCACTTCATCGCCGCTCGTGGGGAGAATCGGACGATCGTCGTCCGCGCTTACCCGGCGCACCAGCAGCAGTTTTTTGCCGTTCAGAGAGGGCGATTTTTGCGTCGAGACGACGGCGCCGGTCACGCGTGCCAGATGCATAGTTCACTCCTGCTTAATCAATTGAACATGCCGCGCNACGGCCGCTTCGCGGGCGAGGGCGGTGATAATGGGGCGGCGGCGCAGCACCAGATAGCCGCCACTGAAATGGGCTACGTCGGTATAGGTGAGCACCGACGCGGCGTGAAGCCTGACGGGCTGGCCAAGCGGATCGCTGAACGTCAGCGGCAAGCGGGCGAGTTTTTTTACCGCCAGCGCGGGGAGCAGGGCGGGAAGCAGCGTTAGCTGTACCCGAACGCCCCAGGCCATCGCCTCATGCAGTGCGCAACCGGCTGCCGCCAGCGCACGCTGGCCGGCAAGCTGCTCCAGCAGCGGTAAATCCACCTGCACGATGCGCAGCGAAGCGTGCTGGCACAGCAGGCTGCGGATATCCGCTTCGCCGAGCTGGGCCACGCTGAGCGTGGCCGTGCTGAGGGCGCGACGGCGCAGACGGGCGGCGACCTCTTCGACGATACGCTGCAGCATCGCGTGGTTCATGGCTTCGTCACCAGCGTTGCCCAGGCTTGCGCAGCGTCAGCGCCTGCCGCATTAGCCTCGTCAGTATCGATGTGCATCTCAAGACGCATATCCGGGGCAACGCGGACCGCCACGTTGTCGAAGATAAGCCGCCTGTCGCTGCCTTCGATCGCCACCGCGACGCTATCGCCATGGGAGACGCGCAGGATCAACGCATCAAGTGGCGACATATGAATATGTCGCTGGGCAACAATCGTCCCGCCGCTCAGCTCCAGTTCGGCAAAGGGGCTTATCAGGCGGATCCCCGGCGTGCCCTGCAGATTGCCGGACATGCGCAGCGGCGCGGCGATACCGAGGATCCGGGCGTCGGTGCGTGAGATTTCCACCTGGCTGGTCTGGCGCAAAGGGCCGAGCAGGCGCACGTTGTTTAATCGCCCTTTGGGGCCAACCAGGGTCACCGTCTGCTCTGCAGCATATTGTCCCGGCTGCAGCAGCGCTTTTTTCGGCTGGATGGGCTGCGCGGGAAAAAGCCTGGCATAGTCAGCCGCCGCTAAATGGATATGGCGACTGGAGATACCGATTGGAATGGGACGCTGGCGCATCTCATCCAGCACTTTGTTGACTGTCGAAGCCAGCTGTTGTTTATCCATTACGCGTCACCTCGTTTACCGGCGTGCAGGCACTGCGAGCGGGGATCGCCTTTTTGTCGTGGGCAGTGTGGGTCCAGGCACAGGTTGCAGGTCACCCGCTCCGTAGAGTGGGAGGGGGCGTCTGTGAGGGCCGTGTTCTCCTCCGTCACGGCGACGTCAGGCGCTTGTGAAGGCGCCTGGACGCGGGCCGGCAGCAGGCCTTCCCCGGGCCTGGCGATAACCTTCTGCGCTACCAGCCCCTGCTGCCGTTCGGCGAGTTCGGCCCCGGTCATCACCGCCGCCTGGACAGAGGCCACATCACCGGCGATCTTCACCACCATCCAGCCGGAACCGTTGGTCTTTTCCAGGGCGAGCAGCGTGATGGCGGCCGCTTTCGCCATAGCGTCGGCGCAGGTGATGGCCAGGGCCAGACCGCTGACCTCAAGTAATCCCAGTGATTGCTTCACGCGGTGCTCCTTTTTTGAGGGTCAGACGGATTTCGGCAGAATGGCCTCAACATCGCTATGCGGGCGCGGGATCACATGGCTGGACTTGACCTCGCCGACCACGCTGGCCGCCGCGCTGCCGGCGTCAACGGCGGCTTTGACCGCGCCGACGTCTCCGCGGACCATCACGGTAATCAGCCCGGAGCCAATTTTTTCGTAACCAATCAACTGCACGTTGGCGGATTTCACCATTGCATCAGCGGCTTCAATGGCGCCAACCAGGCCTTTCGTTTCAACCAGTCCTAGTGCGTTATTCATACTGCGTTCTCCTGTGGATTAAGCATTTCGATCCCGAAATGGGATCCCTTTGACGAGACGAGCCGCATTGTTGCCAGTGTTTCGCCGGGCCAGCCTGTTCTGGTGATACATCAGCGAAAACAACGGAGTTGATGCGGGTAAATTTTTGTAGTGCACGATGAGCCGTTCCCGGTCGCAGGCGATGCCTACCTGCAGCGGCGAACGCTGCGCCGCCTGCCAGGCGTGATGGATAAGATCGCCGCCGGTCTGCGGCTGCAGAACAAAAGGAATGCCTTCCTCTTCAATGCCCAGCAGGACATCGCGCCACTGTTCGCTGCATTCGTCAGTGACGGCAATGACGATGGCGGGGGCGACTACGCTACTCTCCATGTGTGCCTCCTTTTTGCCAGGAAAGGAGTAATCCGCTGGCGACCGCATTGCGTGGGCCTTCACAGCCGCGGATGTTGCCGCGCCCGGCAACCAGCCGGTAGTGCGCCAGCGCGTCGGTGACCAGCTGGGGGATCTCGAAATCGAGGGACGAGCCGCCCACCAGCACCACGAACGGGATGTCGCGAATGTTGCCGGTAGGGCTCACCTGGCGTAACGCTCGCAGGGCGTTGGTGACAAAGACGCGTGATTTGGCGCTACGGCGAATGGCGCGCACTTTCTCCAGCGGCAGATCGCCGGGCAGAGGAACCAGTTCATCCGGTTTCACCACGCAGACGCGGGCAAATACCGCCGGTGGTAAGGCCGACGGAAAAAACTGGACGCTGCCGTCTTCATGACGCAGATGAAACAGGCTTTCGACTTTTGCCAGCGGATATTTTTTGATCTCTTCCGCCAGGTAGCGGTCCTCAAGCCCCAGCTCGCGGGCGATGATCATCGTGACCATATCGCCGGCGCCGGCCAGGTGAGTGGCGCTGATCTCTCCCTGCGCATTGATAATGGAGGCGTCGGTCGACCCGGCGCCCAGATCGAGGATCGCCAGCGGGCGCGTGGTGCCGGGAGTGGTGAGCGCCCCAAGAATGGCCGCCTCCGCTTCGGCGCCGCCCACCTGAACCGCAATCTGCAGTTTGTGCTCAATTTCACGGGCGATGAGGGCCATCTGCAGGCGATCCGACTTGACCATCGAGGCGATACCCACCGCCTGCTCCAGCGAGAACTCTCCCGCAAGACCGCCGGTCACGCTGACTGGCACCGCCGTATCAACGGCCAGCAGATCCTGAATGCGGATCTCCTGAGCTGGCTTATTGGTAAGCTCCGCCATGGTCTGGCGCACGTGCTCAAGCATGCCGCCGATATTGGTGCCCGCTTCTCCCGCGACGTTGTCCAGTTTGCCGCAGCCGTCAACCGCTTTCATGATGGCTTCCGCCCCGGCGGCCACATCAACCTGTACGCTGCGCCCCTGAGCGATGAGCAGCAGATTACCTGCCGGAATAGCGCGGGCCTTGACGTCGCCGGAGGGGGTTTTCACCACCACGGCCGAGCGGTTGCCAATCAGCGCCCGCGCCATTGGCACGATATTTTTGGTCTCCTCGGCGTTGAGATCGAAAACGGTCGCAATACCGTAGGGGTTGGAGAGCGTTTCGATGATCTTACCGGGTAAAGCGACCTCGACGGCCGCCAGCATGCCAAGTGGAATCCGGTCGATATGCTGAACTTCGTCGATCACCGGTAGCGGTTGCTGTAGCCGGTTATTGACCAGCACGCCGTCATCCTGCTGCAAAATAATGCCGGTTATCTGATAGCCCGCTGCCGTTGCCGCATTGACCATCGCGGCGACATCGGCAAAGTCAAAGGCCGAGGAGACCACCAGAATATAGGGAGTGTCCGCGGAGCAGGACAGCAGCGCCTCTGGTGTGATGGTGATGCCGACCCCCAGTCCGACGCCGCCGGGTGTCTTCGGGTTATGGCCGATCATGGTGGACTCGGTGATGATGGTTTCCGTGATGGTTTCCATCGCCACATCGCCAATGACCGGCGTGGCTTCGTTAATGCGAATAAGCGAAATATCGCTGAGCTGAATGCCGGCCGCTTTTGCCGCCTGCGTTAGCGCCTCCTGGATACCGAACACATTTCGTAATGTGCCTTTTATACCCGTGGTTTCAGCCAACGCGCTGTGGCGAATGTTCAGCACACCTGCGTCATCGACCGTCGCCAGGGCGACTTCTGTCGAGGAGTTGCCAATATCAATGCCAGCGATATAGCGCATGCTTACNNNNTGTTAATCGTCGCCTTTGAGTTTCTTACGCTCGATGTACAGCCCGGCCGCTTCCCGAACAAAGGCGGCACAGAGTCGTGCCTGGTAGCGATGCTCGAGGTCATCAGCGATCGCCAGTAGCTCCGCCTGGGTGGAACGGTATGGGCGCAGGGCGTTGTAGATCTCAAGGATTCGGTCGTCGGGAACCGCGGTGAGCTCTGCGGCCCGCTCAAAGTTCATCGCCAGCCGATCGCGTCCGGCATCCTGGGCGATCGCCGCCTGCATACGCAGCGTTTCCGGAGTGATGCGCATGTCCTGCGCCGTAACGCGATCGCTTAATACGTTCTCCAGCGTCAGGTCATCGAGCGTTTTATTGGTAGCGGTTTTGACCCACTCCGGATGGCGGGTCGCTAACGGGTAGTCGCTAACTTTTGGCTGGCGAACGGTGTCGTTTGTCGGCGCGGCTGGCGCGGGCGTTATCCCGTCCTGTAGGCTGTTCATCCGGCTCAGCACGTCGCGTACCATGGATTCAATTGCGTCGGTATTCATCGGGATATCCTTTGTTAAAGCGCCACGCGCAGTTCCTGCGGGTTTTTGCCCGTCACCACGTATTTGGTCTCTTTAATGTGCAAAATGGCCGACTTCGCCTGGTATTTGGGACGAGCCATCTGATCGTTAAGCGTCGGCACCGGCTGCGGCGACTCGCGTTTGGCGTAGCGCGCGGCGTTTTTGCCAATCTGACGGTAGGTTTCCAGCGTCAGCAGCGGCGCCTGCGGGAAGAGTTCCAGGTTGGAAAGCGGCGGCAGGCCGCGCTGGTGGATGACGGTGGTGCCTTTCGACTGAATACCGATCGAGATGCCGGAGCCGCTCAGGCGGTTGCCTTCCACTGCCACGAAGGCGACGTCAGAAGACTTAAAGCAGCGGATCACCCGGGCTTTGATGCCTTCTTCCTCAATGCCGGCGATCACTTCGCGCAGAATATTTTTATGCGGAATGCCGACGATATTGGCGGTTTGCGCCAGACCAAACGCTGGCCCGACGGCAATAATGACTTCATCCTGCTGCGTGCCGGGTTTGGCTTCGCCGATTTCCGTCAGGAAGCTGTCGCCGGACACAGGCGCAACGGCGACCGGCGCGGCAGAGGCGACAGAAGCCGCAGGCGCGCTAAAGGAGACCGGCTTATCTGCGCCTGATTTCATCTCCACCAGCACCTCTTCGATAATCTGGCGCAGCAGCGTTTCGTTAATTTCCATTTTTCACCCCTTAGCCAAGTTCATTGGGATCGAGCGCGCCCGGGATATTTTTAATCTCTTCCCAGCGCTCGCCTTGCAGGCGGTAGCCTGTTGCCGGACCGGCATAATCGTTCACGTCATTCACGGCCGAGAGCACCTGGCCCTCGCCAACAATGATGGCGGAGGTATGCAGGTAGTCGCCGGTGAGCTTGGCTTTCTGAATATTAAGCATGTCCTGGGCGACATCGGGGAAGCCGCCTTTCGCCAGGGCTTTCACCACCTCCAGGCCGTTGCGGTTCTTGTTGATGATCTCCTGGGCAAACTTGATGTCCTCGACGATATTGCGCTCAGGCATATCTTTTGAACCGTGGGCGTAGGTGGCGGCTTCTACCTCTTCATCCGTAATAGGCGGCAAACCCATGCCGGCAAATACCGCCTGCAGCGCGCGGGCGGCTTTGTTGCGAATGGCGATCACGTCCTCTTCACGCACCGGCCGCAGGCCGCCATCGACCTTCAGGTCGCGCTGGATCACGTTGTAGTCATCGAAGTCTTCGGCATCTTCGTTGGAACCGGCGAACATGTTGTCGTAGTTCGGCACCGCCGAGTAACCGGAGGAGATGAAGTCGGTACCTGGCAGGAACTGCATCAGCAGACGCGCGGTACGCCGCATATCCGAGTGGGTAAAGGTTTGATCGTTGCTGGAGGCGCACTCCAGATCCAGCGCTGAGCAGATCAGGTTTTCCGCCAGTACGGCGCGGATCCCGGACGGCACGGCGGACGGTACGCCGATACAGCTGACGGAGCCATTCTGCAGGCCTTGCACCCCGGCGGCTTTGGTGATGTAGATGCAGCGCGCTTCGAGATAAAGCATCGATTTGCCTTCGGCATAGCCCATCTGCACCTCCGAGCCGGAACCGGAGGTAAAGCGCATTTTCAGGCCGCGCGAGGCGTAGGAGGAGGCGAGGAAGCCTTTCGACCACGGGGTGTCATCGCCATCGGTAAACACCGGTTCCGTACCGTATACCGAAATGGTTTCGGCATAGCAGGTGTGGCCCAGCATGCCCAGTTTCAGCTCGGTGGCTTCTTCCAGCGAACACTGGGTGAGGACGCCGGGACGGCCAACCTGTGAACCCACCAGCAGGGCGATGGCGTTGAACGGCGCGTAGCGCGCCACGGCGACGGTGGTCTCCTGTTCGTCAAAGCCTCGCCATGCGCCTTCAGCGGCGTCGGCGGCAATCTGTACCGGATTATCTTTGATATTAGTGACATGCGCCTGCTGGGACGGCGTGCGGCGGGCGCGCATTTTTTGCATCGCCATCATCATCTCGACCACGTTCATATGCGACACCACTTCCACGATTTTCGCCGGGGTCATCGCGGTAGTGAGCGGCACGATGTCGCTGCGTTTAACGTTCGGGTCGCAGAGCATGTTGGCGAGCTTAACCGAATCCATGGCCATCACTTCTTCGGCCCGGGCGAGATTAATGCCGTAGCGCGCGATAAAGTGGTCAATCAGGTCGAACTGCTCAACCGGTTTACCGTCGAGTTCGGTCACCGCGCCGTTGACGATGCGGATAGAAGGTTTGGGATCGTTAGGGCTTTCCATCGCGATAAAGCCCTCTTCAATCCACTCCTTAACGAAACCATCCTGATTCACAGGGCGTTTCGCCAGTGCTTCAAATCTTTTCGATCTCATGAATCAGCCTCGCGGGTATTAAATGTAGGAGGGGCGATCGTTTTTCGGTTCGGCGCCCAGCGTCGCCAGTACGGTTTTGCCGATTTCCCGGGCGGAGATCACCGCCTGGCGCACCGCGCCGGAGTCGCCGGAAATCACCAGAATGGCTTCGTTGCTGAAACTGGTGCCGTGGGCCGGTGAGCTGTAAGCCACCACCTCGACGTTGGCTGATTTCAGCGCGGTATCGGCCATCAGCACGCCAACGGACGCCGGGGCGCCGACGATAATGCCGCAGGCGCGGCCCAGTGGGGCGCCGAACGCTTTTTCCAGGGCATAACTAGCGCGCGCGGTATACTGCAGCTCAATATGACCCGCTTCGTTGCCGTAGACATCGCCGAAGGTACGGTCCAGCTCTTTCAGCGCGACCTCAATCCCGCGTTTGACGTCGGAAACATCATTCCCGCCCAGCACAATCAGCGAGCCATGGCCGGCGCCGCCTTTGGTGTCGCGAGGAAGCTCAATGCTGACCACTTCGGTGTTGGTGGCTTTGACCGCTTCATCGGCGGCCATGATGTGCGGCCCGGCGCCGGTGCGGGCGCCGAGGATGCCGATAGAGCGATAGCGTTTTTCGAGCTTCATCGCCTCCAGCAACGCGGCATCCACGTTGGCGATGACCAGCCCGAGGGTGTCGCCAATGGCGGTCCCGACAAATTCCGTTAAGCTGCAGCTTTTCTCTGCCATAGCCGTCTCTCCTGTGGGATGGGGGGTATCGGGAAGCGCCTGCTGCTCTGGCGTCGCCACACGGGCTATGACTTGCGCCATGATCTGTTCAACCAGCTCATTGCTGCTCATTGGCTATTCCCCTTCGGTAAGATTTTTTCAACATCGGTATGGGGGCGGGGAATGACGTGTACGGCTTTCACTTCGCCCACGTGGCGGGCTGCGGCGGCACCGGCGTCGGTGGCGGCTTTAACTGCCCCCACGTCGCCACGCACGATGACGGTCACCAGGCCTGAACCGATCCTTTCATAGCCAACTAATAAAACGTTGGCCGACTTAACCATTGCGTCAGCGGCCTCTATGGCTGCGGTTAAGCCTTTGGTTTCTACCATTCCTAATGCTTCTTGTTGCATAAAGACCTCGCAGGATATGTGCCAGTGAGGGAACTATATGGCGGAGCGGCGAAAAAGAATGGCTGAGTTGATGGTGGAGAGCGAAAAAATAGTGGTTTTTATATAATATAAAATAGATTTATTTTATTTTATATCATTGTTTTTGTTTGATTTTATTTTTTGTATAAATGTGATTATATTGCAATTCACGCTCCGTATTTACATTTTAAGAGGTGATTTTTTAAATTGTTTTTGCTATGCGATATTTTGCGTGATGTGATATTTGTTGGAAAATAAGCACTGCGCTTTCGCAATTTTTTATCATTTGGTTGGAAATTAAAATAC
>NZ_JAZARW010000001.1:3475221-3515671 GCF_036233805.1 Klebsiella sp. EMBS2024 | reverse complement strand
TGAACGCCCGCCATTGCTGCATGGATTCGCGAACAAATAGCAATAAATTATTCTTCTTCGGCGACTTTACGCCGCCCGATTTCCGCAGGATGCCAACACTTTGCCGCTGCCGGTTTCTATAGTGGGCCTCGCCGTACCCAACGAGCCAGCGGATGGTTGGCTGGCCTGGACACGAACTTCGTCACGAGGTGTCACAATGAATGGTTCTTTACGCGCGCAATGTATCGCCGAGTTTTTAGGCACCGGGCTGTTTCTGTTTTTTGGTATCTGCTGCCTGAGCGCCCTGAAACTGACCGGCGCCAGCCTGGGGCTGTGGGAGATCTGTATTATCTGGGGACTGGGTATTTCTCTGGCGGTGTACCTGACGGCCGGCATTTCGGGGGGACATCTGAACCCCGCGGTCACCGTCGCCCTGTGGCTGTTTGCCTGCTTCCCGGGCAGAAAAGTGGTGCCCTATATCCTGGCTCAGGTCGCCGGCGCGTTTGGCGGCGCCGTGCTGGCCTGGATACTTTACAGCACCCTGTTTACGCAATTTGAAACGGTGCATCATATGGTGCGCGGCAGCCTGGAAAGCCTGCAGCTGGCCAGTATATTCAGTACCTACCCGGCGCCTGAGCTCAGCATCTGGCATGCGGCGCTGGTGGAGGTGGTGATCACCTCGATGCTGATGGGGATGATCATGGCGCTCACCGATGATGGCAACGGCGTACCCAAGGGCCCACTGGCGCCGCTGTTGATTGGCATTCTGGTGGCGGTGATCGGCGCCTCGACCGGGCCGCTTACCGGCTTCGCGATGAATCCGGCACGCGATTTTGGCCCGAAATTGTTCACCTGGTTCGCCGGGTGGGGCAATATCGCCATGACCGGGGGAAGAGATATTCCCTATTTTATCGTGCCCATTATCGCACCGTTGTTAGGGGCCTGCCTCGGCGCCGCAATTTATCGTTTTCTTATCGCCAATAATCTGCCCTGTCATACCTGCGTGGAGGAAGAAAATACGCGTTAGCGTCATAAGGGGAATGTATCTGTGAAATAGCCAGGCTAATTTCATGAACCGATATCACGAACCGCTCAAAAAGTCTCCCCGGGTTGGGAGACTTTTGTTATTGTCAATGCACTTTTTTATCGTCGATGGGATCTGATGCTAAAAAAGGTAAATATGAAAAATATGTTTTATTTATAACAAAAAATTAACTGAGGGGTTTTATCATGATTTCTGCGAGTACCTTGAACTCAGAACTCATCAATAAAATCGCACAGGATTTTGCGCAAGCCACCAGTCTGGCGGTTGTGGTCGTCAATATTCACGGTGATGAGATTTCTGAATTGTTTAATTTCACGCCGTTTTGCCAGCTGATGCGTCAGCACCCGGAGCACAGCGGACGCTGTCGCATGAGCGACCGCTGCGGCGGGCTGGAAGCCTCGAAAAAAGACCAGCTGTGTATCTACCGCTGTCATGCGGGGTTAACCGATTTTTCCATCCCGCTGGTGATCGCCGGCCACCTGGTCGGCTTCGTGCTGTGCGGGCAGGTGCGTCTGAGCAATGATGTTGAACTGGTTGATATCTTGAACGTCGATGACCGCTGGCAGGACGATCCGGCGCTGGTCCAGGCGTTTCGCGATGTGCCGGAGATGGACTATTCGCGGGTTATCGCTTCGGCGGATCTGCTGAAGCTGATCGTCGAGAATTGCCTGAAAAAACAGCTCAACTTTGTGGTTATCAAAGATAACCCGTCGCAGAACGACCCGGCGCAGGCCAGCCGGGCGCCCTCGCCGCACGATGGCAAAATGAAGAAGGCGCTGCGCTATATCGACGCGCATCTCTCCGATGAGCTGCGTCTGGAGGATGTGGCGGCGCATGTCTATCTCAGCCCGTACTACTTCAGCAAACTGTTTAAAAAGTATCAGGGGATCGGTTTTAACGCCTGGGTCAATCAGCAGCGGATGGCGAGCGCAAAAGAGCTGCTATGCCACAGCGACTGGAGCATCGCCAGCATCGCGCGGAATTTAGGTTTTTCGCAAACCAGCTATTTTTGCAAAGTGTTTCGCCAGACCTATCAGGTAACGCCGCAGGCATTTCGTCAGCAAATTAATGCCGGATCACAAACTGAGTCTTTTTAAATGACAATATTTTGCTATTGCCGATTTTTGATATCCCCGAGTATCTTCATCAATATAAAATGAAAAAAACGACAGTAGAGCAATAAATTGTCATAGCGCAACAAAATAGTGATATTCGAGGGATAAACTACACCAGTTTTTATTTTTGTGATGAGATAGAGTGTCCGTTAATACGAGACAGCTGATTATCACAACACCGCTTTCCTTCACTGACGTCATTGTGACGAGTGATGAAACGGTAAAAGAAAACATAAAGTAATACCCGTCGATGCAGGGCGCATCGGCGAAACAAACCGACAGGTTCGACACCAGTTTGGTGTCAGGGAAGGGGGTGTAAATCCCCCGCAGCCCCCGCTGCTGTGATGCTGACGACCCCGCAAAAACCACTGATCGAAAGATTGGGAAGGGCGGGCGAGAACGAGGCTAAGCCAGAAGACCTGCCTGCCGGTAACTGACCAACAACTTCGGTGGGAAGTGGGTGGCTTAGCGGTGCGTGGTCGCAGGACCAGGCATGCGCGTAGCTATACCCTGACCGCCAGAACAGGACAGGGTATGGCAACCAGGCGTGCGTTCATTCTTGCGGGTACCGGCAGCGGTTGTGGCAAAACCACCGTTACGCTCGGCCTGCTCAGCTTGCTCCAACAGCGCGGTATGCGGGTGCAACCCTGTAAAGTCGGGCCTGACTACCTGGATACCGCCTGGCACACCGCCATCAGCGGCATCGCTTCCCGCAATCTCGACAGCTTTATGCTTCCCGCCCCGATACTCAACGCGCTGTTTACCGAACAGCTACAGCAGGCCGATATCGCGGTTATCGAAGGGGTGATGGGCCTGTATGACGGCTACGGCACCGACCCTAACTACTGCAGCAGCGCGGCAATGGCTAAGCAGCTTGGCTGCCCGGTGATTTTGCTGGTGGATGGCAAAGCGGTGTCGACCTCCATCGCCGCCACGGTGATGGGTTTTCAACATTTTGATCCGGCTCTCGACATCGCTGGCGTTATCGTCAATCGGGTCAACAGCGACGCGCACTTCCAGCTGCTGAAAAGCGCCATTGAGCGCTACTGTCAGGTGCCAGTGCTCGGCTATGTGCCGCGCGTGGAAGGCGTGGCGCTGCCCGAACGACATCTGGGACTGGTGACCGCCCGCGAGTCGGTGGTCAATCAGCAGGCATGGCGGGATTTTGCCAGCCTGCTGGGGCGCACCCTCGACATAGACCGGCTGCTGGCCCTCAGCGAACTGGCCGCCATGCCGATCGGCGAGTGGGGAGAACAGCTTGCCGCCGATGCCGGCGAAGGACTGACGTTGGCCCTCGCCGACGATGAGGCCTTCAATTTTTATTACCCCGATAACCTGGCGCTGCTGGCGCGCTGCGGCGTGAAGATGGTGCGCTTTAGCCCACTGCGCGATCGCCAGCTGCCGGCCTGCCAGATGATCTGGCTCGGCGGCGGCTATCCGGAGCTGCATGCGGCCGGGCTATCCGCTAACCACGAGATGCTGACACAGCTTCGCGCGGCGCACCGGCGCGGGGTGGCGATCTACGCCGAGTGCGGCGGCCTGATGTATCTGGGCACGACCCTGGAAGTCACCAGCGGCGAGCGCTACACGATGGCGGATATTATTCCCGGACACAGCCGAATGGGGACGCGTCTGACCCGGTTCGGCTACTGCGAAGCGCAGGCGCAGCAGCAGACGCTGCTGGCAGCCCCTGGCGAGTGGCTGCGCGGCCATGAATTTCATTACTCCGATTTTTCTCCCGCCACCCCCGCCGTACTGGCCTGCCGTAAACAGCGAGACGGTAAGACGCTCCAGCAGTGGCAGGGAGGATGGCAGTCCGGCAGCGCCTTTGCCAGCTATCTCCATGTCCATTTTGCCCAGCGTCCCACCATGCTCAACCACTGGTTGCGGGCAGCAAGGAGGGCGCTATGACCCTTCTCGCCTGGTGTGTAGCCTGGATACTTGATGTCGTCATTGGCGATCCGCCGCACTGGCCGCATCCGGTGCGCTGGATAGGTCGCCTGATCGCCGTCAGCCAGCGTGTAGTGCGACGCGTCTGCCATAGCGACCGGGCGCTGCGCATCGGCGGCGGGGTGATGTGGCTGGTGGTTATCGGCCTGACATGGGGCGTGGCCTGGGGCGTACTGGCGCTGGCGCACGGGATCCACCCCTGGCTTGGATGGCTGGTGGAAGTGTGGATGATCTTCACCGCGCTGGCGGGACGCTGTCTGGCACAGTCGGCGATGGCGGTGGCCCGGCCGCTGCAGGCCGGAGATCTCGCCGAAAGCCGGCATAAGCTCTCCTGGATTGTCGGGCGCGATACCTCTCAGCTCCAGCCAGCGCAGATCAACCGTGCGGTGGTGGAGACCGTGGCGGAGAACACGGTGGATGGCATTATCGCGCCGCTCTTTTTCCTGCTCCTCGGCGGCGCGCCGCTGGCCATGGCCTATAAAGCGGTCAACACCCTCGATTCCATGGTCGGCTATAAACACGAAAAATACCGGGCGATCGGCATGGTCAGCGCTCGTCTTGATGATGTAGCCAACTTCCTTCCCGCCCGGCTGAGCTGGCTGCTGCTCAGCCTTGCCGCGGTGCTATGCCGGGAAGATGGCGCCCGGGCGCTGCGTACGGGCTGGCGCGATCGCTATCAGCACAGCAGTCCTAACTGCGCCTGGCCGGAAGCGACCGTCGCCGGCGCGCTGGGGATCCGCCTTGGCGGCCCGAACGATTACTTCGGCCAGCGCGTTGAAAAGCCCTGGATAGGCGACGCCGTCCGCGACATCGCGGTGGACGATATTTCCCGAACCATTCGATTAATGTGGGTGGCGGCAAGCCTGGCGCTGGCGCTGTTTATCGGCGTGCGCTACTGGCTGGTCGGCGCGGCCTGAGGAGAACCTGATGCAGTACATCCAACAACCGCAGGCGATCGAGGCGAAAAGCTTCGACATCATCAGCGAGATCATCGCCGAAACGCGACCGGACTACCGTTTCGCCAGCCCGCTGCACGAGGCGATTATCAAGCGGGTGATCCACACCACCGCTGACTTCGACTGGCTGGATATTCTGTGGTTTTCTCCGGATGCCCTGATCGCGCTGAGTGAGGCCTTGAGCCGGCCCTGCACGCTGTATACCGATACCACCATGGCGCTGTCCGGGATCAACAAAACCCTGCTGGCCCGCTTTGGCGGCGAATGCCGCTGCTATATCAGCGACCCGCGGGTGGTGCGCGAGGCGCAAAGCCGGGGGATGACCCGCTCGATGGCGGCGGTGGATATTGCGGTGCAGGAGCCCGGGGAGAAAGTGTTCGTCTTCGGCAATGCGCCAACCGCGCTGTTTCGCCTGCTGGAACATCGCGAGACCGCCATCGGCGGCGTGGTGGGGGTGCCGGTCGGGTTCGTCGGCGCGGCGGAGTCGAAAGCGGCGCTCAGCGAGAGCGGCCTGCCGGCCATCGCCGCGCTCGGCCGCAAAGGGGGAAGCAACGTGGCGGCAGCGATTGTGAACGCTCTGCTTTACCACCTGCGGGAGGCGCAATGAGCGATCAGACCTTTGACGCCCCGGTGTGGCATCACGGCAAAGCGCTGCGCAAGGGCTACACCACCGGCTCCTGCGCCACAGCGGCGGCAAAAGTGGCGGCGCTGATGGTGATGCGCCAGCATCTGATTCATCAGGTCTCGATCGTCACCCCCTCCGGCGTCACCCTGTGCCTGAACGTTGAGTCCCCGCACGTCGAAGGGCAGCAGGCGGTCGCCGCGATCCGTAAAGACGGCGGCGATGATGTCGACGCCACCCACGGCATGCTGATTTTTGCCCGGGTCACCCTCAATGACAGCGGAGAGATTAGCCTGCAGGGCGGGGAGGGTATCGGCACGGTGACCCGCAAAGGGATCGGCCTGCCGACAGGCAGCCCGGCGATAAACCGCACTCCGCGGCACACCATCGAGACCGCCGTGCGCGAAGCGATAGGTCCTACCCGCGGCGCGCAGGTGGAGATTTTTGCCCCGGAAGGCGCGCTTCGCGCGCAAAAAACCTATAACGCCCGGCTGGGGATCCTCGGCGGCATCTCGATTATCGGCACCACGGGGATCGTTACCCCGATGTCGGAAGAGAGCTGGAAGCGCTCGCTCTCCCTCGAGCTGGAGATAAAACGCGCCGCCGGGCTGGAGCGCGTGGTGCTGGTGCCGGGCAACCACGGTGAGCGCTTTGTCCGCGAGCAGATGGGCATCGACCCGCAGATGGTGGTCACCATGAGCAACTTCGTCGGCTACATGATTGAAGAGGCGGTTCGGCTCGGTTTCCGCCAGATTGTGCTCATTGGCCATCCCGGCAAACTGATCAAAATCGCCGCCGGGATCTTTCATACCCACAGCCATATCGCCGATGCGCGGATGGAAACTCTCGTCGCTCATCTGGCGCTGCTTGGCGCGCCGCTGCCGCTGCTGACGCTGGTCAGCGAGTGCGACACTACCGAAGCGGCAATGGAGCATATCGACGCCTGGGGATACCAGCGCCTCTATAACCATCTGGCTGAGCGAATCTGCCAGCGTGTTCTTGAGATGCTGCGCTTCACTCAGCAACCGCCCACCTGCGACGCGGTTCTGTTTTCTTTTGATAACCAGGTACTGGGCAGCAGCCGTCCGCTGGAGGCGATTGCCCGGGAGCTGACATGTTGACGGTTGTGGGAATGGGCCCGGCGGGGCTGCAGTGGCTGATCCCGGCCGCGCGCGAGGCAATCGCCGCCGCTGAGGCGCTGGTGGGCGGCAGCCGCCATCTCCAGCAGTTTCCCGACTTCGCCGGCGAGCGCTTCGCGCTGGGGGCCGATATGCCGGCGCTGCTGGCGTGGATTGAGGCCCGTACCGGGCGCCGCGTCGTGGTGCTGGCCTCTGGCGATCCGCTGTTCTATGGCATTGGCACCCGGCTGATTGCCCATTTTGGCCGGGAACGAGTGCAGGTGATCCCCGGCATCAGCGCGGTGCAGTACCTCTGCGCCCGGGCGGGCATCGACATGAACGATATGTGGCTGACCAGCAGCCATGGCCGGGCGGTGAGCTTCGATGCTCTGGCCGCCCACCGGAAAGTCGCCATGGTGACCGACGGCCGCTGCGGACCGCGGGAGATAGCCGCCCAGCTGATGGCCCGCGGCAAAGGCCATCGCTGGATGGTGATAGGCGAGAACCTGGCGATGGAAAACGAGCGGATCCACTGGCTGCCGGTCAGCGCCGTGGAGGACGAATATGAGATGAATGCGGTGGTGATCCTCGATGAAAGATGAGCTGTTTTTGCGCGGCGCCCAGGTGCCGATGACCAAAGAGGCCGTGCGCGCGCTGGCGCTGGCGAAGCTGGAGCTGCACCGGGCGCGCCATCTGATTGATATCGGCGCGGGCACCGGCAGCGTCAGCATTGAGGCTGCTCTACAGAACCCGGCGCTGCGGGTGACGGCGATTGAGCGTCAGGCCGACGCGCTGCGCCTGCTGGCGGAGAACCGGCAGCGCTTTGGCTGCAACAACATCGCTATCGTGGCGGGCGTTGCGCCGCTGGCGGTCGCCGACAAAGCCGACGCGATCTTTATGGGGGGCAGCGGCGGCCACCTGACGGCGCTGATCGACTGGTCGCTGGCGCAGCTGCATCCCGGCGGCCGGCTGGTGATGACTTTTATTTTGCAGGAAAACCTTCATAGCGCTCTGGCGCACCTGCGGCAGAGCGGCATCCACGAGGTGGACTGCCAGCAGCTGGCGGTCTCCACCCTGGCTACCCTGGGCAGCGGCCACTACTTCAAACCCCATAATCCCGTTTTTGTCATCGCCTGTCAGAAGGAAGAAAACCATGGCTGAGACTTTTGATCCCCATTGCGTGTGGTTCGTCGGCGCCGGTCCAGGCGATCGCGAACTGATTACTCTCAAAGGCTACCGTCTGCTACAGCAGGCGCAGGTAGTGATCTACGCCGGGTCGCTGATCAACACCGAGCTACTGGCCTACTGTCCGCCACAGGCGGAGTGCCACGACAGCGCCGCGCTGCATCTGGAGCAGATCCTCGACCTGATGGAGGCGGGGGTGAAGGCGGGAAAAACGGTGGTGCGTCTGCAGACGGGCGACGTCTCGCTATATGGCTCGGTGCGCGAGCAGGGCGAAGAGCTGACCCGCCGCGGGATCCGCTGGCAGGTGGTGCCGGGCGTCAGCGCTTTCCTCGGCGCGGCGGCGGAGCTGGGGGTGGAGTACACGGTACCCGAAGTCTCGCAGAGTCTGATTATTACCCGTCTGGAAGGGCGCACGCCGGTTCCCGCGCGCGAACAGCTGGAAGCCTTTGCCAGCCATCAAACCTCGATGGCGATTTACCTGTCGGTGCAACGTATTCACCGGGTGGCGGAGCGGCTGGTGGAGGGCGGCTACCCCGCGACCACCCCGGTCGCGGTGATCTACAAGGCCACCTGGCCGGAAAGCCAGACCGTCCGCGGTACCCTCGCGGACATCGGCGACAAAGTACGCGACGCCGGGATCCGCAAAACGGCGCTGATCCTGGTCGGCCCCTTCCTCGGCGATGAGTATCACTACTCAAAACTGTACGCAGCGGATTTTAGCCATGAATACCGTAAAGCCTGAATCCATTGCCCTGTTTTGCCTGACGCCCGGCGGCGTGCGGCTGGCAAAACGGCTGGCGGCCATGCTGCCGCTTACCTGTTACACCAGCGAAGCGCTGCAGGAAGAGGGGTTTATCCCCTTCAACGGCGGCGTTGCCAGCGCTGCCCGCGAGGCGTTCAGCAGCTTCTCGGCGCTGATTTTTATCGGCGCCACCGGGATTGCCGTGCGGGTGCTGGCCCCGCTGGTGAATGACAAGCTCAGCGACCCGGCGGTGGTGGTGATTGATGAGCGCGCCCGGCACGTCATCAGCTTGCTCTCCGGCCATGCCGGGGGGGCCAATGCGCTGACCCGCTATCTCGCCGGGATGCTCGACGCCGACCCGGTGATCACCACCGCCACCGACGTCAACGAGCTGGCCGCCCTCGACACGCTGGCCTTCCAGCTGAACGCCCGGATGACCGATTTTCGCGCGGCGGTGAAAACTGTTAACCAGATGCTGGTGAGCGGTAAGCGGGTGGGGCTGTGGTGCGACGGCGAATTCACCGGGGCGCTAAGCCGCTGCGACCGGCGCGGGTTTATCCCGGTAAGCGACCTGGCGCGCTTGCCGGCGCTCGACGCCCTGATCTGCGTCACCCTGCGCCGGTCGCTGCCGCCGCTGCCGGTGCCTCACTGGAAGCTGGTGCCCCAGCGGGTGGTGGCGGGGATCGGCTGTCGGCGCGACACCCCCTGCGCGCTGCTCAGTACGTTGCTGGATCGCCAGCTTGCCGCTCAGCGTCTTGACCCGCTGGCGCTGAAAGCGATCGGCAGCGTGAGCCTGAAGGCAAACGAGCCGGGGTTGCGCCAGCTGGCTCGCCGCTGCCGGGTGCCGTTCGAAACCTTCAGCGCCGAGGCGCTGCGCGAGCACGAGCACCGCTTTCCGGCCTCGTCTTTTGTCCGGGAGACGGTCGGCGTCGGCAGCGTCTCCGGCCCGGTGGCCTGGCTGCTGAGTCAGGGAAACCTGTCCGGCGAAACCCTGCGTGAGCAGGGCGTGACCATTACTTTGGGAGTAACACACTGATGTTAAGCGTAATCGGAATTGGCCCTGGCTCGCAGGCGATGATGACCATGGAAGCCGTGGAGGCCCTGCAGGCGGCAGAGATCGTGGTGGGCTACAAGACCTACACCCACCTGGTAAAAGCCTTTACCGGCGACAAGCAGGTGATCAAAACCGGCATGTGCAAAGAGATTGAGCGCTGCCAGGCGGCCATCGAGCTGGCGCAGGCCGGGCACAACGTTGCGCTGATCAGCAGCGGCGACGCCGGCATCTACGGCATGGCGGGGCTGGTGCTGGAGCTGGTCAATAAGCAGCAGCTGGACATTGAGGTCCGTCTGATCCCAGGGATGACGGCCAGTATCGCCGCCGCCTCGCTGCTCGGCGCGCCGCTGATGCATGATTTCTGCCATATCAGCCTTAGCGATCTGCTGACGCCCTGGCCGGTGATTGAAAAACGCATAGTCGCCGCCGGGGAAGCGGACTTCGTTATCTGTTTCTACAACCCCCGCAGCCGCGGCCGCGAAGGACATCTGGCGCGCGCCTTTGCGCTGCTGGCGGCCAGTAAAAGCGCAGATACGCCGGTCGGCGTAGTCAAATCCGCCGGACGCAAAAAGCAGGAGAAATGGCTGACCACCCTCGGGGAGATGGATTTTGCCCCAGTGGATATGACCAGTCTGGTGATCGTTGGCAACAAAGCGACTTACATCGACAACGGCCTGATGATCACCCCGCGAGGCTACGCGCTGTGAATCACGGCGACGTGCTGGTTATCGGGGGCACCAGCGATGCGCGGGCGATCTGCCAGCAGCTGGACGCCGCCGACGTGCGCTACACCCTGTCGGTGGCGACCCCTACCGGCGAGCGGCTGGCCGGCGATATCCGCGGGCAGATACGCTGCGGGCGAATGGAGTGGCAGCAGATGGCGGAGTGGCTCAGAGCGCAGCGCACCCGCTGGGTGATCGATGCCTCTCACCCCTACGCCGAGGTGGTCAGCCAGAATATTGTGCGCGCCTGCGCCAGCGTCGGGGTTCTGCTCAGCCGCTATCAAAGGCCGGAGCAGCTGAGCGATCTGCGCCATCCGCTACTTCACGTGGTCGGCGATCTGAACGAGGCCTGCGCGGTGGCTCGTCGCCTCGGCGAGCGGATCCTGCTGACCACCGGCAGCAAAGATCTGGCGGCCTGGCGGGCGGGACTGGCGGAGAAAACGCTGCTCGCCCGGGTGCTGCCGGTGCCGGAGGTGGTTCAGCACTGTAGCGATCTGGGGTTTGGCGTCGGGGAGATCTTCGCCCTCTGCGGGCCGTTCAGCGCCGAATTTAACGCCGCCTTTTATCGCCAGTGCCGGGCCGATGTTGTGGTGACGAAAGCCTCGGGGGCGGAAGGAGGCTATCAGGAAAAAGTACAACCCTGTCTTGATGCGGGGATCCCCTGCATCGTCATTACCCGTCCGGCGCCGCTGGTGACGGGCGATGAACTACTGCAAAGCCAGGCCGATTTCACTACGCGGTTGACGCGCTGGCTGTCGGCGACTTGAGGAAGAGGATATGAAAAAAGCACTTCTGGTGGTGAGCTTTGGCACCAGCTATCACGACACCCGCGAGAAGAACATCGCCGCCTGCGAGCGCGATCTGGCCGCCAGCTGCCCGGACCGCACGCTGTTCCGCGCCTTCACCTCGGGGATGATTATTCGCAAACTGCAGCAGCGCGACGGTATTCATATCGATACTCCGCTGCAGGCTCTGCAAAAGCTGGCCGAGCAGGGATACCAGGATGTGGCGATCCAGTCCCTGCACATTATCAACGGCGACGAGTACGAGAAGATCGTTCGCGAAGTGCAGAGCATGCGCCCGCGCTTTCAGCGTCTGACGCTGGGCGCGCCGCTGTTGAGCGGTAATGGCGATTATGTGCAGCTGATGCAGGCCCTGCGCCAGCAGATGCCGCCGCTGGCGGCGACGGAGCGAGTGGTGTTTATGGGGCACGGCGCCAGCCACCACGCCTTCGCGGCCTACGCCTGTCTGGATCATATGATGGCGGTGCAGGGTTTTCCGGCGCGGGTGGGGGCGGTGGAAAGCTATCCCGAAGTGGACATCGTCATTAACGAACTCTCCCGCCAGGGCGTGACCGGCGTGCATCTGATGCCGCTGATGCTGGTGGCCGGCGATCATGCCATTAATGATATGGCCTCCGACGAAGACGATTCGTGGAAAACCCGCTTCAATGCCGCCGGTATCCCCGCCACGCCGTGGCTTAACGGGTTAGGGGAGAATCCGGCGGTGCGGGCGATGTTTGTCGCCCATCTGCAGCAGGCGCTGAACGACACGATGGAGAAAGCAGCATGAGCGGCAAACTATACGCCCTGAGCAGCGGGCCGGGGGCGGCCGATCTGATCACCGTGCGTGCGGCGCGGATCCTCGGCCAGCTGGATGTGCTGTATGCGCCAGCCGGCCGCAAAGGCGGCGACAGCCTGGCGCTCTCCATCGTACGCGAGTACCTGGGCGCACACACGGAGGTCCGCTGCTGCCATTTTCCGATGAGCGCCGACAGCGCGGAAAAAGAGGCGGTGTGGAACGACGTTGCCGCGGCGCTGGCCCAGGAGGTGGCGGCGGGCAGGCAGGTCGGGTTTATCACCCTCGGCGACGCCATGTTGTTCAGCACCTGGGTCTTTCTGCTGCAGCGGATTGGCTGCCCGGAGTGGCTGGAGATTGTCCCTGGCGTTACCTCCTTCGCCGCCATTGCCGCGCGGGCGAAAACCCCGCTGGCCATGGAGCAGCAGTCGCTGGCGGTGATCTCCTGCACCGCGCCGGAAGCGGACATTGCCGCGGCGCTGCGCCAGCATGACAGTCTGGTGCTGATGAAAGTCTACGGCCGCTTCGCCCGCATTAAGGCGCTGCTGGCGCAGGCGGGGCTGCTGGATGCGGCGCTGATGATGTCAGAGGCNACCCTGCCGGGCGAGCAGTGCTGGCGTCGTCTGCGCGAGGTCAGCGATGACCAGCCGCTGCCCTATTTCTCGACCATCCTGGTTAACAAACAGTGGGAGGAGGCGTAATGAATCAGGTGAAATCGCTGAAGCAGCTTTCGTATGGGGGGCTGGCGGCCGCTGTTCTGCTGATCATCGTCCCGCAGGAGGCGTTCGCCATGCATATCATGGAGGGCTTTTTGCCGCCGATGTGGGCGCTGGCGTGGTGGCTGCTGTTTTTACCCTGCCTGTGGTACGGCCTGGTGCGCCTGCGGCGTATCGTTCAGGAAGAGAGCAATCAGAAGGTGCTGCTGGCCCTCTGCGGGGCGTTTATTTTTGTTCTTTCGGCGCTGAAGATCCCGTCGGTGACCGGCAGCTGCTCGCATCCGACCGGCGTCGGTCTGGCGGTGATCCTCTTCGGGCCGGGCGTGGTGGCGGTGCTGGGGGCGATCGTTCTGCTGTTCCAGGCGCTGCTGCTGGCGCATGGCGGCCTGACCACCCTTGGCGCCAACGGGATGTCGATGGCGGTGATCGGCCCGATGGTCGGCTATCTGGTGTGGAAGCTGGCCTGTCGGGCGGGGATCCGTCGCGATGTCGGGGTCTTTCTCTGCGCCATGCTGGCGGATCTGATGACCTACTTTGTCACCTCCGTCCAGCTCGGGGTGGCTTTTCCCGATCCGGCAACCGGGGCAGGCGGATCGATCGCCAAGTTTATGGGCATCTTCTGCCTGACGCAGATCCCGATCGCCATCGCGGAAGGCTTGCTCACCGTGATGATCTACGATCAGCTAACCAAACGGCGACTGATCGCCGCGGAGGCACATTAATATGAAAAAGACCCTGATCCTGTTGGCGATGGTGGCCGCCCTGATGATCCTGCCATTTTTTATTAACCACGGCGGCGAGTTTGGCGGCTCGGACGGCGAAGCGGAGAGCCAGATCCAGGTGGTGGCGCCGGATTATCAACCCTGGTTCCAGCCGCTATATGAACCGGCGAGCGGCGAGATTGAGAGTCTGCTGTTTACCCTGCAGGGCTCGCTTGGCGCGGCGGTGATTTTTTACATTCTCGGATATGCGAGGGGCAGACAGCGCCGTGATGACCGGGTTTGACCGACTCAGCTACCAGAGCCGCTGGTTGCAGGTGGCGCCAGAGCGGAAGTTTCTGCTCTGGCTACTGCTGATGGCGCTGGCCTTTACGCTGCCGGCGTGGGGCCAGGCGCTGACGCTGGCGCTGACCGCCGCGCTGACCTGCTGGCTGCTGCGGGTCTCATTCTGGCGCTGGTGCCGCTGGATGGCGCTACCCTTTGGCTTTTTGCTGGTCGGCGTGCTGACCATTCTGTTCAGCGTTAGCCGCGACCCGCAGATGCTGTTAGCGAGCTTGCGGCTGGGCGCTTTCTCGATAGGGATTTCCGCTCCGGGGCTGGCCGTGGCCGGGGAGACCTTCTGGCGCAGCCTGGCAGCGATGGCGGCCACGCTCTGGCTGGTGCTTAATCTGCCTTTCCCACAGCTGATTATCTTGCTCAAGCGCGGTCGCGTACCGCGGCTGTTGACGGAGCAGATCCTGCTGACCTGGCGCTTCATTTTTATTCTGTTGGACGAGGCGATGGCGATTCACCGCGCGCAAACCCTGCGTTTTGGCTATGGTAGCGTGCCGCAGGGCTATCGCTCGCTGGCGATGCTGGTGGGACTGCTGTTCACCCGCGTCCTCCTGCGCTATCAGCAGATGAGCACGGCGCTGGATATCAAATTGTACCAGGGTGATTTTCACCTCTAAGGATAAGTATGCTTGCCACAACCGATCTCTGGTTTCGCTATCAGGATGAGCCGGTACTTAAAGGGCTGACGCTGGATTTTTCCCGCCATGCGGTGACCGGCCTGGTGGGGGCCAACGGCTGCGGAAAGTCGACGCTGTTTATGAACCTGAGCGGCCTGCTGCGCCCGCAGCAGGGGGCGGTGCTGTGGCAGGGAGAGGCGCTGAATTACAGCAAGCGCGGTCTGCTGGCGCTGCGCCAGCAGGTGGCGACGGTGTTTCAGGATCCGGACCAGCAAATATTCTATACCGATATCGACAGCGATATCGCTTTTAGTCTGCGTAACCTCGGGGTGGCGGAAGAGGAGATCGCCCGCCGGGTGGATGAGGCGTTGACCCTCGTCGATGCCCAGGGGTTTCGCCAGCAGCCGATCCAGTGCCTCAGCCATGGGCAGAAAAAACGGGTGGCAATCGCCGGGGCGCTGGTGCTGCAGGCGCGCTACCTGCTGCTTGACGAGCCCACCGCGGGCCTCGATCCACGCGGGCGGGCGCAGATGATCGCCATCATCCGCCGCATTGTCGGGCAGGGGCGGCGCGTGGTGATCTCCAGCCACGATATCGATCTGATCTATGAGGTGAGCGACGCCGTTTACGTGCTGCGTCACGGCGAAGTACTGGCCGCGGGGGATCCCGGCGAGGTATTTGCCTGCGCGGAGACGATGGACAGGGCGGGATTGACGCAGCCGTGGCTGGTGAAACTTCATAGCGAACTGGGGCTGCCGCTGTGTAAAACCGAGGCGGAGTTTTTTCAGCGGATGCACAACAACGCGATAGGCGCGATAAAGGAGGCGTCATGACGCTGGCAGTGATGTTGCAGGGCACGGCTTCCGACGTTGGGAAAAGCGTGCTGGTGGCGGGATTGTGCCGCATTTTTCATCAGGATGGGCTGCGTACCGCGCCGTTTAAATCACAGAATATGGCGCTGAACTCCGGCATTACGCCGGATGGCAAAGAGATGGGCCGGGCGCAGATTTTCCAGGCCGAAGCGGCCGGGATTGCGCCGGATGTCCGCATGAATCCGATTTTGCTCAAGCCCACCAGCGACCGTCAGGCGCAGGTGGTCCTGATGGGGCAGGTGGCGACCAGCATGGATGCGGTGAGCTATCACCAGTACAAGCCGCGCCTGCGCGAGCAGATCCTCGCGGTCTACCAGAGCCTGGCCGGAGAGTATGAGGCGCTGGTGCTGGAAGGCGCCGGCAGTCCGGCGGAGATTAACCTGCGCGACCGCGATATCGTCAATATGGGCATGGCCGAGATGGCGCAATGCCCGGTGATCCTGGTGGCCGATATCGACCGCGGCGGGGTGTTTGCCGCGATTTACGGCACGCTGGCGCTGCTGCAGCCTCAGGAGCGGGCGCGGGTGAAAGGGGTGATCATCAATAAATTCCGCGGCGATGTGGCGCTCCTGCGCTCCGGGATAGAGCAAATCGAGGCGTTGACCGGGGTGCCGGTGCTGGGCGTTATGCCATGGCTTGACGTGGATCTTGAGGATGAGGACGGCGTCGCGCTGCAGGCCGGGAAATACCATCGCACCGACCGGCGCGATATCGACATCGCCGTGGTTCACCTGCCGCATATTGCCAATTTTACCGACTTTAACGCCCTGGCGGCACAGCCAGACGTCCGGGTGCGCTATGTCCGCGATCCGCAGGCGCTGGCCGACGCCGACCTGGTCATTCTCCCGGGCAGTAAAAATACCCTCGGCGATCTGTGCTGGCTGCGCGAGAGCGGCATGGCGCACGCGGTCGAGCAGGCCCGGCAGCGCAAGGTGCCGCTGCTGGGGATCTGCGGCGGCTATCAGATGCTGGGCGAAACCATTATCGATGAGGTGGAGTCTGGCCTTGGCGCCCAGCCCGGGCTGGGGGTGCTGAAGACCGTGACCCACTTCGCCCAGCACAAAACCACCACCCAGGTGCAGGCGACCCTGGGGTCTGCGCTCCCGGATTGGTTAGCCGACGCGGCGGGGCTGCGCGTCAGTGGCTACGAAATTCATATGGGCGAGACGCGCCGCGAGGCAGGCTGCCCGCCCCTGCTGCAACTGCATAAAGCGGGGCAGGCAGTAGACGACGGGGCGATAAGCGACGACGGCCTGGCGTTCGGCACCTATCTCCATGGCCTGTTCGACAGCGATGCCTTTACCCGGGCGCTGCTCAACGGCCTGCGCCAGCGCAAAGGGCTGGCGCCGCTGGACAGCGCCCTGGAGTATGCCCGCTATAAAACCCGCCAGTTTGATCGGCTGGCCGAGGCCATGCGCGAACATATCGCCATCGATAAAATTTACGCCATCATGCGCCAACATCAGGAGCCCCTATGCTGACTCTGGTTACCGGCGGCGCGCGCAGCGGCAAAAGTCGCCATGCCGAGGCGCTGATTGCCGATGCGCCGCAGGTGTTATATATCGCCACCTCGCAAATCTTTGACGACGAGATGGCCGCAAGGATCCAGCATCATCGCGACGGCAGGCCCGCCCACTGGCGCACCGCCGAGCGCTGGCAGCAGCTTGATGAACTGATCACCCCGGCTATCGCCCCAGCGGAGGCGATTTTGCTGGAATGCATCACCACCATGGTCACCAACCTGCTGTTCGCGCTCGGCGGCGACAGCGACCCCGACGGCTGGGATTACGCCGCCATGGAACGGGCTATTGATGACGAAATTGGCGTGCTGATTGCCGCCTGTCAGCGCTGTCCGGCGCACGTCGTGCTGGTGACCAACGAGGTGGGGATGGGCATTGTGCCGGAGAACCGCCTGGCGCGGCATTTTCGCGATATTGCCGGGCGGGTTAATCAGCGCCTGGCGGCCGCGGCGGATGCGGTCTGGCTGGTGGTCTCCGGCATCGGCGTCAAAATCAAATAACTCAATCGCTGGCTGACCGGGCCAGCCCTGGCAGGGATTCTGTATGCAAAATTTAAACACGGTTCTGCGGGCGATCCCCGCGCCGGACGCCGACGCCATGGCGCGGGCACAGCAACACATCGACGGCTTACTCAAGCCCCCCGGCAGCCTCGGGCGTCTGGAGGCGCTGGCGGTGCAGCTGGCGGGAATGCCCGGCCTGGGCGGCCAGCCGCAGGTGGCGAAAAAGGCCCTGCTGGTGATGTGCGCCGACCATGGAGTGTGGGACGAAGGGGTGGCGATTTCGCCGAAGGCGGTCACCGCCATCCAGGCGGCAAATATGACCCGCGGCACCACCGGCGTCTGCGTGCTCGCCGCCCAGGCCGGGGCGAAAGTGCATGTAATTGATGTCGGTATCGATAGCGAACCGCTGCCCGGCGTGGTGAATATGCGGGTGGCGCGGGGCTGCGGCAATATTGCCCGCGGTCCGGCGATGAGCCGTGAGCAGGGGCAGGAGCTGTTGCTGGAGGTGATGCGCTACACCCGCGCGCTGGCCCAGGAGGGCGTTACCCTGTTTGGCGTCGGCGAACTGGGGATGGCCAATACCACGCCGGCGGCGGCGATCGTCAGCGTCCTGACCGGCAGCGATGCGCAGGAGGTGGTCGGGATTGGCGCCAATCTGCCGCTGGCGAAGGTTGGCAACAAGGTGGAGGTGGTGCGGCGGGCTATCGCCGTCAATCAGCCCGACCCGAATGATGGCCTCGATGTGCTGAGCAAAGTCGGTGGTTTCGATCTGCTGGGGATGACCGGTGTCATGCTGGGGGCGGCGTCCTGTGGGCTGCCGGTGGTGCTGGATGGCTTTCTCTCCTACGCGGCGGCGCTGGCGGCGTGTCAGATAGCGCCGGAGGTGAAACCGTATCTGATCCCGTCCCACTATTCGGCGGAGAAGGGGGCGCGTATCGCGTTGGCGCACCTGGGTCTCGAACCGTATCTCAATATGGGCATGCGTCTGGGAGAAGGCAGCGGCGCGGCGCTGGCGATGCCGATCGTCGAGGCGGCCTGCGCGATGTACCATCGCATGGGCATGCTGGCGGCAAGCAATATTGTGTTACCGAAGGGGTAAGCAGGAGATGGGGGCGGCAATGGCCGTTCCCGTTTTCGGCAGAGGTTTTGCCGGCGGCAGAAACAAAAAAACACCCTTGAGGGTGTTTCAGGTTGTTGGCAAAAAAGGAAAAAGCGTGGTTTTTCCTCCTTTGTGGTTATCAGCCGAAAATCAATAAATTGATTTTCCTTGTTACTTTTCTGGCGCAATCTGCAAGCTCAATGAAGGTGCGCTACCTGACATAAGTCACGCGCGCTCCTGCTGTTTAAGATGACGCAGCACAATCCGGCCTTCCGCAGAAAATATACCATCAAAGCGTATCCAGCCGGTATCGGGAAGTTGGGCATAAATAAGATAATTGAGATGCCCCGGACGTGGCTGCGGCTGCAACTCCACGCGCAACTGGCTCAGGCGGGGTTCGTAGCGCAGTAACGTCTCTTCTATCTGGTGTATCAAACCATGAATACCCGCGGTCATTCCCTGATGAATCATGCTGAGGTCCGGCAAACCATAATCCGGTAAATGCGCCAGCGTTCCTGCCCGGCAGTTGATGATGCGCTGCATGTTGTCCATAACGGAGAGAATAAGCTGATCCCGCTCGCTGACCTGCTCCAGCGGCAGCTCGCCACTGAAGCTGAAAGTCAGCATTTCAAATAAAGAAGATGCTGCCATCGGTTACTTATCCTGAAGGGGGAGCAGGCGGAGATCGCTTCTCATCAGCTCTATGGTGCGGGGCCTGTCAGCTTCCAGTTCATCCCTTTTGAGTACCAATCGCCAACTGTTGCTTTGTTCATCGGGGTGATAAAACTGACCAACGATGGCGATAAACTGGGTCTCTTTATCCAGAGGGACATTCAGGGAAACCGCACCCGCTGGCTTCATCCAGACGGTATGTTTGGCCAGTACATCTGATTTCAGCGTTTTTTCTTCCTGCATAAGCAGCGTGTCATAGTTGGCCTCGTCAAAACGCTCACGTGTTTTCAGTTGCCAGACATGGATCATCGTGGAAAGCGGTGTGTCTTGCGCATCTGTATTCAGCGCGCTGCGCGATACAAAATCGAGATGCAGCGTTTTGATCTGCTTGTAGAAAATCGCCGATGCCACTTCTTTAGTGCCGTCAGTCACTCTCTGAGTCAGACCGCAGCCGCTCAGCAGCGTCACGGCGGCAAGTACGCTGATTGCATGTCGTTTATAGGGTGTAAGAAACATGAGTAACACTCTCCCTGTCGCGGGTGGATGATGTGGGCATGAGTCCCTGATAACGCCCGAGACTGACCGTGACCGTACCGGCGACTGGGGCAGCAAAAGACGCCCGCAGCACGCCCGTTCGGCTTACCTGAACGCGCTGATTTCCTAACTGTGCCGGAGGCAGCAGACTGACGGGCAAGGTCAGTTGCAGGCGGGCCTGGTAGCGCCAGCCCAGATAGACACGCAACAGCACCAGCAGGTCGGTATGTAGTTGCCCGCCCGGCAGCCAGCCGCGTGCCTCTCCGTCGTCTTCGGTATACAGCTTCATCAGTAACTGGCTGTTAACGTCAGTGCCGGTGTTGCCCAGCAGTGCCCGAGTTTTCAGGCAAATACGTGATCTTTTTGATAAACCCGCAGGTTCAGGCAGGACAATTTGTTGTGGATCGTGCGGGATAACTGTCGCTTGCGTCTGGGGGGCCAGTAATCTGACCAGCGCCGTTATGCCTTCTGCTGTACGCGTCGGCAGACGCATCACGCTGAGTAATGCCAGAAAACGCGAGACCGGCGTGGCGATATGATTTTCGCTGCCGGGAATGCCCAGACCAATCAACCCCAGCAGGCAGCGGGAAATATTATCCACGGCTCCCGGTTCAAACGACGTAAGGTAATTATATTTGCGCCAGATACGATAGTACTGAGTGATAAAGCGATGGTTAAAAATGTCCAGAAACGCCATCATCGCTTCATGGCCGTCCCGGCGCTGCGCGATGTAGTCGAGATAGGCTGTCGGCAGCGGTGAATCCACACCGTACAGCCCCAGAAACGTGGTGCGCACCGTGGGTGGCGCGTCAGGATGATCCAAATCCTGTTCGACGCTTTTTAGTTCGCTTACCGGGAACCCCATCCCCGGATGTGGACGAAAACGGACAGGATCGTCTGCCGGATTGGTTGTGCTCCCCAGCAGTGGCGTCTGTGGTTGGCTTTGTTCAAGAAGCTGGCAGAAACGGTAAAAGTTAATTCGGTTAATGTCCGGAGCAAGCCTTTCCGTCAGCCCGGTACGCGCTGGCTGTGGTGTTCTGTCCATTGCAAACATTTTCCTGTAGGTTGCAGAATCAGCGTCAACTGAGTAAATAAGTGGATGTCGGCATACAGGGCGAAAAAGCGGTGCAGCAGTTNGCCAAACAGGGTGATATCGCCTTCGCCGGCGAAACCGTTGCTGTCCAGCGTGACCTGAATATCCACGCCGCGCAGTAGAAAACCTTTTTCAAAACGCTGAATCAGGTGATGCTGAACGTCAACGATTGCCTCCAGACGGCGTCGGTTCATTTCGCTTTCCGTCCAGTCGTACAGCGCCAGCGTGCCGCGCAAGATTTCGGCGTTGTCCATCATTGACAGGAAGTTGGAGCCTAAGTGGCTGAGAACCCGCCAGTGGAAACGGTCACGCGCCGGGGGATAACAGGGCTGCGTCGGCGCGCACAGGTTGCGCACCCGCAGTGTATGCTGCGTGGCGTAGACGGGGGTGTCCAGCACCGTGCTCTGCAGCGCTTTACGCGGAAGCTGACCGTTGGTGCCGGTCAGGCTCAGGGACAGGGTTTCGTCTTCCAGCAGGCGGTCGATATCGAATGCGTCGCCCCCAAGGATCAGCCAGGTATCATGCAAACCGGAAGGGCCGCGTTTTACCCGCGTATGGTAATAACGTTCCGGCGAATCGTGACGCAACATCCCGCCCCGGTGGCGAAAACTGGAAAAGGGCACATATGCCTGACTGCCGGTGTGTCGCGAAGAAATAATATTATCGACGGAGTAAATTTCCGTATGCCCGTCCTGAATACGCATGGGGCGCAGCAAGTATTCATTTTCCAGCGGAGAAAGATGCAGTGGATCGGCTTCCAGCGGGAACAGGTTGATCACCGGTACGCAGTGCAGGCGGATATTTTCGGTGCTGAACGGCAGATCGTGAGACCAGCTTTCCGCGAGCACCACGTCAATTTCGAATCCACTCATTCCTGCCGGCCAGACCACATTCTCCAGCCCGTTGAGGGCGACAAACATAAACTTCTCGCGGAAGGTGAAATACTCCAGCAGCAGTTGGTAGCCGCTGAAGGCCGATTCGCCTTTTGGCCAGAGCGGATCGTCCTTACCGAACCCCATCGGGGAAAAATAGCCGTCCAGTGTCCGACGTTCCTCCCCCGGCAGGCGAAACCAGATTTGCTGCACCCCCAGCGTCAGCGCCCGGTGTAATGCACAAGCCAGCGGACTGTCCGCATTGAGATAGAGCGGCAGTCTCGATAAATCAATCTGTGACCCGTCGCCAGCCAGCGGGCTGCACTCAAAGCGCAGACGGATAACCGAGCGTCCATCCTGTTCGTACTGTAACGACACCTCTGGTAAAGCCAGCGGAAGCAGGGTGATATCCCGCGTGGCGCTGTAGCAGCAACGTGTCCGGTGTTCGCCGACGGGCCTCGAGAGCACCTGAAAATCACTCAGTGTTTCGCTCTGCTTCATTTGCCGATGATCGGTTAACAGTTCCACCACCGACAGCGACGGGATTGTACGCAGATAATGAGGCCACAGNAGNCTCACCAGCCCNTCNGTCAGTTCNGGNAGATCNTCATCCAGNTTTTCNCGCAGNCGGCCCATCAGNAAGGCNAANCCTTCGAANAGNCGTTCNACATANGGNTCGCGNGCGCCNGGNTTATCNAGATTNAGCATAGCGGCGCGATCAGGATACGCTTGTGCAAACTCTTTACCCGCNTCACGCAGGTAGCGCATTTCNGCTTCGTAATAGCGTTGGGTCAGGTCGTCCATAAGCAGGAGTTATTCTCCTTTCATTAAAAGTAAATATAGTGCAAGTCTTCAGATGTAAAACCGATGTTGATATTATTTTACGAAAAATATATCGCGAGCAATTATCAATATATAATAATTAAATCATGTTTTTTACGGTTGCGTTTATTTAATTTTTTACTTATTCAGATACTTTCTGTATGAATATGAGGCGGGAAATCTTTCATGCCAGTATCCGGCTTTTTTCACCGAACCCTCTAATACCCAATAATGATATTTATTCCCCGAATACTCCCTACGGATCGGCACCTCATACCTCTTATTATTGAAGATAAAATAGATAAGAAAGAAATCAATAGTTGGCGTTAAGGTCTCTTTGTCAAACTGAGTTTCGAGATATTCAGAGGATAGCTTATCTTTCATTAGTTCCCGAAACTCTTGATTATCCAGATCAGATAATACAGATAACTCTGAAAATCTTTTTTCTGAACCATTAATACCTTTCTTTAGATAAAATATTATCTGATCGCTGTTAAGATCACCCATTGGAACATAGCGGGTATTTATCACATAAAAATCATTGATTTTTATATACTGTGGAGTACTTAACCATTCACTGGCATCAAACCACTTCTTTTTCGACGGCCACTCCGGATCGTTTTCACTCTCCGGTGTCACATGCACCGCCATTCTGTATTGCTGTTGATACATAACATATCCTCCACCACATAAGGCTGTCAGCAAAAGAACAACCAGAAAGTAATATCCCTTCATTTTTAAAGAGTTCACAATGTCCACTCTCCGGGTTGATAGGTCTGTAATCCTTCTTTCAGCCCCTCTGGGCTATCCCCGGTTCCCGGCATACGCCACGCACCATTTGGCGCAATTGGACCAGCACCGCGTTTAGCGTTAGCATCTCTCGCTGTGACATCATCATAGCGTTTTGACATCTCATCATAATTTTCGGGTTTCTGGGGCGGCGTAATATCGACATCACCATTCGCCTTTTTCTTATTATATCCACTCAGGCTTTCCTCGTATTCTTCAATAACATCTTCATAATTTTCTGCTGCACGTATTTCTTTTTTCGTTCCGTAAATCGATGAATAATCCGACCGCATTTCAAACGCTCTGACACTCACGTCCCAGCAATCCGCCATCTTTTGTGCCGGACTGTTTTCCTGTCCGGCATCCATTCCGGTCAGGTCTTTTCCATCAACAGAAATACCGGCCCGGCAGGCATAGGTTGTGACAACGGCATCATAATCAAAGACAGCCTCCTGAACGTCAACGACATCTCTGGATTTAAACTCACCGGTCTTTTCCTTTCCTTTATTTTCATGATGATAATCAAATGNTGCAGTGTCGATAATTCCGTGACACAGAATAACCATCTCCTTAATTACTCTGTTCTTGTCTTTTCAGCTGTTCAGGAATTTAATAAATTCAGCCTTGTCTTTCACATAAACCACGCGACCACTTAATTCTTCAACATATTCATTAATTAATTCAATGCCTTTCTCCACATATCCCTGCTGAAACATCAGGAAAATACGCTGTATAGAATAATTATCTTTATTCACTTCAGGAAAAAGCCGTAGCTGTCTTAATCCGCAGTTTACAAAACGATACTGATTCCCCATAGAATCTTTAAATTTCGTCCTTGCGGCCACCACCACAATATAATCCCGGCCAGTAACCCACTGAACATTTTCAACCGGCTCCTGCTCAGCTGTCATCAGTTCAATTTTTCTTTCATTTATCTCCTTTAATGAACCGAAGTTGCCGCCTCTTTTTTCCCAAGAATACGCCAGCTTACCAACTAACACCGTAACCTTCTCCGCCGCATCCGTATAAATTCGCTCCGTTTCCCGGTTCGGATTCGTTTTCCCTTTTCTGAAGGTACTATCACTCAGAATGAATACATAAGGGATACCCTCTAAACCAACGTCATCCTCTTTCGTTAAAAGTTTTATCTGATGGCTGTATTTTTTATTCTGCGGCTTTGTACTTGCTGCGGTAAGATTATTCGTCTTGCCTGATGTGGTATGGTTTTCCGTGCCACCTCATTCATCAAACAAATCCGAAGTGGCAATCACCTGATTGTTCGCGCATTTACACGCCACACGGTCGCCGTTACCGACAAAGAGCGAATCCTCAGACCACCCACGCGCCGTGCCGACAATCCCGAACATCCCTTTGCACTTGTTACACCACGCCCTGTCGCCATTCAGCGCCAGTTTTTTGCCGTCTATGATCGATGACGTAGCGCTTGCCACATAGCCGTATGTCGTTTTATCTCCCAGTCTTGCCAGCCTTCGCGCCATAACTCCTTCCCTCTTAGTCCCCCTAAGCCCTTGATCACAGACAGCAGGTATTAGTCCTTCTGATAAACGCCATCAGTCCTTATGCTGCGTGTCGCACAGTACCGCCGCCCGTGCCGGATCCATTACCACCAGCGTTCCCAGCAGGTTTCCCATTTTCCGGGCAAGCGCCGCTTTGTCCGCGTGGCGGTGCGCCCGCAGGCGCAACAGCTTCAGTTGCCGCGTTTTTACCTCAAACAGCAGTTCCGATTCCCACTGCGTCAGCGTCAGCCCCTGCGCGGTGGATTTGTTCATTTCGTCGCGCATCAGCAAAAAATCGTCATGATAGCCGGGGTCTTCACCCACCGGCGAATCCTCCGTCACCGGCAGCAGCCAGCTCTGCCACAGTGCAGCCTGCTCCTGTGCGACGGCCGTCGCATCCCGGTCAGAGAAACAATTCCGGGTTAACTGTTGCAGTAACTCACTCATCTGCGTTGTCCCTGTATTCTTCTGCATCACTTATGGCTTTCCCGGTCAGAAACACCTGTCCCGGCAGGCGGAAGTTTTTCAACGCCAGCAGCGCCAACGGCCCTTTACCCTGTTCGACGCGCATCAGGTAATGCAGCGGCAGACCGTCCGGCGCTTGCCACTGCAGCATAAAGCTGCTGCTGTCCAGCTGTGTGACCTGCGCCTGTTCCAGCAGACGAATAAAGCTCCAGCTTCCCCGGAAGTCGGCCAGAATACGTTCCATATTCTGCGTACTGGTCCAGCTCAGCGATGCGCCGGGCTGCCACTGCTCATCCGGCCAGCTGAAACGCTGCCAGCGTTCTTTCTGGTTGAAATATTCCAGTTGCTGGCCGTCAATCACCAGATGCGTTTTCATCACGTCACGTGCCGGTTTTGCCATCAGTTCAAAATGTACCCCGGCATCGCCGCTGGCAAAGGCTGTGTCGGCCACATCGCGCAGGCGATTCAGGGCGCGTAAAAACGCCGGGTTGACCGTCAGTCCCTGCGTGTTCATGGTGTCAGCCACCCAATAACGACCTTCGCGTTCCAGAACGCCTGCAAGGTTGGTAGCGATAAACTGACTTATACGTCCGTCATCGCGCAGATATTTAGCCAGCAGGGGGAGAGAGGCGTCGTTCGGAGTGTTCTTAAACGGATAACGCCCGGCGAAATCCTGATTCCAGTGGCTGACAATGGCCCGCTGCCACTGCCGGTTCAGACTGTCCGCTGCGGGCGTCAGCACCTGCCGCCACGCCTGCTCCACCGGACGAACAAACAGCGACTGGCCGAAGCCGCTCCATTCCTCGCCCAGACTGGCGGCTATCAGACGGCCATAATCTCGGGTATCGGTGAGGTCGACGGTTTTGCCCTGCAATACCGTCTGCGCCAGCTGCTGCGTCATCTCCTGCGGGTCCGGGGCGTTGGTGACCTGTTGCAGCTTGAGGCGCACGCGGGTCACGCGGGTGAGGTAAGTTTGCAGACTGAGCTGGCTGTCGCCAGTGCCTCCGGCTTTATCACCGGTCAGCCGCAGCAGCGGGGCAAAGGTTTTGTCCATCGGTCCCGTTGGTGCTTCTTCTTCACGGGCGGCACGGGTGTTCTGCGGTGTTTTTTCTTTACCGCTAAACAACTCTTTTGCTGATTGTGTCAGCGAGTCTGACAGACTACGGCTTTCCCTTCCTGCCGCCGCCTGCCATGCCACCGTATCCGTGAGCGCAATCAGCGGCGACTGGCGGGCATCGGCCATCAGCGTCAGTTGGTCCAGCACGCCGGACAGCGAGTCCTCTTTCTTCCAGCGAATGCTATTGAGGAATGTCAGCCAGCTTCCGGCGAAGTCGGTGAAGTAACGTTCCATCAGGCGGGTACGCAGGGCTTCCGGCGAAATATCGGCGGAAGCGTCCTGTTGACGGTCGCTGAGTACCCAGTCGATTTCCTCACGTCGGGCCGTCGCCACCTGCTCTATGGCCTCCTTAACCTGACCTTCCCATGCCTGGCGGGTGAACATTCCCGGCACCGTTTGCTCAGTACCAAACAACGAGCCGGCCTGCGTGTCGCCGGTCATATCCGCCAGCGTCATATCGGCGTAGTTGCGGCAGACCTGTTTCAGGACGTTCTGATAGAGGGTATTTTCCGCATTGCGCACCCCAATCTGGCGCAGCAGAATTTTGCGTACCGCGCCGACCAGTTCCGGCTGCGGGGCGATTTTCCACTGTGGATGCTCCGGCAGATTCGCCATCCAGAAGGTCAGCAGCGACGGCAGCACGCTTTGCCGGGTACCTTCCGTTACATCTGCATAGCGCAGGTTATCTGCCTTCAGCGTGGTACTGAAAAAGGCGGCGTCGGCTTTTTCGGGACGGGACGTCATCAGCAGCGCCTTCAGTTGCTTATAACGCAGTTCTCCCGTTGCGGTGCGTTGCGGACTGTTCGGAGACAGGGCGACAAAGGCGTTCAGTTGCTGCTGCAGGTGGGCGACCGCTACATCGCGTACCAGTCGGTTTGCCGCCTGCGCATAGCCGGGGAACGCCGTGTTCAGCAACTGAGCATTACGCTCCAGACCGAAACGCTGATACCACGGCGTACCGTGGCGGATACGATACTGCAGACGCTCGAGCTCGCCCTGCAAGGTGTGCAGCGCAACCAGTTGCTCTGCCAGCGGCAGTCGGGTATTGATGGCCCGCGCTGTGTGCGTCCCGGTTTCCTGAATCAGGGCGCGGTTGGCAAAGAACGAGGTCATCATTCCGGTCCACCATATCGCCAGCACGCAGAAGCAGGCCATCAGCGCGGTGCGCAGCCACGGAAAGCCCACGGTGCGGCCTTTTGCATTGTCGCCAGTAACGCCCGCCCACACCAGCGATGACAGCCACGCGTGGGGAGCCGCTTCCGGCACGGCGGCCAGTGGAGGGCTGAACATCAGGCCGCGCAGGTGCAGAGAAGGGAATGCGCCGCCTGCCAGCAAGGGCTTCAGGACGGTTTGCCAGTGAGCGATGCCGCGCTCTGTAAGTGTGTGGGCAAGACGCAACAGAAAATCGTGCCGGTTATTGGTCAGCAACTGCGACATTCCCTGTTCCGTCAGTTGCGGGGTCTGTGCTTCCAGTTGTGTAGCCAGTTGTTCCGGTGTGCTTCGCTCCGGCAGCAGGCAGCCGACGCTTTGTAGTGTGCGCCCGGCCTGATAACCTCCGTCATCACAGACCTGCCACAGATACAGCGGAGCCTGAAAGCCAAGCAATTTTCCACCATTACCCAGTTCGCGCCAGCCCTTATCCAGTTGCGCCGTCTGGGAACTCTGTTTCTCCGTCAGCGGCCAGATAATACCGTCCAGCGGGCGGAAGCGGCGCAGTTTTTTCAGGGAGGCCAGCAGGGTGGTATCCGGCTCTGCCGACGCCTTGCCGCCATATATCAACACCGTATGGTCGCCTTCCTGCCAGCGCTGCTCTGTCAGCCCCGGCGCGATGGCTTCCACCTGCTCAGGCTCGCCCGTCACCAGCAGCAGACGGACCTGACGCTGCCAGAACAGACCGTAACGGTCGCGAAGATGAAAAAATAGTTCAGAATACAAAGATGTTCTTTGCCCAGGTTCATAACGAATTTCTTTTTCCGGGTATTCCCCCTGTTCCTCAGACTGCCGCCGTTCCCTGCGAACCCTNTATAAACGGGAAAAATACCAGGATGCCCGCANAAAAATAAACGACATTATGCCAGCCAGCCATATATAAAACTTATTTTTATACCCGGTTAATCCAAAAAGATCACCAAAACGCCAGATAATAAAACCCAATACAGCCGCAAAAAGCAGGAGCAGCAATACGTCTGCAATAATCGTTAACTTATTGTTTGCAGATTTCATGAAGCCTCCACCGGGTGGACAGTAGTAATTATCCAGTCGTCTTCATATCTGGCCATCATCAGATAATCTGATTTTTGATAAGACGCCGCCGAGACTGCTAACGCCGCAGTTAACCAGACCGAATTCAATCCGGGTAGACCACTGAGGCTTTCCATTACGTGGATATTATCAACTTGTAATTTCCCTTCTTTTTCGTTGAAGCATTGAAGAATACTACCGCTGACGGGTAACAGACCAGCGCAGTCCCCTGTCAGTCCTGTGGCATTTCTGGCTATTTTTTGCGTATCAATAAAAATATCCAGATCTTTATCAAAACGATCGGCTACCACAACCATCGGACGAAAAATTCTGGCTTTTTCATCCAGTTGATATTTTTTTACTACATCATCTGCTGCGAATAAAAAGGAAACTATGCCATCTGAATAATTTTCTTTGCCGTTAAGCTGTAAAACCAGAACAATATATATTTTTTCTTCTGTCACTTTCAGCCAGGCGTCAAGTTGTTCAAATAAAAGAGAAGGAACAAGACGGATAGATCCGGACGGCAACATGATGTTCATCTCCGCCAGCACTCTGGAAAAATCGGCCTCCATACGGGTATATTCTCTTTCATTACAGTCCGTAAGGATAATAAACTCTTTTGCAATCCGAACGGGAAGATTAAAAATATCATTTTCATTAATAAGAAGAGTAAAGAAAGAAAACCAGTCATTAGTTTCCCATCTAAAATAATCAATCCTCACGGCTAGACCATACATTACCTCTGATTGATTATCTGATAGTGACGATCCATCCACTTCACCGGGAAGGAAAAGTTTACTGCCCAGTACAGAGACATAACGGCCTCCCCATTTTTCCCATTCTGTGTTGATATTATTGATGTTATGCATTATTACCGTATAATTTTGCATGGCTCTGGCATAAAAATATATTTGTAAACAGAAGAGGAAAAGACACAGGGTTAGAGGAGAAAACAAGATTAATAAAGTAACATTATCTCTAATGATTTCATCACGAAAGAGATAAAAGAGTAGCAATAAAAACGCACTAAGAATAAGGAAGGTGAGAAGCCATTTATAAAGAGGTATTTTCAGTGGCCTATCTGGCTCTTCAATATGTTTTCTTTTCCATGCCATAAAGTTTATCCATTTAATAAAAATAAGTCATCAATCGGTGGAAGGTATTAGCAGTGAGCTATTTAAGAATGTAAATATGCTCAACTTCACCAGTCATATTTANCTTGCGATCTATAAAAACCAGTTTCCGCCCACATGTAGCTTCCATCTTTCATCATTGATAGCGCCTGAAGTATGATTTTTGAAAATGAATTCATTAAAGCCAACTTCATTCAACTCGAAATAAACAGCTTCACCACCGTTTGAACATGATTTTATCTTTATCAGGTGGCGTGATTAAACGGAAAAATACGTTACGCTAAATGTCACTGTGACACATTCCAGTTATTGAGCGCATCTGTCAGATTACAGCGCCCCGTTTTCGTCTCCATCACGTCATACATATTAAATACATAATTGCCATTCCCGGTATCTTTGACGTTTCCGATAAACGCAAAATACATCGACTGGCCTTTACTCTGATTAAACGTCTGGTACGCCTTTTCTATATTTTCTTGATTAGCATCTGCGGTTCTGACTATTTTCATTTTTAATGGCGGACTGTCGCAACGGACAAAAACAATCTCCTGATTTTCTTTTTTTAACATGCCCCAGAAAATATCATTATAATCCTCGGCATATGCATTGCCTGCTAGAAAATATATAAAGAACAATCCTGTCAATAATGATTTCAGCATTACGCTTTCTCCTGTCAGAATAAAATCCTTTTATGTCCCCAGTGAGTGTAGGGGACATTATTTCTTTCCGCGTTTTTATCCCCGCCTGCCATTTCTTTCTGACGGACGTTATCCCGCTTCAGAAACCCACACCGGGCCGCCGTCGTGTCGCGCCATCAGGGACCACAAAACATGAAACTTTTCGCCTTGTTTATGCTCCTCCTCCATTGTTCTGTCTTCCCATTCCGGCATCAGTTCCCCCTGCTCCAGCGTTACCGTGACCGGTTTGTCCTCCACAAAAATCGACCATTCACCGCCGTGTGGACAGGGTTCGCCGCTGGACGCGCTTATCCGCTGCTGTTCCGTGATGTACTGTTGCTGACGTTGCGGCCAGTTGTAAAGCTCCTCCGGGGTTCCCCGCGGGAAAAAGCCTTCCAGCGGCACGTTGATAAACCGGTTTTTCACCCGCCGTATCCGTATCCAGTTGGTTTTTGTCCATGCCCCTTCCTCCCAGTAATACTCCTGCTGACCAACATCATTGACATACTGAGTTCGCACACGTCCCTGCCATGCATCAGGAATATTCTCCCTCAGATACATCAGGCGCGCCCCCGCATCAAGCAGATCCGGCAGGTACAAACCGTCAATCGTCACCGGATCGCCTTCCCGGAGATACACGCTGTGATCCAGTTCATAGAGTGGCAGTTGCATAGGTAGCGCCAGTGGACCATAAAGACTCTCTTCATAGTAATAAGTCAGCGAACCTTCGTACCAATAACCCGTCGAAGTGTCTTTTATCAGATCATCATAGAACCCCGCCCGCCAGAGTAGTTTCTGATATTGCTTCTGAGCTACATCAGGCATCCAGTTCGGGAAATAATCTATCAACCCCCGCCGATCACTACTGATATTTCCCCCAGAATGCAGTGCATTTGGATCGTTTTGCTGACGCTGTAGAAAATCATAATGTACCGACTTTAATGTACCGCGAATATTGGGCAGTACCCGCCCCCCCCAGACAGCATCAATCTGTTCATACAGCGGGCGCCGACGGATATCCAGAGGCATGCTTTTTGCCCATTCAGCCACCTGATACTCACATAACTCAACCAATGCCCGCCACGCCTCATAACGCTTCCGATAATATTCCACCGACATTGCTCGCTCTAGCAGCCAGCACTCTTGGGGGTGCAATATCGCCATATTACCTCCTTCTTTATTTATCAATCTTTCCTGTGGTTATCACTCTTCAGGCACGAAAATTTTAGTTTGCAACTGGGGAATGCCGATATACATATCCACTTCATCAGAAAAATCCCTATATCCCCACCCTGTGTGCTGACGTTTCCCCAGATAATTCAGATTCAGATCGGCCGGGTCTATCACTATCTGAATTCCCCCACCTTCCAACACTATGTCCACATTTTTACCATTATCAGTCACACTACGCGACTGTGAGGCAGCGGGACCTTCCCAGACTTTCATTGTGGTGCCTGGCGGGACGGTATACACAACATATTCGCCATTTTCATTCCAGCTCTTCCATACCGCAAAACGTCGCCGCCACTGCGATTTGCTTTTCAGAGCCATAAACTCAGCCTCACGCATCCAGCAAAAACTGTTATCACTACTGGCAGGATCCAATACACGGTACAATTTTTCATTCTGTGGCAGCTCAACATAACGCATTTGATGAAAGCTTTTTATATTATCTTCCGACAAAGCAGGCCAGCCTTCCTTATCCTTTTCCAGTCGCATCAGACTCTTCTGTTCTGCGCTCGCCTGTTTCAACCCTGGATATTTCTCAGTTACCCCCACATCCACCCAGTCCGGCTTATTATGAACCAATAACTCAGCCTCTTCTGCATCTTTAAGACGAGTCGGGCGATGCGGATTAGCGCCAGTATGCGCCTTATAATAATTATCGCCTTCCTGTCGTAGACGCGCGGCCAGCTTTTCCAGTGTCTCATTCAGCGGAGCCAGTGCCTTCTCCAGCATAGTATTGGCCTGACTACGAATAGAAACCAGCAANTTCCAGGTCGTCTCAATCGGCTGGCGAATAGATTCCGGCCCCCAAGATTTGGCTTTATCCAGCAGGCTTCCAGTGACTTCCATTAATTCATCAAATTTCGTCAACAGCACGGACACATTTAGCTGCGCAATCAGCTCTCTGACCTGCTTCTCGGCATATTGGTAGGGGTTATAAATCTTCATATATTTCATTGTGGCCTGCACTACGGTCATATCAATGAATCTGTTAAATAACGAGACAGCAGCATCAATAGCTTTTAAGGTTATCTTCCCAGCAAGAGCAGCTTTTCTTATCGAATTAAATAGCACTTTGAAAATCCCTTTAATCAGGGAACCCGCAACTGGAATAAGACCAACCAGAGTGAGGATCATTGCCACCCATGCCCAGGTGGTATCTGTTTTTTTATCGTTTCCTTCCTTTATTTTCATGCAGTTAGCAACCAGATCACGGACATCGCAAATCTGATCCACCAGAGGGATCATAGAAATAACAGTACCTGTTACTACCTGCCCGGTACTCTGGTTATCGTTAAAATCCCCCTGAATGGTTTCCCAAATCCACTGCCCGGTCGCTTCAATTTTCTTATGTATGCCAGAATACCAGCTTTCTGGTGGCGGCTGATAAAAAGCCAGCGCTCTGTCTAAATCAGTGTCTGTATCCATTATTATGCTCCCTGTCCATCCGCCCCTAATTCAGCATCTACTGAGGCAAGCAGGGACGAATAGGGATCCCAAGGTTTGTCCGGTTCCGGCTCTGGAAATTCGTATTCCACCGTTGCTGATTCGGGGAGGACATTGGTATGCAGTGCGTACCCTTTATCATCTAACATGCCCGACAATACAGCCCCTGACTCAAAAGCGATTGTGTACTTCGCGCCACCAATGGGAATACCATCCCAGTCCCGCAGATCCAGCGACAGATCGTAATTACCTTTTCCCGGCAGCACAGGCATCTCAACCGGCAACTGCGCTTTACTCATCTTCTGCACATTCGCTGATTTCAACAGGATATTCTTCGGTCCTCCTACCTCCACCCCGCCGCCGCTCAGCCTGATGTACGCCTTGCCGCATTTCAGCACAAGTTCCTTCTCTGCCTCTATCTCCACCACATCTTCCGTACTGCTTATCTTCATCCCATGGCGCGATGTCAGCCGCATTCTCTCGTTCTGAGCCTCCACTTCAACTTTTCCCTGGTTTGCGTACAGCTTTATCCCTCCCTTGCGCGCAAATACACTCACCGCGTCTCCCGCCGAGACAGTCACCTTCTCCATCGCCCCTGCATCAATATTTGTTCCCGCCATCAGCCCTATACTGCTCTCTCCCGAACCCAGTCTGACGCCCTGTGGACTTACAATCCCCACGCCTTCCGGCGCGCTCAGCACTATCCCTGCCTTTACAAGCTCCGACAGCGCGCCGTTCAGCGACGTATGCCCATCAAGATCCGCACCATGCGCCTTCGCCACCTCCGCCGCCTGTGACAGACTTTTTGCTATCGATAACGCATTTTCCAGTTGCGTTATTGCTGCCTGCATATCCAGTACCTGCCCCTGCGCCTTTNCCTGCGCATCNGCGCTGATAAAGACACCTTTTTTCGCTCTTATCGCACCCCACATATCGGTGCGCAGTTCGAAACCCTCACCGCGCTGCTGCTTCCCAGCATCCACCAGATGTCCCAGGTTCAGCTGGCTCTTTCCGCCGTACTCTGTGCTAACCTTGATGTGCTCCTTACCCCGCTCATCGTCCAGCCGGATTTTGTTNTTCGCCGGGGTGCGCAGCACNTTGCGCTTATAGTTCTGGATGGTCACATGGTCGGTGTGCGCCGAGTCGTGTTTCACCCCGGCGATATATGGCCTGTCCGGGTTGCCATCCTCAAACGCGATGCTAACCTCGGTTCCCGCCAGCAGCGGCAGGTGCAGACCGTAAGTATCTCCCGCATAGGGGCGTGACTGCCGTACCCACAGGCTCTCGAAACCCGGCTTCCACGTATCCCGGTCAAAGTCCAGGTTCACTCGATAGCGCCCGTCTTTGTCGATATGAGCGTAGACATCATTTGCCGTGGTGCTGGTCACCCGCGCCGGGAGTGTCCCTGCCATCACAGGCCTGCGAATGAGAGGAGGGCGGTAGCCGTAGCGTTCGGAATAGGGGATGGCNGTGAATGTCAGTTCGTAGCTGCGGTCTCGTGCTGCGCTGGCGGTAATCCCGGTTATCAGAATGCCCTTGCGGAATACCTCTGGCGCATCATTACCCTCGACCTTTATCTCCAGCCCCGGCATCAGCAGAGAACTGGTGCTCTGTCCCTTCAGGATGGCGCGTCCGTTCAGGTAGCGTTCGTGGCGGATACGCGCATAGAATGCACCACTCTCCGGCGTCGCTTTGTCACCCGTTTTCAGAAAATTGTCAGCGTAATGATAGGCTTCACCGTAGGTGGTGTTATCCCCGCCTGTTACGTCAAACTGGCCTGTTGTCATCTCCGCCATCGCTTCACGGTAGTTGTAATCCCGCGTCGTGACGGACCTCGATACCACGCTGTAGGCCGTGTTCAGACCCCACACTGCTTCGGTTCCGCTGTCGCTCATCCCCGAAGGGTGACGCAGCGGCAGCGTCAGGCCGCGCTCATAGCCACTCTGGTCGTCGTAAAACTCGATAACCCCGATTTTCAGTCGGGCGTCGGTACTGAACCGGAACCAGATACCCACCTCCGACAGCAGCCGTGAGATGAATGTCACATCGTCTTCGTCGTACTGCATGACCTGCTCGCGTGACGGGTAGTCGCTTTTCAGGTTAAACACAAAGTCCTGACCGCGCATCTCATGCCGCTCGCGGAGTATTTTCTCCACGATTTGCGGCACCGTCTGGTTCTGATAAATCGCGTTCTGATGACTGCGGGACAGTAGCGCCAGACGGGGCTCCAGCCGCACCTCATACCGCGCCTCGTCCCGTGAGGAAGACAATTGCTTAAATCCGGTGATCACCCCGTACAAGGTACGCAGGGGAGTCTGCGTCGGTATCCCTTGCACCGGCGGGGCGGTCAGGCTGAATGCCCCGTCCTGCATCAGTACCGACTCCGGCGCAATAAACTTATCGCTGCTGGTAAACTGAATGTCATAGCGGAACGGGGCGCTTAATTGCTCCTTGCCTTCAAAGGACAGTACGTCCACGCCGCTGCTCAGGCCGCGGATTTTTAACGCGTGGTGTGAGTGGTCGAAGTTCTGTACATCCATCGTGGGCTTCCTTATTTCGTAACAAATTCCACAGAATTTCCTCTTGCGGGGCCCTGTTCAGGCACGCTACCGCCCATAGCCATGACCTCGTGCCCATCAGGTTTACATCAGGCTAAATTGTGAATAGCGGTTGCTCGGTACCGGTACCACCGATATTCAGCGAGCCGCATATCGAACCCGTGCCAAAAAAGCAGAAGGCTTCCTGCCGGCCATGGTTAGATGGCTGAAACTCCTTGTGGATTTAACTGAGATAACGCCGGTTCTGGCAGCATGTTCTGTTTCACGTCCTGACAGGCGTCAGTGCGGGGAACCAGACTGATTTCGACGCGCCGGTTAGCGGCCCTGCCTTCCGGCGTATCGTTAGTTGCCGCAGGATGGCTTTCGCCCAGCCCCTGTACGGCAAAACAGGTGGCCGGAATGTCGCTGGTCTGTAGCATCCAGTCGCGCACGGCTTCCGCGCGTCGCAGCGACAATTGCTGATTGGCTTTTTTATTGCCGGTGGTATCGGTATATCCGGTGACCACAATCAGCCAGCCCGGCCTTGCCCTGATATTTACCAGCGCGTTAATCAGCACTTTTGTCGAGCCGTCTTTCAGACGGGCCTGTCCGACGTCAAACAACGCCATGCTGTCGAGACGCACGCTCTGTACCGGTAATGCGTCTGCTACATCCCTTTTTTTCTCAGGTGGACGGTAATCGCGAATAACCCGCCATACCGGCTGGCGTAGCCGTTCGCCGGGATATAAGCCCAGACTGAGACGTAATGGCTCCCCTTCGCGAAAATAGCTATCCAGAATATTTGCATCGTCCTTCAGGACCGACAGGTGGTGGGCTTTAGCGGCGTCGTTGTCTGCCGGAACGGCATCATATTTATGTAGATCGTCGCTCACCTGCAGCAGCAGGCTGCGGTTTGCGGTTGCTGACAGACAGAGCGCAGCCACTCCTGCCACGGTGGTCATCAGCAGCGCCGCCACGCAGGCGCGGCGCACTGGCGTAAATCCTGATTGACGTGGTAACAGCGGCAGCATCATGTCCGGGAACGGCAGGGGAGATGCGCCGATCTTCGGTATCGCCTCCGGCGTCAGTCCCGTTTTTGCCGTTGTCCATGTCTGCCACAGATTGCCTTCCAGCGCAGGCAGCGATGGCGCCTGCCCCATGCCCGCCGCCAGCGGCGGATACCCGTTCAGCTCTGGTAACACCATCTGATTGAGCCACTGCATCAGGCTTTCCATCCGCAGAAGATGGCAAAGCCGCAGGCTGCTCCCATCGGTTCCGGGCTGTGCCGCCCATGCCGTCGGAGAGCTTTCTCCGGCGGGTGTCACCACCTGAACCTTGCCGCCGGCGCAGATAAACCACGGTAGATCATCCTCTCGCCCTGTGCCGGGCAGCCAGCTCCACAGCAGCAGCGGCACTTTTATGCCCGCCCTGCGGCGCACTGTCGCCAGACCGCCGACAAAGCGTCGCAATCGTCCCGCCAGAACAGCCATATCCAGATGAACAACCGGCACGACCGTGCAGGCCACACATAACTGAGAAGCCCATGCGGGGCGGTCAGCTAGCAGCACTTCAGCCTGTCTGATAAGTTGCTCTTCATCCGCAACGTGCAGGTACAGCCCTCCCGCGACCTGCCGCAGCGGGTTTTCTGTGAATAACGATGCTGCCGCGTCGCCGCACACCAGCACTACGGGCTGCCGATATGTTTTGGGCGGCAATCGGGACAGCCATGCGCTGTCGGCCTCAGTCTGTCTTTTTTTTCCGCGCCAGCACGCCAGCAGGCCTACTGCGATGATGATAAGCGCCACTGTCACGCCAAATTTCATCGCCGTAGAGGCCTGATTGAATCCCAGCCATAGCGCCAGCACCAGCAGCATGCTCCACAGCAAAAGCGCCTGTTTCAGCGTGTTACTCACCCGGCTCATCTTCAAGACTTGCCTGTTGGCAGCAGTTCATCCACCAGTACATTCAGCCAGCTATGCAACCCCCACCAGACGCCAACCAGCACAAGCATTAGCAGTAGCAGCCAGCAAAAAGGAGACTGCCACAGGTAATGCTGACGCCTGGTCAAAGGCACGTTCAGCACTGCCGAATCTTCTTGCACCCTGAATGGCTCAACCCGCTTGCTGAACATCGCAATGAGATGCTGCCGTTCATCAGATTCGGGGTCCTGATAGCGCCCGCGAAACCCCAGCAACAGCACGCGATGAAAACAGGTCAGGACCGCCGGCGTGGGGGCTGGCTCCTGTAAAAACCGCTTCATACGCTCATACAGTAGTTCGCCCGCCTGAAGGGTATTGAAAAAATGCGACTGGAGAGGGTTTTTTAGCCAGACCATCTGGCCATCATCTATCACGTCCCGGCTGAGAACGGTTTCGTCCAGCAGCGCGCACTGAGCGTAAGTGATATGTTCTATGTCCTGCTGGCTGAATCCGGCCGCTGTCAGACGCTCGCGTACCCCTTCCACCTGCTGCAGACAATGGCGATATAGTTCCTGTCCGTGTCTTGCAGAAGTGCCCTGACGCAGTTCCACCACCGTCAGAAAGGTGTCGCGAAGTAGTACGTCAATGTCGATTTTCCGTTCCTGTGTCATGACCGCAGTACCGCAAAAAGCTCGGGTTTCAGATCGCCCAGCGTACCCGGCGCGTAAATCATGCAGCACCCGGCATCCAGCATGGCTTTAGCCGGAGCGCTCTGCATATCCAGCGCAAAGTACTGATTCTCCAGCCGTAATGGCAATGCAGCCGGAACCTGCGTCAGCGGAACAACAGGGACACCGTTCAGCGCAACATTAACCAACAACGTAACGTCATCCGGCGCCCCGATTTTGCAGAGCCGTGGTAACTGTTGCAGAACGACGTGCGTCGGCAGCGAGGAGCGAACAGAAAGGTAAAAATCCGCCTCTTCCCGCAGGCGTGGATCGTGAAGTTCGGCTTTCCAGCGGTTGCCGGGAAGGGATTCCAGCTCGAGCGCAATCACCCGCGACGGCAGGCTGGCTTCGAGCAGTTCGCTGAGCAGGGTAAAAAGCGGCGGAAAAACGGAGGCTGGAGCATCATGGACATATGCGGGAATGGCGCTCACGTTGTGTTCAAGGGAAAAGGTCAGCAACGCGCCGGCCAGACGAGCCAGTTCGCGCCAGACGAGTTCAGGATGGATGCTCGGATACCGTAAAAAATCACTTAGAACCGGTTCAGCGCTGTTCAACGCATTGAGTAACCAGAACAGGGACACATCCGCTACCGCGAAGTCCGCCATACGCTGATTGCTTTCCCGGCGCAGGGCCATCAGACGCCGGCACTTCGCTTGTAGCTGCAACAGCAACGTATCCAGTCGCTCCACCAGACCAATATGTGCGCTGAGGGCAAGCAGCGGCGGGATGTAGCTTTCATCCTGAGACCAGTTACCCTGACCATTCCGCGTCAGACGTGCAAGCGGGCAGGTGATGTAATCCTGATTGTTATCATGGGCGAAACGCAATGACAGCGCATGGCATTCAACGGCCATTTCTTCACTGTCGCTGCCATAAATATCCTGTACTTTATGCCATTCCTGACGATAACGCAGGGGTCTTTCAGTATGCTTTTCCTGTCCCAGATTACCGCCATTCGCATGTTCCAGCGGTAACGCCAGGACAACTATTGCCGTATTTTCCACCGCCAGAGTATGTAAATCACAAGCCAGAGGCAGCGCATCGGAAACTTCGGAGTCGATCAACGAGCCATCGGAAAAACGCAGGCGCAGGGTACGTAATTTTAACTTCCCTAACGCCAGCGCTTCTCTGTCAAACTCGACTCTCGCCACACCCCATGGATGACGGATACCCAGCTGTGCAATGCTGTTGTTACTGTACGTTTCCCAGCGGGCCTGCTGCTGAAACTGTTGTGAGGACAGGAACGTTCCCTCAGCCCATAGTGGTCGATGAATTTTCATACTACACCACCGCCCGGTCAGGTTTTTGCTTTTGGCATTTGAGAAACCTGAGACCGTGCCAGCGTGACTTAACGTGCTGGACGTCTGGCTGATGCATAACCACATCCTCCGCAGATTTCGCCAGACAGGAAAGTGGAGTATGGATAGCTACCGTCAGATGTATTTTTTTAAACAACGACTGATAAATGCCGCCTGATCCCATCATTGTTGACATAGCCGCAGATGAAGAAATATGTTCCTTTGCAGACATCAAAATTTCCCTTTTGAAACTTTTATCCGGTTTTGCCCAATGACTTTCCCAGGCGTGCAGGTTAACCCCTCTCCTGTAACGACATTCTTGTTAATTCTTCCATCGCTCCAGGTTCAGTCATGGCGTTAGTGAAGTTGTTTTGGTTTAAATTAAGGCCAATTACTGGGGCTATAGTTAATAAATGTCTGGTGGACACCACAATCCCTGGCGGAGAGAAGATGTAGAGGTAACTTCACATTCATGGCGCTTCCTGTTTTCAGGCCCGGCTTTATGTTAAAGCGAGTTTCGGGAACATCGTTTAGAAATTTTTTAGCCATGTTGCTTCTCCCTGTCTAACTAACCCCTGTTTAAGTATCTGACCTTGATCCAATTTAACAGTTAAATAAAGCGTGGTGCAATGTGGTCAGTGTCTGAAAGATCGTTATTATTACTACTATAAATAATTTTGCTCGTATCCTAAGATAGTTTTATTTATATGAAGTTTCTCAATTTATTGACCATCAAGGGCAATCTGCTTGGTTATGGCTAAGTATAAGCATAAAATACCGATAAACGATCGCGTAATAATATCGCAACGCCACTTTTTCGGAATAAATAAAAGCTTCTTTAATAAATGATATTTTTGCTGTGAATGATTTGGTGGCAAAAAGTTCGACCATCTACTGCGAGATTAGTGAAGTACAGAA
>NZ_JAZARW010000001.1:3418769-3475212 GCF_036233805.1 Klebsiella sp. EMBS2024 | reverse complement strand
ATAGGATTAATACCATAATTTAAAACAATCAGAAGAAGCTCTGGTATCAAAAATATAACATTTGCATCAATTATCATGATTTATTCAGTAATGAAAGTATGGTGCTGACTTATAATGAAAACTATCATAGATACATTATCTCAATTAAATCCTGTTTGTTGCAGTGCCCTGTCTGGCAAGATAAGCACCGAAATATAATGATTATATCAAGTCTGCTATCTTCATTCTTGTTGGCCAGGGGCCGATTACAAACGTAAAGATAACGGTAGTTCCGGGAATTTAGTCCTTTTATTGCGCAAAACTCTAAATGAGTGGATTAAGTAAGTGGCTTTTAGCCGTACACTCATTTGTCCACGCATCATCTGTGGATCTCCTGAGAGATACAGGGAAGTATAAAAAAACGTTGATAAATTGCGGTTTCTTGTATTTCAGGGGCTGTTACGGATGACATAAAGCAAACCGGCGAGGGGGCGGCAATGGCCGTTCCCGTTTTCGGCGGAGGTTTTGCCGGCGGCAGAAACAAAAAAACACCCTTGAGGGTGTTTGTAATGTTGGTTGCGGGGGCCGGATTTGAACCGACGACCTTCGGGTTATGAGCCCGACGAGCTACCAGGCTGCTCCACCCCGCGTCACCGTACTGCTTCACTTTGTCAAATTTGATTGGTTGCGGGGGCCGGATTTGAACCGACGACCTTCGGGTTATGAGCCCGACGAGCTACCAGGCTGCTCCACCCCGCGTCACCGTACTGCTTTACTTCATCAAATTTTAATTGGTTGCGGGGGCCGGATTTGAACCGACGACCTTCGGGTTATGAGCCCGACGAGCTACCAGGCTGCTCCACCCCGCGTCCGTGGAAGCGCACTATACTCCGCTAGCGAGATGATGCAACCTTTTTTCGACCAAATCGACATTTTTGTAAGAATTGGCTTATAAAACGCCATGTTGTGGTGTTTTTTTACACAAATCTGTGCCATCGATGAGATCGCGCATTTCAATAGCTCCGGCGCTTTGTTATCTTCAACACGCACTAAGGCTTCGCAGCAAAAGATGAGACACCATGAAAGGACGTTGGGCAAAATATGTAGCGACGGGGGCAATGCTGGCCATGCTCGCCGCCTGTTCCTCAAAACCGACCGACCGCGGTCAGCAATATAGCGATGGCAAGTTCACCCAGCCGTTTTCACTGGTAAACCAGCCGGATGCCGTCGGGGCGCCGATCAACGCCGGCGACTTCTCCGAGCAGGTTAATCAAATTCGTAACGCCTCGCCACGCCTCTATAATAGCCAGAGCAACGTCTATAACGCGCTGCAGGAGTGGCTGCGCGCCGGCGGCGACACCCGTACGCTGCGCCAGTTTGGCATCGACGCCTGGCAGATGCAGGGCGTCGACAACTATGGCAACGTCCAGTTTACCGGCTACTACACGCCGGTGGTGCAGGCGCGCCACACCCGTCAGGGCGAATTCCAGTACCCCATTTACCGTATGCCGCCAAAGCGCGGTAAGCTGCCTTCCCGCGCCAGCATCTATGCCGGCGCGCTGAGCGATAACTATGTGCTGGCGTATAGCAACTCGTTGATGGATAACTTCATCATGGACGTGCAGGGCAGCGGCTATATCGACTTTGGCGATGGTTCGCCGCTCAACTTCTTTAGCTATGCCGGGAAAAACGGCTGGCCCTATCGCAGCATCGGCAAAGTGCTAATCGACCGCGGGGAAGTGAAGAAAGAAGATATGTCGATGCAGGCGATCCGCGAGTGGGGTGAGAAGCACAGCGAAGCGGAAGTGCGTGAGCTGCTGGAGCAGAACCCGTCGTTCGTGTTCTTTAAACCGCAGTCTTTCGCGCCGGTGAAAGGGGCCAGCGCTGTGCCGCTGATCGGCCGCGCCTCGGTGGCCTCCGACCGGTCGATTATTCCGCCAGGGACCACCTTGCTGGCCGAGGTGCCTCTGCTGGATAATAACGGCAAGTTTAACGGCCAGTACGAACTGCGCCTGATGGTCGCCCTCGACGTCGGCGGGGCCATCAAGGGCCAGCATTTCGACATCTATCAGGGCATTGGGCCTGACGCGGGCCACCGTGCCGGCTGGTATAACCACTACGGCCGCGTATGGGTGCTGAAAAACGCCCCGGGCGCGGGGAATGTTTTTAGCGGCTAACTCCCCTGGCCGTGCCTGTTGACCAGGGCGCCCGGATGACGCCGCTTGCGGCGGCCTCCGGGCGCTGTCATTTTGTTCTGAGGTTCTATGTCTGTTGTAATCAGCGATGCCTGGCGCCAGCGTTTTGGCGGTACGGCACGTTTATATGGTGAAAAAGCGCTGCAATGTTTTGCCGACGCCCACGTCTGCGTGGTCGGGATCGGCGGGGTCGGCTCCTGGGCGGCGGAAGCGCTGGCGCGGACCGGCATCGGGGCGATCACCCTTATCGATATGGACGATGTCTGCGTCACCAACACCAATCGTCAGATCCACGCCCTCAGCGGCAACGTCGGGCTGGCGAAAGCGGAGGTGATGGCGGAGCGTATTCGCCTGATCAACCCGGAGTGTCGGGTGACGGTGGTGGATGATTTCGTGACCCCGGAAAACGTGGCGGAATATCTTGGCGTCGGCTTTAGCTATGTTATCGACGCGATCGATAGCGTCCGGCCGAAAGCGGCGCTTATCGCCTGGTGTCGCCGCTACAAGGTGCCGCTGGTGACTACCGGCGGGGCAGGTGGTCAGATTGACCCAACACAGATCCAGGTCGCTGACCTGGCGAAGACCATCCAGGATCCGCTGGCGGCCAAACTGCGCGAGCGGCTGAAAAGCCAGTTTGGGGTGGTGAAAAACAGCAAAGGTAAGCTCGGTGTAGACTGCGTCTTCTCTACGGAAGCGCTGGTCTACCCGCAGGCGGACGGCAGCGTCTGCGCAATGAAGAGCACGGCGGAAGGGCCGAAGCGGATGGACTGCGCTTCCGGCTTTGGCGCGGCGACGATGGTGACCGCGACCTTCGGGTTCGTCGCGGTGTCGCATGCCCTGAAGAAGATGCTGGCGAAAGCGCAGCGTGACGCTGCGGCTTCCGGAAAGTAGTTTCCCCTCCGGGCGCGGCGGCGGGAAAGCGAAATCGTGAGATTACCTTTCGCGGGCGGCGGCGAGCACCGCCTCGCTCAGGGCGCTGAGGCCCTGGCTGCGCGAGGCGCTGAGCTGGCCGCGCAGCCCCAGCTCGTCGAACAGCGCCAGCGGATCCTGCGCCAGGATCCCGGCGCGGGTTTTTCCTTCCACGGCGGTTAAAAGTACCGCCAGCAGACCGCGCACAATCCTTCCTTCGCTGTCGCCAAAGAAGTGCAGCCTGCCCTCGGCGTCCTCCTCATAGCCCAGCCAGACGCGGTTCTCACAGCCGGCAATCTCATGGGCCTGCGCTTTGCGCTCGTCGGTCAGCGTCGGCAGCTTTTTGCCCAATAAAATCAGCTGACGGTATTTATCCTCCCACTGGTTCAGCGGGGCGAAGATCTGGCGCAGCGTAGCGTCGGTAATGGTTGTGCCGAAGGGGTGCAGAGTTGTCATTAATCCACCAGAATTTCCAGGGCGCGATCCACCGCGTGGACCAGCGCCGCAACATCGTCTTGGGTATTGTAGGGGGCGAAAGAGGCCCGCAGGGTGCCGCTGACCCCTAAGGCCGTCAGCAGCGGCTGGGCGCAGTGTTGCCCGGCGCGCAGGGCAATGCCGGACTCCGCCAGCAGCGTCACCAGATCGCTGTGATGAATACCCTCAAATTCAAAGGCCAGCAGGCTTGACTGCTGGCAGCGGAAAGAGCGGAAGCCCGGCCGTTTCGCCAGTTCCTCTTCCGCCAGGCTCGCCAGACTGCGGCTCCAGTTTTCCGCCTGGCCGATATCGCTCTGCGCCAGCCACTCCAGCGCGGCGCTGAGGCCGATAACCCCGGCGACATTCGGCGTACCGGCCTCGAGGCCATAGGGGGCCGGCTGCGGCGTAAAGCCGTCAAAGCTGACCTCGGCGATCATTTTCCCGCCGCCGAGCCAGGGCGACATCGCTGCCAGCAGCTCGCTTTTGCCGTACAGGGCGCCGATCCCGGTCGGGCCATACAGCTTATGGCCGGAAAAGGCGTAAAAATCGATATCCAGCGCCTGCACGTCAGCGGGGAAATGCACCGCCCCCTGGGCGCCATCGACCATCACCACCATCCCGGCGGCGTGGGCAAGGCGGATAGCCTGGGCCAGGTCCGGGCAGCCGCCGGTGACGTTGGACATCTGGCCGATGGCCAGCACCCGGCTGCGCGGGGTAATCAGCGCGCTGAGGCTGGCGATATCCGGCAGACGGTCGGCGCCAAGCGGCAGTTTGACCACTCTGGCGCCGGTCTGCCCGGCCACCATCAGCCAGGGCACGAGGTTGGCATGATGCTCGGCTTCGCTAACGATAATTTCATCGCCAGGCTGCAGGCGCGGCCGGACGTAGCTCTGCGCCACCATATTGATGGCCTCGGTGGTCCCTCGCGTCCAGACGATATCTTTGCCGGACGGGGCGTTAAGCCACGCCGCCACGCGATCACGGGCCGCCTCGTAGCGCTCGGTCAGCCGCTGGGCGGCGGCGAACTGGCTGCGATGGACATTGCCGGCGCTCAGGCGATAAAACTGGTCGCTGGCGTCGATCACCGCCAGCGGTTTGAGCGCTGTCGCCGCGCTGTCGAGATAGACGCCGGCATCGGCCAGAGCCGGAAACTGCGCGCGAAAGTGCGCCGGGTTGAATGCGTTCATGGAATTCCTCGTATCAATGCCGCGATCGTCGCGCAATTTGCCGGGCGTGACAAGGTCTCTGCGTCCTGTGGAATTGTCCGAATGTGACTCCACGTCGGTCAAAGAGGGTTATGCTGAAAAGTGTTGGGTTTGTGTTTTAACCTATTACTTAACGAGTTACGAATAGTATAAATAGCCGTAAGGAGAGAAGAATGAAAATGACTAAGGCCGCTGCGATTATCTCTGCCTGTATGCTGACTTTAGGCCTGAGCGCCTGTTCCTCTAACTATGTGATGCATACCAATGATGGGCGGACCATCGTTACCGACGGGAAACCGCAAACCGATAATGACACTGGCATGATCTCGTATAAAGACGCGTGGGGCAACAAACAGCAGATCAATCGCTCTGACGTGAAACAACTGGGTGAACTGGACGAGTAAGGCAGTAAAAAGGCAAAAAAAAGCACCGCGCGTTGCGGTGCTACATTAAATCACTATGGACAGACAGGGTAAATGTACAGGAAGTGAAAAGGGGTAGCTTTGCTACCAGGGTCTGCAAAAACAGACCAATTGCAAACACAACAACACAACATCACAACCGTAAGCCAAAAGCTTGATGGAACACGCATTCCAAAAAAAGCTTCTCGTTCCGGCTCAGGAAGTGCCGCCACTATAGGTATTTGCTGGTAGAACCTCAACGGACAATTTATAATGGCTCAGATAAAAAAAACTAATAGGTTAATCATTGTTTCCTATTTGTTAAATTGAGTTAACATCTAAGCCAGAATAACCATGTCGAAGCGATTACCACCTCTGAATGCATTACGTGTTTTTGATGCAGCCGCACGTCATCTCAGCTTCACTCGGGCAGCCGATGAGCTTTTTGTGACGCAGGCCGCAGTCAGCCATCAAATCAAGTCTCTCGAGGATTTTCTGGGCCTTAAGCTGTTCCGTCGGCGCAATCGTTCGCTGCTGTTAACGGAAGAAGGGCAGAGCTATTTTCAGGATATTAAAGAGATTTTTTCGCAACTGACGGAAGCGACGCGTAAACTGCAGGCGCGCAGCGCCAAAGGGGCATTAACGGTCAGTTTATTGCCAAGTTTCGCCATTCAGTGGCTGGTGCCAAGACTCACAAGCTTTAACTCAGCTTATCCGGGAATCGACGTCAGGATCCAGGCGGTGGACCGTCAGGAGGATAAGCTGGCGGACGATGTCGATGTGGCGATTTTTTATGGCCGCGGCAACTGGCCGGGCCTGCGTGTGGAAAAATTGTACGCCGAGTATCTGCTGCCGGTCTGTTCCCCGCTCTTGCTCACCGGCGACAAAGCATTGAAAACGCCTGCCGATCTGGCGCAACATACCCTGCTTCACGATGCGTCCCGCCGCGACTGGCAAACTTATACCCGTCAGCTTGGTCTAAGCCATATTAATGTGCAGCAGGGGCCGATTTTCAGCCATAGCGCGATGGTGCTGCAGGCGGCCATTCACGGGCAGGGCGTGGCGCTGGCCAACAACGTCATGGCGCAGTCCGAAATTGAAGCCGGTCGTCTGGTGTGTCCGTTTAATGATGTTCTGGTCAGTAAGAATGCGTTTTACCTTGTTTGCCATGACAGTCAGGCAGAACTGGGTAAAATAGCCGCTTTCCGGCAGTGGATCCTGGCGAAAGCGGCAAGTGAACAAGAAAAATTCCGCTTTCGTTATGAACAATAATTACTTGTAGGGTAACAACATGACCAGCCGTTTTATGCTGATATTCGCCGCGATTAGCGGCTTTATCTTTGTGGCTCTGGGCGCCTTTGGCGCGCATGTCTTAAGTCAATCGCTCGGCGCGGCGGAGATGGCCTGGATCCATACCGGCCTGGAGTACCAGGCCTTCCATACCCTGGCGATTTTTGGTCTGGCGGTGGCGATGCAGCGTCGGATCAGTATCTGGTTCTACTGGAGCAGCGTATTTCTGGCGTTAGGGACCGTGCTGTTCAGCGGCAGCCTCTATTGTCTGGCGCTCTCTCATTTACGTCTGTGGGCGTTCGTGACCCCGGTGGGCGGCGTAAGCTTCCTCGCCGGTTGGGTTTTAATGTTAATTGGTGCAATTCGTCTGAAACGTAAGGGCGTTGTTCATGAATAAGGTTGTCCTCTATTGTCGCCCTGGGTTTGAGAAAGAGTGCGCAGCAGAAATTACCGATAAGGCAGCCCGCCTTGAGGTGTTTGGTTTTGCCCGGGTCAAAGAAGACTCTGGCTATGTAATTTTTGAAGGTTATCAGCAGGACGACGGCGAGAAGCTGGTGCGCGATCTGCCGTTCAGCTCGCTAATTTTCGCCCGACAGATGTTTGTGGTCGGCGAACTGCTGCGCGACCTGCCGCCGGAGGATCGCATAACCCCGATCGTCGGCATGCTGCAGGGCGTGGTGGAGAAGGGTGGCGAGCTGCGTGTGGAAGTGGCGGATACCAACGAAAGCAAAGAGCTGATGAAGTTCTGCCGCAAGTTTACGGTGCCGTTACGCGCGGCGCTGCGCGAGGCGGGCGTGCTGACCAACTATGAAACGCCAAAGCGACCGGTGGTGCATGTGTTCTTTATCGCCCCCGGCTGCTGCTATACCGGCTACTCATACAGCAACAACAACTCACCGTTCTATATGGGCATTCCGCGGCTGAAGTTTCCCTCCGACGCCCCGAGCCGTTCCACCCTCAAGCTGGAAGAGGCGTTCCACGTTTTTATTCCGGCGGACGAGTGGGACGAGCGTCTGGCGAACGGCATGTATGCCGTCGATCTCGGCGCCTGCCCGGGCGGCTGGACCTATCAGCTGGTGAAGCGCAACATGTGGGTCTCTTCGGTCGATAACGGCCCGATGGCCCAGAGCCTGATGGATACCGGCCAGGTGACCTGGCTGCGCGAAGACGGTTTCCGCTATCGTCCGAACCGCAACAACATCTCGTGGATGGTCTGCGATATGGTGGAGAAACCGGCGAAGGTGGCGGCGCTGATGGCGCAGTGGCTGGTCAACGGCTGGTGCCGGGAGACCATCTTCAACCTCAAGCTGCCGATGAAAAAGCGCTATGAAGAGGTGTCGCAGAATCTGGCCTATATTCAGGCCCAGCTGGACGAGCACGGCGTTAACGCCCAGATCCAGGCGCGTCAGCTGTATCACGATCGTGAAGAAGTGACCGTTCACGTGCGCCGCCTGTGGGCCGCCGTCGGCGGACGTCGCGACGAGCGTTAATCCTTCCCCCTCAGGCCGGAGACGCGTGCGCGTCCTCCGGCCTTCCCCTTAAGGCTGCGGCGCATCCGACACAATATGCGTCACGTCATCCAGATGACCAATCCTCGCCTCGCCGGAGCGGTTGAACTTGCTTTTGTCGATCAGCAGTAGCGACTGCGCCGCCCGCTTAAGCAGGATCGATTTGAAGTCGGCATTGAACGCATTGGAGTCCCACAGCGCGCCCTGCGGGTCGATGCCTTCGCAGGAAAAAATAAACAGATCGATCTCCAGCGATTTCAGCTGGGAAATCAGCGCCGGGTTCACGTAGCAGCCATATTTCCGCTGCAGAGTGCCGCCGGAGCAGGTGAGCGTGATCTGGTCGCGTTTGGCCAGCTCCTGGCAGATGGGCTGGCTGTTGGTAAAGACGTGCAGCGGGCGGTCCGGCAGCTGGCGGGCGAGATACCAGCAGGTGGAGCTGGCATCGAGGGCGATCACCATCCCTTCGTCAATCCAGGCCAGCGCTTCGCGGGCGATGTCGGCTTTATGCGCGTAATGGCTTTTCAGGCGCATGTGGAAAGGATCGCCGCTGTCCTGGCTGCGCTGGTGGATCACTTTGGCCCGGCCGTGGTTACGCAGCACTTTGCCCTGCGCCTGCAGCTCGCTCAGATCGCGGCGAATAGTTTCCCTGCTGACGTTGAGCTGTTTTGACAACGTTTCGGTGGTCAGGCTGCTGTGGGTGATCAGGAGATCGACGATCGCCTGCTGGCGGGCTGCTTTCATTTATTCTCATCCCATCATTGATTGAGCGTCTGCATCAGGCAGACGCTCCGGCATGAGATTACGGCGTGACTCCTTTTTTTAAAAGGATATTTCCGTACTTAGCGCACTCTCCTGTGATAACGATCGCAAAGGCTTTTTGCGCCCGGTCGTAGAAGGCAAAGCGGTCAATCCGCACGATATCCGGGCAGGGGGCCTGCGCCGATAGCGCCTGCCGATAGCGCTGTTCCACCGTCGGGTCGAGCGCATCGCCTTCGACGGCGGCCATCATCACCACCGGCGGCGCATAGCTGTCTAATTCGAACAGCGGGATAATCGCCTGCAGCAGATCGCTGACTCGCAGGCCATCGGCGCGTATCACCTGCGGCCCCATGCTGTGCGCCGGGAAATGGGCATCGGAAAAAATGATTTCATCCCCATGGCCCATTTCGGCCAGCACTTTCAGCAGTTCCGGCGATATCAGCGGGGAAATGGTTTTGAGCATCTCAGGCTTCCTCTATCAGTTCAGGTTCAGTTTGCGGCCAGAAATAGCGGTAGCGGTACGCGACCTGCGCTCTGGCCTGTTCTGGCGAAGAGAACTCGCCCACGCCATACCAGCCAAACATCGCCGCGCCGGCCACGGTGGTTTCGGCATCGTCGAGGACTTTGATCGGTATCCCGAGTCGGTTGGCCTTGATCTGGTTCCATAGCGCGTTGCGGCTGCCGCCGCCCACCAGCAGCAGCTCTTTCGCCCTGAAGCCGCCGATTTTTTCCAGGGTTTGCAGATGCTGCGCCAGCTGATCGCTTAACCCCTCCAGCGCGGCGCGGTAAAAATGGCCGCGGGTGGTGTTGAGCGTGACGCCCTGCCAGCCGGCGTGCTGGCTGGCGAGCAGGTCGCACTGCATCCTGACGCCCTGGGCGCCGGGCGGGATCGCCTGCGCTTCGTCAATCAGCGTCTGCCATGGGGTGTCAGCGCTCCACAGCAGTTTGCGCACCCACTCGAGCACGCCGGAGGCCAGCCACTGCATCCCCGGGTTATAGCGGCCCGGCTGGCTATCCAGCTCGCAGGTGGAGCCGCTGTAGTCACAGAGCAGCGAGGTGTCGACCTGCGCGCTGCGTACCATCAGGATCTCCCAGGTCCCGGAGGAGAGCACCGGCTCATCCTGCCCGGCGCCGGCGCCAAACAGAGCGAACTGGGTGTCATGCCCGGCCGAGATAACCGGGATCCCGACGGGGAGGCCCAGCAGCGCAGCGGCCTCCGGCAGCAGGGTGCCGATCGGCAGGCCTGCTTCAACCAGCCGCGGGAACAGGCGGCGCGGCAGGCCGGTCGCCTGCAGGATCGGCGCGCTGAAATCGCGCTGCCGGAGATCGAGCATCTGGCTGGTGCCCGCCATGGTGAGGTCGGTGGTGAACTCCCCGGTCAGCCGATGGTTGATCAGCGATGAAATAAACAGCCAGGCATGGGCCTGCGCCAGCAGCTGCGGGTGGTTCTCTTTCAGCCACACCAGCTTATACAGGGTGTTGAACGCAAACGCGCCGACGCCGGCTATCTGCTGCAGCTGGCGCGCGGGCATATACTGGCTAATATTCTCCATCACCGCCGCGGTGCGCGGGCATTTCCAGCTGATGATCGGATACAGCAGGGCGCCCTGCTCATCCACCAGCGCGCCATCGACGCCAAAGGTCGTGACGGTAATGCCGCGCACCGTGCAGGAGGCCAGCTGGTCATGGATCTGCCGACAGCAGTCGGCAAAGCGCTGCATAATGGCCTCCAGCGACCACTGGTGCCAGTCGCTTTTTTCCGCCGCGATGTCGCTGGCGTTCGCCGTTGCGGCGCGGGCGATAATGTTTCCTTGTCGATCCACGGCCATCGCCCGCACGTTCGTGGCGCCGCAGTCGAGGACCAGGATAACGTCTTGCTTCATAGTGACTCCCGAAACAACATTGCCGGATGGCGCAGCGCTTATCCGGCCTACAGACCGCGCGCGTCTGTAGGCCAGGTAAGCCTGCTCCTCCGGGCGAAACCAACCTGTTAACGCTTATACAGCGGCCCGTAGTTCTGGCAGGCGCGGTAGTCCTGGCCCTCGATATCCATGCCGTGCGCGGCCCAGGCGGAAGGGCGATAGATTTTCGCCTCTTCCACGTTGTGCATGCAGACCGGAATGCGCAGCATGGCGGCGAGGGTAATGAAATCTGCGCCAACGTGGCCGATGGTCAGCACGCCGTGGTTGGCGCCCCAGTTGGCCATCACCGAGTACACATCGCTGAACGGGCCCTTGCCGGTCAGGCGTGGGGCAAACCAGGTGGTGGGCCAGGTGGAGTTGGTGCGGGCGTCGAGCTGGTCGTGCATCGCTTTGGGCAGCGCTACGCTCCAGCCTTCGGCAATTTGCAGCACCGGCCCCAGACCTTTGATGATGTTCACCCGGGTCATGGTGAACGGCACGCCGCCTTCGGTCAGGAAGCGGGAAGAGAAGCCGCCGCCGCGGAAGTATTCGTGGATCGCCGGGCACCATTCGGTCGCCGCGAGGCAGGCATCCGCCTCGCTCTGCTCAATCTCCCAGTGGGGTTTCATCGTCGGATTGCCCTGCGCGTCGCGCTGCTGGCAGGAGCCGTCCAGCGCCGCAGAGCCGGAGTTAATCAGGTGAATGATGCCGTGCTCCGCCCGCCCGGTGAGCGTCTGCCCGGTGACCCGTTCAACGGCATCCGGCGACCAGTAGGTGCGTACGTCGGCAAACACCTGGGCGGTGCCGGTGAGCTGATGGCCCATCAGCATGGCCACGCCGTTGAGGCTGTCGTTTTCGGTAGCGACGACAAACGGTTCGCGCACCCCGTTCCAGTCAAAAGAGCTGTTGAGCAGCGCTTCGGCGGTATCGCCATTGGGGTATTGATCGGTCCAGTGGCGCTGACCCTGGAAACCGGCGGCGATGGCGTTGTAACCCAGCGACTCCTCCACCAGCCCTTTTTCTGCGAGCTTCGGGTTGCCCTGCATCATGTCGCGGATGCACATCGCCATCAGCAGGCTCTCTTTCAGCACCGCGCGGCTCTGCGTTTCATTGCGCTTATACTGTTCAGCGTTCTGATCTTCGCCGTAGCGGAAGTGTTTATCCGCCCACGCCAGCGCCATCTCCAGCTCGGTTTCATCATAGATTTTTTGATCGATTCGCCGGCGCAGCTCCGTCATGTCGACAGCCTGCACCTTCATGCCGAGCCAGGACTCAAAAAAGTTGTGGTCGACGATAGATCCGGCGATGCCCATTGAGACGCCGCCCAGCGACAGATAGCTTTTCCCTTTCATACTGGCGACAGCCAGGCCGGCGCGAGCGAAGCGCAACAGCTTTTCTTCGACATCCGCTGGGATCGAGGTGTCATCGGCATCCTGCACGTCATGTCCGTAGATGGAGAACGCCGGGATCCCTTTCTGGCTATGGGCCGCCAGCGCCGCGGCCAGATAGACCGCCCCCGGACGCTCGGTGCCGTTAAAGCCCCAGATGGCCTTCGGGCGCAGCGGATCCATGTCGATGGTTTCGCTGCCGTAGCACCAGCAGGGGGTGACGGTGATGGTGACGCCGACGTTCTGGCTGCTGAATTTCTCTTCACAGGCGGCCGACTCGGCCATACCGGCGATGCAGGTATCGGCAATCACGCACTCCACCCGGGCGCCGCAGGCGTGGCGCAGTTTCTCGCTGATAAGCGCGGCGGTGGCTTTCGCCATGTTCATGGTTTGCGCTTCCAGCGACTCGCGGACCCCCATGCGACGACCATCGATTACCGGACGAATACCGATCTTCGGTAAGCTGATTTTTTTCATTACAGATCCCTCAGGTTATGCGGATAACAGGTTTAGTTCGTCGCCGCTTGTGAACGGAAACGGGCAAAAATAAAGATGATGGCGAAGCACAGCGCCGGGACCAGTTCGGCGGTCGGGATATTGCCGGCGGCGTCGCTGACAAAGCCCATCACCGGGGTAACGATCCCGCCGCCGATAATGGTCATGACGATAAATGACGAGCCATATTTGGTGTCCTGGCCAAGATGCTTAATCCCCAGCGAGAAGATGGTCGGGTACTGAATGGACATAAAGGCGCTGCACAGGGTCAGGGCCAGCAGACCGACGTGGCCGCCGCTGAAGGCGGAGAGCAAACAGAGCAGCATGGCGATAAACGCATAGATAGCGAGCACGTTGTGCGGCGCGAAGCGGCGGATAAGCCAGGTGCCGGTAAAACGGCCGATAAAGAAGCAGACCATGGTGGCGGTCAGGTAGTTGGCGGCGAAACCGGCCGTCATGCCCGGGATCTCTTCGATAGCGTAGCGAATCAGGTAGCTCCAGCAGGCGGTTTGCGCGCCGACGTAGCAGAACTGGGCCAGTACCGCCCAGCGCCAGTGGCGGATGCGCATCAGGCGCGTCAGCGAGGCGAAAAAAGTGCTCTGCGCGCTGTCGCTGTGGTCATCGCTTTGCAGGGAGGGGAAGCGGGTGCAGACGATCAGCAGGGCGACCAGCAGGACAATGGCCACGATAATCATATAGGGGGTTTGTACCGACAGGACCAGACTGTGCTTCCAGGCGCTGAGCTGTTCCGGCGTCATTTTATCCAGCACCTCCTGCGGCTGATGCGGGACGTTAGACAAAATAAGACTCTGGCCAAATACCACGGCAATAATGGCGCCGAATGAGTTAAAGGTCTGGGCCAGATTAAGGCGGAAGTGACCGCCGCTTTCCGGACCGAGGACGGTGACAAACGGGTTGGCCGCGGTTTCCAGACAGCCAAGCCCGGCAGCGATAATAAATAATCCAATGAGAAATAAGGTGTAATTCATCACTTCGGCGGCAGGCCAGAACAGCGCGGCGCCGCAGGCATATAAAAACAGCCCCGTAAGGATGCCGGCTTTGTAGCTGAATTTTTTCATCAACATCCCGGCGGGGATGGGAATAATAAAATAGCCAAAGTAAAAGGCCGATTGAATTAATCCGGCCTGGAAGTTAGTCAGGGTAAAGGCCTGTTGAAATTGCGGTAATAAAATATCATTCAGATTATTTGCCACGGCCCACAGAAAAAAGAGGGAGCACAGCAGAGCGAAAGGAATAATGTAGCTCTTACTCTGCCCGCTCTCCATGGCGCGGTAACTTTGCGTTGGTATCGTTGTGTTTCCCATAGCGTCCTCATCAGTTCAGAAGCATTTACAACAGCATTCAGGGCGCAGTCTGGTGCTGCAGCAGACCGCAAAATTAAGTGAGCTCAGGTGACGCGCCGGTGAGTGAAATGAAAGTCACGGCGGAACTCATGGCTTCATTTTCAAATAAAAACCGCCTGTTAATATGATGATGGTCACACTTAACGTACTGTGGGCCATTTTATGTGATTATTGTCACTTTAATTTTTCAAAAACGCTGACCGTTTGAGAAAATAAATTCACAAAACCACAACGCTAATGACCGAATGAATATATATCGTGGAAAACGGGCAAATGTTACAAAGAAATAAAATGCCCGCTTGATGAAATATTATTAAGAACGGGCATTTTAATCTCTCTCGTAATGGGCATGGTTGCTTTATTCATGGCGGAATAATTGACGCGGCTCACAAAAAATAATCATGAAAATTCCCCTTTGAATATTCAGGTTGATGATGAAGACCATTATTCACCCTATCCCACGGTAGCCGACGATATTTCTGTTGCCCTGCCGTTGATGGATGATGAGTCACCAAAAGAGGAACGCAATGGAAAGAAACAGACTGGCCCGGCAGATTATCGATACCTGCCTGGAAATGACCCGCCTGGGGTTAAATCAGGGGACTGCCGGCAATGTCAGCGTGCGCTATCAGGGAGGAATGCTGATCACCCCTACCGGTATCCCATATGAAAAGCTGACGGAAGACAAGATCGTCTTTATTGATGCCGAGGGCCAGCATGAGCAGGGAAAACTGCCCTCCAGCGAATGGCGTTTTCATCAGGCGGCCTACCAGACGCGACCCGATGCCCAGGCGGTGGTCCACAATCACGCTGTCCATTGTACGGCGGTGTCGATCCTCAACCGGCCCATCCCGGCCATCCACTATATGATCGCCGCGGCCGGCGGGAATTCGATCCCCTGCGCGCCCTATGCCACCTTCGGCACCCGCGAACTGTCTGAGCATGTCGCGGTGGCGCTGAAGCACCGCAAAGCCACGCTGCTGCAGCATCACGGCCTGATCGCCTGCGAGGCCAGCCTGGAGAAAGCGCTCTGGCTGGCGCATGAAGTGGAGGTCCTGGCCCAGCTCTACCTCAGTACGCTGGCGATTACCGACCCGGTCCCGGTGCTGGATGACGAGGCGATCGCTATCGTGCTGGAGAAGTTCAAAACCTACGGATTACGCATTGAAGAGTGATGCCGCAACGCTAACAGGAGAGCCACGATGGCAAACAGAATGATCCTCAATGAAACGGCANGGTTTGGCCGGGGAGCGATAAACGCATTAACCGATGAAGCGGTGCGGCGCGGTTATCGTAAAGCATTGATCGTCACCGACAGCACTCTCGCCCGCTGCGGCGTGGCGGCGAAAGTCACCGACAAACTGGATGCCGCCGGGCTGGCATGGGATATATTCAGCGACGTGATCCCTAACCCGACCATCGCCGTGGTCCAGCAGGGGCTGCAGGCCTTTCAACGCAGCGGGGCGGATTACCTGATCGCCATCGGCGGCGGTTCGCCGCAGGATACCTGTAAGGCGATCGGTATTATTCAGCGTAACCCGGAATTCGCCGATGTCCGTAGCCTCGAGGGGCTGTCGCCCACCCGTCAGCCCAGCGTGCCGATCTTCGCGGTGCCGACCACCGCGGGTACCGCGGCGGAGGTGACGATTAACTATGTCATCACCGATGAAGAACAGCGGCGCAAATTCGTCTGTGTCGACCCGCACGATATTCCGCAGGTGGCCTTTATCGATGCCGATATGATGGACGCTATGCCGCCGGCGTTGAAAGCGGCTACCGGCGTGGACGCCCTGACGCATGCTATCGAAGGGTACCTCACTCGCGGCGCCTGGGCTTTGACCGATGCTCTGCACCTCAAGGCCATCGAGATCATCGCCGGCGCGCTGCGCGGCTCGGTTGCCGGCGACGCCGGCGCGGGGGAAGCTATGGCGCTCGGCCAGTATGTGGCGGGGATGGGATTTTCCAACGTCGGGCTTGGCCTGGTGCACGGCATGGCGCATCCGCTCGGCGCTTTTTACAACACGCCGCACGGCGTGGCGAATGCCATCCTGCTGCCGCACGTGATGCGCTTTAATGCTGAGGCGACCGGGGAAAAATATCGCGACATCGCCCGGGCGATGGGCGTCAGGGTGGAAGCGTTAAGCCTGACCGCCGCGCGCGAGGCGGCAGTAGAGGCGGTCTGCCAGCTTAACCGCGATGTCGTTATTCCCGGCCATCTGCGCGAGGTGGGCGTCAGGAAAGAGGATATTCCGGCGCTGGCCCAGGCGGCGCTGGNGGATGTGTGTACCGGCGGCAACCCGCGCGAGGCGAGCCTGGCGGATATCGTCGGGTTATATCAGGCGGCCTGGTGATTGCCTGTCCCGGGTAAAGCAGGCAGTTACCCTGCACCGGCGCACCTCTTAACGATGGTCAGCGCGTCAGCCGCAGCTGCTGCAGATTGCCGTCCAGCTGGAGGTCGGTCTGCAGGCGGGCCACCTCCCGGCAGGTGAAGGCCATGTCCTGATGCGCGGCCAGCTTTTTGCGCCACTTCTCCGGGACCTCGGCCAGACGGGCGTACAGCCCCTCCAGGTCCTGAAACTCGTTCAGCAGCTGGGCGGCGCTTTTGGGTCCAATGCCCGCCACGCCCGGCACCTTCGAGCTGCTGATCCCCGCCAGCCCCCAGTAATCCGCCAGCTGCTCCGGGGTGACGCCGAACTCGCTGGCGATGAAGGGGGCGTCCAGCCAGCGCTTCTGAAAGTAGTCGCGGATGCGGATGGTGGGCGACAGCAGCTGGCAGTAGCCTTTGTCGGTGGAGACGATGGTGGCCTGATGGCCCGCCTGGGCCACCTTCACCGCCAGGGTGGCGGCGAGATCGTCTGCTTCGCTGCCCGGCGAGGCCCAGCAGCGGATCCCCCGCTGTTCGAAGGCGGCCCGCAGCGCCGGCATCTCGGCCACCAGCGTCTCCGGCATCGGCGCGCGGCCGGCTTTGTACTCCGGCAGGCGCTGGTGGCGCCAGCCGTGGGCGCGATCCTCATCATCGAACACCGCCACCGCGTGGGTGGGCTGACTGTGGACGATCAGCTGCTCCAGGGCATGCAGGCAGGTATCGACGCAGGGTGAACCCTGCACCGCGTGGATGCGGCGGATCAGATTTAACGCGTCGACGATTAACAGATGAACAGCCACAGATACCCCCTTATTCTCAGCGTCTTTAGGGTAACATCGCCATCAGATCGAGGCTATCTGCGCCTGAACAATCAGGAAGATAACGCGCAATTTTCGCTAACTGACCGCCATCAGCGAGCTGGCGACGCCGGGCGCGGGCTCGCCGTACCACACCGCTTCCCGCACCGGGACCGGTTTGGTGATAAGCCCGAGGGCGTAAAAGCGATCGGCGATGGTCTGCTGGGCGCGGATCACTGACAGATCCATCGGCCTTGGGCGGTGGCTTCGGCGGGCGAGGGCGATGCGCAGCGACCGGGCGTCAATCCCCAGCTCTGCCGAGAGTAAGCGGGCCGCTTCGCCACGATGCGAGTCGATAAACTGCCCGGTGTGGGTCAGCTCCGTCAGCAGGCGGCGCATGATATCGCCGTGCTGAGCGAGATAGTCCCGTCGCGAGAGATAAAACTGATGGTTGTTGACCCGTCCTTCGCCGCTGGCGACCACCCGCAGCTCGCCGGTGTGTTCGGCGTCGCTGAGCAGCGGATCCCACATCATCCAGGCGTCAACCGCCAGATAGTCGCTGGCGGTCAGCGGATATTTCGGCGGGGTATAGACCACCCGCACATCGTTCAGACCCAGGCCGGCGTCCTCGAGGATCTGCAGCAGCAGCCAGTGGACATTCGACCCTTTATTGAGGGCGATGCGTTTACCGCGCAGATCGCTGAGCTGGCGAATGTCGCTCTCCTGCGGGACGACCATCGCCACGCTGCGCGGCGCCGGCGGCTCCCACGCCACGTACATCAGTTCGCTATTGCTGGCCTGGGCAAACACCGGCGGCGCTTCTCCGGTGGTGCCGAAGTCGATCTCGTTGCAGGCGAGGGCGTGGAGGAGCTGCGGTCCGGCAGGAAACTCACTCCACAGCACGTTGACGCCGAGGCTGGCGAAGGCGGTTTCCAGACTCTGACGGGCTTTCAGGATCCCGAGGCTGCCGAAGCGCTGGTAGCCAATGCGCAGTTCGCGATCGGCCCCGGCTGCGTTGGCGAACGCCCGCGGCGGCGCAGGCGGGCGGCGGCGGCTTTTGATCAGCCCGAGGTTAGCGAGCTGGGTGCGCAAGGTATGCCGGCTGATCCCCAACAGCGCGGCCGCCTGGCTCTGGTTATCGTCGCAATGTGCCATGGCGTGGCGAATCAGGGCGCTGGTCACTCGCTGCCACAGCGGCTCGCCGGGAAGCGCCAGCTGGTGGCGAATAAAGTCGTCCAGTTCATGATCGCTCGCCGGCCCCGGGGCGTCGTTGAGCGTCGCCAGGCGCAGCTGGGCAGGACTGATCTCCTCTTCTTTACTGAGCAGCACCGCGTTGTGCAGGGTGTTTTCCAGCTCGCGAATATTGCCCGGCCACGAATAGTCCATCAGCCGGGCCAGTGATTCCGGCGCCAGACGCAGGGTTGGCCGCCCGAGGCGCCGGGCGTAGAGTGATAAAAAGTGGTGCGCCAGCAGCGGGATATCCTGCCGACGCTGGCGCAGCGGCGGCAGCGGCACCACCGCGATATTCAGTCGATAGTAGAGATCCTCGCGAAAGCGGCGCTCGCGGATCGCCTGGGCCAGGTCAACGTGGGTGGCGGCAATCACCCGGACATTCACTTTAATCGCTTTGCGTGAGCCGACGCGGGTAATTTCACGCTCCTGCAGCACTCGCAGCAGCTTGACCTGCAGCGGCAGGCTTAATTCGCCGATCTCGTCCAGCAGCAGCGTCCCCCCTTCCGCGGCTTCAAACCAGCCGGGCTGTCCCTGCTGCGCGCCGGTGAAGGCGCCTTTCTCATGGCCGAACAGTTCAGCTTCGGCGAGGCTCTCGGTCAGCGCGCCGCAGTTAACGGCCAGAAACGGCTGCTGGCGACGGGCGCTGTGATGATGGAGATAGCGGGCCACCACCTCCTTGCCGGTGCCGGTTTCGCCCACGATCAGCACGGTCGCCTCCGTTGGCGCGAGTTTGTCCAGCAGGCTCTGGAAGGCCTTCGACGCCGGGTCGATCAGCGCGGGAGCGGTGGAAGGGGATTCTGGGTTCAGCATAGCGGGCCTCCGATCGTTGACGCTCTGAACTTATCCTGCGGCGGCCGCAGAAACCAGAGGGGGAAGGCCCGCGGCTGTTGCAAATGCGCCAGCGGATGCGCGGCGGCTGCGCGATTTGCAACAGCGCGGCGCGGCGAAGCCGTTTTCAGTGCATTGATTTTAAAAGATTAATTTTTTATTCACCATTGGCATGATTATCGCTAACACCCATATAACCAAATTAAAACATCTCTTCGATAAATATCGGATATGGTTATATAGGAAATAGATAATGACGCAGCAAGCTCCCGACAAGATCAATGTCTTCTGGTTCTTACCTACCCACGGCGATGGCCGTTATCTGGGTACCACCGAGGGTGGACGCCCGGTCGATTTACCTTATCTGCAGCAGGTGGCGCTGGCAGCCGACAGCCTGGGCTACTACGGCGTGCTGATCCCCACCGGTAAAAGCTGTGAAGATTCGTGGCTGGTGGCCTCGGCGCTGGCGCCGTTGACCCGCCGTCTGCGCTATCTGGTGGCGGTCAGGCCGGGCCTGCAGCCGCCAACCCTGGCGGCGCGGATGGCGGCTACCCTCGACCGTTTATCGGAAGGTCGGCTGCTGATCAACGTCGTTACCGGCGGCGACCCGGTGGAAAACAAAGGCGACGGTATCTTCCTCAGCCACAGCGAGCGCTATCAGGTGACCCGCGAATTTCTTGATGTTTACACCCGCCTGCTGCGCGGGGAAAAAGTGGATTATCACGGCGAGCATATTCATGTGGAAGGCGCTGAGGTGTTGTTCCCGCCGGTGCAGGAGAATGGCCCGCCGCTCTATTTCGGCGGCTCTTCTGATGCGGCCATTGATGTGGCGGCCGAGCAGATCGACAGCTATCTGACGTGGGGCGAACCCCCGGAACTGGTGGCGGAGAAGTTGGCGGTGGTGCGCGAGCGCGCCGCGGCCCGCGGACGCACCCTGCAGTACGGCATTCGTCTGCATGTCATTGTGCGCGAAACGGAAGAAGAGGCATGGGCCGCCGCCGACCGGCTGATCGCCCATCTTGACGACGATACCATTGCCCAGGCGCAAAAGATCTTCGCCCGCATGGACTCGGCCGGCCAGGCGCGGATGAGCGCCCTGCATCAGGGATCGCGCGATAATCTGCGCATTGCGCCCAATCTGTGGGCCGGCGTCGGACTGGTGCGCGGCGGCGCGGGTACCGCGCTGGTAGGTAATCCGCAGCAGGTAGCGGAACGCATCCGCGAATATCAGGCGCTCGGCATCAGCAACTTTATCTTCTCCGGTTACCCACATCTGGAAGAAGCGCACCGCTTTGCTGAGCTGGTGATGCCTCTGTTGCCGCTGGAAAACGGGGCCTCGTCGAAGGCGCGTAGCGTGAACACCGGTCCGTTTGGCGAAACCATCGGCGGCGATAAGCGCCCGGTGCGCCAGGTCAGCGCCAGCTGATGGCCCGGAGCGCGACCATGAGACAGCATACCGGAGGAGGGCAGCGATGAGTGCAGAACCGCATATCGTGATTATCGGCGGCGGCTTTAGCGGCGCGGCGGTGGCGATTGAGCTGCTGCGCCTGGCGCCGAACGGGGTGCGCGTGACGCTGCTGGAGCCGCGCCAGTCCCCCGGGGCCGGGGTGGCCTACTCCACTGCGGAGCCGACGCACCGGATTAACGTTCCGGCCGCTCGCATGCAGCTGGCCGGCGACGAAGAGGGCGCCTTCGATCATTGGTACCGCCATCAGCCTGCCTTTACCGTCGATGTGCAGGCGCTGCGCCCGGACGGTTCCGTCTACCCTCAGCGCGGCCAGTTTGGTCGCTATGTGGCGCAGCGTTTTGCCGACGCCGCGGCGTCCAGCGGCGGACGGCTTCGCCACCTGCGCGATCGGGCGCTCGCTTTTCATCAGGGGATGGTGACCACCGACGGCGGCCTGCAGCTTAAGGCCGATCTGCTGGTGCTGGCGATCAGTCATCCACCGCCTTCGCTGCCGGCACAGGCCGAAGCCTGGCGTCATCATCCGGCGCTGATTGCCAACCCGTGGCAGCCCGGCGCGCTCGATGCCATCGCCCCGCACGCCCGGGTGGCGGTGATGGGCACTGGATTAACCATGGCCGATACGGTCGCGACGCTGGACCGGCTGGGCCACCGCGGCAGTATCGTCGCCTTTTCGCGCCATGGCCTGCTGTCGCGCGGCAACCTGAGCGGCGCAGGGGCAACCTGGCCTGGCGACTATCAGCAGGGCAGTCTGCGTCAGCGCCTGCGTCAGATCCGCCTCGACGTCGCGTATGCGGCGCAGCAGGGCCTGAGCTGGCAGGTGGTGCTGGATGCGGTTCGTCAGCAGGGGCAACGGATCTGGCAGGCGCTCAGCGTCGCCGATCGCCAGCGTTTTCTGCGCCATCTGCGCCATTACTGGGATGTCCACCGCTACCGCGTGGCGCCGCAGGTCGCCGAGGTGCTGGAGGCGCGCCAGCGCACGGGCAGTCTGCAGGTGCAGGCGGCCAGGCTACTGTCGATAAGCGGTGAAGGCGAAACGCTGTGTCTGACGCTGGCGCGGCGCGGCGGCGGCGTGCAGACGCTGAGCGTCGATCACCTGATCCTGACCACCGGACCCGCACACCGCGCCCTGACCGACAGCCAGCCATTTTTACAGGACCTCGCCCGCCGCGGCCTGATTCGCGCCGATGCCCTCGGCATGGGCCTGGAGGTGGACAGCCGTTCCCGGGCAGTGGCTGAGCCGCACGTTGAGGCGCTGCCGGTGCTGGTGGCCGGTCCGGCCGCCCGCGGGCGTTTTGGCGAACTGATGGGCCTGCCGCAGGTAGCCGACCATGCCGCTGACGTGGCGGCGCAAGCGTTACTCACGCTCGGGATCCCGCAGGACTCCCGATGTCCTGCGTACTGAATACCTCTCTTTCTTTTCCCTGATTCATTTTGCCGCGTGCGCCCCGGCGACGGGCCGCGCTATGGAGATTGCTATGTCATCACAACGTGAAATTCGTCTTAACGCTTTCGATATGAACTGCGTCGGCCATCAGTCGCCGGGCCTGTGGGCGCATCCCCGGGATCGCTCCTGGCAGTATAAAGATCTGGAGTACTGGGTGGATCTGGCGCGGCTGCTGGAGCGCGGCAAGTTCGACGGGCTGTTTATCGCCGACGTGCTGGGGATCTATGACGTGCTGAACGGCAGCGGCGATGCGGCGATCCGCCAGGCGACGCAGGTTCCGGTCAACGATCCGCTGGCTCTGATCACCCCAATGGCGCTGGTGACGGAGCATCTGGGCTTCGGCCTGACCGCCTCGCTGTCGTTTGAGCATCCTTACCCCTTCGCTCGTCGTCTGTCGACGCTCGATCATCTGACCAAAGGGCGGGTGGGCTGGAATATCGTCACCTCCTATCTGGAGAGCGGGGCGCGCAATATCGGCCAGCAGACCCAGACCGACCATGACACCCGCTATGACTATGCCGATGAGTATTTGCAGGTGATCTATAAGTTGCTGGAGGGAAGCTGGGAGGATGGGGCGGTGCTGCGCGACAGAGAGCGGAAGATCTTCAGCGATCCGCGGAAAATCCATCCCATTAACCATCAGGGACAGTTCTTTTCCGTGCCGGGGATCCACCTCTGCGAGCCATCCCCGCAGCGCACGCCGGTGCTGTATCAGGCGGGGGCGTCCAGCCGCGGCAAACAGTTCGCCGCCGGCCATGCCGAATGCGTCTTCGTCGCAGCGCCGTCGAAGGTGCTGCTGAAGAAGACGGTGGCGGATATTCGCCGTCGGGCAGCTGAGGCGGGGCGCGATCCGCACAGCATCCTGATCTTCAACCTGCAGACGCTGATTGTCGGCGACACCGACCGCGAGGCACAGGCGAAGTGGCAGGAATATAAGCAGTACGTCAGCTATGAAGGCGCGCTGGCGCTGCTCTCCGGCTGGACGGGGATCGATTTCGGCCAGTATCAGCCGGATCAGGTGCTGAAGTATCTGCACACCAACGCCATTCAGTCGGCGGTGGAGGCCTTTTCGACCGCTGATCCGAACCGCCAGTGGACGGTGCAGGCCCTGGCCGATTGGGCGGGGATCGGCGGCTTCGGTCCGCTGGTGGTTGGCAGCGTGCAAACCGTGGCGGACGAACTGCAGTCCTGGGTCGAAGAGACGGACGTCGATGGCTTTAACCTCGCCTATGCCGTCACTCATGAAACCTTCCGCGATGTCGTCGAGCTGCTGGTGCCTGAGCTGCAAAAGCGCGGCGTCTTTAAGCAAGAGTACCGCGAGGGGACCCTGCGCGAAAAACTGTTCGGCGGCGGCCCGCGTCTGGCCGCGCCTCACCCGGGCGCCAGCTACCGCCGCGATGCGCGCACGGCGGCATCGGTAGAGGAGAAGGTGACATGATCGCTATTGATGACCTGCATAAAAGTTACCGCACGGCGGATGGCCGGCTCAGCGCGGTGCTGAAAGGGCTGTCGCTGCAGGTGCCTGAGCGCTCCATCACCGCGGTGGTGGGGCCGAGCGGCGCCGGTAAATCAACCCTGGCGCGCTGCATCAGCCTGCTGGAGCAACCGGACAGCGGCAGCATTCGTATCAATGGCCAGGATCTGTCGGCGCTGTCCGGCGAGGCGCTGCGCCGGGAACGGCGGGCGATTGGCACCGTTTTCCAGTCTTCGGCGCTGTTGAGCCGCAGGACCGCCTGGGAGAATGTCGCCCTGCCGCTGGCGTGGCTTGGTGTGGTGGAGCGCGATATCAAGGCGCGGGTTGGCGAGCTGCTGGAGAGCGTCGGCCTGAGCCACAAAGCGGATGCCTGGCCGGCCCAGCTCTCAGGCGGCCAGCGCCAGCGGATCGGCATTGCCCGCGCGCTGGCGTGCGCCCGTCCGTTCTGCTGGCGGATGAAGCCACCTCCGGCCTCGATCCTCAGGCCACGGCCTCGGTGCTGGCTCTGCTCAAGCGGCTGCGTGATGAGTACCAGCTGGCGATCGTCCTGATTACCCATGAAATGGACGCGGTGCGCACGGCGGCGGATGCGGTGGCGGAGATCCGCGACGGGACGATCGTCCAGTACGGGCGGATCGAAGATCTGCTGGCGCGTCCCGATTCTCTGCTCGGCCAGCAGCTGTTGCCGCTGACGCCGGCGGCAGCGGCCCACAGCGATCTGCTGCTGCGTCTGAGCTACCGCTGGGATGTGCCGGTGGCCACCGACTGGATCAGCCGCCTGAGCCAGCAGTGGGCGCTGCAGATCGATCTCCTTGGCGGTCACGTCGAGGTGATTAATGGTCGGCTGGCCGGTCGCCTGCAGGCCGGAGTGCGCTTTCAGGGCGAACGCCTGTCGCCCGCGCGACTGCAGGGCCTGCTGGCGCAGCTCGGCATAACAGCGGAGATCCTCGACAGCGCGCCGTTGCTCAGGGAGGCGGTATGAAACCGACAGTCATCAGTCAGGATACCCCCTGGGGTGAAATCCCTTCGCTGCTGCTCCCCGCCTATGGCGAAACCTGGCTGATGGTGGCCATTGTGATGCTGTTTGTCGTCACGCTGGGAGGGCTGGTGGGGGTGGTGTTGTTTAATGCCTCGCCGCGGGGCTTGTTTCCGCACGCACTGCTGTACCGGCTGCTGAACTGGGTGGTCAATATGGGACGTTCGCTGCCGTTTCTGGTGCTGATGGCCGCCATTATCCCGTTCACTTACTGGCTGACCGGCACCACGATTGGCATCCCCGCCGCGGTAGTGCCGATGATCGCCGCCGGCGTCCCGTTCTTTGGCCGTCTGGTGGAGAACGCGCTGCGCGAGTTGCCGGCGGAGGTCACCGCGGTGGGGGTCGTCTGCGGCGGGTCGCGCTGGNAAATCATNGCCAGCGCGCAGCTCAGTGAAGCCATGCCCGCGCTGGTGGCGGCGGTGACGCTAAACCTGGTCTCGATGATCGAGTATTCGGCTATCGCCGGGACCATCGGCGCCGGCGGCATCGGCTACCTGGCCGTGGTGTACGGCTATCAGCGCTTCGACAACCACATCATGATCGCGACGATCGTTGCCCTGATCGCCACGATCCAGTTGATTCAATTTTTGGGTGACCGTCTGGTCAACCGTTTACGCCACACGCAGGGGAACCTTGTATGACAACAGAGCAATTTGAGTTACGTAAAGCGCGGCGCTGGCCCTGGCTGGCGGCGCTGGCGGTGATTATCCTGCTCGCCATCGCCTTCTGGTGGTGGCGGGGACATACCCAAAGCCAGCAGGTGGTCTTCGGCAGCACGTTAAAAATTCACTACGAGCCGGCGATGGCCGGCGAGCAGCGGATCATTGAGTATATTAATCAGCATATTGCGCCCGATTACGGTCTGAAACTGGAGGCGGTGGGGGTGCAGGATCCGGTCCAGGCTGACCGCGCGGTAGCGGAAGGTCAGTATGCCGGGACGATCTATCAGCATCAGTGGTGGCTTAAACAGGTGGTGGACGCTAACGGCTTTGCGCTGTCGACCACGGTGCCGGTGTTCCAGTGGGCGTTTGGCATCTATTCCGACCGCTACTCGTCGGTACAGGCGTTGCCCAACGGCGCGACCATTGTCGTGCCTGACGATGGCGCCAATCAGGGGCAGGCCCTGTGGCTGCTCCAGCGCATTGGGTTGATCTCGCTCGACCCGGCGGTGGAGCCGCGCACGGCGAAGCTGAAAAATATTGTCGGTAACCCGCATCAGTTTGTCTTTAAAGAGCTGGATCTGCTGACCATGCCGCGGGCGTTAAATTCGGTGGATGCCGCCATCGGCTATGTCTCGCAATTTGACGCCGGGAAAGTGCCGCGTGAGAAAGGCATATTATTCCCGCCGGCGCCGCGCACCTTTGCTTCGCAATTAGTGATTGGTACACCGTATTTATCGCAGGAAAATATCGTCAAATTAAAACAGGCTTTTTCTGATCCGCGGATCCAGACGTGGTTAAAAACCACCGATGACCCGCTGGTAAAAGACGTATTAGTTCCGGTATCGGCGGAATAAGCGTCCTGCACGACGTCTATTTTCGTTGTTATTTATTTCCCTTGAGGATGCGCGAAAGCGCGTCCTTTTTGTGCTGGTAGTATTTATTAACTTATTGATTATATTGATTTTTATAGAATGATTTGTTGTTTTGATTCTCGCCGCGCGCGGTCTATAACCGCTAATGACCTGCACAAAATAATAAGGTGAAAAAATGAGTACATTTCCAGTGGATAATCCCGGTATCGCTTCGGTACCGGTCAGTAGCGTCGGGGATGTGGCGCGGCTAATTAATTCCGGCAGGGAGCAAGCGAAATATGCGCGGATGATTGTCTTCCTCGCGCTGGGGGGCGTTTTTCTCGACGCATATGACTTAACCACGCTCTCCTACGGTATTGATGACGTTGTACGTGAATTTCAGCTTTCACCGCTGCTGACCGGCCTGGTGACTTCTTCCATTATGGTCGGGACCATCGTCGGCAATATTATCGGCGGCTGGCTGACCGATAAATATGGTCGCTATTCGGTCTTTATGGCCGATATGTTCTTTTTCGTGATTTCGGCTATCGCCGCCGGGCTGGCGCCGAATGTCTGGGTGTTGATTGGCGCCCGCTTCCTGATGGGCATCGGCGTTGGCATCGACCTGCCGGTAGCGATGTCCTATCTGGCCGAGTTTTCCCGCTTTGCCGGCAAGGGCAATAAAGCGGCTCGCCTCGCGGCATGGTGCCCAATGTGGTACGCCGCCTCAACCGTCTGCTTTCTCATTATCTTCGGCCTCTATTTCCTGCTACCGCAGGAGCATCTTGACTGGCTGTGGCGCGCCTCCCTGCTGTTCGGCGCCGTGCCGGCACTGCTGATTATTGCCGTCCGCAGTCGGTTTATGAATGAATCCCCGCTGTGGGCGGCGAACCAGGGCGATTTGACCTCCGCAGTGCGTATTTTACGCGACTCCTGGGGGATCCATGCCCATGAGGTTCCGGCGGCGAAGCCGGCGCCAGCGCCGAAAGTGAGCTTCCGCGTGCTGTTCGAAAAGCCCTACCGCGAGCGGACTATCGTCGCCGGGGTGATGAATATCTGTATCTCCTTCGAGTACACGGCGATTGCCTTTTTCCTGCCGTCAATTCTTGCCCAGTTCCTCGGGGCTGGCGTCTTCGAAACTATTTCGGCATCGCTGGGGCTGAACGCCCTGTTTGCTTTTACCGGCGGGCTGCTCGGTATGCATCTGGCGTGGAAATATCCTTCGCGTCATGTGGCGATAGCCGGCTTCGCCCTGCAGTTTGTGGCGCTGATTGTGCTGGCGCTGGTGGGGCAACCGCACGCGACGGCAGGTATCGTGCTGGCTATCGCGATGCTGGGGCTGTGGCTGTTCGCCGAAGGGTTTGGCCCGGGGGCGCAGCTGATGATCTACCCGGCGCTCTCCTATCCTACTGCCATTCGCGCCACCGGGGTCGGTTTCAGCCGGGCACTCTCCGGGATCGGCAGCGCGCTGGCGTTGTTTATTCTGCCGCTGCTGCAGGCCTCCCTCGGCACGCAGATGTTCTGGGTGGTCTCGCTTGCCGCCATTATTCCCATTTTCTTCCTGCTGGCGGTCCGTCATGAACCGACGCGAGAAGATATCGACGCACTTCATGAATAAGGAACTGACAATGACCCTGCTCTCCACTGGCACCGATTATGACGCGCTGGCGGCCGCCTTCCGCCCGATATTCACCCGTATCGCCCAGGGCGCTGCGGAGCGCGAACAGCAGCGCATTCTGCCCGATGAGCCGATCCGCTGGCTGAAAGAAGCGGGCTTCGGCACGCTGCGTATCCCGCGCGAGAAGGGCGGCTGGGGCGCTTCGCTGCCGCAGCTCAGCGCGCTGCTGATCGAGCTGGCGCAAGCGGACTCTAACCTGCCGCAGGCCCTGCGCGCGCACTTTGCCTTTGTGGAAGATCAGCTGAATCAGCCGGATTCCGCCGGGCGCGACCGCTGGTTTCGTCGCTTCCTCGACGGTGAGCTGGTGGGCAGCGGCTGGACGGAGATCGGCGCGGTTAAGCTGGGAGAGGTGAACACCAGAGTGACGCCGACAGAGGGCGGCTGGCGACTCGACGGCGAGAAGTTTTACAGCACCGGCGCGCTGTACGCCGACTGGATCGATGTGTTTGCCCGGCGCAGTGATACCGCCAGCGATGTGATAGCCCTGGTCAGCACCCAGCAGACCGGCGTGGTGCGGGAAGATGACTGGGATGGCTTTGGCCAGCGGTTGACCGGCAGCGGGACCACCCGCTTTACCGGCGCTCGGGTGGAAACCGAACATGTCTATGATTTTGCCCGGCGCTTTCGCTATCAGACCGCCTTCTACCAGCATGTGCTGCTGGCGACCCTCGCGGGCATTGGCCTGGCGGTTGAGCGGGATGCCGCGCAGGGCGTCAAACATCGCTCCCGGATGTACAGCCACGGCAACGCCGCCGTGCCGCGCGATGACGCCCAGGTTCTGCAGGTCGTTGGGCAGATCAGCAGCTGGGCATGGGCGACCCGGGCCGCGGTCCTGCAGGCCGCGGAATCGCTGCAGCAGGCCTATGTGGCGCACGTCAGCGACGACGAAGCATTGATTGCCCGGCGTAACCAGCTGGCGGAAGTGGAAGCGGCGCAGGCGCAGGTGATCGCCAGCGACTGGATCCCGCGGGCGGCGACGGAGCTGTTTAATGCCCTCGGGGCGTCGGATACGCGAACTCGCCTTGCGCTGGATCGCCACTGGCGCAATGCGCGGACGGTTGCCTCGCATAATCCGGTGATTTATAAGGCACGTAATATCGGTAACTGGCTGGTGAACGGTGAAGCGCCCACCTTTATCTGGCAGATAGGCAATGGTGAGAAAACGGCGGGGTAAGCCTGTCGGCGACGGGAGGCGCAGTGCTTCCCGTCGTCAGGAAAATCAAGGTTTATCCAGCGACCAGGTGGCGCTGCGCACGTCGACTTTCACCGGCAGCAGGCCGATGCGCGTAAAGGTATCCGCCAGCGCCTGCTGTTCGTTAAACACCGCCGGGGTCATGCGTTCGGCACCGTAGGGCAGGCGGGCCAGGGTCTTCAGCCAGATGGCTTTATCCAGTCCGGTTGAGGTCGACAGCAGCCCGGCGGCCTCGTCCTGATGGCTGTTCGCCCACGCGCTGAGTTTACCCAGCTCATCCACCACCTGCTTTGCTGTCTCCGGGTAGGTATCTGCAAACTTGCGGCTGGCGAGATAGAAGGTGTAGTGCGGCACCAGCCCCTCGGCATTGCGGATCTGTCGGGCTTTCGCGTTGGTTTCCACTTCTGCGAGGAACGGATCCCAGATCACCCACGCATCAATCGCCCCGCGCTGGAAAGCGGCGCGGGCGTCCGCCGGCGGCAGATAGACCGGGGTGATGTCTTTATAGCTGAGGCCCGCTTTTTCCAGTGCGGCAACCAGCAGGTAGTTGACGTCAGACCCCTTGTTCAACCCCACGCGCTTGCCCTTCAGGTCGGCCACGCTGTGGATTGCCGACTGTTCAGGCACCACAATCGCTTCCGTTTTCGGGTTAGCGGGGGAGTGGGCAAGGTAGACCAGATCGGCTTGCGCCGCCTGGGCAAAGGCCGGAGGCGCATCGCCGGTCGCGGCCAGATCGATACTACCGACGTTCAGCCCCTCCAGCATTTGCGGCCCGGCGGGGAATTCGACCCAGCGTACGGCAATGCCCTGTTTTTTCAGGCTCTCATCCAGCGTGCCGCGGTACTTCAGCAGCGCGAAGATATTCGCCTTTTGATAGCCGATGTTGACGGTTTCCGGCGCTTTGGCCAGCGCGGAGGTAGAGAGGGCGGCGAGGACCAGCAGCCAGGCGGGGCGGAATCGGTTGGACATTGTCTGTTCTCCTTAGCGGTTTTGCGTAAGGTAACAAACAGCGCTTATAACCATTAAATAACTAAAATTTTATTGATATAACAAAAAGAGTTATGCAGGACGATGGCCCGACACGCCGACGCGTGGCGGGCCAGCAGGTTAATCGCAGGCAACAATCTTCATCGCCAGACCACCGCGGGAGGTTTCCCGGTACTTGGCGTTCATGTCTTTGCCGGTTTCGTACATGGTCTCGATCACTTTATCGAGACACACGCGCGGCTCGCTGGTCCGGCGCAGCGCCATTCGCGCGGCGTTGACCGCTTTCACGGCAGCGATAGCGTTGCGTTCGATGCACGGCACCTGCACCTGGCCGGCGACCGGGTCGCAGGTCAGGCCGAGGTTATGCTCCATAGCGATCTCTGCCGCGATGCACACCTGACCCGGGCTGCCGCCCAGCAGTTCCGCCAGACCGGCCGCCGCCATCGAGCAGGCGACCCCCACTTCACCCTGGCAGCCGACTTCGGCGCCGGAGATGGAGGCGTTCATCTTATACAGCGAACCAATCGCGCTGGCGACCAGCATATAGCGGGCCAGGGAGTTGCTGTTCACCTTGCGGATAAACTTGTCGTAGTAGGCCAGCACCGCCGGCACGATACCGCAGGCGCCGTTGGTTGGCGCGGTCACCACCCGGCCGCCGGCGGCGTTCTCTTCGTTCACCGCCAGGGCGAACATATTGATCCNGTCGACCACCGCCATCGGATCGCTGTTGGTGGTGTCCTGGCTCACCAGCATACGGCGCAGCGCGGCGGCGCGGCGCGGGACGCGCAGTTTGCCCGGCAGGACGCCTTCGGTGGTGATGCCGCGCTCGATACCGGCGCTCATCACTTCCCACACCGCGGCGAAGTGTTGCTCAAGGGCTTCTTTGCTGTGCAGCGCCAGTTCGTTCTGCATCATCAGGCCGGAGAGCGACAGCCCGGTTTCACGGCAGTGACGCTGCAGGTCGGCGGCGTTTTTGTAAGGGTAAGGAACGGCAACCGGCGCCTCGGTAGTCTGGCCGAAGTGCTCCTCATCAACGATAAAGCCGCCGCCGATAGAGTAATACGTCTGGCTGTAGAGCACCTTGTCGCCGGCCAGGGCGGTGATACGCATGCCGTTCTCATGCAGCGACAGGTTGTCGGCATGGAAATTCATGCACTGATCCACCGGGAAGTCCACTTCGTGCTGACCGTTGGCCAGCATCAGGCGGCCATGGGTATTAACATCCTGAATAAAGCCCGGAATGGCGTCGATGTCGACGGTGTCCGGCAGGTTGCCGGCGAGTCCCATGATAATCGCGATATCGGTATGGTGGCCTTTACCGGTCAGGGAGAGGGAGCCGTAGACGTCGACGACGACTTTGCTCACCTCGGCCAGCAGGCCGCGCGCGATCAGGTCGTCAGTGAATTGTTTGCCCGCTTTCATCGGTCCAACGGTATGGGAGCTGGAAGGGCCAATGCCGATTTTAAAGATATCGAATACGCTGATCATATGTATTCCCGTGCTGTCGGAAAGCGCGCCGCCGTAAAGCGGCGCGGGGGGAGGCGTTGAATGAATTAGCTGAACAGAGAGTAGAAGATCGCGGAGATGGCAATCAGGCCCATAATCACCACGAAGACGTTGCTGATATGGCCGCTGTATTTACGCATCGCCGGGACTTTCTGAATCGCGTACATCGGCATCAGGAACAGGATCATCGCGATAATCGGGCCGCCAAGGGTCTCGATCATACCGAGGATGCTCGGGTTCAGGGTTGCTACAATCCAGGTGGTGATCAGCATGAACAGCGCGGTCAGCTTGTTCAGTTTGTTGATTTCAATCGATTTGCCTTTACTGCGCAGGGATTTAATCACCATGCCGTTAAAGCCTTCGCGAGCGCCCAGATAGTGGCCAAGGAAGGATTTGGTGATGGCGATCATCGCGATGATCGGTGCCATCCAGGCAATGATTGGCGCGTTAAAGTGGTTCGCCAGGTAAGACAGAATCGAGATGTTCTGCTCTTTCGCCGCCGCCAGGTCTGCCGGAGAGAGGCTCAGAACGCAGCTGAAGACGAAGAACATCACGGTCAGCACCATCATGATGTGGGCGCGCGCGAGGATACTGGAGCATTTCTTCTCAGCGCCTTCGCCGTACTCTTCACGTTTGGCTACCGCGAAGGAAGAGATGATCGGCGAGTGGTTGAAGGAGAAGACCATCACCGGGATCGCCAGCCACAGGGTCATCAGCAGGCCGTTGCCGGTAACGGAAGCGCCGCTCAGGGAGAGCGTCTCCAGCGCCGCGCCGTTCCACTGCGGGATCAGATACAGAGCCAGCACCATCAGCGCGATAACGAATGGGAACACCAGCACGCTCATCGCTTTCACAATCATCTGCTCGCCGAAACGCACGATGGTCATCATGCCGACGATCAGGATCAGCGACAGAATGGCGCGCGGCGGCGGCGTCATGTGCAGCTGGTGCGCCATGAAGGTTTCGACGGTGTTAGTGATCGCCACGCTGTAAACCAGCAGGATCGGGTAGATAGCGAAGAAATAAAGCAGGGTAATCAGCTTACCTGCGCCTACGCCGAAGTGTTCTTCCACTACTTCGGTGATGTCTTCGCCCGGGTTTTTCCCGGAGAGCACGAAGCGGGTCATGCCGCGGTGGGCGAAGAAAGTCATCGGGAAGGCCAGAATCGCCATGATGATCAGGGGGATCATGCCGCCAACGCCGGCGTTGATCGGCAGGAACAAGACGCCCGCGCCAATTGCTGTACCGTACAGGCCCAGCATCCACATGGTGTCGGTTTTACGCCATCCGCTGCGGGTTTCGCCCGAAACGATGGTGCTGGTTTGAGTGGTTTCCATCTGTATCTCCTGGAGGAATCAACAAAATCTAATGAATAAATACAATTGCGTAACATGAAATTCGTTTAATTACGGTTTTTTTAGAAATTTTCTCCGTAATAATTGGGCCGGAAAGATACATTTATATGGTTTATGCATCAGTGATCGCGATCTCAAATGCAATAATCCACTTTCAATGTGCGTATTTTTAGTCCAACAGCCTGTTTCTGGTGATCAGCCAGCGATTTGTGGCGCGAAGGCTACCATTTGCAGCATATGAGATAAAAGCGGAGCGGCGTAATAACGAGGGATTTACTGTAAAAAAGAGAACTAGTCGACGTTTTTGCGCTTAAAACCATTTTTTGCAGTGATAATTGTCGCAGTTTTTACCAACGCAAACGTTTGGCTATGTAGAAATAATTCAGATGATTGATTAGTAACAGAAAGGTTTTTAGCGCGTTCTGGAAGTCAGAGGAAGAGAGCCCGCCGGGGGCAGGCGTCAGGCGATGCCCCGGCGGGAGAGGGGGAAATCAGGCGATGATTTCGTAGCAAGGAATATAGGCGGTGCCGCCCGGAAGCTTCATGCGGTGCTGGGCGACGAAGCCCTGCAGCAGATCGTCCATACGGCGCATCATCTCCGGATCGCCGTGCAGTTTGTAAGGACCGTACTGCTCAATGGCCTGGATGCCCACCTCTTTGACGTTCCCCGCGACAATCCCGGAGAAGGCGCGACGCAGGTCGGCGGCCAGCACTTCCACCGGCTGATCCGGGGAGAGTTTGAGGTTGGCCATGTTCTCGTGGGTCGGATCAAACGGCATCTGCAGGTCCGGCGAGATGCGAATCGACCAGTTAAAGCTGTAGGCGTCATCGGTCTCGCGACGGCTCTCTTTCACCAGCGGCATCGCTTTTTTCATCTGCCGCGCCACTTCCGCGGGGTCGTCAATGATGATCCGGTAGTGGCGACGGGCCGATTCGCCCAGGGTATGGGTGATAAACTCGTCCAGTACACGGAAGTAGTCGGCGCTCTCCTTCGGCCCGGTGAGGATCAGCGGCAGCACCTGCGCTTTGTTGTCGGGGTGCATCAGAATACCCAGCAGGTAGAGCAGCTCTTCGGCAGTGCCGACGCCGCCCGGGAAAATAATGATCCCGTGGGCGATACGTACGAAGGCCTCCAGACGCTTTTCGATATCCGGCATGATGATCAGTTCATTGACCAGCGGGTTCGGTGGTTCCGCAGCGATAATGGATGGTTCGGTCATGCCGATAAAGCGGCTGTCTTTGTAGCGCTGCTGCGCATGGCCGACGGCGGCGCCTTTCATCGGCGCCTCCATTGCGCCAGGCCCGCAGCCGGTGCAGATATTCAGTTCCCGCAGGCCCAGCTGCGTACCGACGCGGCGGGCGTAGAGATATTCGTTTTCGTTGATGGAGTGGCCGCCCCAGCAGACGATCATGTTCGGCGCCTCGCCGACGTGCAGCGCGCGGGCGTTGCGCAGGATCGAGAACACCAGGTTAGTGATATGAACCGAACTTTCGAGATCGAGGTTCGGGAAGCGAACGGTATTGTGGATCTGGCCGTAAACAAACAGGATATCGCGCAGCACGGCGAACAGGTTGGCCTGCAGGGAGCGGATAATCCGCCCGTCAACGAAGGCGTCTTCCGGCGGGTTGATCAGTTCCAGCTTCACACCGCGTTCGCGCCGCAGCACGTTAATCTCGAAATTTTCGAAACGGGACAGGAGCTCCTTGCTGTTATCGGTCAGGCTCCCCGAGTTGAGCACAGCAAGCGAGCAGTTGCGAAAGAGTTGGTACAGGTCGCTGCTGGCGGTGCGCTTAAGCATATCCACTTCCAGCTGCGACAGCATATCCATTGAACCAAGCGGGCTAACATGTGTAATCAAGTGAACTCCTTACAGGACGCTTATGGTCTTCCTGTGATTACAATAGCCCTGCGAACGGCGTTTCCACAACCTTGCGCGCGCCTAAACGCACGCAAATTGTGAAATTGTTTATTATTGACGGGCGAGGCGGCCGGTGGCGGGGGAAAAGTCTCCATTGCTGCGCCAGGGGTTGATATCCAGACCGCCGCGTCGCGTATAGCGGGCGTAAACGGAAAGCGATTCCGGCTGGCAGAAACGGAGAATATCGTTAAAGATACGTTCGACGCACTGCTCATGGAATTCGTTATGGTGGCGGAACGAAACCAGATAGCGCAGGAGCTGCTCGCGGTCGATTTTCGCCCCCCGATACTGGATCTGCACCGAGCCCCAGTCCGGCTGATGAGTGATAAGGCAATTAGACTTCAGCAGGTGGCTGACCAGCGTCTCCTCCACGATTTTGCCGCTGGCGGCGCCCTGCAGGTAATCGGCGCTGAACTGATAGTTATCGATCTCGATATCCTGATCGTCGATGCAGGTGCCGTGCAGGCGGGCAATCGGCTGGCCTTCCAGTTCATCCAGGCGGTAGAGCGATACCTTCACCTTCCCCTGCGCGCAGGCGCTGAGATCGCGAGTCAGCGTCTCTGCAACGTCCTGCCAGCTGGCGAAACGGGTCTGGTTAAAGCTGTTGAGATAGAGCTTAAAGCTTTTCGACTCCACCAGATTGAGGCTGGTATCGGGCAGCTCGACGTGGCCGACAGCTACCTGCGGCAGACCTTTGCCGCTCAGCCAGGAGAGTTCGTACAGCGTCCAGATATCGGCGCCGTGAAACGGCAGATTATCGGCATGCAGGCCCAGCGGGTCGCGGTTTAAACTGCGCGGCACGCCCTGCAGCAGCGAGGCGTCATAGGTATCGCGGTAATCGGTTGATTTACCGAGCGTCAGGCCGGCCAGCGCCTGATGATTATCGTAAGAAGACATGTTTCACCATAGTAAAGCGGGTACACTATTGCTCCAGTGTATCCTGTCTAACGTGAAGAGAGAAACCGGTGGACCATCAGACAGCAGAAGCGCTACGCGCTTTTACCCAACGATATTGCGCCGTCTGGCAGCAGCAGCGCCACAGCCTGCCGCGCAGTGAAGAGCTTTACGGCGTCCCGTCGCCTTGCGTTGTCGACACCCAGGGCGAGGCCGTTTTCTGGCAGCCGCAGCCGTTTTCGCTGGCGCAAAATATCAGCGCGGTTGAACGCGCCCTCGACATTGTGGTACAACAGCCGCTTCATTCTTATTATACCACTCAGTTTGCCGGCGATATGTCCGGCCGGTTTGCCGGCGAAACCTTGACGCTGCTGCAGACCTGGAGTGAAGAGGATTTCCAGCGGGTGCAGGAAAATTTAATCGGGCACCTGGTGGTGCAGAAGCGGTTGAAGCTGTCGCCGACGCTGTTTATCGCCACCCTCGAGAGTGAACTGGATGTGATTTCCGTCTGTAATCTCAGCGGCGAGGTAGTCAAAGAGACCCTCGGCACCGCCAAACGCATTACGCTTTCTCCCNCACTTGCGGGTTTCCTCAACCACCTTGAGCCAGTTCTGTAATCCAGTCTGCCAGATCGTTTGTGAGAGATCTCTTACAAAACCTGTAAGAGATCGTCATCATTTAAGGTAAATTTAATCCATACTTTTTTATATAAGCTGTTGGTATTAAATCAGATCTTAATTTTTTCGTCCTTTTGAGTGGGGACTAATCTTAAGAGATTGTCTCAAGAAGGGTTGTAAGAAGGGGCAGAATCAGTGATCCTATGTCTGTCGACAGGACGTCGCGAAATGAAGCGAACATCAGGATGATGGCGCTTCTGCAGGACCCGCCAGGACGGCGTTGCAGGGACAGGCTTCAGGATGAAGCAAGGATAACGCAGGATCGCGTAATGGACACCTCCAGGATGGAGAACGAGAGCCGCTCAGGATGAACGGTGGATCAGGAAGATCGGGACAAACTTATGGATAAGTCATTTCGCATCGGGGTGGTGTGAAAGCAGGATGCACGTGTTTATGGATGAACATGGTCAGGAGACCTCAGGAAAAGTTTTCAAGGACGAGCAGGGAGCACCAATGTAGCGGGACTGCTGCAAAACGAACCGGGAGCACTGTTTATACAGTGCTCCCTTTTTTTATTTCTCCTGCGGATTTGCTATCCTGCGCCCGGTTTTTTACTCATCGAGGTTTCCCCATGACTCTTCACGATAGCGTGCGCGATCGCCTGCGCGCCATTGAAGCCCTGCTGCGCGAAACGGAGCACTGGCAGGAGACGGCGCCGGACAGCAGCGCCTTCGCCAGCGATAAGCCGTTTTGCCTGGATACCCTGGAGCCGCTGGAGTGGCTGCAGTGGGTCCTGATCCCGCGTATGCACCAGCTGCTGGAGAGCGGCCAGCCGCTGCCGCAAAATTTTGCCGTTGCGCCTTATTACGAAATGGCTCTGGATCAGGCCCACCCGGTCCGCGAATCCATGCTGGCGGAACTTCTGCTGTTAGACGCGCTGTTTGCCGGTGAGCAGGCCTGATGCTGGAGATTATCTACCAGGACGACTGGCTGGTGGCGGTCAACAAACCCTCGGGCTGGCTGGTGCATCGCAGCTGGCTCGATCGCGACGAGAAAGTGGTGGTGATGCAGACCGTGCGCGACCAGATTGGTCAGCACGTTTTTACCGCTCATCGTCTCGACCGGCCCACCTCCGGCGTGCTGCTGATGGGATTGTCGAGCGAGGCGGGCCGGCTGCTGGCGCAACAGTTCGAGCAGCACCAGATCCGGAAGCGCTACCATGCGATCGTCCGCGGCTGGCTGATGGAAGAGGCGCTGCTGGATTACCCGCTGGTGGAGGAGCTGGATAGAATCGCCGATAAGTTCGCCCGCGAAGATAAAGGGCCGCAGCCAGCGGTAACCCACTACCGCGGTCTGGCGACAGTGGAGATGCCAGTGGCGACTGGGCGCTATCCCACCTCGCGCTATGGGCTGGTGGAACTGGAGCCGAAAACCGGCCGCAAGCACCAGCTGCGCCGTCATCTGGCCCACCTCCGTCATCCGATCCTCGGCGACAGCAAGCACGGCGATCTGCGGCAAAACCGCAGCGCCGCGGAACATTTCGGCTGTCACCGCTTGATGCTGCACGCCAGCGAGCTGTCGTTAACCCATCCTTTTACCGGCGAGCCGCTGACCCTGCGCGCCGGTTTTGACGACGTCTGGATGCGCGCGCTGTCGCAGTTTGGCTGGCGCGGGCTTCTCCCGCTAAATGAAAGGGTTGAGTTTGCCGACGACAGCGGTCAGGATGAAGAGAATAAGGTCAATCCAGGGAGATAATAGCATGGCGGAAGTCGGAATTTTTGTCGGCACCATGTACGGCAACTCGCTGCTGGTCGCGGAAGAAGCGGAAGCGATCCTCAGCGGACTGGGACACAAGGCTACCGTGTATGAGGATCCGCAGGTCAACGACTGGGAATCCTACACGGGTAAGTATGTGCTGGTGGTCACCTCCACCACCGGGCAGGGCGATCTGCCGGACAGCATCGTCCCGCTGTATGAGGGCATCAAAGATATGTATCAGCCTCACCTGCGGTACGGCATTATCGCGCTCGGCGACAGCACCTATGCCAACTTTTGCGGCGGCGGCCTGAAGTTCGATCAGCTGCTGCAGGAGCAGGGCGCGAAGCGCATCGGCGAGATGCTGAAGATTGACGCCAGCGAAGACCCGGAGCCGGAGAGCGTCTCCAATCCGTGGGTTGAGCAGTGGGCCACCCTGCTCGCATAAAAGCGCTGCCCTCTCCCTACGCAGAGGGCGCTCTTTCAATACGTCGCGGCCAGATACGCGGACGTCAAAATAGTAGCGCTTTCCAGGCGCCGCGCCTTTAGGCAAACGCCACAATATCCTTAACAATATCATGGCTTAAGCCAGCCAGTTTCACCGGGTCAAGTGAGGTATTTCACACTCCGGCCCTTTTTGCTGCGCTATGCGGCGCCAGCGGCGCTGGCTTTTCATTTCCGTGAACTTCCCCCCATTCTTTCAGGCATTCGCCACAAACCACCTGCAATAGCGGCGTAAAAGCTGTGTGGATGCACGGTGAGCCGCGGTGTGCCTCTTCATATACTGCTCCAGCCAGTGATAAATGCAGTGCCAGATATAACGACAACTATCAAAACACGACCACGTCATTCTGATTACCCTACAGGTTGTGCTGTTCAGAATGAACGTAGCTAAACGCTATGATTCAGGAGTACAACAATGAGTTCATTAAGTCAGGCGGCGACGGCGGCTGAAAAGCGCACCAACGCCCGCTACTGGATAGTGGTGATGCTGTTTATCGTCACCTCTTTTAACTATGGCGACCGGGCGACGCTGTCGATCGCCGGTTCGGAAATGGCCAGGGATATCGGCCTTGATCCGGTGGGGATGGGGTATGTGTTCTCCGCCTTCTCATGGGCTTATGTCATCGGCCAGATCCCGGGCGGCTGGCTGCTCGACCGCTTCGGCTCGAAGCGCGTCTATTTCTGGTCGATCTTCATCTGGTCGATGTTTACCCTGCTGCAGGGCTTCGTCGATATCTTCAGCGGCTTTGGCATTATCGTTGCGCTGTTTACCCTGCGCTTCCTCGTCGGCCTTGCCGAGTCGCCGTCATTCCCCGGCAACAGCCGGATCGTCGCCGCCTGGTTCCCGGCGCAGGAGAGGGGGACAGCGGTATCGATTTTTAACTCCGCCCAGTACTTTGCCACCGTTATTTTCGCGCCGATCATGGGCTGGCTGACGCATGAGGTGGGTTGGTCGCATGTGTTCTTCTTTATGGGCGGGCTGGGGATTGTGATCAGCTTTGTGTGGCTGAAAGTGATCCACGATCCGAACAACCACCCGGGCGTGAACCAGAAAGAGCTGGACTATATCGCCGAAGGCGGGGCGCTGATCAACATGGATCAGAAGAGCAGCGCGCAGAAAGTGCCGTTTAGCGTCAAAATGGGGCAGATCAAGCAACTGATCGGCTCGCGGATGATGATCGGCATCTATATCGGTCAGTACTGCATCAACGCCTTAACCTACTTCTTTATCACCTGGTTCCCGGTTTATCTGGTGCAGGCGCGCGGCATGTCGATCCTCAAAGCCGGCTTTGTCGCCTCCATTCCGGCGGTGTGCGGCTTTGTCGGCGGGGTGCTGGGCGGGGTGATCTCCGACTGGTTAATGCGCCGCACCGGCTCGCTGAACATTGCGCGCAAAACGCCGATTGTGCTGGGGATGCTGCTCTCCATGACCATGCTGATGTGTAACTATGTCAACGTGGAGTGGATGGTGATCGGCTTTATGGCAATGGCCTTCTTCGGCAAAGGGATCGGCGCCCTCGGCTGGGCGGTGATGGCGGATACCGCGCCGAAAGAGATTAGCGGTCTCTCCGGCGGTCTGTTCAATATGTTCGGCAATATCTCCGGCATCGTCACCCCAATCGCCATCGGCTATATCGTCGGCACCACCGGCTCGTTCAACGGCGCGCTGATCTACGTCGGTATCCATGCCCTGGTGGCGGTGCTGAGCTATCTGGTGCTGGTGGGCGATATCAAACGTATCGAACTGAAACCTGTAGCGGGACGTTAATCATGACTACTCAATCCAGCCCGATTATCACAGAGATGAAGGTCATTCCGGTGGCCGGGCACGACAGCATGCTGCTGAACATCGGCGGAGCGCATAACGCATGGTTTACCCGCAATATCGTGGTGTTAACCGATAACGCCGGCCATACCGGCGTCGGCGAAGCGCCCGGCGGAGAGGTCATCTACCAGACGCTGCTGGCGGCGATCCCGCAGGTGGTGGGCCAGGAGGTCGCCCGACTCAATCGCGTGGTGCAGCAGGTGCACAAAGGCAATCAGGCGGCGGATTTCGACACCTTCGGCAAAGGGGCGTGGACCTTCGAACTGAAGGTTAACGCGGTGGCGGCGCTGGAAGCGGCGCTGCTGGACCTGCTCGGCCAGGTGCTTAATGTGCCGGTCTGCGAGCTGCTGGGCCCGGGTAAGCAGCGTGATGCCGTCACCGTGCTGGGCTACCTGTTCTATATCGGCGATCGGCAGAAAACCGACCTTGGCTATCTGGACCATACGCCGGGCGATCACGAATGGTACCGCCTGCGCCACCAGCAGGCTTTGAGCAGCGAGGCGGTAGTGCGTCTGGCGGAAGCCGCCCAGGATCGCTACGGTTTCAAAGACTTTAAGCTCAAAGGCGGCGTGCTGCCCGGCGAGCAGGAGATTGACACCGCGCGGGCGCTGAAAAAGCGTTTCCCGGATGCGCGCATCACCGTCGACCCTAACGGCGCCTGGCTGCTGGATGAGGCCATCGCGCTGTGTAAAGGGCTGCAGGATGTTCTGACCTACGCCGAAGATCCGTGCGGCGCCGAGCAGGGTTTCTCCGGCCGGGAGGTGATGGCCGAGTTCCGCCGCGCCACCGGGCTGCCGGTCGCCACCAATATGATAGCCACTAACTGGCGCGAAATGGGCCATGCGGTGATGCTCAACGCCGTCGATATCCCGCTGGCGGACCCGCACTTCTGGACGCTCTCCGGCGCGGTGCGGGTGGCGCAGCTGTGCGACGACTGGGGGCTCACCTGGGGCTGCCATTCCAACAACCACTTTGATATTTCCCTGGCGATGTTTACCCACGTCGGCGCCGCCGCGCCGGGCAACCCCACCGCCATCGATACCCACTGGATCTGGCAGGAGGGCGACGCGCGCCTGACCAAAAATCCGCTGCAGATTATTAACGGCAGCATTGCCGTGCCAGACGCGCCGGGACTCGGCGTGGAACTTGACTGGGAGCAGGTGCGCAGAGCCCATGAGGCCTATAAAGCGCTGCCGGGCGGCGCGCGCAACGACGCGGGCCCGATGCAGTACCTGATCCCCGGCTGGACATTCGACCGCAAACGTCCCGTTTTCGGCCGCCACTAATTAAAAAGGATGATGCTATGACGACTTTCTCTTCAACGCCTGTTGTCACCACCATGCAGGTGATCCCGGTTGCCGGCCATGACAGCATGCTGATGAACCTGAGCGGCGCCCACGCCCCGTACTTCACCCGCAATATCGTAATTATCAAAGATAACGCCGGCCATACCGGCGTCGGTGAAATCCCGGGCGGTGAAAAAATTCGCCAGACCCTGGAGGATGCCATTCCGCTGGTGGTGGGCAAAACGCTGGGCGAGTATAAAAACGTGCTGGGCGCGGTGCGCAATCAGTTTGCCGACCGCGACGCCGGGGGCCGCGGCCTGCAGACCTTTGACCTGCGCACCACCATTCACGTGGTGACCGGCATCGAAGCGGCACTGCTGGATCTGCTGGGCCAGCACCTTGGGGTCAACGTCGCCTCGCTGCTAGGCGATGGCCAGCAGCGTAGCGAAGTCGAAATGCTGGGCTATCTGTTCTTTGTCGGTAATCGCCATGCGACGCCGCTGGCCTATCAGAGCCAGCCGGATGAGCAGTGCGAGTGGTATCGCCTGCGCCATGAAGAGGCGATGACGCCGGATGCGGTGGTCCGCCTGGCGGAAGCGGCGTATGAAAAATATGGTTTCAACGACTTTAAGCTGAAGGGCGGCGTGCTGGCCGGTTTTGAAGAAGCCGAAGCGATCAGCGCCCTGGCGAAGCGCTTCCCGAATGCTCGCGTCACTCTCGACCCGAATGGCGCCTGGCTGCTTGAGGAGGCCATTCAGATTGGTAAACAGCTGAAGGGCGTGCTGGCCTATGCGGAAGATCCGTGCGGCGCCGAACAGGGCTTCTCCGGCCGCGAAGTGATGGCCGAGTTCCGCCGCGCGACGGGCCTGCCGACCGCCACCAATATGATCGCCACCGACTGGCGGCAGATGGGCCATACGCTGTCGCTACAATCGGTGGATATCCCGCTGGCGGACCCGCACTTCTGGACCATGCAGGGGTCGGTGCGCGTAGCGCAGATGTGCCATGAGTTCGGTCTGACCTGGGGTTCGCACTCTAATAATCACTTCGACGTGTCGCTGGCGATGTTCACCCACGTCGCGGCAGCGGCGCCGGGCAAGATCACCGCTATCGATACCCACTGGATCTGGCAGGAGGGCAACCAGCGTCTGACCAAACAACCTTTTGAAATCAAAGGCGGCATGGTGCAGGTACCGAGTACCCCGGGCCTGGGGGTTGAGCTGGATATGGACCGCGTGATGCAGGCAAATGAGCTATATAAGAAACATGGTCTTGGCGCCCGCGACGATGCGATGGCGATGCAGTATCTGATCCCGGGCTGGACCTTTGACAACAAGCGTCCATGCATGGTGCGCTAAAAGTCCGCCGGCCTCTGCGGGGGCCGGCATTGCGCGACAGCGCCAGGGGTTGGCTCAGAGTAAGGACAGCAGATGAAAATAGTGATCGCACCGGATTCCTGGAAGGAGAGCCTGAGCGCGCTGGAAGTGGCCAGTGCGATAGAGCAAGGCTTTCGCGAGATTTATCCTGACGCCGAGTACGTCAAGCTGCCGGTTGCCGATGGTGGGGAAGGGACGGTGGAAGCCATGGTGGCGGCGACCGGCGGGCTTCTGGTTCCGCTGACGGTCACCGGGCCGCTGGGCGAGCCGGTTGAGGCATTTTACGGGCTGTCCGGCGATCGCCAGTGCGCCTTTATCGAAATGGCGGCGGCCAGCGGCCTGGAGAGCGTCCCGCCGGCGCAGCGTAACCCGCTGCTGACCACTTCCTGGGGTACCGGGGAGCTTATCCGCCATGCGCTGGACGCCGGGGTAAGACAGATCATTATTGGTATTGGCGGCAGTGCGACCAATGACGGCGGCGCCGGGATGGCGCAGGCGCTGGGGGCGAAACTGCTGACCGCCGAGGGCCAGCAAATCGCCTCCGGGGGCGGCGCGCTGGAGACGCTGGCGCTCATCGATCTCAGCGAACTCGATTCGCGGCTGGCAGATTGCCGGATTGACGTTGCCTGCGACGTCACCAACCCGTTGACCGGCCCGCAGGGCGCCAGCGCGGTGTTCGGCCCGCAAAAAGGGGCGACAGCGCAGATGATCGACCGGCTCGACAGCGGCCTGCGGCACTATGCCCGGATTATCGCCCGCGATTTAGATATCGACGTGCTGAGCCTTGAGGGCGGCGGCGCGGCGGGCGGCATGGGTGCGGCGCTGTATGCGTTCTGTGGTGCTCAGTTGCGTCCGGGCATTGAGATTGTCACCGATGCGCTACAGCTGGCTGAGCGGGTGGCGGATGCCGATTTAGTGATCACCGGCGAAGGGCGTATCGATAGCCAGACGATCCACGGCAAAGTGCCGGTGGGGGTGGCGAGAGTGGCGAAGCGTTTTAACGTCCCGGTGATCGGGATTGCCGGCAGTCTTACCGCCGATGTTGGCGTCGTGCATCAGCACGGGCTGGATGCGGTATTCAGCGTGTTGTATACCATCTGTACCCTTGATGAAGCGTTGGCCAATGCCGCCGCCAACCTGCGAATGACGGCGCGTAACGTAGCCGCGGTTTTGCAGATGGGCGACAGGCGGTAACCCGGCTGGCGCAGTGGTATTTGTAGTCCGGATAAGGTGCGTAGCACCGCGATCCGGGAACCATCCCCGGTGGCGCTTACGCTTACCGGGGCTACCAACCGAATACCGGACTGTAGGGCGTAGGCCGGATGAGGCGCGTAGCGCCGCTATCCGGGGTTTACACCCCCATCCGGCACGCTTCGCGGGCCACATTATCCATCTCATCTAACAGCTCAAGCAGCTCCGGCTCCAGATCCTCGGCGGCGGTGCCTGCCCGCAGCTGACTTTCCAGGGTATGGCACAGCTTTTTCAGCCGCGGCACGCCGCTATAGCTGCAGCTGCCGTGCAGTTTATGGATCAGATCCACCAGCCCTTCCGGCTGCTCGCCCACCAGCTGCTCCTCAACTTTGTTACGCACCTCCGGCATAAAGGCGATCAGCATTTGCAGCATCTCCCGCGCCAGGTCCGGCTTCATGGCCGCCTGGCGCAGCGCCAGCTGCCAGTCGAGCGTTTGATTATGATCGACGATCGGCTCTGCGGGCGGTAGCGACGCCGGAACGACGCTGTGCAGGCCGGGCTGATAGCGCAGCAGCAGTGCGTGCAGTTTCTCTTCTTCGATTGGCTTCGCCAGATAGTCGTTCATGCCGGCGCTTAGTAATTTCTCACGCTGGCCCTCCAGGGCGTGCGCGGTGACCGCAATAACCGGGGTTTGCTGATGATGGGACAGGTGATGGATAAGCTCACAGGCGCGGATGCCGTCCATATCCGGCATCTGAATATCCATCAGGATCAGATCCATCTGCAGCTGCTTGGCCTTGTCCACCGCCTGCTGGCCGCTGTCGCAGAGGATCACCTGCTGCACAAGATCATCCAGCAGGGCGCCAATCAGCTTCAGGTTAGCCGGGTTGTCGTCGACGGCCATTACCGTCATTGGCAACTTATGACTGTCGATCTGCATCAGCGGCGCGGAGGCAAGCGCGTGGCTGGTAGCCACCAGCGCCGGTAGCAGACGGGTGGTGGTGAGCGGCTTTAACAGGCAGGCGGCAACGCCGTCGCGCTTCAGGGCTTCGGCGCTGACCTGGGCATGGCACGGCAGGGCCAGCAGTACGTTATCGGACATCGCGCAGGCTTTGGCTAATTTTTCCCGATGCGGCGACAAATCGCGCATTGAAACCGGGATACCGACCAGCAGAATGTCATACTGCGCTTCCGCCAGCGAGGAGAAGGTAGGGCTGTAGATAACCTCCAGCGGCGTAGCGGCCAGCATCTCCAGGGTACACTGCGCCGCCGTCGCGTTGGCTTCCACATAGGCCAGACGTTTGCCGACAAGCCCGTCGGTGTTCAGCGTATCCGGAATGGCGTTCGGGTTGAGATCGAGGCTGATATGGAACCAGAAGGTGGAGCCGCGGTTCGGCTGGCTGTGGAACGAAATATCCCCGCCCATCTCTTTGACCAGACGCTGAGTGATCACCAGCCCGAGCCCGGTGCCGCCGTGGCGGCGTGAAATACTGGCATCGGCCTGACGGAAGGCCTGGAATAGCCGGGACTGGTCGCGCTCGGGGATGCCGATGCCGGTATCGTGGATCTGAATTTCGATCTGTACCCGGGAATTACTGATGGCCCGCTGCTCCACCAGTACGTCGATATTGCCGTGCTCGGTAAATTTGATGGCGTTGCCCACGAGGTTGGTCACAATCTGCTGCAGACGCAGCGGGTCGCCGATAACGTTGTCCGGTACATTGTTCTTAATATTCAGCGTCAGCTCCAGCCCTTTATCGTGCGCGGAATGCGCCAGCAGGGTGACCACTTCATCAAGCGAAGTGCGCAGCAGGAACGGAATACTCTCCAGGATCAGCTTCCCGGCTTCCAGCTTGGAAAAGTCGAGCACGTCATTGATGATCGCCAGCAGATTGTTGGCCGAACGTTCGATGGTGGTCAGGTGGTCGCGCTGCGTAGCGTTGAGATCGGTTTTCAGCGTCAGGCGGGTAAAGCCGATCACCCCATTGAGCGGGGTGCGCAGCTCGTGAGACATATTGGCCAGGAACTCAGACTTAATGCGCGCCGCCTCCTGGGCGCGCTTTTTCGCCAGGTCCAGCTCGACGTTCTGGATCTCCATCTGCTCAAGCGTTTCCCGTAGATCGGAGGTCGCCTGGTCGACGTTGTGTTGCATCTCTTCGTGGTATGCCGCCAGCGACATGGCCATCGAGTTAATGCCGTTTTTCAGCATATCCAGTTCGCCGAGCATAAAGCCTTCGACCCGGCTGTCCAGCTGTCCGCGGCGGATGCGGTCGACAGTGTTAACCATATTGCGGATTGGCCCGGTGACGTCGCGCATCAGCCTCCAGCCGAAGATTAACGCGATGCCGATACAGAACAGCATCATTACGCTGGAGATAAAAATCTCTTTGTACTGCTGGAGGCGAACCGATTTTAGATCCAGCTCCAGGGCGACGTAGCCCAGCATATTGCCCGGCATTTTAGCGTCAGATTCGGGTGATTCATCCGGAGAATAGCTTTCCGAGACAATAGGCGTGCGCAGGATCATCATGTCGCCATCGCGGATGACGCTGAGGTGACGGGGGAATGCCTCGCCTTTCGGGATCTGCAGTTCGCTGGGATTGAGCTGGTAATTGGAGGTGACAAATAAGCGGTTATGCGAATCGTACACCGAGATGGCCCGCACGATCTCCGAGTGGCGACGATGCAGAACGCTGATCAGCTGGCCGATGGATTCGCGGTTTTGCAAGTTCATGCCATATTCGCTGGAGACCGCCAGCGGTTCGATAATACTGGCGCCAGCGTCCTCCAGCTGGCGTTGCAGGTCGTTATAACGATGAGCGACAAAGAAAATACTGAGCAACAGTCCTATCAGGACGGTTGGCGCCAGAATCAGAATCATCATGCGAGCACGCAGGCTGTAGTTGGTCATGCGGTTCCATTATGGGAGAATATAGACATCATCGTTCTGTGCAGCGTCGCTGCGCCTCGCGGCGCTGCCGCTCTGAACGAGCTCGTTTTATTTGATTGAGACAACTCTCTACGATGGCGCAATTCTACTCTGCAAAACGGCGTGTGACGACGCGCCAGATCATAACCGTTACAGTCAACGACCTCGATCCCTTTGGTCAGGGTGTTGCCCGCCACCAGGGGAAGGCGCTGTTCGTGAGCGGAGTGCTGCCCCACGAGCAGGCCGAGGTGGTGCTGGTGGAAGATAAAAAACAGTACGCCCGCGCCGAGGTGAAACGCCGACTGACCGACAGCCCGCAGCGCCAGGCGCCGCGCTGCCCCCATTTTGGCGTCTGCGGCGGATGCCAACAACAACATGCCAGCGTTCCGCTTCAGCAGCAAAGTAAACGCGCCGCGCTGGGGCGACTGATGAAGCGCGAGGTAGATGACGTCATCGCCGGCGCGCCGTGGGGCTACCGCCGTCGCGCACGCTTGAGCTTGAATTATCAGCCGAAGACCCAACAATTGCAGATGGGTTTTCGCCAGGCCAACGCCAAAGCGATCGTCGATGTGGTGCAGTGCCCTGTTTTAGTGCCCCAACTTGAAGCATTGCTGCCCGCCGTGCGCGAGTGCTTAAGCGCGCTGAGCGCATTACGCCATCTCGGCCACGTCGAGCTGGTGCAGGCGGACAACGGTCCGCTGATGGTGCTGCGCCATACCGCAGCCCTGCCGGCGACAGACAGGGAAAAACTGGAACGCTTTTCGCAAACTCACGGTCTTTCCCTGTACCTCGCGCCACAAAGCGAGATACTGGAGCATATTCATGGCGAAGCGCCATGGTATACCTCAGACGGACTACGCTTAGTGTTCAGCCCGCGGGATTTTATCCAGGTCAACGACGGCGTAAATCAGCAGATGGTGCGTACCGCACTGGAGTGGCTGGATCTGCGGCCAGAGGACCGGGTGCTGGATCTGTTCTGCGGGATGGGCAACTTTACCCTGCCGCTGGCGACACGCGCCGCCCATGTGGTGGGCGTGGAAGGGGTGCCGGCGCTGGTGGAGAAGGGGCGGGAAAACGCCGCCCGCAATGGTTTATCAAATGTCACTTTCTTCCATGAAAATCTGGAAGAAGACGTCACCCGTCAGGCCTGGGCGAAGCACGGCTTTGATAAAGTGCTGCTGGACCCGGCCCGCGCCGGCGCGCCGGGCGTGATGCCGCATATAATAAAACTGGCACCGCGGCGGGTGGTGTATGTTTCCTGCAACCCGGCGACGCTGGCGCGAGACAGCGAAACCCTGTTGCAGGCTGGATATCAGATTCAACGCCTGGCGATGCTGGATATGTTCCCGCATACCGGCCATCTGGAATCAATGGTGTTGTTTGAGCGCAGGCTTACATAAGGTCATTCACAACGTCGCAGAAGAGCCACCCTGGCCATGAATGCTGACGCGACCTGCAGGATGACATGTAGAAAGTTGAGGCTTGCCGACTTCGGCAGGCCGGTCCCTTAAGGAGAGGACAATGGTTGCGGTAAGAAGTGCACATCTTAATAAAGCTGGTGAATTTGACCCGAAGAAATGGATCGCGAGTCTGGGAATTTCCAGCCAGCAGTCGTGTGAGCGCTTAGCCGAAACCTGGGATTATTGTCGCGAAAAAACGCAAGGACACCCGCAGGCGGACCTGCTGCTGTGGCGGGGCGTCGAAATGGTGGAGATTCTCTCCACCCTAAGTATGGACATCGATACGCTGCGCGCGGCGCTGCTGTTCCCGCTGGCCGACGGCGAAGTTGTCAGCGAAGAGGTGATGCAGGAGAGCGTAGGTAAATCGGTCGTGACCCTGATTCACGGGGTGCGGGACATGGCCGCTATCCGCCAGCTGAAAGCTACCCATACCGACTCGGTCTCTTCCGAGCAGGTGGATAACATTCGCCGTATGCTGCTGGCGATGGTTGACGATTTCCGCTGCGTGGTCATCAAACTTGCTGAGCGTATCGCGCATCTGCGCGAGGTCAAAGACGCGCCGGAAGATGAGCGCGTTCTTGCGGCGAAAGAGTGCACCAATATCTATGCTCCCCTGGCGAACCGCTTAGGTATCGGCCAGCTGAAGTGGGAGCTGGAAGATTACTGCTTCCGCTATCTGCACCCGGCGGAATACAAGCGCATTGCCAAACTGCTCCACGAGCGCCGTATCGACCGCGAGCATTACATCGAAGAGTTTGTCGGCCACCTGCGCTCAGAGATGAAAGCCGAAGGCGTCAAGGCGGAAGTCTATGGCCGGCCGAAGCATATCTACAGTATCTGGCGCAAAATGCAGAAAAAACACCTCGCTTTCGACGAGCTGTTTGACGTTCGCGCGGTGCGTATTGTGGCTGAGCGTTTGCAGGATTGCTATGCCGCGCTGGGGATCGTCCATACTCACTACCGCCATCTGCCGGATGAATTCGACGACTACGTGGCCAACCCGAAACCCAACGGTTACCAGTCTATCCATACCGTGGTGCTGGGGCCGAGCGGCAAGACGGTGGAGATTCAGATCCGCACCCGGCAGATGCATGAAGATGCCGAGCTGGGCGTGGCCGCACACTGGAAGTACAAAGAGGGCGCGGGAGCCGGCACCAGCGGCGGCCGCGGCTATGAAGACCGTATCGCCTGGCTGCGTAAGCTGATTGCCTGGCAGGAAGAGATGGCCGACTCCGGCGAGATGCTCGACGAAGTGCGCAGCCAGGTCTTCGACGACCGGGTGTATGTCTTTACGCCGAAAGGCGACGTGGTGGACCTGCCTGCGGGGTCGACGCCGCTGGACTTTGCCTATCATATTCACAGCGATGTCGGCCATCGCTGCATCGGCGCCAAAATTGGCGGCCGCATCGTGCCGTTCACCTACCAGCTGCAGATGGGCGATCAGATCGAAATTATTACCCAGAAGCAGCCGAACCCGAGCCGTGACTGGCTGAACCCTAACCTCGGCTATGTGACCACCAGCCGCGGACGTTCGAAGATCCACGCCTGGTTCCGTAAGCAGGATCGCGACAAGAACATTCTCGCCGGTCGGCAGATCCTCGACGACGAGCTGGAGCATTTGGGCATCAGCCTGAAGGATGCGGAAAAGCACCTGCTGCCGCGCTATAACTTCAACGAGCTCGATGAACTGCTGGCCGCCATCGGCGGTGGCGATATCCGTCTCAACCAGATGGTCAACTTCCTGCAGGCGCAGTTCAATAAACCTAGCGCCGCCGAGCAGGATGCGGCCGCGCTGAAGCAACTGCAGCAGAAAACCTACACGCCGCAAAATCGCACCAAGGACAATGGCCGGGTAGTGGTGGAAGGGGTAGGCAACCTGATGCACCATATTGCCCGCTGCTGCCAGCCAATCCCGGGCGACGAGATCGTCGGCTTTATCACCCAGGGGCGCGGGATCTCCGTGCATCGCNCGGACTGCGATCAGCTGGCAGAACTGCAGTCGCATGCCCCGGAGCGCATCGTCGATGCGGTATGGGGCGAAAGCTACTCGGCGGGCTACTCGCTGGTGGTCAGGGTGGAGGCGAACGATCGCAGCGGTTTACTGCGCGATATCACTACCATCCTCGCCAATGAGAAGGTGAACGTGCTGGGCGTCGCCAGCCGCAGCGATACCCGTCAGCAGCTGGCAACCATCGATATGACCATCGAGATTTACAACCTGCAGGTGCTGGGCCGGGTGCTCGGTAAGCTCAACCAAGTGCCGGATGTGATCGACGCGCGCCGTCTGCACGGCGGTTAATTCGTCTGTAGGCCGGATAAGGCGAAGCCGCCATCCGGCAATTTCGCAACGTCGGATAAGGTCTAAACGCCTTATCCGGCCGACTATTTTTAAAATTTCCAGGATTGTCACATGACTCAAATTGACCGCTTGCTCGGCATCATGCGCCGCCTGCGCGACCCGGAAAACGGCTGCCCATGGGATAAAGAGCAGACCTTTGCCACCATCGCCCCTTACACCCTTGAGGAGACCTACGAGGTCCTCGATGCTATCCAGCGGGAAGATTTTGACGATCTGCGCGGTGAGCTGGGCGATCTGCTGTTCCAGGTGGTGTTCTATGCGCAAATGGCGCAGGAAGAGGGACGCTTTAACTTTGACGATATCTGCGCCGCCATCAGCGACAAGCTGGAGCGTCGCCACCCGCATATCTTCGGCGAGGCATCGGCGGGCAATAGCACGGAAGTCCTGGCCCGCTGGGAGCAAATCAAAAGCGCGGAGCGAGCGGAAAAAGCCCAGCATTCGGCACTGGACGATATTCCCCATAGCCTGCCGGCGCTGATGCGCGCGCATAAAATCCAGCGCCGCTGCTCGGCAGTGGGTTTCGACTGGACCTCGCTGGGCCCGGTGCTCGACAAAGTGCATGAAGAAATTGATGAAGTGATGCATGAAGCGCAGCAGGCGGTGGTGGATGAAGCAAAACTGGAAGAGGAAGTGGGCGATCTGCTGTTTGCCACGGTGAATTTATCCCGTCATTTGGGCGTCAAAGCCGAGGTGGCGCTGCAGAAAGCAAACCTCAAATTTGAGCGTCGTTTCCGCGAGGTCGAGCGTATTGTCGCCGCCCGAGGCCTGGAAATGACCGGCGTCGACCTCGATACCATGGAAGAAGTGTGGCAGGAAGTAAAACGCCAGGAAACTGATCTCTAACGGATTTTCGTGATCAAGCGCGATTTGTGTGATTTTATAAATAACAAGCGCTTGATTTACGTCAAAAACATTTCGCCAAAAGCGTCTATTTTCTCTTTCCGTTATGTCGTTGAAACACCATGTAGCCTGCCTCTTCGAGTTGTTCGAGTCGCAACACAGGTGCAACTTGAAGAACGAAGGGGAGGGGAAGAATGAAAGTTTGTGGCGTCACGCATGTTCGGGTATACTACTTTCCCGTCCTGGTTATTCCATCGTTTTACCCTAACTTCTCAGGTTCAGCATGACAACGAACTATATTTTTGTGACCGGCGGGGTCGTATCCTCTCTGGGTAAAGGCATTGCCGCAGCCTCCCTGGCAGCCATTCTTGAAGCCCGTGGTCTCAACGTGACCATCATGAAACTGGATCCGTATATCAACGTCGATCCGGGCACCATGAGCCCAATCCAGCATGGGGAAGTGTTCGTTACTGAAGACGGCGCAGAAACCGATCTGGACCTGGGCCACTATGAGCGTTTTATCCGCACCAAGATGACGCGCCGCAATAACTTCACCACCGGCCGTATCTACTCCGACGTGCTGCGCAAAGAGCGCCGTGGCGACTACCTGGGCGCGACCGTTCAGGTTATCCCGCACATCACCAACGCTATCAAAGAGCGCGTACTGGCGGGCGGTGAAGGCCATGACGTCGTGCTGGTGGAAATCGGCGGTACCGTAGGCGATATCGAATCCCTGCCGTTCCTCGAAGCGATTCGTCAGATGGCGGTAGAGATCGGCCGCGAGCATACCCTGTTCATGCACCTGACTCTGGTGCCGTACATGGCCGCCGCGGGCGAAGTTAAAACCAAGCCGACCCAGCACTCCGTGAAAGAGCTGCTCTCCATCGGTATTCAGCCTGATATTCTGATCTGCCGCTCCGATCGCGCGGTTCCGGCCAACGAACGAGCCAAAATTGCTTTGTTCTGTAACGTTCCGGAAAAGGCTGTGATTTCTCTGAAAGATGTCGATTCCATTTATAAAATTCCGGGCCTGTTGAAATCTCAGGGGCTGGACGATTATATTTGTAAACGATTCAGCTTAACTTGTCCGGAAGCAAACCTGGCCGAATGGGAACAGGTAATCTATGAAGAAGCTAATCCGGCAGGCGAAGTCACCATCGGTATGGTCGGTAAGTACATTGAACTGCCGGATGCCTACAAGTCGGTGATTGAAGCGCTGAAACACGGCGGTCTGAAAAATCGTGTTACCGTCAACATCAAGCTGATCGATTCGCAGGATGTGGAAACGCGCGGCGTCGAAATCCTCAAGGATTTAGACGCTATCCTGATCCCGGGCGGCTTCGGCTACCGCGGCGTTGAAGGCAAGATCGCCACCGCGCGCTATGCGCGTGAAAACAATATTCCTTATCTGGGCATCTGCCTGGGTATGCAGGTTGCGCTGATTGAGTTCGCGCGTAACGTAGCGGGTATGGAAAACGCCAACTCGACGGAATTTGTGCCAGACTGTAAATACCCGGTCGTGGCCCTGATTACCGAATGGCGTGACGAAGATGGCAACGTTGAAGTCCGCTCTGAGAAGAGCGATCTGGGCGGCACCATGCGCCTGGGCGCGCAGCAGTGCCAGCTGAGTGATGATTCTCTGGTACGCCAGCTTTACGGCGAGCCGACCATCACCGAGCGTCATCGTCACCGCTACGAAGTCAACAACATGTTGTTGAAACCGATTGAAGCTGCCGGTCTGCGCGTTGCGGGCCGTTCCGGGGATGATCAGTTGGTCGAGATCATCGAAGTGCCGAACCATCCGTGGTTTGTGGCCTGCCAGTTCCACCCGGAGTTTACTTCGACGCCGCGTGATGGACACCCGCTGTTTGCCGGCTTTGTGAAAGCCGCGAGCGAGTACCAGAAACGCCAGGCGAAGTAAAAAGAGTTTGAACGGCAATGCACCCATCCGGGTGCATTGTTTGTCTGGAGTTTTAGTTTAACTTGTACTGAGGAAAACCTAATGTCCAAAATCGTTAAAGTCATCGGTCGTGAAATCATCGACTCCCGTGGTAACCCGACTGTTGAAGCCGAAGTACACCTGGAAGGTGGTTTCGTCGGTATGGCAGCTGCTCCGTCAGGTGCTTCTACTGGTTCCCGCGAAGCGCTGGAACTGCGCGATGGCGACAAATCCCGTTTCCTGGGTAAAGGCGTAACCAAAGCTGTTGCTGCGGTAAACGGCCCGATCGCTCAGGCAATCCTGGGCAAAGATGCTAAAGATCAGGCTGGCATCGACAAGATCATGATCGACCTGGACGGTACTGAAAACAAATCTAACTTCGGTGCGAACGCTATCCTGGCCGTTTCTCTGGCGAACGCCAAAGCAGCTGCTGCGTCCAAAGGCCTGCCGCTGTACGCGCACATCGCTGAACTGAACGGCACTCCGGGCAAATACTCCATGCCGGTTCCGATGATGAACATCATCAACGGCGGTGAGCACGCTGACAACAACGTCGACATCCAGGAATTCATGATTCAGCCGGTTGGCGCGCCGACCCTGAAAGAAGCAGTACGCATGGGTTCTGAAGTGTTCCATCACCTGGCGAAAGTGCTGAAGTCCAAAGGCATGAACACTGCCGTTGGTGACGAAGGGGGCTACGCGCCGAACCTGGGTTCCAACGCCGAAGCGCTGGCTGTTATCGCTGAAGCGGTTAAAGCTGCAGGCTACGAGCTGGGCAAAGACATCACCCTGGCGATGGACTGCGCGGCGTCTGAATTCTACAAAGACGGTAAATACGTTCTGGCTGGCGAAGGCAACAAAGCGTTCACCTCTGAAGAGTTCACTCACTTCCTGGAAGAGCTGACCAAACAGTACCCGATCGTCTCCATCGAAGATGGTCTGGACGAATCTGACTGGGAAGGTTTCGCTTACCAGACCAAAGTACTGGGCGACAAAATCCAGCTGGTTGGTGACGACCTGTTCGTAACCAACACCAAGATCCTGAAAGAAGGCATCGAAAAAGGCATCGCTAACTCCATCCTGATCAAGTTCAACCAGATCGGTTCTCTGACCGAAACTCTGGCTGCTATCAAGATGGCGAAAGACGCTGGCTACACCGCTGTTATCTCTCACCGTTCTGGCGAAACTGAAGACGCTACCATTGCCGACCTGGCTGTTGGTACCGCTGCAGGCCAGATCAAAACCGGTTCTATGAGCCGTTCTGACCGCGTTGCTAAATACAACCAGCTGATTCGTATCGAAGAAGCGCTGGGTGAGCAAGCGCCGTTCAACGGTCGTAAAGAGATCAAAGGTCAGGCTTAATCCTGTCCTTGTGAAATAATCATGCCAGCCTTCGGGCTGGCATTTTTTTTACGCCTGCGGCCATTATTTAAAGTCGACGGCCATTTGCTGAGGGATCGACAACCCGCGGGTGGTTTCCACGCAGCGGTCGATGTAATCGGTAAAGCGCGGCGGTTTTGGCATCCCCATGCTCAGCAGCTTGTCGTTACTAAAGCGCACGTTCAGGGTGGCGAACGCGCCGTATAAGCGCATGGCTTTCAGCATCAGCCGCTCATTGCATGGCCCAAATATCCCTTTCAGTTCGCGTCTCATTTTGACCAGCGTTTCATAGCTCACCTGGGCGTATTTATCCCCCACCGGCGCCTGCTCCAGGGCCTGAGCCATCGCCCGGTCGATTTCGGCAAACTTCACGCTGTTCTCTTCGCCAGCAGAGATATGCACCACCTCGCCGTGAGCCAGAGGCTGGTTAAGCAGCATTAGCAGGGCGTCGGCGCAGTAGTCCACCGGGATAACGTCAATTCGGTCCTCCATGGAGCACATGAATTTCTGCAGCATCAGCCCCATGCTGAACACCCAGAAAATACTGCTGGAAGGCCGGCAGCCGTGATGGGTATGACCCACCACGATAGAGGGGCGGGCAATTACCAGCGGTAGCGTAGGGCACTGCTGCTGCATCAGCTGCTCGATGGTCGACTTCGAGTGGGTATATTCCACCAGGTGCTCAGCGCGTTCCCGAAACTCCGCGCTTTCGGCGACCAGTGAATCCGGTTCAGGCGAACATGACATCGCCGTACCGACGTGCAGAAAGCGCTGCAGACCCGTCACCTGCGCCATACGTTGCGCCAGGCGCAGCGTGCCCTCAACGTTAACCTTCCAGATAAGCGGGTTGCTGCCAAATGAGGCGACAGCGGCGCAGTTGAGGATGTGCGTGACCTGATCGAGGCGCGGATCGTTAAGAAAATGCTCCGGAGAGGCGAGATCGCCCAGCAGGATATGCTGCTGGCGCAACATCGCCAGCTTCTCCTCGGCGATGTTGAACTTACGCATGTTCTCTTTAACCCGTTCGAGGCCAGCCTCGGGGCTATCAGCACGTACCAGCAGCAGCAGATCTAACCGGGTTTCCTGATGGAGTATTTTCTCTAACGCGGCACCGCCCAGAAACCCCGTAACGCCGGTAATTAATAATGTGGTCATAAACGCTATCTCATTATGGTTGGTCTGCGGGATTCTAGGCGGGCAAAAGTAAACGACAATTAAATAAAAAAGGGGCCCGTTCAGGGCTTTATTAAGACCAGTTTAAGGTTATTATTACCGGGGGATAGAATTGGACTCGCAGATCGGCCAGATAATTCACTCTTTCATGTATCAGTTTGTACATTACTGTATTTTAAGGTTTTTTATTTTGGTTCTTGGACCTTTTATTTTATCCTGANTGACAGGAATAACATTTTCTGTTACATATTT
>NZ_JAZARW010000001.1:3347206-3418762 GCF_036233805.1 Klebsiella sp. EMBS2024 | reverse complement strand
GCGCGTCAGAATGCTATTTATTTTAATTCTTACCATGCTAATAAACTAAGCCAAAAGAAAAGATTGCTTTTTTAATCAATAATATTATTCCCGACACGGATATTGACGGAGGGGTAAAAAAGCGATCGCAGCGCAGGACAAGACCTGGGCAGCGAAATCTGCGATAATGAACGTTTATCACCCTAAACAGAGATGACTATGCAGTACCCGATTAACGAGATGTTCCAGACCCTGCAAGGCGAGGGTTACTTCACCGGCGTGCCTGCCATTTTTATTCGTCTGCAGGGATGCCCGGTAGGATGCGCGTGGTGTGACACCAAGCATACCTGGGACAAGCTGGCCGATCGGGAAGTGTCGTTGTTCAGCATCCTGGCGAAAACCAAAGAGAGCGACAAGTGGGGCCCGGCAAGCAGCGAGGATCTGCTGGCGATTATTGGGCGGCAGGGGTGGACAGCCCGCCACGTGGTTATTACCGGCGGTGAGCCCTGCATTCATGATTTAACGCCGTTAACCTCGCTTCTGGAACAAAACGGCTTTAGCTGTCAGATTGAAACCAGCGGCACCCATGAAGTACGCTGCAGCCCCAATACCTGGGTGACGGTTTCCCCGAAGGTCAACATGCGCGGTGGCTATGACGTGCTGTCTCAGGCCCTGCAGCGGGCGGATGAGATCAAGCATCCGGTAGGGCGCGTCCGCGACATAGAAGCGCTGGACGAACTGCTGGAAACGCTGAGCGATGACAAACCGCGGATCATCGCCCTGCAGCCGATCAGTCAGAAAGAAGATGCGACGCGCCTGTGTATCGACACCTGCATCGCCCGCAACTGGCGCCTGTCTATGCAGACGCACAAGTATCTGAATATTGCCTGATAAAAAAGCCCGGCAGCGTACTGACCGGGCTTTTTTTCGCTTACTCGCCGCGATAGACGCAGCCGGCGGTGCAGGTCTCTTTGACCATCACGGCGCTCAGCAGCGGCACCCGCGGTTTCATCTCATCCCAGATCCATTTGGCCAGCACTTCGCTGGTGGGGTTTTCCAGACCAGGAATATCGTTCAGATAATAGTGGTCGAGGCGATCGTATGTCGGCTTAAAGGCGGCCTTCAGCTCGGCAAAATCCATGATCCACCCGGTATGGGGATCGACTTCACCGGTGATCTCCAGACGCACCATAAAGGAGTGGCCATGCAGGCGACCGCATTTGTGTCCTTCCGGGACGTGCGGCAGGTGGTGGGCGGCTTCGAAGGTGAAATCTTTAAACAGCGTGGTGGACATCATTGACTCTCAACAGGACGAAAAAAACCGCCGTAGGGTACCGGAAAGTACATTTTTTCGCATTAACTAANACGGCCGTGAACAGAAAATGGACATGTTTATCTGCTTTATTTGATTTAATCTCTTATATTTCAATTGCTTATTTAATCGATTTTGTTGTTAATAACTACAACTAAAACAGGTTAGTCCATTTGGTTATTTATTATTTCCATCCCTTCTTTAATTGTTACTATGCCCGCCGTTAACCTTCTATTCTCTTCTGTTTTTGTCGCGCTGACAGGGTGCGAATAACAGCTTTGCTTACTGGAACAAACGACGCATGACGACACAGGCCCCACCTTCCAACTTGCTGCCGCTCAACCCGGAGCAACTGGCGCGCCTTCAGGCGGCCACCACTGACTTCACGCCCACTCAGCTCGCCTGGGTATCTGGCTATTTCTGGGGCGTGCTGAATCAGCAGTCCGGCGCGGCGGTAGCCGCCCCCGCCCCGGCCGCCGAGGTACCGACGATCACGCTGATTTCCGCCTCGCAAACCGGCAACGCCCGCCGCGTCGCCGAAGCGCTGCGTGACGATCTGCTGGCGGCGAAGCTGAACGTGAAGCTGGTGAATGCAGGCGATTATAAATTCAAACAAATTGCTGCGGAAAAACTGCTGGTGGTTGTAACGTCCACCCAGGGGGAAGGAGAGCCGCCGGAAGAAGCGGTCGCATTGCATAAGTTCCTGTTCTCTAAGAAAGCGCCGAAGCTGGACGGGACCGCGTTCGCCGTCTTTGGTCTCGGCGATACCTCTTATGAATTTTTCTGCCAGTCCGGCAAAGATTTCGACAACAAGCTGGCCGAGCTCGGCGCGGAACGTCTGCTCGATCGCGTCGATGCCGACGTTGAATATCAGGCCGCGGCCGCTGAATGGCGCGCGCGCGTGGTTGAGGCGCTGAAGGCCCGTGCGCCGGTCGCTGCGCCCGCTCAGCTGGCCACCAGCGGCGCGGTGAATGATATTCACACCAGCCCATATACCAAAGAAGCGCCCCTGACGGCGACCCTGTCGGTCAATCAGAAAATCACCGGCCGCAATTCAGAAAAAGATGTGCGCCATATCGAAATAGACCTCGGTGATTCCGGTCTGCGCTATCAGCCGGGCGACGCCCTGGGCGTCTGGTACCAGAACGATCCTCAGCTGGTGAAAGAGCTGGTGGAGCTGCTGTGGCTGAAAGGCGACGAGCCGGTGACCGTTGAGGGCAAAACTCTGCCGCTGTCGGAAGCCCTGCAGTGGCATTTTGAGCTGACGGTTAACACCGCGACTATCGTTGAAAACTACGCCACCCTGACGCGCAGCGAATCGCTGCTGCCGCTGGTGGGCGATAAAGCTCAGTTGCAGCAGTATGCCGCCGCGACGCCGATCGTCGATATGGTCCGTTTCTCTCCGGCGCAGCTGGACGCCGAGGCGTTAATCGGTCTGCTGCGTCCGCTGACGCCGCGCCTGTATTCTATTGCTTCCTCACAGGCGGAAGTGGAGAGCGAGGTGCATGTCACCGTAGGCGTGGTGCGCTATGAAATTGAAGGCCGCGCCCGGGCTGGCGGCGCCTCCAGCTTCCTCGCCGACCGCGTGGAAGAGGATGGCGAAGTCCGTGTCTTTATCGAACACAACGACAACTTTCGTCTGCCAGCCAACCCGGAGACCCCGGTGATCATGATTGGCCCGGGCACCGGTATTGCGCCGTTCCGCGCCTTTATGCAGCAGCGCGCTGCGGACGGAGCGCAAGGCAAGAACTGGTTGTTCTTCGGCAACCCGCACTTCACCGAAGATTTCCTCTATCAGGTGGAGTGGCAGAGCTATGTGAAGGAAGGTCTGCTGACCCGTATCGATCTGGCCTGGTCCCGCGATCAACAACAAAAAATCTATGTGCAGGACAAACTGCGCGAGCAGGGGGCCGAGCTGTGGCGCTGGATCAATGACGGCGCCCACATTTATGTCTGCGGCGACGCCAATCGTATGGCGAAGGACGTGGAAAACACCTTACTGGAAGTGATTGCCGAATACGGCGCGATGGACGCCGAAGCGGCGGACGAATTTTTAAGTGAGCTGCGCGTTGAGCGCCGTTATCAGCGAGATGTCTACTAATGAGCGAAAAACATCCGGGGCCTTTAGTGGTCGAAGGTAAACTGAGCGATGCCGAGCGCATGAAGCTTGAGAGCAATTACCTGCGCGGCACCATTGCGGAAGATTTAAACGACGGTCTGACCGGCGGTTTTAAAGGCGATAACTTCCTGCTGATCCGTTTCCACGGCATGTACCAGCAGGACGATCGCGATATCCGCGCGGAGCGCGCCGCCCAGAAGCTGGAGCCGCGTCATGCGATGCTGCTCCGCTGCCGTCTGCCGGGCGGGGTGATCACCACCACCCAGTGGAAGGCGATCGATAAGTTTGCCGCTGAGAACACCATTTACGGCAGTATTCGCCTGACCAACCGGCAGACCTTTCAGTTCCACGGCATTCTGAAAAAGAACGTCAAGCCGGTGCATCAGATGCTGCACTCGGTGGGGCTGGACGCGCTGGCCACCGCCAACGATATGAACCGTAACGTGCTGTGCACCTCCAACCCGTACGAGTCGCAGCTGCACGCTGAGGCCTACGAGTGGGCGAAAAAGATCTCTGAGCATCTGCTGCCGCGTACCCGCGCTTATGCCGAGATCTGGCTGGATCAGAAAAAGGTCGCCACTACCGACGAAGAGCCGATCCTCGGCCAGACCTATCTGCCGCGTAAGTTTAAAACCACGGTGGTGATCCCGCCGCAGAACGATATCGATCTGCACGCTAACGACATGAACTTCGTGGCGATTGCCGAAAATGGCAAGCTGGTAGGCTTTAACCTGCTGGTGGGCGGCGGTCTCTCTATCGAACATGGTAACAAAAAAACCTACGCCCGCACGGCGAGCGAATTCGGTTATCTGCCGCTGGAGCATACGCTGGCGGTGGCGGAAGCGGTTGTGACCACCCAGCGCGACTGGGGCAACCGTACCGACCGTAAGAATGCGAAAACCAAGTACACCCTTGAGCGCGTCGGTGTCGAAACCTTCAAAGCGGAAGTGGAGCGCCGGGCAGGCATTAAGTTTGAGCCGATCCGCCCGTACGAATTTACCGGCCGCGGCGATCGCATCGGCTGGGTGAAGGGGATTGATGATAAGTGGCACCTGACGCTGTTTATTGAAAACGGCCGCATTCTCGATTATCCGGGTCGTCCGCTGAAGACTGGCCTGCTGGAGATTGCTAAGGTCCATCAAGGCGAATTCCGCATCACCGCTAACCAGAACCTGATTGTCGCCAGCGTACCGGAAGATCAGAAGGCGCGGATCGAGAAGCTCGCGCGGGATCATGGCCTGATGAATGCCGTCACCCCGCAGCGCGAAAACTCGATGGCCTGCGTCTCCTTCCCGACCTGTCCGCTGGCGATGGCGGAAGCCGAGCGTTTCCTGCCGTCGTTTATCGACAAGGTGGAAGGGGTGATGAGCAAGCACGGCGTGAGCGATGAGCATATCGTCACCCGCGTCACCGGCTGCCCGAACGGCTGCGGCCGCGCGATGCTGGCGGAAGTGGGACTGGTGGGCAAAGCGCCGGGCCGCTATAACCTGCACATCGGCGGTAACCGCAACGGCACCCGCATCCCGCGGATGTACCGTGAGAATATTACCGAGTCGGAAATTCTCGACTCGCTAGACGAACTGGTAGGGCGCTGGGCGAAAGAGCGCGAAGCGGGTGAAGGCTTCGGCGATTTTACGGTGCGTGCGGGCATCATTCGCCCGGTGCTCGACCCAGCCCGCGATTTCTGGGAATAACATCCTGGTGCCCGGTGGCGCGTAGCGATCCGGGCCAGCGAAACCCGTAGGCCGGACGAACGCAGTGTCGTCCGGCAAAACAGGCAAACGAGGTTCATATGTCCGTACTCGATCTAAACGCGCTTAATGCATTGCCGAAAGTGGAACGCATTCTGGCACTCGCGGAAACCAACGCCCAACTGGAAAAGCTTGACGCCGAAGGGCGTGTGGCGTGGGCGCTGGAAAATCTGCCGGGAAACTATGTGCTGTCGTCGAGCTTTGGCATTCAGGCGGCGGTAAGTTTGCATCTGGTGAATCAGATCCGCCCGGACATTCCGGTGATCCTCACCGATACCGGCTACCTGTTCCCGGAAACCTATCAGTTTATTGACGAGCTGACGGACAAGCTCAAGCTGAACCTGAAGGTCTACCGCGCGGCTGAAAGCGCAGCCTGGCAGGAGGCGCGCTACGGCAAGCTGTGGGAGCAGGGCGTTGAGGGCATTGAGAAATACAATGAGATCAACAAGGTTGAGCCGATGAACCGGGCGCTGAAAGAGCTCAACGCGCAGACGTGGTTTGCCGGTCTGCGCCGCGAGCAGTCGGGCAGCCGGGCTACGCTTCCGGTGCTGGCGGTCCAGCGCGGGGTGTTCAAGGTGCTACCGATTATCGACTGGGATAACCGCACGGTGTATCAGTACCTGCAGAAGCACGGGCTGAAGTACCATCCGCTGTGGGATCAGGGCTATCTCTCGGTAGGCGATACCCACACCACCCGCAAATGGGAGCCGGGCATGGCAGAAGAAGAGACCCGGTTCTTCGGGCTTAAACGCGAGTGCGGATTGCACGAGGGTTAAGCTGTTAGCTCTTCCTCTGAGTGATAATTCAAAAAGAACACGCGGGCGATACCGCGCGTTCTTTTGTGCGTATTAGCTTTTCTTCTCCACCTTCGCCAGCTCTTTCACCAGCGGCAGCATGACTTTCACTACCTCGCGTCCGCGGTGTTCGATGCGCCCGGGCAGCGCGTGGTCGATATACTGCTGATTATCCAGCTGGACGTCATGCCAACTGGTTCCCTGCGGGAAACTGGCCGATTTGCTCCGCTGCTGATAGCCATCTTTTTTGCCGAGTGACCAGTTAGTCGCCTCGACCGACAGCACCGGGATCCCGGCGTTGTCGAAGACGCTGGCGTCATTGCAGCAGCTGGTGCCTTTCGGATAAGCCGGATTGAGTCCCGGGTTGGTGTAGGCGGCGATGCCCTTGCTGCGAGCGATAGCCAGCGCGCGGTCGCGGGTCAGCTTGCGCACCGAGGCCGGCGTGCTGCGGCCGCTGTTGAAGTAAAGCTTATCGCCCACCACCAGATTATCGAGATTGATCACCAGCAGGGTATTTTTCTTTTCCGCTTCGCTCATCCGCTGCAGCAGGTTTTGCGCGCCGAGACGGCCTTCCTCTTCACCGCTGGTGGCGATAAAGCGGATGCCATAGCGGGTAGGGACGTTCTTTAAATGCTCCGCCAGCTCCAGCAATACGCCAAGTCCCATCGCGTTGTCGTCGATGCCCTGCAGCGTCAGGCCGCCGAGGTTGTTCTCCACGTCTTTATCGCTCTGCGGCGCATAGGTGTCGAGGTGTGCCATGATAATAATCTGCTGGCGCACTTTACCTTCATGGGCGGCGATCACCGTACTGCCGGTGGCGTTATGCCAGTTCTTGCGCTGATTGCTGTCGGTATAGATATAGCGGGTATTGAAGCTTCGCACGTCGCTCTGATACCCCATCAGGGCGAACTGCTGGCGCAGATAGTCAGCTGAGAGCATTTCCGGCGGCGTTCCGGTCATTCGTCCCGGGAAGACGGTGGCGATATGGCGGGCCTGGCTACTGGCGGTGTCGCCCAGCGCGCTGAATGCGGGGGCGGCGGCAAAAACAAAACCGGTGCCGAGCGCCAGCGGAAGCAGACGGCGGCACAACGCGGAAAACATAAGGGGTCCTTACACGAACAAGACAATTTGACGGCTACAGTATGAAACTGTGACCGCGGTTAAACAATTTCAATTGCTCTTAAATAGCGGAAAAATAGCGCGTTAAGCACTTTTTGATATTTGTATTTCCGCTGCGTTATTCCTTTGTGTCACAACTCATTCCATTTCGTAATTTCATTTGCTCTAAGGCGCACCCTATAGTCGCAGTATCGCTGAATGTAAGAGAGTTGTTGCACCGTGGATTACTTGCCCCTTTTTGCCGAACTGAAACAAAGGCCCGTGCTGGTGATCGGCGGCGGCGAGATTGCTGAACGTAAGATCAAGTTCCTGCTGCGCGCCCAGGCGCAGGTGCAGGTGGTCGCTGAAACGCTGTCACCGGCGCTGGCCGATCTGGCTGCGCGCCAGGCACTCAGCTGGCGGGCGACGGAATTCAGCGACTCGCTGGTGGATGATGTCTTTCTGGTGATTGCGGCCACCGAGGATGAGGTGCTTAACCAGCGGGTATTTGCGGCAGCTAACGCGCGCTACCGGTTGGTCAACGTGGTGGATAACCAGGCGCTGTGCTCGTTTGTTTTCCCTTCTATCGTCGACCGTTCGCCGCTGCTGGTGGCGATCTCCTCCAGCGGTAAAGCGCCGGTACTGTCGCGCATTCTGCGTGAAAAAATCGAAGCGCTGCTGCCGACGAATCTCGGTCGGCTGGCGGAATCAGCAAGCTACTGGCGCAACCATCTGAAAACCCGCCTGACGACTACCGAAGCGCGTCGCCGCTTCTGGGAGCGCGTCTTTACCGGCCGCTTCGCCAGCCTGATGGTGGCGGGCAACTCTGCGGAGGCGGAAAAAGCGCTGCAGGATGAGCTCGACAAACCCGAACGCGAGACGGGAGAAATTATTCTGGTCGGCGCCGGGCCGGGCGATGCCGGGCTGCTGACCCTTCGCGGTCTGCAGGCGATCCAGCAGGCGGACGTGGTTTTCCACGATCATCTGGTGACTCAGCCGGTTCTCGAGCTGGTGCGCCGCGATGCCGAGCTGATCTGCGTTGGCAAACGCGCCGGCGAGCATTCGGTGCCGCAGCATGAAACCAATCAGCTGCTGGTGGAGGCGGCGAAGGCGGGGAAAACCGTCGTGCGCCTGAAGGGCGGCGATCCGTTTATTTTTGGCCGCGGCGCAGAAGAGCTGCAGGCTGCCGCCGAGGCGGGGATCCCGTTCCAGGTGGTGCCGGGCGTCACCGCCGCCGCCGGAGCGACAGCCTACGCCGGTATTCCGCTGACCCATCGCGATTATGCGCAAAGCGCCGTCTTTGTCACCGGCCACTATAAGCCGGACAGCGCCCCCTTCGACTGGTCGCTGCTGGCGAAGAGCCAACAGACGCTGGCGATCTACATGGGCACCATGAAGGCAGCGGAAATCAGCGCGCAGCTGATCGCCCACGGTCGCGACAGCGACACGCCGGTGGCGGTAATTTCCCGTGGCACCCGTGACGATCAGCAGACGATAACCGGCACATTGCAACAACTCGAACACCTGGCGAAAGACGCCCCGATGCCCGCCCTGCTGGTGGTAGGCGAAGTGGTGCAGCTGCATCAGCAGCTCGCCTGGTTTCAACATACATCATCCGCCGAGGGGTTTAACGCTTCGGTGGTCAATCTGGCTTAAGGAACGGTTATGGACCAAANACGACTCACTCACCTGCGGCAACTGGAGGCGGAAAGCATCCATATTATTCGTGAGGTGGCCGCCGAATTTTCTAACCCGGTAATGATGTACTCCATCGGGAAAGATTCCAGCGTAATGCTGCATCTGGCGCGCAAAGCGTTTTATCCGGGAACCCTGCCGTTCCCGCTGCTGCACGTCGATACCGGCTGGAAATTCCGTGAGATGTATGAGTTCCGCGACCGGACCGCTAAAGCCTACGGCTGTGAACTGCTGGTGCATAAAAACCCGGAAGGGGTGGCGATGGGCATCAACCCGTTTGTCCACGGCAGCGCCAAGCATACCGATATCATGAAAACCGAAGGGCTGAAGCAGGCGCTGAACAAATACGGCTTTGACGCCGCGTTCGGCGGCGCGCGTCGCGACGAAGAGAAATCCCGCGCGAAAGAGCGCATCTACTCCTTCCGCGACCGCTTCCACCGCTGGGACCCGAAAAATCAGCGTCCGGAGCTGTGGCACAACTACAACGGCCAGATTAACAAAGGCGAAAGCATCCGCGTCTTCCCGCTCTCCAACTGGACCGAGCTGGATATCTGGCAGTACATCTATCTGGAAAATATTGAAATCGTGCCGCTGTATCTGGCCGCTGAGCGTCCGGTGCTGGAGCGCGACGGTATGCTGATGATGATCGATGACGACCGTATCGATCTGCAGCCGGGCGAGGTGATTGAAAAACGGATGGTGCGTTTCCGTACCCTCGGCTGCTGGCCGCTGACCGGCGCGGTGGAGTCTGAAGCGCAGACGCTACCCGAAATTATTGAAGAGATGCTGGTATCGACCACCAGCGAACGTCAGGGGCGCGTCATTGACCGCGACCAGGCCGGCTCGATGGAGCTGAAGAAACGTCAGGGGTATTTCTAAGGAGCCGCCATGAACACGACCATTGCCCAACAAATTGCCAACGAAGGCGGCGTAGAAGCTTACCTGCACGCGCAACAGCACAAGAGCCTGCTGCGTTTTTTGACCTGCGGCAGCGTCGATGACGGCAAAAGCACCTTAATTGGCCGCCTGCTGCACGATACGCGCCAGATCTATGAAGACCAGCTCTCTTCGCTGCACAACGACAGCAAGCGTCACGGCACCCAGGGCGAAAAGCTGGACCTGGCGCTGCTGGTGGACGGCCTGCAGGCCGAGCGCGAGCAGGGCATCACCATCGACGTGGCCTATCGCTACTTCTCAACCGAAAAACGCAAATTTATCATCGCCGACACCCCGGGGCACGAGCAGTACACGCGCAATATGGCCACCGGCGCGTCCACCTGCGACCTGGCGATCCTGCTGATCGATGCGCGCAAGGGCGTGCTCGACCAGACCCGCCGTCACAGCTTCATCTCGACGCTGCTGGGCATTAAACACCTGGTAGTGGCGGTCAACAAAATGGATCTCGTCGAGTTTAGCGAAGCGCGCTTCAACGAGATCCGGGAAGATTATCTGACCTTTGCCGAGCAGCTGCCGGGCAACCTTGATATCCGCTTTGTGCCGTTGTCGGCGCTGGAAGGCGATAATGTCGCCAGCCAGAGCGCGAATATGCCGTGGTACAGTGGCCCGACGCTGCTGGAAGTCCTCGAAACCGTGGAGATCCAGCGGGTGGTCGAGAGCCAGCCGCTGCGCTTCCCGGTGCAGTATGTTAACCGTCCGAACCTTGATTTCCGCGGCTTCTCCGGCACGGTCGCCTCCGGTACCGTGCAGGTTGGCCAGCGTCTGAAGGTGCTGCCGTCGGGCGTCGAATCGAGCGTGGCGCGTATCGTCACCTTCGACGGCGACCTGCAGGAAGCCGCCGCCGGCGAAGCCATTACCCTTGTGCTGAAAGATGAAATCGACATCAGTCGCGGCGACCTGCTGGTTGACGCGCAAGCCTCGCTGCCGGCGGTACAAAGCGCTAGCATCGACGTGGTGTGGATGGCCGAGCAGCCGCTGACCCCGGGCCAGAGCTACGACATCAAAATCGCCGGCAAGAAGACCCGCGCTCGCGTCGACGCTATCCGCTACCAGGTCGATATTAACAACCTGACCCAGCGTGAAGTCGAGTCTCTGCCGCTGAACGGCATCGGCCTGGTGGAGCTGACCTTTGACGAACCTTTAGTGCTGGATCCGTATCAGCAAAACCCGGTGACCGGCGGGCTTATCTTTATCGATCGCCTGACCAACGTCACCGTCGGCGCCGGGATGGTCAACGAGCCGCACCTGCAGGCATCGACTTCGGCATCACAGTACAGCGCCTTCGAGCTGGAGCTGAACCAGCTGATCCGTAAACATTTCCCGCACTGGGACGCCCGCGACCTGCTGGGAGGCCAATAATGGCCCAGCATGACGAAAACGTCGTCTGGCATGCCCACCCTGTGACCCAACAGCAGCGGGAACAGCATCACGGCCATCGCGGCGTGGTGCTGTGGTTTACCGGCCTTTCGGGGTCGGGTAAATCCACCGTCGCCGGGGCGCTGGAGGAGGCCCTGCATGAGCGCGGCGTCAGCACCTATCTGCTGGACGGCGATAACGTGCGCCATGGCCTGTGNAGCGACCTGGGATTCAGCGATGAGGATCGCAAAGAGAACATTCGCCGCGTCGGCGAAGTGGCCAGGCTGATGGTCGATGCCGGGCTGGTGGTATTGACGGCATTTATATCTCCGCACCGTGCGGAACGGCAGATGGTGCGCGAGCGCCTCGGGGAAGGACGCTTTATCGAAGTGTTCGTCGATACCCCGCTGGCCATCTGCGAGGAGCGGGATCCGAAAGGATTGTATAAGAAAGCGCGGGCAGGGGAATTACGCAATTTCACCGGCATAGACTCGGTCTATGAGGCGCCGGAAAAGGCGGAAATTCATCTGGATGGTGAACAATTGGTAACAAATTTGGTGCACCAACTATTAGACCTGCTGCAACAGAGCGATATTATCAGATCCTGAAACGGCAGCGGCATCGAGGGGTGCCGGTTGCCCGGTCTACAGGATTCGATATGCGCAATACCCAGAACCTCAGTATTATTCGTTCAGAACCGCCTCCGGCGATCGGCGACGAGACCACCTGGTCTTTGTCGGGCGCTGCCGTGGGCTTTATTTCGTGGCTGCTGGCGCTGGGTATTCCCTTCCTTCTCTATGGCAGTAATACACTCTTCTTTCTCCTCTACACCTGGCCATTCTTCCTTGCGTTGATGCCGGTGGCGGTGGTGGTCGGTATTGCGCTGCACTCTCTGCTCAATGGCAAACTGCTCTATAGCGTCAGCGCGACCATCCTGACCGTTGGGCTGATGTTTGCGCTACTCTTCCTCTGGCTGTTGGGATAACCCGTTGCTGGTATGAATCAAGCATGGGTATCGACAGCAAAAATATGGTACAGTCCCCGCGTTACGCGGCATCGTCCGCGCGCCCCGGTAGCGTACCCGGGCGAGTTTTGGGATGATGATGCCGTTTTTCAGGGGGCAGGATGGGTAAACTAACGCTGCTATTATTAGCTTTGCTGGTCTGGCTACAGTATTCGCTGTGGTTCGGTAAAAACGGCCTGCACGACTACACGCGGGTTAACGACGACGTCACCGCCCAGCAGGCGACTAACGCCAAATTAAAAGCACGCAACGATCAGCTGTTTGCCGAAATTGACGACCTCAACGGCGGGCAGGAAGCGATTGAGGAGCGTGCGCGCAATGAACTCAGCATGACCCGCCCGGGCGAAACCTTCTATCGTCTGGTACCGGATGCGTCTAAACGCAATCAGGCATCGGGGCAACAGCAGAACAATCGATAACCAGGCCCAGGATTACAACATGGCAGCCACTTTTCCGGGCGTTTGCGCCGTGGTGCCGGCAGCCGGTTTCGGCCGCCGCATGCAAACGGAATGCCCGAAACAATATCTCTCAATCGGTAACAAAACGATTCTCGAACACGCGGTCGCCGCGCTGCTGGCGGATGCGCGCGTCCAGCGGGTGGTGATTGCCGTCAGCCCCGGCGATCGCCGCTTCAGCCAGCTGCCGCTGGCGCAGCATCCGCAAATTACCGTGGTGGATGGCGGCGCTGAGCGTGCCGATTCGGTGCTCGCCGGCCTGCAGGCGTTGCCGGAGGCGCAGTGGGTGCTGGTGCATGACGCCGCGCGCCCCTGCCTGCATCAGGACGACCTCAGCCGCCTGCTGTCGCTCTGCGAAACCAGCCGCGTCGGCGGGATCCTTGCGGCGCCAGTGCGCGACACCATGAAGCGCGCCGAGCCGGGCAAAACCGCTATCGCCCATACCGTCGACCGCAATGACCTGTGGCATGCGCTCACCCCGCAACTTTTCCCTCGCGAGCTGCTGGTGGATTGCCTCACTCGCGCGCTAAACGAGGGTGCCACTATCACCGATGAAGCCTCGGCGCTGGAGTACTGCGGCTTCCATCCGCAGCTGGTCGCCGGACGCGCGGATAATATTAAAGTGACGCGCCCGGAAGACCTGGCGCTGGCTGAATTTTACCTCACCCGTTCCCGACACCAGGAGAAAGCTTAATGCGAATTGGACATGGTTTTGACGTACACGCTTTTGGCGGTGAAGGCCCAATCATCATTGGCGGGGTACGCATTCCTTATGAAAAAGGGCTGCTGGCCCACTCCGACGGCGACGTCGCGCTGCATGCGCTGACCGACGCGCTGCTTGGCGCCGCGGCGCTGGGCGATATCGGCAAGCTGTTCCCCGATACCGATCCGGCGTTTAAAGGCGCCGATAGCCGCGAACTGCTGCGCGAAGCATGGCGCCGCATTCAGGCCAGGGGCTATACGCTCGGCAACGTCGACGTCACGATTATTGCCCAGGCGCCGAAAATGCTGCCGCATATTCCGCAGATGCGCGTCTTTATCGCTGAGGATCTCGGCTGCCATATGGACGACGTCAACGTGAAAGCGACCACCACCGAGAAGCTCGGCTTCACCGGCCGCGGGGAAGGGATCGCCTGCGAAGCGGTTGCGCTGCTGCGTAAGGCCGACAAATGATCGCCTTTGACCAACTGACCTGGCTGCACGGCAAGCCGCAGAGCAGTGGGCTGCTGAAAGCCAATCCGGAAGATTTTCTGGTGGTGGAAGATCTGGGCTTTGCCCCGGACGGCGAAGGCGAACACGTGCTGGTGCGGATCCTGAAAAACGGCTGCAATACGCGCTTTGTCGCCGACGCGCTGGCAAAATTCCTTAAGATCCACGCCCGTGAAGTGAGCTTCGCCGGGCAAAAAGATAAGCACGCGGTCACCGAGCAGTGGCTGTGCGCCCGGGTGCCCGGCAAAGAGATGCCGGACCTGAGCAAATTTCAGCTCGAGGGCTGCCAGGTACTGGAATATGCTCGCCATAAGCGTAAGCTGCGTTTAGGCGCGCTGAAAGGCAACCAGTTTACCGTGATCCTGCGCGAGATTAGCGATCGCCAGGACGTGGAGACGCGTCTGCAGGCCATCGCTGAACGGGGAGTGCCGAACTATTTCGGCGCGCAGCGCTTCGGCATTGGCGGCAGTAACCTGCAGGGTGCCCTGCGCTGGGCGGAGAGCGGCGCGCCAGTGCGCGATCGCAATAAGCGCAGTTTTTGGTTGTCGGCAGCCCGCAGCGCGTTGTTTAATCAGCAAGTGAGTATTAGATTAAAAAAAACGGAATTTAATCAGGTCGTTGATGGCGATGCGCTACAATTAGCGGGGCGCGGGAGCTGGTTTGTCGTCACACCGGAAGAACTCGAGGTTTCGCAGGCGCGGGTGCATAACCGCGAACTGATGATTACGGCCACGCTGCCGGGCAGCGGCGACTGGGGAAGCCAGCGCGACGCCCTGGCTTTCGAGCAGGCCGCGATCGCCGAGGAAACCGCGTTACAGGCGCTGCTGGTGCGGGAGAAAGTCGAGGCGGCGCGCCGGGCGATGCTTCTCTATCCACAGCGGCTCAGCTGGAACTGGTGGGATGACGTAACCGTTGAACTGCGTTTCTGGCTGCCGGCGGGCAGCTTCGCCACCAGCGTGGTCAGGGAGCTTATCAATACAACGGGTGACTATGCGAATATTGCTGAGTAACGATGACGGGATCCATGCGCCGGGGATACAGACCCTGGCGAAGGCCTTAAGGGAGTTTGCCGAGGTCCAGGTGGTTGCACCCGATCGTAACCGCAGCGGGGCCTCAAATTCGCTGACGCTGGAATCGTCCCTGCGTACGTTTACCTTTGAAAATGGCGACATCGCCGTCCAGATGGGCACCCCGACCGACTGTGTCTATCTCGGCGTGAACGCGCTGATGCGCCCGCGTCCGGACATCGTAGTTTCCGGCATTAATGCCGGCCCCAACCTGGGCGACGACGTCATCTATTCCGGCACCGTGGCCGCGGCGATGGAAGGCCGTCATCTGGGGTTCCCCGCGCTGGCCGTGTCGCTGAACGGCTATCAGCATTACGATACCGCCGCGGCGGTAACCTGCACCATTCTGCGCGCCTTAAGCCGCGAGCCGCTGCGTACCGGGCGGATCCTTAACATCAACGTGCCGGATCTCCCGCTTGATCAAATCAAGGGCATTCGCGTGACCCGCTGCGGCAACCGCCATCCGGCCGACCAGGTGATCCCGCAACAAGATCCTCGCGGCAACACCCTGTACTGGATTGGTCCGCCGGGCGATAAGCGCGATGCCGGGCCGGGCACCGATTTTGCGGCAGTGGATGAAGGCTATGTTTCCGTGACGCCATTGCACGTCGATTTAACCGCCCATCAGGCGCATGAGGTGGTCACCGATTGGCTGGAACGTGTCGGGGTTGACAGGCAATGGTAAGTAAACGTGTTGAAAGTTTGTTGAATCAACTGCGCACGCAGGGCATCGTCGATGAACGTGTCCTCGAGGCGATCGCGCTGGTCCCGCGCGAAAAGTTTGTTGATGAAGCCTTTGAACATAAAGCGTGGGAAAACACCGCGCTGCCGATTGGCCAGGGGCAGACCATCTCCCAGCCGTATATGGTGGCGCGGATGACCGAGCTGCTGACGCTGACGCCGGAGTCGCGGGTGCTGGAGATCGGCACCGGTTCCGGCTACCAGACGGCCATCCTGGCGCATCTGGTGCATCACGTATGCTCGGTAGAGCGAATTAAGAGTTTACAGTGGCAGGCGCGTCGTCGCCTGAAACAACTTGATTTACATAATGTTTCAACCCGTCATGGCGATGGGTGGCAAGGTTGGCAGGCGCGGGCGCCGTTTGATGCCATTATTGTGACGGCGGCGCCGCCGGAAATACCGACCGCGCTGCTGGCGCAGCTGGATGATGACGGCGTGCTGGTGCTGCCGGTCGGCGAAGAGCATCAGTTTCTCAAACGGATCCGTCGTCGGGGCAACGAATTTATCATTGATACCGTCGAGGCCGTTCGCTTTGTTCCCCTGGTGAAGGGGGAGCTGGCCTGAGACCCGGATTATTCCAGGTTTTTTTTGCCTGACTTTAGGCGTAGGGTGGACACATTTTTCAGTGTCCTGGCCGGGCGCCGCCCGGTAAGCAAGATATTGGCAGTTAACATATTCCTGGGGGATAAATGAGCGCGGGAAGCACCAAATTTACCGTCAGCCGTATTGCGGCTCTTTCACTGGTTTCACTCTGGCTGGCCGGGTGTACCAACACCAATAATCCGCCTGCGCCGGTTAGCTCTGCCGGCGGCGCCGCCTCTTCCAGCACCAACTCCGGCATGCTGATTACGCCGCCACCCTCCGGCGTCAAGTCCGCTCCTCAGGCGCAGCCGATTCAGCCGATGCAGACCCAGAGCATTCAGCCGCAGCCGGCGCCGGTGGCGCAGGAGCCGGTACAGACGGTAAATGGCAGGATCGTTTACAACCGCAAATATGGCGATATTCCGAAAGGTAGCTATACCGGCGGCAGTACCTATACGGTAAAACGCGGCGACACGCTATTCTATATCGCCTGGGTCACCGGCAACGATTTCCGCGACCTGGCGCAACGCAACAATATCCCGGCCCCGTACGCGCTGAACGTGGGGCAGGTACTGCAGGTCGGTAACGCCTCAGGCCAGCCGATCACCGGCGAAAACGCCGTTTCTCAGGCCAGCGCAAGAGCGAGCGGCGGTGCGACGACCAGCACAACTTCTGCACAAAAATCGACCGCGGTGGTTGCTTCACAACCGACTATTACGTATTCTGAATCTTCAGGTGAACAGAGTGCTACCAAGATGTTGCCTAATAATAAACCAGCGACTACAACCACAACGGTTGTCGCGCCGGTGACGGCACCAACAACGGTGAGCACAACCCAGCCGACTGCAAGCAGTACGTCAACCAGTTCGCCGATCTCAGCATGGCGCTGGCCGACTGATGGCAAGGTTATCGAGAACTTTAGCGGCGCGGAAGGCGGCAATAAAGGTATCGATATTGCAGGCAGTAAGGGACAGGCTATTGTCGCGACCGCCGATGGGCGCGTCGTCTATGCCGGTAACGCACTGCGCGGCTACGGTAATCTTATTATCATCAAACACAACGATGATTACCTGAGTGCCTACGCTCATAACGATACCATGCTGGTTCGGGAGCAACAGGAAGTCAAAGCGGGGCAGAAAATCGCTACCATGGGTAGCACCGGAACCAGCTCAACAAGATTACATTTTGAAATTCGTTACAAGGGGAAATCCGTCAACCCGCTGCAGTACTTACCGCAGCGATAATTTGGCAAAGTACGGATAAGCGAAGCATCAGCTAACAGGCGCCAGGGCGGTGTCTACGTTCCTCTCGCAGAGAGGGCAGGGGAAATCGTCCAGGCGTCGTTTGTTGATGTGCCGTGGAAGGTGCTTTGCTCAGGGATCACGGGTAGGAGCCACCTTTATGAGTCAGAATACGCTGAAAGTTCATGATTTAAATGAAGACGCGGAATTTGATGAGAACGGAATTGAGGTTTTCGACGAGAAAGCCTTAGTAGAAGAGGAACCCAGTGATAGCGATCTGGCTGAGGAAGAGCTGCTGTCGCAAGGCGCAACCCAGCGCGTACTTGACGCCACTCAGCTTTATCTTGGAGAGATTGGTTATTCCCCACTGCTGACCGCGGAAGAGGAAGTCTATTTCGCGCGTCGCGCACTGCGTGGTGATGTCGCTTCACGCCGTCGCATGATTGAAAGTAACTTGCGTCTGGTGGTGAAGATTGCCCGTCGTTACAGCAATCGTGGTCTGGCGCTGCTGGATCTGATTGAAGAAGGTAACCTCGGCCTGATCCGCGCCGTTGAGAAGTTTGACCCGGAACGTGGGTTCCGTTTTTCGACCTACGCGACCTGGTGGATCCGCCAGACTATTGAACGGGCGATCATGAACCAAACCCGTACGATCCGTTTGCCGATCCATATTGTTAAAGAGCTGAACGTCTATCTGCGTACCGCGCGCGAGTTGTCCCATAAGCTGGACCACGAGCCTAGCGCGGAAGAGATCGCCGAACAGCTGGACAAACCGGTCGATGACGTCAGCCGTATGCTGCGTCTGAACGAGCGCATCACCTCCGTGGATACTCCGCTGGGTGGCGATTCAGAAAAAGCGCTGCTGGATATTCTGGCCGATGAGAAAGAGAACGGCCCGGAAGACACCACGCAGGACGATGATATGAAGCAAAGTATCGTCAAATGGCTGTTTGAACTGAACGCCAAGCAGCGTGAAGTTCTGGCACGTCGTTTTGGTCTGCTGGGTTATGAAGCTGCCACGCTGGAGGATGTGGGCCGTGAAATTGGCCTGACCCGCGAACGCGTGCGGCAGATCCAGGTGGAAGGTCTGCGTCGCCTGCGGGAAATTCTGCAGGGACAGGGGCTGAATATCGAAGCGCTCTTCCGCGAATAAGACGTTTTCTGTCAAAAAGGCCCCCTCGAAAGTCGGGGCCTTTTTCTTTGGGCTAGCCGAGGCGGGTTTCCTGCAGATGGCGCCAGACGATTTTCCCTTCCGCTTGCTGAAAAATCGCCGTCGACCAGCGAACGTTCTGGCTGCTATCCGCCAGCGTTTGGCTTTCACGATATAGCACTGCGGCGCCGTCGTGCCACTCGCTGATGATTTCCATCTGATCCACTACGATATCTAACCCCGGACGGCTGCCGCCGGCGTGGTGGAAAAAATGGCTCACCGTTGGGTAGTCCATCTTCTCACCGCTCAAGGGGATCATGGTAAAATCGGCGGCAAAACGCTTCATCAGCGCCTCAGCGCTTCCTTCGCCATGGCTTAACCAGCGTTCGATAAGGACATGGGCATCGAGGACTTCCTGCAGATAAGGATTCATGACTTCTCCAGAGTGGTGTGCAGGCGATGGATAATCGCCCGATTATTCAGCCGCAGGCAAAACAGCAGCGGCAACAGGGTAATGACGGCGGCGCTGATAAATACCCCCTGCCAGGCGTAGGCCGGCGGGAATACCCTCAGCAGCAGGGCGAGCAGGGCGCTGCCGGCAAAGAAGCTGAGCTGGCGGTTAAGATTCCATAGCGCGCTGGCGTCAGGCATCTCTTCGGCAGGCGTATGCAGGAAAGCGCTGCTTTGCGCGGTGCTGCTGCATAAGCTGCCTCCGCCGCCCATCAGCGTAAAGGCCAGAATCAACAGCGCCAGCGGGCTGTCCGCATCGATCTTCAGCAGCAGCATGATCCCCATCGCCTGAAGCAGGCAGCCGATGACGACCAGCGGCCGGGGCCCGAAGCGGTTGAAATATCTGCCGGTAAAGGTGATGGCGGCAAACGAGGCCAGCGACCAGGGCACCATCAGGGCACCGATTGCCCCCGGCGCCATCCCGGTGACGCGTTGCAGGTAGTACATCCCCACCACGTTGACGCCAATAAACATCCCCGGCACGCAGAGGTAGATCAGCATCGCGAAGCGCAGCAGGGGATCGGCCAGCAGCGACAGTGGAAGAAAGCGAGTCGGGCGAACCGGACCGGGGGTGTCGTTCAGCCATCGCACCGCCAGCACAAAGGTTAGCAGAGCGACAGGCAGGCTGGCGAAAAAGACCCAGCGCCAACTGAACGCCTCGACTAACAGGCCGCCGATCGCCGGCGAGCAGGCGGGGGCCAGCAGGCCGACCAGCATCACCGCCGCCGACAGCTTCGCCCGCTCATGCGGCTGAAACAGCGGCCACGTCAGCGCCTGGCCGAGGGGGATTAACAGCCCGCCGCCCATCCCCTGCAGCGTCCGCCATAAAATCAGTTCGCTCAGGCTGTTGGCAAGCCCTGCCGCCAGCGCGCCGAGGCTGAACAGCCCCAGCGAGAGTAAAAACAGCCGTTTCGCCCCCCAGCGCTCGCTGAGCCAGGCGCTGAACGGCACAACGACCGTCAGACCGAGAATATAGGCATTACTGACCCACGCCAGCTGCGAGACGGAAACCGCCAGCGCGCGGCTGATTGCCGGAAAGGCGATGCTGGCGATAAACATATTGATCAAATCGAGAAAAAAGCCGAACAGAAAAACGGTGGCAACGCGGTGGCGGTAGGTCATGGTTCACTCCCTCAGACAGGCGGCTACTGTAAACCTGCCGCAGCGAGGGATAAACGGGACTAATCGGGATATACTGTCTGAATATTTTTGACAATCATCCGGACGACGATGCTTAATCTTCAGCGCGTGACCATGTTTATCGCCGTGGTAGATGCCGGCAGTTTCACCCTGGCCGCAGCGGCGCTGGGGCAGACCAAGGCGGTGGTCAGCTTTAACGTACGGCAGCTGGAAAATGAGCTGGGGGTGACGCTGCTGCTGCGTTCGACGCGGCGTTTGCGGCTCACTGACGCCGGGGTGCTGTTCTATCAGCGCGGGGTGGCGCTCCTGAACGCGGCGGAAAATCTCCAGGATGAAGTGCGGGCCAGCCATAGCGGCTTAAGCGGGGAGCTCCGGATCACCACCACGCCGGAGTATGGCGCGCAGGTTATCATTCCAGCGCTGGCCGCGTTCGCCTGTCGTCATCCGGCGCTGCGGGTGCGCCACGTCTCCTCCTCCCATCATGCCGACCTCATTTCAGAACGATTTGACGTGGCGATACGCCTCGGTACGCTGGCCGATTCCCGCTATCGGGCGACGCGGATAGCCAGTTTCGCGATCCTGCCCGTCGCCTCTCCGGCCTGGCTGGCAAGCCATCCGGTGCAGACGCTGTCCGATCTGGCGCAAGCTGAGTGGATTATTCACGAGCGCCTGCCGACGCCGCTGCGCTGGCAGCTGCGCACGGATCACCAGACAGAGGTGGATTTCTCGATAGCCAGCGCGCCGCGGTTTTCTGCTGATAGCGCTACGGCGCTGATGAGCTTTGCTCTGGCGGGATGCGGCGTCGCCTTGCTGCCCGCATGGCTGGTAGCCAAAAAGGTGGCGCAGCGGGAGCTGGTGCCGCTCCTGCCGGAATACCATTTCCCACAGCAGGGCGTGTATGCCCTTTATCCCGACTCGCAGCATTTGCCGACCCGGGTGCGGGCATTTATTGACTTCCTGCGCGAGAAGGTCGGTTAAGCGCCCGTTCAGGGCGCCATCATTTTGTGCACCAGCCGGGAGAACTGCTCGCGCTCGTCATCGCTCAGGCGGCCGAGAAACTCGTCATCGACCTCATTGCCCTGCGGAATGGAACGGTTAAGCAACGCCTCGCCTTCGTCGGTCAGATAGACAAAACGGCGGCGTTTATCGGCCGGATCGTGCTCCCGGCGCACCAGGCCGCGCGCTTCCATTCGGCTGAGCATCTCCGCCAGCGTAGCCTTGGTGCTGACCGCCGCTTCAATCAGCGCCACCTGTTCGATCCCGGGGTGCTCCGCTACCGAGCGCATCACCGCATACTGAGGTTTAGTCAGGTCCGGCAACGCCTGCTGCCAGCGGGCGGTATGCTGTTGAAAAAGCTGGCGCAGCAGGTGGAATGCTTCGTTTCGTAACTCCATGAATACTCCGTAACAAAACTGTCACCTCTATGATAGCCGTTCGTACGCCTTTTTATACCCTTTCTGCGTTTTGATTAAAAATGCGCACGTATACGAACGATCTTGCCAATAAGGGCTGGAGGGGGTAGTTTAAATATAAAGTTCGTATACGAACAAAGGTGATGAGGTCTGGAATGAAACTGATTATTGGGATGACGGGGGCCACCGGGGCACCGCTTGGGGTGGCATTGCTGCAGGCGCTGCGCGGTATGCCGGAGGTGGAAACCCATCTGGTGATGTCGAAATGGGCCAAAACCACCATCGAGCTGGAAACGCCCTGGACGGCGCGCGAAGTGGCCGCGCTGGCGGACTTTTCCCACAGCCCGGCAGACCAGGCCGCCACCATCTCATCCGGTTCATTTCGTACCGACGGCATGATCGTTATTCCCTGCAGTATGAAAACGCTTGCAGGCATTCGCGCGGGTTATGCCGAAGGGCTGGTGGGCCGCGCGGCGGACGTGGTGCTCAAAGAGGGGCGCAAGCTGGTGTTGGTCCCGCGGGAAATGCCGCTCAGCACGATCCATCTGGAGAACATGCTGGCGCTGTCCCGCATGGGCGTGGCGATGGTCCCGCCGATGCCAGCTTACTACAACCACCCGGAGACGGTTGACGATATCACCAATCATATCGTCACCCGGGTGCTGGATCAGTTTGGCCTCGACTATCACAAAGCGCGCCGCTGGAACGGCTTGCGCACGGCAGAACAATTTGCACAGGAGATCGAATAATGGCTTTTGATGATTTGCGCAGCTTTTTGCAGGCGCTGGATGACCAGGGACAACTGCTGAAAATCAGCGAAGAGGTGAACGCTGAGCCCGATCTGGCGGCGGCCGCCAATGCGACCGGACGCATCGGCGACGGTGCCCCGGCGCTGTGGTTCGATAATATTCGCGGCTTTAACGACGCTCGCGTGACGATGAACACCATCGGCTCGTGGCAGAACCATGCCATCTCGCTGGGCCTGCCGCCTAACACGCCGGTGAAAAAGCAGATTGATGAGTTCATTCGCCGCTGGGATAACTTCCCGGTGACGCCAGAGCGCCGCGCCAACCCGGCGTGGGAAGAAAATACTGTTGATGGCGATGATATCAACCTGTTCGATATTCTGCCGCTGTTCCGCCTCAATGATGGTGACGGCGGTTTCTACCTCGATAAAGCCTGTGTCGTTTCACGCGATCCGCTGGATAAAGATAACTTCGGTAAGCAAAACGTCGGTATCTACCGCATGGAAGTGAAAGGCAAGCGCAAGCTCGGCCTGCAGCCGGTACCGATGCACGATATCGCGCTGCATCTGCACAAAGCGGAAGAGCGTGGGGAAGATCTGCCGATCGCCATTACCCTCGGTAACGACCCGATTATTACCCTAATGGGCGCCACGCCGCTGAAATACGATCAGTCTGAATATGAGATGGCTGGCGCGCTGCGCGAGAGCCCGTATCCCATCGCTACCGCGCCGCTGACCGGCTTTGACGTGCCCTGGGGTTCGGAAGTGATCCTCGAAGGGGTCATTGAAGGGCGTAAGCGTGAGATCGAGGGGCCGTTCGGTGAATTTACCGGTCACTACTCCGGCGGTCGTAACATGACGGTAGTGCGTATCGACAAAGTCTCTTATCGCAGCAAACCGATTTTTGAATCGCTCTACCTCGGTATGCCGTGGACCGAGATTGACTATCTGATGGGCCCGGCGACCTGCGTACCGCTGTATCAGCAGCTGAAGGCCGAATTTCCGGAGGTGCAGGCGGTCAACGCCATGTACACCCATGGTCTGCTGGCGATCATCTCCACCAAAAAACGCTACGGCGGTTTTGCCCGCGCGGTGGGCCTGCGGGCGATGACCACTCCCCACGGCCTCGGCTATGTGAAGATGGTGATCATGGTTGATGAAGACGTCGACCCGTTCAACCTGCCGCAGGTGATGTGGGCGCTCTCCTCGAAGGTTAACCCGGCGGGAGACCTGGTGCAGTTGCCGAACATGTCGGTCCTTGAACTTGACCCAGGCTCCAGCCCGGCAGGCATTACCGACAAACTGATTATCGACGCCACCACCCCGGTTGCGCCGGACCTTCGCGGTCACTACAGCCAGCCGGTGCAGGATCTGCCGGAAACCAAAGCCTGGGCTGAAAAACTGACCGCTATGCTGGCCAACCGTAAATAAGGAGAAGAAGATGATTTGTCCACGTTGCGCCGATGAAAAGATTGAAGTCATGGCGACCTCGCCGGTGAAAGGGGTCTGGACCGTGTATCAGTGCCAGAACTGTCTTTACACCTGGCGAGATACCGAGCCGCTGCGCCGCACCAGCCGCGAACACTATCCGGAAGCGTTCCGCATGACGCAGAAAGATATCGATGAGGCGCCGCAGGTGCCGCACGTACCGCCGCTATTGCCGGAAGATAAGCGTTAATGAAAGGGGCCCGCTAAGTCGGGCCTTTTTTATATTTAGTACAATTATGGAAATTATTTTTTCATTAAATTAAAAAATTACGTGAAGGTTTAATATACCGGGATGACTTTGCGAGCCTGCATCCAGATTATTATAAAATTCGTCTGATTAATTCCTTGCAGATAAATTTCACGCCCTGACGAGTGTAGAATTGCGGCGGGTGCTTGAGGCTGTCTGGCCTTGAGCATTACCAGGACCCCAGACAGACGAAAGCCCCAGGAGATATTTCTATCAACTGAGGCTAGCGAATGAACATAGACAATTCAGATGTTAGTCTCTTCTTTGCAGGGAGGCAAGATATGCTGACAAAATATGCCCTTGTGGCAATCATCGTACTCTGTATTACGGTACTGGGATTTACGCTGTTGGTGCACAGCTCACTATGCGAGCTGAGTATTAAAGAGCGTAATATTGAGTTTAAAGCTGTTCTCGCTTACGAATCGGAGAAGTAGCATCCGCGCGGGGGCAACCCCGCGTATGGGTTGTCAGGACGCATCCTCTAGCACCCATTTTTTTGTTTACTAAAACGGCAGCGCTTCACAGCGCTGCCGTTTTTCACCTTAATGGGTGGCTAGACCAGGCTTTTCAGACGGTAGATCCACTCCAGCGCCTGACGCGGGGTCAGGGAGTCCGGATCAAGATTCTCCAGCGCCTCAACCGCAGGCGAGGTCTCTTCCGGGGCGGCGAGTAGCGACATCTGCGTGCCGTCGACCTGGGTCGCCGCCGCGTTGGGCGAGATACTCTCCAGCTCGCGCAGTTTCTGCCGCGCGCGCTTGATCACCTCTTTCGGCACCCCCGCCAGCGCGGCGACCGCCAGGCCATAGCTCTTGCTGGCCGCGCCGTCCTGCACGCTGTGCATAAAGGCGATGGTATCGCCGTGCTCCAGCGCATCGAGGTGGACGTTGGCGACGCCTTCCATTTTCTCCGGCAGCTGGGTGAGCTCGAAGTAGTGGGTGGCGAACAGGGTCAGCGCCTTGATTTTGTTGGCCAGATTTTCCGCACAGGCCCACGCCAGCGATAGCCCATCGTAGGTGGACGTGCCGCGGCCAATCTCATCCATCAGCACCAGGCTATGCTCGGTGGCATTGTGCAGGATATTGGCGGTTTCAGTCATCTCCACCATAAAGGTCGAGCGGCCGCTGGCCAGGTCATCCGCCGCGCCGACGCGGGTGAAGATGCGATCGATGGGCCCGATCTCCACCTTCTGCGCCGGGACGTAGCTGCCGATATAGGCCAGTAGCGCAATCAGCGCGGTCTGGCGCATATAGGTACTTTTACCGCCCATGTTCGGCCCGGTAATGATCAGCATCCGCCGCTGCGGCGCCAGCTGCAGCGGGTTAGCGATAAACGGCTCTTTCAGCACCTGCTCGACCACCGGATGGCGGCCTTCGCTAATGCGAATGCCTGGCTTATCGCTAAAGGTCGGGCAGCAGTAGTTCAGGGTTTCCGCACGTTCTGCCAGGTTGACCAGCACGTCCAGCTCGGCCAGCGCGCTGGCGCTGGTTTGCAGATCGGCGAGATGCGGCAGCAGCAGGTCGAACAGTTCGTCATAAAGCTGTTTTTCCAGCGCCAGCGCTTTGCCCTTGGAGGTCAGCACCTTATCTTCGTATTCCTTCAGCTCAGGAATAATGTAGCGTTCGGCGTTCTTCAGCGTCTGGCGGCGCACGTAGTGGATCGGCGCGAGGTGGCTCTGGCCGCGGCTGATCTGGATGTAGTAGCCGTGGACGGCGTTGTAGCCGACTTTCAGGGTATCGAGGCCCAGCCGCTCGCGCTCGCGGATCTCCAGCTTATCGAGATAATCGGTGGCGCCATCGGCCAGCGCTCGCCACTCGTCCAACTCTTCGCTATAGCCCGGGGCGATGACCCCGCCGTCGCGGACCAGCACCGGCGGGGCGTCGATCACCGCGCGCTCCAGCAGTTCGCGCAGTTCGGTGAACTCGCCCATTTTCTCGCGCAATTTTTGCACCGGCTGACTGTCAACGTCGGCCAGCAGCTCACGCAGCAGAGGCAGTTGCTGCAGGGCATGACGCATGCGGGCAAGATCGCGCGGCCGGGCGGTACGCAGCGCCAGACGCGCCAGAATACGCTCCAGATCGCCGACCTGGCGCAGCACCGGCTGCAGCTCGGTATAGCGCTCCTGCAGCGCGCCGATGGTCTGCTGGCGCTCCACCAGTACGGCGGTATCGCGGACCGGCATATGCAGCCAGCGCTTGAGCATCCGGCTACCCATCGGCGTCACCGTACAGTCGAGTACCGAGGCCAGGGTGTTGTCGGTGCCGCCGGCCAGATTCTGGGTGATCTCGAGGTTACGGCGGGTGGCGGCATCCATAATGATGCTGTCCTGCTGGCGTTCCATGGTGATGGAGCGGATGTGCGGCAGCGAGGTACGTTGGGTATCTTTGACATACTGCAGCAGGCAGCCGGCGGCGCACAGGCCGCGCGGGGCGTTTTCGACGCCGAAGCCGACCAGATCGCGGGTGCCGAACTGCAGGTTTAGCTGCTGGCGTGCGGTGTCGATTTCAAATTCCCACAGCGGGCGACGGCGCAGACCGCGGCGGCCCTCGATCAGCGACGATTCGGCAAAATCTTCCGCATACAGCAGTTCCGCCGGGTTGGTGCGTTGCAGCTCTGCCGCCATGGTTTCGCGGTCGGCCGGTTCGCTCAGGCGAAAGCGCCCGGAGCTGATATCCAGCGTCGCGTAGCCGAAGCCTTTGCTGTCCTGCCAGATGGCGGCCAGCAGGTTGTCCTGGCGCTCCTGCAGCAGCGCTTCATCGCTAATGGTGCCCGGGGTGACGATACGCACCACTTTACGCTCGACCGGCCCCTTGGTGGTGGCTGGGTCGCCAATCTGCTCGCAAATGGCCACCGACTCGCCCTGATTGACCAGTTTGGCGAGGTAGTTCTCTACGGCGTGGTGGGGGATGCCGGCCATGGGTATCGGTTCGCCCGCGGAGGCGCCGCGCTTGGTCAGCGAGATATCGAGCAACTGCGAGGCGCGTTTCGCATCGTCATAAAATAGCTCGTAAAAATCCCCCATCCGGTAAAACAGCAGAATGTCAGGATGTTGCGCCTTTAGCTTGAGATACTGCTGCATCATCGGCGTGTGGGCGTCGAGATTGTCAATTGTGCTCATGGGGTGTTATCCAGATCCCTGATTTGAAATGGCTGCGATTTTGTAGTTGTCGTCGTTATCACATGGATGAGACATAATAACGGAGATGGGCAGGTGAGGGAAACCGACGAAAGCACGCGGCGCGATCCGGATTCCAGTTGCAGAGGGGGCGGGGTACCGTCACAGTAATTGAACCGCCGCCACGCGATCGTCTTCATACATTACGTTCGCCGTCGATGTTGTTCTGCCTTCTGGCCGTAGACCTCGTTACGACAACGGCTTGTGGTTGCTAGTCGTAAAGCCATTTACCTGCTTTTGCTGATTCGGCAAACATTTTGATAGTTAAAGGTTTACGCGTTTTTTCTACATCTTCTCGTTTTACTTTAAACCACCGAGTTAGCATTGGAGTATTCTCCCAAGGGAAATAACACGACCATTTAACACTGGAAAGATCAACATTAAATTTTTGTTCAAATTTATTTAAAGCGTCATGCAGATCGTCGCCGGGAGCATCAAATAAGTCATAATCAAGTTCCAATGGGATTTCTTTCCAATTTTTATCTAAACGGGTTGAGATCTCATCTTTAAACAAGTCTAAAACCTGATCTTGAATGCTTTTCATTAAAAGGATGTCCATTGTATACGGTCTTTGGGGCGAGCTATTAGGTTGTATTTTTCCTGAGTTTTTCTTGAAACTTGATAAATTGAGTTTACAAGTCCTATCCAACCTAACCACGGAACATAACGGGCGATAACAGCAGCAAGACTATTCGTTTTTCTCATTCTTACACCAACGGGTGTAGGAACCCTAATACCAAATGGAGTTTTTGCATTTCTCAGAAGCATCCTTCCATATTTAGAAACAACACTTGTTCCTTTTATTGCCTCTCCTGGCTTTGTTCTGGTTTTTAGCCAAGGTTGCCCGGCGAGGATAGCGGCACCAGATTCAATACCAATGCCAAGTTCGTCACAAAATTGTTCAAGAAAAATGACATCAAAAAGTTCACCAGCCGAAAGATTGGATTGTCCGTGATAGAAATAGGTTCCATTTAGTTCTTCTGTCGTATCCATTTGCTCATCTATTATGCTGTTTGTCTTTCATTCCAGGCATCGGTGAAAATTATATTTCCGTCACAATGTTTCCAGGTGATCTTCTCATATCTAAGTTCGACAGATTCAAGATGGTTGTTGTTCTTGTCTTCTGGGGAAGCCATTGTAGGAGATATTGATACGATTCGGACGCCTTCAAGTAGCATATTGAAGTATTCCACTTCTTGACCAGCATCGCTGATTTTATACCATTTGATTTCAGCAGATTTCAGGTTCTGACCAGTAGCTACTGCTTTGTAGAGGTATGGACTGGAATAGTCGAATTCTTTAACGATGATCATTGGTGAGTGCTGACGAGTGCCGGTAGGCTTGCCAGTGGCATTATCAGTGGGAATGGAGAGATTGTGATGAAACCCTTTAAATTCGATGCTGAACTCCCTGTCTGCAACATCACAACCACCTTTGATTAGTGCCCCACCGTCGTCGTATATCCACATATTACCTGGAATAGCCATGCTTCTTCTTCCCTCTATTATCATTAGTAAGAAAACAGTGTATCGAGTTGATTAAGCGCAGTAAATAATCAATGTGTCGTTTTTGGATTAATACGGGAAATATCTTCTCTGTAATGATGGTTTATATTTAAAAATAGCTGTCGTAAATATTTCATTGGGTTATTACGCCATTGGTATAGATTTTAAATATAAATGACCCTCAATAATATAATGCAGGCAATTATTGCCAGAAAGCGTAAGCGCGGCGCGATCCGGATTCCAGTTGCGCCGCGCGGGGATTATGGCGCCAGATAAACCTGGGGGACCGCGTTGTCCGGGTGCTGGACGAGGCGGACATCCGCCCCGTACCAGCGATGGATAACCGGCTGCTGGATCACCTCCTGCGGCGTGCCCTGGGCGACCAGATGTCCCTGGTGAAGCAACAGAATGCGGTCGGCCCACAGGGCGGCGAGGTTAAGGTCATGCAGCACCACGCAGACGTGCAGTTGCCCGCCGGCGGTGAGCCGTTTGAGCAAACGCAGCAGGTGCTGCTGATAGTAAAGGTCCAGCGCCGAGGTGGGCTCATCGAGAAACAGCCAGCCCTGCGGCGCGCCGTCGCGCCATAGCTGCGCCAGACAGCGGGCCAGCTGTACCCGCTGCTGCTCGCCGCCGGAGAGGCCGGGATAGCGGCGACCGGCAAGGCCATCGCAGCCGGTGACGGCCATCACCGCCGCCAGCACCGCCGGATCCGCCGTCGCGCCCCACGGTGAGCGTCCCATGGCAATGACCGTTTCCACCGTCCAGTCGGCCTGCAGGGCCGTTCGCTGCAGCATGACCGCCCGCCGGCGCGACAGCGCCTCGGGGGACCAGGCTTCCAGCGGCTTGCCTGCAAGATGGCGGGTGCCGCTGTCCGGAGTCAGATAGCCGGTCAACAGGCGCAGCAGAGTGGATTTCCCGGCGCCGTTCGGCCCGATAAGCGCCGTCATCTCGCCGCCGCGCAGCGCGACGGAGACGTTGTCGATAATCTGTCGTTTACCAAGGTGAAGTGACAGCCCCTGGGCGCAGTATTCATTAACCATGTCTGGAGTTCTCCCGACGAAAGACCAGCCACAGAAACCAGGGGGCGCCCAGCAGGCTGGTGAGCAGACCGACCGGTATCTCCGCCGGCGCCGCCACGGTGCGGGCCAGGGTGTCGGCCAGCAGAAGCAGGATCGCGCCGGCCAGCAGCGAGCCGGGGATCAGTCCGCGATGGTCCGGTCCCAGCCACAGGCGCATCAGGTGCGGCACCACCAGGCCGATAAAGCCGATGACTCCGCTGATGGCCACCGCGGCGGCCACCAGCACCGCGCTGCACAGCAGCAGCCAGCGCTGCAGCGCCTGCACGTTGACCCCGAGATAGTGCGCCTCTTCATCGCCAAGCTGCAGCAGATTGAGGCGGGACGCCATCCACCACACCGCCAGCGCAGCCGGGATAATCAAGGTCGCGGCCACCAGCAGCGTCGGCCATTCGGCCTGGCCCAGACTGCCCATTCCCCACAGCGACAGCTGGCGCAGCTGGGCGTCATTGCTCAGCCAGGACAGGACGCCGACCAGCGCGCCGCACAGCGCGTTGATGGCGATCCCCACCAGCAGCAGGCGCGACAGCGAACCCTCCTCCGCCCGACTGAGGATGAAAATCACCACCATCACCGCCAGGCTGCCAATAAACGCCGCCAGCATCGGCATATACAGAGCGATCAGCCCCGCAGCGGAGAACGGGAGCACCAGCCAGCTGGCCACCGCCAGCGCGGCGCCGCTGCTGATGCCCAGCAGGCCCGGGTCGGCAAGCGGGTTGCGAAACAGCCCCTGCATCACGCAGCCGGAGAGGGCCAGCGCCGCGCCCACCAGCAGGGCCAGCAGCACCCGCGGCAGACGGATGGTCAGCCAGATATGGCGCAGCATGTCATCCCCGGAAGGCAGCAGGTTGACCAGCGGCAAGCGCATGGCGCCGAGGGTGGTGGCAAACAACGTCAGGGAGACCAGCAGCAGCGTCATCAGCAGCAAACGGCGAGCGAGGGCAGGGCGCATCAGGGCAACTGCTCCGCTTTGTTTCGCAGCGCGATTATCGCCTGCGGTGTGCGCGGCCCGAAGCCCAGCAGGGCCATATCGTCGATCGTCAGCAGCTGTTTATGACGCCCCGCCGGGGTCTGCGCCAGGCCGGGCAGTTTCCACAGCCCGGCTTCGCCGCCCATCCCTTTGAGACCATCGGCGGAGATCACCACCAGATCCGCCTGGCTGGCGGCGACCCCTTCCTGCGACATGGCGCGATAGTGGTCGAAGCCCTGCATCGCGTTCTGCAATCCGGCGGCGCGAATGGCGCCATCGGCCGCGGTATGCTGTCCGGCCACCAGGGTATTCATTCCGCCGTGGCTGAGAATAAACAGCACCCGCTTAGCAACCGGCTGCGTTGGAATGGCGGCGATCTGCTGCTGAAGCTGCTGGCGCAGCGCGTCGCCTGCCGCCGTTTTGCCTAACGCTTCGGCAATGACAGCCACTTTGTTATCGATCGCGGACAGACTTTCGCCGCCCGGCACGTTCACCACCTTCACCCCGCTCGCCTGCACTTTGTGTAAGACCAGCGAGGGCTGCGCCTGGGCGCTCGCTAACACCAGCTGCGGGCGTAACGCGAGGATCCCCTCGGCGTTCAGCTGTCGCAGGTAGCCGACGTCCGGCAACTTTTGCGCCGCCGGGGGCCAGCTGCTGGTGCTGTCCCGCGCCACCAGGCTCTCCTCCACGTGAAGGGCGTAGACGATCTCAGTGACATCTCCGCCGAGGGTGACGAGCCGCTCAACGGCGGCGTGACTCAGCAGCGGGAAAGCGATCAAGAGCAGTAACCAGCGCATCATGCGGGCTGCCCTTCACGGGTCAGGCGGTCTACCTGCTGGCGCCATTGCGTCTGCTCGGGGTGCCCCTCGCTGCGCTGGCCGTAGAGCTGGGCAATCTGGGTGCCGTCTTTAGCGAACAGTTCGACGCTGGTGACGTGTCCGTCCGAAGTCGGCTTGCGGGTCACCCACACTTCATCGACGCTCTCTTCGCGCAGATGCAGGGTAAAAGTAGTATTGAAGATATTCAGCCAGCCGCGCATGGGGGCCAGCTTTTCCAGGGCGCCGGTAAAGATCTGCACGCAGCCGCGATTGCCGACGAAAATCATGATTTCATTGCCCTCCTGGCGCACCGTCTCCAGCAGCGACGGCAGCGCATGGCGATCCACGCGGCAGGCGAGGTCGTCGCTCACCAGACGGAAGGCCTGCTGGCGGGAAAGCTGATATTTACGCAGCAGACCGAAGAACTGGTGAACGTCGGTCATCGCGCGCCAGTCGTTCTCCAGGGCGGCGCCGTCGGCGGTATCGGCATATTTCACCGGCTCCAGCGGGCGCAGGGTCAGCGGTGCCGGCGCCGCCACCCGATATTCCGCGATCAGGGTCTCCCAGGCCGCCATGTCGGTCTGCGTGGTCGCATAGACTTTCAGCAGGGCGTCGCCGTGGTGGTCGAAAAACTGGATGCTCTGACGGCCATTATCGTTCAGATGGAAGGCGCTGGCCCACTGGCTGAGGAACAGACGCAGGTCGAGCGCACGCGGGTTCAGCACCAGCCCGGCGTGGCCGCTGAGGTGCTGGTGCGTGAACTGGCCCACCTGCTCATGCACGGCATACTCGTTGCGGCAGATGCATTTGGTTTCGCCGACGCGCTCCAGGGCGGCAATCAGCGCCCGGGCGTCATCGCTCAGGCGCACGGCATCATGGCCGAGGCGGGCGGCGGTCAGCTCGGCTTCGCTGATCCCCATTTCCGCGGCGATATCGCGGGCATATTTCGCGGTACTGGCCGCTTTGGTGGCCTGGTAGCGCTGCCACAGGTCAGGGTGTGCATTTGGCATAATCATATCCTTCTCGACGATGAATATCCCCGGCCGGCGGGCCGGGGGCAGGTGCGTTATTATTCGGGCAATCAGAAGTCGACGTTGACGCCCAGCTGCCAGGTGCGGCCCGGCATCACCGCCAGCGCTTTATCGTTGGCGTCCTGGTTGGTGCCGGTCTCGATATTGCGGCTGCTCAGGTAATCCCAGTATTTACGATCGGTGAGGTTGTAGACCCCGCCATTGAGGCGCACGTTTTTCGCCACCTGCCAGTACGCGGTCCAGTCCAGCATGCCGTAGCCCGGCACGCGCATATAGTCGCTGCTGGCATCGGTGATGGCGGATCCGCTGTTGCTGTAGCTTTCGCGGTTGGTGGCGGTCGCCTGTTTCCCTTTGACAAAGGTCGCCGTCAGGGCGGTGCCGTAGCGTTTCGCCGGATCGTCCCACGCCACGCCGACGATGGCTTTCATTGGCGCCACGCTGTCGAGGTCGACGTATTTATCGCCGCTGTAGCTGGATTTCGATTTCCCTTCGCTATAGCCGAGGGCGAGGGTGGCGCTCAGGCCGTCCACCTGCTCAAACCAGGTGCCAAAGTTAAATTTAGTGCTAATCTCACCGCCGTAGATATAGGCTTTATCGCGGTTTTCCGCCTGATAAATGGTGTAGATGTTCGACGGCACATTCGTGAACTGGCCCGGATTGTTGGCGCGGGTATAGCGGGTATAGGCGATAAAGTTCTTATAGCTGTTGTAGAACAGCGCCGTGCGCAGGGTGATGCCTTCGGTAACTTCCCCTTTCAGCCCCCACTCGAGATTATCGCTGGTTTCCGTCTTCAGATCGGTATTGCCGATCAGGGCATACTGCTGGCTGCCGGCGTAGCTGGAGCCGAGGTTCCAGGAGCCATACAGCTGACTGGCGTTGGGGAACTGCGCCCCGCGCTGGTACTGCAGGTAGGTCATCAGGCGCGGGGTGAGGTCGTACTGGAAGGTCAACGACGGCAGAACCTGGGTATCGCTGTTTTTGCCGTACAGATTCGCCACCGACGATTCGCTCAGCACGCTGCTGTTGGCGGCGAGATCGGACAGATTTTCCGGCTTAGTCGATTGATGCACCACGCGCACGCCGGGAATAACGGCGAAGTTGTGGCTGTCGAGATCGAAGTTGATCTTATCCTGGACAAAGCCGCCGAGGGTGTAGCTGCGGCTGTCTGCCTCCGGCTGCATGATCTCGCTGTAAACGCTGGGGATCGGCGACTGGCTGAACGGCCGCTGGGTTTTGCTGGTGCTGGCGTTGAAACCGGCGCTCAGATCGTGGCGGCCCAGGGTTTTCGCCAGCGCGGTCTGCAGGCCCCAGGTGTCGGTATCGTAGTTAGAGTTCACCGTCTGCATTCTGCGGGTGACGCTGTCCGGCATATAAGTCCAGTCATGGGCTTCGGTATGCTGGTAGTAGATTTTTGTGGAGACGCTGTCGAGGTAGTCGTTCATCGGCGTCCAGTCATCCTTCAGGCTCAGGCCCCAGCGCCGGGTCTGGCTGGTCTGGTTGGCGGTGCCGATGGTGCTGTTGCCGCTGGAGTCCCAGGTATCGTAGTGGGTGTGGTTGGTTTTATGGTAATAGTCGAAGGTGCTGGTCAGCTTGTGCTCATCGTTAGGCTGCCAGATCCCGGAGGCCAGAAAAGCATCGGAGTGCCAGTTCGCCGGGTAGGCGTCGAGGGTGCCGCTGTTGTTTTCGGTTTCCTGGCCGTCACGGCGGCTATAGACCAAAATCCCGCGCAGGAACTCATCGCCGCCGGCGACGGTCACCCCGTTGTGCCAGCTGCGATCCGCAGAGTCGTAACCGCTGCGGTAGCCGAAGGCGCTGGTCTTGCCCGGGCGCAGGTAATCATCCGCCGATTTCGGGCGGAAGGAGACATTCCCCCCGATAGCGCTGTTGGCCGTTTCCGTCGAGGTGGCGCCGGACTGGATATCCACGCTGCCGTACATATACGGGTCGATATAATCGCGGCCGATACCGAAGGTGTTGAGCCCGGCGCGGCCGACGTAGCCGCGGCCGGTGGCGTTGGGTTGCGCGATACCGTCTACGTCGATGCCGACGCGGTTGCTCTCCATACCGCGAATGTTGTAGCCGGTGTAACCTCCGCGGTCGAAGCCGCTTTTGCCGTTGCCGGAGCCGCCGCTGGCCCCGGTGGCGCTAATGAGCGGCTCATAGCGCATGATTGAGCCGAAATCGTTAGCGCCTTTATTCTCCAGCTCCCGGGCGCTGATGCTGTGTTCGCTACCGGCTTTCTGCACCGGCGCGGGGGCGGTGACGGTCATTTGTTCCGAGGTGTCATCCACCGCCTCGCCGCTAACGGCGGAAGTGTCTGCTGCGATGGCAGAAGTCTGATAAATTGCTGCAAACAAAGAGGTCACCAGCAGGCGTTTTTTACACCATGCTGCTGACGGAGTCGATTTGTACATAGTCGCCACGCCTTGATCGTTATTAGTATCGGCTCACGCGTTACTTCCAGAGATGCAGGTTGCTCCGTCTTTTCCGTTGCGGATGGGGTCTTACTCCATTTGTTGATTGCGAATGGTAATGATAGGTATTATCGTTTGCAACAAAATAATCATGTGTTCTTCATTTAAACTGCACTTTGTTTACAATTTGCCCTTTCAGACTTAGCGAGACGACGATGAACTCAAAAGCGGCCATCACCATCACCTACTGTTCCCAGTGCAACTGGATGCTGCGCGCCAGCTGGATGGCGCAGGAGCTGTTACATACCTTCAGCACCGACATCGCCTCGGTAACGCTGGTGCCGGGGACCGGTGGGATCTTCACGATCGATGTCGACGGTCAGCAGATCTGGGAGCGCAAGCAGGATGGCGGTTTTCCGGATGCGGCCGAGCTGAAACGCCGGGTGCGCGATGTCTGCTTCCCGGAGAAGCCGCTGGGCCATGTGGATAAAGGTGACCAGAAGGGGTGACAACCCCCTCCGGACGACAAGCGCCCGGAGGAGAAGCCGTTAGCGGGCTAACTGCACGTCAACCAGCACGCTCTGTCGGCGGGTGCGTATGAGGGATACCGCTTCTTCCAGTACGCCGGGGAGATCTTCGGCCCGGGAAACCGACAGGGCCGCCGCGCGGCTGGAGGCGGCGATCGCGGCGAAATCCGGCGAGGTGGTAAAGGCGGTGGCCGGAATGGTTTCCGCGCGGGCCGCGTAGCCGTCCGGGTAGAGCGCTTTGGTGCCGCCCGCGACCGCGCCCCATCCGCCGTTATTTCCGACCACGACGAGGACAGGCAGCTTCATTACCTCCGCAATATGGTGGCAGACCGCAGGGTTGGCGAACAGGTACGACCCGTCGCCGACGGCGGCAATAATCAGCTCTTCCCGGCGCGCAAGCTGCAGCCCCAGCGCGATGGGCAGGGCTTCGCCCAGGCCGCCGGCCAGCGCTTCCTGGTAATAGCTCTCGGCATGGGTCAGTCCGGCAAACTGCGGCAGCGTGGTCAGTTCAGAAACGATCCGGCCGCGGTGTTGATTAGCCAGATGGCCGAGGCAGTAGCTGAGCCAGGGTTTGGTAATGGCCCCGCTCTGGCTGGCATGGATAAGCGCGTCGCGCTGGTTTTTCTGTTGCTGGATGCGGTTCTGCGTATATGCCGCCCGCTCCGCCACATGCTGCTGGCGGGCGGCCTGCAGCGGGCGCAGCGCCTCTTCCAGCAGGCTGAAGACTTCATCGGTCTCGCCCGCCAGGTTGATGTCCGCGCGATAGCCGCGCACCGGGTAGCGAGAGAAGAGCGGATCGGGGCCCATCTGGATCACGGTGCAGTCCTGGCGACAGTCGCCCTCGGCGATCATCCATGGCGCCTGCGAGTCGACCACCAGAATCACATCGGCGTCAGCGAGCCAGACGCTGGGATCAGCCCCGGCGAGCAGGGGATTATCGGCGCTCAGGGTAACCTCGGTGCCCCAGTATTCCACCAGAGGGATCGCCCATTCGCGCACCAGACTATCGAGGCGCGCAAAGCCTTCCGCCGTTCGGGCGCCGCGCTGGGCGAAGATGACCGGGTGTCTGGCGCAGGCGATTGCCTCGGCTGCGCGGGCGATATCTTCCCGGACTGGCGCATAGCGGACCGGCTGCTGCGAAGGGCCAGCCTGCAGCGTGGCCTCATCGACGGCAAAGGTTTCGCACAGTGGCTCACGCGGTAAGCTCAGGTAGACCGGCCCTTTCGGCAGGGAGCTGGCGATCGCCCAGGCCCGGTCAACATGCTCGCCGATCTGATCGGCCAGCCGCAGTTCAAAATCCCACTTCACGGATTCACGGATCAGCGCCGCCTGGTCGCGCATCTCCTGGCCGTAGCCAATCGGCGTATTACGGCAGCCGAAGTGGGAATGTTCGCTTATCGGCGTGCGGCCGCCAAAAATCAGCACCGGAATATTGCTGTTCGCCAGATTGATGACGCCGCAGGCGGCGTTGGCTAGCCCGACGTTGGTGTGAACCATCACCGCCTGCACCTTGCCGGTGCCGAGGTAATAGCCATGGGCCATGCCGATGGCGGCGTTTTCATGCGGGCAGATCACTAACTCCGGTACCTTTTGCCCGGTCGCCCGGGCCTTTGCCCAGGCTTCAATGACTGGAGGATAATCGGTGCCCGAGTTGATAAAAATATACGCCACGTCCAGCGCCTGTAGCCGATGCAGTAACAGTTCAGCAGCCGATAATGTGATAGAGGCCATATTCTCTCCGTATTCACGCGGTGTAATCGCGGTAATTAAAAGGTTAAGAAAATAAATCCGCCCATCGTAATGATGGAGGCAATAATACTCAGCGCCATCGTCGAGGCCATTTCCTGCTCGCCGGTTTTATACTGCATAGCAATAATTATCGCGATGGAGCCTACCGGGATAGCCATCGTCAATACGACTTCCTTTATTTGCTCCATGCTGAAGCCCATTTTTAATAAAATGAGATAGCAGGCGCCGGGGACCAGAATATTGCGGGCGATAACGGTGATAATGGTAGCGGTGGTGATAACAATGCTGCGCGTATAGAGCACGATCCCGGCGGCAAACAGCGCCAGCCCGCCAGAGGCTTTGCCCAGCAGACCCAGCGACATCGAGATAGTCTGCGGAATATGGATATCCGCCAGCACGATGATCAAGGCGATTACCGGCGACCAGACCACGGGTTGTTTAATGGCGTTCACCACCCGTGCGCCAAAGGAAATATGCTGGCTCTTATCGCCGGTGGCGACCGACATCAGTATCATCACCAGCGGCAGCTGGAAGACGTTTTGCGTGATGCTGGACACGGTGATCAGCGACGCGCTGACGGTGCCAAATAAAAAGGCCAGCACTGAGGTGCCGATAAACGGGACTGCCGGCGAGCCGATGGCCAGCGCCTGCAGCGTACTGAGGGCGAGGTCGCGTCGAAACAGATAGCGGGCGACCAGTAAGGGAATGACGAAGCTGAGAATCAGCGCCAGGATGATAGCCACGGCGACCGGGCCCATGGTCATGACGATGTGTCGCGGCGTCATCACCATATTGCTGAAAATACTTAGCGGCAATGCGTAGAGCATCACAATTTTATTGATGTCTCCCGCCTGCTGCCAGTTAAAGTCTTTTCGTTTACCGCTAATATAGCCGATGATGACGGTAATGATGACCGGTAATATAGCGCCTGAAATTAATAGAATATTGTTCTGTGTCATGGTGATATATTCTCATTATAAATTATCTTCGGTTCAGAAATGTGTTTTGCCGGGGTGGTGAGATAAATAAATCCTTTTGAAGTATGCGTTTCGGTGATTTTTGAGCGTATTGATAGCGATATTTATTCGCTAAAAAAGGGCGCAGGGGAAATGCAAAAACCGTTTATTCAATGAGTAAATATCATGCCAATGAAATTTAAGCAGATTCAGGCATTTATTACCGTCGCCCGCGAAGGCAATATGACCCTGGCCGCAGAGAAAATGGGGATCACCCAGTCGGGACTGAGCCGACTGCTATTGAGCCTGGAAGCGGACCTGAGCGCATCCTTATTCGAACGACATAAGCACGGCATGGCGTTGAGCGAATATGGCAGCGCCTTTTTACCCTACGCGCTGACGATGCTGAATACCGAACAAAAGGCGCGCGAGGAAATTGAGCTCATCCGCGGCGCCGGGAAAGGCATTCTGCGGATTGGCTGCGTTTCCAGTCTGCTGACCAGCCATTTCATCGATAAGCTGGCGGCTTTCCATCAGCGCCATCCCCAGATCCATCTGCGGATCGTCGACCGCATTGACTCCGAGCTGTATAAGCTGTTGCTGATGCACGACATCGATATCGCCCTCTGCGGTCCCTTACCGCATGATGAGAAAATCGTGGTGCGGGGCAAAATTAACTGGCAGGACCGGATCTGCATCGTCGCCAGGCAGCACCACCCGCTGCATCAGGCGGCGGACGTCACCCTGGAGGCGATGCTGGACTATCCGTGGATCATGCCGCCGCCGTCTAGTACGCCAATGAACATCCTGGCGGATATCTTTCGCGCCCGGCAGTTGCCCTGTCCGCAACCGGTTATTGAGTGCGCCTCATCCTCGGCCATTAAGGCCTTTCTGTGCGAGAGCGATCTGTTAACGTCGATGCCGGCCCCGGTTTACCGACACGAAGAAGCGCTTGGCCTGCTGCGCCCGTTTGAGCTCGAGGGCAGCGTTTTTATCCGGGATTTCTATGCCTACAGCCATTTCGGGGTTCTGTCCGGGGCGGCCCTGCAGTTGATTCAGCATCTGAAGCAGTGAGTCTGGTCGGGTATGGATATTAAGGTGTATGATAAATGCATCTTAAAAAAGACGAAAGGCAGGGAGATGGGGAAGCGTATCGAACGGGAAAAAATGACGATTCAGCGGATGATTGCCCTCTACCAGCGGCGCTGTCCCGAGGCGCAGGCCGATAATGCGCACTATCAGGCGCTGAACGCCTACGCTGACAAGCGCCTTGATAAGTGCGTGTTTGGCGAGAACAAACCGGCCTGCAAGCAGTGTCCGGTGCATTGCTACCAGCCGGCGAAGCGCGAGGAGATGAAGCAGATTATGCGCTGGGCCGGGCCGCGGATGCTCTGGCGCCACCCGATCCTCACTGTTCGCCATCTGCTGGACGACAGGCGCCCGGTGCCGCCGCTGCCGGAAAAATATCGACCGAAAAAGTAGCGGCTTTCCCTGGTCAGCGCTGCGCAGCCGGGCGACAAGTCGTGCTCTTGTAGCCCCGGCAAGGCGTTAGCCGCCACCGGGGATAATTGCTGAAGTTTTCTGTTTCTGACTATCGCGGATCGTGCTTGCGACAAAGGCGACTACAAACAGCGCGGTAAACAGCACCACGATAGTCGGCGCTGGCGCGCTGTCGAGATAAAACGCCAGCCACACCCCTCCCGCCGAGCAGCCGATGGCCACCGCTACCGCCAGCAGCAGGGCGTGGATAAAGCGTCTCACCAGCAGAAGCGCGATCGCCCCGGGGGCAATCAGCAGCGAAATCGACAGAATAATCCCCACCGACTGCAGCGTCGCGACGATGGTCAGGGCGATCATGCACAGCAGGCCGTAGTGCAGCAGTCCGCCGCGCAGGCCGCTGGCTTTAGCCTGCGTTGGATCGAAGGCGTGCAGCAAAAAATCCCGCCATTTGAGACCGATAATCAACGCAATCACCAGTGCGATCGCCGTCGTTTGCCCAATATCGCGGAGGGAGATCCCCAGCATATCTCCGAACAGGATATGGTCGAGATGAACATCGGACTGGATCGCTACGTACAGCACCAGTCCGGCGCCAAACATGCCGGAGAAGACAATCCCCATGATGGTATCGCGCTTGAGTCGGCTGTTATCGTCGAGAAAACCGGTCGTCACGGCGCACAGCAGACCGGCGATAAACGCGCCGATGGCGAAGGGGATGCCGATAATGTAGGCCAGCACCACGCCCGGAAAGACCGCGTGGCTCATGGCGTCGCCCATCAGCGCCCAGCCTTTGAGCACCAGAAACACCGACAGCAGCGCGCAGGGAATGGCGACGACGATCGATATCGCTATCGCATTGACCATAAAAGGAAACTGGAACGGGGCCAGGAACAGGTTCAGCATGCGGCCTCCCTGGCGCGGCGGCGGCTGGCCAGCAGGCCGTGCTTCGGCGCGAAGATAAAGGTGATGAGGAACAGCAGCGTTTGCGCGACCACGATAATGCCGCCGGTGGCGCCGTCGAGATAGTAGCTGAGCCAGGCGCCGAAGAAACTGGTCAGGCTGCCGATAGCCACGGCGATGGCCAGCAGGCGCGGGAAGCGATCGGTTAACAGCCACGCGGTGGCCCCGGGAGTGACCACCAGGCAGATGACCAGAAAGGCGCCGACGGTCTGCAGCGCCGCCACGGTGCAGGCGGCCAGCAGGGTAAAGAACAGCAGCTTCAGGCCGCGGGTGTTCAGGCCAATCGAGCGGGCGTGGTGTTCATCAAAGAAGGTCACCATCAGGTCTTTCCACTTCAGCAGCAGAATCGCCATTGAGATAAAGCCGATCGCTGCCAGCTGGATAATATCCTCCGGGGCGATGGCCAGAATATTGCCGAGGATGATGGTCTGGATATTCACCGACGTCGGATTCAGCGACACCATAAACAGCCCGATCCCGAAGAAGGAGGAGAAGATCAGCCCGATAATAGCATCTTCTTTTAGCCGCGACCGCTGTTGCAAAAACAGCATGCTGCCTGCCGCCAGACCGCCGGAGAGAAATGCGCCGAGCGCGAAGGGCAGGCCGAGCATATAGGCCCCGGCGACGCCGGGTACAATCGAGTGGGAGAGGGCGTCGCCAATCAGCGACCAGCCTTTGAGCATCAGGTAGCAGGAGAGAAAGGCGCAGACGCCGCCCACCAGCGCCGACACCCACATCGCATTGAGCATATAGTGATAGCCAAACGGCTCCAGCAGCCAGCTCATCGTGGGCCTCCCGCCGCGCGCCGGCTGATAAACGGCCGCTCGTCATCGGTGATAACCTGCGCTTCCCCGCCGGTGAGCGCGACGTGGCGCAGCACGCCGCTGAAAGCCCGCTCCAGATTCTCGGCAGTGAAGGTGGTTTCTGTCGGGCCGCTGGCCAGCACGGTGCCTTTCACCATCACCGTATAATCACAAAATTCGCTCACTGACCCGAGGTTGTGGGTGGAGACCAGCATGGTACAGCCCTCATCGCGGAGCTCGCGCAGCAGGCTGATGATCCGCGCTTCGGTCTGCACATCGACGCCGGTGAAAGGTTCATCCAGCAGGATCACCTGACCCTGCTGAGCGATGGCGCGGGCAAGAAAGACGCGCTTTTTCTGCCCGCCGGAGAGCTCGCCAATCTGCCGATGGCGGAACTCGCTCATGCCCACGCGGGCCAGCGCGGCATCGACAATCTCGCGATCGCGCGGCTTTGCCCGCCGCAGCCAGCCCATATGGCCGTAGCGGCCCATCATCACCACATCCTCCACCAGCACCGGGAAGGACCAGTCCACCTCTTCCGACTGCGGGACATAGGCGACCAGGTTCTGGCGCAGCGCGCGGTTGACCGGCTGGCCGAGTATGGCGATCTCGCCGTGACCAACGCGGACAAAGCCCATCAGCGCTTTAAACAGCGTGGATTTACCCGAGCCGTTAACCCCCACCAACGCGGCAATGGAGCCGCGCGGCACGCTGAACGAGGCGTCGCGCAGGGCAGTGTGGCCGTTACGCCAGGTGACGGTGAGCTGGTCGACATACAGTCCCGCTTGCGCTGCATTCATGGCTGCTTCCTCATCCCGTCCTGGATACCGTTGACGATGGTTTCGGTGGTGACGCGCAGCAGGTCGAGCCAGGTCGGCACCGGGCCGTCGGCGGCGCTCAGCGAATCGACATACAGCACGCCGCCGTAGTGGGCCCCGGCTTCCCGCGCCACCTGACGCGCCGGTTTATCGGAGATGGTGCTTTCGCTGAAGATGGTCGGGATGCGTTCTTTCTTCATGGTGTCGATAACCTTGCGCACCTGTTGCGGGGTGCCCTGCTGGTCGGCATTGATCGGCCACAGATACAGTTCGCGCAGGCCATAGTCGCGGGCCAGATAGGAGAAGGCTCCCTCGCTGGTGACCAGCCAGCGCTTATCCGCCGGCAGCTGCGCCAGTCTGGCCTGCAGCGGCGCCATCGTCTGACGGATCTTCTCTTTGTAGGCCTCGGCGTTACGGCGATAGGTGTCGGCGTGAGGCGGATCGTACTTCACCAGCGCATCGCGAATGTTATCGACATAGATCAGGGCGTTATCTGCCGACATCCAGGCATGGGGATTGGGCTTCCCGCTATAGGGGCCCGCGCTGATGCCCACCGGCTGGATCCCCTCGCTGACCACCACCTCCGGAACGCCCTGTAAGTGCTGATAAAAACGGGCAAACCACCGTTCGAGATTAAGCCCATTGCTGAGGATCAGCTGCGCCCCCTGCGCGCGTTTGATATCGCCGGGCGTGGGCTGGTAATCATGGATCTCCGCGCCCGGTTTAGTAATGGAGCTCACGTCGGCGGCGTCGCCGGCCACGTTCTGCGCCATATCGGCGATAACCGTGAAGGTGGTGATAACCCTGAATTTCTCCTGCGCCGAGGCCGGCGTCGCGGCCAGCAGAGCCAGCGCGCTGGCCAGCAGCAATGATTTCAGCGGTGTCAGGTGTAGCATAGGATCCCTCGCAATGGTGTGGTTAATTTCCCAGCGTTTATAGCTATTGCTATGTTATATAGCACAAGCTATTTATAAATGAAAATAATTCTTATTTGCATGCGTGGGTAATAATGAGCCGGGAAACGAAAGCGCGAAAAGGGGAGGTAAGTCTGGCCCGGCGCCAACCGGGCGAAGATCAAGAAATATCGGCGACCGACTGGCGCGGGATCAGGCGGCCAGCCAGCGAGCGGCCCTCGGTGGCGAATGTTGGCCGGTCGTCAATCAGGCTGCGAATACGCTGAATACAGTTATCCAGCAGCGCCTCCAGTGGCCAGGAGATGCAGGTCAGCGGCGGGTAGAGCAGCGAGGCGAGCGGGGAATCCTCAAGGCTCAGCAGGGAGACCTCCTGCGGGACGGCGATGGTGAATTCGCGCAGCAGACGCATCGCCTCTGCCGCGTAGCGGTCGCGTTTAACGATAATGACTGAGTATTTACTGAAGCTGTTAATTAAGGTCAGCAGCGCCTGCTCGACGTCATCGTTGGCCGTCAGCACCAGCTGGCGGTTAAAAGGAATGGAGTAGTTCTGCAGGACGTTGCGGTAGCCTTCCAGCATCTGACGGCTGGCATCGTCGCTATCGCTGTCCACCAGCAGGGCGATGTTGCGGTGTCCCTTGCCAATCACATAGCGGCAGGCGCTTTCGGTGGCAAAGGCGAAGTCATAGCCCTGGCTGTTGCTCCCGGCGACGCCGAAGCGGTCAAAGGCGATAACGTTGCGCGGCGCGTCGGCGGCAACGGCGCCCAGCACCACCACCGCCACGCACTGGCGCTGCAGATCGTCGATTACCGCCGCCTGCTCTACCGGGTCGCTGACGTACTGGACCAGCAGGCTTTTATTCAGCCCTTTCAGCGCCTGAGAGAGCAGCGGCAGCAGACGTGCGCCGTGGCTTTCGTCCTGCGCGGAAATCACCAGACCAACGTGGCTGGATGTCTGACTGGCGAGGTTTTGCGCGGCAAAGCTCGGGCGATAGTTGAGTTCTTCAACGGCCCGCAGCACAGCTTCCCGGCTCTCTTCGCGCACGCCCCGGGTGCCGGTCAGCACGCGGGATACCGTCGCTCTTGAGACATTCGCTAATCTTGAAACATCATCAATCGTTGGCATGGCTTTTTCTGTCTGAACATTTTCGCCTAGCTTAACATACCTGCTGAAAAAAGTGTCTACCGCTGCCCTTGCGCGGCGCCGGGAAGCCGGGGCAGCCAGGCCGCGCCGCGCACGCCGCTGGCGTCGCCGAAACGGGCCGGTTTGATCTGCGTGCGGCAGGTGTCGGAGAAGATCCACGGCACGATGGCGGCAGGTAGATCGCGATAGATCTGGCTGACGTTGGACAGACCGCCGCCCAGCACAATCACCTGCGGGTCGAGAATATTGATCACCGACGCCAGGCTGCGGGCAAAGGCATCGATAAAGTGTCGCCAGTGGGCCAGCGCGCGCGGATCGCCGTTTTGCGCCGCGGCGACAATGGCTTCCGCACGGGCTTGTTCCCCATAGCGGCGGGCGAAGCCGGTGCCGGAGAGAAAGCTTTCGATGCAGTTCGTTTTGCCGCAGTAGCAGGGCTGCGGCGGGCCATCGCGCTCAGGAGTATAGCCCGGCAGCGGATTATGCCCCCACTCTCCGGCGATAGCGTTGGGGCCGCTGAGCAGCTGTTGATGCACGGCGATCCCGCCGCCGCAGCCGGTACCGATAATCACCCCGAAGACGGTGGTAGCTCCGGCGCCGGCGCCATCCACCGCCTCCGAAAGGGTGAAGCAGTCGGCATCGTTTGCCATCCACACCGGCTGGCCAAGCTGCTGCATGATATCCCGGCGCAGATCGTGACCGTTGAGCACCAGGCAGTTGCAGTTTTTAATGCGTCCGCTTTGCGGATCGATAGCTCCTGGCAGGCCGATCCCCAGGGTGAACGGCTGCGGGCTGACCGCGCGAATATCGGCAATCAGGGTCAGCAGCTGACGCATAAAGGCGTCATAGCTCTCTTTGTGGGTCGGCCGGCGCAGGCGCTGGACGCATTCGCCCGCCGGGTCCAGCAGTACGGCTTCCATTTTGGTGCCGCCAATATCTATTCCAAGATGTAACATAGTGACCTCGGGGAATCAGGCCCGGCCAGCGCGTCTGGCCGGGCAAGGCGCTAGGCGTGAAGCGGCTGCGCGCGGTAAATCGCAATCAGTTCGGCAATAAGCTCTTTCGCCAGAATGGATGTCATCAGGTGATCCTGAGCATGGACCATTACCAGCGTCATTTTGGTTTTTCCCTCGCCTTCGTCAGCTTCGATAAGCTGGGTCTGTACAAGGTGAGCTTCGCGGGAATAGTGCGCCGCTTCCTGCATTTTGGCGTCGGCGGTGGCGAAATCACCCGCTTTAGCGGCGTGCAGCGCTTCGTAGCACAGGCTACGTGACTGGCCGGCATTGATGATGATCCCCATCACCTGTTCTTCTAATTCCATGATTATCCTCTGAATCGTTAGCGTTAAGCGGTTTGCGCCGCGTTGTCAGCCTGGCCGACGGCGTTTTCACGCTCCTGGGCCAGCAGCTGTTTTTCGTAAGCTTTGAGAAATGGCAGGTACATCACCATGGCGGTAGCCATACAAATGAGGCACAGGATCACCGGGCTAAAGCTCCAGTTCGCCGCCCACGAGGCGCCGATAGGCGCCGGCGTTGTCCACGGCGTCATCGACACTACGCGGCTGACCAGGTCCAGCTTCAGCGCGAAGTACGCCAGGGTCGCGTTGACCATCGGCACCAGCACGAACGGCAGGAAAAACAGCGGGTTCATGATGATCGGCGCGCCAAACAGAATCGGTTCGTTGATGTTAAATACGCCCGGCACGACCCCCATCCGGCCGATCGTCCGCAGATGCACGGCCTTGCTGCGCAGCAGCATCAGCGCCAGCGGCAGGGTGGAGCCGACGCCGCCGATCAGCAGATAGTGATCCCAGAAGCCCTGGACATAGATGTGCGGGATAGCGGTGCCAGCGGCCATGGCCGCCTGATTGACCGACAGGTTGGCCATCCAGAACGGGTTCATGATCCCGGTGACGATCAGCGCGCCGTGGATCCCGGCGAACCACAGCACCTGACAGACCAGCACCGACAGCAGGATCGCCGGCAGCGTATCGGAAGCCGCGACCAGCGGCTTCACCAGCGACATGATCGCTTCCGGAATGATCATCCCCAGCTGGGCTTCGATAAACAGGTTCAGCGGATGCAGCGTCAGAATGATCGCCAGCACCGGGATCAGGATTTCAAACGAGCGCGCCACCCCGGCAGGCACTTCCGGCGGCAGGCGAATGGTGATGTTATGCCGTTTGAGGAAGGCGTACAGCTCGGTGGAATAGATGGCCACCAGAATGGCGGTAAAGATCCCCTGACCGGAGAAGTAGGCAGTAGAGATCTGGCCATCTTTCAGCGGCGCGGCTACCAGCAGAAACGACATCAGCGACAGCATCCCGGCGGTCAGCGAGTCCAGATGATGGTGTTTGGCGAGGCTGGCGGCGATNNNNGACGGCGATAAACAGGGTCATCACCCCCATGCTGAAGTTGAACGGCAGCATCAGCGCATCGCGATGATCGAGCGAAAATTGCAGCCAGGCGCGGGCAAACCCCCACGTCGTATCCGGAGAAAACGGCGGGAAGATAAACACCAACAGGAACGAGCCGACGATCATAAAGGGCAGGGCAGTGATAAAGCCATCGCGGATCGAGGTGACATATTTTTGCTGGCCGATCGCGCCGGCCATAGGCGTGATCTGCCGTTCGATCACGTCGATCAGTTTAGCGTACAGAGAGCTCATGATCTTTCCTTAGTTCTTGTTTTCGATAAGGGAAAGGGCGAAATCAAGGACCGCGGCGCCTTTTTGCATGCCGTAGTCCATCATATTGATGGGTTCGACGCGGATACCGTATTTATCCGCCTGTTTTTGCAGGTCCTGCTGCATGTATTTCACCTGCGGCCCCAGCAGCACCACCTGATAATGGCCGACCTGTTCGGCAAACTCCGCTACGCCATAGGCGTTGATCTCTACCGGCAGGCCCCGCTGTTCGGCTTCCGCAATCATTTTTTTCATCAGCAGGCTGGTGGACATGCCTNCCGAACAACACAACATAATTTTTTTCATAATTACCGCTCCTGATGAGGTTGGATGAGCGGACTATAGTCAAAATGGATGCATTACGGAAAGCGCTTTCCGTTTGTGGATTTATTAATTGTGACCATGATCACCTATGGCAGGCTTTCACTTTCCGGTGTTGTGGGCGATCATCCCGGCGAGACAACCATTCGCAAAGGTAGGAGTATGAACATTCAGTTAATGAATGTGGCCGTGGACATCATCGAGCAGCGGCTGGCGCCGCTGGCGAATGTTCTGACGCGCAACAACCACATTACGGCGATGCGCGATAGCTTTGCGCTGGCTATGCCCTTTGTGATCGTTGGCAGCCTGTTGGTTCCCATTTTGTTTCCGCCCGTTTCCATCGACGGCGCCTCGCGTTTCGGCCAGGTCTATTTGCTGCTGCGGCCAATCCTGCTGCCGACCTTTCAGCTAACCATTGGCCTGGTGGCGCTGATTGTCGCCTTCGGCGCCAGCGCCAGTCTCGCCAAGCAGTACCGTCTGCCGGAACGGCTCTGCGGTTTAACCGGGTGTCTGGCTTTTCTGCTGTTTATCGGCTTTCGCGAGACTGCGGTGAGCAATGTTTATCTCGGCGGTATGGGGATATTTACCGCTCTGATATCCAGCACCTATTCCATTGAGATTATTCGCTTTTTCTACAAAAAAGGCTGGTGTATTCGCTTGCCTGATGAAGTGCCGCTGATGACCCGCAATGGCTTTCAACTGCTGATCCCGCTGCTGGTGGTGATGCTGTCGATAAGCGTGATGAATGCCATACTGCTGCAGACCACCGGACGCATCGTACCGGAGTTGATCAGCGAAGCGGTGCGGCCGCTGGTGCTGGCGTCCGACACGCTGATGGCGGTACTTATCTCTTTATTTATCTGTAACTTACTCTGGTTTATCGGTATCCACGGCGCGCTGATCATCACCGGGATCATGAACCCCTTCTGGATGACCTATCTGTTTGAAAATCAGCAGGCGCTGGCGGCGGGTTCGCCAACGCTGCCGCATGTTTATCTGCAGGGGTTCTGGGATTTTTACCTGCTGATCGGCGGTATTGGCTCCACTTTGCCTCTGGTGCTGATGGCGATGCGCAGCCGCTCGCGGCAGCTGAAAAGCGTGGCCAAGATTGGCCTGCTGCCGTCGCTGTTTAATATCAACGAGCCGATACTGTTTGGTTTTCCGGTGATCATGAACCCGGTTTTTTTACTGCCGTTTCTCTTTGTTCCCCTGATAAACGCCTGTATCGCATGGTATTTAACTCAGCTGGGTATCCTCGACCGCGCGGTGGCGATGCTGCCATGGTCGATGCCTTCCCCGCTGGGGGCGGCATGGTCGGCGAACGGCAGCTGGAAAAATTTGTGCATGAGCCTGTTCGCGATGTTTAACGCCTGGATGCTCTATCGCCCCTTCTTCAAAGTGTACGAACGTCAGCTCGCGGAAACCGAACGCTGATCCTCTCGCCGTCGGCGGCTTATCCCCCGGCGGCACCTGCTCATCTGCTCCTCCTTCCGCTCCACTGCCGGCGCCCGGCGGCATTCTTGTAATTTTATGTGATCAGTCTCACGAATATATTCGCCGCAGAGCTAATTTTGTGAACCAGATAGGCAATTATGGAAAGCGCTTTCCGTAAGTGGATGTACATTTCCGTTTTTGATCCGTAAATTTCCCCTCCGTTATCGGTTCGTGTTAACAAACATAACGTGGGAAAAAAATAATGATAAAGCTGAAACACTCAATACCTCTGGCTCTCCTCTCGCTGGCAGGGGCCAGCAGCCCGGCCTGCGCCGATCCGAAGTATGATTTTGCGCTGCATGGCTATATCCGCTCCGGGATCCTGGCGAACTCCGATGGCAACCGCGCGGACTCCGTCGGCTTGATGCCGGACGGTAAGTGGCGACTGGGCAACGAAGAAGACACCAAGATCGAACTGATCCCCACCGTGACGCTGACGGCGGACAGCGGCGTGGTGGCGAAAGTGCAGGCCAACCTCACTCACCAGTCGAAATGCACCTCCGACTGGAACTGTCAGGATGACGATGGCCATGACGTACAGTTTCGTGAAGGGTTCGCCGAGCTGAGCAATCTGGATTTTGCGCCGGAGATGACCTTCTGGGCCGGTAAGCGCTATAGCAGCTCCAACACCTCCAGCCATCAGTTCGACTGGGAGTACATTCAGTACAACGGCACCGGCGGCGGCTTCGACAACATGGATCTCGGCTTCGCCCGCTTCGACGCCGGGGTGTACGCCTTTTCACCCACCGATGAAACCAAAGCCTACCCGGTGGATAAGGGAAATCAGGGCTACCCGGATGACTATTCCCTCAACCTGTGGCTGAAAAAGATCGCGGGGACAGGCTTCGATCTGGAGCTGATCGGCCACCACATGAACCGTAACGAAAACCATCCGACTTCCGCCGAGAAGGGCTATGGCGTGACCGGTATTTATAACTTTGACGGCTTCTATGGTCTGACCGGAGGATACTCCCGCCTCGCATTGCAGTACGGGAAAGGGCTGGCGGCGGGTGACTCGCTGGGTAAAAACGGCTGGGGCTGGGCCAATCTGGAAAACACCCAGTCCTGGCGAGTGGTGCTGGATAGCGTGGCCTCGATGGGCGACCTGGAGATCTCGACCTTCGCTTTCTGGCAGAAAGATAAAAACTACCGCTGGTGGACGGAAGATGAAAATGGCTGGGGACGCTCGATGTGGGTCGCTGGTATCCGCCCTTATCATCAGATCACCCGCAACTTTGCCATGCAGTACGAGCTGGGCTACGAATACCTGGATGACAAAAACTACAAAGGAGTAAACGGCAAAGGCAAAGGCGGCCTGACCAAAGTCACCGTTGCGCCAACGCTGACCTTTGACTCCGGTTTCTGGGCGCGTCCGCAGCTGCGCTTCTTCGTCACCTACGCGAAGTGGGATAAAGGTGTCTCCGATGCATTAGACGGTAACTACAACTGGGATACCAATACCATCACCGCCGGCGGGTATTCCCGCAGTGGCTCTACCGACACCGTTAACTTCGGCGTACAGGCCGAGGTCTGGTTCTAAGGAGAGAGAACGATGAAGCCGATGAAAAACCTGCTGCTGATGGGGCTGCTGTCCGCGCTGGCGGCCGGCGGGGCGCTGGCCGCCGAGCGCTCGCACTTTACGCACTTTATCACTCGCGACGGCGCCACCCTCAAGGACGGCGACAAGGTGTTTCGTTTCGCCGGGATCCACGCGCCGGAGCTACACCGCATTGAAGACGACGCCCGCGGCCCCTGCAGGGCAGACCCGCGCGGCTGGGGGCAATACTTTAAATGGCCAACGGCCCAGGAGCAGCAAAACTGGATCCAGGCGATGGTGCAAACCGGGGCGAAAGCCCAGCGCGTCTACGTGCTGTCGGTGCAGCAGGAATTTGATAAGGCCTGCGGGCGCGAGACCCATATTCTGGCGCCGGAAACGGCGGACGGCATGCCGCGGCTGAATGAGAAAGCCATGCGGGTGTATGACAACATGATTGCCGAAGCGGATAAACAGGGATTGCGTCTGATCCTGCCGTTTATCGACCACTGGTGGTGGTGGGGCGGGCGCGAGCAGCTGGCGGCGTTCTATCATGAAAAAGCGGAAGACTTTTATCGGACCGATAGCAAGACCTTCAAAGCCTATCTGGATGTGATCCGCCAGGTTATCACCCGGACAAATACTGTCACCGGCCGCGCCTATTATGATGAAAAGGCGATCATGGCCTGGGAAACCGGTAACGAGCTGGAGGATACCAACGCCGATTTCCTGCATCAGACCGCGGCGTGGATTAAAAAATGGGCCCCTCATCAGCTGGTGGTGGATGGTACCTATAAGAAAATCAATTCCTTTGCGCTGACCGACCCCAATGTGGATATCGTCAGCAATCACTATTACACCAATGCCGATAATAACCATCCCGGGCAGGTGACGCAGGATCTGCGCGCCGTCGGCGGACAAAAAGTCTATCTCGTCGGCGAGTTTGGCCTGCTGCCGGCGGATCAACTGAACGCCATTATGCAGTCGATTGTTCACAGCGACGTCAACGGGGCGCAAGCCGCCGGCGGGCTTATCTGGGGCTTCCGCGGCCATCGTCACGACGGCGGCTTCTACTGGCATAAGGAGTCGACCGGGCACTACAGTTACCACCTGCCGGGGTTTGCCAAAGAAGGCGAAGCGAACCAGGAGCAGGCGGTGGTCGATCTGGTGCGCACCGCCGCGGCGCAGATGGCCGGGCAGCAGACGATGGCGCCGCTGCCGAAGCCGGACGCGCCTTTGCTGCGCGAGACCACCTCGCCCTTCGCGATCAACTGGATGGGCGCTGCGGTAGGACGCAGCTACGATGTCGAACGCGCCGCCTCACCGACCGGGCCGTGGACGGTGGTGGGCCGGGATATCTCCGATGGCGTTAACGAATGGAATCCAGAAACCATGGTTCTGTTCCGCGACGATTATCGTCAGCTTCAGCTCGGGCACACGTATTACTACCGGGTGACGGCGAAAAACGAGAGTGGTCGTTCGGCTCATTCCAATGTGATTAGCGTGCAGCATAGCGAGGAGAATCAGCCACCGGTTGTCACGCTGGAGCCGGCCCTAACCACCACGCAGGACCAGGGCGTCGAGCTTACGGCCAGCTGGCAGGACGATGGCCTGCCGTCGCGAGAGGTTAAGGTGGGCTGGCAGCACGCCGGCGATGGCCAGGTGCATTTCTGCCATGCCGATCGGGCTCAAACCCGGGCCTGGTTTACGGCGCCAGGCACCTATGCGCTGACGTTCACGGCGGACGATGGGCTGCTGAAAAGCAGCAAAACCGTGACCGTGACGGTGGGCGAGGCGACGGGGAAAGCGCCAGCGGATTTTTGTCGTTATCACGGCGAAGTTTATGGCGTGGCTGAGGGGCGGCTGACGGTGATGAAGAGTGATAAAGACGCGCTGGCAGTTGGCGAGGACGGCTTCCTTGGCCCATTCGCCAACGAGGGGGATAAGATCGGCTGGCAGGTGCAGGCGCCGTGGAGCGGTCAGTTCCTGCTCAATGTGACCTTCAACGGCAAATGGGGCGGTAAGCAGAACTCGTTTGTCGTCAACGGGGGCGCTCCGCAGGCGGTGGCCTTCCCGCAGACGGATGAGCAGGGCCAGCAGCTGCGGATACCGGTGACGCTTAACGCGGGGACTAATCAGATTGACTTCGGCCGCTTCACCGGCGACTGGGGCTATATGTTCATTAAATCGATCGAAGTGGTCGCTGAGTAGTACGTTCAGGCTGCGCCAGACGGGCGCAGCCTTTTTTCGAAGGAGAGGTTATGCAGCAGTATCAGTTTCCGCAAGGGTTCCTGTGGGGGGCGGCGGCGTCCGGCCCGCAAACGGAAGGGGTCACCAATAAGCGCCATCGTTCCATCTGGGACAGTTGGTTTGCCGAACAGCCGGAGCGATTTTATCAGCAGGTAGGGCCGCAGACCGTGTGTGATACTTATCATCAGTATCCGCAGGACGTAGCGCTGATGAAACAGACCGGCTTCAACTCATTTCGTACCTCGATACAGTGGTCACGACTGATCGCTGATTTGGAAACCGGCGCGCCGGACCCGGACGCGGTGCGTTTTTATCACGCCTATCTGGATGAGATGATCGCCAACGGCATTGAGCCGATGATCAATCTCTACCACTTTGATATGCCGGAAGCGCTGCAGAAACAGTACGGCGGCTTTGAATCGGCGCACGTAGCCGAGCTGTTTGCCCGCTTTGCCCGCACCGCCTTTAGCCTGTTTGGCCATAAGGTTAAATACTGGATAACCTTCAACGAGCCGATTGTGCCGGTTGAGGGAGGCTACCTGTACGACTTCCACTATCCATGTAAGAAAGATGGCCGGCTGGCGGCGCAGGTGGCGTTTAACATTATGCTGGCGCACGCCAAAGCGGTAACGGCTTATCGTGAACTGGCGCTGGCGGGCGAGATCGGCGTGGTGCTCAACCTGACCCCGAGCTATACCCTCACCGACAGCGACGCGGATAAAAAAGCCGCCGGGTATGCCGACCTGTTTTTTAACCGCAGCTTCCTTGACCCGCTGGTAAAACATGAATTCCCCAAAGCGCTGTGCGAGATCCTTGCCGCCCACGACTGCCTGCCGACGACCAGCAAAGACGACGCGGCGTTGATCCTCAGCGCGGATATCGATTTTCTTGGGGTAAACTATTATGTGCCGCGGCGGGTAAAAGCGCGTGAGAGCGAATATGACCTCGATTATTTCACCCCGGAATACTATTTCGAAAACGCGGTGAACCCGCAGGGCCGCTTTAATCCTTATCGTGATAACAACGAGATCCTGCCGCAGGCGATCTATGACATTGCCGCCAATATTCGCGATAACTACGGCAATATTAAGTGGTATCTCGCGGAAATCGGCATCGCGATGGATCGACAATCAGAGGGCGAGCCCGGGGCGGACGGGGTGATAGACGATACTTTCCGCATCCAGCTGATGGAGGAGCATCTGGTGCAGCTGCATCGGGCGATAGCCGACGGCGCGAACTGCTTTGGCGTGCACCAGTGGACGTTTATCGACAACTGGTCGTGGATCAATGCCTTCAAACGGCGCTACGGCTTCTGGCGACTGGATCTGGAGACCGGCGAGCGACAGATAAAACGCAATGCGCTGTGGTTTGCCGAACTGGCGACCAGCAACGGTTTTACCAGCGATAAATAGCGCGCTGCGCCAGCGCTCCCTCTCACCGGCGCGGAAAGGGGGAGCGCGCGAGGTTACACCAGTTCGTCTTTATTAATACCCAGCCGCTTCATGCGTGACAGGAGCGTGGTGCGCTTGAGCCCCAGCCGCTGGGCGGCGCCTTTCGGCCCGGCCACCACGCCGTTGCTCTCCTTCAGCACCCGGACGATCAGCTGATATTCATCCTCACCTTCCTCAGGCAGGACCGCCGGCGTCCGCGGGGCTTCCACGATATCCCGCTCCGGCAGGGAGAGCTGCAGTACGTTGCCGCGGGTGAGCAATACCGCCCGTTCGATAACGTTTTCCAGCTCGCGCACGTTGCCCGGCCACTCCATACGCGTCAGAGTGCGCAGGGTTTCCGCCGGAATGCTGTCGATATTGCGCCCCATGCGGCGGGCGATTTTAAAGGTAAACGCCTTCACCAGCAGCGGGATATCGTCGGGACGTTCACGCAGCGGCGGCAGATGGATCGGGAACACGTTGAGCCGGTAGTAGAGATCGCTACGGAATTCCCTGTCGATAACCATCTGCTTGAGATCGCGGTTGGTGGCGGCGATCAATCGAACGTCGGTCTGAATCAGCTTGTTGCTCCCCAGACGTTCGAACTCCTGCTCCTGGAGGACGCGCAGCAGTTTGGGCTGCAGTTCCAGCGGCATATCGCCCACTTCATCGAGGAACAGGGAGCTTTTGTCCGCCAGTTCGAAGCGGCCGATACGCTGGGCGCTGGCCCCGGTGAACGCGCCGCGTTCGTGGCCGAACAGATCGCTCTCCAGCAGCCCGGCGGGCATCGCCGCGCAGTTCATCTTCACCATCCGCCGACCGTTGCGTCCGCTGAGGTTGTGGATAGCGCGGGCGATAAGCTCTTTGCCGGTGCCGGTTTCGCCGAGGATCAGCACGGTGCTGTCGCTCTGCGCCACCATCTCGACCTGCTTGAGCACATTGTTCATCGCCTCGCTGCGGCCGATAATCTCGCCGAATTCGCTCTCGACATTATTGAGCTGCTCGGTGAGCGCGAGGTTCTCATCCACCAGCCGCTCTTTCAGGCGCTGAATTTCGCGGTAGGCGAGGGCGTTATCGATAGCGATCGACACCCGCTCGGCGATCTGCCGCAGCAGCTTGAGATTGGTGGTGGTGAAAACCTGTTCGTCGCACTGCGCCAGCTTAAGCACCCCGAGCAGGGTATTGCCGGACATCAGCGGCAGCAGGCACAGGGTCTGGATCTTATTGCCCCACATCTCGAAGAGCATTTTCTCATACGGCGCGAGAGTGTCATGTTCGTGCAGATTAAGCAGCAGCATCTCTTTGCTTTTGAACACGCGCTCGGTGAGGGTGCCGGCTTCATCCACCTCGCTCTGGTCGTGAACCGGGTGGCTGGCGTCAAGATAATGCGTGGAATAGATGTTGAGCTTCCCCTTGCGGTCGCTGCGCAGCACCACGCTGATGGCGTCGATCCGGAAGTAGCGATGGATCTCTTTCGCCACCTCGCTGACCAGCTCGTCGATATCCAGTCGCGAGAGCACCGCGTTGGTGATCGCCACCAGGATGCGAAAGTTGTCGCGCTCGTGGCACAGCAGATCGTAATCGACGTTATTGCTGACCCGGTTCTGAATCTGTTCGGTGACGACGGCGACGATCTGCGCGAAGGTATGCAGCCGCTGGAACTCTTTCTCGCTCCACGGCCGGTTGTCACGGCGGAGGAATTCGCAGCCGCCGAAGATCCGCCCGTCCGCCGCCAGCGGCAGCAGCGAGTAGTAACCGAACGGACGATACAGTCCGCTGCGGATAAGCTGCGGCCAGGTGTCGGCAAAGGTTTCATGATCGCAATGCAGGGCATCCGGCCGGGAGAGTAAGCGACGCACCGGACCGTGGGCCAGGACGGTTTCATCCTCGTAGCTTACCGGATGGCCGGCCTCATCGCAGGCGTACCTGGCCGCGCGGTGATTACCCGCGTTCCACAGGATGATGGCCGCCTCATCGGCCAGCGCGGACTGTTGCACCAGACGGGTCAGGGTTTCGCTTAGCGCGGCCAGATCGGGCTGCTGTAATAAAAGCCGGGTGATATCGAACAGCCCCTGCTGGCCGAGATCGCTCATCGGTGTATACGACATTGCTTACGTCCAAAACGCGCCGACAACGCGGCGCATAAGAAAATGATGGTACAAATAATAGTATGTTAATAAAGCGGTTATTGCCGCTTTAACCCATCCATGGGCGCCCGCTGGTTTGGGCAAAATAATTACGCTGGCTTTTTCCCGGCTCGCGCTGCGCTTAGCCGGGCTACATGTGCGCGCAGTTTTGTAGCCCGGAAAAGGCGCCAGCCGCTATCCGGGACCCGACGCCGTCGTTAACAAATTCTCGGCAGCGGTTCGGCGTGGGGAAGATCGAGCGTCCGCTTCACGCCGTACAGCCCAACGGAACGTACGCCCGGGCGGACGACCACTTCGCCGATTATCGCCGCATCGCGTCCTAACGCGTGAGACCGCAAATGCGCCAGCACGTTTTCCGCCTCGTCGCGGGCGACGGCGAGCACCAGCTTGCCTTCATTGGCGAAGTTCAGGGCGTCCAGACCAAGCAGCTCGCAGACGCCGCGCACCGTGTCGTTGACCGGCAGCGTTGCCTCCTGCAGTTCGATGCCGCAGCCNCTGGCGGCGGCGAACTCATGGGCGACCGCGTTAACCCCGCCGCGGGTGGCGTCGCGCAGGGCTTTCACTCCGCTCAGCGGGCGCAGGGTCTGGATAAGCGGCGTCAGCACCGCGCAGTCGCTGGACAGCGCGCCGTCCAGCCCCATCTGCTCGCGCAGGTTAAGGATGGTGGCGCCATGATCCCCCAGCGTGCCGCTGACCAGCAGCACATCACCGGCGCTAATCTGCTGCGTCCCCCAGTGAACGTCCGCCGGGATGGCGCCGATGCCGGCGGTGTTAATAAACAGCTTATCCGCCGCGCCGCGCGGCACCACTTTAGTGTCGCCGGTGACGATGGCGATCCCTGCCGCCCGGGCGGTGTCGGCCATGCTGGCGACCACCGCTTCCAGGGTGGCCATCTCCAGCCCCTCTTCGAGAATAAAGCCGCAGGAAAGATAGCGCGGGATGGCGCCGCTGACCGCCACATCGTTGGCGGTACCGCAGACGGCCAGCTTGCCGATATTGCCGCCGGGAAAGAACAGCGGGTCAATCACGTAGCTGTCGGTGGAGAAGGCGAGGCGGTCCCCCTGGGCGGCGAGCGCCGCCAGATCGAGGCGCGCCTGATCCTCCTGCTCCGCCAGCCAGGGGTTGGCGAAGGCCTGCATAAACAGGTCGCCGATCAGCTGCTGCATTGCCTGTCCCCCGCTACCGTGGGCTAACTGGACGCTTTTCATACTTCATTTTCCTGACTGCGATATTGATACCAGGCGGCGCAGGCCCCTTCAGAGGAGACCATTAGCGCGCCAAAGGCGCTTTGCGGATTGCAGGTGCTGGCGAAGAGCGGGCACTGGTGCGGTTTACAGCGGCCGGTCAGCACCTCGCCGCAGCGGGCGCGCGGGTCGTCGCACACGCGCTGCGGCGCCGGGCGAAAATGCGCCTCGGCATCGAAGCGCTGATAGGCTGGCGTAAGCTGCACGCCGGAGTCGCTGATGACCCCCAGGCCGCGCCATTCGCTGTCGCCATCCAGGCGGAAGACGTCGGCCATCGCCGCCTGCGCCAGCGGGTTGCCGGCATCCGGCACCACGCGACGGTACTGATTTTCCACATCGCTGCGCTGCGCTATTGTCTGCTCAACCAGCATCACCGCGCCTTGCAGTAGATCAAGCGGTTCGAAACCGGCGACCACTAAAGGACGGTGATAGTCGCTGGCGATAAAGCCGTAGGCCTCGGTGCCGATCACCATACTGACGTGGCCCGGGGCGAGAAAGGCGTCGATACTGTTGTCCGGCTGGTCCAGCAGGCTGCGCAGGGTCGGCAGCAGGGTGATGTGCTGGCAGAAAAAGTAGAAGTTATCGACGTTGCGCTCTCGCGCCTGACGCAGGGTCAGGGCGGTAGCGGGCATGGTGGTTTCGAAACCAAGACCAAAAAAGACCACCTCGCGCTGCGGATTTTGCTGCGCCAGCCGCAGAGCGTCCATCGGCGAGTAAACGATGCGGACATCGGCGCCGCGGGCTTTCGCCTGCAGAAGCGAGCCGTTTTTACCCGGCACGCGCATGGCGTCGCCGAAGGTGCAGAAGATCACTCCCGGGCGGCTGGCAATCTCAATGCAGGCGTCGATGCGCCCCATCGGCAGGACGCACACCGGGCAGCCGGGACCATGAATAAATTCGATGTTCTCCGGCAACAGCTGGTCGAGCCCGAATTTAAAAATGGCATGGGTATGGCCGCCGCAGACCTCCATGATGCGCAGCGGTCGCGCGGCGGTGTGCGGCAGCAGACGAGCACGCTGCTGAAGATGGGCCACCAGCTGCATCACCTGTTCGGGGGCGCGGTATTCATCTACGTAACGCATTATCGCTCCTCGCCGTACAGCAGCGCGCCGACGTCCGGCTCCACGTCAAACATATTTTGCAGCGCCTCGAGGGTGTCGCGGGCTTCGGCTTCATTAATGACGCTCATGGCGAAGCCGACGTGCACCAGCACCCACTGGCCGAGCCGCGGCTGGCCCTGCTCATCAACGGCGCCGACCAGCGTCAGGTCGACGTCGCGCTGAATACCGCAAACTTCCACCTTCGCCAGCACGCCGTCGATGGCGCAAATTTGTCCCGGAATGCCTATGCACATCGCTGCGTCTCCAGCCAGGTGAGCCATTGCTCCATGCCTTCGCCGCTGGTGGCGGAGACAAGAATAATTTCAATATGCGGATTGACCTCGCGGGCGCAGGCCAGGCACCGCTCAACGTCGAAATTGAGATACGGCAGCAGGTCGACTTTGTTGAGCAGCATCAGGCTGGCGGCGGCGAACATATGCGGATACTTCAGCGGTTTGTCTTCGCCTTCGGTGACCGACAGCACCGCCACCTTATGGCGCTCGCCGAGATCAAAGCTGGCCGGGCAGACCAGGTTGCCGACGTTTTCGATAAACAGAATGCCGCGGTCAGCCAGCGGCAGGCGCGGGGCGGCGTCGGCGATCATCTGGGCGTCGAGATGGCAGCCTTTCCCGGTATTGACCTGAATCGCCGGGGTGCCGGTGGCGCGAATGCGGGCGGCGTCATTGACCGTTTGCTGATCGCCTTCAATCACCGCGCAGTCGGCGCGTCCTTTCAGCCGGGTGAGGGTTTCGGTGAGCAGGGTGGTTTTGCCGGAGCCGGGGCTGGAAACCAGATTCAGCACCAGCTGCTGTTTTGCTGCGAAGCGTGCGCGGTTGCGTGCCGCCAGGCGGTTGTTTTTATCCAGCACGTCGATCTCCACTTCCAGCATCCGCCGCTGGCTCTGCCCCGGGGCGTGGGTACCCGCTTCGCCGTGGCCGTAATGCAGGTCGCCCTCTGGCGTGCGGGTGGGGGCGAAGTGGTCGATTTTGACACCGGTGATGGTCATCGTCTGGCGTGGGGCGGGCGCGAAGGGGGCGCTGCGGAACGCGGAATGCGGGTTTCGTTCGTCTCCTTCAATATAGAGGTTGCCTTCGCCACAGCCGCATGTTGTACACATAATTTACTCCAATTCTAAACGCTGAATCTGTAAGCCATCATCCGCCACGATCTGCAGCTGGTCGTTATTGCAGTGCGGGCAGCGGCGAACGTGCTGCGAGACAAGATGGACGTACTGCTGACAGCGATCGCACCAGCATTCAGCCTGTTGTTCGGCGATATGCAGTTCGCACCCCTCCGCCAGCGTGCCGCGGCAGACCAGCTCAAAGCAGAAGGTCAGGGCGCTGGCTTCCACGCAGGAAAATGCGCCGACCTTGAGCCACACGCCGGTAACCCGCCGCGCGCCGGCCTGCTGCGCCTGTTGTTCAATAATTTCCAGCGCCCGCTGGCTGAGGGTGATTTCGTGCATAGTCGCCTCCGTATCGCGATGCGCCTTCTATGCAATAACGATGCCAGAATGAAATCGTCGTGGCAGTCAATGTCGATGTCGACGCCCCGGGGCTGTCATCGACATGTCGTATCGGCAGAGGGCGATATAAAAACATAGTTAAATCAATTAAATAAAATCTGGCATGAAAAATGCTTAGAGGGTGCATCTCATGCTACGGAGAAACCGATATGACTATTTGGGAAATAAGTGAAAAGGCGGATTACATCGCCGACCGTCACCGGCAGCAGCAGGAGCAGTGGCACATCTACTGTAACTCGCTGGTTCAGGGGATCACCTTGTCGAAGGCCCGCCTGCATCACGCGATGAGCTGCGCGCCGGACAAAGAGCTGTGCTTCGTGCTGTTCGGCCATTTTCAGGTGTTCGTCGCCCTCGCGGAAGGCTTCAACAGCCACACCATCGAGTACTACGTCGAAAACAAAAACGGCGGTGATAAGTATCTGATTGCTCAGGCCACCCTCGCAATGGATGGCACGGTGGACGGCCGCATCAGCAACCGCTCCCGCGACCAGGTGCTGGAGCACTATCTGGCGATTATCGCCACCGTCTATGACCGTCTGTATGACGCCATGGAACAAGACCAACCGGTGGATTTAAGCCATCTGGCGCTGACCCACTGATCGTAAGGTGTCGACACGTGTCGAAAATGACACCTGCGCAACCTGATTTCGTCAAAAATGACTTTCACCCGAGGATGACCCGGTGAACCGTTTTGTAATTGCTGACTCCACTGTCTGTATCGGCTGCCGCACCTGCGAAGCCGCCTGCTCTGAGACGCATCGCCAGCACGGCCTGCAGGCTATGCCGCGGCTGCAGGTGATGCGTAATGAAAAAGAATCGGCACCGCAGATGTGCCACCACTGTGAAGATGCTCCCTGCGCCACCGTCTGCCCGGTTAACGCCATCCAGCGCGTCGATGGCGCGGTCCAGCTCAACGAGAGCCTGTGCGTAAGCTGCAAACTGTGCGGCATTGCCTGCCCGTTCGGCGCCATTGAATTTTCCGGCAGCCGCCCGCTGGATATCCCGGCGAATGCCAATACCCGGCTGGCGCCCCCCGCGCCGCCGGCGCCGGCGCGCGTCAGCTCGCTGCTCGACTGGGTACCGGGCGTGCGCGCTATTGCCGTGAAATGCGACCTCTGCCACTTCGATGACCAGGGCCCGGCCTGCGTGCGGACCTGTCCGACCAACGCGCTGATGCTGGTGGATAGCCGTGATATCGCCCAGGCCAGCAAGCGTAAACGTCAGCTGACCTTTAATACCGACCTTGGCGACTTGTCGCTGTTCCAGGCGCAACAGGGGGAGAGGGAATGAGTGTAATTGGATTAGTGAATCAGGCGGTGGCGTGGTATGCCGCCAGCGCCGTACTGGCCTTTCTGTTTGCCATGCGCAAACCGCTCAGCGGCGCCATTGCCGGGATCGGCGGCGCGGTGGCCAGCGCCATGCTGGTGGTCGCCGGCGGCGCCGCGCTGCTGATGCCGGAGCGGATCCACGGCGGCATGCTGCAGTTTCTCCACCTGACGATACGGGTAGGGGGCGTCAACGCGCTGTGGCTGCTGGCCATCGGCCTGTCGGCGCTGCCGGTGTCGCTGTTTAATATTAGCTGGCATCGCCACCCGCAGGTGAAGGCCAACGGCCCGCTGGTCAACCTGCTGCTGGCCGCCGCGACCTGCGCGGTGGTGGTGACCAATATCGGTTCACTGGTGGTGATGGCGGAGATCATGGCGCTCTGCGCGGCGTTTCTCACCGGCTGCGCCGCCTCCGGTAAGCTGTGGTTTGCCCTGGGGCGTCTCGGTACTTTGCTGATGGCCTGGACCTGCTGGCTGGTGTGGTCAACCTACGGCACCCTCGAGCTGGCGCAGATCAACCTTCAGGCGGTGGATATGATGCAGAACCCGCTGCTCTGGCTGCCGGGTCTGGTGGGGTTCGCCCTGCTGGCCGGGGCGATCCCGCTGCACGGCTGGGCGCCGCAGGCCCACGCCGGGGCCAGCGCGCCGGCCGCCGCGCTGTTTTCCACGGTGGTGATGAAGGTTGGTCTGTACGGCATGCTGACCGTTTCGCTGGCCGGCGGCGTGCCGCCGCTGTGGTGGGGCGTGATGCTGCTGGCGCTGGGGATGATCACCGCCTTTATCGGCGGACTGTATGCGCTGATGGAGCATAACATTCAGCGCCTGCTGGCCTATCACACCCTGGAGAATATCGGCATTATCCTGCTGGGGCTGGGCGCCTTCGTCACCGGCGTGGCGACCCGCAACAGCACGCTGATGGTGCTGGGCTTTATCGGCGGCATGTATCACCTGATTAACCACAGCCTGTTCAAAACCACGCTGTTCCTCGGTGCCGGAGCGGTGTGGTTCCGCACCGGTCATCGCGATATCGAGAAGCTGGGCGGCATCGGTAAAAAAATGCCGCTGATCTCCCTCGCCATGCTGGTGGGGCTGATGGCAATGGCTGCCCTGCCGCCGCTGAACGGCTTCGCCGGCGAGTGGGTTATCTATCAATCCTTCTTCAAAATGAGCACTGGCGACCTGTTTATCGGCCGTTTGCTGGGGCCGCTACTGGCCGTTGGCCTGGCGATCACTGGCGCACTGGCGGTGATGTGTATGGCGAAAGTCTACGGCGTGACCTTCCTCGGCGCGCCGCGGACGAAAGAGGCGGAAAACGCCACCTGCGCCCCCTGGCTGATGACCCTGAGCGTGGTGCTGGCGGCGGTCTTCTGCCTCGTTGGCGGCATCGCCGCGCCGTGGCTGCTGCCGCTGGTGAGCGGCGCCTTCCCGGTGCAGGCTCAGGTATCGAGCGTGGTGTCGCAGCCGATGATCGCGCTGCTGCTTATTGCCTGCCCGCTGCTGCCGTTCCTGCTGATGATCTTCTTTAAAGGCGATCGCCTGGCGGCGCGCTCGCGCGGCGCGGCGTGGGTCTGCGGTTACGACCACGAGCAGTCGATGGTGGTAACGGCCCACGGCTTTGCCATGCCGGTGAAAGAGGCCTTTGCGCCGTTGCTGAAGCTGCGTCACTGGCTGAACCCGGTGCGTCTGGTGCCGGGCTGGCAATCGGCCTCGGCGCCGGCGCTGCTACGCGGGATCGCGCTGGTTGAGCTGGCGGTGCTGGTGGTGATTGTCATTTCGCGAGGAGCCTGAGAATGAGTCTGTTAATTGCATTGCTACAGGCGCTGGTGCTGTTTGCCGTCGCGCCGCTGTTGTCCGGGATCGTTCGCGTCGCCCGCGCGCGGCTGCATAACCGCCGTGGACCGGGGGTACTGCAGGAGTATCGCGATATCCTGAAACTGCTGGGCCGCCAGAGCGTCGGTCCTGACGCCTCGGGCTGGGTGTTTCGCCTGACGCCGTACGTCATGGTGGGCGTGATGCTGACCATCGCCACCGCGCTGCCGGTGGTGACGGTAGACTCCCCGCTGCCGGTGCTGGGGGATCTCATCACCCTGATCTACCTGTTCGCCATCGCCCGTTTCTTCTTTGCCATTTCCGGTCTGGACACCGGCAGCCCGTTTACCGCGCTGGGCAGCAGTCGCGAAGCGATGCTCGGCGTGCTGGTGGAGCCGATCCTGCTGTTGGGCCTGTGGGTGGCGGCGCAGGTCGCCGGCTCGACCCATATCAGCGCCATCACCGATACCCTTTACCACTGGCCGGCGGCGCGCAGCATTCCACTGATTCTGGCGTTATGCGCCTGCGCCTTCGCCACCTTTATCGAGATGGGCAAACTGCCGTTCGATCTGGCGGAAGCGGAGCAGGAGCTGCAGGAAGGGCCGCTGTCGGAATACAGCGGTAGCGGCTTTGGCATCCTGAAGTGGGGCATCAGCCTCAAACAGCTGGTGGTGCTGCAGATGTTTGTCGGGGTCTTCTTTCCGTGGGGCCAGATGACCAGCTTCAGCGTCNGCGGCCTGCTGCTGGCGCTGGTGGTCGCCATCGTTAAGCTGGTGGTTGGGGTGCTAATTATCGCGCTGTTTGAAAACAGCATGGCGCGTCTGCGTTTTTGTGCCACCTCCCGCGTCACCTGGGCCGGGTTTGGTTTCGCCTTTTTAGCTTTCGTCTCCTTGCTGGTGGCGTGATTAAGAGAGTTTGAGCATGTCTGAAGAAAAAATCGGTCAACACTACCTTGCGGCGCTGCACCAGGCCTTTCCCGGCGTGGTGCTGGACGAAGCCTGGCAGACCAAAGACCAGTTAACCATCACCGTGAAGGTCAACTACCTGCCGGAAGTGGTGGAGTTTCTCTACTACCAGCAGGGCGGCTGGCTGTCGGTGCTGTTCGGCAACGATGAACGTAAGCTCAACGGCCACTACGCGGTCTATTACGTGCTGTCGATGGAGCAGGGCACCAAATGCTGGATCACCGTGCGCGTGGAAGTGGACGCCAACAAACCGGAATACCCGTCGGTGACGCCGCGCGTCCCGGCGGCGGTATGGGGCGAGCGCGAAGTGCGTGATATGTACGGCCTGGTGCCGGTCGGCCTGCCGGACGAACGCCGGCTGGTGCTGCCGGACGACTGGCCGGACGAACTCTATCCGCTGCGCAAAGACAGCATGGATTATCGCCAGCGTCCGGCGCCGACCACCGACGCCGAAACCTACGAGTTTATTAACGAGCTCGGCAGCAAGAAAAACAACGTGGTGCCGATTGGCCCGCTGCACGTCACCTCTGATGAACCTGGCCACTTCCGCCTGTTCGTTGACGGCGAGAACATTATCGACGCCGACTACCGCCTGTTCTACGTCCATCGCGGGATGGAAAAGCTGGCGGAAACCCGCATGGGTTATAACGAAGTGACCTTCCTGTCGGACCGGGTGTGCGGCATCTGCGGCTTCGCCCACAGCACCGCTTACACCACCTCGGTGGAGAACGCGATGGGCATCGTGGTGCCGGAGCGGGCGCAGATGATCCGCGCCATTCTGCTGGAGGTGGAACGCCTGCACTCGCACCTGCTGAACCTCGGTCTGGCCTGCCACTTTACCGGCTTTGACTCCGGCTTTATGCAGTTCTTCCGCGTGCGCGAAACCTCGATGAAGATGGCAGAGATCCTTACCGGCGCGCGTAAAACCTACGGCCTGAACCTGATCGGCGGGATCCGCCGCGACCTGCTGAAAGAGGACATGATCCAGACCCGTCAGCTGGCGCAGCAGATGCGTCGCGACGTGCAGGAGCTGGTGGATATGCTGCTCAGCACGCCGAATATGGAACAGCGTACCGTCGGTATTGGCCGTCTGGACCCGGAAATCGCCCGCGACTTCAGCAACGTCGGCCCGATGGTGCGCGCCAGCGGTCACGCCCGTGACACCCGCGCCGACCACCCGTTTGTCGGTTACGGCCTGCTGCCGATGGAAGTCCACAGCGAGCAGGGCTGCGACGTGATATCTCGCCTCAAGGTGCGGATCAACGAGGTTTACACCGCGCTGAATATGATTGATTTCGGTCTCGATAACCTGCCGGGCGGCCCGCTGATGGTGGAGGGGTTCACCTATATTCCGCACCGCTTCGCGCTGGGCTTCTCCGAGGCGCCGCGCGGCGACGATATCCACTGGAGCATGACCGGCGACAACCAGAAACTGTACCGCTGGCGTTGCCGGGCGGCGACTTACGCCAACTGGCCGACCCTGCGCTATATGCTGCGCGGCAACACCGTTTCCGATGCGCCGCTGATCATCGGCAGCCTCGACCCGTGCTACTCCTGTACTGACCGCATGACCGTGGTCGATGTACGCAAGAAGAAGAGCAAAGTGGTGCCATACAAAGAGCTGGAGCGCTACAGCATCGAGCGTAAAAACTCGCCGCTGAAATAAGGAATCGCCATGTTTACCTTTATTAAAAAAGTTATTAAGACCGGCACCGCGACGCACGCCTACCCGCTGGAGCCGATGCCGGTGGACAAAAACTTTCGCGGCAAGCCGGAGCATACGCCACAGCAGTGTATCGGCTGCGCGGCCTGCGTGAACGCCTGCCCGTCGAACGCCCTGACGGTCGAGATCGATCTGGCCACTAACCAGCTGGCGTGGCAGTTTAACCTCGGGCGCTGCATCTTCTGCGGTCGCTGTGAAGAGGTCTGCCCGACGGCGGCCATTAAGCTGTCGCCGGAGTATGAGCTGGCGGTGTGGAAGAAAGAGGATTTCCTCCAGCAGTCGCGCTTCGCTATCTGCCACTGCCGGGAGTGCCAGCGTCCGTTCGCGGTGCAGAAGGAGATCGACTACGCCATCGCGCTGCTCAAGCATAACGGCGATACCCGCGCCGAGCTGCACCGCGAAAGCTTCGAAACCTGCCCGGAATGCAAGCGCCAGAAATGCCTGGTGCCGTCCGATCGTATTGAACTGACCCGCCATATGAGGGAGGCCAGCTGATGAGTACTTTACTTGGCCCGCGCGATGAAAACGGCATTCCCGTGCCGATGACGGTGGATGAATCCATCGCCAGCATGAAGGCCTCGCTACTGAAGAAGATTAAACGTTCGGCCTACGTCTACCGCGTCGACTGTGGCGGCTGCAACGGCTGCGAAATCGAAATTTTCGCCACCCTTTCGCCGCTGTTCGACGCTGAACGCTTCGGGATTAAGGTGGTGCCTTCGCCGCGCCATGCCGATATTCTGTTGTTTACCGGGGCAGTGACTCGCGCGATGCGCTCCCCGGCGCTGCGCGCCTGGCAGTCGGCGCCGGATCCGAAGATCTGTATCTCCTACGGCGCCTGCGGCAACAGCGGCGGCATCTTCCACGACCTGTACTGCGTCTGGGGCGGTACCGATAAAATCGTACCGGTCGACGTCTATATTCCGGGCTGCCCGCCGACGCCAGCCGCCACGCTGTACGGCTTCGCCATGGCGCTTGGCCTGCTGGAGCAGAAAATTCATGCCCGTCTGCCGGGTGAGCTCGACGAACAGCCGACCGAGCTGCTGCATGCCGATATGGTGCAGCCTCTGCGGGTGCGCATCGATCGCGAAGCGCGGCGTCTGGCGGGCTATCGCTATGGACGGCAGATTGCCGATGACTATATGCGTCTGCTTGGCCAGGGCGACAGCCAGGTGCTGCGCTGGCTGGAGGCGGAGAAAGATCCGCGTCTGACCGAGATCGTCACCCATCTCAACCAGGTGGTCGAGGGGGCGCGTATCCGATGAGCGAGACGGTGGTGTTCAGTCAGCTGAGCCGTAAATTTATTGATGAGAACGACGCCACGCCGGATCAGGCGCAGCAGGTGGTCTATTACAGCCTGGCGATTGGCCACCACCTCGGCGTCATCGACTGTCTGGAGGCGGCGCTGAGCTGCCCATGGGACGCGTATCTGGCATGGATCGCCACCCTTGAGGCCGGAAGCGCCGCGCGGCGCAAAATGGAGGGCGTGCCGAAGTATGGCGAAATCGTCATCGACAGCAGTCATGTGGCGATGCTGGCCAATGCCTTTGATAAAGCGCAGTCCGCGCAGACCCCGCAGCAGCAGGCGTGGAGCAAAACCCTGCTCAGCATGCTGCATGATATTCACCAGGAGAGCGCCATCTACCTGATGGTGAGGAGATTACGTGACTGACGTTTTACTCTGTGTCGGCAACAGCATGATGGGCGACGACGGCGCCGGCCCGCTGCTGGCGGAGATGTGCGCGGCGAACCCGGCCGGCCAGTGGGTGGTCATCGACGGCGGCAGCGCGCCGGAAAACGACATCGTGGCGATCCGCGAATTACGCCCCGAACGCCTGCTGATTGTCGATGCCACCGATATGGGCCTAAACCCCGGCGACATTCGCATCATCGATCCCGACGACATCGCCGAGATGTTTATGATGACCACCCATAACATGCCGCTCAACTATCTGGTCGATCAGCTGAAAGAAGACGTCGGCGAGGTGATTTTCCTCGGCATTCAGCCGGATATCGTCGGTTTTTATTATCCGATGACCCAGCCGGTGAAAGAGGCCGTTGCCCGGGTGTATCAGCAGCTGGCAGGCTGGCAGGGCAAGGGCGGCTTTACTCAGCTGGAGGCCGCGGACGACTAGCCCTGCGGCGAACCGGGCTCTCCGCCGGCGCACGACTGGCCGGAAGGGAGCCCCGTTCCCGGCGCTGCCAGCTCAAGATTCTCTATCACTAATTTACCGGGCGACACCGAGACTCTGACCTGCGTGCCGACCGGAAACCCCGCCTGCTCCAGCCAGTCGCCGTTTAAGCTTAATGCCGCGTGGCGGGTGTAGCGCCGCGTCTCCCGCGTTTTGCGATCCTCATGGCGTTTTCTGACATATCCCACGGTTAACTGGCGAATGGCCCTGGCTATCCCTCTGGCTGCGGTAGGGTGCTGTGCGCTCATGATGTGCTCCTTGCTGAAGATACCCCTGTAAAAGTACTGGATAAAATACCAGTTATTGTAAACAGGTGGCAAACCAGAAACTGGAATCAGGCTCGAGAAAAAAGCATGTAATGGATGCAACAGATAGCCGACGTCCGTCCCCCGGTTATCGCGGGGAACGGGCGCGCGTGGGCGAGGGTGCTTAGTCGAGATCGGCGCCGTTACTGGCTATCACCTTCTGGTACCAGAAGAATGACTTTTTACGCTTACGCGCCAGGGTGCCGTTGCCGGCATCGTCGCGATCGACATAGACAAAGCCGTAGCGCTTGCTCATCTCGCCGGTGGACGCCGAGACCAGATCGATGCAGCCCCAGCTGGTGTAGCCCATCACCGGAATGCCGTCGCCGATAGCATCGCGCATCGCCCTGATGTGCTCGCGCAGGTAGCTGATGCGATAGTCGTCATTGATGTCCCCATTGGCATCGATCTCATCGCGGGCGCCAAGCCCGTTTTCCACCAGGAACAGCGGTTTCTGATAGCGGTCGTACATCATGTTCATGGTGATGCGCAGGCCCAGCGGGTCGATGCCCCAGCCCCATTCGCTGGCCGGAATGTGCGGGTTCTTCAGCGACTTGACGATGTTGGCGGCATTGGTGTTGCTGGCGTTCATCTCCGCCGAGGCGCAGCGCGACGCGTAGTAGCTAAAGGAGACGAAATCGACGGTGTTTTTGAGGATCTCGTCATCGCCCGGCTGTTTCGCAATCGTGACCCCTTTTTCCCGGAACACCCGTGCGGCCCACCCCGGATAGGCGCCGCGGGCCTGGACATCGATAAAGAACAGGTTTTCGCGGTCCTTCTCCAGCGCCATCCATACATCTTCCGGCTTGCAGGAGTAAGGGTAGAAATTACCGCCGGCCAGCATACAGCCGACCTGATTTTGCGGGTTAATCTCATGGGCGATTTTCGTCGCCAGCGCGCTGGCCACCAGCTCGTGATGCGCGGCCTGATACTTCACCTGCTCCTGGTTTTCACCCTCTTCAAACACCAGACCGGCGCCGGAGTAGGGGCTGTGCAGCATGATGTTGATTTCATTGAAGGTGAGCCAGTATTTCACCAGGCCGTCAAAAGCTTCAAAGCAGGTGCGGGCGTAGTGGCTGAAAAAATCCACCATTTTGCGGTTGCGCCAGGAGCCGTACTCCATCACCAGATGCATCGGCACGTCGAAATGACACAGGGTGACCAGCGGCTCGATACCGTGCTTTTTGCACTCCTCGAACAGTGAGCGATAGAAGGCGATGCCCTGCGGATTCGGCTGCTGTTCGTCGCCGCGTGGGAACAGGCGGCTCCAGGCGATGGAGGTGCGAAAGACGCTGAACCCCATCTCGGCCATCAGGGCGATATCTTCTTTATAGCGATGGTAAAAATCGATCGCCTGGTGGCTGGGGTAAAATTCGTCTTCACGCAGCGTAAAGCGCTTCTCCAGGCCTAATTTTACCGGCAGGCGATGGGCGCCGTGGGGAAGGGTATCCACGGTGGTCAGCCCCTTACCGCCTTCAAGATAAGCGCCTTCAGACTGGTTGGCGGCCAGTGCGCCGCCCCATAAAAATCCCTGTGGGAAACTCGCCATGCATTACCTCATTATCAATAGTGTATTCAGGCGTGGGATGCCTGGGCCCGGGCCTGGCGCGCTCTGGCGTCGGCAGCGGCCTGCTCAACGGGAATGTCCTCAAAGCCAAGGATCAGCGTCAGGGCAAACGACAGCACCACCGACAGCGCCATCACGCCAAACACCCAGACGATGGTCATTGGATTGGCCGGATCGAAAAACTGCACGCTGGTAAACAGCCCCGGCGCCGCCATCGAATGGCTGGCCAGTCCGGCAATGCCTGCCACCGCGCCGCAGATAAAGCCGCTGATTAAGCTGGCGATCAGCGGGCGCTTCAGGCGCACCGCCACGCCGTACAGCGCCGGTTCGGAAATCCCGGCCAGAATCGCCGATGCCGCGGCGGCCAGCGCCGTCTGGCGCAGCTCCGGGTTTTTGGTTTTCCACGCTACCGCCAGCGAAGAGCCGCCGAGCGACAGGTTGGCGCCGATCTCCGACGGCATCACCATACCCTCTTTGCCGGTTTCGGCGATGGTCTGAATGATGGTCGGCGTAAAGACGCGGTGCATACCGGTCATCACCAACAGCGGCCACAGCCCGCCCATGATCGCCACCGACAGCCAGCCGAGATAGCTGTGGATCGTATACACCAGCGCGGAAATGGCGCTGCCGATCCAGATGCCCAGCGGGCCAATCAGCAGGATCGCCAGCGGGGCGGCGATCAGCACGATCAGCATCGGCTTCAGAAAGTTTTTCGTCACCGCCGGGGTAATGCGATCCACCCAGCGCTCGATATACGACAGGCACCAGGTCATCACCAGCGCCGGGATCACCGTGTAGGTGTATTTCACCGCGGTAACCGGAATAAAGGCGAATTCAACGTGTTCTCCCTGGGCGGCTTTGGCCATCAATTCGATAAACCCAGGATGCACCAGCACCCCGGCGATGGCGATAGCCAGCGACATATTAGTTTTGAATTTCACCGCCGCGGAGGCGGCCACCATCAGCGGCAGGAAGAAAAATGCGCCGTCGCCGATAAGCGCCAGCAGGGTCAGCGTCGGCGAGCCTTTCGGCAACGCGCCGCTCATCTCGAGGATCATCGCCAGCAGCTTGACCATCGATCCGCCGATAATCGCCGGGATCAGCGGAGACATGGTGCCGATCAGCGCGTCGAGGATCCCGGCGCCGATGCGTTTCAGGGTCAGCGGCGCTTTGCCCTGCGGCTCAGCCGGGCGCAGGTCGCCTGGCAGCAGATTCACCACCTCGCGGTAGGCCTGGGAGACAGTGTTGCCGATGATCACCTGGCACTGGTTATCGCTGCGCACGACGCCGAGCACCCCGGCCAGGCCTTTCAGGGTAGAGCTATCGACCTGTACGTCGTCTTTAACCACGAAGCGCAGACGGGTCATACAGTGGGTAACGGCGGCGACGTTGTCGACCCCGCCGATTGCCGCGACTATCTGTTGCGCCAGGGCTGCATAATTTTTCGACATCGGATTTTATCCTGTTTATCAATAGGGTACTGATCTGCCACCGCCCCGCATCGCTGGGCGATACCATG
>NZ_JAZARW010000001.1:3335467-3347201 GCF_036233805.1 Klebsiella sp. EMBS2024 | reverse complement strand
ATAGGAAACCGGTTCCACAAAATCATGGTGAGTTTCATTTAATTGCACAAGAAATAAAAAAATATGATCTCAATTTTGTGATTTTGATCGCTAAGCGTCGCCGTGAGCCGGATCGCGTTGGTGAACAGGGGAGTGCTGTAAAAGCGGGAAACGTGCAGTACACTGCCTGCAACTTTTGCAACAGGAAGAATCACATGGCAACGATGCTGGAGGTCGCAAAGCGCGCGGGGGTATCGAAGGCGACCGTTTCGCGGGTGCTGTCGGGCAACGGCTATGTCAGCCAGGAGACCAAAGACCGGGTGTTTAAGGCGGTGGCGGAGAGCGGCTACCGGCCTAATCTGCTGGCGCGCAACCTGGCGACCAAAACCACGCAAACCCTCGGCCTGGTGGTGACCAATACCCTGTACCACGGCGTCTATTTTAGCGAACTGCTGTATCACGTGGCGCGGATGACGGAGGATAAAGGGCGGCAGCTGATCCTGGCCGACGGCAAGCACAGCGCGCAAGAGGAGCGGGAGGCGATCCAGTACCTGCTGGATCTGCGCTGCGATGCGATCATCATCTACCCGCGCTTTCTCACCGTCGATGAGATGGACGAGATCGTTGAGAACCACTCGCAGCCGATCATGGTGCTTAATCGCCGCCTGCGCCGCCACGCCAGCCACTGCGTCTGGTCCGATCAAAAAGCCTCGGCGATGCGGGTAGTGGAGCGGCTGATTGCGCTTGGCCATCGCGATATCGCCTTTATTACCGGCTCCCTTGACTCTCCCACCGGCGTCGAACGCCTCGCCGGCTACAAAGACGCGCTGGCTGGCCACGGCATCGCCCTGAACGAGGCGCTTATCGCCGAAGGGCGCTGGACGCCGGAAACCGGGGCGGCGGGGGTGGAGAGCCTGCGTCAGCGCGGGGTTACCTACAGCGCGCTGGTGGCGAGCAATGACGATATGGCCATCGGGGCGATGAAGCAGCTTCACCAGCTGGGCGTTAAGGTGCCAGAACAGGTCTCGGTGGTGGGGTTTGACGATATTGCTCTTGCGCCGTATATGGTGCCGTCGCTCGCCAGCGTCCGGGTGCCGGTGACGGAGATGATTAAAGAGAGCATCAATCGGCTGATCTTTATGCTGGATGGCGGGGAATTCAACTTTCAGCAAAGCTTTCCCGGAGCGCTGATTGAACGCGAGTCGCTGGTGGCGGGCCCCTGTGCCTGACGTCGTCAGCTGTCATCGTCACTACTGACGATGACAGCAAAGCCCAGCTATAATAGTCTTTATAATCAATATATTAAAAACTTGGAACGTATTATGCATACTCCGGCGCGTAACCTTCTTACTGCTGGAGAAATGGATGAACCGTTTCATTATCGCCGATGCGAGCAAATGTATCGGCTGTCGCACTTGCGAAGTGGCCTGCGTGGTATCCCATCAGGAACATCAGGACTGCGCCTCCCTGACGCCTCACACCTTTCAGCCGCGTATTCACGTGATCAAAGGGGTCAATGTTTCCACGGCGACCGCCTGCCGTCAGTGTGAAGACGCCCCCTGCGCCAATGTCTGCCCGAACGGCGCCATCAGCCGCGATAAAGGCTTTGTCCATGTGATGCAGGAGCGTTGCATCGGCTGCAAAACCTGCGTCGTCGCCTGCCCGTACGGGGCGATGGAGGTGGTGGTGCGCCCGGTGATCCGCCATAGCGGCGCCGGACTGAACGTCGTGGCGGAAAAAGCCGAAGCCAACAAGTGCGATCTCTGCTTCCACCGCGAGAGCGGCCCGGCCTGCATGGAAGTCTGCCCGACGCATGCCCTCGTGTGCGTTGACCGCAACAAACTTGAGCAGATGAATATCGAGAAACGTCGCCGTACGGCGCTGGCCTGGTAAGTCAAGGCATGAACGGGGTGCAAATCCGCATTCGCGGTAAAGTGCAGGGGGTGGGGTTCCGCCCCTTTGTCTGGCAGCTGGCCCGGGCGCAGGCCCGCTGCGGCGATGTCTGTAACGACGGCGACGGCGTACTGGTGCGGCTGGTCGGGGGCGACGACGGTTTTACTGCCGCTCTGGCTGACCACTGCCCGCCGCTGGCGCGGATCGACAGTACCGCCTGCATTCCCTATCGCTGGGCGGCCACGCCGCAGGATTTCACCATCCGCGAGAGCGGGGCGGGACGGATGCGGACTCAGATTGTGCCTGATGCCGCGACCTGCCCGGCGTGCCTCGCGGAGATGAACGATCCCCGGGCGCGCCGCTACCGCTATCCTTTTATCAACTGCACCCACTGCGGGCCGCGGCTGACCATTATTCGCGCCATGCCCTACGACCGGCCCTTCACCGCAATGGCGCCGTTCCCGCTCTGTTCCCCTTGTGAGGCGGAATTCCGCGATCCTGCCGATCGCCGTTTTCACGCCCAGCCGGTGGCCTGTCCCGACTGCGGGCCGCAGCTGCAATGGCAGGCAGAAGGGGAAACGCTGGACGGCGAGGCGGCGCTGCAGGCGGCTATCGCCCGGCTGGCGGCGGGCAAAATCGTGGCGATAAAAGGCATCGGCGGCTTTCATCTGGCCTGCGATGCCGGTAACCCCGCTGCCGTTGCCACGCTGCGGGCGCGAAAACACCGCCCGGCAAAACCGCTGGCGGTAATGCTGCCGACGGCAACGGGCTTACCCGCCGCCGCTGCGGCGCTGATGGGCTCCCCGGCGGCGCCCATCGTACTGATTGCCAAAGCGCAGGTCTCCGGCCTGTGCGACGAAATAGCGCCAGGGCTTGCGGAAGTTGGGGTGATGCTGCCGTCTAATCCGCTGCAGCATTTGCTTCTGCAGGGCCTGGCGCGCCCCATCGTAATGACCTCCGGCAATCTTAGCGGCCGTCCGCCGGCGTTAAGTAATGCTCAGGCGCTCAATGAGTTAGCCGACATTGCCGACGGCTTTCTCTTGCATAATCGCGACATCGTACAGCGGATGGATGATTCACTGGTGCGCTCAAGCGGTGAAATGCTGCGCCGCGCCCGGGGCTACGTCCCGGACGCGCTGCCGCTGCCGCCGGGGCTAGGAGACATCCCGCCGCTGCTGGCTCTCGGCGCGGATATGAAAAATACCTTCTGCCTGGCGCGCGGCAGCGAAGCGGTGCTGAGCCAGCACTTTGGCGATCTTGGCGAGGAAGGTATTGAACAGCAGTGGCGCAGCGCCCTGCAGCTGATGCAGAGCATTTACGCGTTTGTGCCGCAGCGGGTGGTGGTTGATGCCCATCCCGGCTATCGCTCAACGCAGTGGGCGGCCTCCCTGCCCCTGCCGCTGGAGACAGTGCTGCATCACCATGCCCACGCCGCGGCATGCCTGGCGGAGCACCGCTGGCCGCTTGACGGCGGGGACGTTATCGCCCTGACACTCGACGGTATTGGTATGGGGGAGAACGGCGCGCTGTGGGGCGGGGAGTGCCTGCGGGTCAACTATCGCGAATGCGAACATCTTGGCGGGCTGCCGGCCGTCGCGCTGCCAGGGGGGGACCTGGCGGCACGCCAGCCGTGGCGAAATTTGCTGGCCCACTGTCTGGCCTTTGTCCCTGACTGGCAGGATTATCCGCAGGCCGCCACCCTGCGCCAGCGCAACTGGCCGCTGCTGGCGCAGGCCATCGAGCGCGGGATTAACGCGCCGCGCGCCTCATCCTGCGGACGGCTGTTTGATGCCGTTGCCTGCGCCCTGGATTGCGCGCCGGAGAGTCTGAGCTATGAAGGCGAAGCGGCCTGTCGGCTGGAGGCGCTGGCCGCCAGCTGCCCCGGCGTCAGCCACCCGGTTACGCTGCCTTGGCGCGACGACGCGCTGGATTTAGCGACCTTCTGGCGGCAATGGCTGAGCTGGCAGGCGACTCCGGCGCAGAAAGCCTGGGCATTCCACGACGCCCTGGCCTGTGGACTGGCGGCGATGGCCCGCGACTGCGCCACCGTCCGCGGCATCGACACGATGGTCTGCAGCGGCGGGGTGCTGCATAACCGCCTGCTGGCGGCGCGATTGACCTTTTATCTGGCGGATTTTACTCTGCTGTTTGCACAGCAGTTGCCGGCCGGCGACGGCGCAATCGCCTATGGTCAGGCGGTGATCGCCGCCGCCCGCGGGCAGGCTCAAGGAATACAACCATGATAATGACAGTTTTACGCCAGCAGCCGCGCGCCGCGGGTATGGTGCTGGGGTTGATCGCGGCGAATTTTCTGGCCTGGTGCTGGGCGCTGCAGGCCTTTGGCGACAGCGGCGCGCTGATGGCCGCCAGCCTGCTGGCCTGGGGCTACGGCCTGCGCCACGCGGTGGACGCCGACCATATTGCGGCGATTGATAACGTGACCCGCAAGATGATGCAGCAGGGGCGGCGGCCTTTCGCCGTCGGGGCGTGGTTTTCGCTGGGCCACTCATCGATTGTGGTGCTGGCCTCGGCGGCGATTGCCGCGACCGCCACCGCCTTCAGCACGCAGATGAGCTGGCTGCATGATACCGGCAGCGTTATCGGCACCGCGGTGTCGGCCCTGTTTTTACTGGCGATGGCCTTTATCAACCTGGTGATTTTACGCAGCGTGTGGCGCAGTTTTCGGGCATGGAAGCGCGGGGAGCCGGTGAGCGACGAAATCGTCAGCAGCGGCGGGGTGATGAGCTGGCTGTTTGGCAAGACCTTCCGTCTGATAAGCCGCAGCTGGCAGATGTACCTGGTCGGTTTCCTGTTTGGCCTCGGTTTTGATACCGCCACCGAAATCGGCGTACTGGGTATCTCCGCCGCCGGCGCGTCGAGCGGGATTTCCGTCTGGTCGATTATGGTCTTTCCGGCGCTGTTCGCCAGCGGTATGGCGCTGGTGGATACGCTTGATAATGTGCTGATGGTCGGCGCCTACGGCTGGGCGTTCAGCAAACCGCAGCGCAAGCTCTATTACAACATGACCATCACCGGCACCTCGGTGGTGGTGGCGCTGTTTATCGGCGGCCTGGAAGCGCTGGGCCTGCTAATGGATAAGTTTGCGCTCAGCGGCGGAATATGGCGCTGGGTAGGGGCGTTAAACGACAACCTCGGCGACGCCGGATTTGTGGTGGTCGGGTTGTTTGTCGCCTGTTGGGCGCTATCGGTGCTTAACTATCGCTGGCGCGGCTACGACAATCTGGCGCGCTAGGCTGGATATGTTCCCGGCTTGCGCTGCGCTTAGCCGGGCTACCAGGACAATACCGTAGCCCGGCTAAGGCGTTTACGCCGCAAGCCGGGAAAACCATCAACTTACCAGTTGTTTGAGCAGCGTAAAGGCTTCCTTCATTTTGTCTTCACTCACCACAAAGGCCCGCAGCTGGTTTTCGGCATCCACGCCTTTCGCCACCAGCCCCTCTTTGGCGGCCACGATATTCCACGTCAGATCGTCGCGGCGGGTGTCGCCGGCCAGATGCAGCGGCAGATCCGGGGTTTTCACCTTCACCAGCATTGGCGGCAGCTTGAGTTCTCCCGCCTGCGCCAGCAGATTTTTACTCAGGCACATGGCGCTGAGTAAAATCGGCTGCAGGAACGGCAGTACCACGCCGTTGATTTCCGCACAGTCGCCGAGCGCATAAATCGCCGGGTCACTGGTTTGCAGCTGGCTATTGACCACAATACCGCGGTTAATCTGCAGTCCGGCGTGGCGCGCCAGCGACGTTTCCGGGCGCAGGCCGGCGGCGGCCACCACCGCATCGACGGTTATCGCGCGCTGGCGATCGAGACTGACGCGAATGCCGTCGGCGGTTTGCTCCAGCCCCTCCAGCTGCGTTTTCAGCATCAGATGTACGCCCATCTCGGTGAGCCGATGCTGCAGGCGGCTGCTGGCCTCCGGCGGCATCAGCGCCGCCAGCACGCTGGCGGAGTTATCGACTACCGTTACCGCTTTACCGGCGCGGCAGAAATCCATCGCCAGTTCGCAGCCAATCAGGCCGCCGCCGACGATCAGCACGCGCTTCGCGTCGTGCAGCCGGCTCTGCGCCGCGCCATATTCGCGCTGGCTATTGAGCGTTAGCATCAGCTCGCGCCCCGGCACCGACGGGATAAACGGCGTCGCGCCGGTGGCCAGCACCAGTTTGTCGTAGCGCCACTGGTTATCGTGGCTCTTCACTAACCGGTTTTCGGCGTCGATATCGCTTACCCAGGTATGGGGAAACAGACGCAGAGTGTACTGCTCGGCGAACTCGCCGGCACTTTGCAGGGTCAGATCGTCGGCCTTCTGTCCGCGGCTGATGACATGGCTGAGGTCCGGTTTGTTGTATTCATCCATGCTATCGGCGGCGATGAGGGTCAGCGGGATTTGCGCATCCTGCTTACGAATATTTTTCACCAGCTGGCGGGCCGCGAAACCCGAGCCGATGATGACGATGCCATCACTCATTTTGCCTCCGTCGCCAGTACGTCAAAGACATCTTTGCCAAGAGAACACTCAGGGCAGAGGAAATTGTCCGGCACTTCGCTCCACGGCGTACCCGGCTGTACATCCTGATTAGGTTCGCCTTTCGCCGGGTCATAGATCCACTGGCACACGCTGCACTGCATCATGGGACCGAGATCGGCGGCCGCGGCCGCGGCACAGGCGCAGTCCTGTGGTTCCGGCGTTGTCGCTGCTTCAGCAACCGGCAGCGGCGAGAGGGCCCATTGGCGAGCGATGTCGCGACCGTGTTGGCGGCACAGCTCCAGCGCGTCGATATCCGGGCGCCATTTGGCTTTCAGGCTCAGCGACATCTCAAAGCCGGCATCCTGCAGGCGGGTGGACAGGCGGTCTACCGCGCCGCCGCTCCAGCCGTGCGAGCCAAAGGCGCTGGCGCGTTTATTGCGAAAACGCAGCCCGGTCATCTCTTCCACCAGCCCGGCGATTTTCGGCATCATCACGTTGTTCATGGTGGACGTGCCGACAAGTACGCCTTTCGAGCGGAAAACATTGGTGAGGATGTCGTTTTTGTCGCTGCGGGCGACGTTAAAGATTTTCACCGCTACCCGTGGGTCAACCTCGGTGATCCCCTGGGCAATGGCGTCCGCCATCATGCGGGTATTATTGGACATGGTGTCGTAGAAGATGGTGATGCGATCTTCCTGATAATCCGCCGCCCACTCGAGGTATTTCTCGACGATTTGCGTCGGGTTATCGCGCCAGACCACGCCGTGGGAGGTGGCAATCATCTCCACCGGCAGGTTGAAGCCGAGGATTTCAGTAATTTTCGGCGTCACCAGGCGGCTAAAGGGCGTCAGGATGTTGGCGTAGTAGCGCTGGCACTGTTCGTACAGTTCAGTCTGGTCCACTTCATCGTTGAACAGGTGTTCGTCGCAATAGTGCTGGCCGAAGGCGTCGTTGCTGAACAGCACCGCGTCGCCGGTCAGGTAGGTCATCATGCTGTCCGGCCAGTGCAGCATCGGCGTTTCCACGAAGATCAGCTGTTTACCGTTACCGATGTCGAGAGTATCGCCGGTTTTCACCACGTGGAAGTTCCACTCCGGATGATGATGGTGGCCGTTGATCGAGTCGATGGCGTTGGCGGTGCAGTAGATCGGCGTATCGGGGATCTGCATCATCAGTTCGGTCAGCGCGCCGGCATGGTCCTCTTCGGCGTGGTTAATGACGATATAGTCGAGGTCGGCGAGGTCGATTTCGCGGCGCAGGTTCTGTACGAACTCGCGGCTGAATTTATGATCGACGGTATCGATCAGCACGTTTTTCTCTTCGCGGATGAGATAGCTGTTGTAGCTGCTGCCGCGCAGCGTTTTATATTCGGTGCCGTGGAAATCACGCACTTCCCAGTCACGTTGGCCAACCCAAAGAATGTTATTTTTCACCACAATAGACATAGCAACCTCAATCAATACAGTGTGTTTAAACTCAGTTGACTGGCTTATATCAAGTTGCGTGCCAACTTTTTAATTAATTGATAATTATCTGTTTTTAATTTTTTCTGATTTTGGTTGTTGTCAAAATGACAATGGTTAAAATAGTCGATATGACAATGCGTATTGTCAAAATGACAATGGAGCGGCAATGAGTTTTTCCGTCGACGAGCTGGCGAGAATCGCCATAGATTTACAAAGCGATATTGGTCACACCGACCGCTTTTCGCGCCTGATTACTACCCTGCGGCAAATTCTTGGCTGCGATGCCTCGGCGCTGCTGCGCTATGAGGCGCATCAGTTTGTGCCGCTGGCGATCGATGGCCTGGCGCAGGATGTGCTCGGTCGGCGCTTTGCCCTGGAAGGACACCCGCGGCTGGAGGCGATTGCGCGAGCCGGGGATGTGGTGCGCTTCCCGGCGGATAGCGACCTGCCCGACCCCTATGACGGGCTGATCCCCGGTCATGAGAGCCTCAAAGTCCATGCCTGCGTGGGACTGCCGCTATTTGCCGGGCAGACGCTGATTGGCGCGCTGACCCTGGACGGCATGGATGCCGATCGTTTCGATAGCTTCAGCGATGAAGAGCTGCGGCTGATTGCCGCGCTGGTGGCCGGGGCGCTGAATAATGCGCTGCTTATCGCCCGCCTTGAAGCGCAAAACGTCCTGCCGGCGCAGGCGGTGAATTACCCGCTGCCGGAGCGCCAGGAGATCATCGGCCTGTCGGGGCCCATGCTGCAGCTGAAAAAAGAGATCGATATCGTCGCCGCCTCGGATTTAAACGTGCTGATCAGCGGCGAAACCGGCACCGGCAAAGAGCTGGTGGCGAAGGCGGTGCATCAGGGGTCGCCGCGAGCCGCCAACCCTCTGGTGTACCTCAACTGCGCGGCGCTGCCGGAAAGCGTAGCGGAGAGCGAGCTGTTCGGCCATGTGAAAGGGGCATTTACCGGGGCTATCAGCAACCGCAGCGGTAAATTTGAGATGGCGGATAACGGCACCCTGTTTCTTGACGAAATCGGCGAACTGTCGCTGGCGCTGCAGGCCAAACTGCTGCGCGTGCTGCAGTATGGCGATATTCAGCGCGTCGGCGATGACCGCAGCCTGCGGGTCGATGTGCGGGTGCTGGCGGCGACGAACCGCGATCTGCGCCAGGAGGTGGTGGAAGGGCGCTTTCGCGCCGACCTGTACCATCGGCTGAGCGTCTTCCCGCTGTCGGTTCCGCCGCTACGCGAGCGGGAAAGTGATGTGGTGCTGCTGGCGGGCTATTTCTGCGAGCAGTGCCGCCTGCGGATGGGGCTGGCGCGGGTCATTTTGGCTGAGGCGGCGCGAAACCGGCTGCAGCAGTGGTCCTGGCCAGGCAACGTGCGCGAACTGGAGCATGCTATCCATCGGGCGGTGGTGCTGGCGCGGGCCACCCAGGCCGGTGATGAAGTGGTCCTGGAGCCGCAGCATTTCCAGTTTGCGGTGGCGGCGCCGATGTTGCCGACTGAGACGGCGGCAGCGGCGCCCGCGACGGGAAACATCAATCTGCGCGAGGCGACCGACTCTTTTCAGCGAGAAGCCATTAGCCGTGCGCTGGAGGCGAACCAGGGCAACTGGGCGGCGACCGCCCGAGCGCTGGAACTGGACGTCGCCAACCTGCATCGGCTGGCGAAACGTCTGGGGCTTAAAGGATCCCCGCCTGGTAAAAGTTCTGCAGGTTAATGGCGCCGACCAGTTGGCCGTTCTCATCCACTACCGGCGCGGCGCTGATTTTGTGTTTCATCAGCCGCTCTTTGGCTTCCACCGCGCGGCTATCCGCCTGCAGCGTTACGCCGTTGCGGGTCATCGCCCGAGTGACGCCATCGTTGAGCGTACCGCCAGCAACCAGCCAGCGGCGCAGGTCGCCGTCGGTGAAAACGCCCTGCACGCGGTTGGCTTCATCGCAGACCGCCACCAGGCCGAGTCCGGTTCGGCTTAGTTCGAGCATAGCGTCCATGACATTGGCCTCGGTATTGACCCGCGGCACTTCTTCATCACGACGCATCAGGTGATGCACTTTGTTCAGCAGCCGCGCGCCGAGGGCGCCCGCCGGGTGGGAACGGGCGAAATCCTCTTCATTGAAACCGCGCGCCTGCATCACCGCCATCGCCAACGCGTCGCCCAGCATCAGCGTATTGACGGTGCTGGAGGTTGGCGCCAGATGCATCGGGCAGGCCTCGCGCTCCACGGCGATATCCAGCACCGCTTTCGCCGCCAGCGCCAGCGGCGAGGTGGATTTGCCGGTCATCGCCAGCAGCGGAATGCCTTTTTCTTCCAGCCGCGGCACGATGAGATCCAGCTCTTTCGCGCTACCGGAGTAGGAGATAAACAGCATCACGTCGCGGCTATCGAGCATGCCGAGATCGCCGTGCAGGGCTTCCGCCGGATGGACGAAAAAGGCCGGTGTGCCGGTGCTGGCGAAGGTTGCCGCCAGCTTTTTACCGATGTGGCCGGATTTACCGATACCGGAGACAATCAGTTTGCCCTCGCAGTGGATAATGGTTTCCGCCGCGCGGATGAAGTCGTCGCCCAGGCGCTCCGGCAGGCGGCTCGCCTCCTGCAGCTCAAGCATCAGGGTCTGGCGTCCGGCCTCTAACAAAAAGTTACTCATGATGTTCTCCAGTAATAATGACTTCAATACCTTTGGCTTCCAGCGCCCGCTGGAATTCCGGGTCAATATCGGCATCGGTAATCAATTTATCCACGCGTTCAAGGCCGCAGACAATATTGGGGCTTTTACGACCAAACTTGGATGAGTCGGCCATCAGGATCACTTCGCGGGCGGCGTTGCACATCGCTTTGCTGACGGTATAGACCTCATTAAAGGTAGTGACTCCGGCGTTCAGATCGATACCGTCGGTGCCCATAAACAGCTTGTCGAAGCTGAACTGTTCGAAGGCGTTTTCCGCCAGCTGGCCGTGAAAAGAGGCCGATTTTTTACGGAAGGTGCCGCCCGGCATCAGGATGGTCTGCTCGTTATCGAACTCTGATAGCGCGTTGACGATATGCAGGCTGTTGGTCATCACCGTGATGTTATTGAAGTGACTCAGCAATGGCACCATCTGCAGCACGGTGCTGCCGGCGTCGAGGATAATTGAATCGCCATCGTGGATGTATCGCACGGCGGCCTCGGCAATCTGCGCTTTTTTATGGGTGTTGATCAGCGTTTTATGGTCAATCGGCGGATCGGCTTCATCCTTGTTGAGTACCACGCCACCGTAGGTGCGAATGACGGTGCCGGCGTTTTCCAGCGTGACCAGATCCTTGCGGATGGTGGTGCCAGTGGTATCGAAGTGTTGCGCCAGCTCTTCGACCGAGCATTTTCCCTGCGACTGCAGGAACTCGAGAATGGCTGCCTGGCGCTGACGTGGTTTCATAGGCGTCTATCCTGCGTTTAAGTTTCGAAGTGATAATTTCGCAAGATATTTACTTTTACAACGAAATTATCCATGTTTCGGATTAAGCGCTAATGATAGTGCATTCTGACAGCGCGGATCATGGGGAAAGATCACATCAGGCTGCAATTCCGCAATATGTTTGCCTGCCAGAGCCGGGATCTTTTGCGGACTGGCGAAAATGGTGAAGCCTTTCATCAGCAGCGTGTCGCTAATGCGGTCGTTATCATCGACGGCGATGGCGACGATGGCGCGCGGTTGAAAGCGCCCGGCGGAGCGGCCGACGCCCACCCGCCCCTGCTGGCACAGGCTATCAAAGGCGCGATTGAAGCGGCGGATCTGCCAGCCGCCAAAGGCCAGCTGGGTAAGCCAGGCGATGGCGGCGACGATGATTAATGCAGTAACCATAGGTCTCTCCTTAAGGGGGGCGGGAACAGCCCAGGTCACGGCGCGAGCGCCTAACCCGAGCGACCCGCGGTGCCGT
>NZ_JAZARW010000001.1:3321876-3335462 GCF_036233805.1 Klebsiella sp. EMBS2024 | reverse complement strand
GTCGGGTGGCGGCTAACGCCTTACCCGACCTACAGTTTTGTAGCCCGGATAAGCGCAGCGCCATCCGGGAACCTGTTAAAACATCACCTGGCCGCCGGTGACGTTGATCGACTGCCCGGTGCAGTACGACGCCTGTGGGCTAGCGTAAAACATCAATACGTTCAGCACATCCTGATATTCGCAGCCGCGCTTCAGCGGCACCTTGTCGATGTAGTACTGCTCGACTTCGCTCTCATCGATACCGAGCTTGGTGGCATACTGTGGCAGCAGCGACTGGAACATCGGCGACTTCAGCAGATTGCCGAGCATCAGCGAATGCACGGTAATGCCATATTCCGCCAGATCCAGCGCCAGCGACTGGGTCAGCCCGACGCCGCCGAACTTCGCCGCGCTGTAGCCGGAGTTGTGCTTACTGCCGACTTTGCCGGATTTCGAGTTGATCTGAATGATCCGCCCCTTAATGCCGTCGCGGATCATCAACCGCGAGAACTCGCGGGCGCAGAGAAAATAGCCCACCAGATTGACCTGCAGCGAGCGGTCGAAATCCCCCAGCGCGAAGTCGCTAATAAACGCCGCCTTGGCGATCCCGGCGCTGTACACCAGCAGGTCGACGCGCGAAAAAATCTCATCCACCCCGTGGGCCAGGGCGGTGACGCTGGCCTCGCTGGTGGCGTCGGCGCCGAAGCCGTACGCCATACCTTCGCCATACTCAGCGTTAATCTCCTGGGCGACGCGGCTGGCTTTTTCGCTCTGAATATCGACCACCGCCACGCGGTAGCCCTCGGCGGCCAGCCCGCGGCACAGAAACTCTCCTAAGGTTTGTCCACCGCCAATGACAACAGCAACCTGATTCATCTCTCTCTCCTTTTAAGCAACAAACTTCAGTACGCAGCCGGGCGCGATGGCGTCCGGCACCGGGCCCGCCACATGGACGGTACCTGGGAACTCCGCTTCACGATGGCCGTCAAAGCGCAGGGTGATGTGGCCCAGCTCGCGCAGGTTTTGTTCAGCGACCTCGCCGACGGCGGTCACCGGGTAGCGCTGTTCGCCAAGCTGCAGCTCTGCCCCCGGCTGCAGCGTGCCAGCAAGCTCGCCGTGGTTGTGAATAAAGCAGTACTCTTCGATATCCGCCGGGGCGCCCTCGCGGAAGGTGATCAGCATTTGCTCTTCCAGCGCCATCGTCGCGCAGGCGCCGATGTGCGTAATGGTGGTCTGGTAAATCACAGTCATCTGCAGGAACCTCTTACTGGTAAATAAATCCGGAAACGAACCACGCGATCAGCACCGTTGGTGCGCCGGTCAGAAAGCGGCTGACCAGCACCGACGGCACGCCGACGCGCACGGTATCCTGGCGGGCTTCGGCTAGCGACAGGCCTACCGGAATAAAATCGCAGGCGGCCTGGGCGTTAATGGCGAATAGGGCGGGCAGGGCGAGGTGCGGCGGAATGTTGCCGAGGCCGATTTGAACGCCGATCAGCACGCCGATCACCTGGGCAATAACCGCGCCGGGGCCGAGAAACGGCGACAGCAGCGGGAAAGAGCAAATCAGCGCCAGGGTTACCAGCCCCAGCGGATGGCTGGCGAGCGGCGCCAGGCCGTGGGCGATCCAGTCGCCGATGCCGGAGGCCATGATGATGCCGATCAGCGCCGAGACGAAAGCCATAAACGGCAGAATGGTTTTCAGCACCGTATCAATGGTGTCGCGCCCGGCCTGGAACAGCACCGCCACCACCGAACCCATGCCCATCCCGACCTTCGCCAGCAGGCCATCGCTCTGTTCAGTAATCTTCTTGCTGGTGTCGTAATCGCGACCCGCGCTCTTGTTTTCCGCCGGCGGCTCGGAAACCCCTGCGCTGTCGGGAGCGATGCACTGGATGTTGTCCTCTTTGACGCCGGAGACATAAATATCTTCCGTGATGTACTGGGCCAGCGGCCCTGATTTGCCGGTGGCATGGATATTCACCGTCGGGATGCGGCGTTTAGGATAGAGCCCGCAGCGCAGGGTGCCCCCGCAGTCGATAATCGCCACGCCGATCTCGCTTTCCGCTGGTTCTCCCTCTTTAAACCCGTCCACCGGCTGCCAGCCGGTCAGACTGGCGATGCGGTCAACGATCGCCGGGCGGGTGCCGGCGGTGATATAGACGATCTTTTTGCCTTCGACGGCGTCGAGCTCAAGCGGGCCGCCCCAGCCGCCGGTGCCTTTCTCTATACGAATACGGGTCATGATGTCGCTCCTGACAGATGCACTTTCTGGGAAAGCTGAATCGCCATTTTTCTCTCGAAAATCGAGGTGGTCAGGTCGGTGACCCAGCCGCGGAAGAAGTTAGTCACCAGCCCGACCAGCAGGTAGCTCACCGCCAGCGGACCGAGCGGTAGGCCGAGGGTAGTGAGGCCGTTGGCGATGCCGAGATAGACGAACAGCTCGCCGGGGTTGATATGTGGAAACAGCCCGTTCATTGAGTGGCAGCTATACGACGCCGCCGCGTAATAGCTGGGCTTGTACTTCTCTGGCATAAACCGGCCGAGGCTTAACGTCATTGGGTTACAAAACACGAAGGTGCCGATGCAGGGTAGCAGCAGGTAGCGGGAGATTGGGTTTCCTGCGCAGCGCTGCGCCAGCTTCTCGATCCGCTGCTGGCCGATAAAGTTGATCAGCGCGTTCATGATCACCAGCAGGCTGATCAGCAAGGGGAGGATCCCGGTCACCATGCCGGTAAATACCTCGCCGCCTTTCTGAAACAGGCCGATAAACCACTCCGCGCCGTGGGTCACGACGTCAATCATTGTTCTCTCCTTCAGCATGTTATTTTTCTTGCTAATCGCAGGCTGATTTTAATCATTTTGAAAGGTTTAAAAGTGTTAAATGGATCGCAAAATGAAAGATAAATATTTTATTTTGAAAGATGATGCGGGCGAGATGAAATGTTGCAGGGCATGAAAGCACGGAGGGGAGGAGCAGTTGAAGGACTATTTTGTCTACAAACAGATTGTCGCTTTCTTGTTGGTCGTCGCATGCTTTACCATAATTATCCCTTGCTGAATTTGTTAAACGGAATTCCCATGTTGAAGCGTCGCTATCTGGCTTTACTTCCCCTTTGTGTGCTCCTCGCTGCCTGCAGCAGCAAACCCAAGACCCCCGCGGAAACGGAGATGGCGAGTGGAACCGGCGGCTTTTTGCTGGAACCGCAGCATAACGTGATGCAGATGGGCGGCGACTTCGCCAACAACCCGGCGGCGGCGCAGTTTATCGATAAGATGGTGGCGAAGCACGGCTTCGACAGGCAGCAGCTGCAGGAGATCCTGTCGCAGGCAAAGCGCCTGGATTACGTCCTGCGGCTGATGGATCGTCAGGCGCCGACCGGCCTGCCGCCAACCGGGCCGACCGGCGCCTGGCTGCGCTACAAGAAACAGTTCATTACCCCGGATAATGTGCAGAACGGCGTGGTGTTCTGGAATCAGTATCAGGACGCGCTTAACCGCGCTTATCAGGTTTACGGCGTGCCGCCGGAAATCATCGTCGGCATTATCGGCGTGGAGACTCGCTGGGGCCGGGTGATGGGCAAAACCCGGATCCTCGACGCGCTGGCGACGCTGTCGTTTAGCTACCCGCGCCGCGCCGAATACTTCTCGTCGGAGCTGGAAACTTTCCTGCTAATGGCGCGCAGCGAAAGCGACGACCCGCTGGATCTGAAAGGCTCTTTCGCCGGGGCGATGGGCTACGGTCAGTTTATGCCGTCCTCCTATAAGCAGTATGCGGTCGATTTTAACGGTGACGGACATATCAACCTGTGGGACCCGGTGGATGCTATCGGCAGCGTGGCCAACTACTTCAAACAGCATGGCTGGGTGAGCGGCGATCTGGTGGCGGTGCAGGCCCTGGGGCAGGCCCCGGGGCTGGAGAATGGTTTCNAGACTAAATACAGCGTTTCGCAGCTGGCGGCCGCAGGGCTGACCCCGACCCAGCCGCTGGGTAACCATCAGCAGGCCAGCCTGCTGCGGCTGGACGTCGGCACCGGCTATGAGTACTGGTACGGGCTGCCGAACTTCTACACCATCACCCGCTACAACCACAGCACCCACTACGCGATGGCCGTCTGGCAGCTGGGTCTGGCGGTTGCGCAGGCCCGCGGCGGTTATTAATCCTTTCATCCGGCTGACAATTTCNNNATCCTCCCCGGATAGCGGCGCGTAGCGCCTTATCCGGGCTACGGTCTGGTATCCGGTTGCTAGCCCCGGGAAGCGCAGCGCGACCGGGGGATGACGCCGAGGAGGCCGCGCTTATCCCCCCGTTTTTCCCGTCTCCATGCCTCTTGTTGACCTTTGTTACATTTCCGCTGACTGACGCTGATTTACATTCTTTCTTCGCTTCGTTATTGTTATGTTATAACATCAAGTTGAGGCAGGGGTATGTTCACATCGATTTTTATGGCATCCGCCGCGACGCGCGCGGCCATCGCAGGCGTGCTGCTGGCGGCGCTATGGTTAGCAACCTGGTGGGCGGTGACGCTGCCATGATTGAACTGGAGCAGTTGGTCGCCGGCTATGACGGGGTAGCGATCACCCCTCCGCTGAGCGGGATGATATGCCCCGGCAGCCTGACGGCAATTGTTGGCCTCAATGGCTGCGGAAAATCAACGCTGCTGAAAACCCTCGCCGGGTTTCTTCCGCCGGTCAGTGGCCGCCTGCGCTGGCAGGGAAAACGGCCGGTGATCGGCTGGCTGGCGCAGCGCCATGCCCTCGAGTCGCAGTTTCCTCTCAACGTGCAGGATGTGGTAAGCCAGGGCGCATGGCCCGGCGTGTCGCTGCTGCGCGGTCTGGGGGGCGGCACCCGGCGACGCATCGGCGCGGTGCTGGAGCGGGTCGGGCTGGCGGGCCTGGCGAAAACGCCGATCGAAGCGCTCTCCGGCGGCCAGTTTCAGCGCATGCTATTTGCCCGGGTGATGGTGCAGCAGGCGCCGCTGGTGATGCTCGACGAGCCCTTCACCGGTATCGACGAAGCGACCAGTCGCGAACTAATGGATTTGATCCTCGAGATGCACCGGCAGGGACAGACCATCCTGGCGGTGCTGCATGATAACCAGCGGGTGGCCGACTTTTTCCCCGAGACGCTGCTGCTGACTCCCCAGCGCGCCTGCTGGGGCGCTACCCGGGCGGTGCTCCCGGCCTTCAGTCATGTGAGGTCGGCATGATCTGGCACACCTTCTTTCAGCCTTTCATTGAATTCGGCTTTATGCGTCGGGCCCTCGTGGTGTGTCTGGCGCTGTCGCTGAGCACCACCATGCTGGGCGTCTTCCTGCTGCTGCGGCGCATGAGCCTGATGGGCGATGCGCTGTCGCACGCCATTCTCCCCGGCGTGGCGGTGGGGTATCTGCTGAGCGGCATGTCGCTGCTGGCCATGACCCTCGGCGGCTTCATCGCCGGTATCGTGGTTGCCTTGGTGGCCGGGTGGGTGAGCCGGCGGACACCGTTAAAAGAGGACGCCAGTTTTGCCGGATTTTATCTGGGCTCGCTGGCCCTGGGCGTCACCCTGGTGTCGCTGCGCGGTTCCAGCGTGGACCTCCTGCATCTGCTGTTTGGCTCCATTCTGGCGGTCGACCGCGATGCGGCGCTGTTTGTCAGCGGCGTCGCCAGCCTGACGCTATTGTGCATTGCGCTGTGCTACCGCGGTCTGGTCTGCGAGGCGTTCGACAGCGCCTGGCTGCAGGTGAATCACCGGCGGCTGCCTGCGCTGCTGCATGGGCTTTTTCTGGCGCTGCTGGTGCTTAATCTGGTGGCCGGGTTTCAGGTGCTCGGCACGCTGATGGCGGTAGGGGTAATGATGCTCCCGGCGGTCGCCGCGCGCTGCTGGGCGCGCACGCTGCCGGGCATTCTGCTGCTGGCGGCGGGAATGGGCGCGCTCTGCGCCTGGCTGGGATTAAGCCTCTCCTGGGCGATTAGTCTTCCCGCCGGGCCCGCTATTGTGCTGACCGCCAGCGCACTGTTTTTTGTTTCGCTATTTTTTGGCACGCGCAGCCGGCTGCTGGTCGGTTGGCGCACATTGATGGGGTAAGGAAATGATGAAACGTAGTGCAATAGTGGTCGCGCTGGCCCTCGGCCTGATGGCGCAGGGGGCCATGGCGAAAACGCTGAATGTGGTAAGCAGTTTTTCGGTGTTGGGTGATATAGCGCAGCAGGTCGGCGGGGAGCATGTCCATGTGGATACCCTGGTCGGTCCGGACGGCGATCCGCACACCTTCGAACCGTCTCCGAAGGATAGCGCGCTGCTCAGCAAGGCCGACGTGGTGGTGGTTAACGGCCTGGGGCTGGAAGGGTGGCTGGATCGCCTGATTAAGGCCTCTGGTTTTAAGGGCGAGCTGGTGGTGGCATCGAAAGGCGTCAAGACCCATACCCTTGATGAAGAGGGTAAAACGGTGACCGATCCCCACGCCTGGAACAGCGCAGCGAACGGCGCATTGTATGCGCAGAATATCCTCGAAGGTCTGGTGAAAGCCGACCCGGAAGATAAAGCGGCGTTGACCAGCAGCGGCAAGCGCTATATCGACCAGCTGACGTCTCTCGACGGCTGGGCGAAAGCGCAGTTCAGCGCCATTCCGCTGGCCAAGCGCAAGGTCCTGACCAGCCATGACGCTTTCGGCTATTTTGGCCGGGCTTACCACGTGACCTTCCTCGCGCCACAGGGGCTCTCTTCAGAGAGCGAGGCTAGCGCGGCGCAGGTGGCGGCGCTGATTAAGCAAATCAAAGCGGATGGCGTCCATACCTGGTTTATGGAGAACCAGCTTGACCCGCGGCTGGTGAAGCAGATTGCCAGCGCCACCGGCGCGCAGCCGGGGGGCGAACTCTATCCGGAAGCGCTATCTAAGCCGGGCGGCGTCGCCGATAGTTACGTCAAAATGATGCGTCACAACGTTGAGCTTATCGCTAACAGCATGAAGTAACAGGTTGTCTGGTCGTCCTGGTTATCACAGGACGACCCATTTCTGGATCCCCCCTCGTAAAATCGCCACTTCATCCCCAAATCTCTGTCGAAAGTGCTATCTTTGATGGCCTCTTTATCCGGAGCAAAGCGGGGCGATAATGACCGATTCAGAATTAATGCAGCTAAGCGAGAAGATTGGCCGGGCGCTGAAGGCGCGTGGGGCGACGGTGACCACGGCGGAATCCTGTACCGGCGGCTGGATTGCGAAAGCGATCACCGATATTGCCGGCAGCTCGGCGTGGTTTGAACGCGGCTTTGTCACCTACAGCAACGAAGCTAAATCGCAAATGATCGGCGTCAGCGAAGCGACGCTGCGCGACAACGGCGCGGTAAGCGAACCGGTGGTGGTGGAGATGGCGATTGGCGCGCTGCGCGCGGCGCGTGCGGATTATGCCATCTCCGTTAGCGGCGTCGCCGGGCCGGATGGCGGCAGCGTCGAAAAGCCGGTCGGCACGGTATGGTTCGGCGTCGCCAGCGTGAGCGGGCAAGGGGTGACGCGGCGGGAATGCTTTGCCGGAGACCGCGAAGCGGTGCGTCGTCAGGCGACGGCCTATGCGCTAAATCTGCTCTGGCAACAATTTCTACAAAACACTTGATACTGTATGACCATACAGTATAATTGCCTCAACTGAACAAATATTAACGGCGAAGCGAACACGCTTTACCCTGCATGATTAGGAGTAACAATGGCGATCGACGAAAACAAACAGAAAGCGTTGGCGGCTGCACTGGGCCAGATCGAAAAGCAATTCGGTAAAGGCTCCATCATGCGCCTGGGTGAAGACCGCACCATGGATGTGGAAACCATCTCCACCGGCTCGCTTTCTCTGGATATCGCGCTGGGCGCTGGCGGTCTGCCAATGGGCNGTATCGTCGAGATCTACGGTCCGGAATCCTCCGGTAAAACCACCCTGACGCTGCAGGTTATCGCCGCAGCGCAGCGTGAAGGTAAAACCTGTGCGTTCATCGATGCTGAACATGCGCTGGATCCTGTCTATGCACGCAAACTGGGCGTCGATATCGACAACCTGCTGTGTTCTCAGCCGGACACCGGCGAGCAGGCGCTGGAGATCTGTGACGCGCTGGCGCGCTCTGGTGCGGTTGATGTTATCGTCGTCGACTCCGTCGCGGCGTTGACGCCGAAAGCGGAAATCGAAGGCGAAATCGGCGACTCTCACATGGGCCTTGCGGCGCGTATGATGAGCCAGGCGATGCGTAAGCTGGCGGGTAACCTGAAGCAGTCCAACACGCTGCTGATCTTTATCAACCAGATCCGTATGAAAATTGGCGTGATGTTCGGTAACCCGGAAACCACTACCGGTGGTAACGCGCTGAAGTTCTACGCCTCTGTGCGTCTGGACATTCGCCGCATCGGCGCGGTGAAAGAGGGCGACAACGTCGTCGGCAGCGAAACCCGCGTCAAAGTGGTGAAAAACAAGATTGCCGCGCCGTTTAAACAGGCCGAATTCCAAATCCTCTACGGCGAAGGCATCAACTTCTACGGCGAGCTGGTAGACCTCGGCGTGAAAGAGAAGCTGATTGAGAAAGCGGGTGCCTGGTATAGCTACAACGGCGACAAAATCGGTCAGGGTAAAGCGAACGCGATCACCTGGCTGAAAGAGAACCCGGCGGCGGCGAAAGAGATTGAGAAGAAAGTGCGCGAACTGCTGCTCAACAATCAGGATGCGAAGCCAGACTTCGTTGTTGACGGCAACGACGCAGAAGAAACCGAACAGGATTTCTGATATCGTCTGCAAGACTGACAGGGCTGCTTAGGCAGCCCTTTTGCTTTGTGAGATTATCGAGGTGCCTGTGACTGATCCTTCATCACGCCGCTCCGGCTACGCCCGCCTGCTGGACCGTGCTATCCGCATTCTGGCGATGCGCGACCACAGCGAGCAGGAACTGCGACGCAAGCTGGTCGCTCCGGTGATAAGCAAAAACGGTCCTGAGGCGCTGGACGTCACCCCCGACGAGCTGGAGCAGGTTGTCGCCTGGTGTATCGAAAACCGCTACCTTGACGACAACCGCTTCGTCGGCCAGTTCATCGCCAGCCGGAGCCGCAAAGGCTATGGTCCGGCGCGCATTCGCCAGGAGCTCAGCCAGAAAGGCATTGCGCGCCAGGTCGTTGACCAGGCGATGCGCGAATGCGATATCGACTGGGTGAGCCTTGCCAGGGAGCAGGCACAGCGTAAATACGGCGAACCGTTACCTTCCGCCTTTACTGAAAAAGTGAAAGTTCAGCGATTCCTGCTTTACCGCGGCTACCTGATGGAAGATATCCAGGAAATCTGGCGAAATTTTGCAGATTGACCCATCCGGGATTTTACTTCGCCGTAAAGAAAACTTATCTTATTCCCACTTTATTCCGTCGGGCCGCTGGTTGTGACTGTGCAGGCAGCGGCCTGGGCGATTATTCCTTTACACAAAATCATTCAAGCTGCATCAGGGCGGCAAGAGAGACTCTCTTTCGCAACGTACGTCAGTTCGGTGCCGGAAGAGCAAGCGCAGCCAGGACAGAGGCGACTTGAAGGATGACGTGTAGCTTGATTTCAGGATAATTATGAGCAAGAGCACCGCTGAGATCCGTCAGGCGTTTCTCGACTTTTTCCATAGCAAGGGACATCAGGTAGTTGCCAGCAGCTCCCTGGTGCCGCACAACGATCCGACCCTGCTGTTTACCAATGCAGGGATGAACCAGTTCAAGGATGTCTTCCTTGGTCTCGACAAACGTAATTATTCGCGTGCGACCACCGCACAGCGTTGCGTGCGTGCGGGTGGTAAACACAACGATCTGGAAAACGTCGGTTACACCGCGCGTCACCACACCTTTTTTGAAATGCTGGGCAACTTCAGCTTTGGCGATTACTTCAAGCAGGATGCCATCAAATACGCGTGGGAACTGCTGACCGGTGAGAACTGGTTCGCGCTGCCGAAAGAAAAACTGTGGGTTACCGTTTACGAGACCGATGACGAAGCTTTCGACATCTGGGCCAATGAAGTAGGCGTTCCGCGCGAGCGTATTATCCGCATCGGCGACAACAAAGGCGCGCCGTTTGCTTCTGACAACTTCTGGCAGATGGGCGACACCGGTCCGTGCGGCCCGTGCACCGAAATCTTCTTTGACCACGGCGATCACATCTGGGGCGGCCCTCCGGGAAGCCCGGAAGAAGATGGCGACCGTTACATTGAGATTTGGAACATCGTCTTCATGCAGTTCAACCGTCAGGCTGACGGTACCATGGAGCCGCTGCCGAAGCCGTCCGTCGACACCGGTATGGGTCTGGAGCGTATTGCCGCGGTGCTGCAGCACGTTAACTCCAACTATGACATCGACCTGTTCCGCGATCTGATCGCCAGCGTGGCGAAAGTCACCGGCGCGACCGATCTGACGAACAAGTCACTGCGCGTTATCGCCGACCACATTCGCTCCTGCGCCTTCCTGGTTGCCGACGGCGTGATCCCGTCGAATGAAAACCGCGGCTACGTGCTGCGTCGTATCATTCGCCGCGCGATCCGTCACGGCAACATGCTGGGCGCGAAGGACACCTTCTTCTGGAAACTGGTTGCCCCGCTGATCGATGTGATGGGCTCCGCCGGCGACGAGCTGAAGCAGCAGCAGGCTCAGGTTGAGCAGGTGCTGAAAACCGAAGAAGAGCAGTTTGCCCGCACCCTCGAGCGCGGCCTGGCGCTGCTGGATGAGGAGCTGTCGAAGCTGAAAGGCGACACCCTGGACGGCGAAACCGCCTTCCGTCTGTACGACACCTACGGCTTCCCGGTCGACCTGACCGCCGATGTGTGCCGCGAGCGCAACATCAAGGTTGATGAAGCTGGTTTTGAAGCCGCGATGGAAGAGCAGCGCCGCCGCGCGCGCGAGTCCAGCGGTTTCGGCGCCGACTATAATGCGATGATCCGCGTTGACGGCGCCTCTGAATTTAAAGGCTACGATCATCTGGAGCTGAACGGCAAGGTTACCGCCCTGTTTATCGACGGCAAAGCGGTGGATAGCGTTAGCGCTGGCCAGGAAGCGGTGGTGATCCTTGACCAGACCCCGTTCTATGCGGAGTCCGGCGGCCAGGTGGGCGATAAAGGCGAATTAAAAGGCGCGGGCTTCTCCTTCGCAGTCAGCGACACGCAGAAGTACGGCCAGGCTATTGGTCATATCGGTAAAGTCGCCAGCGGCTCACTGAAAGTGGGTGACGCGGTGCAGGCCGACGTAGATGAGGCTCGCCGTCAGCGTATCCGTCTCAACCACTCCGCGACGCACCTGATGCACGCGGCGCTGCGCCAGGTGCTCGGCACCCATGTGGCGCAGAAAGGTTCGCTGGTCAATGATAAAGCGCTGCGCTTTGACTTCTCGCATTTTGAAGCGATGAAGCCGGAAGAAATTCGTGCGGTGGAAGACCTGGTCAACGCGCAGATCCGTCGTAACCTGGCTATCGAAACCAACATTATGGATATCGATGCCGCGCGCGCATCCGGCGCCATGGCGCTGTTTGGCGAGAAATACGACGATCGCGTGCGCGTTCTGCGGATGGGCGACTTCTCCACGGAGCTGTGCGGCGGGACTCACGCGGCGCGTACCGGCGATATCGGCCTGTTCCGCATCACGTCAGAGTCCGGCACCGCTGCTGGCGTGCGCCGTATCGAAGCGGTGACTGGCGAAGGCGCGATGGCCATCCTGCATGCGCAGAGCGATCAGCTCAATGATATCGCTCAGCTGCTGAAGGGTGACAGCCACAATCTCGGCGAGAAGGTTCGCGCCGCGCTGGAGCGTACCCGTCAGCTGGAAAAAGAGCTGCAGCAGCTGAAAGAGCAGGCTGCGGCGCAGGAGAGCGCAAACCTCTCCAGCAAAGCGGAAGAGATTAACGGCATTAAGCTGCTGGTCAGCGAACTGACCGGCGTTGAGCCGAAAATGCTGCGTACCATGGTTGACGATCTGAAGAACCAGCTCGGTTCGACGATCGTTGTATTAGCTACGGTAGCGGATGGTAAGGTTTCTCTGATTGCAGGTGTGTCTAAGGATGTGACAGACCGCGTGAAAGCAGGGGAGCTGGTTGGTATGGTCGCCCAGCAGGTGGGCGGTAAAGGGGGCGGTCGTCCGGATATGGCGCAGGCCGGTGGTACCGATGCGTCTGCTCTCCCTGCAGCGTTAGCCAGTGTGAAAGGCTGGGTCAGCGCAAAACTGTAATAACTATAAACGCATTTACCCTAAATAATTCGAGTTGCAGGAAGGCGGCGACGCAGCGAATCCCCAGGAGCTTACTCAAGTAAGTGACTGGGGTGAGCGAGGAAAGCCAACACGCATGCAACTTGAAGTATGACGGGTATAGGTGCCATAACCAGAGGGTTACGGCACCTTGCGTCAGAAACACTGATAACGATAAAGTCGGGTTGAAATTGTGTATATCGGCTAAACTTAGGTTTAACAGAATGTGATGCCATGACTGCTTATACCCTAAGGTATTTGTCATCGCTTACTTTTTGGCGTTATATGATGGATAATGCCGGGATACGAGAGACCCGACTCTTTTAATCTTTCAAGGAGCAAAGAATGCTGATTCTGACTCGTCGAGTTGGTGAGACCCTCATGATTGGAGATGAGGTCACTGTGACAGTTTTAGGGGTGAAGGGTAACCAGGTTCGTATTGGCGTAAACGCCCCTAAAGAAGTGTCTGTTCACCGTGAAGAGATCTACCAGCGTATTCAGGCTGAAAAATCCCAGCAGTCCAGTTACTAAGGTTTCCGCGCCTCGCTGTGCAGTGAGGCGCATCACTTACCGCCGCTTTTTCCCTTTTTCTTTTTTTCCCCCTGCGCCATACCGCTTTTCATTACCCTTTGCCGCTTTGGTCGTTTGGCGTTATGCCAGCGTCAGGGCTGATTTCCTGTTGATAAATTGCCCTTTTTGCCGTTTTTGCACGCGAATTGCGTGCGAAGTGTGCAAACGAAAAAAGGTCTCGAAAAAGTGTTTGACTTATAAGTACCAGAAAGTAATATGTGCGCCATCGCAGCGACGAAGAGCAGAAACAAGTTCTTCGAAGCACTCGAAAGAGGCGTGTGTGGTGAGGTGGCCGAGAGGCTGAAGGCGCTCCCCTGCTAAGGGAGTATGCGGTCAAAAGCTGCATCCGGGGTTCGAATCCCCGCCTCACCGCCATTTTGCATCCGTAGCTCAGCTGGATAGAGTACTCGGCTACGAACCGAGCGGTCGGAGGTTCGAATCCTCCCGGATGCACCATCTTCTTTCTGAATTAAGCGAGAAGAGCGCTGTGAAAGCAGCGGCCCGCAGTGCGAGGCATAATCGAGTCACTCTACCGATTAGGCCATCATACTCAGTGTGGCATGTGTTAGTTGTGACACTGACGCGTAGTAAAGCAAGTTTCCCGATGCATCCGTAGCTCAGCTGGATAGAGTACTCGGCTACGAACCGAGCGGTCGGAGGTTCGAATCCTCCCGGATGCACCATTCTTTAATAAGAATGGCAAATCGCGAAATTTGATATCAGAATTACAGCAGTAATCCCGATGCATCCGTAGCTCAGCTGGATAGAGTACTCGGCTACGAACCGAGCGGTCGGAGGTTCGAATCCTCCCGGATGCACCATATTCTCCTT
>NZ_JAZARW010000001.1:3297470-3321773 GCF_036233805.1 Klebsiella sp. EMBS2024 | reverse complement strand
AATCCTCCCGGATGCACCATATTCTCCTTAGTAACAGCAACATTGTTGTTATCTGGTTTGCGAAACCATCGTAAGTGCCAGGAGAGTAACCCCGCAGTAAAATAGCTTTCCCGATGCATCCGTAGCTCAGCTGGATAGAGTACTCGGCTACGAACCGAGCGGTCGGAGGTTCGAATCCTCCCGGATGCACCATATTCTCCTTAGTAACAGCGACGACGTTGTTTTATGGTCTGCGAAATCATCGCCAGCACCAGNNNGGATAACGTTGCGTAAGCAACGGCCCGAAGGGCGAGGCGTAGCCGAGTCATCCTCCCGGATGCACCATATTCTCCTCAGTAACAACGACGATGTTGTTGCATAGGCTGCGAAATTATCGCAGCACCCGTTCTGAATGCATAATCTTCACTCTTCTCTCACCATCCCGATTACCTCGTTTTCCATCACTGGCTTCATCCTACTTTTTTATTGGCAAGACGCGCTTTCCACTATAATTTATCCTTGTATATCAGCGTTATCAGGCTGAGATAAATGCAAGGAGAGAAATCCATGAAATGGTTCAAAGCAATACCTGCTTTTTGCGCGACGCTGCTGGTAACGACGGCCCTCGCTGGCTGTGCGGGATCGGCTACAAAGGAGAGTACGGGCGGCTATATTGACGATACCGTGGTGACCACCAAGGTGAAAACGGCGCTCTTTAACGATAAAGACATTAAGTCCTCAGAAATTAGCGTCCAGACCTTTAAAGGCCGCGTCCAGCTGAGCGGATTTGTCTCCTCCGCGGAGAGCGCTAAACGAGCCGTAGAAGTCACACGCCGAGTGCAGGGCGTGCGAATGGTCGAGAACGATCTGCGTATTAAATAAGGCTGGTTATCCGGCCTAATGTTTGGGGGCGCCTGAGGGCGCCTTTGTCGTCTGCGCCGCTGGCCGCGACAACGGCGGGCTTTTGCGTTACAGTAATCATTCCCAAACCGGTTGGTGAGAAGACAATGTACGAAGGTTACGCAGGACTGATCTTTGATATGGATGGCACCATTCTCGATACCGAGCCGACCCATCGGCAGGCATGGAACGAGGTGTTGGGCCGCTACGGTATGCGTTTCGACGAACAGGCGATGGTCGCGCTCAATGGCTCACCAACCTGGCGAATCGCCCAGGCGATTATCGAACTCAACCAGGCCGATCTCGATCCACATCGCCTGGCGCAGGAAAAAACCCAGGCCGTCAAAGCGATGCTGCTGGACAGCGTACGCCCGTTGCCGCTGATTGAGGTGGTTAAGGCATGGCACGGCCGTCGCCCGATGTCGGTGGGAACCGGCAGCGAGAGCGCCGTCGCCGAAGCGCTGCTGGCGCACCTGGGGCTGCGTCATTACTTCTCCGCGGTGGTGGCGGCCGATCATGTGGTCAACCATAAACCCGCGCCCGATACCTTCCTGCTGTGCGCCGAGCGCATGGGCGTCGCGCCGGAAAAATGCGTCGTCTTCGAAGATGCCGACTTTGGTCTGCAGGCGGCGAAGCGCGCGGGAATGGACGCAGTTGACGTGCGTTTGCTGTGAGCGACGCGCTGTCACTCACCTCGCTGTTTGCCAGTAGCTTTTTAAGCGCCACGCTGCTCCCCGGCAATTCGGAGGTTGTGCTGGTGGCTATGCTACTTGCAGGGGTCAGTCATCCGTGGTGGTTAGTATTAATAGCAACAATCGGCAATAGCCTTGGAGGGGTAACTAACGTTATTCTGGGGCGCTTGTTTCCGCTGCGCAAAACCTCGCGCTGGCAGGAGCGGGCGGCCGGCTGGCTTAAGCGCTACGGCGCGGTCACGCTCTTACTGAGCTGGGCGCCGGTTGTCGGCGATTTACTGTGTTTGCTGGCGGGATGGATGCGCATTTCCTGGGGACCGGTACTCTTTTTCTTATGCCTTGGTAAGGCGCTGCGCTATATCGCTATTGCGGCAGCGACGCTTCAGGGCATGACGTGGTGGCACTAATTGGACTGACAGTTCATCCATTACAATTATGCTTATTCAAACGATTTCGACAGGCGGGAGGTCAAATTGATCCCGGACGTATCACAGGCGCTGGCCTGGCTGGAAAAACATCCGCAGGCTCTGCAGGGTATTCAACGTGGTCTGGAGCGGGAAACGCTGCGCGTGAACGCAGACGGCACCCTTGCAACGACCGGTCACCCTCCGGCGTTAGGCTCAGCGCTAACGCATAAATGGATTACCACCGATTTTGCCGAAGCTTTACTTGAGTTCATTACGCCAGTAGATGGCGATATTGAGCATATGCTGACCTTTATGCGCGATGTCCATCGCTATACCGCGCGTCAGCTTGGCGACGAGCGGATGTGGCCGCTGAGCATGCCATGCTATATCGCCCCCGGTCAGGATATTGAGCTGGCGCAGTACGGCACCTCTAACGTGGGGCGCCTGAAAACGCTATATCGCGAGGGGCTGAAGAACCGCTATGGCGCGCTGATGCAGACTATCTCCGGCGTGCACTATAACTTCTCCCTACCGATGGCCTTCTGGCAGGCAAAATGTGGTGTGGAGGATGCCGAGAGTGGTAAAGAGGCCATTTCGGCGGGCTATTTCCGCTCAATTCGTAACTACTATCGCTTTGGCTGGGTGATCCCCTATCTGTTTGGCGCCTCGCCGGCGATTTGCTCCTCATTCCTGCAAGGCAAACCGACAACGCTGCCCTTTGAGGAAACGGGCAACGGCATGTATTACCTGCCGTATGCCACCTCGCTGCGCCTCAGCGACCTTGGTTATACCAATAAGTCGCAAAGCAATCTCGGAATTACGTTTAACGATCTGCACGAGTATGTGGCAGGATTGAAGCGGGCGATTAAAACGCCGTCGGAAGAGTACGCTAAAATCGGGCTGCAGAAAGACGGCAAGTATCTGCAGATCAACAGCAACATTCTGCAGATTGAAAATGAACTTTATGCGCCGATCCGCCCGAAACGCGTCACCCGTCGGGGCGAAACCCCGTCCGATGCGCTGTTGCGCGGTGGTATTGAGTATATCGAAGTGCGTTCGCTGGATATCAATCCGTTCTCGCCGATCGGCGTTGACGCCCAGCAGGTGCGTTTCCTCGACCTGTTTATGGTCTGGTGCGCGCTGGCCGACGCGCCGGAGATGAGCAGCGATGAGCTGCTGTGCACCCGCACCAACTGGAATCGGGTTATTCTGGAAGGGCGTAAGCCGGGCTTAACGCTGGGGATTGGCTGCGAAAGCGCGCAGTTCCCGCTGGCTCAGGTGGGCAAAGATCTGTTCCGCGATTTACGCCGCGTGGCGCAGACCCTGGACAGTATCCACGGTGGCCAGGCATATCAGCAGGTCTGCGACGAGCTGCTGGCCTGCTTTGACGATCCGGAATTAACCTTCTCAGCCCGCATTCTGCGTTCTATGATTGAAGAAGGCATTGGCGGTACCGGCCGTGCGCTTGCCGATCGTTACCGGACGCAGCTGCGCGAAGAGCCGCTGGAGATCCTGAGCGAAGACGATTTTATCGCCGAGCGCGACGCGTCGGTGGCGCGACAAAAGAAAGTGGAAGCTGAAGACAGCGAGCCGTTTGAGGCGCTGCTGGCGCGGCACGCGTAGCGCTGGAAAAGAAAAAGGCCACATCACTGTGGCCAAACTTTCATCTCTGATTCAGGGATGATGATGATAATAAATGCGCGTCTTTCATATACTGAGACTCGCGGCTGAACAAAGAGTTCATTTTATTTTAAAAAAATTCACTCCCGGAGGTGACGAATGCCGTTGTTAGATAGTTTCACAGTCGACCATACCCGAATGGAAGCCCCAGCGGTGCGTGTCGCGAAGAAAATGAACACGCCGCATGGCGATGAAATCACCGTTTTCGATCTGCGCTTCTGCGTACCGAACCAGGAAGTGATGCCGGAACGCGGTATCCACACCCTGGAGCATCTGTTCGCGGGCTTTATGCGCGATCATCTGAACGGGAATGGCGTGGAAATTATCGACATTTCGCCAATGGGCTGCCGCACCGGCTTCTATATGAGCCTGATTGGTACGCCGGACGAGCAGCGCGTCGCTGACGCCTGGAAAGCGGCGATGGCCGATGTGCTGAAGGTGAAAGATCAGAACCAGATCCCGGAGCTCAACGTCTACCAGTGCGGGACTTACACCATGCACTCGCTGGAAGAGGCCCAGGACATCGCTCGTCATATCATTGAGCGCGATGTGCGCATCAACAGCAACGACGAACTGGCGTTGCCGAAAGAAAAACTGCAGGAACTGCACATCTAGTGCTTCCGCCACGGCCCGACGCCTGTCGCCGGGCCGCTCTTCTGACGCCGCGATGACGACGACGCTTTCCTTCTCCTTTCAGCACCGCCCACTGGTGCCCTTTGCCCATGATTATGCCCACGGTGACCAGGAAGACTGGCATCAGCATGACTGCGCCCAACTGCTGCATATACTAAGCGGCGTGGTGCGGGTCGCGACGCCGGTAGGCTACTGGGTGGTGCCGCCCGGGCGCGGCGTCTGGCTGCCGGCGGGAACGCCGCACGCGCTGCGCATGACCGGCAACGTGGCGGCACGCACCCTGTTTATCGATCCGCTGGCGCGCGCCGATCTTCCGGCGGGCTGCCAGATCGTACAGATCACGCCGCTGCTGCGGGAACTGATCGTGTCATCCCTGGCGCTGGCGGAACGCTATGCCCCCGCCAGCCGCGACGAAAGAATTTATGAACTGATCCTCGATGAGATCCGCGGGATGGCGATCCTGCCGTTTGGCCTGCCGGAGCCGCAAAGCGAAACGCTGCGTCGGCTGTGCCAGCAGGTACGCGAGGCGCCGGGCGAGGCCTGGAGCAGCGGCCAGGCGGCGAAGGCGTGCAGCATGAGCGAGCGAACCCTAAACCGCCATTTTCAGCAGCAGACTAGCCTGACGTGGAGCGAGTGGGTGCGCCGGGCGAAGCTAATGGAAGCGCTGGTGCGCCTGGCGCAGGGCCACTCCGTGCTGCGGGTGGCGCTGGAGCTGGGCTACGGTAGCCACAGCGCCTTCAGCGCCATGTTTCGTCGGGTGATGGGCGTCGCCCCCAGCGACTATTTTCGTCCCCCGGCCTGATCGGCGGCGCTGAGCGCATTGCACAGCGCCTGCAGCGAGGCGCGCGCCACGTCATTATCGATACCCACGCCCCAGTAGCTTTCTCCTTGCGGAAAAACGCAGCGGATATAGGCCACCGACCGGCTGTCGCTGCGCGCGCCGAGGGTATGCTCATGATAGTCCTTGATCATAAACGGCTGCCGAAACAGCGCGCTGAGCCCGCTGGCTGCGGCGGAGAGCAGGCCGTTGCCCTGGCCCTGCAGGCGTCGGGTTTCGCCGTGGTGACGCAGCGTTGCCTGCAGGGAAAGCTGGCCATCCTGCTGGCTGGCGCTCTGATAATCGAGCAGCGTCAGCGCCGGCTGCGCCTGCAGCCCGTAGCGCGTGCGGAACAGCTGCCACAGCGCATGGTGGGTCATCTCTTTGCCGTCGCTATCGGTGGCCTGCTGAACGTGCTGGCTGAACTCCTGCTGCAGCCCGCGGGGCAGTTTCAGACCATGATTTTGTTCGATAAGCCAGGCGCTGCCGCTCTTCCCCGACTGGCTGTTGACGCGGATCACCGCCTCATAGCTGCAGCCAATATCCTGCGGGTCAATGGGCAGGTAGGGCATCTGCCACGGATCGCCAGGCTGACGGGCATCAAACCCTTTTTTGATCGCATCCTGATGGGAGCCGGAGAAGGCGGTGTAAGCCAGACTTCCCGCCCACGGGTGGCGCGGGTGAACGGGGATCTGGTTGCAGTTTTCCACCACCTCCACCACCCGGTTCATCTGCTCGAAGCGAAGCTCAGGGTCGATGCCCTGGCTGTAGAGGTTCATCGCCAAAGTCACCAGACAGACGTTGCCGGTGCGTTCGCCGTTGCCAAACAGGCAGCCTTCTACCCGATCGGCGCCGGCCATCACCGCCAGCTCGGCGCTGGCGACGCCGGTGCCGCGATCGTTATGCGGGTGCACGCTGATGCAGACCTCGCCGCGGCGGGAGAAGTGGCGGCAAAAATACTCGATCTGATCGGCATAGACGTTGGGGGTGTTGACTTCCACCGTCGCCGGCAGATTGACGATCATCGGTCGCTCGGCGCAGGGCTGCCAGACATCCGCCACCGCTTCGCAAATCTCAAGCGCAAACTCGGGCTCGGTGAAGCAGAAGGTTTCAGGCGAATATTCATATTGCCAGCGGGTCTCCGGCTGCTGTTCGCACTGCTGACGGATAAGCCGGGTGGCGCGGGTCGCGAGGGCGATCACCTCGGCCTTGTCCATGCCGAAAACCAGCTCGCGGAACAGCGGCGCGGTGGCATTGTAGAGGTGGACGGTAGCCCGGCGGGCGCCGCGCAGCGCCTCAAAGGTGCGCAGGATCAGCGGGTCTCGCGCCTGGGTCAGCACCTGGATGGTGACATCCTCCGGGATGCGCTGTTCGTCAATCAGCTGGCGGACAAAGTTGAAATCGGTTTGTGAGGCGGAAGGGAAGGCGACTTCAATCTCTTTAAAGCCGCACTCCAGCAGCAGATCCCAGAACTGCAGTTTGCGGGCGCTGTCCATGGGCTCCGCCAGCGCCTGGTTGCCGTCGCGCAGGTCAGTCGACAGCCAGCGCGGGGCGTGACTGATTTGCCGGTCTGGCCAGCGGCGGTCAGGCAGGGCGATCGGCGGATAGGGACGGTACTTTTCAGCAGGATGGCTCAGCATAGTGTTCTCCTTAATGGTCAGCCTTTATCCTGCCCGAGCGCAGGGTGACGGGCTTTCGCAAACGAGACAGAAACTAGCGAGAAATGGACAACCTGACGCCGTAAAAAAGGGACCCGGAGGTCCCTTTATGTGAGGCTTAGTGCGCGCCGCCGCCGCCTCCGCCGGCGCTGAACGGTGGTCTGGCGAACCACACCAGCCCCAACAGCAGGATGAAAATAGCCGCAGAAATCCAGAAGATTTCGTTGGCGGAGATAATCAGCCCCTGGTTGGTTATCTGCTGCGCTATCCAGCCGGACGCCTGCTGCTGCGTCATTCCCATGCCCTGCAGCTGATCGTATATCTGCTGCGCGTTGGGGTTAAAGGGGGTCACCGATTCGGTGAGCTGCGCATGATGCAGCGCCTCGCGGTTGGTCCACAGGGTGGTGGTGATCGAGGTCCCGATGGAGCCGGCAAGGGTACGGGTGAAGTTCGACAGGCTCGACGCCGCCGCCAGCCGCTCCGGCGGCAGGCCGGAGAGGGTGATGGTGGTCAACGGCATGAAGAAGCAGGCCACCGCGAAGCCCTGGATAAACTGTGGCCACGCCGAGGCGCCAAAGTCCATCCCCGGTTCGAAGGTCCAGGCGCGCCAGTAGAAGCAGACCGCGTACATAATAAAGCTGAAGGTGACCAGCCGCCGCATGTCGAGCTTATGCGCGAAGCGGCCGATAATCGGCGACAGAATGACCGGGATCACCCCCACCGGCGCCGACGCCAGGCCGGCCCAGGTCGCGGTGTAGCCGTATACCTCCTGCAACAGCTGCGGCAGCAGTACGATGGCGCCGAAGTAGAGCATATAGGCCAGACTGATACAGAGGCAGCCGATGGTGAAGTTGCGCGACTTAAATAGCGACAGATCGACAATCGGGTTATCGTCGGTTAGCTCCCAGACGATCAGGAAGCTTATCGCCACCACCGCCACGATGGTCAGAATGATAATCTCATTGGAGGAGAACCAGTCCAGCTCTTTACCCCGGTCCAGCATCACCTGCAGGCTACCGATACCGATGATCAGCAGCGCCAGACCGACGCCGTCGATCCGCCGCTGTTCGGTTTTGGTTTCCCGGTTGCGCAGGGTCTGCAGGGTCATCAGCACCACCGCCACGCCAATGGGCACGTTGATAAAGAAGATCCAGCCCCAGTGATAGTTATCGCTGATATAGCCGCCGAGGATCGGACCGCAGATGGGCGCGACAATCACCGTCATTGACCACAGCGCCAGAGCGATAGAGCGCTTCGCCGGGGGATAGTTGCTGAGCAGCAGACTTTGCGACAGCGGGATCAGCGGTCCGGCGACGATCCCCTGAATGACGCGGAAGAAAATCAGCATCGTCAGGCTGTTGGAGACGCCGCAGGCCCAGGAGGCAATGGCGAAGGCGGTGGTTGACCACAGGAACAGCTTCACCTCGCCGACGCGCTTGGCCAGCCAGCCGGTGATCGGGATGGAGATGGCGTTAGCGACCCCGAACGAGGTGATGACCCAGGTCCCCTGGCTCAGCGACGAGCCAAGGTTGCCGGCAATGGTCGGGATCGCCACGTTGGCGATAGTGGAATCCAGCACCTGCATGAACGTCGCGAGCGACAGCGCAATGGTCATAATGACCAGCTGCGCGCCTTCCAGCGGTTTTTGCTGTTGCATTACACTCACCCCGAATTATCCGGCGTTGGCCTGAATGATCTCGTCTATCAGCTTATTAACCGGATCGAGAGCGATTTCACGGGCATTGCTCTCGTAAACCGGGGAGCTCCGCACCTGGCTGGCCAGCATTTCACCATCGCGATCGGTGGTGTTGACTTCCACCAGCGTCGAGAGGCCGATGCGCAGCGGGTGTTCCGCTAGTTGTTTTTCATCCAGCTCGATACGAACCGGCAGACGCTGTACCACTTTGATCCAGTTGCCGGTGGCATTCTGCGCCGGCAGCAGAGAGAAGGCGCTGCCGGTGCCCATATCCAGACCGACCACTTTACCGGTGTATTTCACGTCATCGCCATAGATATCGCTGATCACAGTGGCCGGCTGGCCGATACGCATATGCGCCAGCTGAGTCTCTTTAAAGTTAGCATCGATCCACAGGTTGGTCGCCGGGACCACCGCCATCAGCGGCGTGGTGGTGCCGATCTGCGCGCCAGGCTGTACCGAGCGACGGGAAACGTAGCCGCTAATCGGGCTGACGATCTGCGTACGCTGCAGGGCCAGCCAGGCGTTACGCACTTCAGTGGCCGCCTGGAGCACCGCCGGCTGCTGTTCCAGCCTGGTGCCCAGCACGATCGCCTGGTTGGCGTTGTACTGCTGGATTGCCACGTCGAGTTCGGCCTGTGCGCTGGCGACGGTATCGCGGGCGTGCTGCAGCTCTTCGCGGCCAATGAGGTTCGCGGCGCCCAGCGGGATGCGGCGGTTCAGGTCAGCCTGCGCCTGGGCGAGGGCGGTTTTTTTGACGTCGATATTTGCCTGCAGCTGCTTGCTGTTGATCATCTGCTGGCGGGTCTGACGGACGCTGGCGGCCAGTTGGGTCTTAGCCTTTTCAAACGCCTGTTGGGCATCGGTCCGATCGAGCGTGACCAGCGGATCGCCTTTCTGCACGTAGTCCGTGTTGTCAGCCCAGACTTTGGTCACGCTGCCCGCGACCTGAGCCATAATTTGTACCTGATTCCCTGCTACGTAGGCATCGTCGGTCTCTTCGTAGTGACGCAGTACCAGAAACCAGTAAATCCCATATGCCACGGCAATAATAATGAAGAGCAATGTCAGCAACAGAAGGGCGCCTTTACGCTTTCCTTTTTTGCTGCCTGGTTGCTGCGGGGTTTGGCTCTCCGCATTTGCACTCATGTTATTCTCCACGATCTTATTATTTCACATCGGCTGAGCCGACCTGTTTATCAGAAAGGCCAGCAGAGATCTGCTGGCCTGGCTGTTTTCCTTGCAACGTAAAAATGGGCTGAGCGACGCCGCCCTTAGCGTAGAGAGTCCGCTAGCACGCCTTCTTCTTCCATCTGATCAAGGCGGCTCAGGAGTTTGCGGGTGATGTGTTCGAGCTGATCTTTTTCGCTGGTGCTAAGTGAAGACCACAGCTGATGCAGGCAGTTATGCTGCGGCGGCAGGACTTCACGCAAAAACTGATGGCCCTTTTCGGTCAGTTGCAGATGCAAACAGCGACGATCGTTATCGCTCTCGCGGCGCTCAATCCAGCCGCGTTTTTCCAGTTCATCAGCGATACGGGTGGCGTTGGTACGTGACGAGCCCAGCGCACAGCTCAGCTCGGACGGCTGGATGCTGTGGTTTTCCTGTGACTCCAGCGTAATCAGCGCCATAAATAATGTCTCGTTAATTCCCTGCGCTTTGAGCATTTTATTGCGATTTTCCAGCAGCTTACCTTGCATATGCATGCAAAGACGAGTTAACAGGATCTCCTGAAACGGGAAATCTTCATGGCGGCTGGCGCGAAACTTGAGCATTTGCTCAATGGGAGTAAACGAACTATCCATTTGGGTATGACCTCATTAATTACAGCCGATATAATAACTATTGTGACAAATAAATCAAATGAATTATTGACCAAAATTGATACGTAAAGCTTAGAGCCCGTTGGTGATTTTCCATGCCAGACCATAGGCAAACGCCGACAGCAGGGTCGGGATAATGATGCTGCGGGTTTTCCAGAAGGCGGCCCCCAGCACCAGGAAGCCGGTCAGCGTCGGCGCCAGGCGATGGGCATCGGCGAGGATCTCCGGCACGCTGGAGACCACCAGCAGCGCGCAAATCGAGGCGATGCCAATGGTATCCAGCAGCACGCTGACCGGGCCGCGGCGGGCAGGACGGGCGTGGCCGACGCGCAAACGCAGAGGAAGATAGCGAAAGAGATAGTTGACGCCGCCGACTATCACCCCGAGCAGAAGGACTTCACTGTTCATCCGGCATCCCCTTGAGCATGGCCTGAAGCAGCGCCGTCAGACACCCGCAGACAATTCCGGCGAGGATCGCCGCCGGAATGGAAAATAACAAAATGCCGCCCAGCGCGCCCGCCAGCGCCGCCGTGACGCAGAGTGACTGCTGACGCTGGAAAGAGGCCAGCAGGAAGCTCATAAACAGCGCCGGCAGCATAAAGCCGAGGGCGGCTTCCACCGCCGGATAATCCACCAACAGGCCGTTGCCGGACCAGGCGCCGGCCAGCGTGCCGCACACCCACGATGCCCACGAGGTAAAAGCGAGACCGAGCATCCAGTTTTCGCTCCAGCGGCGGTTATCGCGAACCAGCCTGGCGGTAGCGGCGGCGAAAACCTCATCGGTCAGGCCGAAGGCCCAGAGGGCGGTTTTCTTTTTATCCAGCGCTGAGCGAATGCGGCTGCGCAATGAGGGGCCATACAGCACGTGGCGGACATCCATCGCCATCACCGTCAGGGCGGCGACCCACAGCGAACTGCCGGCGGCCAACATGGCGGTGATCACAAACTGGCTGGCGCCGGCGTAAATAATGCAGGAGAAGAACAGGCTTTCCAGCGGGGTGAAGCCCAGCCGGGTGGCATTGAGTCCGAATGCGAATGCCACCGGAAGGTAGCTGATAACGATGGGGAGACTGTCTTTGATGCCTTCGCCGACGGTGGCGACGCGTTCAGGTAAGGCACAGGTTAAGGGCGCGGGGTTTTCCATATGAATAACTTATCGCTGGATCCATGTGAAGGTGTCAATTTGACCGATGTCTCCACCTTAACAGAGCGCGATGCGCCTTAACACTATGGAAATTCCTGGAATCGCTTTTCTATGACCTGGCCACGAGAAAGNNNNCAAGGGGGCCGGATAAGGCGCTGGGCCTTATCCGTGAGCGGGTTTACTGCTGCGCGGCGAGGGCGGTTTTCACCCAGCTGTCGAACAGCGGCTGGTGGGCTTTGATCCAGCCATCAACGTGGCCGTTAATGTCGGCTTCGGAAGCATGGCCTTCATGCATCATCGCATTCTCGGCGTTGATGTCGGCGATCGGCAGCTTCATGATGCTAAACAGAGTGGCGGCGGCCGGATTTTTCTCCGCCCAGGCTTTGTTAGCGACGATGTGCATGGTGTTCACCGGGAAGCCATAGTTGGCGCCGTTGGCCAGTTTGGTGTCGATGTTTTTCTGCTCGCCCGGAAGGGAGGAGAACGGCACCTGCAGCCAGACGACGTCCTTGCCAGGCTTCAGCACGTCGCTAACCCAGTACGGCGTCCAGGTGTAGTAGAGCACCGGTTTACCCTCTTTATACCGGGCAATGGTGTCGGCCATCATCGCCGCGTAGTTGCCCTGGTTATGGGTGACGGTTTTGCTCAGGCCATAGGCGTCAATCTGATGGTTAATCACTGCTTCGCAGCCCCATCCTGGGGTACAGCCGGTGAGATCCGCTTTACCGTCATTGTTGGTATCAAACAGTTTGGCGATCTGCGGATCTTTGAGCTGATCGATGGAGGTGATGTGGTACTGCTCAGCGGTTTTTTTGTCGATCAAATAGCCCTGGGCGGCGCCTGAGACGTACACTCCTTTGCGATAGAATTTGTTATAACCGCCCGCCGCGGCGTACATGTCATCGTGCAGCGGTTGCCAGTTGGTGGCGATAAAGGTGGTATCTCCGGCGGCAATCGACGTATAGGCAACGTTATAGTCCACTTCGCTGGGTTTCTCGACGGTGTAGCCCAGCTTCTCCAGCGCGCGACTGACCAGCAGGGTCTGGAAGCTCTCTTCGGAGATAGTGCTCTGAGCGGGCTTCACCGTAATCCCTTTACCCGGCAGGTCGGCGGCGAAGGCGCTGGTGGCGAGCAGGGTGGCAAAGGCGGCGGTGGCCAACATCGTACTATGTCGCATGGTGGTTCCTCTTATTGTTTAACGGGAAGGGCCGCTCCCGGGCATCGGCTGGTGTCGGGGAGCGGCGCTGTTATCGACTTATCGACAGAAAGGGCGAGTGATAAGCCCCAGCGGGCCGGTGGTGTACCAGCGGCGGTTGCCGCGACTGCGGGCGTCGCGACCGACGGCCTGGGTGAGGCGGTCAAGAATAATCGCCAGGATCACGATCCCCACCCCGCCGACGGTCGCCAGGCCCATATCCAGGCGGCCGATACCGCGCAGCACCATCTGGCCGAGGCCGCCGACGGCGATCATCGAGGCGATCACTACCATCGACAGGGCCAGCATCAGGGTCTGGTTAACCCCGGCCATAATGGTGGGCATGGCCAGCGGCAGCTGCACCTTAAACAGCAGCTGGCGCGGGCTGGCGCCAAATGAGCGCGACGCTTCGATCAGATCCGCAGGCACCTGGTTTATCCCGAGGATGGTCAGACGGACGATCGGCGGCAGGGCGAAGATAATCGTCACCACCACGCCCGGTACGTTGCCGATGCCGAACAGCATCACGATCGGCACCAGATAGACGAACGCCGGCGTGGTCTGCATGGCATCCAACAGCGGGCGGATGATTTTCGCCGCCCGCGGGCTGCGCGCTAGCCAGATCCCCAGCGGCAAGCCGATAACCATGCAGAACAGCAGGGCGGTGAGGACCAGCGCCAGAGTGACCATGGCTTGCGACCACGCGCCGATGGCGCCGATGGCAATCAGCGATACCAGAGTGGCGACCCCCATGCCGAGGCTGGAGATCTGCCAGGCGATTAGCGCGAAGACGATAATCGCCACCGGCGCCGGCATCCCCAACAGCAGCTGCTGGAAGGCGCTGAGGATGTAGTCGATCGGCACGCGGATCCCCTGGAACAGCGGACGGAAGTGCAGCACGATCCAGTCGATGGCGTGGGTCACCCAGCTGTCGAGCGGGATCAGGGTCTTATGGAACGGATCCATGATATTGAACTGTTCCGGCTGCGGCGCCGGGGCGCTGTGCAGCCAGTCGGCGCCGCCGCCATTAGCCGGCGCGGCAGTAGAGGCGCCACCCCAGGCGTCGGCAGCCTGCGCGGCGCTGTCGGTTGACGGGGCGCTGCCCCACGGGTTGGTCTGATCAGCCATGATTCACCCCCTCGCGATCTAAAGCCTGGAGCAACATCCGTTTGGAAATGATGCCAATATATTGTTGTTCTTCATCCACTACCGGCACGGCGCACGGAGCGTGGCCGACGTGGGAGAGCAGATCGCTGAGCGGGGTTTGCGCTTCCACCGCCAGCGGGGCGTCAATCAGCGCCGCCTCGATCCCCTGCCCGGCGCTGAGGGCTGTTTTCAGAGAATCAATCGAGACAATCCCGACAAAGCGATTACCGCGCTCTATGACATAGCCATATTCCCGGTCTTCATCCTGTAATAATTTCAGCGCCGAACGGGGGCCAAAACCAGGCGTTTTACGAATCAGGCCAACCGGGCTGCGGCGGGCAATATCTTTCGCGCTGAATACCTGGCTAATATCCACGCCGCGGAAGAAGGTGCGCACATAATCATTGGCCGGATTATTTAATATTTCATCCGGAGTGCCGACCTGGACCACTTCGCCATTTTGCATAATGGCGATACGATCGCCAATTCGCATGGCTTCATCAAGGTCATGGGAAATAAAGACGATAGTGCGTTGATGCTTCGCCTGTAATTTGATGAGCTCATCCTGCATTTCGGTACGAATGAGCGGATCGAGCGCAGAGAAGGCTTCATCCATTAACAGAATATCGGGATTAATCGCCAGGGCGCGAGCTAAACCGACGCGCTGGCGCATGCCGCCGGAGAGTTCATCCGGCCAGGCGTGGGCATAATTCTCCAGCCCCACCTGACGCAGCGCCTCCCGGGCTTTTTGCTCTCGTTCGGCGGCGGGAACGCCGGCAAGCGCCATGCCAAACGCCGTGTTATCGAGCACGCTCATGTGCGGCATCAGCGCAAAGGACTGAAAAACCATCGCAATTTTCTTGCGACGCACCTCGCGCAGCTCGGCATCCGACATTTTGGCGATATCGACCCCGTCAATCAGCACCTGGCCGCGGGTGGGTTCAATCAGGCGATTGAGAAGGCGAACCATGGTGGATTTCCCCGAGCCGGAGAGCCCCATGATGACGAATATCTCGCCTTCTTCAATGGCCAGACTGGCGTCTTTGACGCCAAGCGACAGCCCCGTTTTTTCCAGTATTTGCGCTTTGTTGAGTCCTTTCTCAATATATTTGAAAGCACGGTGTGGATGCTCGCCAAATATCTTATAAAGATTTTTTATTTCTAATTTAATTGCCATGCAATAGAGAAGTTCCTGTTATTTGTTTATTGCGATATGATACCCGATGGTGATTATGATCTTTTTACACCCTAACATACTCAGATTCTGTGACAACCCTCAATGGCAAACTCTCGGCAAAATCAGATGGGGGCAACTGTGGCTAAGCCCCCGTGATATAAGGGCTGGGCGGTAATTTGTTGTTGGTAATATTTTTTGATTATCTTTGGATAATTCGACTGAAATGGACCGGTTTTCTGCTAAATATGACGAAGTGATGACGGTTAGGTCATGGAGAGAATATTTGGTGGATTAAACGCTATTTTGTGAAATTAATCACCAGGAATCCGCCTGCGATATTCCTGGTGAAAGTACGGTTAAAAGTCCCAATCGTCGTCGGCGGTCTCTTCCATTTTTCCTATCACGTAGGAGGAGCCGGAACCGGAGAAAAAGTCATGGTTTTCGTCGGCGTTGGGCGACAGCGCTGCGAGGATTGCCGGATTGACCGCCGCCATCTCCGCCGGGAACAGCGCCTCGTAGCCGAGGTTCATCAGCGCTTTGTTGGCGTTGTAGCACAGGAAAGCGCTGACGTCGTCGAACCAGCCGCTCTCGCCGTACAGCTCCCGGCTGTAGGCCAGTTCGTTGTCGTAAAGATCCATCAGCAGATCGAGGGCGAAATTTTTCAATTCTTCGCGCTTGCCGGGGCTGACGATCTCCAGTCCTTTCTGGTACTTGTAGCCGATGTAATAGCCATGCACCGCTTCATCGCGAATGATCAGGCGGATCAGATCCGCAGTGTTGGTCAGCTTTCCCCGGCTGGAGAAGTACATCGGCAGCCAGAAGCCGGAGTAGAAGAGAAAGGATTCGAGGAACACGCTGGCGATTTTTTTCTTCAGCGGCTCGTCGGCCTGATAGTAACCCAGCATCAGCTGCGCCTTGCGCTGCAGGGGATCACAGCTTTCGCTCCAGGCGAAGGCGGCATCCACCTCCTTGCTGTGGCACAGCGTGGAAAAGATGGAGCTGTAAGAGCGGGCATGAACCGCCTCCATAAAGCTGATGTTCGACAGCACCGCCTCCTCATGCGGGGTTAAGGCGTCCGCCATTAGCGCCGGGGCGCCGACGGTGTTCTGAATGGTGTCAAGCAGGGTCAATCCGGTAAAGACGCGAATGGTCAACTGCTGCTCCGCCGCGCTGAGGGTTTGCCAGGCGGGAATGTCGTTCGACAGCGGCACTTTCTCCGGCAGCCAGAAGTTGCTGGTGAGACGGTTCCAGACCTCAAGATCTTTATCGTCATCAATGCGGTTCCAGTTGATTGCGCTGACGCGCGTTAAATGGGTCATCCTGTTCTCCTTACAGCGCGCAGGACACGCAGCCTTCAATTTCAGTGCCTTCCAGCGCCAGCTGGCGCAGACGGATGTAGTAGAGCGTCTTGATGCCTTTCTTCCAGGCGTAAATTTGCGCCTTGTTGATATCGCGGGTGGTGGCGGTATCGGGGAAGAACAGGGTCAGCGACAGCCCCTGGTCGACGTGGCGCGTCGCCTCGGCGTAAGTGTCAATGATCTTCTCCGGCCCTATCTCATACGCATCCTGGTAGAGGGCCAGATTGTCGTTATTCATAAATGGCGCGGGGTAGTACACCCGCCCGGTTTTCCCCTCTTTGCGGATCTCAATCTTCGAGACGATCGGGTGAATGCTGGAGGTGGCATGGTTGATGTACGAGATCGAGCCGGTGGGCGGCACCGCCTGCAGATAGCGATTGTAGATGCCATAGCGCATGACATCGTCGCGCAGCTGGCGCCAGCTTTCCCGGTCGGGCAGAGAGATGCCGGCGCGGGCGAACAGCGTGCGCACCCGTTCGGTTTTCGGCTGCCACTCCTCCTGCAGATATTTGTCGAAGTACGCCCCGCTGGCGTAGCGCGACTGCTCGAAGCCGGCGAAGCGCTGGCCGCGCTCGCGGGCCAGCTGCATCGAGGTGTGCAGCGCGTGCCAGGTCACGGTGTAGAAGTAGATATTGGTGAAGTCCAGCCCCTCCGGGCTGCCGTAGGCAATGCCTTCCCGCGCCAGGTAACCGTGCAGATTCATCTGCCCCAGGCCGATGGCGTGGGAGGCCGCGTTGCCGGCCGCCACCGAGGGAACCGACTGAATGTCGCTCATGTCGGACACGGCGGTCAGGGCGCGCACCGCGGTGGCGATTGTGCGGCCGAAATCCGGCGAGTCCATGGTATGGGCGATGTTCAGCGAGCCGAGGTTGCAGGAGATATCTTCCCCGATATGCGCATAGCTGAGGTCTTCATTATAGGCGGACGGCGTACTGACCTGCAGGATCTCCGAACACAGATTGCTCATGGTGACCCGCCCGGCCACCGGACTGGCGCGGTTCACGGTGTCTTCAAACATGATGTACGGGTAGCCGGATTCAAACTGGATCTCCGCCAGGCGCTGGAACAGGTCGCGGGCGCGGATCCAGCGCTTGCGGACCCGCTCGTCGGCCACCAGCTGCGGATAGAGGTCGCCGATGGCGCAATCGGCGAAAGGTTTGCCGTACAGCCGCTCGACGTCATAAGGCGAGAACAGGGCCATCTGCGCATCTTCTTTCGCCAGCTGGAAGGTGATATCAGGGATCACCACCCCCAGCGACAAGGTTTTGATGCGGATTTTCTCATCGGCATTTTCACGCCGGGTATCAAGAAAGCGTAAAATATCGGGATGGTGAACATGCAGCCAGACCGCACCCGCCCCCTGGCGGGCGCCGAGCTGATTGGCATAGGAGAAGGCGTCCTCCAGCATCTTCATCACCGGCACCACCCCAGAAGACTGGTTTTCGATGCGCTTGATCGGCGCCCCGGCCTCGCGCAGGTTGGAGAGTAAAAAGGCCACCCCGCCGCCGCGCTTCGACAGCTGTAGCGCCGAGTTCACCGCCCGGCCGATGGACTCCATATTATCCTCAATACGCAGCAGGAAGCAGGAGATCAGCTCCCCGCGCTGCTGTTTGCCAGCGTTAAGGAAGGTCGGTGTGGCGGGCTGAAAGCGGCCGCTGAGTATCTCCTCCGTCAGCTGCCGCGCCTGCTGTTCATCGCCCCGGGCCAGCGTCAGGGCCACCATCACGCTGCGTTCGGCGAAATCCTCGAGGTAGTGCTTGCCGTCAAAGGTCTTCAGCGCATAGCTGGTATAGAACTTCCAGGCGCCGAGGAAGGTCTGAAAGCGAAACGGAGCGCGCCGGGCATGGGCGAACAACGCCAGCACAAACCCGCGGTCATAGCCGGCCAGCACCTGCGGATCGTAATAGCCCTCGCTGACGAGCCAGCTGAGCTTATCCTCCTGGCTGGGGAAGGTGAGGGCGTTGGGCTGAACCTGGGTCGCCATAAAGGCCTCAACCGCCTGGCGATCTTTCTCAAACGGGATGCGGCCCTCGCTGTCGTACAAATTCAGCATCGCGTTGAGGGCGTGAAAATCCACGGCGGCGGTTATACGTTCTGCGGTTGTCGTTGCCAAAATTCGCTGACTCCTTTACGCACGGTGTTGATATCGTCGGGGGTTCCCATCAGCTCGAAGCGGTAGAGATAGGGCACGGCGCATTTTTGCGCGATGACATCTCCGGCACGCCCCCAGCCGTCGCCAAAGTTGCGATTGCCGGCGGCAATCACTCCGCGGATCAGCTGGCGGTTATGCACGTCGTTTAAAAAGCGGATCGCCTGACGCGGTACCGCGCCGGCGGTGCCGCCGCCGCCATAGCTGGGAACGATGAGAATATAGGGCTCGTCTACCCGCAGATGTTCACGCTCGTTCAGCGGGATGCGCACCGCCGGCAGCCCCAGGCGCTGCACAAAGCGATGGGTATTCTCCGAACGGCTGGAGAAGTAGACGATGAGGCTCATGCGCTGGCCGCCGTAAAGGAGGGGCGCAGGCGATTGATCATATCCGGGCGGAAGCCGCTCCAGCGCAGCTCACCGGCGATCACCACCGGCAGCTGGCGAAATCCCTGCTCGCGCAGGGTGTCGGCGGCATCCGGCTGCTGGTCGACGTTGACCATTTCAAAGGCCAGTCCCCGGCTCTCCATGGCTCGCCGGGTGGCATGGCACTGCACGCAGTCATTTCGAGTGTAAATAATAATGCGCATGATTCGTATTTCCATTTAAGATAACAGCACGGCGCTAAACATAGCGTCGAACGTAGTGGGCCATTCGATAAGGAAATACTAGATGTAGTTATTTAAAACTTCAACCACTCAATATATAGCGTTTTTGGCAAGCAGGTCCCCCGCCGGGATAGATCGGCGGAGGAGGGGGGAGGCTGTGCGGAACTACAGGCGCATGGCCACGGCGAGGCGGTTAAAGGCGTTCATCAGACTGACGGCGAAGGTCAGATCGCTTATCTGACGCGGGGTAAAATGTTCGCGCAGCGGCAGGTAAACCTCATCTTCCGCATGGCTGGCGGTAATGTCGGTGACCGACTCGGCCCATGCCAGCGCCGCGCGTTCGGCCGGAGTAAAGTGGGCGCTTACCCGCCAGCCCGCAAGGGCATCCAGTTTGCTTTGCGCCATGCCGCCTTTGCGCAGCGCCTGGCTATGTTTCTCAAGACAGAAGGCGCAGCCGTTGATCTGCGAGACGCGTAAATAAACCAGCTCTACCAGGGCGTTGCCCAGCTCGCTTTTCTCCAGCGCGATGCTGGCCTGTACCAGCCCTTTATAGACTTCCGGGCTCAGTTCACTGAATGGCTGACGTAATTGGTTCATGGTGTTCTCCTCTCTAAGACGGCAGCCAAAATAGCACTATAATGGACTGCAAAAGATAGCCATATTCTGATGAAAAAAGCAGACCATAATGGAAGCGATTAACCTCCCGCTTTATCAGCGTATCGCCCGCCAGTTGAAATCGGCGATTGAACGTGGCGAACTGACCCCGGGCAGCCGTTTGCCCGCCAGCCGGGTGTACGCTCAGGAGCAGGGCGTCTCCCGGGCGACCATCGAAAACGCCTGGGGAGAGCTGGTCGCCCAGGGATGGCTCGAGCGGCGTGGGCAGGCGGGGACCTTTGTCAGCGAGCGGCTCAGCCCGCGCCAGCTGGCGCCGGTACCGCCAGTGCAACCGGCCGCGCCGACGGAGCCGCTGCCGTTTCAGATGGGGCTGCCGGCGCTGGATCTCTTTCCGCGCGGGCAGTGGGCGCGGGTGATGGGGCGTCGGCTGCGGACGCAGTCGCGGTTCGATCTTGCACCCGGCGATCCCGGCGGCGATCCGCTTCTGCGCCAGGCTATCGTCGATTATCTACGCCTGTCGCGCAGTATCGACTGTCAGCCGGATCAGGTGTTGATCACCGGCAGCTATGCCGCCTCCATGAATCTTATCCTGCGTACCCTGGCGCAGCCGGGACAGCATATGTGGATGGAAGATCCGGGGTATCCCTTTATCCGGCCGGTCGTCGAGGCTGGGCAGCTGGCGGTGGATGCGATTCCCGTGGACGACGAAGGGATGGACGTCGGCTGGGGCCAGCGTCATCACCCGCAGGCGCGATTTGCCCTGCTCACACCAGCCCATCAGAGTCCGCTGGGGGTCGCGCTGTCGCTTCCCCGACGCCGCCAGCTGCTGGCGTGGGCCGCGGAGCGCGACGCGTGGATCATTGAGGACGATTACGATAGCGAGTTTCGCTATCACGGCAAACCGCTGCCGCCGCTGAAAAGCCTTGATGCGCCGCAGAGGGTCATCTACGCGGGCACCTTCAGTAAGTCGATGTTCCCGGCGCTGCGCACCGCCTGGCTGGTGGTGCCGACCCCGCTGGTGGCGCGTTTTCACCAGACCGCGGAGCGCCAATCCTGCACCGTTCCCACCCTGTGGCAGCAGACGCTGGCGGATTTTATCCAGCAGGGACATTTTTGGCGTCATTTGAAGAAAATGCGCGCCAGCTATAGCCAGCGTAGACAGTGGCTGGAGTCGGCTCTGCAGGCGCAGGGCTTTCAGGTCACGCCGCAGCTGGGGGGAATTCAACTGGTTATGTCGGTCAGCGGCGACGATCGGCTGCTCGCGCGGCGGGCGGTTGTGGCCGGGCTGGCGGTGCAGGCGCTGAGCGACTGGCGGATTCGNACGCGGGCGAGGGGGGATTATTGATGAGTTTTACCAATATACGTTCGCCGGCGATGGCTGACGGACTTGCCCGACGGCTGAGAGAGGCGATCGCGATTTGATGGCGCTTAAGTCGGGGAAGCAGAAAAACCCCTGCGGCCAGAGGCGCGCAGGGGCTGACGCGTATTTGTTATCTTCATTGCCTTCCGTAAAGCTCGCGGGCTACCGCGCGCCAATCGCGCGGCGGCAGCCGACGCTTAAGCTATTATCGACGTAAATTGAGCAATACGCCAATAAATACCCCGACGGCGGCGGCGGCGCCCACACTGTGCCACGGTTTATTGCGCACGTAGGTATCGGCACAGCCCAGCGCATCGCACGCTGCCTGGCGCGCATCCAGCGCCGCCTGCTGCACCCGGTTGTGGCCATTAAGGCGGGCACGAGTCTCTTTTAACAGCGACTGCGCTTTGACACGCGCCGCTTCCGCTTCCTCTTTGGCGTCACTGCCCCATGATTTCAGCACCTCTTCCAGCGTATCCGCTAATTGGCTGACATCGTTATGAATATCTTCAGCGTTCTCGTCAAAATTGTTGCGGTTCACATGGTTAGCCATCGTTATCTCCCTTAATTCCATCGAGTGAGNNAAGTGTAGGACAAGATTTTGAATTATGCTTACTGTCGTGGTTTCTGGAATTTTCCGAAAGCACTGTCCTTAATGAATAAGGTAAGGTCAATGTGCGGTAAAAGATAACGAGGAATCAGTATGTATTTAAGACCCGATGAGGTGGCGCGTGTTCTTGAAAAAGCCGGCTTCACCATGGATGTTGTGACGCAAAAAGCGTACGGCTATCGCCGCGGCGATAATTATGTTTATGTGAACCGCGAAGCGCGCATGGGGCGAACAGCGTTAGTTATTCATCCGGCGTTAAAAGAGCGCAGCAATATGCTGGCCGAACCGGCTTCAGATATCAAGACCTGTGATCATTATGAACAGTTTCCGCTGTATTTAGCCGGGGATGCGCAACAACATTATGGTATTCCGCATGGATTTAGCTCACGCATGGCGCTTGAGCGTTTTCTGAATGGGCTATTTGGCGAAGCCCAGCCGGCAATGTCGACGAATTAATACGGCGATAGGCATTTAAGGATCCAGGCGAGGCGGGCTGGCGGGAAGAGGCGACTGGCAGAGCCAGTCGCTGCTAACGCGTTGGTCAGGCCTTCGCCTGCTGATAGGGCGCCACGCGGAACAGGCGGCGGCAATAGTCGAGGAAGTAGCCGTAGGCGGCGCCCATCATCATCGATACCGCCAGGTTCGAGCTCACCGCGGCGACAATCTGGTGCCAGTCAGCACCCACGCTCCACAGAATAGCGACATACACCGGCGACTGAAAGGTGACGTAGGCCAGCACGTCGGCCATATTTTTCATCCACCTGGCCGGGCTGATGCGCCGGGCCTGACGCATGGCGAAATCGCGATAAATCCCATAGGGTACGGCAATAATAATGTTGACCGGGATCGCCACCAGACGCGACGATAACGACTGCTCAAACGTCATACCAGAGAGAAAAATTTCGATCATCATGTTGACGACGGTGCAGTAAACCACCATCGCAAAGGTGTCTGCAACCGCATGCCGCAAGCGGGAGTGCGCAGAGAACATCGGAGTGCTCCTCGAAAATGAAGTCATTAACGCCGAAAAATGCGCGTTGGTATAGCGTTTTTGGGCTGCCTGTTTTGATGTGCGTAGAGTATATCTCTGCATTAAAAGTGGCAACTAGCTATAAATTTTTATTTATCGCCTTTTTGTCGATAAAATACTCTGCGCTGGTTTGTTTTTTGTTCGTTACGCTACTTTTATTCCTGTTTTTGCAAATATCAATATTTATCAATGTGTTACTCTTGATTGCGAAATCGAGACTGGCCGAGGGAACGGCGCCTGATAGCCAACCATGGCGCAACATCACGCGAGTGTGTGATTCCGCTCTCTTTTAGGATTTTTTATGCCGTAAGTCGCGTTTTTATGGTGAAAAACTCTGAATTTCGAATTGTTGTTTTATTCCCATTTTCTGATTAACTATTCACTGTGGCCAAAGGTATGTATCAGTGCGGCCACGTATGAACAGCAGGTAACCCGCTGACCATAAAGCTAATATTCCTGGCGAGAACGGTGGTTTTTCCCGTCATTCTGCCTTTTTTATTTATTCACTCTCTTTTTTGCCTGTGCTTATGAAAAAGGCTCAGGTATTTGCCAATATAGTTCCAGGGGATAACCGCTAATATCCACCTTATATATTTATCTGGACAGCCGAAGGCTGGAAATAAATAAACGTTTCTATTACACTTGCCGCGTTGTATCTTTTAATTTGCTATTTGGAATTTTTTAATTTTATGTCTTCAATGTTACACAAACTGAATAATATCCGTTCACTGCGTGCCCTGTCCCGTGAATTCTCCATTGACGTGCTTGAAGAGATGCTGGAAAAGCTCAGGATCGTCACTGAAGAAAAACGTACGCAACAGCAGCAGGCAGCTCAGCAGCAGGCTGAATATCAGGAGAAAGTGAATACCTGGCTTGAGCTGATGCGCGCCGACGGTATTTCTCCTGACGAGCTGGTGGCCGATATTCAGCCGCCAAAGGCGGGAGGCAAAAAGCGTCAACCGCGCCCGGCGAAATATCGTTATACCGATCATACTGGCGCAGAGAAAACCTGGACCGGACAGGGAAGAATGCCGAAGCCGATTGCCGAGGCTGTCGCCCAGGGTAAATCGCTGGATAGCTTTTTAATTTAACGCCTTCGGGCCAGCGCCAGCCCGGTGGTGAGAGACCCACCGGCCTGGCCTTACGACTTTAAGCGAGGGGCTTTAGCAGACGCCGAAGTCTCCCTCTTCCTGATACGGCGTGACCTCGTCCGATTTCAGCGAATAGCGCTCTCCCTGCTCCTGTGCGGCCTGAACCACCACCAGTTGCTCCCCTTGCACTTCCACCACTTTCAGTTTTGGTCCGCCCGCTCGGGGTTGTACCAGATCGCCGACAGCAAACATAATTCACTCCTCACTGTTAACACCATGGATAAACCTAAACCATAGCTCNACGCCCGCTCACTGAACACCAGGCGTGCTGTTTTTTGTTAAAACAATTTGGAGTTATATGTATTAACATTGTTAATGTTTTGCTGGCGCCATACCGCTGCTGAGAAAGGGGGACGGCGAGGGTAGGGTTACCACCAATCAGGTCAGGAAAGACACCATGAAGTATATCATTCTGTTGATCATTGTTATTGCTGTACTGTATGTCCATTACCGCGGACGGGTGCGCTNTNGTTTCT
>NZ_JAZARW010000001.1:3284620-3297422 GCF_036233805.1 Klebsiella sp. EMBS2024 | reverse complement strand
TTNTGTATTTATTTTCCCGCGTGCCGAATACGCCTTATCTGCGGCCGGAGATGTTTCCCGAGCTGGCGATATTGCAGCAAAACTGGCAGGTTATTCGCGACGAAGGTCTCCACCTTCAGCAGCTGGAGCAGATTAAAGCGGCCGATAAATATAACGATGCCGGGTTTAACTCATTTTTCAAAACCGGCTGGAAACGCTTTTATCTGAAATGGTATGAGGATGCCCATCCTTCCGCCAGCCAGCTCTGTCCGCAAACTACCGCGCTGCTGCGCGATATCCCGTCGGTGAAAGCGGCCATGTTTGCCACTCTGCCGGACGGTAGCCGTCTGCCGCGCCATCGCGACCCCTACGCCGGCTCGCTACGCTTTCATCTGGGCCTGGCAACGCCGAACGATGACCGATGCTTTATCGAGGTGGATGGCCAGCGTTACAGTTGGCGCGATGGAGAAGGCGTGCTGTTTGACGAGACCTATATCCACTATGCGGAAAATACCAGTGGTGAGAATCGCCTGATTCTGTTCTGCGATATTGAACGGCCGATGCGCTACCGCTGGGCGCAGAAAGTTAACCACTGGCTGGGACGCCATCTGATGAGCGCCGCTTCGGCGCCCAACGATATCGGCGATCGCACCGGCGGGATTAACCGGGCGTTTCGCTATATTTACCAGATCCGTATTGTTGGTAAGCGGTTGAAAAAATGGAATAAGACGGTCTATTACATCGTCAAATGGCTGCTCTTCGGCGGCATTGCCTGGCTTATCTGGAGCGCGTTTTAACCCCCTGGCGCCGGTTCCACGGCATGGTCGCCAGCAGACGCGCCATGCCGCAAAAGCCGGTTACGCCGGCGAAGGTGAGCCCGGCGCCGACCGCGCCGCTGAGCAGGAAAAAGCCGCCGTTAACGGTATAGCCCAGCAGCACCCCCAGTAAAATCAGGACGCCAGCGGCAATTTGCACCTGGCGCATCAGCGGCAGCGGCTGCGATGAATCTTCCACTACCGGCAACCCCGCGGCTTTCCACGCCTGAATTCCTCCTGCCAGCAGGCAGGCCTGCGCCGGCGCGGCGGCCGCGGCCAGACGAATCGCATTATTCTGCGTCCGGGAACCCGCCTGGCAGTGAAAGATGACCGTCTCTCCGGCCCGGGCATTGAGGGGCGCACCGCTGGTCAGAGTGGCGAGCGGCACCAGCTCGGCATCGGGGATATGTTCGCGCGCATATTCATCCGCATCGCGGATATCAATCAGTCTGGCGCCCTGGGCAATCTGCGCCTGGGCCTCGGCGGGAGTTAAGGTGGCGATGGTCATAGGATCCTCACGGGCAATAGAGCGTTTTCAGCGTATTGATCACCTGCTGTACCGCAGGGTGGGTGATGAAATAGTGGATACGCTGGGCGTCGCGCTCGCTGTCGATCAGCCCCTCGTCACGCATCCGCGCGAGGTGTTGCGAGGTGGCGGAGGGGCTCAGGCCTGTAGCCCGGGCGAGTTCGCCGGCGCTGGCCCTGGGCGCATCGCACAGCATGCACAGGATCAGCAATCGGTGAGGATTGCTCATCGCTTTCATCAGCGCGGCGGCTTCTCCGGCGCGGGCCTGCAGGTCTTCAGGTGTGGTCATTTATTTTAGCTTTGTCTAAATTTAGATAACTCTAAAATAAAAAGGCCGCCAGCGCCAGCACAATTTCTTCACGACTCAGGCCGGAACGGCGAGCCGGGCAATCTGCGCCCGGGCGCTGGCGATCCCGGCGTCGCGACCATGCGGGCGATTGTCCAGCCCTTCGGCATAGATAAATTCCACCTCCTGGATCCCCATCAGCCCCAGTACCGCGCGCAGATAGGGCGTGACGGCATCGGTAGTTTCTCCCTGGTGAATACCGCCGCGGCTGCTGACGACCACCGCCCGGACGCCCTCCACCAGCCCCTGCGGCCAGCTCTCGGTGTAGCGAAAGGTTTCCCGTGCCCGCGCCACGAGGTCGAACCATTTTTTTAGATCGGTCGGGACGTTGAGGTTATACATCGGCGCGCCGATCACCAGCAGGTCGCTGGCCTTTAACTCGGCGATAAGCTGGTCGGAGAGGGCGACCGCCTCGCGGATAGCAGGCTGCGGATCCACTGCCCCGCGCAGGGCGGCGAACAGGGGGCGATCCAGCGTTGGCAGCGCCATGGCGCTGAGATCGTGTTCGATGAGCCGATCGCCGTGTCCCGCCGCCTGGCGCGCCGCGAGAAATTCGTTAATCAACTGATTGGTCTGGGATGTTTCGCCATTAATGCTGGATTTTAAAACCAGAACGTTAGCCATGATGAGTGCCTCAAATGAAAGATAGAAGCAAAGACTAACACTGTCTTTTTTGTCTCAGGAGTGACATTATTTTTCCCTATTGTATCCCGTAAGGAACCAATCTGTGCGCGACGATCTGAATGCGATCCCGGTATTTGTCACCGTGGTCGAGAGCGGCAACTTTGCCAGCGCGGCGGCGATCCTCCATGTGACGCGTTCGGCGGTGGGAAAAACCATTGCCCGGCTGGAAGCGCGTCTCGGCGTGGCGTTATTCCAGCGTACCACCCGACGGCAACTGCTGACGGAAGAGGGGGAGCAATTCTATCTCCAGTGCCGGGAAGCGCTGGAGCGCATCCGCGAGGCCGAAGAGACGCTGCAGCGCGGCAAAGATGAGGTGCAGGGGCGGCTGCGGGTGTCGCTGCCGGTGCTGTTTGGCCAGCGCTGCGTGGCACCGCTGCTGTTCCGCCTCAGCCAGCGCTATCCGTTACTGAAGCTCGAGCTCCACTACAGCGACCGGCAGGTCAATCTGCTGGAGGAGGGGTTTGATCTTGCGGTGCGTATCGGGAGCCTGGCCGATACCGGGTCGCTGCGGGCCCGGGCGCTGGGAGAGCACGGCATGGTGCTGTGCGCGGCGGCGGAGTACCTGCGCCAGCAGCCAGCGCCGCAGACTATTGCCGGGTTGAACGAGCACCGTACCCTCGGCTATCTGCACAACGGCCAGCTGCAAAAATGGCAACTGTATGACCCGCAGCAGGGCGAAGTGCGCTTCAGTCCGCAGACGTGGCTGATACAGGATGATTTTGCCGCCATCGCGGCGGCAGTGCAGCAGGGGATGGGCATCGCCTGGCTGCCGGACTGGCTGGTGGCGCAGGCGCTTGCCGATGGGACATTGCAGCAGGTGTTGGCGCCCAGCGCTCAGGTGCGTTTCGCCATCCACGCGGTATGGCCGGAGGGGCCGTGGCTGCCGCAAAAAACGCGGGCGGCGATCGATGCCCTGCGGGAAGGGCTACCTCTTACCGCAACACCTGGTTAGCGCAGAGAGAAATAACTGCCATCTATGGCGGCGGAGGTTTCCCGACAGCGTGCAAGCTACCGGCGCGCTTTACGCCATAGCCTCAGCGACGAGGCCGTCCGGCACGGGCGGCACGGCGGTACAACGTGCTGCGGGCGATACCCAGTATCTGCGCCGCCCGGCTGACGTTGCCGTTGACCCTGGCCAGGGTATCGACAATCAACTGCTCATCACGGGCCTGCAATCCCCCGCGCGGCAACGGCGCAGGCGCGGCGCGATACGCCTCCGGCAGCGCGTCGGTCGTCAGCGTGTCGCCCTCATCGGCGAGAGCCAGCATTACCTTCAGGACGCTCTGCAGCTGGCGTACGTTTCCCGGCCACGGCAGCTGGCTGAGGTGAACCAGCAGCGCGTTTGAAAGCGTCACCCGGCGTGAAGCACCGCCCAGGTCGTGCCACAGGGTGGCGATAAAGGTTTCCAGCGCCGGCCACTCGCGCAGCGGAGGCAGCGCCAGGGCGTATTCCCGCAGGCGCCACAGCAGATCTTCACGGAATTCTCCGGCGCTGACCCGCTGGGTCAGGTTGCGGTGGGTGGCGCAGATCAAGGCGAAATTCACCGGCACGCTGCGGCTGGCGCCCAGCGGAGCGACCTCTTTCTCCTGCAGGACGCGCAGGAGGCGGGTCTGCAGCGCCAGCGGCATATCGCCGATCTCATCAAGAAACAGCACCCCGCCGTCAGCCTCGCGGATTTTACCGATATAGCCATTTTTGCTGGCGCCGGTAAACGCCCCCGGCTGGTAGCCGAAGAGCTCGGATTCGATCAGCGATTCCGGAATGGCGGCGCAGTTAATGGCGACAAATTTACCGCTGCGCCAGCGGCTGTGCCGGTGCAACGTGCGGCTGACATACTCTTTGCCGCTGCCGGTTTCTCCTTCAATGCACAGGGCGATGCCGGCGTTGAGCAGCCGCAGCAGCTTTTCGCCTTCGCGCGGACTGGTAAAGGGGAGATGCATGGCCGGCGGGGCGCTTACCGCCACCCGGCGGCGGGTGGGCGCCCGCAGGCGATAATGGTAGCGGCCCTGCGGCGTGGTCAGCGGCAGCGGGACGCTGACCGCCGTTTGCGTCAGCGTCGGAAAAAGCGAGGCAAAGGTGAGCTGGCCAAACTGCGCCGCGCTCAGGCCGAACTCGCGCATCGCCAGCCGGTTGCCGGCGGTGAGGACGTTGTCGGAAAAGACCAGCAGCAGCTCCTCGACGCTGTCGAGTTTGTCCACCTGCCGGTGCAGTCTCATCAGCCACTGCTCAGGATGCAGACTCTGTTTCACCCACAGATATTCAATTTGCTTTGCCGCCGCTTTTACCCAGCCAAAGGTGTGCTGGTGGGGAAAATTCGCCGGGCCGGAGATATCCAGCACCCCGGCGATGCTTCCGTCCGGTCGCTGGAGCGGCATCGCCGCGCAGTACAGATTCTGGTTGCGGGTAAGAAAGTGCTGACGGCCATCGATCTCGCAGCCATCGTCAATCGCCAGCGCGGTGCCGATGGCGTTGGTCCCGCGCCCGCTTTCACTCCACAGATTGCCGGGAGCCAGCGCCACGCGCTGGGCCTTTTGCAGCGCCTGGGTATCGCCGAGAGTATGCAGCACCAGGCCGTCGGGGTCGGAAAGGATCACCACCGACTGCAGGTCTGCGACCTGGCGCGACAGGGCTTCCACCACCGGCTGCGCCAGCTGCTGCAGGCCGCGGTGGCTGGCGAGCCGGTCCGCCAGCTCGCCGGCGCCGAGGCGGGGAAAATCCTCGGTGGCGGGATCCAGCCCGTAGCGCTGGCAGCGAGACCACGAATCGCTCAGCAGGGGATTCGCATTAACCTCTGGTGCGAGAAGAAAGGGATTGCCTGCCACAGGGCACCTCTGGGTCGATGTTGCTGTGTTGCAATATTGTAGCCATTTGGTTTATTTGGTGTTGCGATTTGCAACACATAAGTGGAAACCCGTGCGACAGATGGCTGACCATCTGCTCGGTTAGTGAAGGCAACGTATTAATAAATAAAAATATTTAAAGAAAATAAAAAACTGGCATAACCCCTGCACAGTGAGAAGCGTTCGGCGGCAAATTTAAAAAATCAATATGCCGCTGCGTCTCAACCCTACAGAAGGAGATTTGCGATGCGTTATGCACATCCTGGCCAGCCCGGCGCCGTGGTTTCATTTAAATCGGCTTACGGCAACTTTATTGACGGTAGATTTGTCGAGCCGCTGAGCGGTGAATTCTTTATGAATACTTCGCCGGTCGACGGCAGCAACATTGCGCAGTTTCCCCGCTCGGATGCCAGAGACATTGACTTCGCCCTCGACGCCGCCCATCGCGCGGCGCCGGCGTGGGGTAAAACCTCAGTGCAACAGCGCTCCAGGCTGCTGCTACAGGTCGCCGATCGTATTGAACAGCATCTGGAATATCTGGCGGTGGCGGAGAGCTGGGACAATGGGAAACCGATCCGCGAAACCCTGAATGCTGACCTGCCGCTGGCGGTGGATCATTTTCGCTACTTCGCCGGCTGCCTGCGCGCTCAGGAGGGAAGCACCGCCGAGATTGACGAAACCACGGTGGCCTATCATTTCCATGAACCGCTGGGGGTGGTCGGGCAGATTATCCCGTGGAACTTCCCGCTGCTGATGGCCGCGTGGAAGCTGGCCCCGGCCCTGGCGGCGGGGAACTGCGTGGTGCTCAAACCGGCGGAACAGACGCCGCTAAGCATTACCCTGCTGCTGGAGCTGATCGGCGATCTGTTCCCGGCCGGGGTGCTTAACGTGGTGCAGGGTTTCGGCAAAGAGGCGGGCGAGGCGCTGGCCACCAGCAAGCGTATCGCCAAGCTGGCGTTTACCGGCTCCACGCCGGTCGGGCGGCATATTCTCGCCTGCGCGGCGGAAAATATTATCCCCTGCACCGTCGAGCTGGGGGGGAAATCGCCCAACATCTACTTCGCCGACGTGATGGACGGAGAAGAGGAATTTATTGAGAAGGCGGTGGAGGGGCTGGTGCTCGGCTTCTTCAACCAGGGTGAGGTCTGTACCTGCCCGTCGCGGGCGCTGATCCATGAATCCATCTATGAGCCCTTTATGGCACGGGTCATGGAGAAGGTGGCGCAGATCCGCCGCGGCGATCCGCTAGATACCGACACCATGATCGGCGCTCAGGCTTCCCGCCAGCAGTTCGACAAGATCCTCTCCTATATTCAGATTGCCCGGGAAGAGGGTGGGCAAATTCTGACCGGAGGCGAGCGGGCGGCTATCGCGCCGGCGCTGGATAATGGTTTTTATATTCAGCCCACGCTGATTAAAGGTCGCAACGATATGCGCTCCTTCCAGGAGGAGATCTTTGGGCCGGTGATCGGGGTGACCACCTTTAAGGACGAAGCGGAAGCGCTGACCATCGCCAATGAGACCCAGTTTGGTCTCGGCGCCGGGGTGTGGACGCGGGATACCAACCTCGCCTATCGCATGGGTCGCGGCATTAAAGCCGGTCGCGTGTGGACCAACTGCTATCATGTCTACCCGGCGCATGCGGCGTTCGGCGGCTATAAACAGTCCGGCGTCGGCCGGGAAACGCACAAGATGGCGCTGGATGCCTATCAGCAAACCAAAAACCTGCTGGTGAGCTACGGCACCGCGCCGCTGGGCCTGTTCTGAAGTCCATCTCATTTCTGACCGATCCTCAGTCCGCAATCCATTCGGGTTGCGGATTTTTTTTTACTTCAAAATAACCATGTGAAGATGGTGGCTATTTTGCCGGCGGCAGCGCCCATGTATTTATGTCACTTATGTATTGGCTTTCACTTGAAAATAAAAACACTTCCATAATAAGGGGTTAGCGGGTGGAGGTGGCGCACCCTGGCGTCGTTTGTGTAGAAATTATGAATATTAATACCAGGAAAATTCCTAATTTTTGTGTACGCTCTGACGAGCGCACAATAAAACAAGACGAATTTTTGAACAATTGTCTTTAAATTTGTTAATTGAATTGATCTGTTGTTGTTTAAAGGTATTTGAATTTCTTTTGTATAGATATGTAAATTAACATTGAAAAGCCATTTCAAAAATTAAATATATGGCGAGCATAGCTATTAACTTATAGTTAATATCTTCCCGGGTTGCCTTTTGATACTTCGGGTAATATATTTATTTCGCACATCAAAATAACTCTTTTTTCTTCTGTTTGTTATTCATGGCCATCTATTGGCGAAATAAGGCAGAGTAGAGGGGGATGTGCCTAATATCCTGCGGAAGGAACGCAACGTACATTTACAGGGAGGAGCTGACGAGCCGTTTCGCGATAGCTTTGGGGCTATTGTCGATGATGGAAAATATGTTCGTTAACGATGAGATAAATAATGAAAAAACAACCTCGCTTTATAACCATCCTCATAGGAGCGCTGCTTTCTGGCGTAGCCTTGCAGGCTACCGCGGCCAACACTATCAATCCTGACTCGGGCACCAGTTCGGAAGGCGCCGGCGGGCAGGTCATCTTCAATGGGTCAATCACCGACAGCTCTTGCAACGTCGATAGTAGTTCTAATGGCCAGAAGGTTGATCTGGGCAAATGGGCCAGCAACTATTTTACCGGCACTGGTTTTGAAACCACCAAAACCCCCTTCCATATCAAAGTGAAAGATTGCCCGGCCAGCGTGACTACGGTCGCCGTGCTGTTTGACGGCGCGCGCGATCAGTCTGATAACTCCCTGCTGGCCATCAACGGCGGCGCCAGCGGCGTAGCGATTAAGCTGTATGAGCACGATCGGTCGACGGCTGTCAGCCTCGGTAAAACGTCAGCCAAACAGACGGTCACTCCGGGTACCAGCGGCGGCACCGGCTCTGCCGACCTCGAGTTTTACGCCGACTATATCTCCACCGCGGCGACCGTGACGGCAGGTAAAGCCGACGGTACAGCTAATTTCAATATGATTTATAACTGATCTAATTGCGCGTTATTCAGAGTCAGCCCACTGCGTCTTGATTAATTACAGATAGCTAAAGTGTTAATTGTCATGAAGTCACGAAATATATTCGTGACGGTATAGTTGTTTTTGCTAATTATCCCGTCGAGTACTGGCTCTGTTATTCACTGCTTTATTTTGTTGTCTGTTCAACTTTTACCTGATGGTAAGTCATGATGAAGAAAATAATTGCCGTTGCGGCTTTTCTGCTGTGCACCACGGCAGCGCAGGCCGGTATTGTCATGGGTGGAACCCGTGTGATTTATCAGGAAGGGAAGCGTGAAGCCGCTATTTCAGTCACCAATGCCGATACCCATACGCCCTATCTGGTGCAGTCGTGGGTGGAAAATTACGCGGAAAACGATAAGGCCAGGGTGCCCTTCATTGTAACGCCGCCCTTGTTCCGTCTCGATCCGGAGCAAAATAACGTTCTGCGGATTAACTTTATTGGCGCCTCGCTGCCCCGCGACCGTGAATCGGTCTTCTGGCTGAACGTCAAAAGTATCGCCCCGACGCCTCAGGGCGAGGTGAATAAGCTGCAGGTGAATATTAAATCGAAATTCAAAATCTTCTATCGCCCCAACGACCTGGCGGGCGACCCGGCAAAGGCCTGGCAGCAGCTGAAGTTTAGCCAGTCCGGCGGTCGGCTGACGGTGATAAATCCCACTCCCTACTTCGTCTCTTTTTACGCCGTCGAAGTGGGCGGGCAAAGCATCGACGATCCCGGCATGGTGGCTCCCTTCGGCGAGAAAACGTGGCCGGTGAGCGGGCACGGCACCGTCAAATGGCGGGCGATTAACGACTACGGCGGCGTCAGCGATTTCGCCCAGCAGTAATTCCCCTTTTTGATGAGCTTACCGGACGGCGCCAGCATGAAAAGAATAACAACAGCCAGGGTGCGGGAGTATGCCTTGTTGCCCGTTACCGCCGGGCGGGCGGTGGCGCTGGCGACGGTGCCGACGATGATGTTTTGTCTCAGTCCGTTGAGCCGGGCGATGGCCGACGACTATTTTGACCCGGCGGCGCTGGAGTTTGCTGACCCGCAGCAGCAAACCTCCGATCTGCACTACTTCGCCAAACCCGGCGGCCAGCAGCCGGGGACTTATCCTGTCACCGTGGTGGTTAATGACCAGGAGCTGGGTCAGGCTGATATCACGTTTGTTGACGATGGCGGGCAGCTGCGCCCGGTGCTGACGCCCGGTCAGCTGGCGGAGTATGGCGTCAACGTCAGCGCGTTTCCCGCCTTTCAAGCGCTGCATGAAGGCGAAACCTTCACCCGGATCGAGAAGTTTATTCCCGACGCCAGCAGTCGGTTCAGCTTCGCTAACCAGCGCCTGACGCTGAGTATTCCCCAGGCGGCGATGAACGTGCAAAGCCGCGGCTATGTCGATCCGTCGCGCTGGGACGATGGCGTGCCGGCCGCGTTTGTCGATTACTATTTTTCCGGCGCGCAAATAAAGAACGCCGACGAAGGGGAGAGCAGCCGCTCAAACTATCTCAATTTACGCAGCGGCCTCAACCTGGGCGCCTGGCGACTGCGCAACATCTCCTCAATGCAGTATGACCAGCAGCGCCGGCACTGGGATACCCAGAGCACCTGGCTGCAGCGCGATGTCCGCTCGCTGAAGAGCTTGCTGCGGATCGGCGATACCTATACCACCGGCGATGTGTTTGACAGCATACAGTTTCGCGGCGTCCAGCTGATGTCTGACGATGAAATGCTCCCGGACAGCCAGCGCGGCTTTGCCCCCACCATTCGTGGCGTGGCGCACAGCAATGCCAAAGTGACCGTCTCTCAGCACGGGTATGTGATCTACGAGACCTTTGTGTCGCCGGGGGCGTTCGCCATCAGCGATCTCTACCCCACCTCGCAGAGCGGCGATCTGGAGGTGAAGGTGACCGAGAGCAATGGCGCGGTGCGTACCTTTACCCAGCCCTATTCCGCGGTGCCATATATGCTGCGCGAAGGGCGCGGCAAATTCAGTCTCAGCGCCGGCCGCTACCACTCCGGGGGGGAGTCGGTGCGCTCGCCGGAATTTCTGCAGGGCACTTTGTTCTACGGTTTGACGGCGGGATTCACCCTCTACGGTGGTACGCAGCTGGCCCGGGACTATCAGGCGTGGGCGCTGGGCCTGGGCCGCGGTTTTGGCGAGTTCGGATCGCTGGGAGGGGATGTCACCCAGGCCGTCACCCGTACGCCGTCGGGCAAGCGCTATACGGGCCATTCGCTGCGCGCTCAGTATCAGAAAAATTTTGTCAGCTCGGGCACTGCGTTCAGCCTCGCCAGCTATCGCTACTCGTCAAGCGGCTATTACGATTTTGCCGAAGCCAGCGCCCTCGAAAGCGCCCAGGGGCAAGTAGACAACCGGCGTCGCCGGGAAGAGCTGTCGGTGTCGCAAAGCCTTGGTGGCCTGGGCAGTCTGGCGGTTTCCGCCTGGTCGCAGGAGTACTGGCATCGGCAGAGTCGGGATGAGACGGTGCACCTTGGGTTCTACAGCGCCTGGAAAGGGATCTCCTGGGGCGTGGGCTATTACTACACCCGCACCAGCGGCCAGCAAAAAAATGACCGCTCCTGGTCATTCAATATCAATATTCCGCTGGGTGGTCCGCTGTCCGACAGCGCGGTGAGCTACAACACCACCTCGGACAGCAATGGCTATACCTCGCAGCAGATGTCGCTGTATGGCGCGGTGCCGACGCGGCCAAATCTGTTCTACTCGGTTCAGCAAGGTTATGGCAACCAGGGACGAGGCAGCAACAGCAGCGCCTCCCTGGACTACCACGGCGGCTTCGGCAACGCCCAGATCGGCTATCGCCATGACTCCGCCAGCAACCAGTTGACCTGGGGAGGCGCCGGCTCGGTGGTCGCGCATCCGCACGGCGTCACCTTCGGCCAGACGGTGGGTGAGAGCTTCGCCATCGTCCGGGCGCCGGGGGCCGCCGGCGTGGCGGTGCAAAACGGCAACAATGTGCACACCGACTGGCGCGGCTATGNCGTGGTGCCCTCTCTGACCGCCTACCGGAAAAATGTCATTACCCTCGATACGGAGTCGATGGCCGACGACACCGACGTCGACCAGCAGGGGCAGACCGTGATCCCCGGCGGCGGCGCGGTGGTGATGGCCAACTACCAGACCCACATTGGCAACCGGGTGCTGTTTACCCTGCGCAATGCCCAGGGGCCGCTACCGTTTGGCGCCAGTGCGCGGCTGGTCGAGGAGGAGGAGAGCGGCAATCCGCCGGGCGGCATGGTGGCCGACGGCGGCCAGGTGTATCTCAGCGGTGTGCCGCAGGAGGGAACCCTGGCGGTGAGTTGGAACGTCAACAACCAGTCGCAGAGCTGCACGCTGCATTTTCATCTTCCGGATAACCCACAGCAGAGTCTGAATACGGTGAAAACCGTCTCCGGACTGTGCCAGACACGCTGAGGCGGCTATGAAATCTGTTTTTCGTCTACTTCCTTTCCTCTTTCTGCTGGGGCTGAGCGCCTATCTTCCCGGCGTGCGGGCTGAAACCTGCCGCGCAAATATCGGCCAGACCACGGTCAATATTCCTAATATCAAGTATTTACCCACGCTGCCGGTCAATACACAGATGACCAGCGCGATGGCGGATAACGGCAGCGGGATCCCTTTTTCCTGCGACCTGCAGCTGCCAACGGCGAGCGCCAAACGCATCGTCTATAAGCAGCTGAAAACCGGCGGCTCGCCGATGGTGATTAACGGACAGCATGTCTACCCCAGCGCTATCGACGGCATTGGTTACGCCCTCAGCTTCCAGTGCGCCGGCGGCCCGATGCGTGCCATCGATGGCAGCCACTCCGCCGGCGGCGAGTCGGTGGTGGTATGCGACAGTGCGACGCTCCCGGCGCTGATGACGCAGCAGCAAACCACGGTGAGGATTGCGGTAACCTTCTATAAAACCGGAACGGTGCAACTGGCGGACGGGACGCATACCAACTCGCCGCCGCTGCCGCAGGTGGGGGAGATGACCATTGAACAGCAGACCAGCGCAAGCGCCAGCTTTGTCGCCAGCGCGCCGGTCAGCATCGATATCGCCGCCCTGAATGTGGACATTGGCAGCAGCGGCAGCTGCCAGGTAGCGACATCGACGATCCAGGTCAGTCTGGGTACGGTTAACCGGGGGGAGTTTCATGGCAAAGGGACTACCGGCGGTCAGGCGAAGCGCTTTTCGATTCCGGTCTTCTGTCCGACGCCGACCGACGTGCGCATCGGCTTTTTCGGCGTCAGCGTGGAGAGCGATACCCTGGCCCTGAGCCAGGCCAGCAACAGCGCCAGCGGCGTCGGCGTGAAGCTGACCTACGGCAATAACCCCGGTGCGGCAGTGCCCGACGGCACCAGCGTTAAGATCAATGAGGCCAGCAACTTGCCGATCCTGAAAAGGGTGACCGGCGCCAGCGCCGGTACCGCCGAGGCGATCAATTTCAACGCCCAGTATGTGCAGACTGACGCCACGGTGGGAGCCGGTACGGCCAACAGCATGGTGACTTTCGCCCTGGAGTATAACTAGCCTGGGGCGGC
>NZ_JAZARW010000001.1:3267301-3278722 GCF_036233805.1 Klebsiella sp. EMBS2024 | reverse complement strand
CGTCGGGTTGTATGTCCCGGTGTTTAAAAATAGGATGAATGCCCTGGCTCGCGCGGCGGATACTGTGACTGATGCGGCCGGTCACTCTGGCATGAAAAACGATAACTTTAAGGATGGCGAAATGAGACTGACGGTGGGGCTGGCGCTGACGCTGGCGATAATGACCTGCGGCGCCCAGGCGCGCGATATGCAATCCATCGAGCACAGCGGTGAACTGAAGGTGGGCGTGCCGGGCGATTACGCGCCGCTGGCGTTTCGCAATGCCGCCGGCGAACTGCAGGGCTATGACGTGGACATGGCCCGCGATCTCGGGCGCACGCTCGGGCTGAAGGTGAGCTTCGTCTACACCAGCTGGCCCGCGCTCGCCGCCGATCTGCAGGCGGACAAGTTTGATATTGCGATGGGTGGAGTTACCGAGACCCCGGCGCGGGCGCAAGCCTTCGCCCTCAGCCATCCGGTGGTGGCGAACGGAAAAATCGCCTTAGCCAACTGCCAGGCCGCCCCGCGGCTCGGTTCGCTGGAAAAAATTGACCGTCCGGACGTGAAAGTGATCGTCAACCCTGGCGGCACAAACCAGAGTTTTGTCGATGAACACATCAAGCAGGCGCAAATTATTCGCGTGCAGAACAATGTCGATAACCTGCAGGCGCTGCGGCAGAAAACGGCCGATATGATGGTGACCGATCTGATTGAAGGCGACTATTACCAGAGCAAAGAGCCCGGCGTGTTCTGCGTTGCCAACGAAACGCCATTCGCCGGTACCGCCAGCAACAAGGTGTATATGATGAGTAAAGATAACCCGGCGCTGCTGGAGAAAGTGAACCAGTGGCTGGATAGCCAGGACAAAGAGGTTCTCAAACGGAAGTGGAAAATTCGCGGTTAACCGCGGTGGCGCGCCACCGCCGGCAGACACGCCCGGCGGTGGCTATCGTCCACGATTAGCGCTGCGGCGACAGTGCCTGTTGCGCCAGACTGCGAAAGTAGCAGGCGTAGCCCAGGGTGGCGGTCAGGCACAGCATATAGCCAAACGACTCGCTGCCTTCCTCGACCGTATTTTTTACCACCCGGGCGTAGTTCTCTTCCAGCACGGCGTACCACAGGCCGTGCATGCCAAACAGCCGCGAGAAGACCAGAATCGCCAGCAGGCCGCTAATCATCATCCCGTAATACGGGGTGCGGGTATACTCCGCCAGCTGCGACAGGGTCTGACGCAGATGGCGCAACGGCAACAGCAGCGACCCCGCGGTGGCCAGCAGGGCAAACCACACCCAGCTGCCGTGGGAGAGTAAATCAAACAGGCCATCCAGCTCACGGATCAGCATGGCGAGAAAGAAGCCGCCGATGAGGATATTGCTATAGCGCAAGTGGGCATATTTCCGCGCCAGCAGCAGATGAACCAGCACGATAACGGCCAGCACGCTCTCCTGGACCACTTCGGTGAGCGACACCTCCGGGATGTCGTTGCCAAACACCCGAATATCCACCCACAGGCAGAGTACCGCGAGGGCGGCCGCGACCGCCGCGCCGAAAAAGAAAAGCAAGCTTCGTAATAGAGACATTAACACCACAACTTATGCTTAAAACAAATATCATAAGTTCTGAGAATACATGTTCCTGTTCACTTTGTGCGACTTTGCCGCGTTTTTTTAACATTTTGCGCTTTTTAGCGCCCGGGAAGGTGGCAGGGGAGGGGGCTCCCCTGCATAAAGGGGATTCAGAGAATATCATCCACCACGCCGCCATCGACGCGCAGCGCGGCGCCGGAGGTGGCTGACGCCTGCGGCGAGCAGACGTAGACCACCATATTGGCGACCTCTGCCACCGAGGCCGCCCGCTGGATCACCGAGCTCGGACGATGGGTCATGACAAACGCTTTCGCCAGTTCCTCCAGCGACTGACCGGTTTTCGCCACGTCGTCTTTCAGCATTTCGGCAAAGCCGTCGGAAATCGTTGGCCCTGGCAGAACGCTGTTAACGGTCACTCCGCTGCCTGCGACATATTTCGCCAGGCCGCGGGCCAGCGAGAGCTGCGCGGTCTTGGTGACGCCATAGTGGATCATGTCCGCCGGGATATTGCGCGCCGATTCCGAGGAGATAAACACCACCCGCCCCCAGCCTTTGTTGACCATCGCCGGGAGCAGCCCTCGCGACAGGCGCACGCCGGACATGACGTTGGTCTGCCAGTAGTTGTCCCAGGTCGCGTCGTCGGTGGCGTAGAAATCCTGCGGGCCATAGATCCCGGCGTTATTGACCAGAATATCGACGCCGGTCACGGCCCGCAGCAGCTGCGCTGCGCCGTCGGCGTCGCTGAGGTCGGCGATGGCGGGGCGCGCCTTCGCGCCCGGCACCTCATTTTGCAGCCGGGCGATCGCGGCGTTCACGCTCTGCTCGCTGCGCCCGTTAAGGATGACCTCTGCGCCGCTCTCCGCCAGGCCTTTGGCGATGGCGAAGCCAATACCCGCCGTGGAGGCGGTGACCAGCGCGACTTTTCCGGCTAAATCAATCTTCATGTTCCTGCCTTCTGGTTGTGGATCTCCTATTAAGCGTAGCAGCGGCGATATAGCCGGGGATCAGTAACCGGCGTGCTTATTGACCAGGTTTTTCAGCGGCAGCCCGCGGCGCTGGCGCTGAATGTTCTCCAGCAGCTGGCGGGCGATCACCTCGGCAGAGGCCGCAGAGGCCATATGTGGGGTGATGACCACCTGCGGATGGCGCCACAGCGGATCGTCCGCCGGCAATGGCTCCTGCGGGAAGACGTCGAGCACCGCCCCGGCGAGCTGGCCGCTCTCCAGCGCCGCCAGCACATCCTCATTGACCATATGCTCCCCGCGGCCGCAGTTGATCAACACCGCCCCGGCGGGTAGCCGGTTGAACAGCGGCGCGGCGAGGATACCCCGGGTCTGCGCGGTGAGCGGCAGGAGGTNAATCAGCCCGTCAAGCGACCCGAGGAAGCTGTCGAGCGCCTCCTCGCCGCGATAGCAGGTGACGCCAGCCAGCTGCTTTTCACTGCGCGACCAGCCGGAGACCCGATAGCCGAGGCGGGCCAGCTGGTCGGCGATATAGCCGCCAATTTCGCCGAGCCCCATAATGCCGATATGGAAGTCGGCGGCGGCGCGCTGGGGATAGAGNTTCCAGGTTTGGGTCCGCTGGTGGGCCAGCGCCCGGTCGAAATGGCGCTGAAACCACAGGACGCTCCACAGGGCATATTCGAACATGCCGTGGCGAAAATCTTCATCGATCACCCGGCACAGCGGGATCTCGCTGGCGAACAGCGCGGGCGGCAGATGATCGACCCCGGCGGACGCGGCCTGGATCAGCTTCAGCCCCGGCGAACGGGTCAACAGCTGCGGGTCCGGGAACCAGCAGCTGGCGTACTGGGCGTCGCGCGCCGCCTGGTGATGGGGCAGAAGCGCCGTGACGTCGGGAAACTGCTGCAGGGCGGCGCAAATATCGCGGGCGAAATCCGCGTCGTTACAATCCACCACGATAGTGATATCAGACATAGGCGTTAGTCTTTGTAAGAGGTATCGAGACGGTCAAGACGGCGCAGCCACGCCTGCCAGACCTGTTGACGTTCATGCTCCACGCCCATCAGCTGCTCGCAGGCGTGCTGGCTGAGGTGCGGAGCGATGGTGTGGATCGGGCTGAGGGCCGCCAGCTGGGCGGTGGCCATCTGGATCTCGCAGGCGCGGTTCAGGTAGTACATGATATAAAAGGCGTCAGCCACGGTGCGGCCCACCGACAGCAGGCCGTGGCTCTGCAGGATCATGGCGATATTATTCCCCAGCGAGCGCTGGATGCGCGCCCGTTCGTCGAGGTCAAAGGCCACCCCTTCATAGGGATGGTAGCCGACGCGCTGGTAAAATTCGGTGCTGATCTGGTTGAGCTGCAGCAGGCCGTCCTCGCAGGCGGCCACCGCCATTCCCGGCAGCGTATGGGTGTGGATCACGCAGTGGGCGTCTTCCCGGGCCATATGCACCGCGCTATGGATGGTAAAGCCCGCCGAGTTAGCCGGCGCGTCGCCCGCTACGACCTTGCCCTGCATATCCACTACGATCAGGTTGCTGGCGGTGACTTCGTCAAACATCATGCCGAAGGGATTAATTAAAAAACGCGGCTCGCCGTCGCCGGGCAGGCGCACGGAGAAGTGAGTGTAGAGGGTATCCTCCCAGCCGAACAGCGCCGCCAGCCGGTAGGCGGCGGCCAGCTGCTGGCGCAGGTGTTGCTCAGTTGCCATTTAGCGTACTCCCATAAATTCACGGATTCGTTGCAGAGAAGGCGCCTCCAGCGGGCTGCGGATCACCTGCGGGGCGATATCGGCCTGCACCACGCCGTTCTCCATCAGCACCACGCGGTCGGAAATCGACAGGGCGAAGTCCATCTCGTGAGTGACAATCAGCATGGTCATGCCTTCGCGGGCCAGCGACTGAATGACCTTCAGCACTTCGCCTACCAGCTCGGGATCCAGCGCCGAGGTCGGTTCGTCAAACAGCATAATGTCCGGCTTCAGCGCCAGCGCCCGGGCGATCGCCACGCGCTGCTGCTGGCCGCCGGAGAGCTGTCCGGGGTACTTGTGGGCATGGGCCAGCAGGCCGACGCGGTCGAGCAGCGCCAGGGCCTGCTCGCGGGCGACCGGCTGGTCCAGCAGCTGGTGATAGCGCGGGGCCAGCATCACGTTGTCGAGCACCGTGCGGTGGGGGAACAGGTTGAAGCTCTGGAAGACCATGCCGATGCGCCGTACCCCGGCGCGCATCTGGCGTTTGTCGACGATAGCTCCGCCCTTAAGATAGTCCTCGCCGTAGAGAATGATCTCCCCGCCATCAAGGCTTTCGAGGGCGTTGATGGTGCGGATCAGGGTGGTTTTGCCGGAGCCGGACGGGCCGATGATGCTGATCACCTCCCCGTTCTCCACCTGCAGATCGATGCCTTTCAGCACCTCATGCTGACCCCAGGATTTGCGAATGCCCCGCAGATCGAGCGCTGGCGGCGCGCCGTTGACGGCCGGCGTTTTGATCTCTTCCGTCAGCGCCGGCAGGCTCTGGCGCAGCGCCTGGCATTCCGCCTCGCTGAGGGTTTGCGGACGCTTACGCTGAATATCGAGACGATTTTCCAGCGCCCGGAACAGCCAGGTGAAGACGGTAACCACCATCACGTAGTACACCGCTACCGCCAGCAGGGTCTCCATCACAAGGAAATTCTGCGCATACAAGCGCTGGCCGGTGAGCAGCAGCTCGGGTAAGGAGACCACCGACAGAATCGAGCTCAGCTTAATGATGGTGATGTATTCATTGATCAGCGTCGGCAGCGAGATGCGAAACGCCTGAGGGATCACGATCAGCCGCTGGATGCCGATAAAGCTGAAGCTCAGCGCATGGCCTGCCTCGCTCTGCCCCTTGGCCACCGACAGCAGCCCGCCGCGGTGGATCTCCGCCATATAGGCCGCCTCGGTGACGGTCATCGACACCAGCCCGGCGATAAACGGCACCCCGAGCAGCGGCTGGGTCACCGGAAACAGCTGCGGCAGGTTGTAGACAAACACCAGCAGCACCATCAGCGGCACGCTGCGAAAAAACCAGATATAGAGTTCGACGGGGATCTTGACCCAGCGCGGCGCCGAGAGCTTCGCGCAGGCTAACAGAAAACCGACTACCAGGCCGATCCCCCAGGACAAGGTGCTGATTACGATGACGGTCACGCACGCCTGCCAGAATGCCCCAATGCTAAACAATGAAAAAAAGTATCCCCAATCGAACGCCATACCGACTCCTGTTGCGCAGTGCTTATTGTCTTAATCGATGCTTTCTAAGTTGTATTTTTTGATCAACGCGGCATATTGGCCGTTGGCCTTCAGCGTGGCCAGGGTGGCCTTGATCGCCTCCGCCAGCTCGGTGTTGCCTTTGGCGACGTAGATCCCAAGCGGCAGCGGGTAGACCAGGCGCGTAGAGCTTATCGCCAGGCGGCCGCGGCTCTTGTCGACGATGATCTGCGCTGCCGGGGCAATCTCAAGCTGGGCGCCGATGTTCTTCGACAGCAGCGCCTGGGAGGCTTCCGGCGCCGTCGGGAACTCCTGAATGGTGATGGTAGGTTTGCCGTTTTTCAGGCACCACTCATCGGAGTGTTTTTTCAGGCTGGTCACCCAGGTGGTGCCCGCCTGCAGACCGACCTTCACACCGCACAGCTCATCTTCGGTTTTCGGCTGCACCGCGCCGCCCTTCAGGGCGATGATCGACGCGCCGGAGAGGGCGTAAGGGATGGCGTCGGCCTGTTTCTGGCGCTCCGGCGTCACGTACATCCCGGAGATCACCGCGTCATATTTCTTGCCGATGCCGAGGATCAGGCTGGTGAACTTGGTGTCGATCAGCTGCGGTTTGGCCTGCAGATGTTGGGCGATCAGCGCGGCAAACTCCGGGTCGAGACCGACGATATTGTTATTGCTGTCATAGGACTCAAACGGCGGGTAGGTGACCTCCATCCCCACCTTAAAGACGCCCTCGGTCAGCAGTTCCGCCGCCTGGGTGACAGGGGAAAAACAGGCGCTGACGGCGAGGGTAAGCGCGACACGGCGCGAGATTTTTTTCAGGGTGCTAGTCATCATGGATCCTCACGGGTGGTTAGGGGTTTTTTTGCTGAGCCTGTTTTTTCAAATGGCCAAACGTATTGGTGCCGCGCGCGCGCTCCGGTAGCTGAAGTTCACCGCGATTGACCTTTTCGCGCAGGTAGCGATAGGTTTGCAGGGCCTGGCTCCACATATGCTCCCCGATGCTGAGCTCCTGATATTCACCGGCTTCGCCGGCGGCGAGAAAAGTCGGCAGCGGACGGATCAGCGTGTGGTAATCGCAGGCGAAAAACAGCGGGAAGGAGTACCGCTCCTGCGGCACTTTGCGCACCCGGTGGGCTGTAGCAACAAATGTGCCAGCGCTGAGCACTTCCAGCATGTCGCCGATATTGATCACGAACGCCTCTTCTCCGGCGGCGTTCTTGACGGGAGGTGCATCGATCCACACGCTTTCTTCATTGAGAACTTCAAGGCCGGGCTGGTCGGCGAGCAGCAGGGTGAAGCACTCATAGTCGGTGTGTGCACCAATTCCGGGAACATCTTCGACGCTGGCGTCGAACGGGTAATGGATCAGCCGCAGCTTAGCCGGCGGGCAGGTCACCATCGGTTTGAAATACCCTTCCGGCAGGCCGAGCGCGAGGGCGAAAGCGTCGAACAGACGGTGGCCGAGGGCGAAAACCGCGTCGTAGTAGGCCAGCACCCGCGCGCGGAAATCCGGCAGATCGGGCCACTCGTTGGCGCCGATCAGCGGCGTACCGGCGAGCACCAGCGGATGGTCATCCGCTGCCTGGAAGCCGATATCGAAAGCCTCTTTATGGTCCGGCTTGCCGGAGCCGTAGATCTCTTCTCCTTCCGGAACGTAGCCCTTATGGCTTTTGGAGTGGCCGATGTAATAGTTCATCTTCTCCTCCATCGGCAGGGCGAAGATCTGCTTCGCCGCCTCGCGGACGCCGGCGATCAGCGCCGGGTCGATACCGTGGCCGGTGATGTAGAAAAAGCCCACCTCGCGCGCCGCGCGGCCGATGGCGTCGGCCACCGCCTGACGCCTGGCGAGGTCATCGCCGGCCAGATCGCGGATATCGATGGTCGGGAGTTCAGTAAAAGCGTGCTTCACGGCGGTCATGGCTGCGGTTCCTGTTCAGTGAGCGATAAAAACTGCTGAAAGTGGGCCTGCTGGCGCGTGGCCATCCAGGCGTTGAGCGACCAGAGATCGGCCACCGGAACGTTGGTGAACGGCAGATGGTGCAGATAGCCGTCGGCGCCAAACTCCGGGGTCAGCGTGGTCTGCGGGTAGCCGCGCTGGCGCTGCGAACGCCAGATTTGCTGCCAGAAGCGCTCGGCAAAAGCCAGCGCCGGCTGATACTCAGGCGCCGCCGGGTGCGGCACCTGCGGCCCCTGGTCGTAGCCCACCCGAGCCTGCACGTGATGCACGCGGTCGATAAAGGCGCTGAAGTCATCGCTGGGGTCATCCAGCAGGCGCTCGCTGACCACCACCCAGTGGCTGATGTCGGCGGTAAAGCGCAGCTGGGGGAGCTGCTGAATGATCTCCAGGGTGAGCCACGGGCTGTACAGCGAGGTGGCGCGATGGGTTTCAAAGCTGCAGGTCAAACCAAACCCGGCGGCCAGCTCGTGCGCCTTGCCGAGAAAATCGACTTGCTGCGCCAGCGGCCAGCGATCGTTGCCCGCCAGCAAATTGACAAAGCGCGGGTTGAGGCCGCTGGCCTCGGCGAAGCGGGACTGCAGGCGCGCCAGATGCTGCTCGGGCGTTTCATGCTGGGCGGGGAGCACCCCGCCGCCGCTGAAAAGAATGGCGATATACTCCAGCCCCGACGCCTGCAGGCGGTCGGCGAGCTGCCGCCGCTCGGCCACCGTTAACGGCACGCGGGCTTCGATACCGCAGCAGCCGACACGCTGCAGTTCATCCAGCGTTTGCGGCCAGGGGGTCGTCACTCCCCAGAGGGTGCGAAAGCATTTCAGCTCCATGGCGGCGTCCTCAGGCGTACTTCACGCCNGGCAGGACGCAGAGCATCTCGTACAGCAGGTTGGCCGCCAGCTGGGAGGTATTACCGCTCACGTCGTAGGGGGGCGAGACCTCGACCAGATCCGCGCCAATCAGATTCAGGCCGCGGCAGCCGCGGACGATCTCCAGCGCCTGAATGGAGGTCAGACCGCCAACTTCCGGCGTCCCGGTTCCTGGAGCCCAGATGGGATCGAGGCTATCGATATCAAAGCTGAGATACACCGGCCCGTCGCCCATCTGCTGGCGGACTTCGGCCATCAGCGGCGCCAGCGAGGTATGCCAGCACTGCTCCGCCTGCACCAGGCGAAAGCCCTGGTCAACGCCCCACTGGAAGTCGCCGGCGGCATAGCCCTGGGCGCGCTGGCCAATCTGCACCACCCGTTTGAGGTCGAGCAGTCCCTCCTCAACGGCGCGGCGGAAGGTGGTGCCGTGGGCGATTTTCTCTCCGAACATCTCATCATTGGTGTCGGTATGGGCGTCGACGTGGATGAGGCCCACCGGACCATGTTTTTTGGTCAGCGCCCGCAGGATCGGCAGGGTAATGGTGTGGTCCCCGCCGAGGGTCAGCGGGATCAGCGGATAACTATTCAAACCGGTGTAGTAATCTTCGATAATTTGCACCGATTTGAGCAGGCTGTAGGTATTGATCGGCACATCGCCGATATCAGCCACCGACAGCGAGTCGAACGGCGCGGCGCCGGTCGCCATATTGTACGGACGGATCATCACCGATTCGGCGCGAATATAGCGTGGTCCGTAGCGCGTGCCCGAGCGCTGCGAGGTGCCGATATCCAGCGGAATGCCGACAAATGCCGCGTCAAGTCCCTGTAAATCTTCGATAAACGGCAGGCGCATCATTGTGGCGCGTCCGGCGAAGCGTGGCATCTCATTGCCACCCTGCGGTTGGTGAAAGAGGTTATCCATGTCTGCTCCTGAATCTGACGGATGAAACGTAACAGGAGAGATAGTGCGCAACCCGCGCTGGACTTTACATCGTCTGGCGTAAATACTCAGTTCATTTATTGGTGAACTAAATACGATGCATCACGACGCCAGCCTCAATATTCGCCAGCTGCAGGTTTTCGAGGCGGTGGCCCGCCTGGAGAGCTACAGCCGGGCCCAGCAGGAGCTGGGTATTTCGGTCTCCGCCATCAGCAATGCCATGTCGCAGCTGGAGGGACAGCTCGGCTTCACCCTCTGCCAGCGCGGGCGCGGCGGCTTTTCTCTGACCGAGAAAGGTCAGCAGTTTTTACAGCAGGCGATCCGCGTGCTGAGCGAACTCAATGAGCTGGAGCGGCAGTCGGCGCTGCTCAAAGGGGAGCACAGCGGCACCCTGTGCATCTCGACGCTCGACTCCATCGAGACCGAAACGGCGCTCTCGCTGCCGGTGGTTCTGCGCAGCTTCAGCGACAAATTTCCCCATGTGCATATCAAACTGATTATCCGCACCCCGGCGGAGCAACTGAACGGCGTGCTGAACAACCATATCGACCTGGCCATCGGCAGCTACAACTCGCAGGTGCATAACATCATCAGCGAGCCGCTGTACCGTGAACAGCACTGGCTCTACTGCAGCGATCTGCACCCGATGTTCTTCAGCCGCCAGCTCGATAAAGAGCAGATCAGCCAGTGCCCGCTGGTGACCCGCAGCTACTGGAACACCAGCGATCTCCGCCGTCGGGGCTTCAGCAAAGGGAGCGCTACCGTCGAGACCGTCGACGCCCAGCTGCTGCTGATCCTCTCGGGGAAATATATTGGCTATCTGCCGGAGCATTACGCCTGGCCGTGGATCAAAGAGAACCGCCTGCGGGTACTGCTGCCCAACGAGTTTGGCTTTCAGTCGCCGTTCTCGGCTATCTGTAAGCGCGGGCGCAGCAATGAGCCCTACCTGAAAGCGTTCCGCGACCTGCTGAAGAAAAACACGGTGGCGCGGCCGAAGTGGAATTATTAAGCGGGGCGGGCGCTTCCCTGCGCCGGGGTGGTGATTTTCGCGCTTAGCGCGCTGCCCGGCGGGGGAGTTTTCCCTGTTCAAAAAACGAACGGCTGCCGGTAGCCCGCCCGGGCTGCGGCTGCCAGGCAACTGCCTCCAGGTTATCCACAGGGTTAGGCGCCGCTGGTGTGGACAGGNCGCGGCTAGCGGAACAAAGGATGGCGTTTGCGTTAAATAAAACGGTACGAAGGGGAATCTGTGTTTGCCCCGCCTTTGCCCGTGAAATCAGAAAATTTACTTCGCAGGCTAACCGCAGATTGCTTCAAAAAAATTCCCGTATTTGTTATATTGTTGTTCATTGATTATTCACCTCTGCGGTGCCAAAAAGAACAAGATTCACCGCAACCCAGGACACTGCCATGTTAGATTACCGCTTCCCGACAGCTTTGCAGATGGTTCTCAGCGTAGCAATGGCGGAGCAGATGGGTGAACGTTCGACGAGTGCGATTCTGGCCTACGGCCTGGAAGCGAACCCGAGCTTTATCCGTAAACTAATGGTTCCGCTAACTCGTGACGGCATTATCGTCTCCACGCTTGGCCGCAACGGCTCAATTCATCTTGGCCGTCCGGCGGACAAGATCACCCTGCGTGATATCTATCTTTCGGTTATCGAAGATAAAAAACTGTGGGCGTCGCGTCCTGACGTCCCGGCCCGCTGCGTGGTCAGCGCCAACGCCTGCTGGTACTTCAAATCGGTTGCCGATGAAGCAGAGCAGGCTTCGTTAAACGTCCTCGCTCGCCATACCGTGGCCAGCGCGCTGGAGGCGGTCAAAAACGCCGATACCAGCGGCTGCGACCCGGTGCCGGAAATGATCGCCCGCTTTAAAAAAGCGCATTAATCATTTTCTGGTGACGA
>NZ_JAZARW010000001.1:3259325-3267294 GCF_036233805.1 Klebsiella sp. EMBS2024 | reverse complement strand
CCGCCTTCAAATTGTGAAGGCGGTTTTTTTGTTATCTGCTGCAGGCTAGGCGGGCAGATCCTCCTGGACCGGCTTCCTGCGGGTCACCAGTTTCCGTAGCGTCACGTAAAACACCGGCGTCAGGAACAGACCGAAGAGCGTCACGCCCAGCATCCCGGAGAACACCGTGATCCCGGTGACGCCGCGGACTTCCGCCCCCGCGCCGTGGCCGAGGATCAGCGGAATGGTCCCGGCGATAAAGGCGATGGAGGTCATCACGATCGGGCGCAGACGCAGGCGGCATGCCTCCAGCGCCGCTTCCATGATGCCTTTCCCCTGGATCTCCAGCTCGCGGGCAAACTCGACGATCAGAATGGCGTTTTTACAGGCCAGGCCCATCAGGACCACCAGACCCACCTGCACGAAGACGTTGTTATCGCCCCCGGTCAGCCAGACGCCAAACAGCGCGGAGAGCATCGTCATCGGTACGATAAGGATCACCGCCAGCGGCAGTGTCCAGCTTTCATACAGCGCGGCCAGCACGAGGAACGCCAGCAGCACCGCCACCGGGAAGACGATCAGCGCCGTGTTGCCCTGGGTGGCCTGCTGGAAGCTGAGATCCGTCCACTCAATATTCATCCCATTCGGCAGGATCTGCTTCGACAGCTCCTCCAGATGCGTCATCGCCTGTGAAGAAGAGAGGACCCGCGGATCGGCATCGCCAATCAGGTCCGCCGCCGGATAACCGTTGTAGCGGATCACCGGATCCGGCCCGTAGGTGGTACTGATATTCACCATACTGCCGATCGGTACCATTTCGCCCTGATTATTGCGGGTGCGCAGATTGGCGATATCTTCCACGCTTTCGCGGTATGGTCCGTCAGCCTGGGCCATCACGCGCCAGGTACGCCCGAACTGGTTAAAGTCATTGACATAAGACGAGCCGAGATAGGTCTGCAGCGTACCGAATAGCTCGGTTAGCGATACCCCCTGCGCTTTCGCCTTATCGCGATCGACCTGCACGTCCAGCTGCGGCACGTTAGCCTGGTAAGTCGAGATCGGGAAGTGCATCCCCGGCGTCTGCATAATCGCCCCGGACATCGCATTCACCGCGCTTTGCAGCGCGCCATAGCCCAGCCCTCCGCGATCCTGGATGTACAGGGAGTAGCCGGAACCCTGACCCAGTCCTAAAATCGGCGGCGGCAGGATGGAGAAGCCAAAGCCCTGCTGGATTTGCGCGATTTTGGCGTTGATCTCCGCGTTAATTTCCGCCGCCGTGTGTTTGCGCTGGTCGAACGGTTTCAGGCCAAAAAAGACCGTCCCGGTATTCGGCGTGTTGGTGAACTGCAGCGCGTTAAGCCCCGGGAAAGCGACCGCATAGTCGACCCCTTCGGTATTCATCCCGATCTCGCTCATTTTGCGGATCACCGCGTCGGTGCGCGCCAGCGACGACCCTTCCGGCATCTTCACGCCGCCAATGAGATACAGCTTATCCTGGGTGGGAATAAACCCGCCGGGGACGGCTTTAAACATCACCCCAGCGGCGCAGAGCAGCAGCAGATACACCGCAAACACCGCGCCACGGCGTCCGAGGGTTTTGCTCACCAGCCCCTGATAGCCGTTCGAGCTGCGCAGGAAAAAGCGGTTAAACGGACGGAAAATCCAGCCAAACAGACGATCGATCAGCCGGGTAGGGAGGTCTTTCTTCGCGCCGTGAGGCTTTAACAGCAGGGCCGCCAGCGCCGGGGAGAGCGTCAGCGAGTTGATGGCCGAGATCACCGTCGAGATGGCGATGGTCACCGCGAACTGTTTGTAGAACTGGCCGGTGACCCCGGAGAGAAACGCCATCGGCACGAACACCGCACACAGCACCAGCGCAATGGCGATAATCGGCCCGGAGACCTCACGCATCGCCTGATGCGCCGCGGCAAGCGGTGCAAGCCCCTCTTCGATATTACGCTCGACGTTCTCCACCACCACGATGGCGTCGTCCACCACGATACCAATCGCCAGTACCAGCCCGAACAGGCTCAGGGTATTCAGCGAGAAGCCCAGCAGATAGAGCATGCTGAAGGTACCCACCACCGATACCGGCACAGCGATCAGCGGGATAATCGACGCGCGCCAGGTCTGCAGGAACAGGATCACTACCAGCACCACCAGCACTACCGCCTCCAGCAGCGTCTGCACCACCGCGCGGATGGAGTCGCGGACGAAAACCGTCGGGTCGTACGGCGCCGCCCATTGCATATCTTCCGGGAAGCGAGTGGCCAGCTCGGCCATTTTGGCGCGTACCGCATTCGACAGATCGATGGCGTTAGCGCCGGGTGACTGGAAGATACCGATCCCGACCGCATCCTTATTGTTGAGCTGGGAGCGCAGCGCATAGCTACCGGAACCCATCTCGATGCGCGCCACGTCGCGCAGGCGGACCAGCGAGCCATCCTGCGCCGTTTTCAGAATGATATTGCCAAACTCTTCTTCGGTATGCAGACGGCCCTGGGCGTTAATGGAGATCAGGAAATCGCTCTCCTGCGGCAGCGGCTCGGCGCCAAGCTGTCCGGCAGACACCTGGACGTTTTGCTCCTGCATCGCCGTCACCACATCCGAGGCCGTCAGACCGCGGGCCGCGACCTTATTGGGATCCAGCCAGACGCGCATCGCATATTCACCGGAGCCAAAAATCTGGATCTGGCCGACGCCGGGCAGGCGCGCCAGCTCATCCTTCACTTTCAGCGTGGCGTAGTTGCGCATATACAGCGAGTCGTACTTACCGTTTGGCGAAAACAGATGCACCACCAGGGTCAGCGTCGGAGACTGCTTCTGGGTGGTGATCCCCAGACGGCGTACATCCTCCGGCAGACGCGCTTCCGCCTGCGCGACGCGGTTCTGCACCTGAACCTGCGCCTGATCCGGGTCGGTACCCGGGCGGAAGGTGACGGTGGTGACCAGCACGCCGTCGGAGCCGGCGACCGATTTCATGTACATCATGTTTTCAACGCCGTTGATCGCTTCCTCCAGCGGCGTCGCCACGGTCTCGGCAATCACTTTCGGGTTGGCGCCGGGATACTCCGCGCGCACCTGGACGCTCGGCGGGACGACATCCGGATATTCGCTCACCGGCAGCAGCGGGATAGCGATTAACCCGGTGATAAAAATTAAAATCGACAGCACCGCGGCGAAAATCGGCCTGTCGATAAAAAAGCGGGAAAAGTCCATGTCTTGGATTCTCTGATTAGGGATCAGTTAAGGGTGGCGCTGGAGGTCATGGCAACGGTTTTGGCGTTAACCGGCATACCCGGCATAAACACTTTTTGTAAGCCGTCGACGATGACGCTATCCCCAGGATTCAACCCCTTCTGAACGATGCGTAAACCGTCTGCCAGCCGCCCTGGGGTAATGTCGCGGCGCTGTGCTTTACCATCTTTATCAACGATATAGACGTATTTACGATCCTGATCGGTCAGTACCGCTTTGTCGTCGATCAGCGTGGCTTTGAACTCTGCGCTGCCCGGCAGACGCACGCGGGCAAACAGCCCCGGTGTGAACAGACGCTGCGAGTTATCCAGCAGCGCACGCATGCGGATGGTGCCGGTACTCGGCGTTAATTGATTATCGAGAAAATCCACTTTGCCCTGGTGGGGGTAACCCTCCTCGCCAACCAGGCCAATCTCCACCGGGAGCGCCTGATTATCGCTGGACGCGCCTTGCCCGCGGCGGGCGAGGTTTTGATANTGGAGGTAGGTTGACTCGTCGACGTCAAAGTAGACGTACACCGTCTTCTGCGAGACCAGGGTGGTGAGCACGCTGGCGGTGTCGCCCGCGGTGACCAGGTTACCGCTGGTGATCAGCGCCCGGCTGGCGCGGCCGTCAATAGGGGCGGTCACTTTGGTGAAGTCGAGGTTAAGCTGCGCGGCATCCACCGCCGCCTGCGCGGCGCGAATGTCGGCCTGCGCCTGAACCGCGGCTGACCGGCGCTGCTCCCACTCTTCACGGGAGACGAGGTTGGAATGGACTAATTTATCGGTGCGGTTCGCCTCGCTTTGCGCGAGGCTGGCCTGCGTTTTGGCTCTTGCCAACGCCGCCTGCGCCTGCTCCAGCGCGGCGCGATAGGTTCTGTCATCTATCGTGAACAGCACCTGGCCCTTTTTCACCTCCTGGCCGTCGGTGTAATTCACTTTATCAATGTATCCCGAGACGCGAGGGCGAAGCTGAACGCTCTCCACCGCTTCAATGCGACCGTTAAAACTATCCCACTGACTGATCGACTTCACCAGCACCTTAGCGGCGCTGACTGTCGGGGCGGGAGGCGCAGCATTCTGCGCGACGCTGTCGTCGCAGCCGACGAGCAGAAAGGAGAGCATCATCGCGCCGAGCGCGGTCAGGTGAATGTTTTCCCAGGTTTTTTGCAGGCTCATTATTTTTATTCCGGTAAATGTAGCCGCCGGGCAAGACGCAGCGTGAGAAGCCGCGCCACTTCCTTTGTCCGGGCTGGCTTAAGGCCATTTGTGTCGATCATCGCCACAAAACTGTAACAATTTCGAATACACTATCGCGGCGATTGTAGGAAGGCGCTTAACTAAGTGCAAGAATAATTGTTGCACTTTATGTGCGGTCCAGGGGGAGATAAAAAACCGCGATCCCGGCGTGGATTTAAATGTAACAATAAAACTTGCATTTTGTATAAAAACAGGCCACCTTTAAATGCAACTGACAAAGATGCTTTTAACCGGCCGCGAGGGGGTAACATGATGAACACTGGCGCCATCATTCAGGATCTGATCGACTGGATCGACAACCATCTTGATAGCCGTCTGGATATTGACACCGTTGCCCGACGAGCCGGCTATTCGAAGTGGCACCTGCAGCGGATCTTCAAAGAACATACCGGGCAGCCCCTCGGAGAATATATTCGGGCGCAAAAGCTGCAAAAGTCGATCGAACGCTTAGCCCACAGCAACGAGCCGATCCTGAACGTGGCGATTGCCCTCGGCTTTGACTCCCAGCAGTCCTTCAACCGCAGCTTCAAGCGCCAGTACGGCCAGGCGCCCGGCGTCTGGCGCCGGAGTATCAGCCGCTCTGTTGCGCAGACATCTCGTCAGCGATCCGCATGACCGGGGAGGGTCAGTCCTGACCCGGCCCATGATCGAATTTGCTGCCTTTGCCGATGGCATAGAACTGCCCGCCTGCGACATAGTGAACGGTCCGTAGCTCGTCCGGCGCATCATCAAAAATCCAGTGTCCGTTGCGGAATACCTGGTCATCGCTCCAGGNGGCGACGATATCGCCCATAAACAGATTGTGTTGCTGCTGAATGTCCGGGTAGGGCATCACTTTGCACACCAGCCAGCCCGCGCAGTCTGCCACAAGAGGAAGATCAAATTCCGGCTGATAAAAGAAGGGGATGGTGTCATTTTTATCCGGCGCGTCGGCATAGCTGCGCCCGCCAGCGTAGAGGACGGTTGCCATCTGGCTGACTACGGGGATCTGCACCACGAAATAGCCGCTCTTTTCCACCAGCTGACGAGTGAAAGCCTGGGTGCCAATATAGGCCACCACTTTTCGCTCGCCTGCCAGCCCAACCCAGGCGGCTGACATGACATTTTCGACGCCATCATATTTTGCGGAAATCATGGTGGTGGACCCGACCTGCAATAAACGATAGGCCTTACTTATTTCGACAGGCTGAACGGACATGGTTTTTCCTTTGTGCATGCTATTTAACGTAATGATTATCTGGATATTTATTGAGGGCATGTTCGTTTTCGGGCCCCCTTTCGTAATCCACCGTGCAACGATACGCCAGGCGATTAAGCGTAAAAAGGTGCATAAATTGTTTTCATTATTCATAATTCACGAATAATCATGCCGTCTGTCGGTAAGCTGCTCGCTACAGGAGAGAAAGAAGGTGGATCGTATTCAGGCTATGCAGATGTTTATGCGCGTCGCGGAGGCAGGAAGCTTCGTGCGTGCCGCGGAAACCCTTTCCCTGCCGGCCTCCACTGTCACCAGTACCATTAAAAACCTTGAAAAATACCTGAAGGTACGGCTGCTGAACCGGACCACAAGGCGGGTGAGCCTTACCCCGGAAGGGATGCAGTATCTGGCGCAGTGCCGGGAAATTCTCGCCCTCATCGAACATAGTGAATCCACCCTGAGCGAGTCTGTCGCGCGGCCTCAGGGGCGCCTGCGGGTTGATATGCCCGCGGGCATCGCGCATTTCATCGTCATGCCGCATCTGCCGGACTTTTACCGGCGCTATCCCGATATCTATCTGATGATCGGCGTCAGCGATCGCCAGGTAGATCTCATTCAGGAAGGCGTCGACTGCGTGATACGAACGGGAGAGCTGAACAACTCCAGCCTGGTGGCCCGCCCTCTGGGTCGCTTTCGCTGGGTCACCTGCGCGTCACCGGACTATCTTCGGGAATATGGTGTGCCGCCGTCACCGGAGGCGCTCTCTCAGCACCGGGCGGTGCATTATTTCTCCGGTCAGGCGAGGCGGGCCGATGAGTTCCGCTTCGTTCGCCATGGCGAGACCTTTTCTGTACCCGTCAGCGGCAACGCCGCGGTGAATGAAACGGGGCTCTATATAAAAATGTGCCTGGCAGGATTTGGGCTGGCGCAGCTGGCGGAGAATATCGTTGCTGACCACCTGCAGGAGGGGAGACTGGTGGAAGTGCTGACGGACTGGCAGCCGCCCCCGGTACCCGTCACATTGCTCTATCCGCACCAGCGCTTTCTCTCTCCCGCCGTGCGGGCATTTGCTGAGTGGATGAGCGAGGTGGTTTGAGGGGAGTATTGCTTGCATTTAGCGCTTCGCGATGGAGGGTAGGGTTCCAGCAGAAATATCTGGTCTGCTGATGAATCGCTCGATATTCTGTAATGCTTTGTCTTTTTTGTGAACAGGAAAAAGTATGCTTAATACGCTACCCGATTTACACAGAAGTTTTGCAGAGCAACTGAAGCTTAAATTACAGTCTGATTCGCGGATCCACTCCCTTCTCGCCGGCGGCTCGTTTATCCATGGCGGGTTTGATCAATACTCCGATCTGGATTTCGTGGTGGTGATCGACCCTCTCTATTATGACGAAATCATGGCTCAGCGTATGGCGTTCGCCGGAACGCTCGGCCATCTGCTACATGCTTTCACCGGGGAACACGTCGGTGAGCCTCGCCTGCTGATCTGCCTGTTTGGCCCGGAACTTCTGCATGTCGATCTGAAATTTATCACCCTGGACATGCTCACTCAGCGCGTTGAGGAGCCTGCCGTGCTATTTACCCGTGATAACGATGCTCTCAAGCGACAGCTGGCAAAATTTAGCGCGCACTGGCCGAACATGACGCCGGAGTGGTTTGAGTCCCGGGCCTGGATCTGGCTGCATTATGCCGTGGTTAAACTGGGCAGGGGGGAACTCTTCGAAGCGCTGGGGATGCTGTCTTTCTTCCGGGAACAAGTGCTGGGACCGATGCTGTTTCGTCGCGCCAATCTACCGCAACGCGGCGTTCGTCGAATAGAAGCTCTCGGCATTGATCCCGATGGCCTGCTGACTTCCACTCTGGCAACACACGATCGTCACTCCGTCGGGATTGCCATTCGAAGGGCTGCTGACGCTTATGTCAATCTGCGGGCTGATGCGCTGCCTGACAATATCGCAGACGATGCGGCGCGTCGGGCGGTCCTTGCCATGCTGGACGCGTATTCTCACAAGGGGTAAATCTATCCCTCCGGCCGCGGACGCGGCCGGAGGGTGAAAGGTGTCGTTGGTGGTCTAATTCTGAGAGGGATGGGTTGCCGGGTNNTTGGTAACGCGAAAACAACAGAGCTTTTCGTTGGGCCCATCAATGGGCCTAAAAGGTNCGGATTTAATNAGTTNNCNTCNGACNTCGNGGGNCAAATTGCAGNCACAAAAAAGCCCGCAGGGCTTGCGCCGTGCGGGCTNTNAGGACTTCATCGGATGACTCTGGTAATCACCGATGGAGAATTTTG
>NZ_JAZARW010000001.1:3229760-3231646 GCF_036233805.1 Klebsiella sp. EMBS2024 | reverse complement strand
TTTGGTGGAGCTGGCGGGAGTTGAACCCGCGTCCGAAATTCCTACATCCTCGGCACTACATGCTTAGTCAGTCTTTACATTCGCTTGCCAGCTGCGGACAGACACGCCACTAACAAACTAGCCTGATTAGATTTAACGCTTCAACCCCAGGCAGGGCATCCACGCGATCTCTTTTGGGTTTGACCTCTCTTTGATCCCCGTCTTAAGAGCGGAAGCTAGGGAGAGAGGGCTCAGAGCAGGTTATTAAGCTGCTAAAGCGTAGTTTTCGTCGTTTGCGACTATTTTTTGCGGCTTTTTACGAGGCCAACCGCCCCTCGGCATGCACCTTGGGTTTCGCAAATCCCGTCGAATCCAGAATCAGCCCCAATGTGTAGGTCAAGTATAACAGATTTGTGAATGTCGTTACCAGCCCCATCACGCAGGATTATTTCAGCAGGGTGGACGAAAAAGCAGCATCAACAAGGATATAGCGTAAGGGCCAGCGAGAGCTGGCCCTCGGGGAGGGGAAATTAACGTCCGGCGTGCTTCATAATACGCGCCTTATCCAGCGCCCATTCACGATCTTTCAGGTCGGTACGCTTGTCGTGCTGTTTCTTACCTTTGGCGACGCCGATTTTCACTTTGCACCAGGCGTTCTTCCAGTACAGCGACAGGGCGACGACGGTGTAACCTTCGCGGTTAATGCGGCCGTACAGCGTGTCGAGTTCGCGCTGGTTGAGCAGCAGCTTACGGGTGCGCGTCGGGTCGCAGACATAGTGGGTGGAAGCCACGGCCATGGGCGTAAAGTTGGCGCCGAACAGGAAGGCCTCGCCATCCTTCAGGATGACATAGCTATCGCCGATGTTGGCTTTGCCTGCACGCAGGGATTTGACCTCCCAGCCCTGCAGGGCGAGACCAGCCTCGTATTCATCTTCGATAAAGTATTCGTGACGGGCGCGTTTATTCAGCGCAATGGTGGCTGATCCAGGTTTGTGGGCTTTTTTCTTAGTCATAATGTCCTGAAGTCATCGTCTTATACACAGTTACCTCGATCGCATCCTGCGAGGTGTACTGCGCATCTTAGCACGAGTTGCGGCACAGCGTTTTTTTTAGCAGCAGATAAATGATATTATTTGCACTGTGTTTAAATGTGGAACCTGCTATGCCTCAGATTAGCCGTACTGCGCTGGTGCCTTTCAGCGCGGAACAGATGTATCAACTGGTAAACGATGTGAAGTCCTATCCTGATTTTCTGCCAGGCTGCACCGGTAGCCGCGTGCTGGAATTGGGGCCGACGCAAATGACGGCGGCGGTTGATGTGTCCAAAGCCGGCATCAGTAAGACCTTCACCACACGCAATACACTGACCAGCAACCAGAGCATTTTGATGAGCCTGGTGGATGGCCCGTTCAAGAAGCTGATTGGCGGCTGGAAGTTTATTCCGCTGAGCCCCGAGGCCTGCAAAATCGAATTCCATCTCGATTTCGAGTTTACTAATAAACTGATTGAGATGGCTTTTGGCCGGATCTTCAAAGAGCTGGCCGCTAACATGGTGCAGGCGTTCACTTCGCGCGCCAAAGAGGTTTACAGTGCCGGCTAATATTCGTGTTGAAGTCGCCTACGCGCTGCCTGAAAAGCAGTATCTGCAGCGGGTCACCCTGGACGAGGGGGCGACGGTCGAGCAGGCGATTATCGCCAGCGGTCTGCTGGCGCTGCGTGATGACATTGATCTGGCGAAAAACAAGCTGGGTATCTACAGTCGTCCGGTAAAGCTGCATGACGAAGTTCACGACGGCGACCGGGTCGAAATCTATCGACCGCTGATCGCAGACCCGAAAGAGCTGCGTCGCCAGCGGGCAGAGAAAAGCGCCGCAAAGTAACCTGCAGCAGACCGACTATCAGCCATA
>NZ_JAZARW010000001.1:3190649-3229755 GCF_036233805.1 Klebsiella sp. EMBS2024 | reverse complement strand
GCGCTCATCGAGCGCTTTTTGCTTTTCCGGGCCTTACTGACTGGTCAGCGCAGGCTTGTTATCAATGTTAGTCAACACACCGCCGCTGTTGAAGGTCAGGGTTAGGGTCTGCTGAGTCACTTTCTGGTGGCCCGGCTCCTGACGGAAGACATAGAACCAGGTATTGGTGCCGAACGGATCCGTCATCATTGGCGTCCCCAGAGCATAAGCTACCTGCTGTTGCGTCATACCGACACGAATTTTTGCTACATCGTTTGGTGCCAGATAGTTACCCTGGTTGATGTCAGGACGGTAAACCACTCGTTCCAGAGTGGAACAGCCTGCGGTCAACATAAGAAGAACCGCTGCGGCAGCAGTCAGCGTTTTACAGCGCATAGTGATTTGATTCCTTTTTGGGCCCGAGCAGTACGTGGCTCATCTGTAATATGCCGATAATAATAGACCTTCGCGCCGTTGGAAACCTCCGGCTGCAGGTCAGCAGGCAATTTGCTGTTCACTATGACCCTGTGAAAATCAAAAAGTTTACGCTGCAAGCAACTCTTTCGCGTTCGCCAGGGTGTTGCGCGTGACTTCGCTGCCGCCCAGCAGACGGGCCAGCTCCTGCAAGCGAGCACGTTTATCCAGCGGCTGCATATGGGTTTCGGTCATCTCGCCATCGGTCTCTTTGCAGACAAAGAAATGATGGTGGCCGCAGCCTGCGACCTGCGGCAGGTGGGTCACGCACATCACCTGCGTGGACTCGCCCAGCTGGCGCAGCAGCTTGCCGACCACCGCAGCGGTCGGGCCGCTGATGCCGACGTCCACTTCGTCGAAGATGAGCGCCGGGGTTTCCATTTTACGCGCGGTGATCACCTGAATCGCCAGCGCAATGCGCGACAGTTCGCCGCCGGAGGCCACTTTGGCGATTGGCTGCAGCGGCTGACCGGGGTTAGTGGTGACGCGGAACTCAATATGGTCGGCGCCGTCGGCGGTGAGATGGCGTTCATCGAACGCGACCTCAATCGCGAAGACCCCGTGCGGCATCGAAAGTGAGTGCATACTTTCGGTGATAAGCTGGGTCAGCTCGTCGGCGCTGGCCTGGCGCAGGGCATGCAGCTGGCGCGCGGTCTCCAGCGCCAGCTGATGATGTTCGACCACCTGCTGGCTGAGTGATTCCAGCGAGCCGGCGCTGTCGTCCAGCAGGCGCTGCTCTTCCAGCATCGCCTGATAAACCGCCGGTAGCTCTTCCGGCATCACCTGATGTTTACGCGCCAGCGCGATTTGTCGGGAAATTCGTTGCTCAAGTTCAAACAGACGGTTCGGATCGAGATCCAGACGGTCATGGTAGTGGCGCAACTCGTCGCTGGCCTCGCTGAGCTGAATGGCCGCCTCTTCCAGCATATCCAGGACGCCGGAAAGCTTGCTGTCCATGCCCACCAGCTCGCTGACCAGCTGCTTCGCGGTATAAAGCTGGCTCTGCAGATTGGCCTCTTCGCCGTCCGCCAGTACCGTAAGGGCGTGCTGGCAGGTGCTGAGCAGCTGGCCGCTGTTGGCCAGGCGCTTGTACTCTTCGTCAATCTGCTCGAATTCTCCCGGCAGCGGGTTAAATTCGTTCAGCTCTTTAAGCTGATACTGCAGCAGATCGGCGCGGGCGGCGCGCTCCTGGCTCTGCTGCTGATGCTGGGCCAACTCGCGGCAGCTCTGGTGCCACTGGCGATAGTGCTCGGCCATACGCTGAGTAAGCGCATACTCACCGGTATAGCCGTCGAGCAGCGTTTTTTGGTGTTCGGGTTTGGTCAGCAGCTGGTGGGCATGCTGGCCGTGGATCTGGATCAGCAGCTGGCCCAGCTCGCGCAGCTGCGAGAGCGGGACGGCGGTGCCGTTGATGAAGCCGCGCGAGCGGCCGTCGGCGCTGATCACCCGGCGAAGTAAACACTCACGCCCGCTCTCCAGCTGATTCTCTTCCAGCCAGCGCTGGGCGGCAGGGGTATCTTTCAGCGCGAAGCGCGCGCACAGGTCGGCACGGGTGGCGCCGCGACGCACCATGTCGGCTTCCGCTCTGCCGCCCAGGCACAGCCCCAGCGCGTCGATGGCAATGGATTTCCCGGCGCCGGTTTCCCCGGTGATGGCGGTCATGCCGCTGTGGAAATCAATTTCCAGTTCACGAACGATAGCAAAATTACTGATGGTGAGTTGCGCCAACATAGCTGCCTTCCTGTATGAAAAACCAATACTGTGTTTTCGTACAGTATAGACTGGTTTTTTATCCAGTAAAGAGGCAGCCGTGAAAATCAGAACAATTTTTTCGACCAGCCGAGCTTGGTGCTTAATGTATTGAAATAGCTGTAATCTTTAGGGTGAATCAGATTGAGGTGATAATCACAGCGGCGAATGAGGACATCTTCGCCATCCTGGATCGGCAGGGCAATCTGGCTGTCGCAGCTGATCTCCAGATCGCTGCAGCGGTGAGAGAAGCGCAGGCGGATGGTGCTGTCGCCGTTGATCACCAGCGGTCGCGCTGAAAGGGTGTGCGGGAACATCGGCACCAGGGTGATGGCGTCCAGCGACGGCGTAAGGATTGGGCCGCCGGCCGACAGCGAATAGGCGGTGGAGCCGGTCGGAGTGGAGATAATCAGGCCATCGGATCGCTGAGAGAACGCAAAGACTTCGTCGATATAGACTTCGAACTCAATCATATGCGCCACTTTGCCGGGGTGCAGCACCACTTCGTTGATGGCGGTGCTGATACGTTTCTGGCAATCCTGCTGACACACCTGGGCCTCCAGCAGAAAGCGTTTCTCGGCGATGTAGTGGCCTTCCAGCACGTCGGCGAGCTGCTGCAGGGCGTTGTCCGGGTCAAGATCGGTGAGAAAGCCGAGGTTACCGCGGTTAATGCCGATGACGTTAATGTCGTAACGGGCCAGGGTCCGCGCCGCGCCGAGCATATTGCCGTCGCCGCCCACCACCACCGCGAGGTCGGCCTGTTGGCCAATCTCCGCCAGCGTGCCGGTTTTCACGTTGCTGAGCTGAAGTTCATGGGCGATCTGCTGTTCAACCAGCACTTCATACCCTTTGCTGCACAGCCAGCGCCAGAGCATTTCATGTGTGGTCAGGGCGGTGGGGTGACGAGGATGTCCCACAATGCCGATACACTTGAAATGGTTCTTCATGATCTGGATGTCCTTGCGTTAAATGAAATAGTGACAATCTGTCCGCTTCCCTTGAAACCCGGAAACTGATCCCCATAATAAGCGAAGTTAGCGAGATGAATGCGAAAAAAACGCGGAGAAATTCATGAGTAGTAAAGAACAGAAAACGCCTGAGGGGCAAGCCCCGGAAGAAATTATCACGGAGCAGCACGACGACGTTGAGGCGGTAGAGCCTGAAGTTTCGGCTGAGCAGGTGGATCCGCGCGATGAAAAAATTGCGAATCTGGAAGCCCAGCTGGCTGAAGCGCAGAAACGTGAACGTGAAGTGATGCTGCGTGCCAAAGCCGACGAAGATAACCTGCGTCGTCGTACCGAGCAGGATATCGAGAAAGCGCACAAATTCGCGCTGGAAAAATTCGTCAATGAACTGCTGCCGGTGATCGACAGCCTGGACCGCGCGCTGGAAGTGGCTGACAAGGCTAACCCGGAGCTGGCGCCGATGGTGGAGGGGATCGAACTGACCCTGAAATCTATGCTGGACGTAGTGCGTAAGTTCGGCGTGGAAGTGATCGCCGACACCAACGTTCCGCTGGATCCGAACGTCCACCAGGCCATTGCGATGGTCGAGTCTGAAGATGTGGCGGCGGGCAACGTGCTGGCCGTGATGCAGAAAGGTTATACCCTGAACGGCCGTACTATTCGCGCCGCGATGGTGACGGTAGCGAAAGCGAAATAACGCTTGCTGCCTTGCTCAACGGCTGCCTGCGGGCGGCCGTTTTTTGTGTCATCGCTGCTGGCGCGAGATAAAAAAACGGCGGGCCGCAGCCCACCGTGATATTAATTCCTTCGCTCGCGCTACTCCGCGATGCTCTCGCGTAATGATTTCACCGGCATCACTTTCACCTGTTTGATCATGTTGTCCTGCACGTCGAGGATATCTATATCGTACTGCTCAATGCGCACGCGGGTGCCTGGGACCGGGATCTCTTCCAGCGCTTCGAGGATAATACCGTTGACGGTGCGCGCTTCATCTTCCGGCAGGTGCCAGTTAAACGCTTTGTTGATTTCGCGAACGTTGGCGCTGCCGTCGATAATCACCGTGCCGTCGTTAAGCGGGGTCACTTCCTCCGCCAGGGTGGGTGACATGGAGGTGGTGAAGTCGCCGACAATCTCTTCAAGAATATCTTCGACGGTGACCAGCCCCTGAATATCGCCGTATTCATCGACCACCAGACCGACTTTCTTTTTATTGCGCTGAAATTTCACCAGCTGGGTGCTGAGCGGCGTGCCTTCCGGCACAAAGTAGATCTCATCTGCCGCCCGCAGCATGATCTCTTTTGTGAACTCTTTCTTCTCCGTCATCAGACGGTAGGCTTCACGAACGCGCAGCATGCTGATGGCATCGTCCAGCGAATCGCGGTAGAGCACGATGCGGCCATGCGGGGAGTGGGTCAGTTGGCGGACGATAGATTTCCAGTCATCATTGATGTCGATGCCGACAATCTCATTGCGCGGCACCATGATGTCGTTAACGCTGACCTTCTCCAGGTCCAGCACCGACAGCAGCATATCCTGATTGCGTCGTGAGATTTGTGAACGGGATTCATTCACAATCGTGCGCAGTTCATCTTTGCTCAGGGCGCTGCTGATGACGGTATCGGTGCGGATGCCCATCATGCGCATCAGTATGCGGGTGATGGTATTCAGCAGCCACACCAGCGGCATCATCAGCACCTGCAGGGGCGCCAACAGGAAGCTGCTGGGGTAGGCGACCTTTTCCGGATAGAGGGCGGCGATGGTCTTCGGCAGCACTTCGGCAAATACCAGCACCACAAAGGTAAGTACGCCGGTGGCGATCGCGACGCCGGCGTCGCCGTACAGGCGCATGCCGACGATGGTGCCCAGCGCCGAGGCGAGAATGTTGACAAGGTTATTGCCGATCAGCACAAGGCTAATCAGGCGGTCCGGCTTGCGCAGCAGCTTCTCCACGCGCTTGGCGGGGCGGTTGCCTTGTTTCGCCATGTGGCGCAACCGGTAGCGGTTCAGCGTCATCATGCCGGTTTCGGAACCGGAGAAATAGGCAGAGATAATCACCATGACGATCAGCGTTATGATCAGCGTGGTGGTGGAGATATGTTCCACGTAGGATTCCTTAAAAGACTTAGCTCACGAACTGCTGCAGCACGCGGCTACCAAAATAGGCCAGCGTCAGCAGACCGGCGCCAGCGACGCTGAACCAGACCACACGACGTCCGCGCCACCCTTCATGATAGTGCCCCCACAGCAGGACGATATAGACGAACCACGCAATAATCGACAGCACCGCTTTATCGATATTTTCGCTGCTGAACAGATTGTGCATGTAGAACAGGCCGCTGCACAGCGTCAGGGTCAGCAGCACCACGCCGACCTGGGTGATGTGGAACATTTTGCGCTCAATGCTCATCAGCGGCGGCATTTCGCTGCTGAAGGCCAGCTTTTTATTCTTGAGCTGGTAGTCGATCCACGCCAGCTGCAACGCATACAGCGCGGCAATGATCAGCGTGGCGTACGAGAAGAGCGACAGGCCGATATGCACCAGCATCCCCGGGGTGGTTTCCAGGTGGGTGATATATTCGTTAGGCACGAATGTGGCGAAGGCCAGGTTGATCAGCGCGAAGGCATAGACGATAGGCAGCAGCAGCCAGCCGCGATTGCGCGAGGCCACGATAGTCATCACCGTACAGATCATCAGGCTGACCAGCGACCCGACGTTCAGTAAGCTGAGATTTTGCCCGCTCTCGCCGCCGGGGAATATCCGTGCTTCCAGCGCAAAAGCATGGCAGATTAAGGCGATAGTCGCAGATAAAATCGCCATTCGCCGCCAGCTGCTGTTTTTTTGCAGCAAGCCGGGGATAATCAGCGCGAGGCTGACGGAGTAGGCGACAAGGGCGAGTAGAGCAAAAACAGGCATAGGTGTCGGCTGTTGGCTAAATAAGAAAGAGAAGCAGTATAACGTTAGCAGGCCTCTGCTCCAACCGTTGCAGCACATTCAGATTGATGTCGTGTTATACTCCGCCACATTCGTTTTGTGTGTCGCTGCGGCGACCGACCGTTTCCACCTCAGGCGAGAGACAATGTTTGATAATTTAACCGATCGTTTGTCGCGTACGCTGCGCAACATTAGCGGCCGCGGACGCCTTACAGAAGACAATATTAAAGACACCCTGCGCGAAGTGCGCATGGCGCTGCTGGAAGCGGACGTTGCGCTTCCGGTGGTCCGTGATTTCATCAGCCGCGTCAAAGAGAGCGCGGTCGGCCATGAAGTCAATAAAAGCCTGACCCCGGGTCAGGAGTTCGTCAAAATCGTCCGCAACGAGCTGGTGGCGGCGATGGGCGAAGAGAACCAGACTCTCGACCTGGCCGCGCAGCCGCCAGCCGTGGTGCTGATGGCTGGCCTGCAAGGTGCTGGTAAAACCACCAGCGTCGGTAAGCTGGGGAAATTCCTGCGCGAGAAGCACAAGAAGAAAGTGCTGGTCGTTTCCGCGGACGTTTACCGCCCGGCGGCGATCAAACAGCTGGAAACCCTGGCCGAGCAGGTCGGCGTCGATTTCTTCCCGTCTGATGTCGGGCAGAAGCCGGTTGATATCGTCAACGCGGCGCTGAAAGAAGCGAAACTCAAATTCTACGACGTGCTGCTGGTGGATACCGCCGGTCGTCTGCACGTTGACGAAGCGATGATGGACGAAATCAAGCACGTCCACGCCGCCATTAACCCGGTTGAAACCCTGTTCGTCGTCGATGCGATGACCGGTCAGGATGCGGCGAATACCGCGAAGGCCTTTAACGAAGCGCTGCCGCTGACCGGCGTGGTGCTGACCAAAGTGGACGGCGACGCCCGCGGCGGCGCGGCGCTGTCGATTCGCCATATTACCGGCAAGCCGATTAAATTCCTCGGCGTCGGCGAGAAAACCGAAGCGCTGGAGCCGTTCCATCCGGACCGCGTCGCTTCCCGTATCCTCGGCATGGGCGACGTGCTGTCGCTGATCGAAGATATCGAGAGCAAGGTTGACCGCGCGCAGGCCGAGAAGCTGGCCTCCAAGCTGAAGAAAGGCGACGGTTTCGACCTCACCGACTTCCTTGAGCAGCTGCGCCAGATGAAAAACATGGGCGGCATGGCCAGCCTGATGGGCAAGCTGCCGGGCATGGGGCAGATCCCGGACAACGTGAAAGCGCAGATGGACGACAAAGTGCTGGTGCGTATGGAAGCGATCATCAACTCGATGACCCTGAAAGAGCGCGCTAAGCCGGAAATCATCAAAGGTTCACGTAAGCGCCGTATCGCCGCCGGCTGCGGCATGCAGGTGCAGGATGTGAACCGTCTGCTCAAGCAGTTCGACGACATGCAGCGCATGATGAAGAAGATGAAGTCGAAAGGCGGCATGATGAAGATGATGCGCGGGATGAAAGGGATGATGCCGCCAGGCTTCCCGGGTCGTTAAAAACAAGGGCATAAGGTTATCTTGTTTGCCATTTTAGCGCCGGGGTGTGCTCGCCATCCTCACGTACTACCTGTACGTTCCAGTGGTTGCGCACACGCTGGTACTAAACTGGCTGCACCGCCGACGGCCTTTTACAGCAGACTTATCAACTGCTGATTGCATTTTCCCCAGAAATCAGTAAAATTTTCGGGCTTTTAATATGACACCGGGCTCCGTTCCTCGATGGGGCCCGGTTGTTTTATTCACACAAGAGGATGTTATGGTAACTATTCGTTTAGCACGTCACGGCGCTAAAAAGCGTCCGTTCTACCAGGTTGTTGTCACCGACAGCCGTAATGCACGCAACGGTCGCTTCATCGAGCGCGTTGGTTTCTTCAACCCGATCGCTAACGGTGCGGAAGAAGAAACTCGCCTGGATCTGGATCGTATCGCTCACTGGGTTGGCCAGGGCGCTACTGTTTCCGATCGCGTTGCCGCGCTGATCAAAGCCGCTAACAAAGCAGCTTAATCTGTCACGGTGGTCATGATGAGCAAGCAACACACCGCGCAAGCACCTGTTGATCCGATCGTATTGGGGAAAATGGGTTCTTCCTACGGTATCCGTGGTTGGCTCAGAGTGTTTTCCTCCACCGAAGACGCCGAAAGCATTTTTGACTATCAGCCCTGGTTAATCCAGAAGGCGGGTCAGTGGCAGGTCGTTGAGCTGGAAAGCTGGCGCCACCACAATCAGGACATCATCATCAAGCTGAAAGGCGTTGACGATCGTGATGCCGCGAATCTACTGACTAATTGCGAAATTATCGTGGATTCATCGCAGTTGCCGGAGCTGGAAGAGGGTGACTACTACTGGAAAGACCTGATGGGCTGCCAGGTAGTTACGACGGAAGGCTATAGCCTCGGTAAAGTCATCGATATGATGGAAACCGGGTCGAATGACGTGCTCGTCATCAAGGCAAACCTGAAAGATGCATTTGGTATCAAGGAGCGGTTGGTTCCGTTCCTCGATGGGCAGGTTATCAAGAAAGTCGATCTCACTACGCGTACTATCGAAGTAGATTGGGATCCTGGTTTTTAAATTCTCCGGATAAACGGTAAAAGACGGCGCTATGTGGATTGGCATAATTAGCCTGTTTCCTGAAATGTTCCGCGCAATTACCGATTACGGGGTAACTGGCCGGGCAGTAAAAAATGGCCTGCTGAGCATCGAAAGCTGGAGTCCTCGCGACTTCACGCATGACCGGCACCGTACCGTGGACGATCGTCCTTACGGCGGCGGACCGGGGATGCTAATGATGGTGCAACCCTTACGGGATGCCATTCATGCAGCAAAAGCCGCGGCAGGTGAAGGCGCGAAGGTGATTTATCTGTCACCTCAGGGACGCAAGCTTGATCAAGCGGGCGTCAGCGAACTGGCAACGAATCAGAAACTGATTCTGGTGTGCGGTCGCTACGAAGGGATAGACGAGCGCGTAATCCAAACCGAAATTGACGAAGAATGGTCAATCGGCGATTACGTTCTCAGCGGTGGTGAGTTACCGGCAATGACGCTGATTGACTCCGTTTCCCGGTTCATTCCGGGAGTACTGGGCCATGAAGCATCGGCAACGGAAGATTCCTTTGCTGATGGGTTGCTGGATTGCCCCCACTATACCCGTCCTGAAGTGTTAGAGGAGATGGAAGTACCGCCAGTATTGCTGTCGGGAAACCATGCTGAGATACGTCGCTGGCGTCTGAAGCAGTCGCTGGGCCGCACCTGGCTTAGAAGACCTGAACTTCTGGAAAACCTGGCTCTGACTGAAGAGCAAGCAAAGCTGCTGGCGGAGTTCAAAACTGAACACGCGCAACAGCAGCATAAACATGATGGGCAGGCGTGAGCCCCCAATATCAGTTTACCCAGGATAAGAGATTAAATTATGAGCAACATTATTAAGCAACTTGAACAAGAACAGATGAAGCAGGACGTACCTTCCTTCCGTCCGGGTGATACCGTGGAAGTGAAAGTATGGGTTGTTGAAGGTTCCAAAAAACGTCTGCAGGCATTCGAGGGCGTGGTTATCGCTATTCGTAACCGCGGTCTGCACTCTGCATTCACTGTTCGCAAAATTTCCAACGGCGAAGGCGTTGAGCGTGTCTTCCAGACTCACTCTCCGGTAGTTGACAGCATTGCTGTTAAACGTCGTGGTGCTGTACGTAAAGCTAAACTGTACTACCTGCGTGAGCGCACTGGTAAGTCTGCTCGTATCAAAGAGCGTCTTAACTAAGATTCGCTTTCGCGACATCCTGACAAAAAGGGCTGGCCTCAGGGCCGGCCCTTTTTTTATCTTTGTTGTAACCATCGTGATGTAAATCATTTACAATACGCCCTCTATACGGAGGGGCGGTGGTCAGTAACAGTTTTCAGCAAACGACACCTAAACGGCGAGCCGCCTGGCTGGCGCTGTTGGCGATCCTGCTGATCGTGGTGGCCCCCCTGATCTCCGTCTCCCTGCAAAAAGACCCCATAAGCGCCATGCCCGGCATGCACCACGCCATGATGATGGATAGCTCGTCCGCGAGCATGGCGCAGATGCCCGGGCACAAGATGGCGATGATGCACAGCACAGACGGCGCTACGCATACCGGACACGAAATGCCGCTGGACCATGCCGAAGCGTGTGGCTATTGCGTGCTGTTAGCCCATGTCCCGGGGCTCCTTTTCGCGCTGGCGCTGTTCGTCGCCATGCTCCTGCGGCGCATTCGCCTGCCGGTTTCTCGCCCGGTATTAAAGCACTGGCACTACTTTCCCTGGCTCTACCCCGAAACCCGCGCCCCGCCGCGGCTGTCTGCTTTTTCCCTTTAATAAAAATCAATCTGCGCACCGCGCAACGACCTCTTTTGCTTTAAAAAAGGAAAAGTATGACAACCTGCACCTCGCGCGCGGCATGGCTGAACCTGCTGCGTCGCCTCCATTTCTATATTGGTCTGTTTATCGGACCGTTTATCTTTGTCGCTGCCCTGACCGGTACGTTGTACGTGGCGACGCCGCAGCTGGAAAACTGGCTCTATCACGACGCGCTGCATGGCCTTGCCGAGGGGACTCCGCAGCCGCTCAGCGCCCAGATTGCGGTGGCCGAAGAAGCGACCCAGGGCAATCTGCGGCTGCTGGCGGTGCGTCCGGCGCCTGCGTTGGGCGAGACCACGCGCATTATGTTTGCCGATCCGGGTCTCGGAGAGTCGGAATCCCGGGCTATTTTTGTCGATCCGATCGCGCTGCGGGTGAAGGGCGATATGACGGTCTACGGCACCAGCGGCATCCTGCCGCTGCGCCAGTGGATTGATTATGCGCATCGCTCTCTGCTGCTGGGCGACAGCGGGAGGTTATACAGCGAACTGGCCGCCTCCTGGATGTGGGTGGCCGCGCTCGGAGGCATTGCCTTGTGGGCGATGACGCGTCCAAAACGGCGGCTGAATAACGCCCTGCAGAACCATCGTCGGCTGCACGTGACGCTGGGCTGGGGCTTACTGGTGGGTATGCTGCTCTTCTCCGCCACCGGCCTGACCTGGTCGCAATGGGCCGGCGGCAATGTGGACAAAATGCGGGCAGCGTTCGGCTGGCTGACGCCGCAGGTCAATACCCAGCTGCATGGCGAGATGCCGATGACGCACGATCCCCACGCCGGACATCATATGGATACGATGGCCATGGCCCAGCATCAGCCGGCGCTGCAGCTGGCCCAGTTTGACCAGGCGCTGGCGGCGGCCCGTCAGGCGGGGCTGAACGCCAGCCGGCTGGAGATCCGTCCGCCAGTGTCAGACGACCGCGCCTGGACGGTGAATGAGATCGACCGTCGCTGGCCGACGCAGGTGGACGCGGTGGCGATCGATGGCGCCACAATGCAGGTGGTGGATCGCACGCGTTTTGCCGACTTTCCGCTGATGGCGAAGCTCACCCGCTGGGGCGTCGATTTCCATATGGGGATCCTCTTTGGTCTGGCGAATCAGCTGCTGCTGGTGGGATTTGGCTGCGCGCTGTGCGTTACCATCGGGGTGGGGTACCGGTTATGGTGGATCCGCCGTCCGCCTCAGGCGGCCTGGGATCCGGCGCATTCGCTGCTGCAGGCGTGGCTGTCGCTCGCCTGGCCTGCCCGAAGCCTGGTGCTTGGGCTGGCGTTTGCCCTTGGATTGGCCATGCCGTTAATGGGAGCCAGCCTGCTGCTGTTCATTGCCGTTGACTACCTGCGCTGGCGCGCGGCAATGGCAATGAGGATGATGAAGTCCAGCGACTAAGCGAAGATTTACGGCGTGCTGATGACCACCGTTACCCGGCGGTTTTCGGCGCGCCCGGCCGCCGTGTCGTTGCTGGCGATCGGGTATTTTTTGCCAAGGCCGCGGGTGACTAAATTACTGCGTGGGACATGAGCGCCTTCCGCCCAGGCATCGGCCACGCTGTTGGCCCGCTTAAGCGACAGGGCTTCATTGTAGCTATCTTCACCATAATTATCGGTATGGCCTTCAAGGCGGCTATGGGTGATCCCGGTAGCCGCCAGCCGCGAGGCCATCGTGGTGATCTGCTGGCGGCTGTCGGGACGTAGTCGGTAGTCATTCTTGTCAAACAGGATGCTATCGGATAAGCCCAGGGACCAATCGCCATTGCTTTCAGTGAAGCCGTAAGATTTCATCGCCGCCACCTGCTCCGGGGTAAATTTTCCCTGAGGAGCCTGGCAACCTGTCAAAAGCGCCGCCGCCATCAGGGCGGGGACGAAATATTTTCTGATCATAATGAGTCCTTTATTATTTCAGCGTCTGCTGGATACGTTGGTTTTTCATCCGATACATATTCTGATCGGCAAGTTCTTGCAGTGATTCCGCGGTGGCGTGCTCCCACGCCAGGGCATAACCGACGCTCAGCGAGAGCGTGGCGCTATGACCGTTGTGCAGGTTGAATGGCGGAAGAAATTTTTCCGTTAGCGCCTGGCACAGGGCCTGCACTTCTGCTTCCGAGCGCACCTCGCGCAGCAGAACGGCAAACTCATCGCCGCCAAGACGCCACGCCAGATGGCGTTTACCGGCAAAAGTCATCAGGCGGCTGGCGACCTCCATCAGCACTTTATCGCCCGCCGCATGCCCCCAGTTGTCGTTAATCAGTTTGAAATTATCGCCATCAAGAAACAGCAATGCCGAGGTTTGATGATCGACTTCATTCTGCATCAGCTCGGCGAGCGCGTTACGAAAGGCGGCGCGGTTAGCCAGGCCGGTCAACGGATCGTGTAACGAACTGCGCAACAGCTGCGCGTTTTTGGCCTGCAGTTGGCGCTGCCAGTCCTCCATTTCCCCCAGCAGGCTGTTAAAGTCCTGGGCGAAAAGATGGAACTCCTCGATACGCTCCTCCGGCACCCGCCGGGAGAAGTGGCGGTTTTCACGTATATCATGCACGACCTCAGTGATGCTCTGCAGGGCGGCGACGATCCCCCGGTGTAGGGAGTGGGTCAGCAGCAGGGCGATGAACGAGGCGAGCAGAATGCTGCCGGTCAGCACCAGAATCGAGATACCGAGAAAGTGGCTAATCAGTTCATCAAGCGCGGTCAATCTCAGCTCGCCGATTTGTTTGCCCTGGTGCCAGATGGGCTGCACCGTGGGCTCCGGAAACAGCCATTTACTGATAAGCCCGCTCACTTGCTCTTTATTGGCCAGCGGTTCATGGCGCCACGCGGCGAAGTGCTGCATCTGGCCGTTTAGCACGATTGCCTGGGAGATCTGCCCTTGCTTGCCCAACGACGCGAGGGTCTCCTCTGCCGCCGCGCTGTCGCCAAACACCAGGGCGGCTTCGAGGCTGCGCCCCATGGTCGCGGCAGTGAGCTCAAGATTTTTCTGCGCGTACTGCTTGAGCGTGAAGATTGAGGCTGTACTCAGCAGCAGCCAGACCAGCGTCATGGAGATCACCACGCTTATCACGCTAATGCGACGGAGCGCGCGTTTGAAAGTCGGGCGCGGAGTCTGTGAAAAGTCCTTATTCATGTGGTTTCTTCCGGGCAAGCATCAGGACGTCCGGGTTAACCCGAACCCCGCTGTGCGTCAGAACGTCCAGATTAACGGAGAAGCGGACCCGGTCGTCATTGATGATCAGGCAAAACGCGCTACCAATTGAACAATCCGTATTTTGTTCTGCGATGAGTAACAGCGGCCTCGGGCCATAGCGGCGAGTGAGTTCTGACTGTTCAGTCGGCGATTCGCTGCCAAAATAAAAACCATCGCAGGTCGTTTTTAACGCTTCTTCACGATTACGTACTATCACCGGTTGATAGGGTAATGCATCCGGATCTTCATGAGCCAGGCTATGGGTGAAGCGTGATGAGGCAAAAATGCACAGCTTTGGCGCTCCTGTTAATGACGGCCAACGGGTGTAGGTCACGATCCCGGAAACAATAGCGCGAACATGTTCTGAAGGTCCGGCAGCAAAAACAGGAGATACCGCNATGAGAAAAAATACAGTCAATAAAAGACGGTGTAATACTGTCATTAACGCTTCCGTCAAAGTCGCCATAGCGCGGGAAAAGCCGCTGCCGATGCCCGGCGAAGAATACCACTGTTAATAAAACCCGTCATTAGATGCGCCCTTTGCTTTGGGACAATTCTCACCAGGATTTTTCGTAGTACCGATACCGTGGGTGCGCAAGTTTGGCTTGTTTTTTCTATGTGTAAATATTGTTATACGCATCGTGCCATTGTGAGTGGCAATTAATTCGTTGGTGTAAATTAAAATTTACGGAATATGGATTGAATTCTTTACTTTGTGTGGTATCGTTACGTCATGCCCTCTGAGGCAACCCTTATCGCAAACGAGCTACACAGGATCGCAATCATGCAAAAAGACGCGCTGAACAACGTACATATTACCGACGAACATGTATTAATGACCCCGGAGCAACTGAAGGCGGAATTCCCGCTGAACGTCGAGCAGGAAGCGCAGATCGCGCACGCCCGTCAGACCATTTCGGATATCATCGCCGGTCGCGATCCGCGCCTGCTGGTGGTATGTGGTCCTTGCTCCATTCACGATCCGGAAGCTGCGATTGAATATGCTCGTCGGTTTAAAGCCCTTGCCGCAGAGGTCAGCGATAGCCTCTACCTGGTGATGCGCGTCTATTTTGAAAAACCCCGTACCACCGTCGGCTGGAAGGGGCTGATTAACGATCCGCACATGGATGGTTCGTTTGATGTTGAAGGCGGCCTGAAGATTGCGCGTCGTCTGCTGGTCGAGCTCGTCAATATGGGACTGCCGCTGGCGACGGAAGCGCTGGATCCCAACAGCCCGCAGTACCTCGGGGATCTGTTCAGCTGGTCCGCTATCGGCGCGCGTACCACGGAATCACAAACGCACCGCGAAATGGCCTCTGGCCTGTCGATGCCGGTCGGCTTTAAAAACGGTACCGATGGTAGCCTGGCCACGGCCATCAACGCCATGCGCGCCGCGGCGATGCCGCACCGTTTCGTCGGCATCAATCAGGCCGGGCAGGTCTGCCTGCTGCAAACGCAGGGTAATCCGAACGGCCATGTGATCCTCCGCGGCGGCAAGGCGCCGAACTACGGTCCGGAAGATGTGGCGAAATGCGAAAAAGAGATGGCGCAGGCGGGACTGAAGCCGTCGCTGATGGTAGATTGCAGTCATGGGAACTCCAATAAAGATTTCCGCCGCCAGCCGGCCGTGGCTGAATCCGTGGTCGCGCAGATCAAAGATGGCAACCGCTCCATTATCGGCCTGATGATCGAAAGTAATATCCACGAAGGCAATCAGTCCTCTGAACAGCCGCGTGAGGCGATGAAATACGGCGTCTCGGTGACGGATGCCTGCATCAGCTGGGAGACTACCGAGGCGCTGCTGCGTGAACTGGATAAGTATCTCCGCGGCCACCTGGCGGCCCGTTTGGTTTAAGAGGAAAGTATGGTTGCTGAACTGACCGCGTTACGCGATCAAATTGATGAAGTGGATAAAGCGTTGCTTAGCCTGCTGGCTAAGCGTCTGGAGCTGGTGGCCGAAGTCGGCGAGGTGAAGAGCCAGTATGGCCTGCCGATTTACGTCCCGGAGCGCGAGTCGGCGATGCTCGCCTCCCGACGTGAAGAGGCGGCTGCGCTCGGCGTACCACCGGATCTGATCGAGGACGTTCTGCGTCGCGTGATGCGGGAATCCTATTCCAGCGAAAACGACAAAGGCTTCAAAACCCTGCAGCCGAATCTGCGGCCGGTGGTGATCGTCGGCGGCGGTGGGCAGATGGGCCGTCTGTTTGAGAAGATGTTAACGCTGTCCGGCTACCAGGTGCGTATTCTGGAAAAAGAGGATTGGGCCCGGGCGGCGGATATCGTCGCCGATGCCGGCATGGTTATCGTCAGCGTACCGATTCACACCACCGTGGAGACGATCGCCAGGCTGCCGCCCCTTCCGGCGGATTGCATTCTGGTTGACCTTGCCTCGGTGAAAGCGGAGCCGCTGCAGGCGATGCTGGCGGCGCATCAGGGCCCGGTTCTTGGCCTGCACCCGATGTTCGGTCCGGACAGCGGCAGCCTGGCGAAGCAGGTGGTGGTCTATTGTGATGGCCGCCAGCCGGAGGCCTATCAGTGGTTCCTCGAACAAATCCAGGTTTGGGGCGCGCGGCTGCACCGCATCAGCGCCGTTGAGCACGATCAGAACATGGCCTTTATTCAGGCGCTGCGCCACTTTGCCACCTTCGCCTATGGCCTGCACCTGGCGGAAGAGAATGTACGTCTTGAGCAACTGCTGGCGCTCTCGTCGCCCATTTACCGACTGGAGCTGGCGATGGTAGGCCGTCTGTTTGCCCAGGATCCGCAGCTGTACGCCGATATTATTATGTCATCGGAAAACAACCTGGCGCTGATTAAGCGCTACTACCAGCGTTTCGGCGAAGCGATCGGCCTGCTGGAGCAGGGCGATAAGCAGGCGTTTATCGACAGCTTCCGTAAAGTCGAACACTGGTTTGGCGATTACGCTCAGCGTTTCCAGAGCGAGAGCCGCACGCTGCTGCGTCAGGCGAACGATAATCGGCAGTAAAGCGAAAAAGATGTATACAATAAAGCCAGCGACCGCTGGCTTTTTTTATAGGGATGACAACGATGGCTGAACCACAACCGCTGTTTGACTACACCGGATACCTGCCGGAATGCCCGACCTGGAGCGAGGCAGAACAGGCCCTCTACTGGGCTGATATCATGGAATGTGAAATTCACCGCTACGATATCCGCAGCGGAGAACACCAGGTGCTGCAGTTTCCAGAGGAGGTCGGCTGTTTTGCCCTGCGCGAGAAGGGCGGGTTTATCGTGGCATTGCGCAGCGGCATCTGGCTGACCGACGCCCACGGCCTGCTGCGGCGGAAAGTCTGCGATAACCCGAGCAACCCGGAGCTGGCGCGGTTTAACGACGGCGGGACCGATCGCGATGGGCGCTTTTATGCCGGTACCTTCTGGGGGCCTGGGGATTACAACGGCGCGCTGCTGATGCGAGTGGATAACGACCTGCAGCCGAAAGTGATCCAGTGTGACATCCATGGCGCCAATGGCCTGGCCTTTAGCGCCGACCGGCGCTGGATGTATACCTCTGATACGCCGAACGCCGTGATCTACCGTACGCCGCTGGATGAGCAGGGTGAGCCTGGCCGACGCGAAGTCTTTCGCCGTTTTCAGCCTGGCGAAGGGATCCCTGACGGGGCGGCGATCGACGTGGAGGGATGTTACTGGAGCGCAATGTTTGACGGCTGGCGGATCGCCCGTTTCTCGCCGCAGGGCGAGGAGCTGGAATCCTACCCGATGCCGGTTCGTTGCCCGACGATGGTCTGCTTCGGCGGGGCGGATATGAAAACGCTCTATATCACCACCACCCGGGAAAACATGGAGGACGATGAGCTGGCGCAGTATCCGCTGTCAGGCGCCATCTTCACCCTGCCGGTAGCGGTGGCAGGGATGAAGAAATTACCGTTCCGCGAATGTTAAACCGGATCCACCGGGACCACGTTTTCGCTAGGGTAGCAGCCGAGGACCTTCATGGAGCGGGTGATATCCGCCAGCTCCTTCAGCGCCTTGCGCATGGGCAGCGAATCCAGGTTGGCCTGAATATCGAGATAAAACATCTCTTCCCAGGGATTGCCGTGGATCGGGCGGGATTCCAGTTTGGTCATGATCAGATTGTGGTTGCGCAGCACCAGCAGGGCTTCCACCAGGGCGCCCGCCTGCTGACCGGTCGCCATTAACAGCGTGGTCTTGGCCGGCACCTGATCGGAGACGTTCACCGCTTTGCGCGCCAGGACGAGGAAGCGCGTGATGTTCTGCGTCTGGTTGGCCTGGCAGTGCTCCAGCACCTGCAGACCATACAGAGCGCCGCCCGCTTCGCTACCCAGGGCCGCGACGGCCGGGGAGTTCGCCTGCGCCACTTTTTCCATTGCCGCCGAGGTGCTCTCGGTATACTCAATCTTCCAGTGCGGGTAGCGGCTCAGGTACTGGCTGCACTGCTGGAACGGCTGCGGATGGCTGTAAACGGTCTGAATTTTATCGGCATCCGTCGAGGTGCTCACCAGTACGCAATGATCGATAGGGATCGTTAGCTCGCCAACGATCGACAGGCTGGTGTGCTGCAGCAGATCGTAGACGTCGTTGATCCCGCCGGAGCTGGTGTTTTCAATCGGCACCACCGCGTAATCGGCCTGGCCGGTTTCTACCTGATTAAAAATATCGGCGAACTTCGCGCAGCCGCTCTCAATAAACTGCTCAAAGTGGCGAGCGGCGTACTGACGCGCCGCCAGATGCGAGTAAGAGCCCTTGGGACCGAGGAACGCCACGCGGGCCGAATGCGGGTTAATTTTATTCAGATGCTGCTGCAGCAGGGTTTGCTGGGTAAGAACAGAGTCTTCGATAATCAGCTGGAACAGGCGGGTGATATAGTGCGCATCCAGATTATGGCGCTTGCCGATAGTCATCAGGCGCTCCAGCAGATCGCGTTCGCGGTCAATATCACGCACCGGACGATGGGAGGCCAGTTTGGCTTTTCCAACCTCAACAGCCAGTCCGCGGCGCTCCGCCAGCAAAGCAAGCAGCTTCTCGTCCAGGGCGCTTATCTTATCGCGCAGCGCCAGTAATGGGTTTTCCTCGGTCATAGATGTTGCCTTTGTTGTTATCAAATAAAAAAGGCCTCCCGGGTGGGAGGCCTTATTGTTCGTCTTCGCATTCTTTCTTATACGACGAATTGCCTCCCGGTCAGGGGAAGGTAAAAAAGAATGCGAAGAAGAACGGGACAAGTTTCATGGTAAATTCCTTTAGGTAGTGGGGATTACAGTACCTGTACTGTTTTCACTCTGTCAATAAAAAACGCGCCCGAAGGCGCGTGGCATGACACAACTTAAGTTAAGGATTACTCTTCTTCTTCCACAAAGCCTGCCTCTTTCACCGACGTCGCGGCGCGGCGGGCTTCCCCTTTGTGTTGCACTTTATTGAGCTGCCGTTCCAGCTTGTTGATCAATTCGTTAATGGCGGCGTACATATCTTCATGACGCGCACTGGCAACCAGATGGCCGTTTGGCGTGTTGATGGTTGCATCAGCGATAAAACCCTGCGGCTCCTTAGACAGAATGATGTGCGGGTTGATTAAATGAGTTTGCCACTTATCCAGTTTGGCGAGACGGTCTGCGACATGCTGGCGGATTGCCGGAGTAATTTCCATTTGTTTACTGGTAATGTTCATTGTCATAAATTTTACCTCTTGTCTTTCCCGTCTTGGTGAATCCAGCATACCTTTCCCAATGTCAAAATGTGTGATCTAAATCACATTTTATTGTCACTTTTTGTCAACAAATTCATTTTGTGAGACAGGGCAGGAAGAAGTGAGATTTTACTTGTCGAACCCGATAAAGCAGGCCATATTTGATGAGTTAACCCGGCGCTAAACCGCTTCAGCTCGTCGGGAAACNTATAAAAAAACGGCAGCCAGTGGCTGCCGTTTGCGATCGATGAGTCAGGCTCAGGTGTTCTTGCTGTTCGCGGCGATAATCTTCGCGACTTTGTCCGCCTGAGCGTTCATTTGCATCTGACGATAGGCGTTTTCCATCTTCGGCAGGGCATCGCGGGTGGCCTGGGTATCCGGATAATTACGCATCATCCCTTCCACACGGTTAACCACGGCAACCCATGCGCCACGATCGGTGTAGTAATCCACGACCGACAGCTCATATTTGGCCAGACGATCTTTCAGGAACACCATGCGTTTATAGGCGTCAGTGGCGTACTGGCTGTTCGGATAACCACGCACCAGTTTGGAGAAGTCATTGAAGGCATCGCGCGCGTGCTGCGGATCGCGGTCGGAGCGATCAACGCCGAAGAAGCCCTGCAGGGCGCTGTCATCCAGGGCCATGTTGGTCAGGCCGCGCATATAGATGACATAGTCGATGTTCGGATGGGTGGGGTTCAAACGCATGAAGCGATCGATAGCCGCCTGAGCCAGAGGAAGATCGGCGTTTTTATAATACGCATAAATCAGATCCAGCTGTACCTGTTGGGAATAAGGGCCGAATGGATAACGATTATCCAACGCTTCCAGTTGCGTTATCGCCTGTTTCCAGTTACCGTCCTGCAGTTTTTGCTGGGCGGTCGCGTAGATTTCATTCGGCGGATTATCAGGCACCTCTTCCTTAGAGCCGGAGCAACCCACCAAAGCCAGGCTCAGTGTGGCGGCTGCCACCAGGTATTTCATGCGCGTCATGACGTTTTGACTTCCTCAAAATGTTTATGCGGGAGAATCTCTGTTCCTGCTCCCGATTAAGACCAGCTACAATAGCACACTATATTAAACGGCAAAGCCGTAAAACCCAACGTTAAACGAAGAAGCTGTATATGGCACAACGAGTACAACTCACCGCAACGGTGACCGAAAATCAACTCGGTCAACGCTTAGATCAGGCTTTGGCCGAATTGTTCCCTGATTATTCGCGATCGCGGATAAAAGAATGGATCCTCGACCAACGCGTATTAGTCAATGGCACCATTGGCGATAAACCGAAAGAAAAAGTGCTGGGGGGAGAACGCATCGCTATCGATGTGGAAATCGAAGAAGAGGCGCGCTTCCAGCCGCAGGATATTCCGCTCAATATCGTTTACGAAGATGATGACATCATCGTGATCAATAAACCGCGCGATCTGGTTGTACATCCTGGCGCGGGCAACCCTGACGGTACTGTGCTGAATGCGCTGCTGCACTACTATCCGCCTATTGCCGATGTGCCGCGCGCGGGTATTGTTCATCGTCTGGATAAAGACACCACCGGTCTGATGGTGGTGGCGAAAACCATTCCGGCGCAAACCCGGCTGGTGGAGTCGCTGCAGCTGCGCGAGATCACCCGTGAATACGAAGCGGTGGCGATCGGTCATATGACCGCCGGTGGCACAGTGGAAGAGCCGATCAGCCGTCACCCGACCAAGCGTACCCATATGGCGGTGCATCCGATGGGCAAACCGGCGGTGACCCACTACCGCATTATGGAACATTTCCGCATCCATACCCGCCTGCGTCTGCGTCTGGAAACCGGTCGTACACATCAGATCCGCGTGCATATGTCGCATATCACCCATCCGCTGGTGGGTGACCAGGTCTATGGCGGCCGGCCGCGTCCGCCGAAGGGCGCGTCGGAGGAGTTCATCACCGCGCTGCGTAAATTCGACCGCCAGGCGCTGCATGCCACCATGCTGCGCCTGTATCACCCGATCTCCGGCATTGAAATGGAGTGGCACGCGCCCATCCCGCAGGATATGGTCGAGCTCATCGAGGCGATGCGCGCCGATTTTGAAGCCCATAAGGACGATATTGACTGGTTATGACGAAACTGATTGTACCGCAGTGGCCAATGCCCGGCAGCGTGGCGGCCTGTAGTTCTACCCGCATCGGCGGTGTGAGTCTGCCGCCCTATGACTCGCTCAACCTGGGCGCCCATTGCGGCGACAATCTGCAGGATGTCGAAGAAAACCGGCGGCGGATGTTTGCCGCCGGCGGCTTGCCGTCTTACCCGGTTTGGCTGGAGCAGGTCCATGGCACCGAGGTTCTGACGCTGGACGGCGGACCCTATCCGTCGAAACGCGCGGATGCCTCTTATAGTCGTACGCCAGGGACCGTCTGCGCAGTGATGACCGCTGACTGCCTGCCGGTGCTGTTCTGTAACCGCGACGGCACCGAAGTCGCCGCGGCGCACGCGGGATGGCGCGGCTTATGCGAAGGGGTTCTGGAAGCGACGGTTGCTCGTTTCGCCGATAAAGCCGAAAATATTATGGCGTGGCTGGGGCCCGCCATCGGTCCGCAGGCGTTTGAGGTGGGACCGGAAGTCCGGGATGCCTTTATGGCGAAGGACGAGAATGCGCACCGGGCTTTTCGTCCGGCAGGCGAAAAATATTTTGCTGATATCTACCAACTGGCGCGGCAGCGTCTGGCAAACGTCGGCGTTGAGCAGATTTTCGGCGGCGATCGCTGCACGCTAAGCGAAAAGGATGATTTTTTCTCTTACCGGCGCGACAAGACCACCGGTCGTATGGCAAGTTTCATTTGGCTGATATAACCTAGAGAATCAAGACGATCCAGAAGGCAAACTTATTTTTCACATAGTTCGGGTCTTTAACCTTGAATAATTGAGGGATGACCTCATTTAATCTCCAGTAGCAAATTTGACCTGTTTATGGGAGGAGTTATGCGTCTGGATCGTCTTACCAATAAATTCCAGCTTGCTCTTGCCGATGCCCAGTCGCTCGCACTCGGGCACGACAACCAATTCATCGAACCTCTTCATTTAATGAGCGCCTTGCTGAATCAGGAAGGGGGATCGGTACGTCCTTTATTAACCTCGGCGGGCGTGAATGCCGGGAAACTGCGCACTGACATCGAACAGGCCTTGAGCCGTTTACCGCAGGTGGAAGGCACCGGCGGCGATGTGCAACCTTCTCAGGATTTAGTGCGGATCCTCAACCTTTGCGACAAGCTGGCGCAAAAGAAAAAGGACAACTTTATTTCGTCGGAACTGTTCGTTCTGGCGGCGCTTGAATCGCGCGGTACGCTGACCGACCTTTTAAAATCCGCCGGAGCAACAACCGCCAACGTGACTCAGGCGATTGAACAAATGCGCGGAGGGGAAAGCGTGAACGATCAGGGTGCCGAAGACCAACGTCAGGCATTGAAGAAATTTACCGTCGATCTCACCGAGCGTGCCGAGCAGGGCAAGCTGGATCCGGTGATCGGCCGTGATGAAGAGATTCGCCGTACCATTCAGGTACTGCAGCGTCGTACCAAAAACAACCCGGTGCTGATCGGTGAACCCGGGGTGGGTAAAACGGCAATCGTCGAAGGCCTGGCGCAGCGTATCGTCAACGGCGAAGTACCAGAAGGGCTGAAAGGCCGTCGGGTATTGGCGCTGGATATGGGGGCGCTGGTGGCCGGGGCGAAATACCGCGGTGAGTTTGAAGAGCGTCTGAAAGGCGTGCTGACCGACCTGTCAAAACAGGAAGGTAACGTCATTCTGTTTATCGACGAACTGCATACCATGGTTGGCGCTGGTAAAGCCGACGGCGCGATGGATGCGGGTAACATGCTGAAGCCGGCGCTGGCGCGTGGTGAACTGCACTGCGTCGGGGCGACGACGCTTGATGAATACCGTCAGTACATCGAAAAAGACGCCGCGCTGGAACGTCGCTTCCAGAAAGTGTTCGTTGCCGAGCCTTCGGTAGAAGATACCATCGCGATTCTGCGCGGTCTGAAAGAACGTTATGAGCTGCACCACCACGTGCAGATCACTGACCCGGCTATCGTGGCGGCGGCGACCTTATCGCATCGCTATATTGCCGACCGTCAGCTGCCGGATAAAGCCATCGACCTCATCGATGAGGCGGCATCCAGCATCCGTATGCAGATTGACTCCAAACCGGAAGAGCTGGACCGTCTCGATCGGCGTATTATCCAGCTGAAACTGGAACAGCAGGCGCTGAAGAAAGAGTCTGATGAGGCGAGCCTGAAGCGTCTCGATATGCTCAACGAGGAGCTGGCGGATAAAGAACGGCAGTACTCGGTGCTGGAAGAAGAGTGGAAAGCGGAAAAAGCGTCGCTCTCCGGCACCCAGACTATTAAAGCCGAGCTGGAACAGGCGAAAATCGCTATCGAACAGGCGCGTCGTGTCGGCGATCTGGCGCGGATGTCCGAGCTGCAGTACGGCAAAATTCCGGAACTGGAGAAACAGCTGGCGGCGGCCACGCAGGCCGAAGGGAAAACCATGCGTCTGCTGCGTAATAAAGTGACGGATGCTGAAATCGCCGAAGTGCTGGCTCGCTGGACCGGTATCCCGGTCTCCCGCATGATGGAAAGCGAGCGCGACAAACTGCTGCGTATGGAGCAGGAGCTGCATCATCGGGTGATTGGCCAGGATGAGGCGGTTGAAGCGGTATCCAACGCCATTCGCCGCAGCCGCGCCGGGCTGTCCGATCCGAACCGGCCGATTGGTTCGTTCCTGTTCCTCGGTCCAACCGGGGTCGGTAAAACCGAGCTGTGTAAAACGCTGGCTAACTTTATGTTCGACAGCGACGACGCGATGGTGCGTATCGATATGTCCGAGTTTATGGAGAAACACTCCGTCTCGCGTCTGGTCGGTGCGCCTCCGGGATACGTCGGCTATGAAGAGGGCGGTTACCTGACCGAGGCGGTGCGCCGTCGTCCTTATTCCGTCATCCTGCTGGATGAAGTGGAAAAAGCGCACCCGGATGTGTTCAACATTCTGCTGCAGGTACTCGACGACGGGCGTCTCACCGACGGGCAGGGGAGAACGGTCGACTTCCGTAATACGGTAGTCATCATGACCTCGAACCTCGGTTCCGATCTGATTCAGGAACGGTTCGGCGAGCTGGACTACGGACATATGAAGGACCTGGTGCTGGGGGTAGTCAGCCAGAACTTCCGTCCGGAGTTCATCAACCGTATCGACGAAGTGGTGGTCTTCCATCCGCTGGGCGAGAAACATATTGCCTCTATTGCCCAGATCCAGCTGCAGCGTCTGTATAAACGTCTGGAAGAGCGCGGATATGAAGTGCAGATGTCCGATGAGGCGCTGAAGCTGCTGAGCGCCAACGGTTACGATCCGGTATACGGCGCGCGGCCATTGAAACGTGCTATTCAGCAGCAGATTGAGAACCCGTTAGCCCAGCAGATCCTTTCCGGTGAGCTGGTTCCGGGTAAAACCATCGAGCTGGTAGTAAAAGACGACCGCATTGTGGCAGTGCAGTAAATCACAAAACGACAAAAACGAGCCCAGCGGGCTCGTTTTTGTTTAAAAACCAGGCAAGAATTAAAACTCAATACCTGATTTGGTTGAAAAGTGAGCGGTTGAATTCTTTTTTTGAATTTATCCTTGTCACTTCAGAATTACCCCCTATAATGCGCCTCCACTGACACGGAACAACGGCAAACAAGCCGCCGGGCCAGGAGGACTCAACGACGGAAATCGACGTTGAAAGCCGACAGAGAAAAGCAAAATAAGCGCTTGACTCTGAATGAGGAAAACGTATTATACGGGACCTCGCGACAGAGCGCTAAAGCGCGTCGCAACTGCTCTTTAACAATTTATCAGACAATCTGTGTGGGCACTCAAAGTGATATGGATTCTTAACGTCCTCGGACGAAAAATGAATACCAAGTCTCAAGAGTGAACACGTAATTCATTACGAAGTTTAATTCTTTGAGCATCAAACTTAAATTGAAGAGTTTGATCATGGCTCAGATTGAACGCTGGCGGCAGGCCTAACACATGCAAGTCGAGCGGTAGCACAGAGAGCTTGCTCTCGGGTGACGAGCGGCGGACGGGTGAGTAATGTCTGGGAAACTGCCTGATGGAGGGGGATAACTACTGGAAACGGTAGCTAATACCGCATAACGTCGCAAGACCAAAGTGGGGGACCTTCGGGCCTCATGCCATCAGATGTGCCCAGATGGGATTAGCTAGTAGGTGGGGTAACGGCTCACCTAGGCGACGATCCCTAGCTGGTCTGAGAGGATGACCAGCCACACTGGAACTGAGACACGGTCCAGACTCCTACGGGAGGCAGCAGTGGGGAATATTGCACAATGGGCGCAAGCCTGATGCAGCCATGCCGCGTGTGTGAAGAAGGCCTTCGGGTTGTAAAGCACTTTCAGCGGGGAGGAAGGCGTTAAGGTTAATAACCTTGGCGATTGACGTTACCCGCAGAAGAAGCACCGGCTAACTCCGTGCCAGCAGCCGCGGTAATACGGAGGGTGCAAGCGTTAATCGGAATTACTGGGCGTAAAGCGCACGCAGGCGGTCTGTCAAGTCGGATGTGAAATCCCCGGGCTCAACCTGGGAACTGCATTCGAAACTGGCAGGCTAGAGTCTTGTAGAGGGGGGTAGAATTCCAGGTGTAGCGGTGAAATGCGTAGAGATCTGGAGGAATACCGGTGGCGAAGGCGGCCCCCTGGACAAAGACTGACGCTCAGGTGCGAAAGCGTGGGGAGCAAACAGGATTAGATACCCTGGTAGTCCACGCCGTAAACGATGTCGATTTGGAGGTTGTGCCCTTGAGGCGTGGCTTCCGGAGCTAACGCGTTAAATCGACCGCCTGGGGAGTACGGCCGCAAGGTTAAAACTCAAATGAATTGACGGGGGCCCGCACAAGCGGTGGAGCATGTGGTTTAATTCGATGCAACGCGAAGAACCTTACCTGGTCTTGACATCCACAGAACTTAGCAGAGATGCTTTGGTGCCTTCGGGAACTGTGAGACAGGTGCTGCATGGCTGTCGTCAGCTCGTGTTGTGAAATGTTGGGTTAAGTCCCGCAACGAGCGCAACCCTTATCCTTTGTTGCCAGCGGTTCGGCCGGGAACTCAAAGGAGACTGCCAGTGATAAACTGGAGGAAGGTGGGGATGACGTCAAGTCATCATGGCCCTTACGACCAGGGCTACACACGTGCTACAATGGCATATACAAAGAGAAGCGACCTCGCGAGAGCAAGCGGACCTCATAAAGTATGTCGTAGTCCGGATTGGAGTCTGCAACTCGACTCCATGAAGTCGGAATCGCTAGTAATCGTAGATCAGAATGCTACGGTGAATACGTTCCCGGGCCTTGTACACACCGCCCGTCACACCATGGGAGTGGGTTGCAAAAGAAGTAGGTAGCTTAACCTTCGGGAGGGCGCTTACCACTTTGTGATTCATGACTGGGGTGAAGTCGTAACAAGGTAACCGTAGGGGAACCTGCGGTTGGATCACCTCCTTACCTTAAAGAACCTGCCTTTGTAGTGCTCACACAGATTGTCTGATGAAAGTAGAGAAGCAAGGCGTCTTGCGATTGAGACTTCAGTGTCCCCTTCGTCTAGAGGCCCAGGACACCGCCCTTTCACGGCGGTAACAGGGGTTCGAATCCCCTAGGGGACGCCACTTGCTGGTTCGTGAGTGAAAGACGCGTGCCGAACTATCTCAAAACTCATCTTCGGGTGACGTTTGAGATATTTGCTCTTTAAAAATCTGGATCAAGCTGAAAATTGAAACGACACACTGTTTAAGTGTGTTCGAGTCTCTCAAATTTTCGCAATCAGAAGTGAAACATCTTCGGGTTGTGAGGTTAAGCGACTAAGCGTACACGGTGGATGCCCTGGCAGTCAGAGGCGATGAAGGACGTGCTAATCTGCGAAAAGCGTCGGTAAGGTGATATGAACCGTTACAGCCGGCGATGTCCGAATGGGGAAACCCAGTGCAATTCGTTGCACTATCGTTAACTGAATACATAGGTTAACGAGGCGAACCGGGGGAACTGAAACATCTAAGTACCCCGAGGAAAAGAAATCAACCGAGATTCCCCCAGTAGCGGCGAGCGAACGGGGAGCAGCCCAGAGTCTGAATCAGCTTGTGTGTTAGTGGAACGGTCTGGAAAGTCCGACGGTACAGGGTGATAGTCCCGTACACCAAAATGCACAGGTTGTGAACTCGAAGAGTAGGGCGGGACACGTGGTATCCTGTCTGAATATGGGGGGACCATCCTCCAAGGCTAAATACTCCTGACTGACCGATAGTGAACCAGTACCGTGAGGGAAAGGCGAAAAGAACCCCGGCGAGGGGAGTGAAAAAGAACCTGAAACCGTGTACGTACAAGCAGTGGGAGCACCTTCGGGTGTGACTGCGTACCTTTTGTATAATGGGTCAGCGACTTATATTCTGTAGCAAGGTTAACCGTATAGGGGAGCCGCAGGGAAACCGAGTCTTAACTGGGCGTTAAGTTGCAGGGTATAGACCCGAAACCCGGTGATCTAGCCATGGGCAGGTTGAAGGTTGGGTAACACTAACTGGAGGACCGAACCGACTAATGTTGAAAAATTAGCGGATGACTTGTGGCTGGGGGTGAAAGGCCAATCAAACCGGGAGATAGCTGGTTCTCCCCGAAAGCTATTTAGGTAGCGCCTCGTGAACTCATCTTCGGGGGTAGAGCACTGTTTCGGCTAGGGGGTCATCCCGACTTACCAACCCGATGCAAACTACGAATACCGAAGAATGTTATCACGGGAGACACACGGCGGGTGCTAACGTCCGTCGTGAAGAGGGAAACAACCCAGACCGCCAGCTAAGGTCCCAAAGTCATGGTTAAGTGGGAAACGATGTGGGAAGGCACAGACAGCCAGGATGTTGGCTTAGAAGCAGCCATCATTTAAAGAAAGCGTAATAGCTCACTGGTCGAGTCGGCCTGCGCGGAAGATGTAACGGGGCTAAACCATGCACCGAAGCTGCGGCAGCGACACTATGTGTTGTTGGGTAGGGGAGCGTTCTGTAAGCCTGCGAAGGTGTGCTGTGAGGCATGCTGGAGGTATCAGAAGTGCGAATGCTGACATAAGTAACGATAAAGCGGGTGAAAAGCCCGCTCGCCGGAAGACCAAGGGTTCCTGTCCAACGTTAATCGGGGCAGGGTGAGTCGACCCCTAAGGCGAGGCCGAAAGGCGTAGTCGATGGGAAACAGGTTAATATTCCTGTACTTGGTGTTACTGCGAAGGGGGGACGGAGAAGGCTATGTTAGCCGGGCGACGGTTGTCCCGGTTTAAGCATGTAGGCTGGTTGTCCAGGCAAATCCGGATAATCAAGGCTGAGGTGTGATGACGAGGCACTACGGTGCTGAAGTAACAAATGCCCTGCTTCCAGGAAAAGCCTCTAAGCATCAGGTAACATCAAATCGTACCCCAAACCGACACAGGTGGTCAGGTAGAGAATACCAAGGCGCTTGAGAGAACTCGGGTGAAGGAACTAGGCAAAATGGTGCCGTAACTTCGGGAGAAGGCACGCTGGTGTGTAGGTGAAGTCCCTGCGGATGGAGCTGAGACCAGTCGAAGATACCAGCTGGCTGCAACTGTTTATTAAAAACACAGCACTGTGCAAACACGAAAGTGGACGTATACGGTGTGACGCCTGCCCGGTGCCGGAAGGTTAATTGATGGGGTTATCCGTAAGGAGAAGCTCTTGATCGAAGCCCCGGTAAACGGCGGCCGTAACTATAACGGTCCTAAGGTAGCGAAATTCCTTGTCGGGTAAGTTCCGACCTGCACGAATGGCGTAATGATGGCCAGGCTGTCTCCACCCGAGACTCAGTGAAATTGAACTCGCTGTGAAGATGCAGTGTACCCGCGGCAAGACGGAAAGACCCCGTGAACCTTTACTATAGCTTGACACTGAACATTGAGCCTTGATGTGTAGGATAGGTGGGAGGCTTTGAAGCGTGGACGCCAGTCTGCGTGGAGCCAACCTTGAAATACCACCCTTTAATGTTTGATGTTCTAACGTTGGCCCCTGACCGGGGTTGCGGACAGTGTCTGGTGGGTAGTTTGACTGGGGCGGTCTCCTCCCAAAGCGTAACGGAGGAGCACGAAGGTTAGCTAATCCTGGTCGGACATCAGGAGGTTAGTGCAATGGCATAAGCTAGCTTGACTGCGAGCGTGACGGCGCGAGCAGGTGCGAAAGCAGGTCATAGTGATCCGGTGGTTCTGAATGGAAGGGCCATCGCTCAACGGATAAAAGGTACTCCGGGGATAACAGGCTGATACCGCCCAAGAGTTCATATCGACGGCGGTGTTTGGCACCTCGATGTCGGCTCATCACATCCTGGGGCTGAAGTAGGTCCCAAGGGTATGGCTGTTCGCCATTTAAAGTGGTACGCGAGCTGGGTTTAGAACGTCGTGAGACAGTTCGGTCCCTATCTGCCGTGGGCGCTGGAGAATTGAGGGGGGCTGCTCCTAGTACGAGAGGACCGGAGTGGACGCATCACTGGTGTTCGGGTTGTCATGCCAATGGCACTGCCCGGTAGCTAAATGCGGAAGAGATAAGTGCTGAAAGCATCTAAGCACGAAACTTGCCCCGAGATGAGTTCTCCCTGAGACTTTAAGTCTCCTGAAGGAACGTTGAAGACGANGACGTTGATAGGCCGGGTGTGTAAGCGCAGCGATGCGTTGAGCTAACCGGTACTAATGAACCGTGAGGCTTAACCTTACAACGCCGAAGATGTTTTGGCGGATTGAGAGAATTTTCAGCTCTGATACAGATTAATCGATACGTNGGTNANACGTGTTGATAAAACAGAATTTGCCTGGCGGCACTAGCGCGGTGGTCCCACCTGACCCCATGCCGAACTCAGAAGTGAAACGCCGTAGCGCCGATGGTAGTGTGGGGTCTCCCCATGTGAGAGTAGGGAACTGCCAGGCATCAAACAAGTGAAGAGCCCATCCTGCCGGATGGGCTTTTTGCGTTTCTGTCGTCCGGCCAGCGTGCCGGNATGTCNCCCCGGTGGCGCTGCGCTTACCGGGGCTACAAAACCGTACCCCGGACAAAGTGCGCAGCACCGCCTCCGGCGAAAATTACGCCATGTTCGCTCCATTATCTCCTTTCAACGCAAAATAAAACCCCGTCATGGCAATCCCTTCGCCATAATCCACTTTTTCCCTGCCCCTGCGCTGGCGATGATCGCGAAAACCGTGCTTGCGAAAAAAAATGTGAATCCAATCACATATAAAAATATAACAATTATATAACATTTAGTTTACTAATTAATTTGTCTGCGTGACGTGGTACGCCCGACAAGACAGATTGCAGTCTTTGCTGGAGCAATATAACAATGACAGAAAGTAGCATTACCGAACGGGGCGCGCCGGAACTGGCCGATACCCGTCGTCGTATTTGGGCAATTGTTGGCGCTTCCTCGGGGAATCTGGTTGAATGGTTTGATTTTTACGTTTACTCATTCTGCTCGCTCTATTTCGCGCACATCTTCTTTCCATCCGGAAATACCACCACCCAACTGCTGCAAACGGCAGGCGTATTTGCCGCCGGATTTCTGATGCGTCCTATCGGTGGATGGCTGTTTGGTCGGATCGCTGACCGCCGGGGACGTAAAACGTCCATGCTTATCTCGGTCTGCATGATGTGCTTTGGCTCACTGGTGATTGCCTGTCTGCCGGGTTATGCGGTGATCGGCACCTGGGCCCCGGCGCTGCTGCTGCTGGCGCGTCTGTTCCAGGGGCTGTCTGTTGGCGGAGAATACGGCACCAGTGCGACCTATATGAGTGAAGTCGCGGTGGAGGGAAAGAAAGGCTTCTATGCCTCCTTCCAGTACGTTACGCTGATTGGTGGTCAACTGCTGGCTGTATTAGTGGTTGTGGCGCTCCAGCAGGTGCTTAGCGATGAAGATCTCCATGCCTGGGGATGGCGTATTCCTTTTGCCCTCGGGGCGGTACTGGCTATCGTCGCGCTGTGGCTGCGTCGCCAGCTGGACGAAACCTCGAAGCAGGAGACCCGGGCGCTGAAAGAGGCTGGCTCATTTAAAGGGTTGTGGCGCAATCGCCGGGCCTTTGCGATGGTGTTAGGCTTTACCGCCGCCGGATCGCTGACCTTCTACACCTTCACCACCTATATGCAAAAGTATCTGGTCAACACGGCGGGCATGACGGCCAGCACCGCCAGCGTGATCATGACCGCGGCGCTGTTCGTTTATATGCTGGTTCAGCCGCTATTCGGCGCCTTCTCGGATAAAGTTGGCCGCCGGACCTCCATGCTGTGTTTTGGCGTGCTGGCGACGTTATTTACCGTGCCTATTCTCAGCGCCTTGCAAAAAGTGAGCTCACCCTATGCCGCCTTCGGCCTGGTGATCTGCGCCTTACTGATTGTCAGTTTCTATACCTCGATCAGCGGCATCCTGAAAGCAGAGATGTTCCCGGCTCAGGTTCGCGCGCTTGGGGTCGGGTTGTCCTATGCCGTCGCGAACGCATTGTTCGGCGGCTCTGCGGAGTACGTCGCGCTGTCGCTTAAGTCGGCAGGGATAGAGCACGCGTTCTACTGGTATGTGACGGTGATGGCCGCCATTGCCTTCCTTGTCTCCCTGATGTTGCATCGCAAAGGGAAGGGGTTGCGTCTGTAACGCTTACTGATGAGCCAACTGCCATACAGCGTAGCCGGTGGTCGCGCCGGCGACATCCCAGGCAAAATCCTTCCAGCTCCAGCCGCTCCCAGCCGGGCGGCTGTCCCAAAGCTCTTTTGAGGCGCCAAGGCTGACGGAAAACATCAGGCCGATAGCGGCGCTGCGGTCCCGGCTGTAACCCTGATGTTGCGCATATTCATTGCCAGCGGCAGAGAGCATCGCTGAGGCCAGAAAATGCTGGGCTTTGTCCTGACCGGACCATGCATCATTTGCCATGTGGCTGCAGCCGGTTAACAGCAGCGAAGCAATCACTATTATCGTACGCATAGCGCTTCCAGAAAAAAGCCCCGTCGAGGCGGGGCTGATAGTCAGAGAATACGGCTGATCAGCCGGTCAATGCGGATCCGCCGCAGGCGGCGGATCAGTTTTCGCACTTTCACCGGATAGTCGGCGATACTTTGCAGATCCCGATAATGTTTCACTACCGTGGTGTGGGTGCGGATGAGCTTCAGCTCTTTCTCCCGCATGGCCCCCAACTGCCGCTTTGGATCGTGGATCAGAATGGCGTTTTCCAGATCGAGCCGCCAGGCGCGCGGGTTCAGGTTGTTGCCAGTGAGCAGCATCCACTCATCGTCAACCCACATGCCTTTCAGGTGGTAGCTGTTATCATCATCCTTCCACAGGCGGACGATCAGCTGATCGGTATTGACATAATACTGCAGCCGGCTGAGGAAACGCCGCAGGTTGATCTCATACAGATAGGGAAGGGCGCCGATGATTTTAAACGGCTGATCTTCAGGAATGTAGAAATCGTTAGCCGTTTTATCGCCGACAATAATCTCCACCTGTTTTCCGTCGCGCAGCAGCTGGATGATATTTCTTACCAGTACGGCAGGGAGGTTGAAGTAGGGGGTGCAGATCGTCAGCTTGTGTTCGGCACAGGGCATCAGGTGAAAGATGGTTTTATTCAGCAGGCTCGATTTACCCAGGCCTACCAGCGGGGTGACGGAGAGTTCTTCGTCACCAGCGGTGCCGACAAAATGGTAGCTGCGGTCGCGGAGCTCCTGACGGTACTGGCGAATGTCGTTTTTGATTTCCGGGCTTTTTGGCCGATCCGGTCTGTCGAGACGGTTAACGCCGCGCCCCTGAACCAGATTGTTGTCGACCCAGTCGAACATGATGTCCGCCATTTTGCCGTTACGGATGCACTGATAGCGATCATAGCGATACTTATCATGCTGATGCAGATAAACATCATTCAGGCTGGCGCCGCTGTAGAGGACGCAGTCATCAATAATAAAGCCTTTGAAATGGAGAACGCCGAGCGCCTCCCGAGTGTTAATCGGCACGCCGTAAACGGGGATATCTACCCCTGGATTTTCATTGGCCATCCGACAATACCAGTCGGCATTGGTATTAGAGGCGGCGGCGCCGATACGGCCACGCTGAGCGCGGTGCCAGTCCACCAGAACGCGGACATCCAGTTCCGGACGCTGGCGTTTGGCGTCATAAAGGGCCTGCAAAATTCCTTTTCCGCCATCATCTTGCTCCAGATAGAGCGCAATAATGCATATACGCTGAGTGGCGTGGGCAATCCGGGTCAGTAACGCTTCCCTGAATTCCGCAGGGGCGTAAAAGAACTCTACATCATCAACTGACTGAGAAAGCTTAGGGAGTTGGGCAAGGTGTTGTTGATGTTTATTACGCTTAAATTTTGACAACATCACAGTGCGTTTCTTCTCTGTTTATTGAAGGGTCTTCTGTACCATGCAGACGACGTAAGCGGGCAATAATACCATTACTACCCGCTAATGTGGTCAACAATTGCGGTCAGCGTCGCGCGATTATCCCTGATTCAGGGGCAGCGACAGGCTGACAATCCCATCTTCCAGCTGAATATCGACGGTGAATCCCAGCTTTCTGGCGAGGCCTATCATGCCTCGGTTATTTGGCATCGTAATACCATTAAGGCGCCGCAGGCCATGGCTTTGCGTATAGGCGATCAGCTTTTCCAGCAACCTTCGCCCCAGGCCTAACCCTTTTAAATCTGAACGGACCAGAACGGCAAACTCGGCGTCAATATTATCGGGATCGGAGATCGCCCGCGTCACGCCGAGGATCTCGCTCTTCTCTGCGCTGGTCCTGACGGCAACGAACGCCATTTCTCGATCGTAGTCGATCTGGGTCATATTGGCTAAGTCGTCATGGGTAAATTCGTTGATCTCACTAAAATAGCGATAATAGAGATCTTCTTTGGTGACCTGGGCGATAAATGCGAGCAACTGTGGCTCATCTTCCGGGAGGATCGGCCGGAACAGACAGCGATCGCCATTTTTCATCACCACCCACTCCTCCAGTTGGTGCGGATAGGGACGAATAGCGAGACGGCTTTCACTGTCGCCGCTGAAGGGAGCAAGCCCCAGGGTAACGTCCAGCGCCGTAAACTCGTTGCCGGAGGCGAGCAGGGGATGAATATCCAGGCGCTGGATCTCCGGGCAGTCGACGATCAGGTTCGAGACCTGAACCAGCAGCTGGCTTAAGCCAGCGATATCCAGCGGGCGCAAGGCGCTGCGGCCGCGGATCTTCTTATTTTTGATCGCCTGGATCACCAGATAACGCGCCAGGTTCATATTCAGCGGCGGCAGCGCCACGGCGGCCTGGTCCTCGGCCCGCCACTCCACGCCGCCCTCGCCCAGCATAATCAACGGGCCGAAGACGGGATCGTGCTCAACCACTACTCTTAGCTCCTGGGCGCCAGCGCGATTGGCCATGCTTTGCACCAGCAATCCATGGATGCGCGCCTGGGGCCAGGCCAGTTTGACGCGATCGATCATCGCATCTGCAGCCTGCTGCACCTCGGCGGCGGTACGCAAATAGAGCATGACCCCCTGTACTTCTGATTTGTGCGGGATATCCGGAGAACGCAGCTTCAGCGCAACCGGATAGCCTATCTGCTCAGCGATATGCACCGCTTCCGCGCTGTCAGCGGCAATCCAAGTTGGCAGCGTGTGGATGCCATAGGCCCGAAGCACCGGGCTGACCTCGTGAGTATCCAGCGTGGTGGCGCCGTCTTCTATCGCTTGCTGCAGCAGAGCATGCGCCTCGCTGGTATTGGCGGTTAAGGAGTCTGGTAGCACCGGCGTCTCGCGCAGTTGTTTCTGGTTGCGACGGTATTCCACCATATGCATAAAAGCGGTGATCGTGCCCTCCGGCGTACGGTAGGTAGGGAGGCCGGCATCGCTGAATAAACGTCGCGCTTCCTGAGAGGAAAATTCGCCGCACCAGTTGGTCAGTACGGTGACATATTTACCGCGCGGGTGATGCTTCAGAGCGTCAATCAGGGCCAGGGCACTCTCGGTGCCCGGCGCGGCGGCGCTGGGAGAGTGGATCACCAGCAGCGCGTCATAGTCCTGACTGTTGAGCAAAACATTCACCGCCCGCTGATAGTGTTCGCTACTGGCGTCATCGCGTAGATCCAGCGGGTTGGCGATCTCCACGCCAACCGGCAACGCCTGGCGCAGGGCGTCGCGCGTCTCCTCGCTGAGAGCCGCCAGCTTACCGTTTCGCAACCAAAGCTCATCCAGCGCCAGCGCCGCCGGCGCCGCACCGTTGCTGACGATCATCAGTTTTTCACCGCGCAGCGGGCGCATGTGGCTGAGCGTTTCCACCGCAGAGAACAGCTCATGGGTATCCTGCACCCGCAGCAGACCAGCGCGCTGAATGGCCGCATCCCATGCCGGGTCCATCCCGGAATTGGCGTGCAATAGCTTCTGCGCCGCCGGACTACGGCCGCTTTTAATCACCAGGATAGGTTTGTTTCGCGAAGCGCTGCGCGCGGCGGAGACAAAGCGGCGCGCGTCGCTGAGATGCTCGAGGTACAGCAAAATGGCGCTGGTCTTGCTGTCGCGGGCCAGAAAGTCCAGCAGGTCATCGACATCAATATCCAGGCTATCGCCCAGGGCGATGAAGTAGGAAAAACCCATCTCGCGCTGTTGCGCCCAGTCAAGGATAGTATTGGAGACGGCGGCCGACTGCGAGATAAAGGCCAGTTTACCGCGATGGATCGGCACCGGTGAAAAGCTGGCGTTCAGCCCTTGCCATGGGGCCAGCAGTCCGAGACTGTTGGGGCCGAGCAGACGCATCTGATAGCGCGCGGCGCATTCGAGCAGCGCCGGGTACTGTTCCGGCTGCGAAGAGAGGATGATGCAGGTCTTGCAGCCTTTTTGCCCTAAGGCTTCGAGCAATTCGAGATTACGCCTGGCGTTAGTACAGAGCACCGCCAGATCCGGGGTAAACGGCAGGCTCTCGATGGTAGGCCATGCCAGTACCCCAAGAACCGCCTTCCAGGCGGGGGTGACCGGCATCACCGGGCCATTGAAGCCGCCGGCTAACAGGTTGCGCATCATGAGATAGCCAGCGCGCTGCGGCTTCATTGATGCGCCAATAACGGCGATGGACTTTGGTCGCAGCAGCGCTTCCAGGCCTCGTTGGCTCATACCGGTCTCCTTTCATCCCAGTGACCGAATGATTTTAAACGTTTTCCACCTGGCCCGCTGTGATACTGCCCTTATGCTGGGTTTTTCCCGCCAGATAGCGGGTCCGGAAGCGGGTGAAGTGCTCGCCAAGCGCAGCGGCGGCCGGGGCATCGCCCGCCAGATCCAGCAGGGCGATGGCCACTTCCGCGGTACAATATTGTCCGTCGGCGTGCGCCTCGCGCAGATGGTAGGCAGAGATGCGCGACAGATCGACGGAGATAATCGGCAGCGCGTCGAGATAAGGACTCTTACGGAACATTTTGCGCGCTTCGGTCCAGGTGCCGTCGAGCATGATAAACAGCGGCGGTTTACCGGACGGCGGCGCGCTCAGGACCTGGCGATCCGGCCCGGCATAGGAGGCCGGAAATACGACCATGGGCTGATAATCAGGATGGGCGACCAGATCGAGCAGCGCCTGCGGCGGTTCGGTACGCGACCACTGAAACGCTTCGGTATCTGGCAGAATATCGGCGATGAGCCGGCCAGTGTTGCTGGGCTTCATCGGTTCCGTATCAAACATCACCAGGCAGAAGCGGCTGGCGGCCTGCGCTGAGGTTAACGTGGCGCACAGGCACTGCTTGAGCGGCAGCAGACAGCGCTGGCAGCGGCGGATGCGATTGCCGCGCGCAAGGAAAGGGCGGGTAGCTCGCGCGAGACGTTCGGCGCGCAGGCGAAGGACAGCGTTATCAGTCATGGGAGTCGCTAGTGAAAAACGCTATTGTCGCAGAGGTGAAAACGGGGCACAAGCGGTGCCCCGGAAGGGTTATTGTTGGCCGGCTTCGTTAAGCCAGCTATCGAATGGCGCTTTTGGCACTGCGCCATTGAGCATGTCGATCACTTCGCCATTTTTGAACATCATAATGGTCGGGATGCTGCGGATACGAAACCGGGCGCTAAGCTCACGTTCCGCTTCGGTGTTGACTTTCACAAAACGCATCTTCCCGCTACGCTCTTCCGCGACGTCTTCAAAGATCGGCGCGAAGCTACGGCAGGGTCCGCACCATGGCGCCCAGAAATCGACAACGACCGGCAGATCGTCCTTCAAGAGTTTATCCAGCGTTGCCCCGGTCGCGTTGATGACGTCGCCGTCAAAAAGATCGTGACCGCAGCGTCCGCACTTTGCGCCATCCGCGCTACGATCGTCCGGGAGGCGGTTCAGAGCCTGACAACTGGCACAAACGGTATTCATAACTAACCTCTGGTTATGGGTTGCAACGTGGCACGTGGCCGATATGTTTCTGTGATGTTACATATTATCGATGAAGTGTTATTTGAGGACAATGCGTTTTGTTCGATGAGTGCAATAGAGGCCGGCTTTTAAACGAAATCATGGCGAAGCGATGGCACATCGGGTAATCTGCGCGCTTCGCGCAGCGCAGGTGGAGAAAATTGATGAGCGACGAACTGAAAAATAAAAGCGGCAAGGTCAAAGTGATGTATGTCCGCAGTGATGATGATTCTGACAAACGCACCCATAACCCACGTACCGGGAAAGGGGGAGGTCGTCCAGGAAAATCTCGTGTTGACGGCCGCAGCCGCCCTGCGCGTGACGAACGAAACAGCCGCGGCGACGATCGCAAACGTGACGACCGTAAGCGTGACGATCGCAAACGCGATGATTTTCATCGCGACGATGCGTCTCCGTGGCGTACCGTTTCCCGCGCTCCTGGCGATGAGACGCCGGTAAAAGAAGATCACGGCGGGATCAGCGGGAAGAGCTTTATCGATCCGGAAGTGCTGCGTCGTCAGCGTGCGGAAGAGACCCGCGTATATGGCGAAAACGCCTGCCAGGCGCTGTTCCAGAGCCGTCCGGAAGCTATCGTTCGCGCCTGGTTTATTCAGAGCGTGACGCCGCGCTTTAAAGAGGCGCTGCGCTGGATGGCGGCCAACCGTAAGGCCTATCACGTGGTGGACGAAGCCGAGCTGGCGAAAGCCTCCGGCACCGAGCACCACGGCGGCGTCTGCTTCCTGATCAAAAAACGCCACGGCACTTCTGTTGCTCAATGGGTCGCGAAGGCCGGGGAAGAAGATTGCGTTCTGGCGCTGGAAGATGTGGGTAACCCACATAATCTCGGGGCGATCATGCGCAGCTGCGCGCACTTTGGCGTGAAGGGCGTGGTGGTTCAGGATGCTGGCGTGCTGGAGTCCGGGGCGGCGATCCGTACGGCGGAGGGCGGTGCGGAGCATGTTGAACCGATCACTGGCGACAGCTTTATCGATACCCTCGATCAGTTCCGCAAAGCGGGCTACGCGATTGTCTCAACGTCCAGCCATAATGGTACCCCGCTGTTTAAAGCCGAGCTGCCGAAGAAAATGGTGCTGGCGTTAGGCCAGGAACGTGATGGTCTGTCCGATGCGGCGATTTCCAGCGCCGATCTCAGCGTTGCCATCGACGGTACCGGCAACGTTGAAAGCCTGAACGTCTCTGTGGCGACCGGCGTCCTGCTGGCGGAATGGTGGCGTCAGAACAAGGCGTGATTCGCCTGCCTGAATGCAAAAAAGCCAGCTGATGCTGGCT
>NZ_JAZARW010000001.1:3171260-3190643 GCF_036233805.1 Klebsiella sp. EMBS2024 | reverse complement strand
ATGGCTGTCAATCACTCGCTTTCAGCGGGAAGGACCGGCATCCAGTCGATCGGCGTTTCGCCGCGGTCAACCAGCCACTGGTTGGTCTGTACGAAATGGTTGCAGCCAAAGAAGCCGCGATGCGCAGAGAGCGGTGATGGATGCGGCGCCTTCAGCACGCAGTGGCGCTGACGATCGATAATCGCGCCTTTCTTCTGCGCATGGGAGCCCCACAGCAGAAAAACTACTCCCTCGCAATGCTCATTGATTAAAGCGATAACCTTATCGGTAAAGGTCTCCCAGCCCAGACTGGCGTGCGAGTGCGCCTGTCCGGCGCGGACGGTCAGGACCGTATTCAGCAGCAGCACGCCCTGTCGTGCCCAGCTTTCGAGATAACCGTGGGTGGGGCGGGTAAAGCCGGGGATCGTGGCCTCCAGCTCTTTATACATATTCAGCAACGAAGGCGGGATCGCGACGCCCGGACGAACTGAGAACGCCAGACCATGGGCCTGACCCGGGCCGTGATAGGGGTCCTGGCCGAGAATGACGACTTTGACATCGCCCAGTTCAGTAAAGCGAAACGCATTGAAGACGTCTTTTTGCGGTGGATAGATGGTAATCCCCGACTGGCGCTCTTCGGCGACGGTCTTCAGAGTATTGAGAAAATAGGGTTGTTGCTTTTCATCCGCCAGCACGTCTTGCCAGGTTAAAGGGGTGGTCATCTTGCTCTCCTGCAAAAGGGTCATCGCTATAGCTTAACGGCTTCTTTCTATAGAACAAAATCGGCACGGCTTGATGCCGGCTTTTATGCAAAAAAAATTGAAAATTTACAAAATTATTTATAGCTCATAATGGCGTAACTTGATGTAAAACAATAAAAACCTCCTATACCCACGTTGGGTGAGTGGTTTTTATTGATTTATATCAAGGAATGCCGAGGGTGCGGCTGATATATATACACTCATACAACAATGGTTTTACCAATTGGCCGCGAAGAGGCCAAAATCGAATAAACACTGCCTGGGAGGCATCAAATGATTACTGGTATCCAAATTACTAAAGCGGCAAACGACGACCTGCTCAACTCTTTCTGGCTGCTGGATAGCGAAAAAGGCGAAGCGCGCTGCCTGTGCGCCAAAGGTGGTTTTGCGGAAGATGATGTGGTTGCGGTAAGTAAACTGGGTGAAATCGAATACCGTGAAATCCCGGTGGACGTGAAACCGGAAGTGCGCGTCGAAGGCGGTCAGCACCTGAACGTTAACGTGCTGCGTCGCGAAACCCTGCTGGACGCGGTTGAGCATCCGGAAAAATATCCGCAGCTGACCATTCGTGTTTCCGGCTACGCGGTACGCTTCAACTCTCTGACGCCGGAACAGCAGCGCGACGTTATCGCCCGTACCTTTACCGAAAGCCTGTAAGGCTAACGCCAGATGTGAAAACGCCGGGATATCCCGGCGTTTTTTTTACTCATCGCTGGACGCTGATGGCGTCCCGGCCGCGCTTGGCTTCCGGCGCTTACCGATATTTTTCGTATCGCGGTGGCGCTTCTTCACCCGCGGTTTCTCTTTTTCATCTTTTTTCTTCTGCGCACGCTTCGCCAGCACTTTCTTCGATGGCTTACCCGTCAGCTTCTCGCTCGGCGCACGGGTCGTCGGGCGCAGTTCATCGATAACTCTGGCTTTCAACGGCTCTTCAATATAGCGACCAATCTTACCCAGCAGCAGGTGGTCATGAGCCTCGACCAGAGAAATGGCGGTCCCTTTTTTACCGGCGCGGCCGGTACGACCGATACGGTGCAGGTAGGTATCCGCGGTACGCGGCATATCGAAGTTAAAGACGTGGCTGACGTCCGGAATATCGATACCGCGGGCAGCGACGTCGGTGGCGATCAGCACGTTGACGCGGCCGTCGGTCAGGCGCTTGATAGCTTCGTTTCGCTTGGCCTGCACCATCTCGCCTTCCAGCCAGCAGGTGTTAATCCCGGCCTCACGCAGCCAGTTAGCCAGCTCATGCACGCGCTCACGCTTACGCACAAACACGATAGCGCGGGTGGCTTCCGGCTGTTGCAACAGATTCACCAGCAGTTTGGTTTTATGTTCGATATCGTCGGCGCGGTAGTACCACTGATGGATTTTCTTACGCTCGCGGGTTGACGGATTGGCGGAAACTTCAACCGGCTCCTCCAGCAGACGCTCAGCGAAGTCTTTGATCGCATCGCCTTCCAGCGTCGCGGAGAACAGCATAGTCTGCTTGCGCCAGCGAGTTTCACCGGCGATGGTTTCGATATCCTGGGCAAAACCCATATCCAGCATGCGGTCGGCTTCATCGAGGATTAGGGTCTCGACGGCGCGGCAGTCGAAATTCTCTTCTTTAATATATTGCAGCAGGCGACCGGTGGTGGCGACTACGATGTCCTGGTTTTCGCTGAACACTTCCGCGTGGTTCATGTACGCCACGCCGCCGGTAATGGTAGCGATGTCCAGATGGGTATGCTTCGCCAGCTCGCGGGCGTGGTCGGCTACCTGCATCGCCAGCTCACGGGTCGGCGTCAGGATAAGAATGCGCGGCGGGCCGGATTTCTTACGCGGGAAATCGAGCAGGTGCTGCAACGCTGGCAGCAGATACGCCGCCGTTTTACCGGTGCCGGTCGGCGCTGAACCGAGAATGTCACGGCCATCGAGCGCAGGCGGAATAGCGGCGGCCTGAATGGCTGTCGGGCGAGTGAAACCTTTATCCTGGAGGGCTTCCAGCAGGTTTTCGTCGAGTTCAAGTTCGGAAAAAGTCGTTACAGTCATGTTCTACCTCTGAGTGGGCCGCCGATTATAGACGTTACTGACGTAATGTTCATCTGTTTGTAAGGCTATCTGTTCTCCGGTATTGTGCATAGCCTTAGGTTCAGGAGTTTTTGTCGGCAAGGTTATTGAGGATGTCTCAGTCGAAGTTTGCGCTGCCGCGCAATGGTTTTACCTTCAAACGGTTCTTTGTCGCTCACGATCGCTGCGCCATGAAGGTGGGTACCGACGGCATTTTGCTGGGCGCCTGGGCGCCGATTGCCGGAGTGAAGCATGTGCTGGATATTGGCGCGGGCAGCGGCTTGCTGGCGCTGATGCTCGCGCAGCGTACCGGAGATGATGTGCATGTCGAGGCGGTAGAACTGGACGAAGAGGCCGCCGCTCAGGCGCGGGAAAACGCCCTCGCGTCGCCGTGGGCTTCGCGGATTGAGGTCTGGCAGGCCGATATTCATCAGTGGCAGCCGTCGCAAACTCGACGCTATGAACTGATAATCAGTAATCCGCCCTTTTTTGCCGAAGGCGTGCCATGCGCGACCTCGCAGCGAGAGCAGGCGCGGTACACCACTACGCTCGATCACGCCTCCCTGCTGACCTGTGCCGCAGAGCATATTACCGAAGAAGGTTTTTTTTGCGTGGTGTTGCCGGTGGATATTGGTAATGCGTTCATCGAACGGGCAAGGGCGATGGGCTGGCATCTGCGACTGCGTACTGACGTGGCGGAGACCGAGCTGCGACCGCCGCATCGGGTGCTGCTGGCTTTCTCCCCGACGGCAGGGGAGTGTTTCAGCGACAGGCTGGCGATCCGCGGGCCAGAGCAGCAATATTCGGAAGGCTTTACCGCTCTGACCGAGGACTTTTATCTCTTTATGTGAGCCAGGGGCGAGAGTATCGACGGGCCGCTGTCAGGCAGCGGCTGCGGATAGTCGAGGGTATAATGCAGACCGCGGCTCTCCTTACGCAACATCGCGCAGCGTACGATAAGCTCCGCCACCTGCACCAGATTGCGCAGTTCCAGCAAATTATTCGAGACGCGGAAGCGGGCGTAATACTCATCCAGCTCCTGCTGGAGCATGGTAATGCGCCGCAGGGCGCGCTCCAGCCTGCGGGTGGTGCGCACAATCCCCACGTAATCCCACATCAGCAGGCGCAGTTCGTGCCAGTTGTGCTGGATAACCACCAGTTCATCCGGGATCTCCACCTGACTTTCATCCCATGCTGGCAGCGTGGCGACCTTCTGGGCGAGCGGCAGGCGCCGGGCAATATCCTCCGCGGCGGACCAGCCATAGACCAGGCACTCCAGCAACGAGTTCGACGCCATACGATTCGCGCCGTGCAGCCCGGTGTAGCTAACTTCGCCGATGGCGTATAAACCATCGACGTCGGTGCGGCCATTATCATCCACCATCACGCCGCCGCAGGTGTAATGCGCGGCGGGGACGACCGGCACCGGATCTTTGGTTAAATCAATTCCCAGGCCGAGCAGCTTTTCATAAATCATCGGGAAATGCTGGCGAACAAACGCCTCGGGTTTATGGCTGATATCAAGGAACATACAGTCTACGCCCAGGCGCTTCATTTCATGGTCGATGGCGCGGGCGACGATATCGCGCGGGGCCAGCTCGCCGCGCTCGTCAAAGTCCGGCATAAAGCGGGTGCCATCCGGGCGTTTAAGGTGGGCGCCTTCGCCGCGCAGCGCTTCAGTAAGCAGGAAATTACGCGCCTGGGGGTGATATAGCGCGGTGGGGTGGAACTGGTTAAACTCCAGATTCGCCACCCGACATCCCGCCCGCCAGGCCATCGCAATCCCGTCTCCGGAAGAGACGTCGGGGTTAGTGGTATATTGGTAAACCTTCGCGGCCCCGCCGGTAGCGAGTACTACGGCTTTCGCGCTGCAGGTTTCCACCCGCTCTTTATTACGATTCCAGATCCATGCCCCGACCACCCGGCGGGTGCCCGGCAGGCCAATCTTATCCGATACGATCAAATCGACGGCATTGCTGCGCTCAAGGATGCGGATATTAGGATGGGCAAGCGCTTTATCGACCAGCGTCGTCTCTACCGCTTTGCCGGTGGCGTCGGCGGCGTGAAGAATGCGCCGATGGCTGTGCCCCCCTTCGCGCGTGAGATGATAGCTCTCTTCGCCATTGGCCTGGACCTGGGTGTCAAACAGCACTCCCTGATCGATAAGCCACTGGACGCATGATCGGGCGTTGCTGGCGACGAAGGTGACCGCATGACGATCGCAGAGCCCCGCGCCGGCGATGAGGGTATCTTCGACATGGGATTCAATACTGTCCGTCTCATCGAAGACGGCGGCAATCCCACCCTGGGCGTAGAACGTCGAACCTTCGCTGATCGGCCCTTTACTCAGCACTGTCACCGAACTGTGCTCAGCCAGGCGCAGGGCAAGGGAAAGACCGGCAGCGCCGCTGCCGATAATCAACACATCACAAGAGAAGTCAGGAGTGGTATTCATTGTCTTTGTTTAATTTACTAAACATATTTAGCTCACAATAGCACCGGTCCGTGAGGAATCGTACAATTTTTTTGTCTGCTGTTGTGACGGCTAAACAAAAGGCGAACGGAAACGGCGTCTTGCGCGCTGAAAATGAGATGCGGGGAAGGTTGATGGCATTGGATTTTATAGTGAAATAAACGGCGTGTTACGATACCCTTCAGACGGGCCTGCGCTTTTTCTTATTGACTTACCTATCGTTTAGCAACCTGGGCATATAATGATTGATAACGATCTGCCGCCGTTGCCAGACAAAAAACAAAAAGCGTAACGGAACTTTATTGTTTTCATGCACTCCAACAGTCAGCTTGCTCATAATGCAGATTTTGGGTGGTGTTTTGAAGACGCATGGGAATTGGGTTTGGGGAGACATTACCTCGGATGAGCGAGCAGTTAACGGATCAGGTCCTTGTTGAACGGGTCCAGAAAGGAGATCAGAAAGCGTTTAATTTGCTGGTAGTGCGCTATCAGCATAAGGTCGCGAGCCTGGTTTCCCGCTATGTACCGCCGGGCGATATCGCTGACGTTGTTCAGGAATCGTTCGTTAAGGCATGGCGTGCGCTGGACTCTTTCCGGGGAGATAGCGCTTTTTACACCTGGTTATACCGTATCGCCGTCAACACGGCGAAGAATTATCTGGTTGCTCAGGGGCGCCGTCCGCCGTCCAGCGATGTTGACGCCAACGAGGCGGAAAACTTCGAAAGCGGCGGGGCGTTGAAAGAAATTTCGAACCCTGAGAACTTAATGTTGTCAGAAGAACTGAGACAAATAGTTTTTCGTACCATTGAATCGCTCCCGGAAGATTTACGCATGGCAATTACGTTACGGGAGCTGGATGGCCTGAGCTATGAAGAGATAGCCGCTATCATGGATTGTCCGGTTGGGACGGTGCGTTCGCGTATCTTCCGGGCGCGAGAAGCTATTGATAATAAAGTTCAACCGCTTATCAGGCGTTGACGATAGCGGAATACTGGAAAAGGGTATCAGGCATGCAGAAAGAAAAACTTTCGGCTTTAATGGATGGTGAAACGCTGGATAACGAACTGCTCAACGAGCTGAGTCGTTCTTCTGAGATGCAAAAAACCTGGGAGAGTTATCACCTTATCCGCGATACGCTGCGTGGCGATACCGCTGAGGTGCTGCAATTTGATATCTCCGCCCGGGTGATGGCCGCCATTGAAAATGAGCCCGTTCGTCAGACGGCTCCGCTTATTCCTGAATCTCAGCCCGCACCGCATCAGTGGCGGCAGATGCCGTTCTGGAACAAGGTGCGTCCGTGGGCCAGCTCCCTGACTCAAATGGGCGTTGCCGCCTGCGTATCGCTTGCGGTTATCGTCGGCGTCCAGCACTATAATGGTCAGTCTGATTCCGCTCAGCAGCCAGAAGCGCCGGTGTTCAATACGCTGCCCATGATGGGTAAAGCAAGCCCGGTAAGTCTTGGCGTGCCGGCTGACGCGTCAGCGGGAAGCGGCCAGCAGGCGCAGGTCCAGGAACAGCGCCGCCGAATTAACGCCATGCTGCAGGACTACGAACTGCAGCGCCGCCTGCACGCTGAGCAGCTTCAGTTTGGCCAGGCCCAGACTCAGCAGGCCGCAGTCCAGGTACCGGGCTATCAAACTTTAGGAACACAATCGCAGTAATGAAGCAACTTTGGTGTGCCATGTCGCTCATGGCAGGCAGCCTGTTGTTCTCTGTCAACGCCTCGGCTGATACATCGTCCGGGGCGTTGTTGCAGCAGATGAACCTGGCCAGCCAGTCTCTCAATTATGAGCTGTCTTTTGTTAGCATCAGCAAACAAGGCGTTGAGTCGCTGCGCTATCGTCACGCGCGACTGAACAACCAACCGCTGGCGCAGTTGCTGCAGCTGGACGGTCCGCGCCGGGAAGTGGTCCTGCGCGGCACGGAAATCAGCTATTTTGAACCCGGTCTCGATCCGTTCACCCTGAACGGGGACTATATCGTCGATTCGCTGCCATCGCTGGTATATAGCGATTTCAAACGCCTCTCCGCGGCGTATGATTTTATCTCCGTGGGCCGTACCCGTATCGCTGACCGCCTCTGCGACGTGATCCGCGTCGTGGCTCGCGACGGCACGCGCTACAGCTTTATCGCCTGGCTGGATGCTGAAACCAAGCTGCCGCTGCGCGTCGATTTGCTCGACCGCGACGGGGAAACGCTGGAGCAGTTCCGGGTCGTCTCCTTCAACGTTGGCGATAACGTCAGCGCCAGCATGGAGACGCTGGCAAAAGCGAATTTGCCGCCGCAGCTGTCGGTGCCTGAAGGAGGCGACAAAGCTAACTTCAACTGGGCGCCGACGTGGCTCCCGCAGGGCGTGACTGAGGTTTCCAGCAGCCAGCGCCGTCTTCCCACCTTTGACGGTCCGGTAGAATCACGTCTCTATTCCGACGGCTTGTTCAGCTTCTCGATCAATATCAACCGCGCCACGGCGGCCAGCAGCGACCAGCTGTTGCGCACCGGCCGACGCACCGTCAGCACGACGGTGCGCGATAACGCGGAGATAACCGTAGTGGGCGAGCTGCCGCCGCAGACGGCGAAGCGTATCTCTGACAGTATTAAATTCAAGGCAGTACAATGATTAAAGAGTGGGCCACCGTGGTTTCCTGGCATAACGGCGTGGCGCAGGTGCACTGCGACGTTAAAGCCTCCTGCAGCAGCTGCGCCTCCCGTGCCGGCTGTGGTAGCCGGGTGCTAAACAAGCTGGGGCCGCAGACCAGCCATACCATTAGCGTGCCTTGCGAGCAGCCGTTGGCCGCGGGGCAAAAAGTGGAGCTGGGGATCGCTGAAAGCAGCCTGCTGGGCTCAGCGATGCTGGTGTATATGGCGCCGCTGGCGGGTCTGTTTGTAATGGCGTCTATTTTTCAGGTGCTGTTTGCCAGCGATATTGCGTCACTTTGCGGCGCGCTGCTGGGCGGCGTCGGCGGCTTCCTGGTGGCGCGCGGTCTGTCGCCGCGACTGGCGGCACGTCAGTCCTGGCAGCCGGTGATTTTGAACGTCGCACTGCCGCCGGATCTGCTGCGTGTTGATACGCCTTCCTCCGACATGGGCCAGTGATTTCACTGGCCCTTATCTTTATTTACCTTTCCTGTTACAACGCCACAATTTCTGCGGGTATGCTGGATCTAACAGCATTTCCTGGTTTCGCGGATGTAGTGTAGAATGCGGCGTTTTCGGATTAAAAAACGTCAGGCACAGTACAGCGGCCTCATGATACTCGTAAGGCATAATTAACTCTAAATATGAAGAATATACGTAACTTTTCGATCATCGCTCACATCGACCACGGTAAGTCGACGCTGTCTGACCGTATCATCCAGATTTGCGGTGGCCTTTCTGATCGTGAAATGGAAGCCCAGGTTCTGGACTCCATGGATCTTGAGCGCGAACGCGGGATCACCATCAAGGCGCAGAGCGTCACCCTGGACTATAAGGCCAGCGACGGTGAGACCTACCAGCTGAACTTTATCGACACCCCGGGCCACGTGGACTTCTCTTATGAAGTTTCCCGTTCTCTTGCCGCGTGCGAAGGCGCGCTGCTGGTGGTAGACGCCGGGCAGGGGGTAGAAGCCCAGACCCTGGCCAATTGCTACACCGCCATGGAGATGGATCTCGAAGTGGTTCCGGTACTCAACAAGATCGACCTGCCTGCGGCCGACCCTGAGCGCGTAGCGGACGAGATTGAAGATATCGTCGGGATCGACGCCCACGACGCGGTGCGCTGCTCAGCGAAAACCGGCGTCGGCGTGACCGACGTGCTGGAGCGTCTGGTGCGCGATATCCCACCGCCGGAAGGCGATCCGGACGCGCCGCTGCAGGCGCTGATTATCGACTCCTGGTTCGATAACTACCTCGGCGTGGTGTCGCTGGTGCGGATTAAAAACGGCACCATGCGCAAGGGCGACAAGATCAAGGTCATGAGCACCGGCCAGGTCTATAACGCTGATCGTCTGGGCATCTTCACCCCGAAACAGGTTGACCGTACCGAGCTGAAATGCGGCGAGGTAGGCTGGCTGGTCTGCGCGATCAAAGACATCCTCGGCGCGCCGGTGGGCGATACCCTGACCGCCGCCCGCAACCCGGCAGACAAAGCGCTGCCTGGCTTTAAGAAGGTGAAACCGCAGGTGTATGCCGGCCTGTTCCCGGTGAGCTCCGATGATTATGAAGCTTTCCGCGACGCGCTGGGCAAACTGAGCCTTAACGATGCCTCTCTGTTCTACGAGCCGGAAAGCTCTACCGCGCTGGGCTTCGGCTTCCGCTGCGGCTTCCTCGGCCTGCTGCACATGGAGATCATTCAGGAGCGTCTGGAGCGTGAATACGATCTCGACCTGATCACCACCGCGCCGACGGTAGTCTACGAAGTAGAGACCACCTCCAAAGAAGTTATCTACGTCGACAGCCCGTCCAAGCTGCCGCCGCTGAATAATATTCAGGAGCTGCGCGAGCCGATCGCCGAGTGTCACATGCTGCTGCCGCAGGAGTTCCTCGGCAACGTGATTACCTTGTGTGTCGAGAAGCGTGGGGTGCAGACCAACATGGTTTACCACGGTAAACAGGTGGCGCTGACCTATGAAATTCCGATGGCGGAAGTGGTTCTCGACTTCTTTGACCGCCTGAAGTCCACCTCCCGCGGCTATGCGTCGCTGGACTACAACTTCAAACGCTTCCAGGCGTCGAACATGGTACGCGTCGATGTGCTGATCAACGGTGAGCGCGTCGATGCGCTGGCGCTGATCACCCACAACGATAACGCGCCGTATCGCGGCCGCGAGCTGGTGGAAAAGATGAAAGATCTGATTCCGCGTCAGCAGTTCGATATCGCGATTCAGGCGGCCATCGGTAACCACATTATCGCGCGCTCTACGGTGAAACAGCTGCGTAAAAACGTCCTGGCGAAATGCTACGGCGGCGACGTCAGCCGTAAGAAAAAGCTGCTGCAGAAGCAGAAAGAAGGTAAGAAGCGTATGAAGCAGGTCGGTAACGTTGAGCTGCCGCAGGAAGCGTTCCTCGCCATTCTGCACGTTGGTAAAGACGGCAAATAACCCTAAGGAGTTGGCATGGCGAACATGTTTGCCCTGATCCTGGTGATTGCAACCCTGGTGACGGGCGTTTTATGGTGCCTGGACAAGTTCATTTTTGCACCGAAACGTCGTGAACGTCAGGCCGCTGCTCAGGCAGCGACCGGCGAGCAACTGGACAAGAAGACGCTGAAGAAAGTCGGCCCGAAACCGGGCTGGCTGGAAACCGGCGCATCGGTTTTCCCGGTGCTGGCGATCGTTCTGGTGGTACGTTCATTTATTTATGAGCCTTTCCAGATCCCTTCAGGTTCGATGATGCCAACGCTGCTCATCGGCGATTTTATTCTGGTGGAGAAATTTGCCTACGGCATTAAAGATCCTATCTACCAGAAAACGCTGATCGAGACCGGCCATCCGAAGCGCGGCGACATCGTGGTGTTTAAATATCCGGAAGACCCGCGTCTGGACTACATTAAGCGCGCGGTGGGGTTACCGGGTGATAAGGTCACCTACGATCCGGTTGCCAAACAGGTCACTATTCAGCCGGGCTGCAGTTCCGGACAGGCCTGCGGCAACGCGCTGCCGGTGACCTATTCCAACGTGGAGCCGAGCGATTTTGTTCAGACCTTCTCCCGCAGCAACGGCGGCGAAGCGAGCAGCGGTTTCTGGCAGTTGCCGAAGGGCGAAACCAAAGCCGACGGCATTCGTCTTACCGAGCGTCAGGAGACATTGGGCGACGTGACGCACCGAATTCTGATGGTGCCGATTGCCCAGGATCAGGTTGGGATGTACTACCATCAGTCCGGTCTGCCGCTGGCCACCTGGATTGTGCCGCCCGGTCAGTACTTCATGATGGGCGACAACCGGGATAACAGCGCCGACAGCCGGTACTGGGGCTTTGTGCCGGAAGCCAACCTGGTCGGAAAAGCAACCGCTATCTGGATGAGTTTTGAAAAGCAGGAAGGTGAATGGCCGACCGGCGTGCGGTTATCGCGCATTGGTGGAATTCATTAATTTCCTCTGCTGAATTCACGTCGCTGCTGTTATCGCAGCGGCGTGAATTATTTAGTATTTAAATCCATTCAAACTAACGACATCCCGTGTCGTTGCGTATAGAATATCCCCCCGAAGTTTTTGGTTGTCGCTCTGCCGGGTGACACTGCACACGAAAGCGTATTGGTCTGTTTCAAATTACTGTTTGAAGCGAATGCTCAGGTCGGTTTCGTGTGCTGCATCTTTGACGCATTCATTTATTGGTAACGCATGAACCCCATCGTAATTAATCGGCTTCAACGAAAGCTGGGCTACACTTTTCATCATCAGGAGCTGTTGCAACAGGCATTAACTCACCGCAGTGCCAGCAGCAAACATAATGAGCGCCTGGAATTTTTAGGTGACTCCATTTTAAGTTTCGTGATCGCGAATGCGCTGTATCATCGCTTTCCTCGTGTCGATGAAGGCGATATGAGCCGTATGCGCGCGACGCTGGTGCGCGGCAACACGCTGGCGGAGATCGCCCGCGAGTTTGAGCTGGGCGAGTGTCTGCGCCTCGGGCCGGGAGAGCTGAAAAGCGGCGGTTTCCGTCGCGAATCGATTCTCGCGGATACCGTTGAAGCGTTAATTGGCGGGGTTTTCCTCGACAGTGATATTCAGAACGTTGAACGCTTAATCCTCTCCTGGTACCAGACCCGTCTGGACGAAATCAGTCCGGGCGATAAGCAAAAGGATCCGAAGACGCGTCTGCAGGAGTATCTGCAGGGACGTCATCTGCCGCTGCCGTCTTACCTGGTGGTCCAGGTTCGCGGCGAAGCGCACGATCAGGAATTTACTATCCACTGCCAGGTCAGTGGCCTGAGTGAACCGGTGGTTGGCACAGGTTCCAGCCGTCGTAAGGCGGAGCAGGCTGCCGCCGAACAGGCGCTGAAAAAGCTGGAGCTGGAATGAGCGAAGAAAAAAGTTATTGTGGGTTTGTCGCCATCGTGGGTCGTCCAAACGTTGGCAAATCCACGCTGTTGAATAAGCTGCTTGGGCAGAAGATCTCGATCACCTCCCGTAAAGCGCAGACCACCCGTCACCGCATCGTCGGTATCCATACCGAAGGGCCGTATCAGGCGATTTACGTTGATACTCCGGGCCTGCATATGGAAGAGAAGCGTGCCATTAACCGCTTAATGAACAAAGCAGCCAGCAGTTCGATTGGCGACGTGGAACTGGTCATCTTCGTGGTGGAAGGCACCCGCTGGACGCAGGACGACGAGATGGTGCTCAACAAGCTGCGCGACGCGAAAGCGCCGGTGATCCTCGCGGTCAACAAGGTGGATAACGTGCAGGAAAAAGCGGATCTGTTACCGCACCTGCAGTTCCTCGCCAGCCAGATGAATTTCCTCGATATCGTACCGATCTCAGCGGAAACCGGCACCAACGTTGATACCATCGCGGCGATCGTGCGTAAGCATCTGCCGGAAGCGATCCATCACTTCCCGGAAGATTATATTACCGATCGCTCACAACGCTTTATGGCCTCCGAAATCATCCGTGAAAAACTGATGCGTTTCCTCGGCGCTGAGCTGCCGTACTCCGTCACCGTGGAAATCGAACGTTTCGTCAGCAACGAGCGCGGCGGTTACGATATCAACGGCCTGATCCTCGTCGAGCGCGAAGGACAGAAAAAGATGGTGATTGGCAACAAAGGCGCCAAAATTAAAACCATCGGTATCGAAGCGCGTAAGGACATGCAGGAGATGTTTGAAGCGCCGGTGCACCTCGAGCTGTGGGTGAAAGTGAAATCCGGCTGGGCCGATGACGAGCGCGCCCTGCGCAGTCTCGGTTACGTTGACGACCTCTGAGTTAACGCAACGTGGATGGATGGCAGCGCGCCTTTGTCCTGCATAGCCGTCCGTGGAGCGAAACCAGCCTGATGCTGGACGTCTTCACGGAAGAATCCGGTCGTGTGCGCCTGGTTGCCAAGGGCGCACGCTCCAAACGCTCTAATCTCAAAGGCGCTTTACAGCCCTTTACCCCCTTGCTGGTTCGCTTCGGCGGTCGCGGCGAAGTCAAAACCCTGCGCAGCGCGGAAGCCGTTTCGCTGGCGCTGCCGCTCAGCGGCATCACCCTCTACAGCGGTCTCTACGTTAACGAGCTTATCTCCCGCGTGCTGGAGCACGAAACACGTTTCTCCGAACTCTTTTTCGACTACCTGCACTGCATTCAGGCGCTCGCCGGGGCCAGCGGTTCGCCGGAACCCGCGCTGCGGCGTTTTGAGCTGGCGCTGCTCGGGCACCTGGGCTATGGCGTGGATTTTCTCCACTGCGCCGGGAGCGGCGAGCCGGTAGACGACACCATGACCTACCGCTATCGTGAAGAAAAAGGCTTTATTGCCAGCCTGGTGATTGATAACAACACGTTTACCGGGCACCATTTGAAAGCATTGGCGAGTCGCGAGTTTCCTGATGTTGATACGCTGCGCGCCGCGAAGCGCTTTACCCGTATCGCCCTGAAGCCCTATCTCGGCGGCAAACCGCTCAAGAGCCGGGAGTTGTTTCGCCAGTTTATGCCCGCGCGAAAGGCGCGAGCCGATAATACGAATAATGATTAACGAGGATTGTCATGGCTGAATTATTGTTAGGGGTCAATATTGACCATATCGCGACCTTGCGTAACGCCCGCGGCACTGCTTACCCGGATCCGGTTCAGGCGGCTTTCATTGCCGAACAGGCCGGCGCCGACGGCATTACCGTGCATCTGCGCGAAGACCGTCGCCATATTACCGATCGCGATGTGCGTATCCTGCGCCAGACGCTGCACACCCGCATGAATCTTGAAATGGCGGTCACCGAAGAGATGCTGACGATCGCCTGCGAAACCAAACCGCACTTCTGCTGCCTGGTGCCGGAGAAGCGTCAGGAAGTGACCACCGAAGGCGGGCTGGACGTCGCCGGCCAGCGCGACAAGATGCGCGATGCCTGTCAACGCCTGGCGGATGCCGGCATCCTGGTCTCCCTGTTTATCGATGCGGATGAAGCGCAGATCAAAGCGGCGGCGGACGTTGGCGCGCCCTATATCGAAATCCACACCGGCTGCTATGCCGATGCCAAAACCGACGCCGAGCAGGCCAGGGAGCTGGAACGTATTGCCAAAGCGGCCACCTACGCCGCCAGCCTCGGGCTGAAGGTGAATGCCGGCCACGGTCTGACCTACCACAACGTGAAAGCGATTGCTGCGCTGCCGGAAATGCATGAGCTGAATATCGGTCACGCGATTATTGGCCGTGCGGTGATGAGCGGCCTGAAAGAGGCGGTGGCGGAAATGAAGCGTCTGATGCTGGAAGCGCGCGGCTAATGGCCATTCTCGGGTTGGGTACCGACATCGTCGAGATCGCCCGCATCGAAGCGGTGATCGCCCGCAGCGGCGATCGCCTTGCCCGCCGGGTGCTGAGCGACCATGAATGGAGCATCTGGGAGCAGCACCAGCAGCCGGTGCGTTTCCTGGCGAAACGCTTTGCGGTCAAGGAAGCGGCGGCGAAAGCGCTGGGAACCGGGATCCGTAACGGGCTGGCGTTTAACCAGTTCGAGGTTTACAACGACGAGCTGGGCAAGCCGAAGCTGCGGCTATGGGGTGAAGCAAACCTTTTAGCTGAACGCATGGGAGTAAGCGCTATTCACGTTACTCTCGCTGATGAACGCCACTACGCCTGCGCCACGGTGATTGTCGAAAGCTAGCCAGGAGGGCGGTTAAATTTTATCCGCGTGGTGCATCAGCACGAATTTATCCCACAGCTGTTCTTCACTCTCGACGTGTGCCGGATCTTTCAGGATCGTATTCGGGATCGGGCACACTTTCTGGCAGGTTGGCGTGTCGTAATGACCCACGCACTCGGTGCAGCGGTCGCTGTTAATCTCATAAATGCTCTCACCCATCGAAATGGCCTCATTCGGGCACTCCGGCTCGCACATATCGCAGTTGATGCATTTTTTGGTAATTAACAGCGCCATCAGGAAAGTCTCAGAAACAACACAAACAGGGCGGGCATTATACGCCCATTTTCTGCTCAGACCAGCTTTTTCACCAGCGCTTCGCTATGGCGAATGCGCTCCGGCGCCCGCTCCAGATCCTGCTGCACCAGCCCCATAAACAGCAGATCGGTGAGCATCATTTGCGCGCTGGTGGAGGAGATGGCCGCGCTGCGCGTCGCCTGCTCTTCGGCGATAGTATACAGGCAGTGGGTCGCCTGCTGTTGCAGGGCGTTCGGGCTAAACCCGGTGATCGCCAGGATCTTACAGCCGACGCGCAGCGCTTCACCGGCCGCCATATTGATCTCCCGGCGCTCGCCGGAGTAAGAGATCGCCAGCAGAAGATCGTCGCTGGACATGGCCTGCACCGTCGCCAGCAGGGCATGCATATCCTGCTCAGAAACAGCGTTGATGCCGATCTTCATTAGCTTCCAGCTAAAGTTACGCGCCACCAGGCCGGAGGCGCCAATCCCGGTGACGATCACTCGCCGGGCGTTGCGCAGCAGCGTGACGGCTTCCCGTAGCGTCTCTTCAGTGTTGACGTCCAGCGAGGCATGCATGGCGGCGACATTGTCTTTAATGAGTTTCTCGCCGACCAGACGCAGCGGATCGTCACCGCGAATGTGGTTATGCACCGGGACGGAGTGCGGATCCGGGCTACTCGCCAGCGCTTCACTAAGGGCCAGCTTCAGCGCCGGAAAGCCTTTGAATCCCAGCTTCTGGGCAAATTTAACCACGCTGGACTGACTCACACCGGCTTCCGCTGCCAGCTGCTGCGAGCTGAGGTGCCGGGTCTCATCGGGCTGGCTCAGAATATAATCGGCCAACTTTTTGTCGCTCNCCGCCAGGGTGGGATAGCGCTGACGAATACGCGTTAAACAGTTCATTGGAGCTCCGCTGGAGCCGTCCGGCTCGTGACTGACAGAATTTTTATTCGATTATAAGGGGTATACCATGAATTAAAAATTCTTAAGCCACAATTTTTCCTTCGCCTGCTACTTTAATTCTTTCTTAACGGCAGGGGATGTTTTCCCTCGACATGGCGTCAGGCTGTTAAGCTTACCCTAACGAGAAGCGAGTTCTGAGATAAAGGAGGCAGTTTGCAGCACACTGAACGGAGAGTGGTGTTTTTTGATCTGGACGGAACCTTACACCAACAGGATATGTTCGGCAGTTTTCTGCGCTATCTGCTGCGCCATTTGCCGCTGAACCTGTTGCTGGTGGTGGCGATGGGGCCGGTGATCCTTGCCGGGCTGGCAGTGAGCGGACGGGCGGCGCGCTGGCCGATGAGCCTCCTGCTGTGGGCGACAACCTTTGGCCGCCGCGAGGCGGTGCTGAAGCGGCTGGAAGCGGAGTTTGTCGGCTGGTTTCGCCATCATGTGACGGCGTTTCCGGTAGTTCATGCGCGGCTTACCGCCTACCTGACCAGCACCGATGCCGACGTCTGGTTGATCACCGGCTCGCCGCAGTCGCTGGTGGAGCAGGTCTATCGCGATACCCTCTGGTTGCCGCGGGTGAATCTGATAGCCAGCCGCACCGCGCGCCGCTGGGGCGGCTGGGTATTGACCCTGCGCTGCCTGGGGCATGAAAAGGTGGTACAGCTGGAGAAAAAGATTGGCGCCCCGCTGCGGCTGTATAGCGGCTATAGCGATAGTGAGCAGGATAATCCATTGCTCGGCTTTTGCCAGCATCGCTGGCGGGTAACCCCTCAGGGAGAGCTTCAGCAGCTGGAGTAATAGTGTGTAATTGATAGCGCCCATGTATAATGCGCCCCGCTTTTTCTGCTGGAGTGGCCGCTGTGTCTGACCTCGAACTCAATGATGAATACTGGATGCGTCATGCCCTGACGCTGGCGAAACGCGCCTGGGAAGAGGGCGAGGTGCCGGTGGGCGCGGTGCTGGTGCATAACAATCAGGTCATTGGCGAGGGCTGGAACCGGCCGATAGGCCGTCACGACCCCACCGCCCATGCGGAGATTATGGCCTTACGCCAGGGCGGACTGGTGCTGCAAAACTACCGCCTGATCGACGCCACGCTGTACGTGACCCTCGAGCCCTGCGTCATGTGCGCGGGCGCGATGGTGCACAGCCGTATCGCCCGCCTGGTGTTTGGCGCCAGGGATGCCAAGACCGGCGCCGCCGGCTCGCTGATGGATGTTCTGCACCACCCGGGAATGAACCATCGGGTTGAGATTAGCGAAGGCGTGCTGGCAGAGTCCTGCTCTGCCATGCTGAGCGACTTCTTCCGCTGGCGGCGGGAAGAGAAAAAAGCGCTGAAGAAAGCCCGGGAGCAGACTGGGGAAAGTTAATACAGGTGGCCGGGGAGTTTCATCCGGGCATTATCCATCTGCTTATCGGCGCGAAACTTGAAAAAGGGCAGGGTGGTCTCCTGCGGCTGTTCGAGCTCATTGGGGAGCACGGCCGGGTAATCCTCCGCCAGGGCCAGCGTTTGCTGCTGCTGGCGCTCCTTCTCTGACAAATAGCCGACAAGGCTTATCTGATATTTGCGGATGTTTTCCACATAGGCGTAGGCCTCATGGCCGCGGGCATAGCCGTATTTTAGTTTGCTGTAATAGGGTTTCTGGCTCAGCAACGGTAAACGCAGCTTAACGTCCGCCCAGCTGTTAGGATTGCCTTTCTGTTTGCGGGTGAGCGCCATGGCGTCCAGCATATGGGCATAACCCATATTATAAGCGGCCAGCGCAAACCAGATGCGTTCATCTTTCGGGATCGAATCCGGCACTTTATCCATCATATCCTGCAGGTAGCGCATGCCGCCGTCGATACTCTGCGCCGCATCGGTGCGGTCGGTTAGACCCAGGCTTTGCGCCGTATTGCGTGTGAGCATCATCATACCGCGCACGCCGGTGGGGGAGGTGGCCTGCGGATCCCAGTGGGATTCCTGCCAGGCGATGGCGGCCAGCAGGCGCCAGTCAATCTCGCGGGCGTATTTTTCAAACAGCGGCTGCACCTCCGGAAGAATATTTTCCACCGCGCGCAGGAAGGTGCGGGTATCGACATAATCGAAATCGTTGCCGTGGCCGAGGTATTTCTCCTCGAGGCGCGCCAGGGTGCCGTCTTCATTGATGTTGTTGAAGAAATCAAGCATTGCCGCCGACAGCGAATTATCGTCGTCCCGGGCGCTAAACCAGGTGACCGGCTGTTCGTCGGTGATATCGAGGGCCACCGCCAGCTCCGGATGGACGCGCTGAAACAGGCTGACGGCCACCGAGTCAGCGATGGTGTAATCAAGTTTACCGTCAATCACCGCCTGCATCAGCGCCGTGGTACCGCGTTTTTCGTCCACGCGCCAGGCAAGATCCGGGTATTTCTCGGCTTTTAAGGTCTGCAGGTCGTTGATCGCCACGTGGCCCGGAGCGATAGTGAGCTGCTCGGCGGTCAGCGCCGCGAGGGTGCGCGGCCGGGTATTGCCGACGCGGTAGACCAGCTGTTGCGAAACAGAATAGTAGGTGGGGCCGGCCTGATAGTTTTTCACTCGCTCCTGGTTATAGACCAGTCCGGCGGCCAGCATATCGGCCTGACCGTCGTCGAGGTCGTCAAACAGCTGGCTGATGTTTTGCCGGACGGTTATCTTAAGCGTTACGCCAAGGTAGTCGGCAAACTGCTTCGCCAGTTCATAATCCAGACCGAACGCTTTATTGTTCATGGTGGCGAAGGTCATTGGCGAGTTGATAGTGCTGATGCGCAGCTCGCCGCGAGCGATAATGCCCGCCACCCGGTTCTCGGGTTTACCAGACCAGGGGATCGACGGCCACAGGGCCGCCGCCAGCAAAAGGGTGACAATGCCGATCAGCAGATAATTAATCTTTAATTTTTTCAGAGAGTTAATCTTCTGCAGCTTCAGGTTCCTCAGCAGGCGATGTCCGGAAAAAACGCAAGGTTGTCGTCGAATGTGCGGCATTCTGCTTAATAATGCGCCAGTTGGCAACTTATTCGCGATGGTCGTCACATTTATTGATAAACAGCATCAATGATTTTATTTCTACGCAAACGGTTTCGTCGGGGCGCAGGATTCACTATAATGACGCCCGTTTC
>NZ_JAZARW010000001.1:3137787-3171255 GCF_036233805.1 Klebsiella sp. EMBS2024 | reverse complement strand
TGGCTCACCCTGAAAGCTTCGAAGACGAGAGACTTATGATGGAAATTTTGCGTGGTTCACCTGCACTGTCGGCATTCCGTATTAATAAACTGCTGGCACGATTTCAGGCGGCCAACCTTCCGGTAAGCGCCATATATGCCGAATATATTCATTTTGCCGATCTGAATGCCCCGCTGAGCGCTGACGATCGCGAGCGCCTGGCGCGACTGCTTCAGTATGGCCCGAGCTTAAGCAGCCATACCCCGACCGGTAAATTACTGCTCGTGACTCCTCGCCCTGGCACCATCTCTCCCTGGTCTTCTAAAGCTACCGATATCGCTCACAACTGCGGTCTGGCGCAGGTTGTGCGTCTTGAGCGCGGCGTGGCGTATTACGTTGAAGCCTCAACCCTGACCGAAGCGCAGTGGGCCGCGGTGGCGGCGGAGCTGCACGACCGCATGATGGAGAGCGTCTTCGACGAGCTGGAAGCGGGCGAGAAGCTGTTCGCTCACCATCAGCCGACGCCGGTCACCAGCGTCGACCTGCTGGGCGAAGGGCGTCAGGCGCTGATTGACGCCAACCTCCGTCTGGGTCTGGCGCTGGCCGACGACGAAATTGACTACCTGCAGGACGCGTTTACCCGCCTGGGACGCAACCCGAACGATATCGAGCTGTATATGTTCGCCCAGGCGAACTCAGAGCACTGTCGCCACAAGATTTTCAACGCCGACTGGATCATCGACGGCGAACAGCAGCCGAAGTCGCTGTTCAAAATGATCAAAAACACCTTTGAAAAAACGCCGGACTACGTGCTGTCGGCCTATAAAGATAATGCTGCGGTGATGGAAGGGTCTGAAGTCGGGCGCTATTTCGCCGACCATCAGACCGGGCGCTACGACTTCCATCAGGAGCCGGCGCACATTCTGATGAAGGTGGAAACCCATAACCACCCGACGGCCATCTCTCCATGGCCGGGCGCGGCAACTGGCTCCGGCGGCGAAATCCGCGATGAAGGCGCCACCGGCCGCGGCGCGAAGCCGAAAGCGGGCCTGGTGGGCTTCTCGGTTTCCAACCTGCGTATCCCGGGCTTCGAACAGCCGTGGGAAGAAGATTTCGGTAAACCGGATCGTATTGTCACCGCCCTGGACATCATGACCGAAGGCCCGCTGGGCGGCGCGGCGTTTAACAACGAATTTGGTCGTCCGGCGCTGAACGGCTACTTCCGCACCTATGAAGAGAAAGTCACCAGCCACAATGGCGAAGAGCTGCGTGGCTACCACAAACCGATCATGCTGGCCGGTGGTATCGGCAACATCCGCGGTGAGCACGTGCAGAAGGGCGAGATTACCGTCGGCGCGAAGCTGATCGTGCTGGGCGGCCCGGCGATGAACATCGGCCTCGGCGGCGGCGCAGCGTCTTCTATGGCCTCCGGCCAGTCCGATGCCGATCTCGATTTCGCCTCCGTACAGCGTGACAACCCGGAAATGGAGCGCCGCTGTCAGGAAGTGATCGACCGCTGCTGGCAGTTGGGCGACGCCAACCCGATCCTCTTTATCCACGACGTTGGCGCCGGCGGTCTCTCCAACGCTATGCCGGAGCTGGTGAGCGATGGCGGCCGCGGCGGTAAATTCCAGCTGCGCGATATTCTCAGCGATGAGCCAGGGATGAGTCCGCTGGAGATCTGGTGTAACGAATCGCAGGAACGTTATGTTCTGGCGGTCGCCCCGGAGCAGCTGCCGCTGTTCGACGAACTGTGCCGCCGCGAGCGCGCGCCTTATGCCGTTATCGGCGAAGCTACCGCTGAGCAGCACCTGAGCCTGAGCGACAGCCACTTTAACGATCAGCCGATCGATCTGCCGCTGGACGTCCTGCTTGGTAAAACGCCGAAAATGACCCGCGACGTGCAGACTCTGAAAGCCCAGGGCAGCGCGCTGGATCGCCAACCGATCACCATCGCCGACGCGGTTAACCGCGTACTGCACCTGCCGACGGTGGCCGAGAAAACCTTCCTCGTGACCATCGGCGATCGCACCGTGACCGGCATGGTCGCTCGCGACCAGATGGTCGGCCCGTGGCAGATCCCGGTGGCCAACTGCGCGGTAACCACCGCCAGCCTCGACAGCTACTACGGCGAAGCGATGGCGATGGGCGAGCGCGCCCCGGTTGCTCTGCTGGACTTCGCCGCCTCCGGCCGTCTGGCGGTTGGCGAAGCGCTGACCAACATCGCCGCCACGCAGATTGGCGAGCTGAACCGCGTGAAGCTGTCGGCTAACTGGATGGCCGCTGCCGGCCACCCGGGCGAAGACGCTGGCCTGTATGAGGCGGTGAAAGCGGTGGGCGAAGAGCTGTGCCCGGCGCTGGGCCTGACCATTCCGGTCGGCAAAGACTCAATGTCGATGAAAACCCGCTGGCAGGAAGGCAGCGAGCAGCGTGAGATGACCTCTCCGCTGTCGCTGGTGATCTCTGCCTTCGCCCGTGTCGAAGATGTTCGTCATACCGTCACGCCGCAGCTCTCGACGGAAGATAACGCCCTGCTGCTGATCGACCTCGGTAAAGGGCACAACGCGCTGGGCGCGACGGCGCTGGCGCAGGTCTATCGCCAGCTCGGCGACAAGCCGGCTGACGTGCGCGATGTCGCGCAACTGAAAGGCTTCTGGAATGCGATGCAGGCCCTGGTGGCGCAGCGTAAACTGCTGGCCTACCACGACCGCTCCGACGGCGGTCTGCTGGTCACGCTGGCGGAAATGGCCTTTACCGGCCACTGCGGCATGGAAGCGGATATCGCCGCGCTGGGCGACGACCATCTGGCCGCGCTGTTCAACGAAGAGCTGGGGGCGGTGATTCAGGTCCGCGCCGCAGACCGTGAGGCGGTGGAAGCCATTCTGGCGGTTAACGGCCTGGCGGACTGCGTGCATTACCTCGGTAAAGCGGTTGAGGGCGATCGCTTCGTGCTGACCGCCGGCGGTCAGACGGTGTTCAGCGAAAGCCGCACCACGCTGCGCATGTGGTGGGCGGAAACCACCTGGCAGATGCAGCGTCTGCGCGACAACCCGGCCTGCGCCGATCAGGAGCATGAGGCGAAAGCCAATGATGCCGACCCGGGCCTCAATGTGAAGCTCTCGTTTGATATTAACGACGACGTCGCCGCCCCGTACATTGCCACCGGCGCGCGGCCGAAAGTGGCCGTCCTGCGCGAGCAGGGGGTGAACTCCCACGTTGAAATGGCGGCCGCCTTCCATCGCGCCGGCTTTGACGCCATCGACGTGCATATGAGCGACCTGCTGGCCGGCCGGACCGGTCTGGGCGATTTCCATGCCCTGGTAGCCTGCGGCGGCTTCTCCTACGGCGACGTGCTGGGCGCGGGCGAGGGCTGGGCGAAGTCGATTCTGTTCAACGAGCGCGTGCGCGATGAGTTCGCGACCTTCTTCCATCGTCCGCAGACGCTGGCGCTCGGCGTGTGCAACGGCTGTCAGATGATGTCCAACCTGCGCGAGCTGATCCCGGGCAGCGACCTGTGGCCGCGCTTTGTGCGCAACCAGTCTGACCGCTTTGAAGCGCGCTTTAGCCTGGTGGAAGTGACGCAAAGCCCATCCCTGCTGCTGGAAGGCATGGTTGGCTCACGGATGCCGATTGCGGTCTCCCACGGCGAAGGTCAGGTGGAAGTGCGCGACAGCGCGCATCTGGCTCAGCTGGAGAGCAAAGGTCTGGTGGCGCTGCGCTTCGTGGATAACTTCGGCAAAGTGACCGAAACCTATCCGGCGAACCCGAACGGTTCCCCGAACGGTATCACCGCGGTGACCAGCGAAAGCGGGCGCGCGACCATCATGATGCCTCACCCGGAACGCGTCTTCCGCACCGTAAGCAACTCCTGGCACCCGGAGAACTGGGGCGAGGATAGCCCGTGGATGCGTATCTTCCGTAACGCGCGTAAACAGCTGGGTTAATCTTCCCGCCGCGCTTCACGCGAACGTATCAGCCCCCTGCCTGACAGGGGGCTTTTTTTTATCTGTGATGGTCGGCACGCCAGGGTGTCGGGAATTGCCGACAACTGCGATATTGCAGTGTCGTCAATAGGCGACACTTAAGTTATTGATTTAAATGATGAGTAATCGGTAGCCTATTTGGTGTCGCTAAATAGCGACAATGCGGGTGAAAAATAAACAGTGGTAGTACGACTGTTCCTGCGGTTAAAGCCATATATATCAATATGTTAATAAAATGTTTTGAGAGCTGGCATAGTTCATGCATAATATTAACCAGTGGCTCATTCACCTTCTTATGTCAGCCCCTTCGGGACGCGCTACATAAACTTCGAATGACGCACAAACAGGTGCCTGCCGTCCAACTCCTGATAACAGCCTGGCTTTATCAGACATCGGGCGAAACGTCGAGTAAGGCACCGCCTCATTCCTGAACAAAGCCAGGCCTTGCGCCTGGCTTTGTTGTTTCTGCGGCGCAGTAACCAGCGGTAGCGCTTTTCTCCGGCGCGCTCCTCAGTTAGCATCGACCAGAGCTAATGATTGAGACAACATCCTTGAAGCGACTCTCTCTTTTCCCCCGTTCGCTGCGTCAGCTGGTGACGCTCTCTTTTGTGCTGATCCTGCTGCCATTGCTGGTGCTGGCCTGGCAGGCCTGGCAGAGCCTGAACGCCCTCAGCGCCCAGGCGGCGCATATTAACCGTACCACCCTGGTCGACGCCCGACGCAGCGAGGCGATGATCAATGCCGCACTGGAGATGGAGCGCAGCTATCGCCAGTACTGCGTGCTGGACGATCCGACGCTGGCGCGCGTCTATCAAAACCAGCGGCAGCGCTACAGCCAGATGCTGGACGCCCACGCCGGCGTGCTGCCGGACGAGAAGCTCTGGCAGGCGCTGCGTCAGGATGTCAGCGATCTGGCGCAGCTGCAGTGTAAAAATAGCGGACCCGATGCCCAGGCAGCCGCCAGACTGGAAGTTTTCGCCAGTAATAACAGCGATATGGTGCAGGCGACCCGGGCGGTCGTCTATTCTCGTGGCCAACAGCTGCAGCAGGAGATAGCCGAACGCGGCCAGTTTTTCGGCTGGCAGGCGCTGGTGCTGTTTCTGCTGAGCCTGGCGCTGGTGCTACTCTTCACCCGCATGATTATCGGCCCGGTGAAAGGCATCGAAAGAATGATCAATCAGCTGGGGGCAGGAAAGTCGCTGGACGACGCCGCATTGTTTACCGGCCCGCGCGAGCTGCGATCGGTGGGCAAGCGCATCATCTGGCTCAGCGAGCGCCTGGCGTGGCTGGAGTCGCAGCGGCATCAATTTCTTCGCCATCTGTCGCATGAGCTGAAAACCCCGTTGGCCAGTATGCGTGAAGGTACCGAGCTGTTGGCCGACCGGGTCGCGGGGCCCCTGACCCCTGAGCAGCAGGAGATTGTCGAGATCCTCGACAGCAGTAGCCGTAACCTGCAAAAGCTGATTGAACAGCTGCTGGACTATAACCGAAAACAGGCCGACGGCCCGGTGGCTCGCGAAGCGGTGGACCTGGTGGAACTGGTGGAAAACGTCGTGGCGGCGCACAGCCTGCCCGCGCGGGCTAAACTGATGCATACCGAACTGACGCTGCAGGCGCGGCGTTGCCTGGCAGAGCCTGCGCTATTGATAAGCGTAATGGATAATCTCTACTCCAATGCGGTGCACTATGGTGCTGAATCCGGTAACATCCGTATCCATAGCTACCGGCACGGAGATCAGGTGCGTATTGATGTCGCCAACAGCGGCGAACCGATCCCGGCCGCGGAAAAAAACATGATATTCGAGCCTTTTTACCAGGGGAGTCACCAGCGTAAAGGGGCCGTTAAGGGCAGTGGACTGGGGTTGAGTATCGCCCGCGACTGCGTCCGGCAGATGCAAGGGGAGCTCAGCTTAGTTGATGCGCCCGCCGGGCAGGTCTGTTTTCGCATTACGCTTCCCTCAGCGCCGGAATAATCCAACTTATGAATCGATATCGGGGAACTATGTCCCAATTCCTGGCCTGGCGCCGTTCCCTCAGCGGATGGCTGCTTTCAGGCATTGCTTGTCTGACGCTGGCGGGGTGTTCCGCCGGCTTTTCACCGCATACCGCGGAAGGTACCGCCGCCCCCGGGCAGGCGCAGCATCAGGTGGCCGATTTTGTCGCGGTAGACTGCGCGGATATCTGGGCGCACAGCAGCGATGCCAGCGACAAAAATCCCCTCTACTGGCTGCGGGGCATTGACTGTGCCGATCGCCTCGCGCCGGCGCAGGCGCGGGCGGAGGCGAAACGCCATACCGACGACAGCTGGCAGGACGCGTTTCGTCGCGGCATCCTGCTTGCTGATGCTAAAATTACCCCTGAGGAGCGCCGCGACCTGGTGGCGCGTCTCGATACCTTCAGCCCGCAAATCGCCGTTCAGGTCCGCCCGCTGTATCAGCTCTGGCGCGACGGTCAGACCCGTCAGCTGCAGCTGGTGGAAGAGCGTGCCCGTTACGCTAAGCTTCAGCAGTCCAGCGATAGCGAACTGGAGACACTGCGGCAGCAGGAGCTGGCGCTGCGCGAGCAGCTGGAGCTGACCACCCGCAAGCTGGAGAACCTGACGGATATCGAACGCCAGCTCTCCAGCCGCAAGCCGGGCGGCAATTTCGGCAGCGAAAAAGTGCCGGAGGTGATCCATGACGATCCGTAAACCGGCGCGTTTACTGCTGGTGGATGACGATCCGGGACTGTTGAAGCTACTGGGCATGCGCCTGATCAGCGAAGGCTACAGCGTGGTCACCGCCGAGAGCGGGCCGGAAGCGCTGCGCGTGCTGGGGCGTGAGAAAGTGGATCTGGTGATTAGCGATCTGCGGATGGATGAAATGGACGGCCTGCAGCTGTTTAGCGAGATCCAGAAGGGCCACCCCGGCATGCCGGTGATCATTCTCACCGCTCACGGTTCGATTCCCGACGCCGTGGCGGCTACCCAGCAGGGGGTGTTCAGCTTCCTGACCAAGCCGGTCGATAAAGATGCCTTATATAAAGCCATTGATGAGGCGTTGGAGCAGCGCTCGCCGGCCACCGACGAAGCCTGGCGCCAGGCGATTGTAACCCGCAGCCCGCTGATGCTGCGCCTGCTTGAGCAGGCCGGGATGGTGGCGCAATCGGATGTCAGCGTACTGATTAATGGCCAGAGCGGGACCGGGAAGGAGATCGTCGCCCAGGCGATCCACAACGCCAGCCCGCGTCATGATAAGCCGTTCGTGGCGATCAACTGCGGCGCGCTGCCGGAACAGCTGCTCGAATCCGAACTGTTTGGCCATGCGCGGGGCGCTTTTACCGGCGCGGTCAGTAACCGTGAAGGATTATTCCAGGCCGCTGAGGGTGGTACGCTGTTTCTCGACGAGATCGGCGATATGCCTGTCGCCCTGCAGGTGAAGCTGCTGCGCGTCCTGCAGGAGCGCAAGGTGCGCCCGCTGGGCAGCAACCGCGATATCGAAATCAACGTGCGGATTATCTCCGCCACCCACCGCGACCTGCCGAAGGCGATGGCCCGCGGCGAGTTTCGTGAAGACCTGTTCTACCGCCTCAACGTAGTGAACCTGAAAATACCGCCGCTCTCCGAACGCACGGAAGACATTCCGCTGTTGGCCAACCATCTGCTGCGTCAGTCCGCCGATCGCCATAAGCCGTTCGTGCGGGCGTTTTCCAGCGATGCGATGAAGCGGCTGATGGCCGCCAAGTGGCCGGGCAACGTACGCCAGCTGGTGAATGTGATCGAGCAGTGCGTGGCCCTGACTTCGTCGCCAGTGATCGGCGACGCGCTGGTTGAGCAAGCGCTGGAGGGCGAGAACACGGCGCTGCCGACCTTCGTGGAGGCGCGCAATCAGTTTGAGCTGAACTACCTGCGCAAGCTGCTGCAAATTACCAAGGGCAACGTCACTCACGCCGCGCGGATGGCAGGGCGCAACCGCACCGAATTCTATAAGCTGCTGTCGCGCCATGAGCTCGACGCCAACGACTTTAAAGAGTAGCTCCGCACTATAGCGCAAGTTATGATACGGTAAGCAACCGGTTACGCGATTAAGACAGGAACCCCATGAAAAAGATTGATGCGATTATTAAACCTTTCAAACTGGATGACGTGCGTGAAGCGCTGGCCGAAGTCGGCATCACCGGGATGACGGTAACGGAAGTGAAAGGCTTTGGCCGCCAGAAAGGGCACACCGAACTGTACCGTGGTGCCGAGTATATGGTCGATTTTCTGCCGAAAGTAAAAATTGAAATTGTGGTGACCGACGATATCGTCGATACCTGTGTGGATACCATCATCCGTACCGCACAGACCGGTAAAATCGGCGACGGTAAAATCTTTGTCTTCGACGTGGCGCGGGTCATTCGTATTCGTACCGGCGAAGAAGACGACGCGGCGATTTAACGCTCGCCGCTCGCTGCAGTATTGCCGGGTGGCGCTGCGCTTACCCGGCCTACAGATCCCCGCGTCGTCGGGGCTTACAGCACCTTATGCGGGCCGAAGCATTCGTAATGAATGTTGTCTTTGTTGACCCCTAATTCGACCAGCTGCTTCGCTGCAAACTGCATAAACGCTACCGGGCCGCAGAGATAATACTGCATCTGCGGGTCGCGAATATTGTCCGCCACTGCTGCTAAATCCATCAAACCTTCGCTATCAAAACGTCCAGCCTGACGGTCGGCCTCAGTCGGGGTGCGATACCAGACGTGAGAGGTAAACGCCGGCAGCGCCGCGCCGAGCGCCTTCACTTCATCGGCAAAGGCGTGAACGTCGCCATTTTCCGCCGCATGGAACCAGTTCACCTGACCCTGATGACCGCTCTTCGCCAGCGCATCCAGCATCGCCAGCATCGGCGTTTGCCCGACGCCGCCAGAGAGCAGAGTGACCGGCGTCTGTGGCTTAACGTTAAGGAAGAAATCTCCCGCCGGGGCGGCCAGATAGACCACATCGCCTTCGCTGGCATGGTTATGCAGCCAGCTGGAAACCTGACCGCCTTCCTCGCGTTTAACCGCAATGCGGTAGCCTTTGCCGTCCGCTTTGCGGGTCAGGGAGTACTGGCGGATTTCCTGATATTCGAAGCCTTCCGGTTTCAGCCAGATGGCCAGGTACTGGCCAGGCTGGTAATCGGCGACCGGCTGGCCATCAACCGGTTCGAGCTCAAAGCTGGTGATAAGCTGGCTGCGCGGGGTTTTCTTCACGATGCGAAACGCGCGGGTCCCTTCCCAGCCGCCGGTTTTACTGGCGTTTTGCTGATAGATCTCGGCTTCACGGCCGATAAAGACGTTCGCCAGCACGCCGTAGGCTTTACCCCAGGCATCGAGCACTTCCTGGCCCGGACTGAACATTTCATCCAGGGTCGCCAGCAGATGGCTGCCAACAATATTGTACTGCTCCGGTTTGATCTGGAAGCTGGTGTGTTTCTGGGCGATCTTTTCCACCGCCGGCAGCAGGGCAGGCAGGTTATCGATATTGCTGGCGTAGGCGGCAATAGCGTTGAATAACGCTTCACGCTGATCGCCATTGCGCTGGTTGCTCATGTTGAAGATCTCTTTGAGCTCCGGATTATGCGCGAACATACGATCGTAGAAATGGGCGGTTAATTTCGGGCCGGTCTCTACCAGCAGGGGAATGGTGGCTTTTACCGTGGCGATGGTTTGAGCGTCAAGCATAGCGTGCTTCCTTATGTGTTATCTTAATGATGCATTTTAAATGCATCTTAAAGAAATAACCCTGCGTTGTAAATGGTTCTTTAACACATTCCCCCGATCCAGTTACAACATGAAGAATTTGCATCACAAACCTGAAAAGAAATCCGTTGATACTGAGAGAGGCGTTATTGCTCAAAGCCTTGTGTCATGCGGAGCCAATCGTTTGCGTAAAATCCTTTGTCAAGACCTGTTATCACAGAATGATTCGGTTATACTGTGGGCCGTTGTCCAATCGGACCGCCTTTTTAGGCCGAAATTTTATTGTTAGCTGAGTCAGGAGATGCGGATGTTAAAGCGTGAAATGAACATTGCCGATTATGATGCCGAACTGTGGCAGGCTATGGAGCAGGAAAAAGTACGTCAGGAAGAGCACATCGAACTGATCGCCTCCGAAAACTACACCAGTCCGCGCGTTATGCAGGCGCAGGGCTCTCAGCTGACCAACAAATATGCTGAAGGGTATCCGGGCAAGCGTTACTACGGCGGCTGTGAATACGTCGACGTGGTTGAACAGCTGGCAATCGACCGCGCGAAAGAACTGTTCGGCGCTGACTATGCTAACGTCCAGCCGCACTCCGGCTCCCAGGCTAACTTTGCCGTCTACACCGCGCTGCTGCAGCCGGGCGACACCGTGCTGGGGATGAACCTGGCGCAGGGCGGCCACCTGACTCACGGCTCCCCGGTTAACTTCTCCGGCAAACTGTACAATATCATCCCTTACGGTATTGATGAGTCCGGTAAAATTGACTACGACGACATGGCGAAGCAGGCTCAGGAACACAAACCGAAGATGATCATCGGTGGTTTCTCCGCTTACTCCGGTATCGTTGACTGGGCGAAAATGCGTGAAATCGCTGACAGTATCGGCGCTTACCTGTTCGTCGATATGGCGCATGTGGCAGGCCTGATTGCCGCTGGCGTGTACCCGAACCCGGTTCCGCATGCTCACGTTGTGACCACCACCACCCACAAAACCCNGGCGGGTCCGCGCGGCGGCCTGATTCTGGCGAAAGGCGGTAGCGAAGAGCTGTACAAAAAACTGAACTCTGCCGTGTTCCCAAGCGCGCAGGGCGGCCCGCTGATGCACGTTATCGCGGCGAAAGCGGTGGCGCTGAAAGAAGCGATGGAGCCAGAGTTTAAAGTTTACCAGCAGCAGGTTGCGAAAAACGCTAAAGCGATGGTGGAAGTGTTCCTGAACCGCGGCTACAAAGTGGTGTCTGGCGGTACTGAGAACCACCTGTTCCTGCTGGATCTGGTGGATAAAAACCTGACCGGTAAAGAAGCTGACGCCGCTCTGGGCCGCGCCAACATCACCGTCAACAAAAACAGCGTGCCGAACGATCCGAAGAGCCCGTTCGTAACCTCCGGTATCCGTATCGGTTCTCCGGCAGTGACTCGCCGCGGCTTTAAAGAAGCGGAAGTCAAAGAGCTGGCTGGCTGGATGTGTGACGTGCTGGACAATATCAATGACGACGCGGTCATTGAGCGCGTGAAAGGTAAAGTGCTGGATATCTGCGCCCGCTTCCCGGTATATGCGTAAGCGTTAGCGTTGACATCAAAAAGGCCGCGTATGCGGCCTTTTTTGCGTCTGGAGATTAGCGGCGGTCGAGGGAGATCGCCCCGGGGCCGGTTACCGCCAGCAGCAGGAAAGCGCCGGCGATGCTGACGTTTTTCCAGAAGTTAATCATGTTCGGCAATACCGCATCGCCAGTCATATCCCAGTAGTGATGGCCAATCACCGCCGTGCCCAGGGTGTAGAAAATAAAGATGACCGCCAGCGGGCGGGTGAAAAAGCCGAGCACAATCAGAATCGCGGCAGGCACTTCCATAATGACGGCGATAATCGCCGCCAGGGTCGGCATCGGCGCGCCGGAGGCGGCCATGTACTGCACCGTACCGTCAAAGCCCAGCAGTTTGGGGTAGCCAAAAAGAATAAACAGAATCACCACGGCGATGCGGGCGATAAGCAGCAACAGAGAGCGGGAAGCGCCAAAATCAAAATAGCGGAGTGTGTTCATAATCAGCTCGTTATGAGAGACGTGTGATTTAAACGTAATACACAAATTTGCGCTCCGCCACGTTCGTTTATGACTAAACCAGCGTCTGCAATTGCTCCTCAACGTACAGATAACCTATCCCCATCAGCTGCTGGGCGCGTGTCAGCTGGCCAAAGCCAATTTGGGTGGCGTGCGCTCGCGGCGTATCCCGGTGGTCAAAGGGGTTGAAACCCGTTTGTTTGACGATACTTTCCAGCCACTGCTCACCGAAGGCGCAGCTGCGCCCGTAAAGCCAGATTTGATTAATATTTAATATATTCAGGAAATTATAGAGGCTTAAGCCAATCGCGTTGGCAGCGTTATCAACCCATGCGCGAATTTGCACATCTCCCTCTTTCCAGGCCTCAATGAGCGACGCCGTGGTTAACTGCTCAGGGGAGAGCGTTGCTTCAGGCTGCGTTTTGAGCCACATTCGGGCCTGTTTTTTCAGCGCGCTGAGAGAGGCGACAGTTTCGAGGCAACCGTATCTTCCGCAGTCGCAGGCTTTGCCGTCAGGATTGACAATCGTATGCCCAATCTGCCCGCTGCCGTACAGACTGCCGCGATAAATATGATCGTTAATCACAAATGACGAGCCGATACCGTAGTCGACGTTGATCACGCAAAAATCCTGCTGTGTACCCTGATGCTGCCACTTCTCCGCCAGCGCCAGCATCACGCAGTCGTTATCCACCCGAACCTGCACGCCAAGCCGCTCCTCAAGCAGATACTTTATTTCGATCGGTGTTTTCCAGCGTGCCTGGGGCATGGTTTGTGAAACGCCGGTAATAGGATCAACCTGTCCATGCACGCCAAGGGCGAGATTGATGCTGTGCTGCGGGTAGCGGCGGTGGATATGCCGCCAGCATTCAACGATGGCCTCAAGCAGGGCCTGAGGAGTGGGCGCGTTGACCGGCAAATGCTGATGGCCATCCACTGCCAGCAGGCGGGCGTCGGCAAGCTGATATTCAATGCTGGTCGGGGTGATATTCATGCACAGTGTCCAGGCGCCGTGCTCGGGGATCTGGTAGCTGCCGCTGTTCACGCCCCGTTTGCTCAAGTGTTCCGTTGAGTGACCGATCAATCCCTCGCTAAGCAGCTCGGCCAGAATATTGCTCACCGCCGGAATGGAGAGACCGGTGAGTTGAGAGAGCTGTGATTTACTGAGCTGCTTTTCCCGCCACAGATGGGAAAGAAAAATCGACTTATTGGCCTGCCGGACCCGGGCGTTATTAAAGCCAGTACGCTGCATACACTTAACTCCCTTAATTATATTGCGTGAGCATTGCGCATTTTAACAGCGAATTGGCGATATAGACTCCTGTTATTGCAACTTTTACTTCGTTTTGTTTAGTGGAGGCATCATGTACGGTTCGGTTAAGGTCTGGCAGGAAATCATTTCATTACCAACGTGGACGACGGGCGCGGAAGATCCGAACCCTATGTTTCTGGAAAAACGTGTTTATCAAGGATCTTCCGGCAGCGTCTATCCCTACGGCGTGATTGATACCCTGACCGGCGAACGCGAAATGCGCGATTATCAGGCAGTGTGGATGGAGAATGATTTCCTTCGGGTCATGCTGCTACCGGAGCTTGGCGGCCGTATTCACCGGGCATATGACAAAGTCAAACAACGTGATTTCGTCTATTACAATGAGGTGGTTAAGCCAGCCCTGGTAGGGCTGCTCGGGCCCTGGATCTCCGGCGGAATCGAATTTAACTGGCCGCAACATCACCGGCCGACGACCTTTAAGCCGGTCGATTTTTCTATTCAGCAGGGAGAAAACGGCGCGCAGACCGTATGGATGGGGGAAGCGGAGCCCATGCGCGGTTTGCAGGTTATGGCCGGGTTTACGCTCTATCCTGACCGCGCGCTGATTGAAATCACTGGCAAGATCTTCAATGGTAACGCCACGCCGCGCCATTTCCTGTGGTGGGCCAACCCTGCAGTAAAAGGCGGCGATGCCCACCAGAGTGTATTCCCACCCGATGTCACCGCTGTATTCGACCATGGTAAGCGTGATGTTTCCGCTTTCCCGATTGCCACCGGTACCTACTACAAAGTGGACTATTCTGCGGGGGTTGATATCTCCCGTTATAAAAACGTCCCGGTACCCACTTCGTATATGGCGGAGAAGTCGGATTACGATTTTGTCGGCGCTTATCATCATGACGAGCGAGGCGGGTTACTGCATGTTGCCGATCACCATGTCTCTCCTGGCAAGAAACAGTGGAGCTGGGGGTACGGGGATTTTGGCCAGGCCTGGGATCGAAATCTGACCGATGAAAATGGCCCTTATATTGAGCTGATGACCGGCGTCTTCACCGATAACCAGCCTGACTTTACGTGGCTTGCGCCTTATGAAGAGAAGGTGTTTGTGCAAAATTTCCTTCCCTACAGCGAGTTAGGGATGGTGCAAAATGCCAATACACAGCTGGCACTGAAGCTGGTTCGCGAGTCTGGGCAACTGCAGCTTGGCGTATATGCCATTGCTCCGCTAAATCATATCGTGGTTGAACTCAGCGCTGACCATCAGCCATTGTACGAAACTCAGCTGACGCTGAAGCCCGGTGAGAGCTGGCAGCAGACGCTGCCGGAAAATGGCGTCGGGCGCTTAACCCTCAAAGTGAAAACCGCCGAGAACCAGCCGCTGCTGGATTATCAGGAACATATTACCCAACAGACGCCGCTGCCCGAACCAGCTATAGCGCCCGCGTTACCGGAAGCGATCCACAATGGCGACGAGCTCTATTTTATCGGCCAGCACCTTGAACAATACAACCACGCAAGCCGCTACGCCGGGGATTACTATCGTCGGGCGGTTGAGCTCGATCCGCAGGATTATCGCAATAATGTTGCCCTCGGTACCCTGGCGTTCAACAGTGCCGACTGGGCGCTGGCGGAACAGTGTGCCCGTGCTGCGCTACAGCGCGCGCATCGTTTGAATAAGAACCCGCGAGATGGCGAAGCCAGTATGCTGCTTGCCAGCGTGCTGGAAAGGATGGGGGATGATGCAGGCGCCTGGGATCACTATTACAAAGCCTCCTGGAGCGGTAACTGCCGTGACGCCGCCTGGTGGTCGCTGGCGCGGCTGGCGATGAAGCGCGGTGATGTTGCCGATGCGCTGGAAAAAGTAAACACCAGTCTGCGGTTCAACGCCAGCAATCCTCTGGCGATGGGGTTGAAAGCGCTGGCATTAGCCAACAGTGGGCAGAAGAAAGCAGCGCTGGAGTTTATTTTCGCCTCTCTTGAGCAATACCCATTGAGCTATCCGCTGCACTGCGCGCGCTGGATGATTGAGCGGAGCGACGACGCGCGAGAAACCCTGATACGCATCACGGGGCGCAGAGGGGTCAACGCCAGCCTGCTGGCGGGTTGGCTGCTCTCTATCGGACAGACGTCGGCGGTGAAAGAGGTTCTTGCGGTTCTGGACAGTCAGGAAGCGCTGCCGATGCTCTGGCGTGCGTCGCTAAGTGATGATGCCAATGAACGCCAACAGTTTATTGCCGCCGCCGAGCACTGCCATGCGCACAATGTTCGTTTCCCTAACTCGCTCGATGAAGTTCAGATGCTGCAGTCGCTGGGCGACAGCGCTTTTGCCCGCTATCTACTCGGTTGCTTCTGGTACAGCAAACGTCGCTATGACGAGGCGGTGAGCTGCTGGCGCGAGACGCTCGAAAAATCTCCCGATTATGCGCCCGCTCATCGTCTGCTGGGCGTTTACTCCTGGAATAAACAGCAGGATGCAACGCAGGCGCTGGCTTATCTGCAGCGCGCCGTAGCGCTGGAGCCGGACAATGCGCGCTTCCTGTTTGAACTCGATTTTTTGCAAAAATTACTGGCCAGGCCGGTACATGAGCGACTGACGACGCTGGTGGAACGTAAAGCCGTGGTGCTGAAGCGGGACGACCTGACCGCTGAGCTGCTAAGCCTGTGGAACGCGTCCGGTCATTATGCCGATGCCGCCGCGATTCTGGATACGCGCGTATTCCATCCCTGGGAAGGAGGAGAAGGGAAAATCACCGGCCAGTATTTGCTCAATCAGCTCCATCGGGCATTACAGTTCATCGAGCGTGGGGCGTTTAAACAGGCCACGGACTGTCTGAAAGCCGCATTACGCTATCCCGACAATCTGGGGGAGGGGCGACTGCCTGGGCAAACGGATAACGATATCTGGTATTTGCTGGGCTACTGCGCAGAACAGGCTGGGGATGCGCAGCAGGCGGCGGAATATTACCAGCTTGCCCGGCAAGGGGGCTCAACGCTGGACGCCGGGCGGTACTACAACGATCAACCCGCCGATTACCTTTTCTGGCAGGGCATTGCGCTGCGTAAGAGCGGTAACCCAGCGCAGGCCGAGCAGCACTTCCGCCATTTTATCGACTGGGCCGCGCAGCATCGGGATGACGTTCCGCAAGTCGATTTTTTTGCCGTCTCTCTTCCGGACCTGGTGGTTCTCGATGTATCAGCGCAGCAGAGACATCAGCAGCACTGCTTGTTTATTGAAGCGTTGGGCCATCTGGGGCTGGGCAACGTATCCGCCTGCCAGCAGAGGATGCAGCAGCTTCTGCAAATAAATCCGGCTCATGATAAGGCGCATCTGATTCGCCATGCCCTGCAAAGCGGCATTTTTTCCTGAACCTCAATGGGCGGGCTCGGCCCGCCTGAACCCTACTGTTCCCTGCGTTTCCCTTATAGAGGAATCATTATGAACAACGCGCAGACACATCTGAAAATGGGCTACGTCTGGACGATTTGTCTGGTCGCCGCCTGCGGTGGTTTACTGTTTGGCTATGACTGGGTGGTGATTGGCGGCGCTAAGCCATTTTATGAAGNCTGGTTTTCAATTACGGACCCGGCGCAGTCCGGCTGGGCGATGAGCTCAGCGCTGTTGGGCTGTATTTTCGGCGCATTAATTTCGGGATGGTGCGCAGACAAACTGGGGCGCAAGCTGCCATTAATTCTTTCCGCCGTGCTGTTCAGCGCGTCGGCCTGGGGGACGGCGGTCGCCAGTCATTTCGATATGTTTGTGGTTTACCGCATTGTGGGCGGCGTAGGGATTGGTCTGGCTTCCGCTCTCAGCCCGCTTTACATTGCCGAAGTCAGTCCGGCAGAGAAAAGAGGGCGTTTTGTCGCGGTCAATCAGCTCACCATCGTGATTGGCGTACTGGCCGCTCAGTTAATCAATCTGATGATTGCTGAACCGGTGGAGCCGGGGGCGACGCAGCAGATGATTGTGGACAGCTGGAATGGGCAGATGGGCTGGCGCTGGATGTTCGGTGCGGAACTGGTGCCGGCGCTGGCGTTTCTGGTCCTGATGTTTTTTGTCCCCGAGTCGCCGCGCTGGCTCATGAAGGCCGGTAAACCGGAGCGCGCCCGGGCTGCGCTGGAACGCATTGGTTCTGCCGACTATGCCGACAGGATCCTGCGTGAAATCGCGCATACCCTGGAAAAGGATAACAATAAAGTCTCCTACGGCGCGCTGTTGGCTCCCCAGGTGAAACCGATTGTGATCATTGGCATGGTGCTCGCCATATTCCAGCAGTGGTGTGGGATTAACGTCATCTTTAACTACGCGCAGGAGATTTTTGCCTCGGCGGGGTTCGATATTAACAGCACGCTGAAATCGATCGTCGCGACGGGCGTCGTTAATCTGGTCTTTACCATTGCGGCGCTGCCGCTGGTGGATAAAATCGGTCGCCGAAAATTAATGCTGCTTGGCGCTTCGGGATTGACGCTGATCTATGTGCTGATCGCCGGCGCTTACGCCATGGGCATTATGGGGTGGCCGGTACTGTTGCTGGTGCTGGCGGCGATTGCTATTTATGCGTTGACCCTGGCGCCGGTGACCTGGGTGCTGCTGGCGGAGATTTTTCCCAACCGCGTACGTGGACTCGCGATGTCTTTAGGTACCCTGGCGCTGTGGATCGCCTGTTTCCTGTTAACTTATACTTTCCCGCTGCTTAATGCCGGTCTGGGCGCGGCAGGAAGCTTCCTGCTGTATGGTGTCATTTGCGCTGCCGGCTACCTCTATATCCTGCGCAACGTCCCGGAAACGAAAGGTATCACCCTCGAAGCGCTGGAAGAGCAGCTGGCGCAGCGTCATACGGGCGTGAATGCGGCGAAGCAGGAGCAGATGCGCTAATGGCGGAAGAGTGGATTCTGGAGAACGCGCATCTGCGGATGTGCGTCTCTTCTCTGGGCGGCAAAGTGCAAAGTTTATTCTCGCGGCAATATCNAGCGCCGGTGCTATATGAAAATCCCGCCGGCGGCATGTTTCCGATGCTGCCATTGGCCAATCGCGTCGCCGGCAACCGTTTTATTTTTCATGGGCAGGAGATTGTCCTGCCTCGCCACCATGCCGACGAGTATTTCTTTCTTCACGGTGACGGCTGGTTACAGCGCTGGGATATTATTGAGTGCGGCGCCGAGTATTGTGTATTACAGCTGCGTCGGCAGCGTGCCTGCGGTTTCGATTATCTGGCGCAGCTCCGCTACCAGTTGCTGCGTAACCAGCTGATAGCGGAGCTAACGCTTACCCACTATGGGGAGGTCCCTGCGCTTTACGGCTGCGGCTTTCATCCCTTTTTCCCTTTCGATGAACGCAGCAAGGTCCAGTTCCAGGTCAGCGGTTACTGGCCGGAAGGGGAGAATCACTTACCTCTCAACTGGCAAGGAAACTTGCCCGACTATGCCAATTTCAGCGTGGCTCAGTTCGGTGAAGATCGTTGGCTGAACGTGGGTTATTCCGGCTGGGGCGGGCGGGCGAGGGTAAGCAATGACGTGATGAATATCACAATTCTATCGCAAACTCCGTGGTTGATGCTGTTCAGAATGCAAGGTGAATCATTCCTTTGCCTCGAGCCGCAAAGCCATCCGGTAAACGCCCACAACATGGACGGGCAGCCGGGGCTGCGAGTTTTAGGCGCGGGAGATAAGCTCAATTTTTCGCTGAAAATCATCATCGAGGGGGCATAAATAACGAGCTATCGGCAGACAAGAGCATCTTGCGCCCGCCGGGGTTTGTCGCCAGACTATCGCCACCATTCGGGAGGAAATCATGGTCTTGCACTCCACGCGCTGGCTGGCGCTCAGTTATTTCACCTACTTTTTTAGCTACGGTATTTTTCTGCCCTTCTGGAGCGTCTGGCTGGCCGGAAACGGGCTGACTCCGGAAACCATCGGCATTTTGCTTGGCGCCGGTCTGGTGGCCCGTTTTCTCGGCAGTCTGCTGATTGCCCCGCGGGTGAGCGATCCCTCCCGGCTGATCGCCGCGCTGCGCGTGCTGGCGCTGTTAACCTTGCTCTTCGCGCTGGCCTTCTGGGCCGGCAGCCACGTAGCATGGCTGCTGGCGATCATCATCGGCTTCAACCTGTTCTTTTCGCCGCTGGTGCCGCTGACGGATGCTCTGGCCAACACCTGGCAAAAGCAGATCACCATGGACTATGGCCGGGTGCGGCTATGGGGCTCTATTGCCTTTGTGATTGGTTCGGCGCTGACCGGCAAGCTGGTGAGCCTGTTCGATTACCGGGCGATCCTGCTGATGCTAAGCCTGGGGGTCGCCTCGATGCTGCTCGGCATGCTGCTTAAGCCGTCGGTGATGCCCCAGGGGGAGTCGCGCCAGCAGCAGGGGGCCGGAATGGCGGCCTGGCTGACGCTGGTGCGCCAAAGCTGGCGCTTTCTCGCCTGCGTTTGTCTGCTGCAGGGAGCGCATGCCGCCTACTATGGCTTTAGCGCCATCTACTGGCAGCAGGCCGGCTATTCCGCCTCGGCGGTCGGTTATCTGTGGTCGTTAGGCGTGGTGGCGGAAGTGGTGATCTTCGCGTTGAGTAAAAAGGTGTTCCGCCGCTTCAGCGCCCGCGACCTGCTGTTGCTCTCCGCCGTCTGCGGGCTGATTCGCTGGGGACTGATGGGCTGGACCACGGCGCTGCCGGGACTCATCCTTGCGCAGATCCTTCACTGTGGCACCTTCACGGTGTGTCATCTGGCGGCGATGCGCTATATCGCCGCCCGTCAGGGTAGCGAAGTGATCCGTCTGCAGGCCGTCTACTCCGCGGTGGCGATGGGCGGCAGTATTGCCATCATGACCGTCTTCGCCGGTTTCCTCTATCAGCACCTGCACCAGGGCGTATTCTGGGTGATGGCCCTGCTGACGCTCCCGGCGATGGCTATACGGCCAAAAGCGGTGGCGGCCTAGTCCTCGAGCATGGCGCAGATATGCTGCTGCTGGCGCTCAGTGAAGTAGTTCTCCGCGTGGATCAGCGGCGGCGAAAACAGCGGCAGCGCCGTCGCATAGGGGGTGACGATAAGCGTCACCCCTTTGGGCGCACCTTCCTTCTGAAAGCGCTCTACGCTCTGGTATTTGATATTCAGCGGCAGCAGCGTTAGTTCGCGCAGCTGTTGTTCCAGGGCCTCTTCAATTGCTGGGTTGTCATCGGTTAGCAACAGCACCTGTTTCTCGTGCAGGTCGCTTTTCTGCATCAGCCAGGCGCCAAAGATCACCGCGATTAAACCGGTCTCTTCCTCATTAAAACGGATGTGCCAGGCCTCCTCGAATTCGCTCAATGCCGCCTGGGTGGTACGCAGTAAGCGAGGGTAGAGCCGGGTCACTTCCTCTGTGAGCGTGCTGTCGATGCCGATAGCAAACACGCTGCGGATCAACGCCTGCGACAAATGAATATAGAGTTGATCGCTGAGCCCCTGCTCATCACTGAACGCTCTGCCAGCGAGGATCTGAAAGCGGTGGATCAGGCCGGAGATAGCCAGCCGCAGGCGGCGATCGTGCGGGTGACCGTCGCGGACCGGGTCGGGGGTTTTGAGCAACATAAACAGCAGCGAGAGGAAAAAAGGTTCTCCGACATGGGGCGGAGCGCCGACCCGACGCTGCCAGTGGCGGACAATCTCCTGCGCCAGGGTGAACTCGGCGGCGGTTTGAGCCCAGCGTTGCTGTTCCTCATTGAAGTCCGGAGAGTATCCCCGGTGATGTTCGAGCAGACAGTACTGCAGGTACAAGCGCAGAAACTGCACGTCGCGGCAGTCAAACTGGCGATTGAGCGCCCGCGCGCAGCGGTTCACCAGCGCCTGCAGATTGGTATCATCGTATAAGGTGCGGGCAATGCCTTCCTGTTTAAGCTGCGTTTTCAGCGCCGGGGTAAAATGATGATTAACGAACTGTGGGCAGAGGCGCAGCCCCCGCCGCAGCGCATGCAGCAGACATAAACGTTGGTCGAGCGCGGCGCCTTCAATCCGATAGCTGCCGTCCACCTGTGACTGGAGGGTCAAACGGTGGTAACGCTGAATTTCGCGTCCGGTCTCCTCAATATCCTGCCGGGCCGTGGTCTCATCAACGAGGTTGATCCTGCCAAGCCGTTCAGTCGTCACCGACTGTCCGGGCAGATATAACATCAGGAGCACCTGGCTACGGCGCTGTGGACTGGAAAGCGCAGATGGTGGTTCAATGACGGTCATCATCTGGTAAGTTCCAGTTAGGGTTTCCGCTAAGGATAGACAATGACCGCGGCGTGGGCAGGGAAGAGCGTCCGCTTTTACTCAGGATTGCTGGCGAAGTTCACAGAATTTTTCACGTGAGGAACAGATGAACAGAGTGAAACAATGCACAAGCGCGGCGTTTTTCATGGTTTTATCATGGTCGGCCGCTGCGCATCCGCATAGCTTCATCAGCCTGCAAAGCGAGCCGGTGGTCAAGGACGGTCTGCTGAGCGCCTTTAAAATGCGCTGGACGATGGATGAAATTACCTCATCGGATCTGCTCTATGATGCCGGAAACGCCAAACCGGGCAGCGAAGTCTGGAAAAAGCTGGCGGCGGAGGTGATGGCCAACGTGCTCGGTCAGCACTATTTCAGCGAGCTGTGGCATAACGGTCAGCGGGTTAAATTTGACAATCGTCCCGACGGTTACGGCCTCGAACGTGACGGACTGCAGGCGGTACTCACCTTTACTATGCCGCTGGCGACGCCGCAACCCATTGCCGGGCAGACGTTTACCTTTTCCACCTTCGACCCGACCTACTACGTCGATATGTTTTATGACAAGGATAGCGATTTTTCCCTGCCCGCAGGGTTGCGGGCCGCCTGTAAGGCAACGGTGATGACGCCAAAACCGAACGACAAAATGCTCTCATACGCCCAGTCGCTGGATAAAGCGGATGCGCCGCCGGAGGATATGGCGCTGGGAAGCTATTTTGCCCAGAAGGTGACCCTGACATGTCAGTAATTTTTACTCCGCGTGCGCGATCTTCGCGCTGGAAAGCGCTGTGGCCGCTGGCGCTGTTGCTGGCGGTGAGCATCATCGGCGGCATCTGGCTGTGGCGGGCGTGGCCGCAGGTGCTGATGCAGAGCGCAGTCTGGCAGCGTTCGCTAAACCTGGAACTCAGCCGCCTGCTGCAGGCGGTGGCGGAGAACCCGGCGGCGGCAGGGCTGTCGCTGCCGGGGTTTAGCTTCGTTTACGGGGTGCTCCATGCCTTAGGGCCCGGACACGGTAAAATTGTCATTACGACCTGGCTTGCCACCCATCCCGCGAAGCTGAAATCAAGCATTGGCCTGACGCTGGCCGCCTCTTTATTACAGGGGCTGGTGGCCATCGCGCTGGTGGTCGTGGTGCTGGCGCTGCTGCAGCTGCCGGCGCGCCAGCTGCACCTCAGCAGTTTCTGGCTGGAGAAGGGGAGCTATTTGCTGGTGGGCGCGTTAGGGCTGCTGTTGTGCTGGCGGGCGTTAAAAAAGCTGCGTCTGCTGCTGCGCCGGCCAACGTTTACCGCTTTTACCCCGCATCATGTTCATAACGAACATTGCGGCTGCGGGCATCAGCATCTCCCGGCCCCGGAGCAGCTGCAGGCCGGCGACGACTGGCGGGCTCGCGCCGCGATCGTCCTGTCGATGGGTATGCGTCCCTGCTCGGGGGCGATCATGGTTCTGCTGTTCAGCAAGGTAATCGGCGTTTTTGGCTGGGGGATGGCGGCGGCGCTGGCGATGGCGGCGGGAACCTCGTTGACTATCACGGCGCTGGCGCTGTTGGTGCATGGGTTCCGCCAACTGGCGATCCGCCTCAGTCGCCATCAGGCGCCAGCGTTATGGAAGCAGGTTAGTTGGGCGACGCTGGCGTTGGCCGGCGGCGTCATATTGCTGGCGGCGGCAGGGGTGATGTGGCTCAGCGCCGTCCCTGCCGGCGGTGGGATCCGTCCGTTTTAGACAGACGCCGGGCGCAAATCCTAAAGTGGGCGCCAGCGCTTGCCGCTGGCGAAGCGATGCTCTAGTTTTCCGCTTTTCGGCGGATGACAAGGAGTCGCTATGGCCGCAAATATCGTTTCTCCCGCGCAGAGCGGGCGGTTCTATTATGGCTGCGCCGGCGCCGCCGGGCTGCTGGCGGGCCTGGCGATCGTATTCTGGTTTCCAGCCCTGGCCAGCTGGTGGCCGTCAGATCTGGTGCGTGTCTACCACGCCATGCCGTATGTTATGCGATTCGGGGTGGCGAGTGTCGCGGATATTCCGCTGGTGGCCTACGCCACCCTAACGCTGTCGGGCTTCGTGCTGGCCTTTTGTCATCCCGGTCACAGTAAACTGCCCATTGTTGCCTGGGCTGTGCATAACCAGCCCTCGCCGCGGGAGATGGTCGACTGGATCCTGCGCAGCTGGGTGTTGCAGTTCGGTTTTCTGGTGATCATTTTCTGGCGTTTCGCGTTTATGGGTAAGCTAAGCAGCGACAGGCTAATGCAGATCGTGGGCATCTTTAACGATGTATGCTATCTGGCCACGCTGGTGCTGGCTGGAATACTGCTGCGCGACGGCTGGCGCGACTTTCAGGGCGTTGCCGCACCGGCAGGCAATATTCGCATTCCTCTGATCTTTGCCCTGAGTTTTTATCTGCCGTTTCAGCTGGTGTGGATTTTACTCAGTGCGCAGCAGTATGAGCTGCCGCTGTGGGGATGGCTGCTGCTGGTTCCGGCGATGGTCGGCGTGCTGTTAGCCCGCCTGGCGACGGTAGGGATAGCGCTGTGTTTCCGGCGCTGGCTGGGGACGCAGGGCTGTCTGCGCTGGCGCGGACCGCTGGCCTTATTTAGCGGCCTGACGGTGCTCTGTATTGGCGGTAATGCGGTGATTCGCCAGATCCTCAACATGATAAAATGACATAAAAAAAGGAAGCCGCGGCTTCCTTTTTGACATCAGTAAGAGATTAACGCTTCAGCGCGTCGCTCAGCTGCTCGCGCATGTTCGCCAGCATCGCTTTCACCACGCGCGGGTTACCGGCAACGATGTTGCCCGTCAGCATATAGTTATGACCGCCGGTGAAGTCGCAGACAATCGCGCCAGCTTCACGGGCGATCAGCTCGCCTGCGGCGAAATCCCATGGTTTCAGGGCGATCTCAAAGTAACCGTCAACGCGGCCGGCGGCCACATNGGCCAGATCCAGCGCGGCAGAGCCGGTGCGACGGAAGTCGGCACATTCGGTAAACATGTTGCCGAGAATATTCATGTAGGTGGTGGCGTGCTGCTTCGCTTTGAACGGGAAGCCGGTCGCGATAATGGTGCCGTCGAGGTCGCGAGCGTTGCTGCCGCGCAGACGGTAGCCGTTCAGCTGCGCGCCCTGGCCGCGGGTCGCGGTAAACAGTTCGTTACGCATCGGATCGTAGACCACCGCGACTTCAGTACGCCCTTTGATGCGTACGGCGATGGAAACAGAAAAGTGCGGCAGACGTTTAACGAAGTTGGTGGTGCCATCCAGTGGATCGATAACCCATTGAACATCCTGCTCTTCGCCAGCGTGTTCACCGCTTTCTTCGGTGATAATGGTGTGCTGCGGGTAAGATTTGCGAATGGTTTCGATAATAATCGCTTCGGCGGCTTTATCGACGTTGGTCACAAAATCATTGCTGCCTTTCTGGCTGGTTTCTACGGTGTCTGGCGTTTCGTAGTGTTTGGCAATTAAATTACCCGCCTTGCGCGCGGCGCGCACGGCGATGTTCAGCATCGGATGCATCGGTCTCTCTCACTGGATGTTAAAGAACGGGAAAAAACGGCGCATATAATAGCAGCCAAATCTGCTTATGTCTCCGTTTTATGGTAGCATGCACGAATAATCTTTAGCCGAAGAACCATAATGCTGCAAAATATTCGAATCGTACTGGTAGAAACCTCCCATACCGGCAACATGGGCTCCGTAGCCCGCGCGATGAAAACCATGGGCTTAACTAACCTGTGGCTGGTCAATCCGCTGGTCAAACCTGATTCGCAGGCGATAGCCCTGGCCGCGGGCGCCAGCGACGTGATCGGCAACGCGCAGATTGTCGATACCCTTGATGAAGCGCTGGCAGGCTGTAGCCTGGTGGTTGGCACCAGCGCGCGCTCCCGCACGCTGCCGTGGCCGATGCTCGACCCGCGCGAATGCGGTCTGAAAAGCGTCGCCGAAGGTCAGCATGCGCCGGTGGCGCTGGTCTTTGGCCGCGAGCGCGTTGGTCTGACCAACGATGAACTGCAGAAGTGCCACTATCACGTGGCGATCGCCGCCAACCCGGAGTACAGCTCGCTGAACCTGGCGATGGCGGTGCAGGTTATCGCCTATGAAGTGCGGATGGCCTGGCTGGCGGCGCAGGAGCAAGCGCAGCCGGCGGTTGAGCATGAAGAGGCGCCGTACCCGCTGGTGGACGATCTGGAGCGATTCTACGACCATCTTGAGCAGACGCTGCTGGCGACCGGCTTTATCCGCCCGAATCATCCGGGGCAGGTGATGAACAAGCTGCGTCGTCTGTTCACCCGCGCGCGTCCGGAAAGCCAGGAGTTGAACATCCTGCGCGGCATGCTGGCGTCTATTGAGCAGCAGAATAAAGGTAAGTAACCGCGTTAACGCCGGATGGCGCTTCGCTTATCCGGGCTACGAATCGGGCTCGCCTGGCGCGATGAAGGTGTCAGGCTATGCGGAAGTAAAACGGCACGGAAAGCCAAATACCTGACTAAAACAGTCAAGTAAATAGTTGACCAAATTACTCGGGAATGTCAGACTTGGCCCTGCTATGCAATACCCATATTAATAAAAAGCCCGGCCAGGGGCGAGTTTGAGGTTAAGTAAGACATGAGACTGACATCTAAAGGGCGTTATGCCGTGACCGCGATGCTTGACGTTGCGCTCAACTCTGAAACGGGCCCGGTGCCGTTGGCAGATATTTCAGAGCGTCAGGGAATTTCGCTTTCCTATCTGGAACAGCTGTTCTCTCGCCTGCGTAAAAATGGCCTGGTTTCCAGCGTTCGTGGCCCAGGTGGTGGTTATCTGTTAGGTAAAGATGCCGGCAGTATCGCCGTCGGCGAAGTCATTAGCGCCGTGGACGAATCCGTTGACGCCACCCGTTGCCAGGGCAAGGGCGGCTGTCAGGGCGGCGATAAATGCCTGACTCACGCGCTGTGGCGCGACCTGAGCGAGCGCCTGACCGGCTTCCTGAACAATATCACCCTCGGGGAACTGGTGAATAACCAGGAGATCCTCGATGTTTCCGGTCGTCAGCATCAGCACGAAACCCAGCGCAATGCGCGCACCCAGGACGCGATTGACGTTAAACTGCGCGCCTGAGTGACCCGTCCCGTTTCGGGCTGCGGCTGACAGGGCAAGGCGGCGCGAAACGGCGGGACAACGATTATAAAGAGCTTTCAGAATCAGGCCGGGATGCTCCGACATTCCGTGTACTCGGTCGTACATCAAGCCGGTTGCCTGATTCCTTGCATTGAGTGATGTACGGAGTTTAAGAGCAATGAAATTACCGATTTACCTCGATTACTCCGCAACCACGCCGGTGGACCCGCGTGTTGCCGAGAAAATGATGCAGTTCCTGACCATGGACGGGACCTTTGGTAACCCGGCCTCCCGTTCCCACCGTTTTGGCTGGCAGGCTGAAGAGGCGGTTGATATCGCCCGCAATCAGATTGCCGAGCTGGTCGGCGCCGACCCGCGCGAAATCGTCTTTACCTCTGGTGCGACTGAATCCGACAACCTGGCGATCAAGGGTGCAGCCAACTTTTATCAGAAAAAAGGCAAGCACATCATCACCAGCAAAACCGAGCATAAAGCGGTTCTGGATACCTGCCGTCAGCTGGAGCGCGAAGGCTTCGAAGTGACCTACCTGGCGCCGCAGAGCAACGGGATTATCGATCTGAAAGAGCTGGAAGCAGCGATGCGTGACGACACCATCCTGGTTTCCATCATGCATGTGAATAACGAAATCGGCGTGGTGCAGGATATCGCTACCATCGGCGAGATGTGTCGCGCCCGCGGTATCATTTACCACGTAGACGCCACCCAGAGCGTGGGCAAGCTGCCTATCGATCTGAGCCAGCTGAAAGTTGACCTGATGTCCTTCTCCGGTCACAAAATCTACGGTCCGAAAGGCATCGGCGCGCTGTACGTGCGTCGTAAGCCGCGTATTCGTATCGAAGCGCAAATCCACGGCGGCGGCCACGAGCGCGGTATGCGTTCCGGTACTCTGCCTGTTCACCAGATCGTCGGCATGGGTGAAGCTTACCGTATCGCCAAAGAAGAGATGGAAAGCGAGATGGCGCGTCTGCGCACGCTGCGCAACCGTCTGTGGAACGGCGTGAAGGATATGGAAGAAGTGTACCTCAACGGCGACCTCGAGCAGGGCGCGCCGAACATTCTTAACGTCAGCTTCAACTATGTTGAAGGCGAGTCGCTGATTATGGCGCTGAAAGACCTGGCGGTTTCCTCCGGTTCAGCCTGTACTTCGGCGAGCCTTGAGCCATCCTACGTGCTGCGCGCGTTAGGCATGACTGATGAACTGGCGCACAGTTCTATTCGTTTCTCTTTAGGTCGTTTCACTACCGAAGAAGAGATTGACTATGCCATCGATCTGATTCGCAAATCCATTGGCCGTCTGCGCGAGCTTTCTCCGCTGTGGGAAATGTTCAAACAGGGCGTGGATCTGAACAGCATTGAATGGTCACATCACTAATTCGGCACCAATAAGGAGAATTCATCATGGCTTACAGCGAAAAAGTTATCGATCATTACGAGAATCCGCGCAACGTCGGCTCTTTTGACAACAGCGACGAGAACGTCGGCAGCGGCATGGTCGGCGCGCCGGCCTGCGGCGACGTGATGAAGCTGCAGATTAAAGTCAACAATGAAGGTATCATTGAAGACGCGCGCTTCAAGACCTACGGCTGCGGTTCCGCTATCGCTTCCAGCTCCCTGGTTACCGAGTGGGTGAAGGGCAAATCGCTGGACGAAGCGCAGGCGATCAAGAACACCGATATCGCCGATGAACTGGAACTGCCGCCGGTGAAAATCCACTGCTCGATCCTGGCGGAAGACGCGATTAAAGCCGCGATTGCGGATTACAAAAGCAAACGTGAAGCAAAATAATTAGTTGAGGTTTTGTTATGTCGATTACTCTTAGCGACAGTGCAGCAGCGCGAGTCAATGCCTTCCTGGCGAACCGCGGTAAAGGGTTTGGCCTGCGCCTGGGCGTAAGAACCTCCGGCTGCTCGGGTATGGCCTATGTACTGGAGTTTGTTGACGAGCCGGCGGCTGAAGACACCGTGTTTGAAGACAAAGGCGTGAAGGTCGTGATCGACGGCAAAAGTCTGCAATTCCTCGACGGCACTCAGCTGGACTTCGTCAAAGAAGGCCTCAACGAAGGGTTCAAATTCACTAACCCTAACGTCAAAGATGAGTGCGGCTGCGGCGAAAGCTTTAACGTATAATCGGTACTCCTCAACCCCACCGCGGTCACGCCGCGCGTGGGGTTTTAATTTAGATGCATGACCCTGAGGTTACTATGGACTATTTCACCCTCTTCGGGTTACCAGCCAGCTATACCCTCTCGCTTGAACAACTGGCTGTCCGGTATCAGGATCTGCAGCGCCAGTACCATCCGGATAAATTTACCAGCGCGCCTGCGGCGGAACAGCTTGCGGCGGTTCAGCATTCCGCCACTATAAACCAGGCCTGGCAGACGCTGCGCCATCCGCTGACTCGCGCAGAATATCTCCTTTCGCTGCATGGCTTCGATCTGGCCAGCGAGCAGCATACCGTTCGCGATACCGCGTTCCTGATGGAACAGCTGGAATTGCGCGAAGAGCTGGATGAGATCGGCCAGGCGAAAGACGACGCGCGGCTGGAAGGTTTTATCAAACGGGTGAAAGCGCTGTTTGATACCCGTCAGCAGCTGATGGTTGACCAATTGCATAATGAGAGCTGGGAGGCGGCGGCGGACACGGTTCGTAAGCTCCGTTTCCTCGATAAACTGCGCAGCAGTGCTGAAGAACTCGAAGAAAAACTGCTCGATTTTTAATTTTCGGAAGCAATTATGGCCTTATTACAAATTAGTGAGCCCGGCCTGAGCGCCGCGCCGCACCAGCGTCGTCTGGCGGCCGGTATCGACCTGGGCACCACCAATTCTCTGGTGGCTACCGTGCGTAGCGGCCAGGCCGAGACTCTGCCCGATCATCAAGGCCGCTATCTGCTGCCGTCGGTGGTGAACTACCACGCTTCGGGGCTGACCGTCGGCTATGACGCCCGCCTTAACGCCGCTCAGGATCCTGCCAATACCATCAGCTCCGTGAAGCGGATGATGGGGCGCTCCCTCGCCGATATTCAAAACCGTTACCCGCATCTGCCGTATCAGCTGCAGGCCAGTGAAAACGGCCTGCCGATGATCCAGACCGCCGGCGGCCTGCTGAACCCGATTCGCGTCTCCGCCGATATCCTCAAAGCGCTGGCCGCCCGGGCGACCGAAGCGCTGGCCGGCGAACTCGACGGCGTGGTCATTACCGTTCCCGCTTACTTCGATGACGCTCAGCGCCAGGGAACCAAAGACGCGGCGCGTCTGGCGGGCCTGCACGTGCTGCGCCTGCTCAATGAGCCGACCGCGGCGGCTATTGCCTACGGCCTCGACTCCGGCCAGGAAGGGGTGATTGCGGTCTACGATCTCGGCGGCGGCACCTTTGATATCTCCATTCTGCGTTTAAGCCGCGGGGTGTTTGAAGTGCTGGCCACCGGCGGCGACTCGGCTCTCGGCGGCGATGATTTCGATCACCTGCTGGCTGACTACCTGCGCGAGCAGGCGGGCTTCAGCGACCGCAGCGATAACCGTCTGCAGCGTGAGCTGCTGGATGCCGCCATCGCGGCGAAAATCGCCTTGAGCGATGCCGAGGCAGCGCACGTCGAGGTCGGCGGCTGGCAGGGCGATATCACCCGCAGCCAGTTTAACGATCTGATTGCCCCGCTGGTAAAACGTACCCTGATGGCCTGCCGTCGGGCGCTAAAAGACGCTGGCGTTGAAGCGCAAGAAGTGCTGGAAGTGGTGATGGTCGGCGGTTCGACCCGCGTGCCGCTGGTGCGTGAGCGCGTTGGCGAGTTCTTCGGTCGCACTCCGCTGACCTCCATTGACCCGGACAAAGTTGTCGCCATCGGCGCGGCGATCCAGGCCGATATCCTGGTGGGCAACAAGCCGGACAGCGAACTGCTGCTGCTCGACGTTATCCCGCTGTCGTTAGGCCTGGAAACCATGGGCGGCCTGGTGGAGAAAGTGATCCCGCGTAATACCACCATTCCGGTGGCCCGCGCGCAGGAGTTTACCACCTTCAAAGATGGCCAGACGGCGATGTCCATTCACGTGATGCAGGGCGAGCGTGAGCTGGTCCAGGATTGCCGTTCGCTGGCGCGCTTTGCGCTGCGCGGTATCCCGGCGCTGCCGGCGGGCGGGGCGCATATTCGCGTTACCTTCCAGGTGGATGCCGATGGCCTGCTGAGCGTTACGGCGATGGAAAAATCGACCGGCGTGGAAGCCTCCATCCAGGTGAAACCGTCTTACGGTCTGACCGATGGCGAAATCGCCACCATGATTAAAGATTCGATGAGCTACGCCGAACAGGATATTCAGGCGCGCATGCTGGCTGAACAGAAAGTGGAAGCCGCGCGCGTACTGGAGAGCCTGACAAGCGCGCTGGCCGCCGACGCCGCGCTGTTAAGCGCCGCGGAGCGTCAGGCCATCGATGCCGCTGCGGAGCAGGTACGCGCCGCCGCGGCAGGCGACGACGCTGACGCGATTAAAGAAGCGATTAAAAATATCGACACACAAACCCAGGAATTCGCCGCTCGCCGTATGGATCAGTCGGTCCGTATCGCGCTGAAAGGCCAATCCGTGGACGAGGTTTAAAATGCCAAAAATTGTATTTCTGCCCCACCAGGACCTGTGTCCGGATGGCATCGTTGTGGAAGCTGAGACCGGTGAAACCATTCTCGATGCCGCGCTGCGTAGCGGTATCGAAATTGAACACGCCTGCGAAAAATCCTGTGCCTGCACCACCTGCCACTGCATCGTGCGTGAAGGTTTTGACTCGCTGGCGGAAAGTAGCGAAGATGAAGACGACATGCTGGATAAAGCCTGGGGGCTGGAACCTGACAGCCGTCTGAGCTGCCAGGCGCGCGTCACCGACGAAGATCTGGTCGTTGAGATCCCGCGTTACACCATCAACCACGCACGCGAGCACTAATATGGCACTGAAATGGACCGACAGCCGTGAAATCGGCGAAGCGCTGTACGACGCTTACCCGGATCTCGACCCGAAAACCGTTCGCTTTACCGACATGCATCAGTGGATTTGCGATTTGGAAGAGTTTGATGATGATCCAAACGCATCCAATGAAAAAATTCTCGAGGCGATTCTGCTAGTCTGGCTAGACGAGGCCGAATAATTTCGCGTTAAGCGAAAACATTTTAACGGGCTGCCATAGGGTGGCCCGTTTGCTAAGAAGGATAATGATAATGACCGAAGCTATGAAGATTACGCTTTCTACTCAGCCAGCCGATGGACGCTGGGGAGAAAAAGCGACCTGGAGCATCAATAACGACGGCATCGCTCTACATCTCAACGGTAAAGACGACCTCGGGCTTATCCAGCGCGCGGCGCGCAAAATTGACGGCATGGGCATCAAGCACGTCGCCCTGAGCGGCGAAGGCTGGAACACCGATCGCGCCTGGGCCTTTTGGGCCGGCTATAAAGGGCCGAAAGGTCAGCGTCAGGTCGAATGGCCATCCCTTGACGACGCGCAGCGCAGCGAGCTGGATAACCGCCTGACGATCATCGACTGGGTGCGCGACACCATCAATGCGCCGGCGGAAGAGCTGGGTCCGGAGCAGCTGGCGCAGCGCGCTGTCGACCTGCTGTGTGGCGTGGCGGGTGAGAAGATAAGCTATCGCATCACCAAAGGCGAAGATCTGCGCGAGCAGGGCTATCTTGGTCTGCATACCGTGGGCCGCGGCTCCGAGCGTCCGCCGGTCCTGCTGGCGCTGGACTATAACCCGACCGGCGATAAAGAGGCGCCGGTATACGCCTGCCTGGTGGGCAAAGGCATCACCTTTGATTCCGGCGGCTACAGCATCAAGCAAAGCGCCTTTATGGATTCGATGAAATCCGATATGGGCGGTGCGGCGACTATCACCGGCGCGCTGGCTTTCGCCATTACCCGCGGTCTGAACAAACGCGTGAAGCTCTACCTGTGCTGCGCCGACAACCTGATCAGCGGTAACGCCTTCAAACTGGGCGATATTATTCATTATCGCAACGGCAAAACCGTTGAAGTTATGAACACTGACGCGGAAGGCCGCCTGGTGCTGGCGGATGGCCTGATTGACGCCTCGGCGCAGAAGCCAGAGCTGATCATCGACGCCGCCACCCTGACCGGCGCGGCGAAAACCGCGTTGGGCAATGATTACCACGCGCTGTTCAGCTTTGACGATGCGCTGGCGAATCGCCTGCTGGCGAGCGCTCAGGCGGAAAACGAAGCCTTCTGGCGTCTGCCGCTGGCCGAGTTCCACCGCAACCAGCTGCCGTCCAACTTTGCTGACCTGAACAACACCGGCAGCGCGGCCTATCCGGCCGGCGCCAGCACCGCGGCGGGCTTCCTGTCCCACTTCGTGGAAAACTACCATCAGGGTTGGCTGCATATCGACTGTTCGGCAACCTACCGCAAATCTGCCGTTGAGCAGTGGTCGGCGGGCGCCACCGGGCTTGGCGTGCGTACCATTGCTAACCTGCTGACAGCTGAGTAATGGCCTTGCCGGGTGGCGCTGCGCTTACCCGGCCAGGAAAACCATATGCCCGCGTGGACGAATGGCCGCCGGGCAATTCATTGTGAAGTAGCCAAACTATGTCAGATACAAAAAATGAATTAGAAACCCTGCTGGAAAAAGCGGCGACTGAGCCTGCCCATCGTCCGGCATTTTTCAGCGCGCTGCTGGAGGCCACCGTCTGGGTGCCGGGCAGGGCAGCCGATGGCGAGCAGATTGTCGAAGATAGCGCGCTGGATCTGCAGCATTGGGAAAAAGACGACGGTACCTCGGTGATCCCATTCTTTACCTCGCTGGAGGCGCTGCAGCAGGCGGTGGCGGATGAACAGGCTTTCGTGATGATGCCGGCCCGCACGCTGATGGCGATGACGCTGGGCGAATCGTTATTCCTCAACCCGAAGCTGCCGAGCGGCAAAGAGTTCACCCCACGGGAAATCAGCCATCTGTTAGGCGAAGAGGGCAGCCCACTGAGCACCCAGACGGTACTGGAAGGCGGCGAAGCGCTGCTGCTGTCTGAAGTCGCCGAACCGCCGGCGCAGATGGTCGATTCGCTGACCACGTTGTTCAAAACGCTGAAGACCGTCAAGCGGGCGTTTCTGTGCTCGATTAAAGAGCGCGCCGACGCGCCGGCAAACTTATTGATCGGGATTGAAGCGGAA
>NZ_JAZARW010000001.1:3136646-3137778 GCF_036233805.1 Klebsiella sp. EMBS2024 | reverse complement strand
GATATTGAAGCCATTATCCAGACCACCGGCAGCGTGGCCACCGATACCTTGCCAGGCGACGAACCGATCGATATTTGCCAGGTGGTGGAAGGCGAGAAGGGCATCAGCCACTTTATGATTGCCCATATCACGCCGTTCTATGAAAAGCGCTGGGGCAGCTTCCTGCGCGATTTTAAGCAGAACCGCATTATCTGACAGCGGGGGCGGCAGCCCCCGCTGTTTCTTTCTGCTTCCAGTTCGAGGCACAAAAGCGGGGTGGCAAAAGCTAATGCAGGGCGGCAAAGATTCGCGGATAGGCAGACACCATGTGATAGAGGAGAAATCCCGTCACGCACAGTGTGACAATGCCGTTGAAGAGCGCCATATCCCCGCGCCAGGCCCGGCACCTCTCTTCGCCCAGCAGAGAACGTAGCGCTGCCACCAGCCCGCCGACCAGCATAAACGCCAGTAACACCCCTGCCATTTGCGCGATAACAATGTACCAGCCCAGCGGCGTATTCACGCCCCGGGCGCTCATCAGCGCGATCTGCGCCGGCAAAATCGTCTGGAACCCGAGGGTAAGTATCATGAGAAGACGCAGGTCCGCCAGCTGAGCGTCGAACGTGCGGGCCAGGCGCCGGGCGTCACGCAGGAGCAGCACCCCTGACGCCACCGCCGCGGCAACGCTGATGTGCTGGAGAATAAAAATATATAACGCCAGGGTTCCGGATGGGACCCGGGACAAAAAGAACAGATTGCAAAAGACCATGACCAGCAGGCCAAATTTTGTGACCCAGGCACGGAATACCTCGCCGGGCCAGCGCCGGCTTGACGCTGGGTTATGCATCATCCACGCGGCAAGGGTCGACTTACCGTAACCGGGCGCGAGCAGCACCATCAGAAAACCCAGCAGCGCCTGGTGACCATAGGTGATCAGTGGGACCTCTTCCAGAGTGACCCCGAGAAAGCGGGTATACACGGAGACTGGCGCAGGCACCAGGCTTAGCCATGTCCGGTTCCATTGCGGCCAAAAATAAAGGATCGCGCCGCCTGCCAGCAGGCCAGCTATACCTCCCTGCCAGGGAAGGCGCGGTGAATAAGCCGAATGTGGGTTAGAGACTAATGCCATTTTCACTCCTTGTGGTGACATCAG
>NZ_JAZARW010000001.1:3126614-3135863 GCF_036233805.1 Klebsiella sp. EMBS2024 | reverse complement strand
CCCTGCGGCAGCACAGAGTAACCGGTTTAGCGAGAAGCAGAAGAAAGTGGGAGAGAAAATCAGAAATTATTTAGTGACCGCGGAACGGGAGGCCCGCGGTCACGCCGTGTTTACGGAGCGGCAGGGGCCGGTTCAATCGGCAGATCGCTCCGCGCGCCCCATTCGCTCCAGGAGCCGTCATACAGGCAGACGCCGTTCACGCCAAGCGTGGTGAGCGCCAGCACGACCACCGCCGCCGTCACCCCCGAGCCGCAGCTGGCGATGATCGGCCGTTCAAAATCGACACCCTGACGTAAAAAGATGTCGTTCAGCTCGTCAACGGTTTTCAGTTCGCCGTTAATCACCAGATCCGTCCACGGTACGTTCAGCGCGCCGGGGATATGCCCGCGGCGCAGGCCCGGGCGCGGTTCGTCGGCCTGGCCGTTAAACCGGGCCGCCGGACGGGCATCGACAATCTGCGCCGATCCTTCATGGCTGACCAACAGGACGTCGGTCAGACGCTTAATTTGCTGAGGATCGAACCGCACGTCGAATTCCCCTTCGGCCACCTCCGGCATCCCTTGTTCCAGCGGCAGTTCGTCGCGCCGCCAGCCCTCCAGTCCGCCGGCCAGAATTGACACCTTCTCTACGCCAAAGGTGCGCAGCATCCACCACGCGCGCGGGGCGGAAAACAGATTGCCTTCGTCATAGACCACCAGATGCTTATCGCTGCAGACGCCCAGTTCGCGCATGGCGACGGCAAACGCTTCGGCCCGCGGCATCATATGCGGCAGCGGACTGGTGTGGTCGGATAGCGCCTCGATATCGAAAAACAGCGCGTTCGGCACATGGCCGGCGCGGTATTCCGCGGCCATATCCCGCAGGGCCTCCTGCCCGGCGGGCGCCATGCGGGCGTCGATAATCTGAATTTCCGGGTCATCAATATGTTCTGCCAGCCAGTCGGCAGCGACAAAAAACGAGGTGGACATAGGTGCCTCCGTTTTATTATTCATGACTGAATTGTCGGCGTTTTAGCTGGCGCTGACAAGTTAAGGACGCCAGAGTGGGGACGGCGTCACGGCACTTTTCTGATTAATCGGCAGAAACCCGCTTCGTCACTGTTGAGAAGCGCCGCCATAACGCATAATAAATGTGACAAATTGCATCAGGCTCATCGGCCGAGGGGTTAGAAGGATGAAACCATTTCGTTTAGCGGCGCTATCACTGGCGCTCCTTACCGCATTTTCATTAACCGGGTGTGATGACAGCGGTACACCGCAGGCCTCGGCCCCGGCGCCAGCCGCGGATAGCAACCCAGGCGCGACGGCAAAACCGGACCGCGCCCAGCTGGCGGCGCTGGCGGAAAAAAGCCAGGGTAAAGCGCTGACGCTCCTCGACGCCTCGGAGGTGCAACTGGATGGCGCCGCGACCCTGGTGCTGACGTTTTCCGTCCCGCTGCAGCCGGACCAGGATTTCTCGCGCAGCGTGCATCTGGTCGACAAGAAAAGCGGTAAGGTGGACGGTGCCTGGGAGCTGGCGCCGAATCTGAAAGAGCTGCGTCTGCGTCACCTTGAGCCAAAGCGCGAGCTGATTGTCTCAGTCGACCCGACGCTGACCGCCCTGAACAAGGCGACGCTCGATAAACCGTTTGAGAAGACCCTGACCACCCGCGATATCGCACCGAGCGTTGGGTTTGCCAGCCGCGGCTCGCTGCTGCCGGGCAACGTGGTCGCCGGGCTGCCGGTGATGGCGCTGAACGTCGATAATGTCGACGTTAATTTCTTCCGCATTAAGCCGGAATCGCTCTCCGCCTTTGTCAGTCAGTGGGAATACCGTAACTCGTTAAGCAACTGGGAATCTGATGAACTGCTGAAGATGGCGGATCTGGTCTACAGCGGCCGCTTCGATCTCAACCCGGCGCGTAATACTCGCGAAAAGCTGCTGCTGCCGCTGAGCGACATCAAGCCGCTCCAGCAGCCTGGCGTCTACGTGGCGGTCATGAACCCGGCGGGCCGTTATAGCTACAGCAACGCGGCGACGCTGTTTACCCTCAGCGATATCGGCGTCTCGGCGCATCGCTACCATAACCGGCTGGACGTTTTTACCCAGAGTCTGGAAAACGGCGCCGCCCAGTCGGGTATTGAGGTGCAGTTGCTCAATGCCAAAGGGCAGACCCTGGCGGAAGCGAAAAGCGACAGCCAGGGCCACGTCACCCTGCAAACCGATAAAGAAGCCGCGCTGCTGCTGGCGCGCAAAGAGGGGCAGACCACGCTCCTCGACCTCAAGCTGCCGGCGCTGGATCTGGCGGAATTCTCTATCGCAGGCGCGCCCGGCTTTAGCAAACAGTTCTTTATGTTTGGCCCGCGCGATCTCTATCGTCCCGGCGAAACGGTGATCCTTAATGCGCTGTTGCGCGATAGCGACGGCAAGCCGCTGGCGGAGCAGCCGGTGAAACTGGAGGTGGTTCAGCCGGACGGCCAGGTGATCCGCTCGGTGATGAGTAAACCAGTGAATGGCCTGTACCAGTTTACTTATCCGCTCGACAGCGGCGCGGCTACCGGCATGTGGCACATTCGCGCCAGCGCCGGCGACAACCAGCCGCGCGAATGGGATTTCCACGTTGAAGACTTTATGCCGGAACGCATGGCCCTGAACCTGACGCCGCAGGCCGCGCCAGTCGCGCCGGATGCCGACGTCACCTTTGGCGTTAGCGGCGCTTATCTCTACGGCGCGCCGGCCAGCGGCAACCAGCTGCAGGGCAAGCTGTTCCTGCGCCCGCTGCGCGACGCCGTCGCTGCGCTGCCGGGCTTCCAGTTCGGCGATATTGCGGAAGAAAACCTCTCCCGTAGTCTGGATGAAGTCCAGCTGACGCTGGACGAAAAAGGCCATGGCGAAGTGACCACCTCAAGCCAATGGCAGGATAGCCATTCGCCGCTGCAGGTGGTGTTGCAGGCCAGCCTGCTGGAATCCGGCGGTCGCCCGGTGACCCGTACGGTTAAGCAGCCGATCTGGCCCGCCGAGGCGCTGCCGGGGATCCGCCCGCAATTTACGCTGAAGGACGTTTACGATTACCGCACCGATACCACCGTCAAACAGCCGGTGGTGGATGAAAACAGTAACGCCGCGTTTGATATCGTCTATGCCGACGTCAAAGGCGAGAAAAAAGCGATCTCCGGTCTCCAGGTGCGGCTGATCCGCGAGCGGCGCGACTACTACTGGAACTGGTCCGACAGCGAAGGCTGGCAGTCGCAGTTCGATCAAAAAGATCTGCAGGAGGGCGAGGAGTCGCTGGACCTGCAGGCCGGCCAGATCGGCAAAGTGAGCTTCCCGGTGGAGTGGGGATCCTATCGCCTGGAGGTGAAAGGACCGGACGACGTGGTCAGCAGCGTGCGCTTCTGGGCGGGCTACAGCTGGCAGGATAACAGCGAAGGCGCCGGCGCGGCGCGTCCTGACCGGGTCACCATGAAGCTGGATAAACCGAGCTATAAACCGGGCGACACCATCAGGCTGCACATCGCCGCCCCGGCGGCGGGTAAAGGCTACGCAATGGTGGAATCCAGCGAAGGGCCGCTGTGGTGGCAGGAAATTGACGTCCCGGCGGAGGGGATGGACCTGTCGATCCCGGTGGATAAAACCTGGAATCGCCACGACCTCTACTTCAGCACGCTGGTGGTTCGTCCCGGCGATAAATCGCGCTCGGCAACGCCGAAACGCGCGGTGGGCCTGCTGCATCTGCCGCTGGGCGATGAAAACCGTCGCCTGACGCTGGCGCTGGAGGCCCCGGACAAAATGCGCCCCAACCAGCCGCTGACGGTGAAAGTGAAAGCCAGCGTCAAAGAGGGCGAGGCGCCGAAACGGGTCAACGTCCTGCTCTCGGCGGTGGATAGCGGAGTACTGAATATCACCGATTACGCTACCCCGGATCCGTGGAACGCCTTCTTTGGCCAGAAGCGTTACGGCGCAGATATCTATGACATCTACGGCCAGGTGATCGAAGGGCAGGGACGTGTGGCCAGCCTGCGCTTCGGCGGCGATGGCGACGAGTTAAAACGCGGCGGCAAACCGCCGGTCAACCACGTGACGATCGTCGCCCAGCAGGCGCAGCCGGTGGTATTGAACGATCAGGGCGAAGGCACGGTGACGTTACCCATTGGCGATTTTAACGGCGAGCTGCGGGTGATGGCCCAGGCGTGGACGGCGGATGACTTCGGCAGCAGCGAAGATAAAGTGGTGGTGGCCGCCCCGGTCATCGCCGAACTGAACACCCCGCGCTTCCTCGCCAGCGGCGATACCACACGGCTGGCGCTGGATCTCAGCAATCTGACCGACAAACCGCAAACCCTGCAGGTACATCTTACCGCCAGCGGGCTGGTGACCTTGACCGATGGCCAACTGCCGCCGGTACAGCTGGCGCCGGGGGCGCGCAGCACGCTGTTTATACCAGTGAGCGCGCTGGCGGGCTTCGGCGATGGTCAGGTTAATGCCACCATCAGCGGCCTGAGCCTGCCGGGCGAAACCTTCGCCCCGCTGCAAAAACAGTGGAAAATCGGCGTGCGTCCGGCGTACCCGGCACAGACCGTCAACAGCGGCGCAGTGCTGCAGCCAGGTGAAAGCTGGCAGCCGCCGGCGGCGCAGAGCCAGGGCTTTGCCCCGCAAACGCTGCAGGGCCAACTGCTGCTCAGCGGTAAACCACCGTTGAATCTCGCCCGCTATATCCGCGAGCTGAAAGCCTATCCTTACGGCTGCCTTGAGCAGACCGCCAGCGGCCTGTTCCCGTCCCTGTATACCAGCGCGGCGCAGCTAAAGGCGCTGGGCATTAGCGGGGACAGCGACGAAAAACGCCGCGCGGCCATCGATGTCGGTATTTCACGCCTGCTGCAGATGCAGCTGGAAAACGGCGGCTTTGCGCTATGGGATAGAGAGGGGCCGGAAGAGTACTGGCTGACCGCCTACGCCATGGACTTCCTCGTGCGCGCCAGCGAGCAGGGCTATAGCGTACCGGTCAACGCCATTAATAAAGGCAACGAGCGCCTACTGCGCTATCTGCAGGAGCCAGGCCTGATGACCGTGCGCTACAGCGACGACGCCCAGGCTAGCCGCTTTGCCGCTCAGGCATACGCCGCGCTGGTGCTGGCGCGTCAGCAAAAAGCGCCGCTCGGCGCCTTGCGTGAAATCTGGAGCCGTCACGACCAGGCGCGATCCGGCTTGCCGCTGCTGCAGCTCGGCATTGCGCTGAAAACCATGGGCGATGCGCCGCGCGGCGACGCCGCCCTGAAGCTGGCGGTTGCCACCCCGCGCCAGGATGAGAATCGTTGGCTGGGCGATTACGGTAGCCCGCTGCGCGATAACGCCCTGAAGCTGGCGCTGCTGGAAGAGAATAAACTGCTGCCGGAGGTGCAAAATCAGCTGTTGAGCACGCTGTCGGAAGAGGCCTATGGCCAGCGCTGGCTGTCGACCCAGGAAACCAACGCCTTGTTCCTTGCCGGACGTACGCTGGCGGACCTGCCGGGCAGCTGGCAGGCGAAAACCTCGCTGCAGGCGGAGCCGTTGGCCGGCGACAAAGCGCAAACCCGCAACCTCGACGGCGATCGGCTGGCGGCGCTGCAGGTGAGTAATACCGGCAGTCAGCCGCTGTGGCTGCGTCTCGACAGCAGCGGCTATCCGCAAAGCGCGCCGCAGCCGGGCGGTAACGTCCTGGGGATTGAACGCACTATTTTCGATACCCAGGGGCAGCAGAAATCGCTGTCTTCACTGCGCAGCGGCGAACTGGTGCTCGTCAAGCTGGAGGTGACCGCCAAACGCAACGTGCCTGACGCGCTGGTGGTTGATCTGTTGCCAGCCGGTCTGGAGCTGGAAAACCAGAATCTGGCCAACAGCAGCGCCAGCCTGCAGGAGAATGGCGACGCGGTGCAAAACCTGCTTAACCAGATGCAGCAGGCGGATATTCAGCATATCGAGTTCCGCGATGACCGCTTTGTCGCCGCCGTCGCTGTCAATGAAGGCCAGCCGGTGACGCTGGTCTATCTGGCGCGGGCGGTGACGCCGGGCACTTATCAGGTCCCGCAGCCGCAGGTGGAATCGATGTATGCGCCGCAGTGGCGGGCGACAGGAGCGGCCAGCGGTCCGCTCACCGTGACGCCGTAAATGCGCGTATTGCCTCGGGTAAAACGCCGCTGGCGCTGGCTGGCGGCGTTTATTTTTCTGCTGTGGCTGGCGGTGCTGGCGGCCGATCGCCTGTGGCCGCTGCCGCTGCATGACGTCACGCCTGCCCGTGTGGTGGTGGCGGAAGACGGGACGCCGCTGTGGCGGTTTGCCGACGCGCAGGGCGTCTGGCGTTATCCGGTCACGCTCGCCGACGTGTCGCCGCGCTATCTGCAGGCGCTCATCCAGTATGAAGACCGCTGGTTCTGGCGCCATCCGGGGGTCAATCCCTTCGCGGTGCTGCGCGCCGCCTGGCAGGATCTTACTTCCGGGCGAGTTATCTCGGGCGGCAGCACGCTTACCATGCAGGTGGCACGCCTGCTTGATCCCCATCCACGCACCTTCGGCGGCAAGCTGCGCCAGCTGTGGCGAGCGCTGCAGCTGGAGTGGCATCTGTCAAAAAGCGACATTCTAACCCTCTATTTGAACCGCGCGCCGTTTGGCGGCACCCTGCAGGGGATCGGCGCGGCCAGCTGGGCCTATCTCGGTAAGCCGCCTGCCCGGCTTAGCTACGGCGAGGCGGCGCTGCTGGCGGTACTTCCCCAGGCGCCCAGTCGTTTACGTCCGGACCGCTGGCCGCAGCGGGCCCAGGCGGCGCGTGATAAAGTGCTTACGCGAATGCTCANCCAGGGCGTCTGGCCGGAGCAGGCGGTAAAGGAAGCGATGGAGGAGCCAGTATGGCTGTTTCCGCGCCAGATGCCGCAGCTGGCGCCGCTTTTTTCACGCCGGGCGCTGGCGACCAGTCGTGATGAAAAGGTAGTGACGACTTTGGATGCCGGACTGCAGCGGCAACTGGAAGATCTGGCGCTGAACTGGAAATCGCGCCTGCCGCCGCGCAGTTCGCTGGCGATGATTGTCGTCGACCACACGGATATGAAAGTTCGCGGCTGGGTGGGCTCGGCGGATATCACCGACGACAGCCGCTTCGGCCATATTGATATGGTCTCGGCGGTACGCTCGCCGGGGTCGGTGCTGAAACCCTTTATCTACGCGATGGCGATGGATGAGGGGCTGATTCACCCGGCATCGCTATTACAGGATGTGCCACGGCGTTTTAGCGATTATCGCCCCGGTAATTTCGACAGCGGGTTTCATGGCCCGGTGAGCGCCAGCGAGGCTCTGGTGCGTTCGTTGAATCTGCCGGCGGTGCAGGTGCTCGAAGCCTATGGACCAAAACGCTTTGCGGCTAATTTACGCAACGCCGGGCTGCCCCTGACGCTGCCCGCTGGCGCAGAGCCGAATCTGTCGCTAATCCTCGGCGGCGCCGGGGCGCGGCTGGAAGATATTGTCGCGGCGTACAGCGCCTTCGCCCGCCATGGCAAGGCGGCGCGGCTGCGCCTGAAGCCGAGCGATCCATTGACCGAGCGCGCGCTGATGTCGCCCGGGGCGGCATGGATCGTCCGGCGTATTTTGGCCGGCGAAGCGCAACCGGTTCCCGATGCCTCGCTGCCGCAGGCGGTGCCGCTGGCGTGGAAAACCGGCACCAGCTACGGCTATCGCGACGCGTGGGCGGTCGGCCTCAATGCGCGATATCTGATAGGCATCTGGACCGGGCGCCCGGACGGTACGCCGGTGGTGGGCCAGTTTGGCTTCGCCAGCGCCGTGCCGCTGCTCAACCAGGTCAATAATCTGCTGCTGGCCCGCCCGGCGATGAGCCGCGGCGGGCTGCCGAGCGATCCGCGCCCGGCAACGGTCAGCCAGGGGACAATCTGCTGGCCTGGCGGGCAGGATCTGCCGGCGGGCGACAGCAACTGTCGTCGTCGCCTGGCCAGCTGGCTTTTGGATGCCAGCCAGCCGCCGACTCTGCTGCTGCCGGGGCAGGAGAGCGTACGCGGGATCCGCTTCCCGGTGTGGCGCAATGAACACGGCGAACGGGTGGCGGCGGATTGTCCCGGCGCTCGGGAAAGCCAGGTCGAAGTCTGGCCGCTGCCGCTGGATCCCTGGCTGCCGGCCAGCGAAAGGCGGCGCGCGCGCCTGGGACCGGCATCGGAGTCATGCCCGCCGTTACAGACTCAGGATACCGCGCCGCTGGTGCTGTCCGGCATCCGTGATGGGGCAGTGATAAAACGTCTCCCGGGTGAGGCGCGGGTGATGTTGCCGCTACAAACCAGCGGTGGGGAGGGGCGGCGCTGGTGGTTTATTAATGGCGAACCGTTAGAGGCCGCCGGCGCAAGAACCACGCTAACGCTGGATAAACCCGGCGAGTGGCAGTTGGTGGTGATGGATGAAGCGGGCCAGACGGCAGCCGCCAGCTTTACCCTGCAATAACCAGGGTAAATTTGTTGTTGGCGGTTTGTGTTTTCAATACTCATCTTATTTTAACAAAATGTTACCTTCATCCGTAGGCAGGGGCGGGGATGCTCATTATAATGCGCGCCAGGCCATACAATCGTATGTGCAACAACAGAACATTTAATTAGAGGTAATCATGGCTATTGAACGTACTTTTTCCATCATCAAACCAAACGCGGTGGCAAAAAACGTTATTGGCAGCATCTTTTCCCGCTTTGAAGCTGCAGGGTTCAAAATCGTCGGCACCAAAATGCTGCACCTGACCGTTGAACAGGCTCGTGGTTTCTATGCTGAGCACGAAGGTCGCCCGTTCTTCGACGGTCTGGTTGAGTTCATGACCTCCGGCCCGATCGTGGTTTCCGTTCTGGAAGGCGAAAATGCGGTACAGCGTCACCGTGACCTGCTGGGCGCCACCAATCCGGCAAACGCCCTGGCGGGTACCCTGCGCGCTGACTACGCTGACAGCTTCACCGAGAACGGCACCCACGGTTCCGACTCTGTAGAATCCGCTGCCCGCGAAATCGCGTTCTTCTTTGCTGAAGGCGAGGTTTGCCCGCGCACTCGCTAATCTCCTGCGTCTTTCACGCCACAGCATTGTTGGCTTCCTTCGCGCACCCCGGTCACATAGTTATCTATGCTCCCGGGGATTTGCGAACTCGCCGTCTCGCTGTGACCTGAAATACTTTGGAGATACAAACCTCGTCTTTTCGACCGTCGCGGCGTTGGNNNGACAATCGAAAAGCCTTAGAGGATTGAGCAGTCAGTTACAGATTTTTT
>NZ_JAZARW010000001.1:3117403-3126584 GCF_036233805.1 Klebsiella sp. EMBS2024 | reverse complement strand
ATGCGCCAGAATTTGTAGAATATAGCGCCCCTGGACGAGCAGTCGCTCTCCGGGGCGTTTCTTTTTCAACCCACCTGGGGCCATAACGTGTAATAACGAGGCCGGAAAATATTATGTCTGAACAAATTGTCACGCCTGATACCGCCGCTCTGACGGTGCCGAACAAAGATGCCAAAATCAACCTGCTGGATTTAAACCGTCAGCAGATGCGCGAGTTTTTCAAAAACATGGGCGAGAAGCCTTTCCGCGCCGATCAGGTGATGAAATGGATGTATCACTACTGCTGCGACGACTTTGATGAGATGACCGACATCAACAAAGTCCTGCGCAGTAAACTGAAAGAAGTGGCGGAGATCCGCGCCCCGGAAGTGGTTGAAGAGCAACGCTCAACCGACGGGACCATTAAATGGGCGATTGCCGTTGGCGATCAGCGCGTCGAGACCGTCTATATCCCGGAAGAAGACCGCGCCACCCTGTGCGTCTCCTCCCAGGTAGGCTGCGCGCTGGAGTGCAAATTCTGCTCCACCGCCCAGCAGGGCTTTAACCGCAACCTGCGGGTATCCGAAATTATCGGCCAGGTCTGGCGCGCGGCGAAGATCGTCGGCGCGGTGAAGACCACCGGCGTGCGTCCCATTACCAACGTAGTAATGATGGGCATGGGCGAGCCGCTGCTGAACCTCAACAACGTCGTTCCGGCGATGGAAATCATGCTCGACGATTTCGGCTTTGGCCTTTCCAAGCGTCGTGTGACCTTGTCTACCTCCGGCGTGGTGCCGGCGCTGGATAAACTCGGCGATATGATCGACGTTGCGCTGGCGATCTCCTTGCACGCGCCGAACGACACCATTCGTGACGAAATCGTCCCGATCAACAAAAAGTACAACATCGAGACGTTCCTCAACTCGGTGCGCGGCTATATTTCGAAGTCCAACGCCAACCAGGGCCGGGTGACCATCGAGTACGTGATGCTGGATCACGTCAACGACGGCACCGAGCACGCCCATGAGCTGGCGGCGCTGCTGAAAGATACGCCGTGCAAGATCAACCTGATCCCATGGAACCCGTTCCCGGGCGCGCCGTATGGCCGCAGCTCCAACAGCCGCATCGACCGTTTCTCCAAAGTCCTGATGGAGTACGGCTTTACGACCATCGTGCGTAAAACGCGCGGCGACGATATCGATGCCGCCTGCGGCCAGCTGGCGGGCGACGTCATTGACCGTACCAAGCGTACGCTGCGTAAGCGGATGCAGGGCGAAGCGATTGACGTAAAAGCGGTCTGACAAATGATGACCCGTGCAGCGCAGGCGGCACGGGTCATATTTATGGCCGATAGCCAGGCGAAATACGCTGATTCGGTTAATAATTACGGTGCGTTTTTGTCGACTTTGAGGCAGTATGTAGCGGCACAACAACCGCTTAGCATTCAATTTTGATTCGTCTCTGTGATCGCGCGGCTGACAGTCCTATACTGTGAGGCTGACGTAGCACAGATGTCTCGCGGCGCCGGCTTTTTCCCGCGCTGAACTTTAAATTTCACGTACCAGTAGTTGTAGCGAATGAATACTGAAGCCACTCAAGATCATCAAGAAGCAAACACCACGGGCGCGCGTCTGCGTCACGCCCGCGAACAACTCGGACTTAGCCAGCAAGCGGTGGCCGAACGCTTATGCCTGAAGGTGTCCACGGTTCGTGATATTGAAGACGATAAGGCCCCCGCCGACCTCGCTTCCACCTTCCTGCGCGGGTACATCCGCTCCTACGCTCGCCTCGTACACATTCCAGAAGACGAGCTGCTGCCGATGATGGCCAAGCAGGCGCCCATCCGCGCGGCGAAAGTCGCGCCAATGCAGAGTTTCTCTTTAGGCAAGCGCCGCAAAAAGCGCGACGGCTGGCTGATGAGCTTCACCTGGCTGGTGCTGTTTGTGGTTATCGGTCTGAGCGGCGCCTGGTGGTGGCAAGACCATAAGGCGCAGCAGGAAGAGATTTCGACCATGGCCGATCAGTCTTCCGCTGAGCTGAACGGCGGCGACGCCAACAGCCAGAACGTGCCGCTGGATACCAGCGCCCCTGCAGCCCCGACCGCCGATAGCGCCGCGAACAGCGCGCCAACCGATACCGCCAGCGCACCGACCACCAGCGCGCCGGCCCAGACGCCAGCGGATAATAACGCTGTCGTGGCGCCTTCCCAGGCCAATGTCGATACCGCGGGGACGACGCCGGCAGCTCCGGCTACCACCCCAGCCTCGCCGTTGCCGACCGATCAGGCGAACGTCACGACTCCGGCGGCGTCGGCGCAGGATCTGGTGATGAACTTTTCCGCCGACTGCTGGCTGGAAGTGAGCGATGCCACCGGTAAAAAACTGTTCAGCGGCCTGCAGCGTAAAGGCGGTAACCTGAACCTGAGCGGTCAGGCGCCGTATAAGCTGAAAATTGGCGCCCCGGCCGCGGTACAGATCCAGTATCTGGGCAAGCCTGTCGATTTAAGTCGTTTTATCAGAACTAACCAGGTTGCGCGTCTGACCCTCAATGCCGAATCATCACCGGCGCAGTAACAGACGGGTAACGCGGGAGATTTTTCATGCATAACCAGGCTCCGATTCAACGTAGAAAATCTAAACGTATTTACGTTGGTAATGTGCCAATTGGCGATGGGGCTCCCATCGCCGTTCAGTCAATGACCAATACGCGCACCACCGATGTGGCGGCGACCGTAAATCAAATCAAAGCGTTAGAGCGCGTAGGCGCGGACATTGTCCGTGTCTCTGTTCCGACGATGGACGCTGCTGAGGCGTTCAAACTTATCAAACAGCAGGTTAACGTCCCGCTGGTCGCCGATATCCACTTTGACTACCGTATTGCGCTGAAAGTGGCGGAATATGGCGTCGACTGCCTGCGTATCAACCCGGGCAACATCGGCAACGAAGAGCGCATCCGCATGGTTGTAGATTGCGCTCGCGATAAAAACATCCCGATCCGCATCGGCGTCAACGCCGGCTCGCTGGAAAAAGATCTGCAGGAAAAATATGGCGAGCCGACGCCGCAGGCGCTGCTCGAATCCGCCATGCGTCATGTCGATCATCTCGATCGTCTGAACTTCGATCAGTTTAAAGTCAGCGTTAAAGCCTCCGATGTCTTCCTGGCGGTGGAATCCTATCGTCTGCTGGCGAAACAGATCGATCAGCCGCTGCATCTCGGGATCACCGAAGCGGGCGGCGCGCGCAGCGGCGCGGTAAAATCGGCGATCGGTCTGGGACTACTGCTGTCCGAGGGGATCGGCGATACGCTGCGCGTCTCGCTGGCGGCGGATCCGGTGGAAGAGATCAAGGTCGGCTTCGATATCCTCAAATCTCTGCGTATTCGTTCCCGCGGCATTAACTTTATCGCCTGCCCGACCTGTTCACGCCAGGAGTTTGACGTTATCGGTACGGTGAATGCTCTGGAGCAGCGTCTGGAAGATATCATCACCCCGATGGATGTTTCGATCATCGGTTGCGTGGTGAACGGCCCGGGCGAAGCGCTGGTCTCCACCCTTGGCGTCACCGGCGGCAACAAGAAAAGCGGCCTGTATGAAGACGGCGTGCGTAAAGATCGCCTGGACAACAACGACATGATCGACCAGCTGGAAGCGCGGATCCGCGCCAAAGCCTCGATGCTCGATGAAGCCCGTCGGATTGACGTTCAACAGGTTGAAGCAAAATAACGTGTTGGGAAGCGATACGCTTCCCGTGTATGATTGAACCTGCGGGCGCGAGGCGCCGGGGTTCATTTTTGTATATATAAAGAGAATAAACGTGGCAAAGAACATTCAAGCCATCCGTGGCATGAACGATTATCTGCCGGGCGAAACCGCTCTCTGGCAGCGCATTGAAGGCTCACTGAAGCAGGTGCTCGGTAGCTACGGTTACAGCGAAATCCGTTTGCCGATTGTAGAGCAGACCCCGTTATTCAAACGCGCGATCGGCGAAGTGACCGACGTGGTTGAAAAAGAGATGTATACCTTCGAAGACCGCAATGGCGACAGCCTGACGCTGCGTCCGGAAGGGACGGCGGGCTGCGTACGTGCCGGCATCGAACATGGTCTGCTGTACAATCAAGAACAGCGTCTGTGGTACGTCGGGCCAATGTTCCGTCACGAGCGCCCGCAGAAAGGTCGCTACCGCCAGTTCCATCAGATCGGCGCCGAAGTGTTTGGCCTGCAGGGCCCGGACATCGACGCGGAGCTGATTATGCTGACCGCGCGCTGGTGGCGTGAGCTGGGCATCTCCGAGCACGTCAGCCTGGAGCTGAACTCCATCGGTTCGCTGGAAGCGCGCGCCAACTACCGCGACGCGCTGGTGGCATACCTGGAGCAGTTTACCGATAAACTGGATGAAGACAGTAAACGCCGGATGTATACCAACCCGCTGCGGGTGCTGGACTCCAAAAACCCGGACGTGCAGGCGCTGCTCAACGACGCGCCGGCGCTCGGCGATTATCTTGACGAAGAGTCGAAAGCCCACTTTGCCGGCCTGTGCGCGCTGCTTGACGATGCCGGGATCCGCTACACCGTCAACCAGCGCCTGGTGCGCGGCCTTGATTACTATAACCGCACCGTGTTCGAGTGGGTGACCACCAGCCTTGGTTCCCAGGGCACCGTCTGCGCCGGCGGTCGTTACGACGGCCTGGTTGAGCAGCTGGGCGGTCGCGCTACCCCGGGCGTGGGTTTTGCCATGGGGCTGGAACGTCTTGTTTTACTGGTCCAGGCAGTGAATCCGGAATTTAAAGCCGATCCTGTTGTCGATATATACCTGGTAGCCTCCGGGACCGATACTCAGTCTGCTGCAATGCGTCTGGCTGAGCAGGTTCGCGATGCGCTGCCCGGCGTGAAGCTGATGACCAACCACGGCGGCGGCAACTTTAAGAAGCAGTTCGCCCGCGCTGATAAGTGGGGCGCACGCGTCGCGCTGGTGCTGGGTGAGTCAGAGATCGCTGACGGAAACGTGGTAGTGAAGGATTTACGCTCAGGTGAGCAAACTACCGTAACGCAGGAGAGCGTTGCCGCGCATTTGCGCACACTTCTGGGTTAATCTCCCGGGAATTATTAGTCAGGAGAAGGACTGCGTGGAAACTTTTAACAACGAGAACGATCAGGTCGATGCGCTGAAGCGTTTCTTTGCCGAAAACGGCAAAGCGCTGGCGGTCGGGGTGATTTTAGGGATTGGCGCGCTGGTTGGCTGGCGCTACTGGACCTCCCATCAGCAGGATACCGCCAGAGACGCGTCGCTGGCTTACGAGAAGGCGACTTCCGCGCTGAAATCGAATACGCCAGAAGTGCTGTCAGGGGCAGAGAAATTCGCGGCTGACAATAAAAATACCTACGGCGCCTTCGCCTCTCTCGAGCTGGCACAGCATTTTGTTGAACAGAACGATCTGCCGAACGCTGAAAAGCAGCTGCAGCAGGGGCTGGCGGCCGCATCTGATGATAATCTGAAATCGGTTATCAGTATGCGTCTGGCCCGCGTTCAGCTGCAAATGAAACAGGCTGATGCGGCGCTGAAAACCCTCGACAGCATCAAAGGTGAGGGCTGGACCGCCATTGTGGCCGATTTGCGCGGCGAAATTCTGTTGAGCAAAGGCGATAAGCAAGGGGCCCGTGCGGCGTGGGAAGCTGGCGTGAAAAGCGATGCTTCTCCTGCGCTCAGCGAAATGATGCGTATGAAAATGAATAATTTGTCCATCTGAGAGGGACTCGATGCAATTGCGTAAATTACTGTTGCCAGGGCTGCTTTCCGTTACCTTGCTGAGCGGGTGTTCGCTGTTTAATAGCGAAGAAGATGTGGTGAAAATGTCACCGCTGCCGACGGTAGAAAACCAGTTTACGCCGTCCACGTCCTGGAGCACCTCGGTTGGCGATGGTATCGGCGAATTTTACTCTAACCTTCATCCGGCCTTTGCCGACGGCGTAGTGTATGCTGCTGACCGTAAAGGCACCGTCAAAGCGCTGAACGCCGACGATGGCAAAGAGGTATGGTCGGTGAATCTGGCGGAGAAAGATGGCTGGTTCTCGCGCACGCCAGCGCTGCTTTCCGGCGGGGTGACCGTCTCTGGCGGCCATGTTTATATCGGCAGCGAGAAAGCGCAGCTTTATGCGCTGAATACCAGCGATGGTACCGTGGCCTGGCAAACCCGTGTCGCCGGCGAGGCGCTGTCGCGTCCGGTGGTGAGCGATGGCATGGTGCTGGTGCATACCAGTAACGGCCAGCTGCAGGCGCTAAACGAGACCGATGGGGCCGTGAAGTGGACCGTTAACCTCGATATGCCGGCGCTCTCCCTGCGCGGCGAGTCTGCGCCTGCGACCGCCTACGGCGCGGCGATCGTCGGCGGCGACAACGGCCGCGTCAGTGCAGTATTGATGCAGCAGGGGCAGATGATTTGGCAGCAGCGTATTTCTACGGCCACCGGCCCGACGGAAATTGACCGCCTGAACGACGTCGACACGACGCCGATCATCGTTAACGGTGTGGTTTATGCGCTGGCTTATAACGGTAACCTGACCGCGCTGGACCTGCGTAGCGGCCAGATTATGTGGAAACGCGAGCTGGGTTCGGTGAATGATTTCATCGTCGATGGTAACCGTATCTACCTGGTAGACCAGAACGATCGCCTGCTGGCACTGACCACCGACGGCGGTGTAACCCTGTGGACGCAAAGCGATCTGCTGCACCGTTTGCTGACCGCGCCGGTGTTGTATAATGGCAATCTGGTCGTCGGCGATAGCGAAGGCTACATGCACTGGGTTAATCCGGAAGATGGCCATTTTGTGGCGCAGCAGAAAGTCGATAGTTCCGGCTTCCTGACCGACCCGGTGGTTGCCGATGGTCGACTGCTGATCCAGGCGAAAGACGGTACGCTGTACGCGATTACGCGTTAATTACCGCTGTCGTGAGTGATTAAGAAACGGCCCCTGGCAGACAGGGGCCGTTTTGACTTTTTTAAAAACGTCGTTAAGACGATGTTGCTTAGTGATTGTATGAGGCATTTAACATGATACCTGTGGTCGCGCTTGTCGGGCGCCCTAACGTTGGAAAATCCACGCTCTTTAACCGCCTGACGCGCACTCGTGATGCGCTGGTTGCGGATTTCCCGGGGCTGACTCGTGACCGTAAGTACGGTCGGGCCGAAGTCGAAGGCCGCGAATTCATCTGTATCGATACCGGTGGTATTGATGGTACGGAAGAGGGCGTGGAAACCCGGATGGCGGAGCAGTCGCTGCTGGCAATCGAAGAGGCCGATGTGGTGCTGTTTATGGTCGATGCGCGCGCGGGCCTGATGCCGGCGGACATCGCGATCGCTAAACACCTGCGCTCTCGTGAAAAGCCCACCTTCCTGGTGGCTAACAAAACCGACGGCATCGACGTCGACCAGGCAATGGCGGACTTCTGGTCGCTCGGCCTGGGCGATATCTATCCGATTGCCGCTTCGCACGGCCGCGGCGTGACCAGCCTGCTGGAGCAGGCCCTGCTGCCATGGGTAGATGAGGTTAATCCGCAGGAAGAAGTGGATGAAGACGCCGAATACTGGGCGAAATTCGAAGCCGAGCAGAATGGCGAAGCGGAAGAAGAGCCGGAAGACGACTTCAATCCGCAGGATCTGCCGATCAAGCTGGCGATTGTCGGGCGTCCTAATGTCGGTAAATCAACCCTCACCAATCGCATCCTCGGTGAAGATCGCGTGGTGGTCTACGATATGCCGGGCACCACCCGTGACAGCATTTATATCCCGATGCAGCGTGACGAGCGCGAATACGTGCTCATCGATACCGCCGGGGTGCGCAAGCGCGGGAAAATCACCGACGTCGTGGAAAAGTTCTCGGTGATCAAAACGCTGCAGGCGATTGAAGACGCCAACGTCGTGCTGCTGGTGATCGATGCTCGCGAAGGGATCTCCGACCAGGACCTCTCGCTGCTGGGCTTTATCCTCAACAGCGGCCGTTCGCTGGTGATCGTCGTTAACAAGTGGGATGGCCTGAGTCAGGAAGTGAAGGAGCAGGTGAAGGAGACCCTCGACTATCGTCTGGGCTTTATCGACTTTGCCCGGGTGCACTTCATCTCCGCCCTACACGGCAGCGGCGTCGGCAACCTGTTTGAATCGGTACGCGAAGCCTACGACAGCGCTACGCGCCGCGTAAGCACCGCGATGCTGACCCGGATCATGAACATGGCGGCGGAAGATCATCAGCCACCGCTGGTGCGTGGCCGTCGCGTGAAGCTGAAATACGCCCACGCCGGGGGCTACAACCCGCCTATCGTGGTGATCCACGGTAACCAGGTCAAGGATCTGCCGGATTCCTACAAGCGCTATCTGATGAACTACTTCCGTAAATCCCTGGACGTGATGGGCACGCCGATCCGTATCCAGTTCAAGGAAGGGGAAAACCCGTTCGCTAACAAGCGTAACACCCTGACGCCGAACCAGATGCGTAAACGTAAGCGCTTGATCAAGCACATCAAGAAAAGCAAATAAGCTATCAGCAAGATTTACCCACCAACATGAATCCTTCAAAGCCCGCTCTGCCGGGCTTTTTTATTAAGGCCGATTGTAGCGACGCAACAACGCGCATGATTGGCATGTATATCTGCACGTATCCTATGAGATTTCTCATTTGCCAGCTTCGCTTGCTCAAGCAATTGTTTGAGTACGCTATGATAATATATACGCAGAAAGTTATCGCAATGATACGAGAGAAAACGCATCTGGATATATCGGAGAAAATCCACGGTGTCGCTCTTCTGTAATATGGGAGAAACTGGAGAGTCTACTTTATGGCTGAGTATTGTGGTAAATTGCGGTTCTTCCCAGGATGGGGAAATTAATCGGCAAGGAGCGATTATGTATTACAGCAATGTTGTCATCAGCTATTTACAGGCCAATAAAATTCTCGCAATGAAACTTGATCGCGCTGTTTCAGGCATAGAACAACGGGTTTCCGGTCAGGTTAAAACAATAGGTGCTGGCGTTACTCGAATCCTATATTATACATCCTGTTTTACTGATGAGTATCAGGATGTATGTAAAAAGCAGAAGAATGAGGATGTTAGATTTGCTAAAGGTATCTACCATCTTTTACAGCGTAAGAATATTGTATATGAAATGCTGAAAATATATTTTGAAGAAATATTTAAGCACAAAACAACAGAGCAGT
>NZ_JAZARW010000001.1:3117178-3117395 GCF_036233805.1 Klebsiella sp. EMBS2024 | reverse complement strand
TGCCAACTTACTGATTTAGTGTATGATGGTGTTTTTGAGGTGCTCCAGTGGCTTCTGTTTCTATCAGCTGTCCCTCCTGTTCAGCTACTGACGGGGTGGTGCGTAACGGCAAAAGCACCGCCGGACATCAGCGCTATCTCTGCTCTCACTGCCGTAAAACATGGCAACTGCAGTTCACTTACACCGCTTCTCAACCCGGTACGCACCANAAAATCAT
>NZ_JAZARW010000001.1:3103693-3116635 GCF_036233805.1 Klebsiella sp. EMBS2024 | reverse complement strand
CAGAGCAGTTAGAGCATATTAAAAGAATTCTGATGGCTGTTAACATTCATATCGCTGCAGACTCTCTAACCAAATCTGGATTTGTTTTAGCTACGGCTACCTGTGTTTCGGTAGGCATGAAATTAAGCCTTGATATGGGAGCGATTGCTGGGCGTTCTGCGGGGGTCGCCGTTACAGTGGCTGGCATGTATGGCGTTGTGCAGAGGGCTGCAGATAGCGCTGAGCGTCTCCGAATCTGTTATCCTGCATTCTTTACTATACTATACGAACAAGAACTTGAAATGATGTATTTCCTGGTGGCGCCATTATTTGAACATGCCGACGCTTTTAAAGCCCAATGGGCTTCAGAGGCAGAGCTCGCTAATATCATCGAAAGAATGATTAGGTAGTGATGATGTCATTTATTAAAAGAGCGCTTTTGTGGTTGTTCCAGCAATTAATTTCGCTGTATGCCCCGCCACTTTGCATTGTCATATTTGCAGTGGTTTTTTTTCAAATTTTTCCTGAGGGGCCGGTTTGGCCTGTTGGTATATTCGCTGTACTTATGATTATTATCTTTGGGCGCTATGTGAAATGGTAATTCTAACGTTATTTATGATAAGGAAATTGTATGTCTACTCCCGCACATTTATGGCTTGAAGATGAAAACGGTTCGCCGATCATTGGAAGCTGCATGATGCCAACGCGTCTTGGATCTATTGAGTTAAAATCATTCTCTCATGGTATTACTATTCCAGTTGATCCAAGCTGGGGAAAACTGACAGGTACGCGAATACATCGTCCTGTGTCGATAGTGAAGGAATTCGATCAGACAACACCGCTTTTGTATCGTGCCGTGTGTGAGGGGCGCCCGATGAAGAAGGCGATTATAAAGATGTATCGCATTCTGGAGGCGGGCATTGAGGCCGAGTATTTCAATATCATCCTGGAGAACGTCAAAGTCACTACGGTTGCGCCGTATTTATCACCTACTGGTATGAGCAGTACCCACCTGGAAACGCTCGAGATGCGTTATGAGGCGATCACCTGGAAATACATGGACGGAAATATTTACTACCGCGACTCATGGAATGACCGTTGTTGTGCATGACTCCATTATTCTCACGCAAAAAATGCCAGGTATCTCGTAGTAGGTACAATTTTATACATCAATTCAAAGTTGAAATTCATATTGGTGGGTTTTTGTGGCCGCCATGCCGGTAAATGTCAAAACCTTCCGCCATAATCCCGCGATACTTCGCCGGGAACAGAGCGGCTCAAAGGTGGACTTACTATGCAGATTGGTTTTATCGGCCTCGGCGCGGTGGTGGAAACCGCCTATTTACCGGCGCTGCGTCGCCTGGGGGACGTCATCGACCGCTGCCAGGGCTATGACCTGGACTGCAGCAGAGCGCTGCCGGGGATCCAGCGCTGTAGTTCGCTGTCGGCGCTGCTGGCCGAACCCCTGGATACGCTCTTCATTACCACCTCATCACTTCAGCATCTGCCCGTACTGGAGAGGGCGTTAGCCAGCGGCATTTCCCGCATCGTGGTGGAAAAGCCGATCGTGGCCAACCTTGAGCAGGCCGCCCGGCTGCGGGCGCTGCTGGCGCCGACTGAGCAGGCCGCGCGGGTGCTGGCTCTTGACCACTGGATGGCGCGAGGCGTTGCGCTGAACGCTCCTGGCCCGCTGTGGCGGGCGGAAGGGGAGGCCAGCGGCCTGCCTCCGCCGCACCTGTCAGCGCAGGATATCGTCTGGATCGAAGGTTATTTGCAGGAGCTAAGCGGCTTTAACAGCGCTGGTGAGCCGGTCGCACTCAATTTTGCCACCGGGGAGCTGGATACCCGGCAGCTGCGTCACCCTGATGGGGTGATCCTCGATATCGGCACCCATGTCCTGGCGATGCTCCGCGAAACCCTGCACGCCAGCGGAGGCGATACGGCGCTGAGCCTTTCCCTTCGGGTGGCGAAAGACCGCCTCGGCCATGACATTGCTCCTGGGGATACGAGCACTGCCGAGGGGGAGGCGCATCTGCAGGGAACCCTGGGCACTATCCCGCTCAATATCTGGCTCAACAAATACGCGGGTCCCGCGGGCGGGCAAAAGGGAATGCGGATAGGACTGCGGGACGGGCGAATAATTACCTTCGATCGCGCCCCTGAGGGCGAAGTGGTGACGCTACAGGACGGCGAGCGGGTGCAGCGCTGGACCCGGCCCGGGGCGATCTATACGCACTGTCTTGATGAGCAGATCCTCGGCGCTGATAATCTGTTTATCCGGGCGCCGGACAGCGTGGCCGGGCTAACGCAGCGTAGGCTTGAGGAAGTGGAATGGCTGCTCAGGTTGCAGCAGCAATTACGCGGCCCGCATTAAACCCGGAACATGATAAAATAGGTGCAGATAAACGTTGAAAGGAATGGTTATGGAACTTGATTGCCCTCTGTGCCACGCGCCGTTAGATGTCAAAGGCAGTAGCGCGCATTGCGCCCAGTGCGAAAGGGTATTTACCCTTGAGGCCCGCTGCCCGGAATGCCACCAGCCGCTGGAGGTGCTGAAGGCGTGCGGCGCGGTGGATTACTTTTGCCAGCATGGGCATGGCCTTATCTCGAAAAAACGGGTGGAATTTATTCCGCTGGTTTAGTGGGCGAAGGCTTTCTGGCCCGCGTTTTTTTCACCGGCGCGATCTGCTTCACTTCGCTTTCGACCCAGCCGTCTTTCAGGCGGGTGGTGAGCCGATCGCCGGTTTTGACCTGTTTTGTCTGCTTCAGCACCGTACCGTCGCTCACCGAGGTGACGCTGTAGCCCCGCGCCAGGGTGGCTAAGGGGCTCACCGCCTCCAGATGGGTCACCGCGTTGCCAAACCGTTCACGCCGCTCGCTGAGGCGGCCACGCATAATTTCCGCCAGCCGGTATTCCAGCTGCTGGATCCGCGACTGCGCGCGGTGGATCCGCGGCTGCGGGTTGTAGTGATTCAGACGCTGAACGGTGCGCTTTTGCCGCTGTTCTGCGCGCTTAAGCTGTGACTCCACGGCGATACGCATCCGCTGGCGCAGGCGTTCCAGGGCGGTCTGCTGGCGGGCCAAGCGCAGCTGTGGATGCTGTTGCTGCAGGCGATGGAACAGCTGGGTAAAACGGCGCTGGCGACTGGCGAGGAAATAGTCCATCGCCATTTCCAGCCGCTGCTGTCCGGACTGCAGCTGGCGCAGCAGCTCCTGCTGGTTGCGGCTGACGATTTCCGCGGCGGCTGAGGGAGTCGGTGCCCGCAGGTCGGCAACAAAATCAGCGATCGTGACGTCGGTTTCATGGCCGACGGCGCTGACAATAGGGATCTGGCTGGCGAAAATAGCCCGCGCCACCCGCTCATCGTTAAAACTCCACAGATCCTCCAGCGAACCGCCGCCGCGTCCGACAATCAGTACGTCACACTCCTGGCGCGCGTTGGCCAGCGCGATGGCGCGCACAATCTGCCCGGGGGCGTCGTCACCCTGGACCGCGGTTGGGTAGATGATCACCGGCAGCNCGGGATCGCGGCGCCTGAGGACATGGAGAATATCGTGCAGCGCGGCACCGGTTTTCGAGGTGATGACGCCGACGCAGTGGGCGGGAGAGGGGAGCGCCTGCTTATGTTTTTGCTCAAACAGTCCTTCCGCCGTTAACTGCGCTTTCAGCTGCTCATACTTCTGCTGCAGCAACCCTTCGCCGGCGGGCTGCATGCTTTCGACGATAATCTGGTAGTCGCCGCGCGGCTCATACAGCGTGATGTTGGCGCGAACCAGCACCTGCTGCCCGTGCTGCGGGCGGAACGTGACCCGGCGGTTGCTGTTGCGGAACATCGCGCAGCGCACCTGGGCGTTATCGTCTTTTAAGGTGAAGTACCAGTGGCCGGAGGAGGGCTGGCTGAAGTTAGAGATCTCGCCGCTGATCCAAACCTGGCCCATTTCGCGCTCAAGCAGCAGACGCACCGTCTGATTGAGGCGGCTTACGGTAAAAATTGCGGGGGATTGAGAGGGTAACATGTGAGCAAGATCAAACTTTAAATCAGCAGGTTATTCAGTCGATAGTAACGCGCTCAGAGGGGATGGCAAGTATTATTTGCAAAAAAGGGTAGATGCAATCGGTTACGCTCTGTATAATGCCACGGCAATATTTATCCACCCTGGTCGAGATATTGCCCATGCTACGTATCGCTAAAGAAGCCCTGACGTTTGACGACGTCCTCCTCGTTCCCGCTCATTCTACCGTTCTGCCGAATACTGCCGATCTCAGCACTCAGCTGACGAAAACCATTCGTCTGAATATTCCTATGCTCTCCGCAGCCATGGATACCGTAACGGAAGCGCGTCTGGCTATTGCCCTGGCACAGGAAGGCGGCATCGGCTTTATTCACAAAAACATGTCCATCGAGCGCCAGGCGGAAGAAGTTCGTCGCGTGAAGAAACATGAGTCCGGCGTGGTCACCGACCCGCAGACCGTTCTGCCGACGACCACTCTGCGTGAAGTGAAAGAGCTGACCGAGCGCAACGGTTTCGCCGGCTACCCGGTGGTTACCGAAGAAAACGAGCTGGTTGGCATCATCACCGGCCGCGACGTGCGTTTCGTCACCGATCTGAACCAGCCGGTCAGCGTCTACATGACGCCGAAAGAGCGTCTGGTCACCGTTCGTGAAGGCGAAAGCCGTGAAGTGGTCTTCGCTAAGATGCACGAAAAACGCGTTGAGAAAGCGCTGGTCGTGGATGAAAGCTTCCACCTGCGCGGCATGATCACCGTCAAAGACTTCCAGAAAGCAGAACGTAAACCGAACGCCTGTAAAGATGAGCAGGGCCGTCTGCGCGTAGGCGCGGCGGTCGGCGCTGGTGCCGGCAACGAAGAGCGCGTAGACGCGTTGGTAGCGGCAGGCGTTGACGTTCTGCTGATCGACTCCTCGCACGGTCACTCAGAAGGCGTTCTGCAGCGTATCCGTGAAACGCGCGCGAAATATCCTGACCTGCAGATCATCGGCGGCAACGTCGCCACTGGCGCAGGCGCACGCGCGCTGGCGGAAGCTGGCTGCAGCGCGGTGAAAGTGGGCATCGGCCCGGGCTCCATCTGTACTACCCGTATCGTCACCGGCGTGGGTGTGCCGCAGATCACCGCTGTTTCCGACGCGGTGGAAGCGCTGGAAGGGACCGGTATTCCGGTTATCGCTGACGGCGGTATCCGTTTCTCCGGCGATATCGCCAAAGCGATCGCCGCCGGTGCGGCGGCGGTGATGGTTGGCTCCATGCTGGCGGGTACCGAAGAGTCCCCGGGTGAAATCGAACTCTATCAGGGCCGTTCTTACAAATCTTACCGCGGGATGGGCTCTCTTGGCGCGATGTCTAAAGGCTCCTCTGACCGCTATTTCCAGAGCGATAACGCCGCTGACAAACTGGTGCCGGAAGGTATCGAAGGCCGCGTGGCCTATAAAGGCCGCCTGAAAGAGATCATTCACCAGCAGATGGGCGGTCTGCGTTCCTGTATGGGTCTGACCGGCTGTGGTACCATTGACCTGCTGCGTACCAAAGCTGAATTCGTACGCATCAGCGGTGCGGGCATTCAGGAAAGCCACGTTCACGACGTGACCATCACCAAAGAGTCCCCGAACTACCGTCTGGGCTCCTGATTTCTTCGCCCGACCTTGCGTCGGGCGATTTATTTACTCTGTTTCACTTGCCTCGGAATTAGCGTCAATGACGGAAAACATTCATAAACATCGCATCCTCATCCTCGACTTCGGGTCTCAGTATACTCAGCTGGTGGCGCGTCGCGTGCGTGAGCTGGGCGTCTACTGTGAGCTGTGGGCATGGGATGTCACGGAAGCACAGATCCGCGAATTTAATCCAAGCGGCATCATTCTTTCCGGCGGCCCGGAAAGCACCACCGAAGAGAACAGCCCGCGCGCGCCGCAGTATGTGTTCGAAGCCGGCGTGCCGGTATTTGGCGTCTGCTACGGCATGCAGACCATGGCGATGCAGCTGGGCGGCCATGTAGAAGGTTCTAACGAGCGTGAGTTTGGTTACGCGCAGGTTGAAGTGGTTAACGACAGCGCGCTGGTGCGCGGTATCGAAGATTCCCTGACCGCAGACGGCAAACCGCTGCTGGACGTGTGGATGAGCCACGGCGACAAAGTGACCGCCATCCCGGCGGACTTCGTGACCGTCGCCAGCACCGACAACTGCCCGTTCGCCATTATGGCCAACGAAGAAAAACGCTTCTACGGCGTGCAGTTCCACCCGGAAGTGACCCACACCCGTCAGGGAATGCGTATGCTGGAGCGCTTCGTGCGCGACATCTGCCAGTGCGAAGCGCTGTGGACCCCGGCGAAAATCATTGACGACGCCGTTGAGCGTATCCGTCAGCAGGTTGGCGACGACAAAGTGATCCTCGGTCTCTCCGGCGGTGTGGACTCTTCGGTGACCGCGATGCTGCTGCACCGCGCTATCGGCAAAAACCTGACCTGTGTATTCGTGGACAACGGTCTGCTGCGCCTGAACGAAGCGCAGCAGGTGATGGAGATGTTCGGCGACCACTTTGGTCTGAACATTGTTCACGTTGAAGGCGAGCAGCGTTTCCTCGACGCGCTGGCGGGTGAAAGCGATCCGGAAGCGAAGCGTAAAATTATCGGTCGCGTTTTCGTGGAAGTGTTCGACGAAGAAGCGCTGAAGCTGGACGACGTCAAATGGCTGGCGCAGGGTACCATCTACCCTGACGTTATCGAGTCTGCCGCTTCCGCCACCGGTAAAGCGCACGTCATCAAATCTCACCACAACGTGGGCGGCCTGCCGAAAGAGATGAAGATGGGCCTGGTTGAGCCGCTGCGTGAGCTGTTTAAAGACGAAGTGCGTAAGATCGGCCTGGAACTGGGCCTGCCGTACGACATGCTCTACCGTCACCCGTTCCCGGGCCCCGGCCTTGGCGTGCGCGTGCTGGGCGAAGTGAAGAAAGAGTACTGCGACCTGCTGCGTCGTGCGGACGCTATCTTCATCGAAGAGCTGCACAAAGCTGACCTGTATAACAAAGTCAGCCAGGCGTTCACTGTGTTCCTGCCGGTTCGTTCCGTCGGCGTGATGGGCGATGGCCGTAAATACGACTGGGTGGTTTCCCTGCGTGCGGTGGAAACCATCGACTTCATGACCGCGCACTGGGCACACCTGCCGTACGATTTCCTCGGCCGCGTCTCCAACCGTATCATCAATGAAGTGAACGGTATCTCCCGCGTGGTGTATGACATCAGCGGCAAGCCGCCAGCAACGATTGAGTGGGAATAATCCCCGGCGTTAGCTGAGTAAAACGAAACCCTCTGTGTTTACAGAGGGTTTTTTTATAGCTGCTACATTAAGATCTCCCACCTGACGGCAAGCGCTAATCGCGCATATATTGATGCATCTGGGCCGCCGTCAGATCCCACTGGCTTCCTTCAAACGGGGGCATATAGCTGCCATCATCTTCGCCAATCTCAGCGGCAGTGAGCTGATTGAGTTTATCGTTCATTGTCATTAACAGATCCCGGTATTTCTCTGGCTCCCGGGCGAGGTTATGATTTTCTTCGGGGTCGTTAACCAGATCGAAAAGTTCAACATCATTATTCTCCAGCAGCTCGGCCAGGGAAGCAGGAATATGATGCTGCTTGAGCGAAAAGTAGCGGGCAAATTTATAGTGTCCATCGTTGATCATACGGATCCCTGAGCGATGGGAAAAATCAGGATGGAGTGACGCGATCGCTTTTTTAAATTGATCGTGCGGGAGTTTCTCTCCAGCCAGCTTTCTGAATTTTGCCGTGTATTGCGCATCCATATACAGGATCATGCCGTAACAATAAAGCGAACCCGGACGCAGCGCATTTAAGCCCGCTTGCTCAGGATGCGCCAGTAATGGGCTCATATCCCGGCCTTTTCTGCCCTCCAGGACTTTCTCTCGCAGCGAGCGATCGCGTCCAGTCAGACCAATCAGGGTCGGTACTAAATCCAGATGATTGGTCAAACTGTTGCAGCGGATATTTCCCGGATACGCCGGATGGCGAATGATCATCGGCACATGGATCTGCTCTTTGTACACCGAGGAACCTTTACCATGCATCTGGTGGGAGCCACCGAGTTCCCCATGGTCGGCGGTAAAGACGATAATCGTATTTTGCGTCAGCTGCAGGTTATCCAGCTCATTGAGAATCGCCTCAAGATGCTGGTCATTGTCGCGAATACAGTTGAAATAATAATCCAGTAATTTGCGCCAGCGCCGGTCTTCATCGGGGAACTGTCCCTCCATCACCGCCCTGGCATTCTGGTACTCTTTATGGGCGGCAGGTCTGCCAGGCTCATCGAGCGGCTGATGGCGGTTTGCAGGCAGCGGATAGTCTGGCCAGCTTTGCTGATAGATTTGGTTGTGCGGGGGTTGGGTTGGCAGCAGGGTGTGGTTTTCTTTATCCATTGGCCCTTTCCACTGCACCTGCTCACCATGCTCATCGGTGTCGATAAACATGACATCGTGGGGGTTAACCAGGTTTACTGCCGCGAACCAGGGCTTATTTTCATCATTCAGCGGGCGGCCGGTGTTACGTAGCCAACTAATGGTCTGCCCCGTGGTGACTGAATCAAAGAAATAGCCTCCCTTACTTTTCCCGATGACATCGCCAATGCCGTGATAATCAGAGAAACCATACTTTTCCATAATTTCATGCAGTCGCGGCGTCGGGATCTCGCCCAGGTCCATTTCTTCTACCGATTTACCAGCGACCGGCTGATCGATCTCCCGGGTAAGATGCCATTTACCTTTATACGCCGTGTAATAACCCAGTTCACGCATCATATGGCCCACGGTACGTAATTCCGGGTCCAGATCGTAATTCATCCAGGGGAAGCCAAGATTATCAAACATCCGGGTGTGCGGCATATGGAGCCCGGTGTACATGACAGAGCGCGATGGCGTACAAACGTTGGCCGTGTTCTGATGATTGGTAAAAGTGATACCCGTTTTCATCAGGCGTTCCCGGCCCGGCACCGGAAAGGGATACCGCTCGAAATAACGTTCCTGATCGCAGGTTATGAGTAAAATATTGTAGCCTTCGGGCAGTGTGTCAGGGATTTCGCCGGTGAAAGGAATATCCCATGCCGCTTTCGGGGCGGCATTATTTTGTGCGGCGTTTCCCGTCTCTGGTAACAGGCTCACGACAGCGGCAATCCCCAGACCTTTGAGGAGATCGCGGCGATTTCCATCTATTTTATTTGGTTCTTTCATCTTCAGACTCCGTTAATTGTAATATATTTTGCCGAATCTCCGGGATAAGACTCATAATGAGCGCGGGCGGCTGGCAATTTAATAAAAGCCTTCGCATGACGTTCATATAGGGCGTGATATGGCCGAAAAAAGTTAAATAGCCGCTGCACAGGTAATTCTGTGCTTCGTCGTCATGGATGGTAAAACGGTGTTTAGGGCATCCCCCATGGCAGGCAAAGCGCCAGTGGCAGCTCTGACAGCGGGCAGAGAGTTGGCCCTTTTGCTTCCCGAACTGTTGCTGAAATGGCGAGCTCGCCATCGCTGCCATAGCATCTTGCTTCAGATTACCCAGTTTATATTCCGCTGAGACAAAGTGATCGCAGCTGTAGACATCGCCGTTTTGCTCCACCAGTAAACTCTGCCCACAGCCAGGCTGCATGGTGCAGAGCGTGGCGGGCTGGCCGGCCCATACGCCGAGCAGATTATCAAAGTACTGGATAAACACCCTGCCAACATCGTTTTCCAGCCAGTCGTCGAAAACACTGCACAAAAATTTGCCCCAGCCCTCAGGGGTAACTGACCAGGGAGCAGGGGAGTCAACGAGAGGAATAAACTGGAGATGGTGAAGGTTTAGCTCGCGGCTCAGGCAGCGATAGAGACTTTTCCCCTGGCTTGCAGACTGGCGGCTGACCACCACCATGGCATTTACCGGAACGTCATGCTGCTGCAGGCAGCGTATGGCCTGCACAACTTTTTCCCAGGTGGGTTTTCCGCAGCCCGTCGTACGCCAGGTGTCGTGGAGTGACGCAGGGCCATCAATGGATAATCCGACCAGAAATCCATGACGACGCAAAAAACGAGCCCATTTATCGTTCAGCAAGATGCCGTTGGTTTGCAGGCTGTTGGCGATGATTTTGTTACCACGGTAACGCTGCTGGAGCTCGACCACCTTTGCAAAAAAATCCAGCCCGCATAAGGTAGGCTCACCGCCCTGCCAGCAAAACTCGACGTTTTGCGAGGGGGTCGATGAAATGGTGTTGTGAATGTACGCTTCCAGCGTGAGGTCGTCCATGGTGGCATACCCTGGACGCGGAACCTCGTTTTCCAGATAAAAGCAATACCGACAGGCCAGATTGCATCGATTGCCGCCGGGTTTTGCTACGGTATTAAAATTAGCGCTCATTCTTTGCTATGCTCGAACGTTTTCGATGAGGAAGAGAGTAAAGCTAATTGTGTTACCGGAGGTGTGGCTAATGTTACCGATGGCGACTGGCTTTATTTTTTGGATCATTATGCAAGCGAAAAATACAGGCGGTATCGTTATTTTTCGCAGGTGACAGCATGCCCTGCTATTCTCTTAAAAATTTCATTATTGATTTGGTGAATGTATTTTCATTAAAAATTTATAGTATGAATAATGCCTGCCATATGGCTATAAGCGCAGGCGTAAATTATCAAGGGCGTAGTGATCCACGTTTACTCTTCAGCAAGGTTGTTTTTGGCTATCGGTTGGTCAACGGCCGCTGCCGGATATTCTACATTACGTTCATCCTGCGCCTTACCCGCCTCGCGCACCATCGCCAGCGCCAGTCCGGCAACGATCAACGTTAACCCGGTGGACACCCACATTCCGCCGATAATGCCCAGCCGGTGGTTCAGCCATGCGTAGGCAAAGGGTGAAACAGCTGCCATCAGTTGCCCGGGGATCAGCAGGAGACCCGTGCGGCTGGCGTAGCTTTCTGCGCTAAACAGCGCCAGCGGCAGCGTCGCTTTGACAATCGTCACCAGCCCGTTAATCGCGCCATAGCCCAGCACAAACCCGGCTGCGCATCCGGCAAAGGTCGTGCTGCTCAATCCAAGGAGAAAACAGAGCGGCATGGCGAGCGCAGTAAAACGCGTTAGCGTGAGTGAGGTGGCCCGGGGACCGGCCAGCACTTCCCCCAGCCGGGCGCCGGTCTGGCCGAATCCCCACAGCATACCGACGGCAACCGGCAGACCAAAGTGGCTGATAAACTCCGGCAGATGGGTAGAGGTACCGTTAGAGATGAAGGTGATCAGCGCAATAAAGATCGCGTAACGCGCCCCGTTACGCCGGTCGCCCTCTGCTGTCGCTGGCGAGGCTGGTGATTTCGCCGCTGAACTGAGCCGCTGGCGAGGCAGTTGATAACTCAGCCATGCGCTCAGCAGGCCAAACAGCGCATAGATCCGCAGGGCATTCTGCCAGGGCATGATGGTTAATAACGCCTCGCCCAGCGGCCAGAAGAGGGCAGAGGCCAGACCGCCAGCGAGAGTGATATGAGAGATAGTTTTCCGCGCCTGCTGACCGTACAGATTCACCACTGCGGCGAACAGCGCATCATACAGTGAGAGCCGCATGCCGATGCCGGTCAGCAGCCAGGCGCCGTACCAGCCGGCCAGCGAAGGGCTCCAGGCCATCATGGCGCAGCTGGCGGCTATCAGTAAGGTACCGCTGGTGACCACCAGTCTTCCGCCAAAGCGAGCCAGCAGCCTGGCAACGAACGGGGAGACAGCGGCCATCATCAGCATCGCAAGCGTCAGGCCGAGATAGATCTGCGGCAAGGACCATCCTTTGTCGGCGGCAATAGCCCCGGCAAAGGTGCCGGGCATATAAAAAGAGATCCCCCAGTTGATGAGTTGCTGACCGCCCGCGGTGAAGGCAAGGCGTCGGGGAATAGCGTTTATTTCCATGGTTTTTCATTCCGTTAAGACAGTTGTCCTGAGCATACCCGGCAGGCTATTGTTCTGGCAGAGCGGCCACCTTATGCGCGGTATAAGAGAAACTTTTATGACAACACTGAACCTGGGAAATCTGGCGACCTTCCGGCTGGTCGTACAGCGCGGCAGCTTTTCTGCCGCCGCCGACGCGCTGGGGATCTCCCAACCTGCCGTCAGCCTGCAGGTACGTCAGCTGGAGCAGTTTTTACAGACCAGGCTGCTGGAGCGAACCGGACGTGGGATCAAGGCGACGGCGGCAGGAATGGCATTGCTGGCCCACAGCGAGCAGATCGATCGGGCGGTGAATAGCGCGGTGCAGTCGGTCAGCGCATTCAGTCAGGAGGTTAATGGATCGTTGACGCTGGGGACAGGCGCGACGGCCTGCATTCATCTTCTTCCACCGCTGCTGCAGCATCTTCGTCAGCAGCGCCCGCTGCTGACGGTGGGGGTGACCACCGGCAACACGCTGGATATCGTCCGCGCGGTGGAAGAAAACCGGCTCGATCTCGGGCTGGTCACGCTGCCCGTGCAGGGGCGCAGTCTGGCGGTGACTGCGATGTTAGATGAGGAGTTCGTGACCATCTATGCCAGCCGCGAGACGGAGATGCCGGCGGTTTATACTCCCGCCGAGCTGCAGGCGCAGCCGCTCATTGCCTTCGAGGCGGGTAGCGGCACGCGGGATCTGATTGACCGCTGGTTCCGCTCGGCGGGACTGGCGGTGACGCCGGTAATGCAGTTGGGGAGCATCGAGGCGATTAAGCGCATGGTGCGGGCAGGGCTGGGCTACAGCATCGTGCCCCGCATGGCGGTGGTGCGGGTGGAGGATCGCGACGGATTACGCGTACACTCGCTGGCGCCGCGGCTATACCGACAGCTGGCGGTAGTCATGCGTCAGGACAAAATTGTGACAAAAGGTATCGCTGAAATGCTGCGCCTGCTGCATACCGTGCGCTTATAAATCGCCGACGGCAAAATTACCGCATCAAAGACAGTACTTC
>NZ_JAZARW010000001.1:3082338-3103687 GCF_036233805.1 Klebsiella sp. EMBS2024 | reverse complement strand
GAGCGGCTCTGCCTGCGGAGTGTGGCGCTTGCAGTATTAGAATCAAAGGATTACTCGCGGGGGGAGGGCTCGACGGTGAGCGATGACTCCTGCGACGCTTTTTTATCCTGATGATGGTACCAGGCGCCGATGGAGGAGTAGACAAAGCGTCCAAAGAAGAAGAGAAAGCTGATAAGCAGTACGATACGGGTCATGCGACGGTTAAATCGATGTCGTTTACGCATACTGGGTGCCTGACTCACAAAAGGATCCTTGAAGTATACCCGAAGATGGGCGATGGGGGTATTAAGGCACAGGAACGAGATGGGGTCAATTGATGCAGATGTAAAAGTGCGGCAGTGAAAACATTAATTAATGTTATATAAGATAATCGTCGTATTTACATGCTCACTTTATTAGCCGTGAAATGTCGGGAAAAATAAGATTTATTAATGTTGGCGTCAGCATTTGTTGATTTATATCAATAGTCTCCTTCTCTTGGCCACTAAAATCAGCGGACGTTACCGTGTCGTTATTATTTACGCGGTCAGCATGGGTGGTTGGATGCCTGCCTGAATATGCCTCGCGGGAGCAGAGGCACTCTGTAGAGCACCTATGAATTTATTAAAATACTATCAACAATATCGCGACAAGTGGTGGGCTTTACCGCTCGTTCTGCCTGCGCTGTTATTACCGGTCGCCAGATGGGCGAATACCTACACCATGCTCAATGGTCATATGGTATTTTTGTATTACCTTCCCCTGGCGCTGGTGCTCAGCCTGATGATGTTTTTTGGTTGGGCGGCGATCCCTGGCATTATTATTGGCCTGCTGTTAACTCTGGCCCACGGCATGATGTTTGAGCAGTCCATCGGTGTACTGTTCCATTTCCTTATCCCCTGCGTGCTCTGCTGGGGCGGCTACCGCATTTTTGTCCCCCAGCGTCAGCAGGTCTCACACGGCAACGTCCGACTGATGCCGCATCGTCTGTTCTGGCAAATGCTGCTCCCTTCGGTCATTTTTTTGATTTTGTCACAGATTGCCGAATATCTTGGACTCCATCCGCGCACAACGGAAATGACCGGCGTTACGCCATTTAGTTTACGTTCATTAATCACCTTTCAGGCGCTAATGGTAGGGTGCCTGACCGGCATGCCGCTGTGTTATTTTGTGTTACGGGTCATTCGTAATCCTTTTCATTTACGCGGCTTTATTTCTCAGGTTCGCTTACAAATTGATCCAAAAATAAAAAAAATTGAAATTATTTGCTGGGCGACGGTATTAATTCTGCTACTGTGGCTATTATTGATGCCGCTTAATGATAGCAGCACCATATTTAGTACGAATTATACGTTGTCATTGCTGATGCCGGTGATGCTCTGGGGTGCCATGCGTTTTGGCTATCGCTTTATCTCACTGATCTGGACGCCGGTGCTGATTGCCGTGATCCATTTTCATTACCGTTACTTACCAATTTACCCAAGCTATAACACCCAGTTGGCGATCACGTCATCAAGCTATCTGGTATTCTCGTTTATTGTCGCCTATACGGCGATGCTGGCGACACAGCAGCGGCTGATCTACGCTCGCGTCCGGCAGATGGCCTTCCTCGACCCGGTGGTTCATATGCCGAACTTGCGGGCGCTAAGCCGGGCGCTCAACGGCACGAGCTGGTCGACGCTCTGTTTTCTGCGCATTCCTGAGCTTGAACTGCTGGGGCGCCACTATGGGGTACTTTTGCGAATCCAGTATAAGCAAATGCTGGCGAACCATCTGAGAACGCTGCTGCAGCCCAACGAAGCGGTATATCATCTTGCCGGTCACGATTTAGTGTTCCGTCTCAATAGCGAAGGGCACCAGGCGCGCATTCACTTAATTGACCGCTCCCTGCGACAGTTCCGTTTCCACTGGGACGGGGTCCCCCTGCAGCCGCGGATCGGCATGAGCTATTGCAGCGTTCGCTCGCCGGTCAAGCATCTGTATTTACTGCTTGGCGAGTTGAACACCATTGCCGACATGTCGTTAGCCAGCGGCCATCCGGAAAATTTACAGCGCCGCGGCGCGGGCCATGTTCAGCAGGATCTGAAAGATAAAGTCGTGATGATGAACCGCATTCTCAAAGCGCTGGAACATGACCATTTTGTCCTGATGGCGCAGCCTATCCAGGGCATTCGCGGCGATCGCTATCATGAAGTGCTGGTGAGGATGGAAGGGGAGTCGGGTGAGCTAACGGGGCCAAACGAGTTCTTGCCGGTGGCGCACGAGTTTGGGCTGTCAACGCGGGTGGACCAGTGGGTTATTGAGCATACGCTGGCCTTTATGGACGCCAACCGGCGGGCGCTGCCCGGTCTGCGGCTGGCGATCAATCTTTCTCCGGTGTCGCTGAGCCGCAGCCAGTTTCCTCAGGAGGTCGAAGCGCTGCTGCAGACCTACAACATTGAGCCATGGCAGATTATTTTCGAGCTGACCGAGAACTACGCGCTCAGCAATCCCGAGCTGGTCTGCCAGACTTTAGAACATCTGCGGGCGCTGGGCTGCCGGGTGGCGATCGATGATTTTGGTACCGGCTACGCCAGCTACGCCCGGTTAAAAACAATGAACGTCGACATTCTTAAAATCGACGGCAGTTTTATTCGCAATCTGCTTGCCAGCAGTCTTGATTACCAGGTCGTGGACTCTATTTGTCGTCTGGCGCGTATGAAGAACATGCAGGTGGTGGCCGAATATGTGGAGTCGCCGGAAATACGTCAGGCGGTCATCACGCTGGGGATCGATTATATGCAGGGCTATGATATCGGGGTACCGGTACCTCTGACGCAGTTGGCGGAGGAGATGACCGGCTGAACAGCAAAAAGCCGGGCGTAAGCGCCCGGCTCGGTTGATAGCCAGAGATACGATCAGGCGTCTGGCTCTTCTTCAGCAATCTTCAGCATCCATTCCGGCACGCCTTCCCAGTACTGTTGCTCTTTTTCCAGATCCAGCAGCACCAGCGCATTCTGGCTAAACCAGTTGTGCGGAAACGTCAGCGTCCAGTGGTGAGCTTCCGTCTGCAGGCGCAGCGTCGGCGGCGTAGTGGTAGCCTGACGCTGGTTATTCAGCAGTACGCCCAGGCGCAGTAGCTGAATTAGCGGCAGAAACTGCTTTTTCCTGAATAGCGTAAAGCGCGGCAGATCGTCGAGCTTGATCGCTTTGCGATGATAGCGTACGAGGGTGGCCATCAGCATCTGCTGCTCCTGATTGAAGCCCGGCAGGTCGCTATTTTGGAGAATGTAGGCCGAGTGACGATGCATGCCGCTGTGGTTGATATTCAGCCCTACCTCATGGAGCATCACCGCCCATTTCAACAGCGCCGCGAGGTGCGGATTGGCCAGCTTGGGATTCTGCTCCTGCCACTGCTCCAGCATCTGGGTGGTAGTTTCCAGTACCCGGCGCGCCTGTTCGCGATCGATGTTGTACTGATTTGCCAGACTTTGTGCCGTGCGGCTACGAATATCCTGGTGGCGGAAGCGGCCTTCCATCTCGTACAGGACACCTTCGCGCAGCGCGCCATCGGACAGACGAAGTTCTTTGATGGCCAGCGCGTCAAACACACCGCAGAGGATCGCCAGCCCAGGCGCAAAGACCGCTTTACGGTCTTCTGAGAGACCGGGCAGACTGAGCGCGTCGAAGTTTTTATGCTTCAACAGCTCATTTACCAGCATCTCGAGGCGCTCCGGCGTAATAAATCCGTCCTTCTCGCCCATCGCCACCAGCACTTCCTGGGCGGCTTTAATGGTGCCGGAGGCACCCAGCGCCACGGTCCATCCCTGAATACGGAACTGCCAGGCCAGCGTCTCCAGCTTCTGCACCGCCGCCAGGCGCGCGCGCTGGAAGTTTTCTTTATTGATAACGCCGCCAGGAAAATAGGCCTGCGAGAAGCTCACGCAGCCCATGCGGCGGCTTTCCACCAGGCGGGGCTCAAAATCTTCGCCAATGACCAGCTCGGTTGAACCGCCGCCGATATCAATCACCAGCTTGCGGCCGCGCTCCGGCTGCGTGTGCTCAACGCCCATAAAAATCAGGCGCGCTTCTTCATTACCGGAGATGATCTCGATCGGGTAGGGGATCACTTTTTCCGCGCGTTTAAGAAACTCCGCCGCGTTGGTCGCCTGACGCAGCGTATGCGTCCCGACGATACAGACGCTGGAGGGGGAGAACCCCTGCAGGCGTTCGGCAAACAGCGACAGGCAGTTCAGCCCACGGGTCATGGCTTCTTCGCTCAACACCGAGTTTTCATCGAGGCCATCGGCCAGATGTACGCGCTGTTTCAGGCGTCCGATGATCTGCATGGCGCCGTCGACGACACGGGCGATCACCATATGAAAACTGTTCGAACCAAGGTCAACCGCAGCGAACTCCTGCGGCCGAGGGGTGTTATCGTTTATTGGCATAGGTTAGTCGGGTTGTTCGAGTGATTTGAGATAATCGTAAATCGCCATTTGCGCGCGCACTTTACGGCGATTGCCGCGCGGCACATAGCGGTTACTCAGTTCTTTATCAAGATAGCGCGCTTTTACCGTATCGTTGAACAGGATATCAAAAATATCCAGCACTCGCTGCTTCAGACGCGGATCGAGCAGCGGAGCGGCAACTTCGATGCGATAATCGATGTTACGCGTCATCCAGTCGGCAGAGGAGAGCCAGACCTGTTTATCGCCACCGTTTTCAAAACAGTAGACCCGGTCGTGCTCGAGGAAACGGTCCACAATACTGATGACGCGGATATTTTCGCTGATACCTTCCAGACCCGGGATCAGCGAGCACATGCCGCGGATCAGCAGATTAACCGGCACGCCGGAGCTGGAGGCGGCATACAGTCGGTCCACCAGACCTTTATCCACCAGGTTGTTCAGCTTCAGCGTAATCCCGGACGGTTGCCCGTTTTGCGCATTGGCGATCTCGCGATCGATCATCTCATACAGCAGACGACGCGAGTTCTGCGGCGACACCAACAGGTAGTCGAAGCTAACCGGACGATAGGGGTTCTCGATAAAGTTAAACACCCGGCGGACTTCATTGGTAATGCGCGCATCGGCGGTTAACAGCGAATAGTCGGTGTAGATCCGCGCCGTCTTCTCGTTAAAGTTACCGGTGCCGATGTGGGCGTAGCGCACCACCTCATCGCCTTCTTTACGCGAGATAAGGAACAGCTTGGCGTGGATCTTCAGACCTGGCGCAGAGAAGATAACGTGGACTCCGGCTTCCGTCAGGCGTTTCGCCCAGTGAATGTTAGCCTCTTCATCGAAGCGCGCCTNCAGCTCCACCACTACGGTGACTTTCTTACCGTTGTGGGCGGCATGGATCATCGCGTCAATAATGCGCGAATCCTTGGCCACGCGGTAAATGTTGATTTTGATCGCCAATACGCTGGGGTCGAAGGAGGCCTGACGCAGCAGCTCCAGCACGTGCTCAAAGGTGTGATAGGGATAGTAGAGCAGCACGTCGCGTTCGCGAATGGCGTCGAAGCCGTTGCGGAATTTATCAAACCACAGATGACGCAGGCGCGGCATGGGCTTATTGACCAGATTGGCCTTACCGACGTTCGGGAAGCCGATAAAGTCTTTAAAGTTGTGATAGCGGCCGCCCGGCAGCATTGAGTCATAGTTGGAAATGGAGAGCTTATCGCGCAGCATTTCGACCATCGCATCCGGCATATCGCGCTGGTAGACGAAGCGAACCGGCTCGGCGGTCAGGCGCTGCTTGAGGCTGGAGGACATCAGCTCCATCAGGCTCGACTCCATCTCATGCACCAGATCGTACTCGGCGTCACGGGTCATCTTCATCGAGTAGGCGTTCAGCGCATCGTAATCAAAGAAGCCTTTAAAAATATCGTCCAGGCAATAGCGCAGGATGTTATCCAGGAGGATCATTGGCTTGCGGCGACGCGGCGCTTCCGGCGGCAGGTTCACGAAGCGCGGCACTTTATCCGACGGTATTTCCAGCAGAGCATAGTTGATGTTTTCCCCGCGGATAATCTCCACCGCCAGATAGGTGTAATCATCTTTCAGGAACTGCACGAGGTCCGTTTCGCGGTTGATCAGGATCGGCGAGATATGCTGGCGTAAATACTGCTTGAAGTAGTTGCGCAGCCAGGCCTGCTGATTGACGGACAGCTGGCGCTCGTTGATCAGGAAGATCTGGTTACGCGCCATCTCCAGCAACAGTTCATTATACAGACTATCGAATTCCTGATCGGCCTTCAGAACGCGGGCCTGAATTTTGCCTAACAGGTGGCGAGAATGGGCGGTACTGCCTTGTTCTTCACTGATAATAATCCGGCGCTTCAGCTCAGCGAAGCGCACTTTGTAAAACTCATCCAGGTTGTTGGAGTAAATCCCTAAGAAGCGCATGCGCTCAATCAGCGGGTTACTCTTGTCCGCCGCTTCCTGCAGCACGCGTTCGTTAAAAGACAACCAGCTGAGTTCTTTTTCGATGTATAGCTTTTCCTGGCCCATTACCGCTCACACTCCGTTTTACTCACAGGACGTAGACTATTATGACGAATTTTTCTGCATAGCGATTTACTGTGTCACAACAATATGACAGTAAGAAGAATTATTTCTGTGAGATGTTTGATTAGTAAACACTTTTAATTAAAAAAAAGCCCCGCGATGTGCACATGCGGGGCTGGTTGTTCATTCGTCGGCGGCATAGCCCTGCGGGGGAAGCTGTCGCTCATCCAGCCAGGCGTGGTTGCCTGCCATGCGCAGACGTCCATCGACGAACCAGCTGATGACCAGCGGATAAATGGCATGTTCCTGGGCCTGAACCCGCGCCGTGATTTCCTCCTCGCTGTCGCCAGCGAAGACCGGCACCTTGGCCTGCAGGATAACCGGCCCACCGTCCAGCTCATCGGTGACGAAGTGCACCGAGGTGCCGTGCTCCTCGTCACCGTTCTCCAGCACCTGACGATGAGTATGCAGGCCAGGATACTTCGGCAGTAGCGAGGGATGGATGTTCAGCAGACGTCCCTGATAGTGGCTGACGAACGCCGGGCTAAGGATACGCATATAGCCTGCCAGCACCACCAGATCCGGGGCGTAGGCGTCGATTTCATGCATCAGCTGACGATCGAATGCTTCCCGGTCGGCAAACTGACTTTGCGCCAGCGCATGGGCCGGGATGCCGGCCAGGCGCGCGCGCTCAAGGCCGAACGCATCAGCCTTGTTACTGAATACCGCACGCAGGGTGCCGTTTATCTGTTTCCGGCCGCAGGCGTCGATGATCGCCTGCAAATTGCTGCCGCTACCGGAAATCAGCACCACGATGTTTTTCATGCAATGACCACACGCTGTTCGGAATCGGAGGCTTTGATATACCCGATTTTCCACGCGTTTTCACCTTTGTCATTCAGCAGGGCAATCGCTTTGTCCGCTTCCGCTGCCGGCAGGGCGATAATCATCCCTACGCCGCAGTTAAAGGTACGGTACATTTCATGCTGGCTGACGTTACCGGCGGTTTGCAGCCAGTTGAAGACGGATGGCCACTGCCAGGAGGACTCATCGATGATCGCCTGGGTGTTATCCGGCAGTACGCGCGGAATGTTTTCCCAGAAGCCGCCGCCGGTCAGGTGGGCAATAGCGTGGACGTCAACGCTGGCGATCAGATCAAGCACCGATTTCACATAGATGCGGGTTGGCGCCAGCAGATGGTCGGCCAGCGGTTTACCGTCAAGGTCGGTAGTTTGTGGGTCAACGCCGCTAACCTCAATGATCTTACGCACCAGCGAATAGCCGTTAGAGTGCGGGCCGCTGGACGCCAGCGCCACCAGCACGTCGCCATCGGTCACTTTGCTGCCGTCGATGATTTCTGATTTTTCCACTACCCCGACGCAGAAACCCGCCACGTCGTAATCTTCGCCGTGGTACATCCCGGGCATCTCTGCGGTTTCACCACCGACCAGCGCGCAACCGGACTGCAGGCAGCCTTCGGCGATGCCGTTGATGACGCTGGCTGCGGTATCGACGTCCAGTTTACCGGTGGCGTAATAATCCAGGAAAAACAGCGGCTCAGCGCCCTGAACCACCAGGTCGTTCACGCACATGGCGACCAGGTCGATACCGATGGTGTCGTGACGCTTCAGATCCATTGCCAGACGCAGCTTGGTACCGACGCCGTCGGTGCCGGAGACCAGTACCGGCTCGCGGTATTTCTGCGGCAGTGCGCACAGCGCGCCGAATCCGCCCAGTCCCCCCATCACTTCCGGGCGACGGGTTTTCTTCACCACGCCCTTAATACGGTCGACGAGAGCGTTGCCTGCATCAATATCCACGCCGGCATCTTTATAGCTGAGAGAGGTTTTATCGGTCACTGCGAAGTCTCCACGCGTTTGCGGTAAGCAAGAAAAATCGGCGCAATTCTAACAGGGAAAGCAAACGTTTGCGAGCCTGCTTTACAGTTGGCGTAAAACCGCTGATGAATGGTTAAATTTGATACTGCTCACGAAAATGAAACCGGGTACAGTCTGGTGCTTGCCTCTACGTAAAGGAATCCTCATTATACGACTGAAACCGGTTTCCGTGTTGGTTTGCCACGCATTTTGTCGGTGATTGACGCGGGTCAGGAGAGGGATGAATGAAGATTGCGGCATTTGATATCGGTGGCACCGCGTTAAAGATGGGCGTGATGGCCCGCGACGGCAGGCTGCTGGAAACCGCCAGGCAGTCAATCAATGACAGCGATGGCGATCGGATCTTACAGGCAATGCTGTCGTGGCTGGCGGCCCATCCGTCGTGTGAAGGAATAGCCATCAGCGCGCCGGGCTATATCGATCCGCACAGCGGTCTTATCACCATGGGCGGCGCTATCCGTCGATTTGATAACTTCGCCATGAAATCGTGGCTCGAGACGCGAACCGGGCTGCCGGTCTCGGTGGAAAACGACGCCAACTGTGTGCTGCTGGCCGAGCGCTGGCAGGGCAAAGCGGCGGAGATGGCCAATTTTCTGGTGCTCACTATCGGTACTGGCATCGGTGGGGCGATTTTCTGCCAACACCAGCTGATCAACGGGGCGCGTTTTCGTGCCGGCGAATTCGGCTATATGCTTACCGACCGTCCCGGCGGACGCGATCCTCGTCGCTATTCAATGAATGAGAACTGCACTCTGCGGGTGCTGCGCCATCGCTATGCGCAACATATTGGCGCGCCGCTGGATAGCGTGACAGGCGAACTGATTTTCGACCGCTATGACGCCGGCGACCCGGTTTGTCAGCGTCTGGTCGCCGAGTTCTTCAATGGCCTGGGCCATGGCCTTTATAACCTCGTCCATATCTTCGATCCGCAGACCATTTTTATCGGTGGCGGCGTTGTGGAACGCCCAGGATTTCTGACGCTACTGCGCCAGCATCTGGCCTGGTTCGGCATTGCCGACTATCTCGATACCGTCAGTCACGGTAACGATGCCGGCCTGATTGGCGCGGTTTACCATTTTAATCAGCTGTATCGTTCGCCAGACGACGATCGACATTAGGGAGAGACTATGTCCGGATTTAAAGCAGGTTTTCTGTGGGGCGGCGCGGTCGCAGCGCATCAGTTAGAGGGCGGCTGGCAGGAGGGCGGCAAGGGGATCAGCGTGGCGGATGTGATGACCGCCGGCGCCCACGGCGTGCCGCGGGAAATTACCGACGGCGTGGTGGCCGGGAAAAACTACCCGAACCATGAGGCGATCGATTTTTATCATCGTTATCCACAAGACCTGGCGCTGTTTGCCGAGATGGGCTTCAAATGTTTTCGCACCTCGATTGCCTGGACGCGTATTTTCCCGCAGGGCGATGAGCTGGAGCCCAACGAGGCTGGCCTGCAGTTTTATGATGATCTGTTCGACGAATGCCTGAAACACGGCATTGAGCCAGTCATTACGCTGTCGCATTTTGAAATGCCTTATCACCTGGTCACCGAGTACGGCGGCTGGCGCAACCGCAAGCTAATCGACTTTTTCGTGCGCTTTGCCAGGGTCGTCTTCACCCGCTATCAACATAAAGTGAAGTACTGGATGACCTTTAACGAGATCAACAACCAGGCCAACTTCCATGAGGACTTTGCCCCCTTCACCAACTCCGGTTTGAAATATTTGCCGGATGAAGACCGGGAACCGGTGATGTACCAGGCCGCGCACTATGAGCTGGTGGCCAGCGCCCTGGCGGTGAAAGCGGCGCGCGAGATCAACCCGGCGCTGCAGATTGGCTGCATGATCGCTATGTGCCCCATCTATCCGCTGACCTGCGCCCCGGACGATATGATGATGGCGATGAACGCCATGCACCGCCGTTACTGGTTTACCGACGTCCACGTGCGCGGTCGCTATCCGCAGCATCTGCTCAACTATTTTGCCCGCCGCGGCTTTACTCTGGATATCACCGAAGCCGATCGTCAGGCGTTAACCGAGGGCTGTGTCGACTACATTGGCTTTAGCTACTATATGTCGTTCGCTACCAAAGCCACCGAAGACAACCCCTTGCTTGATTATGATGAAACCACCAGCCTGGTCTCCAACCCGTACGTCAAAAAGTCGGACTGGGGCTGGCAGATTGACCCGGTCGGTCTGCGCTATTCGCTGAACTGGTTCTGGGATCACTACCAGCTGCCGCTGTTTATTGTCGAAAACGGCTTTGGCGCGATTGATGTCCGCGAAGCGGACGGCAGCGTCAATGACCAGTATCGTATCGATTATCTCTCCGCTCATATCGCGGAGATGAAAAAGGCGGTGGTCGAGGATGGCGTCGATCTGATGGGCTACACCCCCTGGGGCTGTATCGATCTGGTTTCCGCCGGCACGGGGGAAATGAAAAAACGCTACGGCTTTATTTATGTCGATAAAGATAATGAAGGCAATGGCACGTTGGCACGCAGCCGGAAAAAGTCCTTTGCCTGGTATCAGCAGGTAATTGCCAGCAACGGGGAGAACCTGTCGTAGTCGGGTGGCGCTAACGCTTAACCGACCTACAATACACGTAGGCCCGCGTAAGCGTATGGACTGCACCCCGCACCCAAGCCGGAGCCTCGCCTCCGGTTTTTTTGTCTCTAAATCACTTTGCTTGATATACGTCAAGCAAGATGGGTATGGCACAATCCGCAAAAAGCGGTATAATCCCGCGATTTTTTTTGTGGCTGCCCCTCAGAGGAGAAAGAGAATGAAGATTGTGGAAGTCAAACACCCACTCGTCAAACACAAGCTGGGCCTGATGCGCGAGCACGACATCAGCACCAAACGCTTCCGTGAACTCGCCTCAGAAGTGGGCAGCTTACTGACTTATGAAGCCACCGCCGATCTGGAGACTGAGAAAGTCACTATTGAGGGCTGGAACGGTCCGGTGGAAGTCGAGCAGATCAAGGGCAAGAAAATTACCGTTGTGCCTATCCTGCGCGCTGGCCTTGGCATGATGGAAGGGGTGCTGGAGCACGTGCCAAGCGCGCGTATCAGCGTGGTCGGTATCTATCGCAATGAAGAAACCCTCGAGCCGGTGCCTTACTTCCAGAAACTGGTGTCTAACATCGATGAACGTATGGCGCTGGTCGTTGACCCGATGCTGGCCACCGGTGGGTCGATGATCGCCACTATCGATCTGCTAAAAAACGCCGGCTGCACCAGCATCAAGGTGCTGGTGCTGGTGGCGGCGCCGGAAGGGATTGCCGCGCTGGAGAAAGCCCACCCGGACGTTGAGCTGTACACCGCCTCTGTCGATAAGGGACTGAACGAGCACGGGTATATCATTCCCGGTCTCGGCGATGCCGGCGACAAGATTTTTGGAACGAAATAAAATATACCGCGAAAAAAGCCGACTTTGAGAGTCGGCTTTTTTTTGAATAAAAGTAATCCACAGCAAATAACAGACGACTCTCAGAGGAATACACTATGACGCGCCGTGCCATCGGGGTGAGTGAAAGACCGCCGCTTTTACAGACAATCCCGCTTAGTTTGCAACATCTGTTCGCCATGTTTGGCGCAACGGTACTGGTGCCTATTCTGTTCCACATTAACCCGGCCACCGTCCTGCTGTTCAACGGCATCGGTACGCTGTTGTACCTCTTTATCTGTAAAGGCAAAATTCCCGCTTATCTGGGATCAAGCTTCGCTTTTATCTCCCCGGTGCTGCTGCTGTTGCCGCTGGGCTACGAAGTGGCGCTGGGCGGCTTTATTATGTGCGGCGTGCTGTTCTGCCTCGTCTCCTTTATTGTCAAAAAAGCCGGTACCGGCTGGCTGGATGTGATGTTCCCGCCGGCGGCGATGGGCGCCATCGTGGCGGTTATCGGCCTCGAACTGGCGGGCGTGGCGGCTAATATGGCCGGGCTGCTGCCGGCCGACGGCCAGTCACCGGACAGTAAAACCATTATTATCTCGATGGTGACCCTGGCGGTGACGGTGTTCGGATCCGTGCTGTTCCGCGGCTTCCTGGCGATTATTCCGATCCTGATCGGCGTGCTGGTGGGCTATGCGCTGTCGTTTGTGATGGGCGTGGTCGATACCACCCCGATCGCCGAGGCGCACTGGTTCGCGCTGCCGACTTTCTACACTCCGCGCTTTGAGTGGTTTGCTATCTTCACCATACTGCCCGCCGCGCTGGTGGTGATTGCCGAGCACGTGGGGCATCTGGTGGTGACCGCCAATATCGTTAAGCGCGATCTGATCCGCGACCCGGGCCTGCATCGTTCGATGTTTGCCAACGGCCTGTCGACGATCGTTTCCGGCTTCTTCGGTTCGACGCCCAACACTACCTACGGTGAAAATATCGGCGTGATGGCGATTACCCGGGTCTACAGCACCTGGGTAATCGGCGGCGCGGCGATCATTGCGATTCTGCTCTCCTGCGTCGGCAAACTGGCGGCGGCTATCCAGATCATCCCGGTGCCGGTGATGGGCGGCGTTTCCCTGCTGCTGTACGGGGTGATCGGCGCCTCGGGGATCCGCGTACTGATTGAATCGAAGGTGGATTACAGTAAAGCGCAGAATCTGATCCTCACCTCCGTGATCCTGATCATCGGCGTTAGCGGCGCTAAAGTGCACATTGGCGCCGCCGAGCTGAAAGGGATGGCGCTTGCGACTATCGTGGGCATCGCCCTCAGCCTGATTTTCAAGCTTATCAGCGTCCTGCGTCCGGAAGAGGTGGTCCTCGACGCGGCGGATAGCGAAGAGTTTAAATAACGATCGCCTGACCGGGCGGCGATCCCGCCCGGTTCTCTCCTGACCTAAATCTGTGGTAAACTCTTCGCGTTTTTCTGTAAGCCTATGTTGAGGTCCATCTGAACGCACCGGCACAGCTCTCTTTGCCACTGTATCTTCCTGACGACGAAACCTTCGCGAGTTTCTGGCCGGGTGATAATCCTTCCCTACTTGCCGCCCTCCAGAACGTACTGCGCCAGGAACACAGCGGGTACATTTATATCTGGTCACGTGAAGGGGCAGGTCGTAGCCACCTGTTACACGCCGCCTGCGCGGAGCTTTCCCAGCGCGGGGATGCGGTAGGCTACGTGCCGCTGGATAAACGGACGTGGTTTGTGCCCGAGGTGCTGGAGGGGATGGAACAGCTGGCGCTGGTGTGCATCGATAACATCGAGTGCGTCGCCGGCGATGAGCCCTGGGAGATGGCCATCTTTAATCTCTATAACCGGATCCTGGAATCAGGCAAAACCCGGCTGCTGATCACCGGCGATCGGCCGCCGCGGCAGCTGAATCTTGGCCTGCCGGATCTGGCCTCACGGCTGGACTGGGGGCAGATCTATAAGCTGCAGCCGCTGTCGGATGAAGACAAACTGCAGGCGCTGCAGCTGCGCGCCAGACTGCGCGGCTTCGAGATGCCGGAAGATGTGTGCCGCTTCCTGCTGAAGCGGCTGGATCGCGAGATGCGTTCGCTGTTTATGACCCTCGATCAGCTGGATCATGCCTCGATTACCGCTCAGCGCAAGCTGACGATCCCCTTCGTGAAAGAGATCCTTAAGCTTTAGTCCGCCAGGGGAGTCAGCTCCTGCTCCGTCAGCCCGGTCAACCGGGCGACCAGGTCGCGCGGAAGGCCGCTGTGCAGCATAGCGACAGCGATGCGCTGCGCCTCTTCTTTCCGTCCTTCCTGACGGCCTTGCGCCAGGCCCCGCTCCAGCCCCTGTTGTTCCAGATATTCCGCAATCGTCATCAACGTCTCCTTATGCTGCGGCGTACGTAACGCCAGCTCGCGAATGAATTTAATCGGCTCGCGCGTGTTGCCTGCCTGTACCAGATAGTGCATCAGGGCTTGTACCTGCGATTCCGTCGCCAGTCCAGTCAATAATAATTCGCTCAGCTTGTCGAGGAGCTGCGCCAGATCGCGTTGTCGAATATGTTTTTGCAGTAACTCCAGCGTTGCCATGCGCTGGTGGGTGGCAATCTCGTCATCCGGAATGACGGTTATGTCCGCCAGCGGAAACGCCCCGTGATAAAGGTGGCCGGCCAGCTCCGGAGCGACGAATTCATCGAGCCAGCGCAGAGAGAACGGATAGGGGCTCACCAGACCGTGGTAGAAGAGAACAGGGATCACCAGCGGCAGGCGATCGTGGCCGGCATCGAGATGGCGCTGCATGGCGGCGATGGCGTAGCGCATCAGACGAAAGGCCATATGCCGGTCGGGCGTGCTCTGGTGTTCGATAAGCGCATAAATATAACCGTCGCCCGCCGTGGTTTTCAGGGAATACAAAATGTCGGCGTAAAAGGGACGCAGATCGTCTTCGACAAAATGCCCGGACTCGAGATGCAGCGTACGCAGATCGCACACTTTAAGCAGCGTCTCGGGCAGATACAGTTGCAGGAAATCACGGGCGGTATCGGGATGGGAGAGGTAGGTCTTAAACACGGCGTCATGGGGCGTGGAGGTCGGCTTTTTCATGTTCATCCGTCCAGTGGATTGAGCGATGGATGAACAGTAGCACCGTCCGGCGGGCGGGAGATATTGGCGTGAAAGATCTGGAATCTCCTACGTAAAAAAAGCGCCGCGCAAGCGCGGCGCGGGTGAGTTAGCTTACGATCTCAAGAACCTGTTCCGGCGGGCGGCCAATACGCGCCTGGCCGCGGCTGACGACGATAGGGCGCTCGATGAGTTTCGGATTGTCGACCATCGCCTGTATCAGCGCCGCGTTGCTGAGAGCCGGGTCGGCCAGATTGAGCGATTTATACAGATCCTCTTTCTGGCGCATGAGCTCGCGGGGGCTCTCCATACCCAGCAGCTGCAGCAGCTGGCGCAGCGTCCCGGCATCCGGTGGCGTCTCAAGATAAAGCACCACCTCAGGATCGATGCCGCGACTCTGCAGCAGGCTCAGCGTTTCGCGGCTCTTGGAGCAGCGTGGGTTATGGTAAATTTTTACCGCGTCGGTCATGGGGTCTCCTTACATTTTTTGATAGGGACGGAAGCGAGCCTGCAGATCGCGTAGCTGATCGATACGGGCATCGTAACGTGCCTGCTGCAGGCTACCGAGTTTCACCTGCGAGCTGGCGCTGCTGAGCAGGGAAATCGCCTGCTCCAGCTGGCCGACCAGCGCCATGCTTTCAGCCCGCGCCGCCAGCTCCTGATCGCGATTGCCCAGCGCGCCTTCCGCCTGGGCCAGCAGGTCCCAGCCGTTGCCATCCTCTTTATAGGTAAAGGTATACCGGTTCAGAATGGTCGCCGCTTCCCCGGGCTGCCCGCCCTGCAGCAGGGCGTTGGCCAGGTTCAGCTGCAGCACCGGATTAGTACGCAGCTCGCGGGCGTTTTTAAGGCGATTGATGGCGTCGCTGGTTTTCTTCTGTCCGAGGTCGATATCAGTGGCCAGATCGAGATACCAGGCATTTTGCGGGTCGGCGTTGAGCAGCGGCTGCAGCGTTTTGCGTGCCTGGTCAAAGTTGTTGCTTTCCATCGCCAGCAGAGCGCGACCATACTGGGCGNCATGCTGTTGGCGGATATTGCCTTTATCCCAGGCGTTCAGCAGATCGGTGCCCAGCTTGTTGTCGCCGTTGGTGTACATCCCGAGGGTACGCGCCTTCGCCAGATAGAAGTCCGCCGAGGACTGTACCACCACCGGGCGCATCTGGTTGGCGCGGTTACGGGCATCGGCCAGTCGGCTTTCCGGCAGGGGGTGGGTGAGCAACATTTCCGGCGGTCGCGTCGAGTAGCGCGACTCGTCAAGCAGTTTACCCATAAACATCGGCATAGCCTGCGGGTCGAAACCCGAGCGCTGCAGAACCTGAATGCCAATCCGGTCGGCCTCTTCTTCGTTCTGGCGGGTGAAGCTGATCATACCCTGCTGGGTGCCGGCCAGCGTCCCGGTCAGGGCCGCCATTCCGGCCTGCGGGCTGGCCATCGCCAGCAGAATCGAACCCAGGGCACCGACCCAGGTCAGCGGCGCATTGCGCTTCTGATCTTCCATCGCGCGGGCGAGATGCCGCTGCGTCACGTGGGAGATTTCGTGCGCCATGACAGAGGCCAGTTCGCTCTCGTTATCAGAGTAGCGGAACAGGGCGGAGTGGAGGACCACATTGCCGCCGAAGAAGGCGAAGGCGTTGATCTGGTCGTTATTAATCAAATAGAAGTGGAACGGGGTACGCACCGAGTTGGCGTGAGCCACCAGACGCATACCCAGCCCGTTGATATATTGCACCAGCAGAGGGTCGTTGATCAGCGGCGCGCTACCGCGCAGTTGGCGGACGTAGTAATCCCCCATCTGCATTTCCTGACCGATTGACAGCGTGCTTCCTGCGGAGGTTCCCATGTCCGGCAGGGTATCTGCGGAGTCAGCAAAAGCAGGACCTATCGAACCCAGCGTCAGCGACGCGATCGCGGTCGCCACCAGCGTTTTCTTCAACTGCCTGAACATAACCTCTGTCCTGTAATGTGGGTGTGCCAGTTTGACCGATTGTGCGGCGTAATGTTCCCTGGCCGCATCCCAGCGAGTTTAGCTGGCGTTGGCCGCCTTGAAAATATGTTCTTCATGGCGGAGAACGGTTTGACTGCGGCGCATCAAAAAGCGAAGTCTTTTTTGTGACATTTCGATACAATTCCCCGGATTGTCGCCGCTTGGCCCTTCAGGGAAGGTTTTATGCTTGAGATGTTAATGCAGTGGTACCGCCGTCGATTCAGCGACCCTGAGGCGATAGCGCTGCTGGTTATTTTGCTTGCCGGTTTCGGCATTATGTTCTTTTTCAGCGGCCTGCTGGCCCCGTTGCTGGTGGCTATCGTGCTGGCCTATCTGCTGGAGTGGCCGACCGTTCGTCTGGAGCGCATCGGTCTGTCGCGCACCTGGGCCACCTCGCTGGTGCTGATCCTCTTTGTGGGCATCCTGCTGTTGCTGGCCTTTGTGGTGCTGCCGGTAGCCTGGCAGCAAGGGATCTACCTCATCCGCGATATGCCGGGCATGCTAAATAAGCTCTCTGATTTCGCCGCCACGCTGCCGCGGCGCTATCCGGCGTTAATGGATGCCGGCATTATCGATGCGATGGCGGAAAATATGCGCACCCGGATGCTGACGGTGGGCGACTCGGTGGTTAAGTACTCTCTGGCTTCGCTGGTGGGGTTACTCACCCTGGCGGTCTATCTGGTGCTGGTGCCGCTGATGGTCTTCTTCCTGCTGAAGGATAAAGAGCAGATGCTCAACGCGGTGCGCCGCGTTCTGCCGCGCAATCGCGGGCTTGCTGGGCAGGTGTGGAAAGAGATGAACCAGCAGATCACCAACTACATTCGCGGCAAGGTGCTGGAGATGATTGTCGTCAGCGTCGCCACCTGGATAGGCTTTATCCTCTTTGGCCTCAACTACTCGTTGCTGCTGGCGGTGCTGGTCGGCTTCTCGGTGCTGATCCCCTATATCGGCGCGTTTGTGGTGACCATTCCGGTGGTGGGGGTGGCGCTGTTTCAGTTTGGCGCTGGCACCGAGTTCTGGAGCCTGTTTGCGGTCTATCTGATTATTCAGGGGCTGGACGGTAACCTGCTGGTTCCGGTGCTGTTCTCGGAAGCGGTCAATTTACACCCGCTGGTGATTATCCTGTCGGTGGTGATCTTTGGCGGACTGTGGGGATTCTGGGGCGTCTTCTTCGCCATTCCTCTGGCCACGCTGATTAAAGCAGTGGTGCATGCCTGGCCGGATGGTTTGGCGGTCGACGACTAAGGCAATGAGAATAAAAAAAGACGCCGGGCGAGGGCTTCCTCTCCCGGCGTCTTGCTTTGCATCAGGCGTTTTCTTTCAGCCAGTTCAGCACCACGTCGTGGTGATTGCTGGTTTTGAAATCATCAAAGACGTGTTCGATTTTGCCATCGGCATCGATGAGGAAACTAATCCGGTGGATCCCGTCGTAGGTTTTCCCCATAAAGGATTTTTCGCCCCAGACGCCAAACTGCTCGCAAACCTGATGGTTTTCATCAGACAGCAGCGTAAAGTTCAGCAGCTCTTTTTCGGCGAAACGGGAGAGTTTTTCCGGTTTATCGGTGCTGATGCCCAGCACTTCAACGCCGGCTTTTTTCAGGTCGTCCATATTATCGCGCAAGCCGCACGCCTGTACGGTGCAGCCCGGGGTCATGGCTTTCGGGTAAAAATAAACCAGGACACGTTGTCCCTGGAAGTCGGTTAAATTTACTTCCTCGCCGTCCTGGTCCGGTAAGCTAAATTTCGGTGCGATATCACCGGCTTTCAGTGGGGTCATGGGTTAAACTCCATCCTGTTCATCATGCTGTGAATAATTAACGATGTTAATACTGCCTTGTGCGTTCAGTTCTGTACATAGGGCTTTGAACGCTTGTTCGATATTTGCTGCATTTTGCGTCGCAGGACTGTGGGCAGTTATCTGGATAAAAAGCTGCGCGGAATCGCCGTCTCCCGGCTGCGTGCGGGACACCAGCTCCGCAATATTCATATTCCATGTATCGCACAGGGCAGTAAAGCGCTCGATGATATGCGGTGAGTCCGGCACCTCAACCTGGACCCAAACGGTGTTTGGCATGGCCTGCGGTGGGCGCGCAGTGGTGCGTTTCATCACGATCAACAGCTCCAGCTCCGCGCCTTTCAGCGGCAGCGTTGATTCGATCAGGTTAATCGCATTCCACGACCCGGAAAGCAGCATGATAAACGTAAACTCATCACCGAGCATGGCCAGCCGGCTGTCTTCGATATTACAACCGCAGCTGCTGACGTGGCGAGTGATCGTATTCACGATGCCGGGACGGTCAGCCCCCAGGGCGGTAATAACCAGATAGTGTTGTAATGAGGCTGTCAAACCTGTTCTTCCTTTAAAAAGGTGAGGTAACATTAGGAAAGCATAAAAAAAACCGCCATACAACATCCCTGATGGCGTCGGGTCTCTTGCTTTTATTACAGCTCCAAACGTAACATTGAGAATCTTGTCGCACTTCTGCTCTGAGGATGGCCCATGTTCACGGGAAGTATTGTAGCGCTTGTCACGCCGATGGATGAAAACGGTAATGTCTGCCGGACAAGCCTGAAAAAACTGATTGATTACCATGTCGCCAACGGAACCTCGGCGATCGTTTCGGTAGGGACTACCGGTGAATCCGCAACGCTGAGCCATGAAGAGCATGGCGACGTGGTGATGATGACGCTGGAGCTGGCCGACGGGCGTATTCCGGTTATCGCTGGAACGGGAGCCAATGCAACCGCAGAGGCGATTAGCCTGACCAAACGTTTTAACGATAGCGGTGTTGTTGGCTGCCTGACGGTCACTCCTTATTATAACCGTCCGACCCAGGAAGGCCTGTTCCAGCACTTTAAAGCTATCGCCGAACATACTGACCTGCCGCAAATTCTGTATAATGTGCCGTCCCGTACCGGTTGCGATATGCTGCCGGAAACCGTTGGCCGTCTGGCGGAAATTAAAAATATTGTCGGTATTAAGGAAGCAACAGGGAACTTAAGTCGCGTTCACCAGATCAAAGAGCTGGTTTCAGACGACTTTATTCTGCTGAGCGGTGACGATGCGACCGGTATGGACTTCATGCAGCTCGGCGGCGTAGGCGTGATTTCTGTTACGGCCAACGTGGCGGCGCGCGAAATGGCCGACATGTGCCGTCTGGCGCTGGCGGGTCAATTTGCCGAAGCTCGTGCGATTAACCAGCGTCTGATGCCACTGCATACAAAATTATTTGTCGAACCCAATCCTATCCCGGTGAAATGGGGATGCAAGGCGTTGGGTCTTGTGGCGACCGATACGCTGCGCTTGCCGATGACGCCTATCACCGATCATGGTCGTGAAGCCGTCACTGCCGCGCTGAAGCATGCCGGTTTGCTGTAAAGTTTAGGGAGATTTGATGGCTTACTCAGTACAGAAGTCGCGCCTGGCGAAGGTTGCGGGTGTTTCGCTGGTTCTACTCCTCGCGGCCTGTAGTTCCGACTCGCGCTATAAGCGTCAGGTGAGCGGTGATGAGGCCTATTTACAGGCATCACCGTTGAGCGAACTTCACGCGCCGGCGGGGATGATCCTGCCGATTCAGGTGGGTGATTACAATATTCCGGTGGCTAACAGCACCGGCGCGGTCGGTAAAGCGCTGGACATTCGTCCGCCGGCGCAGCCGCTGGCGCTGGTGAGCGGTGCGCGGACCCAGTTTAACGGCGATACCGCGACGCTGATGGTCGAGAACGGCCGCAGCGGTTCGCTGTGGGCACAGGTCACCAGCATTCTTCAGTCGAAGAACTACGTTATCGCCAAGCGCGATGATGCGAGCCAGACGCTGAACACCGACTGGGTTGAGTGGAACCGTCTTGATGAAGATCAGCAGTATCGCGGTCGTTATCAAATCTCCGTCAAACCGCAGGGTTATCAGCAAGCGGTGGTCGTTAAGCTGGTGAATCTGGAGCAGGCGGGTAAACCGGTTGCCGATCCGGCGTCTCTGCAGCGCTACAGCACCGCTATGCTGAACGTCATTTCGGAAGGCCTTGACATGAATGCCACCAGCGCCCAGAACGCCGCCCAGCGCAGCGCGGGGGCCACCTTCGACGTGCAGAGCGCCGCCGACGATACCGGCCTGCCGATGCTCGTTGTTCGCGCGCCGTTTAACCTGGTGTGGCAGCGTCTGCCGGGCGCCCTCGAGAAAGTGGGGATGAAAGTGACCGACAGCACGCGCTCTCAGGGCAGCATGGCGCTGACCTATAAGCCGCTGTCTGACAGCAGCTGGCAGGAGCTGGGCGCACGTGACCCGCAGCTGGTCTCCGGCGACTACAAACTGCAGGTCGGCGACCTCGATAACCGCAGTAGCCTGCAGTTTATCGACCCGAAAGGCCACACCCTGACGCAGTCGCAAAATGACGCCCTGGTAGCCGTATTCCAGGCCGCATTTAACAAGTAATCAAAAGGGCTGGAGCAATCCGGCCCTNNNNATGTATAGTGACGCAAACGTGTGCGT
>NZ_JAZARW010000001.1:3062593-3082191 GCF_036233805.1 Klebsiella sp. EMBS2024 | reverse complement strand
TCAATATCACTGGAGTAGTGAAAGATGAAAAAGCAAGCTGAGTTGTATCGTGGTAAGGCGAAGACAGTATACAGCACCGATAATCCGGACCTGCTGGTACTGGAATTCCGTAACGATACGTCAGCAGGTGATGGCGCGCGCATCGAGCAGTTCGATCGTAAAGGTATGGTGAACAACAAATTCAACCATTTCATTATGAGTAAACTGGCAGAAGCGGGCATCCCTACCCAGATGGAAGCGCTGCTCTCCGATACCGAATGTCTGGTGAAAAAACTGGATATGGTGCCGGTAGAGTGCGTGGTGCGTAACCGTGCGGCAGGCTCGCTGGTAAAACGTTTAGGCATTGAAGAAGGTATCGAGCTGAATCCGCCGCTGTTCGACCTGTTCCTGAAAAACGATGCTATGCACGATCCGATGGTCAACGACTCCTACTGCGAAACCTTCGGCTGGGTGAGTAAAGAGAATCTGGCGCGGATGCGCGAGCTGACCTACAAAGCCAACGACGTGCTGAAAAAACTGTTCGATGACGCCGGTCTGATTCTGGTGGACTTTAAGCTGGAGTTTGGTCTGTTCAAAGGCGAAGTGGTGCTGGGCGACGAGTTTTCGCCGGACGGCAGCCGCCTGTGGGATAAAAACACCCTCGATAAAATGGACAAAGACCGCTTCCGCCAGAGCCTTGGCGGCCTGATCGAAGCCTACGAAGAAGTGGCTCACCGCCTGGGCGTTAAGCTCGACTAACCCGCCCGCCGCCAGAAGATGGCCTCATCTTCTGGCGTCTCTTGCTGTTTCCTGTGGTAATCCTGCGCTGAACCGCCTACGATCTCTGCTATTGATACATAACAGGGAATGAGGTGCTTATGCGCTGGCAAGGGCGTCGCGAAAGCGACAATGTTGAAGATCGACGTGGACAATCAGGCTCGCCGTTTGGCGGCGGCGGGGGCGGCGGCTTCCGTCTGCCGAGCGGGAANGGCGGCATTGTACTGCTGATTATTGTGCTGGTGGCGGGCTACTACGGCGTGGATTTGACCGGCATGTTGACCGGCGAACCGATGCCGCAGCAGCAGACCTCCACGCAGCGCTCCATCAGTCCGAAAGACGATGAAGCGGCGAAGTTTACTTCCGTCATTCTGGCTACCACCGAAGATACCTGGGGGCCGATCTTTGAAAAGATGGGCCGCCAGTACCCGCAGCCAAAGCTGGTGCTCTACCGCGGCGCGACCCGTACCGGCTGCGGCACCGGTCAGTCGGTGATGGGCCCCTTCTATTGTCCTGCCGACAGTACGGTCTATATCGACCTGTCATTCTACGATGAGATGAAAAATAAACTGGGCGCCGACGGCGACTTTGCCCAGGGGTACGTCATTGCTCATGAAGTGGGTCATCACGTACAAAAACTGCTGGGCATTGAGCCGAAGGTCCGCCAGCAACAGCAGCATGCCACGCAGGCCGAAGCCAACCGCCTGTCGGTTAAGATGGAGCTGCAGGCAGACTGCTTCGCCGGCGTCTGGGGTCATAATATGCAGCAGCAGGATATTCTGGAAACTGGCGATCTGCAGGAGGCGCTGAACGCCGCCGAGGCCATCGGCGACGATCGTCTACAGCAGCAGAGCCAGGGACGCGTGGTGCCGGACAGTTTTACCCACGGCACCTCGAAACAGCGCTACACCTGGTTCAAACGCGGTTTCGATAGCGGCGATCCGGCGCAGTGCAATACCTTCGGCAGCGCGCTGTAATCGTCCCCCATGATGGACGCGCTGCTTGACCTCACCGCGCAAATGGCGCGGGAGGGGATCCGTCGCCTGCTGGTGCTCAGCGGCGATGAGAGCTGGACGCTGCAGCAGGCGCAGGCGCTACGGGAGAGGCTCGGCGGCGATGGCCTGTGGGTTGGCCCCGAGCCGGGTTCTGCGCCCTGCGTGGCGCCCGGCGCGCTGAAAACGCTGCTGGGGCGGGAAGTGATGCACGCCTTTTTCGATGCCCGGCGCGGGTTTGATGTGGCCGCCATGGCGGCCCTGAGCGGCACGCTGCGGGCGGGAAGCTGGCTGGTGCTGCTGACGCCCCCCTTCGCCGACTGGCCGACCCGGGCGGATGAGGACTCTCTGCGCTGGAGCGATACGCCTGACCCTATCGTTACCCCTAACTTTGTTCACCGCTGCTGTCGGCAGTTTATCGCCGATCCGGAGGTGTTGCTCTGGCGGCAGTCGGACCGGCCACGTTTCCCGCTGGCCGCCCCGCGTCCCGACTGGCATCCCGCCGATGGCCGCCCGCAGGCCGAGCAGGCGGCAATCCTTGAGCAACTGATACGACTGCCGCCCGGTATCGCGGCGGTGACGGCGGAGCGTGGACGGGGGAAGTCCGCGCTGGCGGGCATGCTCCTGCGCCAGCTTGGGGGCGAGGCCATCGTCACCGCCCCAACGCGTAGCGCTGTCGAGGTGCTGGCCAGCTTTGCCGGGGAGACGTTGCGCTTTATGGCGCCCGATGCGCTGCTGGCGTCGAAAGAAAAGGCGGCGTGGCTGATAGTCGATGAGGCCGCGGCTATCCCGGCTCCGCTTCTCCGGCAACTGGTGAGCCGTTTTCCCCGCACGCTACTCACCACGACGGTGCAAGGGTACGAGGGCACCGGTCGCGGGTTCCTGCTGAAATTTTGCGCCAGTCTGCCCCATCTGCAATCGTTCACCCTGAACGCCCCGATCCGCTGGGCGGCGGGCTGTCCGCTGGAGTCAGCCATCAGTCAGTTGCTTATCTTTAACGATGAAGCATTTCGCGACGCGCCGATGGGGGAGCTAGCCCTGGAGGCGGTCAATCAGTCCTGCTGGCAAACGCAGCCAGCGCTACCGGAGGCGATGTACCAGCTATTGTCCGGGGCGCATTACCGAACTTCCCCGCTCGATCTGCGGCGCATGATGGATGCTCCGGGCCAGGCTTTCCGCTGCGCTCGCGCCGGCGGCGCGGTGGCGGGCGCCCTGTGGCTAGTGGCCGAGGGGGGACTTTCTCGCGAACTTAGCCGGGCGGTATGGGCGGGTTTTCGCCGGCCGCGCGGGAATCTGGTCGCCCAGTCGCTGGCGGCGCACGGCGGCAGTCCCCTGGCGGCGACGCTGCGCGGGCTGCGGGTCAGTCGGATCGCTGTCCATCCCACCCGCCAGCGGGAAGGCCTGGGGCGGAAGATGATCGCCGATATCGCCGCCGATGCCGCTGGCTATGACTATCTCTCCGTCAGCTTCGGCTATACCGCTGAGCTGTGGCGCTTCTGGCAACGCTGCGGGTTTACCCTCGTACGGCTGGGTACCCATCGCGAGGCCAGCAGCGGCTGCTATACGGCGATGGCCCTCTATCCGTTGACCGCGGCAGGGCGCCAGCTGGCGCAGCGGGAGGCGCAGCGGCTGCAGCGCGATGAATACTGGCTTCGCCCGTGGCGAGAGGAATCCGCGCCGCTGCCGGCCGTCGCAGACGCTATGCTTAGTGATGAGGACTGGCTGGAAGCGGCGAGCTTTGCCTTCGCCCACCGCCCGCTGGCCGCGGCGCTGGGCTGCCTCAACCGCCTACTGATGCAGGCCGACATGCCGTTGCCGGCCCTGCGGGGACGACTGCAGGGCAAAGAGGAGGCCGCACTCTGCGCCGTGCTGCAGCTGACGGGGCGTAAAGCCTTGCAGGCGAGATGGCGTCGGGAGGCCGCTGACGCCTTGCGCTTCCTTGATGCAGCGCGCGCTGATGCGCTGCGTCAGCAGGTGGCGCATCTGCAATTTTTTTAACTAACTCATTCAGTTAAATGGCATGGTCATATCTGGCGAGCGGCGTACACTGCCCGCAAACACTAAGGAGACAGCCATGAAACACGATCATTTTATTGTTCAAAGTCCTGCGACACCTGCGCAACAGCTGTTGCTGCTGTTTCATGGCGTAGGGGATAACCCGGTCTCCATGGGGCAAATCGGCAGCTGGTTCGCACCGCAGTTTCCCGATGCGCTGATCGTCAGCATTGGCGGGGTGGAACCTTGCGGCCCCAACGGTCGGCAGTGGTTTTCGCTGCAGGGGGTGACGGAAGAGAATCGTCAGCAGCGCATCGACGCCATTATGCCGACCTTTATTGAAATTGTACGCTACTGGCAGGAAAAGAGCGGCGTCAGTCCACTGGCCACCGCGCTGATCGGTTTCTCTCAGGGGGCGATTATGTCGCTGGAGAGTATCAAAGCGGCGCCGGATCTGGCTTCGCGGGTCATCGCCTTTAATGGCCGCTATGCGACGCTGCCGGAGACGGCAACGACGGCCACTACCATTCACCTGATCCACGGGGGTGAAGATCGGGTTATCGACCTGGCGTGGGCGGTGTCGGCCGAGGAGGCGTTACAGCAGGCGGGCGGCGACGTGACCTTAGATATTGTCGACGATCTCGGGCATGCCATTGACGATCGCAGTATGCAGTTGGCGATCGAGCGTCTGCGTTATACCGTGCCAAAGCACTATTTTGATGAGGCGCTGAGCGGCAGTACGCCAAAAGGGGATGATATCATCGAAATGCTGTAACCCCGGAGAGCGGGGTTACAGGCGGGCGGTACCGCGATAAAGGCAAACTTACGGTTTCTTCGACTGGTCGTGCTTCGGCCAGTCGTCGTCGTCGTCCCATTTATCGTTAAAATCACGGTGCGGCGGCAGATCGGGTTTGTTGTTGAGGAATTTTTTGTGGTCAACGCGATTTAGATCTTTAATCACGTTGATAATTACCCCCACCAAAAAGACCAGCACCAGAATCCACCAGTGTTTAATAAGCCATTCCATGCGCGCTTCCTCTTTACGTCAATTCGTCAGGCGACCAGCTGTTCCATGACGCGTTGATACATCCGCGCCAGCAGCTGCAGGTCGGCGGCGTTCACACATTCATTAATTTTGTGAATCGTTGCGTTTACGGGGCCCAGCTCAACCACCTGCGCCCCCATGCGCGCGATAAACCGTCCGTCTGAGGTGCCGCCGTTGGTTAACAGCTGCGGTTTGATCTCATTATAGTGCTCAATCGCGTTGACGACCGCATCCACCAGCTTGCCCCGTCCGGTGAGGAACGGCTGGCCGGAGAGCCACCACTCCACGCTGTAACGCAGCTGGTATTTTTCCAGCAGGGCGATCACCCGGGATTTGATCATCTCGTCCGTCAGCTCCGTACTGAAGCGGAAGTTGAACTGGACGAACATATCGCCGGGGATCACGTTATTGCTGCCGGTGCCGGACTGCACGTTGGCGATCTGCATGCTGGTCGGCGGGAAGAACTCATTGCCTTTATCCCACTCGATATTGACCAGTTCCGCCAGCATCGGCGCCGCGCGGTGGACAGGGTTATCGGCAAGGTGCGGATAGGCGACATGCCCCTGCACGCCGTGAATAGTCAGGTTGCAGGTCAGCGAGCCGCGGCGGCCGTTTTTCACCACATCGCCGACCACTTCGGTACTGGAAGGTTCGCCGACCAGACAATAGTCCAGACGCTCGTTACGCGCCATCAGCGTCTCCACCACTTTGACGGTGCCGTTTTTGGCGCTGGCCTCTTCATCAGAGGTGATCAAAAACGCCAGTCGGCCCCTATGGTTCGGGTACTGCGCGACAAAACGCTCTGCGGCAACCACCATCGCCGCCAGCGAGCCTTTCATATCCGCCGCTCCGCGGCCAAACAGCATCCCGTCGCGGATGGTCGGTTCGAACGGGGGATTGATCCAGCGGTCGGCGTCGCCTGCCGGGACTACGTCGGTGTGGCCGGCGAAGGCCAGCGTCTCGCCGTGGCCGCGCCAGGCCCAGAAATTCTGCGTATCGCCGAAATCCATCGGTTCAACGGTAAAGCCGATCGCACGCAGGCGTTCAATCATTAACGCCTGGCATCCCGCATCATCGGGGCTAAGGGAAGGGCGGCGAATAAGCTGCTGAGCCAGCTCAATGACCGGGCAAGACATAGACTATACCTCGTTAAACTGCTGATAACTTGCTTCACTAAAACCCAGCAGCATAGGACGACCGGGCGCGCAGAGCAATGGGCGTTTGATAATTGCCGGCATTTCCAGCATCAATGCGGCTGCGGCGTCGGCATTATCGATGCTATTGCGCAGCGACTCGTCAAGTTTGCGCCAGGTGGTGCCACGGGTGTTCAGCAGCGCCTGCCAGCCCAGCTCGGCAATAAAGGTATCCAGTTGCGCACGCTCAAGGCCATCGGCGCGGTAATCATGGAAGCGATACTCAATCTGATGCGCTTCCAGCCAGCGGCGGGCTTTTTTAATGGTATCGCAGTTTTTAATTCCGTACATGGTGAGCATAGATAAACCTTTTACATTCAATTAAGCGGTTAACTCAGATATTTCCGAATATATAAGTCTTACTGAAATAATACGTGATTCAGATGAATAAATATAACTTTTTACCGGGGATCTCATTCGATATATCGGGTGGTTAAATGTTGGCCACCTGTGGGCATGATGTGAGGGCTTTAACATTATTGCAAAAATGTTGTCTGAGGTTGCTCTACGTCACATTATGTTTACATACGAAGCGGCATAGTAGCGACAACCAGAGGTTTTATCTCTGTCAGCGGTCCATAAGACAATCAGAGCAATAGGGGAGCACAACTTCCCATCGGTAATGAAGTTATATAGAATCGACCATAATAATAAGAGAGGCTATTATGATTGAACATGAACTGGGGAACTGGAAAGACTTTATTGAAGGCATGCTTCGTAAATAAATTTCCGCAATGTGAGCAGGGGAATAACGCGAAGTAAATAAGCGCGCTAGGGTTCTGAACACATAAAGAAGGCGACCACCGTGGTCGCCTTTTCTGTTATTACGCCTCGCCGCCGAAGCTCGTCGGTTTATTGCGGACGCTCCTTTAGCGGAAAACGGCGACGCACCAGCACAAAGAACAGCGGCACGAAAAAGATCGCCAGCACGGTGGCGGAGATCATCCCGCCCATCACTCCGGTGCCGACCGCATGCTGGCTGCCGGAACCGGCGCCGGTGCTGGTCGCCATCGGCAGCACGCCGAAGATGAACGCCAGCGAGGTCATCAGGATGGGGCGCAGGCGCTGACGGCAAGCCGACAGCGTGGCGCTGAGCAGATCCTGGCCCTTCTCGTTGAGCTCATTGGCGAACTCGACGATCAGAATGGCGTTTTTCGCCGACAGGCCGATCACCGTCAACAGACCCACCTGGAAGTACACGTCATTCTCCAGCCCGCGCATCCAGGTCGCCAGCAGGGCGCCAATCACCCCCAGCGGCACCACCAGCATCACCGAGAACGGCACCGACCAGCTCTCGTACAGCGCCGCCAGGCACAGGAACACCACCAGCAGAGAAATCGCGTACAGGGCCGGCGCCTGAGCGCCAGAGAGGCGTTCCTGGTAGGACATGGCGGTCCATTCGAGGCCAAAGCCGGTGGGTAACTGCGCGGCCAGCTTCTCCATCATGTCCATCGCGGTACCGGTACTGATACCCGGCGCCGCCTCACCGACGATCTCGACCGCTGAGTAGCCATTGTAGCGTTCCAGCCGCGGCGAGCCGGTCTCCCAGCGCGAGGTGGCGAAGGCCGAGAATGGCACCATCGTGCCGCTGCTGTTGCGCACGTACCAAAGATTGATATCGTCAGGCAGCATCCGGTATTTCGCCGCCGCCTGGACGTAGACTTTCTTTACCCGGCCGCGATCCATAAAGTCGTTGACGTAGCTCGACCCCCACGCGGTTTGCAGCGTATCGTTGATGTCGTCAATGGAGACGCCAAGCGCCTGCGCTTTACGCTGATCGATATCGACCTGCAGCTGCGGACTGTCATCGAGCCCGTTATGCCGGACGCGGGTCAACAGCGGATTTTTCCCGGCCAGCTCAAGTAGCGTATCGCGCGCCGCCATCAGCGCATCGTGCCCCTTCCCGGCATGATCCTCCAGCTCCATATCGAAGCCTGCCGAACTGCCGAGGCCGCTGATCGCCGGCGGGCTGCTGGCGATAACCCGCGCTTCGTTAATCTGATTAAACGCTTTGGTGGCGCGTTCAATAATGGCAAAGGAGGTGCCGGTTTGCGGGTCGCGCTGGTCCCAGTCTTTGAGACGAACGAACATACGGGCCACGTTCTGCCCATTGCCGCCGGGGCCGGAGCCAACGGTAGCGAACACCGACTCGACGTTCTGCTTCTCGTTATTGAGGAAGTAATCTTCCGCCTTCTGCACCACCTTCAGCGTCTGCTGCTGGGTGCTGCCGCTCGGCAACTGGACCGAGGTGGTGAACATCCCGCGATCCTCCAGCGGCAGGAACGAGGTCGGCAAATGCAGAAACAGGAACACCATCCCGCCGAGCAGGACGACGTAGATCAGCATCCAGCGCAGCGAGCGGTGCAGTATTTTGCCGACGAAGGTTTCGTAGCGGCTGGCGCTGCGGTTGAAGGTGCGGTTGAACCAGCCGAAGAAGCCTTTTCTTTCATGGGATTCACCTGGCTTAACCGGCTTAAGCAGCGTGGCGCAAAGGGCAGGGGTGAGGATCATGGCCACCAGCACCGAGAGGACCATCGCCGCGACGATAGTGATTGAGAACTGGCGATAGATGGCGCCGGTGGTGCCGCCGAAGAAGGCCATCGGCACGAATACCGCCGACAGCACCATCGCGATCCCCACCAGCGCGCCCTGAATTTGTCCCATCGATTTGCGGGTCGCCTCGCGTGGCGACAGGCCCTCCTCGCTCATGATGCGCTCGACGTTCTCCACCACCACGATGGCGTCATCCACCAGCAGGCCGATCGCCAACACCATCGCGAACATCGTCAGGGTGTTGATGCTGTAGCCACAGGCATACAGCACCGCGAAAGTGCCCATCAGCACCACCGGCACGGCGATGGTCGGGATCAGGGTGGCGCGGAAGTTCTGCAGGAACAGATACATCACGAGGAAGACCAGCAGGATCGCCTCCAGCAGGGTTTTCACCACGTCGGTGATGGAAGCCTTCACGAAGGAGGTGGTCTCGTAGGCGACCTTATATTCCAGACCGTGGGGGAAAAACTGCGCCAGCTCATTGAGGCGATTGATCACGCGCTCCGCGGTGGCCATTTCGTTGGCGCCGGAAGCCAGCTTGATCCCGAGGCCTGAGGCCGGCTGGCGGTTGTAGCGGCTAAGATAGTCGTACTTCTCCGCCCCCATCTCGACGGTGGCGACATCGCCCAGCGTCACCTCTGAACCATCCTGATTGACGCGCAGAGTGATATTGCGGAACTGCTCCGGGGTTTGCAGCAGAGATTGCGAGTTGATGGTGGCGTTCAGCGCTTGCTTATCGACCGAAGGCGTCCCGCCAAGCTGGCCGACGGCAATCTGGGCGTTCTGCGAACTGATGGCGTCGGTAACATCCTTGGTGGTCATCTGGTAGCTGTTGAGCTTCGCCGGGTCGAGCCAGATGCGCATTGAGTATTGCGAACCGTAGGCGTCGATATCCCCCACGCCGTTGACGCGGCTGAGCGGGTCCTGGATGTTACTGGCGACGTAGTCGGCGATATCTTGTTTATCCATACTGCCGTCAGTGGAGACGAAGGCGAGCGTCAGGATATTGGTATCACCGGTCTTGCGTACCGTCACCCCCTGGTTTTGCACCGCCTGCGGCAGCTTACGCATCGCCGACTGTAGCTGGTTCTGAACCTGCTGCACGGCTTCATCCGGGTCGGTACCGGCGGTAAAGCTGAGGGTGATCGTCGCCTGGCCGGTGGCGCTGCTCTGGGAGGACATATACATCAGGTTATCGAGGCCGGTCATATTCTGTTCGATAACCTGAGTGACGGTATTCTCCAGGGTTTGCGCGGAAGCGCCGGGATAGTTGGCGGTGATCCGCACATTCGGCGGGGCGAGGTCGGGATACTGTTCAACCGGCAGCGACAAAATGGCAAGGGTGCCCGTCAGGCATAACAGGATTGCCAGCACCCATGCAAAAATGGGGCGATCGATAAAGAAATTCGCCATCAGAATAAAAACCTCATATGCACATTTTCTTGTTATTGCACAGCCTGTGCCACTTTAGCGCCAGCCTCTCCGGCAATCGTGGAGAAATTAAGGAGATAGTGTAATTTATCATGTTGCTTTTGCCGTATCGTAAAGAAACCTCGAGCTTTCCTGCCAGCAGGTAGCGAGTCTGCTTCGTCACCGCAGACCGGCGCATTATCCCTTGCCGGTGTGAAACCTCATTTCATTTAAGTCAAAAAAATTGATCCAAAACGGATTCTCTCCAGAAAAAGTTTATCCTGGGCAATTGGACATTGTTCCGGCGTCATCTTGTCGGGTAATAAATAGGCATGCGCATTGAGGGGTTATTCACCAAGAAGACAAAAGGAAGCCATGAACCACTTTATTTTGAGCGATAGCCGAAAGTGCATCGGCTGCCAGGCCTGCGAAGTGGCCTGCGTGATGGCGCATAACGAGGAGCAACACGTGCTGACCCCGCAGCGCTTTTTGCCACGTATCACCGTGATCAAAGCGGAGGGCCAGCGTAACGCCATCACCTGCCGCCACTGCGAGGACGCCCCCTGCGTCCGCAGTTGTCCCAACGACGCCATCGCCCAGTCCGGCGACAGCGTTCAGGTCCGTCAGGAGAAATGCATTGGCTGTAAATCCTGCATGGTGGCCTGCCCGTTCGGGGTGATGCAGGTGGTGGTGACGCCGCAGGCCGCAGGCCTGGTGAAAGCCAGCGCGCACAAGTGCGATCTATGCCAGGGCCGCGAGGCGGGGCCGGCCTGTGTGGAAAACTGTCCCGCGCAGGCGCTGACCCTCGCCGACGATGAGACGTTGATCACCCTGGCGAAGCAGCGGCGACTGCGCTCGGCATGCCAGGAGGTGCAGCCGTGGCAGCGCGCTACGCCGCTCTGCAGCCAGCCCAATGCTGGCGCGAAGGTCAGGCAAATGGCGATGACGCCCCCGCGCGGGGAGCCGGATAAGCTGGCGGCGGAGGTGCGTAAGAGCCACTTTGAGGAGATCTATCAGCCGTTCACCCCGGAGCAGGCGCAGCAGCAGGCCGCCCGCTGTCTCACGTGTGGGGAGCACAGTATTTGCGAATGGACCTGCCCGCTGCATAACCATATCCCGCAGTGGATTGAGCTGGTTAAAGCGGGGAATATCGCCGCTGCGGTCGCGCTTTCCCATCAGACCAACTGCCTGCCGGAGATCACTGGCCGCGTCTGTCCCCAGGACCGGCTGTGTGAAGGCGCCTGCACCCTGCGCGATGAAAGCGGGGCAGTCACCATCGGCAATATTGAGCGCTATATTTCCGACCAGGCGCTGGCCAGCGGCTGGCGTCCGGACCTTTCGCAGGTTAAGCCGAGCGGCAAGCGGGTGGCGATTATCGGCGCCGGGCCTGCCGGGCTGGCCTGCGCCGATATGCTGGTGCGCCACGGCGTCCAGCCGGTGGTCTTCGACCGTCATCCGGAGATTGGCGGTCTGCTGACCTTCGGCATTCCGGCGTTCAAGCTGGATAAATCGCTATTGGCCCGGCGGCGGGCGATCTTCAGCGAGATGGGTATCCGCTTTGAGCTCAATTGCGAGGTGGGGAAAGATATCTCCATGGCGACACTGCTGGCCGATTATGACGCGGTGTTCGTCGGCGCCGGAACCTATCGCTCCATGAAGGCGGGGCTGCCGAACGAAGAGGCCCCCGGGGTCTACGATGCGCTGCCGTTCCTCATCGCCAACACCAAACAGGTGATGGGGCTGGCGGCATCGGCGCAAGAGCCTTATGTCAACACCGCCGGGCTGAACGTGGTGGTGCTGGGCGGCGGCGATACGGCGATGGACTGCGTGCGCACCGCGCTGCGCCACGGCGCCCGCCAGGTGACCTGCGCCTATCGGCGAGATGAAGCCAACATGCCGGGCTCGAAAAAAGAGGTCAAAAACGCCCGCGAAGAGGGGGCGCTCTTTGAGTTTAACGTCCAGCCGGTGACGCTTGAGCTGGACGAGAACGGGCGGGTTAACGGGGTACGCTTTTTGCGCACCGAGCTGGGCGCTCCGGACGCCGGGGGAAGACGCCGTCCGACGCCGATCCCCGGCAGCGAGTTTGTTATGCCGGCAGATGCGGTGATCATGGCCTTTGGCTTCCACCCGCACCGCATGCCCTGGCTGGAGGCGGCGGGGGTGGCGCTGGACAGCCAGGGGCGTATTAAAGCCGGAGTGGAGAGCCGTTACCGTTATCAGACCAGTCAGGAGAAGATCTTTGCCGGCGGCGATGCCGTGCGCGGCGCAGACCTTGTAGTGACGGCGATGGCGGAAGGCCGTCACGCGGCGCAGGGGATCCTGGACTATCTGGCGCGGAAAACGACGCCGCTTCACTGACGACAAACCCGGCTCCGCAGCGTAGTATGAGGGCGTCCTTTTACGCTGTGGGGTCGGTATGTCACTCAATATTCACGTCATTAAAGATAAAATCCTCTCTGAGAACTGGTTCGTACTACGCAACATGACCTATGAGCTGACGCGGGCGGACGGCAGCGTCGTGCGCCACAAGCGCGAGGTCTACGATCGCGGCAATGGCGCCACCGTGCTGCTGTATAACCGCCATAAGCAGACGGTGGTCCTGGTGCGTCAGTTCCGTGTCGCCACCTGGGTCAATGGCAATCATGACGGCATGCTGATTGAAACCTGCGCCGGGCTGCTGGACAACGACGAGCCGGAAGCCTGCATTCGTAAAGAGGCGGTGGAAGAGACCGGCTACGAAGTGGGCAAGGTGAGAAAGCTGTTTGAGCTGTTTATGTCGCCAGGGGGCGTCACCGAGGTAGTGCATTTCTTTATCGCCGAGTACAGCGACGCGCAGCGAACCACCAGCGGCGGCGGGGTAGATGATGAAGCCATCGAGGTGCTGGAGCTGCCTTTTAGCCAGGCGCTGCAGATGGTCGCTGACGGGGAGATCCGCGACGGTAAGGCGGTCATTCTGCTGCAATATCTGCAAACCTCCGGCCTGATGTCGGGGAACTCTGACAAATCCGATTGAGTAACCCGCTGCCGTTGTCCAGGATAGGCGCCGTGGTCGGGTTTATCTGGGGTCGGGCGGTTCATGCTTTTTCGCGTCATCTTTTTCCTTTTTCTGGCGGTGCTGCCTTGCTCGCAGGCATGGTCGGCACCGACGCAGCAGCGCTTCAACGACTGGCTGGTCACCTGTAACAACCAAAATTTCTGCGTCACCCGTAACGTGGGGCTGCATCATGGCCTGGTGATGACCCTCAGCCGCAGCGCTGGGGCAGTCACTGACGCCAGTCTGCGTATCGAGCTGGGCGGCACCGGCAATCCAGTGGCGACGCTCGCGCCGATAGCGCCGCGCCTGCTGCTGGATGGTAAACCGCTGTCCCTGACCGACAAGCGCTGGCACATTGAAGATAAGCTCATTAAAACCGCCGACAGCGTGACGATCGATGCGTTTCTCCAGCAGGTTCAGGAGGGTAAAGCGCTCTCGCTGGCCAATGGCCTGCAGACCATCTCCCTGCAGGGGTTGAAAGCGGCTCTGTTTTTTATCGACGATCGGCAAAAGCGGGTAGGTAGCGAAACGGCCTGGGTCGGCAAAGGGGAAGAGCCGCCGCTCAGCGTACCGCCGGCGCCGGCGCTGCGCGCGGTGGCGAGCGCGGAAACGGCGCAGTCGCCGCTGGGGCGTGAGGAGCTCAACGATCTGATGGACTACGGTAATGAGCGGATGACCAACAGCCACTGTTCCCTCGATCCCTTCCGCCGTGAAATTCGCGTTACTGCGCTGACGGATGACAAAGTGCTGCTGATGACCAGCTGCGAATCCGGCGCCTACAACACCGTCTGGCTGGCCTGGCTGGTCTCCCGCCAGCGCCCCTATGTCGCCCGTCAGGTGCGGCTAACGTTGCCATTTCAGCCGCCGGGCGAGGCGCCGCGGGAGATTGAGCTGATCAACGCCAGCTATGATGACCGCCGCCATGAGCTGGTGACCCTGGATAAAGGCCGCGGGGCCGGCGATTGCGGGATCCAAACCCGCTGGCGTTTTGACGGCCAGCGGTTCAGCCTCTCCCGCTACGCGCAGCAGCCGACGTGCGACAACTGGCAGGGGCCAGATGCCTGGCCCACGCTGTGGATCACCCGTTAAGCACCTGTTCGGCGGTGGCGACGATATGGTCGACCGTAAAGCCAAAGAACGGGAACAACTGCTCTGCCGGGGCGGATTCGCCATAGCCGGTCATGCCGACGATCTTGCCTTTTAAGCCGACATATTTATACCAGTAGTCCGCTATCCCGGCTTCGACCGCCACCCGGGCGCTGACGTCCGACGGCAGCACCGATTCGCGCCAGGCCTCATCCTGGGCGTCAAACACATCAGTGGAAGGGAGCGAGACGACCCGCACATTTACCCCTTTGGCCAACAGTTTTTCCGCGGCCAGGACGGTGATCTCCACTTCCGAGCCGGTGGCGATGAGGATCAGGTCGGGCTTGCCGCCGGCATCCTTAAGCACGTAGCCACCCCGGGCGATATCCTGCACCTGTTCCGGGGTACGCGGCATCTGCGCCAGGTTTTGTCGCGACAGGATCAGCGCCGTCGGCCCGCCCTGTCGCGCGATAGCCGCCTGCCAGGCGACGGCGGTCTCCACCTGGTCGCAGGGGCGCCAGGTGCTGAAGTTGGGCGTCAGCCGCAGACTGGCCAGCTGTTCCACCGCCTGGTGCGTCGGCCCGTCTTCCCCAAGACCGATCGAGTCATGGGTATAGACCATGATCTGCCGGGCCTTCATCAGGGCTGCCATGCGCGCGGCGTTGCGGGCGTACTCCACAAACATCAGGAAGGTCGAGGTATAAGGAATAAAGCCCCCGTGCAGGGCAATGCCGTTGGCCACCGCGGTCATGCCAAACTCGCGCACCCCGTAGTGGATATAATTGCCCGCAGGATCTTCTTTAATCGATGTCGATCCAGACCAGATGGTCAGGTTACTCGGCGCAAGATCCGCAGAACCGCCCAGCAGTTCCGGGAGGTGCGGGCCGTAGGCGTTCAGCGCGTTTTGCGAAGCCTTGCGACTGGCGATTTTCGCCGGCTCGGCCTGCAGTTTCGCCACGTAGTCGCGGGCGGTCGCGGCAAAGTCTTCCGGCAGGGCGCCATTCATACGTCGGGTCAGCTCAGAGGCCAACTCCGGGAACTGCTGCTGGTAGGCGGCGAATTTCTCGTTCCAGGCGTGCTCCGCTTTTTCCCCGCGCGGACGCGCATCCCAGCCCGCATAGATCTCTTTCGGGATCTCGAACGGAGGATATTTCCAGCCAAGCTGCTGGCGGGCCAGCGCTACCTCTTTTTCGCCCAGCGCCGCCCCGTGAGACTCCTCTGAGCCGGCTTTGTTGGGCGAACCGAAGCCGATGATGGTCCGGCAGATAATCAGTGACGGTTTATCTTTCACCGCCTGCGCTTCCGTTATCGCCTGTTTGATAGCCTGCGGATCGTGGCCGTCGATATCGCCTATGACGTGCCAGTGATAGGCGCGGAAGCGTTCCGCCGTATCATCGGAAAACCAGCCTTCGGTTTTGCCGTCGATGGAGATGCCGTTGTGATCGTAAAAACCGATCAGCTTGCCCAGTCCGAGCGTGCCGGCCAGCGAACAGGCCTCATGGGAGATCCCCTCCATCAAACAGCCATCGCCCATGAACACCCAGGTGTGATGGTCAATGATCTCATGGCCGGGGCGATTAAATTGCGCCGCCAGCGTCCGTTCGGCGATGGCCATCCCAACGGCGTTCGCCAGCCCCTGGCCCAGCGGGCCGGTGGTGGTTTCCACCCCAGGGGTATAGCCATGCTCCGGGTGGCCGGGCGTTTTAGAGTGCATCTGACGGAACTGCTTCAGTTCAGACAGCGGCAGATCGTAGCCGGTCAGGTGCAGCAGACTGTAGAGCAGCATCGACGCGTGGCCGTTGGACAAGATGAAACGGTCGCGGTCCACCCAGTCAGGGTTCTGCGGATTGTGCTTGAGAAAATCGTTCCACAGCACTTCGGCAATATCAGCCATCCCCATCGGCGCACCGGGATGGCCGGAGTTGGCTTTCTGCACGGCGTCCATACTCAGGGCGCGGATGGCGTTGGCAAGCTCTCTTCGGGACATATTTTTCTCCGTGAGACTAAAGTGACAGTTTGGCGGCAAGCAGATCTTCCAGTTTGCGCTGATCGACGGCGAACAGGCGGATCCCCTCCGCTAGCTTTTCGACCGCCATCGGATCCTGATTATGTTCCCAGCGGAACTCCGCTTCACTGAGCGGCACCGGACGCGGCAGGATCTGGCTGGCAGGGATCAGTTTGCGCACCACCGGGGTATCGCTGGCCTGCAGCTCTTTTAATAAAGGCGGGGCGATGGTCAACCGGTCGCAGCCGACCAGCGCCAGGATCTGCTCGGTGCGGCGGAAGCTGGCGCCCATCACGATAGTGTTGTATTTATGCTGTTTGAAATAGTCATAGATATTGCGCACCGATTTCACCCCCGGATCTTCCTCCACCACGTAAGGCTCCAGCGGTTTGCGCGCCTGATACCAGTCATAAATACGCCCAACGAACGGGGAGATGAGATAAACCCCGGCCTCGGCGCAGGCCCGGGCCTGGGCGAAGGAAAACAGCAGCGTCAGGTTGCAGTGGATCCCCTCTTTCTCCAGCACCTCCGCGGCGCGGATCCCCTCCCAGGTGGATGCCAGCTTGATCAGGATCCGCGACTTATCAATGCCCATCTCCTGATACAGCGCCACCAGGTGGCGAGCCTTCTCGATACTTTTCTCGCGGTTGAAGGAGAGCCGGGCGTCCACCTCGGTGGAGACCCGCCCGGGAATGCTTTTGAGGATCTCCGCGCCAAAATTGACCGCCAGCTTATCGCAGGCGTGAGCCACCTGCGCTTCGCGGCCGCCACCCTGTTTTTTGGCCCAGGCGATAGCGTCGTCGATGAGGCCGCTATAGGACGCCAGGCCGGCGGCCTTCAGCAGCAGAGAGGGGTTGGTGGTGGCGTCTTCCGGATGGTAGTGGCGGATGGATTCGATGTCTCCGCTGTCGGCGACCACCGTGGTGAACTGCTTGATGCTGTCTAACTGATTCATGGATAAGTCCTCCTGGAACAAGGTGTTACATGAGTGCTTGCCGGTATACGGTATAAACATTGATGAGGTACATAACCAAAAAGCATAGCAGACAGGGCTATTATTGGCGGCGAATCCGGGTAACATAACCGCTATAAATTGATAACAACAAAATCATAACGATGGCCAGAGTTTGGCGGTGTTCAAAGTTTATCGCCCCGCCAGGAGGGATACTGTCTGCCACTGAAAGGTGAACGACAGGATGGTCATCACGCTTTTCCCCTACGAACGATACGTGAAAGAAAGGAATAGAAAATGGATGAGCAGTTAAAACAGAGCGCCCTCGACTTCCACGAATTTCCGGTTCCCGGAAAAATCCAGGTCTCGCCGACCAAACCTCTCGCCACCCAGCGCGATCTGGCGCTGGCCTACTCGCCGGGCGTCGCAGCTCCCTGCCTGGAAATCGAAAAAGATCCGCTGGCCGCCTACAAATACACTGCCCGCGGCAACCTGGTGGCGGTCGTCTCCAACGGCACCGCGGTGCTGGGGCTCGGCAACATCGGCGCGCTGGCCGGTAAGCCGGTAATGGAGGGCAAAGGCGTCCTGTTTAAGAAATTTGCCGGTATCGATGTGTTTGATATCGAAGTCGATGAGCTGGATCCGGACAAATTCATTAACGTCGTCGCCGCCCTCGAACCAACCTTCGGCGGTATCAACCTGGAAGATATTAAAGCGCCGGAGTGTTTCTACATCGAGCAGCAGCTGCGCGAGCGGATGAATATCCCGGTCTTCCATGACGATCAGCACGGCACGGCGATCATCAGCACCGCGGCGATCCTCAACGGTCTGCGCGTCGTCGAGAAGAATCTGTCCGACGTGCGGATGGTGGTCTCCGGCGCGGGCGCGGCGGCGATCGCCTGTATGAATCTGCTGGTGGCGCTGGGGATGCAAAAGCACAACATCGTGGTCTGCGATTCGAAAGGCGTTATCTATAAAGACCGTGAGCCGAACATGGCGGAAACCAAAGCGGCCTATGCGGTGGAAGACGACGGCAAACGCACCCTCGATGACGTGATCGACGGCGCCGACATTTTCCTCGGCTGCTCTGGCCCGAAAGTGCTGACTCAGGAGATGGTGAAGAAGATGGCGCGGGCGCCGCTGATCCTCGCCCTGGCCAACCCGGAGCCGGAAATTCTGCCGCCGCTGGCGAAGCAGGTCCGCGATGACGCCATCATCTGTACCGGCCGCTCCGACTACCCTAACCAGGTCAACAACGTACTTTGCTTCCCGTTCATCTTCCGCGGCGCGCTGGACGTCGGCGCGACGGCGATCAACGAAGAGATGAAGCTGGCGGCGGTGCATGCAATTGCCGAGCTGGCCCATGCCGAGCAGAGCGAAGTGGTGGCCTCCGCCTACGGCGATCAGGATTTAAGCTTTGGTCCGGAGTACATCATTCCGAAACCGTTCGACCCGCGGCTGATCGTCAAGATCGCCCCCGCGGTGGCGAAGGCGGCAATGGATTCCGGCGTGGCAACGCGCCCGATCGCTGATTTTGACGCCTATATCGAGAAGCTGAGCGAGTTCGTCTATAAAACCAACCTGTTTATGAAGCCTATCTTCTCTCAGGCGCGCAAAGAGCCGAAGCGCGTGGTGCTGGCGGAAGGGGAGGAGACCCGGGTGCTGCACGCCACCCAGGAGCTGGTGTCTCTGGGACTGGCCAAACCGATTCTGGTGGGCCGCCCGAGCGTGATTGAAATGCGCATCCAGAAGCTGGGCCTGCAGATCAAGGCCGGCGTTGACTTTGAGATCGTCAATAATGAATCCGACCCGCGGTTTAAAGAGTACTGGAGCGAGTACTACCAGCTGATGAAGCGCCGCGGCATTACCCAGGAGCAGGCGCAGCGGGCGGTGATTAGCAACACCACGGTGATTGGCGCCATCATGGTTCATCGCGGTGAAGCGGATGCGATGATCTGCGGGACTATTGGCGAGTACCACGATCACTACCGCGTGGTGCAGCCGCTGTTTGGCTATCGCGACGGCGTCAGCACCGCCGGGGCGATGAATGCGCTGCTGCTGCCGAGCGGCAACACCTTTATCGCCGATACCTATGTCAATCACGATCCGTCGCCGGAAGAGCTGGCGGAGATCACCCTGATGGCGGCGGAAAGCGTGCGTCGCTTCGGTATTGAGCCGCGGGTGGCATTGCTGTCGCACTCCAACTTTGGCTCTGCCGACTGCCCGTCAGCCAGCAAAATGCGTAAAACCCTGGAGCTGGTGAAGGCGAGCGCCCCGGAGCTGATGATCGATGGCGAAATGCATGGCGACGCAGCGCTGGTGGAAAGCATCCGCAACGATCGCATGCCGGACAGCCCGCTGAAGGGGGCGGCCAATATTCTGGTGATGCCGAATATGGAAGCCGCCCGGATCAGCTATAACCTGCTGCGCGTCTCCAGTTCGGAAGGGGTGACCGTCGGGCCGGTGCTGATGGGGGTGGCGAAGCCGGTGCATATCCTGACGCCGATCGCCTCCGTACGTCGCATCGTCAATATGGTGGCGCTGGCGGTTGTCGAAGCGCAAACTGAACCGCTGTAA
>NZ_JAZARW010000001.1:3060111-3062521 GCF_036233805.1 Klebsiella sp. EMBS2024 | reverse complement strand
GCTGAGCCTGCCTTTTTATTTCTGCCACATTATTATTTTCTCGCCTTAGTGATCCACTTCACCTTTTAACCCCGCTTGCCGAAATTTGTTATTTGCCGCGCTGAAATGTCGTCACCATGAGGACAGATTTCAGGGGGCAATCAGTCATGGATAAAGAACGCATTATTCAGGAATTCGTACCAGGCAAACAGGTCACGCTGGCGCATCTGATTGCCCACCCGGGAGCGGAGCTGGCAAAAAAGATCGGCGTACCCGAATCCGGCGCGATCGGCATTATGACGCTGACGCCGGGAGAAACGGCGATGATCGCCGGCGATCTGGCGATGAAGGCCGCCGACGTGCACATCGGTTTTCTCGACCGGTTTAGCGGCGCGCTGGTGATCTACGGCTCGGTCGGCGCGGTGGAAGAGGCGCTTCTGCAGACCATCGGCGGATTAGGCCGCTTATTAAATTATACCTTGTGCGAATTAACGAAAAGTTAATTGAGAGCGACCATGAAGCGTATTGCGATTGTCGGCGCCGTCGGTGCAGGAAAAACCACGTTATTTAATGCCCTGCAGGGGAATTATTCCCTCGCCAGAAAAACGCAGGCGCTGGAATTTAACGATCGTGGCGACATCGATACACCCGGGGAATATTTCAGCCATCCGCGCTGGTATCACGCCTTAATTACCACCTTGCAGGATGTGGACACCCTGATTTATGTCCATGCGGCCAATGATACCGAAAGTCGCCTGCCACCCGGGTTGCTGGATATTGGCAGCCGAAAGCACCTTATCGTGGCGATCAGTAAAACGGATCTGCCGGATGCCAATGTCGCCGCGGTGCGGCAGCTGCTGGACGGGATGGGGTTTCAGGCGCCGGTTTTCGCCCTCAACGGTTGCGATCCGCAAAGCGTTGCGCCGCTGGAAAATTACTTGAGTGAGCTCAGCCAAAAGGAGGAAGGGCCAGGTGAAGAAACTCATTACCGCTAACGATATTCGTGCCGCCCACGCGCGCGGCGAACAGGCGATGTCAGTAGTTCTGCGCGCCAGCATTATCACCCCGGAAGCGCGCGAAGTCGCCGAGCTGCTGGGATTCACTATCACCGAAGACGATGGCGCCGCGCCGGCGGCGACAGCGGCGGACAGCGACAAAACGGAAAGCCAGCGGATCCGGGAAACCATCCTGGCGCAGCTACCGGAAGGCCAGTTTACCGAAAGCCTGGTGGCGCAGCTGATGGAAAAGGTGATGAAGGAGAAGCAGTCCCTGGAACAGGAGGCGATGCAGCCGGGATTTGAGGCAGTGACCGGCAAAGGCGGCATCAAAGTGATCGACGGCAGCAGCGTGAAGTTTGGCCGCTTCGACGGCGCCCAGCCGCACTGCGTTGGCTTAACGGACCTGGTGACTGACCAGGATGGCAGCAGCATGGCGGCCGGATTTATGCAGTGGGAGAACGCCTTCTTCCCGTGGACGCTGAACTACGACGAAATCGATATGGTGCTGGAGGGCGAGCTGCATGTGCGCCATCAGGGGGAAACGCTGGTCGCCAAAGCGGGGGACGTCATGTTCATCCCGAAAGGCTCCAGCATCGAATTCGGTACCCCGTCGACGGTGCGCTTCCTGTACGTCGCCTGGCCGGCAAACTGGCAATCGCTATGAACGATTTCATTACCGAAGCGTGGCTCAGAGCGAATCATACGCTCAGCGAAGGCGGTGAAATCCATCTTCCTGCCGATGCTCGCCTGACGCCCTCGGCGAGGGAACTGCTGGAAAGTCGGCATCTGCGGGTCAAATTTCTCGACCGCCAGGGGCGCCTGTTTGTCGAGGATGACGAACAGACGCCGCAGCCGGTGCATGTCCTGACCAGCAGCGACCATCCGCCCCAGGCCTGCTGCGAGCTTTGTCACCAGCCGGTGGGCAAAAAGCCGGACACCTTAACTCATCTGACGGCCGATACCCTGGTGGCGAAAAACGATCCGCGGCTGGCCTTCCGCGCGGTGCTGGACAGCACCATCGCCCTGACGGTGTGGCTGCAAATTGAACTGGCGGAGCCCTGGCAGCCGTGGCTGACGGATATCCGTTCGCGGCTGGGCAACATCATGCGCGCCGATGCGCTGGAGGAACCGCTGGCGGCGCAGTCGATAGCCGGATTCAGCGAGGCGCAGCTGCATCGTCTGTCCCATCAGCCGCTGCGTTACCTGGGTCACGATCACCTGGTGCCGGAGGCCCGCCATGGGCGCGATGTCGCGCTGCTTAATTTGCTGCGCGGCAAAGTGCGCGAGGCGGAGGTGACCGCGGCGCAGGTGTTTATTACGCCGCAATTTGCGGTCCGGCGCGCCGATATTATGCAAGCGCTCAACCGTCTCTCCAGCGCGGTCTACGTGATGATGATCCTGGGCGTGACGGACGCGCCGCCGGCGCTCAGCCA
>NZ_JAZARW010000001.1:3034482-3060105 GCF_036233805.1 Klebsiella sp. EMBS2024 | reverse complement strand
GCAGCAGCTGGGAGGTGAAGATGATCATTGACCAGTGTCGCAAACTGGCGCTGCGCGCCCCCGCCAGGGTGGTGTTCCCGGATGCGCTGGACGTCCGCGTGTTGAAGGCGGCGCATTATCTGCAGCAGCAGGGCCTGGCGCATCCGATCCTCGTCGCCAGCCCCTTCGCGCTGCGGCAGTTCGCCCTTGGCGAACGTCTGCCGCTGACCGGGGTGCAGGTCATCGATCCGCACAGCAACCTGGCGATGCGCGAGGCGTTTGCCGCCGCCTGGCAGGCGCGCGCCGGCGATAAAGCGCCCGCTGACGCGGTCGACAAGCTGGCCGACCCGCTGATGTTCGCCGCGGCGATGGTCAGCGCCGGGCAGGCCGAGGTGTGTATCGCCGGAAATCTCTCGTCAACCGCCAGCGTGCTGCGCGCTGGTCTGCGCCTTATCGGCCTGCAGCCGGGGTGTAAAACGCTCTCTTCGCTGTTTCTGATGCTGCCGCAGTATACCGGACAGCCGCTGGGGTTTGCCGACTGCAGCGTGGTGCCGCAGCCGACCGCGGCGCAGCTGGCGGATATCGCGATTGCCAGCGCCGAGACCTGGCAAGCGATCGCTGGCGAAGCGCCGCGGGTGGCAATGCTGTCCTTCTCGACACACGGCAGCGCCCGGCATCACTGTGTGGCTAACGTCCAGCAGGCCACGGAGATCGTGCGTCAGCGGGCGCCGCAGCTGATGGTCGATGGCGAGCTGCAGTTTGACGCCGCCTTTGTACCGGACGTCGCTGCGCACAAAGCGCCCGGCAGCCCGCTGCAGGGCCGGGCCAATGTGCTGGTCTTCCCGTCGCTGGAGGCGGGCAACATCGGCTACAAAATCGCCCAGCGGCTGGGCGGATATCGCGCCATCGGGCCGCTGATCCAGGGCCTGGCCGCCCCGCTTCACGACCTCTCGCGAGGCTGTAGCGTAGAGGAAATTATCGAACTGGCGCTGGTGGCGTCGGTACCGCGCCAGACGGACGCAAGCCGGATCCCCGACTCGTCCACGCTGGTTGAATGAATGGTCCCCTTCAGGACCCCTTATGAGAGGAAAACACAATGGAAGCATTAGGAATGATTGAAACCCGGGGCCTGGTTGCACTGATTGAGGCCTCCGACGCCATGGTCAAAGCGGCCCGCGTCAAGCTGGTGGGAGTGAAACAGATCGGCGGGGGCCTGGTGACCGCCATGGTGCGCGGCGATGTCGCGGCGTGCAAAGCCGCGACGGATGCCGGGGCGGCGGCGGCTCAGCGTATCGGTGAGCTGGTCTCTGTACATGTCATCCCGCGCCCGCATGGCGATCTGGAAGAGGTCTTCCCGATTAGCTTCAAGGGCGACAGCAACATCTAACGGGGGAGGGGGTGCCGGAAAATTCTGGCCGGATAAGACGCCAGCGCGTCGCTATCCGGCCATGAAAAGGCATGAATGCCGGATGGCGTTGCGCTTTTCCGGCCTGCACATCACACGCGGAGACGGACATGAAGCTGGCTGTGGTAACCGGATATGTGGTCTGCACCGTACGCCATGAAGGTCTGGCCCACGACAAACTGCTGATGGTGGAGATGCTCAATGCCCGCGGCGAGCCCGACGGGCAATGTGCGGTCGCCATCGACAGCATCGGCGCGGGATGCGGCGAGTGGGTACTGCTGGTCAGCGGCAGCTCGGCGCGACAGGCGCACGCACACGGCGCCTCTCCGGTCGATCTGTGCGTGATTGGTATCGTGGATGAGGCTGCGGCCGATGGTCAGGTGCTCTTCCATAAGTAGGGTGAAAAATCATGAATCAACAGGACATTGAACAGGTAGTGAAAGCGGTACTGCTGAAAATGAAAGACAGCAGCCAGCCTGCCGGCACCGTTCATGATATGGGCGTTTTTGCCTCACTGGATGACGCTGTCGCGGCGGCAACGGTGGCCCAGCAGGGATTAAAGCGGGTGGCGATGCGTCAGCAGGTGATTCAGGCCATTCGTGAGGCGGGTGAAAAGTATGCCCATGAACTGGCGGAGCTTGCGGTGACGGAGACCGGCATGGGACGCGTTGAAGATAAGTTTGCCAAAAACGTGGCGCAGGCGCGCGGCACGCCGGGCGTGGAGTGTCTGACTCCGCAGGTGCTCACCGGCGATAATGGCCTGACGCTGATTGAAAATGCGCCCTGGGGCGTGGTGGCCTCGGTGACGCCGTCCACCAATCCGGCGGCGACGGTGATCAACAACGCCATTAGCCTGATTGCCGCCGGCAACAGCGTGGTCTTCGCCCCCCATCCGGCGGCGAAAAAGGTCTCGCAAAGGGCAATTACCCTGCTTAACCAGGCGGTAGTGGCCGCCGGCGGCCCGGCCAACCTGCTGGTGACCGTGGCGAACCCGGATATCGACACCGCCCAGCGGCTGTTTAAGTACCCTGGCATCGGCCTGCTGGTGGTTACCGGCGGCGAAGCGGTGGTCGAGGCGGCGCGCAAACATACCAACAAACGCCTGATCGCCGCCGGGGCTGGCAACCCGCCGGTGGTGGTGGATGAGACTGCCGATCTACCGCGCGCCGCGCAGGCGATCGTCAAAGGCGCCTCTTTTGATAACAACATTATCTGCGCTGACGAGAAGGTGCTGATCGTGGTCGATAGCGTGGCCGACGAACTGATGCGCCTGATGGAAGGCCAGCAGGCGGTGAAACTCACGGCGGCGCAGGCCGAACAGCTCCAGCCGCTGCTGCTGAAAAATATTGACGAGCGCGGCAAAGGCACGGTCAGCCGCGACTGGGTCGGTCGCGACGCGGGCAAAATCGCCGCGGCGATTGGCCTGCAGGTGCCGGCGCAAACCCGTCTGCTGTTCGTGGAAACCCCCGCCAGCCATCCGTTTGCGGTGACTGAACTGATGATGCCGGTGCTGCCGGTGGTGCGGGTGGCGAACGTCGAGGAGGCCATCGCCCTGGCGGTGCAACTGGAAGGTGGCTGCCACCATACGGCGGCGATGCACTCGCGCAATATCGACAACATGAACCAGATGGCGAATGCCATCGACACCAGCATCTTCGTCAAAAACGGGCCGTGCATCGCCGGGCTTGGGCTGGGCGGTGAGGGCTGGACCACCATGACCATCACCACCCCAACCGGGGAAGGGGTAACCAGCGCGCGGACCTTCGTTCGTCTGCGTCGCTGCGTACTGGTGGATGCGTTTCGAATCGTATAAGGGATGAACATGGCGCACGACGAACAACGCTGGCTTTCGCCGAGACTGCAAAAAGCCGCTGCCCTGTGTAACCAGGCGCCCGCCGCCAGCGAGTCGCCGCTGTGGGTGGGCATCGATTTGGGCACCTGCGACGTGGTGTCGATGGTGGTCGACCGCGATGGCCAGCCGGTTGCGGTATGTCTTGACTGGGCCGATGTGGTGCNCGACGGCATCGTCTGGGACTTCTTCGGCGCCGTCACCCTCGTGCGCCGACATCTTGCGACTCTCGAGCAGCAGCTGGGCTGCCGCTTCACCCATGCGGCGACCTCGTTTCCGCCCGGCACCGATCCGCGCATTTCGATCAATGTCCTGGAGTCCGCCGGGCTGGAGATCAGTCATGTGCTGGATGAGCCTACCGCGGTGGCGGATCTGCTGCAGCTCGATAACGCCGGGGTGGTGGATATCGGCGGCGGCACCACCGGGATCGCCATCGTTAAACAGGGCAGGGTGACATATTCGGCGGATGAAGCCACCGGCGGCCACCATATCTCCCTGACTCTGGCCGGGAATCGCGGCATCGGGCTTGAGGAGGCGGAGCAGTACAAGCGCAGCCACGCCGGGGAGATCTGGCCGGTGGTTAAGCCGGTGTACGAGAAGATGGCCGAAATTGTCGCCCGACATATTGCCGGACAAGGGATTGTCGATTTGTGGCTGGCAGGCGGCGCCTGTATGCAGCCGGGCGTGCATGAGCTGTTTCGTCAGCGCTTCCCGGCATTACCGGTGCATTTGCCGCAGCACAGCCTGTTTATGACCCCGCTGGCAATCGCCAACAGCGGGAGGGAAAAAGCGGAGGGGATGTATGCAAGCTGAACTGCAGACGGCGCTGTTCCATGCCTTTGATACGTTGAATCTTCAGCAAATGAAAAGCTTCAACGTTCCGCCGGTGACGCTGCACGGCGTCGGCGCGCTGGCGGCCTGCGGTCCGCAAGCGCAGTCCCGGGGCCTTAGGCATCTGTTTGTCATGGTTGACAGTTTTCTCCATCAGGCGGGAATGACCGCCGGGCTGGAGCGTAGCCTGGCGATGAAAGGGATTGCTATGACTCTCTGGCCCTGTCCCGCCGGCGAACCCTGCGTCACCGATGTCTGCGCCGCCGTCGCCCAGCTGCGGGACGCGCGCTGCGACGGCGTGGTGGCATTTGGTGGTGGATCGGTACTGGATGCGGCGAAGGCGGTGGCGCTGCTGGTCGCCAATCCTGAGCAGACGCTGGGGGAGATGACGGAGCACAGCGAGTTGCGTCCACGTCTGCCGCTAATCGCGGTGCCGACCACCGCTGGCACCGGGTCTGAAACCACCAATGTGACGGTGATTATCGATGCGGTGAGTGGACGCAAACAGGTGCTGGCGCATGCCTCGCTGATGCCTGATGTGGCGATCCTCGACGCCGCGCTGACCGAGGGCGTCCCGCCGCATATCACGGCAATGACCGGGATTGATGCGCTGACCCACGCCGTCGAGGCCTACAGCGCCCGCCACGCCACGCCGTTTACCGACAGTCTGGCGATGGGGGCGATAGCCATGATCGGCGAGGCGCTGCCGAAAGCGGTGGGCTGCGGTCAGGATCTGGCGGCGCGGGAGAACATGCTGCTGGCTTCCTGCATGGCGGGGATGGCGTTTTCCAGCGCCGGGCTGGGGCTATGCCATGCCATGGCGCATCAGCCGGGGGCGGCGCTGCATATTCCGCACGGTCTGGCCAACGCCATGCTGCTGCCAACGGTGATGGAGTTTAACCGCATGGTGCGCCGGGCGCGCTTCAGCCAGATCGGCCGGGCGTTAACCGGCAAGAAAACCGATGACCGCGAGGCTATCGCCGCCGTGCGCGAGCTGATCGCCGAGGTCGGTCTGACGATGCGGCTGACGGAGGCTGGCGCGACGTCCGCGCACTACGACGCCTGGGCGCAAGCGGCGCAGGAGGACATCTGTTTGCGCACCAATCCACGCACCGCCAGCCGGGTGCAGATTATCGAGCTGTACGCGGCGGCGCAATAAATGCCGATTTTCCCGGAGGCGTGTGGCTGTGGCTTTCCCGGCTCGCGCTGCGCTTAGCCGGGCTACAGGATCACAGCCGTCTGCTATGCCGTAGCCCGGGTAAGGCGTTCACGCCGCGGCCCGGGAAAGTCGCCTGAGTGCGGCTAATGTCCCGGTATTCACAGTATCTACAAATCATAAATGACAGGGAGTAAGGGCTATGGGAATTAACGAAATCATCATGTACATCATGATGTTCTTTATGCTGATTGCCGCCGTGGACAGGATCCTGTCGCAGTTCGGCGGCTCGGCGCGCTTTCTCGGCAAACTGGGGAAAAGCATTGAGGGATCCGGCGGTCAGTTTGAAGAAGGGTTTATGGCGATGGGCGCGCTGGGCCTGGCGATGGTCGGGATGACCGCCCTGGCGCCAGTGCTGGCTCATCTGCTTGGTCCGGTGATTATTCCGCTGTATGAGATGCTCGGCGCCAACCCGTCGATGTTCGCCGGCACGCTGCTGGCGTGCGACATGGGCGGTTTCTTCCTCGCTAAAGAACTCGCGGGCGGCGACGTGGCGGCCTGGATGTACTCAGGCCTGATCCTCGGCTCTATGATGGGTCCGACCATTGTGTTCTCCATTCCGGTGGCGCTCGGCATTATCGAACCAACCGATCGCCGCTGGCTGGCGCTCGGCGTGCTGGCGGGCATTGTCACCATTCCCATCGGCTGTATCGCCGGCGGTCTGGTGGCGATGTATTCCGGGGTGGAGATCAACGGCCAGCCGGTAGCGTTTACCTTCGCGCTGATCCTGATGAATATGATCCCGGTGATCATCGTCGCCGTGCTGGTGGCGCTGGGGCTGAAGTTTATTCCGGAAAAAATGATCAACGGCTTCCAGATCTTCGCCAAATTCCTCGTGGCGCTGATCACCATCGGCCTGGCGGCGGCGGTGATCAAGTTCCTGCTCGGCTGGGAGCTGATCCCGGGGCTCGATCCGATCTTTATGGCGCCTGGCGACCAGCCCGGCGAGGTGATGCGCGCCATCGAAGTCATTGGCTCTATCTCCTGCGTGCTGCTCGGCGCTTATCCGATGGTGCTCCTGCTGACCCGCTGGTTTGAAAAGCCGCTGATGCGCGTTGGTAATCTGCTAAAAATCAACAATATGGCTGCCGGCGGCATGGTCGCTACCCTGGCGAACAATATCCCGATGTTCGGCATGATGAAGCAGATGGATACCCGCGGAAAAGTGATCAACTGCGCCTTCTCGGTGTCAGCGGCGTTCGCCCTCGGCGACCATCTCGGTTTTGCGGCGGCCAACATGAACGCCATGATCTTTCCGATGATTGTCGGCAAACTGGTCGGCGGCGTTACCGCGATTGGCGTGGCAATGCTGCTGGTGCCAAAAGATGAAAACGTACCGGCGCCTGCCAACAACGAAGCGGAGGCGCACTCGTGAACACGCGCCAGCTGTTGAGCGTCGGTATTGATATCGGCACCACCACCACGCAGGTGATCTTCTCGCGCCTCGAGCTGGTGAACCGCGCGGCGGTTTCCCAGGTGCCGCGTTATGAATTCATCAAACGCGACATTAGCTGGCAAAGCCCGGTCTTCTTTACGCCGGTTGATAAGCAGGGAGAACTGAAAGAGGCCGAGCTTGAGGCGCTGATTCTGGCTCAGTACCGGGCCGCAGGGATCGCTCCACAAGCGGTGGATTCCGGGGCGATCATCATCACCGGCGAAAGCGCGAAAACCCGCAATGCCCGCCCGGCGGTGATGGCGCTCTCGCAGTCGCTGGGCGATTTTGTCGTCGCCAGCGCCGGGCCGCACCTGGAGTCGGTCATTGCCGGACACGGCGCCGGGGCGCAGACCCTGTCCCGGCAGCGGATGTGCCGGGTGCTTAATATCGATATTGGCGGCGGTACCTCGAACTATGCCCTGTTTGACGCCGGAAACGTCAGCGCCACCGCCTGCCTCAACGTCGGCGGCCGCCTGCTGGAAACCGACGCTCAGGGGCGCGTGGTCCACGCGCACCCGCCGGGGCAGCGGATTGTCGATGCGCTGTTTGGCGCCGGCACTAACGCCCTGGCGCTGACCGCCGGGCAGCTGGCGCAGGTGGCGAGCCGGATGGCGGCGCTGATCGTCGAGGTGATCGACGGCACCCTCTCACCGCTGGCGCAGGGGCTGATGCAAACCGAAGTACTGCCTGCGGGTGTTCAGCCGGAGGTGATTACCCTTTCCGGCGGAGTGGGGGAGTGCTACCGCCATCAGCCCGCCGATCCTTTCTGTTTTTCCGATATCGGGCCGCTGCTGGCCACGGCCCTGCATGAGCATCCGCGCCTGCGTGAGATGAACGTGCAGTTCCCGGCGCAAACCGTGCGCGCCACGGTGATTGGCGCCGGGGCGCATACGCTGTCCCTGTCCGGGAGCACCATCTGGCTGGAGGGGGTTCCATTGCCGCTGCGCAATCTGCCGGTGGCTATCCCGCAGGATGCCGCCGATCTGCCGAACGCCTGGCTCCAGGCGCTGACGCAGCTCGATCTGGCCCCCGAGGCGGACGCTTACGTGCTGGCGCTTCCCGCTTCACTTCCGGTGCGCTACGCCACCTTACTGACCGTAATTGACGCCCTGCTGGCGTTTGTCGCCCGCTTTCCCAATCCCCGTCCGCTGCTGCTGGTGGCCGAGCAGGATTTTGGCAAAGCGCTGGGCATGCTGCTGCGGCCACAGCTTCCACACCTTCCGCTGGCGGTCATCGATGAGGTGAGCATCCGGGCGGGAGACTATATCGACATTGGTACGCCTCTTTTTGGCGGATCGGTTGTGCCGGTGACGGTGAAATCACTCGCATTTCCTTCCTGAGGGAACGACTTATGAAACTAAAGACCACATTGTTCGGCAATGTTTATCAGTTTAAGGATGTAAAAGAGGTGCTGGCGAAAGCCAACGAACTGCGTTCGGGGGATGTGCTGGTGGGGGTAGCGGCGGAGAGTTCGCAGCAGCGCGTGGCCGCCAAGCAGGTGCTCTCCGATATGACGGTGGCCGATATCCGTAATAACCCAGTGATCCCGTATGAGGAGGACTGCGTTACGCGCCTGATCCAGGATGACGTGAACGAAACCGCCTATCAGCGGATTAAACACTGGACCATCAGCGACCTGCGGGAATACGTGCTCAACGACGAGGTCACCAGCGACGATATCGCCTTTGTCCGCAAAGGGCTGACCTCCGAGGTGGTGGCTGCGGTGGCCAAGATCTGCTCCAACGCCGATCTGATCTACGGCGGTAAAAAAATGCCGGTGATCAAAAAAGCCAATACCACCATCGGTCTGCCGGGGACCTTTAGCTGCCGCCTGCAGCCGAACGATACCCGCGACGACGTGCAGAGTATTGCCGCGCAAATCTATGAAGGGCTCTCCTTCGGCGCGGGCGACGCGGTGATTGGCGTCAACCCGGTCACTGACGACGTGGAGAACCTGAGCCGGGTGCTGGATACGGTGTACGGGGTGATCGACAAGTTTAACATCCCGACCCAGGGCTGCGTGCTGGCGCACGTCACCACCCAGATTGAAGCCATCCGCCGCGGCGCGCCGGGGGGGCTTATCTTCCAGAGCATCTGCGGCAGTGAAAAAGGGCTTAAAGAGTTCGGCGTCGAGCTGGCGATGCTCGATGAAGCGCGGGCGGTGGGGGCGGAGTTTAACCGCATCGCCGGGGAGAACTGTCTTTACTTTGAAACCGGGCAGGGCTCGGCGCTTTCCGCTGGCGCTAACTTCGGCGCCGACCAGGTGACCATGGAAGCGCGTAACTATGGCCTGGCGCGGCACTACGATCCGTTCCTCGTCAACACCGTGGTGGGCTTTATCGGGCCGGAGTATCTCTATAACGACCGGCAAATCATTCGCGCCGGACTGGAAGACCACTTTATGGGCAAGCTGAGCGGCATCTCAATGGGCTGCGACTGCTGCTATACCAACCATGCCGATGCCGACCAGAACCTCAACGAAAACCTGATGATCCTGCTGGCGACCGCAGGCTGCAACTACATCATGGGCATGCCGCTCGGCGACGACATCATGCTCAACTACCAGACCACCGCCTTCCACGATACCGCGACCGTGCGCCAACTGCTGGGCCTGCGGCCGTCGCCGGAGTTTGAACGCTGGCTGGAAACGATGGGCATTATGGCAAATGGTCGCCTGACCAAACGGGCGGGCGATCCGTCACTGTTCTTCTGATGACGCGGGGATGACACATCATGGATCAAAAACAGATTGAAGACATTGTACGCAGCGTAATGGCGTCGATGGGACAACCACAGTCGCAGCCGCAGGCCCCCGCAGCGTCGACGCCGGCCTGCCATGCCGCCTGCGCCAGCGAAGCGGTAGTGGAAAGCTGCACGCTGGACCTGGGCTCAGCGGAAGCGAAAGCCTGGATTGGGGTACAACATCCGCACCGCGCCGAAGTACTGACTGAACTGAAACGCAGTACCGCGGCGCGCGTTTGCACCGGCCGCGCCGGCCCGCGTCCGCGCACTCAGGCGCTGCTGCGCTTCCTGGCCGATCACTCGCGCTCGAAAGACACGGTGCTCAAAGAGGTGCCGGAAGCGTGGGTGAAAGCGCAGGGGCTGCTGGAAGTGCGTTCCGAGATTAGCGATAAGAACCTCTACCTGACGCGTCCGGATATGGGCCGTCGCCTCAGTCCGGAAGCGATTGATGCGCTGAAGGCGCAGTGCGTGATGGATCCGGATGTGCAGGTGGTGGTCTCCGATGGTCTGTCGACGGATGCCATCACCGCCAACTACGAAGAGATCCTGCCGCCGCTGCTTGCGGGCCTGAAACAGGCGGGTCTGAAGGTCGGGACGCCGTTCTTCGTGCGCTATGGCCGCGTCAAGATTGAAGATCAGATCGGCGAGATCCTCGGCGCGAAGGTGGTGATCCTGCTGGTTGGCGAGCGCCCGGGGCTCGGCCAGTCGGAGAGCCTCTCCTGCTACGCGGTGTACTCCCCGCGGGTGGCGACCACCGTCGAGGCCGACCGGACCTGTATCTCCAATATCCACCAGGGCGGCACCCCGCCGGTAGAAGCCGCCGCGGTGATCGTGGATTTAGCCAAACGCATGCTGGAGCAGAAAGCCTCCGGCATCAACATGAGCCGTTAAGGAGGCATCATGCCAGCATTAGATTTGATTCGACCCTCGGTCACCGCGATGCGCGTGATTGCCTCGGTGAATGACGGTTTCGCGCGCGAGCTTAAATTACCGTCGCATATACGTAGCCTCGGACTCATCACGGCAGATTCTGACGATGTGACGTATATTGCCGCCGACGAAGCGACAAAGCAGGCGATGGTGGAGGTGGTCTATGGCCGCTCCCTCTACGCCGGCGCGGCCCATGGTCCGTCGCCTACCGCCGGCGAAGTACTAATCATGCTTGGCGGCCCGAATCCGGCGGAAGTTCGCGCCGGGCTGGATGCCATGATGGCGCATATTGAAGGTGGGGCGGCATTCCAGTGGGCTAACGACGCGCAAGATACCGCGTTTCTGGCGCACGTGGTGTCGCGTACCGGCTCTTATCTTTCATCGGCCGCTGGCATCGCGTTGGGCGATCCGATCGCTTATCTGGTGGCGCCGCCGCTGGAGGCGACGTTTGGTATCGATGCGGCGATGAAGTCGGCCGACGTTCAGCTGGTGACCTACGTCCCGCCGCCATCGGAAACCAACTATTCGGCCGCCTTTTTGACGGGAAGCCAGGCCGCCTGTAAAGCCGCCTGCAATGCCTTTACCGATGCCGTTCTCGATATTGCCCGTCATCCTGTACAGCGTGCGTAATGGAGGGAGCGATGATCAATGCGCTGGGATTGCTCGAAGTGGAGGGCATGGTCGCGGCTGTAGACGCTGCGGATGCCATGCTTAAGGCGGCCAATGTGCGCCTGCTCAGTCATGAAGTGCTCGACCCGGGCAGGTTAACGCTGGTGGTGGAGGGCGACCTGGCGGCCTGCCGCGCCGCGCTGGATGCCGGGGCCGCCGCTGCCCGGCGGACCGGCTGCGTGATCAGCCGTCGGGAAATTGGCCGCCCGGAAGAGGATACCCAGCGGCTGATCGGCGGTTTTCAGCCACCGCCGCCAGCGCCCATGCCGCCTGCTGACCCGGCTTCATCGGAAGCCTTACTGACGCTGCTGGCTTCAGTTCGTCAGGGCATGACGGCCGGCGAGGTCGCCGCGCATTTTGCCTGGCCGCTGGATAAGGCCCGCCAGGCGCTGGAGCAGCTCTTTTCCGCAGGGACGCTACGAAAACGCAGTAGCCGCTATCGTCTCAAAAATCCATAACCTGTCGGAGGTGCCGGGAGCGGCTTGCCCCCGGCTTTAACGATTATGAAAAAGCGTCGTTCTGCAAATTTGCACCATCTCTGTTGCGAGGCGTTGCCGGAAGACACCAGGCTGACGCCTCAGGTTGAAATTGACAATATTCATCAACGACACACAACCGATGTGTATGAGCACGCCCTGACCATTACCGCCTGGCAACAGATCTACGATCAGCTGCATCCGGGGCAGTTTCGCGGCGAGTTTACCGAAATCCTGCTCGATGAGATCCAGGTCTTCCGCGAATATACCGGGCTGGCGCTGCGCCAGTCCTGCCTGGTCTGGCCGAACTCCTTCTGGTTTGGCATTCCGGCGACCCGGGGTGAACAAGGTTTTATCGGCTCGCAGTGTCTGGGCCGGGCAGAAATCGCCACCCGTCCCGGCGGTACGGAGTTCGAGCTCAGCACGCCGGATGATTACACCATTCTCGGAGTAGTGATTTCGCAGGAGGTGATTGCGCGTCACGCCAGTTTCCTGCACCACCCGGAACGGGTGCTACATATGCTACGCAACCAGTCAGCGCTGGCGGTCCGCGAGCCGCATAAGGCCGCGCTGTGGGGGTTTGTCCAGCAGGCGCTGGCCACCTTTAGCGAGCATCCGGATACCCTTCATCAGCCGGCCGTGCGTAAAGTCCTGCGGGATAATCTGTTGCTGGCGATGGGCACGATGCTGGAAGAAGCGCAGCCGATGGTAAGTGCAGAGAGCGTCAGCCACCAGAGCTACCGCCGCCTGCTGGCGCAGGCGCGCGAATATGTGCTGGAAAACAGCGCGGAGCCGTTAACCGTTCTCGATCTGTGCCAGCAGCTGTACGTCAGCCGTCGCACCTTGCAAAACGCCTTCCATGCGATACTGGGGATTGGTCCTAACGCCTGGCTCAAACGGATCCGCCTGAACGCCGTGCGTCGGGAGCTGATAAGCCCCTGGTCAGAGCGCGAGACGGTCAAGGAGGCGGCCATGCAGTGGGGATTCTGGCATTTGGGGCAGTTCGCCACCGACTATCAGCAGCTGTTTGCTGAGAAACCGTCGATGACGCTGCACCATCGCCTGCGCCAGTGGGTGTGAGGGAAGAGACTCCGCTACCGGGTGGCCAGCCGCCATCCGGCCGTTACAGCCAGTCGCGCACCTGAATAAACTCGCTCAGCGCCGCCTCGGGGCTGCCGGGCTCGGGCTGATAATCATATTCCCAGCGCACCAGCGGCGGCATCGACATCAGAATCGACTCCGTACGCCCGCCGGTCTGCAGACCGAACAGGGTGCCGCGGTCCCAGACCAGATTGAACTCGACATAGCGGCCGCGACGGTAGAGTTGAAAGTGGCGCTCGCGTTCGCCGTACGGCGTGGCTTTCCGGCGTTCGACGATAGGTAAATAGGCGTCAGCATAGCCGTTCCCGACCGCCTGCATAAAGGCGAAGCAGTGGTCAAAATCCGGGGTGTTCAGGTCGTCAAAGAACAGACCGCCGATGCCGCGCTGCTCCTGGCGGTGCTTGAGATAGAAGTAATCATCGCACCATTTTTTATAGCGCGGATAGACTTCCTCGCCGAACGGCAGACACAGATCGCGGGCGGTACGATGCCAGTGGACGGCATCCTCTTCAAAGCCGTAGTAAGGGGTTAAATCAAAGCCGCCGCCGAACCACCACACCGGGTCGGCGCCAGGCTTTTCGGCAATAAAGAACCGCACGTTGGCATGGCTGGTGGGCACGTAGGGGTTCAGCGGATGAACCACCAGCGAGACGCCCATGGCTTCAAAACTGCGTCCGGCCAGCTCCGGGCGGTGCGCGGTGGCGGAGGCAGGCATGGCGTCGCCATGGACGTGGGAAAAGTTGACCCCCGCCTGCTCGAACACCCGGCCTTCGCGCAGCACCCGGCTGCGTCCGCCGCCACCGCCTTCCCGCTGCCAGGCATCTTCAATAAACGGCGCGCCATCCACGGCGCTCAGCTGCTGACAGAGGTTGTCCTGGAGCTGGAGCAGAAAAGTTTTTACCTGCGCGGCATCGGGTTTCATTAACGTCTCTTCGAATGGGCTTTCTGGTTATCGAACCAGTGGAAATAGCTGATAATGCCGTTGGCAATCGCGGTGGCGATTTTCTGCCGGAAGGCGGTGGTGCCGAGCAGTTTCTCTTCGTTCGGGTTGGTGATAAACGAGGTTTCCACCAGCACAGACGGTATGGATGGTGACTTCAGCACCACGAACGCCGCCTGCTCGGTATTGCGGCTGTGTAGCTTATGTACCGGCTTGATCTTTTTCAGGATATGCGAGCCCAGCGTCAGGCTGTTTTTGATGGTGTCGGTCTGCACCAGATCGAACAGTACCTGCTGCAGCAGATGGTCTTTATCCGTCGCTTTCTTACCGGCGACCTCATCGGCGCGGTTTTCGCGATCGGAGAGGTATTTCGCCATGGCGCTACTGGCGCCGCGGTTTGACAGGGCGAACACCGAGGCGCCGGCGGCGCTCGGGTTGGTAAAACCATCGGCGTGGATTGACATAAACAGATCGGCGCCGTGCTGATGGGCGATCTCCACGCGGTCGTACAGCGGGATAAAGGTATCCCCGGTGCGGGTCAGGCGGGCGTCGATGCCGTTGCTGCGCAAAATGCTGCGCACGTTCTTAGCGATCGCCAACACCACATGCTTCTCTTTCGAGCCGTTATGGCCGATAGCGCCGGTATCGATGCCGCCGTGGCCCGGATCTAACATTACAATCCGGCGACCCCCGGCCTTTTTGGCGGCGGGTTTGCTATGTCCATTTGACGTTTTCAGTGGCTGTTCTTTTGCGCTGACCTGTGAGGCGACGCCGCTCAGCGTCATCGCAGCCAGCCCGGCTTTCAGCACCTGACGGCGCGAAGCAAGTATTTTTAAGGGTTTAAAAGTGCTCATTCGGCCTGAATTGTAAACAAGTGATGTCCAATGTTATATCGTATCGCGTTTGCCGTTACGACCATTCAAAATAAGAATTGTTTTACTTTTCATTTCAATACATGACAAAGTCATATTATGCCATTTTTTGTCGCTGATTTCGCCTGATATTGGCTATCAGTTATATTCGCGCCATAATCACTGTTTTTAACCGTCAATGGTGGGGAATACCATGGAGATTCGCGTTTTTCGCCAGCAGGATTTCGAAGAGGTTGTGACGCTGTGGGAGCGCTGCGATCTGCTGCGCCCGTGGAACGATCCGGAGATGGATATTGAGCGCAAGCTGAATCACGACGTCAGCCTGTTTCTGGTGGCGGAAGTGAATGGCGAAGTGGTCGGCACGGTGATGGGCGGATATGACGGTCATCGCGGATCGGCCTATTATCTCGGCGTCCATCCGGAATATCGCGGCCGGGGTATCGCGAACGCGCTGCTCAACCGTCTGGAGAAAAAGCTGATTGCCCGCGGCTGCCCGAAAATCAACATTATGGTCCGTGAAGACAATGACGTGGTGCAGGGAATGTACGAGCGGTTGGGCTATGAGTACGCCGATGTCCTGACCCTGGGCAAGCGCCTGATCGAAGATGAAGAATACTGAGTTTATCCCCGCCGATTTTGATGCCCATGGCCGTCTGCGCCTGCCTTTGCTTTTCTGGTGCGTGCTGTTGTTGCAGGCCCGCACGTGGGTGCTGTTTTTGATGGCCGGCGCATCGCGCCAGCAGGGCGACGCGATTCTTAATCTGTTCTATCCCGATCACGAGCGCTTCTGGCTTGGTTTACTGCCAGGCGTGCCGGCGGTGCTGGCCTTTCTGCTTAGCGGCTATCGTCAGCGCCTGCCGCGCCTGTGGCGGGCGATGCGCTGGCTGCTGGTGCTATCGCAAGTGCTGCTGTTGCTGTGGCAGCCGATGCTATGGCTGAGCGGCGAATCTCCCTCCTNGTTGACCATTGCGCTGCTGGTCGCGGATGGCTATGCCCTGTGGTGGCTGTTAACCAGCCGTCGCCTGGGCGCCTGTTTTCACCAGACCACCTTTTAATGGCACTTTTTGCCGATCGTGAACTCCAACATGCGTTGAATGACTCAGAAAGGATTGAGATATGAAATCGCTACGTGTAATGCTCTGTGCGCTTCCGCTGGCGCTGACCGGCTGCTCCACGATGAGCGCAGTCAACTGGTCGGCGGCCTATCCGTGGAACTGGTTTGGCGCTTCCACCGAGGTGACCGAGCAGGGAGTGGGTAAACTGACGGCTTCCACGCCGCTCAATGAACAGGCGATTAGCGATGCGCTGGGCAGCGACTACCGTTTACGCAGCGGAATGAAGACCGATAAGGGCAATATCGTCCACTACTTTGAAGCGCTGAAAAACAACAGCGTGGCGCTGACCATCAATGGCGACAACGGTGCTATCAGCCGGATTGACGTGCGTGATGCGGATATCAAAACCGCCAGCGGCGTGAAAATCGGCACACCGTTTAGCGACCTGTACAGCAAAGCCTTCGGCAACTGCCAGAAAGGCAGCCATGACAACGGGGCGGTCGTCGAGTGTCAGGCCGAGGGGAGCCAGCATATCAGCTATGCCTTCACTGGCCACTGGAGCGGTCCGGACGAGCTGATGCCCTCCGACGATACGCTGAAAAACTGGAAGGTCAGCAAGATTATCTGGCGTCGCTAAATTGATCTGAAGAGACACGACAGCTCTGAAAAACGGTTACAATGGCGCGTTAGCAACGCGACAGCGTTGTGGTTGCATCATTTCAGGAGGAGCGATGTCTCAGGTTCAGAGCGGCATTTTGCCGGAACATTGCCGCGCGGCGATTTGGATTGAAGCCAATCTCAAAGGGGACGTTAACGCCCTGCGCGAAGCGAGCAAAATTTTTGTCGATAACGTGGCCACCTTCCAGGCTAAATTCCCCGACGCCAAACTCGGTGCGGTGGTGGCGTTCGGCAATAACGTCTGGCGTCAGCTGAGCGGCGGCGAAGGGGCGGATGAGTTAAAAGATTTCCCGGTCTATGGCAAAGGGCTGGCGCCGTCCACCCAGTATGACCTGCTGATTCATATTTTATCCGCCCGTCATGAAGTTAACTTCTCGGTGGCGCAGGCCGCGCTGGCCGCCTTTGGCGACGCTATCGACGTGAAAGAAGAGATCCACGGCTTCCGCTGGGTGGAAGAGCGTGACCTCAGCGGCTTCGTCGATGGCACCGAAAACCCGGCGGGGGAAGAAACCCGCCGCGAAGTGGCGGTCATTAAAGACGGCGTGGATGCGGGCGGCAGCTACGTGTTCGTCCAGCGCTGGGAGCATAATCTCAAACAGCTGAACCGCATGAGCGTGCCGGATCAGGAGATGATGATCGGCCGTACTAAAGACGCTAACGAAGAGATCGATGGCGATGAACGTCCGGTCACGTCGCACCTGAGCCGCGTGGACTTAAAAGAAGATGGCAAAGGGCTGAAAATCGTCCGTCAGAGCCTGCCGTACGGCACCGCCAGCGGCACCCATGGCCTCTATTTCTGCGCCTACTGCGCGCGCCTGTATAACATCGAGCAGCAGCTGCTGAGCATGTTTGGCGATACCGACGGTAAACGCGACGCGATGCTGCGCTTCACCAAACCGGTGACCGGCGGATATTACTTCGCGCCGTCGCTGGAGCGTATCCAGGCGCTGTAATTTTTCCCCTCACCNTNCCCTCTCCCCAAAGGGGAGAGGGGACGGTAAGGTGCGGCTATGGGATCTGCGTGCGGATTCTTTTACTCCCTCTCCCTCAGTCAGAGGGGAGGGGTGAGGGCATTGGCGGCTCAGGTGCTTCAAGTATCGCCTCCATCACCGCATCTTCATGCTCTTCAAACTCATTATTCCAGAAGCGTAAAACACGCCATCCCTCGCTCTGTTGCCAGCGGGTGCGGCGTCATCGTGTTGGCCGCCGTCCAGTTCAATCGCCAGCCGTATTGCGCAGCAGGCAAAATCGAGAATATAGGGGCCAACGGGGTGCTGACGGCGAAACGTGTCGCTAGCAAAACGGCGGTTGCCCAGTCAGTACCCTGGTCGACGTTCTGCGGGCGTTAAGCTACGTCTGAGCTGACGAGCAAATATCTGTGTGTTTTTCATATAAACACAGTGCACGCCTGGCTGCCGTTTGTCACAATGACCCGTCTAATCTGCGAGCCGCTTTCAGCTATGCTTTGCCAGTTGCTTATTCTCTTTTCGACTTCCAAATCGCCAAACGGTATATAAAACCGTTACTCCTTTCGTACCCGTTATAAATATGATGATCATCAGAAAATGTTCAACGTTGATAAGGGTGCGCAATGGCCGTTAAATCACTGAAAAAAGGATATCTGGCGCTGGCGGCTTCCATGCTGCTGGTGGCGCAGGCGCAGGCGACGGAGCTGCTGAACAGCTCCTATGATGTCTCCCGCGAGCTGTTTGCCGCCCTTAACCCGCCTTTTGAGCAGCAGTGGGCGAAAGACAATGGCGGGGACAAGCTGACCATCAAGCAGTCGCATGCCGGTTCATCCAAGCAGGCGCTGGCTATTTTGCAGGGCCTGAAGGCGGACGTGGTCACCTACAACCAGGTGACGGACGTGCAGATCCTGCATGACAAAGGCAACCTGATCCCGGCCGACTGGCAAAGCCGTCTGCCGAACAACAGCTCACCGTTCTATTCGACGATGGGTTTCCTGGTGCGTAAAGGCAATCCGAAAAACATTCATGACTGGAACGACCTGGTTCGCTCTGACGTTAAGCTGATCTTCCCGAATCCGAAAACCTCGGGTAACGCCCGATACACCTACCTGGCGGCATGGGGCGCGGCGGATAAAGCTGATGGCGGCGATAAAGCTAAAACCGAACAGTTTATGACTCAGTTTCTCAAGAACGTCGAAGTCTTTGACACCGGCGGGCGCGGAGCGACCACCACCTTCGCCGAGCGCGGCCTCGGCGATGTGCTGATTAGCTTCGAATCGGAAGTGAATAATATTCGCAAGCAGTATGAGGCGCAGGGATTTGAAGTGGTTATCCCGAAAACCAACATTCTGGCGGAGTTCCCGGTAGCCTGGGTCGATAAAAACGTCAAAGCCAATGGCACGGAAAAGGCGGCGAAAGCCTACCTGAACTGGCTCTATACGCCACAGGCGCAAACTATCATTACCGACTACTACTATCGGGTAAACAACCCGAAAGTGATGGATGCTCTGAAGGATAAATTCCCGCAGACCGAGCTGTTCCGCGTGGAAGATAAGTTTGGCTCCTGGCCTGAGGTGATGAAAACCCACTTCGCCAGCGGCGGCGAACTGGACAAACTGCTGGCGGCGGGGCGTAAGTAATGTTTGCTGTGTCGTCCAAGCGCGTGCTGCCGGGTTTTACCCTGAGCCTTGGCACCAGCCTGCTGTTTGTCTGTCTGATTTTGTTATTACCGCTCAGCGCGCTGGTGATGCAGCTGGCGCAGATGAGTTGGGCGCAGTACTGGGATGTGATCACCAACCCGCAGGTGGTGGCTGCCTATAAGGTGACGCTGCTGTCGGCGTTTGTGGCCTCGATTTTTAACGGCGTCTTTGGTCTGCTGATGGCCTGGATCCTGACCCGCTATCGTTTTCCGGGCCGCACGCTGCTGGATGCCTTAATGGACCTGCCGTTTGCGCTGCCGACGGCGGTAGCTGGTCTGACCCTGGCCTCGCTGTTTTCGGTGAACGGTATTTACGGGGAATGGCTGGCGAAGTTCGATATTAAAGTCACCTATACCTGGCTCGGCATCGCCGTGGCGATGGCCTTCACCAGCATCCCGTTTGTGGTACGCACCGTGCAGCCGGTGCTGGAAGAGTTGGGGCCCGAGTATGAGGAAGCGGCGGAAACGCTGGGCGCCACGCGCTGGCAGAGTTTCCGCAAGGTGGTGCTGCCGGAGCTGTCGCCGGCGCTGCTGGCGGGCATTGCTCTGTCGTTTACCCGCAGCCTCGGCGAATTCGGCGCGGTGATTTTTATCGCCGGCAACATCGCGTGGAAGACGGAAGTGACGTCGCTGATGATCTTTATTCGTCTGCAGGAGTTTGACTATCCGGCGGCGAGCGCCATCGCCTCGGTGATCCTGGCCGCCTCACTGCTGCTGCTGTTTTCCATCAATACCCTGCAGAGTCGCTTTGGTCGACGCGTGGTAGGTCACTAATGGCGGAAGTTACTCAATTGAAACGCTACGACGCGCCCCGTATCAACTGGGGAAAATGGTTTCTGATTGGCGTCGGGATGCTGGTCTCCGCCTTCATCCTTGTGGTGCCGATGCTCTACATCTTTATCCAGGCCTTCAGCAAAGGATTGATGCCGGTGCTGGAAAACCTGGCGAACCCGGACATGCTGCATGCCATCTGGCTGACGGTGATGATTGCGTTGATTACCGTACCGGTGAACCTGGTGTTCGGTACCTTGCTGGCCTGGCTGGTGACACGTTTTACCTTTCCGGGGCGCCAGCTGCTGCTGACGTTGCTGGATATCCCGTTCGCCGTCTCGCCGGTGGTGGCCGGTCTGGTGTATCTGCTGTTTTACGGCTCTAACGGTCCGCTGGGCGGCTGGCTTGACGCGCATAATCTGCAAATCATGTTCGCCTGGCCGGGCATGGTGCTGGCGACCATCTTTGTTACCTGTCCGTTTGTGGTGCGTGAGCTGGTGCCGGTGATGATGAGTCAGGGCAGTCATGAAGATGAGGCCGCGGTGCTGCTGGGCGCGTCCGGCTGGCAGATGTTCCGCCGGGTGACGTTGCCCAATATTCGCTGGGCGCTGCTCTACGGCGTGGTGCTGACCAACGCCCGCGCCATCGGAGAGTTTGGCGCGGTGTCGGTGGTTTCCGGCTCGATCCGCGGCGAAACGCTGTCGCTGCCGCTGCAAATTGAACTACTGGAGCAGGATTACAACACCGTCGGCTCGTTTACCGCCGCCGCCCTGCTGACGTTAATGGCTATTCTGACCCTGTTTTTAAAGAGTATGTTGCAATGGCGTCTGGCCAATCAGAAAGAACGCGCGCAACAGGAGGGAAATCATGAGCATTGAGATTGCCAATATTAAGAAATCGTTTGGTCGCACCCAGGTGCTGAATGATATCTCGTTGGATATCCCTTCCGGACAAATGGTTGCGCTGCTGGGGCCCTCGGGCTCCGGAAAAACCACCCTGCTGCGAATTATCGCCGGTCTGGAGCATCAGACCAGCGGTCATATCCGCTTCCACGGTACCGACGTCAGTCGGATGCACGCTCGCGACCGTAAAGTGGGCTTCGTTTTCCAGCACTATGCGCTGTTCCGCCATATGACGGTGTTCGATAACATCGCCTTTGGCCTGACCGTGCTGCCGCGCCGCGAACGCCCCAATGCGGCGGCGATTAAAGCCAAGGTGACCAAACTGCTGGAGATGGTGCAGCTGGCCCATCTGGCGGATCGCTATCCGGCGCAGCTGTCCGGAGGCCAGAAGCAGCGCGTGGCGCTGGCGCGCGCCCTGGCGGTGGAGCCGCAAATTTTGCTGCTGGATGAACCTTTCGGTGCGCTGGATGCGCAGGTGCGTAAAGAGCTGCGCCGCTGGCTGCGTCAGCTGCATGAAGAGCTGAAATTCACCAGCGTGTTCGTCACCCACGATCAGGAAGAGGCGATGGAAGTTGCCGACCGGGTGGTGGTCATGAGCCAGGGCAACATCGAACAGGCCGATGCCCCGGAGCGCGTATGGCGTGAGCCGTCTACCCGTTTCGTGCTGGAGTTTATGGGGGAAGTGAACCGCCTGCAGGGGGTCATCCGCGGTGGACAGTTCCACGTCGGCGCCCACCGCTGGCCGTTAGGCTATACCCCGGCATACCAGGGGCCAGTGGACCTGTTCCTGCGCCCATGGGAAGTGGACATCAGCCGGCGGACCAGCCTGGATTCGCCGCTGCCGGTGCAGGTCCTGGAGGCCAGTCCGAAAGGGCACTACACCCAATTAGTCGTTCAGCCTCTGGGGTGGTATGACGAACCGCTGAGCGTGGTGTTAACGGGCGATGAGGCGCCGTCCCGCGGCGAACGGCTGTTCGTCGGGCTGCAAAACGCGCGGTTGTACAACGGTACCGAGCGTATCGAGCCGCGCGGCGAGCTTGCTCTGGCGGAGTCGGCCTGATAGCTTAAATCAATGTGCTTTTGCCGGGTGAGGCTCTGCTTACCCGGTCTGGAATTATCACGCGTCTGCCAGGCCGGGTAAGCGAAGCGCCGCCCGGCTTTTTTATTGAGTAAAAATCGTGAATACACTCGAACAAACCATCGGCAATACCCCACTGGTCAAACTTCAGCGTCTGGGACCGGACAACGGCAGCGAAGTGTGGGTCAAACTCGAAGGCAATAATCCGGCCGGCTCGGTGAAAGATCGCGCCGCGCTGTCGATGATCGTCGAAGCGGAAAAGCGCGGCGAAATTCAGCCCGGCGACGTGCTGATCGAAGCGACCAGCGGCAACACCGGTATTGCGCTGGCGATGATCGCCGCGCTGAAAGGCTACCGGATGAAGCTGCTGATGCCCGACAACATGAGCCAGGAGCGTCGGGCCGCGATGCGCGCTTACGGCGCCGAGCTTATCCTGGTCAGCAAAGAGCAAGGGATGGAGGGTGCCCGCGACCTGGCTCTGGAGATGGCCCAGCGCGGAGAAGGCAAACTGCTCGATCAGTTTAACAACCCGGATAACCCCTACGCCCACTACACCACCACCGGGCCGGAAATCTGGCAGCAGACCGCGGGGCGTATCACCCACTTTGTCTCCAGTATGGGGACCACCGGCACCATTACCGGCGTGTCACGTTTTCTGCGTGAACAGAGTAAACCGGTGACCATTGTTGGCCTGCAGCCGGAGGAGGGGAGCAGTATTCCCGGGATCCGCCGCTGGCCGGCAGAGTATATGCCGGGGATCTTTAACGCTTCGCTGGTGGATACGGTGCTGGATATTCATCAGCAGGATGCCGAGAACACCATGCGTCAGCTGGCGGTGCGGGAAGGCATTTTCTGCGGCGTCAGTTCGGGCGGCGCGGTAGCGGGCGCGTTACGCATAGCCCGCGAAAATCCTGGCGCGGTGGTGGTGGCGATTGTCTGCGATCGCGGCGATCGTTACCTTTCCACCGGCGTCTTCGGCGAAGAACACTTTAGCCAGGGGGCGGGCATTTAATCATCAAGCAGGTCGGTGCCGTAGGAGTTATCGACGGTGCACAGCCAGCGTTCGCCCTGCTTCTGAAAGACATAGGTGGCGCGTCGCGTAACCTGGGATATCCCGTCCGCCGTCGGGATATCCAGCCGGGTCTCCATAATCACCAGCGCATTGCCGCCGCCTTCAATAACCTCCATTTTCCCCTGAGTCACCACCAGTCGGTGCTGGAAATAGTCGGCAATGGCGATAAAGGCTTTGCGGATATTCTCTTTCCCTCTGACCACCATGCCCGGTTTGACGACCAGCGCGGCGTCTTCTGCGTAATAACTCATCAGGGTATCGTAATCTTCCTGCGAGATAGCGCGATCGCAGGCTTCAATGACCGCTTTCAGTGCCGGGTCAGCGTGATGCATCTCTGGTGCTCCTTGTTGTGAGCGATTTGTCCGCCTCGGCGATCAGGGCATGCAGGTAAGACTAGCCTGCTGTCGTTTATTTTTCATTAATTTGTCGGCAGCTGCCATCACTCCCCGATACGTTCGGTGGACTGCCTGCGTCAGGGGGCGTCTAAGGCCTGCGCAATATCGGCCGCCAGGCGGGAAATCTCAGCGTCACTCAGACGGCCCAGCGACAGGCGTAGCCCGTGGGAGGGCGTCCGGATGCCAAACACCTCTCCCTCCCGGACCAGCCAGCCGGCGCGGGCCAGGCGTAAGGCGTAGGGCTGGCTCGCCGCTGTCAGCGGCAGCCAGAAATTGAGGCCATCCCCTGGCGTAGCATGGCTGAAGCCGTGCCGGGCCAGCGCCGCCGCCAGTTTCTCATTCTGCTGGCGATAGTGACGACGGGTCTCCGTCATCGAGGCGATAAACGCCTCGTCGGTCAGGCAGGCCAGCGTCAGGTCCTGCAGCAGATGGCTGACCCACTGGCTGCCGGCGTTAAGCCGCAGGCGCAGCGCCGCTGAAGTAGCGGCATCGCTGGCGATAAAGGCCAGCCGTAGGTCTGGTCCGAGGGTTTTTGACATCGAGCGCACCAGCGCCCAGCGTTGGGTGCTTGCAGGAAGAGGGGAGTGCCATGGCGTGGCCGACAGCAGGGCAAAATGGTCATCAACAATCGCCAGTACCTGCGGATAGCGGGCTAGCACCTCCCGCAGAGCATGCGCCCGGGTTTCCGTCAGGCTACAGCCGGTAGGATTATGCGCGCGCGGGGTTAAGATCACCGCCCGTGCTCCGTTGCGTAACGCCTCCTCCAGGCCGTCAGGATCCATCCCTTCGGCATCCACCGCCACCGGGCAGGGGGTAAAACCGGCGTAACGCACCATATTGATGCTGCTGAGAAAACAGGGATCTTCCACCACAACGCCGTCGCCGGGGAGCAGCAGAGCGCACAGCAGGCGCTCCAGGGCGTCTATCGCCCCGCTGGCGAGATTCACCGCAAAGGGAACGGCTATCTCTCTGGCAAACCACGCCTCGGCCCATTGGCCAAGCCGCGGCTCGATGGGCGCATCGCCATACAGGCGGGGCGTGCGGGCAATCTGGCCCAGATAGCGGGGTAAATCAGGCAGTCTGGCCGGATCCGGATTGCCGCTGGAGATATCGTTCAGCGGGGTCGTTGGGTCACCTCCCTCCAGCGCCGGCAGTGTGTCCCGCGCTTTAATGGCTGTACCGTTGCGTCCCTGACTGACGGCCAGCCCGGAGGTCACCAGCCGTTTATAGGCGGCGGCGACAGTGTTGCGATTCACTGCAAGCTGGCTGGCGAGTTCACGTACCGGCGGCAGAACCTCTCCGGGCTGCAACCCGCCGCTCTGCACCAGATGGCGGATGTTATCGAAGATTTCGCTGGCGGTTTTTCCGGCTAACATTATTGACCTATGACAAAATGGAATTTAGCATAGGACGAATCATAATCAGTGCGTGACCCGCTGTCCAGCGGGGGGAGAAAAGATGGGCCAGCAGGATGATATACAATCAGTGCTCTTTCACGACAAAAGCCGGGCGTCGGAAGTGGATATCGTCGCCGTGCAGTCGCAGGTAGTCTATGGCAGCGTCGGCAACAGCATCGCGGTTCCGGCGATTAAACAGCATGGTCTGCGCGTGCTGGCGGTGCCGACGGTGCTGTTCAGTAATACGCCCCATTATGAGACGTTCTATGGCGGCATTATTCCGGAAGAGTGGTTTGTCGGGTATCTGCAGGCGCTGGAGGAGCGCGACGCGCTGCGCGAACTGCGTGCGGTCACCACCGGCTATATGGGCAGCGCAGTGCAAATCGAACGCCTGGCGCAGTGGCTGACGCGCGTACGGGCCCGCCATCCCGGGTTGTGCATTCTGGTGGATCCGGTCATCGGCGATGTCGACAGCGGCATCTATGTCAAGGCTGAGATCCCGGACGCCTATCGTCAGCACCTGCTGCCGCTGGCGCAAGGGATCACCCCCAATCTGTTCGAACTGGAGACGCTGAGCGGCCAGCGCTGTCGCGATCGGCAGGAGGCGGTCGCCGCGGCGCGAAGCCTGCTGTCGGACACCCTCAAATGGGTGGTGATCACCAGCGCGCCGGGAGAGGCCGATTCGACGATCAATGTGCTGGTGGTGACGGCCGATGCAGTGGAAGTGGTGGTTCACCCGCGGGTGGAGACAGACTTAAAAGGAACCGGCGATCTGTTCTGCGCGGAGCTGGTGAGCGGGTTGCTTTCCGGCCTGGCGCTGGGGGCAGCGACGCAGGCTGCTGCCCAGCGCGTGCTGGAGGTGATGAACTGGACTGCCGCCCAGGGTTGTGACGAATTGATCCTACCGCCGCTGGAGCAAAGCAGATGAAAAGCTATCGGTTAGTAATCCGCCAGCAGGGACGCATTGTTGGTCATTTTGATACGACAGGTGAGGCGGCGCTGGAGGATGCCTGCGTGGCGCGGTCGCTGTTCGGCCTGGCCGGTGGATATCAGTGCGAACTGCTGGTCGCTGACAGCGAGCGGCGAATTCTGGAGAGCACCCCGGAGGGATTGCGCGTCTTGTCTCGCGAGAAGTGCTATCGTCCGGTAACCTGCGCGGTATA
>NZ_JAZARW010000001.1:3000495-3034475 GCF_036233805.1 Klebsiella sp. EMBS2024 | reverse complement strand
TGGCGCCTTTCGGCGCCATTTTTATGCAGCAAGCATTACTTCTTGATGCGGATTACCGGGGTTTCACCCACGGTCACGCTACCGGACAGTTTGATCAGCTCTTTGATCTCGTCCATGTTGGAGATAACCACCGGCGTCAGAGTCGACTTGGCTTTCTCTTCCAGCAGCGGCAGATCAAATTCGATAACCGGATCGCCGACTTTCACGCGCTGACCTTCTTCAGCGATACGCTTGAAGCCTTCGCCTTTCAGTTCAACGGTATCAATACCGAAGTGAACGAACAGCTCGATGCCGCTATCAGATTCAATAGAGAACGCGTGGTTGGTTTCGAAAATTTTACCAATGGTACCGTCTACCGGCGCGACCATTTTGTTGCCAGTCGGTTTGATGGCAATCCCATCGCCCACAATTTTTTCCGCAAAAACCACATCCGGCACGTCTTCAATGTTGACGATCTCACCGGAGAGGGGAGCAACAATCTCAATAGTTCCGGTGTCTTTCTTGTCATCAGAAACCAGAGATTTCAATTTATCAAACAAACCCATGATCTTCTCCTAAGCAGTAATTTGGGCCGCGCATCTCGTGGATTAGCAGATTGTTTTTTCTTCAATGAACTTGTTAACCAGCGTCATTAACTCGTCCGTTGTCGGTTGAGCAAGAGCCTGCTCTGCTAATACTTTCGCATCTTCGAAGTTCGTATTACGAATAATCTTCTTGATGCGCGGGATGGAAATGGCGCTCATAGAGAATTCGTCCAGCCCCATACCCAGCAACAGAAGTGTAGCACGTTCATCGCCCGCAAGCTCACCGCACATGCCAGTCCATTTACCTTCAGCGTGAGAAGCATCAATAACTTGCTTAATCAGATTCAGTACAGACGGTGACATCGGCTGGTAAAGATGTGAAATCATATCATTACCACGGTCAACTGCCAGAGTATATTGCGTTAAATCATTGGTGCCGATACTAAAGAAATCAACTTCTTTGGCCAGATGACGAGCAATAGTCGCCGCAGCCGGTGTTTCCACCATCACGCCGATCTCAATGGATTCGTCAAATGCTTTACCTTCGTCACGCAGTTCCTGTTTGTAGATTTCGATCTCTTTCTTCAGCGCACGCACTTCTTCAACAGAGATGATCATCGGGAACATAATGCGCAGCTTACCGAAAGCGGAGGCACGCAGGATGGCGCGAACCTGGTCGCGCAGGATCTCTTTACGATCCATCGCAATACGCACGGCACGCCAGCCGAGGAACGGGTTCTCTTCTTTCGGGAAGTTCATGTACGGCAGCTCTTTGTCGCCGCCGATATCCATGGTACGGACGATAACGGCCTGAGACCCACAGGCCTCAGCCACCGCTTTATAAGCCGCAAACTGTTCTTCTTCAGTTGGCAGCGCGTCACGGTCCATGAACAGGAATTCGGTACGATACAGACCTACGCCTTCGGCGCCGTTGCGCTCAGCACCTTCGACATCGCGAACGGTACCAATGTTGGCGCAGACTTCAACCTGATGGCCGTCGAGGGTAATCGCCGGCAGATCTTTCAGTTTCGCCAGTTCGGCTTTTTCTTCCGCAACCTGAGCCTGCAGACTACGCAGCGCTTCAATTTGCTCGTTAGACGGGTTGATCAGAACCTGGTTGTTCACCGCGTCGAGAATCAGATAGTCGCCGTTTTTCACCTGCGCCGTGATGCTGCCGGTGCCCACGATGGCCGGCAATTCCAGGGAACGCGCCATGATAGAGGTGTGGGAGGTACGACCGCCCGCATCGGTGATGAAACCCAGCACTTTTTTCAGGTTCAGCTGTGCGGTTTCAGACGGGGTCAGATCGGCGGCGACGAGGATGACTTCATCCTGAATCGCACTCAGATCGATGATTGCCAGACCAAGGATGTTGCGCAGCAGGCGCTTACCGATATCACGTACGTCAGCCGCACGTTCTTTCAGGTATTCATCATCCAGCTCTTCCAGGGCAGTGGCCTGACCGTCGATAACTTCATTGGCTGCCGCGTCGGCAGTCATGTGCTTATCTTTAATCAGGGCTATGATTTCCTGCTCAAGCTCCTCATCTTCCAGCAGCATAATATGCCCTTCGAAGATGGCTTCTTTTTCTTCACCGAAAGTTTCACCAGCTTTGGTTTTGATGACCTCCAGCTGGGCGGAGGCCTTGGCGCGGCCGCTCAGGAAACGTTCGACTTCCTGATCAACCTTATCGGCAGAAATTTTCTTCCGGTCGATGACAATTTCATCTTCCTTCAGCAGCAATGCTTTGCCGAAGGCGATACCCGGGGATGCTAAAATGCCTGAAATCATAACCCTACCTTACTTGTGACTGATATGAAAAAGAACCCGTGAACTTACTCGAGTTCAGCCATCAGTTTAACCAGATGCTCAACAGCTTTCTGCTCATCTTCGCCTTCAGCGGAGAGGGTCACTACGGTGCCCTGGGTCAGGCCCAGAGTCTGCAGTTTGAACAGGCTTTTGGCGCTGGCGCTTTTGCCGTTGGAGGTTACAGTGATCTCAGAAGTGAAGCCTTTAGCTTCTTTAACAAACTGAGCAGCAGGGCGGGTGTGCAGACCGTTCGGAGCGGTAATGGTAACTTCTTGCTGGAACATTATATTTCCCCAACTTATAGGTTTAGTGTTGTGGACCTAAAGTCTAGTCTAACGACTCGACTTTAGCCTGTATTGTTAGCGCCGGCGTTACGTTTCCGGCCTTGGCGTCGGCAGCGCCTGGCGCTGCGAAGACCTGCGGGCCATTGACGTCTAGCACGTCATTAAACATTATGCCGCGAAAGGAAGACTTGAACCAAATCATAAAATCGATTCAGCTGGCGGAAATCCTCTTCTGAATAATTTCGCGCATCAAAATAAATGTGCTGGTTAAATACCAGACCCTACGAGGTGAATCAATGCCAGGAGGGGTAAAACTTTGACGTGTGCCACAAAAAAGCACCCGAAAAGGTGCTTTTTTACACATTATTTACAAGCTGGCACTACTGTTGCAGCTCTTTCTCAGTGAAGAGATCGGCGAACAGCGCGGTGCTTAAATAACGCTCACCTGAGGAAGGCAGGATAACCACAATATTCTTATTGGTAAAGGCCTCATCTTCCTGCAGCTTCAGCGCGGCGGCAACGGCGGCCCCGGAAGAGATACCCGCCAGGATGCCTTCTTCTTCCATCAGGCGGCGCGCCGTGGAGATAGCTTCCTCGTTGGTAATGCCGATCACTTTGTCGACCAGCTTCAGATCCAGGTTGCCAGGAATGAAGCCGGCGCCGATACCCTGAATTTTGTGCGGACCCGGCTTGAGCTCTTCCCCCGCCAGCGCCTGGGCGATCACCGGGGAATCGGTCGGTTCAACGGCGACGGTGATCAGATCTTTTTTACCTTTGGTGTTTTTGATATAGCGGCTGACGCCGGTCAGCGTTCCGCCGGTACCTACGCCGGAGATAAACACATCCACCTGACCATCGGTATCTTCCCAGATTTCCGGGCCGGTAGTCTTCTCGTGGATTTCCGGGTTAGCCGGGTTGCTGAACTGCTGCAGCAGCAGGAATTGTTCCGGGTTGCTGGCGACAATCTCTTCCGCTTTCTGGATAGCGCCTTTCATGCCTTTGGCGCCTTCGGTCAGCACCAGGTTGGCGCCCAGGGCTTTCAGCAGCTTACGACGCTCGATGCTCATGGTTTCCGGCATGGTTAGCGTCAGTTTGTAGCCGCGGGCCGCCGCCACGTAGGCGAGGGCGATACCGGTGTTGCCGCTGGTCGGCTCGACCAGTTCCACGCCAGGTTTCAGAACGCCGCGCTTTTCAGCATCCCAGATCATATTGGCGCCGATACGGCATTTTACGCTAAAGCTCGGGTTACGAGATTCTACCTTTGCCAGGATACGGCCATTACCGATGCGGTTCAGTCGTACCAGCGGCGTATGACCGATAGTCAGGGAGTTGTCTTCAAAAATCTTACTCATGGCCCGTCCTTAACTGTATGAAATTTGGGGGTACGGCATCAGCATACCCGCTTAAAGAATATGCGGAAGTAAGGATTTAGCATATCTATATGCGGAAGGGAAATAATGATAAGCAAGAAGGAATAAGCGCGATATAAGGGAGCGGCCTTTGCCGCCCCCAAGTGAAGGTGTTACCGCTATTTCCAGCTGGCGTGTCTATCGCGATAGCAATCGACCCACATGGCGGTGGCGCCGCAGATAGCCACCGGGAGGATCACCAGGTTTAACACCGGGATCATTGTGAACAGGCTGGTGAGCGCCCCAAACTGCATATTCATCACTTTGCGACTGCGCAGCGCTTCGCGCATGGTTTTGAAGGGAACCTTGTGATTATCAAAGGGATAATCACAGTATTGAATCGCCAGCATCCATGCGCTGAACAGGAACCAGAGTACCGGGGCTACCGTCTGGCCAACGCCGGGAATAAAGTAGAGCAGCAACAGCACGATGGCGCGCGGCAGATACCAGGCCAGCTTCTGCCACTCACGCTTCATAATCCGCGGAATATCTTTCATGATGCCAAAGACGCCGACGTCCGGCGGGGTAGCGCCGGTCAGGCGCGCTTCCAGCTGTTCCGCCAGCAGGCCGCTGAACGGCGCGGCTATCCAGTTGGCGATCGTCGAAAAGAAGTAGCCAAACACCAGCAGGATTGAGAGCACTACCACCGGCCACAGCAGGTAGTTTAGCCACTGCAGCCAGTCCGGCACATGGCTCATCAGCGAGGGGATCCAGCTGCCGAGACGGGTAAACAGCCACCAGAAGGCAGCGCCCATCAGCAGCACGTTAACCAGTAAAGGCAGGAAGACATAACGCCGTATGCCCGGCAGCCCGATGAGTTTCCAGCCCTGCGAAAAATAATAAACGCCGCTGCGCGGGGTCGGTGCGGATGATGAAACCATAGCCAGGCATTGCTCCTTTTTTAACATCCGGTGTGAATGCTCGCTTATTTTATCGGGTCGTCAGACAATAACCAGTTAGGAAATGTTCGAAAAAACAGCAAAAAGCACGATTTAGTTCATCTTTATGTGGTGAAAGCGACCGACGCACTTGCACTTGAGGTAATCGGCAAATACTCTTAGTGAGTAAATGTTTGCCGTGGTGGCAAGGTGTTAGAACAACAGAGAATATAATGATGCAGGATTTGCGTCTGATATTAATCATTGTTGGCGCGATCGCCATAATCGCTTTACTGGTACATGGTTTCTGGACCAGCCGTAAAGAACGTTCTTCGATGTTTCGCGATCGCCCACTGAAACGTATGAAGTCGCGCGACGATGAGTCGGAAAACGACGACTTTGATGATAATGTTGAAGGCGTAGGAGAAGTCCGCGTTCATCCGGTGACTCACGCCCCGCACGGCGCGCATGGGGAGCATGAAGCCCCTCGTCAGGCGCCGCAGCACCAGTACCAGCCGCCTTACGAGCGCCAGATGCAGCAGCCTGCGCGTCCTGAAGAACCGGTTCGCCAGCCGCCGCAGCCGCCGCGCCAGGCCCCGGTTCCACCGCAGCAACAGCCTGCGCCGCATGCGGCTCCGCAGACTGGCTGGCAACAGCCGCAACCTGCGCAGCCGCCCGTACAACCGCAACACCAGCCGCAGCCTGTTGTGCAGCAGACTGTCGCGCCGCAACCGGTGACGCCGACCGTCGCTCAGCCGCAGCCAGCCGCCCCGCAGCAGCCTGCGCCACAGCCTGTTGCCGCGTCGCAGCCCGCCGTCGCGGAACCGCAGCCGGTAGAGCCGCAGCAGCCCGCCGCGCCGCAGCCGAAAGAGCGCAAAGAGACGGTCATTGTGATGAACGTCGCCGCGCATCATGGCGCCCAGCTTAACGGTGAAGTGCTGATCAACAGTATCCAGCAGGCCGGCTTTAAGTTTGGTGAAATGAATATTTTCCACCGCCACCTAAGTCCGGACGGCAGCGGTCCGGTGTTGTTCAGTCTGGCCAACATGGTGAAACCGGGAACCTTCAATCCGGACAGCATGGCGGATATGATGACCCCTGGGGTGACTATCTTTATGCAGGTCCCTTCCTACGGCGATGAACTGCAGAACTTCAAGCTGATGCTGCAGTCTGCGCAGTATATCGCTGACGAAGTGGGCGGCGTGGTGCTTGACGATCAGCGTCGCATGATGACGCCGCAAAAACTGCGTGAATACCAGGATCGTATTCGCGAAGTGAAAGACGCGAACGCCTGACGTTCCGCGTTAACTCAATCCTTTCTCAACCCCCGCCTGTCGGGGGTTTTTTATCATTGATGGTGTGATATGGAACCAATCGAACAACAACTGACTGAACTGCGAACCACGCTTCGCCATCATGAATATCTGTACCACGTTATGGACGCGCCGGAAGTGCCGGATGCGGAATATGACCGCCTGATGCGCAAGCTGCGCGAGCTGGAGAGCCAGCACCCGGAGCTGATTACCCCGGATTCGCCAACTCAGAGGGTGGGGGCGGCGCCACTCACCGCCTTTAGCCAGATCCGCCATGAAGTGCCGATGCTGTCGCTGGATAACGTGTTTGACGAAGAGAGCTTTCTCGCCTTCAACAAGCGGGTACAGGATCGCCTGAAAAGCACAGATCATCTTACCTACTGCTGCGAGCTTAAGCTCGACGGCCTCGCGGTGAGCATTCTCTATGAAAACGGCGTGTTGGTGCAGGCGGCAACCCGCGGCGACGGCACCACCGGCGAAGATATTACCTCTAACGTGCGAACTATTCGCGCCATCCCCCTCAAGCTGCATGGCGAGAATATTCCTGCACGCCTTGAGGTACGTGGGGAAGTGTTCCTCCCGCAGGCCGGGTTTGAAAAAATCAATGAGGAAGCTCGCCGCACCGGCGGGAAAGTGTTTGCTAACCCGCGTAATGCGGCAGCGGGTTCGCTGCGCCAGCTCGATCCGCGCATCACTGCGAAGCGACCGCTTACTTTCTTCTGCTACGGCGTGGGCGTGCTGGAGGGCGGCGAGCTGCCGGCCAGCCACTCGGCTCGGTTGCTGCAGTTCAAAGCATGGGGGCTGCCGGTGAGCGATCGCGTCACCCTGTGCCACACCCCCGAGGAAGTGCTTACTTACTATCGTAAAGTCGAGGAAGAGCGTCCCCACCTGGGCTTTGACATTGATGGCGTGGTGATCAAAGTCGATTCGCTGGCGCTGCAGGAACAGCTGGGTTTCGTCGCCCGCGCGCCGCGCTGGGCCGTGGCCTTTAAGTTCCCGGCACAGGAGCAGATGACCTTCGTCCGGGACGTGGAGTTCCAGGTGGGCCGCACCGGGGCGATTACGCCGGTGGCGCGTCTGGAGCCGGTCCATGTTGCCGGCGTGTTGGTGAGCAATGCCACCCTGCATAATGCCGATGAAATTGAACGCTTAGGCTTGAAAATCGGCGACAAGGTGGTGATTCGCCGGGCAGGCGATGTGATCCCGCAGGTGGTTAACGTGGTGCTTTCCGAGCGTCCGGCGGATGCCCGGGATGTCGTCTTCCCGACCCACTGTCCTGTATGTCAGTCAGACGTTGAACGGGTGGAAGGCGAGGCGGTAGCCCGCTGTACGGGCGGCCTGATCTGCGGCGCGCAGCGCAAAGAGTCGCTCAAGCACTTCGTCTCCCGTCGCGCGCTCGACGTTGACGGCATGGGCGACAAGATCATCGACCAGCTGGTGGAGAAAGAGTACGTCCATACCCCGGCGGATCTGTTCCGGCTGACGGCGGGGAAACTGACCGGGCTGGATCGGATGGGGCCGAAGTCCGCGCAAAACGTAGTCAACGCCCTCGAGAAAGCCAAAGAGACGACCTTCGCACGTTTCCTCTACGCCTTAGGTATTCGCGAGGTAGGAGAAGCGACGGCGGCGGGCCTGGCGGCGCATTTCGGCACTCTCGAAGCCCTTGAGCAGGCTACCATTGAGGAGCTACAGAAAGTCCCTGATGTCGGCATCGTCGTCGCTACCCATACCTTCAACTTCTTTGCCGAAGAGAGCAACCTCGATGTCATTGCGCAACTGCTGGCGGAGGGGGTTCGCTGGCCTGCGCCGGTGGTGGTGAAGGCGGAAGAGATTGATAGCCCGTTTGCAGGCAAAACCGTGGTCCTTACCGGCAGCCTCAGCCAGCTGTCGCGCGATGACGCCAAAGCGCGTCTGGTGGCGCTGGGGGCGAAGGTGGCAGGCAGCGTGTCGAAGAAAACCGACCTGGTGATTGCCGGCGAAGCGGCGGGGTCTAAGCTGGCGAAAGCGCAGGAGCTGGGCATCGAGGTGATTGACGAGGCCGAAATGATGCGTCTGCTGGGAGAATAACGTGGATAAAGCGCAGCTGGTCGAGATAGCCAATACCGAAATGCCGTTCGGTAAATACAAGGGACGTCGCTTAATCGATGTCCCGGAAGAGTATTTATTGTGGTTCGCGCGTAAGGATCAATTCCCTGCCGGGCATCTTGGCGAGCTGATGGCGTTGACCCTGCTGATTAAAACTGAGGGGCTGAGCGATCTGGTCCAGCCCCTGAAGAAAGCGCGTTAGGCTTTGGCCGCGTTGGCCTTTTCCTCAGCGAGACGCGCATCGGTTTGCTGCTTGTAGCGCCGCGCCAGCACCGCGCAGACCATCAGCTGGATTTGGTGGAAGATCATCAACGGCAGCACCATGATGCCGAGGATGGAGGTCGGGAAGAGAATATTGGCCATCGGAATGCCGTTGGCCAGGCTCTTTTTCGAACCGCAGAAGACGATGGTAATCTCATCGGCTTTGTTAAAGCCGCAGCGGCGGGCGACAAAGACGTTGACCGCGATGACGATGGCCAGCAGCACCAGGCTGACCACTACGATAAACAGCAGCGATCCCAGACCGACTTTATGCCAGATGCCATTCACCACCGCCTCGCTAAAGGCGGAGTAAACCACCAGCAGAATCGAGGTCTGGTCGGTCTTACCAATCCACTTCTTATGCTTCGCCACCCAGTCGCCAATCCACGGCCGCGATAAGTGACCGAGCACGAAAGGCAGCAGCAGCTGCAGCATAATTTTACCGACCTGCTCCAGACTGCCGCCTGCGCCGTGAAGGTTCATCAGGACCCCCACCAGTAGCGGGGAAACAAAGATCCCCAGCAGGCTGGAGGCCGAGGCTGAGCAAACCGCAGCCGCGACGTTGCCCCCGGCCAGCGAAGTAAAGGCGATAGCGGATTGCACGGTGGCCGGCAGAATGCACAGATAGATAAAGCCGCTGTAGAGCATCGGATCGACATTCACCGGCGCCCACCAGGCAAACAGAACCCCGAGTAGCGGGAAGAGAATAAAGGTGCTGCACATCACCCAGAGATGCAAACGCCAGTGGCTGCCGCCGGCGATAATCGCCTCCCGGGAGAGTTTAGCGCCATGCATAAAGAACAGCAGCGCGATGGCGGCGGTGGTCAGATGTTCAAAGAAAGGGACGAAAGCGCCACGGGCCGGGAAGAATGAGGCCAGCAGGACAACGGTGATTAGCGTGGCCGTAAACGGATCGAGAATACGGAAAAGTTTCATAAACGCTCCTGAAAAGAGATGCGCTATTGTGCTTTTTTTCATTTGAGAAATAAAATTGATTTATTGCATCTATTCATGAATAAAAAAGATGAATTACTCTCTGCGTCAGTTAAAAGTATTTGTCACCGTCGCCCGGGCCAGAAGCTTCAGCCGGGCAGGGGAGATGATTGGCTTAAGTCAGTCGGCCGTCAGCCATAGCGTCAAGGAGCTGGAGCATCAGACCGGCGTCCGTCTGCTCGACCGTACTACTCGCGAAGTGGTGCTCACCGAGGCGGGTCAGCAGCTGGCGGGCAGGCTGGAACGTTTGCTTGATGAGTTGACGATTACCCTGCGTGACGCCGGGCGGGTAGGCCAGCAGCTGAGCGGCACCGTCAAGGTCGCCGCCAGTCAGACGATTTCCGCCCACCTTATTCCGCAGTGTATTGCTCACAGCAATCGTCGTTATCCCGATATCGATTTTGTGCTGCACGATCGGCCCCAGCAGTGGGTGCTGGAGAGTATCCGCCAGGGGGAAGTGGATTTTGGCATCGTGATTGATCCGGGCCCGGCGGCAGACCTTCAGTGTGAAGTGGTTCTGGCGGAACCATTTTTGCTGCTCTGCCGGGAGGATCATCCTTTTGCCAGCCTGACAGAAGTGCCGTGGCAGGCGCTGCAGGATGAAAGGCTAATCCTGCAGGATTATGCGTCCGGCAGCCGCCCGCTGATCGATGCGGCCCTCAGCAGACTGGCTATCCGGGCGAACATCGTCCAGGAGATTGGCCACCCGGCAACGCTGTTTCCGATGGTAGAATCGGGAATTGGCATCAGCGTTCTGCCGGCGCTGGCGCTACCGTTACCGCAGGGGAGCCATCTGACGGTGAAACGGCTGACTCCGGTGATGGAGCGGCAGCTGATGCTGGCATGCAGGAAAAATCGCTCGCTGTCGACCGCCGCTCAGGCGTTATGGGAAATTGTGCGTGAAGAAGGGGAGAATTTAACCGCCGCCAGGGTTGAAGATCCGCTATATCAGCGCTGACAGGGGGGATTGCTGCGGAGGGACTCGTGGCAGGGCCATGTTCCGCGCANAGCAAAAAGGCGCCTTTAGGGCGCCTTTTTACATTGGTGGGTCGTGCAGGATTCGAACCTGCGACCAATTGATTAAAAGTCAACTGCTCTACCAACTGAGCTAACGACCCGAAGTGGTGGGTGATGACGGGATCGAACCGCCGACCCCCTCCTTGTAAGGGAGGTGCTCTCCCAGCTGAGCTAATCACCCACTTCGGTACTTCACATTTTGACAGAAAATCCAGCTGGCGAGAAAGTGGTGGGTGATGACGGGATCGAACCGCCGACCCCCTCCTTGTAAGGGAGGTGCTCTCCCAGCTGAGCTAATCACCCACTTCTCAATTTTCTGTTCTACACGGCGGAGACTACGTTAAGTAGTGGTGGGTGATGACGGGATCGAACCGCCGACCCCCTCCTTGTAAGGGAGGTGCTCTCCCAGCTGAGCTAATCACCCCCGCTGTGTGGAGTCGCATTATAGGGAGAGTTGAAAATGAGTCAACGCCTTTTCTAAAGAATTCGTTCGTTCGTCGTAAAATTAAACAAAGCGATCGCGAAACCGGCGCCATAGCATGATTTATAAACAAAAATGGCAAACCGTGACGTTCCGATGGGAACAACATTGAGGAATCAGCCCACGGTGTTAGAATATTGACCCATAATTTCCACCGGACATTGCCGGCTATCGGCATCTTTATTAAACGTAAGGCCAATTCATGAAAATCAAAACTCGCTTCGCGCCAAGCCCAACCGGCTATCTGCACGTTGGCGGTGCGCGTACTGCTCTCTATTCCTGGCTTTTTGCCCGTAACCACGGCGGTGAGTTTGTGCTGCGTATTGAAGACACCGATCTCGAACGCTCCACCCCGGAAGCAATTGAAGCCATCATGGATGGCATGAACTGGCTGAATCTGCAATGGGACGAAGGCCCCTATTTCCAGACCAAACGTTTCGATCGTTATAACAACGTAATCGATGAGATGCTGGAAGCCGGTACCGCTTACAAATGCTATTGCTCGAAAGAACGTCTGGAAGCGCTGCGCGAAGAGCAGATGGCGAAGGGTGAGAAGCCGCGTTACGATGGCCGCTGCCGCCATAGCCACGAGCACCATGCTGACGATGAGCCGTGCGTCGTGCGTTTCGCCAACCCGCAGGAAGGTTCGGTTATTTTTGACGATCAGATCCGCGGACCTATCGAGTTCAGCAACCAGGAACTGGACGATCTGATCATTCGCCGTACCGATGGTTCCCCGACCTATAACTTCTGCGTGGTGGTAGATGACTGGGATATGGCGATCACTCACGTGATCCGCGGCGAAGATCATATCAACAACACGCCGCGCCAGATCAACATCCTCAAAGCGCTGAATGCGCCGGTGCCGGTTTATGCGCACGTGTCGATGATCAACGGCGATGACGGTAAAAAACTTTCCAAGCGCCACGGCGCAGTGAGCGTGATGCAGTACCGCGACGACGGCTACCTGCCGGAAGCGCTACTCAACTATCTGGTGCGCCTGGGCTGGTCTCATGGCGATCAGGAGATTTTCACTCGCGAAGAGATGATTGAGTTCTTCTCGCTGGGCGCGGTGAGCAAATCCGCCAGTGCCTTTAACACCGATAAACTGCTGTGGTTAAACCATCACTATATCAATACCCTGCCGGCGGAGTATGTGGCAACGCATCTGCAGTGGCATATCGAGCAGGAAAATATCGACACTCGCAACGGCCCGCAGCTGGCTGAGCTGGTGAAACTGCTGGGCGAGCGTTGCAAGACGCTGAAAGAGATGGCCCAGAGCTGCCGCTACTTCTATGAAGAGTTCGCTGAATTCGATGCCGACGCCGCGAAAAAACATCTGCGTCCAGTGGCGCGTCAGCCGCTGGAAGTGGTTCGCGATAAGCTGGCGGCGATTAGCGACTGGACGGCGGAAAACGTCCATCACGCGATTCAGGCAACTGCTGATGAGCTGGAGGTGGGGATGGGTAAAGTCGGTATGCCGCTGCGCGTGGCGGTTACCGGGGCAGGGCAATCTCCTGCGCTAGACGTTACTGTCCATGCTATCGGTAAATCCCGTAGCGTAGATCGTATCAATAAAGCGCTGGCTTTTATCGCTGAACGCGAAGGCCAGGCGTCCTGACGGCGTCGCAGCTGAAACAACGGCAGGTTACCCTGCCGTTTTTTTTGTCTGTTATTCCGGACTGGCGATGCCGAGGCGGGCAAGAAAACCACTAATCCCTTCCCGGGCCAGCAGATCGCGGAGCTGCAGCTGTTCTGCCGGAGTCATCAGCTGTAGGGTTTCCGTGATTTGCCGCCAGATCGCGTCTGCCTCATTGACCAGGTATGCACCTGGCGATTCCGCGAGATGATTGTCGGTAAGCAGATGGCGTCTGGCAGGGATGTTGGTCAGAAACTCGCGTACCGGTTGGTCGATAACCACCAGTCGCGCTCGCCCCCCTTTAACGCCGGGTATTGCTTCGGTGCGCCATTGTTTCTCGCGAACCCAGCGATTGATCGTTTGTCTGGCCAGCCCCAGGCAGTCGGCAAGCTCTGCGGGCGTCATTTTATCTTTCAGTTTCATCATGGTTTACCGATCGCGGATCCCTAACCGAAGCAGTAACCCGGTGATCCCCTCGCGCAGCAACAAAGACATAAGCTGCTTCTGCTCGCTGGGGGTGAGTTCTTTACTGAGGGTCAGCAGCAGCGATTCCAGATCGCTATCATGGGGAGAATAGATGCCGGGCGTCTCCGCCACCCGCTGGGCGCTGCGGATAAACTCCCTGACTTGCTCATTGACATGGACCAGGCGCGCTTTGCCGCCCTGGACGCCAGGTCGCGGAGAGGTTTGCCAGCCTTCTTTCCGCACCCACTTATTGATAGTTTGCCGACTGTAGCCGGTTAGATGGGCAATTTCTTCAGGTGTCATTCGTTCCTTGAGCATACTATTTCCTGAGTAAATGTATGGGAATTAGCTGCCCATGTTATAGCATCCTTTTACGTGAAAAGGTGACCTGTTTAACTTCTGACTGCGATAAGGCTCGCAATGTCAGCAAGTTGCCTGCTTTTTCAGCGATTGAATCGGGAAGGATAATTTTGCCGTTGACACCTGAGCGAGGAATTCATATTATGCCGCCCGTCAACACGACACGCTTTACGTTACGGGGCTATAGCTCAGCTGGGAGAGCGCTTGCATGGCATGCAAGAGGTCAGCGGTTCGATCCCGCTTAGCTCCACCAAATTCTGCACCCAGCGGATTTGGTTCGTAAAGAAGTCCTGTGGGGCTATAGCTCAGCTGGGAGAGCGCTTGCATGGCATGCAAGAGGTCAGCGGTTCGATCCCGCTTAGCTCCACCAAAATTCAGAACCCTCGCTTCGGCGGGGGTTTTTGTTTTTAGCGGGTTTCATGTAAAGCACTTTCTGGTTACGTCAGTTAATCTCCAGCAATTAAAATCGAAAGTAATTTCAGACTATTTCCTGATAATTCGCCTTGCCTGCCCTAAATAAGCAACATAACATTTCCCCCATTAAACGTGATGAGGTTTCTGGAGTTTTAATTAACAATAATGCTTGATAAAATTAACATTAATATCAAAAAAACTCTATTGGCCTTTATCATTTGTTTAGTCGCTATTCCGCTGGCTCGTTTTATTTCACCGCAAACGATAATTGACGGCAACCTTATTTATATTGCCTGGCTGCCAATCAGCGTGATGTTTTCTGTTATTTTTATCTTTGGCCGCTATGCAATTGCGCCATTAATTCTCGCGTTTGCCATCACCAATAGTTTTCTCATTAAATTAACGCTGCCGCAGGCGTTTATCTTACTTTTTTGTCAACTGTTCGCCGTGTTTGTCTCCTGCGCTATTCTGCGACTGTTGGTGGGGAAGCGCTGGCGCTGCGGTCCAACGGCAAAGCATATGGGGGCGCGGATCTTCTGGGGCGGCTTCTTCGCGCCGGTGCTCCTGAAAATCACCATGTATCTCGCCGGACAATATTTTGCGTTTCCATTAGCTATTACCAGTTACTTTGGTAGTATGCCGTTGATTTATACTGTAATAGATATCCAAAGTTTAATCAGTGCGGCATTAATTTTTACGACGTTTCTTTATTATCCAATGCGGATGATTATCAGTCCGCGCTACGCCCGACGTTTCTGGCAGCAGGAATGTTTACCGTGGCTGGCACCGCAATATCGCTCCTTTACCCTATATTGGTTTATCGCGTTGGCGGTGATATTAACGCTATTGTGTGCGCCGTATCAGTCTGAATTTATTGCCGGTTATTTAGTTCCGGTTATTTTTATTGTCTACTTTATCGGTATCAGTCGAATAGGCCATGCGCTATTGCGTATTTCATGGTCTGTCTCGGCCTTTTTGCTGGTGGTATATAACAAAAACTTTCTCCAGGGGGTGCAAAGCGAGTATTCACTCTCCTTTGTGCTGTCGGTTCTGATCTCCTTTACTATCTGTTTGTTTTATATGGCCGACATCTATGCCCGCAGCGACCGCAACAAACGCCGCTGGCGTAGCCAGGCGGAAGAGGATCCGCTGACCGGCTTGCCTAACCTGCGCGCGCTGGAGAGCCATTTACAGAGCTGTCCTCAGCAGGCTATCTGCAGCCTGCGTATTGATAATCTCGACTTTCTCAGTCGGCATTATGGTCTGATGATGGGGGTGGACTGTAAACGGCAGATTATTCGGGCGCTGCAACCGCTGCTGGGAGCGGCGGATAAAGTCTTCCAGGTACCGGGCAGCGAACTGATCCTCGTGCTTGATGGACCGGAGCCGTCGTCCCGCTTGAACCATATGGTCGCGGTCCTCAACCACAAAAAGTTCAGCTGGCACAATCAGCCGCTGGATTTGGAGTTTGGCGCGGCCTGGGGCCGCGATGACGGCCAGGGTGAGGGACTTTACCAGATGCTGGGCCAGCTAAGCTGGCTTTCCGAACAGGCGGGCAGTGAACGTCGGGTGCTGGCGCTGGACGAGGAGCAGGATCTGGTGGTGGATCAAACTACCGAGCAGGTGCGCCTCCTTATGCGCGTCAAGCAAGTGCTCAAAGATCGCGCGCTGATGCTCTATGCGCAACCGATTCAGAATCCGGAGGGGGAGGGTTATCATGAGATCCTCACGCGCATGCGCTGTGGCGATAGCGTCATTATGCCCGACCGATTCATTCCGCTGATTGTGCAGTTTAACCTCAGCCAACGTTTTGACATGCTGGTGCTGGAGACCTTGTTCAGTATGCTCCATAAGCATCCCGGCCAGCGCTTCTCGGTCAACCTGCTGCCTGCAACTCTGATGCAAAAGAACAGCGCAGGGCAGATTATCGCGCTGTTTCAACGCTATAGCGTCTCGCCAGAACTTATAACTATTGAGGTGACCGAAGAGCAGGCCTTCTCTAATGCGGACACCAGTCGGCAAAATCTTGAAGCGTTGCGCGCGTTTGGCTGCGCCATCGCTATTGATGACTTTGGCACCGGCTATGCGAACTATGAACGTCTGAAACATTTACAGGCCGATATCATTAAGATTGACGGCTGCTTCGTCCGCGACATCCTCATGGACCCGCTGGACGCCATCATGGTGAAATCGATTGTCGAGATGGCGCGGGCGAAACAGATGAGCGTGGTGGCGGAATATGTCGAAAGCGAACCGCAAAAAGCGCGCTTGCTGGAGCTGGGCGTGAATTATCTGCAGGGTTATCTGATCGGTAAACCACAGCCGCTGGGTGAATGACGGGCAAAAAAAAGCCGGGCATTGCCCGGCTCAGATGACTGACGTGTGTTACAGAACCAGCGCCGCAATCGAGGCGGACAGCACGCTAACCAGCGTGGAGCCGTACACCAGCTTCAGACCGAAGCGAGAAACTACGTTGCCCTGTTCTTCGTTCAGACCTTTGATCGCCCCGGCAATAATGCCGATAGATGAGAAGTTGGCGAAGGAGACCAGGAAGATAGAGATAATGCCTTCCGCGCGCGGGGAGAGCGTCGAGGCAATTTTCTGCAGATCCATCATGGCGACGAATTCATTGGAGACCAGTTTGGTAGCCATAATACTGCCCACCTGCAGCGCTTCGCTTGCCGGCACACCCATCACCCAGGCAACCGGGTAGAAGATATAGCCGAGGATACCCTGGAAGGAAATGCTATAGCCGAACCAACCGGTCACGGTGGCGAACAGGGCATTCAGCGCCGAGATCAGCGCGATGAAGCCGATCAACATCGCCGCCACGATAATCGCGACTTTAAAACCTGCCAGAATATACTCGCCCAGCATCTCGAAGAAGCTCTGACCTTCGTGCAGATTCGACATCTGCAGATTTTCTTCGCTCTCTTCCACGCGGTAAGGGTTAATTAATGACAGAACGATAAAGGTGCTGAACATGTTGAGCACCAGCGCCGCAACGACATACTTTGGCTGCAGCATGGTCATGTAAGCGCCTACGATGGACATGGACACGGTGGACATCGCCGTCGCCGCCATGGTGTACATGCGGTTGCGCGACATTTTGCCGAGAATATCTTTATACGCGATAAAGTTTTCCGACTGGCCGAGGATCAACGAGCTCACGGCGTTGAAGGACTCCAGCTTGCCCATGCCGTTAACTTTCGACAGGACGGTACCGATCGCGCGAATGACAATCGGCAGGATACGAATATGCTGCAAAATGCCGATCAAAGCCGAAATGAAGACGATAGGGCACAAAACTTTGAGGAAGAAGAAGGCCAGGCCTTTATCGTTCATGCCGCCGAACACGAAGTTTGTCCCTTCGTTGGCAAACCCGAGGAGTTTTTCAAACATCTCGGAAAATCCTTTCACAAAACCCAGACCAATATCGGAGTTGAGGAAGAACCAGGCCAGCAGGACTTCAATGACAAGCAGTTGAACAACATAACGAATACGGATCTTTTGGCGGTCATGGCTGACCAACAGGGCCAGTATAGCCACCACAACGATCGCGAGGACAAAATGCAAGACGCGGTCCATAGTTGCTCCAAATATGAGGCAGGTTAAATTTCCGTGCACATTCTATGCAACGGCTTTAAAGAAAACGAGATCAATTGCACACTATTGCAAGGAACTGTGACCAATGGCAAAAATAGTGATCCAACATCCACTTTTGTTATGTTACGTAAAGGTTTTAAAAGTTGCATTCTTGTACTACTCTTAATAGCGGGCTGGATCTCGTTTTCTGACGCCCGTATTCCATTTCCGGCCAGCTATTGTTCCCTTCTATCACAGCAATCATTATCTCCATTCTAAATGAACTTGATAATCATTCGCATTTTGATAGCATGAAACATAGCAAAGGCTATATTTCCAGAGGCAGAAGATGACTAGCAGTCGCGTTGAGAATAGCAGTAGTCGCGCCGCGCGCAAGGTGAAGCTCGCCTTAATGGGCCCGGCTTTCGTCGCTGCCATTGGCTATATCGATCCGGGTAATTTCGCCACTAACATTCAGGCCGGCGCCAGCTTTGGCTACCAGCTGCTGTGGGTCGTGGTGTGGGCTAACCTGATGGCGATGCTGATCCAGGTGCTTTCTGCCAAACTGGGCATTGCCACCGGCAAAAACCTGGCCGAGCAGATCCGCGACCATTACCCGTGTCCTGTTGTCTGGTTTTACTGGGTACAGGCGGAAATTATCGCTATGGCCACCGATCTGGCTGAATTTATCGGCGCCGCAATTGGCTTTAAGCTGGTGCTCGGCGTGTCGCTTCTGCAGGGGGCGGTGCTGACCGGGGTGGCGACTTTTCTGATCCTGATGCTGCAGCGGCGCGGGCAAAAACCACTGGAGAAGGTGATCGGTGGATTGTTGCTGTTTGTCGCCGTGGCCTATGTCGTGGAGTTGATCTTTTCCCAGCCCGCGCTGGCTCCTCTGACGAAAGGGCTGGTGATCCCCACGCTGCCCAACGGGGAGGCGGTATTCTTAGCCGCCGGGGTACTGGGGGCGACCATTATGCCGCACGTTATCTACTTACATTCCTCGCTTACCCAGCATCTGCATGGCGGAACGCGAAAAGAACGCTATAACGCGACCCGCTGGGATGTGGCGATCGCCATGACCATTGCCGGGTTCGTCAATCTGGCGATGATGGCGACCGCTGCGGCGGCATTCCACTTTAATGGCCATACCGGCGTCGCCGATCTCGATCAGGCCTACATGACGCTGGAGCCGCTGCTGAGCCACGCGGCGGCGACCATCTTTGGCCTCAGCCTGATTGCCGCCGGTTTATCGTCGACCGTGGTGGGCACTCTGGCAGGTCAGGTCGTTATGCAGGGATTTATCCGCTTTCATATTCCGCTGTGGTTTCGCCGGGCGATCACCATGCTGCCGTCGTTTGTCGTCATTCTGCTGGGGCTGGATCCTACGCGCATCCTGGTAATGAGTCAGGTGTTGCTCAGCTTTGGCATTGCGCTTGCCCTGGTGCCGCTGCTGATATTTACCAGCAATGCGAAGCTGATGGGGGACCTGGTGAATACCCGTTGGGTGAGAGGCATCGGCTGGGCGATAGTCGCTATTGTGGTGAGCCTGAACGGCTGGTTAATAGTGGGGTCGCTGCTCGGGGTGGATTAATTGATTCCTGATGCTGAATAAAGTAAAGGGGAGCCGATGGGCTCCCCTTTTCGTTTGTTAGTGATGGCCATGTCCATGACCGTGACCGCGCCCACCCGGGCCGCGTCCCCAGCCGCCGCGGTGGTCATCGCGGTCGTTCCAGCCAGCACGATAGCCGCGCTCCCAGGCTTTATCTCTGCCTTTGTACCAGCCTTTGTGCCAGCCGTTGTCATGACGATGCCAACGGTTATCACGCCATTCATAGTGACGACGCCAGTAATCACGGTCGCGCCAGCTGCCACCGTCCCAGTAGTTACCGTAATTGTCACGATCGCCTATTTGTAATTTTACCGACGGCAGCAGGGTGATTTCACCAGCGTTAGCGACCAGTGGCCCTGCGGCCAGCAGTACTGCTGCCAGAATCAGTGACCTGAACATACTCTTCTCCTTCACGATCGGGGCCGTAAGCGGCCTGTTAACCTGATATTACGGGCCGGTAAAGACCCGCCGCATCGGACGAACTCCGAAAGCGCAGGAAAGAGCACTTTTTGCTAAAGTAACATTTGCTTTACAGCGCAAGGATGGCGTCGATGGCCGCGCACTCCTCGGTGGTGAAATGGCGATTCTGCAGCATGCCGACGGCATCATCCAGTTGCGCGGTTTTGCTGGCGCCGATCAGCACCGAGGTGACTTTCTCTTCGCGCAACACCCAGGCCAGCGCCATCTGCGACAGCTTCTGCCCACGCGCTTCCGCCTGCCTGTTAAGCTGACGAATTTTTTCTAATCGGGCAGGAGTCAGTTGTTCCGGCTGCAGAAAACGACTGCTGCTGGCGGCGCGCGAGTCGGCCGGAATGCCGTTGAGATAGCGGTCGGTAAGTTGCCCGCCGGCCAGCGGTGAAAACGCTATGCTTCCAATCCCTTCCGTCTGCAGAAAATCCAGCAGTCCTTCTTCCACGCCGCGTTCGAACATCGAGTAGCGAGGCTGGTGAATGATGCAGGGGGTGCCGAGGTCGTTAAGGATCTTCACCGCCTCCCGCGCCTGGGCCAGAGGATAGTTGGAGATCCCGACATATAGCGCTTTACCCTGATGAACCAGATGATCGAGCGCACGCATCGTTTCCATCAGCGGCGTCTGTGGATCAGGCCGGTGATGGTAAAAAATATCGACGTATTCCAACCCCATGCGTTTAAGGCTCTGGTTAAGACTGGCTACCAGATATTTTCGCGATCCCCAGTCGCCGTAAGGGCCGTCCCACATCGTGTAACCTGCTTTAGTGGAGATGATTAACTCATCGCGATAAGGCAGGAGCGACTCTTTCAGGATGCGGCCAAAGTTGCTTTCCGCCGAGCCCGGCGGCGGCCCATAGTTGTTGGCCAAATCGAAATGGGTTATACCGAGGTCAAAAGCGTGCAGGAGCATCTGCCGGCTGGTTTCCACTCGCGTTTCATCGCCAAAGTTATGCCACAGGCCAAGGGAAATAGCCGGTAGCTGCAGACCGCTGCGGCCGCAGCGACGGTACTCCATCGTTTGATATCGCGTGGTGCTTGCCTGGTAAACCATTCTTCCTCCGCCGACAAAACAGGATGTGTATACGTTTACACTAAACAATGTTCTGCGTGGAGTACACTGCTTTTTCTGCGTAATTATTGCTTTACACTGCCATTATCAGCTCCCATCTGGACAGGCGGATCGCTTATTCAATACTCAAATTACACCTGCACCAAAATGAGGATAATGGATATGCAACCGACCTACACTATTGGGGATTATCTGCTGGATCGCCTTGTCGACTGCGGTATTGATCGCTTGTTCGGCGTGCCGGGAGATTACAACTTACAGTTTCTCGATCGCGTCATCGCGCACAGCGCCTTGGGGTGGGTCGGCTGCGCCAACGAGCTGAATGCGGCATATGCCGCTGACGGCTATGCGCGCATCAAAGGGGCCGGTGCGCTGCTGACCACTTACGGCGTCGGCGAATTGAGCGCGCTGAACGGCATTGCGGGTAGCTATGCGGAACATATTCCGGTATTGCATATTGTCGGTGCGCCCTCTACCGGCGCCCAGCAGCGCGGCGAACTGCTGCACCATACCCTCGGCGATGGCGATTTTCGCCATTTCGCCCGCATGAGCGAGCAGATCACCTGTAGCCAGGCGCTGCTGACCGCCGGCAACGCCTGCCATGAAATCGACCGTGTGCTGCGCGATATGTTGACGCATCATCGCCCCGGCTATTTGATGCTGCCAGCCGATGTCGCCAGAGCGGCAGCGATTGCCCCAGCCCAGCGCTTGCTGGTGGAGCCCGCTCCGGCGGATGAAAACCAGCTTGCCGGGTTCTGCGAACATGCCAGCCGCCTGCTGCGGAGCAGCCGACGCATTTCCCTGCTGGCGGACTTCCTGGCGCAACGTTATGGCCTGCAGAAGACGCTCCGGGAGTGGGTGGCGAAAACGCCTGTCGCCCATGCGACGATGCTCATGGGCAAGGGATTGTTTGATGAGCAGCAGAGCGGGTTTGTCGGCACCTACAGCGGGATTGCCAGCGCGCCGCAGACCCGGGAGGCGATTGAAAACGCCGACACCATCATCTGCATTGGCACGCGCTTCACCGACACCATCACCGCAGGATTTACCCAACATCTGGCGCGGGAAAAGACTATTGAGATCCAGCCCTTCGCCGTCAGGGTGGGCGATCACTGGTTCAGCGGGGTGCCGATGGATAAGGCTTTGGCCGCGCTGATGACGCTTTCCGCCCCGCTGGCGGCGGAGTGGGCTACACCTCAGATCGTGGCGCCGGAGGCTGAGGAGGGCGCTGAAGGCGAGTTGACCCAGAAAAATTTCTGGGCGACGGTGCAGGGCGCCCTGCGTCCGGGGGATATTATTCTCGCCGATCAGGGGACGGCCGCCTTTGGCATTGCGGCGCTGAAGCTGCCCTCTGAAGCATCGCTGATCGTCCAGCCGCTGTGGGGCTCGATTGGTTTTACTCTCCCGGCCGCCTATGGCGCACAAACCGCGGCGGCGGAGCGGCGGGTGGTGCTAATTGTCGGCGATGGCGCGGCCCAACTGACCATTCAGGAGATGGGCTCCATGCTGCGTGATAAGCAAAAGCCGCTTATTCTGCTGCTGAATAACGAAGGGTATACCGTGGAACGGGCGATTCATGGTCCAGAGCAGCGCTACAATGACATCGCTCTGTGGGACTGGCAGCGGCTGCCGGAAGCCTTCGCCCCTGACGTTGCTTCGCGCTGCCGACGGGTCACTCAGACGTCTGAACTGCGGGAGGCGATGACGGAGAGCATCACCTCCGATACCCTCACTCTGGTAGAAGTGATGCTGCCGAAAATGGATATCCCCGATTTCCTGCGCGCGGTGACGCAGGCCCTTGAGGAGCGAAACAGCCGCGTTTAATCGGTATGCCGTTTGGCAATCATCAACGGTCTCCCGGCCAGCAGCAGCCAGGCCGGGAGCATCACCATACACAACAGCGGCAGCAAAGTCGTATCCGGGACCACCACGGCGGCCATAAACAGGCTCAACCAGCCGTCGCGAGTGACGACCAGCACCATGCCGAGGATCGCGCAGGAAACGGTGATTGCCGCCGGCACCGCGTCAACATGAGCATGCAGCATCAGCCCCAGCGCTACCCCGACGAACACCGCCGGGAAAATTCGCCCGCCGCGAAAGCCGCTGGCTGAGGCAAGAACCAGGGCCGCCAGTTTGACCAGCGCGATAAGCAGAAAATCCGCGGCGGTTAGCGTCTGGCTGAAGGCCAGCTGCTGCATCTCATCCAGCCCTTTAAATAGCGTTAAGGGCCCGCCTATCGTCCCCACGATCCCCAGCAGCAGCCCGCCGATGCCGAGGGTCAGGATTGGATTTTTCAACCGATGCATCAGGGCATGCAGTCGCGGCAGACACCAGACGGCCACCATGCCGACGGCGATAGCGATCAGGGCGACGATAATGCCGCTGAGAATATCAACGAAGCGCATCTGACCATAGTGCGGGATCGGCAGCGAAAAATGGGGATGGAAAAACAGACCCGTCGTCAACGCGCCGGCGGCGGCGGCGAGGAGGGGAGCAAAGAGGCGATCCCACAGTGGCGTATCGTTGCTGCTATTGAGGGTTTGCGAAAAAATCAGCGCGGCGGCAACCGGGGTACCGAAGAGGGCACCGATGGTGCCTGAGGCCGCGAGGATGGTCCAGTCCAGCGAGCTGACGCGCGGAAACAGTCGGGAGCCGACGGCGACAGCCAGCGCGATATTCACCACCATAATCGGATGCTCCGGGCCGAGGCTGACGCCGCCGGCGAGGCCGAGGATCAGTGCGGCCAGGAGTCCGGGCAGCGCGCCGGTGGCAATGGGAGCGCCGATTAACGACTCGGTCGCTGGATCCGGCCCGGCGTGCCCGGGGCTGTAACGAATGACCAGACCCACCGCTATGCCTGTCGCCGTCAGCATGGCGATGATCCACAGCGGGCTGTCGGCGCTCACCCCCAACTGCGCGGGCAGATTGCTCCACAGTACGCGCTGCAGCAGCGCGGCAACCTTCATCGCCACGATCAGGATCAGGCTGCAGGCGATGCCTATCAGGATGGCCGGCACCGACAGGATCAGCATTGTTCTGGCGCGAGGATGGAGCATGGAAATGTCCTTGTAAAAGTGCTGGAGCACTACTTTGCCTTCGTCAGCGGAGACCGTCGATGCAAATGGTGCTGAAACGATAAAGTTAAGGTGACATCTGATATCCGGCGCGTCCTTTACAGGCTACCTTGCATAGATTACAAACTAAATGTGACCTGTGTCGCTAAACAAGGGGCGTCTGCGCGTTGGACGTTGTTGTTAAGCCGCCATGAATTTACAGTGTGCCAAAAGATTTATTTTGACTTTAGCGGAGCCGTAACGGAATGACAAAATTTGCTTTAGTAGGAGATGTCGGGGGGACCAACGCCCGCCTGGCGCTATGTGATCTGGCGAGTGGAGAGATCTCTCGCGCAAAGACCTATTCCGGGCTCGATTACCCCAGTCTGGAGGCAGTGGTGCGCGTCTACCTCGAGGAGCACCAGGTAACGGTCAACGAAGGTTGTATCGCCATCGCATGCCCGATTACCGGCGACTGGGTGGCGATGACCAACCATACCTGGGCTTTCTCTATCGCCGAAATGAAGCGTAACCTCGGCTTTGCCCATCTGGAGATAATTAACGATTTTACCGCTGTTTCAATGGCCATTCCGATGCTGAAAGCTGAGCACCTTATTCAGTTTGGCGGCAGTGCGCCGGTAGCGGGCAAACCGATCGCCGTTTATGGCGCCGGGACCGGGCTCGGCGTGGCGCATCTGGTCCACGTTGATAAGCGTTGGGTCAGCCTGCCGGGCGAAGGCGGTCATGTTGATTTTGCCCCGAACAGCGAAGAAGAAGGGATCATTCTGGAAGAGCTACGCGCCGAGCTGGGGCATGTTTCCGCAGAACGCGTGCTCTCAGGTCCCGGGCTGGTCAACCTGTATCGCGCGATTGTCAAATCGGACGGCCGACTGCCGGAGAACCTGCAGCCGCGTGAGGTGACCGAGCGAGCGCTGGCGGACAGCTGCACCGACTGTCGTCGGGCGCTGTCGCTGTTCTGCGTCATTATGGGACGCTTCGGCGGTAACCTGGCGCTGACCCTCGGGACGTTTGGCGGGGTGTATATCGCCGGCGGCATCGTGCCGCGCTTCCTGGAGTTCTTTAAAGCCTCTGGTTTCCGCGGCGGTTTTGAAGACAAAGGCCGTTTTAAAGCTTATGTTCAGGATATCCCGGTTTACCTGATTGTGCATGATAACCCAGGCCTGCTGGGCTCCGGCGCGCATCTGCGTCAGACGCTGGGCCAGGTGCTTTAAGCATTCTTCTCCCGGGCTACCGTCGTAGCCCGGATGGCGGTGCTTTCCGCTCTCTACAGATTCATCAGCTGGCGAAACTCTTTCACTTTACTGCGACTGACCGGAACCTGAAACTCCAGGTCACGCAGGCGCAGCACATAGGTGTTGTTGAACCACGGCTCAATTTCCCGAATTTTGCTGAGATTTACGCAATACGAGCGGTGGCAGCGGAAGAAATGCGCGGTGGGCAGTTTGCTGCAGAATTCAGTAATGTTCATCGGCATGACGAATGACTCCCGGCGGGTATAGACGAATGTCATCTTTTCATGTGCCTCGGCATAATAAATATCATGAATACTGGTGACGATGATCCGCTCATCTTTGATCAGATTGATGGTGTCGTTTTCCCGTGGCGCTGCGCTGGCTAATCCTGAAGCAGCGTTATTTTGCTGCTGCCAGGCGGTGGTCAGCTTTTGCAGCATATTGATGATGCGCGACTCCTGGTAAGGTTTCAGGATGTAGTCAAAGGCTTCCAGCTCAAAGGCTTCCACCGCATGTTCTTTCCACGCGGTGATAAAGACGATAAAAGGTTTATGGGCAAACTGGCTGATGTTTTGCGCCAGCAGAACCCCGTCGAGCGACGGAATATTGATATCGAGAAAGATGGCGTCGACCTTGTTGTGCTGGAGAAATTTCAGCACGTCCAGGCCGTCGTCAAAGCTGCCGACGATCTCCATCTGGCTATGGGTGTTAATAAGCCAGGAGAGCTCCTGCTGGGCCAGAAACTCATCCTCCACAATGATAACTTTCATCTTTTCTCCGCTCATGACAACAGCGACTCCGTCAGCGCCTGCGGCGTAGAGTTATTGGGGACATAAAAGGCGATTTCGGTTCCCGGCGTCAGATTGCGGATATGCAAACCCTCGCCGTAGAGAAGTTTCACCCGATGATGCACATTGAGCAGGCCGATTTTGTTACCCGGCATCTCATCGGCTTCCACGCGGGCGACCACGGCGGGATCGATACCGTTGCCCGTATCGCGAACGCTGATGCGTACCCGATTGCCGCACTCGTTAATGCCGATCGTCACCACGCCTTTGCCTTTACAGGGTTGAATACCGTGAACGATGGCATTTTCCACCAGCGGCTGGATAAGCAGGCTCGGGATCACGCAGCTGACGTCGTCGTCAATATCGTAGATGACCGTCAGCTTGTCGCCGAATCGCGCCTGTTCAATAGCGATATAATCTTTGATCTGATACAGCTCTCGTTTGATATCAATCTGCTCATCGTCTTTTAATTCGATGTTATAGCGCAGGTAGCGCGACAGATTAAAAATGAGCTGGCGCGCGGTGTCCGGATTAAGGCGAATCGAGGAGGAGATCGCGTTCAGCGCATTAAATAAAAAATGCGGGTTAATTTTGCTTTGCAGGGCGCGCAGCTCCGCTTTGTTGGCCATCTCCCGCAACTGTTCGGCGCGGGAGACTTCCAGCTGGGTGGAGATTATTTGCGACAGGCCAATCGCCATCTCCTGCAGCGTCGAAGTGATGCGATGGGCGTGGCAGTAATAGATTTTTAGCGTGCCGGTCACCACCCCTTTTTCCCACAGCGGGATCACCATCAAGGAGTGGATCTCCGGGGTACGGTGGGCTTCGTCATTGTTTTTTATGATGATTTTCCCATAACGAATCGCCTGCCGGGTGGTGGGGCTAATCATATCGTCGTGGCGTTGATAGTTGGCTTCACCGACGCCCACGTAGGCCAGCACGTGCTCGGTATTGGTGATCGCCACCGCGTCGGCGGTAATGTCGCGGCGGATAATCTCGCAAACCTGGCGCAGAGAATCGCTGTTAACGTGTCGAAACAGCGGCAGGGTTTTGTTGGCGATATCGAGCGCCAGTTTCGCCTGCCGCGCCGCGCTGGCCTCCTTTTCCCCTTCAACGCTCTGCACCAGCAGCACGATAAAGCCGATGCAGACGCTGCCGAGGATCATCGGGATACCAATTTTCGAAACAATATCTACGCCGAGACTCAGGGAAGGCGCCCAGACCACCACCAGGATCATGGTCAGAGTTTCACACATCATCCCCGCCAGAATGCCGATTTTCCACCGTTGTTCGCGGGCCACTTTACGATTAATCAACCCCGACAGCAGGCCGGCGACAATGCTGGTGATAAAGCAGGGCACCGCGGTCACGCCGTCGATATCAATCAAATAGCGGTGCACGCCGGCAATCGCCCCGACAATCGCGCCCACCCAGGGACCAAACAGGATCCCACCGGACATCACGGCGATAATGCGCACGTTCACCAGGGACCCCTCAACCGGGACGCCGGACCAGGTACTAAATAGCGCGAACAGCGAGAAAATGGCTGTCACCGCCAGCAGCTCTTTCGGAGTATGGGCCGACTTATGCAACAGTTCGCGGAACAGGCGCAGGCGAATAAGGAAAAAGAGGCAAATAAGCATCAGGGCCGCACGATCATAGACCGCCAGCATCATAGTAAAGATTTCGTGCATGGGTGCGCCGCGTCAGTGGCCAGAAAGGGACATGATAAAAAACCTGACGGCAGAAGACCAGCCGTGGAACCATAAAGCGGAAAAGTTGCACTTTTTAAAGGGGATTAATTAAAAAGCATCGCGATAGCGGCGGTCTTCGCCATTAACGATAATATTCTGTGTTAAGAAAGATATCAGTGTGTTACCACTTTTATACAACCCGGGATTATTCCGCCAATGAACTGCCGCATTTAGCGCAGTCGATACCCGTTTTATATGCCAGGGAATATTTTTTAACGGGCCTCTCGACAACATGAATTTTTTCAGGTTATTTTCTAAACGAGCCGCAACAGCGGCAGCGTCGCTCGGACGGTCCGGGCGCTAACGTTAATTAGAGGAACCTATGGCTGAATCCAGTCCTGAACGCCGTTTTACGCGTATCGATCGTCTCCCTCCGTACGTTTTTAACATTACTGCTGAACTGAAAATGGCTGCGCGTCGGCGCGGCGAAGATATTATCGATTTCAGTATGGGTAATCCCGATGGCGCGACGCCGCCGCATATCGTGGAAAAACTCTGCACCGTTGCTCAACGGCCTGACACCCATGGTTACTCTACCTCGCGGGGGATCCCGCGCCTGCGTCGCGCCATTTCACGCTGGTATGAAGAACGCTATAACGTCGATATCGATCCGGAATCGGAAGCGATCGTCACCATTGGTTCGAAAGAGGGGCTGGCGCACCTGATGCTGGCGACGCTGGATCATGGCGACACCGTACTGGTGCCGAACCCCAGCTATCCGATTCATATCTATGGTGCGGTAATCGCCGGGGCGCAGGTGCGCTCAGTGCCGCTGGTGGAAGGGGTGGATTTCTTTAACGAGCTGGAACGCGCCATCCGCGAGAGCTATCCGAAGCCGAAGATGATGATCCTTGGCTTTCCCTCAAATCCGACCGCGCAGTGCGTCGAACTGGATTTCTTTGAAAAGGTTGTCGCTCTGGCGAAGCAGTATGACATTCTGGTCGTCCACGATCTGGCCTATGCCGATATCGTGTATGACGGCTGGAAAGCGCCCTCCATCATGCAGGTGCCCGGCGCGCGGGATGTCGCCGTCGAGTTCTTTACCCTGTCGAAAAGCTATAACATGGCCGGCTGGCGCATTGGCTTTATGGTGGGTAATAAGACTTTGGTGAATGCCCTCGCTCGTATCAAAAGCTATCATGACTACGGGACTTTTACTCCGCTGCAGGTGGCGGCGATAGCTGCGCTGGAGGGCGATCAGCAGTGCGTGCGCGATATTGCCGAACAGTATAAGCGCCGTCGCGATGTGCTGGTCAAAGGGCTTCATGAGGCCGGCTGGATGGTGGAGTGTCCGAAAGCGTCTATGTACGTGTGGGCGAAAATACCGGAACCTTACGCCGCCATGGGGTCGCTGGAGTTTGCGAAAAAGCTGCTTAATGAAGCGAAGGTTTGCGTCTCGCCGGGGATTGGCTTTGGCGACTATGGTGATACCCACGTCCGCTTCGCGCTGATCGAGAACCGGGACCGTACGCGCCAGGCGATCCGCGGTATCAAGGCGATGTTCCGCGCGGATGGTCTGCTGGCCTCCGCGAGCTAGCGCTGCGGGCAGCACGGCAAAATAAAAACGGGAGCATGAAGGCTCCCGTTTTTTTTGACACCGCTGCAGTCTAGATCATCAGGGCAAAAGTACCGGCCCAAACGATGACCATAAAAGAGAGGCCCATAAAGAAGTATTTCACGACTCATCACTCCACGCGCTTGTGCGACGTTCAAATGAATTAATTGTTCTGTTTTTTCAAGGGCTGTCGCCAGTGTAACTTCACCCTGCAGCAGCCCGTAATTCTGTGCGTTTAGTGCTCCAGATGGCGCTAATGTACGCCTAAAAAATCAGGGAAACAAGAGGCATTTTTTTATTAATTTTTAGTTACTTACGAGTGTCGTGATTCGGCGACACATTAATTTCACAGGGTAATAAATTTAGCGCCAGCGACGCGAAGGAAACGGGTTTTAGCGATGGGGCGGGCGGAGAAGGCCAACGAGAGCGCGCGGCATTATCTTTGCCACGCGCCGCCGTCGGTTCAGGGCAGGTCTGAGGCGCGCTGTCGCCACTCGGCCGGGTAGTGTGCCGGGATAAAGCGCAGCGTCAGCGCCATGAGTAGCAGGACGCAGATCGCATGCCAGGACCAGTCAAGCGTGTAGTTCCCGCTCAGGCTACGCAGCAGGCCGGAAAGCCAGGGCGACAGACCGGCGATGATAAATCCGATCCCCTGCATAAAGGCTACCAGCCTGCCGGCCACCGCCGGTTGTCCGGCGTGATCCAGCGCCAGCACCAGGCACAGAGGAAACGCGCCGCCCAACCCCACGCCGCAGGCAATGGCCCAGAGCGCAGAGAAATGCTCTGGCAGCCAGATAAAGCCGCAGAAGCCAATCAGCTGTAGCGCCAGCGCTAGCAGAAGAAGCTGGCGCCGATCCTCCTGGCGAGCCAGCGCCGGGAGCAGCAGCGCGCCGGCGGTTTGCCCGACGGTCAGCAGCGCCAGCAGCGAACCGCTGTACTGGGCGCTGTCGCCTAGCTGGATGTAGTAAGGAGGCAGCCAGGCGATCAGGCTGGCGTAACCGGCATTGATCAGTCCGAAATAGAGTCCCAGCGTCCAGGCGCGGCGCTGGCCAATAATCGCGACCCGGGGGGAAGCGCTGGCCTGATGCGGTGCGCGAGGCAATTGCCGACAAATCGCCAGCCAGCTGAACAGAGCCAGGAGCGCAGGGAGCGCCCACCAGGCTAGCGCATCATGCCAGGCCGCGCTATGTGACGCCAGCCATGGGGTGAACGCGGCGCCTAACCCGCCGCCGCCCATCAGCGCCGCTGACCATAGTCCCATCACCAGCGGCGTCCGTCGGGGAAAGAGGTGCTTAATTACCGCCGGGATGGCGGCCTGAATAATGCCGATGCCAATTCCTCCGGCCAGAGCGCTGGTGAGCAGTAAGCCACTATTCGGGGCGATTTCCCGCAGCAGGGCGCCTGCCGTGATAATCAGCAGGCTCAGCGCAATACTGCGCTTTTGACCGATATAGCGATCGACCCAGCCAGCGGCCAGCGCCAGCACCCCCATCGCGATCACCGGCAGCGCGGTCAGGAGTGCGGCCAAGGTATAGCTCATGCCGCTGGCTGCGCGGATGTCCGGCAGCAAAGGACCAATGGAGGTAAGCAGCGGCCGCATATTGATCCCAGTCAGTACCAGGACTGCCAGCGTCAGGTTCTGTCGCAGCGCTGGTGTCATGACTGCCGTTCCGCCCAGCGCTGATAAAGTTCAGTTCCCTCCGGCTGCGGGCGATGATGGATCGGCAGCGTTTGCTGGGCCAGCGGCTGCTGCAGCTGCTGATAAATCGCGGCGGTCGAGAGCTGAAAAGGCTCCCCGTCCTGATTGCTATTGGCGAAAAACACTTCCCGCACGCCGGTTAAATAGAGCGCGCTCAGGCACATAGGGCAAGGTTGTCCGCTGGCATAGATGACGCATTCGCGCAACGCCGCGCTTCCCTGTCTGGCGGCAAGATCGCGAACGGCGTTCAGTTCGGCATGCGCCGTTGGGTCACCGCTCAGATGAAAGGTATTGACGCTTTCAGCGACAATCTCATCATTCCGCACCAGCACGGCGCCGAAGGGGCGCCCACCGTCAGCAATGTTTTGTTTTGCCAGCACTAATGCGCGCTGAAGATAACGATCGTGAGCGGACATAGTCACTCCTGCATAAAACGATGTTAAAGGTGAAATATGTTGAGGGTCGTGCGAAGAGGGTACGTCTCTTGTTTCATAAGTTAAAAGACTTATTTATGATAATGCCTATTGGAATTTCTTATAGATGGGCCGATGCTTCTGCGCCAACTTTCCTACTTTATCGCTGTGGCTGAACATTGTGGCTTTTCCCGCGCCGCCGCGGCGCTGCATGTCTCCCAGCCTGCACTGTCACAGCAGATACGCCAGCTGGAAGCGATGCTGGAGGTTCAGCTTTTCGACCGCTCTGGCCGACGTATTCGCCTGACCGATGCCGGTGAGATCTGGCTGGAGTATGCCCGTCGCGCGTTACGCGAGCTTGAGGAAGGTCGGCGCGCCTTGCATGACGCAGAAGATCTCCAGCACGGTAAACTCCGCATTGCTATGACGCCAACTTTCACTACCTATATGCTGGGCCCGCTGATGGAGGCGTACTACCGACGCTATCCTGGAGTAAAAGTGCTTATCCAGGAGATGAACCAGGAGCGGATGGAGGCGATGCTGCTGGAGGATGTACTGGATGTGGGGATTGCCTTTGACGACAGCCGGTCACAGGAAATTGTGGTTCAGCCGCTGCTGACGGAAACGCTTGCGCTGGTGGTGAGCCGTGCGCATCCGCTGGCAGGAGAGCGCGACTTGCAACTGCAGGCTCTCGACGCCCAGCCGCTAATTTTACTGAGCAGCGAGTTTGCTACCCGCGAGCAGATTGATCGTTATTGCCGCCTTCATCGGCTCGAACCAGACGTGCGGATGGAGGCCAACTCCATCGGGGCCGTTCTGTCGGTTATTCGAAGCACAACGTTAGCAACGCTGCTGCCGGCGGCGATCGCCGGACAGTTTGATGATGTGGTGGCGATTGAGCTAAGACCTGCGCTGCTGCAGCGCACGGCCTGTTTATTGCAGCGGCAGGGCGCCTGGCAGAGCGCCGCAGCGCGCGAATTCATCACCCTGGCCCGAGAGAACGCGATAACGATTGAGCAGGAAAACCGCCAGTCCCTTGCCTGAAGGACTACGTTACTCGCCGGCGAACTGCGACTCACGGCTGGCTTCGCTGCCGATATCGCCTTCATCGGGCTGGGCATTCTCTATAAGCATGCCTTCTTCCTTAAGCCTTTCCAGCACGTGATGAAAGAGCTGAGTCTTGTCTGGCTCAGCCATACTCTGCAACTTCTCATTAAATACAGTATGGGACTGAACAAGATAATGGATAAATTCCAGCAATACCTCACTTTGCGGCAGGACGGTTAATTCCTGCTGGATGTAACGGGTTTGATCCAGTAGCGGATTTTTCGTCACGTCCATAGGCCGGGCGCTAATACTGTGGGCGTATATTTTCTCAATGGCCTGGCTGGTGATATAGATGCGGTTCAATGATATCGAGGGGCGTTCGTCTTCCTCTGGAATGAAATGACAATAAACAAATGGTTTATCCGGCAGCATCATGCTGAGGCGGTTTTCGAAAAGAATATCATCTGGCGCCTCCAGCAGCGCCATTAGGTTCCGACAGTGTGGATGCCAGAGCCCTGAAGCAAATACCTTTACGTTGAACTGGGTTACCGTATTTCCGCGCAGGGTTTCCATCGTCGGAATATCGCCTTCAAGCCGCAGAATGCTGCGGATATGGGAGTGATGCGACCAGACTGTTTCTCCTGCCTCGACTGAGGTAAATGGATTAAACGCGCTGGTTACCTCTTTTTCCTGATGGGAGAGGACGGCGATTTTTAATATTCCCGGCGTTGGGTTAAGCTTAAGACATAGATTGATTGCGCCTATATCATGCCAGTGAAGAATGTCTTCCAGTTCGCAGTTTAATAATTTTTGCGCCCGCGCCAGAGAGCAATACTCCATTGGCGGTAAATTATTTAGCTTCCAGATATTCCGTTCTGTAATATTCATAAGAATTGTATGTCGATGAAAAAATAAATCGCCATGGTGAGCAAAAGTATCAATGACAATGATTTATTTTTTCTGCTGACTTCCTTTACCTGATTAACAAAATCCATTCACATTGAGAATAATATATCGATAAATTGGCTGTTTTTATTGTTTTGCTNCCGCATATTTACTCTTTCCCGTTATCTTATCATCTCTTATTCGTAGAGAAAAATAGTTTGCTGAATATAAGCGTTTCTTCCTGTTTAGCAGCAATATTTAAGGTGAGTATGAGCGGAGCACGAAAAAAGGGACGGTCAATTTGGCAAACTTTGTGGTCGGCAGGAAGTATCAAACAGACGCCTGCGGCGCCTGTCGAAGCTACCTGTAGTTATTGCGGCATAGACAGGAAGCGGTCACCCGGTTGCGCGATGGCATACCAGGCCATCATTTCGGCAGTGCCTGGCTGGCCTTCAGCAGGCGCCCAGGCCATAGTGTCCATTTCGGCAAGCGGTTGATAAGCGCCTTGTTTGACTTCAAATACCATGCCGCCTGCGTCGAGCGAGAGCACCGTATGCCAGGTGCCAGCCTCCATTTCCAGCGCCGTACAGGTTTCACCCAGCACCACCCGGTTGGTGACCACGCCGTGGTCATCAAAATTCAGCACCACAAATCGGCCTTTCAGCGGCAGTAAAAGTTCGAAGGTATGTCTGTGCCGGTGCGGGCGGATATAGGTGCCGGGTTCCATGGCGATGGCCAGACGCTGTATCGGGTCGCTTAGTTCGGGATGAAAATTGCGATGGGCACGCAGGCGCGGAGCACTGGCTGCCGCTTCGCTCTGCTGCTGCATATCGCTGAGGGTGATCTGTTTCATATCAACGCCTGGCTCCT
>NZ_JAZARW010000001.1:2970419-3000266 GCF_036233805.1 Klebsiella sp. EMBS2024 | reverse complement strand
TATGGTGTCCCCTGCAGGAATCGAACCTGCAACTAGCCCTTAGGAGGGGCTCGTTATATCCATTTAACTAAGGGGACAAGGCGGCACGAGTATAGCGTTTTTTGCCCGCCTGAGTAAGAGCCATACCGTCTGACTGCTTAAACCCTCGCCACTCAGGGCGCTTTTTTTATGCCCGGTCGGCCTTTTTCCCTTTCTCCGCCGCCTGGGCGCGAGCTTCCGCTTTTCGCTTGCTGCTCATATCGTTACGGATCTGCGCATGGCTCAGCAGTGCGAAGATGAAGGTCCCGCCACAGATATTTCCCGCCAGGGTCGGCAGGGCGAACGGCCAGATAAAGTCGCTCCAGGGCAGATTTCCATTAAACACCAGATAAAGGATCTCGACCGAGCCCACCACAATATGGGTGGTATCCGCCAGGGCGATAAGCCAGGTCATGAGAATAATCACCACGATTTTGGCGGCGCCGGCGACAGGAAACATCCAGACCATGGTGGCGACCAGCCAGCCGGAAATAATCGCATTGGCGAACATCTCTGTCGGACTGTTTTTCATTACGTCTTCGGCGATGCTGACAAAGGCCTGACGGGTTGGCTCATCAAAAATAGGCATATAATTGAAGGCCCATGCGGCCACCGCGGTACCGATGAGATTGCCCGCCAGCACCACCGACCATAGCCGCATCAGCAAACCGACGTTACCGAGGGTGGGATTATGCATCACTGGCAGAACGGCGGTGACCGTATTTTCAGTGAACAGCTGCTGGCGGGCCATAATTACGATAATAAAGCCGAAGGTGTAGCCGAGGTTTTCCAGCAAAAAACCGCCCGGGATCCCCTCCAGTTTGACGTGAAAAATTCCCTTCGCCAGCAGGGAGGCCCCCATCGACAGGCCGGCCGCAATCGCTGACCATAGCAGGGCCAGCGCATCGCGCTCCATCTCTTTTTCCCCTTCCTGGCGAATATGTTCATGGATCGCCATCGCCCGCGAGGGAAGGCGATCTTCATTTACTTCGATCTCTTCACCACGCTGATTTTCCTCACTTTCTACTTCTCTTTCGTCATCCTCTGCCTTTAATTTGTTATTGTCTAGTTCATCCATTTCGTGGCCCTCGCTATCAATCTGTATAGTTATAGCGTAGCGGCTTTCCCTGCCGTCTGGCTGGGCATACTCTGAAATCGCAAAAATGGTAACGTCAGATTTTTGTCGCTCCGGTAGAATAGGAGCCCCGCGATTTCGTTATTCCCAGGCTAAGATCAAATCAACAACTTGGGTGATATAGACATCGTTCAACGTGCTGTTACAATCGCTCACATCTTTACGGGCGGAAGCGTTGTCTTTCCGTCATGGATGGCAACTCGCGATAGCCATAAAAACCAGGGAGACATCTATGAATTATCGCCTGTCGGCGCTTGCGCTTGGCGCCACATTGCTGGTGGGATGTGCCAGTTCCAGCTCTGGCGATCGGCCGCAGGGGCGCTCAGACCCGTTAGAAGGGTTTAACCGCACGATGTTTAACTTCAACTTTAACGTGGTTGATCCTTACGTGCTTCGCCCCGTCGCGGTGGCATGGCGCGACTACGTCCCACAGCCGGCGCGCAACGGGTTAAGCAATTTTACCAGTAACCTGGAAGAGCCGGCAGTGATGGTGAACTACTTCCTGCAGGGCGACCCCTATAAAGGTATGGTGCATTTTACCCGCTTCTTCCTGAACACCATTCTCGGTATGGGTGGGCTTATCGATGTGGCCGGGATGGCGAATCCGCAGCTACAGCGGGTTGAGCCACATCGTTTCGGCAGTACGCTTGGGCATTATGGCGTTGGCTATGGCCCGTATGTTCAGTTGCCGTTCTATGGAAGCTTTACCTTGCGCGACGAAGGCGGCGATATGGCCGATGGCTTGTATCCGGTGCTCTCCTGGCTGACCTGGCCGATGTCGATCGGTAAATGGGCGGTGGAAGGGATTGAGACACGTGCTCAGCTGCTGGATTCCGACGGCCTGCTGCGCCAGTCTTCCGACCCTTACATTCTGATGCGTGAAGCCTACTTCCAGCGTCATGACTTTATCGCCAACGGCGGTAAGCTGACCCCGGCGGACAACCCGAATGCTCAGGCTATTCAGGATGAGCTGAAGGATATCGATTCACAGTGATCGGCGAATGATAAAAAAAGGGTGAACATAATGTTCACCCTTTTTTGTGGCGCGCTGCTTATCAGAAGCGGTAGTTGAAGTTAGCGCCGTACAGCCAGGCGGTTCCTTCGGAACGGAAGGTATACGGGCCTTCCTTAATTTCAACATGCTGCCCGTGCATGTATGAAACGCCGACGTCAACCGAGGCATCTTTATTGAACGCGTAGGTGGTACCCGCGCTCAGCCACAGGCGATCCTGGTCCGGAATAGAGATAGAGCGGTTATTAGCCGGCACCGGGCTGTCATCGAAGGCGATACCGGTACGGAAGGTCCAGTTATCGTCATAATAATAGGTGGTCCCCAGCGCAAGACGATAGGCGTCCTTGAAGCCTTCCTCTTTATAGAACAGCGTCTGGCCGTTGCTGCCGGTGGCTTTCAGCTCCTGGAACTGACTCCAGCTGGTGTAGGTCAGGCTATAGTGGACCGCCCACTGCGGCGCCACGCGGTTATAGCCGGACAGCTCCCACATTTCCGGCAGGTTAAGGGTTAGCGAACCATTTGTCGTCTGGCCGCTGGTGCCCGCCGGCAGGCCGAAGTTGCCGAGGATCTGGTTATAGGCCGCCGGCAGGCTGCTGCGGTAGTTACCGTCGAAGTCGATCTTGACCTCAGAACGGTAGGTTAAACCGTAGCGGTTATTCTTATCCAGCTCATAGAGGATCCCGGCGTTCCAGCCGAAGCCCCACGCGTTGCCATTAAGATGGGCGATCTGCGTGTCGGCCGGGATCTTCGCTACCTGGCCCGCCAGCGCCGGCGGCAGCGCGCCAGAGCCTGCGACAATCTGCCCCAGATCGCCTGCATAGCGCTCGATCTTCGCCTTGGCGTAGACCGCGTCAAAGCCTAAGCCGAAGCTCCAGTTGCTGTCGAGGCGGTAGGCGCCGCTCAGGTTGAAGTTCGCGGTGGTCAGGTCGGTTTTACCGCCCATGCTGCCGGCCGCATAATCATCGTTATACTCTGTTGCCAGACCATAGTTAGAGGTGATAGACGCCCCCCAACCAAATTGGTCGTTAATCGGCGCGACAAAGTGGAAGTTGGGCACCCACGCCGTCGGGGCGATATTGTCTGCTTTCAGGCTCTTGCCGGTGGGAGAGGTGCCCGAAACATTAACGCCCGGGTCGACAAACACGGCGCCCGCCGACATGGTCGGGCGGTCGAACATCATAATTAATGCCGGGTTACGACTGGCATTACCAGCATCGTCAGCGATCGCCCCTTCACCGGAATAGGCACGACCCAGCCCCGATGCAGAGAATTCGTTGAGCTGGAAGCCTGCTGACCAGGCCTGGGTGGAAACAAGTGCGACAGCCACTGCAAGGGCAGATTGGGTAAAGCGGGTTTTCTGGCTCATGCCCATAACCTCATTGAGTTATTTTTTTTTAAACTATGTTACATGCCGTAACAGAAGCGCGGGAGTGTAGGGTCTGCGGTACAACCAAGAAATCAGACCAGTGCGCTGAGTATAGGTCTGACCAGATGATTTGTTGCAAGTATGTTTATGAAGTTTTTCAATTGTGATAACAGAAACGCGATCCAGCTGGCAAAAATCTCGGAGAGAGCAAGGGGGACAGAAGGGGATTTTTGTTTTAGTTCATTTTTAAGTGTGATTTCTGTCACTTAACGCCGGCAGAGCGATTCTCGGCTGGAGGCTCACCGTGGACAGGGCGTAAAATAGGCACATCATTTTTCTGGCACCGAAGGTGCATCTCCAGAGGAAATCTACGATGAGTAAATGTAGCGCTGATGAAACCCCGGTTTGCTGCTGTATGGATGTTGGCACGATTGTTGACAACACCGACTGCACCGCCTCCTACAGCCGCGTATTCGCCAACCGCGCTGAAGCCGAGCAAACGCTCGCCGCGTTAAGCGAAAAAGCCCGCAATGTCGAATCTGAGCCGTGCCAAATTAACCCAACCTTCACTGACGTTGACGGCGGTGTGCAGCTGGATATCGATTTTGTTTTCAGCTGCGAAGCAGAATCCCTGATCTTCCAGCTGGGCTTACGTTAATCCTTCCCCCTCGACGCCCCTGATTAGGGGCGTTTCCTTTTCTTTTCACTGTGTTTTGGCTCGCAATTTTGCGCTTCTCCGATTGGCTTAATGTAAAAAATTAGTTAAGAATGTTATCAGGTCAGACCACTTGGTTGTCTTGGTTAACAGGGGAGTGTTATGAGTCAGGCATTACCGCTTATCACCCGTCAGGGCGATCGCATTGCCATTGTCACGGGGCTACGCACGCCATTTGCTCGTCAGGCTACGGCTTTTCATGGCGTTCCGGCCATTGATTTAGGAAAAATGGTGGTTGGCGAGATGCTGGCGCGCAGCGACATTCCTGCCGAAGTCATCGAGCAACTGGTCTTTGGCCAGGTGGTGCAGATGCCGGAAGCGCCGAACATCGCCCGGGAAATTGTGCTGGGTACCGGCATGAGCGTACATACCGACGCCTATAGCGTCAGCCGCGCCTGCGCCACCAGTTTCCAGGCCGTGGCGAACGTCGCTGAAAGCCTGATGGCCGGCACCATCCGCGCCGGTATTGCCGGCGGCGCCGACTCCTCCTCTGTCCTGCCCATTGGGGTCAGTAAAACGCTGGCCCGCACGCTAGTGGATGCCAATAAGGCACGCACGCTGAGCCAAAAGCTGAAGCTGTTTTCCCGTCTGCGGCCACGCGACCTGCTGCCGGTCCCCCCGGCGGTGGCTGAATATTCAACCGGATTGCGGATGGGCGATACCGCCGAGCAGATGGCGAAAAGCTGGGGGATCTCCCGCGAGCAACAGGATGCCCTGGCGCATCGTTCGCACCAGCTGGCAGCGAAAGCCTGGGAAGAGGGTAAACTGTCCGCAGAGGTGATGACCGCCTATGCTCCCCCTTTCCGCGAACCGCTCGAGCAGGACAACAATATTCGTAAAAATTCAACGCTCGCAGATTATCAGAAGTTACGCCCGGCCTTTGACCGCAAACATGGCACCGTCACCGCCGCCAACAGTACGCCGCTGACGGACGGCGCGGCAGCGGTGATCCTGATGACCGAGTCGCGGGCTAAAGAGCTGGGGCTGAGGCCGCTGGGCTATCTGCGCAGCTACGCCTTTACCGCCATCGACGTCTGGCAGGATATGCTGCTGGGGCCCGCGTGGTCCACGCCGCTGGCGCTGGAGCGCGCTGGCCTGACGCTGGCGGATCTCACGCTTATCGATATGCACGAAGCTTTCGCCGCGCAGACGCTGGCCAATCTCCAGTGTCTGGCAAGCGACCGCTTTGCCCGCGAGGTGCTGGGCCGCTCGCAGGCCACCGGTGAGGTAGATGAAAGCAAGTTTAACGTCCTCGGCGGCTCTATCGCCTACGGTCACCCCTTCGCCGCCACCGGCGCGCGGATGATCACCCAGACGCTGCATGAGCTGCGGCGACGGGGCGGGGGATTTGGTTTGGTGACGGCCTGCGCGGCTGGTGGTCTGGGTGCGGCGATGATCGTGGAGGCTGAATAATGGATACTGTTTCCGCTTTTAAGCTTGAGGTCCGTGCGGACAAAATCGCGGTGATCACCATTGATGCCCCGGGTGAAAAAATGAATACCCTGAAAGCCGAATTTGGCAGTCAGGTACGGGGATTGATACGCCAGTTACGTGACGATAAGTCAGTGCGCGGCGTAGTATTTATCTCCGCCAAAGCGGATAACTTTATCGCCGGCGCTGATATCAACATGATTGCCCGCTGCCGCAGCGCGCAGGAGGCGGAAGCGCTGGCGCGCCAGGGACAGCAGATTATGGCTGAGATCCATGGCCTGTCGATCCCGGTGATTGCCGCTATCCACGGCGCCTGCCTTGGCGGCGGTCTGGAGCTGGCGCTGGCCTGTCATGGCCGTATCTNTAGCGATGACGAAAAAACCCGACTCGGCTTGCCGGAGGTACAGCTTGGCCTGCTGCCGGGTTCCGGCGGGACGCAGCGTTTACCGCGGCTGATCGGGGTCAGCACCGCGCTGGATATGATGCTCACCGGCAAGCAGCTGCGGCCGCGGCAGGCGCTGAAGGCCGGTCTGGTGGACGAGGTGGTGCCGCAGGCGATTTTACTGCAGGCGGCGGTGGAGTTGGCGCTGAAGGGACGACCGACCAGCCGGGAGGTGCCTGTTCGTGAACGCGTACTGGCAGGGCCCCTGGGGCGCCATCTGTTATTCCAGTTTGTCGGTAAACAAACGCAGCGCAAAACGCAGGGAAATTACCCGGCGGTGAAGCGAATCTTGCAGGTCGTCGAGAATGGTCTGGCCCATGGCTGCAGCAGCGGATACGCTGAAGAGGCGCGCGCATTTGGCGAACTGGCGATGAGCCCGCAGTCGCAGGCGCTGCGATCGATCTTCTTTGCCAGTACCGATCTGAAAAAAGACCCTGGCGCCGAGGCGGGCCCCGGTCCGCTGAGAAGCGTTGCAGTACTGGGCGGTGGCTTGATGGGCGGGGGGATCGCCTATGTGACCGCCTGTAAGGGTGGGCTGCCGGTGCGGATTAAAGATATCCAGCCGCGTGGCATCAACCACGCCTTAAAGTACAGCTGGGATCTGCTGAATAAACAGGTTCGTCAGCGTCGACTGCGCCCAGTGGAGCGCGATCGTCAGATGGCGCTGATCTCCGGCACTACCGACTATCAGGGCTTTGCTCATCGCGATGTGGTGATCGAGGCGGTATTTGAAGACCTGGCTCTCAAACAGCGGATGGTCAGCGAAGTGGAACAATACGGCGGGCCGCAGACCATCTTTGCGTCGAATACCTCATCGTTGCCAATCGGCGATATTGCCGCTCACGCCAGCCGCCCGGGGCAGGTAATCGGCCTGCATTTTTTCAGTCCGGTGGAAAAAATGCCGCTGGTTGAGGTGATCCCGCACAAGGGAACCGACCCGCAGACTATCGCCACCGTGGTGCAGCTGGCTAAACGGCAGGGGAAAACGCCGATTGTTGTCGCAGATAAAGCGGGGTTCTATGTGAACCGTATCCTCGCGCCGTATATCAATGAAGCGATGCGCCTGCTGGTGGAAGGCGAACCGATTGAAGTCATTGATAACGCGTTGGTTAAATTCGGTTTCCCGGTGGGGCCAATTCAACTGCTGGATGAGGTGGGTATCGATACCGGCACCAAAATTATCCCCGTGCTGGAGGGCGCGTTTGGAGAACGTTTTAGCCCGCCTGCAAACATCATTGACGCGATTTTGAAGGACGATCGCAAAGGCAGAAAAAATAATCGTGGTTTCTATCTTTATGAGACAAAAGGGCGTAAAAGCAAAAAACGGCCCGACCCGGCAGTCTATCCGCTGCTCGGCATCGGCCGCCCGCAGTCGCGGCTTTCCGCGCAGCAGGTGGCGGAGCGCTGTGTGATGATGATGCTTAACGAAGCGGCGCGCTGCTTTGATGAGCAGATTATCCGGAGCGCGCGCGATGGCGATATCGGCGCCGTCTTTGGTATAGGGTTTCCGCCATTTCTTGGCGGCCCGTTCCGGTATATGGATACTATCGGCGCGGGTGAAGTTGCCGCGATCCTGCAGCGCCTGGCCGCCCAGTTCGGCCCACGTTTTACACCCTGTGACACTTTATTACGCATGGCTGAACAGGGGACCACCTTTTGGCCAGCGGATGAACGGCTGACCTAAGTTGTGGTCAAAGAAGGTAAATCCGGCTGCGGACGACGCTGTTGATTGGCTGTTTTGTAAACAATGATTGACTATACTTACGCCATTGAGGTAAAAAACAGCGTTTCATTCGTGGAATGGATCAGGCACAATGCCCGGCCACCGGGTCACCTGCGTATTGTCTTCGCAGGCCAAACTACGGTGCTTCTGGTTAACAAAAGCGGTGCAATATGCAAGTTTTTATTATGCGTCACGGCGACGCTGCCCTCGATGCAGCCAGTGACTCGGTTCGTCCATTAACCGTATGCGGTTGTGATGAGTCTCGTCAGATGGCAACCTGGCTGAAAGGTCAAAAAGTGGATATTGAGCGCGTTCTTGTCAGTCCCTATCTGCGTGCGGAACAGACGCTGGATATTGTTGGGGAGTGCATGAACCTGCCGAAACATGTCGACGTGATGCCGGAGCTCACGCCGTGCGGTGATGTGGGAATGGTGAGCGCCTATCTGCAGGCGCTGGCGAATGAAGGCGTGGCGACGGCGCTGGTTGTCTCCCACCTGCCGCTGGTGGGGTATCTGGTCTCAGAGCTGTGTCCGGGGGAAACGCCCCCGATGTTCACCACCTCGGCTATCGCCTGCGTGACGCTGGATGCCGACGGCAAAGGTGAGTTCCTCTGGCAAAAAAGCCCCTGCAACCTCAAGATGGCCAACGCCATCTGACGGCCCCCCGGAGCCCGCCGTTACGGCAGCTCCGGCGGTTGCCACTCCTCGACCTCAATCAATATCAGCAGTGCGGCGTCACCGCCGTACTCTTTTGGTGCCTGGTGAAACGCCATAATATGCGGATGTTGCGCCAGCCACAGCGGGGTTTGCTGTTTGAGGATGTGTTTTCCGTGCCCGTGCATCACGCAGGCGCAAAACACATGCTCGCGGCGGCAGGCGGCAATTAGCGCGCCCAGTTCCTGTTTGGCCTGCTGCTGGGTAAGCCCATGCAGATCGAGGAACAGCTCAGGCGAATAATCTCCACGGCGCAGCTTTTTCAGCTCGAAATGGCTGACGTCGGGGCGGACATATTTCGTCGAGCCTTCGGTATTCAGTAGCGGTTGAAACTCATCGGAAAAATAGTGGCTGTTATCGACCTGTTCCTGCAGCAAACGCTTAGGAGCAACCTCGGTAATTTTCTTGCGCTGCGGGCGGTGAACAATAGTGTCCTGTTTGATCTTCCGCGTGCCGGTCATCAGCTGACGGAACAGCGCCTGATCCTCCTCGCTAAGCGATGTCTTCTTTTTCATTGTCCGCTCTCATTCATACTTTGCGCTAGTTTACCCGACTCAATATCCCTTCGGGCAAGGAAAACCTGTTTTTTCCCCCGCCCCTTATCGCAAGAATGCTGATTTATCGCCGTCTTCATGGCACACTAGCCGCCGAATTTATAGCAGAGTGTGCCCTGGAGGATGTCGTGGATAAAATTTTTGTTGATGAGGCAGTCAATGAGCTGCATACCATTCAGGACATGCTGCGCTGGGCGGTAAGCCGTTTCAGCGCTGCTAATATCTGGTACGGTCACGGGACTGATAACCCGTGGGACGAGGCGGTACAGCTGGTGCTGCCTTCACTGTATCTGCCGCTGGATATCCCGGAAGACATGCGCACTGCGCGCCTGACCTCCAGCGAGAAACACCGCATTGTAGAGCGGGTGATTCGCCGCGTGAACGAGCGTATTCCCGTCGCCTATCTGACCAACAAAGCGTGGTTCTGCGGGCATGAGTTTTACGTTGATGAGCGGGTGCTGGTGCCGCGCTCCCCGATTGGCGAACTGATCAATAACCAGTTTGCCGGACTGATTAACCATAAGCCGCAGCACATTCTTGATATGTGCACCGGTAGCGGCTGCATCGCCATCGCCTGCGCCTATGCCTTCCCGGAGGCGGAAGTCGATGCGGTAGATATCTCCCCGGACGCGCTGGCCGTCGCCGAGCACAACGTTGAGTCCCATGGCCTGATCCATCACGTTACGCCGATCCGTTCCGACCTGTTCCGCGATCTGCCGAAGCTGCAGTACGATCTGATCGTCACCAATCCGCCGTATGTCGATGAAGAGGACATGGCCGATCTGCCGGAAGAGTATGAGCATGAGCCGGTGCTGGGGCTGGCCTCCGGAAGCGACGGCCTGAAGCTAACGCGCCGTATCCTTGGCAACGCGCCGGATTATCTCAGCGACGACGGGATTCTGATTTGTGAAGTCGGTAACAGCATGGTACATCTGATGGAGCAGTATCCGGATGTGCCGTTTACCTGGCTTGAGTTTGATAACGGCGGCGACGGGGTCTTTATGCTGACCAAACAGCAGCTGATTGACGCCCGTGCGCACTTCGGTATTTATAAAGACTAAAAAAACAACACGCCAACATAACGAAAAAGATTGGAGCCGTGATGGCAGGAAATACAATTGGACAACTCTTTCGCGTCACTACCTTCGGCGAATCGCACGGTCTGGCGCTGGGCTGCATCGTTGACGGCGTGCCGCCGGGCATCCCGCTGACCGAAGCCGACCTGCAGCACGACCTCGATCGTCGTCGCCCGGGTACCTCGCGTTACACCACGCAGCGTCGCGAGCCGGATCAGGTCAAAATCCTCTCCGGCGTCTTCGAAGGCGTTACCACCGGGACCAGTATCGGTCTGCTGATTGAGAACACCGATCAGCGTTCGCAGGATTACGGCGCGATCAAAGATCTGTTCCGTCCGGGACACGCCGATTACACCTACGAGCAAAAGTATGGTCTGCGCGACTATCGCGGCGGCGGTCGTTCTTCTGCGCGCGAAACCGCGATGCGCGTAGCGGCCGGGGCGATTGCCAAAAAATACCTTGCCGCGAAGTTCGGCATCGTCATTCGCGGCTGCCTGACGCAGATGGGCGATATTCCGCTGGCCATCAAAGATTGGGATCAGGTTGAGCAGAACCCCTTCTTCTGTCCGGACCCGGATAAAATCGACGCCCTGGATGAACTGATGCGCGGCCTGAAAAAAGAGGGCGACTCCATTGGCGCGAAAGTGACGGTGGTGGCTGACGGCGTACCGCCAGGCCTCGGCGAGCCGGTCTTCGACCGCCTGGATGCCGATATCGCCCACGCGCTGATGAGCATCAACGCCGTGAAAGGGGTGGAAATTGGCGACGGCTTCGAGGTGGTGAAGCTGCGCGGCAGCGAAAACCGCGATGAGATCACTAAAGCCGGGTTCCAGAGCAACCACGCCGGCGGCATTCTTGGCGGCATCAGCAGCGGCCAGCAGATCGTTGCCAACATCGCGCTGAAGCCTACCTCCAGTATTACCGTTCCCGGTCATACGATTAACCGCTTTGGCGAAGAAGTGGAGATGATCACCAAAGGGCGTCACGATCCGTGCGTCGGCATCCGCGCCGTACCGATCGCTGAGGCGATGCTGGCGATCGTTCTGATGGATCACTTTATGCGTCAGCGCGCGCAGAATGGCGACGTGACGACGACAATTCCACGCTGGTAACCATGAAAAACACCGTTATCGCACTGCTTGCGCTGTTGGCCAGCGCCGGTAGCCTGGCCGCCACGCCATGGCAGAAAATAACCCAACCGATCGGCGGCAGCGCCCAGTCAATCGGCGCGTTTTCCAATGGCTGTATCGTTGGCGCCGAGGCGCTCCCCCTGAGTGCCCCCGGCTATCAGGTGATGCGTACCGATCAGCGTCGCTACTTCGGTCATCCGGATCTGGTTCAGTTTATTCAGCGCCTGAGTAATCAGGTGCACAATAAAGGTATGGGAACCGTGCTGATTGGCGACATGGGGATGCCGGCGGGCGGGCGCTTTAACGGCGGGCACGCCAGCCACCAGACGGGCCTCGATGTCGATATCTTCCTTCAGCTGCCGCAAACGCGCTGGACATCGTCCCAGCTGTTGAAGCCGCAGGCGCTGGACCTGGTCGCCAGCGATGGCAAGCATGTGGTGCCGTCGCTATGGAGCCCGCAAATCAGCCAGCTTATCAAGCTGGCGGCGGAAGATAGCGAAGTTACCCGCATCTTCGTCAACCCGGCGATTAAACAGCAGCTGTGCCTGGACGCGGGCAGCGACCGCCAGTGGCTGCGTAAAGTCCGTCCCTGGTTCCAGCATCGCGCTCATATGCACGTCCGACTGCGTTGCCCGGCGGGAAGTCTGGAGTGCGAGGATCAGGCGCCGCCGCCGCCCGGCGATGGCTGCGGAGCGGAGCTGCAGAGCTGGTTCGAACCACCTAAACCCGGGTCTACCCCCCCTGTGAAGAAGACGCCGCCGCCGCTGCCGCCTTCCTGCCAGGCGCTACTGGATGAGCATGTGCTGTAATGGATAGTTTTATCGAGTTGTTTGCCGTATCGCCGCTGGTGCTGGTGGTACTCTTCTTTGTCGCCATCCTGGCCGGTTTTATTGACTCACTGGCGGGAGGTGGGGGCTTATTGACTGTCCCTGCGCTGATGGCGGCCGGCATGCCGCCAGCCCAGGCGCTGGCGACCAATAAGCTGCAGGCCTGCGGCGGGTCGCTATCGGCGACCCTCTATTTTGTCCGCCGCAAGGTGGTTAATCTGGCCGATCAGAAGCTGAATATTCTGATGACCTTTATCGGCTCAACCGCCGGAGCGCTGCTGGTGCAGCACGTACAATCCGATATTCTGAAGCAGATCCTGCCGTTGCTGGTGATTGGCATCGGCCTTTATTTCCTGCTGATGCCGAAACTGGGCGAAGCCGACCGGCAGCGTCGGCTTTACGGTCTGCCGTTTGCGCTGGTCGCCGGCGGTAGCGTAGGGTTTTACGATGGCTTTTTCGGCCCCGGCGCCGGTTCGTTTTACGCCCTGGCTTTTGTCACTCTGGCCGGGTTTAACCTTGCCAAGTCGACGGCCCATGCCAAGCTGCTGAACGCCACCTCAAACGTCGGCGGCCTGCTGCTGTTTATCATCGGTGGAAAGGTTATCTGGGCCACCGGCTTTGTGATGATGGCCGGCCAGTTTATTGGCGCCCGCGCCGGGTCCCGGCTGGTGCTGAGTAAAGGGCAGTCGCTGATCCGGCCGATGATCGTTATCGTCTCGGCGGTGATGAGCGCGAAACTTCTTTATGACAGCCACGGGGCTGAGATTTTGCAGTGGTTGGGAATTCATTAATGCAACAGCAACACCATTATCAGCAGCTGATAGACCTTTTCGACAGCTGCTTTGCCGAAGAATTTAATACCCGCCTGATTAAAGGCGACGATGAGCCGATCTACCTTCCGGCTGACGATGAAACGCCCTATCACCGTATCGTGTTTGCGCACGGATTTTTTGCCAGCGCCCTGCACGAGATCTCTCACTGGTGTGTCGCCGGCAAGGCGCGTCGCGAACAAGTAGATTTTGGCTACTGGTACTGCCCGGACGGCCGCGATGCGATGACCCAAAGCCAGTTTGAGGATGTCGAGGTGAAACCGCAGGCCTTTGAGTGGCTGTTCTGCGTGGCGGCGGGATTTCCGTTTAACGTCAGCTGTGACAATCTGGAAGGGGACGTTGAGCCCGATCGCATCGCCTTCCAGCGCCGGGTGCATGCTCGGGTGATGACTTTACTTGAACAAGGGATCCCCGAACGTCCGGCGCGCTTTATTCGCGCGTTACAACACTATTATCAAACGCCGCCATTGACGGCGGAACACTTTCCGTGGCCGGAAGACCTGCACTAAGGCCGCACATTACATGACAAGAGGTAAGATGATGATCGCGGAGTTTGAATCACGCATTCTGGCGCTGATTGACAACATGGTAGACCACGCCAGTGATGATGAACTGTTTGCCGGCGGTTATCTGCGCGGCCACCTGACGCTGGCGGTGGCTGAGCTGGAAGGTGAGGGCGAGCATTCTGCTGACGCGGTACACAGCAGAGTTAGCCAGAGCCTGGAGAAAGCCATCAGCGCTGGCGAACTGTCGCCGCCGGACCAAATTCTGGTGCAGGGGATGTGNCATAACCTGTATCAACAGGCGAAAAATCAGGCCTGAGCCATGTTGTAGCCCGGGTCAGGCGTCAGCCGTACCCGGGAAATTGCCTGCCCTCATGGTTTTATTTCACCGCTTTTCCCTTCAGCAGTTTTCTCACCCACAGCCGATTCGGATTCAGCGCCGCCAGGGTGTCGCTATCCAGCGGCAGCGGTTCCGCGCTCATTTGCGCCGCCAGCAGCTCAGCGCTTAACGGCGCGGTGCAAAGTCCGCGCGACCCGAGCGCGCCAAGCATAAACAGGTTACGACAGACCGGCGCGCTATCGGCGATATCCGGTTGTTCGTGGAGGCTGGCGTATTGCGTCAATGTTGCCGCGTAGTCCGGCACGTTGCCGACCATCGGTAGATGATCGCGGGTGGCGCAGCGCACGCCGCAGCGAGCGTCGTTGGCGCTGATATCCACGTCCTGCGGCCACTCCGCGCCCGGGAAGCAGTCGATCAGCCGTTGCCGGTTGTGCTGCTGATCTTCTTCGCTGAAGTTGGTGTCGGTTTTCCCGCGGTGGTAGCTGGCGCCAATGCAGTGCTGCTGATTTTGCGGATTCTGTGGCGTCAGGTAGCCGTCGTAGCACAGCACCTGGCGCAGGGCGGCAAGCCGCGGGGTGGTGGGAATATGGCTGACCTGGCCGCCAACCGGGTAGACCGGCAGTTGGGCTGTTTGCGCAAAATCAGTGATGCGGTGGCCGTTCGCCAGAACCACCGCCTGATGATAGCGCTGCTGATTGAGCAGCCAGCCATCGCCCTCCGCGCTGAGCGTTTCGACGGGATAACCATAGTGCACGTGCAGTCCGCGCGTGGCCGCCAGCGCCAGCAGCTCGGCGGTGAGCTGCTGCGGGCACAGCCAGCCGCCGGCCGGATAGGTGATGCCGCCGCAGCCGGTATCGACGCCGGTCAGCCCGGCAACCTGTTCCGCCGTCACCGCGCAGGCGATGTCCGGGGGTAAATTCAGCGCCAGCATCTGGGCGATTTTATGCGTGCTTTTCTCATCCCAGCCGAGCTGGGTAACACCGCACCATTGGTGATCGAACATCACCGGCAGCGCGTCATACATTCGGCGGGCGAAGGTAAAGGCGGCCGGAAAAAAGCGCGCCAGCGCCGGATCGTGCTGACTTAACAGCGGATACAGCGCGCCCTGGCGATTGCCGGAGGCGCCCTGCGCTGGAGCCTCATCGGCGCAGTAAAGGGTCACCTGCCAACCGCGGCGCAGCAGCGCCAGGGAGAGCAGGGCGCTGGCGATCCCGCCGCCGATGATGGCCGCCTCGCGGGCATCGCTGCTACTGCGAGCGAACCAGGGGGCGCGCGCAGGAAAGCTCAGCGTTTGCGCCATCTCGCCGGTCAGCATCTCCCGCTTGCGGCCGAAGCCTTTGCTTTTAAGCATGGTAAAGCCGGCCTCCTGCAGGCCACGGCGGACAAAACCGGCGGAGGTAAAGGTGGCCAGCGTCCCGCCGGGCCGCGCCAGGCGCGCCATGGCGCTGAACAGCTCCTGAGTCCACATGTCGGGATTTTTCGCCGGGGCAAAGCCGTCAAGAAACCAGGCGTCCACCTGCTGGTTCAGCGAATCATCCAGCTCCCTGGTCAGCTCATTGATATCGCCAAACCACAGATCGAGCGTCACCCGCCCGCCGTCGAGCAGCAGACGATGGCACCCGCCGAAGGCCGACGGCCATTGCGCCTGCAGCTGCTGCGCCCACGGAGACAGCTCTGGCCAGCGCTGGTGCGCCAGGCGGAGATCCTCAGCCTTCAGCGGATATTTTTCAAAACTGATGAAATGTAACCTTTGCAAGGTAACGTCCGGGTTATCACGAACAAAAACGTCAAACGCCTGCCAGAGGGTGAGGAAATTGAGCCCGGTGCCGAAGCCGCTCTCCGCGACGATCATCAGCGGGCGAGGGTGGCTGGGGAAGCGCTCCGGCAGGCGATTTCCGCCGAGAAAAACGTAGCGAGTCTCTTCCAGACCGTTGTCATTGGAAAAGTAAACATCGTCGAAATCTCGGGAAACAGGTGTACCCTCAGCGTTGAATTCCAGGTTGGCGGGTTGTATGGCGTTTTGTTTCACGTAAGTTACTCGAATCACAAGGCGTAGCACGATCTTAACGATGTGTGCCTGAGGGCGCAAATTTATACACAAAATGTCTGATCGGACTTGTTCGGCGTACAAGTGTACGCTATTGTGCGACACGAAACTTAAAATAGTGCGACTTACAGAGGTATTTAATGAAACGTGCAGTGATTACTGGCTTGGGCATCGTTTCCAGCATCGGTAATAACCAGCAGGAAGTCCTGGCATCTCTGCGTGAAGGACGTTCAGGGATCACTTTCTCTCAGGAGCTTAAAGATTCAGGGATGCGCAGCCACGTATGGGGCAACGTCAAACTGGATACCACTGGCCTCATTGACCGCAAAGTAGTGCGCTTTATGAGCGACGCCTCCATCTATGCTTACCTGTCCATGGAACAGGCTGTTGCCGACGCAGGTCTGGCGCCTGAAGCATATCAGAATAACCCGCGTGTCGGCCTGATCGCAGGCTCCGGCGGCGGTTCCCCGAAATTCCAGGTCTTCGGCGCCGATGCCATGCGTAGCCCGCGTGGTCTGAAAGCCGTGGGCCCGTATGTGGTCACCAAAGCGATGGCTTCCGGCGTTTCCGCCTGCCTCGCTACGCCGTTCAAAATTCACGGCGTTAACTACTCCATCAGCTCGGCCTGCGCCACTTCCGCCCACTGTATTGGTAACGCGGTAGAGCAGATCCAGCTGGGCAAACAGGACATCGTCTTTGCCGGCGGCGGCGAAGAGCTGTGCTGGGAAATGGCCTGCGAATTCGACGCCATGGGCGCGCTGTCCACTAAATACAACGACACCCCGGAAAAAGCGTCCCGTACCTATGATGCTAACCGTGACGGCTTCGTTATCGCCGGCGGCGGCGGTATGGTCGTGGTGGAAGAGCTGGAACACGCCCTGGCGCGTGGCGCGCACATCTATGCCGAAATCGTCGGCTATGGCGCGACCTCCGATGGCGCGGACATGGTCGCCCCGTCTGGTGAAGGCGCAGTGCGCTGCATGCAGATGGCGATGCATGGCGTTGATACGCCGATCGACTATCTGAACTCCCACGGTACCTCCACTCCGGTCGGCGACGTGAAAGAGCTGGGCGCCATCCGCGAAGTATTCGGCGACAACAGCCCGGCTATTTCGGCAACTAAAGCGATGACCGGCCACTCGCTGGGCGCGGCGGGCGTACAGGAAGCCATCTACTCCCTGCTGATGCTGGAGCACGGCTTTATCGCGCCGAGCATCAACGTTGAAGAGCTCGACGAGCAGGCTGCCGGCCTGAACATCGTCACCAAACCGACGGACGCTAAGCTGACCACCGTAATGTCCAACAGCTTCGGCTTCGGCGGCACCAACGCCACGCTGGTGATGCGTAAATACAACGCCTAATCAGCATGTGATGCGCAAAGGGGAGCCACCGGCTCCCCTTTTTTGTCATCTTGACAGGGTAAGAGCCCGCAGGCACACTGCTCGCGGATCCATTAGTCTCTCCACTAATGCGTAAGCGTTTAACGTCAACCAACGCGCCTTAACCCTGATAATCAGGTGGAGGGGGCGTGTCGCTTTGCTCGCCTTACTCTGCGAATCTGGAGTAATGCATGTCCGCAGTTACTGAAACAACATCCAATTCTTCGGCGAATTTTTCGCTTTTCCGTATTACGTTTGCCGTCTTTTTGACCTATATGACCGTTGGTTTGCCGCTGCCGGTGATCCCGCTCTTTGTCCATCAGGAGCTGGGATTTGGCAACACCGTGGTTGGCGTGGCGGTAGGGATCCAGTTCCTCGCCACCGTTCTGACCCGGGGGTACGCCGGACGTCTGGCAGACCAGTACGGCGCTAAACGTTCCGTCCTGCAGGGGATGCTGGCCTGCGCCCTGGCGGGCGCGGCATGGCTGGCCGCTGCGCTGCTGCCGCTGCCGGTGCTCGCCAGGCTCGGCCTGCTGCTGCTGGGCCGCTTGATCCTCGGGTTTGGCGAAAGCCAGCTGCTGACCGGAAACCTGAGCTGGGGGATGGGNCTGGTGGGACCGGCCCGTTCCGGCAAAGTGATGTCATGGAACGGCATGGCGATGTACGGCTCGCTGGCGGTGGGCGCCCCGCTGGGATTATTGATCTATAGCCATTTTGGCGTGGCGGTGCTGGCCTGTGTCACCATGGGACTACCGCTCGTCGCCTGGCTTATTAACGGTACCGTGCGCAANGTGGCGGCCCACGGAGGCGAGCGGCCTTCACTCTGGAGCGTCATCGGCATGATCTGGCGGCCGGGCATTGGCCTGGGCCTGCAGGGTGTCGGCTTTGCGGTGATCGGCACCTTCGTCTCCCTCTATTTCGCCAGCCATAGCTGGCCAATGGCCGGCTTTACCCTGACGGCGTTTGGTGGCGCCTTTGTGCTGATGCGAGTGCTGTTCGGCTGGATGCCGGATCGGTTTGGCGGCGTTAAGGTGGCGATGGTCTCGCTGCTGATAGAGGCGGTTGGTCTGACGCTGCTGGGACTGGCGCCGAATGCCTGGCTGGCGCTGGCCGGTGCGGCGCTGACCGGGTGCGGCTGTTCGCTTATTTTCCCCTCACTTGGCGTGGAAGTAGTGAAGCGCGTCCCGGCGCAGGTGCGCGGCACCGCGCTCGGCGGCTATGCGGCCTTTCAGGACATCTCCTATGGCCTGACCGGGCCGCTGACCGGCCTGCTGGCGACCTCGCTGGGCTACTCGTCGGTGTTCCTTGCCGGCGCCCTCTGCGCGGCGCTGGGGATCCTCGTCACCCTTATCTCATTTCGCCGCTAGGTTATTGTCCGGCCTGAAAACGCTGTAGGAAACACCGCGGCGTTTGGCATGAAGGGGAGCCGTAAACGCCGCCGGTGGCTGCTGGGCTACAGCAGGAGCCACAGCACAAGGAGCAGGACAACCGCGCCCAGCGCCAGCTGCCACGGCTTAGCGCTCCACGTCCGCCTGGCGACAGGCTCCTCCTGCGGGATGGCCAGCGTCTCCTGGGCGCGGGCCACCCGCAGCACAAACACCTTGTTCAGCAGCGCCAGGATCTGCGCCGGGCTCAGCGTGGTCCGCGGCGTGACCTGCCAGCTGCGACGGGCAAAGTCGACAATTGTCTGCCACTCCGCGGCCTCCAGCGGCTGCTTGAGCGCTCCCTGCAGCGAGGTGAGCGTCGGCGCGCTTTGCGCACTCAGCGTTTGTCGCGCCTGCAGCCAGTACGAAAGCGGCAGGAAGTGCGTCGCCGGGATCAGCTCCCCGGACTTGACGCCGCAAAGCTCCAGCATGGATTGCCAAATCAGCTTGCTTGGTTCGCCGGTGGCGGCCGCCAGCTTAGTCACCAGCTGATTGAGCGTATTATGCTCGGCTGGCAACAGCGGGCGCAGGGTCGGCGGGCGCTGCTGCGGCTGCGGGATCGACAGCTGGCCATGCTGCAGCAGATGCAGAATGGTCTCCAGCTGCGTCTGGCTAAGGGCATGCAGCGCCGTTTGCCCATAATGCTGACGAATATAATCGCTCACCGCCTGGCGGTTATTGCCCTGACCGAGCAGATCGCTGAGCTGCGCTAAGGTCTGGCGATGATGATGATTATCCTGAGCGGCGGCTAAGCGCTGGTTGAGACTGGCCTCCGCGGCGTTGAAATGGCAGGCCAGCAGGGGCGAGTCGCCTTTCAGTCCGAGGTCATGTTTGACGCAGGCCCACACTTCCGCGTTCTGCTGCGAGGTCAGCGCCACCAGGCGCGTGATCAGTCGCTCCAGAACGGTGCGTTGCTGCATGGAAAGCGAAGGTTCGCCGGTGGCGGCAGTGCCTGATGGGCCTCGCCCTGGAGGACGGTCTGGCATATCAGCAAGGGGGTGCGTCATGATTCATCCTTTCGATATCGCGGTGCTGGAACCAGGTGATGAGTATGCCTGGCGGCCAGATTATGGCACACTTCCCCAGTTAACTCTCGTTCTCAGACAGGTACTGAACTGTGAAAATCCTCGTTGATGAAAATATGCCCTATGCCCGTGAGCTTTTTAGCCGTTTAGGCGACGTGCAGGCGATCCCAGGCCGTCCGGTCCCGGCCGATGCCCTGACCGATGCGGATGCCCTAATGGTGCGCTCGGTCACCCGGGTCAATGAAGCATTGCTCGCCGGCAAGGCCATTAAGTTCGTCGGCACCGCTACCGCCGGCACCGATCACGTCGATCAGGAGTGGCTGCAGCAGGCGGAGATTGGTTTCTCTGCGGCGCCCGGCTGTAACGCCATTGCGGTGGTAGAGTACGTCTTTTCATCGCTGCTGATGCTGGCTGAACGCGACGGCTTTGCGCTGCGCGATCGCACCGTCGGGATCGTCGGCGTCGGTAACGTTGGCGGGCGACTGCAAAAGCGCCTGGAAGCGTTGGGGATCAAAACTCTGCTCTGCGACCCACCGCGCGCCCATCGCGGCGACGAAGGTGACTTCCGCTCCCTCGAGGCGCTGGTCCAGGAAGCCGATGTCATCACCTTCCATACGCCGCTGTATAAAGAAGGGCAATATAAAACCCTGCATCTGGCGGATGAGGCGCTGATAAGCCGCCTGAAGCCTGGAACGATTTTGATCAACGCCTGCCGCGGGCCGGTGGTCGATAACGCCGCACTGCTAAAGCGGCTGGAAGCTGGTCAGCCGCTGAGTGTGGTATTGGACGTCTGGGAGCCGGAGCCGGATCTAAACGTTGAGCTTCTCAAGCTAGTGGATATCGGTACCGCGCATATCGCCGGCTACACCCTCGAAGGGAAAGCGCGCGGGACGACGCAGGTTTTTGAAGCCTACAGCGCCTTTATCGGCCATCCGCAGCAGGTAGCGCTGGACACTCTGCTGCCGGCGCCGGAATTTGGCCGCATTACCCTGCATGGACCGCTCGATCAGCCGACGCTGAAAAGACTGGTCCACTTGGTGTATGATGTGCGCCGCGATGATGCGCCGCTGCGGAAGGTGGCCGGCGTCGCCGGTGAATTCGACAAGCTGCGTAAAAATTATCAGGAACGTCGCGAATGGTCTTCGCTGTATGTGCAGTGCAGCGATGAGCAGGCGGCGACGCTGTTGCGCCAGCTCGGTTTTAACGCCGTGCATCATCCTGTTCGTTAATGTCTTCTTAATGCCCCTGCCGGATACTCCGGCGGGGCCGCTTTATTTCTGGAGTTAACCACCATGTCTGAAGGCTGGAATATTGCCGTACTGGGCGCAACGGGCGCCGTAGGCGAAGCCCTGCTCGAAACTCTTGCTGAACGCCAGTTCCCGGTAGGAGAGATTTTTGCTCTGGCGCGCAACGACAGCGCGGGCGAACATCTGCGTTTTGGTGGCAAGTCGGTGATCGTCAAAGACGCCGCCGAATTTGACTGGACCCAGGCCCAGCTGGCTTTCTTCGCCGCCGGCGTCGAAGCCAGTGCAGCGTATGTCGAAGAAGCGACCAACGCCGGGTGTCTGGTTATCGATCTCAGCGGCCTGTTTGCGCTGGAGCCGGACGTACCGCTGGTGGTGCCGGACGTGAACCCGTTCGTATTAGGCGATTATCGCAACCGCAACCTGATTGCGGTGCCTAATAGCCTGACCAGTCAGCTGTTGACGGCGCTCAAACCGCTGATCGATCAGGGCGGGTTGTCGCGCATTAGCGTCACGAACCTGCTCTCCGCCTCGGGGCAGGGGAAAAAAGCGGTGGATGCGCTGGCGGGGCAGAGCGCTAAGCTGCTGAACGGCATCCCTATCGATGAAGACGATTTCTTTGGTCGCCAGCTGGCGTTCAACATGCTGCCGCTGCTGCCGGATCGTGAAGGTAGCGTGCGCGAAGAGCGCCGGATCGTCGATGAAGCGCGCAAAATTCTTCAGGATGACGGGCTGATGATCTCCGCCAGCGTCGTTCAGTCGCCGGTCTTCTACGGCCATGCGCAGATGGTGAGCTTCGAAGCGATGCGCCCGCTGGCGGCGGAGGAGGCGCGCGACGCTTTTACCCGCGGCGAGGATATCGAACTTTCTGAAGAGGGCGAATTCCCGACTCAGGTTGGCGATGCCTCAGGCAATGCCCGCCTCTCCATCGGCTGCGTGCATAACGATTACGGTATGCCGGAGCAGATACAGTTCTGGTCGGTAGCGGATAATGTGCGCTTCGGCGGCGCGCTGATGGCGGTGAAGATCGCCGAGAAGCTGATTGAGGAGTACCTGTACTGATGTCTGAGATGGAGCAACAGCCGATCTGTAAAATCGCGCTGGGCATCGAGTACGACGGCAGCAAATATTACGGCTGGCAGCGGCAAAACGAAGTGCGCAGCGTGCAGGAGAAGCTGGAAAAGGCGCTCTCGCAGGTGGCGAACGAACCGATTACCGTCTTTTGCGCCGGCCGCACCGACGCCGGCGTCCATGGCACCGGCCAGGTGGTGCATTTCGAAACCCGGGCGCAGCGGAAAGATGCCGCCTGGACGCTGGGGGTAAATGCGAATTTACCTGGTGACATCGCGGTGCGTTGGGTCAAACATGTACCGGCGGATTTTCACGCCCGGTTCAGCGCCACGGCGCGCCGCTATCGCTACGTCATCTATAATCATCGCCTGCGTCCGGCGGTGTTAAGTCATGGCGTGACGCATTTTCACCAGCCGCTCGACGCCGAGCGTATGCAGCGCGCCGCGCAGTGTCTGCTGGGAGAGAATGACTTTACCTCGTTTCGCGCGGTACAGTGCCAGTCGCGTACCCCGTGGCGCAACGTGATGCATATTAACGTTACCCGCTACGGCGCGTATGTGGTGGTGGATATCAAAGCGAATGCCTTTGTACATCATATGGTCAGGAATATTGTAGGCAGCCTGATGGAGGTCGGGGCCGGAAACCAGCCGGAGAGCTGGATGGCAGAACTGCTGGCAGCAAAAGACAGGACGCTCGCTGCGGCAACGGCAAAAGCGGAAGGGTTGTATCTGGTGTCGGTGGATTACCCGGCCCACTATGATTTACCGGTGCTGCCAATGGGCCCGCTGTTTCTGGCGGACTAATAGGGTCATTAAGGGTAAAGACAAACATGGACTTGATTCACTTTTTAATTGATTTCATCCTGCATATTGATGTGCACCTTGCCGAACTGGTTGCCCAGTATGGCGTCTGGGTTTATGCCATTCTGTTTTTGATTCTGTTCTGCGAAACCGGGCTGGTGGTGACGCCATTCCTGCCGGGCGATTCCCTGCTGTTCGTCGCGGGCGCGCTCTCGGCCTTGCCAACCAACGATCTCAATGTCCACCTGATGGTACTGCTGATGGTCATCGCGGCCATCGTCGGCGATGCGGTCAACTACACCATTGGCCGGCTGTTCGGCGAAAAGCTGTTCAGCAATCCGAACTCAAAGATATTCCGTCGCAGCTATCTGGATAAAACCCACAGCTTTTACGAACGTCACGGCGGGAAAACCATTATCCTGGCGCGCTTTGTGCCGATAGTCCGAACCTTCGCGCCGTTTGTGGCGGGAATGGGGCATATGTCCTATCGTCATTTTGCAGCCTATAANGTGGTTGGGGCGCTGCTGTGGGTGCTGCTGTTCACCTATGCCGGCTATCTGTTTGGCGATTTGCCGGTGGTGCAGGAGAACCTGAAGCTGCTGATCGTGGCGATCATCGTGCTTTCCGTCCTGCCGGGCGTGATTGAGATTATTCGCCACAAGCGGGCGGCGGCGAAGCAGGCGAAGTAGTTTAGCCTGTGTTGCGCGTGGCGGTGCAGAGCGTCACGCGCAGCGGTTTGACCACTTTTTTATCCCATGTTCCGGGATGATATGATTTAATGTGCAACATTCATGGTCTGTAAGAGGCAAAAATGGCATTATGCGCCCCTTACGACAAAACTGGCATCGACCAGGTTCAGGCAGAAAGGTTATCAATGAGCTGGATTGAACGAATTAAAAGCAACATCACTCCCACCCGCAAGGCGAGCATTCCTGAGGGTGTATGGACCAAGTGCGACAGCTGCGGTCAGGTACTCTACCGCGCCGAGCTGGAGCGCAACCTGGAGGTTTGTCCTAAGTGCGATCACCATATGCGCATGTCGGCGCGTAATCGCCTGCATAGCCTGTTGGATGAAGGTTCTCTGGTAGAACTGGGTAGCGAACTTGAGCCAAAAGATGTGCTGAAGTTCCGCGATTCAAAAAAATACAAAGACCGCCTGGCGTCCGCTCAGAAAGAGACGGGCGAGAAAGACGCGCTGGTGGTGATGAAAGGTACGCTCTACGCGATGCCGGTGGTTGCCGCCGCCTTTGAATTCTCCTTTATGGGGGGATCGATGGGTTCCGTCGTCGGCGCACGCTTTGTACGCGCGGTGGAGCAGGCGCTGGAAGATAACTGCCCGCTGATCTGCTTCTCCGCCTCCGGTGGCGCCCGTATGCAGGAAGCGCTGATGTCGCTGATGCAGATGGCGAAAACCTCCGCGGCGCTGGCGAAAATGCAGGAGCGCGGACTGCCGTACATCTCCGTGCTGACCGACCCGACCATGGGCGGCGTATCGGCGAGCTTTGCGATGCTGGGCGATCTGAACATTGCCGAGCCGAAAGCGCTGATCGGCTTTGCCGGTCCTCGCGTTATCGAGCAGACCGTACGCGAGAAGCTGCCGCCGGGATTCCAGCGCAGTGAGTTCCTGATTGAAAAAGGGGCGATCGATATGATCGTTCGCCGTCCGGAAATGCGTCTCAAGCTGGCCAGCATTCTGGCGAAGCTGATGAACCTGCCGGCGCCGGTTGCCGTTTCGGAAGCGCCTCATGAAGGCGTGGTGGTGCCGCCGGCACCGGATCAGGAACCTGAGGCCTGATAAAGCAGAGGGCAGGGCCTGGCGGCGCTGCCCTTTTTTATTCATACGCGTTAACCGTCAATTCTTACGGGCATCATGGAAAAAGATCCTATTCCTCAGGCCACGTCGCCCCTGGCTACGTGGCTTTCTTATCTGGAACATCTGCACAGTAAAACCATCGACCTTGGGCTGGCGCGCGTCAGCGAGGTCGCCGGGCAGATGGATATCGTTAAACCGGCGCCGTTCGTTTTTACCGTCGCGGGCACCAATGGCAAAGGCACCACCTGCCGCACGCTGGAAACCATCCTGATGGCGGCCGGTTATAAAGTGGGGGTCTACAGCTCTCCGCATCTGGTGCGCTACACCGAACGCGTGCGCATTCAGGGGGCTGAACTGCCGGAGGCGGCGCATACGGCTTCGTTTGCTGAAATCGAAGCGGCGCGGGGTGACATCTCGCTGACCTATTTTGAATACGGCACGCTCTCGGCGCTGTGGCTGTTTAAGCAGGCGCAGCTGGATGTGGTGATCCTTGAGGTCGGGCTCGGCGGGCGTCTCGACGCCACCAACATCGTTGATGCCGACGTCGCGGTGGTCACCAGCATCGCCCTCGATCATACCGACTGGCTGGGCCCGGATCGCGAAAGTATCGGCCGGGAAAAAGCGGGCATCTTTCGCGCCGGTAAACCGGCGGTGGTGGGGGAGCCGGATATGCCGCTCACCATCGCGGAAGTGGCTAGCGAGAAGGGCGCGCTGCTCCAGCGCCGCGGCGTCGACTGGCGCTATGAGGTGGAGGGCGAAATGTGGTCCTTCCGCGATACGGCAGGGGCGTTAAGCCACCTGCCTCTGCCTCAGGTGCCGTTGCCGAATGCGGCGACGGCCGTGGCGGCGCTGCGCGCCAGCGGGCTTGCCGTGGATGACGCTATCCTGCGCGCAGGGATCCGCGATGCGATGCTCCCGGGACGCTTTCAGATAATCAGCGACGCCCCGCGAGTGATCCTCGATGTGGCGCACAACCCGCACGCGGCGGCCTATCTCGCCGGGCGTCTCAAAACGTTAGCGAAAACGGGACGCGTGCTGGCGGTTATTGGTATGCTGCATGATAAGGACATCGCCGGCACGTTGGCCAATCTGGCTCCGGAAGTCGATGCCTGGTACTGCGCGCCGCTGGAAGGCCCGCGCGGCGCGACGGCAGAGCAGCTGGTGGAACATCTGCGCTGCGGTACAGTCTATAGCAGCGTGGCGCAGGCGTGGCGTGCGGCCATGGCTGACGCTAAAGTGGAAGATACCGTGCTGGTGTGTGGTTCGTTTCACACCGTAGCGCAGGTTATGGAAGAGATAGACGCGGGGAGAATCGGTGGCGAGTAAGTTTCAGAACCGTTTAGTCGGGACAATCGTGCTGGTGGCGCTGGGGGTGATTATCCTGCCAGGGCTGCTGGACGGGCAGAAAAAGCATTACCAGGATGAGTTTGCCGCGATCCCGCTGGTACCGAAACCAGGCGATCGCGATGAACCGGATATGTTGCCGGCGGCAACCCAGGCGTTGCCTTCGCAACCGCCGGAAGGGGCGGCGGAAGAGGTGCGGGCGGGCGATGCCGCCGCGCCATCGTTAGATCCATCGCGTATTCCGGTGAACAGCAACAGCTTCGATGACGTTCAGGAGCCGGTGGTGGCCGCGAAACCGCAGCCCAAGCCGCAGCCGAAACCGCAGCCGCAACAGCAGGCCGCGACGCCAACGCCGCCGCCGGCTAAGCCACAGCAGCAACAGCCACCGCAGCAGCAGGCGGCCCTGCCGGCGCCGACCGGCAAAGCCTATGTGGTTCAGCTGGGCGCGTTGAAGAACGCCGATAAGGTGAATGAGATTGTCGGTAAACTGCGGGCCTCGGGTTTCAAAGTCTATACGTCGCCTTCGACGCCGGTACAGGGTAAAATTACCCGCATCCTCGTCGGCCCGGATGCGTCAAAAGACAAGCTGAAAGGCCAGCTGGGCGATCTGCAGCAGATCTCCGGGCTTAGCGGGGTGGTGATGGGCTTCACCCCGAACTGATTGTTTTTTCCGCCATGCGGAGAGAACGTGGCGGGGAGAAACGCCCCGCAAACCCTGTCTCAGCCGCCCTGAAGAGGCGAAAGGCAGTCTGGCGTTGAATGTTTTTTCAGCGCCATTTTTATTTCTGTAGGGCATGGAAATCCCTACGCAAACGTTTTCTTTTTCTGTTAGAATGCGCCCCGAACTGGACGACAGGGCGTAAATCGTGGGACGTATATGGTCTGGATTGATTACGCCATTATGGCGGTGCTGGGTCTTTCTTGCCTGGTCAGCCTGATCCGCGGCTTTGTTCGCGAAGCTTTATCGTTAGTCACGTGGGGTTGCGCGTTTTATGTCGCCAGCCATTACTACGCTGACCTGTCTGTCTGGTTTACGGGCTTTGAGGATGAACGGGTTCGAAATGGGATTGCTATTGCGGCGCTGTTTATCGTGACGCTCATCGTTGGCGCTATCGTGAACTATGTGATAGGCCAGCTGGTGGAGAAGACCGGTTTGTCAGGAACCGACAGGGTATTGGGGATCTGCTTCGGCGCGCTACGTGGGGTGCTGATCATCGCCGCTATCCTGTTCTTCCTGGACACCTTTACCGGGATGGCGAAGAGCGATGACTGGCATCAGTCGCAGTTTATTCCCTATTTTACCCCCGTCATCAGATGGTTTTTTGAATACCTGCAAAGCTCGTCAAGTTTCTTGCCTAAAGTATAGACTTTAGGTCGTTGCTGAACGAGGAAAAGACGTATGTGCGGTATTGTCGGTATCGCCGGTGTTATGCCGGTTAACCAGTCGATTTATGATGCGCTAACGGTGCTCCAGCACCGTGGACAGGATGCCGCTGGCATCATCACCATTGATGCCAACAACTGCTTCCGGTTGCGTAAGGCTAACGGGCTGGTAAGCGACGTATTCGAGGCCCGCCACATGCAGCGTATGCAGGGCAATATGGGTATTGGCCACGTGCGTTATCCTACGGCGGGCAGCTCCAGCGCCTCCGAGGCGCAGCCGTTTTACGTTAACTCGCCGTATGGCATCACATTGGCGCATAACGGCAACCTGACCAATGCGCACGAGCTGCGTAAAAAGCTGTTTGAAGAAAAACGCCGCCATATCAATACCACCTCTGATTCCGAAATCCTCCTCAATATTTTCGCCAGTGAGCTGGATAACTTCCGTCACTACCCGCTGGAAGCGGACAACATCTTCGCGGCGATTGCGGCGACCAACCGCCTGATCCGCGGCGCGTACGCGTGCGTGGCGATGATCATCGGGCATGGCATGGTGGCCTTCCGCGACCCTAACGGCATTCGTCCGCTGGTGCTGGGTAAACGTGACGTTGGCGACGGTCGCACCGAGTATATGGTGGCCTCGGAGAGCGTGGCCCTTGATACGCTTGGTTTTGAATTCCTGCGCGATGTGGCGCCGGGCGAAGCGGTCTATATTACCGAGAAGGGCCAGCTCTATACCCGTCAGTGTGCCGATAATCCGGTCAGCAACCCGTGCCTGTTCGAGTACGTCTATTTTGCCCGTCCGGACTCGTTTATTGACAAAATTTCCGTCTACAGCGCCCGCGTCAACATGGGGACTAAGCTGGGCGAAAAGATTGCCCGCGAGTGGGAAGATCTGGATATTGACGTTGTTATTCCGATCCCGGAGACCTCCTGCGACATCGCGCTGGAAATCGCCCGCATTCTCGACAAACCTTATCGTCAGGGCTTCGTGAAGAACCGCTACGTCGGCCGGACGTTTATCATGCCCGGTCAGCAGCTGCGTCGTAAATCTGTTCGCCGTAAGCTCAACGCCAACCGTGCGGAATTCCGCGATAAGAACGTGCTGCTGGTCGATGATTCCATTGTACGCGGCACCACCTCGGAGCAGATCATTGAGATGGCGCGTGAAGCAGGGGCGAAAAAAGTGTATCTCGCCTCCGCTGCGCCGGAAATTCGTTTCCCGAACGTGTACGGTATCGATATGCCGACCGCCAACGAACTGATCGCCCATGGCCGCGAAGTGGATGAGATCCGCCAGATCATTGGCGCCGACGGCCTGATTTTCCAGGATCTCAACGATCTGATCGACGCGGTGCGCGCGGAGAACCCGGATATTCAGCAGTTTGAATGCTCGGTGTTCAACGGCGTATATGTGACCCGGGATGTCGACCAGCAGTACCTCGACTATCTTGACTCCCTGCGTAACGATGATGCCAAAGCGGTCCAGCTGCAGAACGAAGTCGAAAACCTCGAGATGCACAACGAGGGTTAAGCCGTTCACGCGTCGCGGGCCTGCCGTACCGAAAGGACGGCGGGCTTTTTTTCTCCCCTCAACTGTGCGTCAATAGTTGCGCCAGAGGCTATAATCCGGCAAAGTCTGCGGCACACGCGCAAGGGGTAACAGAACGTGAAACGACTGATTATTGGCATTTCCGGCGCCAGCGGCGCCATTTACGGCGTGCGGATGCTGCAGGTGCTAAGAGATGTGCCGGATATTGAAACTCATCTCATCCTCAGCCAGGCGGCGCGCCAGACGTTGGCCATGGAGACCGACTACTCCGTACGTGAGGTGCAGGCGCTAGCCGATGTGGTGCATGACGCCCGCGATATCGCCGCCAGTATCTCTTCCGGTTCGTTTAAAACCGCCGGGATGGTGATTTTACCCTGCTCAATGAAGACGCTCTCGGGCATTGTCCATAGCTATACGGATGGCCTGCTGACCCGGGCGGCGGATGTCGTGCTGAAAGAGCGTCGTCCGCTGGTGCTCTGCGTGCGGGAAACGCCGTTCCATTTGGGCCATCTGCGTCTGCTGGTTCAGGCCGCAGAGCTGGGGGCGGTGATAATGCCGCCGGTACCGGCTTTTTACCACCGGCCACAAAGCCTGGACGATGTCATCAACCAGACCGTCAATCGGGTACTCGATCAATTTGATATTAGTCTGGAGCACGACTTGTTTACCCGCTGGCAGGGGGCCTAGTGTCGCACTATAGTGGTGCATGAAATGTACGCTTGCGCTGCGGTGGTGCAAATTTGTTGCCGCGATCAAATCCTCGACATTTATTTCGTCTTTTTGCGCTCAGGCGCTGCGGTTTCGCCAGTAATGCTGGTATCTTCCCTTTTAAGACAATCCTGCAACTTTATTTTAACAAATTTAACCCTGTTCCCGGCACGCACCAGGAAGATGGCACAAAAACTGCAGGATTGATCGGCAATCACCATAACAAGCAACGCACCACATCA
>NZ_JAZARW010000001.1:2927009-2970413 GCF_036233805.1 Klebsiella sp. EMBS2024 | reverse complement strand
TTAAGGGTACTGTATGAAGAAGACGATTCTGGCTCTCTCTTTACTCGTGGGAATGAGCAGCACGGCCAGCGTGTTTGCTGCTCTGCCGCAGAGCATTCGCATTGGCACTGACGCGACCTATGCGCCATTTTCGTCGAAAGACGCGAAAGGGGACTTTGTTGGTTTTGATATCGATTTAGGCAATGAGTTGTGCTCCCGAATTAAGGTGAAATGTACCTGGGTCGGCAGTGATTTTGACTCCCTGATCCCCTCCCTCAAAGCGAAGAAAATCGACGCCATCATCTCTTCCCTCTCTATTACCGAGAAGCGCCAGCAAGAGATCGCCTTCTCTGACAAGCTATATGCCGCTGACTCGCGTCTGATCGCCGCCAAAGGGTCGCCGATCCAGCCGACGCTGGAGGCGCTGAAAGGCAAGCACGTCGGCGTGCTGCAGGGTTCTACTCAGGAAGCCTATGCTAACGACCGCTGGCGCAGCCAGGGCGTTGACGTGGTGGCTTACCAGAACCAGGATCTGATCTATTCAGACCTCGCAGCTGGCCGTCTGGATGCGGCGCTGCAGGATGAAGTCGCCGCCAGCGAAGGCTTCCTGAAACAGCCTGCCGGGAAAGATTTCGCCTTCGCCGGCCCGTCCGTTAAAGACAAAAAGTACTTTGGCGACGGCACCGGTATCGGCCTGCGTAAGGACGACGCCGAGCTGAAAGCCGCGTTTGATAAAGCGCTGGGCGAGATGCGTAAAGACGGCACCTACGACAAAATGGCGAAGAAATATTTCGATTTTAACGTGTACGGCGACTAAGACTGCTGCAGGCCCGCACAATGGGGTGGGCCTGCCGCCAGGTTCGTATCCATGCCCCAAAAGGGTGCATCTAAACGCGCCGTGGATCATTTCAGTGCAAAAGCAGCCAGTTTTTTGGCTAAAAAATGCATAGTTAAGCGTTTCTGATGCAAAAAATCGGCCTTTCTGGTGCATAAATCTTTGCCCTTAAGGGGCGAATAATGGCACGATAACTGGCGTAAATAGTTCTAATAAACCCGTTAGAATGACAGTCTGTCGAGGATAGTTATGAAAAAACTGGCGTTGTCTCTCTCTTTAGCGCTGGCCCTTTCCAGCGTTTCCACGGTCTTTGCCGCCATCCCGCAAAAAATTCGTATCGGTACCGATCCGACTTATGCTCCCTTCGAATCGAAGAATGCGCAGGGAGAATTGGTCGGTTTTGATATCGATCTGGCAAAAGAGCTGTGTAAGCGTATTAATACGCAATGTACCTTTGTTGAAAACCCGCTGGATGCGCTGATCCCCTCCTTAAAAGCGAAGAAAATCGACGCGATTATGTCTTCGCTGTCGATTACTGAAAAGCGCCAGCAGGAAATTGCCTTCACTGACAAGCTGTATGCGGCAGATTCGCGTCTGGTGGTGAAAAAGGGCAGCCCGGTAACGCCGGATCTCGCCACCCTCAAGGGTAAGCGCGTGGGCGTGCTGCAGGGGACGACTCAGGAAACCTATGGCAATGAGCACTGGGCGCCGAAAGGTATCGAAATTGTCTCCTATCAGGGGCAGGACAATATCTATTCCGACCTGACCGCCGGCCGGATCGACGCCGCGTTCCAGGATGAGGTCGCGGCCAGCGAAGGGTTCCTGAAACAGCCTATTGGTAAAGATTACCAGTTTGGTGGCCCGTCAATCAAAGACGAGAAACTGTTTGGTGTTGGCACCGGTATGGGGCTGCGTAAGGAAGACAACGAACTGCGTGAAGCGCTGAATAAGGCGTTTGCAGAGATGCGTAAGGACGGCACCTACGACAAGCTGGCGAAAAAATATTTCGATTTTAACGTATACGGCGAATAATTCTCACGCCTCGCCATTGCGTGCGTTTCGCGCGCAATGGTGAATGACAGACAGGGTAGGCAGCATGCTGTATGGGTTTTCACAGGTTATTTTGCAGGGTGCGCTCGTCACCCTGGAGCTTGCGCTCAGCTCGGTCGTTCTCGCCGTCCTGATTGGGCTGGCGGGCGCTGGCGCAAAGTTATCGAGCAACCGTCCACTGGCGCTGGTATTTGAAGGCTATACCACTCTGATCCGCGGCGTGCCCGATCTGGTGCTGATGCTGCTGATTTTCTACGGCCTGCAGATTGCGCTAAACAGCGTTACCGACGCGCTGGGTATGGCCCAGTTTGATATCGATCCGATGATCGCCGGGATTATTACCCTTGGCTTTATCTATGGCGCCTATTTTACGGAAACCTTCCGCGGCGCCTACCTGGCGGTGCCGAAGGGGCATATCGAAGCGGCTACCGCCTTTGGCTTTAGCGGCGGGCAGACGTTCCGGCGTATTCTCTTCCCGGCGATGATGCGCTACGCGCTGCCGGGGATAGGCAACAACTGGCAGGTTATCCTCAAGGCGACGGCGCTGGTCTCGTTGCTGGGGCTGGAGGATGTGGTCAAAGCCACGCAGCTGGCCGGGAAAAGCACCTGGCAGCCGTTCTACTTCGCCATCGTCTGCGGCCTGATTTATCTGGTGTTTACCACCGTTTCTAATGGCGTACTGCTGCTGCTCGAACGCCGCTATACCGTTGGCGTGAAGAGGGCTGACCTGTGATTGAAATTATTCAGGAGTACTGGAAATCACTACTGTGGACCGACGGCTATCGCTTTACCGGCGTGGCGATTACCTTATGGTTGCTGATCTCTTCAGTGGTAATGGGGGGCATCCTGGCGGTGTTTCTGGCCATCGGCCGCGTCTCGAGCAATAAGTTTATCCAGTTCCCCATCTGGCTGTTCACTTACATATTTCGCGGCACGCCGCTGTATGTGCAACTGCTGGTTTTTTACTCCGGCATGTATACCCTGGAAATCGTCAAAGGCACGGAGCTGTTGAACGCTTTTTTCCGCAGCGGGCTAAACTGCACGGTACTGGCGTTAACCCTGAATACCTGCGCCTATACCACTGAAATTTTCGCCGGCGCGATCCGCTCAGTACCCGCCGGAGAAATTGAAGCGGCGCGGGCCTACGGCTTCTCTTCGGTCAAACTATACCGCTGCATTATTCTGCCTTCCGCGCTGCGGATTGCACTGCCGGCCTACAGTAACGAAGTGATCCTCATGCTGCACTCTACCGCGCTGGCGTTTACCGCTACGGTACCGGATCTGCTGAAAATCGCCCGCGATATCAACTCGGCCACCTATCAGCCGTTCACCGCGTTTGGCATCGCCGCGGTGCTCTATTTAATTATCTCGTATGTGCTGATTAGCTTGTTCCGTAAAGCGGAAAAGCGCTGGTTGCAGCATATCAAACCTTCTTCGACGCATTGAGAACGCCATGTCCGACAATAAATTAAACGTTATCGATCTGCATAAACGCTATGGGGAACACGAGGTGCTGAAGGGCGTCTCGCTGCAGGCGAAAGCCGGGGACGTTATCAGCATCATCGGTTCATCGGGTTCCGGAAAAAGTACCTTTTTGCGCTGTATTAACTTCCTTGAAAAACCGAGCGAAGGCACGATCGTCGTCAGCGGCCAAAATATTGGTCTGGTACGGGATAAAGACGGCCAGCTGAAGGTGGCCGATAAGAACCAGTTGCGCCTGCTGCGCACCCGGTTGACCATGGTGTTTCAGCATTTCAATCTGTGGAGCCACATGACGGTGCTGGAGAACGTCATGGAAGCACCGATTCAGGTGCTGGGCTTAAGCAAACAGGAAGCGCGCGAACGGGCGGTAAAATATCTGGCCAAGGTCGGGATAGACGAACGTCAGCAGGCGAAGTATCCGGTGCATCTTTCCGGTGGCCAGCAGCAGCGTGTCTCTATTGCCCGCGCACTGGCGATGGAACCGGAAGTGCTGCTGTTTGATGAGCCGACCTCCGCGCTGGATCCGGAACTGGTGGGCGAAGTGTTACGCATTATGCAGCAGCTGGCGGAAGAGGGAAAAACCATGGTGGTGGTGACCCATGAAATGGGCTTTGCCCGCCACGTCTCTTCACATGTCATTTTTCTGCATCAGGGTAAAATTGAAGAAGAAGGGCATCCGGATGCGCTGTTTGGCGCGCCGAAAAGCCCGCGCCTGCAGCAGTTTCTGAAAGGTTCGCTGAAATAATCGGCTCATCCGGCGTCTGCGGACGCCGGATGAGCTTCCCGCTCCAGCCGATAGATCCAGTCATCGTAATCGACGCCGTTCAGATGATAGGCTTTCTCCAGCACCTGGGTGCGCACAAAGCCTTGCTTCTCCAGCAGGCGCGATGAGCCACGGTTTTCACCCAGCACCCAGGCATTGATGGCCTGCACCCCCAGGGTGGTGAAACCATACTCGCAGACCGCCCGCAGCGCTTCGCTGGCATAGCCTTTTCCCTGAGCCTGAGGCAGCAGCGCGTAGCCGACGTCAGCTTCGTGCGGATTTTTCGGACTGATGCGGAGCCCAATATCGCCCAGCGCCTCGCCGAATTTATCGCGCAATACAAACACCCCGGGATCGGCACAGCGACTGACGAAGACGCTGCGCAGCGCCTCCTCGCTTAACACCTCCCCCATAAAACGCATCACCTGCGGATCCTGGCGCAGGCGCAGAAAAAAGGGCCAGTCATCGGTAACAAAGCGGGTAAGCGAAAGGCGTGGTGTGGTGATGGTCGTCATAAAGCAGTCAATACGCAGAAAGAAAAGCCTACCTTAGCACTTTGCTTTGCCAGGTAACACCGGCGAACCGGCCGGCTGGCGGTGAATTCAGGCGATTAAGGGCGCTGGTTGTCCTGAATATGGCGATGCTGCAGCGCCAGGGTGAGGCCATCCAGGCGTGGAGCATGAGCCAGCAGAATGGAATCAGAGGAGCCAATGCTCCCCTGTGTCAGCCATTAACTCAGCACATCCTTTAGCGCTTCGTCCAGATCGTACCAGCGGAAGGCAAAGCCGGCGGCCTCCAGACGCTTTGGCAGCGCGCGCTGGCCGCCAAGCACCAGGACGGCGGATTCCCCCATCAACAGGCGGATAGCGGCGGCGGGAACGCGGAAAATCGCCGGTCGATGGAGCGCATGACCCAGCGCATGGGCGAACTGCTCGTTATGCACCGGGTAGGGAGAAACCATATTGAACGGACCGCGCAGATCGTTATCCAGCAGCCACAGAATGCCGTTAACCATATCGTCGATATGGATCCAGGCCAGGTACTGTCTGCCGTTGCCGATAGGCCCGCCGAGGCCGAGCTTAAAGGCGGGTGTCATTTTGCCGAGAATACCGCCCCGCGGAGCCAGTACCACGCCGGTGCGCAGCAGGCAGACGCGGGTGCGCTCGCTTTGCGCTTCGCAGGCAATTTGTTCCCAGCGGGCGCACAGCTTATGGGTAAACTCATTGTGCGGTGGCTCTTCTTCGGTCACCACCACCTCGCCGAGGTCGCCATAGTAGCCGATGGCAGACCCGCTGATCAGCACGGAGGGAGGGGTGTCGCTGGCGTGGATCAGGCCCACCAGCCGCTGCGTGAGATCCCAGCGGCTATGGCACAAGCGTTGTTTCTGCTCGGCCGTCCAGCGTTTATCAGCGATGGGTTCACCCGCCAGGTTGATGACGGCATCAATATCATTGAGGTGGTGATGGCCCTCGAAATCGCGCCACAGGGTGACGCGCGGATCGAGACGGGCGCGGGCGGTATCCGGATGTCGCGTGGAGACCGTGACGCTATGCCCGAGCTCCAGCAATCTGGGTATCAGATGTCGGCCAATCAGGCCGGTACCACCAGTAAGCAGGATCTTCATACCACCTCCCTGACATGGTTAGCGACGCCAGCTCATGGTCATGGACACCGAGTCGGCATAGCGCAGCGCATGAAGTTTATCAATCTCCACTTCAGCATATGTGACCCAGTGATGTTCGCATGCGATATTCAGCACATCCTGAGTTAATTTTTCCAGCAGCGAAAAACGGCCATTCTCAAGATGGCTGATTATGCGCTTGGTAATGGTGCGATAGTTCAGCGCATCATTGATGTCCTCGCTGTCGCGCGCTTTATCGGCAGGGTAGTGAATGGCTACATTCACTACCACGTCCTGGCGGTTGGCGATCTCTTCCTCTTTAATACCAATAAAAGTCCGCAGGCGCAGGTTCTTAATACGAATAATGGCGTCTGGTTGAGACATTGCAGGCTTCCTCCGTGGTGTAAGTCCTGCAATCATACAACAAAGCGCGACGGGCGAGCAGGGGGTTAATAAAGCTGAATTTTTAACATCGCTTCCGCCGTTGCCGGCCGCTGCTTAATGCGCTCATACCAGTTGTGCACCGCCGGATAGTTCGCCAGATCGATACGCTGTCGGACATGGCAGTTCACCCAGGGCCAGGCGGCGATGTCGGCGATACTGTAGTGGTCGCCGCCAAGCCACGGGCTGCATCCCAGACGCTGATTTAGCACCCCATACAGTCGTTGGGTTTCCACCTGAAAACGTTCAATAGCGTAGGGCACGGTTTGCGGCGCGGAGTGGGAAAAATGTTGATTTTGCCCCAGCATCGGCCCCAGCCCGCCGACCTGCCAGAACAGCCACTGCAGCGTGACGTAGCGTTCCCGCAGCTCGCCGCTCAGCAGCTTACCGCTTTTTTCCGCCAGATAGAGCAGGATGGCGCCGGACTCGAAAACGCTCAATGGCGCCCCGCCGTCAGCAGGCATGTGGTCGACGATAGCCGGAACTTTATTATTCGGCGAAATCGCCAGAAACTGCGGATGAAATTGTTCCCCTTTGCCGATATCGACCCGAATTAGCCGATAGGCTAGCTCCGCCTCTTCGAGGAACAGGGTGATTTTGTGGCCGTTTGGGGTGGGTGCATAGTAAAGATCGATCATAATATTTCCCGCCGTCGTGGGTCGCAAACTGTTCGAGTATAGGTGAAGCTGCGCCACCCGGGAGAAATTCCGCAAGCGACCCGGCAGCTAGGCGACGAGTCGTCTGCGTTCGAGCAGTGACATCGCCTGTAAGACAGGCTATGTTGGCTTATTGTCCTGTCTACCACCCTTGAGGAAGCTATGAGCCAGCCTGTCATTACCCTGTGGTCCGATGCCGATTTTTTCTCACCGTACGTGATGTCTGTCTATGTCGCTCTGCAGGAAAAAAGCCTGCCTTTTACCCTTAAAACCGTCGACCTGAACCGCGGCGAACATCTGCAGGCGGGCTGGACAGGCTATGCCGCCACCCGTCGCGTACCGCTGCTGGAGGTTGATGATTTCGCGCTAAGTGAGTCTTCGGCGATTACCGAGTATCTGGATGAGCGTTTTGCGCCGCCGGAGTGGGAGCGCATCTACCCGCATGATCTGCAAAAACGAGCCCGCGCCCGGCAGATCCAGGCCTGGCTGCGCAGCGATCTGATGCCAATTCGTGAAGAGCGATCCACCGCTGTGGTGTTTGACGGGGCGAAAATGCCGGACCTCAGCGAGGCCGGCAGGCAATCTGCGGAAAAGCTGTTTGCCACCGCCACCACGCTACTGGCCCACGGCGGGCAAAATTTATTTGGCGAATGGTCTATTGCCGACGCAGACCTGGCGCTGATGCTCAATCGCCTGGTTCTCAATGGCGATAAGGTACCGGAGGCGCTGGCTGATTATGCGTCTTTCCAGTGGCAGCGGGCCTCAATCCAGCGTTACGTGGCGCTTTCCGCCAAACGCTGAGGCTGATAACCCGCCGCGCTTCCGCTATCATAGAGGCATCGTAACCAGTGGAGATGGAACCTATGAAGCTGATGTTTGCCTCCGATATTCATGGTTCGCTGCCCGCCACGGAACGCGTGCTTGAACGGTTCGCGCAAAGCGGCGCCAGGTGGCTGATCATACTCGGCGATGTGCTCAATCACGGTCCGCGCAACGCGCTGCCTGAGGGGTATGCGCCGGGTGAGGTGGCGGAGCGGTTGAACAGCGTGGCGGAACGCATTGTTGCTGTTCGCGGCAACTGCGACAGCGAAGTGGATCAGATGCTGCTTCGTTTTCCAATGACCGCGCCCTGGCAGCAGGTGCTTAGCGAACGCTATCGCCTGTTTCTGACCCACGGGCATCTCTATAGTCCGGATAATCTGCCGCCGCTGGCCGCTGGCGATGTCCTGGCATATGGCCATACTCATATACCGGTCGCGGAAAAACGCGGCGCAATTTACCTCTTTAATCCCGGCTCAGTGAGTATCCCGAAAGGGGGATATTCCGCCAGCTATGGGCTGCTGGATCAGGGGCGGCTGCAGGTTTTAGCACTCAATGATAATCAGGTTATTGCAGAGGTTGCAATTTACCCGTAATTTAGCCCTCAATCATAAAGACGCGCCGCGAGAGCGCATTTAAAGTAAGGTTTCCTGATGGCGGAACAGAATCATTTGGCAAGCACAGAATGGGTCGATATTGTTAATGAAAACAATGAGGTGATAGCACAGTCCAGCCGCGAGCAAATGCGCGCGCAGTGCCTGCGCCACCGGGCGACCTATATCGTCGTTCATGACGGAATGGGGAAAATTCTGGTGCAGCGACGCACCGAGACAAAAGACTTTCATCCGGGCATGCTGGATGCCACCGCTGGCGGCGTCGTGCAGGCTGATGAGCAGCTGCTGGAATCGGCCCGTCGCGAGGCGGAAGAGGAGTTAGGCATCGCCGGGGTGCCGTTTGCCGATCACGGCCAGTTTTATTACGAAGACAAATTCTGCCGCGTCTGGGGAAGCCTGTTCAGCTGCGTCTCCCACGGGCCGTTCGCCCTGCAGGAAGAAGAGGTCAGCGAGGTGTGCTGGTTAACGCCGGAAGAGATCACCGCCCGCTGCGATGAGTTCACGCCGGACTCCCTGAAAGCGCTGGCGCTGTGGATGACCCGCAACGCCGGTAATGAGTATGATGATGCGGAAGAGAGCGAGCGCGAATAAAGATCGCAAACGCGCGGCAGCAATCGTCGCTCGCCTCCTGACGACAAAAAGGCAGCCATTCGGCTGCCTTTTGCTTTGACTACAGCGGCAGATTACTTCTGCTGCTGAGCCGATTGGATCGCGGTCAGTGCGATGGTATAGACGATATCGTCTACCAGCGCGCCACGGGACAGGTCGTTGACCGGCTTGCGCATACCCTGCAGCATCGGCCCGATGGAGATCAGGTCGGCAGAGCGCTGTACCGCTTTGTACGTGGTGTTACCGGTGTTCAGATCCGGGAAGATGAACACGGTCGCGCGGCCAGCTACCGGTGAGTTCGGCGCTTTGGACTTCGCTACGTCAGCCATCACCGCGGCGTCATACTGCAGCGGGCCGTCGATCATCAGGTCAGGACGTTTTTCCTGGGCCAGACGGGTCGCTTCGCGGACTTTCTCGACATCGCTACCCGCGCCGGAGGTACCGGTGGAGTAGGAGAGCATCGCTACGCGCGGTTCGATGCCGAAGGCAATCGCGGATTCAGCGGACTGAATAGCGATTTCCGCCAGCTGCTCGGCGGTCGGGTCCGGGTTGATCGCGCAGTCGCCGTAAACGTAAACCTGTTCCGGCAGCAGCATGAAGAACACGGAGGAGACCAGCGAGCTGCCCGGCGCGGTTTTGATCAGCTGCAGCGGCGGACGAATGGTGTTGGCAGTGGTGTGAACCGCGCCGGATACCAGACCGTCGACTTCGTCCTGTTCCAGCATCAGGGTGCCGAGAACCACGTTGTCTTCCAGCTGCTCACGCGCGACCGCTTCGGTCATGCCTTTGTTCTTACGCAGTTCGACCAGGCGACCCACATAGCTTTCGCGAACCACTTCCGGATCGACGATTTCAATGCCGGCGCCAAGCTCCACGCCCTGGGCCGCGGCTACGCGGTTGATCTCATCCGGGTTACCCAGCAGGACACAGGTGGCGATCCCGCGTTCGGCGCAAATCGCCGCCGCTTTCACGGTACGCGGTTCGTCGCCTTCCGGCAGAACGACACGTTTGCCGGCTTTGCGCGCCAGCTCGGTCAGCTGGTAGCGGAAGGCTGGCGGAGAGAGACGGCGGCTGCGCTCGGAGGTCGCGGTCAGCGATTCGATCCAGTCGGCGTTGATGTAGTTGGCCACGTATTCCTGAACTTTCTCGATACGCTCGTGATCGTCAACCGGTACTTCGAGGTTAAAGCTCTGCAGGCTCAGGGAGGTCTGCCAGGTGTTGGTGTTGACCATGAATACCGGCAGGCCGGTCGCGAAAGCGCGTTCACACAGCTTGCTGATGCGCGCGTCCATTTCATAGCCGCCGGTCAGCAGAATGGCGCCGATTTCCACGCCGTTCATTGCCGCCAGGCAGGCCGCAACCAGCACGTCAGGACGGTCTGCGGAGGTAACCAGCAGAGAACCAGGGCGGAAGTGTTCCAGCATGTGCGGGATGCTGCGCGCGCAGAAAGTCACGGATTTCACGCGGCGGGTATTGATATCGCCTTCGTTGATGATGGTCGCATTCAGATGGTGCGCCATGTCGATCGCGCGGGTCGCGATCAGATCGAAGCTCCATGGCACTGCGCCCAGCACCGGCAGCGTGCTGCCTTTCTGCAGCTGAGCCGGGTCAATCTTCACGATTTTTGCTTTCGACGAGTCGTCGAAAATTTCCGACAGGTCAGGACGGGTACGGCCCTGATCGTCGACAGGGGCATTCAGTTTGTTGACGATAACGCCGGTGATGCTGGTATTTTTGGCGCCGCCAAAGCTGTTACGGGTCAGTTCGATACGCTCGTTCAGCTGTTCTGGCGTGTCGGTGCCCTGAGACATCACGAAGACGATTTCAGCGTTCAGCGTTTTGGCGATTTCAAAGTTCAGCGCCTGGGCGAACTGATGCTTACGGGTCGGTACCAGGCCTTCCACCAGCACCACTTCCGCGTCCTGAGTATTCGCGTGGTAGTTGGCAATGATCTCTTCCATCAGCACATCTTTCTGATTGCTGGAGAGCAGAGACTCAACATGGCTCATCTTCAGCGGTTCAGCGGCGGTGGTGGTGGAGGAGCTGGCGCGAACGATGGTGGTGGTCTGGTCTGGGGCATCGCCACCGGAACGCGGCTGGGCGATAGGTTTAAAGACGCTCAGACGAACGCCTTTGCGTTCCATAGCGCGGATCACACCGAGGCTGACGCTGGTCAGACCTACGCTGGTACCGGTAGGAATTAACATGATAGTACGGGACACGGTATATCCTCTTTCGTTACCGCCAGTATCAGGCGGGATACAAAACAGCACCGCCAGCTATCCGTCATATTTCAAGTTGCAGGTGCGTTGGCTCTACTTGCTCACCCCGGTGGCGTACGCGCTGTACGCGGCCGGGGTTTTGCTGTGTCGCCGCCTTCCTGCAGCTCGAATTATTGCGGGTCAGGGCTGGCGATGTGGAATTATGCGGTCAGACGGCTGGCGTCTTGCGCGATGACCAGCTCTTCGTTGGTCGGGATAACCACGGCAGGACGTGTGCCTTCTTTGTTGATGAAGCCAGACTTGCCGAAGCGGGCAGCAAGGTTACGCTCATGGTCAACTTCAAAGCCCAGTACGCCCAGTTTGCCCAGCGACAGCTCACGCACCATCGCGGCGTTTTCACCGATACCACCGGTGAAAATAACGGCGTCAAGACGGCCGTCCATCAGCGCGGTGTAGGAACCGATGTATTTCGCCAGGCGGTGGCAGTAAACGTCCATCGCGCGTTTAGCGTCGGCTTTTTCCTGATAGTTGTCTTCCACGTAGCGGCAGTCGCTGGTGACTTCGGTCAGACCCAGCAGGCCGGACTCTTTGGTCAGCATTTTGTTGATCGCGTCAACGCTCATGCCCAGGGTGTCGTGCAGATGGAAGATGATGGCCGGATCGATGTCACCGGAGCGGGTACCCATCACCAGGCCTTCCAGCGGGGTCAGACCCATGGAGGTGTCAACGCATTTACCGTTACGGATAGCGGAAACAGAACCACCGTTGCCGAGGTGGCAGGTGATGATGTTCAGCTCTTCCACCGGCTTGTTGAGGATCTTAGCGGCTTCCTGAGTCACGTAGAAGTGGCTGGTGCCGTGCGCGCCGTAACGACGAACGCCGTGCTCTTTGTACAGGCTGTACGGCAGGGCGTAGAGATAGGATTCTTCCGGCATGGTCTGATGGAACGCCGTATCGAATACAGCCACGTTTTTGTCTTTCAGGTGCGGGAAGGATTTCAGCGCTTCAGCGATGCCGATCAGGTGTGCCGGGTTGTGCAGCGGTGCGAAAGACGCGGCGTCTTTAATACCCTGAATTACGGACTCGTCGATCACCACGGAGCTGGTGTATTTTTCACCGCCGTGTACGATACGGTGGCCGATTGCGGTCAGCTGAGCAGACAGTTCTGGTTTTTGTGCCAGAATAGTGTTAACGATAAAGTTCAGCGCTTCACTGTGCGCGGCGCCCGCGCCTAACTCGGCTTCTTGTTTGCTGCCGTCCATTTTCCATTTGATACGGGCTTCCGGCAGGTGGAAGCATTCCGCTAAACCGGACAGATATTCGTCGCCGTTCACGGCGTCAAGGATAGCAAATTTCAGAGAGGAGCTACCGCAGTTCAGAACCAGTACTAACTTACTCGACATGGAAGTACCTTTTTATGATACGTGGCTAAAAAAACGTCAGTGTGTCATTAGCGTAGCGCAGGATGACCTCGACATTTATGATTAACATCATGCCTTGTTCTGTTTTCGGGCACGATGAGAGAAGTACATTTGATTTTATGCCATTTTGCATAATTTTCAGCCAATGGCAGAATATGCGATAATTTGACTAGCCTGGCAAAGAGTCTAACCGCCCTTTCAGGCGGGCACAGGATACCTGATTGCGGCATCCTTTGCCAAAATCTTTTGAACGATGTCATGCATAGTTGGTGTTTTGCACGAATTTTTTAAGTTTTATATGTAAAGTTGAGGTAAAGCCATGTCGACCCCTGAGAAACGCCCCGTTAGCTTCTTTAGCTTGTTCAACCGCGGGCAGCATTACGCAAAGACCTGGCCTCTCGACAAGCGCCTCGCGCCGGTGTTTATTGAAAACCGCATTATTCGTGCCACCCGCTATGCTATCCGCATCATGCCGCCAATCGCCATTTTTACCCTCTGCTGGCAGATAGCTCTTGGCGGCCAGCTGGGCCCCGCCGTCGCTACCGCGCTGTTTGCGCTGAGCCTGCCGATGCAGGGACTCTGGTGGTTGGGTAAGCGTTCGGTGACGCCGCTGCCGCCCTCCATTCTTAACTGGTTCTATGAAGTGCGCGGTAAACTGCAGGAGGCGGGGCAGGCGCTGGCACCGGTCGAAGGCAAGCCCGATTATCAGGCGCTGGCTGACACGCTTAAGCGCGCCTTCAAACAACTGGATAAAACTTTCCTTGATGATTTGTAATTCACTACGGAAAACGCATATAAAAGAAGGCGCATGATTTATGCGCCTTCTTTATTTCACGCCCTACCGTGCTACAGGAGTCACAACATGGAAATGACCAATGCGCAGCGTCTGATTTTATCCAATCAGTACAAAATGATGACGATGCTCGACCCGGATAATGCGGAACGCTACCGTCGTCTGCAAACCATCATAGAGCGTGGGTATGGGCTACAGATGCGTGAACTGGACCGCGAGTTTGGCCAGTTGACGGAAGAAACCTGCCGTACCGTTATTGATATCATGGAGATGTACCACGCGCTGCACGTCTCCTGGACCAACCTGAAAGACGCGGCGGGTATCGATGAACGCCGGGTCACCTTCCTCGGATTTGATGCCGCCACCGAAGCGCGTTATCTCGGCTATGTGCGTTTTATGGTCAACGTTGAAGGCCGCTACAGCCATTTTGACGCCGGTACCCATGGCTTTAACTCGCAGACCCCGATGTGGGAGAAATATCAGCGGATGCTGAGCGTCTGGCACGCTTGCCCGCGCCAGTATCATCTGAGCAGTAATGAAATTAATCAAATTATCAACGCCTGAGGGAGGTGCCCGTGCAGTGTAAAGGTTTCCTGTTCGATTTAGACGGGACGCTGGTGGATTCCTTGCCGGTGGTGGAGCGTTCATGGTGCAAGTGGGGGGATCGTTTCGCCATTGACCATGATGAAATTCTCAGTTTTATTCACGGCAAGCAGGCCATTACCTCCATTCGCCATTTTATGCCGGGGCGCAGCGAGGAGGATATCCAGGCCGAATTTCGCTACCTCGAGCAGATAGAAGCCACTGATATTGAGGGTATCGTCGCGCTGCCGGGGGCATTAGCCCTGCTGAATACGCTCAATGAGGCCGGGATCCCGTGGGCGATTGTCACCTCCGGCTCGATTCCGGTTGCCCACGCGCGTCACCGCGCGGCGGGCCTGCCGATGCCTGAGGTGTTCGTCACCGCCGAGCAGGTGAAACACGGCAAACCGGCGCCGGACGCCTATCTGCTGGGCGCCGAGCGGCTGGGTCTGCCTGCCGGGGAGTGCGCGGTGGTGGAAGATGCGCCGGCGGGGCTCCTCTCCGGACTGGCGGCCGGCTGTCGCACTATCGCGGTCAACGTGCCCGCCGATGCCCCTCGCCTGGATGAAGCCGACCTCGTGCTGAGCAGCCTGGAAGATCTGGTGGTTGAACGCCAGACTGACGGCGTGGTAAATGTGCGTCTTAAAGCGTAAACCCATGATTTCGCCCCGCGTCGTCGGGGCTTTTTTACGCCACTATGTCGACTCCCACTTGTGACAAGGAAACGTTGTGAACGGTGAATTGATTTGGGTTTTATCCCTCCTGGCCATCGCGGTTGTGCTGTTTGCTACCGGCAAGGTGCGCATGGATGCTATCGCCCTGATGGTCATTGTCGCCTTTGTCCTCAGCGGAACGCTGACGTTAAATGAAGCTTTTTCCGGATTCAGCGATCCTAACGTGATCCTGATTGCCGCCCTGTTTATTATCGGCGATGGCCTGGTGCGCACCGGAGTCGCCACCAAAATGGGGGCATGGCTGGTGAGCGTGGCGGGGAACAGCGAAACCAAGATGCTGATCTACCTGATGCTCACCGTCGCCGGTCTGGGCGCGTTTATGAGCTCCACCGGGGTGGTCGCCATTTTCATCCCGGTGGTACTTAGCGTCTCGGCGCGGATGAATACCTCGCCATCGCGGCTGATGATGCCGCTGAGCTTCGCCGGGCTTATCAGCGGGATGATGACCCTGGTGGCGACGCCGCCCAACCTGGTGGTCAACAGTGAATTGCTGCGCGAGGGACTGCACGGCTTCAGCTTTTTCAGCGTCACGCCGATTGGCCTGGTGGTGCTGATCCTGGGCATCGTCTATATGCTGGCGGTGCGCTTTATGCTGAAGACGGATAATGGCGACTCCGCACGCGATGGGCGAAAAAGAAGCACCTTCCGCGATTTGATCCGCGAATATCACCTCACCGGCCGCGCTCGCCGGCTGGCCATCCGCCCGGGTTCGCCGATGATCGGTCAGCGGCTGGATGATTTAAAGCTGCGTGAGCGCTACTGCGCCAACGTGATCGGCGTTGAACGCTGGCGGCGGTTCCGCCGGGTAATTGTCAACGTCAACGGGGTATCGGAATTTCGCGCCCGCGACGTCCTGCTAATCGATATGTCCGCCTCCGATGTCGATTTACGCCAGTTCTGCGGCGAGCAAATGCTTGAGCCGATGGTGCTGCGCGGCGAGTATTTTGCCGATCAGGCGCTGGATGTGGGGATGGCGGAGGTGGCGCTGATCCCGGATTCAGAGATGATGGGCAAAACGGTGCGAGAGATAGCCTTCCGCACCCGGTTTGGTCTCAATATCGTCGGCATGAAGCGCGATGGCAAAGCGATGGATGGTTCGGTGGTCGACGAGCCGCTGCAGCTCGGCGATATCCTGCTGGTGGTCGGCAACTGGCGGCAAATTGCCCTGCTGGCGAAGCGCGGCCGGGATTTCGTGGTGCTCAATATGCCGGTTGAGGTCGATGACGCTTCGCCGGCCCACAGCCAGGCTCCGCATGCGATTTTCTGCCTGGTGCTGATGGTAGCCCTGATGCTCACCGATGAAATTCCCAACCCGATTGCCGCGATTATCGCCTGTCTGCTGATGGGCAAATTCCGCTGCATCAATGCCGAGAGCGCCTACAAGGCGATCCACTGGCCGAGCATTATTTTGATTGTTGGGATGATGCCGTTTGCCCTGGCGCTGCAAAAAACCGGCGGGGTGGATCTGGTGGTGAAGGGGCTGATGGATGTCGCCGGAGGCGAGGGGCCTTATCTGATGCTCGGCTGCCTGTTCGTGATGTGCGCGGCGATTGGGCTGTTTATCTCAAACACCGCCACGGCGGTGCTGATGGCGCCTATTGCCTTAGCGGCGGCGAAGTCAATGGGCGTCTCACCCTATCCTTTTGCCATGGTGGTGGCGATGGCGGCTTCGGCGGCGTTTATGACCCCGGTCTCCTCGCCGGTTAACACCCTGGTGCTTGGCCCGGGCAAGTACTCATTTAGCGATTTTGTCAAAATAGGCGTGCCCTTTACCATACTGGTGATGGTGGTCTGCGTCCTGCTGATCCCGGTACTGTTTCCGTTTTAAGATATTCTGGCCGGGTAGAGCACAACCGCCGCCCGGCCAGAACCTTACAGCGGCGAATCCTGGCTAATTTCGTCCAGCGACAGCTGGAAGCTTGGGACGAACACTTGCATAAAGTAATCCATCTCCGCGCTGCGCCGCGATGCCAGGGTCTTTTCCAGCCGACCTTTGGCCAGCAGAAATTCGTTATTGCCTGCAGACAGCTCTTCGAGGCACTTCAGGTAAGCGCAGAGGGCGTCAGCCTGTTTAACGATCGACTGCTCTTCCTCACTGTAGTGATGCTCATCAATCAGCGGCTCGAAAATATCGCGCAGCTCGTCAGGGACCATATCCACCAGCTTTTGCTGAGCAATTTTCTCAATCGCCTTATATTCCTGGGCAATCTGGGAGTTGAAATATTTCACCGGAGTAGGGAGGTCGCCAGTTAGTACTTCCGAGGCGTCATGGTACATCGCCAGCAGGGCGATACGCTCGGCGTTGACCTGGCCGCCAAATTTGCGGTTTTTAATCGCCGCCAGCGCGTGGGCGACCATCGCCACCTGCAGGCTGTGTTCGGAGACATTTTCGGTGCGCACGTTGCGCATCAGCGGCCAGCGGTTAATCAGTTTCAGGCGGGAGAGGTGGGCAAAGAAATGACTCTGACTCATAGGGACCCTTAATCAGTGACAACATCGGGTTCCATTGTGCGCAGGGATCGCCGCCGGATGCAAATGCCGGCGGCGGCGCGATTAAAGCTGATGGTAGCCGGAGAGGAAGCGGCCAAAGCGGGAGATAGCCATCTCCAGGTCGTCTTCGCGCGGCAGGGTCACGATGCGTACGTGATCCGGCCACGGCCAGTTAAAGGCGGTGCCCTGCACCAGCAGGACTTTCTCCTGCAGCAGGAAGTCGAGCACCATTTTCTGGTCGTCATGAATATTGAAGCGTTTGGCGTCGATTTTCGGGAACATATACAGCGCGCCTTTTGGCTTCACGCAGGAGACGCCCGGAATATCGTTGATAAGCTCCCAAGCGCGGTTGCGTTGTTCATACAGGCGTCCGCCGGGGATGATGAATTCGCTGATGCTCTGATAGCCGCCCAGCGCCGTCTGGATAGCATGCTGGGCCGGCACGTTGGCGCACAGACGCATTGAAGCCAGCATCTCCAGCCCTTCGATATAGCCCTTCGCGTGTTTTTTCGGGCCATTCAGCACCATCCAGCCCTGACGGAAGCCGGCAACGCGATAGGTTTTCGACAATCCGTTAAAGGTCACCGTCAGCAGGTCCGGCGCCAGGGCGGCAATAGAGTGATGCTGGGCTTCGTCGTAGAGGATCTTGTCGTAAATTTCATCGGCGAAAATGATCAGATTATGCTGACGAGCGATCTCCACGATCTCCTGCAGCAATTCTTTGGAATAGACCGCGCCGGTGGGGTTGTTAGGGTTAATGATCACGATCCCGCGGGTGCGCGGTGTGATTTTTGCGCGGATGTCGTCCAGATCCGGGAACCAGTCAGAGGATTCGTCACACAGATAGTGCACCGCTTTGCCGCTGGAAAGCGACACCGCCGCCGTCCACAGCGGGTAGTCCGGGGCGGGAACCAGCATCTCATCGCCGCTGTTTAACAGCGCCTGCATCGCCTGCACAATCAGTTCGGACACGCCGTTGCCGATATAGATGTCTTCCACCGTGACATCGCGCATACCCCGGGCCTGGTAATGCTGCATGATAGCTTTACGCGCCGAGTACAATCCTTTCGAATCGCAGTAACCCTGGGCGGTAGGCAAATTGCGGATGACGTCGACGAGGATCTCGTCAGGGGCCTCGAAGCCGAATGGCGCCGGGTTGCCGATGTTCAGTTTCAGAACCTTATTGCCTTCTTCTTCAAGACGTTTGGCTTCTTTCAGAACCGGGCCGCGGATGTCATAACAGACGTTCTCTAACTTGCTGGATTTTTCGATGGGGGACATGAATCTTGACCTTTTAGCTGTTATCGCCACTCCCTGCCGTGGAAGTCAGCACGGAACAATGTACTCCCCCTCCCCGCTGTTTTGAAGGCTTTGCAGGAGAAGATTTTGCTAACGCCGGATTTTAAGCGCAATTGATTTATCTACCGATTGCGGATTTGGTCTGTGGCTTATGCCTTTTTATGTCGATTTTTTGGTCGTAAATATAGATTTAGTAGCGGTTTTGCCATCATTTATCTCGTTTGTTTGCCCGGTAATATGGGGAGGGAGAAGGGGGAGTCGCTAAAAAACGCTATCCTGCATACAAGCGCGATTGGCTTGTAATTTTGATGTTAAATAATTTTAATAAAAAACAGCGTGCGACCACATTATTATTATTTTTANCGGGTAATAATCTGAGGTTTGTTAATTAATATAAAATGTTGAAAAAAATTTAAAATTGTCTCAGTTAATCCTTATTAAGGCTTATAAAAAGGAGGGGGATAGGTTAGAATATCACCGTTAATATCCGTGTTAACCGCCAAGAACTGCGGTTGCATTGAGATTTAATATATTGTTATTACAGGATTTTATTGTTCCTTTTCTGCCGGAAAGTTACGCCAGAAGAGCGATTTTCTCAGCATCACTGACCGGGTTCCCGCGGCGACGTATGGCGCCTGGCTGGTCGTGGTAATAAATAATAATGAGAAATACGAACAATATATTACTCCGCAGTTCTGCGCATTTGCCCAGACGAGTACTTTGGCATGTAATAACGTTCGTCCAGTTGTTTATCCGCCGTCAGACGGTGAGCACGAGGCTCAGGGAATAGCCGGAAACCTGGCGTAAAGCATCAACAAGGCAGGTCAGCGTTAGCCACCTGTAAGTGAAGAAAGATGATTAATACAACACGTCCCATACTCAACCTCGATCTCGATCTGCTGCGTACCTTTGTCGCGGTCGCTGATTTGAACACTTTTGCCGCCGCCGCCGCCGCAGTGTGTCGTACTCAGTCCGCGGTCAGTCAGCAAATGCAACGCCTGGAACAGCTGGTGGGCAAAGAGCTTTTCGCCCGCCACGGCCGCAATAAGCTGCTGACCGAGCAGGGGATCCAGCTGCTGGGCTATGCCCGCAAAATTCTCCGTTTTAACGATGAAGCCTGTATGTCGCTGATGTATGGCAGCCTGCAGGGGGCTCTGAGCATCGGTGCGTCAGAAGAAACGGCTGACACCATCCTGCCGTTTTTGTTAAACCGCATCGGCTGTTTCTATCCCAGAATGACGTTGGAGATCAAAGTTCACCCCCATGCCGCCATCATGGAGATGTTGGCCGAGGGGCTGGTCGATCTGGCGTTGACCACCCATCAGCCTCCCGGCTTTACCTCTTTTACCCTGAGAACATCACCTACTCTCTGGTATTGTGCAGCGGAATATGTGCTGGCGAAGGGGGAATCTATCCCCCTGATCCTGCTCGAAGAGCCAAGTCCATTCCGCCAGGATATTATCGCCGCGCTGGAAACTGCTCGCGTCAGTTGGCATCTGGCCCACGGAGCTTCCTCGCTATCGGGCGTGAAAGCGGCGGTGAAGGCCGGGCTGGGCGTGACTGCGCGCCCGGTCGAAATGATGAGCCCGGATCTACGCGTGGCTGGCATCAGTGAGGGGTTACCGGCGTTGCCGGACACCCGGTACGTCGTCAGCTGCAATCCGCGGACGGTGAGCGAACTGCCGCAGGCGATTTTTCAGTCTCTGAGCCAGGAGATCCATCCCTGGGAAACGGGCACAGCACTTACTCCGGAAGAGGGAGGGAATACCTTGGTTTTGTAAGGGTATTCTTGCTAACAAAGATCACAAAAACTGGTAACAGAATGTAAGTGCCCAAAAAGAGCCTCAGGAGTTGGTTTCCCGCCTGGCGGCTCTTTTTTTTGCACTCTTATTGATGTTTTGAATCTTTTTTGTATTTCTTTGCAGAAAAATCAGCGTATTGGCGTGACAAGGCGCTCAGCTTGTCGACTTTTCCCTGCACTTTCAACACTTCCTGCTAATGTTAAAAAACCGGATGGATTGTTGCCGATTTCCTGGGGTAATTAACAAAACCGTGTCGCAGATCAAGAAAATACCCCTCTTTGGGGGGAGGAATCGAGGCTAAATCCTGTCAAAATAGAAGGGATTTTTGATTTACGACGGAAACGGACACGATTCAACAACACTAAAACCGAACAGTATGCAAGGTTATTTCGCAGAAAAGGGCATTTAATGTTAATGAAAAGATTCCAATGTAAATTAATGTTATGAAAACTTTTGTTAAAGTTGACAAAAGGTTAAAGAAAGGGGTAAAAAGCCACGGCATCTGGGCTTCTCACATCGACCAGGGACGCTTTTTTGCACGGTTATTTTTTATTCCTCCCGTGAAACGCTGTGGCGTTCATCTGCCAGTAAGAGCAGAGGGTTTTGGCGCTACACTTTTTTGGTTAAGCAATGCGTATGTCAACATCCACTGAAGTCATCGCTCATCATTGGGCATTCGCTATATTTCTCATCATCGCTATCGGCCTGTGCTGCCTCATGCTCGTCGGCGGCTGGTACCTTGGCGGTCGCGCGCGCGCGCGTAGTAAAAACACGCCGTTTGAATCGGGGATCGACTCCGTCGGTTCGGCCCGCTTACGTCTTTCTGCGAAGTTTTATCTGGTTGCCATGTTCTTCGTTATCTTCGACGTGGAAGCCCTGTATCTCTACGCATGGTCGACCTCTATCCGCGAGAGCGGCTGGGTCGGCTTTGTGGAAGCCGCAATTTTCATTTTAGTGCTACTGGCTGGTCTGGTTTATCTCGTTCGCATCGGCGCACTGGACTGGACGCCTGCGCGTTCCCGTCGCACGCTGGTTAACCCGGAAACAGACAGTCCCACTAACCGTCATATGCAGTAAAAGCGAGGCAATAAGATGGATTATACGCTCACCCGCATAGATCCTAACGGTGAGAACGACCGTTACCCCCTGCAGAAACAGGAGATCGTTACCGATCCTCTGGAGCAGGAAGTCAATAAAAGCGTGTATATGGGGAAACTCGAACACGCGCTGCATGACATGGTGAACTGGGGCCGTAAGAACTCAATTTGGCCGTACAACTTCGGCCTTTCTTGCTGTTATGTGGAAATGGTGACGTCATTCACTGCGGTGCATGACGTTGCGCGTTTTGGGGCAGAAGTTCTGCGCGCCTCTCCGCGTCAGGCGGACCTGATGGTGGTCGCGGGAACCTGCTTTACCAAAATGGCGCCGGTTATTCAGCGTCTCTACGATCAGATGCTGGAGCCGAAGTGGGTGATCTCCATGGGCGCCTGCGCCAACTCAGGCGGGATGTACGACATCTATTCCGTCGTCCAGGGCGTGGATAAATTCATTCCGGTCGATGTGTACATCCCGGGCTGCCCGCCGCGTCCGGAGGCCTATATGCAGGCGCTGATGCTGCTGCAGGAGTCCATTGGTAAAGAACGTCGTCCGCTCTCATGGGTGGTTGGCGATCAGGGCGTTTATCGCGCCAATATGCAGTCGGAACGCGAGCGTAAACGCGGCGAACGTATTGCAGTGACCAATCTGCGGACGCCGGACGAGATTTAATTTGCGCCTGCGGGCGGGAGAACCACTTCGCAAATCAATCTACAACAGCGCGAAGTCTCGCCGGCAGTCACCACGGACCTTTTGCAATGGTGAACAATATGACCGATTTAACCGCGCATGACGCCGCACCAGCCTGGCAAACCCGCGATCACCTTGATGACCCGGTGATTGGCGAACTGCGCAACCGCTTTGGGCCGGATGCCTTTACCGTTCAGCCAACCCGTACCGGCGTACCGGTGGTATGGGTGAAGCGTGAACAGCTGCTGGAGGTGGGTGATTTCCTGAAGAAATTGCCGAAGCCTTACGTGATGCTGTTTGACCTGCACGGCATGGACGAACGTCTGCGCACGCACCGCGATGGCCTGCCCGCCGCGGATTTTTCCGTTTTCTATCACCTGATCTCTATCGATCGCAACCGCGACATCATGCTCAAGGTGGCGCTGTCGGAAAACGATCTGCATCTGCCGACCTTCACCAAACTGTTCCCCAACGCCAACTGGTATGAGCGTGAAACCTGGGAAATGTTTGGCATTACCTTCGATGGTCACCCGAACCTGCGTCGCATCATGATGCCGCCGACCTGGGAAGGTCACCCGCTGCGTAAAGATTATCCGGCGCGTGCCACCGAGTTCGACCCGTTTGAGCTGACCAAAGCCAAACAGGATCTGGAGATGGAGGCGCTGACCTTTAAACCGGAAGAGTGGGGCATGAAGCGCGGCACCGACAACGAGGACTTCATGTTCCTCAACCTCGGTCCGAACCACCCATCGGCGCATGGTGCGTTCCGCATTATTCTGCAGCTGGACGGCGAAGAGATCGTCGACTGCGTACCGGATATCGGTTATCACCACCGCGGCGCCGAGAAGATGGGCGAGCGTCAGTCCTGGCACAGCTACATCCCGTATACCGACCGTATTGAATATCTCGGCGGCTGCGTCAACGAGATGCCGTACGTGCTGGCGGTGGAAAAACTGGCTGGGATCACCGTACCGGATCGCGTGAACGTGATCCGCGTGATGCTCTCCGAGCTGTTCCGCATCAACAGCCACCTGCTGTATATCTCGACCTTTATTCAGGACGTCGGCGCGATGACGCCGGTCTTCTTCGCCTTTACCGATCGGCAGAAAATTTACGATCTGGTGGAAGCGATTACCGGGTTCCGTATGCACCCGGCGTGGTTCCGCATCGGCGGCGTCGCGCACGATCTGCCGCGTGGCTGGGATCGCCTGCTGCGTGAGTTCCTCGAGTGGATGCCGAAGCGTCTGGACTCCTATGAGAAGGCCGCCCTGCGCAACACCATTCTGAAAGGCCGTTCCGTCGGCGTGGCAGCCTATACCGCCAAAGAGGCGCTGGAGTGGGGCACCACCGGCGCAGGCCTGCGCGCCACCGGTATCGACTTCGACGTGCGTAAATGGCGTCCTTACTCTGGCTATGAAAACTTCGACTTCGAAGTCCCGACCGGGGGGGGCGTCTCTGACTGCTACACCCGCGTGATGCTGAAAGTAGAAGAGCTGCGCCAGAGTCTGCGCATTCTTCAGCAGTGCCTCGATAACATGCCGGAAGGCCCGTTCAAAGCGGATCACCCGCTGACCACGCCGCCGCCGAAAGAGCGCACGCTGCAGCATATCGAAACCCTGATCACCCACTTCCTACAGGTATCGTGGGGCCCGGTGATGCCGGCCAACGAATCTTTCCAGATGATTGAGGCGACCAAAGGGATCAACAGTTACTACCTGACCAGCGACGGCAGCACCATGAGCTACCGTACCCGCGTGCGTACGCCGAGCTTTGCGCACCTGCAGCAGATCCCGTCGGCGATCCGCGGCAGCCTGGTATCCGACCTGATCGTCTATCTGGGTAGTATCGATTTTGTTATGTCAGACGTGGACCGCTAATTATGCACGAGAATCAACAACCACAAACCGAGGCTTTTGAGCTGAGTGCGGCAGAGCGTGAGGCTATTGAGCACGAGAAGCACCACTACGAAGACCCGCGTGCGGCGTCCATCGAAGCGCTGAAAATCGTTCAGAAACAGCGCGGCTGGGTGCCGGATGGCGCGATCTACGCTATCGCCGATGTGCTGGGGATCCCGGCCAGCGACGTGGAAGGCGTGGCGACGTTCTACAGCCAGATTTTCCGCCAGCCGGTTGGCCGTCACGTGATCCGCTACTGCGACAGCGTGGTATGCCACATCACCGGTTATCAGGGTATTCAGGCCGCCATTGAGAAGAAACTGAATATCAAGCCGGGGCAGACCACCTTTGATGGCCGCTTTACCCTGCTGCCGACCTGCTGCCTGGGTAACTGCGACAAGGGACCGACCATGATGATTGATGAGGATACTCACAGCCATCTGACGCCGGAGGCAATTCCTGACCTGCTGGAGCAGTACAAATGAAAACCGTAATTCGTACTGCGGAAACGCATCCGCTCACCTGGCGCCTGCGCGACGACAAGCAGCCGGTGTGGCTGGACGAGTATCGCAGTAAAAATGGCTATGAAGGGGCGCGTAAAGCCCTGACCGGGATGGCCCCGGATGAGATTGTCACGGCGGTAAAAGACGCTGGCCTGAAAGGGCGCGGCGGCGCGGGCTTCTCCACTGGTCTGAAGTGGAGCCTGATGCCGAAAGACGAATCCATGAACATCCGTTACCTGCTGTGTAACGCCGATGAAATGGAGCCGGGCACCTATAAAGACCGCCTGCTGATGGAGCAGCTGCCGCACCTGCTGGTGGAAGGCATGCTGATCTCCGCGTTTGCGCTGAAAGCGTACCGCGGCTACATCTTCCTGCGCGGGGAATATATTGAAGCGGCCCAGCATCTGCGTCGCGCGATTGCTGAAGCCACCGAAGCGGGTCTGTTGGGGAAAAACATCCTCGGCACCGGGTTTGACTTCGAGCTGTTCGTGCACACCGGGGCAGGGCGCTATATCTGCGGCGAAGAGACGGCGCTGATCAACTCCCTGGAAGGCCGCCGCGCCAACCCGCGATCCAAGCCGCCGTTCCCGGCGAGCTCCGGCGTCTGGGGCAAGCCGACCTGCGTCAACAACGTAGAAACCCTGTGCAACGTGCCAGCGATCCTCGCCAACGGCGTCGAGTGGTACCAGAACATTTCCACCAGCAAAGATGCTGGCACCAAGCTGATGGGCTTCTCCGGCCGGGTGAAGAATCCGGGCGTCTGGGAGCTGCCGTTCGGCACCACTGCCCGCGAGATCCTCGAAGATTACGCCGGCGGTATGCGCGATGGCCTGAAGTTTAAAGCCTGGCAACCGGGTGGAGCAGGGACCGACTTCCTCACCGAAGCGCACCTCGATCTGCCGATGGAATTCGAAAGCATTGGTAAAGCGGGCAGCCGTCTGGGCACCTCGCTGGCGATGGCCGTTGACCACGAGATCAACATGGTCTCGCTGGTGCGCAACCTTGAAGAGTTCTTTGCCCGCGAGTCCTGCGGCTGGTGTACGCCGTGCCGCGATGGTCTGCCGTGGAGCGTGAAGATCCTGCGCGCCCTGGAGCGCGGCGAAGGCCAGCCTGGCGATATCGAAACCCTTGAGCAACTGTGTCGATTCCTGGGCCCGGGTAAAACCTTCTGCGCGCACGCGCCGGGCGCGGTCGAGCCGCTACAGAGCGCGATTAAATATTTCCGCGAAGAATTCGAGGCTGGCATTAAGCAGCAGTTCAGCAATACCCATGCAATCAACGGGATTCAGCCGAACCTGCTTAAGACGCGCTGGTAATCTAAAGGTTTTTTATTTTTGGAAGCACGCAAATGGCTACGATTCATGTAGACGGCAAAGAATACGAGGTCAACGGGGCGGACAACCTGCTAGAGGCTTGTCTCTCTCTTGGTCTTGATATTCCCTACTTTTGCTGGCACCCGGCGCTAGGGAGCGTCGGTGCTTGCCGCCAGTGTGCGGTGAAGCAATATCAGAACGCGGAAGACACGCGTGGTCGCCTGGTGATGTCCTGTATGACTCCGGCATCCGACGGCACCTTTATTTCTATCGACGACAGCGAAGCGAAGCAGTTCCGCGAAAGCGTGGTGGAGTGGTTGATGACTAACCACCCGCACGACTGCCCGGTCTGCGAAGAGGGCGGCAACTGCCACCTGCAGGATATGACGGTGATGACCGGTCATAGCTTCCGCCGCTATCGTTTCACCAAGCGTACCCACCGCAATCAGGATCTGGGGCCGTTTATTTCGCACGAAATGAACCGCTGCATCGCCTGCTACCGCTGCGTGCGCTACTACAAAGATTATGCCGACGGCACCGATCTGGGCGTCTATGGCGCGCACGACAACGTCTACTTCGGCCGCCCGGAAGATGGCACCCCGGAGAGCGAGTTCTCCGGCAACCTGGTGGAAGTCTGCCCGACCGGCGTTTTCACCGACAAAACCCACTCCGAGCGCTATAACCGTAAGTGGGACATGCAGTTTGCGCCGAGCATCTGCCAGCAGTGTTCCATCGGCTGTAACATCAGCCCGGGCGAACGCTATGGCGAGTTGCGTCGTATCGAAAACCGCTATAACGGTACCGTGAACCGCTACTTCCTGTGCGACCGCGGTCGTTTCGGCTATGGCTACGTGAACCTGAAAGACCGTCCGCGTCAGCCGGTACAGCGCCGCGGCGACGATCTGATCACCCTTAACGCCGAGCAGGCGATGCAGGGGGCGGCGGATATCCTGCGCCAGTCGAAGAAAGTGATCGGCATCGGTTCCCCGCGCGCCAGCATTGAAAGCAACTTCGCGCTGCGCGAGCTGGTGGGCGCCGACAACTTCTATACCGGTATCGCCAAAGGCGAACAAGCGCGCCTGCAGATGATGCTGAAAGTGCTGCGCGAGGGCGGGATCCACACGCCAAGCCTGCGCGATATCGAATCCTACGATACGGTACTGGTGCTGGGCGAAGACATTACCCAGACCGGCGCGCGCGTGGCCCTGGCGGTACGCCAGGCAGTGAAAGGGAAAGCACGCGAAATGGCGGCGGCGCAGAAAGTGGCCGACTGGCAGATCGCCGCGATCCTCAACATCGGCCAGCGCGCCAAGCACCCGCTATTCGTCACCAACGTCGATGACACCCGCCTGGATGACATCGCGGCGTGGACCTACCGCGCGCCGGTAGAAGATCAGGCGCGTCTCGGCTTTGCTATTGCCCATGCGCTGGACGACAGCGCGCCGGCGGTTGACGGCCTGAGCCAGGACCTGCAGGGTAAAGTTGACGTTATCGTTCAGGCGCTGGCCGGGGCGAAAAAACCGCTGATCATCTCCGGGACCAACGCCGGCAGCATGGAGATCATCCAGGCCGCCGCTAACGTGGCGAAAGCTCTGAAAGGCCGCGGCGCCGATGTCGGGGTGACCATGGTCGCCCGGGCGGTTAACAGCGTCGGACTGGGCATGATCGGCGGCGGCTCGCTTGAAGAGGCGCTGGACGAACTGGAAAGCGGCGCCGCAGACGCGGTTATCGTGCTGGAAAACGACCTTCACCGTCATGCTTCCGCCGCGCGCGTTGACGCTGCGCTGGCGAAAGCGCCGCTGGTGATGGTGGTGGATCATCAGCGCACCGCGATTATGGACAAAGCGCACCTGGTGCTCTCCGCGGCAAGCTTTGCGGAAAGCGACGGTACCGTGGTGAACAACGAAGGCCGCGCCCAACGTTTCTTCCAGGTTTACGATCCGGCTTACTACGACGCGAAAACCGTAATGCTGGAAAGCTGGCGCTGGCTGCATTCGCTGCACAGCACCGTCAACAACCGTCAGGTTGACTGGACTCAGCTGGACCACGTCATTGATGCGGCGATTGCGGCGCTGCCGCAGCTGGCGGGCATTAAAGACGCCGCGCCGGATGCGACCTTCCGCATTCGCGGCCAGAAGCTGGCGCGTGAACCGCACCGCTACAGCGGCCGCACGGCGATGCGCGCTAACATCAGCGTGCACGAGCCGCGTCAGCCGCAGGATAAAGACACGATGTTCGCCTTCTCCATGGAAGGGAACAACCAGCCGTCCGCCCCGCGTTCGCAGATCCCGTTCGCCTGGGCGCCGGGCTGGAACTCCCCGCAGGCATGGAACAAGTTCCAGGATGAAGTGGGCGGGAAACTGCGCCACGGCGATCCGGGCGTTCGTCTGTTTGAAGCGTCCACCAGCGGACTGGAGTACTTCACGGCGGTGCCGGCCAGCTTCCAGGCGGAAGAGGGCAAATGGCGAATTGCGCCGTACTACCATCTGTTCGGCAGCGATGAGCTGTCTCAGCGCGCGCCGGTGTTCCAGAGCCGGATGCCTGAGCCGTACATCAAGCTGAACCCGGCGGATGCCGCGAAGCTTGGCGTCAACCCAGGCGCAATGCTCTCCTTTAGCGTGGAAGGCCAGACCCTGCGTCTGCCGCTGGTTATCTCTGAAGGCCTGACCGCGGGACAGGTTGGCTTACCGATGGGCATGCCGGGCATTGCGCCGGTGCTGACCGGATCGCGTATTGATTCACTGCAGGAGGCGAAAGCATGAGCTGGTTAACGCCGGATCTTATCGACATTCTGTTAAGCATCCTGAAGGCCGTGGTCATTCTGCTGGTGGTTGTCACCTGCNGCGCGTTCATGAGCTTCGGCGAGCGTCGTCTGCTCGGCTTGTTCCAGAACCGCTACGGACCTAACCGCGTCGGCTGGGGCGGTTCGCTGCAGCTGGTCGCCGACATGATCAAGATGTTCTTTAAAGAGGACTGGATCCCGCGCTTCTCCGATCGCGTGATCTTTACTCTGGCGCCGGTTATCGCCTTTACCTCGCTGCTGCTGGCCTTCGCTATCGTGCCGGTTAGCCCGACGTGGGTGGTGGCCGACCTGAACATCGGCATCCTCTTCTTCCTGATGATGGCAGGCCTGGCGGTCTACGCTGTGCTGTTCGCCGGTTGGTCGAGCAATAACAAATACTCGCTGCTGGGGGCGATGCGTGCTTCCGCGCAGACCCTGAGCTACGAAGTGTTTCTCGGTCTCTCCCTGATGGGCGTGGTGGCGCAGGCGGGGTCATTCAATATGACCGATATCGTCAACAACCAGGCGCATCTGTGGAACGTTATCCCGCAGTTCTTCGGCTTCGTGACTTTCGCCATCGCCGGCGTGGCGGTGTGTCACCGTCACCCGTTCGACCAGCCGGAAGCGGAGCAGGAACTGGCCGATGGTTACCACATTGAATATTCCGGCATGAAATTCGGTCTGTTCTTCGTCGGGGAATACATCGGTATCGTCACCGTTTCAGCGCTGATCGTCACGCTGTTCTTCGGCGGCTGGAATGGCCCGTGGTTACCTCCTTTCATCTGGTTCGCGCTGAAAACCGCGTTCTTCATGATGATGTTCATTTTGATCCGCGCATCATTACCGCGTCCGCGCTATGACCAGGTAATGTCCTTTGGCTGGAAGGTATGCCTGCCGTTAACGCTGGTCAACTTGTTGGTAACGGCGGCTGTCATTCTCTGGCAGGCGCAATAAGGGGTGAATTGAACATGACCTTAAAAGAATTATTGGTGGGGTTCGGCACCCAGGTCCGTAGTATCTGGATGATTGGCCTGCATGCCTTCGCCAAACGTGAAACCCGGATGTATCCGGAAGAGCCGGTCTACCTGCCGCCGCGCTATCGCGGCCGCATCGTGCTGACCCGCGATCCGGACGGTGCAGAGCGCTGCGTCGCCTGTAACCTGTGTGCGGTAGCCTGCCCGGTGGGCTGTATCTCGCTGCAGAAAGCAGAGACGGTAGACGGCCGCTGGTATCCGGAGTTCTTCCGCATCAACTTCTCACGTTGCATCTTCTGCGGCCTGTGCGAAGAAGCGTGCCCGACCACGGCGATCCAGTTGACCCCGGACTTCGAGCTGGGTGAATACAAGCGTCAGGATCTGGTGTACGAAAAAGAGGATCTGCTGATTTCCGGTCCGGGCAAATACCCGGAATATAACTTCTACCGGATGGCGGGTATGGCAATCGACGGCAAAGATAAGGGCGAAGCGGAAAATGAAGCTAAGCCAATCGACGTCAAGAGCCTGTTACCGTAAGGAGAGGGGCAATGGAATTCGCTTTTTATATCTGTGGCCTGATAGCCATCCTCGCAACCTTGCGGGTCGTCACCCACACCAATCCGGTGCATGCGCTGCTGTACCTGATTATTTCGCTGCTGGCGATTGCCGGGGTGTTCTTCTCGCTGGGCGCGTACTTCGCCGGAGCGCTGGAAATCATCGTCTACGCCGGGGCCATTATGGTGCTGTTCGTCTTCGTGGTGATGATGCTCAACCTGGGCGGCACCGAGATCGAACAGGAGCGCAAGTGGCTGCAGCCGGGGATCTGGATTGGCCCGGCCATCCTCTCCGCGGTGCTGCTGGTGGTTATCGTTTACGCCATCCTGGGCATTAACGACCAGGGTATCGACGGTGCGGCGATTAACGCCAAAGAAGTGGGCATTGCGCTGTTTGGGCCGTACGTCCTGGCGGTGGAGCTGGCCTCCATGCTGCTGCTGGCGGGCCTGGTGGTTGCCTTCCACATTGGCCGCGAAGAGCGCGCCGGCGAGGTGCTGAGCAACCGTCTGAACGACAGCGACAAACGAAAAACGGAGGAACACGCATGATCCCCTTAACACATGGACTGATCCTCGCGGCCATCCTGTTTGTGCTTGGTCTGACGGGGCTGGTGATCCGCCGCAATCTGCTGTTTATGTTGATTAGCCTGGAAATCATGATTAACGCCGCCGCGCTGGCCTTTGTGGTGGCGGGTAGCTACTGGGGTCAGGCAGATGGTCAGATAATGTATATCCTCGCCATCAGCCTCGCGGCTGCGGAAGCGAGTATCGGCCTGGCGCTGCTGCTGCAGCTCCATCGTCGCCGCCAGAACCTGAACATCGATTCAGTAAGTGAGTTGCGTGGATGAACATGCTTGCCTTAACCATTCTTTTGCCATTGATTGGCTTTGTGCTGCTGGCCTTCTCCCGCGGGCGCTGGTCGGAAAATCTTTCCGCCACCGTTGGCATGGGCTCGGTAGGCCTGGCGGCGCTGGTCACCGCGTACGTTGGCGTCGACTTTTTCGCTAACGGCAAACAGGCGGTCAGCGTGCCGCTGTGGACCTGGATGTCGGTCGGTGATTTCAACATCGGCTTCAACCTGGTGTTGGACGGCCTGTCGCTGACCATGCTCTCCGTAGTTACCGGCGTCGGCTTCCTGATCCACATGTTCGCCTCCTGGTACATGCGCGGTGAAGAGGGATATTCCCGCTTCTTCGCCTATACCAACCTGTTTATCGCCAGCATGGTGGTTCTGGTACTAGCCGATAACCTGCTGCTGATGTACCTCGGTTGGGAAGGCGTGGGCCTCTGTTCTTACCTGCTGATCGGTTTCTACTACACCGATCCGAAGAACGGCGCCGCAGCGATGAAAGCGTTTGTGGTGACCCGCGTCGGCGACGTGTTCCTCGCCTTCGCGCTGTTCATTCTTTATAACGAACTGGGCACCCTGAACTTCCGCGAAATGGTGGAGCTGGCGCCGCAGCACTTCGCTAACGGCAGCACCACGCTGCAGTGGGCGACGCTGATGCTGCTTGGCGGCGCGGTCGGTAAATCCGCCCAGCTGCCGCTGCAAACGTGGCTTGCCGATGCGATGGCGGGTCCGACGCCGGTCTCTGCGCTGATCCACGCCGCGACCATGGTCACCGCGGGCGTCTATCTGATCGCCCGTACCCACGGCCTGTTCCTGATGACGCCGGAAGTGCTGCATCTGGTCGGTATCGTCGGGGCGGTCACCCTGGTGTTGGCGGGCTTCGCCGCGCTGGTGCAGACCGATATCAAACGCGTTCTCGCCTACTCTACCATGAGCCAGATTGGCTACATGTTCCTCGCGCTGGGCGTGCAGGCATGGGACGCGGCGATTTTCCACCTGATGACTCACGCGTTCTTTAAAGCGCTGCTGTTCCTGTCGTCTGGTTCGGTCATTCTGGCCTGCCATCACGAACAGAACATCTTCAAGATGGGCGGCCTGCGCAAATCGATTCCGCTGGTATACGTCTGCTTCCTGGTGGGGGGCGCGGCGCTGTCCGCACTGCCGCTTATCACCGCAGGCTTCTTCAGTAAGGATGAGATTCTGGCAGGCGCGATGGCCAATGGCCATATCAATCTGATGGTGGCAGGCCTGGTCGGCGCCTTTATGACCTCGCTGTACACCTTCCGGATGATTTTCATCGTATTCCACGGTAAAGAGCAAATTCACGCGCACGCAGGGAAGGGGATTACCCATCATCTGCCGCTGATTGTGCTGCTGGTACTATCCACCTTCGTTGGCGCGCTGATTGTGCCGCCGCTGGAAGGCGTACTGCCGCAGACCACTGAGCTCGCCCACGGTAGCGTGATGACGCTGGAGATTGCCTCCGGGATCATCGCCATTGCCGGGATTCTGATCGCTGCATGGCTGTGGCTGGGCAAACGCACGCTGGTGACCTCCATCGCCAACAGTGCGCCTGGCCGCTTCTTCGGTACCTGGTGGTTCCATGCCTGGGGCTTCGACTGGTTATACGACAAGGTGTTCGTAAAACCATTCCTCGGTATTGCCTGGCTGCTGAAACGCGATCCGCTGAACTCGTTGATGAATATCTCGGCGATCCTTTCCCGCTTCGCAGGCAAAGGCCTGCTGGTGAGCGAGAACGGTTATCTGCGCTGGTATGTGGCTTCAATGAGCATCGGCGCGGTGGTGGTGCTGGCGCTGCTGATGGTATTGCGTTGATTTGATCGCGCGGTTTTGCCCGGTGGCGCTTCGCTTACCNGGCCTACGAGACCGTAGGTCGGGTAAGCGAAGCGCCACCCGACACAACAAACCGCACTCAAACGTGAATGTAGTCGAATTCGTTGAAAATCGGTCCTGAACGGGACTTTAACAAGGAATAAAAATCGCCATGTTACTACCCTGGCTAATATTAATTCCCTTTATCGGCGGCTTCCTGTGCTGGCAGACCGAACGCTTTGGCGTGAAAGTGCCGCGCTGGATCGCGCTGATTACCATGGGACTGACGCTGGTGCTTGGCCTGCAGCTGTGGATGCAGGGCGGCTATTCTCTGACGCAATCCGCGGGTATTCCGCAATGGCAGTCGGAATTCGTGCTGCCGTGGATCCCACGCTTCGGCATTAGCATCCATCTGGCGATCGACGGCCTGTCGCTGCTGATGGTGGTGCTGACCGGTCTCCTCGGCGTGCTGGCGGTGCTCTGTTCGTGGCGTGAAATCGAAAAATACCAGGGCTTCTTCCACCTCAACCTGATGTGGATCCTGGGCGGCGTTATCGGCGTGTTCCTCGCCATCGACATGTTCCTGTTCTTCTTCTTCTGGGAAATGATGTTGGTGCCGATGTACTTCCTGATCGCGCTGTGGGGCCACAAAGCCTCGGACGGTAAAACGCGTATCACAGCGGCGACCAAGTTCTTCATCTATACCCAGGCGAGCGGTCTGGTGATGCTGATTGCCATTCTGGCGCTGGCCTTCGTCCACTTCAACGCCACCGGCGTGTGGACCTTCAACTATGAAGATCTGCTGAAAACCCCAATGTCTCACGGCGTGGAATACCTGCTGATGCTCGGCTTCTTCATCGCCTTCGCGGTGAAAATGCCGGTGGTGCCGCTGCATGGCTGGCTGCCGGACGCTCACTCCCAGGCGCCGACCGCCGGCTCTGTCGACCTCGCGGGGATCCTGCTGAAAACCGCCGCCTACGGTCTGCTGCGCTTTGCGCTGCCGCTGTTCCCGAATGCCTCCGCCGAGTTTGCGCCCATCGCCATGTGGCTGGGCGTGATTGGTATCTTCTACGGCGCGTGGATGGCCTTCGCCCAGACCGATATTAAACGCCTGATCGCCTACACCTCCGTGTCCCACATGGGCTTCGTGCTGATTGCTATCTACACCGGCAGCCAGCTGGCCTATCAGGGAGCGGTGATCCAGATGATTGCTCACGGTCTGTCCGCGGCGGGTCTGTTCATTCTGTGCGGCCAGCTGTACGAACGTCTGCACACCCGCGATATGCGCCAGATGGGCGGCTTGTGGAGCAAAATTAAATGGCTGCCGGCGATGTCGATGTTCTTCGCTGTCGCCACCCTGGGGATGCCGGGCACCGGTAACTTCGTCGGCGAATTTATGATCCTGTTCGGCAGCTATAAAGTGGTGCCGACGATCACCGTCATCTCCACCTTTGGTCTGGTATTCGCGTCCGTTTACTCGCTGTCGATGTTACATCGCGCTTACTTCGGTAAAGCGAAGAGCGAAGTGGCGGCGAAAGAGTTGCCGGGGATGTCCCTGCGTGAACTGTCTATCATCCTGCTGCTGGTGGTGCTGCTGGTGCTGTTGGGCTTCTTCCCGCAGCCGATCCTCGACACCTCGCATGCTGCGATGAGCAACATTCAGCAGTGGTTTGTTAATTCTGTTTCTACTACAAGGCCGTAATTCGCCATGACAATAACTCCACAACAACTGATCGCACTGCTACCGCTGCTGATCGTCGGCTTGACGGTGGTGGTTGTGATGCTCTCCATTGCGTGGCGACGCAATCATTTTCTCAATGCCACGCTGTCGGTTCTTGGACTTAACGCCGCGCTGGTCTCGCTCTGGTTCGTCGGCCAGAACGGGGCGATGGACGTCACGCCGCTGATCCGCGTTGACGGCTACGCCATGCTTTACACCGGTCTGGTGCTGCTGGCGAGCCTCGCGACCTGTACTTTCGCCTACCCGTGGCTTGAGGGTTACAAGGACAACAAAGAAGAGTTCTACCTGCTGGTGCTGATCGCCGCCCTGGGCGGCATTCTGCTGGCCGGTGCGAATCATCTGGCGGCGCTGTTCCTCGGTATTGAGCTGATTTCGCTGCCGCTGTTCGGCCTGGTTGGTTACGCCTTCCGCCAGAAGCGTTCGCTGGAAGCGAGCATCAAATACACCATCCTCTCCGCGGCAGCTTCGTCCTTCCTGCTGTTCGGTATGGCGCTGGTGTATGCGAACTCCGGCAACCTGTCCTTCCTCGCGCTGGGCAAAAGCCTGGCGGACAACATGCTGCACGAGCCGCTGCTGCTGGCGGGCCTCGGTCTGATGATCGTCGGTCTTGGCTTTAAACTGTCGCTGGTGCCGTTCCACCTGTGGACGCCGGACGTTTACCAGGGGGCGCCTGCGCCGGTCTCCACCTTCCTGGCGACCGCCAGCAAGATCGCTATCTTCGGCGTAGTGATGCGTCTGTTCCTGTACATGCCGGTGGGCAACAGCGAAGCGGTACGCGTGGTGCTGGGCCTGATCGCCTTCGCCTCTATCATCTTCGGTAACCTGATGGCGCTGAGCCAGACCAACATTAAGCGCCTGCTCGGTTACTCTTCCATCTCCCATCTCGGCTATCTGCTGGTGGCGCTGATTGCCCTGCAGAGCGGTGAAATGTCGATGGAAGCCGTGGGCGTTTACCTGGCCGGTTACCTGTTCAGCAGCCTCGGCGCGTTCGGCGTGGTCAGCCTGATGTCCAGCCCGTACCGCGGCCCGGATGCTGACTCGCTGTTCTCCTACCGCGGCCTGTTCTGGCACCGTCCGATCCTGTCGGCTGTGATGACGGTGATGATGCTCTCCCTGGCCGGCATCCCGATGACCCTCGGCTTTATCGGTAAGTTCTACGTGCTGGCCGTCGGTGTGCATGCGCATCTGTGGTGGCTGGTTGCCGCGGTGGTTGTCGGCTCGGCGATCGGTCTCTACTACTACCTGCGCGTGGCAGTGAGCCTGTACCTGAGCGCGCCGGAGCAACTGAATCGCGATGCGCCGTCAAACTGGCAGTACAGCGCCGGCGGTATCGTGGTGCTGATCTCCGCGCTGCTGGTGCTGGTGCTCGGTATCTGGCCGCAGCCGCTGATTAGCATCGTGCAGCTGGCGACGCCGCTGATGTAAGTTGATTGACTCAATAAAAAACCGCCGGGATGGCGGTTTTTTTATGCCCGGATTTTACGCCATCTTGTAGACCATAAAGTCTTCCGCCAGCAGCGTGTTAGGGAAAATCTCCCGGCATTCCGCCAGCATACGCAGACAGCCTTCGGCATCGTAGCGCGAGCTAAAGTGGGTGGCGATCAGCGTACCGACCCCCGCTTCTTTGGCAAGCGCCGCGGTCTGCTGACTGGAAGAGTGGCCGCGGCTATTGGCTTTCTCCGCCATCGCCTGCTCAAGGGTGGTTTCGTGGACCATCACATCCGCCCCGCGAGCCATCTCCAGCGCCTGCGGGCAGGGGGCGGTATCGCCGAAGATGGCCAGCGTTTTACCCGGGGTCGCTGGCCCCAGATAGCGGCTGCCGTCGATGACCCGGCCATCTGCCAGCTCGACGCGCTGTCCGCGCTTGAGTTGATGGAACAGCGGCCCGGGAGGTACGCCATCGGCAATCAGCTGGGCGGCGTCGAGGGTGCCGGGCTTGTCATGCTGCGCAATGCGATACCCATAGCACTCCACCGGATGGCTGAGCGGATACGCGGTGACCCGATAGCCCTCTTCGTCGAACACCAGACCAGGGCCGACTTCGATGATGGTGAGCGGATAGTCGGTCCACGAACCGCTCAGGCGCAGCGCGGTCTCAACAAACTCTTTGAGTCCTTTTGGCCCGTAGAGGGTGAGGGGCAGAGAGTTTCCCTGCATCGAGCGGCTGCACAGCAGACCGGGCAGGCCGAACAGGTGGTCGCCGTGCAGATGGGTAATAAAAATCTTATTCAGTTTGCCGGGATGGTAGGGCGTGTGAAGAAACTGATGCTGGGTCCCTTCGCCGCAGTCAAACAACCACATTTCAGCGCGGGTCGGCTGTTGCAAATTCAGTATTATCGACGTCATATTACGCGTGCGGGTCNGCACCCCGGCGGATGTCCCCAAAAAAGTTAATTCCATCGTCCAGTATCCTCAGGGCGAGTCGCAAAGTATCAGTATATCAATAAGGAGCAGCAGATGATGACCTGGCAGGATCTCCACCATAGTGAACTCACCGTTCCCCAGCTGTATGCGCTGCTGAAATTGCGCAGTGAAGTCTTTGTCGTAGAGCAGCAGTGCGTCTATCAGGATGTCGACGGCGATGATTTGGTTGGTGAAAATCGCCATCTGCTCGGCTGGCGCGATGGCGAACTGATGGCCTACGCGCGGATCCTCAAAAGTGAAGAGGAGTTTGCGCCGGTGGTGATTGGCCGGGTCATCGTCAGCCCCGCCGCCCGTGGTGCGAAGCTCGGCTATCAGCTGATGGAGCAGGCGCTGGCCAGCTGTCAGCAGCACTGGCCGCAAAAGGCGATTTACCTCGGGGCGCAGGCGCACCTGCAATCCTTTTACGCCCACTTTGGTTTTACGCCGGTGACTGAGGTCTATGATGAGGATGGCATCCCCCACATTGGCATGGCGCGAGAAAAGCGCGCTGTCTGACTCCTCTGCACCCTCGTCCACACGTAGCTCTGGTCCGGCGAGCGGGTAAGATAAAACCCGCTCCCTCATCATGGGTACTGCTATTCCGCCGTCGAACCCCTTATAATGTGGGGTTTTACTACCGTGGAGGTTTGCGTGCTGTCTGTTTCCACTGCGCTGGCCCGTTTGCAAGACGGCCTGGGCGAGTCATTTCCAGACTCGCCCGGCACGCGAATTATCGATGTTGCCTTTCCGCTGAATGATGCCTTCGATCCGCTACTATGGTGTGGCCAGCAGGCGCAATGGCCGCAGTTTTACTGGCAGCAGCGCAATGGCGATGAGGAACTGGCGACGCTGGGGGCGGTAAAAACCTTTTTCTCGCTCGACGCGGCGAACCGCTTTTTACGCCAGGCCGGCCGGCAGGATCTGCGTATCTGCGGCCTGAATGCGTTTGAACCGCAGCAGGGCAGCCTGGCGCTGCCGCGTCTGGAGTGGCGCCGGTGCGGCGGCAGGGCCGTGCTGCGGCTGGTGCTGCATAGTGATATCTCCCTGCGTGAGGATGCCGCGACGGCCCGCGCGTTTCTCGCCAGCCTGACAACCACTCAGGCGACTCCCGGCGCCATACCGCCGTTGCTGAGCGAGCGCCACTCATCCGACTATCCTCAATGGCAGGCAATGATTGCGCGGGCGACTAAGGCGATCAGCGCCGGTGAAATGGATAAAGTAGTGCTGGCGCGGGCAACCGACCTGCAGTTTGCCGCCCCGCTGGACGCCGTGAGCATCATGGCGGCTAGCCGGCGCAGCAATCTTAACTGTTTTCATTTCCTGATGGCGTTCAATGCCCGGCAGGCGTTTTTCGGCTCCACGCCGGAACGGCTGTGGCGCCGGCGCGGCGCGCTGCTGCGCACCGAAGCGCTGGCGGGGACCGTCGCGAACCATCAGGAAGACGCGAAGGCGCAGCAACTGGCCGACTGGTTGATGAAAGACGACAAAAACCAGCGGGAAAACATGCTGGTGGTAGAGGATATCTGCCAGCGCCTGCAGAGTGAGGCCTCGACGCTGGACGTCCTGCCGCCGCAGGTGGTGAGGCTGCGTAAGGTGCAGCATCTCCGACGCTGCATCTGGACCGAGCTGGCGGCGCCTGACGACAGCCGCTGTCTGCTGCAGCTGCAGCCCACCGCNGCGGTGGCCGGCCTGCCGCGCCGGGCGGCGCTGGCGTTCATTCAGCGTCATGAACCGTTTTCCCGCGAATGGTACGCCGGGTCCTCCGGGTATCTGTCACTGGCGCAAAGCGAGTTTTGCGTGGCGCTGCGTTCGGCGAAAGTGAACCACGACACCCTGCGGCTGTATGCCGGGGCGGGGATCGTTAGCGGCTCTGATGCACAGCAGGAGTGGCAGGAGATAGACAACAAAGCGGCCGGGCTGCGCTCGCTGCTGTGTCCATAAAGCTTGAATGACGATGCATATCAAAACGACGTCACTTTGCCTTATCTATACTTAGCATCAATATTTGATACCGGACAATTTCATGTCAGTAAGCGCATTTAACCGACGCTGGGCGGCGGTGATCCTGGAAGCTTTAACGCGCCATGGCGTGCAGCATATCTGCATCGCGCCGGGCTCGCGCTCGACACCCTTAACCCTGGCGGCGGCGGAAAACCGCGCCTTTATCCATCATACCCATTTCGACGAACGCGGCCTCGGCCACCTGGCGCTCGGACTGGCGAAGGCCAGCCGGCAGCCGGTGGCGGTGATAGTCACCTCCGGGACCGCCACCGCAAACCTCTATCCGGCGCTGATTGAGGCAGGGCTCACCGGTGAAAAGCTGATCCTGTTAACCGCCGACCGTCCGCCGGAGCTGATCGACTGCGGCGCGAACCAGGCTATCCGCCAGCCGGGGATGTTTGCCTCCCATCCTGCGCAGACGATTTCTTTGCCACGTCCCTCGCAGGATATTCCTGCCCGCTGGCTGGTCTCAACCATCGACCAGGCGCTGGGGGCGCTGCACGCCGGCGGGGTGCATATTAACTGTCCGTTCGCTGAACCGCTGTATGGTGATATGGATGAGACCGGCGTGGAGTGGCAGCAGCAGCTCGNCAACTGGTGGCAGAGCGACAAACCCTGGCTGCGCCAGGCGCTGCAGTTAGAGAGCGAGAAGCAGCGCGACTGGTTCTTCTGGCGACAAAAACGCGGCGTCGTCGTGGCGGGCAGAATGAGCGCCGCGGAAGGGAAAAAGGTCGCTGAGTGGGCGCAGACCCTCGGCTGGCCGCTGATCGGCGATGTCCTGTCGCAGACCGGGCAGCCGCTGCCGTGCGCCGACCTGTGGCTGGGCAACGGCAAAGCGGTCAGCGAGCTGGCGCAGGCGCAGATCGTCGTGCAACTCGGCAGCAGCCTGACCGGCAAACGCGTGCTCCAGTGGCAGGCGACCTGCGAGCCGGATGAATACTGGCTGGTGGATAATCTGCCCGGTCGCCTCGACCCGGCGCAGCACCGCGGTCGCCGTCTGCTCTCAAGCGTTGAGCGCTGGCTCGAATTACATCCGGCGGAGAAACGCCAGCCGTGGGCGACGGTGATCCCACAGCTTGCCGGGCAGGCGTGGCAGGCTGCGGTCGCCAGCAACGAGCCTTTTGGCGAAGCGCAGCTGGCGCAGCGTATTCGGGGCTATCTGCCGGAGCAGGGCCAATTGTTTGTTGGCAACAGCCTGGTGGTGCGCCTGATCGACGCCCTGGCGCAGCTACCGGCCGGGTATCCGGTCTACAGCAACCGCGGCGCCAGCGGCATCGATGGCCTGATCGCCACTGCGGCCGGCGTGCAGCGCGCCAGCGCCCGACCGACGCTGGCCATCGTTGGCGATCTCTCCGCGCTCTACGATCTCAACTCGCTGGCCCTGCTGCGCCAGGCGTCGGCGCCGCTGGTGCTGATCGTGGTGAATAACAACGGCGGGCAGATTTTTTCTATGCTGCCGACGCCGCAGGACGAACGCCGTCAGTTCTATTTAATGCCGCAGGACGTGGATTTCAGCCACGCGGCGGCGATGTTCGGCCTGGCCTATCATTGCCCTGATGACTGGCCGTCGCTGGATGAGGCGCTGGCCGGCGCCTGGCGCAGGGCAGGGGCGACGGTGATTGAGCTGGCGGTCAATGAGACCGACGGCGCGCAGACCCTCCAGCAGCTGCTGGCGCAGGTAAGTCGCCTGTGATCCTCAGCGCTGCTGTCGACAACGGCCAGCCGGGCTATCCCTGGCTGGTGTTTCTGCACGGTTTTTCCGGCGACCGCAACGAGTGGCGGAAAGTGGGCGACGCCTTTCCCGCCTGGCCGCGGCTGTACCTCGATCTGCCGGGGCACGGCGGCTCCGCGGATATCGCGGTGCAGGACTTTGCCGGGGTCAATACTCTGCTGCAGTCTATGTTTAATAGTTACAACATACATAAGTATTGGCTGATCGGCTACTCGCTGGGCGGCCGGGTGGCAATGAACTTCGCCAGCCAGCCGCGCGTAGGCATGCGCGGGCTGATCGTTGAAGGCGGCCATCCGGGCCTGCAGGATGCAGAGGCGCGGCAGGCGCGGCGCAGCAATGACAGCGCCTGGGCGGAACGTTTTCGCCGCGAGCCGCTTGAGCAGGTCTTTGCCGACTGGTATCAGCAGCCGGTCTTCGCTTCGCTGAATGCCGCGCAGCGTGAGTCATTGGTCGCCTTACGCAGCCGGAACAACGGCGCGACGCTGGCGGCGATGCTGCAGGCAACCTCCCTTGCCGCGCAGGCCGATCTGCGCGCGTCTCTGCAGGCGCGCGATTTTCCTTTTCACTACCTGTGCGGCGAGCGCGACGCGAAGTTTCGCGCCATCGCGCAGACGCTCGCGGCGGATCTCCATCTTATTCACCATGCCGGACACAACGCGCACCGGGACAACCCGGCGGCGGTGATTGCCTGTCTGGCGCAGATTCTGGCAAGTTAACTGAAGGACATTCTATGATCTCTCTTGATGAAGCAATGCTCTACGCCCCCGTTGAATGGCACGATTGCTCCGAAGGCTATACCGATATTCGCTATCACAAATCGACTGACGGGATTGCCAAAATCACCATTAATCGTCCGCAGGTGCGCAACGCCTTCCGCCCGCTTACCGTCAAAGAGATGATCCAGGCGCTGGCGGATGCCCGGTATGACGACAATATCGGCGTCATCGTGCTGACCGGTGAAGGTGAGAAAGCCTTCTGCGCCGGCGGCGACCAGAAAGTCCGCGGCGACTACGGCGGCTATCAGGACGACTCCGGCGTTCATCATCTTAACGTGCTCGACTTCCAGCGTCAGATCCGCACCTGTCCAAAACCGGTGGTCGCGATGGTGGCCGGCTACTCTATCGGCGGCGGTCACGTGCTGCATATGATGTGCGATCTGACTATCGCGGCGGAAAACGCCATCTTCGGCCAGACCGGGCCAAAAGTCGGCTCTTTCGACGGCGGCTGGGGCGCCTCCTATATGGCGCGGATCGTCGGGCAGAAAAAAGCGCGCGAAATCTGGTTCCTGTGCCGCCAGTATGACGCTCAGCAGGCGCTGGACATGGGGCTGGTGAATACCGTGGTACCGCTGGCGGATCTGGAAAAAGAGACCGTGCGCTGGTGTCGTGAAATGCTGCAGAACAGCCCGATGGCCTTGCGCTGCCTGAAAGCGGCGCTGAACGCCGACTGCGACGGCCAGGCTGGTCTGCAGGAGCTGGCGGGCAACGCCACTATGCTGTTCTATATGACGGAAGAGGGGCAGGAAGGCCGCAACGCCTTCAACCAGAAACGTCAGCCGGACTTCAGCAAATTTAAACGGAATCCATAATGCGCGTTTCGCAGGTTTACCGCTGGCAGATACCGATGGACGCGGGCGTGGTGCTGCGCGAGCGGCGGTTAAAAACCCGCGACGGGCTGTTCATCCGCCTGCAGGAGGGGGAACGCGAAGGCTGGGGCGAAATTTCTCCCCTGCCGGGATTCAGTGTCGAGACGCTGGAAGAGGCGCAAATGGCGCTGTTAGCGTGGGCACAGGCCTGGCGCGACGGCGCCGAGCCGCCGCTTCCCACGCAGCCCTCCGTCGCGTTTGGCATCAGCTGCGCGCAGGCGGAGCTTGGCGGCGAACTACCGCAGGCCGCGGATTATCGCGCGGCGCCGCTCTGCTCCGGCGATCCGGATGAGCTATTCGCCAGACTGGCGGCGATGCCCGGCGAGAAGGTCGCTAAGGTCAAAGTTGGCCTCTGGGAGGCGGTCCGCGACGGTATGGTGGTCAATCTGCTGCTGGAGGCGATCCCCGATCTGCAGCTGCGGCTCGATGCCAACCGCGCCTGGACGCCGCTCAAAGCGCAACAGTTCGCCAAATACGTTAATCCGGCGTACCGCCAGCGCATTGCTTTTCTTGAAGAACCTTGCAAAACGCGGGAGGATTCTCGGGCCTTTAGCCGCGAGACAGGGATCGCTATCGCCTGGGATGAAAGCTTGCGCGAGGCGGATTTCCGCTTTGTCGCCGAGCCGGGGGTGCGTGCGGTGGTGATCAAACCGACGCTAACCGGCAGTTTGCAGAAGGTGCAGCAACAGGTCGCCGCGGCGCATGCGCTGGGGTTGAGCGTAGTGATCAGCTCGTCGATCGAGTCCAGCCTTGGGTTAACCCAGCTGGCGCGGGTTGCCGCCTGGCTGACGCCGCAGACCATCCCCGGACTCGATACGCTGGCGCTGATGGGCGCCCAGCTGGTACGGCCGTGGCCCGAAAGTGCGCTGCCGGTGCTCAACATTGATGCGCTGGAGCCGCTGCTGTGACCTTTAACGACTGGCCCTGGCGGCATTGGCGTCAGCGGCGCGGAGAGGCCCTCGCCTTACGTCTGAATAACCAGCCGCTGACCTGGCGGGAGCTATGCGCGCGGGTTGACGCGCTGGCGTCTGGTTTTGCCGCGCAGGGCGTAATGGAAGGGCAGGGCGTGGCGCTCCGGGCCTATAACCAGCCGGAAACTCTGCTGGCATGGCTGGCGCTGCTACAGTGCGGGGCGCGGGTGCTGCCGCTGAATCCGCAGCTGCCAGCGGTGTTGCTGCAGG
>NZ_JAZARW010000001.1:2925544-2926896 GCF_036233805.1 Klebsiella sp. EMBS2024 | reverse complement strand
TGGCATGGCGATCGGTTGGTGTCGATGACGTTGACCTCCGGTTCAACCGGCCTGCCGAAAGCGGCGGTACATAGCGCCAACGCCCATCTGGCCAGCGCGGCTGGCGTGCTGGCGCTGATGCCGTTTGCCGCAGGAGATGACTGGCTGCTGTCGCTGCCGTTGTTCCATGTCTCCGGTCAGGGGATCGTCTGGCGCTGGCTGCTGGCCGGCGCGCGACTCACGGTACGTGACAAACAGCCGCTGGCGCAGATGCTGCACGGCTGTACCCATGCTTCGCTGGTGCCGACTCAGCTATGGCGCCTGCTGAATGATGATGCTGCGGTTTCCCTCAAGGCGGTGCTGCTCGGCGGCGCGTCGATCCCGGTCGAATTGACTGAACGGGCGCGAAAGCAGGGCATACGCAGCTTCTGCGGCTATGGCCTCACCGAATTCGCCTCCACCGTGTGTGCCAAAGAGGCCGACGGCGCTGCGGATGTTGGCGAAGCGCTGCCGGGGCGAGAGGTGAAAATTGTCGCCGGCGAGATCTGGCTGCGGGCGTCGAGTATGGCCGCAGGCTACTGGCGGGATGGTCAATTGCTGTCATTAACCAACAATGAAGGCTGGTTTGCGACGCGCGATCGCGGAGCATTGCATAACGGTCGGCTGACGGTTGTTGGGCGACTGGATAACCTCTTTTTTAGCGGTGGAGAAGGTATTCAACCGGAAGAGGTCGAGCGTGTGATACTCGCCCATCCACAGGTGCAGCAGGTGTTTATCGTGCCGCTGGATGATGCGGAATACGGCCAGCGCCCGGTAGCGGTGGTGGAATGCGATGACGGCTGCGAGTTGAGCGCGCTGGCGGCATGGAGCGCTGAGCGGTTAGCGCGTTTTCAGCAGCCGGTGCGTTGGCTGCGGTTGCCGGAAACGTTAAAAAACGGCGGGATTAAGATTTCGCGCCGGGCGCTGTGCGAGTGGGTCAGGCAGCAGACGCATGCGACCGTATCGTAGCCACCCGCATTATCCCGCGGCATAACGCCGGGTGGGTTGAACGCGGTATGCTGGACTAAAGTAGCCCTTTCAGGCTGAGAGTAACGCGGGTGGCGGCATTAAGATCGTAGTTTTTGAGATCTTCGGCTTTGACCCAGGCGTAATTGTCAAACTCCTCGTTGATCGTCACATCGCGATTGGCGCTCACGCAGTCGAAGATGAGATAGATCATGTAGATCGTTTCCTGATGCCCGTCGGGGTAGGTTTTGACGCGGGTATCGTCGCGAAAGCACCATGGCGCGATATGGGTAAGGATGAGTTTTTCGCCGAGCTCTTCGCGTATTTCCCGCCGCAGCGCCTCTTCAATACGTTCCCCTGGCTCCACG
>NZ_JAZARW010000001.1:2924112-2925538 GCF_036233805.1 Klebsiella sp. EMBS2024 | reverse complement strand
GATAAGGCCCATTGCCCGGGAAAAACCCCGCGGTCGGCGGCCATTTTGCAAAGCAGATAATGGCCTTCATTCTCGATCAGCGGGCAAACAATCGTCCTGTGGCGCATGGGTTTTCTCCTGCAGAGGGATGGGGCGGTATGCTGGTGAAATAGTTTGCGAGCCGCCTCGGTAAACTGCAAGCGAAATACAGTTCAGGTCTTGTTGAGTGCTACGTTAAGCGAAAATGATTGTATGGAGCACCGCCATGGAAAGGGCGACGAATTCCCCCCACGATGCTGTATTTAAACACCTGCTGTCGCATCGGGCGACGGCCAGGGATTTTCTGGACATTCACCTTCCCGCACCGCTGCGCGCGTTATGTAACCTGAACACGCTGCGGCTGGAGTCCGGGAGCTTTATCGACGACGAACTGCGGGCGAGTCATTCCGATATCCTTTACTCGCTGCAAACGCAGGCGGGGGAGGGCTATATCTATCTGTTGATAGAGCACCAAAGCTCGGCGGACCGCCATATGGCATTTCGCCTGATGCGCTATGCGATAGCCGCGATGCAGCGTCATCTGGATAAAGGGCATACGCAGCTGCCGCTGGTGATCCCGCTGCTGTTTTATCATGGTCGCGTTTCTCCCTGGCCTTACCCGATGTGCTGGCTGGCAGGCTTTGCCGATCCGGACATCGCGCGGCGGATCTATGGTGAAGATTTTCCCTTAATTGATATCACTAGCACCCCGGACGATGAAATCATGCGCCACCGGCGCGTGGCGATGCTGGAGCTGCTGCAGAAGCATATTCGCCAGCGGGATTTGATGGACCTGCATGAGCAGCTGGTCAGGCTCCTGGCGCTGGGATACACTAGCCGCAGGCAGCTTAAGACGCTGTTGCACTATTTATTACAGGCAGGAAACGCCGCCGATCCGGTTGCTTTTTTGCGCCATCTTGCGCAAAACGTCCCCCGGCGGCCGCATAAGGAGACGCTAATGAATATTGCCCAGTTTCTGGAACAACGCGGCCATCAGCAAGGATTAAAGCAAGGTCTTGAACAAGGTCTACAGCAAGGTATCGAACAAGGTATCGAGCAAGGTGAGCAGCAGACCGCGGAGCGTATCGCCCGGGCGATGCTTGCTAACGGACTCGACCTGTCGCTGGTGGCGAAACTGACCGGCCTCGCCCCGGAATGTCTGGCCCGGCTGCAGCATTAATTATTCCCTTATCCACCCGCGCCGCGCCGATCGTGCGGCGCCAGCTCTCTGTTTTCGTCAATGTGTCAGCGTTAATCATAATAAACATGAATATTACTGGCGTTGAATAGGCTGTTCGTGGTTCTGGCAACGCTCGATGCCGTAAAAATACGCAACTGGTTACACTCTTGTGAAAATTCATTTCGCCAGGTCATTGATTCCTGATGGGTGCGCAGTAGAATTTTCAGG
>NZ_JAZARW010000001.1:2896135-2924106 GCF_036233805.1 Klebsiella sp. EMBS2024 | reverse complement strand
CGGGACTTCTTTGATTTTAATTTTCTGGATAGAGTAAATAATGAAAAAAAGCATTTTTATGGCGCTGGCGGGCGTGATGATGGTTTCTTCGGCGGCCCATGCGATTAGCGTTACCGGTGAAGCCGGCGAGCATTACACCAACCTTGGCGTCGGCTTCGGCACCGAGTCCACCGGCCTGGCCGTTTCGGGTAACTGGCTGCACAGCGATAACGACGGCGACGCCGCGGGTTTAGGCCTGGGACTCAATATTCCGCTGGGGCCGTTCCTCGCGACCGTGGGTGGTAAAGGTATTTACACCAATCCGAAACAGGGCGATGAAGGTTATGCGGCCGCGGTCGGCGGCGGCCTGCAGTGGAAAATCGGCGACAGCTTCCGCCTGTACGGCGATTATTACTACTCTCCGGATTCGCTCTCCAGCGGCATTGATAGCTACCAGGAAGCCAACGTCGGCGCCAGCTGGACCATTATGCGTCCGCTTAGCATCCAGGCCGGCTACCGTTACCTGAACCTGGCGGGCAAAGATGGCAACCGCGATAACACCATCGCCGACGGCCCATACATCGGCGCCAGCGCCAGCTTCTAATCTCTTCCGGCGCGGCATCTTCTTGCTGCGCCAGATTTTCCTCCTCGTCAGCATCCCGCTTTGCGTTATAGTATTTCTCACCTGGCAGGCAAGGAGTGAGCAATGTTGAATGTGGAAATGCTGTCCACCGGCGATGAAGTGTTGCATGGTCAAATCGTTGATACCAATGCGGCATGGCTGGCGGATTTCTTTTTTAATCAGGGTTTACCGTTAACGCGCCGCAATACCGTTGGCGACGATCTCGATGCGCTGGTGGCGATTCTGCGCGAACGCAGCGAACAGGCGGATGTGCTGATCGTCAACGGCGGCCTCGGCCCAACCAGCGACGACCTGAGCGCGCTGGCCGCTGCCACTGCGAAAGGCGAAGGGCTTATTTTGCATCCGGAGTGGCTGGAAACCATGACCCGCTTTTTTGCCGAGCGCGGCAGGCCGATGGCGGAAAGCAACCGTAAGCAGGCGGAAATCCCGGCCAGCGCTGAGATGATCAACAACCCGGTCGGTACGGCCTGTGGCTTTGCCATCCAGCTCAACCGCTGCCTGATGTTTTTCACTCCCGGGGTCCCCTCTGAATTTAAGGTGATGGTCGAGCAGGAAATTTTACCGCGCCTGCGCCAGCGCTTTACGCTGCCGGACCCGCCGGTATGCCTGCGTTTGACCACCTTTGGCCGCTCGGAGAGCGAGCTGGCGCAAAGTCTTAATCCGCTGACGCTGCCTCCGGGCGTGGTGATGGGTTACCGCTCGTCGATGCCGATCATTGAACTCAAGCTAACCGGACCGGCCAACCAGCGCGACGCCATGCTGGCTCTGTGGCCGGAGGTGCGTAAGGTGGCTGGCGACAGCCTGATTTTCGAAGGTACGGAAGGGTTACCCGCGCAAATCGCCCGCTGTCTGCAGGAGCGGCAGCTGAGCCTGACGCTCAGCGAGCAGTTTACCAGCGGCCTGCTGGCGCTCCAGCTGTCCCGCGCCGGCGCGCCGCTGCTGGCCAGCGAAGTCGTTCCGGCGCAGGAGGAGACGCTGGCGCAGGCGGCCCGCTGGGCGGCCGAGCGGCGCATAAACCATTTTGCCGGCCTGGCCCTGGCGGTGAGCGGTCAGGAAAACGATCATCTTAACGTGGCCCTGGCCACCCCGGACGGCACCTTCGCTCTGCGGGTGAAGTTTAGCGCCACCCGCCACAGCCTGGCGGTACGCCAGGAAGTCTGCGCTATGATGGCGTTAAACATGCTGCGTCGCTGGCTGAATGGTCAACCACTGGCCAGCGAACATGGCTGGATTAACGTGGTGGATTCCCTCTCGCTGTAAATCATTCCCCCCGGCGCACCGTATCCTCGGGGCGTCGGTCGTCCAACCTGTTGTACTCCTCTGAAAAAATTCTGTGCGTTAAGTCGCAATTTTCTGCTGCGAACGGTCCAGTATACGGGAAAACGATTGCCCCGCGATGTCGCTCACACTTTACCGCCCGGACAATCGCAACACTGATTCCAGTATTCAGGATTGGAGTCCAGTATGTTGGAATCAACGAAAGTCCCGGCGCTGACCCGCGCGATTGAGATCCTCAATTTAATTGGCCGCATCGGCCCCTGCAGCGCGGCGACGATAATAGCGGAGCTGGGGATCCCGAAAAGCACGGTGTATCTGCTGCTGGGCGAGCTGAAAAAGCAGCGCTTCATCAGTATGGATAATCAGGATAACTACTGCCTGTGGACCAAGCTGGTGGAGCTGGCCGGGCAGGCGCTGAGCAAAATGGACCTGCGCGAGCTGGCGCGGCCGCGCCTCACCCGGCTGATGGATGAGTGCGGCCTGCTTTGTCATCTGGGCATTATCGATCAGGGTAACGCCTACTACATTCTGAAAATTGAGTCTCCCGCCACCATCAGCGTGCGCTCGCATGAGGGTAAGAGCCTGTCGCTTTACCGCTCCGGGATCGGCAAATGTTTGCTGGCCTGGCAGCCCGCCAGCGTTCAGGCGTCGATTATCGAAGACCTGCAGTGGGAGCGGGCCACGCCAACGACCATCACCGATGCTCAACAGCTGCGGGAGGAGCTGGGGCGGATCCGCGCCCGGGGCTGGAGCTTTGATAATGGCGAGGACTATCCGGATGTGCGCTGCGTGGCTGCCCCGGTATTTAACGCCAATAACGACCTGACCGCCGCCATCTCGGTGGTGGGTACCCGTCTGCAAATCAATGAAGACAATCGCGATTACCTGGCTGGTAAGGCGATTGCCTGCGCGAAAGATATTTCACGTCTGCTGGGGTGGAAAAGCCCCTTCGAACAACTCGCCTCATCATAAGGAGAACATCATGACCCTACCGAAAATTAAACACGTCCGCGCCTGGTTCATCGGCGGCGCTACAGCAGAGCAGGGCGCCGGCGGCGGCGATTACCACGACCAGGGGGCTAACCACTGGATTGACGATCATATCGCCACCCCGATGAGCAAATATAAACAGTATGAGCAGTCCCGGCAGTCGTTTGGCATCAACGTGCTGGGGACGCTGATTGTGGAAGTGGAAGCCGACAACGGACAGACCGGCTTTGCGGTGTCGACGGCCGGGGAGATGGGCTGCTTTATCGTCGAAAAACATCTCAACCGCTTTATCGAAGGCAAATGCGTCAGCGATATCAAACTGATCCATGACCAGATGCTTAACGCCACCCTTTACTACGCGGGATCCGGCGGCCTGGTGATGAATACCATCTCCTGTGTCGACCTGGCGCTGTGGGACCTGTTCGGGAAAGTGGTTGGCCTGCCGGTCTACAAACTGTTGGGTGGGGCGGTGCGCGACGAAATCCAGTTCTATGCCACCGGCGCACGTCCGGACCTGGCGCAGGAGATGGGCTTTATCGGCGGCAAAATGCCTACCCACTGGGGGCCGCACGATGGCGACGCCGGGATCCGCAAAGACGTCGCCATGGTGGCGGATATGCGCGAAAAATGCGGCCCGGATTTCTGGTTAATGCTGGACTGCTGGATGAGCCAGGACGTTAACTATGCCACCAAACTTGCCCATGCCTGCGCCCCTTATAACCTCAAGTGGATCGAAGAGTGTCTGCCGCCGCAGCAGTATGAAGGCTATCGCGAGCTGAAGCGCCNGGCGCCGGCCGGGATGATGGTGACCAGCGGCGAGCACCACGGCACGCTGCAGTCCTTCCGCACCCTGTCGGAAACCGGCATCGATATTATGCAGCCCGACGTCGGCTGGTGCGGCGGCTTAACCACCCTGGTGGAGATCGCGGCCATCGCCAAAGCGCGCGGGCAGCTGGTAGTGCCCCACGGCTCGTCGGTTTACTCACATCATGCGGTGATCACCTTCACCAACACGCCGTTCAGTGAGTTTCTGATGACCAGTCCGGACTGCGCCACGCTGCGCCCGCAGTTCGACCCGATCCTGCTCGGCGAGCCGGTGCCGGAGAGAGGGCGCATTCATAAATCGGTCCTGGATAAACCCGGCTTTGGCGTCGAGCTCAATCGCGACTGCAACCTGAAGCGTCCTTATCAACACTGATTGCGTCGGGCCGCCCGGCGGCCCGCGCCTGAGGATATTATGATGAGCAACACTCTGCTGGAGAGCGTGGTGAAGAAAAACCGCGCCCGCTTAATCCCCTTTATGCTGGCGTTGTACGTGCTGGCGTTTCTTGACCGTTCTAATATCGGTTTCGCCAAAGAGACCTACCAGCTGGATACCGGACTCAGCAATGAGGCCTACGCGCTGGGGGCCGGTATCTTCTTTGTGGTCTATGCCTTCCTCGGGGTGCCGGCCAATCTGCTGATGCGCAAATTTGGCGCCAGGCGATGGATCGGCTGCACCACGCTGCTGTGGGGCGTGCTGTCGGCGGCGATGGCGTGGGCGGATACGGAAGCGAAATTCCTGCTGGTACGTACCCTGCTGGGCGCGGCGGAGGCGGGCTTCTTTCCCGGAATGATCTACCTCACTTCACAGTGGTTTCCCCAGCAAAACCGCGCCAGCATTATGGGGCTGTTTTATATGGGCGCGCCGCTGGCCCTGACGCTGGGATCGCCTTTATCCGGTGCGCTGCTGGAGATGCATGGATTTATGGGCCATCCCGGCTGGTTCTGGATGTTTGTCATTGAAGGCCTGCTCGCCGTCGCCGCGGGAGCGTTCACCTTCTTCTGGCTGGACGATTCGCCGCAGCATGCCCGCTTCCTGAGCGCAGCGGAGAAACAGGCGCTGATAAGCGAGCTGGCGCGCGAGGAGGAGAAAAAGATTGCCTCGCGCCTGTCCGATGCGCTGCGTAACGGGCGGGTCTGGCAGCTGGCGCTGATTTATCTGACCATTCAGGTGGCGGTCTATGGTCTGATTTTCTTCCTGCCCACCCAGGTTGCTGCGCTGCTGGGCACCAAAGTCGGCTTCGTTGCCTCGGTGGTGACGGCCATCCCGTGGGTGGCGGCGCTGTTTGGCACCTGGCTTATCCCTCGCTACTCCGATCGCACCGGCGAGCGACGCAATATTGCCGCCCTGACGCTGCTGGCGGCGGCGGTCGGGATTGCAGTGTCCGGACTGGTGGCGCCGGTGCTGGCTATCATCGCGCTGTGCGTGGCGGCGGTCGGGGTGATCGCCGTGCAGCCGGTCTTCTGGACGATGCCGACGCAGCTGCTGTCCGGCACGGCGCTGGCCGCAGGGATTGGCTTTGTTAACCTGTTTGGCGCCATCGGTGGTTTTCTGGCGCCGATCGTGCGCGTGCAGGCCGAAACGTTGTTCGCCAGCAGCGCCGCCGGACTGTTAACCCTGGCCGGCGTCGCCATTGTCGGGGTGGTCATTATCTTTTCATTGAGCCTTACCCGCGCGGTACCCCAGCGCGGCAGCGTACAGCATTGAATAAAGGAATCGCTATGAACGCACTGTTATCTAACCCCTTCAAACGGGGATTATTACGCGGTGAGACGCAAATCGGCCTGTGGCTGAGCTCCACCTCATCCTACATGGCGGAGATCGCTGCGACGTCGGGATACGACTGGCTGCTGATCGACGGCGAGCATGCCCCGAACACCATTCAGGACCTTTATCATCAGCTGCAGGCGATTGCCCCCTATGCCAGCCAGCCGGTCATTCGCCCGGTCGAGGGCAACCGCAGCCTGATAAAACAGGTGCTGGATATTGGCGCCAGAACCTTGCTGGTGCCGATGGTCGATACCGCCGAGCAGGCTCGGGAGGTGGTCTCAGCGACCCGTTATCCCCCCATCGGGAGCCGCGGCGTTGGCGCCGGCGTGGCGAGAGCGGCGCGCTGGGGAAGGGTGGAGAATTATATGGCGGAGGCGAATGACGAACTCTGTCTGCTGATTCAGGTCGAGAGCCGAACCGCGCTGGAGAACCTGGACGCTATTCTCGAGGTGGACGGCATTGACGGGGTGTTTATCGGTCCGGCGGATCTCTCCGCCTCGCTGGGCTACCCGGACGATGCCGGTCACCCTGACGTGCAGCGGGTGATCGAGCAGAGCATCCGGCGCATTCGCGCGGCGGGGAAAGCGGCCGGATTTCTGGCGGTCGACCCGGCGATGGCGGAAAAATGTCTTGCCTGGGGGGCCAACTTTGTCGCCGTCGGGGTGGATACCATGCTGTATACCCAGGCGCTGGACCGCCGGCTGGCGATGTTTAAATCTGCCAGCGCCCAGCCGCAAGAGAAAACGAGCTATTGACGGCACAGGCTGGCGCTGGGCTCAGACGAGCGCCTGCGCCAGCACCGTCAGCGGATGCTCGCAGCGTTTGCTGGTGGACATCTCAATCTGCCATTTGCAGGTCTCGCAGTCGGTGACGACGAGGTCGGCCCCGCTCTCCTCAATCTGACGGAACAGCGGGGCGCCGATAGCCTGGGATACCGCGTAATTCTCAGTTTTAAACCCGTAGGTGCCTGCGATGCCGCAGCACTGTGAATCCAGCACCTCCAGCTGCAGGCCGGAGATCAGCCGCAGCAGCTCGAGGGTATACAGCGACCAGCCCATCTTTTCCATATGACACGGGGTGTGATAGACCACCTTCAGCGGCAGCGGGCGCAGCGGTAGCGTCCTGCCGGCAGCCAGCTGTTTCCAGATCCAGCGGGTGGCAAGCTCGACGCGATCGCGAAGATCGCTGTTATCGACATCGAGGAGATGGGGGTATTCATCACGTAGCGTAAAGGCGCAGGTCGAGGAGGTGGCAATGATCGGTAGCGTGTTTTCCCGCATCGCGGCGACGTTGCTCTGCGCCTGCTTACGCGCCTTGTCGAAAAAACCGTTGGCGATCAGCGGTACGCCGCAGCATTTTTCTTTTGATAACAACTGCACCCCGGTACCCAGCGCGTTGACGACGCGAATCAGATCTTTACCCAACTGTGGATGGTTATAGTTGACGTAGCAGCCATGAAAGAAAGCCACCTGTTCGCTGTACTGCTTCTGACGGGCGGCGAGCTGGCGGTAAGCGCGGCGGAAGGTGCCGAAACCATATTTCGGCAGCGTACGCCGGTGATCGATGTTGAGCGTCGCGTCGAGCAGACGGCGCACCGGTTTTAAGCCGGTGGCGGCGTTGACCAGGGGGGCAAAGGGGGTGGAAAGGGTACCCATCAGGTCGGTATGGCTGAGGATGGCGTCGCGCAGGGTCGGCTTTTGCTGGCCGTACTGTGCCCGGGCGCGTTGAATGATATCGCCAATTTTCACATCCGACGGGCAGGCGACCTCGCAGCGCTTGCAGTTAATGCAGTACTTCAGCGCCTCGTCGTACAGCGCGCCATCCTTCAGACGCAGGCGTTCGCCGTCCGGCCCCGCTTGTTTCGGGCCCGGATAGCGCGGATTGACCCGACTTACCGGGCAGGTGGTGGTACAGACCGTGCACTTAATGCAGCTTTCATAACGGGTATCGTTCATGGCCGGCCTCCGGCAAGGGCGTGGATCTGTCTGGCGGCGTGCAGCGCGGTAACGGCGCAGACGCCGCCGCCACAGCCGAGCTGAATGGCATCGAACCCGCCGAGCAATGAGCCGATGGCGAACAGATTATGGAACGGCTGCCCGCCCAGCAGGGGGCGCAGCAGGGCATCGGTTTTCACGCCGAAGCGCTGCCACGGTTGTGAGGCGAAGAAATCGCGCTGGTACCAGCTTTCCCGTGGCAGGGTCTGGTGAAGGTCGAGGCCGAGGATCGGCTCGCGCACGCTATCGCGAGTGGCGACAAGACCGTTGCTGAAAAAGCTGCCGCTGGCCAGCACGGTAAAGCGCGGACGCAGTGCAATATCGCCGTGATTGCGCGTCCAGACCGCCTCGACGGCGTTCTGTCGATGGCTGATTTTCACCACCTCATCGCCTGCGAGCCAGGCGCCGCCCTCGCGAATGAACTGGCGTTGCAGCTGAGAATGCAAACGCATCCCGGGAACCGAAGGCGGCAGCGTCGGCAGCAGACGCAGCGGGCAGGGTAGACGCGCCTGCAGCCAGTGGTACAGGCGATCGTCGGCGAGGCCAAAACAGGCGGGCATGATCAGCAGGTCATACTGCTGCGCCAGCGGTAGCAGCGCTGCATGCAGGGCCGGCCACATATTCTCATCATCCAGGACGCGGGCGATATTGGCGGCGCGAAACTCGGTCGGGTTGTCACGCAGCACATCCAGCAGCGGTAACTCGATTTCCACCGCCGCGGCGGTAACTCCGTGTTGACCGAGCGCGGCGGCGGCGAGATGCGGCTGAAAATCAGCAAAGCCGCTGATCCCCACCAGACAGGCGCCCTGCGACGGCAGGGGCGCGACAGGCACCTCAAGGGGCGACAGCCATGCCGGGCGCAACGTCCCCAGCGGCGTTACCCGCCGGTGCGGCCGGCGCGCATCGCCCTGCATCACCGCGCCGCAGGCGGCCAGCAGGGCTTCGGACTGCGTAGCGTATTCGAGCACCGCCTCGGCGCCGAGCCGGGAATAAGGGTGTTCAGGAAGCTGTTCAGCGAGCTGCTGCAGACCTTGTGCGACGTCAGTGACGTTATCGCCGTTGGGCAGCGCCGAGAGCAGGTCTAACGACGCGGAGGAAAAATGCAGCGCGCTCTGCCCGCGGCTGATGATGACGCTGCGCAGGCCGTGCTGATTCAGGGCCAGCCCGCACAGTAGGCCGGCGAGCCCGCCGCCGATAATCGCGCAATCAAACTTCATCCCGGTGCTCCTGTGGCAATCCGCACAGGCCGAGGTAGACCCAGCGGGTGAATTCGCTTTCGCGCAGCGCATCGCCCCAGGCGATGGGCTGCACGCCCTTCCAGCGTTCATTGAGAAATTCCGAGAGCTGGGTTAACGACTGCGCGGGCGTGGTGACGTTAAAGCGCTGCAGCAGGCCGGCAGCGCGGCAGGCGCAGAGTTCCCCCTGACAGGTCCCCATGCCAATCCGGGTGCGGCGGCGCAGGTCGAGCAGGGTGTTGACCGCCAGGTTTTCCACCGCGTATTTCACTTCACCGGCAGTGACGGCTTCACATTCGCAGACCAGGCTACGGTGCTGGCGGCTGTCGCCAAGCCAGGACGGGGTGCGATCGCCGTGACGGTAGACGGCCGAGCCGCGCAGCGGGGTGGGGAGGGAGATAATCTTTTGCAGGGTACTTTCCGTTGGCTCCTGTGAACCGGGCAGCGGGGCTTCGGCCGTGGTACAGGGGGTGGTGTTTCCCAGCTTACGACAGACGGCGTCGGTGGCCCACTCGGCCATCAGGCGATAGGTCATCAGCTTGCCGCCGGTGATGGTAATGAAGCCTTCCATACCGTCACGCTGGGCATGGTCGAGCAGGACGATGCCGCGGCTGACGCTGCGCCCGCTGGGATCGTTATCGCTGGCCACCAGCGGGCGGACGCCGGAGTAGGCGCGGAGGATCCGGGTGCGGCCCATGACCGGCGCCAGCTTTTCCCCTTCGCGCAGCAGGGTATCGACCTCCGCCGCTGTTACCCGGTTGTCGTCAATTTCGTCATAAGGAATATGCATTGAGGTAGTGCCGATCAGCGAGATGGTATCGCCGGGCACCAGAATATCGGCGTCGGCCGGCTTACGGCAGCGGTTGATCACCAGGTTGTTAATCCGATGATCGAGGATCAGCAGCGATCCCTTCGCCGGGAACATGGTGATGCGCAGGTAGGCATATTCCGCAATACGCTGCCCCCAGATCCCGGCGGCGTTAACCACCATCCCGGCGTACAGAGTGCGGGCCTGGTGAAGTTGGCGGTCGTATACCTGGACGCCGCAGACGCGATCGCCCCGGCGCAGCAGGCCTGTTACTTCGCAGCCGGTAAGGATCTGCGCGCCGTGTTCGCGGGCGTCGAGCATATTGGCCGCGGTGAGGCGAAACGGGTCGATGGTACCGTCCGGGACCTGCACCGCGCCCAGCAGCGTCGGGTTGACGGCGGGCTCCCGGCGCAGCGCTTCCTGCGGCGAGAGCGGCGTGGCCTCTATGCCAGCCTGCTGACAGGCGTCGATAAAGGTTTGCTGCCATGCCAGGTCATCTTCAGGCAGGGTGATAAACAGCCCATTGGTCGGTTCAATACAGTGGCGGGCGATGCGGCGCAGGATGCGGTTCTCACTGATGCATTCGCGGGCGGATTCGTTGTCGGTCACCGCGTAGCGGGCGCCGCTGTGCAGCAGTCCATGATTCCGGCCGGTCGCCCCGGTGGCGATATCATGGCGCTCAATGAGCAGCGTTCGTAATCCGCGCCGGGCGCAGTCGCGGGCGATACCGGCGCCGGTTGCTCCGCCGCCGATGATAATGACCTCGCTATCAAGACGTCCCGTCATCTTCAGCTCCTCTGCTTTCGTTTAACGCCATTTAGCCACAATTAGTAAGGTTATTGTTTGATTTCGAGCATATTCGCGCGTTATTTGAGCGTGTTATGTGATTTCGTGCTCACATTGGAACGTTTTGTCATATTTCTGTAACAAATTGTGCGATGTTTCACAGTATCAACTCTACGTATTGCCTACCATCGCGACCATATTTGAAGTTGGTGATTAATCTGGGATTTTGTCGTGACGTCAGTAGAAAACAGCAAGGGCCACGGAGGCTGATATGTTAAGTATTTTTAAACCCGCCGCGCATAAAGCGCGTTTGCCAGCAGCGGAGATTGACCCGCTATATCGCCGATTACGCTGGCAGATTTTTATTGGCATCTTTTTTGGTTATGCCGCCTACTATTTGGTTCGTAAGAACTTTGCCCTGGCGATGCCTTATCTTATCGAGCAGGGGTTCTCTCGTGGCGACCTCGGCTTCGCCCTTTCCGGTATCTCCATCGCCTATGGATTTTCGAAATTCATCATGGGATCGGTCTCTGACCGCTCGAATCCGCGCATTTTCCTGCCGGCTGGCTTGATCCTCGCCGCGCTGGTGATGCTGGTGATGGGCTTCGTGCCGTGGGCGACGTCCAGCATCATGATAATGTTCGTGCTGCTGTTCCTCTGCGGCTGGTTCCAGGGGATGGGCTGGCCGCCGTGCGGCCGGACCATGGTGCACTGGTGGTCGCAGAAAGAGCGCGGCGGGATTGTCTCGGTGTGGAACTGCGCGCATAACGTCGGCGGCGGCATTCCGCCGCTGCTGTTCCTGTTAGGGATGGCGTGGTTTAACGACTGGCACGCGGCGCTGTATATGCCGGCATTCGGCGCCATTCTGCTGGCGATTTTCGCCTTCGCAATGATGCGCGACACCCCGCAGTCCTGCGGTCTGCCGCCGATTGAAGAATATAAAAACGACTACCCGGACGATTACAGCGAAAAGCACGAAGAAGAGCTGACGGCGAAGCAGATCTTTATGCAATACATTCTGCCGAACAAGCTGCTGTGGTACATCGCTATCGCTAACGTCTTCGTTTATCTGCTGCGCTACGGCATTCTCGACTGGTCGCCGACCTACCTGAAAGAAGTCAAACACTTCGCGCTGGATAAATCCTCCTGGGCCTATTTCCTGTACGAGTACGCGGGGATCCCGGGCACGCTGCTGTGCGGCTGGATGTCGGACAAAGTGTTTAAAGGCAACCGCGGCGCCACCGGCGTGTTCTTTATGACCCTGGTGACCATCGCCACTGTCGTTTACTGGCTCAATCCGCCGGGCAATCCGGGCGTCGATATGGCCTGTATGATCATCATTGGCTTCCTGATCTACGGCCCGGTGATGCTGATTGGTCTGCATGCCCTCGAGCTGGCGCCGAAAAAAGCCGCCGGGACCGCCGCGGGCTTCACCGGCCTGTTCGGCTATCTTGGCGGTTCCGTGGCCGCGAGCGCTATCGTCGGCTACACCGTCGATTTCTTCGGCTGGGACGGCGGCTTTATGGTGATGATCGGCGGCAGCGTGCTGGCGGTTATCCTGCTGGTTATCGTGATGCTCGGTGAACGTCGCCATCACCAACAGCTGAAACAAGCCTAAGGAGCGGCGATGAAAATGAAACTCACCGCGCTGATGAGCGGAATGATTCTGTCCAGTTCGGCGCTGTGCTTCAGCGCGACAGCGGCTGATAAAATGGTCATCGCCCACCGCGGCGCCAGCGGGTATCTGCCGGAACATACCCTGCCGGCGAAAGCGATGGCTTACGCTCAGGGGGCGGATTACCTTGAGCAAGACCTGGTTATGACCAAAGACGACCGGCTGGTGGTGTTACACGACCACTATCTCGATCGGGTGACTGACGTTGCGCAGCGTTTCCCGCAGCGGGCGCGTAAAGATGGCCGTTTCTACGCCATCGACTTTACCCTGGACGAGATTAAGTCGCTGAAGTTCACCGAAGGTTTTGAGCCGAAAAATGGTAAGAACGTGCAAACCTATCCCGGGCGATTCCCGATGGGCAAATCCGATTTCCGTATTCATACCTTTGAAGAGGAGATTGAGTTTGTCCAGGGGCTGAACCATTCAACCGGCAAAAACATCGGTATCTACCCGGAAATCAAAGCGCCGTGGTTCCACCACCAGGAAGGCAAAGATATTGCCGCCAGCACATTGAAGGTGCTGAAGGAATATGGCTATACCAGCAAGCAGGATAAGGTTTATCTGCAGTGCTTTGACGCCAACGAGCTCAAACGCATTAAAAATGAGCTGGAGCCGAAGATGGGGATGGATCTCAATCTGGTGCAGCTCATCGCCTATACCGACTGGAATGAAACCCAGCAGAAACAGGCCGATGGTAAGTGGGTGAACTACAGCTATGACTGGATGTTCAAGCCAGGGGCGATGGCGCAGATTGCGCAGTACGCGGACGGCATCGGCCCGGATTACCATATGCTGGTAGCGGAAGGCTCGAAGCCGGGGGCGGTGAAGCTGACGGCGATGGTGAAAGAGGCGCATGCCAGCCATCTGCAGGTGCATCCGTACACCGTGCGCGCGGATCAGTTGCCGGAGTACGCGACTAACGTTAATCAGCTCTATGACGTGCTGTATAACCAGGCGGGCGTCGACGGCTTATTTACCGATTTCCCGGATAAAGCGGTGCAGTTCCTGGACGCGAAACGCTAAAAAGCCGGGTGGCGGCTACGCCTTACCCGGCGTACGAACTGCGGTTTTGTTGACACTGTTCTCGGCGTGCAACGATTTCGACCCGGGAATAACGTTTGTTCTATGTTATTTCCTGGAAGATTGCGCTCCCGATATTTCTTCTGCGTTATGCCTTTCATAGCGCAGGGAGCGCACAGGGGGAGGCCAGTCGCCGCCTCCCCCTGTACCCCCGGGCTCCGGCCAGCAAAATCGCCGCTGCGCGGTCCCTTCGACTTATCCCTGCAGGCTTCGGGTCGGGCCGAGGTAGCGTCCATGCAAAACACGGCCCTCAGCCCGCATCCATGCGGGCTGCCCCGGCCTTCCGGGAACGTCTCAGCGATTTTGAGGCCGTCAACACCGGCAGTTTCAGCAGCCCAGGGCGGCAGTGCGTAAACGGCCGGTCCTGGAACAGTAGGTCAGGTAAGCGTAGCGCCACCTGACAAGACTACATCTCGATCTCAATATCGCCTTTCGCCCGGCAGCAGCAGGGCAAAATTTCTCCCGGCTGGATAAAGGCCAGCGGCTCGGTCAGCCAGTCAACCTGGCCGGAGACCAGGCGAGTGCGGCAGGAGCCGCAGTAGCCTTCGCGGCACTGATATTCGACGTCGATATTATGCGACTCCAGCGCCGCCAGCAGGGAAGGGTGTTCATCCTGACACTCAAGGCGAGTGTCAGAGATTTTCAGGAAGATCCGCTTCATTACAGCTGGAAGTTGCTCAGATCGTCGGCATCGACTTCAGAATCGATCTGGCCGACGAGATAAGAACTGACTTCCACTTCCTGCGGCGCCACCTGAACGTTGTCGGAGACCAGCCAGGTGTTGATCCATGGGATCGGGTTGGAGCGGGTCTGGAACGGCAGATCGAGGCCCACCGCCTGCATGCGGATATTGGTGATGTACTCGACGTACTGGCAGAGAATATCTTTATTCAGGCCGATCATCGAGCCGTCGCGGAACAGGTAGTCCGCCCACTCTTTCTCCTGCTGAGCCGCCAGCACGAACAGGTCATAGCACTCCTGCTTGCACTCTTCGGCGATTTCCGCCATTTCCGGATCGTCGCTGCCGGAGCGCAGCAGGTTCAGCATATGCTGGGTGCCGGTCAGGTGCAGCGCTTCATCGCGGGCGATCAGGCGGATAATTTTGGCGTTGCCTTCCATCAGTTTGCGTTCGGCAAAGGCGAAGGAGCAGGCGAAGCTGACGTAGAAGCGGATCGCTTCCAGGGCATTAACGCTCATCAGGCACAGATAGAGTTTCTTTTTCAGCTCGCGCAGATTCACGGTCACGGTTTTGCCGTTGACGGTGTGGGTGCCTTCGCCCAGCAGATGCCAGTAGCTGGTCATCTCGATCAGCGAATCGTAATAGTGAGAGATGCCTTCCGCACGTTTCTGGATCTGCTCGTTGGTGACGATGTCGTCGAACACGGTCGCCGGGTCGTTGACGATGTTGCGGATGATGTGAGTGTACGAACGCGAGTGAATGGTCTCGGAGAAGGCCCAGGTTTCTACCCAGGTCTCCAGCTCCGGGATGGAGATCAGCGGCAGCAGCGCCACATTCGGGCTACGGCCCTGGATGGAGTCGAGCAGCGTCTGGTACTTCAGGTTGCTGATGAAAATATGTTTTTCGTGTTCCGGCAGCGCCTGGTAGTCGATGCGATCGCGGGAAACGTCAACCTCTTCCGGGCGCCAGAAGAAGGAGAGCTGCTTTTCAATCAGCTTTTCAAAGATGTCGTATTTTTGCTGATCGTAGCGGGCCACGTTAACCGGCTGGCCAAAAAACATAGGTTCCAGCAGCTGATCGTTTTTCGTCTGTGAAAAAGTGGTGTATGCCATTGAAGTGAGTCCTGTTGAACTGTATTGCCCGGCAGGAATGGGTTGGCCGGGCCTACACAAACGTAGGCCGGGTAAGCGTAGCGTTACCCGGCAAAAATACCTTAGATCTTACAAGCGCCGCTTTCGCAGCCGTCGTCCTGGATGGACGGGGCCAGGTCATCCTGGGCGTCTTCAGCGCCATCACGGGTGTTGTGATAGTACAGCGTTTTGACGCCGAATTTATAGGCGTTGAGCAGGTCTTTGAGCAACTGCTGCATCGGCACTTTTCCGGACGGGAAGCGCGTCGGATCGTAGTTAGTGTTGGCAGAGATCGACTGGTCGATAAACTTCTGCATGATACCCACCAGCTGCAGATAACCGTCGTTGTTCGGCATCTCCCACAGCAGCTCGTAGGCGTTCTGCAGGTTTTCGTAATCCGGCACCACCTGGCGCAGGATACCGTCCTTGGACGCTTTGATACTCACGTGGCCGCGCGGCGGCTCAATGCCGTTGGTGGCGTTGGAGATCTGCGACGAGGTCTCGGACGGCATCAGCGCGGAGAGCGTGGAGTTGCGCAGGCCGTGGGTTTTAATGGACTCGCGCAATGCTTCCCAGTCGTAGTGCAGGGGTTCGCTGACGATGCCGTCCAGATCTTTCTTATAGGTATCGATCGGCAGGATGCCCTGCGCATAGGTGGTTTCGTTGAACCACGGGCAGGCGCCTTGCTCGATAGCCAGCTCGTTAGAGGCCTTCAGCAGATAGTACTGAATCGCTTCGAACGTTTTGTGCGTCAGGTTGTTGGCGCTGCCGTCGGAGTAGCGTTTGCCATGCTTCGCCAGATAGTAAGCGAAGTTGATCACGCCGATACCCAGCGTACGACGCCCCATCGCACCGCGTTTAGCCGCCGGGATGGGGTAATCCTGATAGTCGAGCAGCGCATCCAGAGCACGCACCGCCAGCACCGCCAGCTCTTCCAGCTCGTCGAGGCTGTCGATAGCCCCGAGGTTGAAGGCCGACAGGGTGCACAGCGCGATTTCGCCGTTTTCGTCGTTGACATCTTCCAGCGGTTTGGTCGGCAGGGCGATCTCCAGGCACAGGTTAGACTGACGCACCGGGGCGACTACCGGATCGAAAGGGCTGTGGGTGTTGCAGTGGTCGACGTTCTGGATATAGATGCGGCCGGTAGAGGCGCGCTCCTGCATCATCAGCGAGAACAGCTCAACGGCTTTAATACGCTGCTTACGAATGCTGTCGTCCTGCTCGTACTGGGTGTACAGGCGCTCAAACTCGTCCTGATCGGCGAAGAAGGCGTCATACAGGCCCGGGACGTCGGAAGGGCTGAACAGGGTAATATCGCCGCCCTTCAGCAGACGGGTGTACATCAGCTTGTTGATCTGTACCCCGTAGTCCATGTGACGAACGCGGTTGGCGTCGGTACCACGGTTGTTTTTCAGCACCAGCAGGCTTTCCACTTCCAGATGCCACATTGGGTAGAAGAGGGTTGCCGCGCCGCCGCGTACGCCGCCCTGCGAGCAGGATTTCACCGCGGTCTGGAAATGCTTGTAGAACGGAATGCAGCCGGTGTGGAAGGCTTCGCCGCCGCGGATCGGGCTGCCCAGCGCGCGAATGCGTCCGGCGTTGATGCCGATGCCGGCGCGCTGGGAAACGTATTTCACAATCGCACTGGAGGTGGCGTTGATGGAATCCAGGCTGTCGCCGCACTCGATCAGCACGCAGGAGCTGAACTGACGGGTTGGGGTACGCACGCCGGACATGATCGGCGTCGGCAGCGAGATTTTAAAGGTGGACACCGCGTCGTAGAAACGCTTGATATAGTCCAGACGCGTTTCGCGCGGATAGTTCGAGAACAGGCAAGCGGCGACCAGAATATAGAGGAACTGCGCGCTCTCATAAATTTCGCCGGTGACGCGGTTTTGTACCAGATACTTGCCTTCCAGCTGTTTAACGGCTGCGTAGGAGAAGTTCATGTCGCGCCAGTGGTCGAGGAAACCGTCCATCTGCTGGAACTCTTCTTCCGTGTAGTCTTCCAGCAGATGATGATCGTATTTACCTTTCTCGACCATCTTCACCACGTGATCGTAGAGCGCCGGCGGCTCAAACTGACCGAAGGCTTTTTTACGCAAATGGAAAATCGCCAGACGCGCGGCGAGGTACTGGTAATCCGGTGCGTCGCGGGAGATCAGATCCGCAGCGGCTTTAATAATGGTTTCGTGGATGTCCGCGGTTTTGATGCCGTCATAGAACTGGATATGGGAGCGCAGTTCTACCTGGGAAATCGAAACGTTATTCAGTCCTTCTGCCGCCCAATCCAGTACGCGATGGATTTTGTCGAGATTGATGCGCTCGGTGGTCCCGTCGCGCTTTGTCACCAGCAGACTCTGATTCATGTGGATTTTACCTGTCCGTGAAAGAAAATATCCCCCGTTTATCCACAGAAGGCCGTTGTGACTAACTCTGTGGATAAATACTATATGTAGGGGGTTGTCGATAAAAGAAACGCTATATGGTGAGTATTTTAGTAAGGAATCTTTTGAGTACAAGGGTTGATTTTGACGTTAAATTGAGGTTGCGGAAGGGTAATAATCCGCAAGTCCACGTCGCATAAGGCCTGGAGAAGAAGTCAATAAAACAGAAAAAAAAATGAAAATTTGATCGAGTGCTGATTTCTTCATCGGAAGAAATAATCACGCGGCTTGATGCCGCGCAATCATCATAAGCGGAGGTGCTGACCTCAGTCCTGTTTGGCGGTGGTATGCAACATATAGTTAACATCAACCCCCGGCGCTAACTTGAAGGTATTGGTCAGCGGATTGTAATGCAGACCGATGATATGCTGCTCTTTCAGAGTAGTCTGATCTACCCAGCCCAGCAGCTCGGCCGGCTTGATAAACTTCTTCACATCATGAGTGCCTTTGGGCACCATCTTCATGACATATTCCGCCCCGACTACCGCCATCAGCCAGGCCTTGCCGTTGCGGTTGATGGTGGAGAAGAAGACCTGGCCGCCGGGCTTCACTAACCGCGCGCAGGCGTGCACCACCGACTGCGGGTCGGGGACGTGCTCCAGCATCTCCATGCAGGTCACGACGTCATACTGCTGGGGATGCTTCGCGGCATGTTCCTCAACTGTTTCCTGAACATAGTCTACCTGAATACCGCTCTCCAGGGCGTGCAGCCTGGCGACCTGCAGCGGTTCGGCCCCCATGTCCAGCCCGGTGACCGTCGCGCCTTCGCGCGCCATGCTCTCGGCGAGGATGCCGCCGCCGCAGCCGACATCGAGGACTTTTTTACCGAACAGGCCGCCGGAGCGTTCGGCAATATAGCCCAGCCGCAGCGGGTTGATGCGGTGGAGCGGTTTGAACTCGCCCTCCAGATCCCACCAGCGCGAGGCGACGGCTTCGAATTTGGCGATTTCAGCATGATCGACGTTAGGGGCTACCGACGTTTTTTCGGCATTCATGGGCGCTTTTACTCCTTTTCTGTTCAGACCTGCGAGTATATCAGCAGCGCGCCATGAATAAACCGTATTGCTTTACCTCTATTAGCGCGGCTGTGTTATAATTTGCGACCTTTGAATCCGGGATACAGTAGAGGGATAGCGGTTAGATGAGCGACCTTGCGAGAGAAATTACACCGGTCAACATTGAGGAAGAGCTTAAGAACTCTTATCTGGATTATGCGATGTCGGTCATTGTTGGCCGTGCGCTGCCGGATGTCCGAGATGGCCTGAAGCCGGTACACCGTCGCGTACTTTACGCCATGAACGTATTGGGCAATGACTGGAACAAAGCCTATAAAAAATCAGCCCGTGTCGTTGGTGACGTAATCGGTAAATACCACCCGCACGGCGACTCCGCGGTATACGACACCATCGTGCGTATGGCGCAGCCGTTCTCGCTGCGTTACATGCTGGTGGACGGCCAGGGTAACTTTGGTTCCATCGACGGCGACTCCGCCGCGGCGATGCGTTATACCGAAATTCGTCTGGCGAAAATCGCTCATGAGCTGATGGCCGATCTTGAAAAAGAGACGGTCGATTTCGTCGACAACTATGACGGTACGGAGCGTATTCCGGACGTCATGCCGACCAAAATTCCTAACCTGCTGGTGAACGGCGCCTCCGGGATCGCCGTAGGGATGGCCACCAACATACCGCCGCATAACCTGACGGAAGTGATTAACGGCTGTCTGGCGTATGTTGACGATGAAGACATCAGCATTGAAGGGCTGATGGCGCATATTCCTGGCCCTGATTTCCCGACCGCCGCCATTATCAATGGCCGTCGCGGCATCGAAGAGGCCTATCGCACCGGTCGCGGTAAAGTGTACATCCGCGCGCGCGCGGAAGTGGAAGTGGACGCGAAATCCGGCCGCGAAACCATCATCGTGCACGAAATTCCGTATCAGGTGAACAAAGCGCGCCTGATCGAGAAAATCGCCGAGCTGGTCAAAGAAAAACGCGTGGAAGGCATCAGCGCGCTGCGTGACGAGTCTGATAAAGACGGGATGCGCATCGTGATTGAAGTGAAGCGCGATGCGGTAGGGGAAGTGGTGCTTAACAACCTCTATTCCCAGACCCAGCTGCAGGTCTCCTTCGGCATCAACATGGTAGCTCTGCACCATGGTCAGCCGAAGATCATGAACCTGAAGGACATCATCGCCGCGTTTGTACGCCACCGCCGTGAAGTGGTGACCCGTCGTACGATTTTCGAACTGCGCAAAGCGCGCGACCGGGCGCATATCCTCGAAGCGCTGGCCGTTGCGCTGGCCAACATCGACCCGATTATCGAACTGATCCGTCGCGCGCCGACCCCGGCAGAAGCGAAAACGGCGCTGGTTGCCCAGGCGTGGGATCTCGGTAACGTCGCGGCGATGCTGGAGCGCGCCGGGGATGACGCCGCGCGTCCGGAATGGCTGGAACCAGAGTTCGGCGTGCGCGACGGTAAATACTACCTGACCGAGCAGCAGGCTCAGGCGATTCTGGATCTGCGTCTGCAGAAACTGACCGGCCTTGAGCATGAAAAACTGCTCGACGAATATAAAGAGCTGCTGGAGCAGATCGCAGAGCTGCTGCACATTCTCGGCAGCGCCGACCGTCTGATGGAAGTGATTCGCGAAGAGCTGGAGCTGATCCGCGACCAGTTCGGCGACGAACGTCGTACCGAAATCACCGCCAACAGCGCTGATATTAACATCGAAGATCTGATCAACCAGGAAGATGTGGTGGTCACCCTGTCGCATCAGGGGTATGTGAAGTATCAGCCGCTGACCGACTACGAAGCACAGCGTCGTGGCGGTAAAGGCAAATCGGCAGCGCGCATTAAAGAAGAAGACTTTATCGACCGCCTGCTGGTGGCTAACACCCATGACACCATCCTCTGCTTCTCAAGCCGCGGCCGTCTGTACTGGATGAAGGTCTATCAGCTGCCGGAAGCCAGCCGCGGCGCGCGCGGTCGGCCGATCGTCAACCTGCTGCCGCTGGAAGCCGATGAGCGCATTACCGCCATCCTGCCGGTCCGCGAGTACGAAGAGGGCGTCAACGTCTTTATGGCCACCGCCAGCGGTACCGTGAAGAAAACCGCGCTGACCGAGTTCAGCCGTCCGCGTTCCGCCGGTATCATCGCGGTCAACCTGAACGAAGGCGATGAGCTGATCGGCGTCGATCTGACCTCTGGTCAGGATGAAGTGATGCTGTTCTCCGCGGCCGGTAAGGTTGTACGCTTCAAGGAAGACGCCGTTCGCGCCATGGGCCGTACCGCCACCGGCGTACGCGGTATTAAGCTTGCGGAAAACGACAGCGTCGTCTCGCTGATTATTCCACGCGGCGAAGGCGCGATCCTGACGGTGACGCAAAACGGTTACGGTAAACGTACCGCGGCGGCGGAGTATCCGACCAAGTCGCGTGCCACCCAGGGCGTTATTTCGATCAAAGTCACCGAGCGTAACGGTTCCGTGGTCGGCGCCGTGCAGGTGGATGACTGCGATCAGATCATGATGATCACCGACGCCGGGACGCTGGTGCGTACCCGCGTTTCCGAAGTGAGCATCGTGGGCCGTAACACCCAGGGCGTGATCCTCATCCGCACCGCGGAAGATGAAAACGTGGTGGGTCTGCAGCGCGTGGCTGAGCCGGTGGATGATGAAGAGCTGGATGCCATCGATGGTAGCGCGGCGGAAGGCGATGACGATATCGCCCCGGAAGCGGATACCGATGACGACATCGCCGAAGACGAAGAATAATCGTCCGAGGTAAATGTTCTGGAAGGGCCGGGTATTTTCCCGGCCCTTTTTGCATTAACATTGCGGCAAAGCCGGTTTACCGCTACCTTAACCGCATTCTGTTGAGTCCCTGACGGCCGAGCATCGCCACATTGAAATATCTTGCCTCTTTTCATACAACCCTGAAGGTTTCACGTTATCTGTTCAGAGCGCTGGCGGTATTGCTGTGGCTGCTTATTGCGTTTGTCTCTGTGTTTTATATCGTCAACGCGCTGCACGAGCGGGAAGCCGAAATCCATCAGGAGCTTAATCTCAACGCCGATCAGGCCCAGCGCTATATCCAGCGTACCGCGGATGTAATGAAAGAGCTGAAGTATGTCGCCGGTAATCGCTTGTCGGCAGGGGACGCGGTAGCGCAAGGGCAAAACGGCGATATGGCGGTGCCCAACTTTGAACCCCTGTACCCCGATTCCGACTGCAGCGCGATGAGCGCCACCTGGCGTAATTCGCTGCAGTCGCTGGCATGGTTTATGCGCTACTGGCGGGATAATTTTACTGCCGCCTACGACCTTAACCGCATCTTTCTCATCGGCAGCGATAACCTCTGCATGGCCAACTTTGGCCTGCGGGACGTGCCGATTGAGCGCGATCAGGCGCTGAAAGTCCTGCATCAGCGCATAGAGCAATATCGCAACGCGCCGCAAAACGAGCGCGGCAACAACCTGTTCTGGATAAGCCAGGGCGTTCGCCCCGGGGTGGGCTATTTTTACGCCCTGACGCCGGTCTATATGGCCAATCGTCTGCAGGCGATGCTGGGCGTGGAGCAGACCATCCGCATGGAAAGCTTCTTTACGCCGGGCAGCCTGCCGATGAGCGTGACGATCTTTGACGATAACGGCCAGCCGCTGATTTCGCTGGCCGGTGCGGAAGGTAAAATCCAGAGCGAAGCGAAGTGGATGCAGGAGCGGATGTGGTTTGGCTACAGTTCGGGTTTCCGCGAGCTGGTGCTGAAAAAAAGCCTCTCGCCGTCCTCCCTGAGCATCGTCTATTCCGTCTCGGTAGATCAGGTGCTGGAGCGGATCCGTATGCTGATCATCAATGCTATCGTTCTTAATATCCTCAGCGGCGCGATGCTGTTCGCGCTGGCGCGGATGTATGAGCGGCGCATTTTTATCCCCGCGGAGAATGACGCCCAGCGCCTGGAAGAGCACGAGCAGTTCAACCGCAAAATTGTGGCTTCTGCCCCGGTAGGGATCTGTATTCTGCGCACTGCCGACGGGACCAATATTCTCAGTAATGAACTGGCGCACAACTACCTGAACATGCTGACCCACGAGGACCGCCAGCGGCTGACGCAGATCATCTGCGGCCAGCAGGTCAATTTTGTCGACGTGCTGACCAGCAACCATACCAACCTGCAGATTAGCTTTGTTCATTCACGCTATCGCAATGAAAACGTCGCCATTTGCGTGCTGGTGGACGTTTCCGCCCGCGTGAAAATGGAGGAGTCGCTGCAGGAGATGGCCCAGGCGGCGGAGCAGGCCAGCCAGTCGAAATCGATGTTCCTGGCGACGGTTAGCCATGAGCTGCGTACCCCGCTGTATGGCATCATCGGTAACCTCGATCTGCTGCAGACCAAAGCGTTGCCGAAAGGCGTCGATCGCCTTGTGACGGCGATGAACAACTCCTCCAGCCTGCTGCTGAAAATCATCAGCGATATTCTTGATTTCTCGAAAATCGAGTCCGAGCAGTTGAAGATCGAGCCGCGGGAGTTCTCTCCGCGCGAAGTCATGAACCATATCTCCGCTAACTATCTGCCGTTGGTGGTGCGCAAGCAGCTGGGCCTGTACTGCTTTATCGAGCCGGACGTTCCGGAACAAATGTCCGGCGACCCGATGCGCCTGCAGCAGGTGATCTCAAATCTGCTCAGCAATGCGATAAAGTTCACCGATACCGGCTGTATTGTCCTGCACGTCCAGTGCGCGGGGGATTATCTGCAGATTAGCGTTCGCGACACCGGAGAAGGGATCCCGGCGAAAGAGGTATTGCGCCTCTTCGATCCTTTCTTCCAGGTGGGGACCGGCGTGCAGCGCAATTTTCAGGGCACCGGCCTTGGCCTGGCGATCTGTGAAAAACTGATCAGCATGATGGATGGCGATATTGCTGTCGAAACCGAGCCGGGGATGGGTAGCCGCTTTACCATCCGTATTCCTCTGTATGGCGTGCAGAATACCTCACCGGTGAGCAGAGACGGTTTCGCTGGCAAGACCTGCTGGCTGGCGATTCATAACACTTCGCTGGCGATGTTCGTCACCTCGCTGCTCAGCTACCACGGCCTGACGGTCCGCCGCCATGCCGGCGAAACGCCGGACGCCGAGGATGTCTTACTCACTGACGATGAGGCGCTGAGCGGATGGCAGGGAAGGGCCATGGTCATCTTCTGTCGCCGTCATATCGGTATTCCGCAGGAGCGGTCCGCCGGCGAATGGCTGCACAGCGTGACGACTCCCCACGAACTGCTGCCGCTGCTGGGGCGTATTTTCCATGTTGCGCTCGCCAGTGCGGAAAATAGCCCGGCGCTGATGGCCCCGGAGGCGCAGGCCGGCAATAACGACGACATGATGATCCTCGTGGTCGACGATCACCCGATCAACCGCCGCCTGCTGGCGGATCAGCTGGGTTCGCTCGGCTACCAGTGCGTGACCGCGAACGACGGGATCGACGCGCTCAACGTCCTTAGCAAGCAGCACATCGATATCGTGCTCAGCGACGTCAACATGCCTAATATGGATGGTTATCGCCTGACGCAGCGCATTCGTCAGCTTGGCCTGACGCTGCCGGTGATTGGCGTAACGGCCAATGCCCTGGCGGAAGAGAAGCAGCGCTGTCTGGAATCGGGGATGGACAGTTGTCTGTCCAAGCCGGTCACCCTCGACGTACTGAAGCAAACGCTGACGGTATATGCGGCGCGGGTGCGTAAAGGGCGGGAATAATGGGGAGCTCCGTCTCGCCGGGGCGAGACGGAGAGGGCGAAGAGATTACTCTTTGTCCGTCGCGCTCAGCGAGACGGAAGAGAGGTAGTTCAGCAAGGCGATGTCGTTTTCGACGCCCAGCTTCATCATCGCCGATTTCTTCTGGCTGCTGATGGTTTTAATGCTGCGATTAAGCTTTTTGGCGATCTCGGTTACCAGGAAACCTTCGGCGAACAGGCGCAGCACTTCGCTCTCTTTCGGCGACAGGCGTTTATCGCCATAGCCGCTGGCGCTGATTTTTTCCAGCAGGCGAGAGACGCTTTCCGGGGTGAATTTCTTCCCTTTCTGCAGCGCGGCCAGCGCTTTTGGCAGGTCGGTCGGCGCCCCCTGCTTGAGGACGATCCCTTCGATATCCAGATCCAGCACCGCGCTGAGGATCGCCGGATTGTTGTTCATGGTCAGAACAATGATCGACAGATCCGGGAAGTGGCGCTTGATGTATTTAATCAGCGTGATCCCGTCGCCGTATTTGTCACCGGGCATGGACAGATCGGTGATCAGCACATGGGCGTCCAGCTTCGGAAGATTGTTGATAAGGGCCGTGGAGTCTTCAAACTCGCCAACGACGTTCACCCACTCAATTTGCTCAAGTGACTTACGAATACCGAACAGTACGATCGGATGGTCATCGGCAATAATTACGTTCATAGTGTTCATGTATAAGGCTACCTTCTACAGCAAGCTCTTGACGTAAGCGTCAATGTCGCTGATATATTTTTCTATGCCTTGCGCATCCTTTTCGCGAATCAGATGCTCAAGCGTTTCACATAACTGCTTGCCGGGTATCAGATTAAGCATAGCAAATGCCCCTTTGAGGCGGTGGGCGGTTTGCGCCAGAGCAGCAAAATCGCCCGCTTCGATTTCAGTATACAATCTCTGAACATCATCCGGTACCGTATCGGCAAACAGTGCGTAATAGCCGCTGGCATGGAGTTCGGCGTTACTCTCGTTTCCTGAGGTGACGGGCTGAACCGCCTCCTCCGCCAGCTGCTGCTCAATAAGCTGCAGGATAGCCTCCTGCATCGCCGTGCTAATATTAAAGTTGACCCGCAGTTGGCCCGGGCCGATCTTGCGTATCCCGACCTCATCATCGCTTAAAAGCAAGCCTGAAGCAGTAAGATTAGACGGATTATCCGTTAAATAAAGATCAAAGGCTTGACTGGTCGCCCGATCGTCCGGTGTGATGCAGGACGCTCCCCAGCTCTCCAGCTGGCGAGTGACAATCCGCCGCACTTCGCTGGAAGTCACATCCAGCAGGACGATAACGTCATCCAGCAAATGCTCTCCCGCCTCTGGCGCCTCTTCGCTGGCCGGCATTTTCAGATGCAGGGTATAGCGCGTCCCCAGCGACTCCCGGGCTTTAATGGTCAATTGCCCGCCCAGCTTGCGCGTCATGCGGTCGCATAGCCAGAAGGTAAGGGCGTTTGCTTTGCCGTACAGGTCGCTCTGGGTCTCGTTGAGATACGGGAAGTGCATATTGTCGATCTCGTTTGCCGAGACGCCGTTGCCGGTATCCAGAATGCGGAAGGTCAGGCGATCGCTGGCCGACTCATCCTGACAGACGTCGAGGGTGATCTTGCCGATAGGCGTGGTGGTCACTGAATACTGGATTAACAGCACCAGCGTGCGCCGCAGAGCTTCACGGTCGCCATAGCGCTGCTCGCCGGCCGGGAGCGCATTGTTGATGAGCAGCTGCAGACCCTTGCGTTTCATCGCCGGCAGCACTTCCGGCACGACGTCGTCAATAAGCTCCTGCACCGAGAACAACGTCTGGTTGGTTTTCCAGGCATCGCTTTCCAGCAGATTGGCGAGCTGAATGTCATCGATGAGTTTGACCAGCTCATCGGCATGCTGGGCCAGCGTCCGATTCTCTGTACTACTGAGCGCCGCCGCCTCTGCCGCCAGCGTCAGCGCGGGCTGCTTCAGGGCGCTGCCGATGTGCTGCATAAAGGCGGCCCGTCCCTGCTGGTTTTTCTCATACAAGCGCTGGGCCTGCTTGAGCTTTTTATTGACCAGCACTTCGCGGTCCTGATCACGGATGATCAGGATCTGGGTGCGCGGCGCTACCTGGCTGCGATACTGGCGGATTTCATACTGCTCATTATTGACGGTGGCCTGGATCACCCCCTGATGCTGGTCCGCCATATTGGTGATGTTCTGCAGATTCAGGTGCGGAAGCAGATGGTCGGCAATTGGATTGCTGATAACCGTTCGGTTGGCTTCCTGATCGTGAACGAGCAGCCCCAGCGGCAGCAGAGAAACAATCTCTTCGTTAATGGCGCGCAGCAGACGCAGTTCGCTGTTGGCGGCGGAGGGGAGCCCGGCGCCAGACGAATGGCTGCGTCCTTTATAGTGGCGAAAGGTGGTAAAACCAAACAGCGCCAGCGCCAGCAGACCAATGTTGAGCAGCAGCGGCAGAAGAATGTTCTGCATGGACTCCAGCAGCATGGTGCTCATTGGTACCGTCCACAGCAACTGCATACCGGTGGTGCTGATGTCGGTGGCGATGTCAATCTGCATGCCGTTAAAGGTGATCCCGATATGATCGGCGCTCTCTTTATCCGGCGTGGTGGCGAGATTTTGCGACGGGTCAGGCTCGATACGGAAGCTGTCGATGGTCATGCCGGGCGGGATCAGATCGTTAATCGGCAGGTCGAAGGCAACCACCGTGGCAAGGTGTCCGGGCTGGTTGAAGGTGGTGCGTAACGTAAAATAGTGCGCGTTCTGCCAGGCGAGATGGCGCAACGGCGAGAACGTCTCGCGCTCATCAAGGGTATTAGCCTGCAGCAGCATTTCCGCGCGCCGCGACTCCACGACGCTGCTGATCGTTGACTCTTTGAAGCTCGAAGAGAGGTCCTTCAACGGCAGGGTGGAGACCAGGATCAGACTATTGTCCAGGCCGTTGAGATAGTACATCGACCACGGAATGGTCTCCGCGCCCCACAAAATATCGAGATAATCGGACATTTTCTGCGTCATTTCGAGGGTGGAGCTGTCATGGGAGCCAAAGATCAGGGCTTCGGTTTTACGCCGGGGTTTCTCCAGGTAGTAAACGTCCTGTTTTAAACGCGTCTCCTGCAGACCGCCGCTTGCGGTGTTGACTGAGGTGGCGGCGATATTGTCGTAGATCTGCCAGGTGGCATAGCGCCAGGCGTCAATGCGCTGGTGCAGAGCGTGGGAGACATCAACCACCTGATAGCTTTTCTCCTTCAGCCAGGCATTGACGGCGCTTTGAATCATCACCCCCATTGTCGCCAGCAGGACAATAACCATCAAAATGAAGAAGCGGCTGATGTTGCCGGGGATCAGGGAGAATTTTTTCGGGGTCATCTTGTGGCTGAACGACTCATCATTGTTTGTAAACAGGATGTAGCGCCAGAGTAACTGGCAACAAAGCAGATGCTGCTGGCAGTATAAAGGCTAATGGCGTAAATCCATACTACAGATTGGTGCCAGCGGTGCGATGCCGTCCAGGAATTATCTTAGAAACGAAGCGTAAATGAAACCGCGCCGGGAAGGTTAACCGGCGACGATATTGACGGAAACAAAAGGGAAGAATCGCACGAAATAACAAGACATTGGCAGAATATGCACCACTGATGGCCTAATTGATTGATTAATAGTCGTTAGGGAATCATTAGCCATAGCACAGATAAATTAAAGTTGTGTAAAGAAGGGTAAAAAAAACCGGATGCGAGGCATCCGGTTGAAATAGGGGTAAACAGACATTCAGAACTGAATGACGGTAATAAATAAAGTTAATGATGATAGCGACTCTTATTTTAGCCACCAATGATCATTTTGTTTTACCATTCAGTGCTATAGATATGTTGTTGTCTATCACTTTGATTATAAAAGGTTAAATATT
>NZ_JAZARW010000001.1:2895354-2896129 GCF_036233805.1 Klebsiella sp. EMBS2024 | reverse complement strand
GATGATTAGTGCGTATTTCCCTGACCATTTTGCGGTGAAAAAAGTTCCGCTGAATTTACAAATTGAAACATCTTGTGGGAACTTTGAAACATCTTAGAAGTTTTAGTATCATATTCTTGTTGGATTATTCTGCATTTTGCAGCACAATGAAATAGCCGACTGATTAGAAGGGTAATCAGTAAGCNGTGGCATAATAAAAGGCATATAACAAACAGAGGGTTAATAACATGAAAGTTAAAGTACTGTCCCTCCTGGTACCGGCTCTGCTGGTAGCAGGCGCAGCAAATGCGGCTGAAATTTATAACAAAGACGGCAACAAATTAGACCTGTACGGTAAAATTGACGGTCTGCACTACTTCTCTGACGACAAGAGCGTCGACGGCGACCAGACCTACATGCGTGTAGGCGTGAAAGGCGAAACCCAGATCAACGACCAGCTGACCGGTTACGGCCAGTGGGAATACAACGTTCAGGCGAACAACACTGAAAGCTCCAGCGATCAGGCATGGACTCGTCTGGCATTCGCAGGCCTGAAATTTGGCGACGCGGGCTCTTTCGACTACGGTCGTAACTACGGCGTAGTATACGACGTAACGTCCTGGACCGACGTTCTGCCGGAATTCGGCGGCGACACCTACGGTTCTGACAACTTCCTGCAGTCCCGTGCTAACGGCGTTGCAACCTACCGTAACTCTGATTTCTTCGGTCTGGTTGACGGCCTGAACTTTGCTCTGCAGTATCAGGGTAAAAACGGCAGCGTCAGCGGCGAAGGCGC
>NZ_JAZARW010000001.1:2890133-2895320 GCF_036233805.1 Klebsiella sp. EMBS2024 | reverse complement strand
AAACAGAACGGCGACGGCTTCGGCACCTCTCTGACCTACGATATTTGGGATGGCATCAGCGCTGGTTTCGCGTACTCTCACTCCAAACGTACCGACGAGCAGAATAGTGTTCCGGCACTGGGTCGTGGCGACAACGCTGAAACCTACACCGGCGGTCTGAAATACGACGCGAACAACATCTACCTGGCCACTCAGTACACCCAGACCTACAACGCGACCCGCGCCGGTTCCCTGGGCTTTGCAAACAAAGCGCAGAACTTCGAAGTGGTTGCTCAGTACCAGTTCGACTTCGGTCTGCGTCCGTCTGTGGCTTACCTGCAGTCTAAAGGTAAGGATCTGGNNNGCTACGGCGACCAGGACATCCTGAAGTATGTTGACGTTGGCGCGACCTACTACTTCAACAAAAACATGTCCACCTATGTTGACTACAAAATCAACCTGCTGGATGAAAACGACTTCACTCGTAAAGCCGGTATCTCTACCGACGACGTGGTTGCACTGGGCCTGGTTTACCAGTTCTAAGTTGCAAGATGCATAACAAAAAGGCGCCTCTGGCGCCTTTTTTTATGTCCGGTTTAACCTCGCTGGTATACTCTTGTCGCCCTGGTAAGAGGAGCCTCGATTAATGGATATGACTTTCTTTCGCGCCGCGCTGCTGGGCGCCTGCGTTCTGCTCTCTGGCTGCGATTCAGCTACCACTCCTGCGACCCCCACCGCGACGGCCACCGTGCTGGATGGCAAAACGATGGGCACCTTCTGGCGGGTCAGCGTCATTGGCGTGGATGAGGCAAAGGCCCAGGCGTTGCGCGCCAAGGTTCAGGCCCAGCTGGACGCCGACGATCGCCTGCTGTCGACCTGGAAAAACGACTCAGCGCTGATGCGCTTCAATCATGCCGCCACTACCGAACCCTGGCCGGTGAGCGAAGCGATGGCGGATATCGTCACCCTGTCGCTGCGGATTGGCGCCAAAACGCACGGCGCGATGGATATTACCGTGGGGCCGCTGGTCAACCTGTGGGGCTTTGGCCCGGATAAACAGCCGGTCACCACCCCGGATGCGCAGGCGATCGCCGCGGCGAAAGCGCGCACCGGCCTGCAGCATCTACAGGTTATCAATCAGAGCGGCAGGCAGTTCCTGCAAAAAGATATTCCCGATCTGTTTGTCGACCTCTCCACCGTGGGGGAAGGCTATGCCGCCGACCACCTCGCGCGGTTGATGGAGCAGGAGGGGATCTCCCGCTATCTGGTGTCGGTGGGCGGGGCGCTGGTCAGCCGCGGGATGAACGGCGAAGGCAAGCCCTGGCGGGTAGCGATCCAGAAGCCGACCGACCGCGAAAACGCCGTTCAGGCGATTGTCGACATCAATGGTCACGGCATCAGCACCTCCGGCAGCTATCGCAACTACTATGAACTCGATGGCAAACGCATCTCGCACGTTATCGATCCGCAGACCGGGCAGCCGATAACCCATAAGCTGGTCTCCGTGACCGTCATTGCGCCAACGGCGCTGGAGGCGGACGGCTGGGATACCGGACTGATGGTGCTGGGGCCGGAAAAAGCGCAGCAGGTGGTGCGCGAGGAGGGGCTGGCGGTCTACATGATCGTTAAAGATGGAGAGGATTTTAAAACCTGGATGTCGCCGCAGTTCCGCACTTTCCTTGTCGGCGAGAAAAATTAAAAAGCAAGATTGCGGGTTTTTTACTGCGGGCTTTACCACAGACTGAGGGTACACTTACAGCTGGAGACCCGTCATGAAACCGATAGTTGCCGATACCGATGATCGCCGCTGGCAGGCGGTCTGCGAACGTGATACCCGGGCCGATGGTCAGTTCGTCTTTGCGGTACTGACCACCGGCATCTGCTGTCGTCCCTCCTGCCGCTCGCGGCGCGCGCGGCGGGAAAACGTACGCTTTTTTGCCGACGTCGCCGCCGCCGTGGCGGCGGGATTCCGCCCCTGCAAACGCTGCCAACCGGATAAAGACTACCCGCAGCAGCAAAGGGTCGACAAAGTGGCGCAGGCCTGTCGGCTGCTGGAGCAGGACGCGCCCCTGACCCTCGAGGCGCTGGCAGGCCAGCTGGCGATGAGCCCGTTTCATTTCCACCGTTTATTTAAATCCGTCACCGGCATGACCCCTAAAGCCTGGCAACAAGCGTGGCGGGCGCAGCGCCTGCGGGAAGCGCTGGAGCAGGGGATACCGGTGACCCGCGCCGCGCTGGCGGCTGGTTTTCCCGACAGCAGCAGCTATTATCGCCAGGCCGACGCAGCGTTAGGGATGACCGCCAGCCGGTTTCGCCGCGGCGGCGCCGCCACCGTGGTAACCTGGACCACGGGCGACTGCGCGCTGGGTCGTTGCCTGGTGGCGCAGAGCGAGCGCGGCGTCTGCGCGGTGCTGCCGGGTGATAACGATGCGGCATTGCTCGACGACCTGCGCCGGCGCTTTCCCAATGCCGAGCTGCGTGAAGGCGACCCCGATTTTTGTCAGCAGATGGCCGAGATTTTCGCCCACCTCGACGACAGCCGGCGGCCGGTATCGCTGCCGCTGGATCTGCAGGGCACTGCGTTTCAGCTGCAGGTCTNGCAGGCGCTGCGGCAGATCCCGGTGGGCGAGACCCGCAGCTACCGCCAGGTGGCAGAGCATATTGGCCAGCCGCGGGCGGTAAGAGCCGTGGCCGGCGCCTGCGCGGCGAATTCGCTGGCGGTGATTGTTCCCTGCCATCGGGTGGTGCGTGAAGATGGCGCCCTGTCCGGTTATCGCTGGGGAACGGCGCGAAAAGCGCAGCTGCTGGCGCGCGAGGCCCAACATGAGGAGGAGTAATGCTCGATCTGTTTAGCGATACCCCACCGTGGCAGGAGCCGCTGGCCCCCGGCGCGGTGGTGCTGCGGCGATTTGCCCGCGAACGCGCCCCGGCGCTGCTGCAGGCGATAGCCGACGTCGCCAGTCAGTCGCCGTTTCGCCAGATGGTCACGCCGGGCGGGTACACCATGTCGGTCGCCATGACCAACTGCGGCGCGCTGGGCTGGACTACCGATCGCCAGGGCTATTTGTACGCCCCGGTCGACCCGGTAACCGATCAAACCTGGCCGCCGATGCCTGCCGTATTTCATGAACTGGCGCTGGCGGCGGCCGCCGCCGGCGGCTATCCGGGGTTTTCCCCCGACGCCTGTTTGATTAACCGCTATTGTCCTGGCGCAAAACTGTCGTTGCATCAGGATAAAGATGAACAGGATCTGCGGGCGCCGATTGTCTCGGTCTCGCTGGGCTTGCCGGCCATCTTTCAGTTTGGCGGCTTGCAACGCAGCGACCCGCTGCAGCGGCTGCTGCTGGAGCATGGCGATGTGGTGGTCTGGGGCGGCGAGTCGCGCCTGTTTTATCATGGCATTCAGCCGCTAAAAGCGGGGCATCATCCGGAAACGGGCGACTGTCGTTACAATCTCACCTTCCGACAGGCGGGCGGTCGCCAGTATTAAAATAAGAATTATTCTTGATGTCATCGGCGAGCCGTTTAAACTGCTGGCTGTTTTGCTTTTGCGGATAGCCTGTTATGGAACTTCTCTCTCTCGTCTGGCGCCAGTACCGCTGGCCGTTTCTGGGCGTTATTGCTCTCAGCCTGCTCAGCGCCGCGCTGGGTATCGGCTTAATCGCTTTCATTAACCTGCGTCTGATTACCGCTGTCGATACCTCGCTGCGGGTCCTGCCGGAGTTTCTTGGTCTGCTGGGGCTGCTGATGGCGGTGACCCTGGGTTCGCAGCTGGCGCTAACCACCCTCGGCCACCATTTTGTCTATCGTCTGCGCGGTGAGTTTGTTAAACGCATCCTCGATACCCAGATTGAACAAGTAGAGAAGATCGGCAGCGCGTCGCTGCTTGCCGGGCTGACCAGCGATATCCGCAATATCACCATCGCCTTTGTGCGCCTGCCGGAGCTGGTGCAGGGGATCATTCTCACCTTCGGCTCCGCGGCCTACCTCGCCTGGCTGTCAGGAAAAATGATGCTGGTGACGGCGCTGTGGATGGCGCTCACCATCTGGGGCGGCTTTGTGCTGGTCTCGCGGGTGTACAAACATATGGCCAGCCTGCGCGAAACGGAAGATAAACTGTATCACGACTATCAGACGGTGCTGGAGGGGCGTAAAGAGCTGACCCTCAACCGCGAGCGCGCGGAGTATGTGTTTAACCAGCTCTACCTCCCGGACGCCCGGGAGTACCGGCACCATATCGTTCGCGCCGATACCTTCCACCTCAGCGCGGTCAACTGGTCGAATATTATGATGCTTGGCGCCATCGGGCTGGTGTTCTGGATGGCCAACAGCCTCGGCTGGGCCGATACCGCCGTGGCGGCGACCTATTCCCTGACGCTGCTGTTTCTGCGCACGCCGCTGCTCTCCGCCGTCGGCGCGCTGCCCACGCTGCTCAGCGCCCAGGTGGCGTTTAACAAGCTGCGTCAGTTCTCCCTCGCCCCGTACCGGGCCGACTTTCCCCGGCCGCAGGCGCATCCTGACTGGCAGACGCTGGAGCTGCGCGATGTCACCTTCCATTATCCGGACCAGCGCTTTGCGGTAGGGCCGCTTAATCTGACGCTGAAGCGCGGCGAGCTGGTGTTTCTGATAGGCGGCAACGGTAGCGGCAAGTCAACGCTGGCGATGCTCCTGACCGGCCTGTACCAGCCAATATCCGGTCAGATCCTCGTCGACGGCCAGCCGCTGGCGGCGGAGAGGCCAGAGGAGTACCGCAAACTGTTTTCCGCAGTGTTTACCGACGTCTGGCTGTTTGACCGCCTGCTCGGGCCGCAGGGCGAGGAGGCCGATCCGGCGCTGGTGGCGACATGGCTGGAGCGTCTGCAAATGGCCCACAAGCTGCAGCTGGAGAACGGAAAAATCGCCGACCTGCGGCTGTCGAAAGGGCAGAAGAAGCGCGTGGCGCTCCTGCTGGCGCTGGCCGAGTCCCGGGACATCATTCTGCTGGATGAATGGGCGGCGGATCAGGATCCGCATTTCCGCCGCGAGTTTTACCAGGTCCTGCTGCCGCTGATGCAGCAGATGGGCAAAACCGTGTTCGCCATCAGCCATGACGATCACTACTTCCAGCACGCCGATCGTCTGCTGGAGATGCGCGCTGGCCAGCTCGCCGAACTTACCGGCGAAGAGCGGGAACAGGCTTCCCGCGATGCGGTGGCCCGTACGGCCTGA
>NZ_JAZARW010000001.1:2851843-2890114 GCF_036233805.1 Klebsiella sp. EMBS2024 | reverse complement strand
AAAAGCCCGGGCGCCGCTGAAATTTTCAGCGTCTACATCGCTGACGGTTATTATTTCCCCCTCCTCGCGCTATGCTTAAGGCTTCCGGCCCGCAGGCCGGCTCACCATTCTCAAAAGGATTGCCCGATCGATGTCCGTTTTGCATAAAAAAAGCGCCCGCTTGCGTGACGAAGAGCGCGCCCGTCTGATTTGGCTCTTGAGCACCGATAAAGCGGTGACTTCCGCGCTGCTGGGCAAACTGACGCTGGCTGAGCGCTATGATGAAGGGACGCTGGCCGATGACCTGGCCGAAGTGGAAATGCTGGTCTCGCATCTGCCGCCGCCGGATCTCGCCGATGCGCTGGAAGCGCTTCCCTATGACGCCCGCACCGCGCTATGGTGCCTGGTGCCCGACGATAAACGCGGCGAAGTGCTGCTGGAGGCCTCAGAGAACGTCTGGGGCGACCTGATTGACAAGATGAGCGACCCCGAGCTGCTGCAGGCCATGCAGCCGCTGGATATCGATGAACAGGTTTACCTGCTGCAGCATCTGCCGCGCAACCTAACCGGACGGCTGCTGGCGACCCTGCCGGCCGAGAAGCGCGCCCGTATTCGCCAGATTATGCGCTACGCCGACAACAGCGTCGGGTCGATCATGGAGTTTGAGGTCATTACGGTGCGACCGGAGGCCACCCTGGCGGCGGTGCAGCGCTATCTGCGGCGTCTCGGAAAAATGCCGGAAAACACCGATAAGCTGTTCGTTACCACCCGTAACAAGCTGCTGCTCGGCGAGCTGGAGCTGCAGACCATTCTGCTCAATGATGCGCAGAAGCGGGTGGGGGAGGTGATGGAGGGCGACCCGGTCACCTTTCAGCCGCACGAAGAGGCCGAGAAGGTGGCGCGCACCTTCGAACGCGACGACTTACTCAGCGCCGCCGTCATTGATGCCGACGGCAAGCTGATCGGGCGCCTGACCATCGATGAGATCGTCGATGTGGTTTATGAAGAAACCGATAACGATCTGCGGCGGATGGGCGGCCTGAGCGATGAAGAGGATGTCTTCGCCCCGGTCAGCAAAGCGGTGAAAACCCGCTGGGCATGGCTGGCGGTCAATCTGTGTACGGCGTTTATTGCTTCCCGGGTCATCGACGGCTTCGAACACACCATTTCACAGCTGGTGGCGCTGGCCTCGCTGATGCCGATCGTCGCCGGGATCGGCGGCAACACCGGCAACCAGACGATCACCATGATCGTTCGGGCGATGGCGCTGCAGCAGATCCAGCCCGGCAGCTTTACCTTTCTGATCCTGCGTGAAATGGGCGTTGCGCTGATTAATGGCCTGGTGTGGGGCGGGATTATGGGGGCCATCACCTGGTGGCTGTATGACGATCCGCAGCTCGGCGGGGTGATGACGCTGGCCATGATGCTCAACCTGCTGATGGCGGCGATGATGGGCGTGATAATCCCGATGGTCATGGTGAAGCTGGGGCGTGACCCGGCGGTCGGCTCCAGCGTAATGATCACCGCCATCACCGACACCGGCGGCTTCTTTATTTTTCTGGGTCTGGCGACGCTGTTTCTAATGTAGCCTGCGCTTTTGCCCGCANCGGCGGGGGATGATCGCCATCGCGACAATCCCCGCCAGCACACCGATCGCCAGATTGCTGGTTCCCACCGTCGCGGCGACGGTCACCAGCATCACCAGCGTTTCCGGCCACGGATTACGCGCCAGCTCTCCCGGGCGAATGCTGTGCCAGCTAAAGGTTTTCACCGCCACGATCACCATCACCCCGGCCAGAACCGCCATCGGGATCTTCGCCATCACCTGGCTGAGCGCTGTCACCAGCAGGAGCAGCACCAGGCCGGCGATTACCGTTGAGAGGCGGCTGCGGGCCCGGCCCATTTCCACGTTCACGATAGTCTGGCCGATCATCGCGCAGCCGGCGATGCCGCCATAGCAGCCGGCAAGGATATTGGCGATACCCAGCCCGGCGCTTTCCCGCGATTTGTTCGACGAGGTATGAGTGAGATCATCCACCAGCTTAGCCGTCAGCAAGGACTCCATCAGGCCGACAAAGGCGATGCTGAGGGCGCACGGCCAGATTATCTGCAGGGTGGTCAGGTTCAGGGGAACGGTCAGGGCGGTGAACCCCGGCAGGCCGCCGCTCATTGAGCCTTCATCGCCGACGGTCGGCAGCTGCTGGCCGGTGGTCGCGGTATAGAGGGTGAGCGCGACGATGGCGATCAGCGGCGCCGGGATAGCCTTAATAACGCGCGGCGCCCACAGGACGATAAGCAGCGTCAGGACGAACAGGCCAACGATTAGCGGTTGTCGACTCCAGAAATGCGGCACCTGAGCAAAGAAAATCAGGATCCCGAGGGCGTTGACGAAGCCGGTCATCACCGCCGGGGGAAGAAAGCGCATCAGGCGAGCCATGCCGCACAGACCAAACAAAATTTGAATAATACCCGCCAGAATGACAGCCGGTAAAATGTACCCCACGCCGTGCTGATGCACCATCGGGCCAATCACCAGCGCCACCGAGCCCGCGGCGGCGGTGACCATCGCCGGGCGTCCGCCGAAGACTGACATCGCCAGGCAGAGCACCACCGAAGCAATCAGGCTTACCTGCGGGTCAACGCCGGCAATGACTGAAAACGAAATCACTTCAGGGATGAGCGCCAGGGCGGTGAGCACGCCGGCCAGCACTTCGCGCGTCAGTAAAGACGGGGAGCGGAGGATGGGACGGAGGTTGCCGGAAGCGGCGGGGTCAGAAACTGGAGGCATAAAAAAAGTTCGCAGCTTATAAAAAAAGAGGGAGCGGTGTCAGGCCCTGCTTCCGTGCGGTCTGTCACAAAACCAGGGATGATAGCGCGGAATCTGTCAGCGCACCAGTACAAAAAGTGATTTGGTGTATACATTTATTAAACATTTTTATAACGGATCTCAAAACAGAACTTAAAATTTAAACAATATTTAAATTTTTGAGCTTCGGTGGTAACGTGAGGGGTGAGAATCGTATCACCTGCGCTAAATAAAAACAGCGAGTAAAGTAAGGCTCAAATCCGATGAATAAAAAGATGGCCGTACCACGCTCACAGGCGGTTGGTCCCAACAGCACTCGGACCAACACCCGCCATGAGCAAGAGACGGATGTATTGTTGATTGGCGGCGGCATTATGAGCGCCACACTGGGAACCTGGCTGCAGGAGCTTGAGCCAGACTGGTCTATTACCATGGTTGAGCAGATGTCCAGCGTGGCGGAAGAGAGCTCAAACGGGTGGAATAATGCGGGTACCGGCCACGCGGCGCTGATGGAGCTGAACTACACGCCGCAGACCGCCAACGGCATCAATATCGACAAAGCGGTCGACATCAACGAAGCCTTCCATATCTCGCGTCAGTTCTGGGCGCATCAGGTGACGCGCGGCGTCCTGAACAAACCAAAATCTTTCATTAACAGCGTGCCGCACATGAGCTTTGTGTGGGGCGAAGATAACGTCAACTTCCTGCGTGCGCGCTACGCGGCGCTGCAGCAAAGTGAACTGTTCCGCGGTATTCGCTATTCTGAAGACCATCAGCAGATCAAAGCCTGGGCGCCGCTGGTGATGGAAGGCCGCGACCCGTTGCAAAAGGTCGCCGCCACTCGCTCAGAAGTGGGAACCGACGTCAACTATGGTGAAATTACCCGCCAGCTGATCGCCGGTCTGCAAAAGCATGATAATTTCTCCCTACAGCTGGGCACCGTGGTGCGTCGCTTCAAGCGCAACGCCGACAAGAGCTGGACGGTCACCCTGGCGGATGCCGACAATCGTCGTCAGAAGCGGGTCATTAAAGCCAAATTTATCTTTATCGGCGCCGGCGGCGCAGCGCTGACCCTGCTGCAGGAGACCGGCATTCCGCAGGCCAAAGAGTATGCGGGCTTCCCGGTCGGCGGCCAGTTCCTGGTCTGCGAAAATCCGGAGGTGGTGAACCACCATCTGGCGAAGGTCTACGGTCAGGCCGAAGTGGGCGCGCCGCCGATGTCGGTGCCGCACATCGATACCCGTATTATCGACGGTAAACGCGTGGTGCTGTTCGGACCATTCGCCACCTTCTCGACCCGTTTCCTGAAGAACGGTTCGCTGTGGGATCTGCTGGCCTCGACGAATACCTCAAATATTTTGCCAATGCTCAACGTCGGCCTGGACAACTTCGATCTGGTAAAATATCTGATTAGCCAGGTGATGCAGAAAGATAAAGATCGTCTGGCCGCGCTGTGCGAATATTATCCGGAAGCGCGGAAAGAGGACTGGCGGTTGTGGCAGGCCGGTCAGCGCGTGCAGATCATTAAGCGCGACGCGAAGAAGGGCGGGGTACTGCGCCTGGGCACCGAAGTGGTCAGCGATGATGAAGGCACCGTCGCGGCGCTTCTCGNCGCGTCGCCAGGGGCCTCCACCGCGGCGCCTATTATGCTGCAGCTAATGGAAAAAGTGTTTAAAGATAAAGTCAATTCGCCGGAATGGCAGGCCAAGCTGAAGGCGATCATCCCAACCTACGGTATTCGTCTTGACGGCAATCCGGCGGAGATCGAGAAAGCGCTGGCGTGGACCAGTGAAGTGCTGGAGCTGAAATATGAGCCAGCTGGGGCGGTGGATGAGGTACCGCAGGCGGAGCTGAAGCCGCTGAGCGGCGGCAAGCCGATGGCGGATATCGCGCTCTGATAAACGCTCTGACAAAAACGGCAGCCTGCGGGCTGCCGTTTTTTATTGCCGTTTGCGCTGTTCGCCTTAGCGGACGACGGCGTTGCCGATAGTCTCGTCGGCGCGCCAGATGCGATATTTCACATCGACATTGCTCGGCGTGTATACCACGATCGGCAGTTTGCTGTTGTAGCGCAGCATGGCGTCATCCCCGAGGCCGGCAGTGACAAATTTCTTCTCTTTTTTGCCGTCCGGGCAGGCCATCATGGTGGATACCGGGCCGCTCAGCTTCTCAAAGACATAGTAATCATAGCCCCAGCCTTCCAGGGTTTTACTTTCCAGTTCCCCGCCGAGACGATGATGGTTGCAGTCGACTTCCAGCGTCTGGCCGATCATCAGCTCAACCTTGAGCGCCGACTCATCCTGCTGCTGCGGCAGCTGAATAACCTGACGCTTCATGCCTTTTTCCGCTTTCGGGAACGGCGCGACTTTTTCCAGCGGCTGGTCTGCGGCCAATGCGCCAGCGGACATGCAGGCGGCGGTCAGCAGAGAAACGGCTAGCGTAGTGATTTTTTTCACGGTTGATCATCCTTTATTTTCGTTCCTGACAGAGATAGCCTATCATCACTCAGCTGAATGTTAAGATTTATTTACCAATTTTTGCAAAATGAATAGTGTTATCTACTGGTAAGACATCGACCGCGCAGAGCGCAACAGAGGCGCTGGCGGGCCGCCAGCCCCCTGCCGGGAAAGCTATTCATTACGGCTATTTTTCGCTTCCTCAATAAACTCTTCATCGATTTCATCGGTATTGCCGGCATGTTCTCGTCCCGACAGCAGGTTCCAGCAGGCGATAAACAGGGCGGCGATCAGCGGCCCGATCACGAAGCCGTTGATACCGTAGATCTCCATGCCGCCCAGAGTGGCGATAAGGATCAGATAGTCCGGCATCCTGGNATCCTTGCCCACCAGCAGTGGACGCAGAATGTTATCCACCAGGCCAATCACAATCACAAAGAAGCCGACGATAAAGGCGCCCTGCCACAGCTGGCCGGTGGCGAAGAGGTAGATGGCCGCTGGCACCCAGATAATGGCCGAGCCCACCGCCGGGATAAGCGACAGAAACGCCATCAGCGCTCCCCAGAGAATGCTGCCGTCCAGACCGGCGATCCAGAAGGCAAAGCCACCCAGCGCACCCTGCGCCAGCGCCACGGCGACGGTACCTTTTACCGTGGCGCGGGCCACAGCGGCGAATTTAGCGAACAAATGCTGCTTCACATAGCTTGATAACGGTAGAGACTCGAGGATCAACAGCACCAGATAAGGTCCATCCTTCAGCAGGAAAAACAGCAGATACAGCATGATGCCGAAGCTGACGGTGAAGCCAAAAGTCCCTTTGCCAATCAGAAACGCGCTGCCGGCCAGATACTGACCGCCTTTCAGAGCGGCATCAGAGAGCTGCTGCTGGATCTGCTGCGCGCTATCAAGGTTATGATCGGCGAGGAAGCTTCTGGCCCAGCCGGGGAGATGGGCGAACAGGCTGGCGACCACCGTCGGAAACTGGGTGTCGTTATGCTGCAGTTTGCTGTACACCAGATTGAGCTCGTAGGCCAGCGAGGAGAGAATGATAGCCAGCGGCGTAAAAACGATAAGACAGATAATGACGATGGTCATCAGCGCCGCGAGGCCATTGCGCTCGCCGAGGCGGGTACGGATCTTGTTTTTGACCGGATTAAAAATCACCGCGAGGATCGCAGCCCAAAGGATGGCGGAATAATAGGGTGAGAGAACATCAAAAAAGGCCAGGGTTACAATGAAGACGATAAGGATGAAAAATCCTTTGGTAAGTCCATTAACTCTCATGTTATCCGCTCCTGCTTATGAGTCATACGGTCGAATAATAGATGCTACGACGTAATTTACCATCAGGATAGTCGTACATCTTCACGATACATTGAAGAAAGGGCACAAATTAAGCGAGCGGGCGGCAACAGGGGAAACAGGCATAAAAAAACCAGCCTTAAAAGGCTGGTTTCTGTGGAGTTTTTGGTCGGCACGAGAGGATTTGAACCTCCGACCCCCGACACCCCATGACGGTGCGCTACCAGGCTGCGCTACGTGCCGACGCGTGGGGAACAATATTACCCGTTCCCCAGGCGAATGCAAGCGGGTCACGCGCGATTGATTCATAATTAATCAATCAGTTAGCGATAAAGCGTTTTTCGTCAGTCAGGACCTGCAGCAACAGACTGAGCTGCGGTTTCTGATCTTTAATTTTCTCGCCGTCGCGGCTCCAGGTGGTATAGGTGCCGTTATGGTTGAGGACCACGGTGATGGTCGGGGTGGTGATGGCCAGCGTATCGCCGTTGGCCGCGGTGACCCAGTTACGACGCCGCGCGGCGCTGAACAGATCTTCTCCCTGCGAGTACTCATTGGCCGGCGTCGAAACGTGAAGCAGGCGCTGCATCAGCGTAGTCATCACATCTTTGTTATCGGTCAGGGTGGCAATCTCCTGCGCCGGCGTGCCCGGCCAGTGAATAACCAGCGGCACCTGCAGCTGCTCGCGCGACCAGTCGAACGCGTCGTGTTTCGCATTCAGCGGCTTGCCGTGGCCGCCGGTAATAATTACCACCGTATTATCGAGTTTGCCGGCTTCGCGCAGCGCAGTCAGCACCCGATCGATCTGGGCATCAACGTCGCCAGCCGCCTTGCTGTAGCGGCGGACAAAGCCCTGCTGCTGCGTGTCGTCGAGGGTGGTGCCATTGAGCGAGATCCACGAGAACCAGCGATTCTCATCCTGCGCGTAACGGTCCAGCCAGCCGATCCACTGATTGGCCGTCTGCTCGTCGCTCTGGGTCTTCGCGCTCGGCAGCGAGAAATCGGAGAGCAGCGCCTGGCGATACAGCGGGCTGCTAAACCCATCGGAGGAGAAGAGGCCCAGCTGGTAGCCCTGCTGGTTGAGGGCGGTAATCAGCGCGGCGGGAATACGCGCCGAGAGGACACCGTCCATATAGCCAGGCGAAATACCGTAGAACAAGCCAAACAGGCCGCTGTCGGCGGTATTGCCCGAGCTCATATGCTGGGTAAAGTTAACGTTTTCTTTGGCAAATGCCGCCAGCGCCGGCATGGTCTTTTCAAACCGCGAGTAGTTCAGGTTGTCGACGGTGATCAGCAGCACGTTGTAGCCCGCGCCGAGGTCACGGTAGCGCAGGTTGCTAAGCGGATACTGGACCGATACCGCCTCCGGCGCCCCTTGCTCCACCAGACGACGCTGATAATCCTGGGCGTCGAGCAGGCCATGTTTCTCAAGGAAACGACGGGCGGTCATCGGATAGGAGAGCGGCAGATTCGCCCGCTGCATAGTGATCGGGCGATAGAAATTGGCGTCCGCCCAGATATAGACCAGGTGGCTGCTGACGAACGACAAAAAGAAGAACCAGGCGACCGGGCGGGCGTAATGGCGGCGGCGCGTCAGGCTGCGCAGCTTTTGCCAGCTCCAGGTGGCGAAGAGCATTTCAATCAAAAAGATGACCGGGACGCTGATAAACATCAGCTGCCAGTCGCGCGCCATCTCATTCTGGTCAGGGTTGATGACCAGCTCCCAGACGACCGGGTTTAAGTGCAGATGGAAGCGGGTAAAAACCTCGCTGTCTATCAGCAGCAGCGTCATCCCGGCGGTGGCAAGGATCACCGACAGGAAGCGCATCAGGCGCTGCGAGACCACGATAAAGGTCAACGGAAAGAGGATCAGCACATAGCTGGTAAACACCAGAAAGCTGAAATGCCCGACGAGACTGACGTACGAAAACAGTCGTCCGGCAAGCGTCGTCGGCCAGTCGGCGACAAAAAGATAGCGGCTGCCGAGCACCATGGCCAACAACATGTTGAACAGGGCGAACCAGTGCCCCCAGCTAACCATCTGGGAGACTTTTTCTCGGTAGGGCTGACGTAGAGTCACCATATACTGTTGCTGTTATCCTTAATGCGCTGGATCGTCGTTAATCGAAGATTGCAAAGCCTGCGCGAAAGAACGGGCGATGGCCTGACGCTGCGCCGGCGCGACGCTACTGTTGATCAGGTTGGTCACCATATTGCCTAACACCATCAGTGAAAGGTCCACCGGGGCTTTGTGTGATTCCAGGACGTTCGTCAGCTCGCTGAGCAACTGTTCGACCTGTTGATCGCTATAGCGGGAAATTTGCGGCATAAACTCAAAATCTGTTTGTTCGTGAAAGGGCAACATATTACCGTAGCAGCAGCTTTTTTTCCGCATTTTTTCGCCGCGGCGCAAAAGCGCATCAATCGACGTTAACGACGTCGAAATGTGTGGCGCCAGTTGCGTCGGCCACCCGGCGGTGGTTGAATACCGCCCGGTCTAAAAGGAGAGTTTAACATGAGTCTGGATATCGACCAGATTGCCCTGCATCAGTTAATCAAACGTGATGAACAAAATCTGGAGCTGGTGCTGCGCGAGTCACTGCTGGAGCCGAACGCGACGGTCGTCGAGATGATGGCTGAACTGCACCGGGTCTATAGCGCCAAAAGCAAAGCCTATGGCTTGTTCAATGAAGAGAGCGAACTGGCCCAGGCGCTGCGCCTGCAGCGTCAGGGGGAAGAAGAGTTTCTGGCGTTTAGCCGCGCGGCGACCGGTCGCCTGCGCGATGAGCTGGCGAAATACCCGTTCGCCGAAGGAGGCATTGTCCTCTTCTGCCAGTATCGTTACCTTGCGGTCGAGTATCTGCTGGTGGCGGTACTCAATAACCTGAGCAGTATGCGCGTCAACGAAGAGCTGGATATCCGCTCGACCCATTATCTGGATATTAACCATGCCGATATCGTCGCGCGCATCGATCTCACCGAGTGGGAAACCAACCCGGAGTCGACCCGCTATCTGACCTTCCTGAAAGGGCGGGTAGGGCGCAAAGTGGCCGATTTCTTTATGGATTTCCTCGGCGCCAGCGAAGGGCTTAACGCCAAAGCGCAGAACCGCGGCCTGCTGCAGGCGGTGGATGACTTCGCCGCCGATGCCCAGCTTGATAAATCCGAGCGACAGAACGTGCGCCAGCAGGTCTACGCCTACTGCAACGAACAGCTGCAGGCTGGGGAAGAGATTGAGCTGGAGTCGCTGTCCAAAGAGCTCGCCGGCGTCAGCGAAAAGAGCTTCCAGGAATTCACCGCTGAGCAGGGCTATGAGCTGGAAGAGAGCTTCCCGGCGGATCGCAGCACCTTACGTCAGCTGACCAAGTTTGCCGGCAGCGGCGGCGGATTGACCATTAACTTCGACGCCATGCTGCTGGGCGAACGCGTATTCTGGGATCCCGCCACTGATACCCTGACCATTAAGGGTACCCCGCCGAACCTGCGCGACCAGTTGCAGCGCCGGACGTCAGGCGGCAATTAAGCCCTGCGCCCCGGCGGCGCTACCGCTGAACGGGGACGATCTCCACGCCGCTCTGCACCAACTGTTGGCGTAGCGCGGCGTCGGGTTCTCCATCGACAATCAGCGTACTGGCGAGGCTCAGCTCGCCGATGGCAAAGGCCGACGCGGCGTTGAGCTTTTCCCGGGAGGCCATTACCACGGTTTCTGCCGCCCTGGCCGTCAGCGCGCGCTTGATGCCTGCCTCTTCGTAATCACCGGTGGTGAAACCCGCCCGCGGGTGGACGCCGGTCACCCCCATAAAGAACAGATCGGCGTTGATCCGCGCCATTCCCGCCAGCGTCTCGGCGCCGACGGCGACAACCGAATGTTTAAATACTCTGCCGCCGAGCAGGATCACCTCGATTCGCGGGTGGTCCACCAGCGCCACGGCGATGCCCGGGCTGTGGGTGACCACCGTGCAGCTGAGGTCGGCGGGTAAAAAGCCGATCATCGCCGCGGTGGTGGTGCCGCCATCGACAATCACCACCTGTCCCGGCTGGATCAGGGCGGCGGCGGCGCGGGCGACCGCCTGCTTGGAGTCGATCTGCACGCTTTTGCGCGTTTCAATTGGCGCAATGGCGGCGGATACCGGCAATGCCCCGCCATGGACCCGCTGCAGTTTTCCCTCCGCCGCCAGCTCGCGCAGATCGCGGCGAATGGAGTCCTCGGAGACGTTAAACCGCTGGCTTAGCTCCCCGGACATCACCTGTTTTTCCTCGGTGAGGATCTGGAGGATCTGCTGTTTTCTCTGACTGGCGAGCATCGGTTTTCCTTCATCGAATGATCTTGTTTGTGCACGATTATGCATGTTATGGTGCCTGCTGTCACCTCAAAGGGGAAATAACATGCAAACACATGCACCGCACGTCCGCCACGTTCGCGAGACGCTGCTCTCGGATAACTGGTACACGTTGAAAAAATATACCTTCGAACTGCTGCGTCGGGACGGTCTCTGGCAGGAGCAGAGCCGCGAGGCTTATGACCGGGGCAACGGCGCAGTCATTTTACTCTACAACCGGCAAAAGCGGACGGTGGTCCTGACCCGTCAGTTCCGTTTTCCGGTATTTACTCATGGCCACGACGGATATCTCATTGAGGCGGCTGCCGGGCTGTTAGATAACGCCTCGCCGGAGGCGCGGATCGTTGCCGAAGCGGAAGAGGAGACAGGCTTTCGCGTGACGCGTGTCGAACCCGTCTTCACCGTCTTTATGAGCCCCGGCTCCGTCACCGAAAAACTCTACTTTTTTATCGCCGAATATCAGGCCGATGACCGTCGGGGCGACGGCGGCGGACTGGCGGCGGAAGGTGAGGACATTGAAGTACTGGAGTGGCCGCTGACGCGGGCGCTGCAGGCCATTCGCGATGGCGAGATCATGGATGCTAAAACCATTATCCTGCTGCAACACCTGGCGCTGAATGCCGACACGCTCCTCGCCGGCTGAGCGGCAAGGAGCGGGGAGTTAACGCAGCTCGCGGGCAATGGCGCTGTACATCAGCGCCGCTTCCAACGGCTGAGCGTTGAAGGAAGGTTCCGCCTGCGGCCAGGTCGACCACTGGACGATCACCAGGTGTTCCGCGCGGTTCACCATGATCACCTGGCCGTAGATCCCCAGCGCCCACAGCGACCCTTTAAGCCCTTCCTGCGGCGTCGGCTGTACGTTTTGCGCATTCGCCGGAATCGCGTTATTCCACCACTGATAGCCGTAAATACCCTCCGGATGCGCTGCCGAGACCGAGTTTAGCGCCTTAGTCCAGCTGGCGGCTTGATCGAACCAGCCAGCCGGCACCAGCTGTTTGCCATTGCTTAACCGACCGTCACGGGCGACGAATTCACCAAAGCGGCCCCAGTCTTCAAGGGTGGCGTTAAAGCCGTGGGCGCCGACGTCGTGCTTCCCTTGCTGATAAGCATGCCACACGCCGTCGTAGGCCATCCCGGCCGGCTGCCATAGAGCCTGTTCAAGCCAGGCGGCCAGCGACATGCCGGTGGCGCGCTCCAGGATATCCCCAAGCAGCCAGGCGCCGCCGGAAGAGTAGGACCACTGCTCGCCCGCCGGGTGTTGACGCGCCAGGCCGGTGACGATCTTACGCACGCAGGCATAGACGCCGGGGTGCGCTTCACACTGGGTCAGGCGGGCGAAATGCGACTGCGGGTCGGTGTAGTCTTCATTCCATTCCACCCCGCTGGTGTGTTGAATCAACTGCTTCAGCGTTACGCCGTCCCAGGCGGTGCCTTTCAGTTCGGGTTCATAAACGGTAATCAGGTCATCAAGGGAGTGGATTTTACCCTGTTGAATGGCGATACCGACCAGCGTCGAGACCACCGATTTGCCTACCGAGCGCGAGGTCCACAGGGTGGTGTCGGTATTACCTTCGGCGAGATATTTCCAGGCGACTTTACCATCTTTCAGCACCAGCATACCGCTGACGTTCTCGCGCTTCAGGTAATCCTGCAAATTCCAGGTGTGGCCGTTGAGCGTATAGCGGGCATCGGTCAGTTGTTTTTCAGCGCGCTTCAGCGGCGTCGAGGCGCCGTGGCGGAAGACATCGCCGGCATAGTTGCGATAGTCATTGCGAAAGCCAATCACGCGTGAAGTCTGATCCCAGCTGAGCATGTCTTTGGCCGCGGGTAGCGTTTGATCGTAAGGCGTTGGGCAGACATCCAGCGTCAGGCTGCCGCAGTGTTGCGCTATTGCCGCCGCCGGCAGCGCCGCCAATATTAACGCCAGGGCCAGTGGTTTTCTTATCATTGTCATTTCCTCGTTTGCCATAGATTCGCTGCGCAGTATATAAATCGGCGCGCGCCGGCTAAAATCAGCACATGGGGGATTTTCCCCCTTAAGGGAGAAAAAGGATGAAAACCCTACAGTACTCATTCGCACAGATTGAAGCCTTCGCGACGATTGCTGAGACCGGCAGCCTGTCGCAGGCGGCCATTCGTTTAGCTAAAGACCGGACCACGCTGCGCGATCTGCTGGACTATCTGGAAGATGCGCTGGGCTACCGGCTGTTCAGCCGTGAAGGACGTAGCCTGACGCTAACTGCCGAGGGCGAGCAGCTGTTTCGCCAGGCGCATCTGCTGTTGCGTCAGGCGCAGGCTTTCGAGTCTTTTGCGCAAACGCTGCCGCAAACCGCCGGGCAGGCGCTGCGTCTGGTGTACGATCCCTTCGTGCCGCGTGAATTTCTCTGTGCGCTGGCCGATAACCTGGCCCGACGGCAGATCCGCCTGAGCTGCTGGAGCGCCTCGCGTCGCGAAGCCGAGCAGGCGCTGAGCGATGGCGTGGCGGAGATGGCGATTTGTCAGGCTAACAACCGCACGCTGGGGAGCGAAATGGAGTGGCGGGCGCTCGGCACCGTGGATCTGCGTTTCTACGCGGCGGACAGCCTGTTCCACGACGCTCCGCGGCCGCTGACGCTATTGAATCTTTCGTTGACGCCGCAGTTAGTGATGCACCGGCGCAGTGACGATCAAATCGCCCGCCGGCTGCAGATTTCCGGCCATACGCTGTATATGAATGAAATTACCCTGTTGCGCCATGCGCTGGAGCAGGGGAGGGGCTGGGGGTTTTTACCGGACCATTTGCGGCCAGGCGAGTGGCAGGGAGTCAGTGAAATCGCGACGGAGGTCGGCAGTCAGGGGCTGAACGTCACTATGGTGATGCTCTGGCTGCCCGGAATGAATAAGCATCGGATGCTTAACGACATCGTGCACGAGGCGCCGGAGCTTTGGCAGCGCAGATAACAAAACGCCCCGGAGCCTGAGACCCCGGGGCGCTTGCCATACAACTTGCTATCGGCGATTACGCGCGAACGAAGTCGATGTGAGTCAGTTTCGGCTTGAACGCGTGGCGCTGAACAGCCTGAACTTTGACTTTTTCTTCTTTGCCATCAACAACGACGGTCAGAACTTCGCTGTAAAACTCAGCTTTGTCCTGCATGTTCCATACTTTGTCGTGGTCCAGTTCGATAGCAACCGGAGCAGCTTCGCCACCGTAGATGATTGCCGGGAACTTGTTAGCTGCGCGCAGGCGGCGGCTCGCACCCTTACCCTGCTCTTTACGTACTTCTGCGTTGATAGTAAACATTGATGTCTCTCTATATATAAAGCCTGCTACAGGCGACCCAGCAACAGGCGGATTATCTGCTTTGCGAATGCAAAAGCGGGCGGCATTATAGCCGCCAAACGACACCCGGGCAATCAAAACCTCAGCTTTCCGGTAATTAACGCAGCTCGTTGGCGCGACGAAAACGCCCCTGATAATCGAACACTTTTTCCCGCACCTGCCAGTACTGCCCCTTCATGCGGGCGACGACAAAGTCCGGATGGCGCAGCAGCGCCTGCTGGGTCACGATATCCGCCGGCGTTATCCAGCGCAGCGGCACCCCGGGGGTGCGGGTATGCGGGCGAATAAACAGTTGTTCGAAGGCGGTGCGCTGGGCGGGGGTCTGCAGACGGAAGCGCTCACTGACATCCGCCCCGTCTTCATCGTAGTAGGTGATTTTCAGCCACGGGCCCTTCTCGTCGCCGCCGTGCTGCAGGGCCATGCCGCTGCAGCGCAGCACCAGCGCGTCCTTCAGCTTCAGCGCCGCCTTCAGCATATCGTCCGGGTCAACCAGTATAGTGTCGCACTCCCGGCAGCGGCGGGCGGCGATGTCGTTTTCCGCATTACACTGCGGGCAGTTTTTAAAGCGAAAGCGGAAGTCGCACTGTTCGCGGTGGCCGTCGTCATCTTCGAACCACCCCTGGCAGCGGCGGCCAAAGTGTTCAATCAAGGTGCCGTCGGCGGTGGTTTTGCCCCAGAAGGTATTGGCGAAGCCGCAGGCCGGGCAGAAGACCTGCACCGGCACGTTGTCGCTTTTGCCCTTCGGCGTCCCCACTTCCGGGGCGTACAGGTCATGCGGATTGCCGGCGTAGTCGAGGATCAGACAGTCGGTTTTCCCCGGCGCCAGGCGCAGACCGCGGCCAACGATCTGTTGGTAAAGACTCACCGACTCGGTGGGGCGGAGGATGGCGATCAGGTCGACGTGCGGGGCGTCGAAGCCGGTGGTCAGCACCGCGACGTTCACTAGATAGCGATATGCCTGCGCTTTAAAGGCCTCGATGATGCGATCCCGCTCCGGCCCAGGCGTTTCGCCGGTGATCAGCGCCGCCTGGCCTACCGGCAGCAGGCCGGTCACTTCCCGGGCGTGTTCCACGGTGGCGGCAAAGATCATCACCCCTTTGCGGTTTTCGGCGAACTCCACGATCTGGCTGACAATATGCGGCGTGATACGCTGTTGTTTTTTCAGCTCATGGTTAAGATCGGCTTCGCTGAACAGGCCGTTGCTTTGCGCCTGCAGGCGACTGAAATCGTACTGCACCACCGGCATATCGAGGCGCTCCGGCGGCGTCAGATAGCCGTGTTTAATCATATAGCGCAGCGGTAGCTCATAGATGCAGTCGCGGAACAGGGCCTTTTCATCGCCGCGCACCATCCCATGATAATGGAACTGATAGATCCAGCCCTTGCCAAGGCGGAACGGCGTGGCCGTCAGGCCGAGCAGCCGGATCTGCGGATTGACCTGCCGCAGGTGACCGATGATCTGCTGATACTGGCTGTCGTCATCATCGCTGATGCGGTGGCATTCATCGACGATGAGTAGCGAAAATTCGCTGCGAAACTGGTCGAGATTGCGCGCCACCGACTGCACGCTGCCGAACACCACTTTGCCGTGGCTCTCTTTTCGCTGCAGACCGGCGGCGAAGATATCCGCCTCGAGGCCAAGGGCGCAGTATTTGGCATGGTTCTGCGCCACCAGCTCTTTGACATGGGCCAGCACCAGCACGCGGCNGCGCGCCAGCCTGGCAAGCTCGGCGATCACCAGACTTTTGCCTGCGCCGGTGGGCAGGACAATCGCCGCCGGCTCGGTATGGCGACGGAACCAGGCGAGGGTGGCATCGACGGCTTCTTGTTGGTAAGGACGTAATGTAAAAGTCATGAATTCACGGGGCTAATTAACTGGCGAATAGTATGCCATGAATCTTTTCCCTTGAGTGGTGTTAAGAGCCCGTTATACTAGCCGGTGAAATTCTTCTTTTTCGGGCGATTTGCCCGCTCCAGCACTATGACAGGCTAAAAAAATCTCATGCGACTTGATAAGTTTATCGCTCAGCAGCTGGGCGTCAGCCGGGCTATTGCCGGGCGTGAAATTCGCGGCAGCCGCGTTACCGTGGACGGCGACATTGTGAAAGATGCCTCTTTTAAGCTCCAGCCGGAGCACGAGGTGGAGTATGACGGAAATACGCTGACCCAGCAGAATGGCCCGCGTTACTTTATGCTCAACAAGCCGCAAGGGTACGTCTGTTCCACCGACGATCCCGATCATCCGACTATCCTTTATTTCCTCGACGAGCCGGTGGCGCATAAGCTGCACGCCGCCGGACGGCTGGATATCGACACCACCGGGCTGGTGCTGATGACCGATGACGGCCAGTGGTCGCATCGCATTACCTCGCCGCGCCACCACTGTGAAAAAACCTATCTGGTGGCGCTGGAAAGCCCGCTGGCGGAAGGGACCGCGGAGCTGTTCGCCAAAGGCGTCCAGCTGCATAACGAAAAAGATCTCACCAAACCGGCGTTGCTGGAAGTTATCACTCCGACCGAAGTGCGCCTCACCATCAGCGAAGGCCGCTACCATCAGGTGAAACGCATGTTCGCCGCCGTGGGCAACCACGTGGTTGGCCTGCATCGGGAACGCATCGGCGACATCCTGCTGGATGAATCGCTGGCGCCGGGTGAATATCGTCCGCTGACGGAAGCGGAAATCGCCAGCGTGGGCGCCCCGCAGCCACGGAGTAAAACGTGACGCTGAAGCAGAATTCTTCACTGGGGATTGTGTTTATCCTTGGCCTGCTGGCCATGCTGATGCCGCTGTCTATTGATATGTATCTTCCGGCCCTGCCGGTGATTGCCGCCCAGTATAACGTCCCGGACGGCAGCGCGCAGATGACGCTCAGCACCTATATCCTCGGCTTTGCGCTGGGTCAGCTGCTGTACGGCCCGATGGCGGACAGCCTTGGCCGCAAGCCGGTGATCCTCGGCGGGACGCTGGTCTTCGCGGCGGCGGCGGTAGCCTGCGCCCTGTCGCAAACCGTCGATATGCTGATTGTCATGCGTTTCTTCCACGGATTGGCAGCCGCGGCGGCCAGCGTGGTGATTAACGCCCTGATGCGCGACATCTATCCGAAAGATGAGTTTTCGCGCATGATGTCGTTTGTCATGCTGGTCACGACCATTGCGCCGCTGGTGGCGCCGATGGTCGGCGGGGCGGTGTTGGTCTGGTTCAGCTGGCATGCCATCTTTTGGATCCTCGCCCTGGTGGCCCTGCTGGCCTCGCTGATGATCGGCCTGTTTATCCGCGAAACGCTGCCGGCTGAAAGGCGTCAGCCGTTCCATCTGCGCACCACGCTGGGTAACTTTGCCACGCTGTTCCGCCACAAGCGGGTACTGAGCTATATGCTGGCGAGCGGCTTTAGCTTCGCGGGCATGTTCTCTTTCCTTAGCGCCGGTCCCTTTGTCTACATCAATATAAACCACGTCGCGCCTCAGCACTTTGGCTACTATTTTGCGCTGAACATCGTTTTTCTGTTTCTGATGACCATGTTCAACAGCCGGTTTGTGCGGCGGGTAGGGGCGTTGCGTATGTTCCGCGCCGGGCTGTGGATCCAGTTTGCCATGGCGGTGTGGATGGTGGTCTGCGCGCTGCTGGATGTCGGCTTCTGGTCACTAGTGATCGGCGTAGCGGCCTTTGTCGGCTGCGTATCCATGGTGTCGTCTAACGCCATGGCGGTGATCCTCGATGAGTTTCCGCATATGGCGGGCACTGCTTCGTCGCTGGCGGGGACTTTCCGTTTCGGTATCGGGGCGATTATCGGCGCGCTGCTGTCGATGGCGACGTTTACCACCGCCTGGCCGATGCTGATCTCTATTGCCTTCTGCGCAACCTGCTCTATTTTCTTTTCGCTTTACGCATCCCGGCGGCGAAAAATCGCACGCTAGGTCACATTTTCAGGGGCGAAATCGCCCCTTTCTTGATGCATGTCAACCGCAATGGGCTTCAGGGTTCTGCCATTTGTTTCCTTTATGTAAAATCAATTAGTGTAAAAAGTCGCATTGTTGCGATAAAAAAGTTGTTTTGGATCACAGAAACGGGTACATATAGCGCCAATCGGCTCGCCGGGTATAAAAAATAAAGCGCTGGATTATAAGCGCTTAACCCTGGTCCGCCGCCGCTGTAAACGTTTTCTGCCTCAAGGCAGGACTATTTGTCAACAGTGTGTTAATATTGATGTAAATTTATTGTGAAGCCTTTTGCTTCCGGGGAAACCAAGTGAATACACAACAACTCTCTATCGTACACCGTCTGCCGCAGAGCTATCGCTGGCTGGCCGGTTTTGCGGGTTCCAGAGTTGAACCGATTCCGCAAAACGGCGCGCAGAACGAGAACAGTCTCGTTGCCCTTAAATTGCTGAGCCCGGACGGNGAGAAAGCCTGGCCGGTGATGCATAAGCTCAGTCAGGCGTTAAGCGACATCGAAGTCGACTGTTCCGTGCTGGAGTGCGAAGGTGAACCCTGCCTGTTCGTTAACCTGCAGGATGAGTTTGCCGCCACCTGTCGTCTGAAAAACTTTGGCGTGGCCATCGCCGAGCCCTTCTCCGGCAATAACCCTTTCTGACCGTCAGCTTAGCGCCAGCAGCTGGCGGGTATACTCATGCCGGGGTGCGCTGAAGACGGACTTGCACTCGCCCTGTTCGACCACCTCTCCCTGACGCAGCACCATCACCTGGTGACACAGCGCCCGCACAACGCCTAAATCATGGCTGATAAAAATATAGGCCAGCTGATGCTTTCGCTGTAAGGCTTTCAGCAGGTTCAGGATCTGCGCCTGAACGGTTTTGTCCAGCGATGAGGTCGGTTCATCGAGGACGATCAGCTGCGGTTTGACGATCAACGCTCTGGCGATGGCGATACGCTGTCGCTGGCCACCGGAGAACGCCGCCGGATAGCGCTGGCGGCTGGCCGGGTCGAGGCCGACCTCCTGCATGGCAAGGATCACCGCCTGTTCGCGTTCGGCCGCCGTCAGCGTCGGCTGGTGGACGCGCAAGCCTTCCTCAATGATCTGCTGCGCCGTGAGGCGCGGATTGAGCGACGAGTTCGGATCCTGAAAAACCACCTGCATCTGTCGGCGCAGCGGTAGCAGCTGTCGGCGGTTACGCCCCTGAATCGGCTGGCCGGCGAAGGTTATCTTGCCCCCGGACGGGATCAGGCGCAGCAGGGCCAGGCCGGTGGTGCTTTTACCGGAACCCGATTCCCCCACCAGGCCCAGCGTCTCGCCGGCGCGCAGCTGAAAGCTGAGGCTGTTGACCACCCGATGATGATCGACCACCCGACGCAGGATCCCTTTGCGAACGGGAAACGCCACCTTTAAATCGTCCGCCTGCAGCAGCACCGGGGCATCGGCGGCCAGCGGCACCGGCTCCCCGTCCGGCTCGCTATCCAGCAGGCGTTGGGTGTAGGGATGCGCTGGCGCGCTGAACAGCGCCCGACAGTCATTGTGTTCCACGCAGCGGCCGTTCTGCATTACCGCCACCCGGTCAGCCAGCTGGCGGACGATGCTCAGGTTATGAGTGATAAACAGCAGCCCCATGTTCAGCTCCTGCTTCAGCTCGCGCAGCAGTTGCAGAATTTGCGCCTGCACCGATACGTCCAGGGCGGTAGTCGGCTCGTCGGCGATCAGCAGCTCCGGGCGAGTCAGCAGCGCCATGGCGATCATCACCCGCTGGCGCTCGCCACCGGAGAGCTGATGCGGATAGTCAGCCAGCCGCCGCGGCGCCTGACGGATCCCGACGCGCTCCAGGCAGTCGAGGATCTCCCCGCGCGCCGCCTGTTTGCGCATTCCCCGGTGTAACGACAGCACCTCGTAGAGCTGTTTTTCCAGGGTGTGCAGGGGATTGAGCGATACCATCGGCTCCTGAAAGATCATCGCGATCCGGTTGCCGCGCACGCCGCGCAGGGTCGCCTCATCCGCATGCAGCAGCGACTGGCCATGAAAACGGATGTCACCGCTGGGGTAGCTGGCCGGCGGGGTAGGGAGCAGCCGCAGCACCGACAGGGCGGAGATGCTCTTACCTGAGCCGGATTCGCCCACCAGGGCCAGCGTTTCGCCGACCGCCACCTCGAGCGACAGATTATGCACCACGGTCTGCGTCTCACCCTGCTGGCGAAAGGCAATAGAGAGATTGTCGATAGCTAACAGCGGGTGGGTCATATTACACCGCCTTACTCGGGTCAAAGGCGTCGCGAACCGCTTCACCGATAAAAATCAGTAGCGTCAGCAGCACGGCGACGGAGAGAAATGCGGCAATGCCCAGCCAGGGCGCCTGCAGGTTGTTTTTGCCCTGCAGCAGCAGCTCGCCGAGGGAGGGCGAGCCGAGCGGCAGGCCGAAGCCGAGAAAATCCAGCGACGTCAGGGTGGTAATGGAGCTGCACAGGATAAAGGGCAGGAAGGTGAGGGTCGCCACCATCGCGTTGGGCAACATATGCCGCAGGATGATCTGCCGGTCGCTAACCCCTAACGCCTGCGCCGCCCGAACATAGTCGTAGTTGCGGGTGCGGAGAAATTCCGCGCGCACCACGCCCACCAGCGTCATCCAGCCAAAGAGAACGGTGATTGCCAGCAGCCACCAGAAGCCCGGCTGCACGACGCTGGAGAGCAGGATGATCAGGAACAGCGTTGGCATGCCGGACCAGACTTCGATAAAGCGCTGTCCCCACAGGTCGATTTTACCGCCGTAGTAACCCTGTATCGCCCCGGCCAGCACCCCCAGCACGCTGGAGAACAGCGTCAGCAGCAGACCGAAGAGCACCGAGATGCGTGTCCCATAGAGGATCCGCGCCAGCACATCGCCGCCGTTGGCGTCGGTGCCGAGCCAGTTGCTGGCCGAGGGCGGCGATGGAAAGGGAACCGTGCTGGCAAAATTAATTGTCGTCGCGCCGAAGCGTACTGGCGGCCATAGCGCCCAGCCGTGAGTCGCCAGCTGCTGCTGCAGCCAGGGATCCTGATAGTCGGCGGCGGTGGCGAACGCGCCGCCGAAGGTTTGCTCGGTGTAGTTTTTTAACACCGGGACGTACAGCTGGCCCCGGTACTGCACCAGCAGCGGGCGATCGTTGGCCAGCAGCTCGGCACCCAGGCTGCAAAGAAAGAGAATTAAAAACAGCCACAGCGACCAGTAGCCGCGACGGTTGTGGCGAAAGCGCGCCCAGCGGGCCTGATTAACGGGACTGAAGAAAGACATTAGCGGCCCTCAAAATCAATGCGCGGGTCGACCAGCGTATAGCTGATATCGCTGACGATATTCAGCAGCAGGCCAATCAGAGTGAAAATATAGAGCGTGCCGAACATCACCGGATAGTCGCGGGAGACCGTCGCTTCATAGCCCAGCAGACCCAGGCCGTTTAGCGAGAACATCACTTCGATCAGCAACGAGCCGGTAAAGAACATACTGATAAAGGTGGCCGGGAAGCCGGCAATCACCAGCAGCATGGCGTTACGGAACACGTGTCCCCAGAGGATCTGTTTCTCACCAACGCCTTTGGCGCGGGCGGTGACCACATACTGTTTGCGGATCTCGTCGAGGAAGCTGTTTTTGGTCAGCATAGTCAGCGCGGCAAAGCCGCCAATTACCGTCGCCAGCACCGGCAGGGTGATGTGCCACAGGTAGTCGAGGATCTTCTGATACCAGGGGAGGGTGTCGAAATTTGGCGAGACCAGACCGCGCAGCGGGAAGAGGTCGAAATAGCTGCCGCCGGCAAAAATCACGATCAGCAGGATGGCGAACAGAAAGGCAGGGATCGCATAGCCAATGATAATCAGCGTACTGCTCCAGATATCAAAGCGGCTGCCGTTGCTGACCGCTTTGCGGATGCCCAGCGGAATGGAGACCAGATAGATAATCAGCGTGCTCCACAGCCCGAGGCTCACCGAGACCGGCAGGCTGTCTTTAATCAGCTGCAGCACGGACGCGCTGCGAAACAGGCTGTCGCCGAAATCAAAGCGCAGATAATCGCTCAGCATCTTCAGATAGCGTTCGTGCAGCGGTTTATCGAAGCCGTAGCGGTGGGTGATCTCGGCGATGACTTCCGGGTCGAGGCCGCGCCCGCCGCGATAGTGACCCTCGCTGATATTGCCTGCGCCGGTGCGGGCATGGCTGGCGCCCATGCCGCCGTCGCCAGCCCCCGGCATCCCGCCGCGCTGATTAAACTCGATGGCGGCGATGGCCTGATCGACCGGGCCGCCAGGCGCGATCTGGACAATAAAAAAGTTAATGGTGATGATGGCCCACAGGGTGGGGATGACTAACAGCAAACGGCGGATCAGGTAGCTGCCCATGGGATGTCCTTAGCGTCTGTCCGCGGGGAGGGTGGCCGCTTTGTTCACGTCGTACCACCAGGTATCGAGGCCGGACGAATAGATGGGGCGGGTCGCGGGGAAAGAGAACTTATTCCACCACGCGGTGCGGTCCTGCGCCATATACCACATCGGCAACATGTAGTTATTCCAGGTCAGCACACGATCCAGCGCCCGACCGAGAGGGATCAGTTTCTGCTTATTGCCCTGCCACTGCAGGATCTGCGCAATCAGCTTATCCACTACCGGGCTTTGCACCCCCGGCGCGTTGTAGCTGGAGTGAATATAGTCGGACGCCCAGGAGATTTGCAGGTCGGTCCCCGGCCAGGGCATGGCGCGCCACAGGCTTGGCATCATGTCGTAATCCCGGCTGCGGCGGCGGTTGCTGTACTGCGAATTATCAACCTGACGAATATCCATGACGATCCCCAGACGCTGCAGGTTGTGCTGAAACGGCAGCACCCAGCGGTCATTGCCCCCGGCCGGCAGCAGTAGCTCAAAGCGCAGCGGCTTGCCGGTGGCGGCGTTGACCCGGCGCTGGTTCTTCACCGTCCAGCCCGCCGCATTGAGCAGGGCGTCGGCTTTGAGTAAGTTGGCGCGGTCGAAGCCATCGCCGCGGGAGACCGGCGGCTGGTAAACCTGGCTGAAGAGCTCCGGGGGCAGTTCGTTTTTCATCGGCGTCAGCAGGGCCAGCTCGGCTGCGTCAGGCAGGCTGCGGGCGGCATATTCGGTGTTCTGGAAATAGCTGTTGGCGCGCTGATAGGCGCTGTAAAACAGCGCCTTGTTCATCCATTCGAAATCGAAGGCCAGGGTAATGGCCTGCCGCACCCGGCGATCGGCAAAAATCGGGCGCTGAATATTGAACGCCAGCCACTGGGTATCCTGCGCCGAGGTATTGGTATGCTCATCTTTAATGATGTAGCCGCGGCTGAAGTTGCGACCGACGTAGCGGGTAGCCCAGTTTTTGGCGACGGTCTCTTCCCGGCGATCGACGGCCCCCGCTTTAAAGGCTTCGAAAGCGACATTGTCGTCGAGATAATAGTCATAGCGCAGCGTATCGAAATTCCAGCGACCGCGGTTGACCGGCAGGTCGGCCGCCCAGTAGTCGGCGACGCGGGAATAGGTAATATATTGCCCCATTCGCCAGGCGCTGATGCGGTATGGCCCGCTGGCCAGCGGCGGCTTCGACAGCGGGTCGCTGAGTTTGTGCTGGCGCCAGAACGCCTCGGGCATCACCGGCAGGCTCAGCAGACTCAGCATGTTCTCTTTGCCGGGCTGGCCGAGGTCAATACGCACGGTCAACGGCGCGATGGCCTTCACGGTGGTGCCTTTATAAAACAGGCGAAACTGCGGCACCCCTTCGGTCATAAACTTGTTGAAGGTAAACGCCACATCGCGGGCGGTGATCGGCGTGCCGTCATGGAAGCGGGCGCGCGGGTTGAGCGCGATCTCCATCCAGGAATAGTCCTCGGCATAGCGCGCCCGCTCGGCAATCAGCGGGTAGTAGCTGCCGGGCTCATCATCCGAGGTGGTGAACAGGGTATCGTAGAGCGCCTCCGTGCGTACCGCGGGGTTGCCGCGCAGCGCATAACGGTTGAAGTTATCAAAGGTGCCGATCGCCGCCAGGGTGAGGGTGCCGCCTTTCGGCGCCCTGGGATTGACGTAATCAAAATGACTGAAACCGGCGGCGTATTTCGGTTCGCCGATAATCGCGAAGGCTACGCTTTCCTGAATGGTTTGCGCCTTAGCGTCCAGGCTAAACAGAGCCAGCAGAATCAGAAAGAGGCGCGCATACATAGGCGGCAGAATACCCTGTCATGGCCGGCCCCCATGGCCGACATCCGTTCCCGCATCATAAGTGAGACTTAGTGCGTTGTGAAATAGTTCGCGGGTTCATCGTGCGCAGCCACCAGCCCGGCCAGCGACAGCGGTCGGCTGATCCAGTACCCCTGCAGGAAATGAACGCCCTGGCCGCGAAGCCACTCCGCCTGTTCCTGGGTCTCCACCCCTTCGGCGACGGTCATTAATTTCAGCCGGCGGCTGAGGGTCAGTACCGCATCCAGCACCGGCGAGGTTACTGTTTCAGTACCAATCGCCTGCACAAAACCGCGATCGATCTTCAGATAATCGAAGTTATAGCGTTCGAGATAGATCAGCGCGCTATGCCCGGTGCCGAAATCATCAATCGCGATTTCGAATCCCTGGCGGTGGAGCCAGGCGAAGTTAGCCATCGATTTTTCTTTATCAATCATCGCCCGCTCGGTTACCTCCAGCACCACGTGAAAGTGGTCGGCTGGCAGCGCGGCGGCGAAGCGCAGCATATCGTCGCGGAAGCTGTCGGCCTGCAGATGGGCAGGGGAAATATTCAGCCCCAGCTTCACGCCGCGCGGCAGAATACGCTTCAACACCGCAGCGTCGCTGGCGATCAGCGCGAGCAGGTGATGGGTTAGCGGCACGATCATCTGCTGGGTTTCGGCCAGGTTAATAAAAACGTCGGGCGGAATTTCACCAACCACCGGATGGCGCCAGCGCATTAGGACCTCCACGCCGCTGATACGTAGAGTCTGAGCATTAACCACCGGCTGATAAACGATGTAGAACTGGTTATTTTTGATCCCCAGCAGAATGGATTTTCGCGGATCCGATTTGATCGTCAGCACGTAATAGCAGAGCAGCCCCGCCAGCAGGCCGCAGACGACCCCGAGCAGCAGAGCAAACTGCGTATTTTCCGCCAGCCAGCTGTTGGCATACAGGTAGACCTTCAGCGGTAAGCCCTCGATCTGTGCCTGGCGGATCGGCGCGTTATGCAGCGTTTGCGGATCCACCAGCCGATTACTGAAGGTGGAGATAGCGGTGTGATCGATGGCCAGCGCAATGCCGCTGAAATCGTTTTGCCGCGCGGAATAGAGGATATACGGTGTGAGATTAGCGTTAATCGACACGAAAATGCCGCTGTTTTGATCGCCGGGTTTACCTACCCACAGCGCCAGCGCCGCGCTCTTCGGCATCATCGGCGTGCCTGGTAAAATCGCCATAGCAACGGGTTTGCTGATATCGATGGCCGGGATCAGCTGGCTGAGGGGCGTATTCATGGCTCCCGTAGCCGATGAGCAAAAGGCGATGCCGTTTTTGACCAGCAGGAAAGCGCGGACGTTGGGGCTGAACGCGGCGTGGGAGGTAAGCCCGGAGTCAATATTCTCGCAGGGCTGGTCCACCAGCGGCTGCAGGCCGTCAATGGTCTGGCGCAGGTCGTGAAAATAGCTTTTCAGATAGGTATTAACATTGTTGATAATGGCGTCGAAACGCTCGGCCCGGTTATGGTAGATCACCATAAACTGAATGCTCCCGGCCAACAGCGCGACGATGATCCCCACGCTCAGGCTGGTTAACCAGGTTTTACGCTGGGGCGAAAAGTAGCGAGTAAGCATAGCCAGATTCTTTCCGTATTATTGAAGCGCATCAACGGAGTGTCGGTCGTCGTTTTTCTCATTCCCACTTAAAAGACATAGCTTATTTTGCGACGTTGAGAACCAGGTGGCAAAAAAAAACACTGCCTGGGGCAGTGTTTTTTATCCCGCAGCCAGCCAAGGGATAACCGGCGGCGGTAGAGGACAGTTTACGAGCGGCTCAGGACTCGACGCGCTTCATTGTAGCGCTTTTTCCAGTATGGCTCATCCATGCTGGAGATAGTCACCCCGCTGCTGGTGGAGGCGTGAACAAACTGGTTGTTGCCGAGGTAGATCCCGACATGGCGGCCGGTAGAGCCGGCGCGAAACAGAACCAGATCGCCTGTACGCAGTTGGGCACGGGAAATCGATTTTCCGGTTTCCTGCTGTTCAGAAGTTGAACGCGGCAGTTCCAGACCAAATTGTTCGCGGAAGGTGCGCTGCACAAACGCTGAGCAGTCGATACCCTTGCGGGTGCTGCCGCCGAGGCGGTAACGCACGCCTTTCCAGCTGGCATACTGATCCATTAAACGGGACTTTACGTCCAGGTTACGGACCATCGTTTCAAATTCATCCTGAGAGGCTTGCAGTGATGATAAATCGCCACTACCCACAGCATGCGTCTCAGAATGCATATTCCTGGCGGTACTTGTTGAACTACACGCGGAAAGCAGAACCGCTACTGCAATCGCGGGGGCTACCCGCAAGATATATCTCAAAATCGGCTGAGATTTGACCATGCTGTTTATTTTCCCTTGTTGTCCTTAACGACAATGTCGTTATAAAAAATGCCAAACGTGTTAGAGCCTAAATACCCATCCGCAATGAGACAATTCCTTAAGCTTAAATTTGTGCAGTCACGCACAATTTTATTCATGCCCTGAATTAATGCTGCGGAAAAGGCAAAACGAGAACGAGATTACCCTATCAAACGCCGCATGGCGAGCGGTTTTGCGCGATTTCTTATAAGTATTTTGGTGACAAAAAGTGAATCATCGGGAAAGGCCAAAATTACGGCAATATCGGGCAAAAAACAGACAATTCCTTCATTTGTCACGGGATTAATGTGACAAGAAGATGAACGTCATGTTGAAAAAAAGGGAAAATGTAAAAAGGGACCCAAAAGGTCCCCTTATAGTTAATGACTTTGGCGGCTGCCGGAGACATTATTTGGCCGATATTCTGCTGGGTAAGTAGCGATCGAAAAAGGCGATCAATTTATCGCTCAGCGGGGTCATCAATACCCAGGGCGCGCCGATCAGCACGGCGGTCAGGGAGCCGACGGCAATATCGCTAAACCAGTGGGCGCCAATCATTACCCGCGGGAAAGCAAAGACCACAAAGATAATCAGCGCGACGCCCAGCGCGCGACGGCCAAAATAGCGCCACATAAAGCTGGCGAAGATCAGCAGCATCATCCCATGATCGCCAGGGAAGCTGTCCTTCGACGCATCCTTAGTGGGGAAGTTAACGACGTCGCTGACGCGGGTAATATCGCTAAAAAACAGCGACGGGCTGGCGCGCTGTACCGGCATCAGGTGTTGTGCGAGCTGGTTGATGATCACCGCCGCCAGCAGCATCACCAGGCCCATGATGGCGATCTGACGACGGCCTGCAGTCGGCGCCTTTAGCCAATAGCTCAGCATCAGGCAGCCCATCGCCAGCAGCGAACAGGCGTCGAAGGCGCGATTGTTGATGATCGCCAGCAGCCAGGCATAAGCATGGCTGACGCTGACGCCATGGTTAAAGAAATGGAAGATCGCGGAGTCGACCGGCAACCACGCGCCATGGTTGGCTGGCAGATACCAGGAGCAAAATAGCGCTACACCCGCGATGTTAAGCAGCAGGATTAAAGGAATTCGGTTTTTCATCATAGCCATTGCGATTTTGTGACAGTCGGCGGCAACCTTAGCCGCCTTAACTTAAACGAAGCCTCAACAACGAGGTCTGGAGTGCGTTCCAGTCGGCTTCATTCGCGGAAATAAGCTCGATCCGGCTATCGGGCGGAGCGACGCTGAGGGTCTCGATATGGAGATCCTCCCCCTGACGGTTGATTCGCACCGCCCCCTCGGCAATGCGCATCACGCCTTTAACGCGCCCCACTGGCGCCAGCCTGGCCCATTCGAGCAGGCCGATGGTGTCAAAAACCGTCTCCGCGTCGAAGATCCAGCCGCAGCCCTGATAGCCCTGGCCATTGTTGAGATGTCGGCGCCAGCGCTGGTGTTCCGCCAGGCTGAGCGCGGCGAGGCCGGAAGTGGGGGGATGGCGGTGGGCGTGCTCCGCGCTCGCCGGCAGCGGGGCGGTGTTCCGTCGTGGCTCATCGAGCAGGGTCAGATCGATATTGCCCTGGATTGCCGACACCTTGCGACGCTCGCCGCCACAGCGCTGCCACCAGTCGGCCAGCGCCCGGGCGCTTTCGGCGGTTTCCCGATCACTTTTATTAGCCACAATGATGTCCGCCGCGGCCAGCTGATCGCGGAAGTTGTCGTTGCTGACGGCTCTTTCATCCAGCAGCTGGCGGGGATCGAGGATGCACAGCGTGGCGCGCAGATCGATCCAGGGCTCATACACCGCCGCGGTGAGGATATCGAGGATCTGCTTTGGGTGGCCCAAACCGGTGGGTTCGATCAGCAGGCGATCGGGTTTGCCCTGGCGCAGCAGGGTGTTCAGCCCAACCTGCATCGGCAGGCCATTGACGCAGCACATGCAGNCGCCGGGGATCTCTTTGAGCAGGGCGCCGCTGTCGGCCAGCAGCGCGCCGTCTATCCCGACTTCGCCAAACTCGTTAACCAGTACGGCCCATTTTTCATCCGCAGGCTTCTGCGCCAGCAGATGAAGAATCGAGGTCGTCTTACCGCTGCCGAGAAAGCCGGTGATCAAATTGGTTCTGGTCACTCTTTTCTCCAGGATAAATGTAATGTTGTAACAGTTACGCCTATCCTGACGAAAAAAGGAGGAAAAGAGAAGTCCTGAGGCGGACAGAAGAGAATTCTGTCCGCATAAGCGCAAATATTGTTAAGAATTCAGCGCGCGGGCGACGGCCTCGCGGGCGCCGTGCGTCGCCAGCTGTTGCCAGGCGGCGCGGATCCCGGCGACAAACTGGGCGTTGTGCGGCAGGTCGCGGCCAAATATTTCCTCCAGCCCCAGCAGGGCGTCGACGCGCTGCTGCTCATCGCTCTGGGCCACCCGCTGCCGGATCTTGTCGACCAGCGGATCGCGCACGTCGATCGTCTGACCGGCGTCGTCCGTGCCGCTGACGTAGCGCATCCAGCCGGCCACGCCGAGAGCCAGCAGCGGCCAACGGCTGTCGCGCGCCAGATGTACGCGGATGCCATCGAGCATGCGCTGGGGCAGCTTCTGGCTACCGTCCATGGCGATTTGCCAGGTGCGGTGTTTGAGCGCCGGATTGCTGAAGCGGGCGATGAGACTGTCGGCATAGGCCAGCAGATCAACGCCGGTAATGGTCAGCGTCGGAGCCTGTTCGTCAAGCATCAGCTGGCGGGCGGCGCGGCGGAAGACCTCATCCCGCATGCAGTCGCTAATGTGCGCATGCCCTGCCAGATAGCCAAGCCAGGCGAGGAAAGAGTGGCTGCCGTTGAGCATCCGCAGCTTCATTTGCTCCCAGGGCAACACGTCATCGGTCATCTGCACGCCCGCCGTCTCCCAGGCGGGTCGCCCGGCGACAAAGTGATCTTCGACCACCCACTGAATGAAGGGTTCGCAACTGATGGCGCAGGGATCGTCGACCCCCAGCACGGTGGCGATTTCCGCCAGTGACTCCGGTGTGGCCGCAGGAACAATACGATCCACCATGGTGCCCGGGAAGCTGACGTTGTCGGCGATCCAGTCCGCCAGCGCCGGGCTGCGTTTTTCCGCCATGCCGAGGACGGCATTTTTTACCACGTGACCGTTGTCGGGGATATTATCGCAGGAGAGCACGGTAAAGGGCGGAAGGCCTCGTTCCCGGCGGCGGGCCAGCGCTTCAACTAAAATACCGGGAGCTGACTGCGGCAGCGTCGGATTCTCCAGATCGTGAATAATGCGCGGATGCGTCGGATCCAGTTTCCCGGTCGCCGGATCGATGCAGTAGCCTTTTTCCGTAATGGTCAGCGAGACAATCGCTACCTGCGGCTCGCAAAATTTTTCGATAATCGCCGCCAGCGAATCGAGCCTGGCGTTCAGACATTCGTGCACCGCGCCGATCACAATGGGCTGGTTGCCGTCGGCGCCTTTTTCCAGCACGGTAAACAGATGGTCCTGTTCGCGAAGCTGGCTCATCAGCGTGTCGCCGCTGAACAGACTGATTTCACAGATCCCCCAGTCGCCGCCGACGTTATTCAGCACGCGATCGGTGAGCAGCGCCTGGTGCGCGCGGTGAAACGCGCCAAAGCCGAAATGGACAATACGCGAGCGGAGCTGGCTGCGATCGTATTGAGGGTATTGCACGTTCTTCGGTAGCGTAGCGGTTGCAATTGTTGTCATTCTTCCCACACCTGTTTAACTGCTTATTAACAATGCCAGTCTAAAGTTATATGACAGGAAGTTAAATTGGTAAGCCGAAATTATCCGCTGACTGTGAGCTGGATCAATCAATAGGCCAGCACTGTTTGCAGCCAGGGGAGAAACATGTATGGTAGTCGCCATGAGTGTCGCCATTATTGGTATAACAACTTTTGTGAGGACATAGCGATGGAGCAAACCTGGCGGTGGTATGGGCCGAACGATCCGGTATCGCTTGATGATGTACGGCAGGCGGGGGCGACCGGCGTCGTCACTGCGCTGCACCATATTGCAAACGGTCAGGTATGGCCGGTCGACGAGATTAAAGCGCGTCAGGCGCTGTTAGCGGCAAAAGGGTTGACCTGGTCGGTCGTCGAAAGCATTCCCGTCCACGAGGATATTAAAACCCACAGCGGGCAGTATGCGACCTGGATTGCCAACTATCAGCAGAGCATCCGCAACCTCGCGGCCTGCGGCATCGATACCGTGTGCTACAACTTTATGCCGATCCTCGACTGGACGCGCACCGATCTGGAATATGAGCTGCCGGACGGCTCCCGGGCGCTGCGTTTCGATCAGATCGCTTTCGCCGCCTTTGAGCTGCATATCCTTAAACGCCCGGGAGCGGAAGCGGATTACAGTGAAGAAGAGCAGCGTCAGGCTGAGGTCTATTTCAAGGCGATGAGCGAAGCAGATATCGATAAACTGACTCGCAATATCATCGCCGGCCTGCCGGGAGCGGAAGAGGGCTACACCCTTGACCAGTTCCGCGCGCGTCTGGCGGAGTACGACCACATTGATAAAGCGCAGCTGCGTGAAAATATGGCCTATTTCCTGCGCGCCATCGTGCCGGTATGCGAAGAGGTAGGGATCCGCCTGGCTGTGCATCCGGACGATCCGCCGCGGCCGATCCTTGGCCTGCCGCGTATCGTGTCGACCATCGAAGATATGCAGTGGCTGAAGGAGACGGTGGACAGCATTAATAATGGCTTCACCATGTGTACCGGATCGTATGGCGTTCGCGCCGATAACGATCTGGTGAAGATGGTGGAGACCTTTGGCGATCGCATCCATTTTACCCATCTGCGCTCTACCTGCCGTGAAGCAAACCCAAAAACCTTCCACGAGGCGGCGCACCTTAGCGGCGACGTCAATATGGTGGCGGTGGTGGATGCTATCCTGCGTGAAGAGCAGCGGCGTAAACAGGCCGGCGATCTGCGCCCGATCCCATTTCGTCCGGATCATGGTCATCAGATGCTCGACGATCTGCGCAAGAAAACCAACCCAGGCTATTCGGCGATTGGCCGTCTCAAGGGGATGGCGGAAGTGCGCGGCGTCGAGCTGGCGCTGAAAATGACCAAATACCCTGAACTGCTGTAATCGCGGCAATGGGGATAATAAAAAGGACAGCCAGCGCTGTCCTTTTTTACTGTCGGGGCGTTACCGATGATTAATCCGCGCGGCCCATATAGCGGCACTCTTCGATATGAATGCGGATTTTCTCACCGGTGGTCAGGTATTCCGGCACCTGAATCACCAGGCCGGTGCTCATGGTGGCTGGCTTGGTGCGGGAGCTGGCGGACGCGCCTTTAATACCCGGCGCGGTTTCGATAATTTCCAGGTCAACGGTCTGCGGCAGCTCCAGCGCCAGCAGCTGGCCGTCCCAGGTCAGCACCTGCATGTCCGGCATCCCACCTTCCGGAATAAACTGCAGCTCTTCTTCAATCTGCTCTTTGGTAAAGGTGTAAGGGGTATAGTCTTCTTTATCCATGAACACGTATTCGTTGCCATCGACGTAGGAGAAGTCGACGAAACGGCGGGTCAGGGTGACGGTATCGACGATATCGTCGCCTTTGAAGCGCTCTTCTACTTTCAGGCCGGTGCGCACATCGGAGAAGCGCATTTTATACAGTGTCGCAGCACCGCGGGCGCTGGGTGACTGAATATCAATATTTTTCACAATCAGCAGCTTGCCGTTGTAATTCAGCACCATACCTTTTTTAATTTCATTCGCTCTTGGCATTGCAGTAATCCTGTCACTTAACGAGTCAAAAATATCGCGTAAAACTACTCGCGCCCGGGCGTTCAGGCAAGCGGATTTCGCGAGTTTTGCTATCTTCTGGCAAAACGTTTAGGCTGTGGCGCAAAATGAGCGTTTGGGAGTCGGGTTGTGGAATGTCGTACTGATTGTGGCGCATGTTGCATCGCCCCCTCTATATCATCGCCGATCCCCGGCATGCCGCAGGGCAAGCCGGCTAACACCCGTTGTATCCAGCTTTCCGAGCGCAATTTATGCCTTATTTTCGGTTCCCCTCTGCGCCCGAAGGTGTGCGCCAGCCTGCAGCCCTCGCCGGAGATGTGCCTCACCCACCGCGATGAAGCGATCACCTGGCTGCTGGAGCTTGAGCTGGCCACCGCGCCCTGAGCTCAACGCAGCAGATGAGAGGGATGGAAACCAATGTGCTTACACGTCTCTTATCCGCCACAGGCAGGCCTGAGTGACAACGCCCATCGCCAGCGCAATCCAGAACACCGCGTGATAGCTCCAGATCTCCGCCACTACCCCCGCCAGTGAACCGGCGATGATCCAGCCGACGCGGGTAGTATTGGTATAGAGGGTGGTGGCCGCGCCCGCCTGCCCCGGCATCAGGTCCTGGAAATAGAGCATGCCGATCCCGGCGAGGATCCCGATATAGATGGCGTTCAGCACCTGCATCGCCAGCAGCAGCGCTGGCGTATGCACCGTCAGCATGCCGACGTAAAACAGCACCCCGGCCACTGCAGAAAGACGCATCAGAAAGCGTTTGCCGAAACGCCGGGCGTAGTAACCGGCAATCAGCATGGTCGGAATTTCCAGTCCGGCGGCGGTGCCCATCATCAGCCCCGCCAGCTTCTCCGGCAGATGCAGCTCGTCAATGATAAACAGCGGCATGTTAATGATGTACAGGCTGTTAGTACCCCACATCAGGGTGCAGATGCTGAACAGCAGCAGCGCATCGCGGCGATGCGTGCGCGGAGCTTCCAGCCGGCCGGTCGCTACCGGCTTTGCTTTACGCATGCTGGGCAAGAATAGCCAGACCATGATCCCGCAGACGATAAACGCCGCCGCGGCGCTGAGATACATCGCGGTAAAACCAAATCCCATCGCCAGGGCGTAGGCCAGCGGGGGACCAATCACCCATGCCAGGGAGACCTGGGCACGTAAAATGGAGCTGAACATCACCGCTTCGCGGTCGGTCCTGTCGGCATGCTCCCGCGCGAGGGCAAACATCTGCGGGTTGGCGGTCGATCCAAAGCTGCTGAGAAAAACGCCGATGAACAGCAAAATGAAATAGTTGCGGTTCCAGGCAAAGAGTACGCAGGCCAGCACCCCCAGCAGACAGCAGACGACAATCAGCTGCTTGCGGTCGCCCTGACGGTCGGAGCGGCCGGCGAGGAACTGACTGACCAGAATGCCAATAACCGCGCTGCCGGTAAAAAAGAAACCGACCATCGCCGGGCGGACGTGCACTTCGTTGGTCAGAAACAGGCTCAGGGTCGGGGTTTGCAGCGCCCCGGCAATGCCCGTCAGAAAGGCGACGATTAAGAAGGCGGAAGAGGTGACATCGAACCCGCGTCGGGGGAGAGCGGCGCTACGGTTTTCCATGGGTTTGGTTTTCTGTAGTTTCAGGAGACGGCGCGGAGTTTACGCCTGCNGGCTAAAAATAAACAGTAGTATGGCACGAATAATTAAAAAGGCGTTTCAAAATATAGAGTTCAGCAAAAAGCTGACGTTCGAGGCGGTCGATAGCTAAAGCTTCAGCAAAAGTGTGCAGTACCTCTAAGTTCTGCGATCAAGTCGCTGACGTACCTTGCGCGTTGAGCAAGAAAGGTACAAAATTCTTGAAACGTTTCAGCGTCATTCGGCAATCCGTTCCCCGTCAGATGGCGCCTTTTTTCTCAAGTTAGCTGAAACGATTCAATTCAGCAGGAGAGGAGAACCATGTTCCAGTTATCTGTGCAGGATATTCATCCCGGCCAGCAGGCCGGTAATAAAGAAGAGGCCATCCGTCAGGTCGCCGCCGCGCTGGTCAGCGCCGGCAACGTGGCCGATGGCTACGTGAACGGCATGCTGGCTCGCGAGCAGCAGACCTCGACCTTCCTCGGCAACGGGATCGCGATCCCGCACGGCACGACGGATACGCGTGACCAGGTGCTGAAGACTGGCGTTCAGGTGTTTCAGTTCCCGCAGGGCGTCACCTGGGGTGAAGGGCAGACCGCCTATGTGGCGATCGGGATTGCCGCCAGCTCAGATGAACACCTCGGCCTGCTGCGTCAGCTGACCCACGTGCTGAGCGATGACGCGGTCGCCGCGCAGCTGCAGTCCGCCACCACCGCGGAAGAGCTGCGTGCGCTGCTGATGGGAGAGAAGCAGAGCGAAGCGCTGAAGCTGGATAACGAGACCCTCAGTCTCGACGTCGCGGCCAGCGATCTGCTGACCCTGCAGGCGCTGAACGCGGCGCGTCTGAAAGAAGTTGGCGCTGTCGATGCCGCCTTCGTTAGCCACGTCATTAACGATACGCCGCTGAACCTCGGTCAGGGCGTCTGGCTGAACGACAGTGCGGAAGGCAATTTGCGCAGCGCCGTGGCGGTCAGCCGCGCGGCTAACGCCTTTACCCGCGACGAGCAGCCGGTTTCCCTGCTGGTCACGGTGGCGATGGCCGATGAGCAGCCGACCGCAGTGCTGAACCGTCTGAGCAAGCTGCTGCTGGACAAGAAAGCTGAACATTTGCTGAAAGCCGACGCCGCCACCGTGCTGGCGCTGCTGACCAGCGACGACGCCATTGCCGAAGATGTGCTGAGCGCCGAATTCGTGGTGCGCAATGAACACGGCCTGCATGCCCGTCCGGGCACCATGCTGGTCAACACCATTAAACAATTTTCCAGCGACATCACCGTTACCAATCTCGACGGTTCCGGCAAGCCGGCTAACGGTCGCAGCCTGATGAAGGTTGTGGCGCTGGGTGTGAAAAAAGGTCACCGTCTGCGTTTTACCGCGCAGGGTGAGGATGCGCAACAAGCGCTGGATGCGATTGGCGAAGCGATCGCCGCAGGCCTTGGGGAGGGCGCATAAATGAGCAGACGTGTAGCAACGATTACGTTAAACCCGGCATACGACCTGGTGGGATTCACCCCGGAGATTGAACGCGGCGAAGTGAACCTGGTACGCACCACCGGCCTGCACGCCGCCGGGAAAGGCATTAATGTGGCGAAAGTGCTGAAAGATCTCGGCATTGATGTCACCGTCGGCGGCTTCCTGGGTAAAGACAACCAGGACGGCTTTCAGCAGCTGTTCAGCGAGCTGGGGATCGCCAACCGTTTCCAGGTGGTGCAGGGCCGGACCCGTATCAACGTTAAGCTGACGGAAAAAGATGGCGAAGTGACCGATTTCAACTTCTCCGGCTTTGAAGTCACCCCGGGCGACTGGGAACGCTTTGTCAACGACTCCCTGAGCTGGCTCGGGCAGTTCGATATGGTCTGCGTCAGCGGCAGCCTGCCGTCCGGCGTTAGCCCGGAAGCCTTCACCGACTGGATGACCCGTCTGCGCAGCCAGTGCCCATGCATTATTTTCGACAGCAGCCGCGAAGCGCTGGTTGCCGGACTAAAAGCGGCGCCGTGGCTGGTGAAACCGAACCGTCGCGAACTGGAAATCTGGGCTGGCCGCAAGCTGCCGGAGATGAAAGATGTTATCGACGCCGCCCATGCGCTGCGCGAGCAGGGTATTGCCCACGTGGTGATCTCCCTGGGCGAAGAGGGCGCGCTGTGGGTCAACGCCTCTGGGGAGTGGATTGCTAAACCACCTTCAGTGGAAGTGGTCAGCACCGTTGGCGCCGGCGATTCGATGGTCGGCGGCCTGATTTACGGCCTGCTGATGCGTGAATCCAGCGAGCATACCCTGCGCCTGGCGACCGCCGTCGCTGCCCTGGCCGTCAGCCAGAGCAATGTAGGAATTACCGACCGTACCCAGTTGGCCGCGATGATGGCGCGCGTCGACTTACAACCCTTTAATTGACAGCAGGAGAGGCATAATGAAAACGCTGCTGATTATTGATGCCGGACTCGGACAGGCGCGCGCCTACATGGCGAAAACCCTGCTGGGTGCCGCGGCGCCGAAAGCGCACCTTGAGCTGATTGATAACCCGAATGACGCCGAACTGGCCATCGTGCTGGGAACCGCGCTGCCGGCCGATAGCGCGCTGAATGGTAAAAACGTTTACCTGGGCGATATTAACCGTGCTGTCGCCCATCCGGAGCTGTTCCTGGGAGAAGCGAAAGACCACGCTAAGCCCTACGTTGCGCCAGCGGCGGTAGCCGTTCCGGCCGCCGCTCAGGGGCAGAAACGCATTGTCGCGGTCACCGCCTGTCCGACCGGCGTCGCCCACACCTTTATGGCGGCAGAAGCCATCGAAACCGAAGCCAAAAAACGCGGCTGGTGGGTGAAGGTGGAGACCCGCGGCTCCGTTGGGGCGGGCAATGCCATCACCCCGGAAGAGGTGGCCGAGGCGGATCTGGTGATCGTCGCTGCCGATATCGAGGTGGACCTGGCGAAATTCGCCGGCAAGCCGATGTACCGCACCACCACCGGTCTGGCGCTGAAGAAAACCGCCCAGGAGCTGGATAAAGCGGTGGCGGAAGCCAAACCGTACCAGCCATCCGGCAAACCTCAGGCGGCTGCTGAAGGGAAAAAAGAGTCGGCGGGCGCCTATCGCCACCTGCTGACCGGCGTCTCCTATATGCTGCCGATGGTAGTGGCCGGGGGCCTGTGTATCGCGCTCTCCTTTGCCTTCGGGATCAAAGCGTTTGAAGTGAAAGACACCCTGGCGGCGGCGCTGATGCAGATCGGCGGCGGCTCGGCCTTCGCGCTGATGGTGCCGGTACTGGCAGGCTTTATCGCCTTCTCCATTGCCGACCGTCCGGGTCTGACCCCGGGCCTTATCGGCGGTATGCTGGCGGTTAGCGGCGGCTCCGGCTTTATCGGCGGGATCATCGCTGGTTTCCTTGCCGGTTATGTGGCGAAAGCCATCAGCACGAAGCTGAAACTGCCGCAGAGTATGGAAGCCCTGAAGCCAATCCTGATCATTCCGCTGGTCTCCAGCCTGATCGTGGGTTTGGCAATGATCTATCTGATCGGTAAACCGGTAGCCGGTATCCTCGCCTGGCTGACCCATTGGCTGCAAACCATGGGCACCGCCAACGCGGTTCTGCTGGGCGCGATCCTCGGCGCGATGATGTGTACCGATATGGGCGGGCCGGTAAACAAAGCGGCCTATGCCTTTGGCGTTGGCCTGCTGAGTACCCAGACCTATGCGCCGATGGCGGCGATCATGGCGGCCGGTATGGTGCCACCGCTGGCGATGGGTATCGCGACGCTGGTAGCGCGCAATAAGTTCGACAAAGGGCAGCGGGAAGGGGGTAAAGCCGCGCTGGTTCTTGGCCTGTGCTTTATCTCGGAAGGGGCGATTCCTTTTGCCGCCCGTGACCCGATGCGCGTTCTGCCGTGCTGTATCGTCGGTGGCGCGGTAACCGGCGCTATCTCCATGGCGGTCGGCGCGAAACTGATGGCGCCGCACGGCGGGCTGTTTGTTCTGCTGATCCCGGGGGCGATTACGCCGGTGCTGGGCTACCTGCTGGCGATTGTTGCCGGAACGCTGGTGGCGGGCCTTGCCTACGCCGTGCTGAAACGCCCTGAGGCGCAAACAGCGGAAGTTGAAAAAGCGGCATAATCCTACCGCAATAAAAAAGGGCCGATTGTTCGGCCCT
>NZ_JAZARW010000001.1:2846938-2851838 GCF_036233805.1 Klebsiella sp. EMBS2024 | reverse complement strand
GTCTCTATTTACGCCACTTCGGCAATCTGCTGCGCCCGCAGCCAGGCAATCTCTTCCGCCCAGATATCCGGGTTGATGGTTTCCAGAATCAGCGGAATACCGTCGAAGCGGCTGTCCTGCATGATCCAGCTGAAGCAATCGTGGCCGATGTTGCCTTCCCCCAGGCTGTGGTGACGGTCGACCCGGCTGCCGAAGGCGCTCTTGGCATCGTTGAGATGCATGCCGCGCAGATACTGAAAACCGACGATGCGTTCGAAGGCGGCGAAGGTTTTTTCGCAGGCTTCGGCGCTGCGCAGGTCGTAGCCGGCGGCGAAAGCATGGCAGGTATCGATGCAGACGCCGACGCGGGATTTATCTTCCACACCGTCGATGATGGCCGCGAGGTGCTCGAACTTAAAGCCGAGGTTGCTGCCCTGGCCAGCGGTGTTTTCGATCACCGCAGTAACGCCTTCGGTCTTCGCCAGCGCGATATTGATCGATTCGGCGATGCGCGCCAGGCACTCCTCCTCCGGGATCTGCTGCAGATGGCTGCCGGGGTGGAAGTTGAGCAGCGTCAGTCCCAGCTGCTGGCAGCGGGTCATTTCATCAATGAAGGCATCACGGGATTTTTCCAGCGCTTCTTCCACCGGGTGGCCAAGGTTAATCAGGTAGCTGTCGTGCGGCAGGATCTGCCCCGGGCCAAAGTGATACTTTTCACAGGCGGCTTTGAATTCGGCGATGGTCTCGTCGCTGAGCGGCGCGGCGCGCCACTGGCGCTGGTTCTTGGTGAAGAGGGCGAAGGCGGTTGCTTCGATTTCGGCGGCGCGAATGGCGGCATTGGCCAGTCCACCTGAGGCGCTCACGTGCGCTCCTACGTATTTCATAAAAAAAACTCCAGTTAAAGCCGCTGGGGGGTGGGTAATGATAGCGGCTTAACTGGAGAAAGATGTAGTGCTTTATGCCATCAGGCTGTGGATAGCGACGTTAATGACCCCGCCGCCGACAATCAACCAGACGAACAGCATCAGCGCCATCAGCAGCGGTTTCGCCCCGGCTTTTTTCAGCGCGCTGACGTGGGTGGTGACCCCGAGGGCGGCCATTGCCATCGCCAGCAGGACGGTATCCAGCGTCACCAGCATATCCACCACGGCTTTCGGCAGCAGATGGAAGGAGTTAAACACCGCCACCAGGATGAACATAATGGCGAACCACGGAATGGTGATTTTGCTTTTCTCGCCGTTGCCTGCCGGGGTCAGCTGTTTAACACGCGCCGCCAGGAACAGCAGGAACGGAGCCAGCATCATGACGCGCAGCATTTTGGCGATAACCGCCGCGTTCTCCGCGTCCGGGCTGACCGCATGGCCGGCGGCAACAACCTGCGCCACTTCATGCATGGTGGAGCCCATATAGATCCCGTAGGTCTCCGGGGTAAACCAGTGCGCCAGCAGCGGGTACATCGCCGGGTAGAGGAAGATGGCGATGGTACCGAAGATAACCACTGTAGCGACGGCAACCGTCACTTTACTGGCTTCGGCTTTGACCACCGGCTCGGTGGCGAGCACGGCCGCCGCGCCGCAGATGCTGCTGCCGGCGCCGATCAGCCAGCTGGTGTGTTTATCGAGACCAAACACTTTCTGGCCAAGGAAGCAGGCGATGAAAAAGGTACTGGAGAGCGTCAGAACGTCAATCAAAATACCGCTCACGCCGACGTCGGCAATCTGGGCGAACGTCAGGCGAAAGCCGTAGAGGATGATCCCCAGGCGCAGCAGATGCTGCTTGGCGAAGATCACCCCGCCGTCGCAGGGCTGCCAGATTTTCGGGTAGACCGTGTTGCCGACGACCATCCCGAACAGGATAGCGAGGGTCAGGGCGCTAAAGCCCGCGCCGGCGATGGCCGGGAAACTACCGGNNACANNCGGCGCCGGTCAGAGCGGCGGTCAGCGCCAGGCCTGGGACAAAATGCCACAGGGAACGATGTTTGGTGGGTAAAGTGAGTGCTGTCATAACCTTCTCCTTTGTCTGCCTAAAGGTTACGCCGTGCGGGATTAAATATAAAATTGATTATATGTTTATAATCAATCGTAATAAGTGGTTAATGGCCGCTTCGCCGGTTACAACGGGGCGAGAGCGGGTTAGACAGAAGCGGGGCGGTCTCGCCGGCAAGACGATGATTTTGTGATATAAGCGGATTTTCCTTCCGTCAGCCGCCTCGATTTGTGTCACCATAGTAAGGAAGGTTATTCAGGTTGGATTACTAAACGGGTGGGTTATGCATATTACGCTGCGGCAGCTGGAAGTGTTCGCCGAAGTCCACAAGAGTGGGTCGACCACTCAGGCGTCACAGATGCTGGCGCTTTCGCAATCCGCGGTCAGCGCCGCGCTGACCGATCTGGAAGGGCAGCTCGGCGTGCAGCTGTTTGACCGCGTCGGTAAACGACTGGTGGTGAATGAGCATGGACGGCTGCTGTACCCGCGTGCGCTGGCGCTGCTGGAGCGGGCCCTGGAGATCGAGCAGCTGTTTCGCGGCGATAACGGGGCGATCCGAGTCTACGCCAGCAGCACCATCGGCAACTATATTATGCCGGAGATTATTGCCCGCTATCGTCATGACTTCCCGGATCTGCCGGTCGAGCTGAGCGTCGGCAACAGCCTGGACGTCATCAACGCCGTCGCCGACCTGCGGGTGGATTTCGGCCTGATTGAGGGGCCGTGCCATGCCGCCGATATTATTGCCGAGCCGTGGCTGGAGGATGAACTGGTGGTGTTTGCCGCGCCCAACTCACCGCTGCTGGCGGGGGAGGTGACCCTGCAGCAACTGGCTGAGGCGCCGTGGATCCTGCGCGAGCATGGCTCCGGCACCCGGGAGATTGTCGATTACGTTCTGCTGTCGCATCTGCCGGCGTTTCATCTGGGCATGGAGCTGGGTAATTCAGAGGCGATCAAGCACGCGGTCAGGCATGGCCTGGGCATCAGCTGTCTATCGCGGCGGGTGATTGCCGAACAGCTTGCCTCGGGCACGCTGGCGGAGCTGAAAGTGCCATTGCCCCGGCTGACGCGCACGCTGTGGCGGATCCATCACCGGCAGAAGCATATTTCTAAAGCATTACAACGTTTTCTGCACTATTGCCAGGTGTAGCAGCCCGGTTTTATCGCCTGATTACGGGGGGAATTCGCTGGCAATTCCGCAGGTTAGTGCTTTACTAATAATTTGCGGGCGATCATGAAGCTCTCTTATAACTTTGCATTTGTACCGGATGGAACCCCGATCGTCTGCTACAATCGCGCCTCATTTTTTGGATGGATAGCATTATCACATGGTTTCGGAAACTAAAACCACAGAAGCGCCCACGCTACGTCGTGAACTGAAGGCGCGCCACTTGACCATGATCGCCATCGGCGGTTCCATCGGTACGGGTCTTTTTGTTGCCTCTGGCGCAACCATTTCGCAAGCAGGTCCCGGCGGGGCGCTGCTGTCTTATATTCTGATCGGTTTGATGGTCTATTTCCTGATGACCAGCCTCGGCGAGCTGGCGGCGTTTATGCCGGTATCCGGTTCCTTCGCCACCTACGGGCAGAATTATGTTGAAGAAGGCTTCGGCTTCGCGCTGGGCTGGAACTACTGGTACAACTGGGCGGTGACGATCGCCGTTGACCTCGTGGCCTCACAGCTGGTGATGAGCTACTGGTTCCCCGACACTCCGGGCTGGATCTGGAGCGCCTTGTTCCTCGGCATCATGTTCCTGCTGAACTGGATCTCGGTGCGCGGCTTTGGCGAGGCGGAATACTGGTTCTCGCTGATAAAAGTGGCCACCGTCATTATCTTTATCATCGTCGGCGTGATGATGATTGTCGGCATCTTCAAAGGGGCGCAGCCAGCCGGCTGGAGCAACTGGGGGATCGCGGATGCGCCGTTCGCCGGCGGTTTCTCGGCGATGATTGGCGTGGCGATGATTGTCGGCTTCTCGTTCCAGGGCACCGAGCTTATCGGCATCGCTGCCGGTGAATCTGAAAATCCGGAGAAGAACATTCCGCGCGCGGTGCGCCAGGTCTTCTGGCGTATCCTGCTGTTTTACGTCTTCGCGATCCTGATTATCAGCCTGATCATTCCGTATACCGATCCGAGTCTGCTGCGCAACGATGTGAAGGATATCTCCGTCAGCCCGTTCACCCTGGTGTTCCAGCATGCCGGTTTGCTGTCGGCGGCGGCGATCATGAACGCCGTTATCCTGACTGCCGTGCTGTCGGCGGGGAACTCCGGGATGTACGCCTCCACGCGTATGCTGTACACCCTGGCCTGCGACGGTAAAGCGCCGCGCATTTTCTCGAAGCTGTCGCGTGGCGGCGTGCCGCGTAACGCGCTGTACGCGACCACCGTGATCGCGGCGCTGTGCTTCCTGACTTCCATGTTTGGCAACCAGACGGTGTACCTGTGGCTGCTGAACACCTCCGGGATGACGGGCTTTATCGCCTGGCTGGGTATTGCGATCAGCCACTATCGTTTCCGTCGCGGCTACGTCCTGCAGGGTAACGATATTAATAATCTGCCGTATCGTTCCGGGTTCTTCCCGCTGGGGCCGATCTTCGCCTTCGTGCTGTGCCTGATCATCACCCTCGGACAGAACTACGAAGCGTTCCTCAAGGACACCATTGACTGGGGCGGCGTGGCGGCGACCTACATCGGTATTCCGCTGTTCCTCGTCATCTGGTTTGGTTACAAGCTGGCGAAAGGCACCCGCTTTGTTCGCTACAGCGAAATGACCTTCCCGGACCGCTTTAAGCGTTAATCTTCGCGATTATGCGATAAAAGCCCTCTGTGAAGAGGGCTTTATATTGCTGGCAAAGTGCAATCTTCAGGGATTGCCCGGCGGCGCTGCGCTTGCGTGGGCCTACAGATAACCGCGTAACTGATTGATATTGCTAT
>NZ_JAZARW010000001.1:2783894-2846933 GCF_036233805.1 Klebsiella sp. EMBS2024 | reverse complement strand
GTAGGCCGGGTAAGGCGAAAGCCGCCACCCGGCAGACATGTGAGCACAATAACGAAGACAGATTTGTCATCACCCGCAAGCCCTCTGAACAGAGGGCTTTTTTTATGTTTGTGCGGTTACAGCTTGTCACAATTCTTCATAATTATATTGATAATCGTAATCATTATCTTTATCATTTTCGCCCATTACGGATGAAGCCACTCCCCGTCTCTGCCGCTTGTACAGACTGACACCGGGCGACCAGCCACATCGACGAGAAAACAGCGCGAGCATGCCGCCGACAGAGCGGCAAGCCGCCAGCGCGTGTGAGCAGCACCTTGTTGTTTGTTTGGTTGTACACCTCATGGAGATTTGGAATGTTCAGGTTAAACCCTTTTATCCGGGCGGGATTGTCTGCGTCCGTCGTATCGTTGGCGTTTCCGGCTCTGGCCGATGTGAATGAAGAAACGCTGGTGGTGACCGCCTCGGCCACTGAACAGAATGTCAAAGACGCGCCGGCGAGCATCAGCGTCATCACCCAACAGGATTTACAACGCAAGCCTGTTCAGAACCTGAAAGACGTGCTGCGCGATGTGCCTGGGGTCCAGCTCACCAACGAAGGGGATAACCGCAAGGGCGTTAGCATCCGCGGTCTGAGCAGCAGCTATACCCTGATCCTGGTCGACGGCAAGCGCGTTAACTCGCGGAACGCCGTCTTCCGCCACAATGACTTCGACCTTAACTGGATCCCGGTGGATGCTATTGAGCGTATCGAAGTGGTGCGCGGCCCGATGTCCTCCCTTTACGGCTCCGATGCGCTCGGTGGGGTGGTCAACATTATTACCAAAAAAATCGGCCAGAAATGGACCGGGACGCTGAGTGCTGATACCACTATTCAGGAGCACCGCGATCGCGGGGATACCTGGAACGGCCAGTTCTTCACCAGCGGCCCGCTGATCGACGGCGTACTTGGAATGAAGGCCTACGGCAGCCTGGCAAAACGCGCCAAGGACGATCCGCAGTCATCCAGTAATGCCACCGGCGAGACGCCGCGCATCGAGGGCTTCACCAGCCGCGATGGCAATGTTGAATTCGCCTGGACGCCGAACGAAAACCACGATTTTACCGCAGGCTACGGCTTTGACCGTCAGGATCGCGATTCCGATTCCCTTGACCGCAACCGCCTTGAGCGGGAGAACTACTCTCTGAGCCATAACGGCCGCTGGGATATCGGCAATAGCGAGCTCAAGTTCTACGGCGAAAAGGTGGATAACAAAAATCCAGGGCAGAGCGGGACTATTACCTCGGAAAGCAATGCCATCGACGGCAAGTATGTCCTGCCGCTGGGCATGATTAACCAGCTGGTGACCTTCGGCGGCGAATGGCGCCACGACAAACTGAAAGATCCGGTCAACCTGAGCAGCGGCGGCCAGTCAACGTCGGCTAGCCAGTACGCCCTGTTTATCGAAGACGAATGGCGCATCATCGAGCCGCTGGCGCTGACCACCGGCATTCGTATGGACGACCATCAGACCTATGGCGATCACTGGAGCCCGCGCGCCTATCTGGTGTATAACGCCACCGATACCGTCACCGTCAAAGGCGGCTGGGCGACGGCGTTTAAAGCCCCGTCGCTGCTGCAGCTTAACCCCGACTGGACCACCAACTCCTGTCGCGGCTCGTGCAGCATCGTCGGTAACCCGGATCTGAAACCGGAAACCAGCGAAAGCTTCGAGCTCGGTCTCTACTACCGCGGGGAAGAGGGCTGGCTTGAAAATGTCGAAGGCAGCATCACCACCTTCCAGAATAATGTCGACGACATGATCGATGTTCTGCGCACCTCCAGCGCCAGCGAAGCGCCGGGCTACCCGAACTTTGTCGGCTGGAAAACCGTCAACGGCAAGCGCGTGCCGATCTTCCGCTATTTCAACGTCAACAAAGCCCGCATCAAAGGGGTGGAGACGGAGGTGAAGATCCCGTTTGGCGATGAGTGGAAGCTGACGGTGAACTACACCTACAACGATGGTCGCGATCTGAGCAATGGCGGCGACAAACCGCTGCAGACGCTGCCGTTCCATACCGCCAACGGCACGCTCGACTGGAAACCGCTGGACGATTGGTCCTTCTACGTGACGGCCAACTATACCGGCCAGCAGCGCGCGGTGAGCGCCACCGGCAAAACGCCGGGCGGCTACACCCTGTTTGACGTTGGCGCGGCATGGCAGGTGACCAAAAACGTGAAACTGCGCTCCGGGGTGCAGAACGTGGGTGATAAAGATCTGAGCCGGGACGACTACAGCTATACCGAAGAAGGCCGTCGCTACTTTATGGCGGTGGATTATCGCTTCTGATTGCCGGCGCTAAAACGCGTCCTGTAGGCCTGAACATGCGCCGCGAAGCAGCTTCGCGGCGCATTGGCGTTTAGCCAAAGAGATGCTGCGCATGGAAGCGCAGATGGTCTTCAATAAACGAGGCAATAAAGTAATAGCTGTGGTCGTAACCGGGCTGGATGCGCAGCGTTAACGGCCAGGCCTTCTGCCGCGCGACCTCCGCCAGTACCGCCGGCTGCAGCTGTCCGGCAAGGAATGGATCGTTGTCGCCCTGATCGATAAGCGTCGGCACGGCGTCCTCCGGCCGGCTGGCCTGCATCAGCGCGCAGCTGTCCCAGGAGAGCCATGCCGATTCATCCGCGCCGAGATAGGCGTTAAACGCTTTCTTGCCCCACGGGACCTGGGAGGGATTGACGATCGGCGCGAAGGCGGAGACGCTGGCGTAGCGGCCGGGATTTTTGAGCGCCATAATGAGCGCGCCGTGGCCGCCCATCGAGTGGCCGCTGACGGCGCAGCGTTCGCCGACGCTAAACTCGCTACGAATAAGCGCGGGCAGTTCGTCACGCAGGTAATCGTACATTCGGTAGTGCGCCGCCCAGGGCGCCTCGGTGGCGTTCAGGTAGAAGCCGGCGCCTTGTCCGAGATCGTAACCGTCGTCGTTGGCCGCCTCGTCACCGCGCGGGCTGGTATCCGGCATCACCAGCGCGATGCCCAGCTCGGCGGCAATGCGCTGGGCGCCCGCCTTGGTGGTAAAGTTCTCATCGTTACAGGTCAGCCCCGACAGCCAGTACAGCACCGGCGGCGGCGTTTCGCGCTCAGGCGGTAAAAAAATGCTGAACGTCATGGCGCAGTTCAGGACAGGGGAGTGATGACGCCAGCGTTGTTGCTGGCCGTCAAAACAGCGATGCTCTTCAAGCAGTTCCATGCAAGGCTCCTCGGAAGGGATGTGCGCGTAAACGTTCATAATACAGATATTTCATTAGCCGGTGAGCAACTTTCACTTTCTCCTTTTGAGAACTTACTGCATCATTAATGCAACTTATAGCCAACATGCCGGTGTAGCGACGGCGCTTATGAATGCGTACAGCGGTTGGAACATTCCGGATACGGCGATAAGGATTTGGCGTCGCGCCTGAGGCATGGCTTCGCTCCCTAATAAAAGGCAGCGCCAATTTCAATAATTATCGTTACGGCTACTGGATTCTGTGCGCCACCTCACGCACAATGAATACAAACTTTGCCCCCAGAAAAAGCAAAGAGCGCCACACCTGCAGGAGAAACATAAATGTCATCACTGAGTAAAGAAGCCGTCCTCGTTCATGAAGCGCTGGTCGCTCGTGGGCTGGAGACGCCGATGCGTGCGCCAGTACAAGAAATTGATAACGAAACACGCAAGCGTTTGATTACCGGTCATATGACCGAGATTATGCAACTGCTGAATCTGGATCTGAGTGATGACAGTCTGATGGAGACCCCGCATCGCATCGCCAAAATGTATGTCGATGAGATCTTCTCCGGGCTGGATTATTCTCGCTTCCCGAAAATCACCGTCATTGAAAACAAAATGAAGGTCGATGAAATGGTCACCGTGCGCGATATCACCCTGACCAGCACCTGCGAACACCATTTCGTTACCATCGATGGTAAAGCGACGGTAGCCTATATCCCGAAAGATTCGGTGATCGGCCTGTCGAAAATCAACCGCATCGTGCAGTTCTTCGCCCAACGTCCGCAGGTCCAGGAGCGTCTGACGCAGCAGATCCTGATCGCGCTGCAGACGCTGCTCGGCACCAACAACGTGGCGGTATCCATTGACGCGGTGCATTATTGCGTGAAGGCGCGCGGCATTCGCGACGCGACCAGCGCCACCACCACCACCTCTCTCGGCGGCCTGTTTAAATCCAGCCAGAATACCCGCCAGGAATTCCTGCGCGCAGTACGTCACCACAACTAAAACGGAGCAGGGTGCATGGAGAGAAATGTCACGCTGGACTTTGTCCGCGGCGTCGCCATCCTCGGTATCCTGCTTCTCAATATCAGCGCCTTCGGCTTGCCGAAGGCCGCTTATCTCAATCCCGCCTGGTCAGGAAGCGCGTCCCTTAGCGATGCCTGGACCTGGGCGCTCCTCGACCTGCTGGCGCAGGTGAAGTTTCTCACCCTGTTCGCACTGCTGTTTGGCGCCGGTCTTCAGCTATTGCTTCCGCGAGGGAAGCGCTGGATCCAGTCGCGGCTGACGCTGCTGGCGCTGCTCGGTTTCATTCACGGTCTTTTTTTCTGGGATGGCGATATTCTGCTGGCCTATGCCCTGGTGGGGCTGGTGAGCTGGCGCATGGTGCGTGAGGCGCACCATGTCAAATCGCTGTTCAACACCGGGGTGGTGCTCTACCTCACCGGCATTGCGGTGCTGGTCCTGTTGGGGATGATCTCCGGGACCGTGGCGAATCGCTCGTGGGCGCCGGACGCGGCGAACCTGCAATATGAGCAGTACTGGAAGCTGCACGGTGGCATGGAGGCGGTCAGCAACCGGGCGGATATGCTATCTGACAATCTGCTGGCGCTGGGCGCGCAGTATGGCTGGCAGCTGGCGGGGATGATGCTGATGGGCGCGGCGCTGATGCGCAGCGGCTGGCTGAAGGGGCAGTTTAGCCTGCGTCACTACCGGCGTACCGGCGCGCTGCTGGTGGCGGCCGGCATGGCGGTCAATCTGCCGGCAATATTCGCCCAGTGGTATCTGGCCTGGGACTATCGCTGGTGCGCGTTTTTACTGCAGGCGCCGCGCGAACTTAGCGCCCCGCTGCAGGCTATCGGCTATGCCGCGCTGGCCTGGGGCTACTGGCCGCAACTCTGCCGTTTCCGCCTGGTGGGCGCTATCGCCTGCGTCGGACGCATGGCGCTGACCAACTACCTGCTGCAGACCCTGATCTGCACCACCCTGTTTTATCATCTTGGGCTGTTTATGCGCTTCGATCGTCTGCAGCTGCTGGCCTTTGTTCCCCCCATCTGGGCCGTTAACCTCCTTGTCTCATCGCTCTGGCTGCGCCGCTTCCGCCAGGGGCCGGTGGAATGGCTGTGGCGTCAGTTAACCCTGCGTGCGTCAGGCACATCATTGAAAGACACATCCAGATAACGATCTCGATCACAATCATTAACAAAACGGATGTAAACGTTTCCAGCCGTGTGACCTCACTCACGCAGCGGACCGCGGGTCGCTGCCAGAATAGCCTCCTTGCTAAGCACAGGAGGTGAATGTGACGTGCTGTAATTCTCTTAAGGTCGCTGAGTATGATCACCATTCGTGATGTCGCCCGCCAGGCGGGCGTTTCCGTGGCCACCGTGTCGCGGGTGCTGAATAACAGCGCGCTGGTGAGTCCGGATACGCGCGACGTGGTGATGAAAGCGGTGACCCAACTGGGCTACCGGCCCAACGCCAACGCCCAGGCGCTGGCCACCCAGGTCAGCGATACCATCGGCGTAGTGGTGATGGACGTCTCCGATGCCTTCTTCGGCGCGCTGGTGAAAGCAGTGGATACCGTTGCTCAGCAGCATCAGAAATATGTGCTGATCGGCAACAGCTATCACGAGGCGGAAAAAGAGCGTCACGCCATCGAGGTGCTGATCCGTCAGCGCTGCTCGGCGCTGATCGTCCATTCGAAAGCGCTGAGCGATGATGAACTGAGCGACTTTATGCAACATATCCCGGGGATGGTGCTGATCAACCGCATCGTGCCGGGGTATGCCCATCGCTGCGTCGGACTCGACAACGTCAGCGGCGCGCTGATGGCCACCCGTATGCTGCTCAATCATGGTCACCAGCGCATCGGCTATCTCTCCTCAAACCACGGCATTGAAGATGACGATATGCGCCGGGAAGGGTGGAGCAAAGCGCTGCAGGAGCAAGGCATCATCGCCCCGGACAGCTGGATCGGTTCCGGCTCCCCGGATATGCAGGGCGGTGAAGCGGCGATGGTCGAACTGCTGGGGCGCAATCTCGGCCTCACCGCGGTGTTTGCCTATAACGACAGCATGGCGGCCGGCGCGCTGACGACGCTGAAGGACAACGGCATTGTCGTGCCGCAGCATCTGTCGCTGATTGGCTTTGATGATATTCCTATTTCCCGTTACACCGATCCTCAGCTCACCACCGTGCGCTATCCGGTAATGTCGATGGCAAAGCTGGCCACCGAGCTGGCGCTGCTGGGGGCGGCCGGCAAGCTGGATCGCGAGGCGACGCACTGCTTTATGCCGACGCTGGTGCGCCGTCATTCCGTTGCCCAGCGGCAAACTGTGGGCCCGATCACTAACTGACGCGATCGCGGGATGTAACCGCTTTCAATTTGTGAGTAAATTCACAGTATATTAACATTCGCCTGATTATGATGGCAGCGTTTACCAGTCTGAACCACGAGGTGATGGATATTCCTCACTTTATTTAGTAGGAACAAGGCGTTAAACGAGTTTTACAGTCGTATTTTTCTGGAGCGTTACCCGACACGGAAGACCGAATTTTCGTCGTGAAATGCGTTGTGCGGTAACACTAATGCAACAAATCCCGCCTGCATTTTCTCACAATAATGACCCTGCATAATAAAACCGGAGATTCCATGAATAAGAAGGTGTTTACCCTGTCTGCTGTAATGGCTGGTCTGTTATTTGGCGCCGCCGCACACGCAGCAGATACCCGTATCGGCGTGACGATTTATAAATATGACGACAACTTTATGTCGGTAGTGCGTAAGGCGATTGAAAAAGATGGCAAATCCGCGCCAGACGTCCAGCTGTTGATGAATGATTCGCAGAACGACCAGTCGAAACAAAACGATCAGATTGACGTGCTGCTGGCGAAAGGCGTGAAGGCGCTGGCGATTAACCTGGTTGACCCGGCCGCCGCAGGTACGGTGATTGAAAAGGCGCGCGGGCAGAATATTCCGGTGGTGTTCTTCAACAAAGAGCCTTCCCGCAAAGCGCTGGATAGTTATGACAAGGCTTATTACGTCGGTACCGACTCGAAAGAGTCGGGGATTATTCAGGGCGATCTGATCGCCAAGCACTGGAAAGCCAACCCGAACTGGGATCTGAATAAAGACGGTCAGATCCAGTACGTTCTGCTGAAAGGCGAGCCGGGCCATCCGGATGCGGAAGCGCGTACCACTTACGTTATTAAAGAGCTGAATGATAAAGGTCTGAAGACCCAGCAGCTGCAGCTGGATACCGCGATGTGGGATACCGCCCAGGCGAAAGACAAAATGGACGCCTGGCTCTCCGGCCCGAATGCCAACAAGATTGAAGTGGTGATCGCTAACAACGACGCCATGGCGATGGGCGCGGTTGAAGCGCTGAAAGCGCACAACAAGAGCAGCATTCCGGTGTTCGGCGTTGATGCCCTGCCGGAAGCCCTGGCGCTGGTGAAATCCGGCGCGATGGCCGGTACTGTGCTGAACGATGCCAACAATCAGGCGAAAGCGACCTTCGAGCTGGCGAAAAACCTTGCCGACGGGAAAGACGCCGCGGCAGGCACCAACTGGAAAATTGACAACAAGATTGTTCGCGTCCCCTACGTGGGCGTCGATAAAGACAACCTGAGCCAGTTTACCGGCAAATAATCGTGATGTGAGTTGCGGGCGTGGGTTATCCACGCCCGATTATTCCTGATACAGAACCAGACTCCTGCTGGCGCTAGTGCGCCGGACGGAGCTTGCATGAACGCAGCCAGGTATAACTATGGTCAGCAATAATAGCGAACGGTCAGGCGAATATTTGTTGGAGATGAGCAATATCAACAAATCGTTTCCTGGCGTCAAGGCTCTTGATAATGTCAACCTGAAGGTTCGTCCGCACTCCATTCATGCGTTAATGGGTGAGAACGGCGCCGGTAAATCGACATTATTAAAATGCCTTTTTGGGATCTATCAAAAAGATTCCGGTAGCATTCTTTTTCAGGGAAAAGAGATCGATTTCCATTCGGCGAAAGAAGCCCTGGAAAACGGTATTTCGATGGTGCATCAGGAATTAAACCTGGTATTACAGCGTTCGGTCATGGATAACATGTGGCTCGGGCGCTATCCAACTAAAGGCATGTTTGTCGATCAGGACAAAATGTACCGGGATACCAAGGCCATTTTTGATGAGCTGGATATTGATATCGATCCGCGCGCCCGCGTCGGTACCTTATCGGTATCTCAGATGCAGATGATTGAGATCGCGAAGGCGTTTTCCTATGACGCCAAAATCGTCATCATGGATGAGCCGACGTCATCGCTGACGGAAAAAGAGGTCAACCATCTGTTTAAGATCATCCGTAAGCTGAAAGATCGCGGCTGCGGTATCGTCTATATCTCGCATAAAATGGAAGAAATTTTCCAGTTGTGCGATGAAATAACCATCCTGCGCGACGGCCAGTGGATCGCCACCCAGCCGCTGGAAGGGCTGGATATGGATAAGATCATCGCCATGATGGTCGGGCGTTCGCTTAACCAGCGTTTTCCGGATCGCGAAAACACTCCGGGCGAAGTGATCCTCCAGGTGCGCAATCTCACCTCGCTGCGCCAGCCCTCCATTCGCGATGTCTCCTTTGACCTGCATAAGGGCGAAATTCTCGGTATCGCCGGCCTGGTGGGCGCTAAACGCACCGACATCGTGGAGACCCTGTTCGGCATCCGTGAGAAGGCCAGCGGCACCATCACGCTGCACGGCAAGAAGATCAACAACCACAGCGCCAACGAGGCGATTAACCACGGTTTTGCGCTGGTGACCGAGGAGCGGCGCTCTACCGGGATTTACGCCTATCTGGATATCGGGTTTAACTCGCTGATCTCCAATATTAAGAAATATAAAAACAGCGTCGGCTTGCTGGATAACTCGCGAATGAAGAGCGATACCCAATGGGTTATTGACTCGATGCGCGTCAAAACCCCCGGTCAGCATACGCAGATTGGCTCGCTTTCCGGTGGTAACCAGCAAAAGGTCATTATAGGCCGCTGGCTGCTGACCCAGCCGGAGATCCTGATGCTGGATGAGCCAACGCGCGGTATCGACGTCGGCGCCAAGTTTGAAATCTATCAGCTGATTGCCGAACTGGCTAAAAAAGACAAAGGGATCATTATTATTTCTTCCGAAATGCCGGAACTGCTGGGGATTACCGACCGCATTCTGGTGATGAGCAACGGCCTGGTCGCGGGCATTGTTGAGACTAAAACCACTACGCAAAACGAAATACTGCGTCTTGCGTCATTGCACCTTTAAGATCAGGGGCTTCACATGAGTGCGTTAAATAAAAAGAGTTTTCTCACTTACCTGAAAGAGGGTGGGATATATGTTGTCCTTCTGGTCCTGCTGGCCATTATTATTTTCCAGGATCCGACATTTTTAAGTCTGCTCAACCTGAGTAATATTCTGACCCAGTCCTCGGTGCGTATTATTATTGCCCTCGGCGTGGCCGGACTTATCGTCACGCAGGGGACCGACCTCTCCGCCGGCCGTCAGGTGGGTCTGGCGGCGGTGATTGCCGCCACCATGCTGCAGGCGGTGGATAATGCCAATAAGGTATTCCCGGATATGGCGACCATGCCGATCCCGCTGGTGATCCTGCTGGTGTGCGCCATCGGGGCGGTCATCGGCCTGATTAACGGGATCGTCATTGCCTACCTGAACGTGACGCCGTTTATTACCACTCTCGGCACCATGATTATCGTCTACGGCATTAACTCGCTGTACTACGACTTCGTGGGCGCGTCGCCGATCTCCGGCTTCGACAGCCACTTCTCCCATTTCGCGCAGGGGTTTGTGGCGCTGGGCTCCTTCCGCCTGTCCTACATTACCTTCTACGCGCTGATTGCCGTCTTCTTTGTCTGGATCCTGTGGAACAAGACGCGCTTTGGCAAAAACATTTTCGCTATCGGCGGTAACCCGGAAGCGGCGAAGGTCTCCGGGGTTAACGTAGCGTTAAACCTGCTGATGATCTATGCCCTCTCCGGCGTGTTCTACGCCTTCGGCGGCCTGCTGGAAGCCGGTCGTATCGGTTCGGCGACCAATAACCTCGGCTTTATGTACGAACTGGACGCCATCGCCGCCTGTGTGGTGGGCGGCGTATCGTTCAGCGGCGGGGTAGGGACCGTATTCGGCGTGGTGACCGGGGTGATTATCTTCACCGTCATCAACTACGGCCTGACCTATATCGGCGTCAACCCTTACTGGCAGTACATTATTAAGGGGGCGATTATTATCTTCGCCGTGGCGCTGGACTCCCTGAAATACGCCCGTAAGAAATAAGATTGAACGCATCAAAAACCCGCGCCTGGCGCGGGTTTTTTTATATCTGAAACGAATGCGTTGATGGAGGCTACTTTCCTTTCTGCAACTCCAGCAGCTGCTCCGGGGTGACGGCCGGGTAGGACTGGGCGTCATCCGGCACGTCATGCTGCTGCGCCGGAATCGGGATGAGAGGGCCGAGAAAACGCGGTTCCCGTTTGAAGATATAGAGGTCCGCCAGCGCGCCAAAGCGGGCGCCGAACTCGCGCAGCCGCACGCTCCACATATCCTTCGGCGACGGCACCGCGTAGCATTGGGCCTGGATCCCCATATGCAGGGCGATAAACAGCGCCCGTTCGCAGTGGAAGCGCTGGGTTATGATAATAAAGTCGTTGGTGTCGAACACTTTCCGGGTACGGACGATCGAGTCGAGGGTACGGAAACCGGCATAGTCCAGTACGATATCCGCGGGATCGACGCCGCCTTTAATCAGGTCCCGACGCATGGTCATCGGTTCATTGTAGCTTTGCAGAGCATTATCGCCGCTCAGCAGGAGATAGTTGACCTTGCCGCTGTTGTAGGCGTTCAGCGCACCCTGGATGCGGTAACGGTAATACTGATTGATGACGCCGGTGCGGTAATATTTGGCGGTGCCCAGCACCACACCGACCTGACGGTAGGGCAGGTCCTGCAGTTCATCATAGATATAGGGCGCGGTTTTCCAGCTCATCCAGCGGTCAAGGCCCAGCACGGTCAACAGCAGCAGGCCGAGCAGGACTAACAGGCTGTAGAACGCACGCTTTAACATGAACTTGGCTCAATAATAGACAACGGAGTCTTCAGGCTACTTTACCCGCCGGGTAAGCGCAAGAAACCCTCGTTTGATTGCGGGGATTTTCAGCAATATAGACAGATCGCCGAATGCAGGCCGGGTAAGGCGTGAGCCGACACCCGGCATAGGGATCTTCAGGTCGCCATGGCGCGAACCGTAGGTCGGGTAAGCGTAGCGCCACCCGACACCTAACGGTATAAAAAGTCGGCCGGATAAGCCGAAGACGCCGTCCGGCAATCTGCTCAGGCTGATCAACCTAACAGGACGCGCTCAATATTGTGGCAGCCCAGCGCCTTCAGGGTGGCGACGGTGGCATCCCACTGGATCAGCGCCGCGTCGGCTTTCTCCGCCAGGATTGCCCGCTGGATAGCGGGATAATCATAGCCGTTGAGGCTCAGGAGATTCAGCGCCCCCTGCAGCGGCGGCAGCGTCGGGTTGAACGCTGCGTTTTCCGCATAGCTACCGCTGAAAATGGTACCGTCTTTCAGCTCCAGCGCCACGCCGGAAGGCGAGTGGCTGTAGGGCGCATGGCAGCGGTTGGCGGCCTGAATAGCTGCCTGGGTTAGGGCATCGCCGCTGACCGGGAAGCCATGGTCCTGTTCATCCATCAGCAGGGTTTTGATCTCCAGGTCTTTCGGGCCAAAGGCGTCCGGCAGATAGTGCTCCAGGGCATGCGCTTCGCGACCCGGCAGATGAATGCGCAGCGCCAGCCCGCTGTTCAGTTCGTTCATAAACTGACGGCAATGACCGCACGGCGTGTAGTTCACCGTGATAGCGCGCAGGGAGGTCTCGCCGCGCAGCCAGGCGTGGCTGATGGCGCTCTGTTCCGCGTGAACGGTCTGCTGCATGGTAGCGCCGAGAAACTCCATATTGCCGCCAAAGTACCAGCGGCCGCTGACGCCGCGGGCGATAGCCCCGACGTTAAAATGAGAAAGGTCGGGGCGCGCGCAGGCAGCGGCAAGCGGCAGTAGCGCAAAAGCCAGCGCGTCTTCGTCCAGACCTGTCGCATGCTGCAGCGTTGCCACCTGATCGGCTTCGAGCAGCGCCGGGAAATGCGGGTCGGCGAGCATCGGGGCGATGGCCGCCTGCAGATCTGCTGCCAGAGTCGTCAAAGCAGCTTGAAAACGTGAGTGCATAGCGTTGCCTCATAACAGTGTAATGGGAAGCCAGTGTACGGGCGGCCAGCGGTTCCATATGTGATGAATATCTCATTCTTTATGCAACTCTGATTTGTTGCATTAAAAAATGTGATTTAAATCACTATTAACCTACCACTGCGAGGATCAGCGGAAATAAGAACGGCGCCATCAACGAGGTGATGATCCCGCACAGCACCAGCGCCAGTGAGCTAAACGCGCCTTCCTGATAGTCCAGCTCGGCGCAGCGGGCGGTGCCGAGGGCGTGCGAGGCGGTGCCCATTGACAGGCCGCGCGACGCTTTGGTGCGAATGCGCATCAGGTTAAGCAACGTATGCCCAAATACCGCGCCGAGGATGCCGACAAAAATTACGCACACGGCGCTGATGGCCGGAATGCCGCCGATGCTGCCGCTAACCGCCATAGCAATCGGCGTAGTGACTGACTTAGGCAGAATAGAGGCGGCGATTTGCGGCGTGGCGCCCATCAGCAGAGCGACGGTGGTGCCGGTGATCATCGCCACGCAGCTGCCGATAAAGCAGATGGTAATGATAGATTTCCAGCGGGCGCGGATCTGGTGCAGCTGTTCATACAGCGGGAACGCAAGGGCCACTACCGCCGGCTGCAGCAGATCGTTCAGGACTTTGCTGCCGGCAAAATAACGCTCATAGGAGATCCCGGTCAGCAGAAGAAATGGAATAATCACCACCATCGCCACCAGCAGCGGGTTGAGCAGCGGGAACTTAAAGCGGGCCGCCAGTTTGCGGGCGAGAAAAAAGACGATCAGGGTTAGCGGTAGCGACCACCAGATTTCATGCATCATTCTTCTTTTCCTTTTTGGCCAATCACTTTACGTTCGCCATGCACCAAATGGGAGCTCCAGCTCACCACTACAAACACCACCAGCGTACTGATGGCGCAGGAGATAACGACAGGCCCCAGCTGGGCGCGCAGCAGATCCCAGTACTGCATCACCCCAACGCCGATCGGCACGAACAGCAGCGCCATATAGCGGATCAGGATATTACAGCCGGGGTTGACCCATTGCGGCGGCATAATTTGCAGCGCCAGCAGCACGAAGAGGATCAGCATGCCGATGATGCTGCCGGGGATAGTGATAGGCAGCAGCCCGGCGATAAAAATTCCGGCGTACAGGCAGGCGTAAATCAGGACGAAAGCCCGCAGGTACTGCCAGATAATAGTCAGCGATTTACTCATGGTAATAACCCTTGATGAAGTGCATTCATCATACAATTAATCCCTAAAATGTGCTACCGATCACATCATGAATTCTATGCATAGCGCTGATAGCTTACGGGAACCATAGTCTCACCCGTCAGGGCCCGACACCTTGCGGCTCAGGCGGGATCGCTCCCCACGCTACCTTGCTGAATGAGGCGCGGCAAATAAAGGCGAATGGGACGCCACAGACCTCTGTAAAGCATAGAGATTATCTCGCCGCTTTGCCGCATCGAGCGTGCGGGGAACGGCGTGCGTCTGGTCCGACGCATTGAGCGCTTTCAACCAGCGCCCGGAGGCGCTACCATAGCGCCTCTTTTTTTTCCGGGTAACGATATGCGTGTTCTACTGGCGCCGATGGAAGGCGTGCTCGATTCGCTGGTGCGCGAGCTGCTGACCGAGGTTAACGATTACGATCTCTGCATCACCGAATTTCTGCGCGTGGTGGATCAACTGCTGCCGGTAAAATCGTTCTACAGGCTATGCCCGGAACTGCATCACCAGAGCCGCACGCCGTCCGGCACCCGCGTGCGCGTCCAGCTGCTGGGACAATATCCCGAGTGGCTGGCGGAAAATGCCGCCCGCGCGGTGGCGCTGGGTTCATGGGGGGTGGATTTAAACTGCGGCTGTCCGTCGAAGCTGGTAAACGGCAGCGGCGGCGGGGCAACGCTGCTGAAAGATCCGGAGCTGATCTATCGCGGCGCGAAAGCCATGCGAGAGGCGGTTCCCGAGCATCTGCCGGTGACGGTGAAAGTTCGTCTTGGCTGGGACAGCGGTGAACGGCGCTTTGAAATCGCCGACGCGGTGCAGCAGGCGGGGGCCAGCGAACTGGTGGTTCACGGCCGTACCAAAGAAGATGGCTACAAAGCCGAACGCATCAACTGGCAGGCGATCGGCGAGATCCGCCAGCGCCTGACTATCCCGGTGGTCGCCAACGGTGAAATCTGGGACTGGCAAAGCGCCCAGGATTGTATGGCTGTCACCGGCTGCGATTCGGTGATGATTGGCCGCGGGGCGCTCAATGTGCCGAACCTCAGCCGGGTGATCAAATACAATGAACCGCGCATGCCGTGGCCGCAGGTGGTCCAGCTGTTGCAAAAATATACCCGCCTGGAAAAGCAGGGTGATACCGGTCTGTATCATGTGGCGAGAATTAAGCAGTGGTTAGGCTATTTACGCAAGGAATATACCGAGGCGCTGACCCTGTTTAATGAAATTCGCGCCCTGCAAACGTCTGCTGAAATAGCGGCGGCGATCGGCCGCTATTAACCGCCATACTGTTATTCGCTTCACATATTATTACTTGCATGCCTGTTGATGATAGGCATGGGTTGAATAAAGTGATAATGTGCGGTCAATCAATTCAGGATTGCTACTGAACTCAGGCAAAACCTAAGCACTTTCGTCATTCGTGGCGCAAAGTGCTTAGGTTTTTTTTTGGTAAAAATTCAGGGTGGATAAAATGATGATGTAAAACAATGAGATGTGAATAACGATTTCTCTGGCATTGTCGCGGTTTTATTACCGACGGACGCTTTTTGCCATTCATTTTAAAAAAAAGAAAACGGGTAAATAAATAGCCTGGGGATCCCCTTTGTTTTTATTCAGTCACGGTGGATATCACAATGCATAACAAAAAAATAAATCAGCTTTTGATCGGCGCTATGCTGGCGGCCATGGCGCCTGCCGTGAGCGCCGCGGACATCCCGGCGTGGAACGGCAGCGCGCTGGGGTTTGAAGCCGGGCAGCAAGGGCTGCTGGGCGATATGCTAGGCATTCGTCCGATCCTTGAAGAAAACGGCTTTCATTATAATCTCGGCTATCTTAACGAGATGGCCTACAACGCCGGCGGCGGTTATGACCATGATAAACACCTGGCCTATATTGACCAGGTGGCGCTGACCTTTACCCAGGATCTGGAGCGCTGGACCGGCATACCGGATGCGCGTCTCGAAGGCAACATCGTCAACCGCAACCACGATGATAATCTCACCACGAAACGGCTGCAGGATCCGCGGGTGAGTTTCAACGATCTATCGCAGGAGAGCTGGGGCGGCGGGTCGATTACCCGCCTTGGCTGGCTCACCTTTGCCCGCAGCTTTGACGACCGCCGCCTGACCTGGCGCATCGGCATGATGAACAAGGTGCAAACCTTCGACCAGATCATTCCCTGCGATTTTCAGCTGCTGACCCAGTGCGGTGGGAAATCGGCCAACTCGCTGACCTGGAATAACTGGAACATTCACACCTGGGGCACCACCCTGGAGTACAAGCTGACGCCGACGGTCACCCTGAAAGGCGGGGTGATGGAGCAAAACCCGCAGGCTACCGCGCGCAGCCACGCGTGGAGCTGGTCGACGAAGGGTAGCAAAGGCATCTTACTGCCGATGGAGATCGAAACCCGTCCGCTGATTAATGGCCTGCCGGGAGCCTATAACCTTGGCGTGGTCTGGACTAACGCGCCGCAGAGCGACCTCTACAGCGGTAAATCCGGCGGCGCCGGGGCGACCGATCCGCAAGGTTACGCCGAGCACGATAGCACCTGGTTTATGTACGCCGGCCTGAACCAGCAGATCACCCGCCACGCCGACGACCCGCTGCGGGGGATGAGCGTCTCACTGAGCGGCAGCCTCAGCGACCAGCGCAGCAACTATATCCACTCCGCCGTCGCCGCCTCCATGCGCTACCGCGGTCTGTTTGACGCCCGCCCGGAGGACTGGATTGGCTTCGGCCTGACGTGGATCGACATGAGCAGCCACTACGCACGTAATCAGCGCTATATGAATCAGATAAGCGGCGCCACCGACTATAACGATCCGGCTTACCAGCCGGTGGCCGGTCATTCGCTGAACGGTGAACTCTATTATCGCTTCCGCCCGGTCTCCTGGCTGGAGCTGCAGCCGGGCCTGCAGTACTGGCACCGTCCGGGCGGCGTCGCGCAGACCCAGGACGCGTGGGTAGTGGAGTGGAAAACCGTCGTGACCTTCTGATAGTCGCGATCTTAATCACGTTTTTTCACTTGTCAGGTTGAGCGCGCAGCAGAAGTTGTTACAGTGCGGGTGTTGGATTGCAACTGCTGCGGCAGGCAAAACCTGATCACCTGGCGTTTCGTCGGGGGTCAGGTTTTTTTGTTTCTGGGGTCTATATGCAAATCGCCAAAGTACTCAATAACAATGTGGTGGTGGTTCTCGACGAGCACCGGCGCGAACAGGTGGTGATGGGGCGAGGGCTGGCCTTTCAGAAACGCCCGGGCGACGTGCTGGACGACAGTAAAATTGAAAAAGTTTTCGCCTTACAAAGCGATGAGCTGGTCGGCCGCTTAGGCGAGCTGCTCAGTCAGATACCGTTAGAAGTGATGACCACCTGCGATCGCATTATCGACCTGGCACGCGGACGGCTGGGCAAGTTACAGGAAAGTTTGTACATCACGTTAACGGATCACTGTCATTTTGCTATCGAGCGGCAGAAAAAGGGCATCGCACTGCGTAACGTGCTGCTGTGGGAGATTAAGCGGCTGTATCCGAAGGAGTTCGCGCTGGGCCAGGAGGCAAGGGCCATCATTGCCAAAAGGCTCGGCGTGGAGTTGGCGGAGGACGAAGCCGGATTTATCGCCCTGCATCTGGTGACGGCGCAGCTCAACAGCGAAATGCCGGAGGTCATGCACGTGACCCGGGTGATGCAGGAGATCCTGCAGCTGGTGAAGTATCAGCTGCAGCTTAACTACGATGAAGAGTCGCTGAGCTATCAGCGTTTCGTCACCCACCTGAAGTTTTTCGCCCAGCGGATGCTGACGCGCACGGTGGTGGAAGATGACGACGTCTCGCTGCACAGCGCGGTGAAAGATAACTACGCCAAAGCGTGGAAGTGTGCGGAAACGGTGGCGACGCATCTGCAAAAGCAGTATCAGCGGTCGCTGACCACCGAAGAAATTATGTTTCTTGCCATTCATATCGAACGGGTAAGAAAAGAGGGGCGTTAATTCTCCCCAACAAAACTGGATTGTTACTGCATGATGCAGGCAAAACCTGAGCGCGACGCCCACCGGCGTGGTTCTCGGGTTTTTTTATTTTTTACTACTCAGTCGCCGGTTGTCTGCGGGCAGCGGCAGTAAGGAAAAGAGCATGGAATATAAAGCACTCGCGCAGGATATTCTCAACCGCGTCGGCGGCAAAGAGAACATTGTGAGTCTGGTTCACTGTGCGACACGTCTGCGTTTTAAACTGAAGGATAACGGCAAAGCCGATGCCGAAGGGCTGAAGGCCAATCCGGGCGTGATTATGGTGGTGGAGAGCGGCGGCCAGTTTCAGGTGGTGATTGGCAACCACGTTCACGACGTCTGGCTGGCGGTGCGCCAGGAGGCGGGGTTAAGCGATGACAGCGAACCGGTTGCCGAGGAAAAAGCGGCCAAAGGATCGGTGTTAAGCCAGCTTATCGACATCATCTCCGGCATCTTTACACCGTTTATCGGCGTGATGGCGGCAACCGGTCTGCTGAAAGGCCTGCTGGCGCTGGCGGTGACCTGCGGCTGGCTTACGCCGGAGCAGGGGACTTATAAAATCTGGTTTGCCGCCAGCGATGCGCTGTTCTTTTTCTTCCCGCTGTTTCTTGGCTATACCGCCGGGAAGAAGTTTGGCGGCAACCCGTTTATCTCGATGGTGATTGGCGGGGCGTTAACCCACCCGCTGATGATTCAGGCCTTTGAGGCCAGCCAGGCGCCGGGCGCGGCGGTGGAGCACTTTCTCGGCATTCCGGTGACCTTTATCAACTACAGCTCATCAGTGATCCCGATTATTCTCGCCTCATGGGTCTCCTGCTGGCTGGAGCGCAAGAGCAATGCGCTGTTGCCGTCATCGATGAAAAACTTCTTCAGCCCGGCGATCTGCCTGGCGGTGGTGGTCCCGCTCACCTTCCTGGTGATTGGCCCGGTCGCCACCTGGCTGAGCCATCTGCTGGCCAACGGCTACCAGTTCATTTATGCGTTTGCCCCATGGCTGGCGGGCGCGGTACTGGGCGCCATGTGGCAGGTGTGCGTTATTTTCGGCCTGCACTGGGGGCTGGTGCCGTTGATGATCAACAACATGACGGTACTTGGTCACGACTCCATGCTGCCGATTATTCTTCCGGCGGTGATTGCCCAGGTGGGGGCGGTTCTGGGGATTTTGCTGGCCACCCGCGATGCGCGTCAGCGGATGCTGGCCGGTTCCGCCTTCTCTGCGGGGCTGTTTGGCATCACCGAGCCGGCTATCTATGGTCTGACCCTGCCGCTGCGTCGTCCGTTTATCTTCGGCTGTATCGCCGGCGCCATCGGCGGGGCGATCACCGCCTTCAGTAATAGTCATGCTTACTCGTTCGGCGTGCCGAATATCTTTTTCCCGGCGCAGATGATCCCGCCCGGCGGGATTGACGCCAGCGTCTGGGGCGGGCTTATCGGCACCGGCGTGGCTTTCGTGCTCGCCTGCGTGCTGACCTTCTTCGCCGGCCTGCCGCGCGCCAGCGCTGCACCGGGCGCCGTGACGGTAGCCCCGGCCTCGGCAAACGATATTCTGGCGCCGATGAGCGGCAGCGTTATCGCCCTCGAGCAGGTGCCGGATAGCACCTTCGCCAGCGGCCTGCTGGGTAAAGGGGTCGCCATTATCCCGGCGGTGGGCCAAGTGATTGCCCCGTTCCCGGGCGAAGTGGCCTCCCTGTTTCAGACTAAACACGCCATCGGACTGCAAAGCGACAGCGGCATTGAGCTGCTGATCCACGTCGGCATCGACACGGTCAAACTCGACGGCGTGCCCTTTACCGCGCATGTGAAAGAGGGCGACAGGGTACAGGCCGGCGATCTGCTGATTGAGTTTGATCGCCAGGCGATTCTGGACGCCGGCTACGACCTGGCGACCCCGATCATTATCAGCAACAGCGACGACTACCGGGAGATTGATACGGTGGCGTCCAGCACCGTCGAAGCCGGTCAGCCGCTGTTGTCAGTCAGCCATTAATCACAGGAGAAAAAGATGAAAACATTCCCGACGGATTTTTTATGGGGCGGCGCGACCGCGGCCAATCAGGTGGAAGGTGCTTATCTGGAAGATGGCAAAGGCTTATCCACCTCCGATGTGCAGCCGCACGGCGTTTTCGGCGAAGTGGTCGAGCGCGTACCAGGCGACAGCGGCATAAAAGATGTGGCGATCGATTTTTACCATCGCTATCCGGAAGATATCGCCCTGTTTGCCGAGATGGGCTTTAACTGCCTGCGAGTCTCTATCGCCTGGACCCGCATCTACCCCAACGGCGACGACGCCGAGCCGAACGAAGCCGGCCTCGCGTTCTACGACAAGCTGTTCGACGAGATGGCGAAGCACAACATCACCCCGCTGGTGACGCTGTCGCATTATGAAATGCCATGGGCGCTGGTAAAAAACTACGGCGGCTGGGGCAGCCGGGAGGTGATTGGCTTCTTTGAGCGCTACGCCCGGACGGTGTTCAGCCGCTATAAAAATAAGGTCAAACTGTGGCTGACCTTTAACGAAATCAATATGTCGCTACATGCCCCGATGACCGGCGTCGGCCTGCCGGCCGGCAGCAGCAAAGGCGAGGTGTATCAGGCGATTCACCACCAGCTGGTGGCCAGCGCGCTGGCGGTCAAAGCCTGTCATGAGCTGGTGCCTGAGGGCAAAATCGGCAATATGCTGCTCGGCGGGCTGATGTATCCCCTGAGCTGCAAACCGGAGGATGTGTTTGAGACGCTACAGGAGAACCGCAGCTGGCAGTTCTTCGGCGACGTACAGGCGCGCGGCGCGTACCCGGGCTATATGCAGCGCTATTTCCGTGACAACGGCATCACGCTCACCATCACCGACGCCGATCGTGAAGCGCTAAAAACCACCGTCGACTTTATCTCCTTCAGCTACTACATGACCGGCTGCGTCACCGCCGACGAGGCGCTGAACCAGCAGGCGCGCGGCAATATTCTCAGCATGGTGCCGAACCCGCACCTGGCGAGCTCGGAGTGGGGCTGGCAGATAGACCCGCTGGGCCTGCGCACGCTGCTGAACGTGCTGTGGGATCGCTACCAGAAGCCGCTGTTTATCGTGGAAAACGGTCTGGGCGCCAAAGATAAGGTGGAAGCCGACGGCAGCATTAACGATGACTACCGCATCAGTTACCTGAACGACCACCTGGTGCAGGCGCGGGAAGCCATTGACGATGGCGTTGAGCTGATGGGCTTTACCAGCTGGGGACCGATTGACCTGGTGAGCGCCTCAAAGGCGGAGCTGTCGAAGCGCTACGGCTTTATCTATGTCGACCGCCATGATGACGGTACCGGCACCCTGGCGCGCAGTAAGAAGAAGAGCTTTAGCTGGTATAAAGAGGTGATTGCCAGCCGCGGCGCCAGCCTGAAAGCCTAAAGAATGCCCGCCCGGCCATCGCCGGGCGGGGGGTTAGNNGGTTTACGCGCGCGCAGTAAAAAGGTCATCGGACGTTCTTTCTCTTCATCCAGAGCGGGTAGGGTGGTAAAGAGGTGCGGCTCGTTAAAAGATGTCTGCTCATATTCACCCCCTGAATTGATAAGGTTGTTTATTTTTAGCAAACTAATAATTTAGTCACACGCTTTACTAAACGCGTTTAATTCAATTAACTTATGATAACCAACCTGATTAAGTTATCTGACCTGTCCAATGAAATTGATATTAAATAAAAGCGTGCTGGCGGCATTGCCCCTGGCCATCGCGCTGGCTGGCTGCGCGCCATCTCATGAGGTTGCTAATCCGCCGCAGCAGCAAATTCCAGCCTCCCATGTTTCCATGGATCTCCCTGCCGCCGTGAAAAATGGCTGGCCGCAGACTGACTGGTGGAAAGATTACCATGACCCACAGCTTAATAATCTGATTCAGCGAGCGTTGGCCAACGCGCCGGATATGCAGATTGCCGAACAGCGCATCAGGCTTGCCGAAGCGCAGGCGCGAATGTCGCAGGCGAATCTTGGCCCGGAGATGGATTTCTCCGCCGATATTGAACGCCAGCGCATGTCGGCCGAAGGCCTGATGGGACCGTTTGCTACCGACACCGACGGCAATACCGGCCCGTGGTACACCAACGGTACCTTTGGCCTGACCGCCGGTTGGGATCTCGATCTGTGGGGAAAAAACCGTGCGCTGGTGAAAGCGCGTATCGGCGAGCTGAAAGCCCAGGTTGCTGAACAGGCCCAGACCCGTGAGCTGCTCTCCGGCAGCGTGGCGCGTCTGTACTGGCAGTGGCAGACGGAAGCGGCGATCAAAGCGGTGCTGCAGCAGGTGAAAAACGAGCAAAATAATATCGTGACGGTCGACAAGGCCCTGTATCAGCGCGGGATCACTAACTCCGCCGAAGGGGCGGAGAACGATATTAACGTCAGCAAAACCGACCAGCAGCTGGCGGACGTGACGGGCACGATGAAAGAGATTGAAGCGCGGCTGATGGCCCTGACCAACAGCCAGAGCCAGTCGCTAAACCTCAAACCCGCCAGCCTGCCAACGGTCAGCGCGCAGCTGCCAGATACCCTCGGCTATGAGCTGCTGGCGCGCCGCCCGGATCTGCAGGTCGCCCACTGGTATATTGAGGCGTCCCTGAGCGAAGTGGACGCGGCGAAAGCGGCATTTTATCCGGACATCAATCTGATGGCGTTCCTGCAGCAGGATGCCCTGCACTTAAGCGATCTTTTCCGCCATTCGGCGCAGCAGATGGGCGTTACTGCCGGGTTGACGCTGCCGATCTTTGACAGCGGCCGCCTTAACGCCAACCTGGATATCGCCAGCGCGCAGAATAGCCTGTCGATCGCCCAGTACAACAAAGCGGTGGTGGATGCCGTTAACCAGGTGGCGAAAACCGCCAGCCAGGTCGAAACATTAATGGCCAAAAGCCAGCAGCAGCAGCAGGTTGAAAAAGACGCTCAACGGGTAGTAGATCTGGCGCAGGCCCGAATGGCGGCGGGGATCTTACCTGGCTCCAGAGTCAGTATGGCGAAGCTCCCGGCGCTGCAGGAGCGGATCACCGCATTGCGCCTGCACGGCCAGTGGATTGACGCTAGCATTCAACTGACCTCGGCCCTCGGCGGCGGCTACCACCAGACGGTGAAGTAACCGCCAACCACGGTGCGCCCGCGGGCGCGCCGCTTAGTCTTTCTTCTTACTCTCGCGCCGCCTGAGCCACCAGTGGGCGGCCACCACCACCACCACCGCGAGGATCAGCCAGATCCAGTGCTTCAGATGGGCATCCAGATGGTGCAGCCACGGGCCAACCACCTCGCCGCCGAGATAGCCAATGGTGGTAAACAGCAGGGCCCACACCAGCGCTCCGACAATATTCAGCGGCAGGAAAATGCGCGGCGGCAGGCGGCTGGCGCCGATCAGCAGGGGGCCGATTACCCGGAAGCCATACATAAAGCGGGTGCCGATGACAAACAGCCACGGCCGGTGCTGGATCATACGCTGCGCTTTACGGATCCGCGCTTTCTGACTGGCGAAACGGCGCAGGATGCGTCCCCCGAAGCGGCGACCGACCAGATAGAGCAGCTGATCGCCAATCATCCCGCCGAGGGCGACGGCGATCACCACCAGGGGAAATTTCAGTAGCCCCTGATGCGCCGCGACGCCGCCCAGCAGGGTAATTGTCTCACCTTCCGCCATGCTGCCGACGATCAGCGCCGCGTAGCCATACTGGGAAATCAGGTGATTGATATCCATAAAAAGCTTTTCTCCTTACCTCATCACCTCTTAATCATACACCCTGCTGACCAAAACGCGGCGACGCAGAATTTTCTGTGCTGTACATAAAATAATCTACAGGGTGAATTATACTTGGATCAGTGCAGTACGAAGCCGTGACAAGGGGGACGCTATGAACCATGTCTGGGGGCTCTTCGCTCATCCCAACCGGGAAATGAGCGTGATTAAGAGCGAGAATGAAACCATTTCTCATCACTATACGCATCATGTGCTGCTGATGGCGGCGGTTCCGGTAATCTGCGCCTTTATCGGCACCACGCAGCTGGGCTGGAATTTCGGCGATGGCACCGTGATTAAACTGTCGATGCTGACCGGACTGGCGCTGGCGGTGCTGTTTTACGCCGTGATGCTCGCCGGGGTGGCGATCATGGGGCGGGTCATCTGGTGGATGGCGAGGCAGTATCCGCAGCAGCCTTCCCTGAAACGCTGCATGGTGTTTGCCGGCTACGTCGCCACCCCGCTGTTTCTGAGCGGGATTGTGGCGCTCTATCCGCTGGTCTGGCTGTGCGCGCTGGTCGGTACTATTGCGCTGTTCTATACCGGGTATCTGCTGTATCTCGGCATTCCGACCTTCCTGAGCATTAATCGGGAAGAGGGGTTAAGCTTTGCCAGCTCGACGCTAGCTATTGGGGTACTGGTGCTGGAAGTGCTGCTGGCCATCACCGTGGTGCTCTGGGGGTATGGCTACCGACTCTTCTGATCGGGCGACACGGGTAAATATGCATTGCCGGCAAATATGTATTTTATGTCGGCAATGCAGCATTTCTTCACGATTCTTATTAGGCACAGGGCCTTACGGCGCGGTATGATGGCGTTTGCCAGCGAAGTTGCCCACTTAACCTCGCGGCGTACGTTCCATAACGTGCAAAAATACTTTTCAGAATGCCCATGATGCCGAAATTTCGAGTCTCTTTGCTCAGCCTGACCTTGCTGCTGGCTGTGCCTTTTGCGCCCCAGGCGTTAGCAAAAACCCCGACGGCGGTGACCGCCTCGCAGCCGGAAATTGCCTCCGGAAGCGCCATGATCGTCGATCTGGCCACGAAAAAAATCATTTATGCCAGCCAGCCGGATCTGGTGCGCCCGATGGCGTCGATCACCAAAGTGATGACGGCCATGGTGGTGCTCGATGCCCATCTGCCGCTGGATGAGATGCTGACGGTGGATATCAGCCATACGCCGGAAATGAAGGGGATCTACTCCCGCGTGCGCCTCAACAGCCAGATTAGTCGCCGCGATATGCTGCTGCTGGCGCTGATGTCTTCCGAGAACCGCGCGGCCGCCAGCCTGGCGCATCACTATCCGGGCGGCTACGACGCTTTTATTCGCGCGATGAACGCCAAAGCCCAGGCGCTGGGCATGACCCATACCCGCTACGTGGAGCCCACCGGCCTGTCGGTGCATAACGTCTCCACCGCCCGCGATCTGACCAAACTGCTGATCGCCAGCGAGCAGTATCCGCTGATCGGCCAGCTGAGCACCACCAAAGAAGAGACCGCCACCTTCGCCCATCCGGCCTACAGCCTGCCGTTCCGCAACACCAACCATCTGGTGTATCGCGATAACTGGAACATTCAGCTGACCAAAACCGGCTTCACCAACGCTGCCGGCCACTGCCTGATTATGCGCACGGTGATTAACCAACGTCCGGTGGCGCTGGTGGTGATGGATGCCTTCGGCAAATATACCCACTTCGCTGACGCCAGCCGCTTGCGGACCTGGATTGAAACCGGGAAGGTAATGCCGGTACCCGCCTCGGCGCTGAGCTATAAAAAGCAGCGCGAAGCGCAGATGGCGGAGGCGATGCTGAAAGGCGGCGCGCAGACCGCGCAGAACGATTAATCTGCATGTCTCACGGATGGCGGCGCATTGCGCCTTATCCGGNCTACGTGATTTGGCGNCGGGTTCNNCCCNTTCGNAGGCCCGGCAAGCGCAGCGCCGCCGGGCAATCAGGCCGAGTGCCGGTGTTTGTGNCGGATGGNGGCTCGCGCNTTATCCGGNCTACNTGATTTGGCNNCGGGTTCNNCCCNTTCGNAGGCCCGGCAAGCGCAGTGGACTGCACCCCAAAAGTTGGACACCCAACTGAGTAAGGTGCAGTTTTATGGCTAAACCAAAGTATTCCCCTGAAACAAAACTGGCTGTGGTTAATCATTATTTGTCCGGTAAAGACGGAGAACAGAGTACAGCCGACCTTTTTGGTATTGAAAGAACATCTGTCCGTCGCTGGGTCAGGGCATGGCAGTTCCACGGTGCAGAAGGCCTGACTGCAAAAAATAATCATTATTCCGATGAATTTAAACTCGTGGTCGTCCGGGCGGTTATCAGTGACCGCCTGACGATGCGTGAAGCGGCTGCCCGGTTTAATCTCTCCGCAGAAATACTTGTCCGGCGCTGGCTCGACGTGTACAACGATGCCGGAGCGGAAGGTCTTTTAAACATGCAATGCGGACGGCCCGGACAAATGACAAAGCCAAAAAATATCCCACCACTGACAGATAAAGAGCTGGAAAAACTCTCCCCCGAAGAGCTCAGGGCCGAACTGCGTTATCTGCGGGCAGAGAATGCCTATCTAAAAAAGTTGAAAGCCTTGGTTCAGAGCGAAAAAAATGGCAAAAAGCCNTGATAATCAGTGAACTAAGGCATGAACACGCTCTGCGGGACCTTCTGCGGGCGGCCGGTATGTCCCGTAGCACGTGGTATTACAATATGAATGCACTGAAGCAAGGGGACAGGTATGCGGGTCTTAAAGAGAACATCAGGAAGATATACCACTATCACAAAGGTCGTTATGGCTACCGCAGGATCACGCTCGCACTGAGAAAACAGGGGCTGCGGATAAACCATAAAACAGTGCAGCGGCTGATGGCAGAACTGTCACTCCGGTCTGTGATAAGGGCGAAAAAATATCGTGCCTGGAAAGGGAGAACGGGCGAGGCCGCGCCCAATATCCTGAGCCGGAACTTCGGTGCGTCAAAAGCCAACGAAAAATGGGTAACAGATGTGACAGAGTTCCCGGTACAGGGAAAAAAGCTTTACCTGTCGTCAGTTCTCGATCTGTTTAACCGGGAGGTTATCGCCTACAGCCTGTCGGAAAGGCCGGTGATGGAGATGGTGAATACGATGCTGGACGGTGCGTTCCCGAAGCTCAGACCGGGAGATGCTCCGCTGCTGCACTCGGATCAGGGCTGGCATTACAGGATGAGGAGCTATCAGGAACGTTTAAAGGCGCATGGGATGACGCAGAGTATGTCGCGTAAAGGAAACTGCCTGGATAATGCAGTGATGGAAAACTTCTTCGGGACCCTGAAATCGGAGTGTTTTTATCTGAGGGAGTTCAGGAGTGTCAGTGCGCTAAGAAAAGCCGTAGAGGACTATATCCATTACTACAACAACGAGCGGATAAGCCTGAAATTAAAAGGCCTGAGTCCGGTAGAGTACCGAACCCAGGCTCTGAGAGCCGCTTAATATGAACCATCCAACTTTATGGGGTCAGTCCAGCAGCGCCGCCGGGCAATCAGGCCGAGTGCCGGTGTTTGTGCAGGATGGCGGCTGACGCCTCTACGGAACCGCGCTGAACGGTAGCCCGGCTAAGGCGTTTACGCCGCGAGCCGGGGATTTGGCGCCGGATATCACTCCGGTAGCGTCCAGTCGCCGTCACCCAGCGCGCGCTGCATAATCAACGTATCCCGCCAGTCGCCCATCTTGTAGCCGACGCTGCGCAGCTGACCCGCCACGGTAAAGCCGAACTTTTTATGGATCGCCAGCGAGCCGGCATTGTTATGGCCATCGCCGATGATCGCCAGCATCTGCCGCCACGGGCCTTTCTCGCACTCAGCGATTAGCCTGGACAGCAGCGCGCTGCCGATGCCGCGTCCGCCCATTCCGGATTCCACGTATATCGATTCCTCGAGGGTGTAGCGATAGGCCGGACGCGGGCGATAGAAGGTGGCATAGCAGTAGCCGACGATAGCCCCGCGCCACAGTGCTACCAGCCACGGCAGCCCGTTGTCGCGCACGGTCTGGATCCGTTTACGCATTTCGTCAACGGTGGGGGGGATCTCTTCGAAGGAGGCGCGGCCATTAAGTACGTGCCAGACATACAGCGCGGCGATGGCGTGCGCATCGTCGGGCAGCGCTTCGCGAATTTCTAAATCACTGTCGAGTAACGGGGCCTCTGCGGGCATGGCGGCGCTCCTGAATCTGCCGGAGAAACATTCTCCGGCGTGCAGCGTAATACAGAAGCGCCAGGCTGAATAGTCCTGCCGTCGATTATTGCGGATCCGCCGGAGAGGCTGGCGTCGGGGCCGCTTCACCCCAGTATTTCTGCTTGCTGGTTTTACCAATCCCCGGGTTCATGCTGTTGGTGGGATCGTTCTGGCGATAGAACTGCTGCAGGCTCTCCGGGGCCTCATACAGATGACCCACGTTATGCTCCGCCGGATACTGGGCGCCGCGCGCTTTCAGTAACTCCAGCATTTTTTCCTTCAGCGCGTGGGCGTCGACCCCTTTCCTGACGATGTAATCCTGATGGAACACATGGCACATAAAGTGGCCATAGTAGAGCTTATGCACCAGCTGGCTGTCGATCTCCGGCGGCAGATGTTCGAACCACTCGGTATCGTTACGCCGCAGGGCGATATCCAGCGCCAGAATATCTTCGACTTCGTCGGCATGCACCGCCTGATAGCGGATCGCCGCGCCGGCGGCGGCAAAGCGATGGAGGAACGCCTTGCTGCCTTCCTCCGGCGTACAGGCGAAGAAATCCCCCTCGGCCTGCTGAAAGTACTCCGTCAACCAACGCTGCGCTTCTTCGATGCCGTCGCCAGCCATCTTCAGCAGCAGATGATGTTCATATTTATCACGCCAGGTTTTCATCCGCTCCGGTAAATGCGCCGGAAAGACGTGGCCGAGTTTCTGCATAAAGCGGTCGGTAAAGTGCGGCTTAAACAGCGAGACTTTCTCCAGCATCGCGTCGGTGCGCCCCTTCATGGTGAAGAAGAACGGCATTTTGTCGGTGCCGAGCTTGTCGATCATCAGGAAGGTGTCTTTGCCATACTTCTCGGCGATATCGTAAATATCGCGGTGCATATATTCCCCCGCCACCGGCAGATGCTGGAACTCAGCGAGGATATGACGGCGGATCTCGGTCAATACCTGCGGCTGGTTGGTGCCAATGTAAAACACCTGCTGGCGCTTTTCCGCCGGGAAAGTATCGAGACGCACGGCGAAAACAGCCAGCTTGCCGGCGCAGCCGGAGGATTCGAACAGGCGGTCCGGGTCGGCGTTATAGCGCGCCGGGGTGTCGGCATCGACATCGCGCACGCGGGTGACATAGTCGTGATCGTGGGCGTGGCGGCCGTCGTGCAGCACATCGCTATCGCTAATCCGTTCGTCATCGAGGCGGCTGAGGATCTGCTCCGGCGTGCTGCCGAGATCGATGCCCAGATGATTGACCAGCTTCAGCTTGCCGTCGGCGTCAATCTGCGCGAACAGCGACATCTCAGTGTAGGCCGGCCCGCGCTGCACCAGCGAGCCGCCGGAGTTGTTGCAGATCCCGCCGATGACCGATGCGCCGATGCATGACGAACCGATCACCGAGTGCGGTTCGCGTCCCAGCGGTTTGAGCGCTTTTTCCAGCGAATAGAGGGTGGTGCCGGGCCAGGCCAGCACCTGCTCGCCTTTGTCCAGCAGATGCAGTTTGTCCAGGCGCAGGGTGCTGATAATCACGATCTCGCGATCGTAATCATTGCCGTTGGGGGTCGAACCTTCGGTCAGGCCGGTGTTGGCCGCCTGCATCAGAATAATTTTATCGGCGTCTACGCAGGCGTTGAGCACGCGCCAGAGTTCCAGCAGGGTGCCGGGAAAGACAACCGCCAGGGCCTCGCCCTGACCGGAGCGGAAGCCTTTGCGGTAGCGCTGGGTTTTTGCCGGGTCGGTCAGCAGATGCGAAGGGCCAACCAGGCGCGCCAGGTCAGCCAGAAACGTTTTATGGGTGTCAGTGGGTGCAGATGACATGTTCCACTCCTTGTGGTGGTGCGCGAAATATCGAGGATAAGCATAGCGCTTTGTATGACAATTTGATGCATGAATGTTTCGCAAAAATCAGAGAAGAACCTTAGCATTCTGCGGGCGCGTTGTTTATATATATGGCAAACTGCGGTTTTTATTATGTTTTACCGAGTCCCCGTCTGAGATAAAGCGAGATAACAATGAAATGGCTCTGCACTGTAGGCGTCGCCGTGAGTCTGGCGCTGCAACCCGCGCTGGCGGATGAACTGTTTGGTAACCACCCCCTGACCCCGCAGGCGCGGGATGCCTTTGTCACCGACCTGCTGAAAAAAATGACGGTGGACGAGAAAATCGGCCAGCTGCGTCTGATAAGCGTTGGCCCGGATAACCCGAAAGAGGCGATCCGTGAAATGATCAAGAACGGTCAGGTGGGGGCGATTTTTAACACCGTTACCCGCCCGGATATCCGTGTAATGCAGGATCAGGTGATGCAGCTTAGCCGCCTGAAGATCCCGCTGTTCTTTGCCTACGATGTGCTGCACGGTCAGCGCACCGTGTTTCCGATAAGCCTCGGCCTGGCCTCGTCGTTTAACCTTGATGCGGTGAAGACCGTGGGCCGCGTGTCAGCTTATGAAGCCGCCGATGACGGCTTGAACATGACCTGGGCGCCGATGGTCGACGTCTCCCGCGACCCGCGCTGGGGACGCGCTTCCGAAGGGTTCGGGGAAGACACCTATCTGACCACGATGATGGGCCAGGCGATGGTGGAGTCGATGCAGGGCAAGAGCCCGGCGGACCGCTATTCGGTGATGACCAGCGTCAAGCATTTCGCCGCCTACGGCGCGGTGGAGGGCGGGAAAGAGTACAATACGGTCGACATGAGCCCGCAGCGCCTGTTCAACGACTATATGCCGCCGTATAAAGCCGGGCTTGATGCCGGCAGCGGCGCGGTGATGGTAGCCCTGAACTCGCTGAACGGCACCCCGGCGACCTCTGATTCCTGGCTGCTGAAAGACGTCCTGCGCGACCAGTGGGGCTTTAAAGGCATCACCGTTTCCGACCACGGCGCCATCAAAGAGTTGATTAAGCACGGCGTGGCCTCCGACCCGGAAGACGCGGTGCGCGTAGCGCTGAAGTCCGGCATCAACATGAGCATGAGCGACGAGTATTACAGTAAGTACCTGCCGGGGCTGGTGAAGTCCGGCAAGGTGACCATGGCCGAGCTGGATGATGCCACCCGACACGTGCTCAACGTGAAATATGATATGGGACTGTTCAACGATCCCTACAGCCACCTGGGACCGAAAGATTCTGACCCGCAGGACACCAATGCGGAAAGTCGTCTGCATCGTAAAGAGGCGCGCGAAGTGGCTCGCGAGAGCCTGGTGCTGCTGAAGAACCGTCTTGATACGCTGCCGCTGAAAAAATCCGGCACTATCGCGGTGGTGGGCGCGCTGGCGGACAGCAAGCGCGACATGATGGGCAGCTGGTCCGCGGCCGGGGTGGCCGACCAGTCGGTGACCGTCCTGACCGGCATCAAAGAAGCGCTGGGCGATAACGGCAAAGTGATTTACGCCAAAGGGGCGAACGTTACCGATGACAAAGGCATTGTCGATTTCCTCAATTTGTATGAGAACGCGGTGCAGGTTGACCCACGCTCGCCGCAGGAAATGATCGACGAAGCGGTCGCGGCGGCGAAGCAATCCGATGTGGTGGTCGCCGTGGTGGGCGAGGCGCAGGGCATGGCGCATGAGGCCTCCAGCCGGACCGATATCACCCTGCCGCAGAGCCAGCGCAATCTGATTGCCGCTCTTAAAGCCACCGGCAAACCGCTGGTGCTGGTGCTGATGAACGGGCGTCCGCTGGCGCTGGTGAAAGAGGATCAGCAAGCCGATGCGCTGCTGGAGACCTGGTTTGCTGGCACCGAAGGCGGCCACGCCATCGCCGACGTGCTGTTTGGCGACTACAACCCGTCGGGCAAGCTGCCGATGTCTTTCCCGCGCTCGGTGGGCCAGATCCCAACCTACTACAGCCACCTGAATACCGGCCGGCCGTATAATCCGGAGAAGCCGAACAAGTACACCTCGCGTTACTTCGATGAAGCCAATGGCCCGCTGTATCCGTTTGGTTACGGTCTGAGCTACACCACCTTTAGCGTCTCCGATGTCACCATGTCGTCGGCCACCATGCCGCGCGATGGCAGCGTGACCGCCAGCGTGCAGGTGACCAACACCGGCAATCGCGAAGGGGCGACGGTGATCCAGCTCTACCTGCAGGACGTCACCGCCTCCATGAGCCGGCCGGTGAAAATGCTGCGCGGCTTTAAAAAGGTCAACCTCAAGCCGGGCGAAACGCAAACCGTCAGCTTCCCGATTGACGTCGACGCGCTGAAGTTCTGGAACCAGCAGATGAAATACGTTGCTGAGCCGGGCAAATTCAATGTCTTTATCGGCGTGGACTCCGCCCGGGTGAAGCAGAGCGAGTTTGAGCTGCTGTAAGGCATCGCTCTTAAGTCCAACGTCACGCTTTAAAGGCCGATTAATCGGCCTTTTCTTTTTCGCATCGCTGGCAAATGGGCTACGCTTTTCTCTTAAGCTTCTGTAAGCGAAGCGCAAAAGAACTGAGGGATGCGGGATGAAGATGGCAACGACATGGTCCGGCGCGCTGGCGCTGGCCGCCCTGATAAGTTTACCGCTGCAGGCGGCGGAGCCGGTGAAGGTCGGCTCGAAANTTGATACCGAAGGCGCGCTGCTGGGCAATATGATCCAGCAGGTGCTGGAAAGCCACGGCGTAAAAACGATTAATAAAATCCAGCTCGGCACCACGCCGGTGGTGCGCGGGGCGATTGTCGCCGGCGAGCTGGATATCTACCCGGAATATACCGGCAATGGCGCCTTCTTCTTCAAAGATGAAAACGACCCGGCGTGGAAGAATGCCCAACAGGGCTATGAGAAGGTGAAGCGCCTCGATCAGGAGAAACATCAGCTGGTATGGCTCACCCCGGCGCCGGCCAACAACACCTGGACTATCGCCGTGCGCCAGGACCTGGCGGAGAAAAATAAGCTGACCTCGCTGGCCGACCTCAGTCGCTACCTGAAGCAGGGCGGCGAATTTAAGCTGGCGGCTTCGGCGGAATTTATTGAGCGCCCGGACGCGCTGCCGGCGTTTGAAAAAGCGTATGGCTTCAACCTCAACCAGAACCAGCTGCTGTCGCTGGCCGGGGGCGATACGGCGGTGACCATCAAAGCGGCGGCGCAACAGACCTCCGGCGTTAACGCGGCGATGGCCTACGGCACCGATGGCCCGGTGGCGGCCCTGGGGTTACAGACGCTGAGCGACCCGCAGGGCGTGCAGCCGATATATGCCCCGACGCCGGTGGTGCGCGAGGCGGTGCTCAAGGCCTACCCGCAGATTGCCGACTGGCTGCAGCCGGTCTTCGCCAGCCTCGATGAAAAAACGCTGCAGCAGCTGAATGCCCGCATTGCGGTGGAGGGCCAGGATGCGAAGCGCGTGGCGGCAGATTATCTGCAGCAGAAAGGCCTGCTGAAGTAATCCACCGGTGACCATTCGCTGTACTCACCGCGTCGGCCTGCTGCTGACAGGTCTGCTGCTGGTTACGCTGGCGCTGCCGTTTGTCACTTATGCGCCGAATCGCTTACTCTCCGGGGAAGGGCGCGGGCTGTGGCAGGCGCTGCCCTGGCTCGCCGGCGTTCAGCTGGCAGCGGCTCTTGCCGGGATGCTGCTCTGCTGGCTGCCGGGCAGGATCGTGCCGTTTCTCCACCTGCTGCTGGCCGAACTGATCTTCCCGCTGCTTATCTGGGGCAGCGGCCAGGCGGCGCTTGAGCTCTCCCGCCACGGCTCGCCGCTGGCGCGCACCTCGCCCGGCAGCGGCCTGTGGCTGTCGCTGGCGCTTTGTCTGCTGCTGGCCAGCGAGGCCATCCGTCATCTTACCGTCCGGCCGCTCTGGCGCTGGCTGCTCAATGCGCAAGTCTGGCTGTTGCCGATCATCCTGCTCGCTATCGGGGCGCTCGATCAGCTCTCCTTGCTGAAGGAGTATGCCAACCGTCAGGAGGTATTTGATGACGCCCTGCGCCAGCATCTGCTTCTGCTGTTCGGCACCCTTCTGCCGGGCCTGCTGATTGGCCTGCCGCTGGGGGTATGGCTGTGGCGGCGTCCGCGCTGGCAGGCGCCGGCTTTCACCGCGCTCAATGTGATCCAGACTATTCCGTCGGTAGCGCTTTTTGGCCTGCTGATTGCGCCGCTTGCCGGTCTGGCGCGTTATTTCCCGACGCTGGGCGAGCTGGGCGTCTCCGGGACCGGCGTGGCGCCAGCCCTGATCGCTCTCACTCTCTATGCGCTGCTGCCGCTGGTGCGCGGGGTGGTGACCGGCCTGCAGCAGGTGCCGCAGGATGCCCTGGAAAGCGCGACGGCAATGGGCATGAGCGCCGGGCAGCGCTTTCGTCAGGTGCAGCTTCCGCTGGCGATGCCGGTACTGCTGCGCAGCCTGCGGGTGGTCAGCGTGCAAACCGTCGGCATGGCGGTAGTGGCCGCGCTGATCGGCGCCGGCGGCTTTGGCGCGCTGGTTTTTCAGGGGCTGCTGAGCAGTGCGCTGGATCTGGTGCTGCTGGGCGTGGTGCCGACCATTGCCCTGGCGGTGGTGCTGGATGCCCTGTTCGCCCTGTGGGGCGCCTGGCTAAAAGGAGAGGCCAATGATTGAATTTCAAGGGGTCAGCAAAGTGTTTGCCGGCCACCCGGCGGTGAAGGACCTGACCCTGGAGCTGCGCGAAGGCGCTTTCTCGGTGCTGGTGGGGACTTCCGGCTCGGGCAAGTCGACGACGCTGAAGATGATCAACCGTCTGCTGGAGCCGGACCGGGGCACCATTCGCTTTGCCGGCGAGGACATTCGCCAGCAGCCGGTCCTGACCCTGCGGCGGCGGATGGGCTATGCCATCCAGTCCATCGGCCTGTTTCCCCACTGGACGGTGGCGCAGAATATCGCCACCGTGCCGCAGTTGCAAAGATGGCCGCGGGCAAGGATCGCCGACCGGATCGACGAGCTGATGGCGCTGCTGGGGCTGGAGGCGACGCTGCGCGACCGTTACCCGCATCAGCTCTCCGGCGGCCAGCAGCAGCGGGTGGGGGTGGCGCGGGCGCTGGCGGCAGATCCGGAGGTGCTGTTGATGGATGAGCCCTTCGGCGCCCTCGACCCGGTGACCCGCGAGGCGCTGCAGCAGGAGATGCTGCGCATCCACCGTCTGCTGGGACGGACGATTGTGCTGGTGACCCATGATATTGACGAAGCGCTGCGTCTGGCGGACCACCTGGTGCTGATGGACGGGGGCGAGGTGGTCCAGCAGGGGGCGCCGCTGGAGATGCTCCTGCGACCGAAAAATAGCTTTGTACAGACCTTTTTTGGCCGCAGCGAGCTGGGCGTGCGCCTGCTGTCGCTGCGCGAGGTAGGGGACTATTTGCGTCCCGACGAACGGCTGGCGGGCGAGGGGCTGACCGTCACCATGACCCTGCGGGAAGCGCTGTCGCAGTTTGTCGCCCGGCGCTGCGAGACGCTGCCGGTGGTCGATGCCGAAGGCAGGCCCTGCGGTACGCTGCATTTTGCCGATCTGCTGCGTCAGGAGATGAGCCATGAAGGCGCTTCGTGAGCCGCTGTGGTGGCTTATCGCGCTGTTTATCGGCCTGCTGGCAGGGCTGCCCTACAGCGCGCCGCTGTTCAGTCGGCTGTTCCCGGAGCTGCCGCGGCCGGTCTACCAGCAGGAGAGCTTCTGGGCGCTCACTCTCGATCACGGCTGGCTGGTGGTGGCGTCCAGCCTCGCGGCAACGGCAATCGGGCTGGGGGCTGGGGTGGCGGTCACCCGGCCCGCCGGCGGCGCGTTTCGTCCGCTGGTGGAGACCATCGCCGCTATCGGGCAGACCTTTCCGCCGGTGGCGGTGCTGGCGATGGCGGTGCCGGTGCTGGGCTTTGGCTGGCTGCCGGCGCTGATAGCCCTCGCGTTGTATGGCATACTGCCGGTGCTGCAGGGGACGCTGGCCGGGCTGGGTTCGATACCGCCGGGGGTGTCAGGTGTGGCTGAAGGGATGGGAATGACCGGCTGGCAGCGTCTGTATAAGGTGGAGCTACCGCTGGCGGCCCCGGTGATCCTGGCGGGGATCCGCACCTCGGTCATCGTCAATATTGGTACCGCGACCATTGCCTCGACGGTTGGGGCCAGTACGCTCGGGACGCCGATCATCATCGGCCTGAGCGGCTTTAATACCGCCTATATTGTTCAGGGGGCGCTGCTGGTGGCCCTGGCGGCGATTATCGTCGACCGCGCGTTTGAGCGTCTGACCCGCTGGATCAGCCGACACCGCCACGCACAATAAAGGAATAGCCGGCCAGCATTACGCCGCTGATCCCGCCGATGGCCATAAGTAAGAAGAGAGTGACGACCGCGATTTTCGCTGGCTTCATAATAGGCTCCTGATGTTAACAGGGGGATTATACGGTGAAGCGCAGGTGTTAATGAAACATTAATTGCGGTTTAGCGCGCCGCGCCGGGCTTTTTGCCGCGTTTGCTGCGCAACGCGCCGCAAAAAAGTGTGATCCTGGCCGTCATTTTTCATTTTTATGCAGGGCTTCAAAGAAAGTTTTCGCCAGGCAGGGTATGGTACGCGCTTTCAGGCATGTGTGGTTTGCGGGTATGTACGAGTTTGATCTGGTGTTGCTGCTGCTTCAGCAGATGTGCGTATTTTTGGTCATCGCGTGGTTGATGAGCAAAACCCGACTGTTTATCCCCCTGATGCAAGTCACCGTTCGCCTGCCGCACAAGCTGCTGTGCTACGTCACCTTCTCCATTTTCTGCATTATGGGGACCTATTTCGGTCTGCATATCGAAGACTCCATCGCCAACACCCGCGCCATCGGCGCCGTGATGGGCGGCCTGCTCGGCGGGCCGGTGGTCGGCGGGCTGGTAGGGCTCACCGGCGGCCTGCACCGCTACTCGCTGGGGGGAATGACCGCCTTAAGCTGCATGGTCTCCACCATCGTTGAGGGGCTGCTGGGCGGTCTGGTGCACAGCGTGCTGGTAAAACGCGGCCGGCCGGACAAAGTCTTTAGCCCGCTGACCGCCGGGGCGATCACCTTCGTGGCCGAGCTGGTGCAGATGATGATCATTCTGCTGATTGCCCGCCCGTTCCAGGACGCCCTGCATCTGGTGCAGAGCATTGCCGCGCCGATGATGGTCACCAATACCGTCGGAGCGGCGCTGTTTATGCGCATTCTGCTGGATAAACGGGCGATGTTTGAGAAGTACACCTCCGCCTTTTCCGCCACGGCGCTGAAGGTGGCGGCGTCCACCGAGGGGATCCTGCGTCAGGGATTCAACGAAGAGAATAGCATGAAGGTGGCCCAGGTGCTGATCCAGGAGCTGGACATCGGCGCGGTGGCGATCACCGATCGCGACAAGCTGCTGGCGTTTACCGGCATCGGCGACGACCACCATCTGCCGGGCAAGCCTATTTCCTCCTCGTATACGCAACGGGCGATTGAGACCGGGGAGGTGGTCTACGCCGACGGCAACGAGGTGCCTTACCGCTGCTCGATTCATCCGCACTGTAAGCTGGGGTCGACGCTGGTGATCCCCCTGCGCGGCGAGAACCAACGGGTGATAGGCACCATTAAACTGTATGAGGCGAAAAATCGCCTGTTCAGTTCGATCAACCGCACCCTCGGGGAGGGGATTGCCCAGCTGCTGTCGGCGCAGATCCTCGCCGGACAGTACGAGCGGCAGAAGGCGCTGCTGACGCAATCCGAAATCAAGCTCCTGCACGCCCAGGTCAACCCGCACTTCCTGTTTAACGCGCTTAACACGCTGAAGGCGGTGATCCGCCGCGACAGCGATCAGGCCGGCCAGCTGGTGCAGTATCTGTCGACCTTCTTTCGCAAGAACCTGAAACGGCCGACGGAAATTGTCACTCTTGCCGATGAGATCGAGCATGTTAACGCCTATCTGCAGATTGAGAAGGCTCGCTTTCAGGCTAACCTGCAGATCCAGATGGCGGTGCCGGAAGGGCTGGCGCATCACCAGCTGCCGGCTTTTACCCTGCAGCCGATCGTGGAGAACGCCATTAAGCATGGTACATCGCAACATCTTGGCGTCGGCGAAATTACCATCCGCGCCAGCCAGGACGATCGCTGGCTGCAGCTGGATATCGAAGATAACGCCGGGCTGTACCGGGCCAACCCCCAGGCCAGCGGGCTGGGGATGAATCTGGTGGACAGGCGGCTGCGGGCGCGTTTTGGCGCCGACTGCGGCATCAGCGTCACCTGCNAGCCGGAGCGCTTTACCCGTGTCACCCTACGTCTGCCCCTGGAGGAGAATGCATGCTGAGAGTATTGATCGTCGATGATGAGCCGCTGGCGCGGGAAAACCTGCGCATTTTGCTGGAGACACAGCGCGATATCGAGATCGTCGGCGAGTGCGGCAACGCGGTGGAGGCCATTGGCGCGGTGCATAAGCTGCGTCCCGATGTGCTGTTTCTCGACATCCAGATGCCGCGCATCAGCGGTCTGGAGATGGTCGGGATGCTCGACCCGGAGCACCGCCCCTATATCGTGTTTCTCACCGCCTTTGATGAATACGCGGTGAAAGCCTTTGAGGAGCATGCCTTTGACTATCTGCTGAAGCCGATTGAAGCTGCCCGGCTGGAGAAAACCCTCGCCCGCCTGCGCCAGGAGCGTAATCTGCAGGATGTGTCGCTGCTGGATGATGCTCAGCAGACGCTGAAATACATTCCCTGTACCGGCCACAGTCGTATCTGGCTGCTGCAGATGGAGGATGTGGCCTTCGTCAGCAGCCGGATGAGCGGCATCTACGTGACCGACCGCGAGGGCAAGGAGGGCTTTACCGAACTGACCCTGCGCACCCTTGAGAGCCGCACGCCGTTGCTGCGCTGCCATCGCCAGTATCTGGTGAATATGGCGCACCTGAAGGAGATTCGCCTGGAGGAGAATGGCCAGGCGGAGCTGCTGATGCGCGCCGGGCAAACGGTGCCGGTGAGCCGACGCTATTTAAAAAGCCTGAAAGAGGCGATTGGCCTGTAAAGCTGGTACACTGCGCCCCATTGCATCATCGACAGTAAAAGGCCCTCATGCTCAGTAATGATATTCTTCGTAGCCTGCGCTACACCCTGAAAGTCAATAATAACGATATGGTGCGCATTCTCGCGCTCTCCGCTATGGAATCCACCGCCGCCAGTTTCGACACCTGGACGACGAAAGAGGATGAAGAGGGCTTTGTTCGCTGCCCGGACATTATCCTGTCGGGTTTCCTTAACGGCCTTATCTATGACAAGCGCGGCAAAGATGATTCGGCCCCGGAGCTGGCGCTGGAGCGTCGGGTGAATAACAACACGGTGCTGAAAAAGCTGCGGATCGCCTTCTCGCTGAAAACGGACGATATCCAGGCGATTATGAGCGAGCAGAAATACCGGGTGTCGGTGCCGGAGATCACCGCCATGATGCGCTCGCCTGACCACAAAAACTACCGCGAGTGCGGCGACCAGTTTCTGCGCAATTTCCTGCGCGGACTGACCCAGCGGGTGCATAACCCGAAGGCATGATTTTTTGCCGGGTGGCGGCTTCGCCTGACCCGGCCTACAACGACTGCCCCCGGGCGCGTGCTAGCATAGCGCCGCCGGGCAAAAAAAAGCCGGAGATACTCTCCGGCTTTTTTGCTATTTCACCTGCTGACCCGGCTTGGCGCCGTCGTCAGGGCTTAACAGGAAGATATCCTTCCCGCCAGGGCCGGCGGCCATCACCATGCCCTCGGAGATGCCGAAGCGCATTTTGCGCGGCGCCAGGTTGGCGACCATCACCGTCAGGCGACCAATCAGCGGCTGCGGATCCGGGTAAGCGGAGCGGATGCCGGAGAAGACATTGCGTTTTTCGCCGCCGAGATCCAGCGTCAGGCGCAGCAGCTTGTCGGAGCCCTCGACGAATTCCGCGTTTTCAATCAGCGCCACGCGCAGATCGACTTTGGCGAAATCGTCAAAGGTGATGGTCTCCTGAATCGGATCGTCCGCCAGCGGACCGATGACCGGCCCCGCGGTGGCTTTCACCTCTTCTTTAGAGGCTTCCACCAGGGCTTCCACCTGTTTCATCTCGATGCGGTTGTACAGCGCCTTGAACGGATTCACCTTATGCGCCAGCAGCGGCTGCTGAATGGCGTCCCAGCTCAGTTCGCTGTTGAGGAATGCCTCCGCACGCGCGGCCAACTGCGGCAGGACCGGCTTCAGCCAGGTCATCAGCACGCGGAACATATTCAGGCCCATAGTGCAGATGGCCTGCAGGTCGGCGTCGCGGCCTTCCTGTTTCGCCACCACCCACGGCGCCTGCTCATCGACATAGCGGTTGGCCACGTCGGCGAGGGCCATGATTTCGCGGATGGCCTTACCGAACTCGCGGCTGTCCCACGCTTCGCCGATGCTTTCCGCCGCGTCGGTGAAGGTTTTGTACAGCGCCGGGTCGGCCAGCTCAGCGGCCAGCACGCCGTCGAAACGCTTGCTGATAAAGCCGGCGTTGCGTGAGGCGAGGTTAACCACCTTGTTGACGATGTCGGCGTTCACGCGCTGCACGAAATCTTCCAGGTTCAGGTCGATGTCATCGATGCGTGAAGAGAGCTTGGCGGTGTAGTAGTAGCGCAGGCTGTCGGCATCGAAATGATTTAACCAGGTGCTGGCCTTGATAAAGGTGCCGCGCGACTTGGACATCTTGGCGCCGTTAACCGTCACGTAGCCGTGCACGAACAGGTTAGTCGGCTTACGGAAGTTGCTGCCTTCCAGCATCGCCGGCCAGAACAGGCTGTGGAAGTAGACAATGTCTTTGCCGATAAAGTGATACAGCTCGGCCGTAGAATCTTTCTTCCAGTATTCGTCGAAGCTGGTGGTGTCGCCGCGCTTGTCGCACAGGTTCTTGAAGGAGCCCATGTAGCCGATCGGCGCGTCCAGCCAGACGTAGAAATATTTGCCCGGCGCGTTGGGAATTTCGAAGCCGAAGTACGGCGCATCGCGGGAGATGTCCCACTGCTGCAGGCCGGATTCGAACCACTCCTGCATCTTGTTCGCGACCTGCTCCTGCAGCGCGCCGCTGCGGGTCCACGCCTGCAGCATTTCGCTGAACGACGGCAGGTCGAAGAAAAAGTGCTCGGAGTCACGCATCACCGGCGTGGCGCCGGAGACCACCGATTTCGGGTCGATAAGCTCGGTAGGGCTGTAGGTCGCGCCGCACACTTCGCAGTTATCGCCATACTGGTCCGGAGATTTGCACTTCGGACAGGTGCCTTTCACAAAACGGTCCGGCAGGAACATGCCTTTTTCCGGATCGTAGAGCTGAGAGATGGTGCGGTTTTTAATAAAACCGTTCTCTTTCAGGCGGGTGTAGATAAGCTCCGACAGCTCGCGGTTCTCGTCGCTGTGCGTCGAGTGATAGTTATCATAGCTGATGTCGAAGCCGGCGAAATCGGTCTGATGCTCCTGACTCATTTCGCCAATCATCTGCTCCGGTGTGATACCGAGCTGCTGCGCTTTGAGCATGATCGGCGTGCCGTGGGNGTCGTCGGCGCAGATGAAGTTGACCTCGTGGCCGCGCATTCGCTGGTAACGGACCCAGACATCAGCCTGGATGTGCTCCAGCATGTGGCCGAGGTGGATGGAGCCGTTGGCGTACGGCAGGGCGCACGTTACCAGAATTTTCTTCGCGACTTGAGTCATAGTGAGCATTACATCTTCTGTTGTAAAAAGGGCTTCCGATATTACCAAAAGGGCTGTGGGTGCGCCATAAATGGCTGCCCATATATGGATAATCGTTACCTGTGATAAACTCTGTGATTACTGAAAGCATCTCAAAACAACAAAGGAGTCGGGATGAATTCGCAATCCCAGGCCAAATCCCCTGAGCGCCTACGTGCGATGGTCGCCGGGACGCTGGCCAATTTCCAGCACCCAACCCTGAAGCATAATCTCACCGCCCTTAAGGCGCTGCACCATGTCGCCTGGCTGGACGATACCGTCCATATTGAACTGCAAATGCCGTTCGTCTGGAGCAGCGCTTTCGAAGCGCTGAAAGAGCAGTGCAGTGCCGAACTGCTGCGCATCACCGGCGCGAAGGCCATCGACTGGAAGCTGACCCACAGCATCGCGACCCTCAAGCGGGTGAAAAACCAGCCCGGGGTCAACGGCGTGAAAAACATTATCGCCATCAGCTCCGGCAAAGGCGGCGTCGGTAAATCTTCTACTGCCGTAAACCTGGCGCTGGCCCTGGCGGCGGAAGGGGCGAAGGTGGGCATTCTGGATGCCGATATCTATGGTCCGTCGATTCCGACCATGCTGGGTGCGGAAGACAGCCGCCCGACCTCGCCGGACGGCACTCATATGGCGCCGATCATGAAATATGGTCTGGCAACCAACTCCATCGGCTACCTGGTGACCGACGACAACGCCATGGTCTGGCGTGGGCCGATGGCCAGCAAGGCGCTGATGCAGATGCTGCAGGAGACGCTGTGGCCGGATCTTGATTACCTGGTGCTGGATATGCCGCCGGGCACCGGCGACATCCAGCTGACCCTGGCGCAGAACATTCCGGTGACCGGCGCGGTGGTGGTCACCACGCCGCAGGACATCGCGCTGATCGACGCCAAAAAAGGCATCGTGATGTTCGAGAAAGTGGAAGTGCCGGTGCTGGGGATCGTGGAAAACATGAGCATGCATATCTGCAGCAACTGCGGGCACCACGAGCCTATCTTCGGCACCGGCGGTGCGCAAAAACTGGCCGAGAAATACCACACCCAGCTGCTGGGCCAGCTGCCGCTGCATATTACGCTGCGGGAAGATCTGGATAACGGCACGCCGACGGTGGTGGCGCGTCCGGACAGCGAATTTACCGACATCTACCGCCAGCTGGCGGGCCGGGTGGCGGCCCAGATGTACTGGCAGGGAGAAGTGATCCCGGGTGAGATTGCCTTCCGCGCCTTTTAAGGCCGCGGCGAGCGCATCAGCCAGTATCTGCCCTTGGGCGACGCGCCCTGTGCTTCGATGGTCCAGCCATGACGCTGGTAGAAGCGCAGGGCGTTTTTATTTTCCATCAGGCACTTCAGCGTTCCGCTGGCGGTAAAGGTCCGTTCGACCTGCGCCAGCAGCGCGCTGCCGATATGTTTGCCCTGCCAGTCGGGGTCGACAAACAGATGGTGAAGGAAATTATCGGCGGTCCATACGGCGGCAAAGCCCACCGGCTGGCCGTCGCATTCCGCGACTCACAGCTGTTCATCCGCGGTGGCGGCATCGAAATCTTCCAGCCGCCACGCCGCGGCGGGAAGCCAGGTCCACGATAAACTGCGCGCCCGCAGGAAGATCTGGCGCAGCGCCGGAGAGTCCGCTGGCTCGCCGGGGCGGACGTGGAGATTGCGCGGATCAACGATGGTAGAAGATCTCGCCATCATACACTTTGAGGATTTTGCCTTCGGTATCGGTAATCAGCACGTAGTTACCGCCCATATAGGTCCAGTGGCTGCCGGCGTCCGGCGCAGGCAGGTTACGCTGCTGCCACTGTTTAATGTTGTATTCCGGGGTGAGGTACATCGCCGGAACGGTGTCGCCGATGTGAAACTGGGTGAAATCGGCGGTGAATTCTTTCAGCGCATACTGATCGATCCCCGCGGCAGTAGCCGTCCAGTTGGCGCCAGCGGTGGCAAGAAGTACGCCCAGAAGCATCATTTTTGTTTTACGCATAGTTTCCTCAATATTACCTGGACTCAAAATAGCAGCCTCGTATCATTCCTGATGCGTTGCTGAAATGGCAAGCACTGGATTTTTAAAAAGTGTAAGCAAAACGCGGCGCAAGTCTTGTGCCGCTTGCGTTGCAGCGACGGTGATGCGTATTTTGGGAGCAATCTGAAGCAGGGGAGAATCAGCATGTTCAGGCTGGAAGATCTGACCTTATTTGTCCGCGCCGCGGCGCTGGGCAGTTTTAGCGACGCGGCGCGCGAGGCCGGGCAGCAGCCGGCGCAGGTCAGCGCGGCAATTAAGCGTCTGGAGACGATCCTCAATATTCGCCTGTTTGCCCGTTCGACCCGCAGCCTGCGCCTGACGCCGGAGGGGGAGACCTGGCTGCCCTACGCCACCCAGATGCTCGATACCCTCGAGGCCGGTCTGCAGAAGATCCAGACCCCGGATGATGAAGTTCGCGGCATGTTGCAGATTGCCGTGCCGTCGGACCTCGGGCGTAACCTGCTCCTGACCCTGTTCCGCGATTTCCGCCAACGCCACCCGGCGCTGCGCCTGCGGCTGCTCTTTTCCGATCAGCTGACCGACGTGTTTAAAGATCCGGTGGACGTTGCGTTTCGCTATGGCAATAACGACGATGCCTCGTTTATCTCGCTGCCGGTGGCGCCGGAAAATCGTCGGGTGCTGGTGGCCTCGCCTGAGTGGATCGCCCGCCATGGCGAACCGCAGACCCTCGAGGAACTCAGCCAGCACAATGCGTTGATCTACATTTTGCGCGGCCGTCCGTTCGACCGCTGGTCGCTGAGCCTCGACGGCGTGGTTCAGCAGCAGAAGGTTTCCGGCACGGTGATGAGCGACGACGCCGAGGTGATCCGTCGGCTGGCGATCGCCGGGGAGGGCATTGCCTATAAATCGATGCTCGACGTCAGCGACGATCTGCGGGCGGGGCGCCTGCGGCGCCTGCTGCCGCGTTATCAGGGGGATGTAGTGCCGTTGAATCTGATTTGTCCGCACCGCAAACAGCTCTCTGCCGCGGTGCGTTTGTTATATGAAGAGGTGAAATCACATTGTGAAGGGCTTAATGCCTGACTAAGGTCGCGAAGTAATACACCAGCGGGACGGCCAATACCCACAGGCCAATCGGGATCTCCCGCCACTTACCGGCGATAGCCTTGATCACAATGTAAAACAGCAGCCCGCCGGCAATCCCGGTGCCAAAGCTGTTGGCGATAAGGGTGATCATCACCATCATCAGCACCGGCAGCCCGTCGGTGAAGTTGGCAAGATCCACTTTGCGCAGGCCGCTGAACATGTTCAGGCCAATCAGGATCAGCGCCGGGGCGGTGGCTTCTTTCGGGATCATTAACGCCACCGGCGTGAACAGCAACATCAGCAGGAACATTACCGCCGCTGACAGCGCGGTGAGGCCGGTTTTGCCGCCCGCTTCCGCTGCCGCCGAAGATTCAATCAGCGCCGTCGCCGCCGGAATGCCCACCCACGGGCCGAGCGCGGCGGCAATCGAATCGACCATGAACGGGCGATTAATCTGCGGCATGTTGCCTTCTTCATCCAGCAGACCCGCCTCGCCGCCCACCGCCAGCGTTGTCCCCATGGTGGAGAAAAACTCAGATGCGAAAAAGACGAACAGGAACGGCAGGAAGGCGATGTTTAACGCCCCCAGCAGGTCAACCTGTCCCAGCACCGGCGCCAGCGAGTGGGGGGCATCGATAAAATGCGTCGGCAGTTTAGTCACGCCGAACGGGATACCCACCAGCGTGGCGCACAAAATAGCCCACAAAATGGCGCCCGGTACCTTACGCGCCTGCAGGGCTATCGCCAGGAACAGGCCGCACAGCGCCACCAGCGCGCCGGGGGCGAGAAAGTCGCCGAGCATCAGGGCGTTGGTTTTCGCATTGGCCAGCACCAGCCCGGCATTGCGAAAACCGAGGACGGCGACAAACAGGCCGATGGAGGCCGTCAATCCCAGCTTGATCGACTGCGGCACCGAGCGGGTGACCACTTCGCGCAGGCCAAAGCGGGTCAGCAGGAAGAAGAGGATCCCCGACCAGCAGGCAATTCCGAGGCCAGTCTGCCAGCCAATCCCTTCGCTACCGGCCAGCGTCACCCCCACCAGCACCGAGCCGCCAATGCCCGGGCCGACGATAAACGGCAGGTTGGCATAAAACGCCATCAGCAGCGAGCCGACGACGAAGACCAGAATGGTGCCGGTGGTGGCGGCGCCTTTATCCATCCCGCCGATCGCCAGCAGCCCCGGGATAACCACCAGTAAATAGGCGGCGGCGAGAAAGCCGGTGATCCCGGCCAGGCATTCGGTGCGTAGCGTGCCGCCGCGCGAGCGCAGCGCAAAGCGGCGCTCCAGCCAGTTAGCGCGGGCGGAAGAGTGAAGTGTGTTATCGGCCATGCTCAGGCTCCCTGAGGATTATTGTTGTGATCGGTTGGCTCCGGGATCTCCCGGCAGGCTATCAACGGGTCGACTATCTGGCGGCTGCCGCCGTCGGTCAGACCCAAATCGGTTAAATGCGGCCCGGCGTTACAGGCAAGGCAGGTGCCTTCAATGGCCTTGAAGACCCGGTACGGCGGCTCCCAGTCGGCGACTTGGCTGCTCAGATCGCGCAGCTCGCGGAACTGACGCGCCAGTTCCGCGGCCGGGAGATCCGACAGCATGCCGGCAATCGGCATCGCCACATGGGCGAGGATCTCGCCCTGTTGCGCCAGCGCCATCCCGCCGCCGGAGGCGATAAGCTGGTTGGCCGCCAGCGCCATATCATTAGCGTCGCGCCCGAGCACCACCAGATTATGCGAGTCGTGGGAGTAGCTGGTGGCGATGGCGCCGCGCAGCTCACCCCAGCCTTCAAGCAGGGCGATTTGCGGCGTCGCCTGATGGCGGCCGTGGCGGTGCTTGACCCAGATCAGACTGAAGCCGGCGGGCAGCTGGACTATCCCGTCACGAACCTGCACTTCCACTTCGCCCCACTGGGTGAAGCGCGCGCCGCGGATATGGCGCAGGCGGGCGATGCCGTGACGAATGCCCTGGACGCGCAGAATAAAGTCATCGGCGCGGAGGGGGGCGATCTGCAAAGTATCGCGCGGCGGCGTGACGCCCGCGGCGGGCGCGATCGGTGTCAGCAGGTTGCCCGCGCGGGCCAGCAGCTTACCGCCTATGTAGACTTCGCGGGCCACCAGTTTCTCCAGGGAATCAAACACCACCAGATCGGCGCGCCGCCCGGCGGCAATCAGCCCGAGATCGTGGCGCTGCAGGCGAATAGCGGCGTTGAGGGTGGCGAATCGCAGCGCATCGACCGCCGGTAAACCGTGCTCGATCAGCAGGTTAAGCAGGGCGATGATGCCGCCTTTCTCCAGCAGCATATCCGGCGGCACGTCATCGGTGCAGACGGTGATCTGCGAGGAGAGGTGCGGCAGCGTTTTTAACGCCGCGACGATATCTGGCAGCAGATAGGGGTGCGAGCCGCGGATCTCGATCGTCAGCCCGGCGCGCAGTTTTTCCAGCGCGTCGTCCGCCGAGGTAAGTTCGTGATCGGAGGTGACGCCGGCGGCGAGGTAGGCCTGCAGGTCAGCGCCGCTCAGGCCGCGGGCGTGGCCTTCAATCAGTTTGCCGCTGTTGAGACCGGCCTGGACAATCTCCTGCATCCGCTCGCTACCGTGCAGCACGCCGTGCATATCCATCACCTCCGCCACGCCGCGCACTTCCGGCCAGCCGAGCATGGTCTCCATCTCCGCGCCGGCAAAATCGGCGCCGGACATTTCGAGACCCGGCGTGGAGGGAACGCTGGACGGCGCGGCGACCATCACCTGCAGCGGCAGATGGCGGCTGGCGTCCACCGCATAGCGCACGCCAGCGACGCCGAGGACGTTGGCCAGCTCATGCGGATCCCAGAACACCGCGGTGGTGCCCTGGGTGAGGACGATTTCCGCATAGCGCTCCGGTGGCAGGTGCGAGCTTTCGAGGTGCACGTGGGTGTCCATCAGGCCGGGGGACAGGTAGCCACCGGCCAGGGAACGCACTTCATGGGCGTCTTCGCGACTGCCGCGCGGGTGGACGCTGGCGATCATCTCGCCGACGATACCGACGTCAGCGGGGCGAATTTCGCCCGTGGCCATATCGATGATCTGCGCATCGATCAGCAGCAGATCAAACGGGGATTCACCGCGCGCGGCCTGCACGGCGCGACGGCGGACTTGAGCATTGCTGGACATAACCACTCCGGCACAAGGATAATGCGGATACTCTAGGGGCACAGCAAACGTTTGCCCAGATGAATAAATTTATCACCCGATAAGCTCGGGTTATTGTGCAGGACCACCGTAGCGAACCCGATGATGAACGAACCCTGGCAGCGGCTGCCCGCGCTCTCTCTTAAACAGCTTCAGTATTTCGTCACCCTGGCCCAGCTGCGCCATTTTACCGATACCGCCAGTCGGCTGGCGATTAGCCAGCCGGCGCTGAGCAGCGCCCTGCGGCAGATTGAAACGGTACTCGGCGGTAAGCTGGTCAACCGTACCGCTGCGACGGTCACTCTGACTGAACTGGGGGCGGCGATTTTACCCCACGCCCAGCGGATCCTCAGCGTGGCGCAGGCGGCCTTTTCCGATATGCAGCAGATTGTCGAGGCGGGTGGCGACGGGACGGTGCGTATCGGTCTGGTGCCGTCGGTCAGTTCGCTGCTGTTTCCGCTGCTGCCGCAGACCCTGGCTGAGGCCTTTCCGCGTCTGCGCATTGAATTTCACGATCAGACCAACGATGCGCTTATCCAGGCGCTGCAGCGCGGCGAGATTGATTTCGGCATCGGGGCGATCGACAGCTCACTGCCCGCAGAACTGCTGGTCTATCCGCTGCGCGAAGATCCCTTCGTGGCGGTGCTGCACCGCGACGATCCGCTGGCCGCGCAGGCACATCTGCCGTGGAAACAGCTGGTGGGGCGGGATATTGCTGTGTTCTCGAAGGGCAATATCCAGCGGCTGGTGGCGGCATTAGTGGAGAGCCATCGCCTGACGCTGACCACCCGCTACCAGGTGGACTATATCGAAACCCTGTATGGTCTGGTGCGCTCGCGCTTAGCGGTGGCGATTCTGCCGGCGCTGTACACCACCCATCTGCAGGACCCGGCGCTCAGGGTCGCCCACCTGCAGCAGCCGGCGCTCGCCCGCACAGTGGCCCTGATGCGCGGCCCGCAGGCGCTGCCCCCGCTTATTGAAGACTGTTTTTCTCTGCTGCAGGCCGCCTTGCGCTAGGGCAGGTGCTTGATCAGCACGTCTACGGTTAAGTGGTTGATGTACTCCAGCGAGTGTGAGGAGAGGACGCCCAGCAGCCGGTTATGGTGCCCGGCAATAATTAAATCGATCTGCCGCTGCCGAACGCAGGTTTCCACGTCTTCAAACCGGCGGGTGGTCACCAGCGAGAGGGTATCCACCGGCAGGGAGACGGTGCAGGCCAGCTCGTTGAGCAGGGCTTTGGCCTGGATCACCTCCTGCGAGACCCGATCGTCGCGCAGGCTGTCGGAAACATAGTTCAGCGCCCGGTAATCGGTGCTGATGTGGGCGATGGTGATGCGCATGCCGTTCTCTTCTGCCATTCTGGCGGCATGCTGGAGCAGCGGGACGCCGTCCTGACTGCTGTTAATCAGTACCAGCGCATGGTGATAAACGGCCATGGCGTATATCCTCGGTAGGCTAAATAGCGCATGATGTCATTATTTTCCGCCCGCCAGCAGCGGAATGCAATCCCGCCCGGTCGCCTGATGAGCATGATGGCCGCGAAGGTGTCGTATCCAGGGCTAAAGGCTTGTTGTATGAACCGGTGAGTTGCGGTAAATTCCACAACGCTTAACAATTTCACTATTTTGACTCGGGGTGCCCTTCTTCGTTGAAGGCTGAGAAATACCCGTACCACCTGATCTGGATAATGCCAGCGTAGGGAAGTCAGAGACCGCAGGGTCATTGCTTCTACCTCGTCTGGCGGGAGCAAACTATGCCTGAGCTGTTGAATCCCGCGCCTGTCGCGCACCTGCGCCATCTGCTGCGCGCCCATTCCCCCCTTGTGCACTGCATGACCAATGACGTGGTGCAGACCTTTACCGCCAATGTTCTGCTGGCCGTCGGCGCCTCGCCGGCGATGGTGATCGATCCCAGCGAAGCGGCGCAGTTTGCCGCTATCGCCGATGCGCTGTTAATTAACGTCGGTACCCTGACCGAAGATCGCGCCGTGGCGATGCGTGCTGCGGTGGAGCACGCCCGTCAGGCCGGCAAGCCCTGGACGCTGGATCCGGTGGCGGTCGGCGCCCTGACCGTGCGCACGGCCTTTTGTCACGAGCTGCTGGCCCTCCAGCCGGCGGCCATTCGCGGCAATGCCTCTGAAATTCTGGCGCTGGCCGGGATGAGCGCCGGCGGGCGCGGGGTGGATACCACCGATACGGCCGCCGCGGCGCTGCCGGCGGCCCAGGCGCTGGCTCGTCGGCTGGCCACCGTAGTGGCGGTCACTGGCGAGGTGGACTACGTCACCGACGGCGAGCGGGTGCTCAGCGTGGCGGGGGGCAATCCGCTGATGACCCGGGTGGTGGGCACCGGCTGCGCGCTGTCGGCGGTGGTGGCGGCGAGCGCGGCGCTGCCGGGAGACCGGCTGGAAAACGTGGCCGCCGCCTGCGGGCTGATGAAGCAGGCCGGGGAGATCGCCGCCCGTCAGGGAGGCCCAGGCAGCTTTATTCCGGCGTTTCTCGACGCGCTGTATCAGGAGGTGCAGGGATGAAACGCATCAACGCCCTGACCATCGCCGGCACCGATCCCAGCGGCGGGGCCGGTATCCAGGCCGATCTGAAAACCTTCTCCGCGCTGGGGGCCTATGGCTGCTCGGCGATCACCGCCCTGGTGGCGCAGAATACCCGCGGCGTACAGTCGGTCTATCGCATCGAACCGGATTTTGTGGCCGCGCAGCTCGACTCGGTGTTCAGCGATGTGCGTATCGATACCACCAAAATCGGCATGCTGGCGGAGACCGATATTGTGGAAGCCGTGGCCGAGCGGCTGGCGCGCTACCGGGTGGCCAACGTGGTGCTGGATACCGTCATGCTGGCGAAAAGCGGCGATCCGCTGCTGTCGGCTTCGGCGGTGGAGACCCTGCGTCAACGATTGTTGCCGCAGGTGTCATTGATCACCCCGAACCTGCCGGAAGCGGCCGCGCTACTCGATGCCCCCCATGCGCGTAACGAACGGGAAATGCTGGAGCAGGGGCGGGCGCTGCTGGCGCTGGGCTGCGGCGCGGTATTGATGAAGGGCGGCCATCTCGACGATGCCGAAAGCCCGGACTGGCTCTTCACCCGAGAAGGGGAACAGCGGTTCACCGCGCCGCGAGTGCAGACCAAAAATACCCACGGCACCGGCTGTACGCTCTCCGCCGCGCTGGCGGCGCTGCGCCCGCGTCACGCGGACTGGGCGGCCACCGTTATCGAGGCGAAGGCCTGGCTGTCGGCGGCTCTGGCGCAGGCCGACTCTCTGGAGGTGGGCCACGGTATCGGGCCGGTGCACCATTTCCACGCCTGGTGGTAAATGGCAGCGCAACGGGACAGCAGAATCTCCTGAAAAAATGGCCCCCCGGCTGGAAAATAGGCTAAGTCGGTACCAGGCTTAACCTGCCCAAAAAAATTGGGTTGGGATAATGCATGCCGGCTTCGGCCGGCCTTACGGGAGATTGCTATGACTGATATTACGCAGTTGCTGGGCAAAGATGCCGAGAGCCTGTTGCAGCACCGTTGTATAACCATTCCGTCCGACCAGCTGTATCTGCCTGGCGCAGATTATGTTGATCGGGTGATGGTGGATAACAACCGACCACCGGCGGTGCTACGCAATATGCAGACCCTGTACAATACCGGACGCCTGGGGGGAACCGGCTACCTTTCCATTCTGCCGGTTGACCAGGGCGTGGAGCACTCGGCGGGCGCCTCCTTTGCCGCCAACCCGCTGTACTTTGATCCGAAAAATATCGTCGAGCTGGCGATCGAAGCCGGCTGTAACTGCGTGGCGTCGACCTACGGCGTGCTGGCCTCGGTGTCGCGCCGCTACGCGCATCGCATCCCTTTCCTGGTGAAGCTCAACCATAACGAAACGCTGAGCTATCCCACCGAATACGACCAGACCCTCTACGCCAGCGTTGAGCAGGCGTTCAATATGGGGGCGGTGGCCGTGGGAGCGACGATCTATTTCGGCTCGGAACAATCGCGTCGTCAGATAGAAGAGATTTCCGCCGCCTTTGAGCGGGCCCATGAGCTGGGCCTGGTCACCGTGCTGTGGGCCTATCTGCGCAATTCGGCGTTCAAGAAAGACGGCGTCGACTATCATGTTTCCGCTGACCTGACCGGTCAGGCCAACCACCTGGCGGCCACCATCGGCGCCGATATCGTTAAGCAAAAGATGGCGGAGAATAACGGCGGCTACAAAGCGGTTAACTTCGGCTATACCGACGATCGGGTATACAGCAAACTGACCAGCGATAACCCCATCGATCTGGTGCGCTACCAGCTGGCCAACTGCTATATGGGCCGCGCCGGGCTGATCAACTCCGGCGGCGCGGCGGGCGGGGAGACCGACCTTGCCGACGCGGTGCGCACGGCGGTGATCAATAAACGCGCCGGCGGCATGGGGCTGATCCTGGGCCGCAAAGCGTTTAAGAAATCGATGGCCGACGGTGTGAAGCTGATCAATGCCGTGCAGGATGTTTATCTGGATGGCAAAGTGACTATCGCATAAGGCAAAAATCCGGGCGGCACCGCCCGGATTGCTCGTTGTTTGTACCAGATGCGGTTTATTAAGACTCTGCCGCGTTGGCGGTAAACGGTTTCGCATGCTGATCGCTGGTAAAGCCAGGCTGTTCAACGCGGATTAACGGGCACAGGAAGAAGGCCAGAATATATAAGGCGGTATAGGCTATTACCACGCCGATAGTGCTGAAATAGGGCAGCAGTACCACGGCAATCGCCGGCGCCAGAAAGTTCGACAGCCCGGCTGACAGGTTATAGACCGAAATCGCCGCGCCTTTATGGTTCGGCTCCAGCGCCGGGAACACCGCCGCCATCGGCACAAACGCGGCGACAAAAATCCCCAGGGCAATAGCCGGTACCAGCGCCATGGCAAAATTATGGCCGAAGTGCTGGGGCAGGTAATAGAACGCCAGGCTGGAAAGCGCCATCCCGATGCAGCCGAACCAGCGGATAACCTTCATCCAGCCCATTTTCTCCGCCACAATCCCCCAGAAAACGTTCGAAAAGATCGTGGTGAAGAAGAATGCCGCCCATACCTGCAGCCATTCCGAGGTGGTAAATCCCAGCTCATCAACAAACATCATCGGCATGATCACCGCAAAACCAAACAGCGACAGGGTGTTGATAATGCGCACAATGCTCGAGAACAGAATGCTGCGGTTGGTATAGAGCAGCGTCGCGGCGCGCCCCAGTTCGGCGAATTTTTCACGAGTGGTCAGGTTCTGCATATGGCGCGGCGTTTCGGTATGACGCATCGACACCAGCGCAATAATGCCGCCGGTGGCGCTGAAGAGCAGCGCCAGCCACAGGGTGCCCATTTCGCCAATGTGGGGAATGGTAAAACTCGGAATATAGCTGCCGAACACGCCGATACCCACCGAGTAGACCGCCCAGAACCAGCCCAGCGCGGAGCTGGAACTGTCGCTGCGGACGTTGTGGATAATGGCGACGATAAAGGAGTAGAGGAACAGCGGGTAGGCCAGGCCGCGGATGCCATAAAACAGCAGGATCAGCGCATAGTTGGCGCGACCGAGGCCGAAGACGAGGAACAGTACGTGGAATACACACCACAGCACGAAGCCAATCAGCATAGCTTTACGTGGGGTAATGATTTCCGCCACCACGCCGGAGACCCACGCCGACAGGGCGGCAGCCAGACCGTAGAGAGTAAAGGCAAAGGAAGCCTGCGCCGGGGTGAATCCGAGTGCTTTGATGTAGTGCGACAGAAAAGCCAGCTCAAAGCCGTCGCCGGTCATAAACACGGCGATGGCGACATATCCCCAGATGAGGTTGAGCGGTAGACCGTACCACTGTTTGTTATTAACGGACATGTTGACCTCGATTTCAGAGTGCAGATGAGTGTCTCCGCTGCACAGCAGCGGAGCATTATTGTTATAAAATAAGGAGGTATGTTATTCGCGAATCAGCCTGCCGGCCTGTTGTAGCGCCTTATAGGCCGCATACCTGCGCTGATGAAGCGGGCTAAACGCCGTCTCGCTGTGATAGGTGGCATCCACCTGAGTAAACTGCTTCATGGCCTCCGGCAGCGAAGCCGCGACTCTGCCCGCCACCGCGCCGAGGATGGCGGAACCTAACAGCACCGGCTCGCGGCTGGCGGTGCTCACGATGCTAACGCCGCAGGCGTCGGCCAACAGCTGACGCACCAGCGGATGCTGCCCGGCTCCGCCGCTGATGACGATATTTTCACTCTCAATTCCGCAGGCGCGCTGGGCGTCAATGATCTGTCGCAGACCATAGCCAATCCCGCATAGCCCGGCAACGTACAGCGCGGTCAGGTTATCCAGGTCCCGCTCCATCCCCAGCCCGGCAATCAGCGCTTTCGCGTGGGGATCGGCAAGCGGCGCGCGATTACCGAGAAACTCCGGAACGACGTGCAGACCGGCGGCCAGCGTTACCGCCTCAGAAGGGGAAGCAACTTGCGTCAGAACGCGATCCGCCAGCCAGACCGGTAGAGGGACGCCTGCGGCTTTCGCTTGCTCGCGCGCTTGCGCCGCCGCCGGATGGAAGCTCAGCAGCTGGTCGATAGCCGCGCCGGCGGCGCTTTGCCCGCCTTCACTTAGCCAGTAGCCCGGCACCATCGCCGAATAGTAAGGGCCCCAGACGCCCGGGACGAATACCGCTTCCTGAGTGGTGGTCATGGTGCAGGAAGAAGTGCCGAAGACATAGGCCATATTGTTGACCGCGCCGTTAAGCACGCCGACGGTACCGATGCCGCCCGCGTGGGCGTCAATCATCCCCACCGCCACCGGCGTACCGATCGGCAGGCCCATCTCCTCTGCCGCCGTGGCGCAAAGGCCCTCGCCGCAGGGGGTGCCTGGATCGACAATCCGCTGGCCGATGCGGACAAAATCTTCATCCGCCAGCTCTGCGAGGCCAATCTGGCGGAAGTAACCGGCATCCCAGCGTTGTTCATGCGCCAGGTAGGTCCATTTACAGGTCACCGTGCAGACCGAGCGGGCTTCATCGCCGGTTGAGCGCCAGGTGAGGTAATCGGCGAGGTCGAAGAAGTGGCGCGCCTGCTGATAGATGTGCGGGCGATTCTCTTTCAGCCACAAAATTTTCGGCGTTTGCATCTCCGGCGAGATTTTGCCGCCAACGTACCGCAGTACTGGGTGGCCCGTGGCATTGATCTTTTCCGCCTGCCCGGTGGCGCGATGATCCATCCAGACAATAATGTTGCGGTCCGCATCGCCCGAAGGCCCGACCGCCAGCGGCGCATCGTTATCGCCAATCACCACCAGCGAGCAGGTGGCATCGAAGCCGATCCCGGCTATCGACGACGGCGAAACGCCGGCGTTGGCCACCGCCGTTTTAATGCAGTAGCACACCGCCTGCCAGATCTCACGGCTCGACTGCTCGACCTTGTTTCCGGCGCTGCGAAACAGGGTTATTTCCCGGGTCGCGTGGGCGAGGAGCTCGCCCCGCAGATTGAATACCCCGGCGCGCACGCTGCCCGAACCGACATCCACGCCAATAATGTTTTGCGTATCGTTTTGCATCACATCCTCTCACAGGTTGGCCAGGGTCAGAGATCCACGCTGTTCGGCAGGATCACAATGTCGCGCACGGTGACGTTTTTCGAACGCGTCACCATAAACAGCACCGACTCCGCCACTTCAATCGGCTGCATCAGGCTGCCGTTGGCCAGCGCTTCGTCCATTTTGGCTTTTGGCCAGTCGTCCAGCAGAGCGGTAACCACCGGGCCCGGCAGTACGGCGCCGACGCGCACGCCATACTGCGCCACCTGGCGACGAGTGGTGTGCACAAATGCCTGCACCGCGAATTTCGACGCGGTATAGACAGGCTCCCAGATCACCGGCACCACGCCCGCGATCGAGCTGGTGAAGATAATATCCCCGGATTTTTGCGCGATCAGATGCGGCAGGACGCTGCGCACGCAGCGGAAGGCGGCGTTGATATTAAGGTGCAGCACGCGGTCCCAGACGTCCGGGTCGCCCTCGGCCACCGGCCCGCCGATATAGGCGCCGGCGTTGGCGTGGAAGATATCGAGACGCCCGGTAAGCTGCAAAATGCCCTGCAGTAGGTTATCGACCTGGTCCGCCTGCATCAGGTCGACCTGCAGGGCGAAGGCGTTTTCGCCAAGTTCGGCGAGCAGTTTGTTGAGCTTTTCGCCTTCGCGGTCGATCAGTACCACTTTTGCGCCAGCTCCCAGCAGGGTCCTCGCGCACTCGAGGCCGATACCGGACGCCGCGCCGGTGATCGCGGCGACTTTACCGCTGAGGGAAGTATTCATAGAGGAGACAGAGTGCTTCATTTTATAATCCTTTGCCGTGTCTGGTTAAAACTATCGAACGCGAGGGCATCACGTTCGAGGTGATAGACTAAACCTGGTAACATATTGAATATCAGCATCTTAATTCAGGCTTGCTGGCATGTTGAGGCGGTATGCGCGCGTACTTCCTGGCGTGAAAAGGATGCTCAATCGATGAAGCTATGTTGCTCTCGCTTCATCGATTGAGCAAGTGGGGAAATTAACAGCGACATGATTTTGTGACGCAAGTTGGAAAAATGAAGAAGATAACGATTTACGACCTGGCGGAACTTTCCGGCGTTTCGGCGAGCGCGGTGAGCGCTATCCTCAACGGTAACTGGAAAAAGCGCCGCATCAGCGCCAAGCTTGCGGAAAAGGTGACGCGGATTGCCGAGGAGCAGGGCTATGCGATTAACCGTCAGGCCAGCATGCTGCGCAGTAAAAAATCACACGTCATCGGTATGATTATCCCCAAATATGATAACCGCTACTTCGGTTCCATCGCCGAACGCTTTGAGGAGATGGCCCGCGAGCGCGGCCTGCTGCCGATTATCACCTGTACGCGCCGGCGTCCGGAACTGGAGATCGAAGCGGTAAAGGCGATGCTCTCCTGGCAGGTTGACTGGGTGGTCGCGACCGGGGCGACCAATCCGGATAAAATTTCCGCGCTATGCCAGCAGGCGGGCGTGCCAACGGTCAATCTCGACCTGCCGGGCTCTCTCTCGCCGTCGGTGATTTCGGATAACTACGGCGGCGCGAAAGCGCTGACTCATAAGATCCTGGCTAATAGCGCCCGCCGCCGCGGAGAGCTGGCGCCGCTGACCTTTATCGGCGGGCGCAGCAGCGACCATAACACCAGCGAGCGTTTACGCGGCTTCCACGATGCGCATCGCGAGCTGGGGCTTAGCGTGCCGCAGGAGAATATTCTGGCTCCCGGCTATTCGAAAGGCCACGTTGAGGCCTGTCTGCAGGAGCGGTTTAGCAGCGCGAAGACGCTGTTGCAGGGGATATTTGTTAACTCGACGATATCCCTGGAAGGGGTTGTGCGCTGGCTGTCGCAGGTGGGTCTGACCGGCAGCGAGCAGCCACCGATGGGCTGCTTCGACTGGGATCCGTTTGTCTATCTGCTGGGGCACGATATCGACATGGTGCAGCAGGACGTGCCGGCGATGCTGGACGCTGTTTTTTCGATTATTGACGCCGGCGAAGCCAGCCAGCAGCGGATTGAAATTCCCCCGCGACTGATGAGCAGCAGCTGAGTCGCTGTCTGGCTGTTCGACGTTACCGCGTCAGCAGCCAGCGGGCGGTATGCTCATCGGTCACCAGGCCATTAATCCAGCCGCCTTTAAGGGCGGCCAGGATCGCCGGTCGTTTATGTTCTCCACAGGCAGCGGCAATCCGCGGGCAGTGGCTCTGGCGGATATCATAGCTGGTGATCATGCGGTTGATCTCGCTGTCTACCACGTCGCCTTGCGCATCAATAAACCGCCCGAGGATCTCCCCAATGCCGCCGCGGGCGGTTAGCTCATCCATCTGCGCCTGATTGATAAAGCCATCTTTAAAGATCGGACTTTGCGTGCCCAGCGGACCAATGCCGACAAAAATCACGTCCGCCTCGCGGGCGACGCCGGAGACGCTGCGGAATAAGCGATTGGTGCACCACATTTCATACTCATCCGCGCTTTGGGCGTAGCGCGGCGCCGGCCACTGATAGTACTTGGCCTTAATTTTGCGGGTCAGCAGCAGGGGCACGTCATCGTAATAATTGCACTGCCCGTTGGCGTTCATGGCGCTGATCAACGCCACGCAGCGGGTATTCAGGCTGTCAAAATCGATGCGCTGCAGCGCTTTTTTCAGGGTCAGGCCCGAGCCCAGACCGATGATTTTCTCTTTATCATCCTGCAGATAGCGAGCCATCAGCTGATAGCAGCCAAATGACACACTGTCGAGGGTGCTTTCTTCGCTAAAGGCGGGGACCACATTGCACTCGATCAAGCGGTATTTTTCCTGCAGCAACTGCGCATAATCGAGGCAGTTCGCTACCGGATGGTGCAGATTAATCGACACAATCCCTTCTTCTTTCGCGGCGGCGATCAGCCGTTGCACCACCGGTCTGGAGGTGCCCAGCTGGCTGGCAATCTCGCTCTGATTCTGGCCGGCGATGTAGTACATCCATGCGGCACGCACCTTCTGATCCAACCGGATATCGTCTTCTTTACTCATGGTTTCCCGCCCTAAGTTGCTGGCCAGGGCACGCAATTGGCCCGGCGAATACCCGCATTCTCGCCGTGGTTGGCATAACTGGCAAGCTTTTGCTCTTTTCTGGTCATTTGTAATTTAATTGGGTAATTGCTCTTTTGTGATCTATGGCTCTTATTTGGGTCAAATGATCAATTACAGTGGCGCCATCAACTCAAGGAGAGCAGAACATGAACAATCAATTCACATGGCTTCATATCGGTCTGGGTTCTTTTCATCGCGCGCATCAGGCGTGGTATCTGCATCGTCTGATTGCTTCCGGGGATAATCGCTGGCGCATCGCGGCGGGGAATATTCGCAACGACGCCGAGCAGGTGGTCCAGGCGCTGGCGGCGCAGGGAGGACGTTACGTCCTCGAGACCGTCAGCCCGGAAGGGGAGCGCGAATATGAAGAGATCACCTCAATCCAGAAACTGCTGCCGTGGCAGGCCGGGCTACAGCCGCTGATTAACGAAGGGGCAAACCCGCAGACCAAAGTTATCGCCTTTACCGTGACGGAAGGGGGGTACTACCTGAACACTCGCCATCGGCTGGAAACCAGCAACCCCGATCTGCAGGCCGACCTGCAAGGCGAGTGCAAAACCATTTACGGCACCCTCGCGCGGATCCTGGAAAAGCGCATGGCCGACAACGCCGGGCCGCTGACCCTGCTCAACTGCGATAACGTGCGTCATAACGGCGAGCGTTTCCACGACGGTATGGTCGAGTTCCTGCAGCTCACCGGCAGACAGGCGGTGATTGACTGGATGGCGGCCAATACCACCTGTCCGAACACCATGGTGGACCGCATCACCCCGCGTCCGGCGGCCGATCTGCCGGCCCGCATCAAAGCGCAAACCGGAATTGATGACAAAGCGCCGGTGATGGGGGAGACCTTTATCCAGTGGGTAGTGGAGAACAACTTCCGCGATGCCCGCCCGAATCTGGAGGCGGTCGGCGTGGAGATGGTGGAGTCGGTCATCCCGTATGAAGAGGCGAAAATTCGCATTCTGAACGCGTCGCACAGCTGCATTGCCTGGGCGGGAACCTTAATCGGCCAGCAGTATATTCATGAAAGCACGCTGACCGATGTTATCTACGCCATTGCCGACCGCTACGTTACGGAGGACGTTATTCCGTGTCTCGGCGATAACGGCATTGATCTGCCGACCTACCGGGATGTGGTGCTTAAGCGCTTTACCAACCCCTATATCCAGGACACCAACCAGCGCGTCGCCGCCGACGGTTTCTCGAAAATTCCGGCGATGATCGCGCCAACCTTGCAGGAGTGCTACCAGCGCGGCGTCCGCCCGGAAGCGACCGCCATGCTGCCGGCGCTGTTCTTCGTCTTTATGGAGCAGTGGCACAAGGGAACTCTGCCATATCAGTACCAGGACGGCATCCTGGATGCGCAGGCGGTGCATGAGATGTTCGAGGCTCAGGATCCGGTGGCTGTCTACGCCCGTGATAAAGCCCTGTTTGGTGATCTCGCCAACAACGCGGATTTCCTGGCGCTGATGCGCGAGAAAGTCGCCGCCGTTTACACGCTGATTAATTAAGAGGTGGCTATGTATCTGGGTATCGATCTCGGCACATCGGAAGTCAAAGCGCTGGTCATTGATGAGAACCATGAGGTTATCGCCAGCCATAGCGCGCCGCTGAGTATTCAGCGGCCTCATCCGCACTGGTCAGAACAAGCGCCGGAGCTATGGTGGGAGGCGACGGAGTACCTGATGGCCACGCTACGGGAAAAATGCGCGCAGCATTGGCCGGCCATTAAGGCGATTGGCCTCTCCGGGCAGATGCACGGCGCGGTGTTGCTGGATGCAGAGGGGGAGACGATCCGTCCGGCCATTCTGTGGAACGACACCCGCTGCGCCGCAGAGTGCGCCGAGCTGGAGGCGATGGCGCCGGAGCTGCATCAGGTGGCGGGCAACCTGGCGATGCCGGGCTTTACCGCGCCGAAGCTGTTGTGGGTGCGCCGTCATGAGCCGGAACACTTTCAGCGCACCGCCACGGTGCTGTTGCCCAAGGATTATCTGCGCTACCGGATGACCGGGAAGAAAGTCTCCGATATGTCGGACGCCGCCGGGACGCTGTGGCTGGACGTGGCGAAGCGCGACTGGTCCGACGCTCTGCTGGACAAGTGCGGCTTGTCGCGTAGCCAAATGCCGAAGCTGGTCGAAGGCTGCGAGGTTTCCGCCACCCTTGACCCGCAGGTGGCTGCGCGCTGGGGGCTGAACGCCTCGGTAATGGTGGCCGGGGGCGGGGGGGATAACGCGGTCAGCGCCATTGGCGTCGGCGCGGTCTCGCCGGGAGATGCGTTTATTTCGCTCGGCACCTCCGGGGTGCTGTTTGTGGTGACCGATGCCTATCGTCCGGCGCCGCAGTCGGCGGTACATGCGTTTTGTCACGTGCTGCCGAACCTGTGGCACCAGATGAGCGTCATGCTGAGCGCCGCCAGCTGTTTGCAGTGGTTCTGCCGCCTGACCGGCACCACGGAGGTGGCGCTGCTGGCGGAGATTGCCGAGCTAAGCGAGGAGGATAAAGCCAACGCGCCGTTCTTCCTGCCCTATCTCTCCGGGGAACGAACCCCGCATAACGATCCTGACGCCCGCGGCATCTTCTGGGGCATGACCCACGCCAGCCTGCGCGCGCAGCTCGGCTACGCGGTGCTGGAGGGGGTGAGCTTTGGGATCAACGACGGCCTGCAGGCATTGAAAGAGAGCGGGACGCCGATCGCGCAGTGCTCGCTGGTGGGCGGGGGCGCCCGCAGCCCGTTCTGGGCCCAGCTGCTGGCCGATATTCTCGCTATGCCGGTGGTGACCCACAAAGGCGGAGAGACCGGAGGCGCGCTGGGCGCGGCGCGGCTGGCCTGCCTGGCGGCGGGCAAACCCATTGCCGCGGTGTGTGAAAAACCGGAAGTCTGGCAGACCTGGCGTGCGGATCCCATTCGCCACCACACCCTGATGCAACGCTACGCGCAGTTTAAGGCCCTGTATTTAAACGATCTGCACTATCGACAGCACTGATTTTCATCATAACCGCCGCTTCGTTGCACGTCGCGGAGCGGCCACCCTGTACCCTGAAAACGAGGTCATTATGTCTATCAATAATAAACAGTGGCTCGGTTTACCCCTGAACCTGCTCTGGGGATACATCGCCATTGCCGTATTTATGACCGGCGACGGTTTTGAATTAGCCTTTCTGTCGCACTATATCAAAGCGCTCGGCTTCTCTCCGGCGGAGGCCTCCTTTGCCTTTACCCTCTACGGCCTGGCCGCTGCGCTGTCGGCGTGGATTTCCGGGGTGGTGGCGGAAATTATCACCCCGCTGAAAACGATGATGATTGGCTTCGTGCTGTGGTGCGTATTCCACGTGCTGTTCCTCGTTTTCGGCCTCGGTCACGCCAACTATGCGCTGATCCTGCTTTTCTACGGCATCCGCGGCTTCGCCTATCCGCTGTTCCTCTACTCGTTTATCGTGGCGATTGTCCATAACGTCAAAAGCGACAACGCCAGCTCGGCCATCGGCTGGTTCTGGGCGGTGTATTCCATCGGCATCGGGGTCTTCGGCAGCTATATTCCGAGCTTTACCATTCCGCACATTGGCGAAATGGGCACCCTGTGGCTGGCGCTGGCCTTCTGCCTTACCGGGGGCGTGATTGCCCTGGTTTCCCTGCGCCATATTCAAACGCCGCAGCATATGCAGAATCTCACCACCCGTGAGAAGTTTTCCGAGCTGGGACGCGCCGCGACGCTGCTCTATACCAACCGCAATATTCTGCTGTCGAGCATGGTGAGGATTATCAATACCCTCTCGCTGTTCGGCTTTGCGGTGATTATGCCGATGATGTTTGTCGATGAGCTGGGCTTCAGCACTTCAGAATGGCTCCAGGTATGGGCAGTCTTCTTCTTCACCACCATTTTCTCTAACGTGCTGTGGGGGATCCTCGGGGAAAAACTGGGCTGGATGAAGGTGGTGCGCTGGTTCGGCTGCATCGGGATGGCGCTCTCCAGCCTGGCGTTTTACTACATTCCTCAGCACTTTGGCCATAGCTTTGCGATGGCGCTGATCCCCGCCATCGCCCTCGGGATCTTTGTCGCCGCCTTCGTGCCGCTGGCGGCCGTGTTCCCGGCGCTGGAGCCGAAGCATAAAGGCGCGGCCATTTCGGTCTATAACCTGTCGGCGGGGATGTCGAACTTTCTCGCGCCGGCGATTGCCGTGGTGCTGCTGCCGTTCTTCAGCACCATCGGGGTGGTGATCGCCTATACCGCATTGTACGTGGTGGCCTTTTTCCTCTGCGCCTTTATCCGCGTGGAGCAGCCGGGGTTCTCCCACAAGGAAGCAACCGCCCGCGAGCAGGTTGAATTCTCTTAGGTGATGCGGCTGGCATNCGNNNNATGCCAGCCTTAATGAGGTGAACGAATGAGTATGCAGGCGGTTATTTTTGACATGGATGGCGTGATTATTGATTCCGAGGCGCTGTGGCGCCAGGCGCAGATTGACGCCCTCGCGCAGTGGGGCGCAACGGCGAGCGTGGATGAGTGTGAAACCCTCACCAAAGGCAAACGCCTCGACGACATTGCCGGCACCTGGTGCCGCTATTTTCAGCTTGATCTCGCTCCGCAGCGGCTTGAAGACGCCATCCTGCAGCGCATCACCCGCCTGATTGCCGCGAAAGGCGAACCGATGCGCGGGGTGCAGGAGGCGTTACGCTATTTTCGCGAAGCGGGTTATAAGATTGCGCTCGCCACGTCATCATCTCGTCAGGTTATTGCCGCTGTGCTGAACAAGCTTTCGCTCTGGCACTTTTTTGACGCGATCTCCAGCGCGGATGATGAACCACGCGGCAAACCGCACCCGGCGGTGTACCTCACGACGCTGCGGAAGCTCAATCTCAACGCCAGCCAGTGTCTGGTGATTGAGGATAG
>NZ_JAZARW010000001.1:2761052-2783803 GCF_036233805.1 Klebsiella sp. EMBS2024 | reverse complement strand
GGCCGCTATCAAACCTTACCTGAACTGCTGGAAGCGCTTAGCGCGGAGCCAGCGGCGGCGGTATAAGTCAGCCATTTGTGGGCGCAGACATTCCCGGGATGTAGCTGGTCGGTTAATCTCTTTTCTGCGCTCACGCCCTTTTTTCTCCTGGTCGATCTGCCTCACATTTCGCTCATCTTTTGTGAAAACAGTCACGTCTTGTTGTGCCAATGCCCAAATTTATGGCCTTGCTTAGCGGTGTTTGTCCGAGGCACTACTACGAAGTTGTGCTTAGATTATATATTGAAACGTATTTTCAATAATGTAAAACCGCTTTGCCGATCTGCTTATGTCGATCGGATTTGGCCGTGATAAGGACCGAGCATGAAAATTGAATCTGTGAATGTCACCGTTTTCCAATATCCCACTCGTCGGGTTTCCGACAGCGCCGGGCACTCCCATCCGGGGGTTGAAAGCATGGCCAAAATGGCGATGCTGACCATCACCGCTGATGATGGGGCGCAGGGCTTTTCGTTTGCGCCTCCGGAAGTCGTGCGCCCGTTCGTGGTGAATACTTTTTTTCGCAAAGTGCTGGTGGGACAGGACCCGTTTAACCGTGAGCGCATCTGGCAGGATCTTAACCACTGGCAGCGCGGCAGCGCACATCAGCTAACGGAGCGCGCGCTGTCGTTTGTTGAACAGGCGCTGTGGGACCTGATCGGCCGCAGCCTTAAGATGCCGGTTTATAAGCTGCTCGGCGGCTATCGCGACACTGTCCCGGCTTACGGTAGCACCATGTGCGGCGACGATCTGCCGGGCGGCCTGTCGACCCCGGAAGAGTATGCCGCTTTTGCTGAGAAGCTGGTCGCCCGCGGCTACAAGGCCATCAAACTGCACACCTGGATGCCGCCAATCTCTTTTGCGCCCAATCCCAAAATGGACATTAAAGCCTGCGCGGCGGTGCGCGAAGCCGTAGGGCCGGATATTGACCTGATGATTGATGGCTATCACTGGTACAGCCGCGCCGAGGCGCTGTGGATCGGCAAAGAGCTGGAAAAACTCAATTTCGCCTGGTTTGAAGAGCCGATGGAGGAGGATTCGATGTCTTCCTATGCGTGGCTGGCGGAAAACCTGTCGATTCCCATCGTCGGGCCGGAGAGCTTCGGCGGCAAGCACCACATGCGCGCCGAATGGGTGAAAGCCGGGGCCTGCGACATTCTGCGCGCCGGCGCTAACGGCGTGGGGGGGATTACACCGACCATGAAGGTGGCGGCGCTGGCGGAATCTTTCGGCATGGATTGCGAAGTCCACGGCAACGGAGCGGCAAGCCTGGCGGTGGTGGGCGCGATCCGCAACTGCCGCTGGTACGAGCGCGGCCTGCTGCATCCGTTCCTCGACTACGATGAACCGGCGGCCTATCTCAACAGCATTGTCGACCCGATGGATGACCAGGGATTTGTGCATTTGTCACAACGTCCGGGTCTCGGTGAAGACATTAATTTTGCGTATATCGAAGCCAATACCGTTAGCCACGACTGATTTAAAAAAATAAATACCCGATGGCGCTGCGCTTATCGAGCCTGCGGCCCGGTAGACCGGATAAGCCGAAAATGCCGCCATCCGGCAACATGTACCCTACAGTACAGGCAAACAGAGATATGAAAAAAACCTCCTTACTGGGAGCGTGTATTCTCGCGCTCGCCATGTCGATGGGGAGCGGGGAGGCGGTGGCGAAAACGCCGCCCGACCAGCTGATCATCGGCATGAATATGAATAACCTGCTCACCCTTGACCCGGCGGCGATGACCGGTAACGAAGTGGTGGGGATCGTGGTCAACCTCTACGACTCGCTGGTGGAGCTTGACCCTGAGCAGCTCACCACCGTCAGGCCCGCGCTGGCGAAATCCTGGGATATCAGCCCCGACGGCAAAACCCTGACCTTTCATCTGCGCGATGACGTTAAGTTTCACTCCGGCAACCCGCTGACCGCCGCCGACGTCGTGTGGTCAATGCGGCGCATCCTGCACCTCAACCTGGCCCAGGCCTCAGTATGGAAATCCTATGGCTTCAGTAAGAAAAATATCGACAGCCAGGTCAGCGCGCCGGACCGCTTCACGGTGCAAATCGTATTACCCAAAGATAACGATCCGCAGCTGGTGATTTACTCGCTGGCGGCGCTGGGCAACCTCGGAGTGCTGGACAGTAAAACGGTGCAAAGCCACCAGCAGGATAACGACTGGGGTAACCGCTGGCTAACCACCCATGAAGCCGGTTCCGGGCCGTTTATCCTCGAAACCTGGCAGGCGAAAGATGTGCTGCGCATGAAGCGCAACCCTGACTACTGGCGCGGCGAGGCGAAAATGAGCCGCGTGGTACTGCGTCATTTCCAGGAGTCGCAAACTCTGCGCCTGATGATCGAAAAAGGCGACCTTGATATTGCCAACAATATGGCGGTTTCCGATATCAACGCCCTGCGCAGCGATCCGCAGCTGACCGTCGATGCGGTGCAGCGCGGCACCATGTACTACGTGGCGATGAGCATGAAAGAGGCGCACTTCGCCAATCCGAAAGTGCGCGAGGCGGTGCGCTATCTGATTGATTACCAGGGTATCAATAAAGCGCTGATGCCGGGCTACGGCGTGCTGCACCAGCGGCCTATCAAAGCGGGAATGCCGTCCACGCTACCCGATCCCGGCTACAGGCTGGACGTGGCGCGGGCGAAAAAGCTGCTGGCGGAAGCGGGATATCCCAACGGCTTTGATACCACGCTGCGGGTACTCTCCGATCAGCCATTTCTTAACATCGCTATCGCCGTGCAGTCGACGCTGATGCAGGCGGGGATTAACGCCAAAATCATCACCGGCACTGGTAACCAGATCTACGGCGCAATGCGCGAGCGTAAATTTGACCTGCTGGTAGGTCGCGGCGGCAGCGGGATGGAGCCGCATCCGCACTCCAGCCTGCGCGCGCTGGTCTATAACCCGGATAACAGCGATAAGGCGCGCCTGACCAACTTCCAGGGCTGGCGTACCGGTTTTTACGACCCGCAACTGAATACGATGATTGACCAGGCCCTGCTGGAACGCGATCCGCAAAAACAGGTGGCTGACTACCAGGCCATCCAGACACGCTACGACCAGCTGGTTCCGGCTTTAATTCCGCTTTCGCAGATGGTTGATTCGGTCGTCGTGCGCAACGAGGTACGGGAGTATCAGCCGCACCCCTCCGCCACCACTTTTCTGCGTGACGTCTATAAAGTCCGCGAAGGAGAGAAAGGATGAGTACCGCAATCCTTGCGCCCGGCTCACGCGGCCGGCGCTTATCAAAACGGCTACTGCAGGTGGTGATTACACTGTTCGGCCTGCTGCTGCTGACCTTTACCATTGGCCGCGTCATGCCCATCGACCCGGTGCTGGCGATTGTCGGCCCGGATGCTGACCAGAGTACCTATCAGCAGGTTTACCAGCAGCTGGGGTTTGATAAATCGCTGACCACCCAGTTTGGCATCTATTTCGTCAACCTTTTGCACGGCGATCTGGGCAACGCGCTGCTGACCGGGAAACCGGTGGTGGACGATATTATCCGCGTCTTCCCGGCCACCATGGAGCTGGCAACGATGGCGATTATTGTCGGCGCGGGTCTTGGTATTCCGCTGGGCGTGTTGGCGGCGGCGCGGCGCAATAGCGTCTCCGATTATGTGGTACGCATTATCAGCCTGGCGGGCTACTCGACGCCGATCTTTTGGGTCGGGATGATGGGGCTGCTGGTGTTCTATGCCTGGCTTGGCTGGGTAGGCGGCGCCGGGAGGGTAGATCTCGGACTGGATGGTGTGGTGCCGCGCCGTACCGGGCTGATGACCGTTGATGCGCTGCTGGCCGGCAACGGCCAGGTGTTCTGGAACGCCATTAATCATCTGATTCTTCCCGCCTCGCTGCTGGGTTTTCACTCGCTGGCTTATATCAGCCGTATGACCCGCAGCTTTATGCTGGCCCAGCTGTCGCAGGAGTTCATTATTACCGCGCGGGTGAAAGGGCTGACCGAGCGCCAGGTTATCTGGAACCATGCGTTTCGTAACATCTTCGTGCAACTGCTGACGGTGGTGGCGCTGGCCTACGGCACGCTGCTGGAAGGCGCGGTGCTGATTGAAACCGTCTTCTCATGGCCGGGGTTTGGCTCCTACCTTACCGGAAGCTTGCTGCTGGGCGATATGAATGCGGTGATGGGCTGCGTGCTGCTGGTGGGGGTGATCTTCGTGATGCTCAACCTGCTCTCCGACATGCTGTATCAATTCTTTGACCCGAGGACAAAATCATGACCGTTTCTCTGGATTCGCCGCTTTCGGGTGGTGCGGGCGAAGGCCGTCAGCGGCTGCAACGCGCGGCGGCGCGGGCCGTCGGGTTTGTCGGCAAAATGGCGCGCAATCCGCTCACGGCCATCGGCGGAGGAATTATCTTTATGCTGCTGGTGGTGGCGATTTTCGCGCCGCTGATTGCGCCTTATAACCCGCTGGTACAGGACCTGAATAGTGCGCTGGTCGCGCCGAATGCGCAGCACTGGTTCGGCACCGATGAGTTTGGCCGGGATATCTTTAGTCGCCTGGTGTACGGCTCCCGCATCACGCTCTATATCGTGCTGCTGGTCTCGGTGACTGTCGGTCCGCTCGGACTGCTGCTGGGCGTCAGTGCCGGCTATTTCGGCGGTAAAGTCGATATGGTGCTGATGCGCGTCACCGATATTTTCATCTCCTTCCCGAGTCTGGTCCTGGCGCTGGCGTTTGTCGCCGCTTTAGGACCGGGGCTGGAGCACGTGGTTATCGCCATCACGCTGACCGCCTGGCCGCCGATTGCCCGTCTGGCGCGCGCCGAAACGCTCTCTCTGCGCCAGGCTGATTTTATCTCCGCCGTGCGTCTGCAGGGCGCTTCATCGGCCCGCGTCCTCTGGCGCCATATTGTGCCGCTGTGTCTGCCCTCGGTCATTATCCGTATCACCATGAATATGGCCGGGATCATTCTGACCGCGGCCGGCCTCGGCTTTCTCGGCCTCGGCGCGCAGCCGCCAGAGCCGGAGTGGGGAGCGATGATCTCCAGCGGGCGCACTTATATGATGGAGTGCTGGTGGGTCGTAACCATTCCGGGGCTGGCGATTTTGATCAATAGCTTAGCGTTCAACTTCTTAGGAGATGGCCTACGTGACATCCTCGATCCCCGTAGTGAATAATGCACCGCTGCTCGACGTGCGCGATTTGTGCGTCGACTTTGTTAACGGTAGCGCGGTGACCCACGCCGTGCGCGGCGTCTCCTTCCAGCTGGGGCATGAGAAGCTGGCTATTGTCGGCGAGTCCGGTTCGGGTAAGTCCACCGTTGGGCGCGCGCTGCTGCAGCTGCATCCGAAAAAGGCCCGCGTCAGCGCCAGCCGGATGCAGTTTGCCGACCTCGATCTGCAGCATCTTAGCGAAGCGCAGATGCGCGGCGTACGCGGCAAACGTATCTCGATGATTATGCAGGATCCGAAATATTCGCTGAATCCGGTGGTCTGCGTGGGTAAGCAAATCGCCGAGGCCTGGCTTACTCATCATCCCGGGCGTAAAGATGAGGCGAAAGCCAGGGCGCTGGAGATGCTGGAGGTGGTGCGTATTCGCCAGCCGGAGCGCGTTTATCAGCTTTATCCACATGAAATATCCGGCGGACAGGGGCAGCGCATCATGATCGCCATGATGCTGATTACCGACCCGGAGCTGATCATTGCCGATGAGCCCACCTCCGCGCTGGACGTGTCGGTGCGCCTGCAGGTGCTGGGCCTGCTGGATGACCTGGTTCAGTCGCGCGGGTTGGGGCTGATTTTTATCAGCCACGATATCAACCTGGTGCGCAGCTTCTGCGACCGGGTGCTGGTGATGTACGCCGGACGGGTAGTGGAGTCCATCGCCGCTAAAGATCTCGATAACGCCCGTCACCCCTACACTCAGGGATTGATTAACTCGCTGCCGGATATGCAGCATCGTCGCCCGATACTGCCGGTGCTGCAGCGTCAGGCCAGCTGGTTAACGGATTAAGGAGCGGATAATGATTGAAGTTCAACATCTCAACCTCGCGTTTGGCGAGGGGGAGAAGCGTAACCAGGTGCTGTATGACGTCAGTTTCCACGTTAAGCCCGGCGAGATCTACGGTCTGGTAGGAGAGTCCGGTTCCGGTAAAACGACGGTGCTCAAGTGCCTGGCGGGGCTGTTTACCCACTGGCAGGGGGAACTGACCATCGATGCTCAGCCCTTAGGGCATGAAATTAGCCGCGAGCGCTGCCGTCAGGTGCAGATGGTATTTCAGGACCCCTACGGATCGCTGCATCCCCGTCACACCATTGGCGATATCCTCGAAGAGCCGCTGCAGATCCATCGTATCAACGACCGCGACCGGCGGATCAATGTGCTACTGGATAAAGTTGGCCTCAACCGCGCCTTTCGCGAGCGCTATCCGCATCAGCTCTCCGGCGGGCAGCGGCAGCGCGTGGCGATAGCCAGAGCGCTGATTCTTGAGCCTCAGGTGCTGCTGCTGGATGAGCCGACGTCGGCGCTGGATGTGTCGGTGCAGGCTGAGATCCTTAACCTGCTGGCAGAATTGCAGCGGGAGGCTAAGCTCACTTACCTGATGGTCACCCACGATCTTGGGGTTATTGCCCACTTATGCCAGAAAGTGGCGGTGATGCAGTACGGGAAGATCCTCGAAACCCTGACGGTCGATGCGCTGGTCAGCGGCCAGGCGCAGACGGCCTATACGCAGATGCTGGTTAATGCCAGTCGGCAATATACGCGCGAAATGGCGCGCGAGGTGGCGGAATACTAAGCTTTATGGCGCATTGTCTCACGGCAGATGCGCCCATTTTAATAGGTAACTATTTGATGTTATAGGTTTTTTGTGGTTGTGGGTATCGTCTGTTAATGTAAGCGCGTTGTTTGGATCGATATCCTGCCCAGGTTTTTCCTGCAGCCGCAGGTGCCGTTTTACCTTAACATTCAGAGGCTCAATCAACGAACCCGGCTGCTGTATACCAGCCGGGCACCGTCTTTGCTTTGCGAAGCCTGATCAGCGTAGCAGCGGGCAGTCGGGCGGCAGCCGGCAGCGCAGGGCCGCCGGTAACAGCTCCATACGGAAGTTTTTTCCGCTGAGCGGCTCGCCGTCGAGGTTAAAGGTCATCTCATGGGGCGCGGTTATTTCAAACCACGAGGAGACACCGTCAACAATATTCGGCGAGTTTTCCGGATTCGCCAGGGTGCTGAACAGGGCAGGGATCAGCTCTTCTCCGGTGAAAATGCGCAGATGCAGCAGACCATCGTTAATCAACGCCTCCGGACACAGCTGCTGGCCGCCGCCGGCCTGGCGGCCGTTGCCGATGCCGATGACCAGCGCATCGCCCTGCCAGTGAAAGTTCTCCCCGCGGATCTCGCAGCGGTCCGGCTTCAGGGTATCCATGCGCATCAGACCGTGGATTAAATAAGAGACACCGCCGAGCGCGGCCTTGAGTTTTTCCGGCGTTTCGGTGGTGATCCGGGTGCCGAACCCGCCGGTCGCCATATTAATAAAGCCGGTTTTATCATTCACCCGGGCGATATCTATCGGCACATCGCGGCCGACGATCGCCAGCTTGAGGGCGCTGGCCAGATCCTGCGGAATACCGACGCTGGTGGCAAAGTCGTTAGCCGTGCCCAGCGGTAAAATCCCCAGCGCCATCTTGCTACCGCGCTCCACCAGCGCGGTCGCCACTTCATTAATGGTGCCATCGCCGCCGCCGGCGATCACCGTTTCAACGTTCAGCTGCAGGGCTTCATCGATAAACCGCACGGCATCGCCCTTTTCCCAGGTGACGCGGACGTGAATATCGATCCCTTCGTCGCGTAACAGGTTAACCGCCTCGCGTAACTGCGGTTCATTGGCACCTTTGCCGTTAAGGATCAGTAAGCTGGCAGGAAACGTAGACATCATCAAGGGAACCTTTATTGCTTAATGTTGCATAAAGTGTACCGCATGACGCAAGCGAAGACCGGAGGAGAGGCAAAAAAATAAGCCCGCGTAAGGGAGATTACGCAGGCTAAGGAGGTGGTTCCTGGTACAACTAGCATTTATGGGTTATGTTTTTCAGCGAAATGGATGATACCTGTTTCGATCGAAACGGTATGTGATCCGATTCTAATATCCTTACATCGTGAAAAAATAACGCAAATTAACTAGTTACCGTGCGGATTTCTGGTTGTTTGACCAGTAAAGTTGCGCATCAGCAGGGCATACTGCAGGGGCAGGTCGTCCGGCACAGGCAACCAGACGGTATAGCCATCGCCCGGGGCCACCGGCATGGTTTCGCCTTTGCCATTCTCCATATGCTCAAGGGTGAAGTTGACGTTACCCTGCGGGGTCATCAGCTCAAGGCTGTCGCCGACGCTGAACTTATTTTTGACCGCCACGGCCGCCAGCGGGCCGTTACGCTCTCCGGTGAATTCGCCGACAAACTGCTGGCGCTCGGAGACGGAGTAGCCGTACTCGTAGTTCTGATAATCGTCATGGGTATGGCGGCGCAGGAAGCCTTCGGTGTACCCGCGGTGGGCCAGCCCCTCCAGGGTCTCCAGCAGGCTGGTATCGAACGGTTTGCCGGCGGCGGCATCGTCGATCGCCTTGCGGTAAACCTGAGCGGTGCGCGCGCAGTAGTAGAAAGATTTGGTGCGGCCTTCGATCTTCAGCGAGTGAACGCCCATCTGGGTCAGACGCTCAACGTGGGCGATAGCCCGCAGATCTTTCGAGTTCATGATGTAGGTGCCATGTTCGTCCTCAAAGGCGGTCATGTACTCGCCCGGACGTTTGGCTTCCTCAATCATAAAGACTTTATCGGTCGGCGCGCCGATGCCGAGGGTGGGCTCCACGGTCTGCACCGGGATCGGCTCATATTTGTGGACGATGTTGCCGACGTCGTCCTCTTTGCCTTCCGCCACGTTGTATTCCCAGCGGCAGGCGTTGGTGCAGGTCCCCTGGTTCGGGTCGCGCTTGTTGATATACCCGGAGAGCAGGCAGCGGCCGGAGTAGGCCATGCACAGCGCGCCGTGGACGAAAATCTCGATCTCCATCTCCGGCACCTGGCGGCGAATCTCTTCGATTTCATCCAGCGACAGTTCACGCGACAGGATCACGCGGGTGAGCCCCATCAGCTGCCAGAATTTGACCGTCGCCCAGTTGACGGCGTTGGCCTGCACTGAAAGATGGATCGGCATCTCCGGGAAGTGTTCCCGCACCAGCATGATTAAACCCGGATCGGACATGATCAGCGCGTCCGGACCCATCTCCACCACCGGCTTCAGATCGCGAATAAACGTTTTCAGCTTGGCGTTATGCGGGGCGATGTTGACCACCACATAGAATTTTTTACCCAGCGCGTGGGCTTCATTGATGCCAAGCTGCAGATTTTCGTGATTGAATTCGTTGTTACGCACGCGCAGCGAGTAGCGCGGCTGGCCGGCATAAACGGCATCGGCGCCATAGGCGAAAGCGTAACGCATATTCTTCAGCGTTCCCGCCGGGGAGAGGAGTTCTGGTTTAAACATGGTGTTCTCGTTCTGATGACAGGTCAGATTCGCCGCACCTGCTGCGGCGAGTTGGGGAGTGTCCCCACATTAAGGGCGGGCATTGTAGCGCCGCGGCGAAGGGGAGTAAATATCAGATAGGTATCTTTCAGTATGGCTAATTTGTTTGCCATTTTGAACCTGGGCAGTACTCACACTGACAGCGTTAATAACGCCTGGTGGGATAGGCTCTAGGGAGTTCCCCGGGTTGCGGCGTAAACGCCTTACCCGGGCTACGGATTGCAGATGGCGGTGAACGTGTAGCCCGGCGAAGCGCAGCGCGAGCCGGGAAAAGGCTAACTACGCCAGCCGGCAGGCGTCCGCTTCCCAGCGGTAGCCAACGCCATACACCGCGCGGATAAACGACTGCTCGGCGTCCAGCGCCTCCAGCTTGCGCCGCAGGTTCTTGATGTGGCTGTCGATGGTGCGATCGGTGACTACCCGATAATCGTCATACAGATGGTTGAGTAGCTGTTCGCGGGAGAACACTTTGCCCGGCTCCTGGGAGAGGGTTTTCAGCAGCCGGAACTCGGCGGGAGTGAGGTCCAGCAGCTTGTCGCGCCAGGAGGCCTGAAAACGACCTTCGTCGACAATCAGCGGGCTCTGGGCGTCCAGCGCCTGCAGATCGCGCTGCGGCTTGCAGCGGCGGAGGATGGTTTTTACCCGGGCGACCACTTCCCGCGGGCTGTAGGGCTTGCAGATATAGTCGTCGGCGCCTATTTCCAGCCCCAGCAAACGGTCGATCTCTTCGATTTTCGCCGTCACCATCACCACCGGAACATCGGAGAAGCGGCGAATTTCCCGGCACAGCGTCAGACCGTCGGTACCGGGCAGCATCAGATCCAGCAGGATCAGGTGCGGCGGCGTCTGGCGGACGTAGGGCAGGACCTTGTCGCCGTGGTTAATCAAGGCAGGCGCATAGCCGGCGGCCTGCAGATAATCAATCAGCAGCTGGCCGAGCTTCGGTTCATCTTCCACGATAAGGATGCGTGGGGTGTTTTCATCTACAGGCAATTCAGTCATACGTCTCTCGGTAAATCATGTTCCAGAGGTAACTCAACTTTAATGCTAACCCCGCCAAAAGGCGAATGGTCGGCACGCAGGGTGCCGCCGTGGGCCGCTACGATATTGAGGCAAATCGCCAGCCCGAGGCCGGAGCCGCCGCTGGCGCGGTTGCGCGATCCTTCCGCCCGGTAAAAGCGTTCGCACAGGCGGGCCAGCTGCTCATCGCTGACGCCGGGGGCGCTGTCGGCGAAGTCAATCACCAGCATCCGGCCGCTGCGGCGGGCGGTGATGTGCAGGCTGCCGCCGCTGTCGGTATAGCGCAGGCTGTTCTCCAGCAGATTGTTGAAGAGCTGCATCAGGCGGTCGCGGTCGCCGAAGATCATCGCCTGCTCCGGGAGCGACACCTGAATGCTTAGCTGCCGGCTGGCGAAGCGCTCGCGAAAAGCGCCCGCCGCCACTTCCAGCAGGGTGATGATATCCAGCGAGGTTTTCTGGTAGGCCAGCGCCCCCTCGTCGGACATCGACAGCTGATGGAGATCGTCCACCAGCTTGGTGAGGGTAGCCACCTCGGCCTGCAGAGAAGGAATCGACTCGGGGGTAAAGCGCCGGACCCCGTCCTGAATCGCCTCCAGCTCGCCGCGCAGCACCGCCAGCGGGGTACGCAGCTCATGGGAGATATCGGCCATCAGATCGCGACGCATCTGCTGGTTGCGCTCCAGGGTGCTGGCGAGCTGGTTAAAATCCTGCGCCAGGCGGCCGAGCTCATCGCCGCCGGTCACCGTCACGCGGGTGGAAAAGTCGCCCGCCGCCAGCTTATGGGTGCCTTCCACCAGCCGCTTCACCGGCGCCAGCAGACCGCGGGCCAACGGGAAAGTGGCCAGCGCGGCAAGCAGGGTGGCAAGGGCGACAATCAGCCAGCTGGTGCGCTTTTGCTGCCGGTCGAAGTTAATGTCGGTATTGCGCGTCAGCCGCTCTACCGGCGAGGCGATCACTTTGCCCACCTCCGCGCCGTTGACCACGATGCTGCGCTGGGTGCCGTCCTCCGGGACGCGCTCACGCGGCCCCACCAGTACGCGCCCCGACTGATCCACCACCCAGAACATGGTGCGCCAGCCGTGGGGCGGCATTTCCGGCCTCGGGCGCGGGCCGTCAGGGGGGCCATCCGGCGGCGGCCCGTCCGGGGCGGCGTCCGGCTTCATGGCGTGCCCCGGCGGCGAGCGGTCGTCGTTATCCCGTTCGAAGGTGCGCAGCAGCTGGAAGATAAAGCGGTCATTATTGCGCAGAAACGCCCAGCTGCCATGCTGGGCATACTGCTCGCTCAGCGCGTCGCTGAGCATGGTTAAGCGCTGCTCATTGCCGCGCTTGATATAGTCGATGAACCCGCGTTCAAAACTGATACGCACCGCCCAGTGCATGCTGATCAACAGCACGATGCAGGTGGCGAATATAGCGAGGAATAGCTTGCCGGTAATACCCGGGCGCCAAAATTTCACGATCCACTCCTGTTGCGTCGACGGAGGACGGTATTGCTGCCGACGTCATCCGGTACCCTGGAAAAGATGAGCGCCGGCAGGGCGATGATCGCCGCCATGCTCAGATAGGTGTAGAGAAAGACCTGATGGGTGCTGGCGGCGTCGAGACTCATATGCTGCTGGCCATACAGCCCCAGCAGCAGCCCGGCGATGGTCACGCCGATACTCATCGACAGCTGCATCACCATCGACAGCAGGCTGTTGCCGCTGCTGGCCAGATCGTCCGGGAGATCTTTCAGCGTCAGGGTATTCATTGAGGAGAAGCGGCTGGCGTTGATCATCCCCTGCAGAAACAGGATCAGCGGCAGCACGTAATACCACCCGGCCAGGGCGCTAAACATAAACAGCAGACTGACCGCCGCCAGGCCCAGGGTGCTGGTGACCAGCACCCGACGGTAGCCGAAGCGGTTGACCACCTGGACCACGATCCGCTTCATGCCCATGCTGCCGAGCACCATCGGGATCATCATCAGCCCGGCGTGAAAGGGGGAGAAGCCGAGGCCGATCTGCAGAAACACCGGGGTCATAAACGGCAACATGCCGCTGCCGATGCGTCCCGCGAAGCTGCCGCCGAGGCCGAGGGAGAAGGTGCGGTTGCGAAACAGGTTAAGGCTAAACAACGCCCGGGCGTTACCGCGGGCGTGCCACAGGTAGAGCAGCAGGGCGCAGAGGCCGACGGCCACCAGCCCCGCCAGCCAGGCAGGGGAAATGCCGAGCCCTTTCTGGCCGTCGAGCGCCAGGGTCAGGGTCGCCATCCCGGCGGCCAGCAGCAGAAAGCCGGAGAGATCGAAGCGCCGGGTCTGCATGGTGTAGTTGGGCATCAGACAGAGGGTGGCGATCGCGCCGACGATCCCCACCGGGATATTGATAAGGAAGATCCAGTGCCAGGAGGCGTACTCCACCAGCACCCCGCCCAGCGCCGGGCCGAGCAGCGGACCGACCTGGCCCGGCAGGGTGACGAAGGTCATCGCCGCCATATACTGATCGCGCGGGACGATCTTCATCACCGTCAGGCGGCCGACCGGCACCATCATCGCGCCGCCGACCCCCTGCAGCACCCGCGCCATCACCAGCTGGTCGAGGGTGCTGGCCTGAGCGCAAAACAGCGATCCGGCGGTAAACAGCACGATGGCGGTGAAGAAGATATTGCGCACCCCGACCCGGTCGGCCAGCCAGCCGCTGGCCGGCAGCATCACCGCCACCGTTAACACATAGGAGACGATAATCATATGCATATGCAGCGGACTCTCCCCGAGGCTTTTGGCCATCGAGGGGAGGGCGGTGTTAACGATGGTGGTGTCCAGCGACTGCATAAAGAAGCCGAACGCCACTATCCATAGCTGCCAGCGCACGCTGGCCGGGAGGTCTGTCATGTTATTCGCTTACCGGTTGAGAGGAGTGACGCGAAAAACGCAGCCGCAGACGGTCAAAGAAAAGATAGACCACCGGCGTGGTGTAGAGCGTTAACAGCTGGCTCATCACCAGACCGCCGACGATGGTGATCCCCAGCGGCTGGCGCAGCTCAGAGCCATCGCCCCCGGAGAGCACCAGCGGCAGGGCGCCGAACAGCGCGGCGAGGGTGGTCATCATAATCGGCCGGAAACGCAGCAGGCAGGCCTGGAAAATCGCCTCTTCCGGCGTCAGGTTGCCGTTGCGCTGCGCCTCCAGGGCAAAATCAACCATCATGATGGCGTTTTTCTTAACGATGCCAATTAATAACATAATCCCAATCAGGGCGATTAGGCTGAACGGGGCATCGAAGATCTCCAGCGCCAGCAGAGCGCCCACCCCGGCGGAGGGCAGCGTCGAGAGGATGGTCAACGGATGCACATAGCTCTCATATAGCACCCCCAGCACGATATAGACCGTGGCGATAGCCGCGAGGATCAGGATCACCTGCGCGTTCATGGTCTGCTGGAACACCTGAGCGGTACCGGCAAAGGAGCCGCGCACGCTCGACGGCACCCCGAGCTGGGTCATCGCGCGGTCAATGGCCTCGCTGGCTTCCGACAGCGAGCGGCCGGTGGGCAGGTTAAAGGAGATAGTGGATGCCGCCGACAGCCCCTGGTGGTTCACCGACAGCGGGGCATTGGCCGGCTGCCATTTAGCGAAGTAGGCCAGCGGGATCGGCTTGCCGTCGCTGTTAATGACGAACATCTTATCCAGGGCGCTGACGTCCTGGGTGTAGGCCGGATCCACCTCCATCACCACCTTATACTGGTTGAGCGGCTGGTAGATGGTAGAGATCTGCCGCTGGCCAAAGGCGTTGTTCAGCAGGTTGTTGGCGTCCTGGACGCTGATGCCGAGGCGCGACATGGTATCCCGGTCATAAACCAGGTCCATTTCGGCGCCATTGTCCTGCTGATCCGAGTTGACGTCCGCCAGCTCCGGCAGCGCCGCCAGCGCTTTGCGGATCTTCGGCTCCCACTCGCGCAGCGCCGACAGGTCGTCGGACAGCAGGGTGTACTGATAGCTGGCGTTCGACTGCCGGCCGCCGACGCGGATATCCTGCACCGCCATCAGAAACAGGTTGGCCCCGGGCTCGTTGGCCAGCTTTTTGCGCAGCCGGTCGATCACCTGCTGCGCCGTCTCGTGGCGCTGGTCGCGCGGCTTGAGGGTGATAAACATCATCCCGCTGTTGACCCGCGAGCCGCCGGTAAAGCCGGTGACGTTATCCACCGCCGGATCTTCGCGAATGATCTTCATAAAGTCCTGCAGCTTGCCGCGCATCGCCTGGAAGGAGATGCTCTGGTCGGCCTGAATGCCGCCCATCAGCACCCCGGTGTCCTGCTCCGGGAAGAAGGTTTTCGGGATCGAAATGTAGAGCCAGACGCTGAGGGCGATGGTGCCCAGCACCACCAGGCCGGTCAGGCGGCTATGCTTCAGCACCCATTTTAACGATTTACCATAGCCGCCCTGCACGGCCACCAGCAGGCGGCCAAAGCCGCGGTTGCGCGTCGGCTGGTGGGGCTTGCCGCTTTTCAGCAGCCAGCCGCACATCATCGGCGTCAGGGTGAGGGAGACCGCCAGCGAGATGCCGATCGCCACCGACAGGGTGACGGCGAACTCGCGCAGCAGGCGGCCGGGCAGGCCGCCCATCAGCAGCAGCGGCAGGAACACCGCCACCAGCGACAGGCTCATCGACAGCACGGTAAAGCCGACCTCGCGGCTCCCCTGCAGCGCCGCCTGCAGCGGTTTCATCCCCGCCTCCAGATGGCGGGAGATATTCTCCAGCACCACGATAGCGTCATCCACCACGAAGCCGGTGGCGATGGTCAGGGCCATCAGCGACAGGTTATTGAGGCTGAAGCCGCACAAATACATCGCGGCGAAGGTGCCGATTAAGGAAACCGGGACGGCGACGGCCGGGATCAGCGTGGCGCGCCCCGAGCGCAGGAACAGGAACACCACGAGGATCACCAGCGCCACCGAAATCACCAGCGTCTGCTCCACCTCCTCCAGCGAGGCGCGGATGGTCGGCGAGCGGTCCTGGGCGATCTGCAGGTCGATAGCCGCCGGAATGGTCTGCTGCAGCTCCGGCAGGCGGGCGCGGATGCTGTCCACCGTCTGAATGATATTGGCTTCCGGCAGTTTGCGGATCATCAGCAGGATCGCCGGTTTGGCGTTGGTCATCCCGGCGTTGCGTACGTCCTGCACCGAATCCGAGACGGTGGCGACATCTCCCAGCCGCACCGCGGCGCCATTTTGATAGTGGACGATCAGCGGCTGATAGTCGGCGGCGGTCTTCAGCTCATCGTTGGTCTGCACCTGCCAGCGGTGCGCGCTGTCCTCCAGCGCCCCCTGCGGTTTGCGCACGTTGGCGTCGCTGATGGCGGTGCGCACCGCGTCCAGCGACACGCCCTGGTTGAACAGCGCCTGCGGGTTGAGGTCGACGCGCACCGCCGGCAGGGAGCTGCCGCCGACGTCGACATCGCCCACGCCGTCGATCTGCGCGATGGTCTGCGCCAGCTGGGTGGAGGCGAAATCATACAGCTCACCCTGGGAGTAGGTGTCCGAGGTCAGCGTCAGGATCATGATCGGCGCATCCGACGGATTGGCTTTGCGATAGGTCGGCCGGCTGGGCATTCCGCTCGGCAGCAGGCTTTGCGCGGCGTTGATCGCCGCCTGAACGTCGCGCGCCGCGCCGTTGATATCGCGGTCGAAGTTAAACTCGAGAATGATGCGGGTACTGCCCAGCGAACTGGAGGAGGTCATCTCATTGACCCCCGCAATCCGCCCCAGGGAGCGCTCCAGCGGGGTGGCCACCGACGAGGCCATGGTCTCCGGCGAGGCTCCCGGCAGCGAGGCGCTAACCATGATCACCGGGAAGTCCACCTGCGGCAGCGGGGCTACCGGCAGCAGCCGGAAGCCGAGAATGCCGCACAGGGTGATGGCCAGCGAGATGAGGATCGTCGCCACCGGGCGGTAAATGAAGAGGGCGAAAAACTTCACTTACGCCTCCTCTTCCTGACGCGGGAAGCGGCGCTTCAGGTGCAGCGACAGGCGGTCGAACAGCAGATAGATCACCGGGGTGGTGAACAGGGTCAGCACCTGGCTGAGCATCAGACCGCCGACCATGCCGATCCCCAGCGGACGCCGCAGCTCGGCGCCGACGCCGGTGCTCAGCATCAGCGGCAGGGCGCCGAGCAGGGCGGCGAGGGTCGTCATCAGGATCGGCCGAAAACGCAGCAGACAGGCCTGGTAGATCGCCTCCCGCGGCGGCATGCCCTGCTCGCGCTCAGCGGCCAGCGCGAAGTCGATCATCATGATGGCGTTCTTCTTCACGATGCCGATCAGCAGAATGATGCCGATGATGGCGATCACGTCCAGCTCGCTGCCCGCCAGCCACAGCGCCAGCAGCGCCCCGACCCCGGCGGTGGGCAGGGTGGAGAGAATCGTGATCGGGTGGATAAAGCTCTCGTACAGCACCCCCAGCACGATATACATCGCCACCACCGCGGCGACCACCAGCCAGACGGTGCTGCCGAGCGCCGACTGGAAGGCCAGCGAGCTGCCCTGGAACTGGGTGCGAATATCGGTCGGAAAATCGAGCGACTGTTCGGCGGCGAGGATCGCCTCCACCGCTTCGCCCAGCGAGTAGTTGTCCGGGACGTTAAACGAGATGGTGGTCACCGGGAACTGATCGAGGTGGTTCACCGACAGCGGGGTAAAGCGCTGCTCCACCGTGGCGATGGCGGTCAACGGCACGATGCCGCCGTCGCTGCTGGTGAGACGGATATTCTCCAGCGCCGCCAGGCCCGGCGTCGCCTCGGTATCCTGCTCGAGCACCACGCGATACTGATTCGCCTGAGTGTAAATAGTGGAGATCAGCCGCTGGCCGAAGGCGTTGTACAGCGCGTTATCGACATCGGCCATTGAGATGCCGAGGCGGCTGGCGCTGTCGCGATCCACCTTGATATAGGCGGCCAGGCCTTTGTCCTGCCAGTCGCTGCTGACGTCGGCCAGCTGCGGCTGGGCCTGCAGGCGGCTGAGCAGCGGCGGCACCCAGGTGCTCAGCGCCTCGAGGGAGTTTGCCTGCAGGGTGAATTGATACTGGGTGCGGCTCACCGTGGTGTCGATGGTCAGGTCCTGGGTCGGCTGCAGGTAGAGCGCCACGCCGGGGACGCCGTCCACCGCCTGCTGCAGACGGCTAATCACCGTCTGGACGCGGTCGTCGCGTTCGTCCAGCGGCTTGAGGTTGATCTGCAGGCGGGCGCTGTTCAGCGCCGGGTTGGTGCCGTCGACGCCGACGAAGGAGGTCAGACTCTCCACCGCCGGATCCTTAAGGATAATGCTGGCCACCTGCCGCTGGCGCTCGGCCATGCTGGTGAAGGAGACCGACTGCGGCGCCTGGAGGGTGCCCTGGATAATGCCGTTATCCTGGATCGGGAAAAAGCCTTTCGGGATAAAGACCCACAGGATAATCGACAGCGCCAGGGTGCTCAGGGCGACGCCGAGCGTCAGCCACGGATGGTTCAGCACCCGGCTCAGCCAGCGGCCATAGACGGCGATCACCCGTTCGAAGAAACGCTCGCTGGCCCGCGAGAATCGGTTCTGCTTGCGCAGCGATTCGTGGCTTAACATGCGGGCGCACATCATCGGCGTCAGGGTCAGGGAGACCACCGCCGAGATAAGAATAGCGACGGCAAGGGTGACGGCGAATTCGCGGAACAGGCGGCCGACGATATCGCCCATAAACAGCAGCGGGATCAGCACCGCGATCAGCGAGAAGGTGAGGGAGATAATGGTGAAGCCGATCTCCCCCGCGCCCTTCAGCGCGGCGGCCAGCGGCTTCTCGCCTTTTTCGATATAGCGCGAGATGTTCTCGATCACCACGATGGCGTCATCCACCACGAAGCCGGTGGCGATGGTCAGGGCCATCAGCGTCAGGTTGTTGATCGAGAAGTCGAGGAACACCATCACCGCGAAAGTGCCCACCAGTGACAGCGGCACCGCGACGCCGGGAATAATGGTCGCCGGCACGTTGCGCAGAAACAGGTAGATGATCATCACCACCAGGGCGATGGCCAGCATCAGCTCAAACTGGGTGTCGCGCACCGAGGCGCGGATGTTAGTGGTCCGGTCGGAGAGGACCTGCACCTTCACCGATTTCGGCAGGCTCTCGGTGAGCTGCGGCAGCATCTGGCGAATGCTGTCGGCGGTGTCGATGATGTTGGCCCCCGGCTGGCGCTGGACGTTCATCACGATGGCCCGCTGCTGGTTGGCCCACGCCCCGAGCCAGCTGTTTTCGGCCCCTTGTTCGACGCTGGCGACATCGCCGAGCCGGATCGGCGCCCCGTTCTGATAAGCGATAATCAGCCGGCGATAATCCTCAGCGGACTGCATCTGATCGTTAGCGGAAAGCGTCACCGCGCGGGCCGGACCGTCGAGGCTGCCTTTCGCGGAGTTAACGTTGGCGCTGGTGATAGCGGTGCGCACGGTTTCGCTGGTCAGGCCGAGGGCGGCGATGGCCTGGGCGTTAAGCTTCACCCGCACCGCCGGGCGCTGGCCGCCGGCGAGGGTCACCAGACCGACGCCGGAAACCTGGGAGATCTTCTGCGCCACCCGGGTCTCCACCATGTCCTCAACCTGGGTCATCGGGATGGCGGAGGAGGTGACGGCGAGAGTCATGATCGGCGGATCCGCCGGGTTCACCTTGCTGTAGACCGGCGGGTTGGGCAGATCGCTCGGCAGCAGGTTGGTGGCGGCGTTAATGGCCGCCTGCACTTCCTGCTCGGCGACGTCCAGCGGCAGGGTCAGCTGGAACTGCAGCGTGACTACCGAGGCGCCGCCGGAGCTTTGCGACGACATCTGCTTGAGGCCGGACATCTGGCCGAACTGGCGCTCCAGCGGGGCGGTGATGGCGGAGGTCACCACGTCCGGGCTGGCGCCCGGATAGAGGGTGACTACCTGAATGGTCGGGTAATCGACCTCCGGCAGGGCGGAGACCGGCAGAAAGCGGTAGCCGATGATCCCGGCCAGCAGGATAGCCACCATCAGCAGAGTGGTGGCCACCGGACGCATAATAAACAGCCGGGACGGGCCGCCGGTGCGGCCTGGAGGTAACACCTGCATCAGGAACGCGCTCCGTGTTTACCGCTCTGGCGCGGGGCGGGCTGCGCCTGCTCGCCGCTGCTGGCGGTGACAACTTCTACCTTCGCCCCCTCGGTCAGACGGTCAATCCCGTCGGTGACCACGCGATCTCCGGCGGAAAGCCCGGCGCTGATGACTACTTTCTGGCTGTCCTGAATGCCGGGCGTCACGCTGTGTTTGCTGACCTTATTCTCATCGTTCAGCACCCATACGAAATGCCCTTCGTTGCCCATCTGCAGCGCGGCGGCAGGGATCACCACCGCGTTCTGCTGGGTGTCCACCAGCAGGCGGGCGTTAACGAACTGATTGGGGAACAGCGCGTCGTCCAGATTGCTAAAGCGCGCCTTCAGCTTGATGGTCCCGGTGGTCGCATCGATCTGGTTGTCGAGGCTCAGCAGCTCGCCGACGCTGATTTTCTGCTTATTGGTGCGATCCCAGGCTTCGACGCTAAGCGCTTTGCCCGCTTTCTGCGCCTGCACCACCGTGGCGATGCTGCTTTCCGGCAGGGTAAAGACCACGTCGATCGGGTGCGTCTGGGTAAGGACCACGATCCCGGTGGTATCCCCGCTGGAGATCTGGTTGCCGATATCGACCTGCTTTAAGCCGACGCGGCCGTCAATTGGCGCGGTAATGCGGGTCCAGTCGAGCTGCAGCTGGGCGCTGGCGACGGCCGCTTCATCAGCTTTCACCGTGCCGGCGGATTCCACCACCAGCGACTGCTGAGTGTCGAGCTCCTGGCGGGAGACGAGGTTGGTCTTCACCAGCTGCTGGTAACGAGCGAGATCGCGGCGGGCGTTGGCGAGGGTGGCCTGATCTTTCGCCAGCTGACCCTGCGCCTGGGCGAGAGCGACTTTAAACTGGCTGGGGTCGATCTGCGCCAGCAGGTCGCCGGCTTTGACCTGCTGACCCTCCTGGAAGTGAAGGCTCAGCAGTTGGCCGTCGACCCGGCTGCGGACGGTGACGGTGTTGGCCGCCGTCACCGTACCCAGCCCGGTGAGATAGCGCGGGACCGCTTCTTCGGTGGCGGTGGCCGCCTGCACCGGCGCCAGCGCGGCGCCAAAGCGGCCATGGCGTGCGCCGCCCGGCCCCTGCGGGCCCTGTCCGGCGGCGGGAGCCCCGCTGCCGCTCGTCCCGCGATCGTGCCAGAACCAGTAGGCGGCCCCGGCGATAATCACTACCGCCAGCGCGGCGCCCCAACGACGTATGTTACTGCCTTTCATTAGTTTACGGTCTCATCCTGAAGCGTTTCGCTGAATGATACTAGTTTAGTGAGGGAAGGGGCCGTAAAAATGGAGGAATTATGAAAAGAAGGTTGAGAAATGTCTGGATAACCGCCGCGACGCCGGGCGCTCCCGCGGCCGATATCCGGGGTGATATCAACTTTTAGTTTAAAAAAGCAAAAAATAGTTGTATCCGCGGGGGCTTTAATTAGATTTATGCGGTGAATAAATCAGTGCATTCTCATAATAATAAAATATGCACTTAAAAATCAACGTGTTAAATAATCAGGGGTCATTGCTGTGGCAAACGCAAACAAACTCACGCTCTTCATCGTCATTTTTATGCTGATGGGGATCCTCTCCGGCGCGGCTATCCATGCCTACGCGACGCCAACCACCGTCTCCGCCTGGGCGGACAATATTACGCTGCTCACCGATCTGTTTCTGCGGTTGATCAAAATGGTCATCGCGCCGTTGGTGTTCAGCACCCTGACGGTCGGCATTATGCGCCTCGGCGAGACGGCGACCATCGGCCGGGTAGGCGGGAAGGCGATGGTCTGGTTCATCACCTCCTCGGTATTATCCATTCTCGTCGGGCTGGTGATCGTCACCTTCCAGCACCCGGGCGCCGGGTTAAACCTGGCGGTGCCGAAAGAGGCGGTGGATACCGGCCTGGCGGTCAGCGGCATGAGCCTGAAAGGATTCCTGTCGCACACTATCCCCACCAGCATCACCGAGGCGATGGCCAACAACGAGATCCTGCAGATCGTGGTGTTCTCGATGTTCTTCGGCATCGCCGGCGCGTCGCTGGGGGAGAAGTTTAATGCTCCGCTGGTGGCGGCCCTTAACGTGGTGTCGCACATTATGCTGAAGGTGACGGGCTATGTGATGTACGTTGCGCCGCTGGCCATCTTCGCCGCCATCTCGTCGGTGATTGCCTCCCAGGGGCTGGGGATCCTGCTCAACTATGCTTCGTTCATCGGCGGCTACTACCTGGCGGTGCTGTTGACCAGCGCGGTGCTGATTGCCGTCGGCTATATGGTGCTGAAAAAAGAGGTTTTCCGCCTGCTGAACATGCTGAAAGATCCGGTGCTGGTGGCCTTTACCACCAGCAGCTCGGAAGCGGCCTATCCGAAGACCCTCGAGCGACTGGTGAAGTTTGGCTGCTCGCGCAATATCGTCTCGTTCGTCCTGCCGATTGGCTACTCGTTCAACCTCGTTGGCTCGATGGTCTACTGCTCCTTCGCCGCGATGTTTATCGCCCAGGCCTATAACGTGCCGCTGAGCTTTAGCGAGATTACGGTCATGATGCTGACCCTGATGCTGGCCTCGAAAGGTATCGCCGGGGTGCCGCGTTCGGCGCTGGTGGTGCTGGCGGCGACGATCCCCAGCTTCAATATACCGGTCGCCGGGATCCTGCTGCTGATGGGTATCGACCATTTCCTCGACATGGGGCGCTCTGCCATCAACGTGCTGGGTAATGGCATCGCCACCGCGATGCTGTCGAAAAATGAAGGGTTGCTGACCGACGAGGAAGCGCAGCCGGACTGGGAAGTGGAGAAAGCGGAAGCCTGATCCTGCCGCGCCCTTTCACTGAGGGCGCTATTCCACACGGAAAAAAGACCCCTGACAGGCACGTCAGGGGCAATGTGACGAAGTATCAGTTTTCCTCGTGTAGCGTGTTTTTTATTATATAAAGACGGGCGGTAACGTCTTTATACCGAGGAAGCGTCAGAGTTTAACGTTATGTCCGCCAGCGCTGGATATTTTTTAGCATCCTGCGGCTATTTTCGGATTTCCGACAATATAGCCAGGTCAATATCTTAT
>NZ_JAZARW010000001.1:2751153-2761046 GCF_036233805.1 Klebsiella sp. EMBS2024 | reverse complement strand
GTGCTGCTGTTTGCCTACCAGCGCTCACGTAAAAGATTCATAAACTGGAAAAATTCATGATTATTATTCAGGCTGTATTTTTCCATGATCTTATTCTTATGATAGGCGGTGGTGCGGGGACTCACACGCTGCAGGGCGGCGATTTTACTCATATCCAGCCCTTCGAGAATACCGTGCACTACGGCGGTCTGCGATCGCGATAACACGCGATGCGGACAGCTGGCGCAGCTGAGTTCCCGGCCTGCGGCGTCGGTAGCCGTGGGGGTCATACAATGCTGGAGCTCGCTTTTAATGATCGTCAGCAATTGCGGAATACTGGCCGTTTTTAGCGAAACAAAAATGACCCCTTTCAGGCAGTTAATCATGAACTCATCTTCCGGCAGCTGGTCATAGCTATGGAGGATAATCAGCGAGCTTCCTCTTTTTCTGTTCTTAATCAGGGTATTACACAGGTATATTTCCCCGGGGATCACTTCGCAGATAATGATATCTTCAGCTGACAGATCGGTGTTATGCCAGGAAAAACGCGCCCGCAGATCGCCCCGGGTGAGGTCATTGACCATGGCTACCAGCGATTCACGGACAAAGGCGTTGCGGGTGTTGATGGTGACATTAATGTTTCTCATGGCGTTATTTCCTTACGCAAAACATAACGCCATGCTGTGACAAATCCTCCGGGCGTATGCGATGTGTTGAAGATATAAAAGTACCTACAATAATTTTTTATTATTTTAAAGTGAATTATTTACGACGCATCGAACGCTTATCGTTAAAAGTCAATTTCTGCCGCCTCCTGTCTTTCAGATAGGAAATAAAACTGTATACAGAGATGCTGAACAAAAAAATGCATAGCAATAAAACTAACCACGTTTGCATGGCCATCGTTGTTACCCTGATTGTGTTGCATGGTGTCAGAATTTGCCGCGAACGGCTAATACGTTTTGTTATATGCTTTTCTGTCCCGTGAAAATCTTACGCCATCATCCTGATGTGCTAGTACTATAAGAAAGTTCTTAAGGTCATCGTCAGTCTCATTCCTCTCATTTCTCTCAGAAAATGAGAAAAATTAACACTTACGAGTTTTTTATATCCCGCGCGGCCGCCGACGCGCCCCGTCGTTCAGGAAATAAAGGCCAGTCCCTTACCAAAGATTGCGCGAACGGGCAGGTGGATCCCCTGCTGGCGTGCCTTGTGACGCAGGCGGCTAACCACCACGTCGATCCGGTGCAGGTCAGGCTCGCTTTCATGGGAAAACAGGCAGGCATGGAGATCCAGTTTGCTGCACACTTCGTTGCGATTGCGCATCAGGAGCTCCACCAGGCGATATTCCTGCTGGGTTAACTCCAGCGTCCGGGCGTCGGGTGAAATCAGTTTATCCTCTTGCAGACGCCAGCTGCCGGGGGAGACGGCCGGCGGCGTGCCGATCGCCTCCGCAGGCGGAGCCGCCGGACGGTCCTGGCGCAGGCGCGCGCCGAGGGCGGTGAGGGTCTCGGCAAGATGGGCGAAGTTTACCGGTTTGATCAGATAGGCATCGGCCCCAAGGCTCAGCGCCTGCAGTTTATCCTGCTGCTGACCGCGGGCGCTGACCACCACCAGACCGTAGTGCCCCAGCTCATGCAGATAGTTCAGTACGCTGAAGCCATCCTCGCCGGGCAGGCCGATATCAACCAGCACGATATCCACCGGATGGCTGTGCAGTTGCCGCCAGAAGGCTTCGGCGCTGCGCGTCCCCCACACCTCGAAGCCGCGATAGCCCAGCCAGGCCAGCAGTTCATCCAGCAGATCGGCGTTATCTTCAATTATCGCCAGCCGTAAAGCCATACGTCGTTCTCCTCTTAAGCAACCGTGGGGAGGGTGAGAATAAAGGTGCAGCCGTCCGGGCCATGCTCGGCCAGCCACAGTTTGCCATCATGAGCCTGCACTATCTGACGCGCAACATACAGTCCGAGACCGGTGCCGCCTGGCACCGGCGATGTGTGCTCGCCGCGGCGGTAGCGCTCAAAGATCAGTTCCGCCTGTCCGGCGGGGAGTCCCGGGCCGTGGTCACGAATGCGCAGCTCCGTTTGCCCGGCATCGGAATGAATATCGATGGCGATTTCACCGGGGGGCGAATACTTGACGGCGTTATCCAGCAGATTAGCGATAGCGATGCACAGCAGGCCGGCATCGGCCTGCAGCTGCGGGCTTTCCACCGCGCCGTGCTGGCGGATGTTCAGGTAGTGATCATGGGAGATAGCCACTACCGAGGCGGCCATGTTGATTACCGTCAGCAGGGCGGTCTGCTGGCGCTCGACGTGCAGATCGTGGGAGGCGAGCCGGGCGTCGGCAAGGCAGTTATCGGTGAGCTGCACCAGGCGGGTGGCGGCGCGGCCGATGCGATCGAAGCGCGCCTCCTGGCTGGTCGAGGCCGCCGAGAGGCGAAGATTCTCCAGCGCCGCCTGGATCACCGCCAACGGGGTGCGGAATTCGTGCGCCACCATGCCCATAAACTGCCGCTGGTGGAAGCTGGCTTCACGCTCAATCTGCAGTTCGCGCGCCAGGCGCTGCTTCTGCTCCAGCTGGCGGTTTTCAGCACGCACCCGCAGGATGGCAATGATCAGCACCGTAATGATGTGGACGATCAGCGCGTACTGCCAGAGGGAAAAGATCGCCATATGGAACGGGATAATCCCATGGATCGACAACTGCACCAGCACCGCGGCGACGACATAGAACGGCGGCAGCAGACCCAGCAGCAGGGTGGTACGGTCGATAGCTTTTTTGCGCCACAGCCACCAGGAGGTGAACAGCAGCACCGGGGTGATAATGATGAATACTACCCCTTCAATCTGCATCGCGAAGCCGTAAAACCCGAGCGGAATACTGACCTGCAGCACCAGGTTGAGCACCACCGCGGCGATCAGTAGCTGATGAAGCCGCGGCATATTCTTCTTCAAATCAAAAATCTCGCTGTGCAGCCAGAGGGCGGTAGCATAGCTGAACAGGGAGAGGCTGCTGATCATGAAGTCCTGGAACGGCAGCGCCGCGTGGCCGAAAAACCACTCCGGGAAGCCGTGCAGGGCGGCCACCAGCGGATAATTGAGCGAGAAAAGACAGATGCCCCACAGCAGACGCCGGCGCAGGGCCAGCGCCAGCCACAGCGCCACGCCGCTGGCGACAGCGGCCAGGCCGAAATAGAAGCTCCAGAACGCGGTGTCGGCGGTCGCCCGCTGTACAAATTCCTGCGGCGAAGAGAGCGAGGCCAGCAGGATCAGAGTGCTGGTGCTCTGCAGGCGAAAGACCACCTCATAGCCGGCGGCGGTCGGCGGCGGGGGGAGGATCAGCACGCTTTCGCGGCAGTGCAGGTCGCTCTCGCGGGCGCCGTCGCGGTCGCCAAAGGTGCGCTGTGCCCAGGGGGCATCGCTGCCCAGAGGCCGGTAGTAAATAGTCAGATGGTCGACAAAAGAGGGGCCCAGCTGCAGCCAGCGCGGCTCCCCGGCAAACCACGTTCCCGGCAGTTCGCTGCGCAGCCACCAGGTTTTTCGCGAATAACCAAAGGAGGGGATCTGCCGGGTGGTGGCGAGCTGGTCTGTGGGCAGGGCGGCGAAGCGATCGATGGTCATCTGGCCGCTGGCGTCCGCGTACCACTGGACCGGAATATCAATGCCCACCTGGCGCGTCGCCGCCTGCGCCTGTGGGGCGACCAGCAGCAAGAATAATCCACAGCTGAGCAGCCAGCCTGCCAGGAACTGCGGCCGGCAACGCCGGACCGCCGCGAAGATCGCAGACACCCTTTTCAATCACGCCCCCTTGCGGCAAGCCAACGATACAGACCGCAGACATCTGGCTACGGTATGGATAATACGCCCCCGGAAGGGGGGAAAAGTGGACAGGCCTGTCCGGACGAACAGGCCATTTTGCGTGGGAGACCAGGAATATTCCAGCGTAATCTGCATCGGCAGGATCAGGACAGACCTGCTGCGCGGCGGCGGTGGGCTGGGGTTAGCGGAAAACCACCTGCGCCCAGCGGGCCAGCCCGGCGGTTACCGAGCCAAAATCATCGCCACCGGCCAGCGGAATCCCCGGCAACTGGGCGGTCAGCGCCTTTTTGATCAGCGGCGAGCGGGCACTGCCGCCAGTAAGATAGATCACGTCCGGGGTGGTCTGGCTGCTGTCGAGCGCGAGCTGCACCTGTTCCATAATGCGGGTCAACGGTTGATCCAGCGCGGCTTCCAGACCCTGCTGGGCGATGGCGGTGGCCAGCTCGTCCTGAATAAACGGCAGCGCGGTTTCGACGCTGGCGGCGCTGGAGAGGGCGATTTTGCTCTCTTCGGCGCTGCGCACCAGACGATAGCTGAGACGCTGGCGCCAGACCTTCAGCAGCAGAGCCACCTTGTCGGCATCCCGGGCGCTGCGCAGCAGATCGTTAAGCAGACGGCCGTTGGCGGTGCTGTAGAAATCGCTCTGCGCCGGCACGTCGTTGATGGCCACCGCGTTCCACCACGGAAGGATCGGCAGCGCGGTGCCTTTCTCCGTTTCGCCGCCCATGCCGAGGAGGGGCATCAGGCATTTGAAGGCCAGGGCAATGTCGAGATCGTTACCGCCGATGCGGCAGCCGCTGTGGCCGAGCAGGCTCTGCTGGCGGTCGGCGCGCTCCCGCCACTGCGGGCCCATCAGCAGCAGGGAGCAGTCGGTGGTCCCGCCGCCGATATCGACGACCAGCACCCGCTTTTCTTCATTGAGGGTCGCTTCAAAATCGAGCCCGGCGGCCACCGGTTCAAACTGGAAAACCACATCGCGGAAACCGGCGCGGAGAGCCGCCCGCTCAAGGATCCCCTGCGCCTGGGCGTTCGCGTCGTCGCCGCCGAGGCCCTGGAAGTTAATCGGTCGGCCAATCACCGCCTGGTCGATCTGCTCGGGAAGCTGGCTTTCGGCCTGCAGTTTGATGTGCAGCATCATCGCGCAGACCAGGTCTTCAAACAGGGCCACCTGCTGCGGCTTCAGCCCGCTGGCGCCGAGGAAGGATTTTGGCGATTTAACGAAGTAGACCTCTTCCGGATCTTCAACATACTGATGCAGCGAGGCGAGACCGAACTGCACGCTGTTGCGCAGCACCTCGATGTCTTCGTCGCGGTTGGCGGCGATGGCCCGACGCAGCAGCGCCTGGTTTTCGTCGCTGTGGGTGGGGACATCATGATGGCGATAGAGCCACTCGCTGACCGCTTCGCGCGTTGGCGCGCAGAGCATCGAGGGCAGCAGGGCGCTGCCGTTTTCCAGTGTCAACAGCTGAGGGGTGTTTTCCCGCATCACGGCCACCGAACAGTTGGCGGTGCCGTAGTCAAAACCAATAAACATCGTCTGCAAAATCCCCATGCCGGTGAAGAAGGGGGGCGACTTTAGCGGATCGTCGCCAAGCCGACAACTGGAATTTAAAAGCAAGGCGCTGACGGTCAAGGGCGACTATCATTGTAACGCTATATAAAGGAGAGCTTATGGTGCTGTTACCCTGGACCCCGCCTTACGACTGGGCGTGGATGGTTGGTTTTCTGCAGGCGCGTGCCGTCGCCGGCGTCGAGCGCTTTGATGAAGGAGGCTATAGTCGCAGCTTTGGCGTTGAAGGGCATCGCGGGCTGATTCATCTGGCACCGGACGAGGAGGCGCAGGGCCTGCGGGTGACCCTCTCCCCGGGGCTGCAACCGGTGGCGGAGATCTGCTATGCGCGAATTGGCCAGCTGTTTGATTTAGCCTGCGACCCGCGGCAGGTCGCTCGCACGCTGGGCGACCTGGCGCAGGCGCGGCCGGGGCTGCGCCTGCCGGGGGCGCTGGATGCCTTCGAGCAGGCGGTGCGCGCGGTGCTGGGCCAGCTGGTGAGCGTGGCGATGGCCGCCCGGCTCACCGCCAAAGTGGCGGCTGGCTGGGGCGAACCGCTGGCGGAGTCNCCCGGCTATGTCTTGTTCCCGACGCCAGAGGCGCTGTCCCGTGCCGATCCGCAGGCGCTGAAGGCGCTGGGAATGCCGCTTCGGCGCGCGGAGGCGCTGATCCACCTCGCCCGGGCGGCGCTCAGCGGCGAGCTGCCCCTGAAGGCGCCAGCGGACATTGACGCCGGGCTGCGTCAACTGCAGAGCATGCCCGGGATTGGCCGCTGGACGGCAAACTACTTTGCTCTGCGCGGCTGGCAGGCGAAAGATATCTTTTTGCCGGATGATTACCTGATTAAACAGCGCTTTCCGGGAATGACCCCGGCCGCCATCGCTCGCTATGCCCGTCGCTGGCAGCCGATGCGATCGTATGCGCTGTTGCATATCTGGTATACCGATGACTGGATCCCGGCGGCGGAATAGCCGTCCGGGGCGCATACCACTGGTATCGGGACGCTGAAATCCCTATAATTGCCGCGTTTGGCGGTCCGCCGCCACCCTCCATCTCTATCCAGGTTAATCAGGTCGCAAAAATTTATGACTGATATGTCCCATCAGTGCGTCATTGTAGGTATCGCCGGCGCATCGGCTTCTGGCAAAAGTCTTATCGCCAGTACTCTCTATCGCGAATTGCGTGAACAAGTTGGCGACGAACATATTGGCGTCATTCCGGAAGACAGCTATTACAAAGATCAAAGTCATCTGTCGATGGAAGAGCGCGTCAAAACCAACTATGACCACCCGAGCTCAATGGATCACAGTCTGTTGTTCCAGCACCTGCAGATGCTGAAAAGCGGCCAGCCGATTGAACTGCCGGTCTATAGCTACGTCGAGCATACCCGCACGCCGAACACCATTCACGTCGAGCCGAAGAAGGTGATCATTCTTGAAGGGATCCTGCTGCTGACCGACGCGCGCCTGCGTAACGAGCTTAACTTCTCTATTTTCGTCGACACCCCGCTCGATATTTGCCTGATGCGCCGTATTAAGCGCGACGTTAACGAGCGCGGCCGCTCCATGGATTCGGTGATGGCCCAGTATCAGAAAACCGTGCGCCCGATGTTCCTGCAGTTTATAGAACCGTCGAAGCAGTATGCCGACATCATCGTGCCGCGCGGCGGCAAAAACCGCATCGCTATTGATATTCTGAAGGCCAAAATCAGTCAGTTTTTTGAATAACCTGGCCGAATTGTGTAACGTGCAAAGAGTAGCCCTGTTGCCCTCTCCGCCGCGAAGCGTGCGGGAAGCAGCCTTATAAGGAGAAAGCCCATGCGTCTGTGTGACCGAGATATCGAAGCCTGGTTGGATGAAGGGCGACTCGCCATCAATCCGCGTCCGCCCGTTGAGCGTATTAATGGCGCGACGGTTGATGTACGGCTGGGTAATAAATTCCGCACCTTCCGTGGTCACACGGCGCCGTTTATCGATTTAAGCGGCCCGAAGGCCGAGGTCAGCGCCGCGCTGGACCGGGTGATGAGCGAAGAGATCGTCCTGCCGGAAGGGGAAGCCTTTTTCCTGCATCCGGGCGAACTGGCGCTGGCGGTGACCTACGAGTCTGTCACCCTGCCTGCCGACCTGGTAGGCTGGCTGGACGGACGCTCCTCGCTGGCGCGCCTGGGGCTGATGGTGCACGTTACCGCGCACCGTATCGACCCAGGCTGGTCCGGCTGCATCGTGCTTGAGTTTTACAACTCTGGCAAGCTGCCGCTGGCGCTGCGCCCGGGGATGCCTATCGGCGCGCTGAGCTTTGAGCCGTTATCGGGCCCGGCGGCCCGGCCGTATAACCGCCGCGAAGACGCCAAATATCGCGACCAGCAGGGCGCGGTGGCGAGCCGAATCGACAAGGATTGATAACGTCAACGGGGTGTTGCTGAGGGTGCCATGAGACGAATACTGACAACGCTGATGATCCTGCTGGCGGTCATTGTCGCCGGGCTTACCTCGTTGGTATTGCTGGTCAATCCCAACGATTTTCGCGCCTATATGGTGCATGAGGTGGCAGAGCGCAGCGGTTATCAGCTTGACCTTGATGGCCCGCTGCGCTGGCACGTCTGGCCGCAGCTCAGCATTCTCAGCGGACGGATGACGCTGACCGCCCGAGGCGCCGAAGAGCCGGTGATCCGCGCCGACAATATGCGCCTCGACGTGGCGCTGCTGCCGCTGCTCTCGCATCAGCTGCAGGTGAAGCAGGTGATGCTCAAGGGCGCGGTGATCCAGCTGACCCCGAAAACCGAGGCGGTTCGCGACAGCTCAGCGCCGGTGGTGCCGCATGATAACACCCTGCCGCTGGCCCCGGAGGATCGCGGATGGTCCTATGATGTGCGTCAGCTGCAGGTGGCCGACAGCGTGCTCTTCTTCCAGCATGAGAACGGCGAGCAGGTGACCGTGCGCGATATCCGTCTGCAGATGGAGCAGGATGAGAATCACCGGGCCACCGTGGATTTCTCCGGCCGGGTGAACCGCGACCAGCGCGACCTGGCGCTGAACTTCTCCGCCACCGTGCAGGGCGGCGATTATCCGCACTCCTTAAAAGCCGACTTTACCCAGCTTAGCTGGCAGCTGCGCGGCGCCGAGCTCCCACCGGACGGCATTAATGGTCAGGGGAGTCTGCAGGCCAGCTGGCAGGAAGATGACAAGACCCTGCGTTTTGACAACCTGAATCTGATGGCTAACCGCAGCACCGTTACCGGCAGCGGCAGCGTGGTGCTGGGAGACCGCCCGGACTGGTCGCTGGATCTGCACGCCACCACTCTCGATCTCGATAGTCTGCTGGCGCAAAGGTCGCCGGCGACGGACAGTAGCGCCAGTCAGCAGGGCCAGAGTCAGACGCGACCGCTGCGCCCGGTGATCGCCGACAGCGATGAGCGCGAAGATTACCAGAGCCTGCGCGGCTTCAACGGCCGAATGGCCCTGAGCGCCGACCAGCTGCAGTGGCGCGGTCTGAACTTCACCCAGGTGCAGAGCGAAATCAGCAACCAGCAGGGGCTGCTGACGGTCAGCAAAATGCAGGGCAATCTTGACGGCGGGCAGCTCTCTCTCCCTGGCACCCTTGATGCCCGCGGCGACACGCCGCTGGCGACGTTCCAGCCGGCGCTGCAGAATGTGGAGATCGGTTCGCTGATCAAAGCCTTTAACTATTCCTTAAACCTGACCGGCAAGCTGTCGCTGAGCGGCGAATTTTCCGGAACGCGCATTGACGCCGATGATTTCCGTCGCCACTGGCAGGGACAGGCTCAGCTCCAGATGGCCGATACCCGCACCGAAGGGCTGAACTTCCAGCAGCTGGTGCAGCAGGCCGTGGAGCGCAGCACCAACGTGCGGGCGCAGGAAAATTACGACAATGCCACCCGCCTGGATTCCGTGAGCAGCCGGCTGATGTTGGATAACGGGCTGGTGACGCTGAACCGCCTGCAGGGGCAGTCCGACGTGATGGCGATGACCGGCGAAGGACAGCTCGATCTGCAGAAAGAGAACTGCGATATGCGCTTCAACGTGCGCGTGCTCGGCGGCTGGAAAGGGGAGGGCAAGCTTATCGACCGCCTGAAACAGACCGCTATCCCGCTGCGCATCTACGGCGAGTGGCAGTCGCTGAGCTACAGTCTGCAGGTCGACCAGATCCTGCGCAAACAGCTGCAGGATGAAGCGAAGCAGCGCCTCAACGACTGGGTTGAGCGTAATAAAGGCAGCAAAGACGGCAACGATGCCAAAAAGCTGCTCGATAAGCTGTAATTCCCACCCCCGCGGCCCGGAAGTTTCCGGGCTGTGTTTATCGTCAACGTTTGATGTAACGATGATGCCGGGTGGCGGCTGCGCCTGACCCGGCCTGGGATGTGCGCAATATCATCCGTTTGCGTCGCCACTTAATGTAGGCCTGATAAGCGNNGCGCCATCAGGCAGTGTGGCAGCTAGGACTGACCCGGCCTGGATTATACGGAGGGTGCCATACCCCGATTAGTTCGCCATTCCGTAGGCCTGATAAGCGNAGCGCCATCAGGC
>NZ_JAZARW010000001.1:2744843-2751078 GCF_036233805.1 Klebsiella sp. EMBS2024 | reverse complement strand
GCCTGATAAGCGNAGCGCCATCAGGCAGTGTGGCAGCTAGGACTGACCCGGCCTGGATTATACGGAGGGTGCCATACCCCGATTAGTTCGCCATTCCGTAGGCCTGATAAGCGAAGCGCCATCAGGCATTAAACAGGATACCTGGCTATCAATTTTACGGCCCGGGGTACCCCGGGCCGTTTTATGCCTGACGATTACACCTCATAATCCAGCTCATCCTGCTTTACCGGCGGGACGATCTGCACCTTCTGCACCCGATGGCTGTCGACCTGCAGCGTGCGCAGGGTATAGCCGTCAATCTCAATGGTTTCCCCCACCTGCGGCACATGCTGCAAATACTCCATCAACAGACCGGCAACGGTGTGATACTCACGTTTATCATCCAGCGGCAGCGGAACGTACTGCACCAGGTCCTCCAGCGGCATATGGCCGTTGACCGTCCACGAACCGTCCTGATGATGCTGAATATCGTGCCGGGCATCGATCTCCTCCACCTCATTGGGCAGATTACCGGCGATGGTCTCCATCACGTCGCTGAGGGTCACAATCCCCTCGACGGAGCCAAACTCATCGACCACAAAGGCAAAATGGGTGCGGGCCTGGCGGAACTGCTCGAGCGCCGAGAGGAGCGGTAACCCCTCCGGGAAGACCAGCGGTTGACGCACCAGCGCCTGCAGATCCAGCGGCTCCTGGCGCAGGGACTGCTGGAGAAGGTCAATAACATGCACCACCCCCAGCAGATCTTCATTATCTTTCCCGCCGGTGACCACCAGACGGGTATGCTGATTTTTCTCCACCAGGCTGCGGATCTCTTCCTCCGGCGCGCTGAGGTTGATGCGCTCAATATCATGGCGCGACGTCATAATACTGCTGACGCTACGCTGATTAAGGTTCAGCACCCGCTCAATCATCAGTCGTTCCTGCGGATTAAACAGTGGATGTTGATCCTGATCGGCGACCAGCGACGCCGTGTCAGCATCCAGTTCAGCTTTTTCTTTCTGCCCGCTCAGCAAATTCATCACCGCTTCGGTAGTGCGCTGACGCAGCGTCATATTGGCGGAGAGGAAGCGACGGCGGTTAAACTGCGCCAGCTGGTTAAGCGCTTCAATCATGACCGAGAAGCCAATGGCCGCATATAAATAGCCTTTCGGAATGATAAAGCTGAAGCCTTCAGCAATCAGGCTGAAGCCGATCATCAGCAGGAAGCTCAGACAGAGGATCACGATGGTCGGGTGGCTGTTAACGAAGCGCGTCAGCGCCTTGCTGGCCATCAGCATCAGGCTGATGGCGATAACCACGGCGGCCATCATCACCGCCAGGTGATCAACCATGCCGACGGCGGTGATCACCGAGTCGAGTGAGAAGATGGCGTCGAGCACCACGATCTGCGCCACGACGGCCCAGAATTTCGCCCCTTTGCGCTGGGTGGGGTTATCGCTGTCTTTCCCCTCCAGCCGCTCATTAAGCTCGACGGTCGCTTTAAACAGCAGAAACAGGCCGCCAAACAGCATAATTAAATCGCGGGCGCTAAAGCTGAAGTCGTGAAAAACAATCAGCGGTTTGGTCAGGGTGACCAGCCAGGAGATAGAGGCCAGCAGCAGGAGACGCATGACCATCGCCAGCATCAGGCCAGTGATCCGCGCGCGGTCGCGCTGGGCGGGAGGGAGTTTCTCGGCGAGGATAGCGATAAAGACCAGGTTATCGATACCTAACACCAGTTCGATAACCACCAGCGTGACGAGACCTGCCCAGATTGACGGATCGGCAATCCATTCCATATGTATTAAAACCTGTACGACTGCGGTATGTGTTACCACGATCATGGATAAGATGAGTCTAAAATGCAATAACGACGCGGATATCGCCCTGCCGTGGGTGGATATATTTCCAGCGGATTAAGCGAACCGATAAGAATTATGTTCCGGAAAAGAACAGTGAAAAAATAACACCATGGCGGCGACCATGGAATAAGCTTGCCGATATCAGAACTTTTTCCGCTGCGTTTCAGCGAGGGCGGCAAAAGGCTTTCCTCCCGCGGTTCGTCACGGCGAGCGCGGATGCGCAGAGCAGAAGCGAAGCGCGAAGCCCGCTCACAAAACCGGCATAATTCATATTATGAAGTGAGTGCAGAATAGGGCGGATCGCAGTTCACCGTCGCGGATTCAGGCTAATATGTCGTCATATCCGGCTGTTTATGCTGAAATATATTGCCTGGCGAAATTTATTATCTCTATCTATTCTTTCCAGGCATACGCGCGGCGCGGCGGGGCCGGCGGCCAACAGACCCCGATAGACGGGCCTCTCAGCCACATCGCGCGGCGCAAAGGAACGAGCCGCTGAATAACCTGAACAAAAATAAGATTATTCTCACTTCTGACTGTTGATAAAAGGGAGTTGTGTGTATTCTTTTACGTGACAGTGAAATTAAGAATTTGGCGGGCAGATGCCCGGGCAGTATCCGTGTATTATCAGTTCCAATGGATTTGTGACATGTACAATTTTGCAAAACCGCGTGTTTTGCAACCAAACAGGTGAAGATGAATATGGCGAATTTGAAAGCGGTTATTCCGGTCGCAGGACTAGGCATGCATATGCTGCCGGCCACAAAGGCAATTCCAAAGGAGATGCTGCCGATCGTTGATAAGCCAATGATTCAGTACATCGTTGACGAAATCGTCGCCGCCGGGATCAAAGAGATTGTTCTGGTGACGCACTCCTCGAAGAACGCGGTGGAAAACCACTTCGACACCTCCTACGAGCTGGAAGCCCTGCTGGAACAGCGCGTGAAGCGCCAGCTGCTGGCGGAAGTGCAGGCCATTTGCCCGCCGGGCGTGACCATCATGAACGTGCGTCAGGCGCAGCCGCTGGGCCTGGGCCACTCCATCCTCTGCGCCCGCCCGGTAGTCGGCGACAACCCGTTTGTGGTGGTCCTGCCGGATATCATCCTTGACGGCGGCACCGCTGACCCGCTGCGCTATAACCTCGCCGCTATGATCGCCCGCTTTAACGAGACCGGCCGCAGCCAGGTGCTGGCGAAACGCATGCCGGGCGATCTCTCCGAATACTCCGTCATCCAGACCAAAGAGCCGATGGTGGCTGAAGGCCAGGTGGCGCGTATCGTCGAGTTTATTGAAAAACCGGACGAGCCGCAGACTCTGGACTCCGATCTGATGGCGGTGGGGCGCTATGTGCTGTCGGCGGATATCTGGGCCGAACTGGAACGTACCGAGCCGGGCGCATGGGGCCGTATCCAGCTGACCGACGCCATTGCCGAACTGGCGAAGAAGCAGTCCGTCGACGCGATGCTGATGACCGGCGAAAGCTACGACTGCGGGAAGAAAATGGGCTACATGCAGGCCTTCGTCACCTACGGGATGCGTAACCTGAAAGAAGGCACCAAATTCCGCGAAAGTATTAAAAAAATGCTGGCCTGATTGCTAGCGTAGTACGGGGGGGCAGGGCGTGAACATTCGTCCTGCCGCTCATAACGTTATGCAGAAATTATTCATAACGCGAATGTTATAACGATTGTAAAGAAACGTATGGCTTCGGAGACTTCTGGTAGTTTGTCTCTGGCCTCTGTGGTGCAATGGTCGGAGTAGCGGCAATAATGCTTTATGAATAGTCACTTAGTGCGACAATTCCTAAAGCGCAGGGAAAGCGGTCAACGTCAGCCAAAAATAAAACTTGACTGCGATCATGTTTCCGCTTTAAACATCTCACTTGCATGCATAAAAATGTGAAATGAATTGGCATGCGAGCTGGTACAGACATTACGGATAATCCCTGAGCACGGCAGTGGACATCATCGAAGGATCACAGGTATATGAACTGGCAACTCATCTCATTTTTTGGCGATAGCACCGTTTTGTTGCCCAGCGCAGCGGCGCTGTTTATTGTCCTGATGCTGCGTAAAACGTCGCGGTTGCTGGCGTGGCAGTGGAGTTTGCTGTTCGGCATCACCGGCGCTATCGTCTGCGCCTCCAAACTGGCCTTTATGGGCTGGGGTCTGGGTATTCGTGAACTGGATTACACCGGCTTCAGCGGCCACTCCGCGCTCTCCGCGGCCTTCTGGCCTATCTTCCTGTGGCTGCTCAGCGCCCGTTTCTCCGTCGGTCTGCGTAAAGCGGCCGTTATTACCGGCTATGTTCTGGCCGCCGTGGTGGGCTATTCGCGGCTGGTCATCCATGCGCATTCCGTCTCGGAAGTGATTGCCGGCCTGCTGCTGGGCGCTGCTGGCAGCGCTTTGTTCCTGGTGTTGCAAAAACGTACCTCTGATCCGGAAAGCGTGAATATCTCATGGGGCGGTGTCGCATGCCTGGTGATGGTTCCACTTATCCTTTTACATAGCGGTAGCAAAGCGCCGACTCAGTCCCTGCTGGGACAAATCGCCACCGCGGTGGGGCCGCTGGATAAACCCTTTACGCGTACCGATCTGCACAAGCAGGCCTGGTAATCGCCATTTGTTTTACAGGGGAAATTAAGTTTTCGCCGGTTAATTAAACAAATAAGAAAATAATCTACTATATATCCGGTAATTGATAATTCATATTTATGAAATAATGAAGTGCTACTACATTGTTATTGAATATTTGCCTGGATATAGCGGTGCTAAGACGTTTCTTAAATGCGCTGAGACGTTACCCGATGCACATTCAATGAATATCCAGATACAGGAAACTATTAGAAATTGTAGTTGACTATAACGCCATCATCTGATTTTTGCATGAAGATGAGCTATGGAAAAAGACGTTTTATTACAGTCAGTTAGCTGCATGTGTGATGATGTAGCAGTACCGGGAAGATTTCTAACCCTGGAAATCAGTGAATAATCTTAATTGGTGACTCGCTTATTTTTTGTCAGTAGAACGACAGGCGGCATTAATTGGCAGATATTCGGTAACAACACTCCCAATTGTGACCGAAATCCCGTAAACTTAACGCCGCCAAAAATAATGGCCTGACCAATTATTCATCCACAGGTCGATAAAAATTAAGTCGTTCAGGTAGTCAGTGCGCTGGTAGCTGTTAAGCCAGGGGCGGTAGCGTCGCTGAAGCCGCTTGCTGTTGCACAGAGGTTCTCTTCAACGGCTGNAAAATCGACCCGGTCAGGATGATCATCATCAATAGATATCTAACANTTTTCTACGGATATCCTCAGAAGTTGGCCAGGAGCGACTGCTGATATCGCCTGGACATTAACTTTCCTGTCTCATCCATAGCCTGTAGGGTAAAATTCGCCTACATTGTGAGCTGAGTGGATGTTATAAGGCTAACAAGCAGCTTAGGGTAAATGTACTTGCCTCGCCGGTGTTGCACAGCGAAGTCAGCTGGTGCCGCGAGCGCTTTCTATCTTGGTATTCCCCTCATTCTCATTGAGAAACGACAGCGGGGCTGAAAATGGATCTCGTACAATGATAAAAATTGCGCGCATTGCCGTGACGTTGGGTTTGCTTTCCTCACTGGGAGCCCAGGCTTACGCGGCCGGGTTAGTGGTAAATGACAACGACTTACGTAACGACCTGGCCTGGCTTTCCGATCGCGGGGTCATCCATCTGAGCCTGTCGACCTGGCCGCTGAGCCAGGAAGAGATTGCTCGGGCGCTAAAGAAGGCCAAGCCGTCTTATTCTTCTGAGCAAGTAGTTCTGGCCCGTATCAACCAGCGACTGTCTGCCTTAAAAGCGGATTTCCGGGTCACCGGCTACACTTCAACCGATCAGCCGGGCACTCCGCAGGGGTTTGGCCAGACGCAGCCGGCGGATAATTCGTTAGGCCTGGCGTTCAATAACAGCGGTGAGTGGTGGGATGTCCACCTGCAGGGCAACGTCGAAGGAGGGGAGCGGATCAGCAACGGCTCGCGCTTCAACGCCAACGGCGCATACGGTGCGGTGAAGTTCTGGAACCAGTGGCTCTCTTTTGGTCAGGTTCCGCAGTGGTGGGGACCGGGCTATGAAGGTAGCCTGATCCGCGGGGATGCCATGCGGCCGATGACCGGTTTCCTGATGCAGCGCGCAGAGCAGGCAGCGCCAGAGACCTGGTGGTTGCGCTGGGTCGGCCCATGGCAGTACCAGATCTCTGCCAGCCAGATGAATCAGTACACCGCTGTGCCGCATGCCAAAATTATTGGTGGCCGCTTTACCTTCTCTNCNTTCNAGTNNNTTGAACTAGGCGCATCGCGCATTATGCAGTGGGGCGGGGAAGGGCGTCCTGAATCACTCAGCAACTTCTGGGATGG
>NZ_JAZARW010000001.1:2744175-2744368 GCF_036233805.1 Klebsiella sp. EMBS2024 | reverse complement strand
GGTGTACAGCTGGGCTGGAGCGGGGATGTTTACCAGTCAGTTCGTCTGAATACCTCNNTGNGGTACACCAACGCTAACAACAGCGATAGCGATGACGTTGGGGCCAGCGCAGGGATAGAAATACCGTTTAGTTTATAAGGCTGAATGCTGAAAACAGGGGAGAGAGGGTGGTAGCGCTGCAGGACGCAGTCAG
>NZ_JAZARW010000001.1:2743942-2744170 GCF_036233805.1 Klebsiella sp. EMBS2024 | reverse complement strand
ATCTCTCCATAAGCCGGCAGGGAAGCAACGGCGATGACAGCTGCTCAGGAATTGGCAAATTTTGATTTACTGATGATGTGACATTATGAAGAAAAAAATTGTTAGATTTTCGGCATTAGCACTGGCAATTGGGTTTTTATCTGGTTGTACGATCATCCCTGGTCAGGGATTAAACAGTCTGCGTAAGAACGTGGTTGAGCTTCCAGACAGTGATTACGATTTGGATAA
>NZ_JAZARW010000001.1:2743783-2743905 GCF_036233805.1 Klebsiella sp. EMBS2024 | reverse complement strand
GATCAGCTTCGGCCGGAAACCGTTCTTGCTCGCCCAAATCCGCAGCTGGATAACTTACTTCGTAGTTATGAGTATCGCATTGGCGTTGGTGACGTACTTATGGTTACTGTATGGGACCACCC
>NZ_JAZARW010000001.1:2743561-2743631 GCF_036233805.1 Klebsiella sp. EMBS2024 | reverse complement strand
TAACCACATATATCGAAAGCCCACAGGTAGACGTTAGTATTGCTGCATTTCGTTCGCAAAAAGCATATGT
>NZ_JAZARW010000001.1:2743387-2743481 GCF_036233805.1 Klebsiella sp. EMBS2024 | reverse complement strand
GCGGTCTTGCACCTGATGCTGACTGGCGAAATGTTNTATTAACACATAACGGAAAAGATATAAAAGTCTCATTGTATGCATTAATGCAAAAAGG
>NZ_JAZARW010000001.1:2742938-2743217 GCF_036233805.1 Klebsiella sp. EMBS2024 | reverse complement strand
ANNCANNCAGTGACNCTANTGGAGTATTTGTGATCCGTNAGTTANAAGANGACANTCAGGGTAAAATTGCTAATATTTATCAATTAAATGCTCAAGATGCTTCAGCAATGGTATTGGGCACAGAATTCCAGTTACAGCCCTATGATATTGTTTATGTCACAACTGCTCCGCTGGTACGTTGGAATCGTGTTATTTCCCAATTAGTACCGACTATTACCGGGGTGCATGATATGACCGAAACTGGTAAATTTATTAGGACTTGGTGACAGTAATGTTTGA
>NZ_JAZARW010000001.1:2741549-2741643 GCF_036233805.1 Klebsiella sp. EMBS2024 | reverse complement strand
AAGATAAATTAAACCAGTATCGTCGCCAGAGTGATTCGGTTGATTTGTCTCTTGAAGCCAAATCGGTGCTTGATCAAATAGTTAATGTTGATAA
>NZ_JAZARW010000001.1:2740352-2740420 GCF_036233805.1 Klebsiella sp. EMBS2024 | reverse complement strand
ATTCTTAACGGTGTCGTGAAAAAAGCTAGNAGTTATTATGNCTATGGTTATAACCACTATGGTTATTC
>NZ_JAZARW010000001.1:2727903-2728354 GCF_036233805.1 Klebsiella sp. EMBS2024 | reverse complement strand
ACACCAGACAGGAGTATGTAATGTCCAAGCAACAGATCGGGGTTGTCGGTATGGCCGTGATGGGGCGTAACCTCGCGCNGAACATCGAGAGCCGTGGTTATACCGTCTCCGTTTTCAACCGCTCCCGTGAAAAGACCGAAGAAGTGGTTGCCGAAAATCCAGGCAAGAAACTGGTCCCTTACTACACAGTACAGGAGTTTGTTGAATCCCTCGAAACACCACGTCGTATCCTGTTGATGGTGAAGGCCGGGGCTGGCACCGACAGCGCCATCGATTCCCTGAAGCCTTACCTTGATAAAGGCGACATCATCATTGATGGCGGCAACACCTTCTTCCAGGACACCATCCGTCGTAACCGTGAACTGTCTGCCGAAGGTTTTAACTTTATCGGCACCGGTGTTTCCGGTGGTGAAGAGGGGGCTCTGAAAGGGCCTTCCATCATGCCTGGTGG
>NZ_JAZARW010000001.1:2727564-2727849 GCF_036233805.1 Klebsiella sp. EMBS2024 | reverse complement strand
TGCTGAAGACGGTGAGCCATGTGTCACCTATATCGGTGCTGACGGTGCGGGCCATTATGTGAAGATGGTTCATAACGGCATCGAGTATGGAGACATGCAGCTGATTGCTGAAGCTTATGCGCTGTTGAAAGGCGGTCTGGCACTTTCCAACGAAGAGCTGGCGCAAACCTTCACCGAATGGAACGAAGGTGAACTCAGCAGCTACCTGATCGATATTACCAAAGATATCTTCACCAAGAAGGATGAAGAAGGTAAGTACCTCGTTGANNNNANTCTTGATGNAGC
>NZ_JAZARW010000001.1:2727406-2727506 GCF_036233805.1 Klebsiella sp. EMBS2024 | reverse complement strand
CTGTCTCTGATCACCGAGTCCGTATTTGCTCGTTACATCTCTTCGCTTAAAGACCAGCGTGTAGCTGCTTCGAAAGTGCTGAGTGGTCCGCAGGCTCANC
>NZ_JAZARW010000001.1:2726973-2727347 GCF_036233805.1 Klebsiella sp. EMBS2024 | reverse complement strand
ATCGTTTCCTATGCTCAGGGCTTCTCCCAGCTGCGTGCTGCTTCTGATGAGTACAACTGGGATCTGAACTATGGTGAGATCGCCAAGATTTTCCGCGCGGGCTGCATCATTCGTGCGCAGTTCCTGCAGAAGATCACCGATGCTTATGCACAAAATGCTGGCATTGCTAACCTCCTGCTGGCGCCATACTTCAAACAGATCGCTGATGGCTATCAGCAGGCGCTGCGTGATGTGGTGGCCTATGCTGTGCAGAATGGTATACCGGTACCGACGTTCTCTGCCGCAATTGCTTACTACGACAGCTACCGTTCCGCGGTTCTGCCAGCTAACCTGATTCAGGCTCAGCGTGATTACTTTGGTGCGCATACCTATAA
>NZ_JAZARW010000001.1:2725131-2725736 GCF_036233805.1 Klebsiella sp. EMBS2024 | reverse complement strand
GACGTTCGAGAGCGGGATTGAAAAAACCGTGCACTGGTACCTGAACAACCAGACCTGGTGGCAGCGCGTGCTGGACGGCTCCTATGCCGGCGAGCGTCTTGGCCTGAATAACTAATAAGGAAGTAAAGATGAAAGGTATTGTTCTGGCCGGCGGCTCCGGCACGCGTTTATATCCCATCACTCAGGGCGTCTCCAAGCAGCTGCTGCCTATCTACGACAAGCCGATGATTTTCTACCCGGTGTCCGTCCTGATGCTGGCGGGTATTCGCGACATCCTGATCATCTCCACCCCGGACGACATGCCTTCCTTCCAGCGCCTGCTGGGTGACGGGTCGCAGTTCGGGGTGAACTTCAGCTACGCCGTCCAGCCGTCGCCGGACGGCCTGGCGCAGGCCTTTATCATTGGCGAGAAGTTCATCGGCAACGATGCCTGCGCCCTGGTGCTGGGGGATAATATCTACTTTGGCCAGAGCTTCGGTAAAAAACTGGAAGCGGCGGCGGCGAAGACCTCCGGTGCCACGGTGTTTGGTTATCAGGTGCTGGATCCGGAGCGTTTCGGGGTGGTGGAGTTCGACGAGAACTTTAAGGCGCNGTCCATCGAGGAG
>NZ_JAZARW010000001.1:2723239-2724932 GCF_036233805.1 Klebsiella sp. EMBS2024 | reverse complement strand
CCCATGACAGCCTGATTGAAGCTTCTCAGTTTATTCATACCATTGAGAAGCGCCAGGGGATGAAGGTCGCCTGTCTGGAAGAGATAGCCTATCGTAATCAGTGGCTGTCGGCGGAAGGGGTGGCGGCTCAGGCGGAGCGTCTGAAGAAAACCGAGTACGGTGCCTACCTGAAACGTCTGCTCAGTGAAGACTGAACCCGCACGGCCATTAAAGGAAAATAACAAGATGAAGATATTACTGATTGGCAAGAATGGCCAGGTGGGCTGGGAGCTGCAGCGCTCCCTCTCCACGCTCGGTGATGTGGTCGCGGTGGATTACTTTGATAAAGAGCTGTGCGGCGATCTGACTAATCTGGACGGTATCGCGCAGACTGTGCGTACNGTNCGCCCGGACGTGGTGGTGAATGCCGCCGCGCACACGGCCGTGGACAAGGCCGAAAGCGAGCGGGAGCTCTCCGACCTGCTGAACGACAAAGGGGTGGCGGTGCTGGCGGCGGAGTCGGCGAAGCTGGGTGCCCTGATGGTGCACTATTCCACGGACTATGTGTTCGACGGCGCCGGTAGTCATTATCGCCGGGAAGATGAGGCAACCGGCCCGCTGAACGTCTACGGCGAAACCAAGCGTGCCGGTGAACTGGCGCTGGAGCAGGGCAACCCGCGTCACCTGATTTTCCGTACCAGCTGGGTGTATGCCACCCGCGGTGCCAACTTTGCCAAAACCATGCTCCGCCTGGCGGGTGAGAAAGAGACGCTCTCCATCATTGACGACCAGCACGGGGCGCCCACCGGCGCAGAGCTGCTGGCAGACTGCACGGCGACGGCAATCCGTGAAACGCTGCGTGATCCGGCGCTGGCCGGCACCTATCATCTGGTGGCCAGCGGCGAGACCAGCTGGTGCGACTACGCCCGCTATGTGTTTGAGGTGGCCAGAGCGCACGGTGCCGAGCTGGCGGTTCAGGAAGTGAAGGGCATTCCGACGACGGCCTATCCGACGCCGGCGAAGCGTCCGCTCAACTCTCGCCTGTCGAATGAAAAATTCCAGCAGGCATTCGGGGTGACTCTCCCGGACTGGCGTCAGGGTGTGGCTCGCGTGGTAACAGAAGTCCTGGGTAAATAAACGGGTGGCAAAAGATGAACATTATTAAAACAGAGATCCCTGAGGTGCTGATTTTTGAACCGCGCGTGTTTGGTGATGCGCGGGGCTTCTTCTTTGAGAGCTTCAGCAGCAAGGTGTTCAATGAGGCGGTGGGCCGCCAGGTGGAATTCGTCCAGGACAACCACTCCCAGTCCCAGAAAGGCGTATTGCGCGGGCTGCACTATCAGCTGGATCCGCACGCACAGGGCAAACTGGTCCGCTGCGTGGAAGGTGAGGTATTTGACGTGGCGGTGGATATCCGTCGTTCATCACCCACCTTTGGCAAATGGGTGGGCGCGGTGCTCAGCGCAGAGAATAAACGTCAGCTGTGGATCCCGGAAGGATTCGCCCACGGGTTTATGGCGCTGAGCGACACGGTGCAGTTNGTCTACAAGGCGACGAACTACTACGCGCCGCAGTCAGAGCGGAGNATCATCTGGAACGATCCGGAGATAGGGATTGACTGGCCGGCGCTGGGCGACTGCGCGCTGTCGCTGTCGGAGAAAGATCTGCAGGCACACACGCTGGCCAACGCAGAATTATATAAATAATTAGGTTG
>NZ_JAZARW010000001.1:2721587-2723234 GCF_036233805.1 Klebsiella sp. EMBS2024 | reverse complement strand
CCTAAAATGGCGGGTTCCAGATGGAGCTCGTCATGTTTATTCGTTTACAAGTCGGGTCAACCAGCTGACTTGACTTACCTTCCTTCTCAGCGTAAAACCGCCAACAACATTTTTTAAATTCGTGGCTATCCGCCATTATCCAGTTAACTGATTAAAGTGTAATCGAATGAAAATAGCTATCGCTGGTACAGGTTATGTTGGTTTATCGAACGGTGTCCTGATTGCGCAAAACCACGAAGTGGTTGCCCTGGATATCGTACAGGCCAAAGTGGATATGCTTAACCAGAAGATCTCTCCGATTGTGGATAAAGAGATTCAGGAATATCTGGCAGAAAAACCGTTAAAATTCCGTGCCACCACGGATAAGCACGACGCATACCGTAATGCCGACTACGTGATCATTGCCACGCCGACCGATTACGATCCCAAAACCAACTACTTCAACACCTCTACAGTGGAAGCGGTTATTCGCGATGTCACAGAGATCAACCCGAACGCGGTGATGATCATTAAATCGACCATCCCGGTGGGGTTCACCCGCGACATCAAAGAACGTTTAGGGATTGATAATGTTATTTTCTCTCCTGAGTTCCTGCGTGAAGGACGTGCGCTGTACGACAACCTGCACCCGTCGCGTATTGTCATCGGTGAGCGCTCTGCGCGTGCCGAACGTTTTGCTGATCTGCTGAAAGAAGGCGCGATCAAGCAGGATATCCCAACCCTGTTTACCGACTCCACCGAAGCGGAAGCGATCAAACTGTTCGCTAACACCTATCTGGCGCTGCGCGTTGCCTATTTCAACGAGCTCGACAGCTATGCTGAAAGCCAGGGGCTGAACAGCAAGCAGATTATCGAAGGGGTATGCCTGGATCCGCGTATCGGCAACCATTATAACAACCCGTCCTTTGGCTACGGCGGCTACTGCCTGCCGAAAGATACCAAGCAGCTGCTGGCGAACTACGAATCGGTCCCGAACAATATCATCGCGGCTATCGTCGATGCTAACCGTACCCGTAAAGACTTTATCGCGGATTCTATTCTCGCTCGTAAGCCGAAAGTGGTGGGTGTGTATCGCCTGATCATGAAGAGTGGTTCGGACAACTTCCGCGCCTCTTCTATTCAGGGCATCATGAAGCGCATCAAGGCGAAAGGTATTCCGGTTATTATCTATGAACCGGTGATGCAGGAAGATGAGTTCTTCAACTCCCGCGTCGTGCGCGACCTGGATGCCTTCAAACAAGAGGCGGATGTGATCATTTCCAACCGTATGGCGGAAGAGCTAGCGGATGTGGCGGATAAGGTCTACACCCGCGATCTGTTTGGTAACGATTAATTCTGCCTGTCTGACACTGGCGGTTCCCTGCCGCCAGTGTTCTTCTTTATCTCNNNNGCTATATCCCTCACTACGCGTATTTCTCGNACATTCAGATTAACCTCAATAAATTGTGATGGACATTACGATCCTGCTCAAAAGCCGTTGCGGGTTGAAAACAGGTCCGATAAGTTAAACTTACCTTGTGAAGAGCTACCGTCACTGTGATGTAGATGCCGGAGATAAGCGCCGGGAGGTAAAACAAAGCCTGCAACGCAGGCTTTTGTTATTTATGTCCTATGAAAAAACGCGGGACAGGGCGCGAGTAGCGTTAT
>NZ_JAZARW010000001.1:2721222-2721582 GCF_036233805.1 Klebsiella sp. EMBS2024 | reverse complement strand
CTTGCCTTAAGGCCATGCCAAAACGCAGAATGAATAGTCATTCTGTCATATCATTTTTTTATCTCTTAATATTATCTTAATCTAATTGTAATACGGAGCGGGCCTTACCACTTGCGTTTATTAAACGTCAGTTTCGTTTTTTTTCTGTCTTTTAAATAANAAATTAAAAAATAAACGGAAATAGCAAGTAGTATGGCAGCCACCACTAAGAAAAATAGGTTTTCCATAATATCTACCACATAGCGTATGTTGATTAAATTATTAGGTTGATAAGCAATGCGCCNGTTTTGTGCTGTAGCATGNCTTGCTCTAACATATCCTGGATTTAGGAAAATTCCTACAGAGTGTAATGTTTTTTAT
>NZ_JAZARW010000001.1:2719873-2720990 GCF_036233805.1 Klebsiella sp. EMBS2024 | reverse complement strand
GCCGCAACCTGACGATTGCGGCAGGGCAGGGGGATTAGATCTGATAGTAATCCTTGTACCAGTCCACGAAGTTCTTCACGCCGTCCTTCACTGACGTTTGCGGCTTAAAGCCCACCAGGTCATACAGCGGTTGAGTATCTGCGCTGGTGTCCAGCACATCGCCCGGCTGAATCGGCATCATATTCTTCTGCGCTTCCATTCCCAGCGCTTCTTCCAGAGCGGTGATGTAGTCCATCAGTTCCACTGGTGAGCTGTTGCCAATGTTATATACCCGATACGGCGCGGAACTGGTGGCCGGGGAACCGCTCTCAACGGTCCAGTCGGCATTGGCCTGCGGGATCACATCCTGCACCCGAACCACCGCCTCGACGATGTCGTCGATATAGGTGAAGTCGCGCTTCATTTTGCCGTAGTTGTAAACGTCGATACTTTTTCCTTCCAGCATCGCTTTCGTGAACTTGAACAGCGCCATATCCGGGCGACCCCACGGACCATAAACTGTAAAGAAGCGCAGCCCGGTGGTCGGGATGCCGTACAGGTGGGAATAGGTGTGCGCCATCAGTTCATTAGCTTTCTTGGTGGCGGCATACAAGGAGACCGGATGATCGACGGAATCTTCGGTGGAGAACGGCATTTTACGGTTAAGGCCGTAAACCGAGCTGGAGGAGGCGTACACCAGGTGTTTCACCTTGGTATGACGGCAGCCTTCCAGAATGTTCAGATACCCCATCAGGTTAGCGTCTGCGTAGGCATACGGGTTTTCGAGCGAGTAGCGCACACCGGCCTGGGCGGCCAGGTGGATCACACGATCAAATTGCTCTGTGGCGAACAGCTTTGCCATACCTTCACGGTCGGCCAGATCCAGCAGCTGGAAATGGAATGCCGGAGATGCCAGGCGATCCAGACGGGCCTGCTTCAGGCTGACGTCATAATAGTCGTTCATGTTGTCGATTCCGACAACATCATGCCCTTCATTCAGCAGGCGCTGCGCGATATGGAAGCCGATAAAACCTGCGGCACCAGTGACCAAAAACTTCATATTTTTCCTCCGGGGTGTGAATATCCCGTTCTACATAAGTGCCGATTTTACACTGGCTTGCGGTTGGGATCACTTGCT
>NZ_JAZARW010000001.1:2717913-2719113 GCF_036233805.1 Klebsiella sp. EMBS2024 | reverse complement strand
TATGAAGATTCTTGTCACCGGCGGTGCAGGCTTTATCGGCTCTGCTGTGGTTCGTCATATCATTGAAAACACCCGGGATGAAGTCCGCGTGGTGGACTGCCTGACCTATGCCGGCAACCTCGAATCCCTGGCGCCGGTGGCCGGGAGCGAACGCTACTCGTTTTCCCAGACTGATATCACTGATGCTGCTGCCGTGGCGGCCCAGTTCAGCGAGTTTCGCCCGGATATCGTGATGCACCTGGCGGCAGAAAGCCATGTGGACCGTTCCATTGATGGCCCGGCAGCCTTCATCCAGACCAACGTGATCGGCACCTTCACTCTGCTGGAGGCGGCCCGTCACTACTGGTCCGGGCTTGGGGACGCGCAGAAGCAGGCCTTCCGCTTCCATCATATCTCCACCGATGAGGTGTACGGCGACCTGCACGGCACCGATGACCTGTTCACCGAAGAGACTCCGTACGCGCCCAGCAGCCCGTACTCTGCCTCCAAAGCGGGCAGCGACCATCTGGTTCGCGCCTGGAACCGCACCTACGGCCTGCCGGTGGTGGTGACCAACTGCTCCAACAACTATGGTCCGTATCACTTCCCGGAGAAACTGATCCCGCTGACCATTCTCAACGCCCTGGCGGGTAAACCCCTTCCGGTATATGGCAACGGGGAGCAGATCCGTGACTGGCTGTATGTTGAGGACCATGCCCGTGCGCTGTACAAAGTGGCGACCGAAGGCAAAAGCGGCGAGACCTACAACATCGGCGGTCATAACGAGCGTAAAAATATCGATGTGGTGCGCACCATCTGCGCCATTCTCGACAAGGTGGTGGCGCAGAAGCCGGGCAACATCACCCACTTTGCCGACCTGATCACTTTTGTCACCGACCGTCCGGGACACGACCTGCGTTATGCCATTGATGCCGCGAAAATTCAGCGCGATCTGGGCTGGGTGCCGCAGGAGACGTTCGAGAGCGGGATTGAAAAAACCGTGCACTGGTACCTGAACAACCAGACCTGGTGGCAGCGCGTGCTGGACGGCTCCTATGCCGGCGAGCGTCTTGGCCTGAATAACTAATAAGGAAGTAAAGATGAAAGGTATTGTTCTGGCCGGCGGCTCCGGCACGCGTTTATATCCCATCACTCAGGGCGTCTCCAAGCAGCTGCTGCCTATCTACGACAAGCCGATGATTTTCTACCCGGTGTCCGTCC
>NZ_JAZARW010000001.1:2717173-2717746 GCF_036233805.1 Klebsiella sp. EMBS2024 | reverse complement strand
ATCGGCAACGATGCCTGCGCCCTGGTGCNGGGGGATAATATCTACTTTGGCCAGAGCTTCGGTAAAAAACTGGAAGCGGCGGCGGCGAAGACCTCCGGTGCCACGGTGTTTGGTTATCAGGTGCTGGATCCGGAGCGTTTCGGGGTGGTGGAGTTCGACGAGAACTTTAAGGCGCTGTCCATCGAGGAGAAACCGCTGAAGCCGAAATCGGACTGGGCGGTGACCGGGCTCTACTTCTACGACAACAATGTGGTGGAGATGGCGAAGGACGTCAAGCCTTCTGAGCGCGGCGAGCTGGAAATTACCACTTTGAACCAGATGTATCTGGAGCGCGGCGATTTGCAGGTGGAACTGCTGGGGCGCGGATTTGCCTGGCTGGATACGGGCACCCATGACAGCCTGATTGAAGCTTCTCAGTTTATTCATACCATTGAGAAGCGCCAGGGGATGAAGGTCGCCTGTCTGGAAGAGATAGCCTATCGTAATCAGTGGCTGTCGGCGGAAGGGGTGGCGGCTCAGGCGGAGCGTCTGAAGAAAACCGAGTACGGTGCCTACCTGAAACGTCTGCTCAGT
>NZ_JAZARW010000001.1:2715704-2717110 GCF_036233805.1 Klebsiella sp. EMBS2024 | reverse complement strand
GAATGGCCAGGTGGGCTGGGAGCTGCAGCGCTCCCTCTCCACGCTCGGTGATGTGGTCGCGGTGGATTACTTTGATAAAGAGCTGTGCGGCGATCTGACTAATCTGGACGGTATCGCGCAGACTGTGCGTACCGTCCGCCCGGACGTGGTGGTGAATGCCGCCGCGCACACGGCCGTGGACAAGGCCGAAAGCGAGCGGGAGCTCTCCGACCTGCTGAACGACAAAGGGGTGGCGGTGCTGGCGGCGGAGTCGGCGAAGCTGGGTGCCCTGATGGTGCACTATTCCACGGACTATGTGTTCGACGGCGCCGGCAGCCATTATCGCCGGGAAGATGAGGCAACCGGCCCGCTGAACGTCTACGGTGAAACCAAACGCGCCGGTGAACTGGCGCTGGAGCAGGGCAACCCGCGTCACCTGATTTTCCGTACCAGCTGGGTGTATGCCACCCGCGGCGCCAACTTTGCCAAAACGATGCTCCGCCTGGCGGGTGAGAAAGAGACGCTCTCCATCATTGACGACCAGCACGGGGCGCCCACCGGCGCAGAGCTGCTGGCAGACTGCACGGCGACGGCAATCCGTGAAACGCTGCGTGATCCGGCGCTGGCCGGCACCTATCATCTGGTGGCCAGCGGCGAGACCAGCTGGTGCGACTACGCCCGCTATGTGTTTGAGGTGGCCAGAGCGCACGGTGCCGAGCTGGCGGTTCAGGAAGTGAAGGGCATTCCGACGACGGCCTATCCGACGCCGGCGAAGCGTCCGCTCAACTCTCGCCTGTCGAATGAAAAATTCCAGCAGGCATTCGGGGTGACTCTCCCGGACTGGCGTCAGGGTGTGGCTCGCGTGGTAACAGAAGTCCTGGGTAAATAAACGGGTGGCAAAAGATGAACATTATTAAAACAGATATTCCTGAGGTGCTGATTTTTGAACCGCGCGTGTTTGGTGATGCGCGGGGCTTCTTCTTTGAGAGCTTCAGCAGCAAGGTGTTCAATGAGGCGGTGGGCCGCCAGGTGGAATTCGTCCAGGACAACCACTCCCAGTCCCAGAAAGGCGTATTGCGCGGGCTGCACTATCAGCTGGATCCGCACGCACAGGGCAAACTGGTCCGCTGCGTGGAAGGTGAGGTATTTGACGTGGCGGTGGATATCCGTCGTTCATCACCCACCTTTGGCAAATGGGTGGGCGCGGTGCTCAGCGCAGAGAATAAACGTCAGCTGTGGATCCCGGAAGGATTCGCCCACGGGTTTATGGCGCTGAGCGACACGGTGCAGTTTGTCTACAAGGCGACGAACTACTACGCGCCGCAGTCAGAGCGGAGCATCATCTGGAACGATCCGGAGATAGGGATTGACTGGCCGGCGCTGGGCGACTGCGCGCTGTCGCTGTCGGAGAAAGATCTGCAGGCACA
>NZ_JAZARW010000001.1:2695901-2706763 GCF_036233805.1 Klebsiella sp. EMBS2024 | reverse complement strand
CGACTCTTCAGATTATCAATCACTTCCCCGAGATCCAGCCCCTGGTCCTGCAGCAGCACCAGCAGGTGATACATCAGGTCCGACGCCTCATTCTTCAGCTCGAAGCGGTCGTTCACGGTGGCGGCCAGCGCGGTCTCCACGCCTTCTTCCCCCACTTTCTGCGCAATACGCTTGGTGCCGCTGGCATACAGCTTCGCCGTATAGGAGCTCTCCGGGTCGGCGTGTTTACGCTCGGCCAGCAGCTGCTCCAGCTGATAGAGGAACAGCCACTGGTGGCCGGTTTCGCCGAAGCAGCTGGTGGTGCCTTTGTGGCAGGTCGGCCCGATCGGGTTTACCAGCACCAGCAGCGTATCGTTGTCACAGTCCGGCGTGATGCTCACTACATTGAGGACATGGCCCGAGGTTTCACCCTTGGTCCACAGCCGCTGCTTGGTGCGCGAGTAAAAGGTGACCTTGCCGGTGGCTTCGGTTTTCTCCAGCGCCTCCTTGTTCATGTAGCCGTGCATCAGCACTTCGCCGGATACGGCGTGCTGCACGATGGCCGGCATCATGCCGTCCGTTTTTTCCCAGTCCAGCTGTTCAGTCAACATACCCTTATCTCCACGCCCTGTGCCGCCAGGTACGCTTTCAGTTCGCCAATATTAATAATCTGTTTGTGGAATACCGAGGCCGCCAGCGCGCCGTCAACGTCGGCGTCGCGGAAGGCTTCGAGGAAGTGTTCCATAGTGCCCGCGCCGCCGGAGGCGATCAGCGGGACGTGGCACACCGCGCGAACCTTCGCCAGCTGCTGCAGGTCGTAACCGTTGCGCACCCCGTCCTGGTTCATCATATTGAGAACGATCTCGCCTGCGCCGCGCTTCTGCACTTCCTCCACCCAGTCGAGGGTTTCCCACTGCGTCACCCGGGTGCGGCTCTCGTCGCCGGTATACTGGTTGACGTGATACTTGCCGGTCTCTGCATCAAACCAGGTATCAATCCCCACCACGATACACTGCACGCCAAAGCGGTCGGCAAGGCGGGTGATCAGCGTCGGGTCGGCGAGAGCAGGGGAGTTAATCGAGATCTTATCGGCGCCGAAGGAGAGGATCTGCGCCGCGTCTTCCAGCGACTTGATCCCGCCCGCCACGCAGAAAGGAATATCGATTACTTCCGCCACGCGCGACACCCAGCTCTTGTCGACCACCCGACCGTCGCTGGAGGCGGTGATATCATAGAACACCAGTTCGTCGGCCCCTTCGTCGGCATAGCGCTTGGCCAGCGGGACGATGTCGCCAATGATCTCGTGATTACGGAACTGCACGCCTTTCACTACCTGGCCGTCGCGGACGTCGAGGCAGGGGATTATCCGTTTTGCCAGCATTGAATGGCCTCCGTTACGTTGAATTTACCTTCCAGCAGCGCGCGGCCGACAATCACGCCGCGCACCCCGGTGCCGCGCAGGGCGGCAATATCATTGAGATCGCCGATGCCGCCGGATGACTGAAACGCCACCTGCGGGTAGCGGGCGCAGACTTCCTCGTACAGCGAGACGTTAGAGCCTGCCAGCGTGCCGTCGCGGGAGATATCGGTGCACAGCACGTGCTGCAGGCCGACCGGCAGATAACTTTCCACCAGCTCCTCCAGCGTCACGCCGGAGTTTTCCTGCCAGCCGCTGACCGCCACCTGCTTATTGCCGTCGGCGTCGATACGCACGTCGAGGGCCAGCACCAGCCGTTCTGGGCCAAAGCGTTTAAACCAGCCTTTCACTTCTTCCGGGGACTTCACCGCGGTGGAGCCGACCACCACGCGGGCGACGCCGGCCTCAAGCAGGGCCGCGACATCCGCTTCGGTCCGCACGCCGCCGCCGACCTGCACCGGGACGTCAACCCCGGCGACCAGCGATTTCAGCAGCGGGATCTGGCGCTTCGCCGGATCCTTCGCCCCGGTCAGGTCGACCAGGTGCAGGACTTCCGCCCCCTGAGCGGCATAGGCCTGCAGGCGCGGCAGCGGATCGCTGCCATAGTCGCGCTGCTGGCCGTAATCGCCCTGATGGAGACGAACGACGGTGCCGTCGATTAAATCTAAAGCAGGAATAATCATCACATCTCCAGGAAGTTTTTCAGCAGCTGCGCCCCGGCGCTCCCGGAGCGCTCCGGGTGAAACTGCACGCCATAGAAGTTATCTTTCTGCACCGCGGCGGTGAACGCCTCGCCGTAATTGCACTGGGCGATGGTGTACGGGTTGACCGGCATGGCGTAGCTGTGCACGAAGTAGAAATACGCGCCTTCTTCAATGCCGCGGAACAGCCGATCGCCAGCTTTGGCATACACCCGGTTCCAGCCCATGTGCGGCAATGGCAGACCGTGGTCGGTCATCTTCGGCACCGCTTCTTCGATAATGCCCAGCAGATCGACGCCGTTGTTCTCCTCGCTGCGCTTGCCAAGCAGCTGCATGCCCAGGCAAATCCCCAGCACCGGCTGGGTACAGGCTTTGATCAGGTCGATCAGATCCCGGTCGCGCAGCTGATCCATCGCCGCCTGGGCGGTGCCGACGCCGGGAAGAAACAGTTTATCGGCACGCAATACCACTTCCGGATCGCGGCTGACCACCGGCTCATAGCCGTGGCGGCCAATCGCCGATTTCACCGAATTGAGGTTGGCGCAGCCGGTATCAAGGATCACCACATTCATTACAGCACCCCTTTGGAAGACGGCAGGGCATCGCCCTGGACGCGGATCGCCTGGCGCAGCGTACGGCCAAAGGCTTTGAACAGGCTCTCCACGCGGTGGTGATCGTTCTTGCCCTTGGTTTTCAGGTGCAGGGTCACCGCCATGGTGTAGGAGAGCGAGCGGAAGAAGTGTTCCACCATCTCGGTGCTCAGATCGCCGACGCGCTGATAGGTGAAGTCCGCCTTATACTCCAGGTGCGGACGGCCGGAGATATCCAGCGCGCAGCGGGCAAGACACTCGTCCATCGGCAGCACGAAGCCGAAGCGATTGATGCCGCGCTTGTCGCCAAGGGCCAGCTTCAGGGCTTCGCCGAGGGCCAGGCCGGTATCTTCCACCGTGTGGTGATCGTCGATGTACAGATCGCCGCCGACGTTAACCTCCATGCGGAAGCCGCCGTGGGTGGCGATTTGGTCGAGCATATGGTCAAAAAAGCCGACGCCGGTGTGGATCTTGCTGCCGCCTTCGCGGTCCAGCCACACTTTCACATCCACCTGGGTCTCTTTGGTGATGCGCTCGACGTGGGCATAGCGGTCGCGGCGGGTCAGCTGCTCGCAGATGGTCGGCCAGTCGAGCGTCTCGCGGTCATAACGCAGACCGGTAATTCCCATGTTATCCGCCAGCTCAAGGTCGGTGGCCCGGTCGCCAATCACATAGCTGTGGGATTTATCCAGCACGCCCTCTTCCAGCCACGGCAGCACCAGCTGCGTTTTTGGCTTGCGGCAGGCGCAGTTGTCGCCCGGGAAGTGCGGACAAATCAGCACCTCTTCAAAGTTAACGCCCTGCGAGGCGAAGATCTGCATCATCAGGTTGTGCGGGCCATCAAACGCTTCCTGCGGCAGACTGTCGGTTCCCAGGCCATCCTGATTGGTGATCATCACCAGCTTATAGCCTTCCTGCTGCAGCTTAAGCAGCGCCGGGATCACCTGCGGCTCAAACGCCAGCTTGTCGAACCGGTCCACCTGGAAATCCTCCGGCGGTTCGGAAATCAGGGTGCCGTCACGGTCAATAAAGAGATACTTCTGGGTCATACATTCTCCGCAGTCAAGGCGTCAATCACGCGCTGGCTCTCGGCACGGGTACCGATAGTGATACGCAAACAGCCGCTTAATGAAGGTTGTTTATTCTGGTCACGTAAGATAATGCCCTGATCCCACAAAGATTTAAACACTGCGCTGGAGGCGGTTATCCGCGCCAGCACATAGTTGGTCTCGGAATCGAAGACCTGCTCCACGCAGGCGATGCCGCGCAGCTGTTCCACCAGGTAGCGGCGCTCGTCAAGGATCTGCGCCACGCGCTGGCGCATCGCGGCGATCCCCTCCGGGCTCAGGGCCTGGGCGGCGATATCGGCCACCGGCGTGGAGAGCGGGTACGGGGCGATCACTTTCAGCAGCACGTTGATCACCTCGGCGTTGGCGAGGGTGAAGCCGCAGCGCAGGCCGGCGAGGGCGAAGGCTTTGGACAGCGTGCGCAGCACCACCAGGTGCGGATAGTCGCTGAGCCAGCCGGCCAGCGTCGCCTGCGGGCAGAATTCAATATAGGCTTCGTCGGCCACCACGATGGCTTTGCCGCGGGTCATCTCCAGCAGGTCGCGCATCGACTGCGGGTCGATAATCTGCCCGGTCGGGTTGTTCGGGCTGCAGACGAAGACCACCTTCACGCCGTCCAGCCGCGCTTCGATGCCCGGCAGGTCGAGCTGCCAGTCGGCCAGCGTCGGCACGGTGCGGCACTCGACGCCGATGGTCTCGGCGCTGACGCTGTACATGCCGTAGGTCGGCGGGCAGTAGAGCACCGCGTCTTCGCCGGGCTCACAGAAGGCGCGGATCAGCAGCTCGATGCCTTCGTCGGCGCCGCGGCTGACCAGCACCTGCTCCGGTTTGACCTCGGCGTAGCGGGCGTAGCTCTCAATCACGGCCTTCGGCTGCGGCTCCGGATAGCGGTTCAGCGTCTGTTCGGTAAGCTGGAAGGCTACGGCGGTAGGGAATTCGTTGGCGTTGAGCCAGACGTCGCCTTTGCCGCCCAGCCGGCGAGCGGATTGATACGGGGTCAGCGCGCGGACGTTGGCGCGGGCTAAATCTTCAATGCTCATGCTTGCTCCTTCAGGGCGGCAACGCGCAGCGTTACGGCGTTTTTGTGGGCGTCAAGGCGCTCGGCGGCGGCCAGGATCTCAATCGTTGAGGCGAGGGCGGCAAAGCCGTCGCGCGACAGCTCCTGCACGGTCATCCGCTTCTGGAAGTCGGCCAGGCCGAGGCTTGAGCAGGTGGCGGTGTAACCATAGGTCGGCAGGACGTGGTTGGTGCCCGAGGCGTAGTCGCCCGCGGATTCCGGTGACCAGTCGCCAAGGAAAACGGAACCGGCGCTGGTGATGCTGTCCACCAGCTCGCGGGCCTGACGGGTCTGAATGATCAGGTGCTCCGGGCCGTACTGGTTGGAGATAGCCACGCACTGCGCCAGATCGCGAGCCACGATGATCCGGCTGGCGGAGAGCGCCACGCGGGCGGTTTCCGCGCGCGGCAGGGCGGCCAGCTGGCGTTCAACCGCCTCGGCGACACGGCTGCCCATCCCGGCGTCCGGGGTCAGGAGGATCACCTGCGAGTCCGGGCCGTGTTCCGCCTGCGACAGCAGGTCGGAGGCAACAAAATCCGGGTTAGCGCCGCTGTCGGCGATGACCAGCACTTCCGACGGGCCGGCCGGCATGTCGATGGCTGCGCCGTCCAGACGCTGGCTGACCTGGCGTTTGGCTTCCGTGACGTAAGCGTTGCCCGGGCCAAAGATTTTATCCACCTTCGGCACCGACTCGGTACCGAGGGCGAGGGCGGCGATGGCCTGGGCGCCGCCGACGTTAAAGATGGTTTTTACGCCGCACAGCTGTGCGGCATAGAGGATCTCATCGGCAATCGGCGGCGGCGAGCAGAGCACCACCTGCTGACAGCCGGCGATGCGCGCCGGCGTCGCCAGCATCAGCACCGTGGAGAACAGCGGCGCTGAGCCGCCGGGAATGTACAGTCCGACGGAGGCGATAGGGCGGGTGACCTGCTGGCAGCGCACCCCCGGCAGCGTTTCGACATCCACCGCCTGCAGCTGTTGCGCGTTGTGGAAGGTCTCGATGTTTTTCACCGCCACCGCCATCGCCTGCTTCAGCTCATCGCTGAGGCGCTCGCCGGCGGCGGCGATCTCCGCCTCGCTCACCTGCAGCGCGGCGACGGTGGTTTTATCAAACTTCGCGCTGTATTCGCGCAGCGCCGCGTCGCCGTTGGCTTTGACGTTGTTCAGGATCTCCGTCACCGTTTTACTGATGCTGTCGGAGGCGGAAATCGCCGGGCGCGTTAAGAGTTGCTGTTGTTGGTCTGCGCTACAGCCGTTCCAGTCGATGATTGTGTTGAAGCTCATGATTGTATTCCCCTGTGTGTCCCGTGACCGGCTGGCCGATTACTCCATCATTTTCTCAATCGGCAGCACCAGAATGGAGCTGGCGCCCAGCGCCTTCAGTTTTTCCATGGTCTCCCAGAACAGGGTTTCGCTGCTGACCATGTGCATCGCCACGCGCTGCTTGTCGCCTGCCAGCGGCAGAATAGTCGGCCGCTCGGCGCCCGGCAGCAGGGCAACCACTTCTTCCAGGCGTTCGGTCGGGGCGTGCATCATGATGTATTTCGACTCGCGGGCCTGAATCACGCCCTGAATACGGGTCAGCAGGCGGTCAATCAGCTGCTGTTTGGCGTCGGCCATTTCGCCGTCGCGCTGGATCAGACAGGCTTTGGAGCGGTAGATCACTTCCACTTCGCGCAGGCCGTTGGCTTCCAGAGTGGCGCCGGTGGAGACGAGGTCGCAAATGGCGTCGGCGAGGCCGGCGCGCGGCGCCACTTCCACGGAGCCGTTCAGCAGACAGGATTTAAAGGAGATACCTTTTTGATCGAGGTAGCGCTTCAGCAGGTGCGGGTAAGAGGTGGCGATACGTTTGCCGTCCAGCGCCGCCGGGCCGTTCCAGGCTTCATCCACCGGAGTCGCCAGCGACAGGCGGCAGCCGCCGAAGTCGAGACGGCGCAGGGTGAAGTAGCGCGGGTCTTCGCCCTGGGCGCGGCGGCTGAGCAGCTCTTCTTCCAGCACGTTTTCGCCGATAATGCCGAGGTCGACAACACCGTCCATCACCAGGCCCGGGATATCGTCATCACGCACGCGCAGAATATCGATTGGCATATTTTCCGCCAGCGCAATCAGACGCTGGGTGTGCAAATTGACTTTAATGCCGCAGCGGCTGAGTAATTCGCGTGAATCTTCGCTTAAACGGCCTGATTTCTGAATAGCTATGCGTAAACGGGTGTTGTCTAACATTGTTCTTTTCCTCTGAATACCTGTCTGAATCTGTCCGAATTTGGTCCAAAAAAAAGCCCCCGGAAGTGAATCTTCCGGGGGCTCTCTGCGCGTTCATGCACCACTGGAAGATCCAAACGTCTTCCAGCACACATCGCCTGAAAGACTAGTCAGGATGATGGTGATGATGGTGGTGTTTAAATTGAACGCGGTTCATAAAAATTCTCTGTGAATGACTATGCATTTGATGTCCTTTAACCTAAACCACTTCCGCCGCAGAAAGCAAGGGCTTTTTTCTATCATTAATTCATTTCATATTGAGCGAAGAAATTGTCAGTTGCCGCTGGCTGGCGTAGCCTGTAATCAGCACAGCGAAAGAGTCAGGAGCCTGGGATGAAAAAGGTCGCGATAGTCGGTTTGGGATGGCTGGGGATGCCGCTGGCGCTGTCGTTGACGGCGCGAGGCTGGCAGGTCACCGGCAGTAAAACTACGCAGGATGGCGTGGAGGCGGCGCGGATGTGCGGGATCGACAGCTATCCGCTGCGCCTGGAGCCGCAGCTGGTCTGTGATACCGAGGACCTCGACGCGCTGATGAACGTCGATGCGCTGGTGATCACCCTGCCGGCCCGGCGTACCGGGGCAGGGGAAGGGTTTTATCTACAGGCGGTGCAGGAGATCGTCGATACCGCGCTGGCTTACCATATTCCGCGGATCGTCTTCACCAGCTCCACCTCGGTGTATGGCAACGTCAACGGTACGGTGAAGGAGAATTCCCCGCGTCTGCCGCAAACCGCCAGCGGACAGGTGCTCAAGGAGCTGGAGGACTGGCTGCACAACCTGCCGGGGACATCGGTGGATATTCTGCGCCTGGCCGGGCTGGTGGGGCCTTCCCGCCATCCGGGGCGTTTTTTTGCCGGCAAGTCGGCGCCGGATGGCCAGCACGTGGTCAATCTGGTGCATTTGCAGGATGTGGTGGCCGCTATCGAACTGCTGCTGCAGGCCCCGAAGGGCGGGCACATCTATAATCTATGTGCGCCCCGCCATCCGGCGCGCGGCCTCTTTTATCCGCAGATGGCCCGCGAGCTCGGTCTGCCGCCGCCGGTGTTCAGCGACAGCCCGGACGGCGGCCAGGGCAAGATTGTGGATGGCAATCGTATCTGCAATGAGCTGGGGTTTGAGTACCAGTACCCCGATCCGCTGGTGATGCCGATGGAGTGATCCGCCAGCGGTGATTCGCATACCGTAAGGGGGTAGCGATGAAACCACTGCTGGATGTCCTCGTGATCCTGGATGCCCTGGAAAAAGAGGGGAGCTTTGCCGCCGCGTCGGCAAAGCTCTTTAAAACGCCCTCGGCGCTGAGCTACACCATTCACCGCCTGGAAAGCGATCTCAATATTCAACTGCTCGACCGCAGCGGCCATCGCGCGCGCTTTACCCCCAGCGGACAGATGCTGCTGGAGAAAGGGCGGGAGGTGCTGCATATCGCCCGCGAACTGGAGAACCGGGCGGTTAAGCTGCAGCAGGGGTGGGAGAATAGCCTTCGTCTGGCGGTGGACAGCACCTTTCCCGTGGCGCTGCTCTCGCCGCCAATCGCTGCATTTTATCAACAACAGCCGCTGACCCGGCTGCACTTCACGCTGAACCCCTCCCTGCTGGACTGGCGGCCGCTGACTGACGGGCAGGCCGATCTGCTGCTGGGGGCGCTCGGCGAACCGCCGCCGCTGAGCGGTTATGACTATCTCCCCCTCGGCGAGCTGGAGCTGCTGCTGGTCGTTGCCCCACAGCATCCGCTGGCGCGACACCGCGCACCGCTAAGCTGGCGAACCCTGCGCCGTTACCGGGCGGTGGCCACCGGCGAGGGCGGGGCGCTACTCAGCGATCAGGAGACCCTGACGGTGTGTGACGCCGCGGGGCAGCTGGCGCTGCTGCGCCTGGGGCTGGGCTGGGGGTGCCTGCCGCGCTATCAGGTGCAGGGTCTGCTGGACAGCGGCGAGCTGGTCTGCATGACCGTGCGCGGGTTATCGCCTCGTCAACGCGCGTGGATCGCCTGGAATGACGCCACCTGCGGTTTGGCTGGCAAATGGTGGCGGGAAACGCTATTAGCAAATAGTGCTATTTTTACAATTTATCATACGGAAACCGTATAGATATTAGCACGTTAAAAATTATGCTTACGCAATGAACTTCATAACATCTTGTCAACGCCGTTGAATTTGTTGCAAAATATGCGGCCTGAAAACCAGAGACTAGCCGACGCTTTTTTTTAAAGTGTCGGTTATTTTTTTGGTCGAAAGACACATCATTCAATACCAAGAGGCCGGGCTTCGTACCGGATAGATATTTACTAAAAACCGACAGTCGTTGTCGCTGAGGAATAGAAAGAAATGGGGCAATTTTTTGCTTACGCGCTGGCGTTCACCGTAAAAGGGGATAACTATGTCGCATAACGCTACTCCAAATACCTCTCGCGTGGAATTACGTAAAACGCTTACGTTAGTTCCGGTTGTAATGATGGGCCTGGCCTATATGCAGCCGATGACGCTGTTCGATACGTTTGGTATCGTCTCTGGTATGACCGACGGTCACGTGCCGACGGCCTACGCCTTTGCGTTAATCGCTATCCTGTTTACTGCCCTGAGCTATGGCAAGCTGGTACGTCGTTACCCTTCTGCCGGCTCGGCGTATACCTATGCGCAGAAATCCATCAGCCCGACCGTTGGCTTTATGGTGGGTTGGTCCTCGCTGCTCGACTACCTGTTCGCGCCGATGATCAACATTCTGCTGGCGAAAATCTATTTTGAAGCGCTGGTGCCTTCGATTCCGTCGTGGGTGTTTGTTATCGCGCTGGTCGCCTTTATGACCGCCTTTAACCTGCGCAGCATTAAATCCGTGGCCAACTTCAACACCGTGATCGTGGTGCTGCAGGTGGTGCTGATTGCCGTTATCCTCGGCATGGTGATTTATGGCGTGTTTGAAGGCGAGGGCGCCGGTACGCTGGCCAGCAGCCGTCCGTTCTGGTCCGGTGACGCGCACGTGATCCCGATGATTACCGGGGCGACGATCCTGTGCTTCTCGTTTACCGGTTTCGACGGCATCAGCAACCTGTCGGAAGAGACCAAAGATGCAGAGCGCGTCATCCCGCGCGCGATCTTCCTGACCGCGCTGATCGGCGGCCTGATCTTCATCTTTGCCACCTACTTCCTGCAGCTGTACTTCCCGGATATCTCGCGCTTTAAAGATCCGGATGCGTCACAGCCGGAAATTATGCTCTACGTGGCAGGTAAAGCCTTCCAGGTTGGCGCGCTGATCTTCTCCACCATCACCGTACTGGCGTCCGGTATGGCGGCGCACGCTGGCGTGGCGCGTCTGATGTACGTTATGGGCCGCGACGGCGTGTTCCCGAAAAGCTTCTTCGGCTACGTGCACCCGACCTGGCGCACTCCGGCGATGAACATCATCCTGGTCGGCGCGATTGCGCTGCTGGCGATTAACTTCGACCTGGTGATGGCGACGGCGCTGATTAACTTTGGTGCGCTGGTGGCGTTTACCTTCGTTAACCTGTCGGTGATTTCCCAGTTCTGGATCCGTGAGAAGCGCAACAAGACGCTGAAAGACCACTTCCAGTATCTGTTCCTGCCGATGTGCGGCGCCCTGACCGTTGGCGCGCTGTGGGTCAACCTGGAAGAGAGCTCGATGATTCTGGGCCTGATCTGGGCCGGTATCGGTCTGGTCTATCTGGCCTGCGTGACCAAAAGCTTCCGCAACCCGGTGCCGCAGTACGAAGATGTGGCGTAAGGCGTAGCGTGATGTGATTGAGAAAAGCCGGAGGGAAACCTCCGGCTTTTTTTT